>CAVOVY010000001.1:0-1927490 GCA_963699975.1 uncultured Gammaproteobacteria bacterium
CAGCGAACTCGCCGGCGAAAAAGTGCTGCATGTGCTCGACCGCGCGCCGGGCAACAACGGCCGCATCGGCGGCATCAAGGTGATCGCGGAAAACGGCTGGTTCGCCGCGCGCCCGTCAGGCACCGAGGACATCTACAAGATCTACGCGGAAAGTTTCCTCGACGATGCGCATCTGAAGCGCATCCTCAGTCGAAGCGCAAAGCGTCGTCGACAAGACGATCGGCGCTGGCTGAGCCGTTGCCCCCTTCCGGCTGCCGCCACCTTCCCCCGCTCGCGCAGGGGAAGGATTCCAGTTTCCGGCGACACTGTCTTCCATTCCCCTGTGCAGCGGGGAAGGATCTGCAGCCTCCAGTGACACTGTCTTTCCCTTCCCCGCGCAGCGGGGAAGGATTGCAGCCTCCAGTGACACTGTCTTTCCCTTCCCCTGCGCAGCGGGGGACAAAACGGCAGGATTGCCGTTTTGCGCGGCGAATGCCGCCCGAAGGGTGAGTACCAAGGATGGCACGAATGTACGTGCCGAAGGCGGAAGGGGGCGCTTGCACACCTCGGCGACGCACCCCTTGCGGCACACCTATTCTTTCTTGACCTCATGCCCGCCAAACTGATTGCGCATCGCCGCGAGCAGTTTGTCGGTGAACGAATCCTTGTCGCGCGAGCGCAGGCGTTCGAGCAGCGACTGCGCGATCACCGGCGTGGACACGCCGAGTTCGATCGCCTCCGATAGCGTCCAGCGGCCTTCGCCGGAATCGGCAACGAACGGCGCGATACCCTGCATCGTCGGATTTTTTCCAGCGCATCGGCGGTCAGGTCGAGCAGCCAGGAGCGCACCACGCTGCCATGCCGCCAGATCTCCGCGATCTGCGGCAAATCGAGCGCGAATTCCTGCTTGTGCTGCAGAATCGAGAAGCCTTCCGCATACGCCTGCATCATTCCGTATTCGATGCCGTTGTGAATCATCTTGGTGAAGTGCCCGGAACCGACCGGCCCGACGCGGCCCCAGCCGCGATCCGTCGCAGGCGCCAGCGCAGCGAAGATCGGTTGCAGGCGTGCGACCGCCTGTTCGTCGCCGCCGATCATCAAGCTGTAGCCTTCTTTCAACCCCCAGATGCCGCCGCTCGTGCCGCAATCGACGTAGTGGATTTTGTGTTCGGCAAGCAGTTTCGCGCGCCGCAGCGTGTCCTTGTACAGCGAGTTGCCGCCGTCGATCAGCGTGTCGCCCGCGCCGAGCAATGGCAGCAGATTCTCGATCGTCGAATCGACCGGCGCACCGGCCGGCACCATCAGCCACAGCGCGCGCGGTGCGTTCAGCGCGGCGACGACTTCCGCCAGCGTGGCGACCGGCTCGATGCCGTTTTGTCCGGCCGCGGCGCGGCTGTCCGCGCTGAAATCGAAACCGACCACACGATGCCCGCCGCGCACCAGACGCTGCGCCATATTCGCGCCCATGCGGCCAAGGCCGATCATGCCAAGTTCCATCGTCGTGCTCCGTCAGCGGGGAAGGGCAATTATCGCAGGAACGCGCTGGCCGATGATGTCGTGGGCGGTGCCGGTCTGGAGAGATTCCAAGGGATCACGTACGGGTTTCCAGCCGAGCGCGCGATACCTATGCCCCGATCTGCCTCACCCAGGGATCGACCGCGCATCGCCTCGTCGCGTCAGACTAGCGGTGCCCGCTCAGGTCTGCTCCACTACGTTGCTCGGGGTAGGGCTGCCCGCTTCCCCTGAGACCTCGCCACAACAGTTTGTTGAATGCAGCCGAGTCGATGCGATCCTCCTGCGACCAATCGTAATCGCGGGTCGCCTCGGCCCAGTATTGCGCGTCGTGGACGAAGGCAAACTTTCCGACAGCCTGCGTGGCGTTCCCGTTTCGAGGCAATGGAAGTAGCGTTTTATACAATGCGGCAGACGGGTTCGCGGTAAACGTCCACTGCGATTGGTTCAGGTCAAAGGCGTCCGTCATCGGCCTCTGGTAGGCGTCGTAGATGCTCAAATGGTCGATGCCCAGAACGTCTTCGATCGTGCGCAGCAGGTTGACGGTGGTGTATCGGGTTGACACGACGGCATCGTGCTTGACGAAGGGACCGGCGATGAAGGCGGTGCTGCGATGGGCGTCGACGTGGTCCGGACCATCCTGCGCATCGTCCTCGATGACGAAGATCAGCGTCGAATTCTTGTAGCGGCTGTGGGCGACTTTTTCGATGACGCGAGCGACGGCGTAATCGTTGTCGGCCACCTGCGCTTCGGGTGTGTTCACGCCGTCGATGGCCTCGCCAAAATCGCCGAGATGATCGTGCATCAGGCGCAGCAGCGTGAGATTGGGCAGGTTGCCGCGGGCGACGTATTGATCGAACTCGCGCTCCCATTCGCGCTCGCGGTAAAAATCCGGAAAGCGATTGTCGAAGCCGCGAAAATAGGGGTCGGTGCGGGTCATGAGCGCGGCGTTGGTGGGAAAGGCGACCACGAGACGCTTGCTGGCCGGATCGCGTTCCAGCGCAATAGGCTGCGGATGCTTGTGCTGATCGTAGCGCTCGAGATCGAGGAAAAAGCCGTAGTTGCGCACGCTCAGGCCGGCGCGCAAGGCAGCGTCCCAAAGATAACCATGCCCCTCTTCGCCGAAGCGGTTGTCGGGTGCGGCGACGTTGCCGGTTCCCGGCAGCAAGTCCGGGTCGTTCGGGTACGACGGATCCGCGGCGCGACGTTTGGCGACATCGCCCAGACCGACGTTGACGCCGCGATTCTGCCCTTCGACATCGTATGCGGCGCCGCGTTTAGCGTAGTACACGGGAATGGTTTTTACGCCGATGTCGCTTTCGCGCGCCGCGGTACTCCATGGCCAACCATTCCCGCTCACCGAACCGGAATCGTAAAAATTGTCGAACGCGACAAATTGCTCGGCAAGCGCGTGCTGGTTCGGCGTGATCGCGCGCCCGAACTCGACCAGGCTCGGGTCGCTATTGCCGCGTCCAAGATCGCCGAGCATCTGGTCGTAGCTGCGATTCTCGCGCACGATGTAAATCACATGCTTGATTCGATGGTGCAGCGCGCCCATGACTGCCACGTCGCGCCTGTCGGAGCGCACGGACAAGTGATTATTGGCGACAACCGTGCGCGTCAGCTGCTCGAGATCGCCTTCCTTCGGTATGGGCACGGCCAGAAATCCAGCCTTTTCCAGTTGCAGCGCGTACCGATTGGTCGCCTTGCAATGCGCCCTGCGTGCCGCGTCGAAATCGTCGTCGGAACAGAAAGCGCTGTTCGCTCCGGTAGCGCTCAGCCCGTTGACGACGTAAAGCATGGCAAACCTTCGTCCAACGCTCACCGCATTCGGGTAGTCCCCGGTTGGAATGAGCGCGCTGACATGGTGCGGCGCCGGGCCAGTCAGCGGGATCACCGCCACCGAGTTGGTGCCGCCATTGGTCGCGTACAGCGTTTTCCCGTCCGGCGCCAACGCCACATCGTTGGGCGCCGCGCCACGGAACCTCTTGCCCGGCCCGAGCAATCCGGGCGGTGCGAGCGTTGCGATCGACTCGCGTACGGCATAGGTGTTCGCGTCGATCACCACGACGGTGTCGCTGTTGTCGGCGGCGACATACAGCAGATCCTGCGCGGCGTTCAGCGTCATCTTGCCCGGATTGCCCGCAACCTTGATTCGTTTGATCAATCGCGGCGCCGACGCGAAATCGACGACATCGATTTCGCGGTCGCGCTGACTGGAAACAAAGGCCGTGCGCTCGCCCTTGACCGCGATCCAGAACGGATACTCACCGCCAGGGACACCGACATTGGCCCGGCTGATCTTGCCCGGCCGCAGATCGAGTTCGGCCCGCACCGCGCGCGAATCGAGGTCCACGATCGAAATCGAATCGTTGTAGATGTTCGTGACCAGCAACGAGCGTCCATCGGCGCTTGTCGCAAGGCCCGCGGCACCGGGCTTTTGCGCGATGCCCACGCCCTTCACGTGGTGGAGTGCGATCGGCCCGCCATCCTCCTGCCACGTATCGCCACGGTGCAGGAAGGTGTGCACGTCGTCGTCGACACCTCCGCTCACATAGAAGTGAGTCCCGTTGGGTGCGAATGCGACGCCCGCATACGTGTTGGGCAAGGTGATGATCTGCTTCTTTACCGGCGTGCGGGTCGAAACATCGTAAACGAAGACGTATTCGTTGGAACTCGCGCGCAGCACCTTGCCATCTGCGCCGTAAAGCTCGTTGTAGCCGCTGGTCAGGATCAGCAAGGTGGAACCGTCGGGACTCAGGGCCGTGCTGATGGCTTGCCCCGCCTTGTAATCCGGGAAGCCCGGAATATCCGGATTCAGCGTCTGGAACAGCGCACCGGTCGCGGCCTCCGGCGTGATGCTCACACCGGTGGGCAACCAGGACGACGATTTCGCGCTGTCTGCATCATCGTCATCGGCGAACGCCGCTGCGCACATGACGAGCAGCGTGACGAGCAGGGCGCGTGCGACAGAACGCGTGACTCGATGTCCAGTCAGCATGGCTCTGCGTCTGTTTGGCCCGCGGCAATCCTGCATGTCGCCGCGATGATGCCGGACACTTCCTTGTCGATCCAGATCAATGCAGGCATGTCGCGCGATATCGCTTGGCGGATTGGGTGGACGGACATTCTACCCGGCGCCGATCGCTTGCCCAAGACACGGCGGGGCTTCAGGAGATTCGTCACGCCCATAATACGTACTTGACGCGCCTACCTTTGTCCCAGAAAATAGGCGGCTCGCTTATGCGATTCCCCGATAGCTCAGTCGGTAGAGCAAGTGACTGTTAATCACTGGGTCGGCGGTTCGAGTCCGTCTCGGGGAGCCATGTAAAACAAAGGCCTTGCAGCGATGCGGGGCCTTTTCTTTTCCGATGCGGTACCACTGCGGTACCAAGCGGATCAATTTCGACCCGGCGACCGTCTTGCCCAACCGAACGCATAACTTATCCCCTCGGTCGTTGATGCGCTAACTACAAATAGACCCCTCCCGCGGGGGCGTAGGTCAGTCGGTCGGACTATTCGCGACTCGCGCGGGAGACCTCTGCCGTTCCCTAGAGGCCAGAGGCAAGGGCCACGGGGCCCTGCGCGAAGTAAGAGGCGTTGGATGCCCTGCCAATAATCTGCGATGAATCGGCTGACCCGATGTTAGGGAACCTCTGAATAAGTCGAAGCTCGTCATTCCCGCGAAAGCGGGAATCCAGTTTTTCAGCGCTTTGCGGTGAGCTGGATCCCCGCTTTCGCGGGGATGACGACTTATTCAGAGGTTCCTTAGGGGGCTTTTCGCGACTCTAGGTAGCCGTGAATGAATTGACCTTCGCCGCTAAACGCTATTAAGTGCAACGCGATATCGAACACTGCTTGATGTTTTTGCTCGCCAATATCCAGGTACTCAAAACTTACCTTCAGAACGGGAAACTCAGGGAATAACTTCGCGTCCTTGTTCTTCGCCCCGAAAAACAACAGCGCTGAGCAAAGTAGAACATAGGCATTCGGCAAAGTGAGACTCACGGGCTCACTCTGCACCGCTGCGGGGAGGACGTAGTCGATCCAAACCTTCTCTTGGTTCTTCCAGAACGACGTGCAACCACCGAGGCTATCGGACTTGAGCGATACTTGACCGCTCTCGTATGTGAAGTAAGCTGGTGTGAGCGTGCGTTGGGCGAGCTGATTCACTGTCGCTACCGCATCGGCGATGGGAAACGACCAAACGAGACTTACACTTTTTGCAGTTCCCAATCCGACGTTCTGCAGAGGTATCGTTAAGCTCTGAATCTCGTTTCCGGATACGTCGTGCTCGGCTTTTTTGGTCCAGAAGGTCGGGAGAGGCCCCGCAGCCTTTGGATCCGCCGAGCCTTCAAAAAGCTCCGCGAAAGCGCCAATTCAGGGCGATAAGACGCCTCCCGCTGTTTGGCCATCTGGCGAACCGTCAGAAACGTGGCTACGGCAGACAAACACGCTCCAATGCTGGCAAGGAGGGCGACGGTCTGATCGATTTTCATTAGATAAATTTCCATCGCCTAGCGCCTGAAATAAGCGGCTTGCGAGGCAATTCCGCATTATCGACTACTTAGCGATGTGCGGAGTTTTGGCGGGCCCGTATGATGAGGTCAGACTGCTCTGAAACAGCCGCTGCAATAGAATCGGCCGCCGCCGCAAGGTTAGCGCTGCTGGCGGTCCCAACAAGGCTCGTGAGATACAAGGAGAGGGGCTCATCAGGATTTCTCCATGTGATTACGGCCGAGTACACAGTCGAAAGGCTATTGTTCGTGCCGTATGGGTCAAGCGTGACAATCAGAACCTGCATCCTCGGCTGGCTCTGATCAAATGTAAGCTGGAGTGAGCTTGATGAGCGAATACGCTCCTTTAGCGCAAACACGAGGCGACTTCCGGTGTTGTCTGGCGTCGTGCCACCGATCTCTACAGGCGTGGCTGCGCATACTCGGCCAGCAGCGGTAAGGAATAATAGCGAAATAACAAGAATTACCGAACGCATAACTTACCCCTCGGTCGTTGATGCGCTAACTACAAATAGACCCCTCACCCAGGGGCGCACACGGTATGGTCTGCTGGCAGTTCCCGGCCGTCAAGCCATTCCCGCGCGCCCGCGTGAGTACTGGCGGTGTCCAACCGTTCAATTTGAACAAGCCATTGTTCACCATTTTGCCCCTGATATTGAACAGTAGGAGCCATCCTTGGCTCCCTCTGCATTCACTCGTCGCCTTCTTCCTCGTCTGCGGCTGCCTTCAGCCCTCCCTGATCTCCACCGCCGTCATCGGCAAGATCGACATGCGCGAGCTGGCCGCCTAAAAGTTGACTATATCCGACATTCGGCGTAAAAAGGCGGCGCAATCCCAGGAAGTCGGCTTTTTCCGACTTATGCGTGGTGGCCGGAAAAAAATGATATGAAGTCGGTCAAAACCAACTTTCATGCGCGAGCGCGCGGACACGCGCAGCGCGGCGACAACGCCGATCTGCTCGCGCTCGCGGACGCAGTACGTGCGGCGCGCGCGGGCGCGGGGCTGACGCAGGCGCAGCTCGCGCTGGTGTCGGGCGTCGGGCGCGATACTGTGATCGCTCTGGAAAACGCGCGTCCCGGCGTCTCGCTCGGATCGGCGCTGCGCGTGATGAAAGGATTGGGCCTCACGATCGCGCCGGCGGCGGTGAAGCGCTGATGCTTGCCGTTGTCCATGCGCGCCGACACGTCGGGACGCTGCGCCCCAATCCCGCGGGCGTTGAATTCGTTTACGCGCCGCAATGGCTGCGGCTTGCGGATGCCTTCCCACTCTCGCCGCGCCTGCCGTTGCGCGAGGAACCTTGGCGTGGCGACGAGGTGTTGTTTTTCTTTGCCAACCTGCTGCCCGAAGGCGCCATCCTCGACACGCTCGCTAAGCTGCGCCGACTGCCGCGCGGCAACGTGTACCGATTGCTGGAGGCCTTCGGCCTGGAATGTGCAGGTGCTTTTGAAATCGTTCCTGCGGGCAAGGAAAATCCGGGCGCAAGAGACCAGCCTGCCTATAAAAAGTACACTCCCAGGCAACTAAAGTCCGATCTGGCCAGCCTGCGCGACAACATTCCGCTGCTCGCGCGTCATGCCGAACTGCGCCTGTCGCTGGCGGGGGCGCAGAACAAGATTCCGGTGCGTTACGCCGATGGCGAATTGTGGTTGCCGGAAAGCGATGCGCCATCCACGCATATTCTCAAACCCGCGCTGCAGCCGCAGAAATTGTTTCCCGATTCGGTCGCGAACGAGGCATTTTGTCTGCAGCTGGCCGGCGAGCTGGGCCTGCCTGTGGCGCGGGCCATCGTACTTGCGGATCCAGAACCTGTGCTGCTCATCGAGCGCTATGATCGCATCGTCTCTGGCGAACGTATCGAACGGCTGCACCAGCTCGACTTGTGCCAGCTCGCCGGCGTGTTGCCCGATCACAAATACGAAGTCGATGGCGGGCCGGGCTTCAAGAGCTGTTTCGATCAGATCGACCGGTACAGCGCGGCGCCCGCCCTGGACCGACTGCGCCTGGTTGACTGGACGATCTTCAGCTACCTGATTGGCAACGCCGACGCGCACGCGAAGAATCTGTCGATGCTGTATGGCGTCGACGGACGCCTGCGTCTCGCACCGGCCTACGATCTGCTCGCGACCGGTTATTGGCGCGAGTTGTCGGACAGGATGGCAATGGCAATCGGCGGCGAACGCAGGCCAGGCTGGGTGCAGGCGCGGCACTGGCAGCGGCTCTGCAAAAGCGTCGGCTTGAATCCGGCACAGTTGCGCCGGCGCGCGCTCGACTTGTGCGCGAAGGCGTTGGCGAAGAAGGATCACGTCGTGGCGGAGTTACAGGTTCCCGCGCCATTGGCCCGGCATCTTGCAGCCACGCTGGAGCGCAACAGCGGGCGCATCGAAAGCAGACTGGGGGTAGCGGCGTGAAGTTGCACAGGGAAGTCGCGGCGCATAGTCGCCTCAGCAAACAGGCGCTCGACTCGGAAACCGTGCGGCGTGGGTTGCGCGACATACTTATTGATGCGGCCCGGTGATGTTGAATTCAAGCCCGCCACTTATCGTCCAATAATTCAAAGCACAGAACCCTTGCGGTCGCTTCCCCTGCATAGCGGGGGAAGCTGCCCGTAGGGCTGATGGGGGCGCTTTTACCATGCCCGATTAAGAGCAAGAGCGCCCCCTTCCGCCTTCGGCACTTTCCCCCGCTGCGCAGGGGAAGGAAAAGCGATCTCCGCGCCGGCCAAAGTGTGGAGGCATTTCAGACTTCAGCTGGCCGCATCAATAGATCACAAAGCTGAAACCTGCACCTGACGCGCGTTGTCGGCCGCAACTAGCCGCGCCGGCGCACTTGCGCGCCGCGTTATACTTGCATGTTGTCCGCGCAATCCGCACATGATCCCGATGGCCGCCGATCGATTCGAGCTTGTCGCACCGTTCCAGCCCGCCGGCGATCAGCCCGAGGCGATCCGTCGGCTGATCGAAGGTTTCGAGTGCGGGGCTCGCGCACCAGACCCTGCTCGGCGTGACCGGTTCTGGCAAGACCTTCACCATCGCCAACGTAGTCCAGGCGGTGCAGAAACCGACGCTGGTGCTCGCGCCGAACAAGACGCTGGCGGCGCAGCTCTACGGCGAGTTCAAGGAATTCTTTCCGCACAACGCGGTGGAATATTTCGTCAGCTACTACGACTACTACCAGCCCGAAGCCTACGTCGTCGCCAGCGACACGTTCATCGAAAAGGATTCGAGCGATCAACGAACACATCGAGCAGATGCGCCTGTCGGCGACCAAGGCGCTGCTGTCGCGCGCCGCGATGCGATGATCGTTGCCACGGTGTCGGCGATCTACGGCCTCGGCGATCCGGACGAATATCTGTCGATGGTGCTGCATCCTCGTGCGCGGCGAGCGCATCGATCAGCGCGAACTGATCCGCCACCTGACCGAGCTGCAGTACGAGCGCGGCGATTACGAACTGCACCGCGGCAGTTATCGCGTGCGCGGCGACGTGATCGACGTGTTTCCGGCCGAGAGCGAAACCGATGCGCTGCGCATCGAATTGTTCGACGGCGAGATCGAGAACCTGGCGCTGTTCGATCCGCTGACCGGCGCGGTGCTGCGCAAGGTGCCGCGCTACACGATCTATCCGAGCTCGCACTACGTGACCACGCGGCGCACCGTGCTCGATGCGATCGAGACGATCAAGGTCGAACTCAAGGAACGCCTGGAACAGCTATACAAGGCGAACAAGCTGGTCGAGGCGCAGCGCCTGCAGCAGCGCACGCAGTTCGACATCGAGATGATGGCCGAGATCGGCTACTGCCAGGGCATCGAGAACTATTCGCGCCATCTGACCGGGCGCGCGCCGGGCGAGCCGCCGCCGACCTTGTTCGACTATCTGCCGCCGGATGCGCTGCTCGTCGTCGACGAATCGCACGTGACGATTCCGCAGCTCGGCGCGATGTACAAGGGCGACCGCTCGCGCAAGGAAACGCTGGTCGAATTCGGTTTCCGCCTGCCGTCCGCGCTCGACAACCGGCCGCTGAAATTCGAGGAATGGGAGCAGCGCGCGCCGCGCACGATCTTCGTCTCGGCAACGCCGTCGCGTTACGAGCTCGAGCATTCGCAGGGCAGCGTCGTCGAACTGGTGGTGCGCCCGACCGGGCTGGTCGATCCCGAGGTCGAGGTGCGCCCGGTGCGCACGCAGGTCGACGATCTGCTTGGCGAAATCCACCTGCGCGTGGCGATGGGCGACCGCGTGCTGGTCACCACGCTGACCAAGCGCATGGCCGAGAACCTCACCGACTATCTCGAAGAACACGGCGTGCGCGTGCGCTATCTGCATTCGGATATCGAAACGGTCGAGCGCGTCGAGATCATCCGCGATCTGCGCATGGGCAAGTTCGACGTGCTGGTCGGCATCAACCTGCTGCGCGAGGGCCTGGACATGCCCGAGGTGTCGCTGGTCGGCGATTCTCGACGCGGACAAGGAAGGCTTCCTGCGCTCGACCGGATCGCTGATCCAGACCATCGGCCGCGCTGCGCGCAACCTGCGCGGCAAGGCGATTCTCTACGCCGACCGGGTGACCGATTCGATGCAGGCGCGCGATCGACGAGACCGACCGGCGCCGGCAGAAGCAGATCGAATACAACATCGAGCACGGCATCACGCCGAAATCCATCGTCAAGAAAGTCACCGACATCATGGAAGGTGCGCGCGACGATCCCGAGACCGAAGCGCAGGGCGCGCGCGGGCGTGGCGCCAACGGCTTGCGCCGCGTCGCCGAGCCGAGCGTGGATTACAGCGTGCTCACGCCTGCGCAGCTAGCCGCGAAGTTGAAGAAGCTCGAAACGCAGATGTACAAGCACGCGCAAGACCTGCAGTTCGAGGAAGCCGCACGCGTACGCGACGAACTGCAACGCGTGCGCGCGCAGGCTTTGATCGGCTGACGGCGAGAACTACTCTTCGTCGGTGCCTTCGTTGATGCCCTCGAACAGGATCGTCGACAGGTAGCGCTCGCCGGTATCCGGCAGCATCGCCAGGATCACGTCGCCCGTCTTGGCCTGCTTGGCCACTTCAAGCGCGGCGGCGAAGGTGCCGCCCGAGGAAATGCCGCAGAAGATGCCTTCTTTCTGCGCCAGCGCGCGCGCGGTGTCGCGCGCGACCATCTCGTCGACCGGCACGATCTGGTGCGGCACGTTGCGGTTGAGCACGGCGGGAACGAAGTCGGGCGTCCAGCCCTGGATCTTGTGCGGCTTCCATTCATGGCCGGAAACCATCGCGGCATTGGCCGGTTCGGTCAGCACGACTTTCACGTCGGGCCGCGCGAGGCGGATCATTTCGCCGGCGCCGGTGAGCGTGCCGCCGGTACCCCAGCCGGTGACGAACCAGTCCAGACGCTTGCCGGCGAAATCCTGCAGGATTTCCGGACCCGTGGTGTTGCGGTGATAGGCAGGATTGGCCTCGTTCTCGAACTGGCGCGCGAGGAAGGCGCCGTGCTTCTCGGCGTATTCCTTGGCGCGCTTGACCATGCCCGCGCTGCGCTCGGCGGCGGCCGTGAGGATCACCTTCGCGCCGAATGCGCGCATCAGCTTGCGCCGCTCGACCGAGAAGGTTTCCGCCATGAAGGCGACAAACGGATAACCCTTGACCGCGCACACCATCGCCAGCGCGATGCCGGTATTGCCCGAGGTCGCTTCGACCACGGTCTGGCCAGGCTTGAGCGCGCCGCTGGCTTCGGCGTCGAGAATGATGCCGATCGCGAGCCGGTCCTTCACCGAGGACATCGGATTGAACGCTTCGACCTTGACGTACATGTCCATGCCCGCCGGCGCGAGGCGATTGATGCGCACGACCGGCGTGCGGCCGATGGTTTCGAGAATGCTGTTGTAGATCATGACTGCCTCCGCTTGAGGCGAGACGCGGGTCGTCTCGCGTTGATATCGCAGGACCTGCAATCATAGCCCCGTTCAGGGCCGCAGGCCGAATGCCTTGAGAATAAACAAATAAACATCGGTAATTTCGTCGATCTGCATCGAGGTTGGTTTGCCCTGACCGTGGCCGGCGCGGGTTTCGATGCGGATCAGGATGGGCCGACCGTGCGGATCGGCGGCCTGCATGGCGGCGGCGAACTTGAAACTGTGCGCGGGAAATACGCGATCGTCGTGATCGCCGGTCAGGATCAGCGTTGCCGGATAGTCGATGCCGGGCTTGACATTGTGCAGCGGCGAATAGGCGTACAGCGCCTTGAATTCGTCGGCGTTGTCGACCGAGCCGTAATCCGATTCCCAGGCCTTGCCGATCGTGAAATCGCGGAAGCGCAGCATGTCGAGCACGCCGACCTGCGGGACCGCCGCGGCGAACAGATCGGGACGTTGCAATTCGACCGCCGCGACGAGCAAGCCGCCGTTGGACGCGCCGCGAATCGCCAGTTTCGGCGCGGAAGTATACTTTTTCCTTGATCAGATACTCGGCGGCACCGATGAAGTCGTCGAACACATTCTGCTTGTGCGTCTTCATTCCGGCTTCGTGCCACTCGCGGCCGTACTCGCCGCCGCCACGCAGGTTGGCCACCGCATAGACGCCGCCCAGTTCGAGCCAGGCGGCGACGGCGGGCGAAAATGCCGGCTGCAGCGAGATATTGAAACCGCCGTAGCCGTAGAGAATCGTCGGATTGCTGCCGTCGTGCGCGAGCCCTTTGCGCGCGGTGATGAACATCGGCACGCGCGTGCCGTCGCGGCTGGGGTAGAAAACCTGCTGCGTCTCGTACTGCGACGGATCGAACGCGACCTTGGGCGCGCGCCACACGCCGCCATGGAACAAGGTCAGGTCGTAGCGATACACGGCGGGCGGCGTCGTGTAACTGGAAAAAGTATAGAAAGTCTCCGCGTCGTCCGTGCGCCCGCTGAAGCCGGAGGCCGTGCCGATGCCGGGCAGGGCGATCTGGCCGAGCGCCTTGCCCTTTTCGTCGAACAAGCGCACTTCGCTGTGCGCGTCCTTCATGTAGGTGGCAACGATCTCGTGATTGACGATGCGCGCGCTTTGCAGCGTGTCCTTGCCTTGCGCGACGATCTCCTTCCACTGCGTCTTGTCCGGTTTGTTGAGATCGATCGCGACGATGCGGTAGCGCGGCGCATCGAGGTCGGTCAGGAAATACAGGACCTTTTTCCTGTTGCCGAGAAATTCGTAACTGGCATTCCAGTCGCCGATCAGGGTCTCGATCGGCGTGAGTACGTGCTGCTTCGGCTGCTTCTGCGCATGCTTGCCGCCAACCTTCGGTCCGGGTGGCTGGGGCATGGTTGCACGCGGCGCTTTCCGCTGCTTTTCTTCGTGGCGTTTGGCCAGATCGCGATACAGCACGAGATTCTTCTGCTCGGTGCCGCGATACACGCTGATGATCAGCCAGCGGCCGTCGTCGCTGACCTTGCCGCTGAAGCGCCAATCCGGTTGCTCCTTGTTCTCGTGAAACAGTTCGTCTTGGTCCTGATCGTCGCCAAGCCGGTGAAAGTATAATTTTTGAAATTTGTTCACGGCCTTGAGCGCGCCGCCAGGCTCTGCATGGGAGCCGGGCTCGTCGTAGCGGCTGTAGAAGAAACCGGTGCCGTCGCGGCGCCAGCTTACGCTCGAGAACTTCACCCACTTGAGCGTGTCGGCGGTCGCCTTGCCGCTATCGACGTCAAGCACATGCCATTCTTCCCAGTCCGAGCCGGCGGACGACAGGCCGTAGGCGAGATATTTGCCGTCCTCGCTGATCGAATAACTCTTCAAGGCTACGGTGCCGTCGGTCGAGAGCGTGTTCGGATCGAGCAGCACGCGCGGCGCGGCATCGAGCGAATCGGCGATGTAGAGCACGGCCTGATTCTGCAGGCCGTCGTTGCGCGTGTAGAAATATTTGCCGCCGCGCAGTTGCGGTGGGCTGTAACGCTCGAAATTCCACAGCTCGGTCAGACGCTGCCTGAGCCGGTCGCGACCGGGGATTTGCGCGAGATAGGCGGACGAAAGCCGGTTCTCGGCCTCGATCCAGGCATGTGTGTCCGACGCGTCGATTGTTTCCAGCCAGCGATAGGGATCGGCGACTTGGGTGCCGTGGTAGTTGTCGGTCTGCGATCCTTTTTTCGCCTCGGGATAGGCCAACGCGGTCGTCGAATTCGCCGCATGTGCCGAGCGCACGGATTGCGCGGGCAGACACGCAATGATCAGGACGGTGCATGCGAACGAAAGAAGTGCAGGACGCATTCAAAACTCCGGCGGCAGATATTCGGTAGTGAAAGAGCCGGACGTTGTCCGGCTCGTCAGACGACGGTTGGCTGCGGGAAAATCAATCGCCGCTGATGAATTTCGGTCCCTTGCCCGCAGTCTTTTCGTATACGCCATTTCCCGCGCGGCGATATTGGGTGAAGCCCTTCTTCTCGACGTTGCTTTCCTTGAGCAGATGCGCGTTGCCGATCGCGACACCCGGCACGCTGAGCACGCGCCGGACCGCTGCCCCGCATTGCGGGCAGGCGACCAATTCCGCTTCGTCGAGTTTCTGCCGCAGATCGAAATGCGCGCTGCAATAGGCACAACCTGTGGCAATGGCGGCGTATTCGTAGATGGGCATACGGAGAATCTTATTCGAGGTGAAGTTCAGGAAAGATAAAAGCGGCCGCTAAGCTGCGGCTCCGGTCTGCGGTTGCCAGGCGTCGCTCATCGTCTTCCAGCGGTTGACGATTTCGCAGAACAGCAGCGCCGTACGTTCTGCGTCGTACACCGCCGAGTGCGCCTCGTTTTCGTCCCAATCGAAGCCGGCCGCCTGCACGGCGCGGCTCAATACGGTCTGGCCGAAGGCGAGGCCGCCGAGCGTCGCCGTATCGAAACAGCTGAACAGGTGGAACGGACTGCGCTTGTGCCCCACCCGGCGGATCGCGGCGTTGAGAAAACCGAGGTCGAACGAGGCGTTGTGACCGACCAGCACCGCGCGCTGGCACTCGAATTCGCGCAAGGCCGTGCGGATCGGCTTGAAGATCAGTTCCAGCGCCTCGCGCTCCTCGACCGCAGCCCGGAACGGATGGGTCGGATCGATACCGGTGATTTCAAGCGAGCGCGGATCGATATTCGCGCCCGGAAACGGCACGACGTGAGTGGACACGACTGGATCGGGATGCACCAGTCCGGCCGCATCCATGCGCACGATCACTGCGGCGATTTCCAGCAGCGCGTTGCGTTCGTTGTCGAAGCCGCCGGTCTCGACATCGACGACGACCGGCAGAAATCCGCGGAAACGTTCGGCGTATTTGAGCGAGCGGGCGTTGCTGAGTGCGGGTGCGGACATGCACTGAGCATAGCCGCCGCCGCCGCCGCTCACAACGCCGGCGTGCGCGCCGTTCAGTGCAGTGACAGCAACTCGTTCCTGACCTCGCCATTGAGGTCGTCCAGGGCCTTTTCGATGCGTTGCGCGGAATCGCCCGCGCCGGTTTCGAGTTCGCCGGCGCATTCCTTCCAGGTGGCAAACACCGCATCGGCGCGGCTTTGTGCGGCCGGCGAGATCAGCGGCGCCATATCGCGAATCAGGGTGACCTTGCCCCAGCCCTCGATCCAGTTCATCTGGCTGTGATCGCCGCCGTAGTAGCGGTGCTGTACGACCTGATGCAAGGCGCCGGCCTCCTCGATCAACCTGAACGAGGCCTCGCGTATATTGCGGTGGGACTCCGTACTCTGGTTGCGCCAGGTGTTGTAGCTGGTGCCGAACAGCGCTACGGAAAGGCTGATCAGGGCGACCGCATTGCGGCGCAGGCTCGTGCGCAGGGGTTCGGCAGGCGCGGGAAATTCTGGCTCGGGCGTGGACATGGCGGTCGCTATGCGCGTGTGCCGAGTATGGCCTCGCGTTCCTTCAAGTCAACCAGCATCGCGGCCCCGGCCGCGCGCAGATTCTGCGCGACATCCGGCGTGAACTGTGCGAGTACTTCGTCGAGGCAGCGCGTTCCACTCTGATCGGTATTGGCCTGCAGACGTTCGATCAGCATCGCTCCCAATGCATTGATCTCGTGGAAACGCACCTGGTCGTCGCGGCCGCGCACGAGCAGCAGCACGGTCGGATCTCGGGCCGGTTGATCGGGGCGGAAATCCGCTCCGATCGTCTGCACCGGAAAGCGATACGCGAGTACGCAGGCGAGCGGCGACATCACCGGCACGCCGGTCAGCGGATCGCCGTGCGCATTGTGGGCGACGGCGGCGATCTCGCACTCGTCGAGCGAAAGCGCCAGCTCGGCCCATTCGTAATGCGCCAGTTCGGCGAGGAACGGCGGATCGCCGCGCCCTTCCTGCTGCCGCGCTTCGAGATAACGCAGAAACTCGCGGCCGAACTCCGGAAACAGCGGCGTGTGGCAACGATGCTCGCGCAGGAAATCGCGAGCCAGCGCATCCCATTGCGTATCATTGTATAAACTGCGAATAACCGGAAAATTGGAGGAAATAAAACTTTCGATATTGGTGAACACCAGATCGCGATAAATGCCCATGCGGCGGTCTTCGATGCCGGCCGGCGCGGGCATGCCCGCGGGGTCGCGCAGATGCGCGGTGAAGGCGTGCTGCAACCGGCGCGTCGGACTGGATTCAGGCGCGGCGTGCATGTCTTTCCTCGCCGATGCCGCTGTGGCGCGCCTGAATTTCGCGGATGTGGTCGAGCTCGCCGACCAGTTCGCCCAGGGGCGGAAAATGAAAATCGCGTTCGAGCAGGGTCGGCAGCACCCCGCAGCGCGCATACGCATGATCGAGCAGATCCCAGACCGGATCGATCACCGCGGCCGCATGACTGTCGACGATCAGATCGGGCGCTTCGTTGTAGTGGCCGGCGACATGGATGTAGGCGACGCGCGCTGCCGGCAGCGCATCGAGAAACGCCTTCGCGTCGTAGCGGTGATTCACGCTGTTGACGTAGATATTGTTGACGTCGAGCAGCAGATCGCAATCCGCCGCTTCGAGCACGGCGCTGATGAATTCGATCTCGCGCATCTGCCGACCCGGCGCGGCGTAATACGACACGTTCTCCACCGCGATACGCCGGCCGAGGATGTCCTGCGCGCGGCGGATACGCGCGGCGACCCAGGCGACGGCTTCCTCGGTGAACGGGATCGGCAGCAGGTCGTAGAGATGCGCATCGTCCGAGCAGTAGGAAAGATGCTCACTGTAGATGCGGATCTGATGCTCGTCGAGCAGGCGGCGAATCTTCTGCAGCAGGGTTTCGTCCAGCGCCGCGGGGCCGCCCAGCGACAGCGATAAACCGTGGCAGACGATCGGGTGGCGTTCGCTGAACGAGCGGAAAATCTTGCCGAATTTGCCGCCGACGTTGATCCAGTTTTCCGGCGCGGCCTCGAAAAAGTCTATGCCTGCGCCGGCGGAGTCCTGCAGCGGACCCAGAAGGGCCCGCCGCAGACCGAGTCCGGCGCCGTGGAACGCTGGACGCTGCTGCATCTTAGTGACTGCTGCAGGAACCTTCCTTGCCTTTCTTCGGTGCGTCGACGATGGCGTGCATCGCGGCCAGTTCGTTGGCTTCGAGCTTGCCGTCGTTGTTTGCGTCCCACGCCTTGAACTGGTGTTCGCTGAAGCCGTGCGCCATGGCTTCTTCCTTGGTCACCGCGGTTTCGCCGGGCTTTGCCATCTTGGCGACCGCGCAACGGCCTTCGCCGCATTTGCCTTCGCCGGTGGCGGCGAGCGCGTAGCCGGAGGTGAGGCTGGCGATATGGAAGGTGGGATTCGCGGTCGCGATCTGGACGAGCGAGAGCGAGCCGATCAGGCTGGTGCCGATGGCAAGCGCGAGCGGTTTGACGATTTTGTTCGACATGATCAGTGACTCCGTGGTTGATGGCGGGGCATTCACCCCTCGGGCGCCGCACGAGCGGCATTCTCTTGAAGCGGTCGAAGTAACGAAGCGGCAAGTCGCGTGCATCGAACACCTGCGGTTCGATGTGCGGCTACGGTATGTCCTGCAAATCCCCCAAGCAAGAACAATCGATGTTGCGCTGCGTTACGCACTAGACAGGGAGAGCGGCGAAAACCTTACAGCGGGGAAACACGACAAAGCGGCCGTTTCGACCTGACTGCCAGGGCCGCTTGTAACGTTTCTGCAAAATGAAATGCATCACTCCGTAATAAGCGGACGCCAAGCTACGCACCTTGAATGCGTTAACGGATTTTTAGCGCCCTCAATGACCTGCATCGGGGCGTGGCGGCGTTGAGTTTTTCTGTTTCGGCTTGTTTCTTTCCTGGACTGGAGTGTGCAATGCGCCAGAATCTCATCGTGGCAGCCATCGCCATGGCCCTTGGGGTCGTCTCGATGGCCGCCAGTGCGGACGACAATACCGCCGCATGGGGGTGGTACTCGTTCATGCCGCGCTGGGCGGTGTTCGCGCGCTACGACAAATACAACCCGAGCAAGGATATCAATCCCACGCTCAAGGACGAGTGCGCGAATGCCGGCGTGGAGTGGGCGATCCGCAAAGGCGTCAAGCTTGCCGCGGTCTACAAACACGATACGCTCAAGGACAATTCCGGCGGCAACGATCAGAAGACCAACGAAGTGGGCGTGTGGGCCGAAATCGCTTTCTGATGCCGGAAGCAAGCCCCGTGCAACGCACTGCCTGGTCTTTTTCGCCGGACAGCAGCGCTTCGATCGTTAATGCGCCACCGGCATCGTGAACTGTGCGCCCTTGGCGATGCTGTCGGGCCAGCGCTGCATCACGCTCTTGTAGCGCGTGTAGAAACGCACGCCTTCCTCGCCGTAGATATGGTGGTCGCCGAACAGCGAGCGCTTCCAGCCGCCGAACGAATGCCAGGCCATCGGTACCGGGATCGGCACGTTGACGCCGACCATGCCGACCTTGATCTGGCGTGCGAACGCGCGCGCAACGCCGCCGTCGGAGGTGTAGCACGACACGCCGTTGCCGAATTCGTGCGCGTTGATCAGTTCGACCGCGCTGGCGAAATCCGGCACGCGCACGATGCTCAGCACGGGCCCGAAAATTTCCTCGCGATAGATCTTCATGTCGGGTTTCACGTCGTCGAACAGGCAGCCGCCGAGATAGAAACCGTCCTCGTGTCCGGCGACTTTGTGGCCGCGACCGTCGACGAGCAATGTCGCACCTTCAGCGATGCCGGACTCGATATAGCCGGTGACCTTTTCGCGATGCACGCCAGTCACGAGCGGGCCCATCTCGACACCGGCATCGAGGCCGTTGCCGATCTTCAGCGCCTTCACGCGCGGCACGAGTTTGGCGATCAGTTTTTCGGCGACGTCGCCGACCGCGACCGCGACCGAGATCGCCATGCAGCGCTCGCCGGCCGAACCGTAGCCCGCGCCGATCAGCGCGTCGGTGGCCTGCCCGAGATCGGCGTCGGGCATGACGATCAGGTGATTCTTCGCACCGCCCAGCGCCTGCACGCGTTTGCCGCGCGCGCTGCCTTGCGCATAAATATACTCGGCGATCGGCGTCGAGCCTACAAACGACAGCGCCTCGACATCGGGGTGCTCGATCAGCGCATCGACCGCGACCTTGTCGCCGTGCACGACGTTGAACACGCCGTCGGGCAGGCCTGCCTGCTTGAGCAATTTCGCGATGAGCATCGACGCGGACGGATCGCGCTCGGATGGCTTGAGGACGAAGGTATTGCCGCAGGCGAGTGCGATCGGCACCATCCACAGCGGCACCATGAACGGGAAATTGAACGGCGTGATGCCGGCGACCACGCCGAGCGGCTGACGCAGGCTGAAGTTGTCGATGCCACCACCGATCTGGTCGGTGTATTGGCCCTTCAACAATTGCGGCGCGGCGCAGGCGAATTCGACGACTTCGATACCGCGCGTGACCTCGCCCATCGCGTCGGACAACACCTTGCCGTGTTCGCGCGTAAGCAGTTCGGCGAATTCGTTCTTGTGAGCGTCGAGCAAAGTCTTGAACGCGAACAGCACGCGCGCGCGCCGCAGCGCTGGCGTCTCGCTCCAGGCCGGAAATGCCGCGCGCGCCGCCGCGACCGCGGCGTCGGCCTCGGTCGCGCTCGCCAGCGCAACCCGCGCCGCGACGCTGCCATGCGCGGGATCGAAGACATCGCCGAAGCGGCCGCTGGCGCCGGCAACCTCACTGCCGTTGATATAGTGATTGATCTGGCGCGTCTTCAATTCGGGTGATTGGATATTCATTGCCCAGCCTCTTCGTTCTTCGCTTCTACTTGAATTCGCATCATACGCCCTGCGCCGCAATGCGAAACGCGGGCGAAACTATGCGCCCGTGGTCTTGTGTCTGTATTCGCAGAGATCGCGGATCACGCACTGTGGACAGTCGGGCTTGCGTGCCTTGCACACGTAGCGTCCGTGCAGGATCAGCCAGTGATGCGCGTTGTGCTTGAACTCGGCCGCTACGACTTTTTCCAGCTTGTCTTCCACCGCGCGTACGTTTTTGCCCTTGGCCAGGCCGGTGCGATTGGCGACGCGGAAGATATGCGTATCGACCGCGATCGTCGGTACGCCGAATGCGGTGTTGAGCACGACGTTCGCCGTCTTGCGGCCGACGCCGGGTAGCGCTTCGAGCGCCGCGCGCGTGTGCGGCACCTCGCCGGCATATTGCTCGACGAGAATGCGGCAGGTGGCGATGACGTTCTTTGCCTTCGCATTGAACAGCCCAATGGTGGAAATATGTCTTTTGAGTTTTTCTTCGCCGAGCGTCAGGATCGCTTGCGCCGTGCCTGCGACCGGGAAGAGTTGCTTCGTCGCCTTGTTCACGCCGACATCGGTGGCCTGTGCCGACAGGATCACCGCGATCAGCAGCTGGAACGGCGTGGCGTATTGCAGCTCGCTGGCCGGCTTCGGATTCACTTCGCGCAGACGCGCGAAAATCTCGTGCCGCGTCGCGGCGTTCATGGTTTGGCCGCTCCGGATTTTTTCGCCTTGGCGCGTGCGATCGCATCGAGCACCGCGCTGCGCGTACCCGTAGCGGCGTGCACTTCGGCTTTGCGCGCGGCGAGCGCGGCGTCGCGCTGCGTGCGCTCGCGCGCCAGGCGCATTTCACGCGCCTCATAACGGCGCCGGTATTGCCCTGCGCGCGTGATTGCGGGTTCGCCGCAAGCATCCGTCCATGGAGCCGCTTCCGCTCGGCTTCCCTGCCTCGCCCTCAGTCGGCTGTCGCCGACTTCGACCATCGCGATGCAATCGACCGGGCAGGCCGGAATGCACAATTCGCAACCGCTGCACTCGTCGCGCGATGACCGTGTGCATCATCTTCGACGCGCCAACGATCGCATCCACCGGACAAACCAGAATGCACTTAGTGCAACCGATGCACGCTTCCTCGTCGATCAGCGCGATTTCCGCGGGTTTCTCGATGCCATGCACGGGATTGAGCGGCTTCGACGCGCGACCGAGCAGCGCGGCCAGATCGCGAATGCCGGCGGCGCCGCCGGGCGGACATTGATTGATATCCGCCTCGTCGCCCGCGATCGCCTCGCGCATACGCGAGGCACGCCGGATAGCCGCAGCGCGTGCACTGAGTTTGCGGCAGCAGCGCGTCGATGCGTAGCGCATCAAACTCTCCGGTTCTCACGACATCATGCTTCATCGCGTCAGAATACAACGTGTACTGAATATCTCGTCAATCGCTCGGCTGTCATTCCCGCGCAAGCGGGAATCCAGCGACTTTGCTTTCGATTTCGCTGCGTGAAAAGATGAGACTCTGGATTCCCGCCTGCGCGGGAACGATGAGCATGACGAAGGATCAATGTTTCTGTTTTTCGAGCCAGACTTCGAGACCCTGGGTATTGAGTTCGATATCCATCATCAGCAGCTCGCGCACCTGCGCGGCGTCGAAGCGGCAGCCGTGCGCCTGCGCACGCGAAGTATACAAATCCGCAAGATCGTCAGCGATGCGCACGTGGCGGTCGGTATCGCTGGCATGCGCGCGCGCGATCGCGACCATCGCGTCGATCTGCACGAACAAGTCCTGTGCGAGACGCGGTACCTCGGTCACCCGGCTGTAATGGGTCAGGAACATCTGCGTTGGCTCGCGCTCCAGCATGCGCTGGATCGACGCATGCAACGCATCGGGTTCGAACTGCACCGGCGTCGAGGTCGGCAGGATAAAAGCGCCGTTGTCGGTATCGAATTCGCGATACGACAAGCCGAACGTGTCGCCGCTGAAAAATGCGCGGCTGCGCGCGTCGTAGATGCTGATGTGATGGCGCGCATGACCGGGCGTATCGAGACAAAGCAGCTCGCGGCCAGCGAGATCGATCACATGTCCCTCGGGCGCTTCGACGACGCGGTCGGCGGGAACCGGCACCAGCGTGCCGTAGCTGCGCGCGATTTCTTCCGCGCCATACACCGCGGTCGCTCCGGCGATCAGGGCGCTCGGATCGATCATGTGTCGGGCGCCGCGCGGATGCACGATCAATGTCGCGTTCGGCAGCTGCTGCATCAGCAAACCGGCGCCACCCGCGTGGTCCAGATGCACATGCGTCAGGATCACGTAGTCGACCGCATCGAGCGCAAGTCCCTCTGCGTGCAACGCGGCGAGCAGCAGCGGCACGGAGTAATTGGTGCCGGTATCGATGAACGCCGCGCGACCGCGCTCGACGATCAGATGGCTCGCGTCGAAGCGCGGACGGAAGAATCCCGTGTCGATCGCGCTGATGCCGTGGTCGAAGTTTTTAGTCATATTCGAGCAAGAGCTGGATACCGTGTCATCGCACATCCATGTGCTGCACGGTATGACCACATCCTGTGGTCATTTGATCGGCATGCCGGGTAGCGCACCCTGATCCGCGTCGAGCAGAAACAGATTGTCGACGCCGGAACCCGCCGACAGAATCATGCCCTCGGACACGCCGAAGCGCATCTTGCGCGGCGCGAGATTGGCGATGAACACGACATTGCGCCCGACCAGTTTTTCCGGCTCGGCATAGGAAGCGCGAATACCCGAGAAAATCTGCCGCTTGCCGAGCTCGCCCGCATCGAGCTCGAAGCGCAGCAGTTTGTCGGAGCCGTCCACAAATCCACAATGCAGCACTTTGCCGATGCGCAGGTCGAGCTTGGCGAAGTCGTCGATGGAGACGAGCGCCCCCTCTCCCGGCGCGCTGCGCGCGCCGACTTCTCCCGCAAGGGGAGAGGTGGAAGGCGCCGCCGCGCCCGTCATTGCGGCTTTAGCACCTCCCCCTTGACGGGGGAGGGGTTGGGGAGAGGGTGGCACTGCCGCGGCGGCGGCAGTGCTCGATTGCAGCGATTCCTTCGACGCTTCGATCATGCCTTCAATATGTTTTGGATCAATGCGAGTCAACAGTGCTCGATAGGGGTTGAGCTTTCGTTTTGCGAGCTCGCAGACAAGCGGAGGCCCTTTGGAAAAACGAATTCCTTCGCGATATCTGCGCCAAGAAAATCCGCTGCCCATTCCGACACGGCAGGAGCAATCGGCCGCAGAGCGCATGCAATCATACGAAACATATTTAGGCCCGTCGTTAGCACTATGTGCAGTTCAGTGCGCCTCGACGGATCTTTCGCGAGCGCCCACGGTGCGGCATCCGCGATGTATTCGTTTGCGTGATCTGAGGCTCTGGTGATCTTCACGGCCACTTCGCGAAAGTCACATGCCTCATATAAATCGGGGACGAATCTTAGTTGCTGCTCGACGTAACCTAAACTTACAAGGGCATTCTCGGACTCGTCCGATATTTGGCCCGGTGGAGACCAGAAGTTTTCGCTAAGTGTGTTGGAGAAGTGGGTTTCCAACAGCTTTGCGCAGCGGCTGGCGATATTCACAAATTTCCCGACAAGGTGCGAATTCACGACGTCCTCGAACGCCTTCAGATCAAGATCGACGTCGGTCGGCGCCGTCACCCAGCATCGTCGCAAAGTAATACCGCAAATACTCCGGATTCAGCCCGGCATCAGATACGTACGCGCCTGGATAAACGTCCCGCGCGACTTCGACATCTTCTCGCCATTGACGGTGAGATAGCCGTTCACATGCAGCGCGTTCGGCGTGCGCAAACTCGCGCCTTGCAGCATCGCCGGCCAGAACAGGCCGTGGAAATTGACGATGTCCTTGCCGATGAAATGGTGCATCTCGGCTGTCTGGTCGAACTTCGGATTGTCTGGTCTGCATGAATTCGTCGAACGAAACGGCGGTGAGATCCTGCTCCGCGCCGCGCTCGCTTGCGCAGTACTTTTTGAAGCTCGCGAGATAGCCGATCGGCGCATCGAGCCAGACATAGAAGAACTTGCCCGGCGCATCGGGAATTCGGAAAGCCGAAGTAGGGTGCGTCGCGCGAGATGTCCCAGTCGCGCACGCCGCCTTCGGCGTCGAGCCATTCCTTGAGCTTGGCTGCGACCGACGGATGCATCACTGGCGCGCCGTCGCGTGAGCTTTCCAGCGAGCCAGTCGCGCAGAAACGCGGTGAAATCGCCGACCTTGAAGAAGTAGTGTTCCGAGTCGCGCAGCTCGGGCGTCGCGCCGGACAGCACCGAGTGCGGATCCTTCAGATCGGTCGGCGCATAGGTCGCGCCGCAGTTCTCGCAGTTGTCGCCGTATTGGTCTGGCGTGCCGCAGTTCGGGCAAATGCCCTTGATGTAGCGGTCCGGCAGGAACATCTGTCTTAGCGGATCGTAGAGCTGGCGGATCGAGCGCCTGCAATGTGCCCGGCCGTCGCGCAGGCGCGCGTAGACGCGCTCGGCCAGCTCGCGGTTTTCCGGCGAATGCGTGGTGTAGTAGTAATCGTGGGCGACGCCGAAATCCCTGAAATCCGCCTCGTGGCTGATCTGCATGCCCTTGATGAATTCCTCGGGCGCCATGCCGGCCTTTTCCGCGGCCAGCATGATCGGCGTGCCATGCACATCGTCGGCGGAGACGAAATGCACCGTGTCGCCGGCCATGCGCCGCGCGCGCACCCAGATATCGCTCTGGATATAGCCGAGCAGATGGCCGATATGCAGCGGGCCGTTCGCATAGGGCAGGGCGTGGGTGACGAGAATTTCGCGTTTCGACATCCGTTGTGGTTCCAGGTGGATCGCGCGGATTATCGCATGCCGGTTCACCAGTTCCCCAGAGTGATGGTACAAAGCTTCTTTCGCCTCCCGCAACGGATCGGGACCTGGTCGATTTGGGCGACAGACAAATCAAGATGGATTCCGGCTTGCGCCGGAATGACGAGCGTTGTGAATTCCGGGATCGCCGGAATGACAAGTATTTTGCAAGTCAGTCTCTGGAGAAAGCATGCCGCGTCAATATTCGATGGGTGGCCGGGCCGCAACCGATACGGGCAGGCCGCGAGGCTATAACGAACCGCCGCCGAAGCAAACGCTGCGCGAACGCTTCGTCGCACTACGCAATGTGCCGCCTTATCTGCGCAGCATCTGGAACACCAGCCCGCTGCTGAGTTTTGCAACCATCGTGCTGCGCTTCATGCGCGCGCTGCTGCCGGTATTCACGCTCTACGTCGGCAAGCTGATCATCGATGAAGTCACGCACTTACTGCGCGCCGGCGGTCATCACGCGGATTGGCACGCATGGCTGGCCAGCGGCGAGCTGACTCGTCTATGGATGCTGCTGGGTCTGGAATTCGCGCTCGCCGTCGCCGCGGATGTTCTCGGGCGCGTCGTCTCGCTGATCGATTCGCTGCTGTCGGAACTCTATTCCAACGCGACCAGCGTGCGCCTGATGGAACACGCAGCCGCGCTCGATCTGGAGGATTTCGAAGACGCCGACCTGCAGGATCGTCTCGACCGTGCGCGCCGCCAGGTTGCCGGTCGCAGCGCGCTGATGTCGCAACTGCTCGGCCAGGCGCAGGACATCGTCACCATCGTCAGCTTCGCGGTCGGATTGTTCGTGTATGCGCCATTGCTGATCCTGCTGCTGATCGTCGCCCTGGTACCGGCCTTCGTCAGCGAGCTGCATTTCAACGCGGAAAGCTATGCGGTGAATTTCCAATGGACGCCGGAACGCCGCGAACTCGACTATCTGCGCCTGCTCGGCGCAAGCGCGTCGATGGCCAAGGAGGTCAAGAGTTTCGGTCTCAGCGGTTTCCTGGTCGAACGTTATCGCGAATTGTCCAGATCGATCTATCGTGCGAATCGCCGCATCGCGCTGCGCCGCGCGGGCTGGGGCGGGCTGTTCACGACGATCGGCACGGTCGGCTACTACACCGCGTACGCGCTGATCGCCTGGCGCACCGTGCGCGGCGATTTCACGATCGGCGATCTGACCTTTCTCTCCGCCTCATTCCGGCGCTTGCGCAACCTGCTGGAAAATCTGCTGATCGGTTTTTCCAATGTCGCCGGACAGGCGCTGTACCTGGACGATCTGTTTTCGTTCTTCCGGATCCAGCCGGAAATCCGCACGCCGGATAGTCCGGCGGCGTTCCCGCGTCCGCTGCGGACCGGGATCGTTTTCGAGAACGTCGGCTTTCGCTATCCGGGCGCCGAACGCTGGGCCGTGCGCCATCTGAATTTCACCCTGCGTGCGGGCGAAGTGCTGGCGCTGGTCGGCGAGAACGGCGCGGGCAAGACGACCTTGGTCAAACTGCTGGCGCGGCTCTACGACCCGGACGAGGGGCGCATCCTGCTCGATGGCCGCGATCTGGCCGAGTATTCGCTCGAGGAATTGCGCGCCAACATCGGCGTGATCTTTCAGGATTTCGTGCGCTACTACCTCACCGCGTCGGACAATATCGCGGTCGGACGTATCGAGGCGCGCGCCGACCATGAGCGCATTGCCGACGCGGCGCAGCGCAGCCTCGCCGACGAAGTGATCGCGAAATTGCCCAAAGGCTACGATCAGATGCTGGGAAAATTGTTCAAAAGCGGGGTCGATCTGTCGGGCGGCGAGTGGCAGAAAATCGCCATCGCGCGCGCCTACATGCGCGATGCGCAGTTGCTGATTCTCGATGAGCCGACCGCGGCGCTCGATGCGCGCGCCGAGTTCCAGGTGTTCGAACGTTTCAAGGAGCTTGCCGCCGGCAGAACCGCGGTGATCATCTCGCATCGCTTCTCGACCGTGCGCATGGCCGACCGCATCATCGTGCTCGAAAACGGCTGCATCGAAGAGTCCGGTACGCATGCCGAGTTGCTCGCGGCGAGCGGCCATTACGCGGAATTGTTCGAACTGCAGGCGGCGGGGTATCGATGATGAAACGGCGCTGGCACGGATTTGCTCTCTTGCTCGCATTTCTTGCGCCAGAGTCTGTTTCGACATCTGCCGCTGCCGCGCAATCCATCAGCTTCGGCAACCGCGATACGCGGCTGACACTGCGAGCGGATGCATCCGCGCCACGGATTCTCGAGCTTGCCGCACCGGCCGGCGCGGCATGGGATGGAGCGGCTGCGCAGACTCTGATCGATCAGGCAACGGTCGATGGCGTCACGACGGATCTGCATTGGCACTTCGACAGCGCCGCGAGCCGCATGCAGGGCAAGGTGCTGACCTTCGTCTACACAAGCCACAACCCGGAGTTGAAGTTGAGCTGGGAGTGGCAGGCGCGCTCGCAGCACGGCCCGCTCGAGCACACGATCCGCATCGAGAACCGCAGCGGACGCGAGATCTGGATACCGCTGCAGGACAGCTTGAGCTTCGATTGGAAAACGCCGGCCAATCAATCCTTGCAGCAGCTGTGGATCGACAAGGGCGCGGGCAAGGCGCCGCCGATCGGCACACATCTGGTGAGCATCGGCGACGGTTATCGCTGGCTCGGCGAGTCGAGTACCTTCGCCCATCCGCGTGCTGACGAACCGCGCGAGATCATTCCGTATTTTCTGGTGCAGCCGGCGGACGCGGCTGCGAGTGGCTGGTATCTCGGCGTGGAGTTCAGCGGCCGTATCGCGCTGAGCCTGCAACGCCATGGCGATGTGCTGGAAGGTCGCGTTGGACTCAATCCGCAACCGGGGCCGTTTCGCACACGTTTGGCGTCGGGCGAAAGTTTCGTCACGCCGGCGATTTTTCTCGGCGCGAGTCGCGGCGGCATCGACGACGCCGGCAACGCGCTGCAGCGCTGGGTGCGCGAGGTGTTGAACGATCCGCGCAGCGTGCGCGATCCGACCTATCCGCGGCTGACGAACAACAGTTGGGGCAGCGGCATGGCGATCGACGCCGCGCAGGCGCGCCGCATGATCGACGATTCGCACGAGCTCGGTTTCGAGATGTTTCATCTCGACGCGGGCTGGTTCCGCGGTGTCGGCGACTGGTATCCGGATCCGCGTAAATTTCCGCAGGGCCTGGCGACAATCGCCGATTACGCGCATCGCCGCGGACTGAAATTCGGCCTTTGGGTGGATTGGGCGCAGGCTGGCAACAGCACACAGCCCGGCGCGCTGAGCGTCGAGAATCCGGCGATGCGCGACTGGCTGACCACCGACCCGCCGGCGGGCTGGAAGCCGGCCGAGTTCAAGGGCATCACCGTCGATATAGGTCAGCCGGCGGTGCAGGCGTGGGTGTCGAAGGAAGTCGAGCGTATCGTGCGCGCCTACCATCTGGACATGCTTGAACACGACGGCTACGTCGTCGCGCAGGGTTGCGATCGCGGCGATCACCTGCACGCGACCTGCGATCCGCAAGACGTGCATCGCTACACCGACGAGGATTTCATCTGGATGGATGGGCCGAACTCGACTGATGTGAGCTACCACGCGACGCGCGCCTATTACGCGATCCATGCGCAGCTCAAGCGCGGACATCCCGGGCTGCTGCTCGAGATCTGCAACGATGGCGGGCGCATGGTCGACTTCGGCAGCGCGGCGCACGGCGATTACTTCTCGATCGTCGATTCCTACGATCCGCTGTCCAACCGGCAGGCATTCTATGACGCCAGTCATGTGCTGCCGCCGGCGATGCTGGAGACCTACGTCAAGCAATGGCCGGCGCCGCGCATCGAGAATTTCCGCTATGTGCTGCGCAGCGGAATGATGGGCTGGTTCACCCTGATGCTCGACACGACGAGCTGGAGCCGCGAGCAGCACGACGCGGCGCTCGCCGAGCTGCAGTTGTACAAGACGACGCTGCGCCCGCTGATCCGCGCAGCCGATCTTTACCACGTCGGCCCGCGCGCGGACGGCAAGGGCTGGGATGGCATAGAATATTTCGACGCGAAGCAGAATCGAGGGGTCGTTTACGCGTTCCACGGGACGGATGAAAATGCGAAAAGCTATACTTTCGCGATCCAGGGGCTGCGGGCACGGAGCAATTATCGTGTGCGCTTTCACGATCACAGTTCGGCGGATTTTGTGCGCAGCGGAGTCGACTTGCTGCACGAGGGAGTGACGGTATCGTTGCCACTGGCGAACTCATCCGAGCTGGTTCTGATCGAGCCGGCGCGGTGACTGCGACGAAGCGCAATCGGCCTTGCCGGTCGCGTTGACTCGCGTGCAATATCGATATCAGGATTCGCTGTTGGGCAGGTCCGGATAAAACGGAGAAAACGACGAATGGCGGGCAATTTCACTTTCACCTTCAAGGGACTGGGCGATACCGGCCAGACACCGGCGCCACTGACGCCGTCGGCGCCGGTCTCCGCGGCCGCGCCGGCATTGAAGTCTTTCGATCTTTTTCCGACGCGTATCTGGCAGGCTCAACTGGCGTCGCTGACTCCGCATCTGGAGGAGTGGGCGAGCGCCGTGCTGGCGATGCGCGCGGCGAGCCCGAAGCCGGCCGGGCGAACCAACCGCCAGGGCTGGAACAGCGAAGACATGGCGGTGTTGGAGCAACCGGTGTTTGCGCCCTTGCAGCAGGCGGTGCGTGCGGCCTGCGCCAGCGCTCTGCGCGAGATGGGCGTCGCCGACGTCGCGTTTCATCTGCAATCGTGGATCAATATGCACGACCGCGGCGGCTTCAACTTCCTGCATGTACACGAAGGATCGCTGCTGTCGGGCAGTTTTTATGTGAAAGTGCCCGCCGGCTCCGGCAAGTTCGTGTTCCGCGATCCGCGCCCCGGGGTGATACACGGCTACCTCAAAGGTCCGGTGCCCAACGCCTACAGCGATATCCAGCTCACGCCCGATGCCGGTTTGCTGGTGCTGTTCCCGTCATGGCAGGAACATTTCGTGGAACCGCACGCCAGCGATGAGCCGCGCATCACCATCGCCTTCAACGCGCTGCTCAGTTTCACTGCCGCTCCGGCACCGCATCGAACGCCACCGTAAGGCGCGTCTGCGTGCTGGAAAATGGCACGGTGCCGTGCCAGAAATACGATGGAAACAGTACCAGCATGCCCACCTCTGGGCGTACCGAGTATTCGCTCGGCAATGCCGGAGTCGTTGCGATACTCGGCTCGCCGAACGTGAGAGAACCCGCATGGTCTTGGGCTGACGCGATGCTGTCGGGCAGTTCGATATAACAGGCCGAGGAAATCCAGCCGCGCGGATGTACATGGTTGTTGTGATAGCCCGATGTGCGCAGTCGGACCGACCAGCTGCCGTTGAAGCGCCAGGTTCCGTTATTGCGACGCCGCAGCGGATCGGAGCCGTGGCCGATATGCGCAAGATAATTGCGGATCGGCGCAGCGAAGGTCTTGAACAGCGCCTGGATCGCCGCGGTCCGGATTGCGCGTCAGATCTTCGGTCGTCTCCGTACCGTGGCGCAGCGATTGAAACAGCAGGGGATGGCCATGCGGATTGTGCAGGCGCTCGAGACTGCGTTTGAGGTCGGCGAAAAAACTGACGAGATCCGGCCACGGCGCCGGTACCTCGAGCTGTTGCGCAAGTACCAGGTGCGCATAATCGCAACGCTGTGCATAGCGTTCGTCGCCAAGCAGACGCCACGCGGTCGTCTGCAGCGCGATCAGGTATTGATCGTCCGCAGCAGCGGCCAGCAGCGCGTCGCAGTGCGGCAGCGCGGCGCGCGCATCGCCGACGCCGAGTTGTGCCGCGACCAGGAGTTTTCGCGCCGCCGCATCGGTCGGCAGGGCACGCAGCGCGCGCTCGGCCAGAACCAGTGCGGTTCCTGGATCGAATTCCAGCGCCGCCAGACCCGCGCGTACCAGCAGCGCCGGTGCCGCCTGCGCGCGTGCCGCTTGCGCAGCCAGACAGGCATAGGCGGCGCGCGCGTCGCCGGCGCCCTGCAGAACTGCTGCCTTGGCTGCCCAGAGGGCATCGTCGTTGGCGAAGGTCCGCAGGGTTTGATCGAGCGTTGCGGTCGCCTGCGCGCTGTCGCCCGTGCGCATCCAGATCAGGCGCGCAAGATTGCTTTGTGCGTCGACCAGACGCGGTTCCAGGCGCAGGCACTCATGCAGCGCGGCTTCGGCACGCTCGAAGTCGCCGAGCGCAATCAGGCTGCGCGCATGCGTGTGATACATCGCCGCCGTCCGGTGTCCACGCGCCAGGGTTTGCGCGGAGATTCGTTCGGCTTCGGCATGCCGGTTTGCCGCATCGAGGGCGATCGCGAGCGCCTGCGCGGCGGCGGGATTGTCGGGTGCGGCCTGCGCGATGCGCCGGTAGACGGCGACTGCTTCGTCGTGCCGCCCCAGCGCGGCGAGTGCGGCCACATGCTGGGTAACCAGCTCCGGTTCGGCGTTGCCGCTGGTGCAATACGCAGCGGCGACCGCGAGCGCCTGCAGCGGACGCTGCAGATCGTTGTAATAGCGCGCGAGCAGCAACGCCGCGCGCGGATACGGCGGCGAACCTGCGAGCGCACGCTGCAGCAACGCTTCGGCTTCGGCCCCGCGCCCGCTCGCGAGCAGCAGCTCGCCGAGAGTCGCCAGCGTCGGTGTCCAGTTCGGATCGCGCGCGAGCGCTTGGCGCAGGAGGCTTTCCGCACCGGCCGTATCGCCAAGCGCCTGCTTGGTGCCGGCGAGCAGGCGTTGCGCTTCGGCGAAATCGGGATTGGCAGCGACGATGGTGTCGAGTTGATCGTGCGCGCCGCGAAACTCGCCCGCTTGCAGGAGTGCGCTGACGCGCCGCATTGTCTCGATAAGCGTGGGCGAGATCATGGACATCAGGCCAGGGGTTTGCGCAAGGTTAGCAGGTACTTCAATCGGTCTTGCGCGTCAGTCTCACCTTGCCGCTCGCGTCGCGATCGATCGTGATGTCGTAGTGCTTGCCGCGTAACGTGATGTTTTGCAGCGTCAGCGATTTCCACTCCGGTGGCAGCACGGGCGCATACGCCTCGACCAGACCGCGTTCCTCGAGACGCAGGCCACTGAGACCGAAGATCAGGCTCTGCAGGAAGCCGCCCGAGCCGGTGAGGAAGTAGCCGGTGTTGTTGTTCGCGGTTTCCGGGCGCACGTTGAACGGCCCCTTGAACATGTCGTCGGCCGCGTTGCGAAGCACCCAGCGCGTAGTTTCCGCGACATCACCCAGCGCGGCCGCGGCGATACCGATCGGCGCCGCACCCATCGTACTTGGTATGCGATCTGAAGCATCGCGTGGATCGACCGCGAATGCGAAATCGTTGCGCCGCACCTGTGCGTTCATCGATGCGTCGAGCGACGGAAACGCGAGGAAGGTCAGGTCGCTGCCGCCCTCATCGTGTTTCACTGACTCGTCCATATCGAGATGCCGATTTGCCGTTGTGGAAAACGGTACATAGAGCTTCGCGGCGACGTCCGCCCAGCGCGGATCGGCTCTTGCGCCGACAAGGGCCGCCGCAGCGACAGCGATATTCAACGCCTTGGCCGCTTCCAGATTGGTGAACGTGTCGTTGGGTACGTCGTAGTAGTTCTCCTCGACCGAGGTCACATGCTCGATGTCGTAACGATGCATTTTCTTGTTGTAGCTTGCACGGCTGGCCCAGAACTCGGCGACATTGCGGATCACCGGCCAGCCGTCGGCGCGCAGCCATTTCCGGTCGTGCGTTGCCAACCAGTACTGCCACTGCGCGATCGCGATGTCGGCGTTGACGTGGATCTCGCTGCGGCTGAGGATCCAGCCCGCATGCAGGATCTGCTCGGTGCCGTTCTCCGGATCGGCTTCCCACGGATACTTCGCGCCTTGAAAACCGGCGTCGCGCGCGCGCTGCTGCGCCGCAGGCAATGTGCGGCTACGAAACATGACCAGCGATTTCGCATATTGCGGGTGTTGCAGCAGCAGCGCCGGAAACATCCACGAATCGCTGTCCCAGAAGACGTGACCGACGTAACCCGGCGTCATCGCGCAGGCGCCGATCGACCAGGCCGTGTCGGGCGCGATATTCGACAGCAGGTAATACAGATCCGAGTGCACGACGCGCTGCGTCTTTGGATCGCCGTCGATGCGGATATCGGATTTCCACAGATTGGCCCACACCGACTTGTGCGCGTCGAGCAGCGCCGCGAAGCCCTGGCTGCGCGCCGCCGTCGCCAGCGCGACATCGGCGCGCGCGTCGCCGCCCCAGCCTTCGCGCGAGGCGGCGACGAACTTGGTAAATGTATACGTTTGACCTTTGTGCACCGTGACGCGCAGATCGAACGCAAGCCGATAGTCGTTCTTGACCAGCTTGACATCGACCGGCGTCAGGCCTTTCGGCAGTCCGATCGCAGCCGCCTGCGCCATCGCCAGACCCTGCTCGGCGCGTCCGTCGAGCCAAAGTGTGAGATTTTCGCGGTCACCATCGTCGGCGCGCACATGCGTGTCGCCGTGATACCACTCGACGGCGCGATCCGCGGTCGCCGGTGGAATCGCCTCAAGAGTCAGATTGTGCGCGGCGATGACGAGCGGCAATTCGTCGCCGGTCAGTTTCGCCAGCGGCAGGCGCGGCTGATATGGCGCCCACAGGTTCAAGGCGAACGACAACTGCACTTCGCCGTCGAACTCGGGCGTGATCGACAGCTGGCTTGCGGCAAGATGCGGCGACGCCTGGCTGACGAAGGTCACGACCTCGACGCGTGTCGCTTTGCCGTGATCGAGGTAACGATAGTTCGTGGTCAGTGTCGCGTCGTGCATGTTGAGGACCTGGCGATAGTCCTCGAACACGGATGGTGTCAGGCGCACCTGGTTCATCCAGACATGGTCCGTATCGGACGCGCCGGTGCTGTAGTCGATCTCGGTCCAGCCCGGAATCGCGGCCGGGCGCGAGATATCGTCCTTGGCATAATCCATGAACGCGACCATATAGGCGAGATTGCCTTCAGTGCCGCGCGGCGCGGTCATCGTCGAGATGAAGCCGTTGGCCAATTGGCCGGGAAAGTATGAATCGAAGTCCTTTGCGGTTGCAGTGAGTATGAACGTCGGATCGGTCGCAGCCGGTGCAGTCGAGGCGGCGCAACCAGCCGCGGATGCAACGGTGAGAATCGACAGCAGGCAACTCCGAGCCACGCACCTGCTGCGGCCGTGTGCAAATCCAATGCGGGCTGCTTTCATCCGATTCAATCCTTGCTGCGCGTGAGCCTGGCCTTGCCGCTCGCATCGCGATCGACGGTGATGTCGTAGTGCTTGCCGCGGAAGCTGATGTGCCTGAGCGTCAGCGATTTCCATCGCGGCGGCAGAACCGGCGCATAGGCCGCGGTCAGGCCCTTGTCGTCGATGCGCAGGCCGGTGAGGCCGTAGACGAAACTTTGCACGAAGCCGGCCGAGGTCGCGAGGATGTAGCCGGCGTTGTTGGCGACGGTTTCGGTGCGCACATTGAACGGCGCCTTGAGGAAGCCGACCAGATTGCGCTGAATCCATTCGCCGGCGCCTTGCGCGTCGCCGATCTCGGCCGAACCGACCGCGAGCATGACCATCATCATTTCGTTCGGATCGTCGCCGTGCACCTTGAGCTCGTTGAGCTGGAAATCGAAATCGTTCTTGCGCACCTGCGGCGACATCGGCAGGTCGAGATTCGGATACATCAGCCAGGCCAGCGACGAACCCATCCAGGTGATCTTGTCGTGCGGCACGCTCTCGTCGAAGTCCAGATGGCGCTGTGCCGATTCCTTGAACGGGATGTACATCTTGCTTGCGACCTCGGCCCACTTCGGGTCGGCCTTTTCGCCGACGATCTTCGCCGCCGCGACCGCGATGTTCAGCGCCTTGCGCGCAGCCGCATTGGTGAACGAGTCGTTGGGCACGTCGTTGTAGGCCTCGTCGGGCGAGGTGACGTGGTGGATCTCGTAGCGGTCGTGCTCCTTGTCGTAGGTCACGCGGCTGACCCAGAACTGCGCGATTCCGGAAATCACCGGCCAGCCGTATTGCTTGAGCCAGGCCTTGTCGCCGCTGGCCAGATAGTACTGCCACTGCGCGATCGCGATATCGGCATTGACGTGGATCTCGCGATAGACCTCGTAGGCGAAATGCGGCGTGTAATCGACGCCGGTTTGCGGATCCGACTCCCACGGATACATGGTGCCTTGCACGCTGTATTGCTTCGCGCGCGCGCGCGCCGGCGCCATCGTGCGGTAACGGAACATCACGATCGGCTTGGCACGCTCGGGATGCAGCAGGAGCAGGGAAGGAAACACCCAGGAGTCCGAGTCCCAGAACGCGTGGCCGGCATAGTTGGGCGTCAGCGCGCAGGCGCCCATCGGCCAGGCGGTGCCGACCGTCGTATTCGACAGCAGGTAATACAGGTCGGAATGGATCGCTTTCTGCACGTTCGCGTCGCCGTCGACGACGATGTCGGACTTCCACAGCTCATGCCAGGCGGCGCGATGCGCGGCGAGCAGCTGGTCGAAACCGGTCATGCGCGCCGCTTTGGCCAGCCCCAGCGTGACCTGGGCATCGCCACCCCAGTTCTCGCGCGACATCGCGATATACTTGGTGAAAGTATAAGTTTTTCCTTTTTCCACTTTTGCGCTGAGATTCAGCGACAGTTTGTACGCGCCTTTTTCGAGCTTCACGTCGTCGACAGCCAGCCCCGGCGGCAGGGAAATCGCCGCGGCCTCGGCCATCGCCAAACCCTGTTCGGCGCGGCCGTCCAGCCACAGGGTCAGGTCCTTGGCGTCGCCGTCGGCATTCGCGACCTGGGTGTAACCGTGATACCACACCGCGTCGCGGTCCGACGTCGGAATCGGCTTGTTCTCCAGCGTCTGTCCGCTGGCGATCACCGCTGCGATCATCTCGTCGCCCGTCATCTTGCCGATCGGAAAGCGCGGTGCGTGTTCGGACCACAGACGGATCGGAAAGGTGAGCCGCACGCTGCCGTCGAACTGCGGCGTGATCGTGAGTTGCGTCACAGCAAGATGATTCGCTGCCTGGCTGACGAAGGTCGTGACCTTCACGTCGGTGGATTTATTCGCGTAGACGAAGCGGTAGCTGGTGCTCAGCGTGGCGTCGTGCATGTTCAAGGTCTGCGCGTAATCGGTGAAAATCTGCGGTGCGAGGCGCGTCGAGTTGAGCCAGCCGCCGCCGGCGTCGTAGTCGATCTCGCTCCAGCCCGGAATCGCCGCGGGCCGCGCGATATCGTCCTTGGCGTAATCCATGAACGCGACCATGTACGCCATGTCGGGCTCGGTGCCGCGTACCGAGGTCATCGTCGAGAAATAGCCGTTGGCCAGATAGCTCGGGAAATAGGTGTCGAAGTTTTTCGACGTGCCGGTGAGCAGAAAGCTCGCGTCGGTGTCGGCGAACGCAGGCGTCGCTGCAAGCAACAAGCAGGTGGCAAGGGTACGACGGAATTTCATGCAGGCTCCTGAGCTTCCCTTCTCCCATCGGGAGAAGGTGGCGCGTAGCGCCGGATGAGGGGAAGGCATTGCGATCCGCGAATGCGTCGATACCCGAAAGGCGCTTCCCTCATCCACCCTTCGGGCACCTTCTCCCGGCGGGAGAAGGGAAGAAATTATTTCGCCGCGAGCTTGACCGCCAGCGGAGCGCCGCCCGCGCCGTCGCGATCGGTTTCGCGCTTGAACAGGAACAGCGTCACCAGCAGCAGGCTCATCGGCGCGAGCGAGAAATAGAACGCGTGGATGCCGTCGAAACTCGCGAATACGCGCGCGGTGATATACGAACCCAGCGTGCCGCCGAGCGCGGAAAATACCACGATCAAACCGGTCATCGCCGCATGCTGCGGTTTGGGCAGCGCGCTCAGGACGACCGAATTGATGACCGGGTAGATTGGCGCCATCAGCAGGCCGAGCAGCGGAATCAGGTAGGCGGCGACCGGCGCGTTGAACCAGCCGACATCGCTGCGCGCAACCACATCGCGCGCCAACGGCAGCACCACGATCACCAGCAGACCCATGCCGACCACACACACGTTGAGCAGCCGGTACCACGACACGCGCTTGAGCACGAAGCCGGCGCTGATACGGCCGAGCGCGGTCATGCCGGCCAGGATGCTGGCGAACTGGATGCTCATTGCGTTCGGCAGTTTGAGGATTTCGTTGTTGAAGGTCGGCAGCCAGGTGCCGAAACTTTGTTCGATCAGCACGTACAGGAATGCCGAAGCGAGGAAGACATAGACCAGCGGGCGCAGAAACAGGCGCAGCATTTCCGCCAGCGAATCGGCGAATGAATTGTTGTGACCTTCCGCGTGCGCCGCGCTCTCGTCGAGCTGGCCGGTCGCCAGCAGCACGAACACGCATGCGCACAAGCCGGCGATCACCCAGTACACATTCATCCACACCGGATTGCCGGGATTGGCGGAATCGACATAGGCGCTGAACAGCCAGTTGCCGCTCAACACGCCGACCATGAACAGGCCTTCGATGGTATTGGTCAAGCGCGAGTGTGCGGTCTTGTCGGCGGTGAGCAGGCCGATCGACGAATACACCGAGACTTTGGTCAGCGCGAACGAAATACCGATGCAGGCGAACAGCAGTTTGGTGGTGAGTGAAGGAAGGATAGAGCGGCATCAGCACACAGGCGCCGCCGACGATGACGAGCGCGAGCATCATCGAACGCCGATAGCCGAGCAACGGCAGGAACGAGGCGACCACAAACGAAACGAAGGCGATCGTCAGATCCTTGTAGCGTTCGAGCGAGCTGGCTTCCGGCTTGTCGATGCCGAAACTCGCGATCGATTGCAGGATCACCGTGCCGACGCTGTTGAGCAGGATCGCAAACACGATATAGATCAGTGCCAGCGCGGCGATCATGCGGAATCGATTCATGGCGACCTGCTCTGCTGTGGCGACTTGCCGGGGCGAACGACCTTCCCCCGATCAAGCGATTCTCATTCTAGGATCTCGGAACAAATGCCGCACGCCGGCGCCTGTTCCGAAATCCCCGAAAAAACGGCCCGGATCGCCGTTGGAGTAACGATCCGGGCCGTACAGGGGCAAACTTTTAGAACTTGTACTTCACGCTGAAATTGATTTCGCGGCCTTCGATCGAACGTGCGAGCAGGATACCGCCCGGACCGGTCGGGTTGCCGGCCACGCGGGCATTGCCTTCGGTCAGGCCGATCTCGTTGCTCAGGTTCGTGCCTTGCACGCGGAACTGCCAGTTCTTCTCGTAGTTGGCGACGATGCCGAAGTCCCAGGTGTTCATATGCGCCTAGCGGCGCCAGACCGGTTTGATCCTCGTAGCGCTGACCGACATGGGTGTAGGTTACCCACGGCATGAGGTTGCCCCAGTCGAAGACGAAGTTGTAGCTCGGCGTGATCATGTAGCGCAGCTTCGGCTGACGCTGCAGCGTCTGACCGTTGAAATCGACCGACAGCGGGTGGCCATTGACGTCGGTCACCGTGATGAAGCCGTTCTCGTGCGAGTAATGGCCGTCCTGGTAGGCGACCAGCGTGTCGATCTTGAAGTTCTCGAACGGCGTGAACACGCCGTGGAAATTGACGCCCTTGGTATCCGCGCCGTAGATCGAAGTGCACTGCGGGTTGGTGCTTGTCGACGCGGTTGGCTGTTGCAGCCGAGCGGCACGTTGTTGTTGTCCGTGTAACTGTAAGTCAGGCCGGTGAACTGGCGGTGATAGGCGCTGACGTCGATGTACGCCCAGTCCGACTGGTATTTGAAGCCGTACTCGAAGTTGCGGATCTTCTCCATCGGCGCGAAGTTGCCGCCCGAGCCGCGGATGCCGTTGTCGAAGTCGTCGAAGTGCCCGCCGCTCGACACGCGCAGATAAGCGGACATGTTGTCGGCCAGCTCGTAGTTGACGCCCGCGCTGAACGACGGGTGCGTCTTGTCGTAGTGCAGCTTGGTGAACGTGCCGTCGCAGATCTGCGCGCTGTTGTCGTACAGCGTCAACGGGTTGCCGTCGAGATCGACGTTTTTCTGATTGCAGGTGTACTGGTCGACGCTGATGTTCTCGACGCGGCTGCCAATATCGAACAACCAGCGATCGATAGTCCACGAGTCGGCCAGGTAGAGCGCCTGATTGTCGCCGGTGCCATGCTCGAGAATGTTGTAGCCCTGGCCGTAACTCAGGATGCCTTGCGGATTGGTGATCTGGTACGTGCTGCCGTTGTCGAGGTAGCTCAGAATGATCGGCGTGGCGTTCGGCGTGTTGGTCATCAGCATCGGGTTGCCGAGCGACCAGTTGTCGCGGTCGGTGTAATGCGCGAGGTACAGGCCGGCGGTCAACGTGTTGCCGTCGAAGATTTCCTTGCTCACACGGAAGTCGTTGTTGAGGTTGGTCAGATGCTTCTGGATGAACCACCAACCCTGCTGGATCACGCTCTGATTGAGGCTCGACGCGCCGGTGTAGGCGATCGAGCCGACCGGCTGGGTGATGCCGTTCTGTTGCGGAAGATTGTTTCCGTCGATCGGCTGGTTGCCGCTGTCGCAGAAGCCCGAAGCCTGACCGCCCGACCAGTTGCAGCCATAGAGGAAGTAGCCGAGCGGCTTTGGATTGGGGCCGGAGAACAGCGCGTTCGTGTTCAGGTCGCCCGTGTCGTAGAGGAACTTGTCCGACACCGACCAGCCGCCGAATTCGGCGTCGTAGTTGCCGCCGAAGAAGTTCAGGTTGCCGCCGCGTCCGTCGGCGAGGTTCGCCTGCTCGGTGCCTCCGGCCGGATTGACCAGGGTGACGTTCTGGATTGCGCGACTGCCGTAGCTGTCGGTCAGCCCGTTGAAGCCGGGATACTCCGAGAATTTACCGCTGCTGTCCTCGAGGAACGGCGTCGGCACGATGAACTGGTTCTTGTCGTCGAGCTTGCGCGCCCAGAGCATGAGCGAGCCGTTGTCCAGGTCGTGCGTCAGGGTCGCGGTCAGCTGACCGCCTTCATCGGCCTTGAACTGTGGATCGCGCACGCCGTCCGACGTACGCCAGAAGCCGCCGATGCTTCCGTACCAGCCATCGGCGATCTTGAAGCCGTAGAATCCGTCCAGACGCACCAGGCCTTCGTCGCCATAAGTCACGCCGATGGAACCGGCAGGTTCAGCCGTACCCTGCCTGAGGATGAAGTTGGCCGTCGCACCCATCTGACCACCGCCGTACAGCACGCCTGGACCCGTCTGCACGATTTCGACACGTTCGACCGTGTCGTCCAGACGCAACAGCGAACTGGAGTCCATGAATGACAGCGACGGCATGCCGTACAGCGGCGTGCCCTGGATCATGTTGGTGAAAAATGGCGCATCGCCACCGCCCGGGAAGCCGGCGATTTCGATGTTCGCGCCGGTCTGGCCGCCACTCGACTCCGGCCACAGGCCAGGCGAGATCTTCAGAATATCGGCGGTGCTTTTCGGGTTGGCTTCCTTGATCTGCTCGGCGTTGGCTGCGGTAATTTCGTAACTGGCGTCGATCTTCTTCACGCCGCCAATCGCGGCCGTGCCGGTGACCACGATGCCTTCCAGCGATTGGGTATCGGATTTTGCCGCAGCGTTTTCCTTGCCGCCGACGGTGTTGGCGGCCGCTGGGGGGGTTGCGCCGGCCGCCTGCGGATCGGCTGCTGCGTCCGCAGCGAATAAATACGGCGTCAATGCCGTCAGAATTGCAGTGGTCAGCGCGAGTCTGATCAGTTTTGGCTGCTTCATGGTTCTCCCTCCTCAAGGGTGGTGTACGAACACCGGCTTCACTTATTTACCGCTGGCTTGCGATGGGTTGCGAGTTTCGCGGCGGTCAGGTTCTCAGGTTCACGATTGCTGTGGTAAAACGAAATCTCTCAGGTTGAATTGTCGCAGATCAGGCAGTATCGCATCGGCCTGCCCGAGTACGCGAGCATCGCCGATACCGAGCGCGGCCATCCCCGCCGCCTTGATCGCCGCAACGCCGGCCTGTGCGTCTTCGATGCCGATACACGCTGCCGGGTTGATGCCCAGCGCGGCGGCGGCGCGCTGGAAAATTTCCGGATCGGGCTTGGCGCGAGCGATCGTCGCCGAATCGACGATGTGATCGAAAAACTGCGCCACGCCCAAGCGCTCGGCCAATTCGCCTGCACTGCGACTGGCCGAGGCTAATGCGATCTTCAACCCGGCCGCGCGTGCTGCAAGTAATGCGGCGCGCGCACCCGGCAGCAGGTCGCTCGCCGAGAACGTTTCTATCGCGGCACGGTAGTAGCCGTTCTTGCGCTCGGCCAGTTCCTGCTTTTGTGCACTTGTATACTTGTGCGCCGCCGCGCCGAGCACGATCTCGAGCGAAGCGGCGCGATCGACGCCCTTGAGCTTCTCGCCGATGCCGTCGTCCCATGCCAGGCCGAGTTCGCCGGCGAGACGTTTCCACGCCGCCTGATGCAAATGCGCGGTATCGGCGATCACGCCGTCGAGGTCGAAAATCAGCGCCTTGAATTCACGCGGGAACGCCGCTGTCGATGCGTGTTCGGTCAGCGCACGCGTCTGCGCGACGCCGGGCGCAAGAGTCAGGGCTGCGCCCGCGTGCGTGATATCGAGCGGCGCGCCCTCGGCAAGCAGGTAGTGCGCCGAGTGCGCATCCACGCTGATCGCCAGGCGGCGTCCTTTCCAGACGATGCAGAAACGATAGTCGCGCCACGCCGGCGGCAGAACCGGATCGAAGCCGAGACGGCCTTCGTGCACGCGCAGGCCGCCGAAACCCCAGGCCAGCGCCAGCCAGCTGCCGCCCATCGCGGCCATATGCGCACCATGGCCGGCGTTATCGTGCAGATCGTCGAGATCGACGCGCAGGGTCTCGTGGAAAAAGCGTTGCGCCTTCTCGATGTGGCCGACTTCCGCGGCCAGAATCGCGAAGGTCGATGCGGACAAGGTCGAGTCGTGCACCGTGATGGTTTCGTAGTAGTCGAAGCTGCGGCGCTTGGCCGTGCGATCGATATTGTCGCCGGCGAGAACCAGTGCGAGCAGCGCGTCGGCCTGTTTGCACACCTGATAGCGATACAGGGTCAGCGGGTGATGATGCATCAGCAGCGGGTATTTTTCCGGCGGCGTGCCGGCGAAATCCCACAGCGGCTTTTCGAGGAAGGTGTCGTCCTGGGCGACGATGCCGAGTCTGGCGTCGAACGGTAGATACATCGCGTCGGCCGCGCGCGCGAAAGCGGCCAACTCGGTGCGGTCGAAGCCGAGTCTTGCAGCGAGCGCGGCGTAAACCGTCGGTGCGGTCGCTTCGAGTTCGCGCGCGGCCGCGAGCGTGTAGCGCAGATGTTCCTGCGCCATGCGGTTGGTGTAGTAGTTGTTGTCGATCAGGGCGGTGTATTCGTCCGGCCCGGTCACCGTGTTGATGCAGAACGCGCCGCCGCGGCGCGCGTTGAAATGACCGACCTGCAGCCAGATGCGCGCGGTTTCGATCAGCATCTCAACGCCGGCCTCGGCGAGGAACGTGCGGTCGTCGGTGGCGTCGGCGTAAAGCTTGATCGCGAATGCGACATCCGCATTGATATGGTATTGCGCCGAGCCGCTGGGATAGTGCGCCGAGCACTCGTCGCCCTGGATCGTGCGCCACGGAAACAGAGCCCCGCGTGCATGGCCCATCGCGCGCGCATGCGCGCGCGCGCGGTCGAGCGCGTGGAAGCGCCAGATCAGGCTCGGCCGCATGAGTTCCGGCGCGGTGAAGGCGAGCGCCGGCAGGACGAAGGTTTCCGAATCCCAGAACGCGTGGCCTTCGTAGCCCTCGCCGGTCAGGCCCTTGGCCGCGATACCGCCGCTGCCGTCGCGTCCGACCGATTGGAAAATGTGGAAAAGACTGAAATGCAGCGCCTGCTCGTCGGCGCTGCCCTGACTGGCGTTGCGGTCATGGATCGAGATTTCCGCATTGCGCCAGAACGCGGCGAATGCGCCGGCCTGCGCCCGCGCGAGCCGGTCGAAGCCGGCGCTGGCGGCTGCGTCGAGCGTTGTGCAGGCCGTCGTATGCAGGTCTTCGGCGGAGCCGGCCGCGCCCGGTTGCGTCCACGCATAAGCGACGAATTTTTCCAGCGTGATTTCGTCGCCGGCACGAATCTCGGCCGCGTAGGTCTGCTGTGCGCTGCTGGCATTTGCGCTCGCGCCGGCGAAGTGCGCGCCCTGCACGCGATGGCGCTGCGCGCAGACCACGCCGATTGCGCTTGCGCGCGTGTGCTGCGCGAGCCACGCGCCGGCCTCGTCGGCGGCGGCGTGCGAGATGCTCATGTCCAGGCCCGCGCCCGCGCCGATGCGCGGGTCGTCGCCCTGCGCGGCGGCCTGACGGTCGCCGGCGATCGAGGACTCGAGCGCGAGCGGTCCGCTGTAATCGATCGAACGCAGGCGCCAGCGGATGCACAACAGGCCCGGCTGTGCGAGCGGCACGATACGCTCGGCGCTGATCGCAAACGTATTGCCTTGCGCCGTGCGCCAGCGCAGGGAGCGGGAAAGCCTTCCCCGGCGGAAATCCAGAGAGCGTTCGAACGCAAGAATTTCGCCCTGCGCCGGATCGACATGCGTATCGCCGAGGCGGATGCGAATTGCCGTGGCGTCGGCGACCGGCACGCGCGTATCCGTGTTGCGCGCGAAACCATGGTGGCGTTCGTGATGATGGATCGGCGCGCGTTCCCACACGCCCGCGATAAAACTGCCCTGGGTCGGACTTGCGGATTCTTCAAACCCGCCGCGTACGCCGAGCGCGCCGTTGGCCAGTGCGAACAGGGTCTCATCGCGCGCATCGTGTCGGGCATCGCGCTGCGTCTGCGTCAGCCGCCATGGATCGACCGCGGGCGGACTTGCGTCAACGCCGCCGACGGCCTGCGCGCGCTGCGCGAGCCGGTTGATCGGCTGCGCCGCGCCGCTGTTCACAAGCGGGCAATCCACAGGAAAGCGCAACTGGAGGTGGCGTATGTGTAGCGGGCTGGACGCTGCCACGGATTCACGGCGCGTGCGCGCCGACCAGTGCGGTCTTGCATCTGCTCTCCCTCCGTCTGTTGCGCGCTTATGCTTGCGCGTCTGACATTTGATAACGGTGCTGCCGGAGCGCACGCTACCACCGATTGGTACCGATATCAAGACACCGATACCACGGCATTTGATCGCAACGCGAACCATGCAATGTCGGCACTCGACGCGGCCTGCGTCGGCTATTGAATGCACGGGCCGCAAAGGGCCACACTAGAGTTGAGGCCGGGCGCTTCATCCGGGCGGGGAACAGATATGAGCACATCCAGGCGCGGCGGCAAGTCGGCGCATGTCGCGCGTACACCGATGACGATGGCGGATCTGGCGCGCATTGCCGGCGTATCCAAGATCACCGTATCGCGGGCGCTGAGCGAGAACGGCATCGTCAACGCACGCACGCGTGAAACCGTACGCGCGCTCGCGGCCGAACATGGCTACAAGCTCAACGTCAGCGCGCGCAACCTGCGCTTGCGCCAGAGTCACACGGTCGCGGTGATCGTGGAGATGACGCCGAGCGTGACCCGGCCGATGTTCGATCCGTATCCGCTGGAACTGCTTGGCGGAATCGCGCAGGAACTGGCCGCGGCGAACTACAGCGTGCTGCTGACCACGCGCCAGGGCGCGCTCGCGCCCGCCGTGCAGGCGGCCGACGCGGTGATCCTGCTCGGCCAGGGCGCGAAACAACAGGCCGTGCATGTGTTCGACCGGTTGCGTCTGCCGATGGTCGTGTGGGGCGCGCCCAGTCCGGGCGACGAACATATCGTGGTCGGCAGCGACAATCGTCAGGGCGGAGCGAGTGCGGCGGAACGCTTCCTGTCGCTCGAGCGCCGCCATCCGGTATTTCTCGGCGATACCGACCATCCGGAAATGGCCGAGCGTCACGCCGGCTTCGTCGAACGGCTGGCGACGCGCAACATCCATCCGATCGTGCTGAACTACAAGCCCTTCACCGCGCAATCGGGTATCGAAGCCGTGCAATCGCTGCTGCGCAAAAAAGCCCGCTTCGATGCCATCTTCACCTGCAACGATCTGCAGGCAATGGGCGCGATCCGCGCGCTTATCGAACTCGGCCATCGCGTGCCCGAGGATATCAGCGTGATCGGCTACGACGATACGCCGCTCGGCGCGGCGTTCATTCCACCGCTGTCGTCGGTGCATCAGAACTGGCGTGAAGGCGGCATTTTGCTGGCGCGCAAGGCGCTCGCGCTGTCGCGCGGCGAAAGCGTACATTCGGAAACGCTGCCGAGCCGGCTGGTCGTGCGCGCGACCTGACCGCGCTTTCGCTCGTCATCTCTTTCGTCATTCCCGCGAACGCGGGACTGCGCAGGCAGGGACGCCGTAAGCGAACATTCGCGCAGCGAATGGCCTGCGGGGCACGCGGCAGGAGCCGCGTGTAATCCAGCGCCCAGTTCGTCATTCCCGCGAACGCGGGAATCCAGTTGTGGCTTTGTCTGTTGGTTTGAAAAGCAAAGGCTTCCACTCGCCTTGCGGCGAGCGGCTCACTTTCAGGGCAAGGCTTCCGCGCAGCTGCGCTGCACGGGTTACTTTTGGCATTGCCCAAAAGTAACCAAAAGGCTAGGCGCCTGACGCGGTGTTCTGATTCGCATCGTGCGAATCAGAATGCCCTGCGCTTCTCGGCGCCAGCGGGCCGGCGCGAACTCGCACATCCATGTGCTCAGACAAGCGCGCCTTGCTCCCGCTGGCGCCTGCGATGCTCGGCACCGCGAAAGGCGCCGTTTTATTCCACAAATCCGTCCATCCCTGGACTGCGTCTTTGTGCTTCTGCGGCAGGCAGGATGCCGCCGAACGGCGGCCGTGCGCGAACCGGTAGGGATGCTCGAAGGGCGCGGCACCGGGGTGCATTCTCTTTGGTAACTTTCTCTTGGGCAGGCAAGAGAAAGTTACCCGCTCGCCGTAGGCGAGCGGAAGCCCTTGAGAAAAAGCGAAGCGGCCGTCAGGGCGTCACGCGATCCCAGATGTGGGTTTCACCGAGCAGCGCGAATCCAATGAAACCGCGTACTTCGAGCTTCTTGCCGCCATCGATCAGATGCAGCTTGCATTTGTATACTTTACCGTTCTTGGGTTTGACGATGGTGCCGCCTTCCCAGAGATCGTCGCCGGTTTTCTTGAAATCCTGCATGATGGTCATGCCGGTGATCGGTTGATTGTGACGTGCGCCCTCGCATAGATCGCAGATCGGATTGGGCCCCTTGTCCGAATACATTATTTCGATGACTTTGCCGCTCAGCGTGCCGTTGTTCTCGAAAATCTCGACGTGAGACTGGGCTTTGCTGTTGTCATCCGTATAGGTTGTCCAAATACCGACCGGGCTCATTTCGGCCGCCGCGGCCGAACCGGCGAGCATCGCTGCCGCTGCGGCGAGCAAAAAGTATGCTGAGCGCATAATCCCTCCGTTGTGTGTGTTTCTCGTGTTGCGCCGGTGTGCAGGCACCGGCGCTTGCTACAATCGCATCCTATCCTACATCGCATCCGTGCTTCCATGACTCAACAGCTCCAGGAGACCGTCAAGCGGCTCATCTCGCAGATCGTCGATCCCTATACCGATCAGGATCTGCTTGCCGGCGGTGCGCTGCAGGGCGTCGGCATCGACGGTAACAAAGTGGCAGTCGACATGGTGCTCGGCTATCCGGCGAAGTCGGTGGCCGATGAACTCGCGCAGCGCGTGCGCGAGGCGTTGCAGGCGGATACCGCGATCGCCCAGGCGGCGGTCAGCGTGAGTTCGCGCATCCGCGCGCACAAGGTGCAGAAAGACCTCACGCCGCTGCCGAACGTAAAAAATATACTCGCCGTCGCCTCGGGCAAGGGCGGCGTGGGCAAGTCGACGACATCGGCGAATCTTGCGCTCGCCCTGCAGGCCGAAGGGGCGAAGGTCGGTCTGCTCGACGCCGACATCTACGGGCCGAGCATTCCGCGCATGATGGGCGTGTCGGGCAAGCCGGATTCGCACGACGGCAAGCGCATCGAACCGAAACTCGCGCACGGCGTGCAGACCATGTCGATCGGTTTCATGATCGACGAAGACACGCCGATGATCTGGCGCGGGCCGATGGTGACGCAGGCGTTGACCCAACTGCTCAACGAAACCAACTGGGTCGATCTGGATTACCTGGTCATCGATCTGCCGCCCGGCACCGGCGACATCCAGCTCACCCTGTGCCAGAAGCGTGCCGGTCTCGGGCGCCTTGATCGTGACCACGCCGCAGGACATCGCGACCGCTGGACGCGAAGAAGGCTCTGAAGATGTTCGAGAAGGTCGAAGTGCCGGTACTCGGCATCGTCGAAAATATGGCCCTGCACACATGCAGTCAATGCGGCCACAGCGAACATATCTTCGGATCGGGCGGCGGCGAGCGCATGGCGCAGCAGTACGGCGTGCCGCTGCTCGGCTCGTTGCCGCTGGATATCCGCATCCGCGAACAGGCCGATGGCGGCACGCCGACCGTCGCCGCCGATCCGTGCAGCGCGCTCGCAATCGCGTACGCCGAAATCGCGCGCAAGGCCGCGGCGCAGTTGTCGCGGCGGGCGCGCAGCAAGTCGATCCAGTTTCCCAAGATCGTGATTCAGAATACGTAAGCGTGGATTGAAGGACGAATGGACGGCAACACGGGTGTCTTTGTCCTCCCTTCTTCCCTTCTTCCCGTTTACCCGTTTTCCCAGCCTGAATCGGAGGCAAGTTTGAGCATCAAAAGCGACAAGTGGATTCGCCGCATGGCGGAAAAGCACCGGCATGATCGAGCCGTTCGAGCCGGGCCAGGTTCGCGTCAATGCAAGCGGCGGCAAGATGATTTCCTACGGCACTTCGAGCTACGGTTACGACGTGCGCTGCGCGGACGAGTTCAAGGTATTCACCAATATCAACTCCACCATCGTCGATCCGAAGGCATTCGATGCGCGCAGTTTCGTCGACGTGAAATCGGCCGAATGCATCATCCCGCCGAACTCGTTTGCGCTGGCGCGCACGGTGGAGTACTTTCGGATTCCGCGCAAGGTGTTGACGATCTGTCTCGGCAAGAGCACTTATGCGCGCTGCGGCATCATCGTCAACGTGACGCCGCTGGAGCCGGAATGGGAAGGTCATGTCACCCTGGAATTTTCCAACACCACGCCGCTGCCGGCACGCATCTACGCCAACGAAGGCGTGGCGCAGATGTTGTTTCTCGAATCCGACGAGGAGTGTGAGGTAAGCTACCGCGACCGCGGCGGCAAATACATGGGTCAGCGTGGCGTCACCTTGCCGCAGGCATGATTGCCGATACCCGCCGGTTTACAGTAACTGCCAAAGTCAAGGCCAAGAAACAGATGCAAAAAAATATACTTTCACCCTGGTTGCGGGCAGTTGCCCTGATCGTGCTGGTTGCCGTGCTCGGCGCATGCGGCCGGGACGATCTGAAGAAAGACACGACTGACGTGGTAGCGGTGCCGGCGCAATACGATCTGACCGTGCTCGCCGACAAGGACGGCCAGTTCGAGCTGCAGGGCGCGACGCTCAATGCCGAGGACCTGCGCGGTCATATTCGCTATCGCAACGAAACCGGGCAACCGGTGCACACCATGCTGCTCAAGCGCGGCGAAAAACAGAAGATCACCAACCAGCATGTTGCGGGCCTGGCCGGCATCGCGCGCGATCTCAAGGTCGAGGCCTTCGTCGAAGACAATGACGGCAGGCTCAAAGTGATCAAGATCGCGGACAAGTAGAAATCCTCGGCTGATCTCTAACCAAGGGCTGGTGGGGACGCCAGCCGGTATAACTTCTTGAAGCGGGAGAATGAAATGCGTCGCTTAGTCACAAGTTTGGTCCTGATCCTGAGTCTGGGCTTTGCCGCCTCCACGCTGGCAAGGGAGATCGAAGATGGCAAGTTGCTCATCTATCCGGAGAAGGGCAACAAGTACAAGGTCGGCGACTTCATGGGCGACAAGGTCAGTTTCTATGGTTACGTCGGCGACAAGTGGGAAACCGCGCATGACAAGGGCAAGGATCTGGTCGGCCTGCTGTTGAAGAAAGGCGAGAACGCGACGGCCGAGCAGAAGCACATCGTCTATGTCACCGCCAGGCAGATGAAAATGGATGCGTTCATCGAGATCGACGGCAAGGAACAGAAGATCGAAGAAGCTCCGCCGGCGCCTCCGCCGGCGCCAGCGCCAGCCGTGCAGCCCGCACCTGCGGCAGCGCCGGCGCCCACCGCACAGCCCGCTGCCGCGGGACAGCCCGCGCCAGTCGCGGATCCGACCCAGCATTAGCCGATTCGCGCAGCATGCACAGCGCCTGTTCGTGAGCGCTGTGCGGCGTCCCACTTCACTTCGCCGATTCCACCGCTGCTCCGTTTCCGGTGCAGGCGCCGCTTTGCGCGTCGCGCCGGGCCTTGGCATTCGGTAGTATCTCCGCCGAATAAACGATCCGCTGTTAGCGGGACGATTGTGTGCGGCCACAAAGCGCGCTGTGCATCGTTCCATCGTCGCGAGGGAAACGGGGAGAGTGAGCAGTTCCGCCGATTTCGATCCGCACGACCGCGCCGCCCGCACCGGCGTCGCGTTGCACGCAACGTTGCGCGCGTTCCCCGCAGCCAGCGTCGCCCGCAATACCGCTCGCGTCGCTGTGGGCGTGCTGTTCGCGTCGCTGCTTGCGGCCTGCGTCGGCTATGAAGGCAAGCCCCTGCAACCGGAACAAAGCACGGCGCAATTCGCCAAACGCAGACTCGATACTGCCGAGCTGCGCGAGCAGATTGCGCGCATCCTGCCGCAGTCCGTAGCGACGTGGCCGCCGCACGAATGGAATCGGGCCATGCTGCTCGCGGTTGCGCTCGCGTCCAACCCGAACCTCGCCGTCGCGCGCGCGCAAGTGCAGGCGGCGCGTGCGCACGAGAGTGCAGTAGAGCAGCCGGCGAATCCCGATCTGACTTTGCAATCCGAATACGCGCACCACGAACCGCATCCCTGGCTGTACGGTTTCGCGCTCGATTTTCCGTTGCGTCTGCCCGCGCGCAAGCGCCTGGAAACCGGTCTCGCGCGGATCGGCATGGGCAATGCGCAGTGGCAGTTGCTCGATCAGGTGTGGGCGACGCGGCGCAGCCTGATTGCGGCACTGTCGGCGCGCGAGTCGGCGCAACAGCGCGCACAAATCCTCGAGCGCCTGACCCATAAGCAGCAACAGCTCGTCGCGATCGAGGCAAAGCGCGTCGCCGCGGGCGAGGATACGCCCGCCGAGTTGTTGCTCGCACGCCAGGCGCGCATCGGCATCGAGCAGCAGCGAACCGAGGCGCGCGCAAGCCTGGCAGCGTCGCAGGCGGCGCTCGCCGCCGCACTCGGCATGCCGCCGCAGGCGCTGGACGGAATCGATCTGCGCTGGGCGCAATGGGGTGCGCCGCCGGCGTTCGCGCAGGAGCGCCTGCGCGAAGCGCGCGAACAGGCGCTGCTGTCGCGTGCGGATCTCGCTGTCGCGATCGGCGAGTACGCGGAAACCGAGAACAAGCTGCAACAGGTCGTGATGCGGCAATATCCACAATTACACTTGTCGCCCGGCTACTATTGGGACCACGGCGTCGCCAAATTCCCGTTCGATGTCGGCTTCACCCTGCCTTTGTTCAGCCGCGGCGAGATCGCCGAGGCACGCGCGGCGCGCGATGTCGCCGGCGCGCGCGTACTCGCGATACAGGCGTTGATCTACGGCGATATCGCGGCGGCCGAGCGCGCCGAGGACATTGCGCGCGCCGGTGCGCAGGCTGGCGCGCGCGGCGTGCAGTCGGCGCAGGAACAGGCGCGCCAGGCGCAGGCCGGCCTCAAGCTCGGCGCGCTCGGCGTCGCGGGAGAAGTCGCCGCGCAGATTCTGCTCTTGCGCAGCGAACTCGAAGCCCTGCAGTTGCGCGCACAATGGCAGGACGCGCGCAACGCGCTCGAAGACGCGCTGCATGCGCCGTTGTCCGGTCCTGAGCTCGATATGCCCAAGGCGTTGCCAGTTGCGATCGCGGAGCCGCAGCGATGAAATATACGTTTATACATTTTATCGGAGCCGCGTCGCTGGCCGCGCTGCTGTGCCTGTCCATGGCCCGCAGTGCCGGCGCGGATGATGACGACGACAAGGCGCCGGCCGGTCAGGAAGGCGCCATGCCCAGCCTGAGCGCGCAGCAACAGAAGGCGGTCGGCATCGTCGTCGCGCATGCGCTCAAGGCGACGGCGCCGGAGCGCATTCCGGCGCTGGGGCTGGTGCTCGATCCGGCCGCACTGGTTGCCGATGCAGGTGAGATGGAATCCGCCCACGCCGCCGAGCGCGCCGCAACGGCCGAAGTGGAGCGCCTGCGTGGCCTGCTGCGCGCAGGCGCGGGCGCATCGCAGAAAGCGCTCGATGCAGCGCAGACCGAGCAGGCACAGACGCAGGCGCGGGCACAGACGGCGACGGCGCGCTTCGCCGCACATTGGGGCGCGCTGGCCAGCCTGCCGGCCGCCGCGCGCACGAAAACGATCGCCGCCGCGGCGAGCGGCAAGCATCTGCTGGTGCGTGCGGATTTGCCCGGCCGGCACAGCCTTGGGATCGTGCCGGACAAGGCCGTCCTCGATGTCGACGGCATCGATTTGCCCGGACGCGTGCTCGGCATCGTCGCGCAAGCGGCGGTGGATGAGCAGGGCGTCGGCGTCCTCATCGAAGTCGACGACCCGTTGCCCGGACTCGGCGCCGGTGCGCGCGTACCCGTCGCCCTTGTCGGCGCGGCGCGCACGGGTTTGCTGGTTCCGCGCGGCGCCTTGCTTTATGACGAAGGCGGCGTCTATGTCTACAAGCAGCTGACGAAAAAAACCGCCGACGACAAGAATCAATACGCGAAGATCAAGGTCAAATTGTTGTTCGCGCAAGGCGATGGCTGGCTGGTCGAGGGCATCGATGATGACGACGATATCGTCGTGCACGGCGCCGGTGTGCTGTGGTCGCTGCAGGGGCTCAGCGGACAGAAAGCCGATGACGACGATTGACGCGGTGGGCGCATGCTAGCCGCCATCGTCCGCGCCTCGCTGGCGAATCCGCGCATCGTCACCGCGTTGTCGGTGCTGATCGCGGTGCTCGGCGTCGCGGCGTTGTTCTCGGCGAGCTTCGATGTGTTTCCGGATTTCGCGCCGCCGCATGTGCTGGTGCAGACCGAAGCGCCGGGCCTGGATGCGACCCAGGTCGAAGCGCTGGTCACGCGTCCGCTCGAAGGCCTGCTCGCCGGCGCGGAGAATGTCAGCTCGGTGCGTTCGACATCGAGCCAGGGTCTGTCGGCGATCCAGGTCGTGTTCGATCGCAGCGGCGATCCGTATCGTCAGCGTCAGGTGGTCACCGAACGTCTCGCCGATGCGGGCGGCCTGCTGCCGCAGGGCGTCGGTGCGCCGCTGCTGTCGCCGCTGTCCTCGTCGATGGAATACCTCGTCCACTTCGGCTACAGCAGCGATACGCTCACGCCGATCGAACTGCGCGATCTGGTGCAGTGGACGATCAAGCCGCAGATTCTCGCCGTGCCCGGCGTGGCACAGGCGCAGATTTTCGGCGGCGCAGTGCGCGAGCGCCAGGTCATCGTCGATCCGCTGAAACTCGCCGCGGCGCAACTCACGCTCGACGACGTGTTCAATGCGACCCGGCGCGCGACCGCGTTGATCGGCGGCGGCTACATCGAAACCACGACGCAGCGCATCGTGCTGCGCGCACAAGCCGCGGGCGTCACGGCGCAGGCGCTCGGGCAGGCCATTGTCGGCACGCATGCCGGATTTCCGGTGCGTTTGGCCGACATCGCGACGATCCGCGACGGCGCCGAGCCACGCTTCGGCGATGCGATCATCGGCACCAAGCCCGGAATCCTGATCGAGACCTCGACCCAGTACGGCGCGAACACGCTCGATGTGACGCGCGCGCTCGAAGCGCGCCTCGATGCGCTCGCGCCGGTGCTGAAAAAACAAGGCGTCGATTATCATCCGGCGCTGCTGCGGCCGGCGAGTTTCATCGAAAGCGCGATCGCGAAACTGCGCAATTCGCTGCTGATCGGTGCAGTGCTTGTCGTGGCGCTGTTGCTGGTCACCCTGCGCGACTGGCGCGGCGCGCTGGTGTCGTTCAGCGCGATTCCGCTGGCGCTGCTGACCGCCGTGTGGATTCTGCAATCCATCGGTTTCAGCCTGAACACGATGACGCTCGGCGGCATCGTCGTCGCGCTCGGCGTGGTGGTCGACGACGCGGTGATCGATGTCGAGAACATCCTGCGCCGCCGGCGCAACGCGGGCGACGACGTCGACATCAACCAGCTTTTCATCGGTGCCTCGCTCGAAGTGAGAAGGCCGGTGTTCTACGCCACGGCGGCGGTCGCGGTCGCGTTTCTGCCGATCCTCATGATGACCGGGATTCAGGGCGCATTTTTCCGCCCGCTGTCGATCGCCTTCCTGCTCGCGGTCGGCCTGTCGCTGCTGGTAGCGATGAGCGCGACGCCGGCATTGTGCGCGTTGACCATGGGCAAGCATCAACCGCGGGCCGAGGCCGGTTTCCTCGAACGCTGCAAGCGCGGTCAATGGCGCACGATCCAGTGGCTCGGTCGGCGGCCGCGCGCGGTGTGGACGCTGCTGATCGCAAGCGGCATCGCCGGCATCGTGCTGTTGCCGCTGCTCGGCGCGCGCCTGCTGCCCGATTTTCGCGAGAACTATCTGATCGCGCATGCCGGTTTGCGCCCCGGCGTTTCGCTGACCGAAACCACGCGCGTAGGCCTGAACATTTCCAGGGACCTCGCCGCGATTCCCGGGATCAAGAGCGTGGCCGAGCAGATCGGCCGCGCCGAGAACGGACAGGATCCGGACACGCCCGATCGCAGCGAGTTCGAGGTGCAGATCGATCCCGAGCACGGCCACAACGCCGGCGATATCGACAAGGCGATCCGCGCGGTGTTCGACGATTATCCGAATCAGCTGGTGGAAATCTACTCGGTGCTGGCCGAGCGCATCGGCGAGACTTTGTCCGGCGAATCCGCGCCTTTCTCGATCAGCGTGTTCGGCGCCGACCTCGATGCGGACGATGCCGCCGCCGCGCAACTCGCCGCGGCGCTGCAAAAGCTGCCGGACAGCGGCAACGTGCGTCTGATCGTGCCGCCGCGTCAGCCCGAGTTGCATCTGGAATTGCAGCCCGCGCAACTGGCGTTGTACGGATTGCAGGCGGCCGACGTGCTCGACACGGTGAATGCCGCGTATCACGGCAGCACGGTTGCGAGCCTGAGCCAGGCCGACCGCAGCGTGCCGGTCGCGGTGCGCATCGCCGGCGCCGGCGCGGATCCGCAGGCCGTCGGCGCGCTGCTGCTGCGCGGCCGCGACGGCGCGCTCGTGCCGCTCGCAAGCGTGGCGAAACTAGAGATTCAATCCGGGCGCAGTGAGATCAATCATCAGGACGGTCTGCGCCGGCAGATCGTTATTGCGACGCCGACGACGAACGACCAGGCGGGATTCGCGCAACGTGCGCGCGCAGCGATCGCGAAAATCGAACTGCCGGCCGGCGTCTACTTGCGCTACGGCGGCGCCGCCGTGGCACAGGCCGCCGCGCAGCACGAGTTGCTGCTGCATTCGGCGGCCGCGTTCGTTCTCATCGTGCTCCTGCTCGCGCTCGCGTTCGGTCATGCGCGCCATGTGCTGCTCGTGCTGCTCGCGTTGCCAAGCACGCTGATCGGCGGCGTCGCTGCGGTGGCGCTGACCGGAAGCACCCTGACCCTCGGCGCGATGGTCGGCTTCGTCGCCTTGTTCGGCATGGCCGCGCGCAACACGATCCTGCTGGTCTCGCACTACGACCATCTGGTTCGCGAGGAAGGGCAGGCGTGGAATCTGCAAACCGCCCTGCGCGGTGCCTCCGAACGCCTCACGCCGGTATTGCTGACCGCGCTGCTCACCGCGCTGGCCTTGCTGCCGGTCGCGCTGCAACTGCATCAGCCCGGCCATGAAATCGAAGGACCGATGGCGGTGGTGATCCTCGGCGGTCTGGTGTCCTCGACCCTGGTCAGCCTGCTGCTGATTCCACCGCTGGCGGCGCGCTGGCTGCGTCCGGGCTGATCGCGGGCTCATCCGGAAATCGCATGCGCATGAGCGCACCGCGGAAGTCGCGGTGTGGCGGATGCCTGGATGCGCCGATCAGGGTACGACGTGCGAGTTGCCGAGGTCCTTCCAGCTGTAGCGCGGCACCTGCACCCACTGACCGTTCTTCAATTCCGGCACCTTGTGCACGCGCACCTGGTCCACGCTCATCTTGCCGTCCTTGTTGCTGACCCAGAAATCGATGTCGTAGATTGCATCCTTGCTGCCTTCCTCACGAAAGTCGGTGCAGGCGAAGTAGTGACCGTTGTCGTCGAGCTGACGGATCGGCTGGTGCGTGTCGACGAACTGCAGCTTGAGTTCCTTGCCGGTCTTGTCGTCCTTGAGCGTGAACACGCCGTTGACGCTCTGCTTGAGCGCGTCCTGTTCGACTGCGGACATGACTTCCCAGCCGCGCTTCTGCGCAACATGGCCCGGATGCTCGGACGCCGGGATCCACCACCACGGAATCGGCTGCCGCGTCACCATCTGCCATTTGCCTTCGACCAGCGCCGGCGCCTGATAGATGCGAGTTTCCTCGATGTCGAGCTGGCCGTGTTTCGCGGTCACCCAGTAATCGATCAGATATTTCTTCGTCGCATCCTTCGCGTCGTGGAACTTCACATCGGGAAAGAAGCCGTAACCATCGAGCGTGCGCGTGAAGTCGATACCGTCGAAGGCGAGCTTCAGATGCTCGCCGGTCAACGCATCGGCGAACGGGAACACGCCGCCGTTGGCCGCCATCTGCGCCTTGATCCGCGTGTTGACGAGCTTCTCGGCATCGCTGCCGTCGAAATCCTGCATCGCCTGCTCGGTCGACTGCACGTTGCTCGCCGCCATGAAGCTGCGCGCGCGTTCGAGACTGCCGGTGGGGTCTTTCAGGAATTCGGTTTTGTTCGCCGCGTTGCTGAAGCAGTAGACCTTGCCGTCCTTGTCGGTCCAGGTGATCGAGCAATCGGTCATCACATGCCTGCCCAAAGCAAGCCCTTCGGCGCATTGGCCGCCGAATTGCGGCGTAGTCGCGACGGCTGCGGGTTTGGCCGTGTCGGCGCCCGGCGTGTTGTGCCAGGCGCAGGCGAAGCAGACCACGGCGAAGAGGATGAAGATGCGCCGCACAGGCGTGCGCAGATCGTGAGTGGGCAAAGTAGCGAACATGGGCACCTCCAAGGAGTCTCGGACTCCGCCGGCTGGAATCTCTCCAGTATATCCCGACCGGAAAAAGTGCGATAACCTTACGCGGCGATGACAGTTTCCACATACCGGGCTGCGCATATGCGGCGTCGTTTTCGACCATTCCGCAGCGTGCTTGCGCGTGCGCTCGCGGCGATGCTGGGCGTGGCGTCGCTCGCGCCATCCGTTTTCGCGGTCGGCGAAGCGCAATCGCCCGCCACGGGCGCCTGGCAATATCTGCGCCCGCAATTCTACGGCGACCGCGAAATCGGCGTGGTCGACGAAAAATTCATGCGCCTCGAAGCGCCGGCGAACACGCCCGATCCGTCGGCGACGCCGCTGACCCTGCGCTTCGGCCCGCAGGCTGCGGGCAGGATCAAACAGGTGCGCCTGATCATCGACAACAATCCATCGCCGCTCGCGGCGACGATGCGAGTTGAAGCCCGGCGTGCCGGTGGACGAAATCGATCTGCGCGTGCGCATCGACCGCTTCACCTCGGTGCGCGCGATCGCGGAAACCGGCGACGGACGTCTGGAAATGCGCAGCACCTGGGTGAAAGCCAGCGGCGGTTGTTCGGCGCCGCCGAGTGCGAGCGATGGCGGCACGCTCGGCGAAATCCGTTTTCACCCGTCGGCGGATGCGACCGCGCTGCTGATGAGCATCCGTCACCCGAACAATTCGGGATTCCAGATCGACCCGCGCACGGGCGATCACGATTCCGCCGCACTACATTTCGCACATCCGCGTGAGCGCCGGCGGACAGACCGTGATGGACGTCGACTCGGGCATTTCGCTGAGCGAGAATCCGACCCTGCGCATCGCGACGCGCACGCCGCTGGCAACGCCGGTTACCCTGGAAGCGACGGATTTGCCGACCTTGGCGCACTACACCGGAACCTGGCAGGGTCGCGCTGGCGGCGACGCCGCGAAAACAGCCGCGACCAGCGGCAGCCGCTGAGCGGCTGACTCGGCGTGAAGCGCTGCGCGTGCTGAGCAAGACTGCGAGTCCGCGATTGCGCGTGTGCTTTTTCTGCGCCGTGCTGTTCGGTGCAGCGGCTCCCATGGCAGAAGCGGCCGACGGCGCATTCAATCTCAGTGCCGTTGCGCCCGGCGTCTTCGTGCATCTCGGCAAACCGCTGGCGCTGGATGCGCCGGGTCACGACGATATCGCGAATATCGGTTTCATCGTCGGCACGCGCTGCGTCGCGGTGATCGATAGCGGCGGCTCGGTGCGCATCGGTCGCGCATTGCGCGCAGCAATCCGGCGGCGCACCTCGTTGCCGATTTGCTACGTGATCAACACGCATGTGCATGTCGATCACGTGCTCGGCAATGCCGCCTTCAAGGACGACCATCCGAGTTTCGTCGGACACGCCGCGCTCGCCGCGGCGCTTGCGCGCAGCCGCGATTTTTTCCTGCGCCAATATGCGGGTGATTTCGATGCGCCGGCGACGGCTGCGCAAATCATCGGGCCCGATCGCGACAGTGAAAACCACGCTCGACCTGGATCTGGGCGAGCGGCATCTGACTCTGCGCGCATGGCCGAAAGCGCATACCGATTGCGACCTGACCGTGTTCGACGAAAAGACCGGCACGCTGTGGACCGGCGACCTGCTGTTTCGCGGACGCCTGCCCGCGCTCGACGGCAGCGTCAGGGGCTGGCTCGCGGCAATCGACGTAGCTGGCGCACATGCCGGTGAAGATCGCGGTGCCTGGACACGGCCCGGTCACGCACGATCTGGCCGCGGCGCTGGTTCCGGAGCGGCGCTATCTGCAGGCGCTGGCCGACGGCGTGCGCGCCGAAATCGCCGCCGGCAAGTCGATGCAGGACGCGATCGATCACGTCGGCCAGAGCGAAAAATCCCACTGGCTGCTGTGGGACAGCACGCATGCGCACAACGTCGCGCGTGCCTACCAGGAACTGGAATGGGAATAGCATGCATCGCCGCGATTTCCTGCGCCTGACCGGGCTGGCCGCGGCAGGCAGTGCGGCGCTTCCACTGCGTGCGCGCCCGACGCGGGTGCCGGCGAAGGCGCGCGTCGTCATCGCCGGCGGCGGCTTCGCCGGATCGAGCTGCGCGCTCGAACTGCGCCGCATCGATCCGGCGCTCGACGTCGTGCTCATCGATCCGGATGCGAGTTATGTCACGTGCCCGATGAGCAATGAGGTTATCGTCGGTTCGCGCAGTCTGCGCTCGATCACCTGGTCGCGCAGCGGTCTCGCCCGCGCCGGCGTGCGCTGGATCGGCGATCGCGTTGCCGGCGTCGACCCCGAGCGTCGCAGCGTGCGGCTGGCGCGCGGCGACACGATTCGCTACGACCGCCTGGTCGTCGCGCCCGGCATCCGCTTTCTGTGGAACTCGCCGCAGGGTTACGACCGGGCCGCGGCGCAGCGCATGCCGCATGCCTGGCAGGCCGGCACGCAGACGGCATTGCTCGCCGCCAAGTTGCGCGCGATGCGCGATGGCGGCGTATTTGCGATCAGCGTGCCGTCGGGGTTGATCCGTTGTCCACCGGGCCCTTACGAACGCGCGAGCTCTGGTCGCGCACTATCTGCAGCTGCACAAGCCGCGCTCGAAAGTGCTGATCTTCGACGCCAACAATCGTTTTCCGCAGCAGGACGCGCTTCACCGACGCCTGGCAGGAATTCTATCCCGGCATGATCGAGTGGATTGCATTCACCGAGGACGGCACCGTCGTTCGCGTCGATGCGCAAGAAAACACATTGTATACTTCGCGCGGCGCACACCGCGTTGCGGTCGCAAACGTGATTCCACAGCAGGCACCGGGACAGCTCGCGCTCGATGCCGGACTGGCCTCCGGACACGGCTGGTGCCCGATCAAACCCGGGACTTTCGAATCGCAGCTGATCGCCAACGTGCATGTGATCGGCGATGCCTGTATCGCCGGCGCGATGCCGAAGGCGGCGTCGGCGGCGCACAGTCAGGCGCAACAGTGCGCGCGTGCGATTGCCGCGTTGCTCGACGGTCGCGCGCCACCCGTGCCGGCGTTGAACAGCGTTTGCTACAGCCTGGCTTGCGCCCGATCGCGAGCTGGCGATTCACGCGAAATTTCAGTTGGTGAACGGCGAGATTCGAGCGGTCGAGGCAGCGCGCGGCGCCGATGGCGGCGCGCGCGCGTCGACCTCCGCGCAGGCAGGCGAGGCAGACGGATTGGTATAAAAGTATCGTCGCCGATTCGTTCGGCGTTTGAGTTGCGAGACGGACGCGTCCGCTGACGAATCAGTGCAGCGCTCCGGCAGCAAAATGCAGGTCGTCGCGCGTGATCAGTGCCGTTTCCAGCGCCAGCCGCGCCGCTTCGATCATCGTCTCCAGCGCCATGCTCGGCGCATCGACGAAGCCTGCGGCCTGTTGCGGCAGATACGGTACATGCACAAAGCCGCCGCGTGCGTGCGGATACTGCGTCGCGAGCCGGTGCGCGAGGCCGAAGAACACCTGGTTGCAGACGAAGGTGCCTGCGCTCTGCGACAGCGCGGCTGGAATCCCGGCGTCGTGCAGGCGGCGCAGCATCGCCTTCAGCGGCAACGTGGAAAAGTAGGCATCGGGCGCATTTTCCGCAGACCGGTACATCGACCGGCTGCGCACCCGCATTGTCGGCGATACGTGCGTCGATCAGATTGATGGCGACCCGTTCCAGAGAAATCTCCGCTGCGCCCGCCGGCTTGCCCGAGTGCGAGCACGAGCGCTGGACGATGTTCCGCGACCAAGGCATCGAGAGCGGCCAGCGAGCGTGCGAATTCGGTCGGCAACTCGGCGCCGACGATGCGATGGCCGGCGACGATTTCGCCATCGAGCGCGTGCGCGATTTCCAGCGACGGATTGATCGTCTCGCCGCCGAACGGCTCAAAGCCGGTGACCAGCGCTTTGGGCAATCGGATTTGCGGCGGGCGTTTCATCGGAAGACCAGCCAGGCCATCAGCAGTACGTTGACCGTGAGCAATGCAAACGCAGTCGGCAATTGCGCGCGGATCACGGCGTATTCGGTCCGGCAATTCGAGCAGCACCGCGGGCACGATATTGAAGTTCGCCGCCATCGGCGTGAGCAGCGTGCCGCAGTAGCCGGTGAGCATGCCGAGCGAACCGAGCACCGCGGCGTCGCGCCGTGCTTGAGCACGAGCAGCGGCAGGCCGATGCCGGCCATCATCACCGGAAACGCGGCGAACGCGTTGCCCATGATCATCGTGAACAGCACCATGCCGAACGCGAAGGCGAGCGAGGCAGGCATAGCGATTGTCGATCGGGATCACCGCGCCGACGAGCGCGCGACCGCATCGCCGACGCCGGTTGCGGCAAACACGCTGCCGAGCGTCGCCAGCACCATCGGCAGCAGCGCGGCACTGCCGAGCGTATCGAGCAGGCGCCGGCCTTCGCTCAACGCCTGCGCCGGCGGCGCGCGTGTCGTGCGCAGTGCGGCGAGCAAGGCGATGACGCAGGCGAGGCCGAGCGCGACCAGAGTGGGCTGCGCCTTGTCGAGCAGGGGTGTGCCATTCCAGATCAGAAAACGCGCGCCCAACACCAGAATCAGCGTCGCCAGCGGAATCGTCAATGCCGGTACGAACAGGCGATTGCCCAGACGCCGTGCGGAGTCGCGACGTTCCTCGACGGATGAAGCGTCGCCGTGCATCGTGCCGCTGGCGGCAAGCAGACCGAGGGCGATCACGCCGAGTCCCATCGCCTGTGCCGGCCAGCGCGTACCCGCTGCGGTCGCGTGCCGGATCAGTTCGCCGAACGCGAACGGGCAGGCGAGCACCGCCCAGAACGCGGCCATCGCCCAGCGCTGCTCGCGCAGATTGAACCATGCGCTGATTGCGAGCAGCGCGCCGATCAACCAGTAAACGTACTCAATGTCGCAGCACGGCTCGTCTCGGCGGCCGGCGCGTGCGTGCGTTCGAGCGCGCGCTGGAACCAGCAGATGCGGATTGCGTGAATGATGAACGCCGAAATTGCGGTCGGAAGCGCCCACAACGCGATCGCGAGCGGTTCCAGATGGATGCCGTTGCGTTCGTAAAAACCCTGGATCAGCAGCACCGCGCCGAACGCGAGAAACACATCCTCGCCGAAAAAGCGGCCGATATTGTCGGTCGCCGCGGCGAGCGCGCGCACGCGTGCACGCTCGGCATCAGGCAGCGGCCGTGCGCCACCGTGCTCGGCGGCCGCCTCGCTCATCGGCGCGACCAGCGGACGCACGGTCTGCGCGTGCCCGGCCAGATCGATCAGGCCGAACATCGACAACACCTGGCGCGCGCCTAGATAAGCGATCAGCAGGCGCGCGAGCGAAAGTCTGCGAAAACTCGCGATCCACGTCTGCGCGTGTTCGCGCAGACCGTAGCGTTCGAGCAGGCCGATCACCGGCAGGGTCAGCACGAACAGCAGCAACGCGCGATTGCTGACGAACGCATTGCCGAGCAGGGCGAGCAGGTCGCCGATACTCATGCCGGCGGCAAGCGCGCTGGCGACGCCGGCCGCAACAACGACCAGGACCGGATTGCGCTTGAGCGCGAAACCGGCGACGACGACCGCAATGCCGATCAGCGGCCAGTAGTTCATGCCGGTCCCTGCGCCGCCGCAATCGCAACGCCCGCCGCGCGCAGCGCCGCATGCAGGCGCTTGGCGAACGCGGCCGCATCGGGCCGGTCGCCATGCACGCAGATCGTATCCGCCTGGATGCGCAGCGACTTGCCATCCGCGGTTTCCACTTTTTCATTTGTTGCAATCTGTACCGCTTGCGCGACCGCCGTGCCGATATCGTCGATGACTGCGCCGGCCTCCCGGCGCGACACCAGCGAGCCATCGGCGTTGTAGCGGCGGTCGGCAAAGGCTTCGTGGGCGACGGCAAGGCCGATCTGCACGCCGGCAAGCGGCAGTGCGCTGCCAGCCAGGCCGAACAGGATCAGTTGCGGGTCGAAATCGCGCACCGCGCTGGCGATCGCGGCGGCCAGGTGCGCATCCTTCGCCGCCATGTTGTACAGGGCGCCATGCGGTTTGACGTGATGCATGCGCACGGATTGCGCATGGGCGAAAGCGGCCAGCGCACCGATTTGGTACAGCGTGAGCGCGTGCGCCTCCGCTGGCGAGATATGCATCTCGCGCCGGCCAAAGCCCTGCAGGTCGGGCAGCGAGACATGCGCGCCGATCGCCACCCGATGCTGCTTCGCCAGAGCGACCGTGCGCTGCATGGTGGAAAAATCGCCGGCATGAAAGCCGCAGGCGATATTCGCCGAACTGATCCACGGCATCACCTGCGCATCCTGGCCCATGTTCCAGGCGCCGAAGGATTCGCCCATATCGCAGTTGAGATCGATTGTTTTCGGCATGGTCTGTCACGAGATGGTAAATTGATCTTACCTTGAAATTCCAGCCGCCAGGCCGGCCAGCCTTCCATCATCGATCGAGTCCGGCCCACTGTTCAATTAACTGTGTTCGCGCAGAATCAAATGAAATTGAACTCGATCGCGTATGGAATGCTGGGCATCGCCCTCCTGAGCGGCGCCGCACCGCAAGGCGCGTCCGCGCAGGCATCCAAGGCAGCAAAGGAGCAGGTTCGACGCGGTGAGTACCTCGTCAACTTCGGCGGCTGCAGCGACTGCCATACGCCCAAGACGATGTCGCCGGATGGCCCGATCGCCGATCGCACGCGCCTGTTGTCCGGCCATCCTGCGGACGCCAAGCTGCCGCCGGTTCCTGGCGGGGTGATCGGTCCGGATAAGTGGGGCGCAATCGCCGTCAACGATCTGACGGCATGGGCGGGCCCGTGGGGGATCAGCTTTGCGGCCAACCTGACACCGGACAAGAACACCGGGCTGGGTGGCTGGACCGCCGAGCAGTTCATCAAGACGATGCGCACCGGCAAGCATCTCGGCTTGGGGCGGCCGTTGCTGCCGCCGATGCCCTGGTTCGACCTTGCCGTGTTGACCGATGGCGACCTCAGGGCCGTCTTCGCCTATCTCCAATCCCTGAAGCCGATCGAAAATCAGGTCCCGCCGCCGGTCGCGCCGAAATAGTCCTCGCCGTTTGGTTAGCGGGCTAGCTGCGGCTCGTCATACCAATCAATCGAATCTGACCCCATTGATCATTACCCCATTGATCACTTAGGTGGTTGAGTACCATACTAGGGTTATCCGGGACGTTGTTGTCCGTACGCGGACATGCGCAAAGTACTTGGTTCCGGGGTTGTGACCTAACCCGTCAAGTGGACGTTGCGATGCGCTTCGTAATTGCCACTTCGTGGCTCAGCCGCCACTTCCTAAAGTACTAGGCGGTTTGACAGGTCATTGAAATGGGGCCATGAAAGATCGAAATATTGAAACTCTTGTGCGGTAGATCCTGCTGACGACACCAAATCCGTGCGGGATATCGCGATTCACTGTGGCTCCATCATTCAAGTTGGGACGCAGAAACATTCGCCTGTTCGGCGATTCAGAAATCGCTCCGTTGAACTCAACTCCCTTGTAGTTTCTATTAGACAAATTGCAGCGTACGACATAGATCAAGAACTATCCGGCAGCTTTCTATGTCACTGATCACTATTTTGGCTTATCTGCCGCTATCGGTGCGCCAATCGCGGTGAGCCAAAAGGTTGCGCGATCTCCTTGATCGTGCGGTTGGTCAAGCGAAGTTCAACTGCAGCGAAAGTGGCCACTCCCCAAGGATCAAAAGGGGCAGACTCGATTGATTTGTCCAGATCGATGGTTGCGACACGTTGTGTGGCAAGCAGGTAGCAGAACTACGCGTGCAGGCGTTCGCCGACCGACCAGCTTATCTTCGCCAGCGCCCGCTCGCGCTCAAGATACCGCATTTGCGCGTCGGCGAGATCGGTTTGCGCGAAGCGCACGCTGTCGCCGGGATGACGCTGCGCGAGCAGCGGCTGATCGATCGCGATCACCTGCGCGATGCGCGGATAGCCGCCGGTCGGCGGTGCTTCGGCGGTCAATACGATCGGCATGCCGCCCGGCGGCAGTTGCACGGTGCCGGGTACGCTGCCTTCGGATATCAGTTCGAGTGGTTCGCGCAGCGTGAGCGGTACGCCTTCGAGACGGCAACCGACGCGATTGGAATCGACGCCGATACGGAAACTCGCGCCGAACAGCGCGCGCTGGGATGAAACATCGAGCTGCGCGAAATGCGTGCCGGCAATCGCGCGGATCGGCCGCTGCGCATCGCGCTCGAACCACAGTGTCGGATCCAGAGACCATTTGCTGGCGATAAACGCTGCGTTGCCGTCCTCGTCGATACCGCGCCACAAGTCCGCACACACCGCGCGCGACGCGGCGACACTCGGCAACACGTCATTTGCTGCCAGCGCGCGCGCGATCGGGCCGAGCCGCGCATTCACATCGGTACTGCGGCTGCCGAGCACGGCTGGCAGATCGATGCCGCCGGCAAGCGCAAGATACGCGCGTGCACCGTGACGCATGCCGCCGAACGCGACTTCGCTGCCTGCGCGCACAAGTATCGGTCGCCAGGTCGGCAGCGCGTGGCCGCCGCAGTCGCGCTTCGGTTTCGGCGCCGGTGATCGCGATCAGGCTGTCCGACTCGAACCGCAGGCGCGGACCGCGCAACGTAAATTCGAGCACAGCGGCATTTTCCGCATTGCCGACCAGCATGTTCGCCAGGCGCAATGCGACCGGATCCATCGCACCCGCCGTACCGACGCCGATCGCTGCATGTCCCGTGCGACCCGCATCCTGCACGGTCGTCAGCAGGCCAGGCGAGATGACACGAATGCTCATCGTCGCGGATTCGCGAAAGCTTGCGCATCGATTGCTACAAAGCGCACGCGCTGGCCCGGCGCGAGCAACGCCGGCGGATCGCGCGATGCATCGAACAGCGCTAATGGCGTGCGCCCGATGATCTGCCAGCCGCCCGGCAGTTCGCGCGGATAGATGCCGGTCTGCGCGCCGCCGATCGCGACCGAGCCCGCGGGCACGCGCGTGCGCGGTTGCGCGCGGCGCGGCGTGTGCAGCGCGGGATCGAGGCCGAGCAGGTACGGAAATCCCGGCGCGAAACCGAGCATCGCCACGCGATAGGCGCCGGCAAGGTGGCGCGCGATCACCGTCTCGGGATCGAGTTGCGCGAGCGCGGCGACCTCGGCCAGATCCGGGCCGAACTCGCCGCCATAGCAGATCGGAATTTCGACCGCGGGCAGGCTTTTCCCCGCCGCGGAAATATTGCAATTTTCCACAAACTCGCAAAGGCGCGCGGCGAGGCGCTCGCCCGGCGGCTCATTGGCGTGCGGATCGTTCCACGCTGCGGGATCGTAGTGTACGGCGATGCTTGCATAGGCCGGCACGACATCGCGCACGCCGGGCAGCGCCGCGCCACGCAACGCCTGCGCGACGGCGTGTACGCTTGCGCTCAAGGCGGTATCGATGCGCTCGCCGAACCGCAGCAGCAGCGCGCGGTCGCCAAGGCATTCGATATCGGTGCGATTCACGGCGTCGGCGGCAGATCGAGTGCAGTGCGAAGTTGCGCGAGCTGCGCGGCCAACGGCTCGGCGGTGTAGGGCATTCGTTCGCCGACACCCCAGACCGGTCTGGGCCACGCCGCGTCACGCGTGAAGCGACCGATCACATGCACATGCAGTTGCGCGACGATATTGCCGAGCGCGGCGATATTCAGTTTGTCCGGCGCATGCAGCCGGCGCAGCGCCAGCGCGCAGCGCTCGATTTCGTCGAGCAGAGCATGCTGCTGCGCATGCGGCAGATCGATCAGGTCGCGCATGCCGGCAACGCGCGGCACGAGGATCAGCCACGGAAAGCGCGCGTCGTCCATGAGCAGCACGCGCGACAGCGGCAGATCGCCGATCAGGTGCGTATCCGCAGCAAGCCCCTCGTCAATCACGAAACTGGTCGATGGCTGCGGCATTTCGGATCCTTTGCGGTGGTATGCAACCGCGATCTTATGACTTCCTGGGTATCCGGTGCGATCAGTGTCCCTGCAACATTTCCGCGACGCCGGGTACGCAGTGTTCCTCGAACAAAGCCTGTTGCACGGCGCCCAGCGGGTCGACGCATTGACGACGCAGCGTCGAATATTTTTGCCAGCAGGATTCCGGGCAGCAGGCGCGACCCTCCTCCCACGGACGGCTCGTCGTGCAGCGCGGCGCGGACTGAAAGCACGCATCCATGGAATTTTTCTTGTCGTTGTCCTTGTGCCAACAGGCCGTGAGCATGGCTCGAGCAGACGGTTTGCACCGACATCGCGTCCGGCTTTTCGACCGCGACCAATTCGAGATTGGCGCTCCGAGTGACTACCGCGCGGCCTTGTTTATCTCTGGGCAGACCACTCAGGTCGGGCTTCGGCGGCGGGCCGACTTTCACGCTCCACGGCGGAGGGATCCAGCTCGTACAATCCTGTTTTGTATCGCTCGTGCTTGCCAGTCCAGCTGTGGATTTCGCGGCTGGATTGATGGCATCTGCCGGTGCTGCCTTGGGCGGATGGGGTGCGGGCTGCACCTGAATTTCCTGCTGCCGGGTCGTCGCCGGGCAGGGTTTGTCGAGATAGGCGATCTGGCCCGCGGCATCGGTGCATTTGTATACAGCGGCATGCGCAGGGTTTGCGCCGAGCAGACCGAACAGAAAAAATCCGGCAGCGAGAAGGCGCCGGCAGACCGCCTGCGCATAGGGCAAACCGACGTTGGCCACGACCGAACCTCCCCGTGCGTATCGCGTTCGCAATATAGCGACCAACGCGGGCCGATGCGAGCGGATCGGTGCGAACTTCAGCCACGCAGGTGCGCGTCGAAGAACGTCAGCGTGCGCTCGCGCGCGAGTTTTGCGCTCGCCTGATCGTAGTGGGACGGATCGACGTCGCGGTCGAACGCGTGGCCGGTCGGGTAGGTATAGATTTCCACATTGCGGGTTCCGATCGCCTCGGCATACGTGTCGCGATGGCGTTGCACGGCGGCGGCGGGGATCGAGCTGTCCTGTTCGCCGAAATGGAACTGCACCGGCGCCTTGAGCGGCTGGTCGAGTATCTGCACATTGCGTCCGCCGTAATAACTGACCGCGGGCAGGCCGAGCCGGATTGCCGAAAGCAGGGCGATCGTGCCGCCCCAACAGTAACCGACGACGCCGATCTTCCCGGCCGAAGCGATGGCCTGCGCCGCGCTGGCGACATCCTCGACGGCGAGATCGAAACCGACCTCGCTGACCAGGGCGCGGGCGCGGACGAGGTTCGCTTCGTCGTAGCCCAGTTCGACGCCGCTTTCGACATGGTCGAAGAACGCCGGTGCAATCGCCGTATACCCGTGTGCGGCGAAGCGGTCGACGACGCTGCGCACCCAGGCGTTGACACCGAAGACTTCCTGCACGACGACGATGCCGCCATGCGTCTGTCCCTGCGGACGTGCCAAGTAGGCTCCAATACATTGCGTGCGCGACGTGCCGAGTTGAATGAATTCACCCATGACGCTTACTCGATAGTTGGACCGACGCAGGCCGCATTGCCAATCGAATCACTGCCAACGCGATCGGCCTGTGCGATCGGAAGGCTAGTGTAAACTTGCAACGGTATTCCCGCGCGATCGAGGCCCGATGTCCAGAGTTTCTCCCAAAGTCGGCTTCGTCAGCCTCGGCTGCCCCAAGGCCCTGGTCGATTCCGAACGCATCCTGACCCAGTTGCGCGTCGAGGGCTACGAAATCGTGCCGAGTTATGGCGCGGCCGATGTCGTCGTCGTCAACACCTGCGGTTTCATCGATGCGGCGGTTGCCGAATCGCTCGACGCGATCGGCGAGGCGCTGGAGGAAAACGGCAAGGTCATCGTCACCGGCTGTCTGGGCAAGCGCGCCGACGTCATCCGCGAGGCGCATCCCGGACGTGCTTGCGATCAGCGGGCCGCAGGATTACGCGAGCGTGATGAATGCGGTGCACGCGCAATTGCCGCAACGCCACGATCCGCATCTGGACTCTGCGTAGCCCGCCGCAAGGGCATCAAGCTCACGCCGAAGCACTATGCGTATCTGAAGATTTCCGAGGGCTGCAACCATCAATGCACCTTCTGCATCATCCCGTCGATGCGCGGCGATCTGGTCTCGCGGCCGGTCGACGAGGTGCTGCTCGAAGCGGAACGGCTGGTCAAAAGCGGCGTGCGCGAGTTGCTGGTCATTTCGCAGGACACGAGCGCCTACGGCGTCGACATGAAATATGCGGCGCGCGACTGGCGCGGCGCGCTCGGTGCGCACGCGCATGACCGAGTTGTGCGCGGGTCTGGGCGAACTCGGCGCGTGGGTGCGCCTGCACTATGTCTATCCGTATCCGCATGTCGACGAAGTGATCCCGCTGATGGCGGAAGGGCAAAATCCTGCCGTATCTGGATATTCCGTTCCAGCACGCGAGTCCGCGCATCCTGAAACTGATGAAGCGGCCCGCGGCGAGCGCGAAGACGCTCGAGCGCGTGCGGGCGTGGCGCCGGCATATGTCCCGAGTTGACCATTGCGCAGCACGTTCATCGTCGGCTTTCCGGGCGAGACCGAGACGCGAGTTCGAGGAATTGCTCGCGTTTCTCGACGAGGCCCAGCTCGATCGCGTCGGCGCGTTCGCCTATTCGCCGGTCGACGGCGCGAAGGCGAACGAATTGCCCGGCGCGGTCGCCGAAGAACTCAAGCAGGAGCGCCTCGAGCGCTTCATGGCAAACGCAGGCGCGCATCAGCGCGCAGCGCCTGCAAGCGCAAGATCGGCAGCCGCCTGCAAGCCTTGGTCGATCATGTCGACAAGGATGGTGCGGTCGCGCGCACCGCGGCCGACGCGCCGGAAATCGACGGCGTGTTGCGCATCGTCGACGGCCAGAAACTCAAGCCCGGCCAGTTCGTCGACGTGCACGTCGACGCGGCCGAACGAGCACGATCTGAGCGGCCATCTGCTGACATAATTTTTGCAATCATCCGCAGTTGCACTCTTCACAGGAGCTACGATGCGTTTTGTCGCCCCGGCACGCGAGGCGGTCGATCCGGCGGTATTCGCGCGACCGCCGCTGGCGGACTGGAGCGAGTTTGCGCGCTGCTGAGTGCGCCGCAGTGGCCGTCCGTCGCCGACTCGATGCGCTGCGCTACAAAGTGCAAAATGTTGCAAAAGATACGTTGCCGCGTTTCGTCGCGCAGTCGCCGCAGCTGCTCGGCGACGGTCTGCACTACGAGGCGCGCATCGCCGAACGCGGCGACGTCGCCACGCGCGAACGCAACTGGCACGATCTGCTCAATGCGCTGATCTGGCTGCGCTATCCGGCGCTGAAATCGGCGCTGAACGCGCGCCAGGTCGCTGAGATCGCGCTGATCGGCGCCGAAGCAGCGCACGCGCGCGCAATGCGCGCTGACGCATTTCGACGAAGGCGGTGTCGTCGTCGCGACTGCGCGATCCGGCCTTGCTCGCATTGTGGGATGCGCACGACTGGCACGGCCTGTTCTGGCGCGAACGCGCCGCGTGGCGGACGGCCGCATCGAGCGTCCACGTGTTCGGCCATGCCTTGCTGGAGCACGCGCTTGAACCCGGCGCACTGCTGGTCGGCAAGGCGCTGGTCGTCGCGATGGCACGACACGCAGCTGTAGATGCGCTGGCACGACGATCGCCGCCGCGATCCGCGCCGGCGACCTGCTCAACGATCCGCAGGAACTGCGGCCGCTGCCGCTGTCGGGCATTCCGGGCTGGCACGCGGACAACGACCGCGAAGCGTTCTACTCGATGCGCCGTGCTTTCGGCCGTTGCGCGCGGGCCGGCGTTATCCGCCCGCTGGGTTACTCAGCGCGAATCGGCCCGTCGTAGCTCACCGCGACGACGACAAAACCGCGCCGCGCACCCGGCAATTCGGCTTCGAATTCATCGTCGATGCGTTTTTTCAGCGCCGCACGCGCGAGCGGCGAATCGATGCTGATATAGCCCAGGGCCGCATCGGTTTCGTCGGGGCCGACGATGCGCAGGCGCTGCAGGTTGCCAGCCTCGTCCTCGATCGCGAACCATGCGCCGAAGAAAATCGCGCTGCGGTCGGCAGGCTTGGCGTCCGCGACCTTGAGCAGCGGCAGGCGCTTGCTCAGATAGCGCACGCGCCGATCGATTTCGCCGAGTTGTTTTTTGCGATACGTATACTCGGCGTTCTCGGAGCGGTCGCCCTCGGCGGCAGCGGCGGCCAGCGCCTTGACCACTTCGGGCCGGCGTACGCGCCACAGCTCATCGAGCTCGGCCTTGAGCCTGCGCTGACCTTCGGCGGTGATCAGTGCGGTCGAAGCTGCTTGTGGCGGGCGCCAACGGCTCATGTGCGGAATGCAGTTTTCGTCATCATTATTGTTTTATGCCAGAGCCGTGCGCGTGGCTCAAGTGGCTGCGCAACAGATATACAATCGATAACATTCGAGCCACAGGGGGCTGCGCTTGCTGATCGTGCCGTTGCATCGACGCCTTGGCCGCGCGAATTTCCCGCTGGTCACGGCCGCGCTGGTCCTGGCCAATTGCTTCGTCTTCTTTGTACTGCAGTCCGGCGACGCGCGCGTGGCCGAGCGGGCATTCGATTACTACCGCCAGGCGGGATTGGAACGCATCGAGTTTCCCGCGTTCGCCGACTGGCTGCGCACGCATGCCGGCGACGCGCAGGCGCAGCAGGCGATGCAGCGCGCACCCGACGAGATCAAGCTGCAATTGCTGCAGGCCGACGCGGAATTTCTCGCCGCGCTGCACGATGGCCGCGTGATCGACCCTGCGCGCGAAGACTACACGGACTGGCGCGAAAAGCGCGCCGAATTCGATCGCCTCTGGTCGAGCGGGTTCACCGAACGCTACGAATTGCGCTTTTCCGAATTCGCTCCCGCGCGTCTGTTCGGCGCGATGTTCCTGCATGGCGGCATCGGTCATCTGATCGGCAACATGATTTTCCTGGCCGTGCTCGGTCTGCTCGTCGAAGGGGCGCTCGGGCCGTGGCTGTTTCTCGCGATCTATCTCGCTCGGCGGACTCGGCGCCGGGTTGGTCAGTCTGGCCTGGCGCTGGGGCGAACACGGCGCGGCACTTGGCGCGTCGGGCGCGATCGCCGCATTGATGGGCGCGTACTGCGTATTGTGGGGTCTGCGCAAGGTGCGCGTCTTCTACTGGTTCTTCGTCGTGTTCGACTACGTGCGCGTGCCCGCTCTCTGGCTGCTGCCGCTCTGGCTGGGCTGGGAAGTGCTCAACCTGCTGTTCAATCGCGGTGCGCACGTTGGCTTCGATGCGCATGCCGGCGGCATACTTTGCGGCGCGTTGCTCGCGTTCGGCGTGCGCCGTGCCGGTTGGGAGCGGCAGGATTTCCTGGCCGAGGACGAACGCGTCGAGCAGCGCGACGGCAATGCCGCGCGTCTGCAGCAGGCCTTGCAGCATCTGGGCAGGCTCGAAATCGGAGCCGCGCAGGATATGCTGCGACAAGTCGATCGCGATGAACCCGGTCAATTGCCGGTGCTGGTTGCGCTGTATCGCTGCGCGCGCTACGCCGGCGAGCACGAGCAAGTCGACGCGGCGGTGAGCCGCGTGCTCAGCTTCGATGCGCGTCGCGGCGACGAGCTGCGCGAGCTGAAAGCGGTTTACGACGACTATGCGAATGCCAACCCCGGTACGCCCGCCTTGCCCGCAGACTTGCTGCTGCGACTGGCGCGACTGTGGTTGCGCATCGATCTGGATGCGGACGCGCAAGCGCTTCTGAATCAGCTCGCAGCGCAGTCGTCTCAGCTCGAAGGACTGGACGCGGCCTGCTTCGGATTCGCCCAGCGCGCCGCGGAAAACACGCCGCAATGGCGCGAGCGCCTGGAGTTTATTTTGCGCCAATTTCCACAAAGCGACTTTGCGCGCAAGGCGCGGCTGCTGCTGGACCTCGCGTAAAACGCGCGGTGCTACTTGTTCGCGTCGGGCGTCAGGGTCCGTGCCGCCATGCTGTCGATCGCGGCCAGCTGCGCCTCGATCTCCGGTAACAGCGGGTGCTCCGGATACACGGTCTGCAACTGCACCAGCAGCGCACGCGCCTGCGCGTCCTCGCCCACGCGTTCGTGCATCAGGCGCGCCGCGAGCAGATAGTTCTGCGGAATATCCGGGCTCTTCGGATAGCGCCGGTGGAAGCCGGACAGCAGGCGCAGCGCGGTGCGCGTCTGGCCGAGCTGGGCGGCCTTCTGCGCGATACGCGTGATCTGACCGGGTTGTGACGGCGCAAAATGGGGATCGAGATCGACGCACTCCTGCGCGAGCTCGACCGCGCGCTTGTCCTTGTCCTGGGCCAGCAGCACGTTCAGATATTCGCGGCCATGGCGCAGCAGTTCGTCCTTGTTCTGGGCAAGACGCAGCAGCTTGCGATACTGCAAGTGCACCGCGTCCGAGCCGCCGCTGGCGCGCAGATGCTCGCGCAGCAGATCGGTGGCGACCCCGGGCTTGCCGTCGCGCACGAGGGCGGCGCTTTCATCGAGCAGCGCCTGGTCGGGGTCGCTGGCGACAGGTGTCGCCGGCTCCGGCGCCTCGACGACATAGCCGAGTTCATCGTGATACTGATAGATCAGATAACCCATCAGATGAAAGGTTGCGATCAGCGCGTAGTGGGCAAGGAAATAGAACACGACCACGGCGACAAGGAATGGCAGGAACGGCAACAGCAGCGCCTGCGCGTTCGCCATGCTGGCGTTGATCAGCAGGCACAGTGCGACCGCAACGAAATACGGTCGACCCAGACGCGCCATGACCTGCAGCCAGGTCGCCGGGTTGAGAGCGTGCAGCACGTTTTCGTCCATCGCCAGCGACATGACCGCGCCCGGAAGCCCGAACGCCAGCAGGACCGATATCAGGATGCCGCCGAGTGGGCCGAACAGCAGATAGCCGCCGATGTTGAACAACACGAAACCCGCCTGCAGGTAGATCGCACTCCAGCCCAGATCCTCGTCCACATTGATGCTGCCGGGCGGCGGTTCGAGGCGGCCGTTGGCGGACGCGCGCAGCACCTCGAAACCGTATTTGTATACTCCGACCCAGATTGCCAAGCCGATGAGCCAGCCGAGCAGCGGTAAAAGGGTAAACAGGCGGCAAAGGGCGAGCAGGCCGATGGTGATCAACGCCTCGCCGCGCAGCGGATACAGCGAGATCTCGCGCAGGCGGTTCCAGAACGGCACGATCGGTGCGGCGACTTGCAACGTCATTTAAAGCCCCCTCTCGGAACGGCGTGATTATCACGCATTCCCGGCGCGCTGAGCGAACTGCCTAACCCGGCCGCGAGAACCGCGCCGCCGATGGCGGAGACAGGCGTTCGAGGAAAGCGAGATAGGCGTCGACTTCGGCGATACCCGGGTCGTACGGACGGTCGTCTTTCGCACGCAGCAGCAGGGTGCGCGCGTCGGCCTCGCGGTTGAGCCGCTCAGTCAGGATTTTCGCCGCGAGCAGGCTGTTGCGCACGAGATCGCGATGCAGCGGAAAGTGCTCGCCGAATCCGCAAACCAGGGCAAAAGCCGCCTGGTGTTTGCCAGCCGCCGCCGCGGCTGCGGCGAGGCGTGTGATGTCGTCGGCATCGTCGAGCGCGAATGCCGGATCCGCGCGCAGCGCTTCGCAGGCGATATCGACTGCCTCCGCATTCTGTTGCCTTGCCAGCAGAATCGGAATGAAGCGCCGTGCGTGCGCCACGAGTTCGGCGCGCTCGTCCGCGTCCCGCAGCCGGCGCCGGTATTCCAGATGCAGGCCGATCGCATGCGGGCGCGCGAGGGTCTCATCGCGCAATAGCGCAGTCGCCCCGCGTACATCGCCGCCCGCCGCACGAATGCGCACCGCTTCCAGCACCGCGCGCGCCGGATCGGGTGCGGGTGGCGGCTCGCCGAGTTGCAAATGGCCGGCGAAGCCGAGTTCATCGCGAAACTGGTGGATGACGACGCCGATCAAATGGAAGTTCGCGAGCATCAGATAGTTGACGACGCAGAAGACCAACGGCACGACCAGCAGGCCAGGCGCGACATGCACGATCGCGCCCGCAGCGAGGCTCTGCACCGCGAGCGCGGCGGCGAAGAACGCCACGAGTATCAGATACGCACCGCGCAGCCGCACCGCCAGCCCAAGCCACGCGAATGGGTTCAGCGCGTGCGCCGGCGTTTCGTCGATGGCGAGGATCATCACCGGCGCCGGCGCAATCAGCATGATCGCCACGCCGCTGACCAGCGCTGCACCGCGCCCATAGCGCGAGCCGACGAGGATCAGGAGCAATTCGATGAGTACCAGCAGCAGCATCGCGAAGCGCCCGGCCGAGCTGGCTACGGTGAGACTGATTTCGGGCGCGCCGATGCGGCCGTTTGCGCTCCAGCGCAATACCTCGAAGCCGTAGCGGAAGAACGCGCCCCAGACGATCAGATCGACACCGAGATTGACCGGGTAGGGCAGCAGATCGACGATGCCGTGGGCGACCGCAAAGGCGATGACGGTGGACAGTACCGCACCCTGCATCGGATAGCCGAGAATCTGCGGCCAGCATTTCCAGTACGGTCGCGCCATTCCTTGGGCGTGCGTTGGCGCCGACGCGTTCACTTGCGCAGCAACGAACCCGGAACGCGCAGATAGATATTCGGCGTGACGGTTTGCAATTGGCTCTTGCCGGTCAGATCGTTCACGAGCGGGTCCTTGAATTGCGCAGAGCCGAAGTTTCGCATGGCGCGTCAAGCAGAAACAGGGCTCGGCAGTTCGCAGCGGCTGCGCTGTTTGCGGACGAATTCCAGCCAGGCAGCAGCGCGTGGTTGTGATGCGCCCTCCCGCTGTGTAAGGTGTGCGCGATTTCAACCCTCGGCTGCATCTGAATGTTCAATTTTCGTTGTTGTATCCTGTCGATCGGCCTTGCGATTCTCGCCGCCGCACTTGCCGGTTGCGCCGGCCTCGCGCAAAAAGGCAACGCGGCGAAACCCGCCGCACAAACGCCGAGCGCGGCGACTGCTGCATTGTATACTCGGATCGAGGCCGACGAGAAACGCTTCTTCGCCGCGCGCGATCCGGCCACCTTCCACAACGACGAGGCGGCGAACACCGCGGCCTACAAGGCGGCCTGGGACGACGCGCAGGACGCCGCGGCGCAATGCCCGAAGATTCGCGATTGCGATAACGCACGCTTTGAAGCCGCGTTTGCGCGCATGTCCGGTGGCGCCAATCCGCCAACGGCCGAAGAAGCGGCGGCGACTCCGGAGGCGACGACCAACGCCGGCGAAACCTCGCCGGTTGCCGCGGCGCTGCCGGAAGTCAGCCGCTCGGTGACCCTGCTCAAGGGCCACGAATTGTCCGAGGTGATGACGCTCAACGGGCCGGTAAAAGTCGCGCTCGAGGAATGGCTGACGTCGCTGCGTCCGAATTTGATGGACACCTACGAAAACTATGAGTATCTGCGCCATCTGATGTGGCCCGAATACCAGAAAGCGGGGCTGCCCGAAGCGATTCTGTTCGGCATCATGGCCAAGGAATCCGGCGGGCGCGTGCATGCCTTGTCGCGTTCCGGTGCGGCGGGGCTGCTGCAATTCATGCCGGCGACCGGCCAGCGCTTCGGCCTCACGGTGAGCAACGGTTTCGACCAGCGCTACGATCCGGCGTTGTCGGCGCGCGCGAACGCGGCGTATCTCAACGAGCAACTGGCGATATTCAACAACAATCTCGAACTCGTCATTGCCGCATACAACAGCGGCGAGGGACGCGTGCAGCGCCTCGTACGCGGCTCCGACAATCCGAGTTTCTGGGATCCGCGGATCTTCTACCAGTTGCCCGCGGAAACGCGCGACTACGTGCCGGTCGTGCTCGCCGCGGCGTGGCTGTTCATGCACCCGGAAAAATACAATCTGCAGTTCCCGAAAATAGACGGCCGCGCCGGAACCCTGATCCTGCAGAAGAACGCCTCGCTCGCCGAGCTTGCGGTGTGTCTGGGTCAGGAAGGCAATATGCACGATGGCTGGTTTCGCACCTTGCGCAATCTCAACCCGTCTCTCGATCCGAGCCAGGAGCAACCAGCCTCGACGCCGCTGAACGTGCCCTTGCAACTGGTCGGTCTGTACCAGCGCTCCTGTGTCAACGGCGAGTGGGAGTCGGTCGCCAAAGATTTGCATCAAGCCGTACTCGCCGCGCCGTCGCCGCCTGCGCAAGTCGCGCGCGCCGTGCCGCCGCCGCCGCACGCGCGAGCCAGGGCCGCGCCGACCTATGTCGTGCGCCGTGGCGAGAGCCTGGGCGGGATCGCGCGCAAATTCGGCTGCGCCAGCGTGGCCGAATTGGCCAGAGCCAACGGCATCAAGCCGAACGGCTACAGAAACATTCGACCAGGGCGCGTGCTGCGGGTCGGGGTCTGCACGCGCTAGTGGGCCTTGGGTCGACTGTGGTTCGCTTTGTCCATGTCAATCGGGGAAAACGCCATGAAAGTCTTTGAGGCCGCTGCCTTGCTCTGTGTCGGTACCGCGCTGGTCACCTTTGCGGCCATTGCATTCGCACTCGGCGGTTTTGCAATCTCTGCGGACACGCGCATGTTGTTCTTGCAGGCACTGGTCGTCGCGGGCGGCGCTTTCCTGCTGCTTGCGGTTCGCAAATTGCAAAAAATCAGTGCGGCCCTAGGCGTTGCGACTCGCGGCTGACGGGGACAGTCGCGCTTTTCGATGAGGCGCCGTCGCCGCCAATATTTCCGGCAAGAAGAAACGCTAGTGGTTGCCGGCGGTACCGCCATGAACGTGCTCGCCTGAGCAGGTTGTAGAAACTTACCCTGTCGTGACGATCGGCGCGTTATCCCAATGCGAGCCACTGCGCGGTACTTTTTGAGCGAGTCGCCGAACGCCTTGCTGCGCGCGCGAATGTGTCGCTGAAAAACCGCGCATCGTGGCACCGCAATCCTGACGTTTTGCTGACAGCGCAGGCGTGCGAAATTGGTTACGCTCGGTGCCGGCCAGGCATGCGGCCTTGGGGCAGATTGTGCACGACAAGGCGCTGGATGGGATCACCTCTAAAGTCCAGCCGGAACACGTCGACGTTGCGTTGAAGATGCGCGACCTGCACCCGTCCGGACGTTATTCCGGTCAGGCCAATCATTCACTGTCACCTTCTAGGGAGTAGGCAGCAATGTACAGAAAAGATTCGACTGGAGCAGATCTCAGAAACGGCGCATCGCGCTTTGTGCGAAAAGCGTGCGGCCTTTCGCTTGCGGTCGCGATGGCACTCGGCGCAACCACGGTGGCGCAAGCGGCCAATGTTTCCACCCATCATGTGCGCGATGCGGTGCGCCAGGGCACGGCGCTGCGCATGGGCAGCCTTCCGTTCGATCAGATGATGAATCTCGATGTCGTCTTGCAGGTGCGCGATCCCGCCGACCTCGATGCGTTCGTGGCGGACGTCAGCAACCCGGCAAGTCCTTCTTTCCGTCACTACCTGACACCGGCGCAGTTCACCGCGAAGTTTGGTCCGACGCAGCAGGACTACGACAGCGTCGTTCAGTATCTCGGTGCCTACGGACTGACGGTCATCGGCGGAAGCCGGGACGGCATGGACGTGCAGGTAAGCGGTTCCGTCGCCGCCATTGAAGCGGCCTTCAATGTCAAGATGCAGACCTATCAGCATCCGACCGAAAATCGCACCTTCTTCAGTCCCGACCGCGAGCCGACGACTGCGCTGGCGATTCCGCTCTGGCATATCTCCGGTCTGGACAACTTCTCGATCCCGCATCCGCTGTTCGTCGAAGGAGACGACTGCGCCAAGGCAATGGCAACGGCAATGGTCCGAAGAATGGTGCCTCATCCAACGCCACGACCGGTTCGGGTCCGTCCGCCTCGTTCCTCGGCAGCGACATGCGCGCGGCCTACTACGGCGGTACGGCGCTTACCGGTGCCGGACAGAACCTCGGCTTGTTCGAGTATCTGGGAACCGACCTGGCCGACCTGACGACGTACTACAAAAACGCACATCAAACCAATACCGTTCCGATCACACTGCTGTCGACAGACGGAACCAGCACTGCCTGCGTTCATAGCAGCGAAGCGGAGGAGTTGCGACGATACCGAACAAACGCTCGATATGACGCAGGCGCTGGGCATGGCGCCGGGACTGAGCAGCCTGGTGATGTATGTCGGCTCCACCGACACCGCGATCATCAGCTCGATGACGACGCACAATCCGCTGCCCACGACAATCGGTTGCTCGTGGGGCTGGACGCCGGCCGACCCGACGACGCTGGATCCGTACTTCGAGAAGATGGCCGCTCAGGGCCAGAACTTCTTCGCGGCATCCGGCGACAGTTCGACCTGGTCGACGAGAAACGAGGCATGGCCGGCTGACGACGCGTATGTCATCTCGGTCGGCGGAACCGATCTGGTAACCGGCAGCGCGGCCGGGCCGTGGAAATCCGAAACCGCGTGGGTCGATAGCGGCGGCGGCATCACTCCGGACAAGATCGCGATTCCGAGCTGGCAGCAACGCACCGGCGTGATCAACTCAAGCAACAAGGGTTCGACCACCCTGCGCAATGGCCCGGACGTTTCGGCCAACGCCAACTTCACCTTCTACATCTGCGCGAACCAGACCACGTGCCTGGCCAACTACTACGGCGGCACCAGTTTTGCCGCGCCGATGTGGGCCGGCTTTATCGCGCTGGCCAACCAGCAGGCGGCGGCTAACGGCAAGGCGCTGGTCGGGTACTTCAATCCGACCATTTATGCGCAGAACGTGACCGGCACCTATGCCACCGACTTCCACGACATCACCAGCGGCAAGTCCGGCAGCTATTCGGCCGTGACCGGTTACGACTTGGTGACCGGCTGGGGTAGTCCGAAGCCGGCTCTGATTACGACATTGACGCAATAAACGACTTGGCAGCGGCGCTTTAGACACAAGCGCCTCGACAGCTTTTGCGGGGCCCGGGGTTTCAGACCGGGCCTCTTTTTTTGCGAAGCGCAGCAAGTTGGCAAGGCCTGTCAATCGACCGATGTCGCGGCATAAGGCCCTAGAGAGCCTGTCCGAGCTGCACCGTATTTCCGGCTGCCAGATTGCCGCTGAAACCACGCGACTGCGGCAGCAGCACGATGACGGTCGAGCCCATATTGAAGCGGCCCATCTCGGCAAAGCGTTCGAGGTGGATAGGCCGGTCGTGCCAATCCTTGCGCGTGATCGCGTTGGCGTAGGGCGGAATTTCCAGTCCGCTCCAGACGGTCTCGACACTCGACACCAGCATCGCGCCGACCATGACAACGCAAAAAGCGAACGCTGCTTCCGTCGGCATCGGTGGCGTCGAAATGACAGACCAGACGCTCGTTGCGCGCGAACAGGCGCGGCACGGCCTCGACCGTGAACGGCGCGACGCTGAACAGCCGTCCCGGGATGTGCACGGTCTCGCGCAACGTTCCGGCGAGCGGCATATGCACGCGGTGGTAGTCGCGTGGCGACAGATAAATCGTGACGAAATGTCCATTCGTATACGCCGCTGCCGCAGACTCGTCGCCGAGCAGTTCGGCGACCGAGAAGTCGAAACCCTTGGCCTGGAAAATACGTGCGCCGCCTGCTTCATCCGCGACGATCGCGCCGAGCTGGCTGATCGTTGCCGTCCGCCGGGCATGCGACCGCGCTGCGCATCTGCCGGTGCGCTGCGCGCGCCCGGCTTGAGCGCGCGCGTGAAAAACGCATTGAAACTCGCGTAGGCGCGCGCATCCGGCTGCAGCGCCTGGCTCATATCCACATTGTATTTTTGTATAATTGTGGAGATCAGGAAATCCTTCCACGGCGTCCAGGTCCAGCGCGTCGCCCAGTAGACGATGCGCGACAGCGCGCGGTGCGGCAGGAGGTACTGCAGCAACAGGGCCGGGCGCATGCGTTCAGCCGGTTGCCGGCGGCCAGCGTGGTCATGTCGCTGGCCACATCTGCCGCTGCCAAACGGCGGGCGGAAGATGCCAACCAGTTGCGCCCTGCGGATCGATGATCACCGCCGAGCCGGAGTGGTCGACTGCGATCGTTGCCGTCGGCGGTTCTTTGTGCGCGAATAGACGAGGCCGAGCGCGCGCGTGATCCGGGTCAGCTGCTCGTCGCTGCCGGTCGCGGCGATGAAATCCGGGCTGAAGAAAGCCGACATATTTGCCGAGTACGTCGGGCGTGTCGCGTTCGGGATCGACGGAGATGAAATCGATGCGGACTTGTCGTGCAGGCCGCGTCCGCCGAGTTCGGCCCAGACAGCTTTGAGCGTCTGCAGCGTGGTCGGACAGACGTCGGGGCAGATCGTGTAGCCAAAGTATACAACGCTCCAATGTCCGCGCCAGTCGGCCAGGGTCAGCGGCTGGCCGTTGGCCTGAGACGAGATGGAAATCGGGCAATGTGCGCGGCTGTGGATAGAGCACGGCGCTGCGCGAGTTTCGGCGTCGACGGCGCGGCGAAGTAGCGGTTGCCGAGCCATAGCCCGAGCGCGGCGGCGAGCGCCGCGAACAAGGATCAGGTCAGTGGGGTTGCGGCGCGCGGCTGCTGAGGTGTTGGTCATCGGCGCATTATAGCGGCGCACTTCGCTATACTCCTGTGTGCCCTCGTTGCGGCGTCGATTGCCGGAATCCGGACCGCATGGAGGCGCTCGCTGCCGGCGCTAAAACCCAGCCGGGGTTCGTGCCGTCCCTGGCAACTGATCCGGCGAGCTTGCCGGAACGAATTCCCGATTCACGCCATGACCGCCGAACTTGCCACGATCATCGACTTCATCCGCTACGGCGCGAGCCGTTTCGGCGGCTGCCGGCGCTGACTTTCGGCCACAGCTACGACAACGCGCTCGACGAGGCGACGCATCTGGTGCTGCATACACTGCATCTGCCGCACGACCTGTCGCCGAACTACGGCCAGGCGCGCCTCACCGCCGCGGAAAAGAAATCCGTCCTCGCGCTGATCGAACGCCGCGTGCGCGAGCGCAAGCCGGTCGCCTACCTGACCGGCGAGGCCTGGTTCGCCGGCCTGAAGTTCAAGTCCGACGCGCGCGCGCTGGTGCCGCGCTCGCCGATCGCCGAGATGATCCTCAACGGATTCTCGCCCTGGCTCGACGGCGTGCCCGTGCGGCGCGCGCTGGACCTGTGCACCGGCTCGGGCTGCATCGGCATCGCGATGGCCGCGCACAATCCGGACTGGCAGGTCGATCTGGCGGATATCAGCGACGCGGCGCTGTCGCTGGCACGGGAAAATATACTTTTCCAGAATGTCGAAGAGCGCGTGCGCGCGCTCAAGTCGGACCTGTTCGCAGCGCTCAAGGGCGAAGTCTACGACCTGATCGTCAGCAATCCGCCCTACGTGACCGAGCAGGAATTCGCCGCGCTTGCCGCCCGAATACTGCCACGAGCCGGCACTGGGCTTGAAGGCAGGCGACGACGGGCTCGATTTCGCCTTGCGTATTCTCGACGAGGCGCCGAAGCATCTGAGCACGGACGGCTGGCTGATCGTCGAAGTCGGTGAAAGCGAGCGTGCGTTGACGAAACTGTTGCCGCGGCTGCCGTTGAACTGGATCGAGTTCGAAGTCGGCCAGATGGGTGTGTTCGCGATTGCGCGCGGCGATCTGGTCGAGCATGCAAAGTCGATCAAGGCGGTGCTGAAGGAAGCGCTAGTTATCAAGCTATTCGTCATTCCCCGCGAAAGCGGGGTTTTCAACCGCCGAATGGCGGGTCATCCAGTGTCTCGCATGAGCGAATCGCGCGTCATTGACTGGATTCCCGCTTCTCGTCGGCGAATGACTGGCAATAAAGATAGAGGTCGGAACGTGTCGAGCAATTCGTTCGGAAAAGTCTTCACGGTCACGACTTTCGGCGAGAGCCACGGGCCGGCGATCGGCTGCGTGTCGACGGCTGTCCGCCGGGGCTGGAGATCGCGCGCCGAGGAATTCCGCCGCGATCTCGATCGCCGTGCGACCGGCAAGTCGCGCTACACCTCGCAGCGGCACGAGGCCGACGACGTCGAAATCCTCTCCGGCGTGTTCGAGGGCAGGACGACCGGCACGCCGATCGCCTGCTGATCCGCAACACCGATGCGCGCTCGAAGGACTACGCCGAGATCGCGCAGACGTTCCGTCCGGGCCACGCCGACTACACCTACTGGCAGAAATACGGCATCCGCGATCCGCGCGGCGGCGGCCGTTCGTCCGCGCGCGAGACGACGATGCGCGTCGCCGCCGGCGGTGATCGCGAAGAAGTGGCTCGCATAGCGTTTCGGCATCGGCGTGCGCGGCTATCTGGCCCAGATCGGCGAGCTTGACGCCGCGACGCGTTCGACTGGGACGCGGTGGAGGACAATGCGTTCTTCTGGCCGGACGCGGCGATGGTGCCGGAGCTGGAAAAATACATGGACGCGCTGCGCAAGTCGGGCGATTCGGTCGGTGCGCGCGTCAACGTCGTCGCCGACAACGTGCCGCCGGGTTGGGGCGAGCCGATCTACGGCAAGCTCGACGGCGATCTCGCTGCGGCGCTGATGTCGATCAATGCGGTCAAGGGTGTGGAGATCGGCGACGGCTTCGCCGCGGTCGCGCAGCGCGGCAGCGAACATCGCGACGAAATCACGCGCGCAGGGATTTCTGTCGAATCACGCGGGCGGCATTCTCGGCGGCATCTCCTCGGGCCAGCCGGTGGTCGCCTCGATGGCGCTGAAGCCGACTTCGAGCATCCTGATTCCCGGCCGCAGCGTGAATCTCGCCGGCGAGGCGGTGGAAGTCGTGACCAAGGGCCGCCACGATCCGTGCGTCGGCATTCGCGCGACGCCAATCGCCGAGGCGATGGTCGCGCTGGTCCTGATGGATCACGCCCTGCGCCATCGCGCGCAGTGCGGCGATGTGGGCGCGGTCTTGCCGCGCATTCCGGGGTCGACTGCGACCGGCGCGAAGTAACATGACGCAGCAGACGAGCGCACGTCCGCGCGTGTGGGTTTCGCGCCCGCTGTTCGACGACATCATCGATCGGCTTGCGCGAATATTTCGAGGTCAGGTCGAAGCCGAAGATCGTGCGTGGACGCCGCGAGCAGATGGCGCAGAAATTGCGCGACAAGCCATGGCGCGGTGCTCGGCGTGGCCGATCCGGTCGATGCGAGCGCGATCGCGCATGGCGCCGCAGCTGCGCGCGGTCGCCAATCCGCGGCGTCGGCTACAACAATCTCGATCTCGCCGCGCTCACTGCACGCGGGCATCGTCGCGACGAACACGCCCGACGTGCTCAACGAGGCGTCGGCCGATTTCGCCTGGGCGCTGATGCTCGCGACCGCGCGCCGCGTCGGCGAAGGCCGAGCGCTATCTGCGCGCGGGCCAGCTGGCAGGGCACGTCGTTCCGCCTGTGCTCGGCAGCGAAGTGCACGGCCGCACGCTGGGCATTCTCGGCATGGGCCGCATCGGCCAGGCGATCGCGCGCCGCGCCGTCGGCTTCCGCATGCCGGTGATCTACCACAACCGTTCGCGTCTGGATGCGGCGATCGAGCGCGAATGCAATGCGCGCTACGTCGAGCCGCGAGAATTGTTGCGCGAGCGCGGATTTTCTCGTGCTGGTGCTGCCGATGACGCCGGCAAACCGGCATGCGATCGGTGCGGCCGAACTTGGCGCTGATGAAGCCGAGCGCGTACGCTGATCAATATCGCCCGCGGCGGCATCGTCGACGACGCGGCGCTGGTCGCGGCGCTGAGCGAAGGCCGCCTGGCCGCGGCCGGACTCGACGTGTTCGAGAACGAGCCGGCGCTGGATGCGCGCCTGCCGACGCTCGACAATGTCGTGCTGACCCCGCATATCGCGCAGCGCCAGGCACGATACGCGGCGTGCGATGGCCGCGCTCGCGGTCGACAATCTGATTGCCGCGCTCGGTTTCGGTCCGCATGCCGGTCGGCCGCCGAATGTGTTGAACCCGCAGGCAAAAGGGAACCCGCGCTAAACTGTATACTTACTTCCCGGCGATGTGAGCGATCAGAGAAAAAATGAGCAAGAAGGACAAATACAAGGTTGCGATGGTCGGTGCCACCGGCGCCGTCGGCGAAACGCTGCTCGGCATCCTCAAGCAGCGCAAATTTCCGGTCGGCGAACTGGTGCCGCTGGCCAGCGAGCGCAGCGCGGGCGGCCAGGTCGAGTTCGGCAACCAGCAAGGTCAGCGGTGAAAAATCTTGCCGACTACGACTTCGCCGGCGTCGACATCGCGTTCTTCTCCGCGGGCGGCAGCGTGTCGAAAGCGCACGCGCCGCGCGCGGCTGCGGCGGGCGCGGTCGTAATCGACAACACCTCCGAGTTCCGCTATCAGGACGATATCCCGCTGGTGGTCAGCGAGGTCAATCCGCATGCGATCGCGCGGTACACGCACGCGCGGCATCATCGCCAATCCGAACTGCTCGACGATGCAGATGCTGGTTGCGCTGGCGCCGATCCATCGCGCCTTCGGCATCACGCGCATCAATGTGGCCACTTATCAGTCGGTTTCCGGCGCGGGCCGCTCGGGCGCGGAAGAACTCGCCAGGCAGACCGCGGCGCTGCTCAATTTCCAGGAATATCCGCCGGCGAAGTTCAGCAAGCAGATCGCGTTCAACGTGATCCCGCACATCGACGAGTTCCAGGCCAACGGCTACACCAAGGAAGAAATGAAGATGGTCTGGGAGACGCAGAAGATCCTCGAAGACGAGACGTATCCAAGTGAACCCGACCGCGGTGCGCGTGCCGGTTTTCTACGGCCATTCCGAGGCGGTGCATATCGAGACGCGCGACAAGGTCACGCGCGGCCGCGGCGCGCGCGCTGCTGGAAGAAGCGCCGGGCGTGGTGGTGATCGACGAGCGCAAGGCGGGCGGTTATCCGACCCCGGTCAGCGACGCGGCGGGCAAGGATGCGGTCTTCGTCGGCCGTATTCGCGAGGACATTTCGCACGCGCACGGGCTGAACATGTGGATCGTCTCGGACAATATCCGCAAGGGAGCGGCGCTGAACGCGGTGCAGATCGGGGAGCTGTTCGTTGCAGTCGTATCTGTGAGCGGTGCCACGAATTGCCGAAATTTTCGCCGGAAACTCTTGCGAAAAACGCATTGGAGTTTCATAGTTGCGTGCCGATAATAAGGCAGATTCGAGGTTGCGCGTTATTTGCGCGGATTGCCTTGCGCCGAGTGTGCTCAGGGATCGGTTTTGCCATCTGAATATCTTCGGGGCAGATTTATGAAGCGACTGATGAAGTCTTCCCTGGCTGTTGCGCTTGCGCTGGCCACCGGTCAGGTCGCAGCCCTTGGCCTTGGGCCGATCCAGGTCAAGTCCGGGCTCAATCAACCGCTGGTGGCTGAAATTCCGGTGACCACGGATTCGCCAGCCGAAGCGAACGACCTGCGCGTGGGTATGGCGTCGGAGGAGGACTTCCAGCGCGTGGGTCTGAACCGCGCGCGCGTCGGCATGCCGCTCGATTTCGCGGTCGGCAGCAATGGCCGCGGGCAGACGGTTATCAAGGTGACCACCAAAGATGCGGTGCGTGAGCCTTTTCTCGATTTCCTCATTGAAGTGAATTGGACCAAGGGCAAGGTGCTGCGCGAGTACACCGTGCTGCTCGATCCGCCGGTGACCGCGCCTGCCGTGGTCACCAGCAGCAGGCCGGCCGCTGCGCCCGCACCGCGCCCGCGCCCGGTAGTTGCGCCCAGGCCTGTCGAGCCGAGGCCCGCGGCTGCCGCGCCGAGCGCACCGGTCGCTGCGAAACCGGCGCTTGCGCCGCCGCCAGCGGCGACAGCCAGGCCGCGTACCACACCCTGTCGGCGCCGCGGGGCGATACGGTCCGGTAAGCCGCGGCGAGACGTTGTCCGCGATCGCGCGCGGTCTGGATATCGCCAACGACGCGGATCTCGATCAAGTGATGCTGGCCTTGCTCAAGGCCAATCCGAATGCGTTCTATCACAGATAATATCAATGCGCTGAAAGCGGGCGCGGTGTTGCGTATTCCGAGCGCTGAGGAAGTCCGCAATGCAGGCTCGCTCAAGGACGCGGCGGCTGCGGTGCGCGAACAGACGCAATCGTGGCGCGCAGCGAGTCAACCTGCGCTGGCAACGCGCACCGGCGCACCGCAGGTGAGCGAAAGCAAGACCTCTCCCAAGTCCGCTCCGGCCACAACGACCGAGCACCTCGCGCTGGTGCCGCCGCAATCCGGCAAGGCCGGCGAATCGGGCAGCGATCATGCCGGTGGCGGCAAGGACGGCGGCGCACGCGCGTGGCGAACTGGCGCGCACCAAGGAAGTGTTGGCCAACAGCCAGCAGGAAACCACCGAACTCAAGTCGCGGGTCAAGCAGCTTGAGGACATCAACGACAAGGGTCAGCACCTGCTCTCGTTGAAGGATTCGGAAATTGCCGATCTGCAGAACAAGCTCAAGGCCATGCAGGCGGAGAAAGCTTCGGCTCCGGCGACTGCGGAAGCAGCCAAACCCGCCGAAACCCCGCCAGCGGCTCAGCCTGCTGCGGAAACGACTGCGGGGGTGACCGAAACCTCGTCGTCCGCGGCAACCGCCGTCCGCGGCAAACCCGACGCCAGCAGTCGCACCGACAACCCCGTCGGAAACCCCCGCTGCGGCTCCAGTGCCGGCTGCCGAGGCCACCACTGCGTCGACGCCCGCTGCCGCGCCCGCGACGGAGGCACCGGCCAGCGCTTCGACACCTGCACAGACCAAGCCCCTGCCGAGCCTCCGCCGGTGAAGGCGCCTGTGCCGTTGCCGCCGAACAAGCCGGCGGCGCCAGGTTTTTTCAGCGACAACTCGAATCTGCTCTACGGCCTCGGGGCGATTTTGCTGCTCCTTGGCGGCTGGGTCTGGTCGCGTTCCCGCGGCAAACCAAAGCCGGTCGTGCGTCCGCAGTTTGGCGCCGGTGCGGCCGGGCTCGCTGCCAGCGCCGCTTCGGCAGCGCCGCAGGAAGCGGCGATGCAAGCGCCGGATGGTGCTGCCGAACATCCGCAGGACGTGGGGGCCGAACTCGAACAGCTACGTTATTATTATGAGCAAAGCGATGCGCCGCACTTCGAGGCGCTGGCCGAGTCGGTACATTCGCACCTGACTGCGGACGAGTGGTCCGAAGTGCTGGCGATGGGCGAGGGCCTTTCCCCGCATCACCCGCTATTTGCCGAGCCGGCCGCTGCCGGGTACGACACCGGGTTTAGTACGCTGCCTGGCACTGCCGATCCGCGTCGACCAATCCGAGACGCGGGTACTTGATGCAGGGGATTTGAACGATCGACTCGATGAAGCGCATGCCGGCGCTGAACCTCATGTGCATATGGAAATGGATCATGGCGAGCACTTGATGGACGAATCTCCGCATGGCGAGCCCGCGTTCGCGCATGAGTCCGCCGAGCACGAGCACGAGACATTCAACTTCGAACCGCCTGCCGAAGAAAGCGAGACGGCGTCGCGCGAAACCGGCCTCAGCGACTTGACGATGGACGAGGACACGATCGGCACGCGCCTCGATCTGGCGCGCGCCTATGTCGACATGGGCGATCCGGAAGGCGCGCGTTCGATGCTCGACGAGGTCCTGGCCGAAGGCAACGAAGCGCAGCGCGAAGAGGCGCGCAAGCTGCTCGCCGAATTGCCCTGAGGCGTCCGCTGCATATCGCACTGACAGGCCGGGCATGTCCCGGCCTGTTCGTTTATCGATGCTCGATACCCTCTGCGACGAAGGCCCGCCATCGTCGCGGAACTGTTCAAACCAGCGCACGGCTACAATAACGTGGTTGCGAACCTGATCAGGCACACGACTCTTGCGCATCGCGCTCGGCATCGAATACGACGGCACCGATTTCCTCGGCTGGCAGCGCCTCAGTCACGGGCCAGACCGTGCAGGCGGCGGTCGAGGCGGCGCTGTCGTTCGTCGCCGAGCGCACGCCGGTCGAGGTCGATCTGCGCCGGGCGCACCGATGCGGGCGTGCACGCGCGCTGTCAGGTCGTGCATTTCGACACGACGCGCCGAGCGCAGCGACGCGCGGCTGGATGCTCGGCGCCAATTCGCGCCTGCCGCGCGAGCGTGGCCGTGCGCTGGGCGCGGCCGGTCAGCGACGATTTCCATGCGCGCTTCGGCGCGCGCGCGCGGCGCTATCGCTACACGATACTCAACCGGCCGGTGCGCGCGGCGCTGGACGCGCGCTACGTCGCCTGGGAGCGCGTGCCGCTGGATGTCGAGCGCGATGCACGCGGCCGCGCAGGCGCTGATCGGCGAGCACGATTTCAGCGCGTTCCGCACGGTCGCCTGCCAGGCGCAAATCGCCGCATGCGCGAGCGTGCAGCGAGATTGTCGATCGCGCGCGACGGCGAACGCATCACGATCGAGATCCAGGCGAACGCGTTCCTGCATCACATGGTGCGCAACATCGTCGGCAGCCTGCTGCCGGTCGGGCGCGGCGAACAGCCGCCCGAATGGATGGCGCGAGCTGCTGCGCGGGCCGCGACCGCACCAGCGCCGGGCCGACCGCGCCCGCCGCAGGGCCTGACCTTCCTCGGCCCGCTGTATCCTGCCGACTATCGGATTGCCCGCCGAGGTGACCTTGCATGATGCGGCGACAATCGCAACCGCGCGCGCGCATCAAGTTCTGCGGCATCACGCGCGTCGACGATGCGCTCGCGGCCGTCGCGCTCGGTGTCGATGCGATCGGCGTTCGTGCTGACGCGCGCGAGCAAGCGCTTTGCCGGCATCGCGCAGGCGCGCGAGATCCGCGCCGCGCTGCCGCCGTTCGTGACCGCGGTCGCGCTTGTTCATGGACGACGAACCCGGCTTCATCGCCGAAGCCGTCGCCGACGGTGCAGCCGGATCTTCTGCAATTCCACGGCAGCGAAACCGCGCTGCGATTGTGTACGCTATGGCGTGCCTTATCTCAAAGCCGTCGCGATGGCCGACGGCGTCGACCCGGCCGACGCTGATGCGCGAGCATCCGCAGGCCGCAGGATTTCTGCTCGATGGCCACGCGCGCGGCGAACAAGGCGGCAGCGGCAAGACGTTCGACTGGTCGCATGTGCCGGCGTTGCCTTTCGACGAGCCCGTGCTGCTGGCCGGTGGGCTGACCGCGCACAATGTCGTCGCGGCGATCCGCGCAGTGCGACCGTACGCGGTCGACGTGTCCAGCGGCATCGAGAGCGCGCCCGGCATCAAGGATGCGGAGAAGATGCGGCGCTTCGTCGCTGCCGTGCAGGAGCATTGCGGAGAATCTGACATGTTGGCGAATAAGCCTAAGGACGTATCGACAGCGGCGGCGATCGACTATACGCAGTACCCCGATGCGCACGGCCGCTTCGGCGACTACGGCGGCATCTACGTCGCCGAAACCCTGATGGCGCCGCTGGCGGAACTGACCGCGGCCTATCTGCGCCTGCGCCAGCGATCCGGAGTTCATCGCCGAACTCGATCGCGATCTGAAGCATTACGTCGGCCGGCCGAGTCCGATCTATCACGCCGAGCGCCTGTCGAAGAAGGTCGGCGGCGCGCAGATCCTGCTCAAGCGCGAAGACCTGAACCACACCGGCGCGCACAAGATCAACAACACCGTCGGCCAGGCGCTCGTCGCGCGGCGCATGGGCAAGCGCCGCATCATCGCCGAGACCGGCGCCGGCCAGCACGGCGTCGCCAGCGCGACCGTGGCCGCGCGGCTCGGGCTCGAATGCGTCGTCTACATGGGCGCGGTCGACATCGAGCGCCAGGAGATCAACGTCTACCGCATGAAGCTGCTCGGCGCGCGAGGTCGTGCCGGTGACGTCCGGTTCGAAGACGCTGAAGGACGCGCTCAACGAGGCGATGCGCGACTGGGTCACCAACGTCGCCGACACGTTCTACATCATCGGCACCGTGGCCGGTCCGCATCCGTATCCGATGATGGTGCGCGACTTCAACGCGATCGTCGGCCGCGAAGCGCGCGCGCAGATGCTCGAGCAATACGGCCGGTTGCCCGACGTGCTGGTCGCCTGCGTCGGCGGCGGCTCGAACGCGATCGGCCTGTTCCATGCGTTTCTCAACGACCGCGACGTCGCGTATCGTCGGCGCGGAAGCGGCGGGCGAGGGCATCGCGACCGGCCGCCACGCCGCGTCGCTCGCGGCGGGTCGGCCCGGCGTGCTGCACGGCAATCGCACCTATGTGCTGTGCGACGACAACGGCCAGATCACCGAGACGCATTCGATCTCGGCCGGCCTCGACTATCCCGGCGTCGGTCCCGAGCACGCGTTCCTCAAGGACAGCGGCCGCGCGAACTATGTCGGCGTTACCGACGACGAAGCGCTCGCCGCGTTCCATGAACTGGCGCGCACCGAAGGCATTCTCGCCGCGCTCGAATCCAGCCACGCGGTCGCGCAGGCGATCAAGCTCGCGCGCGAGATGCCCAAGGATAAATTGATCCTGGTGAACCTGTCCGGTCGCGGCGACAAGGACGTGCACACGATCGCGGCGCGCGAAGGGATCGCGCTGTGAATCGCATCGATCGAACGCTTCGCCGAGTTGAAATCGCGCCGGCCGCACGCGGCCTGATTCCGTTCGTCACCGCCGGCGATCCGTCGCCCGACGCGATCGGTCGCGCTGCATGCACGCGCTGGTCGATGCCGGCGCGGATCTGATCGAGCTCGGCGTGCCGTTTTCCGATCCGATGGCCGACGGCCCGGTGATCCAGCATGCGAGCGAACGCGCGCTCGCACGCGGCGTCGGGCTTGCGCAGATACTCGATTGGGTCGCGCGAATTCCGCGCAGCGCGATGCAGACGACGCCGATCGTGCTGATGGGCTATCTCAATCCGGTCGAGATCCACGGCTACGCAGCGTTTCGCGCGCGAAGCGCGTCGCTGCCGGCGTCGATGGCGTGCTGCTGGTCGATTGTCCGCTCGAGGAATCGTGCGACCGTCGCGGCGCTCGCACGCTGCGGGGCTGCGGCAGATTTTTCTCGCCGCGCCGACCACCGTCGAGGCGCGCCTGACGGCGCTATGTGCGCGCGGCCGAGAGGTTTTCTATACTATGTGTCTTTCGCCGGCATAACCGGCGCGGACCGCCTGAGCCTGGATGCCGTGCGCGCGCGCGTCGCCGCGATCAAGGCGCACGACGCAGGCGCCGGTCGCGGTCGGTTTCGGCGTGCGCGACGCGGCATCCGCCGCGGCGATCGCCGAGATTCGCCGATGCGGTGGTGATCGGCAGCGCGCTGGTCGAACATCGGCTGGCCTGCGCCAGCGGACGCGGTCGCAGCGAGACGGCTGCGCGATCGGCGCGGGAATTCCTCGCGCCGATCCGCGCGGCGCTGGATGCGCGCGCGGCGCGCATGCCGCGTGAACCGACCAGCCGCCGGAGCGATGCACCGATCGAGCCGGTGCGCGCCGAAGCCGCGACGCCGCATCGAAACACGGAGAAGACGACGACATGAGCTGGCTGCAAAAATTGATGCCGTCGCGCATGCGCACCGAAGGCAACGACGCCAAGGGCAAGGTGCCGGAAGGCCTGTGGGAAAAATGCGACGGCTGCGGCGCGGTGCTGTACCGGCCCGAGCTCGAGCGCAACCTCGAAGTGTGCCCGAAGTGCGGCCATCACCACTCGATCGCGCGCGCGCAAGCGTCTGCACGCGTTGCTCGACGAGGGCAGCGCGCGAGGAAATGTTCGCGGCGCTGGAGCCGGCCGATCCGCTGAAGTTCCGCGATTCGAAGAAATACAAGGACCGCATCGCCGCTGCGCAGAAAGCAGACCGGCGAGAAAGATGCGCTGATCGCGATGCGCGGCACGCTGAAGACGCATCCGCTGGTCGCGGTCGCGTTCGAGTTCGCCTACATGGGCGGCTCGATGGGCTCGGTCGTCGGCGAGAAATTCACGCGCGCGGCCGAGCGCGCGCTCGAACGAACGCATCCCGCTCGTCTGCTTCTCCGCGACCGGCGGCGCGCGCATGCAGGAAGGCCTGTTCTCGCTGATGCAGATGGCGAAGACGTCCGCTGCGCTCGCGCGCCTGCGCGGTGCCGGCGTGCCGTACATTTCCGTGCTGACCATCCGACCACGGGCGGCGTGTCGGCGAGCCTCGGCATGCTCGGCGACATCAACATCGGCGAACCCAAGGCGCTGATCGGCTTCGCCGGGCCCGCGCGTGATCGAGCAGACCGTGCGCGAAACCCTGCCGGAAGGGTTCCAGCGCTCGGAATTCCTGCGTCGAGCACGGCGCGATCGACCTGATCGTCGACCGCCGCGAGATGCGCGACCGGCTCGCGTCGCTGCTGGGTTTGTTGATGCGCGAGTCGCGCGCGGCTTGACATGAAAAGTGCGGAGCAGAAAAGCTCAAGATTCACCACAAAGGACAGGAAGGACACAAAGGAAAAGAATTTTTGGTTTCTTCTCCTTTTGTTTCCTTCGTGTCCTTTGGGCTCTCGTGGTAAGTCTTGGAGCCTGGCTTTAGCGCTCAAGCTGCGCGCAGCGCGCCATATTTGCGCAAGCGCTGATAGCGCTGTTCGACCAGGGCAGCGCCGTCGAGGCGATCGAGTACGGCGAGCTGGTTGAGCAGCACGGCTTTCAGGCGCACCGCCATATTGTGCGGGTCGCGATGCGCGCCGCCGAGCGGCTCGCGCAGCATCTTGTCGATCAGGCCGAGTTCGAGCAGGCGTGGCGCGGTGATCGCCAGCGCGTCGGCCGCGTCCTTGGCCTTTTCTGTACTTTTCCACAAAATCGACGCGCAACCTTCGGGCGTGATCACCGAATAGGTCGAATACTGCAGCATGATGCGTGCTGTCGCCGACGCCGATCGCGAGCGCACCGCCGGAGCCGCCTTCGCCGATCACGGTGCAGATGATCGGCACCTTGAGCTCGACCATCTCCAGCAGGTTGCGTGCGATCGCCTCGGACTGGCCGCGCTCCTCGGCGCCGACGCCCGGATAGGCGCCGGGCGTATCGATGAAGGTCAGGATCGGCAGCTTGAAGCGCTCGGCCATTTTCATCAGACGCAGCGCCTTGCGATAGCCCTCCGGGCGCGGCATGCCGAAGTTGCGGCGGATCTTGGTCTTCGTGTCGCGGCCCTTCTGGTGACCGATCACCATCACCGCGCGCCCGTCGATGCGTGCCGGGCCGCCGACGATCGCGGCGTCGTCGGCGAACGCGCGATCGCCGGCAAGTTCGTGGAATTCCTCGCAGATCGTCTGCAGGTAGTCGAGCGTGTACGGCCGTGCCGGATGGCGCGCAAGCTGCGCGACCTGCCATGGCGTCAGGTTCTTGAAGATGTCCGCCGTCTTGCGCTTGAGCTTGTCCTTGAGCTTGCCGACTTCGTCGTCGATATTGAATGCCTGGCCATGACTGGCGGCGCGCAGCTCCTGGATCTTCGCGTCCAGTTCGGCGATGGGTTGTTCGAAGTCGAGGAAATTCGGATTCATGCGATGCGGCCGCACGCGCGTTCGCGCAAAGTGCGCAAGTATACCCAGATGACCGGCGCGAGACGAGGGATGCGGCTCAGCCCTGGCCGGCTGCCGGTTTGCTCAGCAGCAACTCGGTAGCGAGCACGCCGGGCAGCGCTTCGAGCGTGTGCAGCAGGCCGGCGCTGGCGTGCACGCGCCATTCGGCGCCGAGTTCGAGTTCGGCGCGACCCTGCGCATTGGCGTAGGACAGGCGCAGCATGGTCTTGCCGCCGCGATGGCCGGCGAGCGCGTTGCGCAGGCGCGCGACGAACGCGGCATCGACGCCGTTGAGCTTCACGCGCAGCAGCCGTGCCTGGCGCTCGCAGGCTTCGTCGAGCGTGCTCACACGCCGTGCGCGCAGCTGGAAGCCGCCGGAAAAATCGTCCAGCGACAGGCCGCCCTCGACGACGAGGATCGCATCGCGAGTGAGCAGCGCGGCGAACTCGACGAAGACCTCGCGGAACAGGCTGACCTCGATACGCCCGCTCCAGTCCTCGATCTGCACGAATGCTGTCGTGTCGCCGCGCTTGCGCAGGCTCGTGAGCATGCCGGCAACGACGAATGGCTGGTCGTTGAAGCGGCTGCGGCGTTGCTGATCGTATTGAGGATTGGGCGCGGGTGGCCGATAGTGTTTGGCAACCTCGCCGAGCGGCGCGTCGACGAGTTGCACGAGAATCGCGCGCCAGGCTTCGGTCGGATGGCCGGACAGATAATGCCCGAGCGTTTCGCGCTCGCCGAGCAGACGCTGCTGTAACGGCCATTCGTCGCAGACCGGCAACCGCAGTTCGATCGGGGCTTTCGCGCTCGCGCCGAACATGTCGTTCTGTCCGGCCTGCGCGTCGCGCGCCTGCTGTTCGGCTGCCTTCATCGCTTCGGGCAGCTGCAGCCATGAGCGTGGCGCGATTCTGCGCCAGCGCATCGAACGCGCCGGACAGAGTCAACGCCTCGAGCACGCGCTTGTTGAGTTTGTGCGGGTCGATGCGGCGGCAGAAATCGGCGAGGTCGACGAACGTGCCCGCACGTTCGCGTTCAGTGGCGATGTTTTCGCACACCGCGCGGCCGACACCCTTGATCGCGCCCAATCCATATCTGATGCTGCCGTCGTCTTCGGCGACGAATGGATAGTCGGACGCATTCACGTCGGGCGCGCGCACGAGCAGGCTGCATCGCACGCGCCTCATCGAGGAAAGTCACCACCTTGTCGGTGTTGTCCATGTCGCTCGACAGCACGGCGGCCATGAACTCCGCCGGGTAGTGCACCTTGAGCCACGCGGTCTGATACGAAATCAGCGCGTAGGCGGCGGCGTGCGACTTGTTGAAACCGTAGCCGGCGAATTTTTCCATCAGATCGAAAATCGCATCGGCTTTCGCCGCGCTCAGTCCGTTTGTCGCGGCGCCGTCGCGAAAAACCACGCGCTGCTTGGCCATCTCGGCCGGGTTCTTCTTGCCCATCGCGCGGCGCAGCAGGTCGGCGCCGCCGAGCGAGTAGCCGCCGACGATCTGCGCCATCTGCATGACCTGTTCCTGATAGACCATGATGCCGTAGGTCTCGGTGAGCACGGGCTCGACGCGCGGATCGGGGTAGTCGATCGGCTCGGTGCCGTGCTTGCGCTTGCAGAAACTCGAAATCTGCTCCATCGGGCCGGGGCGGAACAGCGAAGTCAGCGCCATCATGTCCTCGAAACGATCGGGCCTGGCCTCCTTGAGCATGCCCTGCATGCCGCGCGACTCGAACTGGAACACCGCGACGGTCTGCGCGCGCTTGAACAGCGCGTACACGGCCGCGTCGTCGAGCGCCAGCTGCGACATATCCAGCGACGTTTCGCCGCGCTGTGCGCGCCGCGCGTTGATCGCCTCGACCGTCCAGTCGATGATCGTCAGCGTGCGCAGGCCGAGGAAGTCGAACTTGACCAGGCCGATCGCCTCGACGTCGTCCTTGTCGAACTGGGTCACGACACCGCTTTCGCCGCCTTCGGAGTAGAGCGGGGCGAAGTCGGTCAACGCACTCGGCGCGATCACCACGCCGCCGGCATGCTTGCCCGCGTTGCGCGTGAGGTCTTCGAGCTTGATCGCGAGATCGACGAGATCGCGCACGTCGTCGTCGGTTTCGTATTGATCGCGGAATTCGGCGACGATGCGGCCGGGGTCTGCACGCGCGCGTTCTGCTGCGGCCGAGTGCGTCTTCGAGCGACAACGGATCGGTGGGCTGCAGCGGAATGAGCTTCGCGATCCTGTCGACGTGACCGTAGCTCATGCCGAGCACGCGACCCGAGTCGCGCAGCACGGCCTTTGCCGCCATCGTGCCGTAGGTGATGATCTGGCTGACCTTGTCGCGCCCGTACTTGCGCGCGACGTAGTCGATCACCGCATCGCGGCCGTCCATGCAGAAGTCGACGTCGAAGTCGGGCATCGACACGCGTTCGGGATTGAGGAAGCGCTCGAACAGCAGGCCGTAGCGCAGCGGATCGAGATCGGTGATGCCGAGGCTCCAGGCGACCACCGAGCCGGCGCCGGAGCCGCGTCCGGGACCGACCGGAATATCGTTGCGCTTGGCCCAGTTGATGAAGTCGGCGACGATGAGGAAGTAGCCGGCGAAGCCCATCTTCACGATCACGTCGAGTTCGCGGTTCAGGCGCGCGGCGTAATCGTCGTGCGCGAAACCCGTCGGCGCAGCGCGTGCTTCGGCCAGGCGCGCCTCGCAGGCCGGCACGCGCCTGAGTTGCGGATGTACGAATCGACCGTCTCGCCCGCGGGCAGCGGAAATTCAGGCAGGTAATACTTGCCGAAGGACAGTTCCAGATTGCAGCGTTTTGCAATTTCGACACTATTTTCCAGCGCCTCCGGCAGATCGGCGAACAGCTCGGCCATCTCGTCGGCGGACTTGAGATATTGCTCCGGCGTGTAGTCGTGCGGCCGCTTCGGATCGTTGAGCAGGCGGCCCTGATGGATGCACACGCGCGCTTCGTGCGCCTCGAAATCCTCGCGCGCGAGGAAGCGCACGTCGTTGGTCGCGACGACCGGGCAATCGAGCTTCGCCGCAAGCTGCAGCGCGGCGTCGATGAAATGCGCTTCGTCGGCGTGGCCGGTGCGCGTCAGCTCGAAATACCAGCGGTCGTCGAACTAGCGCAGCCACTCGCGCGCGGCGCGTCAGCGCCGCGTCGGCTTTGTCGGCGAGCAGCAGATGGCCGATATCGCTGTGCCGCCCGGCCAGCGCGATCAGGCCGGCGCTGCTGCCGTCGAACCACTGCCGGTCGCACGATCGCATGGTCGCCGTGGCGACCTTCGATATAGCTGCGCGAGATCAGGCGCGCAAGATTCAGATAGCCTTCGCGGTTCTGGCACAGCACCGTCAGGCGAAACGGTCTGTTGGCATCGCCCGGAGTTGGCGATCCACAGATCCGCACCGGCGATCGGCTTGATGCCGTTCGCTTCGGCCGCGCGATAGAACTTGACCAGCGCAAACAGATTGCTCTGATCGGTCAGCGCGAGCGCGGGCTGGCTCGAGCGTGACCGCCCGGCTGATCAGATTCGGCGCGCGACGCCTTGGCCGGATCGCCGTATTCGGGCTTGTCGGGCAGACGGATCGTCGAATCGATCAGCGAATAGTCGCTGTGGATGTGCAGATGGACGAAGGTGGGGGTCATGGCGACGCAGGCGGGCTACAGATGCAGGGTAGCCCCCGCCCGGCAGTCAGGCAAGGCTTGACCAGGACCGATTTCAGGATCGCCGGCTGGCGCTCAATGCAAGGTGCCGCTGCCGCCGGCACCGACGTTCGGAGGCATGGGCGGTGACGGCGTCGGATCGGGCTCGACGGCCGCTTCCGCGGGCGGTTGTTTGTGCAACAGCGATTGGTGCAACCACAAACTCGCAAGATGCACGCGATGCTCGTGCGGCAGGACGAATCCGAGCCAGCCCAGCCCCGGGTGGCGCAGCAGAAACAACACGCCTTGCGCCAGCGGCGAGGTATGCCAGGCCGGGTTGACGATGGCTTCGCACTTCTCCGGCGGCTGTGTGGCCGGCTCGGGTTTCAGTTCGGCGCGCCGCTTGACGGCCGCGGCGATCAGTTCATCGAGTTCGGTTGCGGACAGGCTGGACAGTTCAATCGTCATGGCGGTTCACGTTGGCTCGAGTTCGAGCCTTGCGGGGACATCATAACGCGCTCGCCACGACGGCGATCACGCGAACAAATCGGCTTGCCTGACTGGCGCGAAACTGCGGCGATGCTGCGGGCAGGCGCCGAGGCGCCGCAGCGCCGCGAGATGCTCCGCCGTGGCATAGCCCTTGTGCACGGCGAAACCGTAGCCGGGGAATAACGCATCGAGTTCGCGCATGCAGCGCGGTCGCGCGCGACCTTGGCCAGGATCGACGCCGCGCTGATCGCCGGCTCGAGCGCATCGCCGTCGACGATCGCGCGCGCGGCGCACGGCAGGTCGCGCGGCAGCTGGTTGCCATCGATCAGTGCCAGTTGCGGTGCGGGTTCGAGCGCAGCGAGCGCGCGCGCCATGCCGACCAGCGTCGCCTGCAGGATGTTCGATCGGTCGATCTCGTCGACGTCGATCTCGATCACGCTGAACGCGAGCGCGCGCTCGCGAATCCGCGCGTCGAGCTTTTCGCGCTGTCTGGCGCGTGAGTACCTTCGAATCGGCGAGTCCGCGTGATGCGCGGCTTGCCCGGATCGAGAATCACCGCGGCAACGACGACCGGTCCGGCCAGCGGGCCGCGACCGGCTTCGTCGACGCCAGCGATCAGTTCGACCGCGCGCTCATTCGTGCAGCGCGCCGAGTCGATAGAAAATGTAGTTCTGGTAGGAATCCAGCATCGGCTTGTTCGCGCAATTCAGATAGAAGCCGCCGCAGCGCTCGCGCATCAGCGCGTTGGCCTGGAAGAACGCATCCTTTTTCACGCCGGCGATGTCGAGGATCAGCGACGGCGCAAAGCTCAGGTCCATCTCGGCGTTGCCGTAGCTTGCGCGCGGTCGGATAGTTGGTCTTCAGCATGTAGTAGGTGATGAAGTTCGGATCGCCGTCGGCCGCCGGCAGATTCTTGTCGAGCTCGCGCATCGCGCCGTCGAACGAGGGCTGGTGATCGCCGAAATGGAACAGCAGTACCGGGCGGTCGCCGTCGAGCAGTTTCTTCTCCAGATTCGTCATCGCAATGTCCGAATCGTCCAGCCGATGCAGATAATTGCCGAGATTGAGGTTCATCCATTCGTCGAGCGACCTTCGGCGTGAATTTGCCCGGGAACAGCGGCTTGTCGTACGGCGCCGGCAAGGTCCTTCAACGGCGTCATATGCGGGCCGTGCTGGCGCAGAGTCAGCATCATCACGAACAGCGGCTGCTTGCCGTTGATCTGCTTTTCCTTGTCGTAGATCTGATTGAACACCTGCATCAGATCGCTGTCCGGCGACTCCCACGACAGGCCGTAGTCCTGGCCGTCGTAGAACGCGTCGAAGCCGTAGTTCATGTAGGCGTTGCGCGCATTGATGAAGTTGCCCGACATCGGATAGATCGCGATCGTGCGATAGCCCGCCGTCATGCAGCACATTCGGCATCGAGTGGCTGATGCGCGGCGCGAGATTGTAGGGCGCATACAGGCCGGCATCGCCGAAGCTCTGATGATTCAGTCCCGACATCAGCGCGAATTCGCTGGTCCAGGTGCCGCCGCCCCAGACATGCACGGTGAGCAGTCCGTGTGCGCGCGTGCGGCCGTCGGGCACGAACATCTTGCGCTTGCATTCGGAGTCGTGTACAGACCTTGCAGCATGGTCGGATCGTAGGTGCTTTCCTCGAGCACGGCGACGATGTCCGGATGTTCCTGCGCGATCCTTGAGCGGCTTCGCCGGCGCGCACGCCGGCGGCGGTGCAGAGCGGCGGATTGTCGGCGTCGTTCTGCGTCCACGACAGACCGCTTTCCGCGTCGGCTGCGAATGGCGGAATCCTGATCTGCGGTCTGATAGAACGAGGTGATAGAAATCGGTGATGTAGCTCTTGTCGTTCATCGCCTGCCACATGCCCTTCTCGAACACGGCGGCGAACGGACCGGCGGCGAGCGATGGCGGCGAGCAGCAACGCGCCGATCGCCGCGACCGAGCCGGCGATGCGCGTGTAGCGGCGGCGCGGTTGCGGCAACGAGGCGCAGAAATTGCGGCCGGTCCAGCCGCCAGGCGAGAATCAGCAGGCCGGAATCAGGATCGCCGCCGGCGATGAGCGCGAGCATGATCGGCGGATAGCGCGTCGCGACTTCGACCAGATCGCGATTGAGGAAATAGACCAGGTCCGGCGCGAGCAGCGGCGTCGTCAGATAGTGGAACTTCATGTAGCTGGAGATCAGAACGCCGCCGAAAATCACCGTCGGCAACGCGAAGGCGAAGACGATGCGCCGGCTGAGAAAGGCGATCAGGGCGATGCGTCGCCAGCAACAGGGTCAGCGAGAACGCGCGTTCGATCCAGGTCGCCTCGGCAAGCGGGCCGAAGACGACGAGGGCGACGAATCCAGCCAGGATGAAGACGGAAGAAAAGCTTGCTTCGGCGCGGAAGCGACGCGGTTTTTGACATCGCGGTCAAGATCGGTTCGTGCACGGTGCAACGTTACGGTGCGCGGACGCAAGCGTCAACGAGACTCGGTGTTGCGATGCGGGAATCGGCCGGATCACGCGTGGCTTGAATCTGCTGCAAGCTCGGCCAATTCGGCGACCGCCGTTGCCGCTGCGCGGTCGCTATGCGCGCGCAGCGACTCGTGCAGGCGGACGAATTCCGCGCAGCACAGCCGGCGCCAGGGCACGCGCGCTGCAGCATCGGCGCCAGCGCAGCGGCCAGCGCGGCGGCGTGCACGCGTCCTGCATCAATTCCGGCACCAGCGTTTTGCCGGCGAGGATGTTCGGCAGCGAGTAGACGTCGGTGCGCAGCAGGCCGAACATTTTCACGATGCGATAGGTCAGCGGCGCGACGCGATAGGCGACGACCATCGGCCGCTTCGCCAGCATCGCTTCGAGCGCGGCAGTTCCCGAGGCGAGCAGCACGGCATCGGCGGCGATCATCGCTGCATGGGCCTGCCGTCGAGCAGGCGCAGAGCGCCGAGTCCAGAGTCGCCGGGATCGAGTGCGCGCGAACGCCGCACGGCACTCGCTGTTCGCCATCGGTGCGATGATCTGCAAATGCGGCAATTGTCGCCTCAGCAGGCGCGCGGCATCGAGAAAGTCGCGACCGAGCCGCGCGATTTCGCCGAGTCGGCTGCCGGGCAGCAGCGCGAGCACGGGCGTAGCATCGGCGGCAGGCCCAACTCGCGCCGCGCCGCCGCCTTGTCCGGATCGACGGCAAAGGCATCGGCGAGCGGATGGCCGACGAAGCGCGCATCGACGCCGTGGCGTGCGTAGATCGGCGGCTCCATCGGAAACAGGCACAGCACGCGATCGGCGCTGCGGCCGATCTTCGCCGCGCGCTGTTCGCGCCAGGCCCAGACCGACGGGCTGACATAGTGCGCGGTGCGCACGCCTGCGCGCCTGAGCTTGCGTTCGAGGCCGAGATTGAAATCCGGTGCGTCGATGCCGATGAAAACAGCCGGGCGTTGCTGCAAGCGTGCGTTTGTATACTTCGCGGCGCAGCGCGAGCAGGCGCGGCAGATGTCTGAGCACCTCGACCAGGCCCATGACGCTGAGCCGTTCGGCCGGATACCAGAGTTCCATGCCGGCGCGAGCATGCGGGCCGCCGATGCCGGCGAAGCGGGCGTGCGGAAAGCGCTGCCGCAGTCCGGCGATCAGGTGCGCGCCGAGCAGGTCGCCCGACGCTTCGCCGGCGACGAGAACGAACGGTCGGATGGTCGCGGCGTCACCGCGCCAGCGGCCGCTGCCCGCGTTCGATGAAATCGAGCATCATGCGTACGTCTTGCGATTCGCCCGCGCAGGCCGCGAGCGCAGCGCGCGATTCCTCGCATCGGCAGCTTCGACATGTACAGGGTGCGGTAGGCGCGCTTGATCGCGGCGATGCGCTCCGGCGAGAAGCCGCGGCGCTTGAGCCCTTCGCTGTTGATGCCGCGCGGGCGGCCGTAGTCGGCAGCCATCATCACGAACGGCGGCACATCGCCGTTGACCATGCAGCCCATGCCGATGAATGCGTGCGCGCCGACGCGGCAGAACTGGTGCACGCCGGCAGAAGCCGGACAGGATCGCGTAGTCGCCGATCTCGACATGGCCGGCAAGCGTTGCGTTGTTCGAGAAAACGGTGTGGTTGCCGATCCGGCAATCGTGCGCGATATGCACATAGGCCATGATCCAGTTGCCGTTGCCGATGCGCGTGGCGCCGCCGCCGTCGTCGGTGCCGCGGTTGATCGTGACGAACTCGCGGATCAGGTTGTCGATCGCCGATCACGAGCAGACTCTGCTCGCCTTGATATTTCTTGTCCTGCGGGTCGCCGCCGATCGAGGCGAACTGGGAGATGCGGTTGTCGCGGCCGATGCGCGTCGGCCCCTGGATCACCACATGCGGCCCGATCTGCGTACCCGCGCCGATCTCGACGTCGGCGCCGATCACGCTGTAGGCGCCGACGCTGACGTCGGCGCCGACTTTGGCGGATTCGTCGATCGACGACCGTGGGGTGAATTCCCGTACCGATCATCCTGCGGCGCTCTCCGCGCACATGCATCTCGGCTTCGGCGACCGGCTTGCCGTCGACCCTCGCGCGGCCGTGGAAGATTGCCCATGCTGCGGATCATGCGCTTGAGTTCGACGTCGAGCACGAGCTGGTCGCCGGGCACGACGATCTTGCGTGAACTTGGCCTTGTCGACCTTGACGAGGAAGTAGAGCGGATGCGCATCCGGGGCGTAGTCGTCGGACAGGTGCACGAGCACGCCCGACGCCTGCGCGAGCGCTTCGATGATCAGCACGCCGGGCATCACCGGATAGCCCGGGAAAGTGGCCCTGGAAAAACGGTTCGTTGATCGCTCACGTTCTTCAGCGCACGCAGGCGCTTGCCGACCTCGTACTCGATGACGCGGTCGACCAGCAGGAACGGATAGCGATGCGGCAGCATCGCGGCGATCGTCGTGCGCCTCGATCGGCAGGGCGGGACGGTTGTTCGTGCTCATGATTTGCAGTTCCTTCTCCAGCGCCTGCACGCGCCGGGCAAGTTCGTCCAGATGTCTGAAGCGCGCCGCATTGCGGCGCCAGGCGCGATTATCCTGGAGCGGCGTGCCCGACGAATATTCCCCGGGCTCGTGAATGGAATGCGTGACCAGCGCTCATCGCGGTGATCGTGACGCGGTCGGCGACGGTCAGGTGGCCGAGGATGCCGGCGCCGCCGCCGATCAGGCAGTAGCGGCCGATCGTCGCGCTGCCGGCGACCGCCGAACAGCCGGCCATCGCGGTGTGCGCGCCGATGCGCACGTTGTGCGCGATCTGGATCTGGTTGTCGAGGCGCACGTCTTCCTCGAGCACGGTGTCTTCGAGCGCGCCGCGGTCGATCGTGGTGTTCGCGCCGATCTCGCAGTCGTCGCCGATGCGCACGCCGCCGAGCTGCGGCACCTTGATCCAGGCCATCGGTGAAGCGTCGCGGTCGAAGGCGAGGCCGAAACCGTCCGCGCCGATCACCGCGCCCGGATGCACCAGCACGCGCTTGCCGAGCGTGACGCTGCGCGACCAGCGTCACGCGCGCGACCAGGCGCGATTGCGCGCCGACGCGGCAGTCGCGGGCCGATCACGCAATGCGGGCCGATCACCGCGCCGTCGTCGATCACCGCACCGTCGTCGATGACGCAGAACGGCACCGATGCTGGCGCCGGGCGCGACTGCGCTCGCTCGCGACGACCGCGGTGGCGTGGATGCCCGGCACCGGCGCCGGCGCGCTATCGAACAGCGCGGCGATTTTCGCGAACGCGACGTAGGGATCGTCCGCGATCAGCACGTTGCCGCGCGAACGCGTCGGCATCGGTCGGCGCGCAGGACCACCGCGCCGCGCGTGCTAGGCTGCGAGTTCGGCGCGATAGCGCGGGTTGGCGAGGAAGCTCAGTTGCGCCGGGGTCGCCGCAGCCAGCGTGCCGACGCCGTTCGATCGCGCGCGTGCCGTCGCCGCGCAGCTCCAGCGCGAAGCGCTCGGCGAGGCTCGCCAGGCTGAATGCGCGAAGGCGCGGCTCACGGCTTCGCCGCACCTGCGGCCGGTTTGCTTCAGGCGCTGCAGCACCGCATCGGTAATGTCGATGCGCGGATTGGCGTAGAGCACCGGGCTGGGCACGATGAGGTCGTAACCTTGCGTGCGTGCGTAGTCGATGACGGTGTCCTGGATCGCTGCCAGGTGCGGTCGCGTTCGGCGTTGCCGCGCGCGCGTTGAGGTCGCTGCGCGCCTCGTCGTGCATGCGCTTGTTGGCGCGTTCGGGCGCGTCGATCTCGCGCTTGAGCGCGTCGGCGTCGTCCTTCGTCATGATCGCACTGTCGCGTTCGTAGCGCTGCTTGAGCGTCGGCAAGCTTGCTGTCGTCGGTCTTGAGCGCGCTCGTCGCGCGACGCGAACTCGCGCTCGCAGCTGCGCCCTGGCTCTCGGTGCATCTGCGGCGCATTGTCGATCAGCCGCTTCAGATCGACGTAGCCGATCTGATGCTTGCGGATTGGCTGCCGGGCCCGTGTGCGGGCGCAGGCTGTGCAAACGCGGCGGCGGGCAACGCGAGCATCGCGAGAAGCACGCAGCGTCCGCCGATTTCACCCCTGCCGCGCTCATGCTTCACGCGATACAGCCCTCCGCAAACCGCAATAGCGGCATCGCAGCGGCTGCCGCCAGCGTTCAATCTTAACCCGATACGGGCCGATCGCGTCGACATGGCAGACGCGCGGTCGGCACCTTGCCCCGGATGCGGCGGCGCGCAGACTCAGAATGTCGTGCCGAAGTTGAACTGCAGGGTTTCCGATATCGCCCGGTTTCTTGATGATCGGTCGGCCGAGGTTGATCACGATCGGACCGACCGGCGCCTGCCAGTGCAGCGAGATGCCGGTCGAGGCGCGGAAGCCGCTCATGCGAACCTCGGTGACAGCGACGAAGTCGTTGTAATTCGTTGAACACGTTGCCGAAGTCGACATACCAGGACAGGCGCGTGGCGCAGTCGTCCTTGACGAACGGCGTCGGGAAGATCAGTTCGACCGAGCCGGCCGTCTTGAGGGTGCCGCCGAGCGGCTGGCGGCAGTAGTCGGCCTCGGTGATCGAGGTGCAGCCGACGCAAGGTAGCGGGTGTACGGCGACCGAGCGTGTTGTCGCGGAAGCTGCGCACGTCGGAAATGCCGCCGGCATAGAAGTTCTCGAAGAACGGCAGGCCCTGACTTTGGTCGGCACCCGTGTCCGGATTGCGCCGTTGCCGCGCGATAGGTGTTGCCGTAACCGACGTGCGCCGAGCCTTCGAAGGTGAGCCCGTGCGTGAGCGGAAAGTATTGCGCGTAGCGGTAGACTGAGCTTGTAGTACTCGACGGTCGACCGGGCAGGGCCACTTCGGCGCGAGAACTGCTGCAGCGAGCCGTGCGTCGGATTGAAGAATTTGTTGCGCGTGTCGTGCGCCCACGAAGCCTGCAGCGTCCACTTCGTGGAACGTATAGTGGTCCGAGGCTGTTGATGTAATCGACGATCGGCTGCGGCGAGTAATAGGTGCGCGTGGTGATGAAATTACCGTTGGCATCGGTCTGATAGACCGGATTGCCACCGGAGTCGAAGATGCAGTTGCCGTTCGCATCCACACTGACGGCGCATTGTAGACGGTGATGATCTTGGTCTTGCTCAAGCCGAGCTGCAGGTTGACCGAATCGCTTTCGCTGATCGGCAAGCCGAGATAGGTCGAGAACGCAGCCGGTGTTGTTCAGGTAGTTGGCGAGGTTCGCCTGCTGCTGGTCGAGTTTGCAGTACGACACGTCGTAGCCCAGGCCGATGCCGTCGGTCGGTCAGATAGGGCTGGAAGTAGGACAAGCTCGTACTTGGTGAGGAAGTCGCTCTTCGACACCGTCACCGCGGCGCGGTCGCCGGTACCGAGGAAGTTGTTCTGCGACACCGAAACGCTGAGCGATCAGCCTTTCACCTGCGAATAGCCGAGGCCGAAGGTGAAGCTGCCGGACGTGGTTTCTTCGACCGTGACGATCGACGTCGACCTGGTCGTCCGTGCCCGCGCACTTGCGGCGTCGTGATCTCGACTTTCTTGAAGTAGCCCAGGCGCTGCAGGCGCACCTTCGAACGATCGATCGCGGCCTGCGAATACCACGCGCCTTCGAGCTGGCGCATTTCGCGGCGCATGACTTCGTCCTGGGTCGATGGCATTGCCCTTGAAGATGATGTGGCGCACGTAGACGCGCTTGCCGGGATTGACGAAGAAATTGATGCCGACGGTCGCGCTTGTCGCTTGATCCGGTATCGGAATCGGCGTGACCTGGGCGAACGCGTAGCCGATATTGGCGAGCACCGCGGTCATCGCTGCGCGACGATTTCTGCGAGCTTCTGGCGCGAGAACACTTCGCCCGGCTTGATCGTGATCAGCTTGCGCATGTCCGCTTCGCTGACCACGAGGTTGCCGGTGAGCTTGATATCGGAAATCTTGTAGATCTGGCCCTCCGAGACGTTGGCGGTCAGGTACATCGTCGCGCTTGTCGGGGCTGATGCTGACTTCGGTGGAGTCGACGTTGAAATCGACGTAGCCGCGGTCGAGATAGTAGGAGTTGAGTTTTTCCAGATCGCCGGTGAGCTTCTCGCGCGAATACTGATCGTCCTGCGAGTACCACGAAGTCCAGTTGGTGGTGTCGGACTCGAAATCGCTGCGGATGTCGTTTTCGCGTGAAGGCGTGGTTGCCGACGATGTTGATCTGCTTGATCTTGGCGACCTTGCCTTCGGCGATGATGATCGACAATTCGACGCGGTTGCGGTCGAGATCGATGACGTTCGGTTTGACCGTGACGTTGTACTTGCCGCGGTTGTAGTACTGACGCGTCAGTTCCTGGGTCACGCGGTCGAGCGAGAGACGGTCGAACGGTTCGCCTTCGGCAGGCCGATGTCCTTCAGGCCCTTGAGCAGATCCTCGCGATTTCAGATCCTTGTTGCCCTTGAGCTGGATCTTCGAGATCGCCGGGCGCTCCTTGACCGTGATGACGAGGATGTCGCCCTGGCGCGCGATCTGCACGTCGGTGAAGAAAGCCGGTCTTGTACAGCGCGCGGATCGCCTGCTGCACGCGTTCGGTCGTGACGCTGGTCGCCTTTTTCCACCGGCAGATAGGTGAACACGGTACCGGCGGAAATGCGCTGCAGTCCGTCGATGCGGATGTCCGAGGCGACGAAAGGGTCGAAGGCGTGGGCTTTTGCGGTGAGGCAGGCGAGCAAAACAAGGGCGGCGATACGCTTCATCGTCACTTCCAGACTAGAATTTTTTGTTATCCGGCGAGGCCGGAGAGCAGAACCCAAAACCGATTCGCCCCGGCTTGCGGACGAAACGAACGCATTATCCGCTGTCGCCGGCGGTTTATGAAGCAACCAGACGCAGGATGTCGTTGTAGAACGCCAGACTCATCAAGGTGACCAGCAGAGCCAAGCCCACATATTGCCCGGCGATCAGTGTACGTTCGCTGACCGGGCTGCCCTTGATCCACTCGATAAGGTAATACAGCAAGTGGCCGCCGTCGAGGATCGGAATCGGCAGCAGATTGAGAATGCCCAGGCTCAGCGAGATCACCGCGAGGAACGACAGGAACCAGGCCAGACCCTGATGCGCCGAAGCGTTGGCCACCTGCGGCGATCGAGATCACGCTGGACAGGTTTTTCGTCGAGGCCTCGCCGGTCAGCATGCTCTGATCATGCCGAGCGTGCTGCGCGTGCCGTCTTCCAGGTCTCCGCGAACGCGGCAGGAATCGCGCGCAGCGGGCCGAAGCTGTTCGAGCGCATCGTTGGCCCGCGCCTGCCAGGCGATGCCGATCGATCCAGCGCGATCTTGCCGTCGAGGGTGCGTTGCTCGGCGTCGATGGTCAGCGGAATCTGCTGGCCGTTGCGCTCGCACGAGCGCGTGCAGTTGCGGATTCTTTGCGGCCTGATCGGCCAGCACATGCACGAACTCGGACGAACGTTGGCGATCGGCGACGTCGTTGATGCGCATGATGCGGTCGTCGGCCTGCAGGCCGGCGCGCGCGGCCGGCGAACCTTGTTCCGACCGTACCGGCGACGGCGGGAGGCGCTGCGGTTGCAGGCCGATCTGCGTCGAATACCTGCATCGTTGTCCGGCGCGCCGGGCGGCAGCTTGCTCAGGCCAGCGTGACCGCGCGCGAATGGCCCTGCGCATCGGTGACATCGATCGCGGTATCGCGATGCAGCACCGCGGCCTGGATGACGGCGAGCATCGCACCGCTCCATGGAATCGACATTTTCGCCGCCTACCGCGACGATGCGGTCGCCGGCGTGCAAGCCGGCCTCCGCCGCGAGACCCTGCGGCGTGCCGATCACCGGCTGGATAGTCCGGGCGGCCGACGACGAACATCGCCCAGAACGCCGCTATGGTGAACAGGATATTGAACGCCGGGCCGGCCGACGGCGATCACGATGCGCTGCCACGCGGCGCGTTGAGTAGAATTCGCCGGGCTGATCGCGCGACGAGGTCCGGCTCGTTCGGCTTCGCGCGCGTCGAGAAACTTCACGTAGCCGCCGAGCGGAATCGCGCCGATCGCATATTCGATGCCGTCGCGGCCGAAGCGCGACCAGAACGACTGCCGAAGCCGACCGAAAAGCGCAGCACCTTGACGCCGAAACGCCGCGCGACCCAGAAGTGGCCGAACTCGTGGAAGGTGACCAGCAGGCCGAGCGTGACCAGCAACCACCAGACCGAACCGAAAAATTCGCTCATCTAATTCAATCTCTGAACAGTTACCATGTGCCGACGCGCAACTCCCGCTCGGTCGACACGCGCGGCATTCTTCCGATCTGCGGGCGCGAAAAGCCAGTTGCAACGGCATTTTCCCATACTTTGGCCCTGCCGATGGGCGATATCAGCAAAACTCTTGGCGCATCTTACGTTGCGCGATCTGGCGTGCCGTTAAATCGGCGTGAAGCAGGTGTCTGGACACCATCCACCGGTTCAGCGGGCATTGCGTCAAGCGTTGCCTCGATCAGTTCGGCGATCGCCAGGAACGGCAGAGTGCCGTCGAGAAATGCAGCGACCGCGACTTCGTTGGCCGCGTTGAGAATGGTCGGCGCCGTGCCGCCCGCGGCAAGCGCCCGATAGGCGAGGTCGAGGCAGGCGAAGGTGTCGCGGTCGGGCGCCTCGAACTGCAATTGCCCGATGCGGACGAGATCGAGTGACGGCACGCCAGCATCGATGCGTTGCGGCCAGGCGAGCGCGTGCGCCAGCGCGGTGCGCATGTCCGGATTGCCGAGTTGGGCGAGCATCGAACCATCTGCGTATTCGACCAGCGAATGCACGAGGCTTTGCGGATGCACGACGACTTCGATCTGCTCGGGCGCGGCGCCGAACAGCCAATGCGCCTCGATGACTTCGAGGCCCTTGTTCATCAGCGTCGCCGAGTCGACCGAAATCTTGCGGCCCATGCTCCAGTTCGGATGCGCGCACGCCTGCGTCGGGCGTGATCGTGGCGAGTTCCGCGCGCTTGCCTGCCGCGAAACGGCCCGCCGGACGCGGTCAGTACGATACGGCGCACGCCAGCGACGGCCAATTTTTCAATGGGGTCAGACTCGATTGATATTTCTGATTGTTTGTTGAGGAGCGGCGGGGCTGATCAATCGAGTCTGACCCCATTGAAATGGCAGGCACTGAAAGATCGCGTTGTGCTCCGAATCGATCGGAATCAGGTCGCCGCCGCCTGCACGCAAGGCATCGAGCAGCAGCGCGCCGGCCATGACCACCGCTTCCTTGTTCGCCAGCAGCAGGCGTTTGCCCGCGCGCGCGGCAGCGAGCGTGGACTCGAGTCCCGCGGCGCCGACGATGGCGGCGATCACCGTGTCGCATTCTCCCGCCGCCGCCTCGCGCAACGCCGGGGTACCGCCGGCAGCGCGCGTGGCAGTCCGGCGCCGGCAAGTTTGTCGCGCAATTGGGTTTCCAGCGCGGCATCGGCGATCACCGCGAGGTCGGGCTTGAAGCGCACGCACGCTGCGACGAGTTCATCGACGTTGCGGTGCGCCGCGAGCACGCTGGCGCGGAAGCGGTCGGGATGGCGCGCGATCACGTCGAGCGCGCTCGCACCGATGGAGCCGGTCGCGCCAAGGACGGCGATGTTCTTCATAGGCCGAGCAGGTATTTGCCGAGCGCGAAAATCGGCAGCGCCGCGAAAACGCCGTCGAGACGGTCGCAGACGCCGCCGTGACCCGGAAACAGGATGCCCGAATCCTTCACGTTGGCATGACGCTTGATCAGGCTCTCGAACAGATCGCCGGCGACCGAGAACACGACGCTGATCAGGCCGAGCACGACCAGCGCGACGCAGGCGTGAAGCCACGCACGCCGAGCAGCCAGCCGCCGATCGCCGCGGTCACCGCCGAACCGATCAGCGCGCCGTACACGCCGGCGATGGTCTTGCCCGGACTGATCTGCGGCGCGAGTTTGCTCCGGCCCCAGCGGCTGCCGGCGAGATAGGCGAACGTGTCGGCGGCCCAGATCAGGACCAGCGCGTACAGCGCCCAGGTATGCGGCGCAGTCTGGCCCAGATGCAGGCGCATCATTGCCGCCCACGCGGGCAACACGGTCAGCGCACCGGCGGCGAGCTTGAGTGCGACATGCTCGCGCGTCGGCGACGCGGCGAAGGAAAAGTGGCGCAGCCAGGCGAACGCGATCAGCCACCAGACGCAGCCCGCGCCGATCACCGTGCGCCAGACCGCCGCGGAGTCGCAGTTCCACAGCGCCAGACGATGGCCAGCGCGCCAGCCCGCGACCAGCACGCTGCGCCATGGCCGTGAGCGCATCCCAGAAAGACGCGTCCACTCCCACCATCCCAGCACGCACAGCGCGCCGATGATCGTCATGAAGCCGAGCGTCGGCAGCACCAGGATCATCGCGATGGCGAGCGGCGTGACCAGCAGGGCGGTAACGATGCGTTGCTTCATGATTCGTGCTCGCGTTCCCGATCGCCAACGTCAGCGGGTAACCTTGTTCGGGGCACCGTTCAATTTTATTCGCCACGATCATTTCCACTCCGCCTGTTCGCTGGTCTTGCCGTAGCGGCGTTCGCGTCCGGCGAAATCGGTCACTGCCCGCGCAAGGCAGTCCTGATCGAAATCCGGCCACAGCACGTCGCTGAAATACAATTCGCTGTAGGCCAGTTGCCAGAGCAGGAAATTGCTGACGCGCCGTTCGCCGCCGGTGCGGATGAACAGATCCAGCGGCGGCAGATCGGCCAGCGAGAAAAACGCGCGACAGCGTGTTCTCGTCGATCTGTCGCTGCGTCAATTTCGCCGCGCTGTGCCGCTTGCGCGGCCTGCCGCGCCGCCTGCGCGATATCCCAGCGCCCGCCGTAGTTCACCGCGATATTGAGCGCGAGTTTGCCATTGGCCCGGGTCTTCTGCCATCGCCGCGTGCATGCGTTCGCGCAACGCCGGCGCGAACGCCGACGAGCTCGCCGATGAAGCGTATGCGCACGCCATAGCCGTGCAGTTCGTCGACTTCGCGATCGAGCGCCTTGAGGAACAACTCCATCAGCGCGCCGACTTCGGCGCTGCGGTCGCCGCCAGTTCTCCTGGAGAACGCGAACAGGGTCAGCGCTTCGATGCCGCGGCGCAGGCAGAATTCGATCGCCGCGCGCACGGCTTTCTGTCCGGCGCGATGGCCGAAGTGCGCGGCCGATGGCGCTGCCTGGCCCAGCGGCCGTTGCCGTCCATGACGATGGCGATGTGCTGCGGGCTGCTGCAATGTGGAAATTTCCACATTGTCGCCGGCAAGCGGCTGCGGCTGACTCAGGTAGTTCTCAGGATCTGGGCGTGGTTTCACGAGCGGACGCTGCGAGCTCGCTACAGCGCCATCAATTCGTCTTCCTTCGCCTTGACCACGGCGTCGACGTCCTTGACGAACTTGTCGGTGAGCTTCTGCACTTCGTCTTCGGCGCTTGCGTTCCTCGTCCTCGGTGATCTTCTTGTCCTTGAGCAGTTCCTTGACGTGGTGCATGGCGTCGCGGCGGACGTTGCGAATCGCGACCTTCGCGTTCTCGCCTTCGTGCGAGACATGCTTGGACAATTCCTTGCGCCGTTCCTCGGTCAGCGGCGGCATGTTGATGCGGATCGTCGTGCCGGCCGTGGTCGGCGTTGAAGCCGAGGTCGGCGGCCATGATCGCCTTCTCGATCGGCTGCACCATGTTCTTTTCCCACGGCGTGATCGTCAGCGTGCGCGCATCGGCGACCGCGAGATTGGCGACCTGGCTGAGCGGCACGTCCGAACCGTAGTAACTGACCTTCAGGTGCTCGACCAGCGCCGTGCTGGCGCGGCCGGTGCGCAGGCGCTGCAGTTCATGCCTGAGCGCCTCGACGCTCTTGGTCATGCGCTGCTGTGCGTCGTGTTTGATCTCGTTGAGCATGGGCGGCTCCGCAGCAATACCGAAGGCGGCAAAGTATAGCAGCGCCGCCTCAGGCCTTCGCATCCGCCTGGATCAGCTCACGCGGAACGCGTGCGCTGTGGACTTGCTCATTGTATAGCTGGACTCGCGCACGGGGGACGTGCGTGGTTCAGAAGCTGCGCGTCAGGCGCAAATCGAGGCTGTATTTCAGATCGCCGTTGGAGCGACCCCACACGGCGTGCATGAGTGTGGTCTGGAAGTCCCAATCCCTGGCGAACTCGTAATCGATTGCGCCGCCGCCGAGGCCGTGTTCCTGCAGGCGGATGCGATCGTGGTTGAGCCAGATCGGGTTCAACGCGGGCGGGCCGCCGATCTCCTGGTCGGTGATGCCGTTGCCGAGGCGCAGGTCGGTCAGCAGTTTCGCGCTCAGGCGCGGCGAGAAGAAATAGCCCACGTCGAGGCCGAGGGTGTAGTAATCGTTGTCGTAGCCGATGTGCGGCGTGTTGAAGAAGTATTCGGCATGTGCGTGCCAGAAGAAGTTTGTGAAATCGAACTGGTGCGACAGTTCGACGCCTAGGCCGAACTCGGTATTGCGTTCGCCGATGCTGGTGCCGTAGTACGCGTAGTTGTGGCTCGGCACAATGAGATCGATTTCCGGCGCAACTTGGACGCCATTGTAGTCGAAGTGATAGCGCACGCCCGCGTCCCAGTCCTGGAACGTACCGTGGTAGCTGCCGTCGTCGAGCAGTGTCGGCCTGCAAGCGGGCGTCGGCCCCGCCGGCGTCAGGCACGAGAGGATCGGATGCGCGAACATGCCGCCGGGGAGTTTGTCGCTGAACATCGATTCGATGTAGGGCAGGCCGAGGTGAACTTCCCAGCCGTCGGCAACCAAATAGCTCGCCTGCAACTGGTAGCTGAGGAAGCGCACGTTGCCCGAGTCCTTCCCGGCAGGACCGTCGAAGTCTCCGTGATCGTACGAATCTTGGAACTCGATGCCGACGGAGCCGTGTCCGGCGGCATATTCGGGTGGTGTCGTTTCGTCCGCCTTAAGTTGGCCACACGATATGGCCATTGCGAAGACCAGCGCAGCGCACTGGATCAGCCGTCGTTGTCCCAAATCTTGCATATCAGAAGCTCCGTGTGAAGCGCGTTTCCAGCGCGTATTTGAAATCGAACACCGCATCGCCCCAGAACTCGCGCTGTATGCCTGCGGACAGCGTGTACTTGCCGCTGAGATCGTAGTCGAAAACCAGGCCGGCGCCATCGTAGCTGTGTTCGGAAATCCGATCGTGGTGATACCAGTAATCGTTGGTCTGGCGAGCTGTCTGAAAGCCAGAACAAAGGATCGATGGCTAATGTGCGTGACGGTCTCCCGGGCGAATTACAAGGACACTCGCCTGTATTCAGGAATTGTCCGGGAAAATTACACGACCACGCGGGGGAGTGAGGCAACCGACACGATGCGCCTCAATTCGAGTCAATGGATTTGGGGACTGGCATGGGTCGGTAGTTTGCGTCGAACGTGACTTCTTGCGGCTTCCAGCCATCGCGGCTCGTGAACCCGCTCCAGAATCGGCGCAGCGCGTACCACTGCATCGCGATCGCTCCTCGGCCGTTGTCGGCGTCGACGGTCGGATCGCCAACGCCGGTCGGCCGCATCGGTTCGCCGTACAGCGCCGTACCGAACAGGTTGTCCCACACCGACAGCACCTGGCCGTAGTTGCAGTCGTGCAGTTTCGGCCGCGACGGATCGACACGCATGTGATGCAAACGGTGAAAACGCGGATCGACAAACAGCCGCTCGAAGATTCTGCCGAAGCCGAGCCGCGTATTCGTATGCGCAAGGTTCTGCACGAGTTCGGCCAACAGCACCAGCCAGGCGAACTGGCCGGCATTGACGCCCATGAGCAGACCCACGGTGGCGAGCAAACACGATTCCAGCACGATGTCCAAATAGCTGACGCGGGCGTTACTCCAGCAGTTCACCTGGCGCTGGCTGTGGTGCATGCTGTGCAGTGCCCACCACCAGGGAATCGCGTGCTGGGCGCGGTGCATCCAGTAATACGCCAGGTCGTTGACGACGTAGTAGAGGCCGAAGGCAAGGTAAGGGTGCTCGTGGAGGTGCGGGACGAAATGCAGCAGCCCGTCGAAAGGCACGCCAAGCATTTCGGTTGCGCTGCTGAACAGGCTCGCGAACGGCGACAGCACAAAAAAAGCGAGTAGCGGGTTCAGGCCGATCAACAGCAGCGTGAAACGCCGGTCGACCGGCGTCAGCTTGCGGTCTTTCCAGCCCTCCGCCGGCGCGAGTGTTTCGAGCGGACGCAACACGCAGGCGATAATCGCGATTTGCAGCAGCGCGATGAGCAGCGCTTCGGCGATGTCTGCGGGCTCGCCGATCAGGGTACCCAGATGCAGAAAGGTCAGCACCGGCTCGACCACATGTGCGGAAATCCGGTCGACCGCCAGCCACCACCAATGCGCGAACACTTCTAACATGCTGGGTGCCGCGATGCTGTCTCAGCTGCTGTCGAACGGACCGGATGAGACCGGCCCAGCGGATTCTGCGCCGCTACGGTGCAGAGCCGTCATTGTAAAGCGTAGTGACGTGGCTGGTTGACTCTAGAAACTGCGCGTCAACCGTGCTTCGATGGCGTACTTGAAATCGTATACCGAATCGCCCCAGAACTCGTGCTGGACGCTGGCCGACACGAGGTACTTGTTGCCGAAATCGTAATCGAAGCCGAGGCCGTAGGCATGGTAGTCGTGCTGGGTCAGGCGCTGCCTCTCATACCAGAATTCGTCGAAAGTCGGGGGGGCGAGCGCTGCTCTCGCGCCGAAGCCCGCACGCCCGGTCACGAATCCGCGAACGGAAAACTTCTCGTTGACGAACCAGCCCAGTTCGCCATCGAAACGCTGGTAGCCGGTATCGATGCCGAGCACATGCTGGCTGAACGCATAGCCGTAACCGAGCTTGTAATAGAAATCGGTGAAGTCGAACTGATGCTGCAGCGTCACCGCGAGCAGCAACTGGTGGAGATCTTGTCCGACAACGGCGTTGCCAAAGGTTGGGTAGTCATGGGTCGGGATGAACGCTGTGGCCGACGGCGTGATGTCGTAGTTGCCGAAGTTGCCGTGCCACGCCGCGCCAATGTTCCAGTCCTGCCATGCACCGTGATAGTTGCCGTCGTCGAGGAACGGCGATTCCGGGTGTTGCGGAGTCTGCGGCGGTGCGCCCGCGCATTGTGGCGGCGCGGTGGTCGGGCAGTTCAGGAACGCGCCGGGACCGTTGGCGCGGCCGGTGAAATAGCGGATGCCGCCGTAGATCGTCCAGTCGTTGCTGACGTTGTAGCTCGCGTCGAGGCCTGTGCCCAGCATGTGCACGACGCCGAGTGGCAGCTTGAGGTTGGAGCGTAGCCAGAAGCCGTTGATCGCGGTATCGAAGAAGCCGATCGAAACGCTGCCGTGGCCTTGCGCTGTGCCGTTCGGGGAGTCGTCGGCCGGCGCGGCCGCCTGGTCGCTGGCGTCTTGCGCTTGTGCGCTCGCCGGCCGCGCGCAAAGCGCGCCGAATGCGACAACCACCCCCAACGCAGCAGCAAACCGGAAACCGCGCATAGCCGACTCCCCGAAATGAATACGCAACATCCACCACTCCCATATCCGTCGCCGGACTGGGAATACGACTTGCCACCCCGGCGCGCGGGTTACGACCCGCGCGACTTCATCGTCTGCTCGATGGTTTTCAGGAACTGATTGACGTTTGCGTTTTCGTTCAGTGCCAGCGGATACTGCTTGCGCATCGCGTCTTCCTCGCCTTGCGGGAACACCGGAATCAGTGCTGGCTCGTGCGAGATATGCGCAAGCTGCGGTTGGATAGCCGGAAGGTCGCCGGCATAGGTGATGATCACGTCGTACTGGTGCGCGGCGAGCGCTTTGCCGAGCCCGGCGGCTGTGTCGACCACGGTGACATGATGACCGGCTCGTTCGAGGCTCTCGTGGAACTGTTGCTGATCGGCGCTGACGTCTTGGTTCGCGGCCGAGCCCTTGTAAAGCAGGATCTGTGCCGGATGGCGCGTGATGAAAGCGTGGTAGCGCATTGCGCCGCCCATGCGGTACATGACCTCCCCGCAGGCTTGCGCATCCGAGGCGGAAATGGCGACAATCAATAGCAACGTCGTGGTAGTGAGCTTGTTCATGGTCCTCACTCTCCTCGCGGTGAAAGACAAGACGGCCATCCATGCTAGTGGTTCTCCCTTGCTTTGTCCGTACTGTTGATTCCGGAATTGGCGGCAGAGATTACAGGCTCGGCTGTGATTGCCAGAAAAACCGGTGTGCTCCAGCCACTAGGCGCCGTTTCCAGGTCCAGCGTGCTGACGATCTTTTCAGGATGCGGATTGGGCAGGCGCGGGTTGTTGAACTGCACCATATGTATAAGACCGATCACGCGAAGATTATAGGACTCGATCCAACCGATCGGGGTCGGCCGGTCGTGTTCGGTCCAGCCTTTCACGTCGCGCTGGGTGAGGATCGGTAACACGGCCTCGCTACCGTCGCGGTAATGCAGGCGCACGCTCGCATAGAGTCGCTCGCGGGACTCGCCGAGAGCCTCGGGCGCATAGAGCAGTACATGCAGCGCGGCGATCGGCTGCGGTGGCACCCGCAGTCCGCTGATCACCCCGCGTGTTGCCCGCGGGTAGCGCGAAACTCCGCTGTCTTCCTTGCTATCGCGGCCCATTTCCAGCGCACCACGCCAGTCGTAGTCGATGCCGTCCAGCCGCACCAGGCCGAACGGTATGCCGCCCATGGCGGGTAAACTGGAATTCATCACGTTGGTGAGCGATGCGGGCGCCCGATTGTAGACGCCGCCAAGGTCGATTTGTAATGGACCGGCCGCCGGATCCCGCGCTGCAATCGGATTCGAGCCAATCCAGCGCGCCACGGCTGGCAGCGGATGTTGCTCGAATGCGGGCGGCGGCCCCGGATCGGCTGCGCGCAAACGTGCGCGCTCTCGGGCGTCGGCCATGCGCAGCACGCGTGGGCCTGCCTGCTGCGGAGTCAGAAGGGCAGCCTCCGCGCGTAATTGGGCCACGCTGCGCTGGCTCACGGCCACGGGCCACAGGCGCCAGGGAGTAGAGGGATCCAGGCACGCAAGCAGGTGGTCGTCGCCGCCGCTGAAAGCCAGCGTGTCTACGGTGCCCAATGGCGAGGCCCCGGTTTGCATGGGTGGCCCGATCGGCGTCAGATCCGCCGCATTGTAGAGCTGCACAAAACGGCCGACGGCGTGTGCGAGGAGACGGCCGTCGTGACTGAGCGCAAACACGTTCGTCGCCTCGCCGCCGCCCAAGCCGGACACGCTGTGTTCGTCCGCTGCTCCGGGATCGAGTACCAGCCGGTCGCGGCCGGCGAGCAGGGGCTTGTCGCCCAGCGCGGCGACGCCGATCGGATACACGCCCGGCACATGGCGCTTTTCAACGATCTTGCCGGCGCGCAGGTCCCATAGGCTCAGGTCGGCGTTGTCGGCCTGGGTGTCGTCGAAGTTGCGTGCGACCAGCCACAGGCGTTGTGCATCGGCAGTGAACGCCGCCCAGATGACCGGCTGCGCGGGATCGTGCGGGTAGACGCCGAGCGATTTCAGCGTGCGCGTGTCGAACACCTCGGTGGCGCCATCTCTAGGACCGCTAGTGAGCAGATGCGAGGCATCCGCCGACAATGCGAATTGCAACAGCGGCCCCTTGACCGCAACGTTGCCGTGATCCAGGCGCCTGCCGTTCTCCAGATCGTACAATTCGACGCGCTCTTCGAAACCGTTGGGTCCGTTGTGGTCGAAGCTCAACGCGGCAAGGCGGCCTGCGGCGCCGACGGCCATGTGCTGCGGCGTATCGTGCAGCACGATGGTGGGAATGCGAGCGCGCAGCGTGGCGGCATCGAGCACGTACAGACCGAGGCGTGCGACAGCGACCAGGGTTTTGCCATGATCGACCATCTCGGCGAACGCGATCGGTGGTGGCAGCGGCAGCCACGACGTGGCTGCGTGCTGTGCGACCGATACTACCCGTAGGCGATCTTGATCCACGTCCACCACATGGTCGCCGTCGGTATACAGATTGTCGGAAACCATGGGCGCCGGTCTTGCATCCAGCGTAGTCGGCGTCGGCAGACGCCACAGCCGGATTTCGCCATCCATTCCGGCACTGGCGAGCAGTCCGGCGTTTGGTGCTGCGCTGAGCCAATACGTACCGACGTTCGCGCCGCGCGGTGGACTGGCGATCAGGCGCGCAGCTTCGCCCAGCATCGGGCTTTCCTGGGGGAGATGCCAGACTTGGGCGTCGCCGGTACCGCCCGCGCTCTGCCCCGAGAGGATCAGTAGCCGGCTGCGGCGGTCGATGTCCACGCGCGTCGCTTTGAAGTTCGCTTGCATCGTTCCTGCGTGCAGCGGTTCGCCGCTGGCGACGTCGTAGGCGAACGCGGCGCCGTCACTGCGCGCTGCGGCCAGCCAGGCATCATCCTCGCTGAAGCTCAGCCAGTTCACGCGGCTGCCCAGCGGGCCAGATATTTGCCGCACGGCAAGGCTGTGCGTATCGAGTAGAAAAATCTGGCCGTTGCTGGTGCCCAGAGCGATCAGCGCGCCATTACGGCTGGCGGCCCAGGCGCTGAACGATTCGTGCGGCGGCAGCGACACCGCGCGTGGCACGTCCAGACGGTGTGGATCGAACAGGCGCAGCTTGTCCATGTTGTGGACGAACTCGAGGGCAAAGCGCAGTTGCGGATCGAGCATCCAATACCTCACGCCCATGTCCACGACTTCGGGAGTCAGCGCGGACAGCGGGCGCCATGGCGCGACTTGCCACAGTTGCACCCGATTGTGCTTATCGTGCAGCAGCGCGTGGCGGCCATCGGCGCTCCAGGTGATGTCGGCGAGGTCGGCAAACTCCTTCGGTGGCGCGGTCACACGCGCATGGTCCAGATCGATCAGCACCCCGCCCGAGGTGCTTGGGCTTGGCAGGAATTGCAGCCATTCGCCGAACACCAGCAGGCGGTGGTCGTCGATGAAGCGCGGCAGGATCGGCACCTGATCGGCGTCCAGATAATCCAGCAGGTCCAGGCGGCCGCGTTCGGTCAGCGTGGCGGTGTCGTACCAGCGCACACTCAAGTCATTTAGCGTCACCGCCAGGAGACTTCCATCCGGGCTCAGCGCCGTTGCCATCGGGTTGGCGTCGGGAATGATGAAGCGGTCGATGAGGGTGACGCCCTGATGCTCGATCAGGCCGATTTCGCGACGTTCGATTTCAAAGGATTTGCCGGCGGCATGCTTTTCTTCGATATTCGCGATCAATGGCGTCAGCGCTTCGAAGCCATTGCCGTCGCGCATCAGGCGCAGTGCGGTGTCGTGGCGGCCGTCCCAGAGGCGTTCGCTGGAGACGGCAGCGTTGTGCGTGGCGAGTGTGCGTTCCGCCTCGGCGTGCTGGGCGTTTGCGTTGGCGCGGCGCCATTGCGCGGTGGTGGCGGCCAGGCCGGCGAGCAGCGCGGTCAACGCGAGCGCTGCCGCGACCGCGAACTTCGGTTCACGCCGCGCCCATCGCCATGCGCGTTGCGCGCCGTTCAACGGACGCGCGCGCACCTCGCGGCTTTCGACGAAACAGACCAGATCGTCTGCGAGTTCGCGTGCGGTCGCATAGCGTCCGGATACGTCGCGCGCCATGCACTTGAGAATGATCGCTTCCAGATCGCGCGGCAGGTCCGCAGTGTGCTGGCGCGGTGTACGAACCTTGCCTTCGACCACGAGTTTCAAGGTCGCCTGCGGCGACTCGCCCAAGAACGGCGGTTGCCCGGTGACCAACTCGTAGAGAATCGCGCCGAGTCCCCAGATGTCAGTGGCCGGGGTAATTCGCCGGGCGCCGGCGGTGGCCTGTTCGGGCGCCATATAACTGGGTGTACCGGAGACTTCGTCGGTGTCGGCGGCCAGCTCGCTGTCCAGCCGTCGCGCCAGACCGAAGTCGGCGACATGCGGATTGCCGTTGTCGTCGATCAGCACATTGGCTGGTTTGAGATCCAGATGCAGCACACCGAGGCGATGGGCATAGTCCACCGCCTCGGCAATCGTGCGCATCAGTTGTGCAGCACGCAGGGCGGGAAGTCTGCCTTCCTTCTTGAGCAGCGAGGCGAGACTACCGCCGTCGATCAGGCGCATGCTGAAGAAGTGCAATTCCTCGGCACTGCCGACTTCGTAGATCGCCACGATATTCGGGTGCTGCATGCGCGCGGCGTTTTGCGCTTCGCGGCGGAAACGTTCGACGAATTCGGTCGATGCCCATGGACCCGCGGCGAGCAGTTTGACCGCGACGTCGCGCTCCAGACTGGCCTGGCGCGCGCGATAGACCACGCCCATGCCGCCTTCGCCGATCAGTTCAAGCAACTCGTAATTGCCGAACTGGCGCTGCAGCGGATCGGTGAGATCCAGTTCCAGTGCATCGTTGGGCAGAAACGCCAGACCACGTCCGTGCGAAGCCCCCGTGATCACCGTGCGCGACATGCTGCCGAAGGCCAGATCGGCCAGCGCCGAGCCGTGCCGGTGCATGCTGGCCGAGGGGTCAGCGGCGAGTACGGTGGGCAGGAACTCCTCGTCGCAGCTCGCGTTCATGGGCGCTCAACGCATGCCGGTCAATACCGCGTGCAGCGCGTCCTGCTCCGTTGCCAGTTCTTCTGCCGAGGTAACCGTATCGGCGAGTTCTTCTCCGACCAGTTCGCGAAAGCGCTGGCGCAGACGTTTAAGCGCGACGACGAGAGCGAGCGGGCGCGAATTCAGTTGCTGTGCAATCGCCTCGTATTCGCCAGGTCCCGGATCGTGCGCGAGATATGCTTGCAACGCTTCGTACATGGCCAGATGGCCGGTGCGATTGGCCTCCGAGCGCAGGCGCTTGAAGGCGCGGTTGATCACTTCGAGCGCGAAGCCGCGCTGATACGCTTCCTCGGGTGACGCCGCGTTGGCGCTGTCGCCTTCGTAGCGCTGTTCGAGATCGGCCGGCGCAGTGAGTTCGGCCGCAGGATCGTCGGCGATCGTTTCCTTCCAGTCGCTGCCGAGAAATGCGTGCAGCCGACTGAGTAGATAACGGCGGAAATCGCCGCGCGTCGCACCGCCCTGATCGGCGTGAAACGCATGCATCAGGTGTTTGAGAAAGCTGCTGGTGATATCACGCGCGATGGCGGGCGCGTGGCCGCAGCGGCGCACATAGGCATACACCGGATACCAGTAGCGCTGCACCAGTTCCGCCAGTGCGCTGCGCCCGTCGTCGGAAGTCGACGCCGCGGCGGTGTGCATGACTACCGACCAGCGCGTAGTGGCGAATCTGTCGTTGGAGCGGCTCGAGCTGGCTATCATGATTGTGGCTCCATTGTGGCTCCCCGGCGTCTGGCCAACACCTATTCAGCAATTGGCCCGCGAAATTACAACGTGATGTTCAAACTCAAGCGACCGCATTGCCGAGCGCTGCGCGCAGGCCGCGCAACTCGGCTTCCAGATCGTTGCGATCCAGCGTTGTTTGCGCCAGTTCGTCGCGCACCAGGTCGCGCAGGCGGTGGCGCAGGCGATGTACGGCTACCGCCAGCGTATTGCGCCGCAAGTTGAGTGCGGCCGCGGCGCGCGCGTAGTCCTCTTCGTCGGGGCGTTCGGTCAGAAATTCCTGCAAATGCTCGAACAGCGCGCCTTTGCCTGCGTGCTCGGCCTCGGCGCGCAGTTTGGCCATCGCCGAATCGAGCACGGCGACGGCCCAGCTGCGCTCGAATTCGTATTCGGGCGAGGCATGCACGCCGGCGGTGATCGCGCCATCGCTGCTGTCGGAGGAAAGCAGATCGAAATGCACGCCGCCACCACGCTTGAGGGCGTGGTTTTCCATATCCGAGTTGATCAGGAAACGTTTGAGCGCGGTCAGCAGAAACGCACGGAACTTGCCGCGCGCCGGGTCGGCGTCGGCATGATAGGCGTGTTCGAGAAAACGCGTGAAGAAGGTCTGCGCCAGATCCTCCGCGGCGTCGGGGGGATAACCGCGGCCGCGGATATAGGCAAGTACCGGAGGGCGATACGTGCGGCACAATGCTTCTAGTGCCACGCGCGCCTGGGCGGCATCGCCGCGTGCACGCAGCACCATGCTCCAATGCGTCGTATCGAACCGTGTCATTGCACGTCGCGTCCCCGGCAAAACCGTGCCGTGCACAGTCTGCCACAACTGTGGTTCCTGTGCGGATGGCAGCGCCGCCGCATTGACAGGTGGCTTTTGCGTGGTTCGATTCACTGGCGCCATGCGTGGCTTTGGTCGGACTGCCGTTCAGAGCCGGCTGCCCGGATTACATGGCCAACCACGCGCGCCTGGTCGACATAAAAAAGGCCCCGCGCGGGGCGGGGCTTAAGCACGACCTCATCGCGCCGTGGTGCGATGAGTGGGGGGTTAGTTCGCGGCGACGCTGCGTGTCGTCTGGCCTCGCTCGTAAGCGCGCAGAAAGTGCTGGTAGCGCGCGGTCACTTTCGAATACGACGCGAGGTATTCCGGATGGGCGCCGGCGGCGCCGAACAGGATGCCGATTTCGCGTTCGCTGAAATTGCGGCGGATTTCGCGGTGAAATGCGCTGCAGGCAGCCGAGTCGCTGGGCGGCGTGCAATCGACTACTTCCTTGCCGTTCGCGGCAAACACGGCGGCGGAGGCGTCGGACGGAGCGTTCTTCACCGTGATCGGCGACAGGGTACGCGTTTCGCCGGCATGCACGGAAATCGCAGCGATGGACAGACAGATTGCGGTGGTCAGCAAAAGGGATTTCATGACGTTCTCCTGATTGATCGGTTTGAATGGCGGATGCGATCGGTCCTTCGATCGCATCCACCGCCTGACGGAGGCGGCGTTCGCATCCTGATATTGCGGAAACGACTGCCTTCACCGATATATTTCAGGAATCGTCGACGACGATTACAGGCGCAGCAAGAAAATTTCGGCAGCGGCACACACGCGCTCAGCGCATTGCGCGCCGGCATTTATGGAAATATAAAAAAGTGGACAAGTAAATTATTTGCCGGTATCGACCAGTGTGCCGACCTGCTCGCCGCGCACGATGCGCATCAGATCGCCTTCGCGGCCGAGATCGTAGATGCGCAGCGGCAGCTTGTTGTCGCGGCACAGCGCGATCGCGGCGGTATCCATCACCGCGAGTCTGCGTTCGATCACCTGATCGTAGGTGAGGTGGTCGTAGCGTTGCGCGTCCGCATCCTTCTTCGGGTCCGCGGTATACACACCATCGACCTTGGTCGCCTTGAGCACGAGGTCGGCGCCGATTTCGATCGCGCGCAGCGCAGCGGCCGAGTCGGTGGTGAAGAACGGATTGCCGGTGCCCGCGGCGAACACCACGATGCGGCCTTTTTCCAGATGGCGGATCGCGCGACGGCGGATGAAGTCCTCGCACACCTCGTTGATCTTGATCGCGCTCATCACGCGCGCCTCGGCGCCGACTTTCTCCAGCGCATCCTGCATCGCCAGCGCGTTGATCACCGTCGCGAGCATGCCCATGTGGTCGCCGGTGACGCGATCCATCCCGGCCGCGGCCAGACCTTCGCCACGGAAGATGTTGCCGCCGCCGATCACCAGACCGACCTGGGTACCCGCGCGCTGCACTTCCAGCGCCTCGCGCGCCAGACGCCGCAGTACCTTCGGGTCGATGCCGTAATCGGAATCGCCCATCAGCGCTTCGCCGCTGAGTTTCAAAAGGATACGTTTATACTTCGTCTCGGCGGGCATGCGTGCGTCTCCGGAGGCGGGCGGGCAAAACGTGCGTATTGTAGCCTGAGAAGGGAATCGAGCGCAGACCGGATGTCCGTGTCAATCTGTCCGATGAAGGCGGGCAAGCCGCTGTAATATAGCGAAACTCATATACAGGAAAAGCGATGGGGGACCCGGTCGACCATCGGCCGCGCGGCATCCTGACCGCGCTGCGCGAACGCAAGCTCGTACAGTGGGCCGTCGCCTATGTTGCCGCGGTGTTCGCCTTGCTGCAGGGCATCGACATCGTTGCGCAAAAATTCGGCTGGCCCGATTCGATCGAACGCATCCTGATCCTCGCTGCCTGCATCGGTTTCTTCCTCGTTCTGATCCTGGCCTGGTATCACGGCGAGCGCGGCGCACAGAAGGTTTCCGGTACGGAATTGGCAATCCTGACTTTGCTGCTGGCAATCGGCGGTGGTTTCCTTTGGCGTTTCGCAGCAACGGTGCCGGCGCCGGTTGCCGCGCCGCCTACTCCAGTTGCGGGAGTTCCGGCGGCCACGCCTCTGACGCCGCCGCCGGCCGCGCCGGACAAATCGATCGCCGTCCTGCCATTCGAAAACCTGAGCGAGGATAAGGCCAACGAGTACTTCGCCAGCGGGATGCAGGATTTGATCCTGACCAAGCTGGCCGACATCGGCGATCTGAAGGTGATCTCGCGTACTTCGACGTTGAGCTATGGTAGCCACCCGCAGAACCTGAAAATCGTCGGCCAGCAACTCGGCGTTGCCACGTTACTCGAAGGCAGCGTGCAGAAGGCCGGCGATCAGGTGCTGATCAACGTGCAGTTGATCGATGCGCGCACCGACAATCACCTCTGGGCGCAGAGTTACACGCGCACGCTGAAGGATGTCTTCAGCGTGGAAGGCGACGTGGCCGAGCAGATTGCCACGGCGCTCAACGCCAAGCTTTCGCCTGCGGAGAGCGCACGCCTGGCCACCGCGCTCAGCGACAATCCGGCCGCCAACGACCTGTTCCTGCGTGCCGAGCACGTCAACAACTTCAGCGGAGAAAACCCCAACCCGGCATGGTGGAAGCAGGCCATTTCGCTGTACAGGCAGGCCATTGCCAAGGCCCCGGATTTCGCCCTGGCGCGCGCAAACCTGTCCATTCTCGAGAGCAACCTCGTCTGGAGAGGTCCGGCCGGCGAGGATGTCCAACGGCTCAATGCCGACGCACGTACCCAGGCCGAGCGCGCGCTCGAGCTGGCACCGGACCTCGCAGACACCCATCTGGCAATGGGCTTCAACGATTACTGGGGTCACCGCCACTACGCTGCCGCGCTGGTTTCCTTCGCCGCGGCACTGCGGTTGCGGCCGAATGACGCGGAGGCGCTGGCCGCGCGCGGTTTTGTGTTCAAGCATCAAGGCAAATTCGATGCCGCCAGCGCCTCGCTGCAGGAGGCATTCACCCAGAATCCGCGCAGTTCCCACTTGGCTAACGAGTTGGGGCTCAGTTACATGGTGGTCAGTCGCTATGCCGAGGCCAAGACCGCCTTGCAGCAGGCTCTGGCGCTCGATCCGCACAACATCACCGCGAAATACCTTTACTCCGAAGCCATCCTGTTCGCCAATGGCGACTTGGAAGGCGCCATGGCAGCGGCACAGGGGGCTTCACCATCGTTGCAATCGTGGCGAATAGACCTGCTGGTCTTTCAGCGCAAGTACCATGCGGCACTCAACCAGCTTGACGCCATGCCCGACGTGTTCGGTGACAAGGCACGGTTGCAGGCGCACCTGTATCAGTTGACGGGTGAGACCAGCAAGGCGCGGCCGTTGTTCGCCGAGGCCTTGAGCGCAGCGCAAGCGCAACTCAAGTCCGCCACGGCAGACCCGACACGTCGAAGCATGGCATTCATCGATGTCGCGGCAGCGGAAATGGGTCTCGGACACGCGGCGGCGGCCCTCGCCGCGCTCGCCCAGTCGCAGGCGCAGATGGCGCTAGTCGACGACTATGTGGTCGTTCCTTGGTTGATGGTGTTGAACGCCCTCCATTATGCAGCGGCTGGCCGTGCCGACCTCGCCGTGCCATTGCTGGCCAAGGCCATGGCCAGCCCGGGCAACGGCTCCCATTATTCCCCTGTGATGTTGTGGATCGACCCGGCTTGGGATCCGATTCGCAAGGGTCCGGGTTTCCAGGCGCTGCTGAAGAAATATGCCGATGCCGCGCCAGCCACCGCCAGCAGCGAAGTCAATCCATGAGCGATTTCCTGCGGCGGCTCAAGCAACGCAAGCTGGTGCAATGGGCCGTGGCCTATGTCGCCGCCGTGTTCGCCCTGCTGCAAGGCATCGACATCGTCGCCACGAAGTTCGGCTGGCCCGACGCGATCGAGCGCATCTTGATCATTGCGGCGTGCGTCGGGTTTTTCGTCGTACTCGTTCTCGCCTGGTACCACGGCGAACGCGGCGCGCAGAAAGTCTCCGCTACGGAGTTGACGATCCTCGCGTTGTTGCTGGCGATCGGCGGCGGTTTCCTGTGGCACTTTGCGGCCACGCTGCCAGCGCCCGTTGCCGCGTCGCCGGAGAAAGCCGCGGATACCGCGACGGCAATACCTCCGGTCTCGTCGAAAATCGCACCCGACAAATCGATTGCTGTGCTGCCGTTCGAGAACCTCAGCAAGGATGCCGACAATAAATATTTCGCCGATGGCATGCAGGACCTGGTCCTGACCAAGCTCGCCGACATCGGCGATCTGAAGGTGATCTCGCGCACTTCGACGATGAAGTATGCCAGCCATCCGGATGATCTGAAGACCATCGCGCAACAACTTGGCGTGGCTACGATCCTCGAAGGCAGCGTGCAGAAAGCTGGCAATCAGGTACTGATCAATGTGCAGTTGATCAATGCCAATAGCGACAGCCACATTTGGGCGCAGAGTTACACCCGCACGCTGAAGAACATCTTCGGTGTCGAGGGAGAGGTGGCCGAGCAGATCGCCACTGCGCTCAAGGCCAAGCTCTCGCCCGCGGAAACCCAGCGCTTGGCCACCGCGCTCACCTCCGATCCGGCCGCAAATGATCTATATCTGCGCGCCGAGTATTTCGCCATCCAGGCCCAGATCAATTACGCCACGGCGAGCATGAAGCAGGCGATCCCCTTGTATAAGGAGGCGATCGAGAAAGTCCCGGACTTCGCATTGGCGCGGGCGCGTCTGTCCTATGTCGAGAGTTATCTTGCCTGGGGCGGTGGCGGTGGCGAGGATGTCCAGCAACTGCGGACCGATGCGCGCGCTCAGGCCAAACAGGCGCTCGCGCAGGCGCCGAACATGGCTGAAGCGTATCTCGCGTTCGGCTACAGCGACTACTTGGGCCGAGGTGACTATGCCGGCGCGCTCATCGCCTTCACCGTGGCGCTCAAGGCGCGCCCCAACGACGCTGCTGCACTCGCCGCGCGCGGTTATGTGTTGCGCCGCCAAGGCCGCTTCGAGGACGCCATCGCCGCATTCCAACAGGCGCTCGCGCGCGATCCGCGCAACAGCGCTCTGGCCTTCGAGCTGGGCTCGACGTGCATGATGGTTGGGCGCGACGCTGAGGCCGAGGCCGCGTTGCAGCACGCGCTGGCGCTCGATCCGGACAACCTCAATGCGAAGTCCTTTTATTCCCAAGTGATCCTGTATCACAGCGGCGACGTGGCCCGCGCCCTGGCTGCGGCGCAGGGCGATGCTCCTCGGTTGCAATCGCAGCGGGTGAGCTTGCTGACCTACCAGCGCAAGTACCAGGAAGCGCTCGCCCTGCTTGCGGGCATCCCTGACACGCCCGACAACTTTTTTACGTTTTTCAGTGGCTCCAAGACGCAACAACAGGCCGACCTGTACCTGCTGGCGGGGGACACGGCGCGCGCAAAAACGTTGTACGAGAAGGCACTGCCGCTCGCCCGCGCCCAAGTCACAGCCCAAGCCGGTAACGACAGCAATGAAAGCCTGGTCTGGAGCAATGTCGCTGACGTTGAGTTGGGTCTGGGCGACACCGCGGCGGGTCTGGCTGCGATCGCCCAATCACAGGTGTTGATGACTCGCGCCAACAATCACCTGTATGGGCCGCTTGTGTTGGAGTTGAACGCACACCTCTACGCCGAGGTCGATCGGCCCGACCTCGCCGCGCCGCTGCTCGCCAAGGCCCTCGCCAGCCCCGGCATCGGCGCTTTTTACTCGCCCGTGCTGCTGTGGCTCGATCCGGCCTGGGACCCGATCCGCCACGACCCTCACTTTGAGGTGCTGCTGAAGAAATATGCCGATGCCGCGCCGGCCGTGGCCAGCAGCGAAGCCAAGCCATGAGCGATTTTCTGCAACGTCTCCAGCAACGCAAGCTTGTCCAATGGGCCGTCGCTTACATTGCTTTCGCGTTCGCGTTGATTCAAGTGGCTGATGTGGTGGCGAACAGCTACGGTTGGTCGCATGGCGTGATGCACTTGCTGTTCGGCGCCTTGGCGCTTGGTTTCGTCGTGGCGTTGTTGCTCGCCTGGTATCACGGCGAGCAGGGCCGGCAACGTGCCAGCAGCACCGAGTTGCTGCTGATCGCGCTGGTGCTGGCGGTGGGCGGTGGTTTGCTGTGGCATTTCGCGCGGGTAGCACCGGCAGGCACTGACATGGCCGAAAGCACGGCGACGCCGGGAAAAATCGTGGCGCCAGAATCTCCGTCTGCCACCAGCAGTGCAGTGCCGGCGGCTTCGGCAGCCGCAATCCCCGCCAAATCCATCGCCGTGCTGCCGTTCGAGAACCTCAGCGAAGACAAAGGTAACAAATACTTCGCCGATGGCATGCAGGACCTGATCCTGACCAAGCTGGCCGACATCGGTGAGCTGAAAGTGATCTCACGCACGTCGACCATGAAGTATGCCAGCCATCCGGATGATCTCAAGACCATCGCACAGCAGCTTGGCGTGGCGACGATCCTGGAAGGCAGCGTGCAGAAGGCCGGCAATCAGGCGCTGATCAACGTGCAGTTGATCAACGCCAACACCGACAGCCATCTGTGGGCCGAGAGTTATACACGCACGCTGGATAACATTTTCGGCGTGGAAGGCGAAGTAGCGCAGAAGGTCGCCGATGCTCTGAAGGCTAAACTCTCGCCCGCGGAGACCAAACGCCTGGCCACCAACTTGAGTTCCAACCCGGACGCCAACGATCTGTTCCTGCGTGCCGAATACCTCTCCGACCGAGCTAATGCCAATTTCGACCATGCAGGCTTCATGGCCGCCATCGCGCTGTATCGACAAGCCCTCGAGAAAGACAAGGATTTCGTGTTGGCGCGGGCCCGGTTGTCTTATGCGGAAAGTGGCGCGGTCTGGTTCGGTAGCGGCGGCGAAGGCAGCCAGCAGCTTGCCGCGGATGCCGCCGCGCAGGCCGAACAGGCGCTGGCGCAGCAGTCGGACCTGGTCACGGCGCAACTGGCCCTCGGCTACAGCGCGTATTGGGGTCGGCAGGATTTTCCCGCCGCGCTCAAGGCGTTCACGGCGGCTCTCAAGCTTCAGCCCAACAACCCAGCAGCGCTCGCGGCAATGGGATACGTACTGCGCCGGCAAGGGCAGTTCGATGCGGCGATTGACTCGATGCAGCATGCGCTCGCGCTCGATCCACGTAATTCAGGATTGGCTGAAACTCTGGCAGAAACCTACGCAGCTACAAGCCGCTTCGCTGAGGCCGAACGGTACTGTCGGCGCGCCATGGCCCTGGATCCGGACAACTTTCAGGCAAGTGTTCTTTACTCCTATGTCATTCTGCTCGGCGGCGGCGATGTGGAACGCGCACTGGCCGCGGCGCAGGGCGACAATCCAGTCCTGCAATTGTGGCGGGTGCAGTTGCTGACGTATCAACGCAAATACCGTGATGCACTCGCGCTGCTCGAAGTCATTCCTGACATGCCGGATAACTTCGGCTACCAGAGCGGTCCCAAGGCGTTGCTGCAGGCCAACTTGTACCGACTGGCAGGCGATACGGCACGTGCGCAGTCACTGTATGCGCAGGCGTTGCAGAAGTCCCGCGCGCAACTTGCCGCACTGGCTGGCAAAGCGATCAAACTGAGCTTTGTCTGGTACGAAATCGCGGCAGCCGAACTGGGCTTGGGTCAGACCGATGCTGGATTGGCTTCGATTGCCAAGTCAGGGACACTGGCCACGCAATCCGGCGATAAATTCTTTGGCCCGGGCTTGATGCAGGTCCAAGCCAGCCTCTATGCCGAGGCCGGCCGCGCCGACCTCGCCGTGCCCCTGCTCGAAAAGGCGCTGGCTACGCCCGGCATCGGTGAAAGCTACTCGCCCGTGATGCTGTGGATTGACCCGGCATGGGACCCGATTCGCAAGGACCCGCGTTTCCAGGCGCTGCTGACACAAGCCGGAAAAGAACAACCGAGAAATGCCACCGGCAATTCAGCGCGATGATCGCTCTGATACCTGTATTTTGACATCGATAGCGATAGCGTAATACGATATTCTTATCGATAAACGGAGAAGTTTCATGGCAGCGGTCACGGTGTCGCCAAAATTTCAGGTCGTCATTCCGCAGGCGGTGCGGGAAGCCATGGGTTTGACGCCCGGCGTCAAGTTGCAAGTCGTCCACTATGAAGATCGTATCGAGATGATTCCGGTGCGCTCGATCAAGTCGCTGCGCGGTTCGCTGCGCGGCATCGATACGAACGTGCCACGCGAGCGCGATCGGGTTTGAGCGCGCACGCATGAACGTGGTCGATTCATCGGCGTGGCTGGAGTATTTCGCGGACGGTCCGAACGCGAAGCACTTCGCCAAGGTCATCGAAAAACCCGATGAACTGGTGGTGCCATCGATCACGTTGCTGGAGGTGTTCAAGCGCATCAGCCAGCAGCACGACGCATCGACCGCGTTGCAATACGTGGCCGTGATGCAGCAAAGCACCGTGATGGAGCTGGATGCCGCGTTGGCGTTGCGCGCGGCGGCGCTTGGCTTGCGTCACAAGCTGCCGTTGGCCGACAGCATCGTCTACGCCACCGCGCAGCAAGCCGACGCGCAAGTGTGGACCCAGGACGCGGATTTCAAAGGGTTGCCAGACGTGCATTTCTGGGCCAAGGCGTAGACGTAACGCACGCTGGAGAGGGCGGATGGATTTTCTGCAACGCCTGAAAGAACGCAAGCTGGCGCAGTGGGCGGCGGCGTATGTGGCGGCGGCGTTCGCGCTGTTGCAAGGCATCGACATCGTCGCGCAGAGATTTGCCTGGCCCGATTCGATCGAGCGCATCCTGATTGTTGCGATCTGCGTGGGATTCTTCGTCGTGCTCTTGCTGGCCTGGTACCACGGCGAGCAAGGCCGGCAGCGCGCGACCGGCACCGAGTTGTTGCTGCTCGCGTTGTTGCTCGCGATCGGCGGCGGCCTGCTGTGGAAGTTCGCGCGCAATGCCCCGGCACCGGCAACATCCAGCATGTCTACGCCAGCGTCGGCAACCAACGCAACGAATGCGGTCGTCGACGACCGCCGGTCGATCGCCGTGTTGCCGTTCGTAAACATGTCCGGCGACAAGGACAACGAGTACTTCTCCGACGGCGTCAGCGAGGAAATCCTCAATGTGCTGGCGCGCACGCCGAGCCTGCATGTCGCAGCGCGTACCTCGTCGTTCTCGTTCAAGGGCAAGGCCATGGAAGTGCCGCAGATCGCCCACGATCTCAATGTACGCATGGTGCTCGAAGGCAGCGTGCGCAAGCAGGGCGAGCGCGTGCGCATCACGGCGCAGCTGATCGATGCCAAGACCAACTTCGAGGTCTGGTCGCAGACCTACGATCGCGAGCTCAAGGACATCTTCGCCATCCAGGACGAGATCGCCAAGGCGATCGGCGATGAGCTCGAAGTCAAGCTCGCCGGCACGCCGGCGGCCGGCAAGAACTCGGTCGGTACCGCCAACCTCACGGCCTACGACCTGTATCTGCGTGGCAACGCGCTGTGGGAGACACGCCAGGAGAAAAAAATCTGGCAGGCTGTCGACCTCTTCACCCAGGCCATCGCCGCCGATCCGCAATTTGCCCAGGCTTATGCAGGCCTGGCGGGTGTGTATGCGGATATCGGCGACTACAGCAGCCGGATTCCGTTTGCGGAAACCCTGGCACGGGCAACGGATTTCGCGGAGCAGGCGCTGGCTCTGAATCCCACGCTGCCAGAGGCCTACGCGGCGCTGGGTACGGTCGCAGGCGACGAACGCCGGCGGGCCACGGCGATCAAGCTGCTCAGTCGCGCTATTGCCCTGCAGCCGTCATTTGCGAACGCCTACATGGCTCGCGGCAGAGTGCTGATGGTCAACGGCGATCTTGCCGGCGCCCTGGCTTCGCTCGATCAGGGCTTGTCGCTCGATCCGCGTTCATTGATCGTAGCCGCCAACAAGACCTTGGTCCTGCAGGCCATGGGTCGTCTTGCCGAGGCCAAGGTGGCGTGCAATCAGGCGTTGGCGATCCAGCCAACCTTCATTCCATGCCTCGGCAACGTGGCCATCGTCGATCTTGAATTGGGCGATTACCAGCAGGCGGAGTCGTTCATCGAGCGTCAGTCAGCGACGTGGAACCCCAGCGCCGGTGCCCAAGGGCGCGAGTTGGTGGCGGCGCTGACCGGACGCAGTGATCGGCATGCGCTGGCATTGCGTTACGCTGCATTCGACATCGCCAGCTTCATGCATGCGGGTAGCGGCAATGTGATCTGGGGGGCTGAGATGCCGGTCGTACTGATGCTGCTGGGCGAGCCGCAACTGGCGTTGAGCTATCTCGAACGTCTCGCTGCATCGCCGAGTGGAAGCGCCGACAATACCGTCATGATGCCGGCGCTCGATCCGATCCGCTGCGATCCGCGCTTCGTTGCCGTTGTCCAGAAATTGAAGACCACAGACCCGTACCACGACAAAGTCTGCGCGAAGAAGAACTGAACATGTCGCTGATCGCCGAACTCAAGCAACGCAAGCTGGTGCAATGGGCCGTGGCCTACGTCGCCGCGGTGTTTGCGTTGCTGCAGGGCATCGACATCGTTGCGCAGAGATTCGGCTGGCCCGATTCGATCGAGCGCATTTTGATCATTGCGGCGTGCGTCGGTTTTTTCGTCGTACTCGTTCTCGCCTGGTACCACGGCGAACGCGGCGCGCAGAAGGTCTCCAGCACCGAGTTGATCATTCTGACCTTGTTGCTGGCGATCGGCGGCGGTCTCCTGTGGCACTTTGCGGCAACGGTGCCGGTTGCCGCGTCGCCTACTCCAGTTGCGCAAGTTCCAGCGGTAACGCCTCCAACGCAGCCACCAGCAGCGCCCGACAAGTCAATCGCCGTGCTGCCGTTCGAGAACCTCAGTTCGGACAAGGACAACGAATACTTCGCCAGTGGCATGCAGGACATGGTGCTGACCAAGCTCGCCGACATCGGCGAACTCAAGGTGATTTCGCGCACGTCGACCGAGAAATACAAGAGTCACCCCGACAACCTCAAGCAGATCGCACAGGAGTTGGGCGTCAGGAACATCCTCGAAGGCAGCGTGCAGAAGGCCGGCAATCAGGTGTTGATCAACGTGCAGCTGATCGATGCGGCCACCGACGAACACATCTGGGCGCAGGCCTACACCAAGACGCTCGACAACATCTTCGGTGTGGAGGGCCAAGTCGCGCAGATGGTCGCCGATGCGCTGAAGGCGAAGCTGTCGCCGGCAGAGGCGCAGAAGCTGGCGAAGGTCGGTACGCGCAACAAGGACGCCTACGATCTGTACCTGCGAGCGGGATACTTTATCGATACCGCCAATCGCAGCGGCGACCGTGAGAACCTCAAGCGTTCGATCGAGCTGCTGCAAAAGGCCATTGCGCTCGACGCGAAATATGCAGACGCCTACGCCTTGCTGGCGCTGGACTATGCCAAGCTCGGCGGTCATGCGGACGAGCAGGAGGCGGCCGCGCGGCGCGCGCTGGCGCTCGACCCCGGAAATGCTCGTGCGCAAGCGGAGATGGCGTTCGTTCTCAGCTTTCGGGGCGACTCGGTCGGCGCACTGGAACACATGCGCGAAGCGGTTCGCCTGGAGCCTGCCAACCCTGCGGTCCATTACGCCTTGGGATTCATCCTCAGTGAGGATGGAAGCATGGAAGAAGCGGCAGCGGCATTCGCTCGTGCGGCAGCACTCGATCCCAAGAGCAATTTCCTTCGGCTTGGGGTTGCCGGGACGGCAATTTCCCGTCGCCGCTATTCTGACGCGATCGACGCGCTGCAGGTCAGCGTGGCCAGAGATCCGCAAGACATGCTCAGCATTGAAGATCTCTTCTTGGCCGAGCAGCTGAATGGCGATCTGGCGGCAGCGCGCAAGGTGCTCGAGGCGGCTTCCGCTGCGGCGTCCGAGGCAGGATCGAGTCCGACAGTTCGTTCCGCGCTGCTCGGCAGGCTGTGGTCTGGCCAGTACATGCTGGAACACGATTTCCCTTCTGCTGTCCGTGTGCTGGAGCAGGTTCCGCAAAGCGAATTCGACAACGCCAGGGAACCCCGGGGCAACGATCTTGGCAGCGCCGAACGCGCGCAGGGGCACGCAGAGCAGGCACGCACGGCATTTGCCTCGGCGCGCATCGAGCTGGAAGGCTGGCTGAAGTCCGATCCGAAAAACTCCGGATTGCACGACCGGCTGGCGCTGGCGCTGGCTGGAGTGGGGGAATACGACGCTGCTTTGCGCGAGGCAGCGCAAGCGCAGTCGCTGATGCGGCGCAAGGGCGAGGAACCTGGAATCCTTATCGATCTCGCGCAAGTGCAGGCGCGCGCCGGCCGGACCGACGACGCATTCAAGACCCTGGAGAAACTCTCCACGCTAGCTTACGGCGGTGATGCCCTGTCGGCAGCGCTGCTGCGGCTCGACCCGGACTGGGACGTACTGCGCAAGGATCCGCGCTTCGACGCCACCGTTGCGCGCTTTGTCGAAGCCGAGAAGGCCGCCTCCAAGTGACTGACTTCCTGCAGAGACTGCGTGAACGCAAGCTGGTGCAGTGGGCGCTGGCCTATGTCGCCGCGGCGTTTGCGCTGATCCAGGTCGTGGACATCGTCGCGCAGCGTTTCGGCTGGCCCGATTCGATCGAGCGCATTTTGATCATTGCGGCGTGCGTCGGTTTTTTCGTCGTGCTGGTGCTGGCCTGGTACCACGGCGAGCGCGGCGCGCAGAAGGTTTCCGGTACGGAACTGGCGATCCTCGCGCTGCTGCTGGCGATCGGCGGCGGATTTCTTTGGCGGTTTCAAGCAACGGTGCCGGTTGCCGCGCTGCCCGGGAAAGCCGCGGATACCGCACCGGCAACGCCTCCAGCGCCGTCGAGAACCGCACCCGACAAATCCATTGCAGTGCTGCCGTTCGAGAATCTCAGTTCGGACAAGGACAACGAATACTTCGCCAGCGGCATGCAGGACATGGTGCTGACCAAGCTCGCCGACATCGGCGAGCTCAAGGTGATCTCGCGCACCTCGACCGAGAAATACAAGAGTCACCCCGACAACCTCAAGCAGATCGCACAGGAGTTGGGCGTCAGGAACATCCTCGAAGGCAGCGTGCAGAAGGCCGGCAACCAGGTATTGATCAACGTGCAGCTGATCGATGCGGCCACCGACGAACACATCTGGGCGCAGGCTTACACCAAGACGCTCGACAACATCTTCGGTGTGGAGGGCGAGGTCGCGCAGATGGTGGCCGAGGCGCTGAAGGCGAAGCTGACGCCGACGCAGTCGCAGGCCGTGGCGGACGTACCGACGCGCGACCCGCAAGCCTACGACGATTTTCTGCGCGGCGAACACTACGCAAACGAAGCGGGTAAGGGTGCGTGGAATGTGCAACTGCCGCTGGCGATCGCCGCCTACGAGCGGGCCGTCGCCAAGGATCCGGCGTTCGCCCTCGCGTGGGCCGAGATGTCCGGCGTCCGCACCGAAAGCCGGTTCCATCGTGTCGATCTTTCCGACGAAAATCTACGCGCCGCAGAGCAGAACGCGCGGCGCGCGTTGGAACTGGCGCCGAACCTCCCCGAAGCGCACCTGGCGATGGGCGGCGTGTACCGCTTCCTGCAGCACGATCTCGAAAGCGCGCGTGACGAGGTGAAACGCGCCCTCGAGTTGCGCCCGAACTCTCCAAGTGCCTATATCGAGCTAGGCATCATGGAATCGCACCTCGGCAACTACGACGCGGCTGTGCAGGCGATCGAACGTGCCGTGGCGCTGGACCCGCAAAGCAGCGGTCCTCTGTACGTGCTCGGCGTGGCCAGCATGTTTGTCCGTGACTATGCGGGAGCCCGGCAGGCGTTTCGACGCGAGCTTGCGATCGATCCGCAAAGCGCAGATGCCTACGCACGTCTCAGCGAGATCGAAATCCTGGCGAGTGGCGACATCGACGCGGCTGCGCATGTGCTCGACACGATGGAACCGGGCACCCCGCCGGCGCGGTCGGTTGCCAGTCAACGCGTTGCGCTGGCGTTGTACCGTCGCGACTTCGACGCTGCGCGCAAACTGGCTGCGAACCTGGCGCACGCCTTGGGCGAGTCCGAACTGGATACGGCACTGCGACGCGCCGACATCGAATGGGTTGCCGGCGACAAGGATCAGGCGCACGCGCTTTACCTCGCCGCGGTCGACAAGTTGCGCGACCGTCGGTCGGGCGACTCCGAAACGGACCATGAGGACCTTGCGCTTGCGTATGCGCGGCTCGGACGCGCCGCTGACGCGATCGCGGAAAACGACGAGGCGCTGGCTGCCTACCATCGATCCAAAGAAGTGACTGGCGCCGACATGAACCTGCTGAACCTGGCCGGGATCGAACTGGCCCTTGGCCATGTACCGAAGGCGGTCGACGCGCTCGCGCAAATACTGGCGCGGCCCGGCACGGGTTACGTCAGTCCGGCCTTGCTTCGGCTCGATCCAACATGGGATGCGCTGCGCGACGATCCGCGTTTCAAGGCGCTGTTGAAGAAGTACGAACACCATGACTGATCTCTGGCAACGCCTCAAGCAACGCAAGCTGGTGCAGTGGGCGCTGGCGTATGTCGCGGCGGTGTTCGCCTTGCTGCAGGGCATCGACATCGTTGCCACGAAATTTGGTTGGCCGGATTTGGTTGAGCGCGGGTTGATCATCGCCGCGTGCATAGGCTTCTTCATCGCGCTGCTGCTGGCCTGGTATCACGGCGAGCGTGGCGTGCAACGCGTCTCGCGCATAGAACTGGTGATCCTGACCCTGCTGCTGGCGATCGGCGGCGCGCTGATGTGGTGGCTGGCGCCCGCCACGCATCCGCCCCTCAATGCCACGGCCCCCGCGCTGACAGAACCGTCGACAGCGGACACCAAGTCCATCGCGGTGCTGCCGTTCGAGAACCTGAGCGAAGATAAGGACAACGAGTTCTTCTCCGATGGATTGTCCGAAGAAATCCTGAACTCACTGGCGCGCATCGACGGCTTGCGTGTGATCGGGCGCACCTCGTCATTCCAGTTCAAGGGCAAGGACGTGGATTCACGCGCTATCGGCGAGCGGCTTGGCGTCGCCAATCTGCTCGAAGGCAGCGTGCGCCGCGAAGGAGAGCGGGCGCGGATCACTGCGCAGCTGATCCGTGCATCCGACGGCACCCAGTTGTGGTCGCAGACCTACGATCGCACGGTCAAGGACAGCCTGGCCGTGCAGCTGGACATTGCCGAGCAAGTGGCTGGCGTACTGAACGTGGTGCTTGACGATCGGCAGCGCGAGCGCATGCGCGCGGCCGGCGTGAAAAATGTGGATGCCTTCATTGCCTACCAGAAGGGCTGGAAGCTGTACATCGACGCGCATCGAAAGCCCGGGGTCAATCTGATCGATGGTTTGCGTCTGGCCAATGTCGAGTTCGAAAAGGCGATCGCACTGGACCCCGACTTCTCCTTTGCCTATTTCGCCGAGGCCGATCTTTACGAGCACATACTGATCGCCGATGGGCAAAGTCAGGCCGACCGCCTCGATGCCCAGCGCGATGCACTGCGGACGCTCGAACGAGCTGCCGCCACCAGCCCTGATCCGCAGCAGCATGACATCGCACTGGCCGAGCGGCAGATGCTGAGCGACGACTGGCATGGTTTGGCAGACCGCATTGAAACCGCCCTCAAACAACCCGGTTCCAGCGCGCCTAACTGGATGCCGGTCTTTGCCAGCGCATTCGGCTACGGCGACCTCATCGAAGATCTCGGTGCGCGGGTGAATGCCAGCGATCCTCTCAACGGAATCAACTACAACACGCGCGTATGGACGGCGCTTGCAACCGGGCATCCCCAGCGCGCATTGGTAGTCCTGGCAACGGCCGAGAAAGCCCTCCGCGGCGGCCCGGTGCCGACGAACAGCGAGGCCGTCGCGCAGGCGATGCTGGGAAAGATCAAGGAAGCCCAAACAACCCTGGCGTCGTTGGAACCCAGTGGCGAAGGCTATTACATCGCGCAAGTGATCGTGGGCACCGCCGCTGGCGAAAGCGCAGCCAGTATCCATGCCCGCTTGCAGAATGTGGATCGCAAAAGCTCCAAGTTGAAAATGTGGGACATCGCCGACGCAGTGGAAGCCGCGTTGTCCGGCGATCGAGCCGAAGCCAACCGCCGCGCCGCTGCGCTGGACGCGCGACCGGCGGGCGGTCTGCTGCTCGCCATCCTTGTCACGGAATGCCAGTGTGGCGCACCGTTCGACCTCGACGCTACGCCCCATTTCAAGGCACTTCTCGCTGAATCCGGACTGCACTGGCCACCGTCAGAAACGATCCAATATCCGGAGCGCGGAAAGGCGGTCGCGCCTTGAGCTTCATCGCCGAACTCAAGCGCTACAAATTGATCGGCATCGTCAGGTGGCATCCGCTCGATTTGCACTTGGAGAACTCGCCATGATCTTTCGTCGTTTCGCCGGCAACCTGCGCAAGCAGGATTGGACTGCAGTTGCGGTCGAACTTGTGGTGGTCGTCGCTGGCGTGTTCATTGGCCTGCAGGCATCAAACTGGAACGACGATCGACAGACCGACGCGAAGGCTGCGATCTTCACCAAAAGCCTCACCGCCGATCTGCGTGACGAAGCCTGGGGATATCAGTACCAGATCGACTACTACAACGACGTGCTGGCCAATGCCGAGCGTACCATCGACGCTCTCACCGGGGCGAAGCCGCTGTCCGACGAAGTGTTGTTGATCAGCGCCTATCGCGCCACCCAGTACCACACCAACATTCGCCGTCGGGCAACCTACGACGAGCTCAAATCGACCGGTTTGCTGGGCCTGATCCGCAGCGATGCGCTGCGCGACACCGCGATGCAGGTCTATACCTCGCCCACTCTCGACATGATTGCTGCGGAAAGCCAGACCTCGCTCTACCGCAAGACGTTCCGGATGGCGATACCCAACGATGTCCAGAGCAGCCTGGAGCATGCGTGTGGCGATCGCGTCGCGCCAATTGGGGATTACCACGCGATCGTTCATTCGCTCGACTATCCGTGTTCCACGGGTCTGCCCGTGCAGACCATCGCCGCCAGCGCCGCGATCCTGCGCGCCGATTCGCAACTGCCAGCCTTGCTGCGCCTGCGCATCGCCAACCTCGAGACGGACCTCGGCAATCTGACGGTGTACGACGAGAACATCCGCGGCGAGCTTCGCGCCATCGCGAAGGAGAAGCCGTGACCCTCATCGCCGAACTCAAGCGCCGCAACGTGATCCGCGCCGCCGGTTTGTACCTGGTCGGCGCGTGGTTACTGGTGCAGGTCGCGAGCACGGTGTTGCCGGTGTTTGACGTGCCGGCCTGGGCACTCCGCAGTCTCATCATCGCGCTGGTCATTGGGTTTGTTCCGGCGATGATTGTGGCCTGGGTGTTCGAGCTGACACCGCAGGGTTTGAAGCGCGACGATGAAGTCAGACCTGAGGAATCAATCACGCCGCAGACCGCGCGGCGCATGGATCGCCTGATCCTGATCGTCGCCATCATCGCAGTGGCGTATTTCGCCGTGGACAAGTTCGTGCTGGCACCGCGGCGAGAAGCGGCGTTGGTTACTCGGACCGCCGCGCACGTCACGGCCGAAATCAGCGCGGAGAAAGCGAGGGTCAATCCGCATTCGATCGCCGTGCTGCCGTTCGAGAACCTGAGCGAAGACAAGGGGAACAAGTATTTCGCCGATGGCATGCAGGACATGGTCCTGACCAAGCTCGCCGGCATCGGCGGCCTCAAGGTGATCTCGCGAACGTCGACCGAGAAATACGCCAGCCATCCGGACGACCTGAAGACGATTGCCAAGCAACTCGGTGTGACCACAATCCTCGAAGGCAGCGTGCAGAAGTCTGGCAACCAGGTGCTGATCAACGTGCAGTTGATCGATGCCGCCTCCGACAACCACCTGTGGGCCGAAGCCTACCCGCGCACGCTGGACAACATCTTCGGAGTTGAAGGTGAAGTCGCGCAGAAAGTGGCTGATGTACTGAAAGCGAAGCTCACGCACGCCGAACAGCAGGGTATCTCGTCGATTCCGACCCACAACCCGCAAGCCTGGGATGCGTTCCTGAAAGCCGAATCACTGGCTTTCAAAGCCAATGATTCGCAGCAAGAGCTGGATTACCTTTCCGCCGACGCGGCGTACCGCCAGGCGATCGCACTGGATCCGGACTTCGCGCTGGCCTATGCGCAACGGGCAGTGAATCGCATGTTTGGACATTGGTTTGCGCTGCATCTGTCCGCGCCGGAACTGGCTGACGTCAAGGCATCGGCCGATCGGGCCCTGGCGCTGGCTCCCAATCTGCCCGAGGCGCATCTGGCGCTCGGCGATTACTACTACCGTGGCTTCCGCAACTACCACGAGGCGGTGCCACAGTTCCAGCGTGCCTTGCAACTGGCGCCCAACAGTCTAAGCGCGATCGCAGGACTCGCGTTTATCGACCGGCGTACGGGTAAATTCGAGCAGGCCCTGGATGCACTTGGAAAGGCCGTGTCGCTGGCACCACGAGACCGCATTTTACTGGCCGAGTATGGTTTTACGTATGAGATATTGCGCCGCTATCCGCAAGCCATTCAGCAGATGTCACGATCCCTTGCCGTGGATACTACCTACGAGAATGCCAGAGACTTTCTGGTGCGTGCTTACCTATTTGGATTTGGAGATGTGCACGGCGCGCACGCGGACATGGAATCGCAGCATGGATGGCTGATCGCGCATGGGAACAACCTCGCGGGCGACGTGTTCAACCTGATCAATCCGCGCGCCTATCCGGATTTGTTCGATCGACATTTCGATGCGGCGCTGCGCCACTGGGACTCGGCGCCGACCGATACCGAGGAGGAGCGTCTGACCCAGCGTGCTGCGCGGGTGGCGATCCAAGTCATCGCTGGCCGTCAGGCAACGAGCCTGCCAGAGTGCGAAAAGCTCAAGCCATTGCTTGACACGGAAGTGACGAAGAATTCCGAATCACTCTCCGCGCTGCAACAGGAAAGCTGGGTGGACGTGTGCCTGGGTCGCAATGCGCAGGCGATCGCTGCTGCGCGCCACGCCGCGGACGTGTTGCCACTCAGCAAGGATACGTACTTTGGTACGTTTCAACTGGAAGGGTTGGCTGAAGTCGACGCCCATGCGGGCGCGCCCGACGAAGCGCTACAGCTGATCCAACAATTGCTGTCGATACCGGCGGGCCAATCCATGAGCATCACACGGCTCAAGCTCGACCCGGTCTGGGATCCGCTGCGCAAGGATCCGCGTTTTCAGAAGCTGCTGGACGGCGCCGATACGACCGGCAAGGATGCGCCACCGTGAACTTCCTCGCCGAACTCAAGCGCCGCAACGTGATCCGTGCGGGCGTGCTGTACATCGGCGCGGTGTGGGCGCTCGCGCAGGGAATCTCGCAACTGGGGCCATCGGTCGGCGCACCAGAGTGGGCGACCCGCTGGTTTCTCGTCGCGGCGGCGATCGGCTTTCCATTCTTCCTCGCGTTCGCGTGGTTCTTCGAGTTCACGCCCGAAGGACTCAAGCTCGAAAGCCAGATCGATCCAGCCGACTCGATCACCCAGCACACCAGCAAGAAGCTCGATCGCTGGATCATTGCCGTGCTCGCGCTGGCGGTGGTGCTGTTGCTGACCGACCACTTCGTGTCGCGACGAGGCGTTGGCAGTGCTGCGACGACTGCGGCCGTTCCTGCGGTCGTTGCAACGGACGACAAGTCCATCGCCGTTCTGCCGTTCGTCAACATGAGCGGCGATGCGGCGAACGAATACTTCAGCGACGGCATCACCGAAGAAATTCTCAATGCGCTGGCGCAGATTCCCGACCTGAAAGTTGCTGCGCGTACCTCGGCGTTCGCGTTCAAGGGCAAGGAACCGGACCTGCGCAAGGTCGGCGAGGTGCTAGATGTCGCCACGGTGCTCGAAGGCAGCGTGCAGCGCTCCGGCGACGCGGTACGCATCACCGCACAGCTGATCGATGCGCGCAGCGGCTATCACCTGTGGTCGGAGAAATACGACCGCACGCTGACCAACATCTTCGTGGTCGAGGACGAGATCTCCAAGGCGATCGCGGACAAGCTGAAGGTGCAATTCGCGGGCGCGCATGCGGACGCCGGCAATACCGCCAATCCGCGGGCGCACGAATTGTATCTGCGCGGCCTGAGCCTGCTCGCGGCGCGCGGGCTTGGCCTGCGCGACGCAGCCGTTGCGTTTGGCAAGGCGGTGGAACTGGATCCGCGCTATGCCCAGGCTTGGGGCGCGCTCGCCGAGGCCGAACAGCTGTTGCCGTCGTACACGGGCGGGGACCTGGATGCCGGAATGGCGCTTGCTCGAATCCGCCGCGCAACGCGCGCTGGACATCGATCCCGATACAGCTTCGGCGCTGGTCGCGATCGCCAATGTGCACGCACACCGCATCGAATGGGCGCAGGCCGAGAAGGTGTTCAGGCGCGCTCTCGTTCTCGCGCCCGGTGACGCCGAAGCCGTCAACCAGTACGCGCAGTTCCTGGCCGAGACCGGGCAGCTCGAACCGGCGCTGTTGCAGATTGATCGCGCGCGGCAGCTCGATCCGCTGTCCGGGATCGTCGGCGTCGTGCGCAGTGTGATCCTCATGGGGCTGCATCGCGATGCCGACGCAACGGCGCAGATCGAGCCCGTGCTTGTCGCCCATCCGGATCTTTATCCGGCTTGCATGACCGCGGCGTTGCTCTACATCAGCCTTGGACGTCACGCCGATGCGGAGCAGCAACTTCGCAGCGTGGCCCGGCATCTGGGCGTGGACCCTGAAGCCAAGGTCGTGCTCGTGCGCGGAATTGCCGATCCCGGAGCGCGCGCGACCGCGCTGAGCAGCCTGGACAGCGCGCCCGCGAATGCCGATATTCGTGGCGATTCTCTAATCTATGCGGCATTCCTGACATGGCTGGGTGAGCATGACCGTGCCATTGCCCAGCTCGAAGTCTACGCAGACCGCCGCAATGCCGCTGGCAGCGGGGTTTTGTGGATCCGGGCATTCGATCCGCTGCGCAGCGATCCTCGATACAAGGCGGTGCTGCAGAAGATGGGCTTGCCGTACACCCCGACCGATGGTGTTACGCCATGACCGATCTCTGGCAACGCCTCAAGCAACGCAAGCTCGTGCAATGGGGCGTGGCCTATGTCGCTGCAGTGTTCGCCTTGCTGCAAGGGATCGACATCGTCGCGACGAAGTTCGGCTGGCCGGACCCGGTCGAGCGATTCCTGATCATCGCATCGTTCGTCGGCTTTTTCGTGACCCTGCTGCTGGCCTGGTACCACGGCGAACGCGGCGCGCAGAAGGTGAGCGGCACGGAGCTGCTGTTGCTCGCGCTGTTGCTGGCGATCGGTGGCGGATTGATGTGGGTTTTTGCGAGCGCGCCGAAACCACTCGTCGTTGCGCCGAGTCCGGCAGCGACAGCAGCGGCGAAACCTGTCGCGACTCTGGCTCCAACCACCCAAGCTATTCCCGCCAAGTCCATCGCTGTGCTGCCATTCGAGAACCTCAGCGAGGACAAGAGCAACGCCTATTTCGCCAGCGGCATGCAGGACATGATCCTGACCAAACTGTCGGCGATCGCTGACCTGAAAGTCATCTCGCGCACCTCGACCGATAAATACGCGAGCCATCCGGACGACCTCAAGACCATCGCGCAGCAACTGGGTGTCGCCACGATTCTCGAAGGCAGTGTGCAGAAGGCCGGCGACCAGGTGTTGATCAACGTGCAGTTGATCGATGCGGCCAGCGACAATCATCTATGGGCCGAGGCCTATTCGCGCAAGCTCGACAACATCTTCGGCGTCGAGGGCGAAGTCGCGCAGAAGGTCGCCGACGCGCTCCAAGCCAAACTCACGCCAGCCGAAACCGCCCACGTGGCCGCAGCGCCGACCCGCAATGCCGCGGCGTTCGATGTGTTCCTGCGGGCCGAGGAACAGGCACAGAAGGCACAGACGTCGGAATCGGAGGCGGCCTACCTGGCGGCCGACACCGACTATCTGCGAGCGATCGCTCTCGATCCGGGCTTCGCGCTGGCCTATGCGAGGCTCGCCTTTAATCAGCTCAACCGGCATTGGTTTGCCACCCCGTTGACGGCGACGCAACTGGCCACCACCAAGGCCTATGTAGATCGCGCGCTGGTCCTGGCGCCGAATTTGCCGGAGGCGCACCTGGCGCTTGGCTATTACGACTACTGGGGGTTTCGCAACTACGCCGACGCCAACACCGAGTTCAAGCGAGCCCTGGCACTGGCACCCAATGATACCAATGCACTTATCGGGTTGGCTTACGTGTCTCGACGATCCGGACATATGGCGCAGGCGTTGCACTACATGAAGCAGGCCTCGGAGATCTCTCCGCGCGACCCCGTGCTCCTAAGAGAATATGGCGTCACGTTCATGCTCGTTCGCCGATATGCCGAGGCGAATACCCAGGTGCGGCGCTCATTGATCCTGTCACCGGATAGCGCGGATTCTTACGACGACATGCTGACGATCCAGTTGTTCGGATTTGGCGACGCCGATGCCACACGCAACGCGGTAAAGTCGTTGCCGGGTTGGCGGATTTCCGCCGCGAACGCCGCGCCCGGCGACATCTTGTCGCTGGCCAATACGCGGACCTACGCCGACGTTTTCGCGCGCCGCTTCGACGTGGCCTTGCACGCCTGGGACTCGGCACCGACCGATACCGAGCAAGAGCGGCGCACCGGACGGGCGGCGCGGATAGCGATCAGTCTGCTCGCCGGTCGCGGCGCGCAAGTGCGTCCCGAATGCGCGCAATTGGCCCCCTCGCTGCGCGCGGCGCTGGCGCAGGACCCGGAATCGCTCTCGCTCTTGCAGCAGTTGAGCTGGGTGGAAGTGTGTCTGGGCCGAAACGCTGAGGCCATCGCCTTGGCGCAGCGCGCGGTGGCGGTGTTGCCGATTTCCAAAGACAGCTTTTTCGGCACCTATCAACTGGTTGGCCTTGCGCAGATCGCCACGTGGGCCGATGCGCCCAATCTGGCCTTGAAGACCATCCGCCAACTGCTGGCGACGCCCGCTGGCGCCGCGATGTCCATCGAGCGCCTCAAACTCGACCCGGTGTTCGACCCGCTGCGCAAGGACCCCGGCTTCGAGGCGCTGCTGAAACAAGACGACCCGCATGACTGATTTCCGGCAGCGCCTCAAGCAACACAGGAAGCAACGATGAAATTTCGCAGAATGTCGCGGCTGCTCATACTGCTGGGCTTGATGCTTGGCTTGGATGCCGTCGCTCAGGCCGGCGCGATCCCTGCATCGCAGACCATCGCCGGACTGGGCACGATCTCGTTTCCTACCTCGACGAAATCCAGCGAGGCGCGGACCGCGTTTGCGCGCGGCATGCTGCTGCTGCATCTGTTCGAATACGAGGATGCGGCCAAAGCGTTCCGCCAGGCGCAGAAGATCGACCCTGGTTTCGCCATGGCCTACTGGGGCGAGGCGATGACGCACAACCACGGCATCTGGAACCAACTCAATGTGAAAGCCGGGCGCGCGGCACTGGCAGGACTCGCGCCGACGCCGGCGGCGCGCGCAGCCGCGGCGCCAACTGCAAGAGAGAAAGGCTATCTAGCCGCCGTCGAAATTCTTTACGCACCAGGCGGGACCAAAGCGCAGCGCGACGCGCGCTATTGCGATGCCATGCAACGTTTGGCGAAGGAATTTCCGGTCGATAACAATGCGCAACTGTTTTATGCGTTGGCCTTGCTTGGGCGCAGCGAAGGCGTGCGCGATATTCCCGTGTATCTGCGCGCCGGCGCGATCGCCGAGCGCAGCTTCCGCGTCAACCCGCGGAATCCGGGCGCTGCGCACTACTGGATCCACTCGATGGACGATCCGCAGCACGCGGCCGGCGCGCTGGAGGCCGCGCGCGCCCTGTCGAAGATCGCACCGGATGCCGGCCATGCCCAGCACATGACATCACACATCTTCATGGCGCTGGGCATGTGGGACGACGTGGTCGAGGCCAACGAGAATGCGATGCGTGTCGTCAACGCGCACGCCAAAGCCAAGGGTCAGCCGCAGATCGAATGCGGGCACTATCCGTTCTGGCTCGAATACGGCTATTTCCAGCAGGGCCGGTACAACGCGGGCGAAAAGGAACTGCAGGCCTGCACCACCTCGGCTCCGCAGGCGCTTGCCTGGTCCGATGCCCACCCCAGTGCAACCGGCGCCTACACCATCCACGGCGAGCGGATGACGCGGGCCAGATTCGCCGAGGAACTGCAGGACGCGCTGATCGACATGCGCCCGACGGCCGTGATCGAATCGGGCGACTGGAACGGCGCGGCGCTGAAGGTGCATGTCGACACATCCGCGATCGGTGCGCATCGGGCATGGAACGAATTCACCGATGGCTACGCGGCCGCGATGCGCAATGACGTCGCTGCGGCGCATGCGCAACTGGCGGCGCTGAAGGCCACGCGCAAGAGCGGCAAGATCGACCCGGGTTTTCCGCAGCAGGCGCAATACATGGAAGTTCTCGAAAGCGAACTGCAAGGGCTGATCGATGTCCGGCGCGGCGACACAGCCGCCGGAATGACCGCGCTGCGGAAGGCTGCAGAACGTTACGACACGCTATCGTTCGATTTCGGCCCGCCCGTGCCAATCAAGCCACCGCACGAACTGCTCGGCGAGCAACTGCTGGCGCAAGGAAAGGCTGCCGAAGCGTCGGCGGAATTCGCGGCGGTGCTGAAGACTGCGCCGAACCACTCGTTATCCGTTCTGGGCTCTGGCGCGCGCACAGTCCGCGGCCGGCGACAAAAAGACCGCGACGGCAACTTATCGTCACCTGCTCGATATCTGGCATGCAGCCGACGCCGGGCTTCCGGCGCTCGCCGAAGCACGCAAGTACGTGGCCATGAACCCGTGAGGGAATTCCTCCAGCGGCTCAGGGAGCGCAAGCTGGCGCAGTGGGCGCTGGCGTACGCGGCTGGCGCTTGGGTCATGTTGCAGGTCCTGAGTCTGTTCGCCGGCGCCTATCACTGGCCGGATGCCGTGCTGCGCATCGCCATCGATGTCGCGGTGGCCGGATTCCTCGTGGCGTTGACGCTTGCGTGGTTTCATGGCGAGCGCGGAGCGCAGCGCGTGTCGCGCGGCGAGTTGGCTCTGCTGTTCGCGCTCGCGCTTTGCGGAACTGCCTTTGTCTGGCGCAGCGAGCACGGCGCCCGCGATGCGAGTGCGCCTTCGCTCGCATCCAACGGCAAATGACGCGCGCGTCGCCACCACCGTGTCGGCGAAATCGATCGCCGTGCTGCCGTTCGAGAATCTGAGTTCGGACAAGGAAAACGAATACTTCGCCGACGGCATGCAGGATCTGATCCTGACCAAGCTCGCCGACATCGGGGAGCTCAAGGTGATCTCGCGCACCTCGACCGAAAAATACAAGAGTCGCCCGGACGACCTGACGACGGTTGCCCAGCAACTGGGTGTGGCCAATATCCTCGAAGGCAGCGTGCAGAAAGCCGGCAACCAAGTGCTGATCAACGTGCAGCTGATCGATGCGCGCAACGACAATCATCTGTGGGCCGACACCTATCAGCGCACGCTGGACAACATCTTCGGTGTCGAGGGCGAAGTGGCGCAGAAGATCGCCGATGCGCTGAAGGCGAAGCTCACACCGCCGCAGGCAGCTGGCGGTGGCGATGGTGCCGACGCGCAACCCGCAGGCCTATGACGAATTTCCTGCGCGCGCAGCATTTCTTCAATGAGGCGAAAAGCACCGGCGCCTGGGAGACGCTGTTGCCGCAGACCATTGCCGGCTTCGAAAGCGCCGTCCAGCAGGACCCCGAGTTTGCTTTGGCGTGGGCCGGCCTGTCCTATGCACGCACCGAAAGCCGCTATTTCGCTGTGGACCGGTCGACAGAGAATCTGCGCCTCGCCGAGCAGAACGCCCAGCGTGCCTTGGCACTGGCGCCGGACCTGCCCGAAGGGCACCTGGCGATGGCGGAGGTGTACCGCTTCACTCATAACGACTACGTTGCCGCACGCGAAGAAGCAAAGCGTGCACTGCAGCTGCGTCCGAATTATACCGAAGCCTTCTACGTACTCAGCATCATCGAGTCGCATCTCGGCAACTATGAGGAGGCCAATGCGGCGGCGGAACACGGCGTTGCATTGGACCCGCAAAACAGTCGGCTCAGCTTTACGCTCGGGATGGGACTCGTGTTCACTCGCGATTACGTTGGTGCGAGAGAAGCACTACAGCGGGCGTTGGCCATCAATCCGCAGAATGCTGAAGCCTATGCGTTGTTGAGCGAAGTCGACATCCTGCAGAGCGGTGACGTCGATGCGGCTTCCAAGGTGCTCGACACGATGGCACCTGGCACTCCGCCTGCTGTTTCGGTCGCGCTACAACGCATAAGACTCCAGCTCTATCGCCGCGACTTTGCCGCTGCCCGGACATTGGCGGCAGCACTTTCCGAAACGCCGGGTGACAGCTCGGAAACCGCCATGCTGCGCGCCGATGTCGAATGGTTGTCCGGCGATCGCGCCAGCGCCCGTACCTTGTATCGAACCGCGGTCGACCTGTTGCGCAATCCCTCGGCCGACATCGATGGCGCGGACCGCGCAAGACTCGCGCTGGCCTATGCACGGCTCGGACAAGCCGATGAAGCCACGCAGAAAATCGACGATGCAAAAGCCTTCTTCGTGCGCTCCACCGACTATACGGGGCAATCCCGGGTCCTGTTTTACCTTTCGATCATCCACCTTGCGCTGGATCACTCGGCGTCGGCGATCGATGCTCTCGGGCAGGTGCTGGCGCGACCGGGTTGTGGTTCCATCAGCCCCGCACTGCTGCGTCTTGATCCGACCTGGGACGCGATCCGCAGCGATCCGCGATTTCAAGGCGTTGCTGACGCAAGAGCACGACACAAGGATCGAGAAGAAGCCGTGAGCCTGCTGACCGAACTCAAGCGTCGCAACGTGATCTGCGTGGCCGGGTTCTATTTCGCCGCCGATCATGACTGATTTTGTCGAGCGCCTCAGGCAACGCAAGGTCGTGCAACGGGCACTAGGCTGCATCGCTGCCACGTTTGCGTATGCTGCGACGTTCGTGTCGCGGAGCGATACGCAGCGATTGAAGCATTGCAACGTACTGCTGTGGTCGTTGCCGGCGGTTCTGGTTTTTTCGCCTATCGCGGTGGCGCAGCAGATACCCAATGCGCAGATCGATGCGGCAAAGGCGTGGGCGTTTCCGCTGAATCCGCCACCAGACCCACACGCGCCGCAGCCCGACATGCACGCGCCCCTGCACGTACCCGGCAGCGCGCGCACCTACACGCTGGGCGATTACGACGACATGTTCGGCGCGCCGGACTGGTTTCCGCAGGATCATCCGCAGATGCCGCGCATCGTGGCGCGTGGAAGGAAACCCGCATGGGCTTGCGCGTACTGCCATCTGCCGAACGGGCAGGGCCGGCCGGAGAACGCGCCGCTTGCCGGGTTGCCGGCCGACTACGTCATCGAGCAGGTGAAGGCTTTCCGCAGCGGCGAACGCACGGGCGGCGCACCGGAGATGGCGCGATACATGCCGGTCGAGGCGCGCAACGTCAGCGATGCCGATCTTGAAACGGCCGCGGAATATTTTTCCGGCTTGCGCTTCAAGAAGTGGACGCATGTGATCGAAACCGCGACCGTGCCGAAGACGCAATGGGAGCATTTCATGCTGGTGCCGATCGCGGGTGCCGGCAGCGAGCCGATTGGCAAGCGCGTCATCGAGATGGCGCAGAATCTGAAACGCACCGAGTTGCGCGATGCGCACTCCGGATTCATCGCCTATGTGCCGCCCGGCAGCATCGCTAGCGGCAAGGCGCTGGCCACGAACGGCGGCGGCAAGACGCAGGCCTGCATCGCCTGTCATGGCGCGGGCTTGCGCGGCGCGGGCGTCATCCCGCCGCTGGCCGGACGCTCGCCGACTTATATCGTCCGTCAGTTGATCCAGTTCCAGGACGGCGGACGCAGCGGCGCGGCGACGCTACCGATGCAGGCCGTGGTCGCCCGATTGACCGTCGACGACATGATCGCGCTCGCCGCTTATGCCGCGTCGCGCGCGCCTTGAGGAATCTTTAAAAACCAGACGCCGATTTCCGCAAGCGATTCACTGGCACGGCGGCCCAAAAACTTCAGGCTTTCGCGCGCGAACGGCCCTATACTTCGCGCTGTCCACACCTCAGGGGCGGTTGACGTCGGTGTTCGATCTACCGGGTTTCCACATCACGCGCGAGTTGGGCCGCGGCGGGATGGCGACGGTGTATGTGGCCGAGCAGACCTCGCTCGGGCGTGAAGTCGCGCTCAAGGTGCTCGACCCGCAGCTGGCCGCCGACCCTGCGTCCACCGAACGCCTGCTGCGCGAGGCGCGCACCGTTGCCAGCCTGCATCACCCGCATATCGTTGCGGTATACGACGTCGGCCTGCATCAGGGCATGCAGTACATCGCGATGGAATATCTGCCGCTGGGTGCGATCGTCGCCGGCGGTCAGCAGCTTGCACCGCGCGACGTGCTGCGCTGTGTGCGCGAGATCGCCAGCGCGCTCGACTACGCGCACGCACACGGCATCGTGCATCGCGATATCAAGCCGTCGAACATCCTGCGCCACGAGCACGGCAATTACCTGCTGGCGGATTTCGGCATCGCGCGCGTGAACAACACGGGCGCCACGATCACCGGCGAGGGCAGCGTGATCGGTACGCCCGCGTACATGAGCCCGGAGCAGTGGCGCGGCGGCACGCTCGACGGCCGTGCCGATCTCTACAGTCTGGGCATCGTGCTCTACGAATTGCTGACCGGTGCGGTGCCGTATGCCGGAACCGATCAATGGGCGGTCGGCATGCAGCATATGAATGCGGCGATCCCCGAGCTGCCGGCCCCGTATCGGGCGTTGCAGGGCTTGCTCTCGCGCATGCTGGCCAAGCAACCTGCGGATCGTGTGGCGACTGGCGCCGAAGTGGTGGCGCAGATCGAAGCCATCGAGCGCGAAGGCGGTCTTGCGGACGAGCGCGCGACGCTGATGCCGCCGTCGAGTGGGCACTCGTCGCAGCCGTCGCGATCGAGCTCGCAACAGGCGGCGACGCGCATCTCCGGTCCGCTGCCGGAACCGCGCACCGCTAGCGACGGATCGAGCGCGCAATACGACCGGCAAAGTACGCCGTCGTTTTTCTCCGAACTCAAGCGGCGCAACGTGTTGCGCGTCGCGGCGTTCTACGCAGTCGGAGCGTGGCTGCTGGTGCAGCTGGCGGCACAGGTGCTGCCGATGTTCGGTGTCTCCGCACTCGCGCAGCGCATCACGGTGCTGATCGTCATGGCCGGTTTTCCGTTCGTGCTGGTCCTGTCGTGGCTCTACGAATTGACGCCGCAGGGCATCGTCAGGACCAACAAGGTCGCGCCCGACGAATCCATTACCCAGCGCACCGGACAGAAACTCAATTTCGTCATTATTGCGATTCTCGGCTTGGCCGTGATCTTCCTCGCCGTGCAGCGCTACCTGCCGCAGAAAGGCACCGGGACGAGCACGAGCATCTCGGACAAATCCGTTGCCGTGCTGCCGTTTGAAAACCTCTCAGACGACAAGGCGAACGCCTACTTCGCCGAGGGTATCCAGGACGAGATCCTGACCCGGCTGGCAAAAATCGGAGCGCTGAAAGTCATCTCGCGAACTTCGACCCAGCACTATGCAAGCAGTCCGGACAATCTGCCGGAGATTGCCAGACAGCTCGGCGTCGCCAATATCCTCGAAGGCACGGTGCAGAAAGCCGGCGATGCCGTGCTGATCAATGTGCAGCTGATCCGCGCCGCGACCGACAATCATCTCTGGGCGGAGACTTACAACCGCAAGCTCGACGATATCTTCGCCGTCGAAGGCGAAGTCGCCGGGGCGATCGCCGACAAGTTGAACGCCAAGCTCAGCGGCGCGGAACAGCAGGAGGTAACGAAAAAGCCGACCGAGAACCTCGCGGCCTATGACTTCTATTTGCGCGGCTTGGCTTTGGGTGACAACGGTTACGACTTTGCGAACGCGCGCAAGTCTGTCGCTGCATTTTCCGAAGCCGTACGTCTCGACCCGAAATTCGCGCTCGCCTGGGTGCAACTGGGTATGAGCGCCAGTTACCTGTATTTCAACAATGTCGATGCCGACAAGTACACGCCACAGTTCATCAAAAATGCAGCCGACACAGCGCTGCAGCTGCAACCGCAGTCGAGCGAGGCGCAACTGGCGCGGGGAGATTATTTGTATCGCGTGATGCGCGATTTTGCCGGCGCGCAGAAGGTGTTCGAAGGCATCGTGCAGCATTCCCCGAACGACAAGCTGGCGCTCCAGTACCTGGGCTTGGTCGAGCGCCGGCGGGGCAAGTGGGAGCAGGCGCTGGCGCATCTGAAACAGGCCGCCGATCTGGATCCGCTCGATGCGGGTCTGATGACGACGATCGGTGCCGAGACGCTCGGTAACATGCATCGCTTCAACGAAGACCTGCAATGGCTGGACCGGGCCGCCGTGCTGGCGCCGGACGATCCGCAAGTCGTCGGCTACCGGGCCTCTGCGTACCAGATGATGGGCCGCCTCGCCGACGCCGCACGCATACTCGATCCGATTCCGTCGGCCGGAATCGATCCTTTCATTGCTTTTTCCCGTGCTTATCAGCGGTTGCTCGAACGCCGTTATGCGACGGCGATCGAAGAGCTGCAACCGGTGCTTGCGCGACCCGAAGCCGAGCTCGATGGGTTCGGCCCCCAGTTGACCCTTTACCTCGGAATAGCGCAGCAACTGGCCGGACAAAAAGACGCGGGTCAGGCGACGCTTGAGCGCCTGATCACGCAGATCGAGCCGATGGCCGCGCAAGTCGATGATTCCCTGCTGCCGGCAATCCTGGGTCTGGCCTATGCTCACGCCGGGCACAAAAAGGCGGCTCTCGATCAGGCCGCGCGTGCCGTCCAGCTTTACACAAACGATGCAATCTACCGACCCATCGCCGCATGGTCACTGGCCGAGGTGCAAACGGTCGGCGGCGACCACGACGCGGCAATTGCCACGTTGCGCGGGATCCTCGGTGTACCGGCAGGCCCGACGGTGGCGCAGCTGCGCCTGGAACCGGCCTGGGATTCGCTGCGCAAGGACCCGGCGTTCGAGGAGCTGCTCAAGCAACATGCCGACGACGGGAAAGGTTCGGGTCCGCAGTAATCGTCACCCGTCCACGATCGCGCAACTGCGCTTAAAAAATGATGACGAAGTCGTTGGCTCGGATCCCGGCATTCATTCCGGGCGTGGCGCACAGCGACAGCAGTTTGCAGGCCGCCAAACACCGCGGGAATACCGCGGCTTTTTGTTCGCCATGCGAGTCGGAATCAGGCGAGGCCAGCCGTCTTCATCACTTCGGCAGCGTAATCCTCGACCACCTTCTCGATGCCTTCGCCGACGGCGAGGCGCTTGAAGCCGATCACGTCCGCGCCTGCAGCCTTGGCCGCGGCTTCGACGTTCTGGTCGGTGTTGAGCACATAGGGCTGGCCGTACAGGGTGTTCTCGTTGACGATCTTGGCGATCTTGCCGCCGATGATCTTCTCGAGAATCTGCTCCGGCTTGGCCTTGTCCTTCTCCGACATCTTCGCCAGCTCGATTTCCTTTTCCTTCTCGATGAAAGCGGCGGGCACGTCGGCGGCCTTGTTGTACGGCGGATTCATCGCCGCGACGTGCATCGCGATGCCGCGCGCGAATTCCGCGTCTGCCGCCTTTGACTTCGACGAGCACGCCGATGCGTCCGCCGTGCACATAGGCGGCGACGTGATTGGCGCTGTCGATGCGCACCAGGCGGCGCACCTGCACGTTTTCGCCGACCTTGGCGACGAGCCACAGCGCGCGCTTCCTCGACGGTCGGGCCGTAGGAAGTCTTGCTGCCTTGAGCGCTTCGACGTCGGCCGCGCCGCTGGCCAGCGCGGTCTTGGCGACTTCGTTCGGCGAAAGCGAGGAAGTTGCTCGTCCTTGGCGACGAAGTCGGTTTCGGAGTTGATCTCGACGAGCACGGCCTTGCCGCCGTCCTGCGCCATCGCGATGCGGCCTTCGGCGGCGACGCGGCTGGCTTTCTTGTCGGCCTTGGCCAGGCCCTGCTTGCGCAGCCATTCGATCGAAGCGTCGATATCGCCGTTGTTCTGCGATCAGCGCCTTCTTGCATTCCATCATGCCGGCGCCGGAGCGCTCGCGCAGTTCCTTGACCAGGCTTGCGGTGATTTCCATGGTGAACCTCACTTGGGAATTCTTGGGTAGATACGCGAAGATCGCGCGTTACAGCTTTTCCTTGTCACACCGGGAGAAGGTGCCAAAGGCGGATGCGGGAAGGGCGCCAATTCAATTGGCGCCGCGCGTGAAGCGCTTTTCCCTCATCCGGCGCTTCGCGCCACCTTCTCCCGCAGGAGACGGGAAGCGGTCCTCATTCGGCAGTCGGCTCGGCAGTCGGCGCAGCCTCCGCCTCGACCACTTCCGCTGCTTCGGCCGGCTTGTCGTCCGGCTTCTTCGCGGCAGCAGCCGGACCGGTGCGGCGCTGACCGGGCAGGGTCTTCTTCGCCGGCGCCGCAGGCCTGCGCGGACCGGGCTTGCGGCGGTCGCGATCGCCACGGTCGCGCTCGCGCTGATCGGCGGCTTCCTTGGTGCACCGGGTTGCCTTCGGCGTCGAGTTCGACGAACTCGTCCTTCGCGGCGGCGGCGAATTGCGGCGCGGCGGCCTTGCCTTCGAGCACGGCGTCGGCGGCGGCGCGGGTATACAACTGCACCGCACGGATCGCATCGTCGTTGCCCGGAATCGCGTAGTCGACCAGGGCCGGATCGTAGTTGGTATCGACCACGGCGACGACCGGGATGCCGAGCTTCTTGGCTTCCTTCACGGCGATGTCCTCATGGCCGATGTCGATCACGAACAGCGCATCGGGCAGGGCGTTCATGTTCTTGATGCCGCCGAGCGACTTGTCGAGCTTTTCCTTCTCGCGGATCAGGCCGAGCACTTCATGCTTGACCAGCTTCTCGAAGCTGCCGTCGGTCGACATCGCCTCGATTTCCTTCAGGCGCGCGACCGATGCCTTGACCGTGCGGAAGTTGGTCAGCATGCCGCCGAGCCAGCGCTGCGAGATGTACGGCATGCCGCAACGCTCGGCTTCTTCCTTGAGCGAATCGCGCGCCGAGCGCTTGGTGCCGACGAACAGCACGGTGCCGCGCTTCTGCGCCAGGCCCGAGAGGAAATTCATCGCGTCGGTGAACAGCGGCAGGGTTTTTTCGAGGTTGATGATGTGGATCTTGCCGCGCGCGCCGAAGATGTACGGCGCCATGCGGGGATTCCAGTAACGGGTCTGATGACCGAAATGCACGCCGGCTTCGAGCATCTGGCGCATGGTGACTTGAGGCATGGTGATACTCTCTCTTGCAATGGGCGTCCGCGCGTTGTGGATGCGCGAAGCCCGGGGTTGAACCTCCACGTCCCCAGCGTTGGCGACCTCCCGTACGAACGGCGTAGCGTTCGCCGAAGCACCCCGACAACGGTATCGAGACGTGTGCGGATTTGGGCGGTATGCCCGTTGCGGCCATTGGGAATGGTTCCCCGAGGCCGCATTTCGTTATCGCAGCCGTTATTTGCAAGACGGCTGCACGAGACACCAAATTATAGCGCGTGTGTCTGTAAACGGACAAGTGCGCCAGTGGTTACAAGAAGTCATTCCCGCGAAAGCGGGAATCCAGTGCTTTTAGCTTCAAGTTTAGGAACAAGGGCCAAAGTCGCTGGATTCCCGCTTTCGCGGGAATGACGAGCTAGAAGCAGTATGCTTTCCCTCAACCCTCAACCCTAACCCTCAACCCTCAACCTGCCACCTAAAATGTCCGTCACCATCAAAACCCCCGAACAGATCGAAAAGATGCGCATCGCCGGCAGCCTCGCCGCCGACGTGCTCGAGATGATCGTGCCGCACGTCAAACCCGGCGTGACCACCGAGGAACTCGACGCGCTCTGCCACGACCACATCGTCAACGTGCAGAAGGCAATTCCGGCCAACGTCGGCTACAAGGGCTTTCCGAAGACGATCTGCACCTCGGTCAATCATGTGATCTGCCACGGCATTCCGAACCCGGGCAAGGTGCTCAAGGACGGCGACATCGTCAATATCGACGTCACCGTGATCAAGGATGGCTGGCATGGCGACACCAGCCGCATGTATTACGTCGGCAAGCCCGACGTGCTGCGCGCAGCGCCTGTGCACGGTCACCTTCGAGGCGATGATGCTCGGCATCGGACAGGTGCGCCCCGGCGCGACGCTCGGCGATATCGGCCATGCGATCCAGAAGCATGTCGAAGGCAACGGCTTTTCGGTCGTGCGCGAATACTGCGGCCACGGCATCGGCCAGATCTACCACGAGGATCCGCAAGTGCTGCACTACGGCCACCGCGGTGCAGGGCCTGCGCCTGGAAAAGGGCATGACCTTCACGGTCGAGCCGATGGTCAACGCGGGCAAGCCGCAGACGCGCCTGCTGCCCGACGGCTGGACCGTGGTCACGCGCGATCACTCGCTGTCGGCGCAGTGGGAACATACGGTGGCGGTGACCGACGACGGCTTCGAGATCCTGACGCCCTGGCCCAAAGCGGCATAAGTATACGAATATACGAGATGCGCGCCGCCACCGCCCATCCTGAACCTGCGTTGTTGCGCATGCCGCGGCTGCCGCGCAGCGTGCCGCGCTCGGGCGTGTCCGAGCAGGCGCGCCTGGCGTTGCGCCAGTTGCTCGGCGATATCGGCCGTCAGCTCGCGGATGCGTTCAATGCCGGCATGAGCGCCGATCAGCTCGTGCTGGCGCGCGCGCAGGCGGTCGAACGCATCGTCGCGCACGTCTGGATCGCCTGTGTCGGCGAACGCGAGAAGAAAGCCCTGTTCGCAGTCGGTGGATTCGGTCGCGGCGAGCTGTTTCCGTTTTCCGACGTCGATCTGCTGGTGCTGACCGAAGAGCCGGCCAAGGAAGGTTGCGGACGCGCGCTGGAATTGTTCTTTTCCTGCCTCTGGGATATCGGGCTCAAGCCCGGCCATGCGCTGCGCACCCTCGGCGAGTGCCGCGAACTGGCCGCGAGCGACGCGACGATCTACACCAGTCTGCTCGACGCGCGCCTGATCCAGGGCACAGCGGCGCTGGCGCAGGCATTCGCACAACTGATGGACGACGCGCAACTGTGGCCACGCGCGCAGTACTTCATCGCCAAGCGCGGCGAGGAAGAACTGCGCCACGCGCGTTTCAACGATACCGCCTACAACCTCGAGCCGAATCTCAAGGATGGCCCCGGCGGCCTGCGTGCGCTGCAATTGATCCTCTGGCTCGGCCAGCGCGTGTTCGCCGCGCCGACATTCGACGCGCTGGTGAGCGCAGGCCGAATTTCCGCGGAAGAGGCGGCAAACGCGGAACAGGCGCGTGCCACGCTGTGGCGCATCCGCTATGCGCTGCATCTGATCGCCGACCGGCCCGAAGAGCGGCTGCTGTTCGACTATCAGCGCGAACTCTCGGTGCGCCTCGGCTACAGCGACGAGCATGCGCAGAACCTCGGCGTCGAGCAGTTCATGCAGGGTTATTACCGCGCTGCGATCGCGATCCAGCGTCTCAGCGATCAGTTCATGCAACGCTGCGAGGAAGCGCTCGATCCGGACAGCGACGCCCCAGCGCTGCGCCTGAATCTCGATTTCGTCAGCGTCGGCGGACGCCTGGATTGCGATCCGCCGGATCTGTTGCTGCAACGCCCGGCGGCGCTGATCGATCTGTTCCGCATCTGGATCGAGCACCCGCAGATCAAGGGTCTGCGTGCCGATCTTTCACGCCGCATCAATCAAGCGCTGGCGCGCATCGGTCCCGATCTGGCCTTGGACACGGATGTCAACGCCGCGTTCGCACGCCTGCTGCGCAAGGGTGCGTCTGCCGTCGAGGCGTTGCTGCGCATGAACCGCTACGGCGTGCTCGCGCAGTATCTGCCGGCGTTCGGGCGCGTGGTCGGGCGCATGCAATACGACCTGTTTCACGTCTACACCGTGGACGAGCATACGATGCGCGTGCTGCGCAATGTCGCCAGATTCGCCAGTGCCGGGACCAGCGCCGACTATGCGCTTGCGCACGAACTGTTCGCGCGTCTGGCCAAGCCCGAGTTGTTGCTGCTGGCCGCGCTGTTTCACGACATCGCCAAGGGCCGCGGCGGCGATCATTCCGAACTCGGCGAGAACGACGCGCGCGAATTCTGCCTGCGCCTGGGCCTGTCGCAGACCGATATCGATCTCGTCGCCTGGCTCGTGCGCTGGCATCTGATCATGAGCGTCACCGCGCAGCGCCAGGACATCACCAACCCGGATATCGTGCACCGCTTCGCCGTGAACGTGGCCGACTGGGAACGGCTCGATTATCTGTACCTGCTCACGGTTGCGGATATTTCCGGCACCAGCGCCAGATTGTGGAATTCGTGGAAGGACAAACTTCTCGCCGATTTGTATACCAGCGCACGCTACATGCTGCGCGCGGGTCTGGAACGGCCGCCGCATGTGGACGAACGCGTGCGCGAGTGTCAGGCGCAGGCGCGCGAACTGCTCGCCGAACAGGGCGTCGATACCGCTGCCGTGGCGCGCATCTGGGCGGACTTCCCGGAGGAATGCTTCCTGCGGTTCCGCGCCGAGACCATCGCCTGGCAGACTGCCGCCATCGCGCGCGCCGCAGACGATGACACGCCGCTGGTGCAGATCGATGCGCTTGGCTCGCGCGGCGGCAGCGAAGTGCTCGTCTACGCGCCCGACGGCGACGGCTTGTTCGCCGCGGTGACGACCGTGCTCGAACGCATGCGTCTGTCGGTACAGGATGCACGCATCGCAACACTGCGCAGCGGCATGGGCATGGACAGTTTCCTGGTGCTAGACGCGCGCGGTCAGGCGCTCGACGAAACCACGCTGGAGCGGCTCACCGGCGCATTGCGCGAGGTACTCGCGCAGAGACCGTACCGCGCGCAGATCGGCGAACAGCGGCCGGCGCGCCGCCTGCGCCATTTCCATGTGCCTACGCGCATCGAATTCCGCGACGAGGTGGCGATCGGCCGCACCCAGCTTGCACTGGTCTGCTCGGATCGCCCCGGTCTGCTGGCCGCCATTGCGCAGACTTTGCGCGAACGCGGCGTGCGCGTACACGATGCGCGTATCGCAACCTTCGGCGAGCGTGTGGAGGATTTTTTTCTCATCACCGACGCCGAAAATCGTCCGCTGGGCGCCGGCGCATGCGATGCTTTGCGCGATGCGCTCGCCGCATGCGTGGCGCCATCGGCGGCGGCATTCAGTCCTGTGGAGTCCTATGACATCGCCTGAAAGCCTGATCGATTCGGCCTGGGAGCGTCGCGCTGGCTTGCAGACCGACGAAATCGAGTCGGGCCTGCGCGCGGCCATCGAGCAGACGCTCAACGGTCTCGAAAGCGGCGAGTTGCGCGTCGCCGAAGCGGACGGGCAGGGTCGCTGGCGCGTCAACCAATGGTTGAAGAAAGCCGTGCTGCTGTACTTCCGCATCAACGCCAATCGCCTGATGGGCGCGGCGCCGGCGCCGTATTTCGACAAGGTGCCGCTGCGCTTCGAGGGCTTCGACGCTGCCGCTTTCCGCGAACTTGGCGCGCGCGCAGTGCCGGGCGCTGTCGTGCGTCGCGGCGCGCATATCGCCAGGGACGTGGTGCTGATGCCGAGCTTCGTCAATATCGGCGCGCACGTCGGCACCGGCACGATGGTGGATACCTGGGCCACGGTCGGCTCCTGTGCGCAAATTGGTAAAAATGTACATTTGTCCGGCGGCGTCGGCATCGGCGGCGTGCTCGAGCCGCTGCAGGCCGGACCGACGATCATCGAAGACGACTGCTTCGTCGGTGCGCGCTCGGAAGTGGTCGAGGGCTGCGTCGTCGAACGCGGCAGCGTGATCGGCATGGGCGTGTTCATCGGCCAGTCGACGCGCATCTACGACCGCGCGACAGGCAGGATCAGCTATGGCCGCGTGCCCGCCGGCAGCGTCGTCGTCGCCGGTTCGCTGCCCGCGGCCGACGGCAGTCACAGTCTCTACGCGGCGATCATCGTCAAGCAGGTCGACGACAAGACGCGTTCGAAGACCTCGATCAACGAACTTCTGCGCAGCGGCGACTGAGCGGCGATGGCGGCGCTCGGCCTCGATCACTACAACATCCGCGCGCCGAGTCCGCTGCTCGAGGAACTGCGCGACTTTTACGTCGCGACGCTGGGTCTGCGCGACGGCGCGCGTCCGCGCTTTCGCTCGCATGGCTACTGGTTGTACGCCGGCGAGCAGGCCGTGTTGCATCTGAGCGGCACGCGCCCCGGCGAAGTCCGCGAGGCTGGCGTCACGCCGACCTTCGATCATGTCGCGTTCCGTTGCGACGACGATGCGGCGATGCGCGCGACCCTCGATGGCGCGGGTGTCGCATACACCGTGCAGGATGCACCCGAACGCGCGCAGCGGCAGATTTTCCTGCGCGATCCCGCCGGCAACGGCATCGAACTCTACTTCGCTCTCGATTAGGTTGCCTGCATGGAACGTATCTCATCCGGACAGACGTTCTTCATGAAACGCATTCTCCCCGTCATCTGGCTCGGTTTCGTGGGGACTGGCGTGATCGTGAGTGGCGTCGCGATTTTCTCGGACAAGGGCGCGCACGGCCATCCGCCGCCATTCCCGTTCATGCTGATCCCGGTGCTTATGCTGATTCTTGGCCTCGCTCTATTCCGCAAACTTCTGTGGGATCTCGCCGATTCCGTGGACGATGGCCGCAACTATCTGCTCGTGCGTCGCGGCAGCATCGAGCAACGCGTCGCGCTGACCGATGTGCTCAATGTCAGCATGACCCAGTTCATCAACCCGCCGCGGCTGACGCTGCGTTTGCGCAAGCCCGGACCGCTTGGCGACGAGGTCGCGTTCATTCCGAAATCGAGCGGCTTCAGGCTCAATCCGTTCCGGCGCAACGAAATCGCCGAGAGCTTGATCCGACGCGTGGATCAGGCGCGCAACTCCGGGGACGCCCGACGATGATCGCGGTTTACGGACTCGACAAGTGCAGCACCTGCCAGAAAGCACGCAAGTGGCTGGATCGGCACGAGGTCGAATATCGTTTCGTTGATTATCGCGAGCAACGCACCGATGCGCCGACGCTCAAGGCCTGGGCGAAGGCGGTCGGCGGCTGGGACAAACTCGTCAATCGCAGCGGCATGACCTGGCGCAACCTGCCGCCCGCGCGCAAATCGCCGGCGAGCGATCCGGAATGGCTGCTGCTGATCAAGGAATACCCGGCGCTGGTGCGCCGGCCCGTGGTCGTGCGCGGCGACGAGGTCAACCTCGGATTTACCGACAAATTGTTTGCGAAGTTGTTTGTCGCATGAACTGCTCGAACAGCAGGAGCTTTGTAGAATTCTTGGCTCGTCATTCCGGCCAAAGCCGGGTTTTCAACAGCCGAATCGCTGGTCATCCAGCGACTTTGCTTTCAATTCAGATGCAAGAACAAGACACTGGATTCCGGCTTTCGCCGGAATGACGAGCATGGGCGTTTTCAGATATTTCAATAATCTTCACTGACATTGCATGAGCGACATTCTCGACCTTACCTGCGAACTCATCCGCCGCGCCTCGGTTACGCCGGACGACAAGGGCTGCCAGGCCCTGCTGGCTGAACGCCTGCGGCGCAGCGATTTTGCGCTCGAACACCTGCGTTATGGCGAGGTCGACAATCTGTGGGCGACACATGGCAGCGGCGCGCCGGTGCTGGTGTTTCTCGGCCACACCGATGTGGTGCCGAGCGGACCGCTCGAACAGTGGTCGAGCCCGCCGTTCGAGCCAGCCGTTCGCGATGGACGTCTATACGGCCGCGGCGCGGCCGACATGAAGTCCGGCGTGGCGGCGATGACGCTGGCACTCGAAGCCTTTGTCGCCGCCCATCCGCGGCACAAGGGCACGGTCGCGTTGCTGGTCACCAGCGACGAGGAGGGACCGACGAATCGCGACGGCGTAAAGCGCGTCGTCGAGGAATTCCGCCGCCGCGCGCAGCGTATCGACTGGTGCGTGACCGGCGAACCGTCGTCGCGCGATCGTCTCGGCGATATCGTGCGCGTCGGCCGGCGCGGATCGCTGTCCGGCCATCTGCGCGTGCGTGGCGTGCAGGGCCACGTCGCCTATCCGGACAAGGTGCGCAATCCGATCCATCTCGCCGCGCCGGCGCTGGCTGAACTTGCCGCCACGCGCTGGGACGAGGGCAACGACGCGTTCCCGCCGACCTCGTTCCAGATTTCCAATATCAACGCCGGCACCGGTGCGCTCAATGTCGTGCCCGGCACGCTCGAAGCGGCGTTCAATTTCCGCTTCTGCACCGCCAGCACCGTGCAAAGCCTGCGCGAACGGACCGAGGCGATTCTGCGCCGGCATGGGCTCGATTTCGACCTTGACTGGGACTTGTCCGGCGAGGCCTTCGTCACCCGGGAGGGTGCGCTGCGGCGCGCGGTCGACGCCGCGGTGCGCGAGGTGTGCGGCATCGAGCCGCAGGCTGACACGGGCGGCGGCACATCCGACGCGCGTTTTATCGCGCCGCTCGGCGCTGAAGTCGTCGAAGTCGGCCCGACCAATGCGTCGATTCACAAGATCGACGAAAACGTTGCGCTTGATGAACTGGAAAAGCTGCCGCAGCTTCATCTGCGCGTTGCCGAGCTTCTGCTCGGCTGAATTCGCTCTGGCTTCAACCGAAGTGGCAGATGTAGTGATAGCCCTCGCTGGTGCGAATCTCGAAGCGGGTGTTCGCGGGCACGTTGAAGGTTTCGCCCGTGCCTGATTTCGACCAGGTTTCGTTGCCGTCGAGGCGGTACTCGCAGTTGCCCGCAACGCCCTCCATCACTTCGGCGGCGCCGGTGTTGAACACCAGGGTGGATGGAAGGATCACGCCGACGGTCTTGCGGCTGCCATCGGCGAAATGCAGGGTGTGCGACACGCAACGACCGTCGGAGAAGATATTCGCTTTCGTGCTGACGCGAGCGGGGCTGAGGGTTTCGGTGGGCATGGTCGGCTCTGTTGAATAGTGGGAGGCGCGGCGACGAACGGCTGCGGCTCTGTGTTCGCGTTTATGGATGATCGCCCGGGCTGATTGTTAAAGTATATTTTGTCGCACCGGGCATGAACGGCGTGGCCTTGCCCTGCGCCCAGTCCTCGTGACCGGCGCCGTAGAACGGCGACAGCGGATTGCCGCTTTGTCCGCCGGGCATATGGAAGTAGCCGTTTTCCTCGTGCCCGGGCTCGACGGCGAAGCGCTCGGATGCGCCGAACGCCGCGCCCTGTACGCGCGGCATGTTGTTGTCGCCCGGCAGCTGGTCGGCGGGCATGTCGAGCAGCCAGCCCATGCCTGGAATTGCCGCGCTCAGCGGGTGGCGGATACGCATGGTGTTGGTTTCGCCCCAGGTGCGCGCGGCGAGGCCGCCGGGCAGCGCGCCGAGTTTCGTCGCGACGCGTTGTGCACAACGGCGCAGCAGGTCGTCCCAGCTCGCGTAGCCGGGTGGCAGCAGATTCGCCGGACGCCGAACCAGGATCGCGTCGACGATGATTCTCGCCCTGCGCCATGAAGGGCAATTTGAAATCCGCATACTTCGCGCGCACCGCGGCGGCGAAGCCGTCGAGCACGATGATCGATGACCTCCAGGCGGAATGTGCGCGTCAATCGATAACCGACCGACGCCGGATCGGCGCGGCCGTTCCAGTCGTCTGTATACTTCTTCATCGCGGCGAGTTCCGGCGCGCCGGCGTGCGCCAGCGTATCGCGCAGCAGATCGTGCCAGTGCGTGAGCAGCAGTGCACGGTCGTCGAGCTGGATCGCGAGGAAATCGGCGGGCGCGAACTCGGTCTTCGCTTGCAGATCGTCGCGGATCTGCCGCGCGCGCGCACCGAGGTCGAAGCCGCTGTCGCCGAGGCGCGCATAGTCGGCGCTCTCAAAATCGAGTGTGCGCGCGTTCGCTGTCCACAGCCGCGCAGAGGCCGGGTTGGGCAGGCGCGGGTATTCCGCCGGTTCCAGCCAGCCGTTCCAGCCCCGCTTTGATCCATCACTTGCGGGTTGGCTCCAGTCGGCCGGCAGTTGCGGGTCGTAATTGCCCTGACGGCGCGGAATGCGTCCGGCGATGGTCCAGCCGATATTGCCGGCGCGATCGCCGACGACGAAGTTCTGTGGCGGCATGCCGGCATGGTTCGCGGTGTCGATCGCCTCGTCGACGGTTTCGGCGACATCCAGGTGCAGCAATTCGATGTTGAGACCGCCGGGCTGCAGCGCGGTCCAGGCCAGTGCGAGCGGCGTGCCGTCGGCATCGTGGGCGAGAATCGGCCCCCACTGCGTTTCGTGCACCTCGAGCTTTTCGTCTGCGCCATTGTGTACTTTGATGATTTCTATACTTTGCCGCAACGGCTGCCAGCCGTCGGCGTCGCGGTAGCGCGTCTTGTCGGCCGGATCGAGATTGACGCGCACCCAGTCCATCCAGTCGCCGTAGCTGTTGGTGAACGCCCACGCGACATGGCGGTTGCTGCCGGCAACCAGCGCGGGCACGCCGGGCAGGGTGACGCCGATCAAGTCGATGTTTTCGCCGGCGCGGCGCGGACTCGGGTACTGCAGGCGCGCGCGAAACCAGATATTCGGCACGCGCAGACCCAGGTGCATATCGTTGGCGACGAGCGCCGCGTGCGTCTGCGTCAATGAGCCGCCGACCGCGAAACTGTTGCTGCCCACCACCTCTCCTTCTGCTGCAACAGCTTGATCGTTGGGGGAGAAGGCCGGGATGAGGGGGCGGCCTTTGCTCACGAGCCAGTTCGAGAAAGCGAGGGAAAGCCCTCCCTCACCCAACCTCTCCCCCGGCTGCGCCGGAGGAGAGGAATTGAACGCCGAGGCTTTGAGCAGCTTCGGGTCGAGTTTGGAGAGGTCGATATCGCTTGCCGGCGGCAGCGCTGGCGCGGGCATCGGCGGCCCGAGCAGGGGCGCGTCCCAGGGGCCGCCGCCCGCGGTGAGGAATCGATACACCGAATCTGGCAGCGCATTTTTCATCTTCGCGTACGCCAGTTCGCGCGCATTGGTCGAGTCGTTCAGATCGAAGAACATCGCATCGAGCACGAGGATGCTGTCGTCCTCGCTCCACGGCCGTGGCGCGCTGCCGAGCAGCCAGTATTCCCACGGACGCGAGCGCAGTGCGGCGAGGCCCGCATTGACACCGTCGCGATATGCGCTGAGGTCCGCACGTTGCTCCGGCGCGAGTGCGGCGAGAACCGACCGCGCACGCGCGCGCATGCGGAACGCGCGACGTTGCCGATCGATCGGCAGCGCGGCCGCGCCGACCAGTTCGGACAACTCGCCGGCAGCGGCGCGGCGCATCAGGTCCATGGCGAAGTAGCGTTCCTGCGCATGCACGAAACCGAGTGCATAGGAAACATCGGTGCGGCTCGCGCCATGAATGCTGACGACGCCGAGCGCATCGCGCGCGATCGTTACCGGCGCATGCACGGATGCCGCGGGGATATCGCCGCTCAGCTGCGGCAGGCTGGCGCGAATCAGCAGGTAGACACCGGCCACGGCCGCAAGCAGAAGCACAAGCACGGTCAGAAAAAAGCGTTTGAGAATTCGCATGGTTTTCCGCATGGTCGAGATGGGTGGTCGTGCCGCCGGTTCTTTAAGCGCTGGTCTCGATCCGCTCCACGCGCTGGAAACCGCGCGGCAGCGTGCCGCCGCGTTGCGCGCGGTTGCCGTTGTATTCGACAAGGTCGGCCCACTTCAGGATCAGCTTGCGCTGGCCGGCGTAGAGCGTGACTTCGCCCGAGCCCTCGGCGACCACGGCGATGCCGGCGACGCGCTCGCCGTCGGCGAGCTTGGCCTTCGGAATCTCGATCAGCTTGTTGCCCTTGCCGCCGTTGTCGAGTTCGGGCAATTCGGCGACCGAGAACATCAGCAGATGTCCGGCATTGGTCGCGACGACGATGCGGTCGCGCGCGGCATCGTTGACATAGCGCCGGCGCCAGCACATGCGCGTCGTCGTCCATGTTGATGAGCTGCTTGCCGGCTTTCTTGTTGCCGAGCAGGGCTTCGAATTTGGTGACGAAGCCGTAGCCGAAATCCGAGGCGAGCACGAGCTTGGTCGCTGCGTCGGCCATCGCGACCGCCTCGAAACGCGCGCCCGGCGCCGGCGTGAAGCGGCCGGTCAGCGGTTCGCCGTTGCCGCGCGCGGACGGCAAGCGTATGCGCTGGCGTGGAATAACTCCGGCCGCTCGAATCGATGAACGCGATCTGCTGCGTGGTTTTGCCTTTCGCCGCAGCGTGGAAACTGTCGCCTTCGCGATAGCTCAGCGCCAGCCGCGTCGATATCGTGGCCTTTCGCGGCGCGCACCCAGCCTTTTTCCGAAAGGATCACGGTGATCGGCTCGCTCACGACCAGCGCGGCCTCGTCGAGCGCCTGCGCGGCCTCGCGTTCGACGATCGGCGAGCGGCGTTTGTCGCCGTATTTTTCCGCGTCGGCGCTGCAGTTCGTCCTTGATCAGCGTCTTGAGCTTGGCGGGCGATTTGAGCGTCACCGCGATGCGCGCGCGTTCTTCTTCGAGCGCGTCGCGCTCGGCGTTGAGCTTCATTTCCTCCAGGCGCGCGAGCTGGCGCAAGCGCGTTTCGAGGATGTAGTCGGCCTGTTCCTCGCTGAGCTTGAAGCGCTTGATCAGAACCGGCTTGGGCTCGTCCTCGCTGCGCACGATGCGGATCACTTCGTCGAGATTGAGGAACGCGATGCGCAGGCCTTCGAGCAGGTGCAGGCGGCGTTCGACTTTGGCCAGGCGGTGCTGCAGACGTCTGGTTACGGTGCTCTGACGGAAGCGCAGCCATTCGCTCAGGATCTGCTTGAGATTCTTGACCTGCGGCTTGCCATCGAGGCCGATCATGTTGAGATTGATGCGATAGCTGCGCTCAAGATCGGTCGTCGCGAACAGGTGCTGCATCATCTCGTCCGAGATCGACGCGGTTGCTGCGCGGAATCAGCACGAGGCGCACGGGGTTTTCGTGATCGGATTCGTCGCGCAGGTCCTCGAGCATCGGCAGTTTCTTCGCGCGCATCTGCTCGGCGATCTGCGCGATGATCTTTGGCGCCGGATACCTGATACGGCAACGCAGTGATCACGACATTGCCGTGGTCCTTGACGTAGATGCCGCGCGCAGCGCACCGAACCGTTGCCGGTCGCGTACATCGCCTTGAGCTCGCTCCTGGGCGTGATGATCTCGGCGGCTGGTCGGGAAATCCGGGCGCTTTCACGTGCCGGCACAATTCGGCGATGCTGGCTTCGGGTTCGTCGAGCAGATGGATGCACGCGCTCGCTACTTCGCGCAGGTTGTGCGGCGGGATATCGGTGGCCATGCCGACCGCGATGCCGGTGGAGCCGTTGAGCAGCACATGCGGCACGCGCGCGGGCAGCCAGGACGGCTCCTTGCAGCGTGCCGTCGAAGTTCGGCGTCCAGTCGACCGTGCCCTGGCCGAGTTCCTCGAGCAGCAGTTCGGCGATCGGCGTCAGTCTGCGATTCGGTATAGCGCATCGCCGCGAACGATTTCGGATCGTCCGGCGAACCGAAGTTGCCCTGGCCGTCGATCAGCGGATAGCGGTACGAGAACGGCTGCGCCATCAGCACCATCGCCTCGTAACAGGCCGAATCGCCGTGCGGATGGAACTTGCCGATCACGTCGCCGATCGTGCGCGCGGACTTTTTCGGCTTGGCGGCGGAGTCGAGGCCGAGCTCGCTCATCGAGTAGACGATGCGGCGCTGCACCGGTTTGAGCCCGTCGCCGATGAAGGGCAGGGCGCGGTCGAGCACCACATACATCGAATAGTCGAGATAGGCGCGCTCGGCGTAGTCCTTGAGCGGGATTTGTTCGTAGTTGGCTTGCAGATTCATGGCGGGCTAAAGCGAAGACCGGTGGATGCAATCGCTTATTGTGCCGGAAAATGCGTGCCGCTTCAGCGCGACTCCCGATAGCCGCCGGGTACGCCGCGCGGCGACAGCACGATCTGCCAGAGCTGGTCGCGGCGCGCGCGGAAACTTGCCGCGCTCGCGGCGAGATAGAAATGCCACATGCGCCGGAAGCGCTCGCCGTACTTGGCCTGCAAGTCCGGCCATGCGGCGTCGAAATTGGCGCGCCAGGCGAGCAGGGTCTTGTCGTAATAGACACCGAAGCCGTGCCAGTCCTCGATCACGAACAGGCCTTCGACCGCGGTCGCAATCTGCGCGGCCGACGGAATCATCGAATTGGGAAAAATATACTTCGCGATCCACGGGTCGGTACGGTTCGTGGATTCGTTGCCGCCGATCGAGTGCAGCAGGCTCAGGCCGTCGTCGACGAGACAGCGGCGCACGGTTTCGAAATAGGCGCGGTAATTCTTCACGCCGACGTGTTCGAACATGCCGATCGACCAGATGCGGTCGAAGCGCTCGCCACCGATTTCGTCGGGAATATTGCGATAGTCCTGCACGCGGATTTCGATCGGCAGTCCAATGCACAGCTCGCGCGCGAACTGCGCCTGTTCCAGCGATACGGTGATGCCGACGCCGCTGACGCCGTATTTTTCCGCGGCGTACTTCAGCGCCTCGCCCCAGCCGCAGCCGATATCGAGTACGTGCATGCCAGGCGTGAGGGCGAGCTTGCGGCAGACGAGGTCGAGCTTTGCCTCCTGCGCCGCGTCGAGGTTTGCTGCGTTTTTCCAATATCCACAGCTATACACGAGGCGCTTGCCGAGCATCGCCTGAAACAGATCGTTGCCCAGATCGTAGTGATGCTCGCCGACCTCGTAGGCGCGGCGCCCGCGCTGCAGGTTGAGCAGCTTGGAGCGCAGAAACAACGCCGCGTCGTCGATGCCGCCGACGCGCTCGTCGATATGCGCATGCAGCACGCGGAACAGAAAGCCATCCAGATCCGGCGCGTCCCACCAGCCGTCCATATAGGCCTCGCCGAGGCCGACCGAACCGTGCGCGATCGCGCGCGCATACAGGCGCTGATCGTGCACCTGCATATCGGTCGGCGCATCGCCGTCGATGCGCACGCCGGCAAGATTCAGCAGGGATTCGATACGGCTGCGGGCGGTCAGGCGAGGCATGGGATAGCGGGCATAAGTGTTCCGGAGGCGCGGAGAGGGTTTTCAGGTTCCGACTTCAATCACCCGCATTCGACGGGTCGCGCGCCTCGCTGTCAACCCCCCGCAAGATCGATCGGCCGTCTGCGTCCGCTTCGATCTCGTCGAACCCGGGGCCAGCGGGGCGAAGAACGAGGCTTTTTTCATCTAAACAGCAGGCGCATGGCGCCGATGCCTGCCAGCGTCATCAGCAGCGATCCGAGCAAATGCGCGGTGACGATCGCCAGCGACCACGCGTATTGCTGGCGCAAAAACAGGGTCACGGTTTCCGCGGAAAACGTCGAAAAGGTCGTCAACCCGCCGCAGAAACCGGTGATCACGAACAGGCGCAGTTCCGGCGGCAGGCTCTGGAACTGATCGAAGACGCCGATCGCGCTGCCGATGATGAAGCCGCCGGCCAGGTTCACCGTGAGCGTACCCAGCGGCAGGGTCGGAAAGAACGGGTTGAGGGCGAGTCCGAGCAGCCAGCGCAGCGCGCTGCCGACGGCGCCTCCAAGCAAAACGGAAAACAGCGATAGCCAAGTCATGGTGCTTCCGGTTGGGTGCGCAAACCCGAAGCGCAGGCGATCCGGTGCGTTGAAAAGCGTGCGACACCTGACGCCCGGCGAGGGGAACCTGTCAGGCATCATCAACCTTGCGGCGGTTGGCTCCAGGCGGAGCGGGAGGCATGCCATCTCCCTGCGTAGTCCGCATGTTAGCGCAGGTGCTACCGCGCCGGTCAAGCTCGTTGGTGTATTCGGCGCATCGGTACTGGCATGGGCAACCACGGGCGTCGAAGCGGCGCTGGATGTCGGGTTTATCGTTGACGATTGCAAGTAAAGTGCATCGGCTTAGCGTAGATGGCGATCCGATCCGCTACGTGATCCTCACGCTACGGCTTGCAAGCGCTGCACCTTTGGCTGCGTCCTTTGTTCGGCCTGTGACAGCTCATAATTGGTCTGCAACGCCATCCAGAAGCGGGCGGTGCTTACCCCGGCCCGCTCCAGCCTGATCGCCAGATCCGGGCTGATGCCGGCGCGGCCATTGATGACCCGTGACAACGTGGTGCGAGACATGCCGAGCCGATGCGCGGCGTCGGTGACTTCGATCCCGAGCGGCAGCAATACGTCTTCGCGCAGCAGCTCGCCGGGGTGCGGATGGTTCTTCATCATGATTGCGACCTCTTTCAGTGGTAGTCCTGATAATCGACCAGTTCCACGTCGACGCCGACAAAGCGGAACGTGACACGCCAATTGCCATTCACCCATACGGACCAATGACCTTTCAGCGCTCCTTTCAGTGGGTGGAGCTTGTAGCCGGGCTGGTTCAGTTCCGATGGAGATGACGCAGTATCAAGCGCCGCCAGAATGCGACCGAGCTTGGCAGCGTGTGCCGCTTGTAACCCACGGACGGAACCTGTCCGGTACAGGGTTTCAAGGCCCTTGTGGCGAAAGCCGATTATCACGATCCAAGTGTAGCGCGTAGCGGCACACGGCACAATGCCGCGCGGCTGTGTTCGAGAAAGCGGCCGACGATGGGCGCGATCGAAGCGACGCTGGATGTCGCATTTATCGTCGACGATCGCAAGTAGCGTGCGATCCGGCCGCTGAGGCTCACCCATGAAAACGATAAATTTCGACGCCGAGCTGGCGAAGGTCGAGCGCGCGTACGCGTGCGTTCGGGAACCCCCTGTCTTGTGTGAGCGAGGGGACGAAACGAGTTGGTTGTTTGCCGGAAACCTGGAACTTCGGATCAATCGTGACGTACGCGGGCTCACCCTCCGCGACCACGGTATTGAAAACGACCCTGGCGCCATCGACGTCGAGAATCCTCACAACACTGAAGACGTACGGCACGTAGCGTTCTGGTCCGGCTTGCAACCCGACTGTTGTTTTCCGTCGAGTTTTGTCGACAAGTGCGACGACTACGAAGAAGACACGGACGAAATTTTTCGGCCCGATCCATTGGACAGCGCCGAGGGCTGCGCGGTTTTGGAACTCCTCCAACGATTCCGGCATGCTCAATTGCGCGCCGTCCGCAGAGTACTGGTGCAACAGCTTCCATGCGCGATAACGACATGGCTTGTCCGTATGCGTTTTCCGTGGTTGACGTTCTTCGATGTCATGCAACTGTGGAAGCATTTCGAGGAAGCAAGCAGCATCGCGGATGACAACATCAAGCTGCTGCCGGTGTGGCTGTGGAGCGGCGAAGACCTGGTCGCCCCATGGGAGTGGGACGAGTACTGGAAACCGGGCACTTCGGATCCCTTTGCGGTCAGGTCGCTGTGCGAGCGGCTACGCGACTTGGGGGTTCCGCCGCGCATATGGCGAATGCTATGCCGGTTCGGGCCAAGACTGCTTCCCGTTTCGGTCTCATCTCTGTGGCCAACTTCGCGGCTTCTCGCTTCGCTGAGATACCTCCGCTTGCTCGCCGTCGATGGCTTTAACGAGCCCCCATCGCAAATTGAAAAGCGAGCGCTATGGGACCTTGGTTCCTTGGCCGACTACCGCGGTGAGTTTACGAGGACGAGGACGCCCGCATTGTTGCGCGCCGCTGTCCGTCATGTGCGGCAACAGCATGTGGCAGGTAAGACTGTCGAAGTATTCGGGATGATCGATGCGATTAGCGAATTATGTAGCAGTCCAATAACCGTCGACGCAAATCAGGGGCGCGCAGGCTGGAATTGGTGGCTACGGCAATACCGCCTCCGCAAGGCGCTTCGTGACGAAGTCTTGCGCAGGCCCTGGCCGTTTCTGGTCGGCGCGTTCAAAGCAGGGCCGTATACCGTTGTTCCGCTTTGCGATCAACTTGCCTTGCATGAGGAAGGCGACAGGATGCACAACTGCCTGTCGGCATATGCCGATATGTGCGCTACCCAAGGCCTGCGCATGTACTCGATCAGGCGCTCCGAGGGTGCCAGACCCCTGGCAACCGTCGCTTTGCAATTCAGCAACGGGATTCCAAGAGTGTTGGAAGCCGCCAGCTTTGCCAACGGTCCGGTGCCCACCGAGTGCGACGTCGTCATCGCCGAATTGCTGGATCGCTATCGCAGGGCCTAAAAATCTAGGCGGGATTGTCATCACGATGAGCGAGATAAGTACTGAAAAAATATCTAACGCTCCCATAGGGAAATGGGATGGCAATGAAACCCATGGCAATTCCGTGATCTCGGTCTGACACGAACGCAACATGAATCTTCCGGCGGTTTGAACGACTGCGCGAGCGCGAATTCGTCATTTACCACTGCGTGAAGAAATCCGCGATAGTCTCCTGATTAGCCGTTGCGTTTTTATTTCGGCGCGGCCATCACTTCGAGAAGTTTATCTATCTCTTTATACATTGGGTCCATTATCAGTCGCTTAACATCTTTCTCATTTGCCAACTCGACGAGCGGAACAACGAATGCCACGCTCGCCCCAGCCGACTTGGCTTCCCAGCGCCCCTCCTCATTTCGCGACTGCTTCCACTGTTCATATTCTTCATCGTTTGGATTGTCCAAATAGTCATCGTCAAGTTGAAATTCCTCGCAATACCATTCGTCCCAATCCGCACTGCATAGCAGCACGACTACGTGCGGAAAGAAATTGACGTCGGCCCGGCCTGAAGGTGGAGCGAGGCTGATTTGGAAGGCACCGTGTAAAATCGGCGTGGATCTCCCTGGGCGTCTAAGAGACACCTCAAACTTGTCGATGTTGCTCCGCACAATCCATTCTGCCGCCTCATATTCCCACTCCGCTTCAGGATCGCTGACGCGAAGTTTGCGTGGTTCCAGATAGTTCGGTGCTTTCAACTGCTCTTTCAATGTTTTGCGCAAGGCCTCTACTTGGCTGACAACATCCTCCAGAAACCGGAATGCCTTGAGCATCGCGAGACTTTCGCGGCGATTGACCGCTTCGGCTCGCGTAAACTTAGTCTTGTCACGCATGGCTTACTCCTTGTTCATTGAACTGCCAATTATTGTTGGCTTTATTGTGGGCACACATGTTGTTCCACTTCTCGTGATCGACTAACAAGCTTTCAATTTGCATCAATTTCGGCTGGAAGTGCCAAGCGTCGTCCACGTCGCACATTTCGTCCCAGCCTTCATTTTGTTTCACCGCGGTGACCACTCCTTCAAAACGAACTTGTTTCAATACGGACAAGAATTTCTGAGCATACTTAGCCCACTGTTTTAGATCAGGAGACGGCGAGATTTGCGTCGCAAGGACGCCGGTGACTTTCGACCACGTTAGGCTTCTGAGGTGCAGGGCGTGATTCGTTGATGCATCCGTCCCGAGCATCTCCTGGAGGCTTTTCGGCTCCTTGGTCAGAAAGATGTGCCAGATAGGGAAGTGTTCTCCAGAGTATTTTTTTTTGGCTGCGGAATACTGCTCGCCCAACTGATCGTCCGACTGTTCAGAATTCCACTTCGCCTCGATCAACATTACGGCACATAGGCTGCGTTTGTTGTCTAGCAACTCGACCACCATATCGGGTTCCACGCGACCGCTCTTCGCCAGATTCGGCCAGAACTCAATTTTGCAGGTCTTAGCGGAAGGAAGGACGATGATCTCACACGCTTTTGCGATCTGCCGAAAGATGGCACAACTATGTTCTGGTGTCGTGAATAACAGTGGTCCGAATATCGCGGAGACGATTTCGTCTTCGTACTCTGTTTTCGTTCTTTTTTTTCCATTTGCCCAAGCGACCAGCATGTGACGAATCTCCAGCGTCGATGTATTGTGCAATGTGAGTAGTGATCGAAAGCCCATTAACGCGCGAAACCAATTGCCCAGTGCCGAACTCCTTAACCTCGTCAAACTCTGACAGATAGCAACGCCACATCCTAGCCCAGCCGTATTCAGCCAGCGAGCGCTTCGACCAGCTTGACCAAGGCCAGCGTGTCGTTCGCGCAGTATCGCCTCAGTGCGATGTCGATCTCCGACCGACGGTCGCTTGGCGTATCAGGGTGAGTCGCTTCACGGTAGGCCCATTGCACGGATTCTCCGTCAGCCACCTCGTCCAGGTGTTCGTAGGACAGCTCCGGAGCGATCGTCGGCAGCACTTTCTTGATCGACCATGATCCCATCATCGCCGGGTGGTAGTAGTGCTTACGTGTGATCGGGAGCAGGTCGATCATGCGCCTGATCAACGCGCGCAATGCTTTGGCGTTGTTGGGCAGCATGGCGGCGAGTTCGCGTAGGCGAGTCTCCTCGAATGGTTGGTGGTAGACGAAAATCGGCCCTTTGGTTCCAATCGCGGCAAGCAGCGTTTTGACGAACTTGCGAATCGGCAGTTCGCCGCCGAGATCGAGAAACGCAAGGTGCTCAATCGAGCCGTCACGTTGCTCGATGTGGCAGGACCACTGAAACGGAATCTGCTGGAACGGTCGTGTTACTTTCCAAATCGGAATCGTGAATCGAGTCGTCTCGAAATCGAGAAAGTAGCGCGGATAACCCAGCTTTGAAAGGCGCTTTGATGCGGCCGGATCCAGGAACGATTTGCCGGTAACACTCGCCTTGCGGACACGTTGATGCAGGGGTTTGTCGAGACGTTTGGCTGGTACTTTGCGAAGATCCGCGTACCCATCCGCGATGAGTTCCTTGATGAGGCTGCGTCCGTGCGGAAGAATCTCCACCGGGAACTTTGCCGGCGGTGGTTCCTGCGACCGGCAGTGCGCAAAGAACGGACACCGATAGGGTTTGTCGCAATGCGCGCCGGTCTTGATGTCGGGCTCATCGCCGCGCAGCGCCTTTGTGAAGACGTTGACCCGGGTTGAGACCTGCGGAATACGCGCGCGTACGGCATCGGTTACGTCTTCCGCATGGAGCAATCCGCGGTAATTGCCGTCGCCCTTGTAGACGAAGGAGCCATCGACGTGCGCGAGATAGATACGTTTCAGCCGCAGCCCGGCGTTCTGGATGACCCAGGCCTGCGTCGCGCAATCGTCGATGTAGTTGATCTTGACCGAGGCAGAGCCCTTAACCTCGATCAGGTCGTAGCCACCCGCAACCGGTTTCAGGACATCCGCGCGCACCACGACGTTCTTGTGTCGAAATGCGGGTTCGAACAGGCGGGGACGCTTTCCCGCTTGCGCCAGCAACACCGACGTCTCGGCAATCGCTTTGCGAATGTCTTCGGCATGCTCGATCAGGACGCCAGGGCCATATAGCCGCCGCGCCAGTTCGCCGAGATCGTTCCCGTCATCAAATACCATCTGCTGGCCTTGGTCGATATCGATCAAGTCGCGCCGATATGTTTCCAACCATAGCCTGCGTTGGCACTGCAGACCGTATTGGACGCGGGATTTCGAAAGTCGAGGGGATGAGCGCATGATTACCTTCCGAGTTGGTGACAGCCTATCTGCGTGAGCCGACAACGCGTGTCGCAACGGAGAGCAAAACCGAATTGCATCCGCAGGTCGCTCGTCCAGTTGGATGAACCGCGGCAATTATCGGTAAAGGCGTTGAAGTTCTGCCGCAAGGGTTCGCATTCTGCGTCGCAACAAGGCGGGTTTGATCACTTCGACGTTGGCTCCGAAGCTGCACAGCCACCAATACAATTGCTCGGTGTCGGCAACGGTTGCGGTGACCCGGAATTCCCCCCCTCCTCGCGTTGGTGCGATGGATTGGTTTGCCGCTAACCGGCATTCGCCCAGGTGACGGGCGAGCCACGGTTCCACGATCAGCTCCAGACCAATGGTCTTGCCGGCGGGGAAGTCGAAGGATTTGTCCTCGCGAATGTAACGATCGAGGTCGAATTCTTTGATGGCAGCAGCGGGCTCGTCGAGCAAGTTCGCATTCGACATTCGATGCAGGGCGAACTGACGCACATCGGAGTACTCCCAGAGGGTTGCGACCAGATAGAGCACGCCTTGCCGATAGACCAGCCCGTGAGGGCTGAAAACATACTGCCTGGGTTCCTTTGCGTCCAACGCCAGGTACCTTGCTTCGAACTGTTTACCGGTGAGGAGTGCGTTGTACGCGACATCGCTTACGTCCTCGCGCACGTCCGGAGGAAGCAGCTGCTGTCCCTGCGGCAACACCGCGATCCGCTTCGACCATTTGCCGAGCGGCGACGTCTCCAATTCGTTGAGTACGCGCCGAGCTTGCGAAAAGTCGGGTTCCAACCGTTTGCACATGTCCCGCGGCAGGATCGGTTTGAGGTAACGCGCAAGAAATTCGTACGTCAGCGCAGTTCCTGCATCCATCCCGGGAAATGTAATGCGGGAGTCCTTGGCTTCCCATGACCAGCCCGCCGGACGTCCTTCATCGTTGGTCAATGGGAAACGCTGCGACAACTTGTGCAGATCGCGCTCAATGCTGCGTGCGTGGACGCTGAATCCCTCCGCCTTGAGCTTGGCATGAATCTCGCGGGCAGTGATCTTGCGCGGGCGCTTGGGTATGAGACGCAACATGGAGATGTATCGAATGTTGGTATCGGACATCGGTGTTCCCGACTAACTTTGTACGCCGCAGTATAGCTGCTATTCGACAGTAGATGTCGTTTGCGAGCACGCTTAGCGACAGTATATGTCGCACCAATGCCGCACGCTTGGCACTCGATTCGACTCGGAGATATGCGATGAAGATAGTCGATGCTGATTTCGACGACACGTCTGGCGAACGACAGCGGTTGCGTCTGGTGCCTGTCCGGTTTTCTTCTGCCCTCGCGCTCGAAGGCGCCGTGTGTGCGTTGCGCATGATCGAAGGCGAGCGCTGGCATGGGCGTTTGCTGCGGCACAATCGAATCCGCGACGACGACGTGCTCGATGTGATCGGGCTGGAGTCCGATCCGGAGAGCGGAAATGAGATCAAACTCGCGGACTTTCGCGACGTATTGGCCCGTCATCGCAAGCGGCTGGAACGGCGCCTGCGCAGTGGCTCCGACCCACTGTCCCGCAACATTGGAAAACTGGGCGCGATTCTGAAACTCAATCCCGCGGAATGCGCGGTACTCCGACTTTCGGTTGCTGCGACGCAGGCCAAGAACTTTGACGAACTGTTTCGGCTCACGCTGACGTCGCAGCTGGATTTGATGCGCGCCGTGCGATCGGCGACCGGACTCAAGTTGAGGGAGGTCATGGCTGCATTCGCAAACAACCGCCCGCTTCGCCGCAGTGGATTTTTCGAGAACTGGAGCAATTCGTTCAACTCGAATCCACTCGAGCTGGAAGCGGCGGTCATCGATGCGTTGCTGGCGTCTGATCTGGACGAGGAGCAATTTTTGCGTCGTCTGGTCAAGGCGGCTCCGCCGCCTACGCTCACGATGATGGACTTCGTGCACTTGCCGGATCTACCGCTTCTGAAGCGCTATCTCGCTGATGCGGGAAGCCGGCGGAACAAGGGCGTCAACATCCTGCTCTACGGAGCGCCCGGCACGGGCAAGACCGAATTCGTGCGCGCGCTCGGACCAGATCTGGGACTCGATTTATACGAGGTTCCGAATGAGGATGCAGAAGGGGATCCGCTTTCCGGGCGCCGCCGTTTCTCGGCCTACGCCGTGTGCCAGAATCTTTTGGCATCGCGCCGAAAACGGCTGTTGATGTTCGACGAAGTCGAGGATGTATTCGGATCAGGGTGTTCCTCATTCGGTTTCATGTTCGGCAGAGGGCGTGTGAGGGATCCGGAGGAATTGCGCAAGAGCTGGGTCAACGAAATGCTCGAGAAAAACCCCGTGCCCGCGGTCTGGGTGTGCAATTCCATCGGCGCGATCGACGCGGCGTTTCTCCGCCGTTTCGACCTCATTATGGAGTTCACTCCGCCGCCTCGCGCGGTGCGGCGGCGCATCGTCGATCGGTATTTTCCGGCAGGTGAAATATCGGCCCGATGCGCCGAGCGCCTCGCCGGTATTGAGCACCTGCCTCCCGCCCAGGTCGAGCGCGCGGCCCGAGTGGTGCGATCCTTGCGCAAGTCGACCGTAGCCAAGCGCGATGAGGAAGTGGAGCGCGTTGTCATGGCCTCGTTGAAGGCCATGGGCCATCGCAAACCGATTTCCGTGCCCTCGTTACCCGCACACTATGACGTGGCGTTCCTGAATACCGATCGCGACCTCGCCGTGTTGGCGAAAGGATTGCAGGCAGCGGGCGGGGCACGTCTTTGCCTGTATGGGCCACCCGGTACCGGCAAGACCGCGTTCGCTCATCACCTCGGTCGTCTTTTCGATCGCCATGTGCTGGTCAAGCGCGGCTCGGATCTGCTCGGCATGTATGTCGGCGGTACGGAGGAGTTGATCGCGAATGCATTCCAGCAGGCGCAGGAAACACATGCGATCCTTGTGATCGACGAAGCGGACGGTTTTCTCCGCGATCGGTCCGGCGCGCTCCGGAGTTGGGAGGTGACGCAGGTCAACGAACTGCTCACCCAGATGGAAGCCTTCGAGGGGATTTTCGTCGCATCGACCAATCTGGTCGATGCGCTGGACACCGCCTCTCTGCGACGATTCGACTTCAAGGTGAAGTTCGACTATTTGCGCCGCGATCAGCGACGTGCTTTTCTGGAAAAAATACTCGCGACAAGCGGATGCGCCGATTTGCAGGAATGCGACGCTGCGCTGTCACGGATCGACCGCCTCGAATTACTGACACCGGGAGATTTTTCGAACGCGCTGCGACAGCTGAACGTCACCGGCGAGGCGGTAACGCCGACAAAGCTGGTGGCTTTGTTGTCCGCTGAGGTGGCCATGAAACCGGAAGGGCGCCGGCGAACGATCGGATTTGTCACCTCCTGACAATAGCCACCCTCAGCAGATGCGCGCGAGCAACGCCTGCTGCGCCGCATGCGGTTTGGCATCGCCCGGAGTCACGCGTTCGTAGTGACCGTCGGCGTGCAGATGCCAGGCTTGCGTGTTGTCGGCGAGATAATTCGCCAGCGCCTCATCATAAACGCGCTGGGCGAGCTCCGGATCGAGAATCGGGAAGCAGGTTTCGATCCGACGCAGCAGGTTGCGCTCCATCCAGTCCGCGCTGGAGCAATAAATCTCCGGCTTGCCCGCGTTCGCGAACCAGTACACGCGGCTGTGTTCGAGAAAGCGGCCGACCATGGAACGCACGCGGATGTTTTCCGAAATGCCGGGTACGCCAGGTCGCAGCGTGCACGCGCCGCGCACGATCAGATCGATCTGCACACCGGCCATCGACGCCTTGTATAACAGTTCCACCACGCTGATTTCGGCCAGCGCATTCATCTTGGCGATGATGCGCGCCGGACGGCCGCTGCGCGCGTGCGCGATCTCACGTTCGACCATCGCCATCACACCCTTGTGCAGGGTGAAAGGCGATTGCAGCAGATGCTTCAACTTGATCACCAGACCCAGGCCGGACAACTGCTGGAACAGTTTGTGCACGTCCTCGCCGATTTCCTTGTTCGCGGTCATCAGCCCGAAATCGGTGTAGATGTGCGAGGTGACCTGGTGGTAGTTGCCGGTGGAAAGATGCACGTAGCGGCGTAGTCCCTTCTTCTCGCGGCGCACGATCAGCAACACCTTCGCGTGCGTCTTGAACCCGACCACGCCGTAGACGACCTGCACGCCGGCTTCCTGCAGACGGTCGGCGAGATGGATATTCGCTTCCTCGTCGAAGCGTGCACGCAGTTCGACGACGACGGTGACGTCCTTGCCTGCGCGTGCGGCGTCGATCAAGAAATTGACCAGCGGCGAGTCGTTGCCGGTGCGGTACAGGGTCTGCTTGATCGCGAGCACCCCGGGATCGCTCGCCGCCTGCTTGATCAGTTCGACCACCGCGCCGAAGGACTCGAACGGATGGTGCAGCAGCAGGTCGCGCTCGGCGATCGAATCGAACAGGTTGCGCTCGGCGATGATTGGCGCGGCGAGGCGTGGCGTGAATTTGGGGAATTTCAGATCCGGACGGTCGACCTGGTCGTAGATCGTGGTAATGCGATGCACGTTGACCGGCCCGGCGCAGCGGTAGATCTCGCTCTCGCCAAGCTCGAAATTGTGCATCAGGTATTCGGCGACCGGTTTCGGACAGGTGTCGGCAATCTCCAACCGTGCCGCGCGCGCAAAGCCGCGCCCGCGCAATTCGTCGCGCAAGGCGAGCGCGAGATTTTCGACGTCGTCCTCGTCGACGAACAGTTCACTGTTGCGCGTGACGCGGAACTGATAGGCACCGGTGACGCGCATGCCCGGAAACAGGTCGTCGACGAACTCGTGCAGGATGCTGGACAGGAACACGAAGTCATAAGGCTTGTCCGCCACTTCCGCCGGAATGCGCACGATGCGTGGTAACGAGCGCGGCGCGCGCACCAGGGCCATGTGGCCCTCGCGGCCGAACGCATCCTTGCCTTCGAGCGAGATTGCGAGGTTCAGGCTCTTGTTCAAGATGCGCGGAAACGGGTGGGCAGGGTCGAGTCCCAGCGGCGACAGTACCGGCAGCACTTCGTTCTGGAAATAACCCTGCAACCAGCGCCGCTGTTTTGCCGTCCATTTGTCACGCGCGATGAAACGGATGCCCTCACGATCGAGTTCAGGCAACAGCACATCGTTCCAGAACGAATATTGTGCATTGACCAGTTCCAGTACGCGACTGCGTATGCGCACAAGCAATTCGCTCGGTGACACGCCATCGGCTCCAGCGATCGCGTCACCGAAGGCGACGTGATGGCGCAGGATCGCCACTTGTACTTCGAAGAATTCGTCGAGGTTGGAATTGGAAATGCACAGAAAGCGCATGCGCTCGAGCAACGGCACGCGCGCATCCTGAGCCTGCGCGAGTACGCGGAACTGGAATTCGAGCTGGGCCAGTTCGCGATTGAGATACAGCGCGGGGTCGCGCAGATTCATTTCCGGGCTCGTTTTCGTTTCCGGCTCGGGCGGCGCTGGGGCGGACTCGTTTTTCCTTGCTACCGATTTTGCCTGCACTGAAGCAGGCGCGCCCGCACGGCGCGTACGCGCTGCGAGCGTGCCCGGCGCAGACGGAGGCTGTTGTTCGAGACCTTCGCCGCTGGTTTGCTCGGTCGTCATCGGCGAAAGTATGCGCCAAACGTCTTTACAAAACCGTGAACACGGTCTGCCGCTGCCGGCCGTGCGCGGCGCTGATCACGCCTTCGCTATCGGCGCCATGCGTGCGGCGCATGATTGCGTTGATGCGCGCGATCAACTCACGTGGGGAAAATGGCTTGACCACATAGTCGTCGACGCCGGCTTCGAGGCCGCCGACGCGGTCGGTTTCCTCGCCGCGCGCGGTGAGCATGATGATCGGCACGTCGCGCGTCAATTCTTCCTTGCGCAGGCGGCGGGCGAGATCCAGACCGCTCATGCCGGGCAGTATCCAGTCGAGCAGGATCAGATCGGGTACACGCTCGACGATCACCGTCTGCGCTGCGGGCGCGTCCGCAGCGTGGCTGGGCTGCATGCCTGCCTTGCGCAGGGCGAAGGCGACCATGTCGCGGATCGCGGGCTCGTCTTCGACGATCAGGATATTTTTAAGCACGAGCTGCAGCGTGTCCTGCGCCGGGGCGCGGCGCTTTGTTGCAGAATTGTGCTATTGCAACGGCTAATTGTTACGGCTCGATGACGGCAAGCCGCAATCGTTGGTCGCGCCTGAAGCAGCGGACAGGTCCGGTGCGGCGGAATTGGCACCGGCCCAGCCCGCCATATTGTTCAATCCGGTGCCTTGATCGGCGCGATAGGCGTTGCTGCGCAAGCCGTTGAGCCAATTCGTTGTGGGCGTCAGCGCTGTTGCCCCGGCGCTGAAGTGCAGACCCGAACTATTGTTCAGGCAGGTCGCGGCGAACTTGCCCTGATCCGCAGGCTTGATCTTGTGCCGGCGCAGATCGAGTACGAGCGGCGTCATCTGCGCGATCAAGGCTTCGACGCGTGTGCGCTGGTAATAATTGAGATCGACACGCTTGGCGATGTCCTTGAGCTGGTTCAGCGCATCCTCGGCGTGGCCGTTGAGATAGGCGGCGGTGGCATGCGCCTCGCCCGCGCGCACCGTGTCGCCCGCCAGTTCGCAGGCGCGCGCAAAGCTGGTCTGCAGGTCGGGATCCTCGTCGTCTTTCGACAACTGTGCGCGCAGCAACTCCTGTGCCTGTTTGCCCGCAGCCTTGTCGCCATGCTGCACGAGCGCGTCGGCATGTGCGAGCGCCAGAGCGCGATTGCTGGGAAACGTTTTCTCGGCACGGGCGTAGCGCTGCAGGGCTGCGTCGCGTGCGCCGGAGTACAGTTCGGCATTGCCCAGTGCGATCTGGAAAACCAGATTGTCCGGCTGCGCCTCGGCAAGCTTCTGCAGCGGTTCGATCGCTTCCTTCGCCTTGCCGGCCTGGATCAGCGCGAGCGCGTGTCCGTAGCGATTGGCCGGCGTATTGAACTCAGGGTGATTGCGCAGATTGTCGGCGTAATAGGTGACCATGTCGGCCGGCCGTGCGCTCGCCAGTACGCGCACGCGTTCGCGCATCAGCAGAAAATAAGCCTGATCGAGCGCACGCTGGCGGGCACGGGCGCGCGGCGACTCGATCAGTCTGGCGGCGGAGTCAGCAGTGATCGATGCGAGCAGCGACGAAGCAGGTGGTGGCGTGCCGGCTTTCTGGCTGCCCGCGGCTGCGTTGCTCGACTCAGTGGCATCGCCGGTGCATGGATGATCGCCCTGGCAGGGCAGGTTGGTCGCGTTCGCGCCACTGACGTCGCCCACGCTCACGCTGGGTATGTTGTATTCCTTCTTGATCACTGCCGCGCGGGCCTTGGCTTCGCTGATGCGCTCGGTCGTGACGGGGTGGTCCATCAACAGCGCGGGCACATCGTTTTCGTCGAACCCGGGGCGCAGAGCGCGTTGCATGCGTTCGAAGAACTCCGCCATTGCGTCGGGATCGAAGCCCGACTTGGCGAGCGTGTTGATGCCGACGCGATCCGCTTCGGCTTCGTCCTGGCGGGTGAAGTTGATCTGCATCTGCGCCGCAAGCCCCTCCACCGTGGCCATCGCGCCAGTGCCCGTATTGCTCGTGTTGTAGGGGCCTTGATGCGAGGACGCGGCGATCGCACCGATCATCGCTAGGATCATCAGTGGTTCCATTTTCTGTTCCGCCTCGACCGCACGAACCAGATGATTTTGCGTGATATGCGAGATTTCGTGCGCCAGCACGGCCGCGAGCTCACTTTCGGTTTCGGTCGTGGTGATGAGACCTGCGTTGACGCCGACGAAGCCGCCGGGCAGCGCGAATGCGTTGATGTCGTTGTCGCGCGCGACGAAAAAAGTGAATGGCTGGTCGGGCCGCGGACTGTTGGAGACCAGGCGGTAGCCCAGGGTGTTCAGATAATCCGTGAGCAAGGCATCGTCGATCACTCCGCTCTGGTTGCGCAATTCGTGCAGCACATAAAAACCGTATTGGCGCTGTTCCTCGGGCGAGGCGATCTGGCCGGCCGAACTGCCGAGGTTCGGCAGGCGCGTTTCGGTGGCGTTCGCGTTGCCGCAGAGCAGGGCGATTACGGTCACGAGCAGGATGAGCGGGAGGTTTTTCGACGACATTGCCTGAGATTGAAAACTGGGGCTACTTGGGTTGGATCACATTACTCCTGCCAAGGTTCCGCATCCACTGGACGGCGGCAATTGGCAAATGCACGCTCAGCCGCCGTTTATGCCGCGGGCGTGAACGATCTGTATTTCACAGGGCTGGAAATAAGCGCTTTCAACCCCCACACTTTGTCCACCAACGCATGCCGGAATTTTCGGCAGGAACTGACGGAATCGAGCATGGGTGTAAAAGTCGAAATCTACACCGGACCCAACTGCGGCTACTGCGTCGCGGCGAAGACCCTGCTCAAGCAGAGGGGCCTGAACTACGAGGAATTCCGCATCGACATGGATCCGGGCAAACTCGAGGAAATGTTCCGACGCACCGCGCATCAGCGCCGAGTACCGCAGATATTCATCAACGATCAATACATCGGCGGGTTCGAGGAACTGGCCGCCGCCGATCACAGCGGCAAACTCGCACAGATCGTCGCCGCTGCGGGGTGAGCGCTGGGCACATGCCGCGCGAAGCGTTCAGCGCAGGATTGGTGGTCGCCGGCCCGATCGTGATTCCGCATCTGAGCCGTGCGATGGATTTTCTCGATCGGCTCGACACCGGCGTCTGAGGCAAAGCCTGGAGTTTGGGGAATCGCCACAAAGGACGCGAAGGGCACATGCGAAGAAAGAAAGATGAATAAAATTCTTGTATTTTTTCCTTCTTGCCCTCGGTGTCCTTCGTTGGTAAATCCTGAGTTCTGGCTTGTAGCTGTCGCCGGTTCCCCGCAATAATGCGCTGCACGATTTGCACCCCCTGCGGCGAGCTTTCCGATGAGTGACAGAACGATTGCGGTGATCCCGGGCGACGGGATCGGCCCGGAAATCATGCGCGCAACCCTGCGCGTACTCGACGTGCTCGATCTCGGTCTCAAATACGAAGTCGTTGAAGCCGGCCTCGCGGCGCAGGAGAAATGCGGTGAGCTGCTGCCGGCGGCGACGATCGAGAGCATCGCCAGGCATCGCGTCGCACTGAAAAGCCCGTTGACCACACCGGTCGGCGAAGGCTTTACCTCGATCAACGTGGCATTGCGCCGACGCTTCGACCTGTACGCCAACGTGCGTCCCGCTATTTCGTTTCCGGCGACCAAATCGCGCTATGAAAATATCGATATCCTCACTGTGCGCGAGAATACCGAAGGCGCCTACATCGGCGAAGGTCAGCAGGTTTCCGCCGACGGCGATACCGCGACGCTGACGCAGAAGATCACGCGCAAGGGCTCGGAGCGCATCGTGCGCTATGCCTTCGAACTTGCGCGCAGCGCGGGCCGGCGCAAGGTGACGATGGTGCACAAGGCGAATATCCTGAAGTCGACCTCGGGCCTGTTTCTCAAGGTCGCACGCGAAGTGGCGGCGCAATATCCCGAAATCGAACACAACGAGATGATCGTCGACAACTGCTGCATGCAGCTGGTGATGAATCCGTGGCAGTTCGACGTGATCGTCACGACGAACTTGTTCGGCGACATTATTTCCGACCTTTGCGCCGGTCTGGTCGGCGGACTGGGGCTCGCGCCAGGCGCGAACATCGGTACCGACGCGGCGATTTTCGAAGCGGTGCACGGTTCCGCGCCCGATATCGCGGGCAGGGGCATCGCCAACCCGTGCGCGCTGCTGCTCGGCGCCTGCCAGATGCTCGGCTATCTGGGTATCGAGGATCAGGCCAACCGCGTACGCCTGGCGATTCGTACGACGCTCGGCGCACGCGACCGCGTGACGCCGGATCTCGGCGGTACCGGCACTACGGAGAGCTTTGCCGACGCGCTGATCGAGCGGCTGGCCAGGCCCGCCGCATAGCTCGTGGGGCTTGCGCGCCGCGTCGTCTGGGTGCGTTTTGTAAACGTATGCTTTTATCCGCTTGCAATGTGCCCCAGCACGCGCTGCGCGCTTTTGCCCAGCGGCATGGCACGACGCAGGCAGGATTGCACGTAACGCTCGGCGCGGCGCGCCGATTGCAATGGGGGGTGATCGAGAGCGAGTCCTGCGGCAAGCGCCGAAGCCAGCGTGCATCCGGTTCCGCGCGCCGCGAACGGCACACGCGCATGTTCGAAATGCGCTTCGCCATTCGTATCGATGAAGTAATCGTACACAGCCGTTGTTGCGTCGCTCAGATGTCCGCCCTTGAGCAGTGCCGCGCGCGCGCCATGTTGCAGCAGGACGCGCGCGGCATCGCGCATCTCGCGTAGCGAACGGATTCGGCAGCCTAGCAAGGCTTCGGCTTCCGGTACGTTCGGCGTGACGATGGCGGCGAGCGGCAGCAGGCTGCGGCGCAACTCCTGCAGACCCGGCTTTGTCAGAAGCTGCCTGCCGCTGCTTGAGATCAGAACCGGATCGAGCACGATATTGCGCAGGCGATGGGCACGCAGCCAGTTGGCGACCGCACGAATGTTCGCCGCGTTGCCGAGCATGCCGATTTTTACGGCCGCGATCGGGAAGTCCGCGATTAGCGCATCGAGTTGAGCCAGCAACAGCTTGGCCGGCAAGATGCGGATCGACTCAACATTGCGCGTGTTTTGCGCGGTCACCGCAGAGATCGCGCTCAAGCCATGCACGCCGAGGGCAGCGAAGGTCTTCAGATCGGCCTGGATTCCGGAACAGCCCCCGGAGTCCGAGCCAGCGATGCTCAACGCACAGCGAATCACGGTGCGACGGGGCATATGCCGCTCACCGGCAGATTGTTGCAGAAGCGCAACGCACAGGATGGCCATTGGCCTGTCGGCAGCAGCGAGTTTCCAATTGCAGCGCCATCTTAACTTTCTCTTAAGGCTTGACGGAGTGTAGCTTTTTTGCCAACATTCCGCCCAGATCAAGGGGCGGTCAAGCCCTTTGTGTCCGGGGGTTATGGTTCGATCACCGACTACGCAACCGATTCTCGCAGCTGCAATAGCCTTGGGGCTGTCGCTGGCTGGAGGTTCTGCGTCCGCGTCCACCCCGGCGCGCAAGACTGGCGATGCGGCTGCGGCGTCCGCGAATGCCGCGTCCACGATGGCGAGTGAACTGGCCGATACGGCGGGGCTGCTGGACACATGGCGCGATTACGCGCTGAGCAGCCTGAAGACCAATTTTTCCTGGGCGAGCGACCCTTCTGATGTGGTCCAGGCGCCGTCGATTTTCAATCGCGGACGCTCGAACCTTTCGCGCGCGCCCGCTATGCATTTTCCGGATACCTCGTTGTCGCAGGATAGCGGCTTGCATGTGGCGTTGCAGTCGACGCACGTTACCGATACGCCGCTTTACGCATCCGCGGAAGCGTCGAGTCTTTTGCCCGACTACTCGCCCGGCCTGCGCCGTCTGACAGTGGCTCCGTCGTTCACCCGCCAGATTGGCGAGTCGAGTTCATTCAGCGTTGCCGCGATTCTCGCTTATCAGCGTCTGGCCGGCTTCGATCTCGCCGGCGCACCCGGGATCGCGGGTTCCTTGCTCACGCCGACACAGTTCCACAACGGTGAAAGCGCGTTCGGCGTTGGTGCGCGCCTCGACTTCAGCCACGCACTTTCCGACTGGGCAAGCTGGCAGATCGGCTACCAGTCGCGCGTGAACATGGACGGCTTCAACACCTATCAGGGTCTGTCCGTGCGGCCCGGCAGTTTCGATGTTCCGGCGAGTACCAATGTCGGCCTAGGCTTGCAGATCACGCCTGATCTGCGCGCAGATTTAGGCGTCGAGCGCGTCATGTACAGCGACATTGCGCCGCTGATCAGCACGAGCCTGCCGCCGCGCCTGCTTGCGCAGTTGGGCGGCAACCGCTTGAGCAGTTCGTTCGTCTGGGAAAATCTCATCGTGCGCTCCGTAGGTCTGAGCTGGCGCGCCGGTGTATTGGGCGATCTGGGCTTGCGCTACACCACGCGTCAGCAGCCTCTGCCGACGCTGCCACTGTTGCAGCAGGCGTTGGCGCCGGATATTTCATCGCGCAGCTGGGAATTCAGTTTTGCGCACGGGTTCGGCGACAGCTCGACCTTGCGCCTGCTCGGTGTCTATGCGCCGATCCAGTTGTTTGGCGCACCGCCGACGAGTTACAGCCTGAGCGGCGGTTCCGGCAGCAATCAGGTGCGCGTGGAAGGGTTGTGGACGACCACGTTCTGAGTCGTTGATATCGCGCGATATCGAAGGGAGCGCGAGGCTCCCTTTTTTGCGCGTGAGTGTCTGCCGTTCGCTGAATCCGTTACAGCATCTCGGACGCATAATCGGCCAGGCGCGAGCGCTCGCCGCGGCGCAGGGTGACGTGGGCGGAGTGCTGCCAGCTCTTGAAGCGGTCGACCGCGTAGGTGAGGCCCGACGTCGTTTCGGTCAGGTAGGGCGTGTCGATCTGCTCGACGTTGCCCAGGCAGACGATCTTGGTGCCGGGGCCGGCGCGCGTGATCAGGGTTTTCATCTGCTTGGGCGTCAGGTTCTGCGCCTCGTCGATGATCAGGTAGCGATTGAGGAACGTGCGCCCGCGCATGAAATTCAGTCGCGCGGATCTTGATGCGCGAGGCGAGCAGATCGTTGGTCGCCGCGCGGCCCCAGGCGCCGCCTTCCTGCGGCGTTGCGAGCACTTCGAGATTGTCGGTCAGCGCGCCCATCCATGGCGTCATCTTTTCCTCTTCGGTGCCGGGCAGGAAGCCGATGTCCTCGCCGACCGAAACGGTCGCGCGCGTCATGATGATCTCGCGGTAGCGCTGCTGGTCCATCGTTTGCGCCAGGCCGGCGGCGAGCGCGAGCAGGGTCTTGCCGGTACCGGCCGTGCCGAGCAGGGTGACGAAGTCGACGTCCGGATCCATCAGCGCGTTGAGCGCGAAATTCTGCTCGCGGTTGCGCGCAGCGATGCCCCAGATGCGTATGCGATCCGCTGCGGTAATCGTCGATGATCTGCAGAGTTGCGCAGGCCGTCGTCGAATGCGCAGCACGCGCAGTTCGATTTCGTTTTCGCCAGGCAGGTATACAGGAATTCGTGCGGATGCCAGTCCTCGTCCTTGCGCAGCCTGACCTCGTAAAAGGTGTGGCCGCGCTCGGACCACGAGCGCACTTCCGGATGACGGTCCCAGAAATCCATCGGCAGCTCGGCGTGGCCGGTCGTACAGCAGGCTGAAATCGTCGAGCGCGCGATCGTTTTCGTAATCCTCGGCCGGCAATGCCGTAAGATCGACGCCTTGATGCGCAGGTTGATGTCCTTGGACACCAGCACGACCGGCACCTCGGGATGCTGCTCGCGCAGATCGAGGATCGAGGCCAGGATCAGGTTGTCCGGCAACATGCTTCTTTTTCGCCGCGCCGTTGGCCGGGACAAGTTCTGCGTCTGGAAGTACAGACGTCCGACCTGGGCGCCGCGATCGAGTTGCAGGCCTTGCGGCAGTTTCAGTTCGAGGCCCTGGTCGATGCGCTTGCCGTTGCCGTGCTCGATCAGTTCGTTGATGAAGCGGCTGACCTGGCGCGCGTTGCGCGAAACTTCCGAAGTGCCTTTTTTGCCCGCATCGAGTTCCTCGAGCACGGTCATCGGCAGGAACACGTCGTGTTCCTCGAAGCGGAACAGGGCGGTCGGATCGTGCATCAGCACATTGGTGTCGAGCACGTAGATGCGCTTGCCTCGGGTCATGCGGGGGTCACCCTGTGGTCAGGATGGAGGATCGGAACGCGTCGGTGCCGCGGAATTTGCAGCGGATTCGTTGCGGCAAGCGTACGTCACTTGCGCTGCGGCATCCAGGATCGCCTCGAGCACGGCCGCGGCATGGCCGGGCACCTTCACGCCGCGCCACTCGCGCACGCAGCGTGCCGTCGGCGCCGATCAGAAAGGTGCTGCGCACGACGCCGAGATAGCGTCTGCCGTACAGCATCTTTTCGTGGATCACGTCGAACGCCTGGCACCAGGTTTCGTCGGCATCGGCGACCAGTGCGAAAGTCAGCTCCTGCTTGCCTGCGGAAGTTGTCGTGCGATTTCAGCGAGTCGCGCGACACGCCGAGCACGACGGCGCCGCGCTTGCGCGAAGTCCTTCTGCAGATCGCGGAAATCCTGCGCCTCGCGCGTGCAGCCGGTGGTGTTGTCCTTCGGATAAAAATATACAACGACAAATTTGCCCTTGCAGCTTGCGCAGGCGAGACTTCGCCGCTGGTGCCCATGCCGGAGAGGTCGGGAATCTTGTCGCCTGTCTTCATTGCGGATGCTCGCGAGCGGCTATCAGTATTTCATCGGATCCATGATCGCGTCGAGATTCAGCCCGTCGCAGAACTCGAGAAAATCGTCGCGCAGCGCCGCGATATGCGTATTGGCCGGAATGCCGACCGTAATCTGCGCGGAGAACATGTCCGCGCCGGTCTGCATGGCGCGATAGCGCGTGGATTGCAGTTGCTCCACGCTGATGTCGTGGCGCACGAAAAACTCCGCGAGCTGATAGAGAATACCGGGCTTGTCCGCCGCGACGACTTCGACGACGTAGGGCAGCAGGCTTGGCTGCGAGGCCTTCGGCCCGGTGCGGTAGTGCACGATGCGCAACTGGTCGTCGCGCTCCAGCCGCGCGAGCGCGGATTCGAGCTTGGCGATCGCGTCCCAAGGGCCTTGCGCGAGCACGAGCACGGAAACGTCCTGACCCAGCGTGGCAACGCGCGACTCGGCCAGATTGCAACCGCAATCGGCAATGCGTTTGGTGATGGCGACGAGCGGGGGATTTGGCGTGCGCGGCGAACGCGCTGATCAGAGGAAATTTTCGTTCGCGGCGGGGCGTGGTGCGGTGTCGGTCAATGCAATCCGTCCTGATCGATGGAGAGGGGGCCTCGCCAAATTGTGAGAATACTTGCCACGCTCCGGACCCGCAAGTAACATCGACTGTTCGCATTACCCCGCAGGCTCGTCTTGAAGAAAATCACCGGCAGCATCTGTGCACTGGCGACGCCGTTCCGCGGCGGCGCGCTGGATCTGGATGCCTGCGCGCACCTGCTCGATCATCAACTCGACGGCGGCACGCAGGCGCTGGTGGTCGCCGGCTCGACCGGCGAGGCGCATGCGCTGGAGCAAACCGAGTTCGACCGTCTGCTTGGTTTTGCCGTGCAGCGCGTCGGCGGGCGCGTACCGGTGCTCGCCGGCACCGGCACCGCGAATACGCGCAAGACGATCGCGGCGACACAGCGCGCGCGAGCGCTCGGTGCGGATGCCGCACTCGTTGTCACTCCATACTATGTGCGGCCGACGCAGGAAGGTCTTGTGCGGCACTTCAGCGAAGTCGCCGATCACGGCGGCCTTCCGGTCGTGCTGTACAATGTGCCCGGGCGCACCGGTTGCGATCTGCTGCCGGAGACGACGGCGAAACTCGCCGCGCACGAGCGTATCGTCGGCATCAAGGAAGCGCGCGGCGACAGCGAACGCATCGCTGCGGTCGTCAAGTTGAAAAATCCACAATTCAGCGTTTTGAGCGGCGACGATCCTACCGGCATGCAGGCATTGCTCGCCGGCGCCGAGGGCGTGATTTCCGTCGCCGCGAACGTCGCTCCGCTGCAATTCCGCGCGCTTTGCGATGCCGCACTCGCTGGCGATATCGCAGGTGCTCGCGAATTCAACGATATGCTGATTCCGCTGTACGAATTACTGGCTGTGGAATCGAACCCGATTCCGCTCAAATGGTGCCTGCACGCGATCGGCATCGGTACCGGCGAACTGCGTCTGCCGCTGCTGCCGCTGTCCGCGCAATACCGCGAGCGCACGTTGCGCGTGGTCGGCGAACTGGCACGATTGGCGGCCCCGGTTCAGCCGCGGCACAGCAGCGCCGCTTAAACTTGTCTTCCATTTTCTTGGCTCAGGATGTAACCGTGAAGCGTCATTCCCCAATTCGCTGGTCCCTGTCGGCGTTGATCATTGCCGCTGCACTGCTCAGTGGCTGCAGCTGGTTTCATCGCGATCGCGTGGACTACTACAAGGGGGCGCAGGAAACGCGTCCGCTCGAAGTGCCGCCCGATCTGGATACACCGTCGAGTTCCAAGGAACTGGTCGTACCAGGCCCTGGCGGTACCGCGGCGCCAGCCGCGGCGACTGGCGCGAGTGCGCCGGCTGCGACCAGCGCCAACACCGCAACAACAGGTGTTGTCGCGACCGCGGCCGATCTGCATGTGGCCGATTCGGTCGAACACACGTGGCAGCGCGTCGGCCTCGCTCTTGAGCGCGCACAGATCGGCACGTTGACGAGTCGCGACGAGGCCGGTCGTAGCTACACGATGGATTTCAGCGGCACGGTGACCAGCGAAGAAGCCCCGCCGGCGCCGCCGCCCGAACATCACTGGTACTCACGCATCCTGCACCCATTCGGTGGTGGCGGCAGGACAGTCAGCGCGCCGACCAGGACCACGACACAACAAGTGACCAGCGCGCTGCGCATCAATGTCAGCGAAGACAGTGGCGGCGCGCGCATCAGCGTATTCGGCAATGCGAACGACAAGTCCGCGTCCGATGCCGCGCGCCGAGTGATCGAGGTATTGCGCGAACGCTTGTCCTGAAGTGCGTTTTCCTGCGTCGTGAGGGCAGGGTTGAATCCGCTGATGCGCAGATGCCCCGACAGGCGGGCGCGCTTTCGAAGTGACGGCGGATCAGCGCTGCAACAAAGGCAACTTGTCCGGCTTGCCGTCCCATTCCTTGGCATCAGGTGGAGCATCCTTGCGTACCGTCAGCACTGGCCAGCCCTTGGCCAGTTCGGCGTTGAGCGCGACGAAGTGTTCCTGGCCTGCCGGGACGTCGTCTTCCGGGTAAATCGCATTTGCCGGACATTCCGGCTCGCACAAGGTGCAGTCGATGCACTCTTCCGGGTCGATCACGAGGAAATTCGGGCCCTCGTGGAAACAATCCACCGGGCACACCTCAACGCAGTCGGTGTACTTGCACTTGATGCAGTTTTCGGTGACGACGAATGGCATGGCCGTACTTTTTCTCGCGCCTCTCGATTCCAGCGATCATGGACGAACGCAGAAAAAGATTGGCGCTCCCTACGAGGTTCGAACTCGTGTTCCAGCCTTGAGAGGGCCGTGTCCTGGGCCACTAGACGAAGGGAGCGGGGTTTGATCGATTGCAATCCAGACACCGGATTGGGTAAATCCGGCGCGGGCGTTAGTATAGCGGTTTGGCCGGTCGTCACAAAGATCGATCGGGCACAGGCATAACGAAAACATGACTGAAGCCGCCCCGATCCCGAACCATCCCGCCATCGAAGTGCAACTGCGCGTCATCCCGCGCGAACAGCACTGCATTTCGCGCAAGAATATTTCTGCCGCGGCGCTACGCGTGCTGTATCGGCTTAACGAAGCGGGATTCGCCGCCCACCTGGTCGGCGGCGCGGTGCGCGACCTGCTGCTTGGCGGCCGGCCCAAGGATTTCGACGTCGCTACCAACGCGACGCCCGAAGACGTCAAGCGCCTGTTCCGCAATTGCCGCTTGATCGGCCGGCGCTTCCGTCTCGCGCATGTGGTGTTCGGCAACGAGATCGTCGAAGTCGCAACGTTTCGCGGTTCGAGCGACGACGGCAGCGGCGATCGCCACGTCGTCGACGGACGCATCGTGCGCGACAACGTCTACGGCACGCATCGAGGAAGACGCGGTGCGCCGCGACTTCACGGTCAACGCGCTGTACTACGACATCGCGGATTTTTCGGTGCGCGACTACGTCGGCGGCTATGCGGACCTGGCGCGGCGCGAACTGCGCCTGATCGGCGATCCGCTGCAGCGCTATCGCGAAGATCCGGTGCGCATGTTGCGTGCGGTGCGCCTCGCCGCCAAGCTCGATTTCAGCATTGCGCCGGAAGCGCGCGCGCCGTTCGCGGAACTGGGCGAATTGCTGCTGCAGGCGCCGCCGGCGACGACTGTTCGACGAATCGCTGAAACTGTTTCTCGCTGGCAGCGGCCTGAAAAGTTTCCGCGCGCTGGATGTTTCTGGTCTGCTTGCCGATGTGTTCCCGCTGACCGCGCGTGCGCTCGCCTTCCGCGGCGGCAATGCGTTTCGCGCGATGATCGAGCGCGGACTCGCGGGCACTGATGCGCGCATCGTCGAGGGCAAGCCGGTGACACCGGCCTTTCTGTTCGCGATCCTGCTCTGGGGACCGCTGCGTGCGCAGGTGGAGCGCGAGATTGCCAAGGGTGTCGAGATGTCGCTCGCGTGGCAACGCGTCAGTCATCAGGTGATGGCCGAGCAGACCCGGCATGTGGCGATTCCGCGTCGCTTCAGCGTGACGATGCACGAGATATGGCTATTGCAGCCACGCTTCGAACTGCTGCAGAAAAAACGCGTATTTCGTCTGCTTGCGCATCCGCGGTTTCGCGCGGCCTATGATTTTCTCTTGCTGCGCGCCGATGAAAGTCCGGAGCTTGCGCAATTGGGCGCGTGGTGGACGCACGCGCAGACCGTGTCGCACGACGTTCTCTCGGCACAGTTGAACGCAGCGCCGACCCAGGCTAGCGCAGTGGAGTCGGTAGCTCTCCCGGATGTCGCGGACGCGCCGAAAAAGCGTCCGCGTCGTCGCCGCCGCCGGCCAGACGCGCCCGCAGGCGAGCCGGTGGAGTAAGGCTGCATCGTCACCATGGACGTCGCCTATGTCGGTCTTGGCAGCAACCTGGAATCGCCAGCCGACCAGGTCGAACGCGGGCTGGCCGCGCTTGACCGGCTCGCCGTCACGCGCGTCGTGGCGCGCTCGCACCTGTATCGCACGACACCCTGGGGTTATCTGCAGCAGCCGGACTTCGTCAACGCGGTCGCAGCGGTCGAGACCGGGTTGGATGCACGCGCATTGATGCAGGCGTTGCTCGACGTCGAGCGGGAATTCGGACGCCAGCGCGACGATCTGCGCTTCGGACCGCGCGTGCTCGATCTGGATCTCCTGCTTCATGCCAACGCGCATATCGACGAACCCGGGTTGCATGTGCCACATCCGCGTCTGCACGAGCGCGCCTTTGTCCTCGTTCCGCTCGCCGAGATTGCGCCACAACTTGCAGTGCCCGGTCAGGGCCGGGTCGATGCCTTGCTCGCGCGCATCGATGCATCCGGGTGTCGGATGCTTGGCACGAACTGAGGCGTCGGACTCGGTGCCTTGAGTCAGGCGATTTGCGCTCGCATATCCGCGCCGATTGCTCTAACCTGCGCGCCTCGCACGGGTGCTGTGCAATCGATCCCGGCCGCGCGCTTACCTTTCCTCTGCTACGAGTTGCAGCATGGCGTCGAACACGAAAATTGCCGCAACACGCGATATATCAGCGGGCGACAAGGTGACGGTGCCGCGCCTGCGTGAAATGAAAGCGCAGGGCGAGAAAATCGTCATGCTGACCGCCTACGATGCGGGGTTCGCCGCGCAGTGCGAAATCGGCGGCGTCGATTCGGTGCTGGTCGGCGATTCACTGGGCATGGTCGTGCAAGGACGTGCAAGTACGCTGCCGGTAACGCTGGACGAGATGGTCTACCACACAGCCGCGGTTGCGCGCGGCATCAGCACCGCCTTGCTCATCGCCGACCTGCCGTTCATGACCTTCCGCGACGCGGACACCGCACTGCGCTCGTCCGCACGCCTGCTCGCTGAAGGCGGCGCGGCGATGGTCAAACTCGAAGGCGCGGACTACGTGCTCGATGTGATCCACGCGCTCGACCGCCATCAAGTGCCGGTGTGCGCGCACCTGGGCCTCACCCCGCAGTCGGTGCACAAATTCGGTGGCTACGGCGTGCAGGGCAAAAGCAAATCCGCGGCCGAGCGGTTGCTCACCGACGCCATCGCGGCCGAGCAGGCCGGTGCCTCGCTGCTTGTGCTCGAATGCGTGCCCGCGACGCTGGCGCAGCGAATCACCGCGCAGTTGCGCATTCCGACCATCGGCATCGGCGCCGGCGCGGACTGCGATGGCCAGGTGCTGGTGATCTACGACATGCTCGGCATCACGCCAGGCAAACGCCCGCGCTTCTCGAAGGATTTTCTCGCCGGCCACAGGTCGATCGCCGACTCGATTACGGCGTATGCCAAGGCCGTGCGCGGCGGCAGTTTCCCCGGCGCCGAACACTCGTTTTGAGACAGTCGGCATGACGATGGATACGCTCACTACCGCCGCGCAACTGCGCGCGATAGTTTCTTCTTGGCGGCGCGAAGGGGCACGTATCGGTCTCGTGCCGACGATGGGAAATTTGCACAAAGGTCATTTTTCCCTTATTACACTCGCACGCAGGCACGCCGACCGCATCATCGCCAGCGTATTCGTGAATCCCACCCAGTTCGGTCCGCGCGAGGACTTCGCCAGCTATCCGCGCACGCTCGATCAGGATCGGAGCGGGCTGGCGGCGCATGGCTGCGATCTCGTGTTCGCACCCGGCATCGAAGAGATGTATCCGTTCGGCACCGCGCAGAGCGTGCGCGTCGAGGTTCCGGTCGTCAGCGAGCCGCTCGAAGGCTCGCTGCGGCCCGGGCACTTCGCCGGCGTGGCGACGATCGTGACCAAGCTGTTCAACCTCGTGCAGCCGGACAGCGCGGTGTTCGGGCGCAAGGACTACCAGCAGCTGCTCGTGGTAAAGCGCATGGTCGAGGATCTGCGCCTGCCGATCGAGATCGTCGATGCGCCGACGCAGCGCGAAGCAAGCGGTCTGGCGATGAGTTCGCGCAATCAGTATCTGTCCGCCGAAGAACGCGAACGCGCGGCCGCAATTTACCGCACGCTGTGCGCGATGCGCGACGCGCTGCACGCCGGGCAGGATATCGCCATCATCGAGGCGCGGGCGCGAGAGCAACTCGAAGCGGCTGGTCTGCTTGCCGACTACGCCGTGCTGCGCCGCGCGGACGATTTGCTCGAGGCTTCGCCGAACATGCGCAGCGGACTTGTCGCGTTGATCGCTGCACGCCTCGGCCGCGCGCGGCTGATCGACAATCTGGCCTGCTGATTTGCGAGTTTGCGCCAGCATTCGCAAACCAGTTGGCACACCTGTAGCAAAAACGTTTTTCCTGTGGTATTCTCGCTACCGTCATTGGGATTTCCGCAACGCGAGCTCGTTGCCCCAGTGCACGCAGGGCGCATGTTTGGTAATCGTCACTCTGACTTACAAACCCTCGCTGGTTTCAGCCGAGGGTTTTTTTTGCCCGCGAAAATTATATAACATATTGAAATAAAACAAAATTTTTGTTCCAGCGATTCCGATACATGCAAGTGGACGAGTGGCTCTGTGGAAGCTGGTGCCGCGATCTCCGACCGTGTTGCGTAAACGCGACACGCGCACACGGAGCCAGGACGCATGCCAAGGCCAGGGCCAAAAAATTCACCGTGCGCTCTTGCGCTGCTGCTGCTCCAGTGCCCAGCACACATGCTCGCGCACGAGTTCCGATTCGTGGTCTTTTCGCGCCAGCAACGCATCGACGACCGCATCGCGCTATGCGGCGCATTGCCCAGTGCTACCGCGATGTTGCGTAACCAGCATGCATAGCCGATGCGGCGGATCGCCGAGCCTTCGGTGCGCTCGAGAAATTCTGCCTCGCTCCAGCCGAACAGGTCGATCAGCGACGCACTGTCGAGTCCGTGCCGCACAATGAAATCCGGCTCGGCGCTCTTGTGTGCGAATTTGTTCCACGGACAAACGAGTTGGCAATCGTCGCAGCCGTAGATGCGGTTGCCGAGCAGGGCCCGGAATTCGACCGGAATGCTGCCGCGCAATTCGATGGTCAGATACGAAATGCAGCGGCGCGCGTCGAGCTGATTCGCCGCGACGATCGCCTGCGTCGGGCAGATTTGTATACAACGCACGCAGGTGCCGCAGTGCGCGCTCGCCGGAGCGTCGATCGGCAGCGGCAGATCGGTATACAACTCGCCGATGAAAAACCACGAGCCCGCGTCGCGATTGAGCAGATTGGTGTGCTTGCCGATCCAGCCCAATCCCGCGTTGCGCGCGAGTGCTTTCTCCAGCACTGGCGCCGAATCGACGAAGGCACGATAGCCGAATGGCCCGATCTGCGCCACGATGCGTTCGGCGAGTTTCTGCAGGCGTGTGCGCAGCAGCTTGTGATAATCGCGGCCCAATGCATAGCGCGAGATGTAGCCTAGCGTGGAGTCTTCGAGCACTTCCCACGCGTCGCGCGCCTGCGGCGGGTCGTAGTCCATGCGCGCCGAGATCACACGTAACGTGCCGGCCTGCAATTCCGCCGGGCGGCTGCGTTTGCTGCCGTGGCGCTGCATATAGTCCATCGCCCCGTGGCGCCCGGCGGCGAGCCAGTTGAGCAAATGCGTCTCGTCGGCTCCCAATTCGGTCGCGCTGATGCCGACCTGCTGAAAGCCGAGTTCGCCGCCCCAGCGTTTGATGTTCGCTGCTAGATCGGCGTAGTCGGGCAACTGGCGGGTAGTAGCGTTCAAGCGGCTCGGCGAGGCAGGGACGATGCCGCCAAGTATAATTCGCCGATGAATGCGGATTCGCTGTATACCGTAGCGCAAGTGCGCGCGCTGGAACGCACGGCGGTCGAACGCTTCGGCATCCCGGGCGACGACCTGATGCGGCGCGCAGCGCGCGCGGCCTTCGATTTATTTTGCCGGCGCTGGCCCGACGCGCGACGCATCGCGGTGATTTGCGGCAGCGGCAACAACGGCGGCGACGGCTATGCGCTCGCGCGACTCGCGCGCGAGGCAGGGCTCGATGTGCAGGTGCTTGCGCTTGCGCCACCGCTGGCCGGTAGCGAAGCGGCACAGGCCTTTGCCGATTGGCGTGCGCTAGGCGGTGAGGTGTCTGGCGCTGATGCGGGCTGGCCGCAGGCCGACCTTTATGTCGATGCGCTGTTCGGTATCGGCTTTTCGCGCGCGCCAGAAGGCCAGGCGCGCACGTGGATCGACGCAATCAATTCCTGCACGCAACCGGTGCTCGCGCTCGATGTACCTTCCGGAGTGAATGCGGATTCCGGTTTCGTGCCGGGAGCCGCTGTGCGCGCCGATGCGACGATCAGTTTCATTGCGCGCAAGCGCGGCTTGTATAGCGGAGGCGCAACCTGCCACTGCGGCGAGATCGTGCTCGACACGCTTGGCCTGCCGGCGGAAATGTATACAAATTCGCCGGGCGATACGCGGCTGCTCGACGCGCATGATTTTCACGGCTGGCTGACTCCGCGTCCACGCGACGCGCATAAAGGCCTGTTCGGTCACGTGCTTGCGATCGGCGGCGATATCGGCATGGGCGGAGCGATTCGGCTGACCGGCGAAGCCGCACTGCGCGTCGGGGCGGGCTTGGTCAGCGTGGCCACGCAAGCCGAGCACATCATGGCGTTGAACACGGCGCGTCCCGAACTGATGGCGCACGCGGTAACGGGCGTCCAGGAATTGCAGGCTCTGCTCGAGCGTGCAAGCGTTGTTGCGCTTGGACCCGGCCTGGGCCAGCGCGCTTGGGGACACGCGTTGTGGCGCACGGCGATTGCTGCCGGCAAACCGCTCGTACTCGATGCGGACGGCTTGAACCTGTTCGCGCGCGAGCATCTCAGCCTGCCGGCACAAAGCGTGCTCACGCCACATCCGGGCGAAGCGGCGCGCTTGCTCGGCATCGACACGGAAACGATTGCCCGGGACCGTTTCGCCGCTGTGCGCGAATTGGCGCAACGCCATCACGCGGTCGTCGTGCTCAAAGGCGCGGGCAGCTTGATCGCCAATGCGCAAGGCGACGTCGCGGTTTGTGCCTGGGGCAATCCCGGCATGGCCACCGGCGGAATGGGCGATGTGCTGACAGGCGTTATTGCGGGTTTGCTGGCGCAGGGATTCGATGCCTGGCGCGCTGCGCGACTTGGTGTTGCCTTGCACGCGCAGGCCGGCGATGCCGCGGCCGCTGCGGGCGAGGCGGGCCTTATCGCCAGCGACTTGTTCGAGCCGTTGCGTCGCCTGCGCAATCAATGGGCGATGCCATGAGCGCGGCGAGCCTTGCCGCGACCGTCGATGAAGGCGAACTCGTTGCCTTGGCGCATCGTCTCGCGCAGCAGGTGGGTGAGGGCGGAGTGATTCATCTGAGTGGCGATCTCGGCGCGGGCAAGACCACGTTTGCGCGAGCTCTGCTTGGCGCGCTTGGTGTCGGCGAGCGGATCAAGAGCCCGACTTACAGCCTGGTCGAGTCGTATTCAGCCGGCGATCTCAACGTGCATCATCTGGACCTGTATCGCATCGCCGCGCCCGACGAACTGGAATGGCTGGGCCTGGCCGATCTTGCCAGCGGGCATTTCCTGCTTGTGACGGAGTGGCCGGAGCGCGCGGGTGGCGCCCTGCCCGCCCCCGATCTGTCCGTACAGTTGGCGCATGCGGGCGCGCGCAGGGCGTTGCGCATGCAGCCTCAGTCGGCGCGCGGAGAGCGCTGGCTAAGCGGCGTTGCCGCTAGCTGACTGTCCGGCGTAATGCCGACTTTGCGACAGAGCCTCGTGTACTTGTTCAGGAATCCTTCCTAGATAACGGATTTGAAAAGAAAAACTTGATTTTTTTTGGCGTCTGCGGTTGAATCCGCGCTATGAGGGGAATCTCGCGCCATGGTTTGAGCCGAACGCTGGTCGCCGGACTCGCGTTGGTCGCCGCCGGTGTTGCGGGCGCAGCCGACTTCAAAACCGCGCACTTGTCGGTCGCGCCCGAATATACGCGCGTGGTGTTCGACGTCTCTGCACCGCTCGACTACAAGCTTTTCGAGATCGCCAATCCCGACCGTATCGTGCTGGATATACGCGCGTCTGACCTGGCCGGGGGGTTTGCGGTGCCGAGCGGCAAAGGACTGATCAAGTCGGTGCGCACCGGCGTGCAGAACAAGACCGATGTGCGCATCGTGCTCGATCTTGCCGCCAGTGTGCGGCCGAAGAGTTTTCTGCTGCCGCCGGACAACACCCAAGGTTATCGGCTGGTCGTCGATCTCTACCCGAAGGGCAAGTCGAAATCCGAAATCGTGAAAAGCATGCGTACGCCACCGATCAAGACGCGCGATGTCGTTGTGATGATCGACCCTGGACATGGCGGCGACGATCCCGGCGCGATCGGCAGCGGTGGTACGCGCGAGAAGGACATCACCATGGCGGTCGCGCGCGAGCTCAAGCGCCAGCTCGAAAAGCAGCCCGGCATGCGCGCGCGTACTCACGCGCGACGGCGATTATTACGTGGGACTGGAGGATCGCTACCGCAAGGCGCGCGAGGTCAAAGCCGATCTGTTCGTCTCGATTCATGCGGATGCGTTCACCTCCAGCGATGCGCGCGGCTCGTCGGTGTGGATATTGTCGCCGCGCGGCGCGACCAGCGAGGCAGCGCGGTTCCTCGCCGATCGCGAGAACAACGCCGACCTGGTCGGCGGAGTGAAGCTCGACAGCAAGGACAACACGCTTGCAGCGGTTCTGCTCGACCTTTCGCAGGGTGCGACGCTCGAAGCCAGTGGCGTCGTCGCGCGCCAGGTGCTGCAGGCGCTGGCCAGACTCGGACCGACGCATCGCGGCTACGTCGAGAAAGCAAACTTCGTCGTCTTGCGCTCGCCGGACGTGCCCTCGATTCTGGTCGAAACTGCATTCATCACCAATCCCGAAGAAGAAAAGCGGCTCAACGATGCGCACAAGCGCGAGCAACTCGCGGGCGCGATCCTCAACGGCGTGCGCAATTATTTCCAGAATGCACCGCCGCCGGGCACTTTGTTCGCGGCGAATGCGGAAAAGAATCGGCCCGAGCGTCTCGCCTCGCGCAAGCCTGCGGCGGCCGCCGCCGACGATCTGGACGAGGACAACATTGCCGTCGTTCGCGGACCGCGCTCGTAGGCCAGGACCAAGCAACGCGAACAAGGCACAAATAGAGTTTGTGCCTGCGTTGGAAAACCTTGAGTTCCGGATTCGTTATCATGCGTGCAGCCCATGCCGCATATCCGCCAGCTTCCACAGGAACTCGTCAATCAGATCGCCGCCGGCGAAGTGATCGAGCGTCCGGCGTCCGTAGTCAAGGAACTGGTCGAGAACAGCCTGGATGCGGGCGCCACGCGGATCGAGATCGAGGTCGAGGACGGCGGCGCGCGTCTGATCCGCGTGCGCGACGACGGTGGCGGTATCGCCGCCGCCGAACTTGCGCTTGCGCTCGCGCCGCATGCGACGAGCAAGATCGCCACGCTCGAAGACCTGCAGCGCGTGCGCACGCTGGGTTTCCGCGGCGAAGCCTTGCCGTCGATCGCTTCGGTGTCGCGTTTTGCCATCACCTCGCGCCCGCGTGAGGCAAGGGATGAATCCGCGCGAGCACCCGAGGCGGACGCGGCCTGGCGCATCGAAATCGAGGGCAGCCGCAGTTCGCCGAAGCGTCCTGCGCAGCATCCGCCGGGTACCACGATCGAGGTTCGCGATCTGTTCTACAACGTCCCGGCGCGGCGTAAATTTCTGCGCGCCGAGCGCACTGAGTTCGGACATATCGACGAACTGATCAAGTCGCTGGCCCTGGCGCGGCCGCAGATCGAATTCCGCCTGCACAACAACGGCAAGCCGGCGCGCCTGTTGCGACCGGTGCACGAACAAGCTGCGCTCAGCGCGCGCATTGCGGATATTCTTGGGGAGGACTTTCCCGCGCAAAGTCTGCGTATCGAGCATGCCGCCGCGGGTCTGCATCTGTCCGGCTGGGTCGGCTTGCCGACCGCCTCGCGCAGTCAGGCCGATCAGCAGTATTTTTACGTCAACGGCCGCCTCGTACGCGACCGCGTCGTCGCCCACGCTGTGCGTCAGGCCTATGCCGATGTACTGTTTCACGGACGCCATCCCGCCTACGTGCTGTTTCTCGATCTGGATCCGGGCAGCGTCGATGTGAATGTGCATCCGGCGAAGTCGGAAGTGCGTTTCCGCGAAAGCAGGCTCGTACACGATTTTCTCCATCGCACCCTGCATGAAGCGCTGGCGCAGACGCGCGCGGGAACTGTCGCCTCCCTGCCTGCGGGAGCATTGCCCGAAGCCCTGGCCGTCGGTTCCCCGGCGCAGGCCGGTGCCGGATCTGTGCGTGCCGACTTCTCCGCATGGCGCGCACAAGCCGGCTTGCGTCTCGGCGTGCGCGAACCTGCTGCAGACTATCTGACCCTGCTGGCCGGCTCCGCGGGCAAACAGCCCATTGTGGATTTTGCGCAAAAGTCCACTCTGGAAACCGGCAGCGGAATGGCGCATGGCGATGCGCACGTTCCGCCGCTCGGCTACGCGCTCGCGCAACTGGCTGGAATTTACGTGCTGGCCGAGAACGCGCAAGGCCTGATCCTCGTCGATATGCATGCGGCGCACGAGCGCATCACCTATGAAAAGTTGAAGGCTGCACAGACCAGCGACGGCATCCGCGCGCAATTGCTGCTCGTGCCGCTGGCGCTGGCGGTGAGCGAGCGCGAAGCCGCCTGCGTCGAAGAGCACGCCGGCGATCTTGCCGCGCTCGGTTTCGAAATCGTGCGCAGCGGGCGGCAGAGCGTAACGATCAAGCGCTATCCGGGCCTGCTCGAAGGCGCGGATGTCGGCGGTCTCGTGCGCGATGTGCTCGGCGATCTGCTCGCCCACGGCAGTTCGAGCCGGCTGGAAGAGGCGCGCAACGAGTTGCTTTCGACGATGGCCTGTCACGGCTCGGTGCGCGCGAACCGGCGCTTGACTTTGCCGGAAATGAACGCATTGTTGCGCGAGATGGAAGCGACCGAGCGCTCCGGCCAGTGCAATCATGGCCGCCCGACCTGGGTGCAGATGTCGATCGCGGAACTCGACCGGATGTTTCTGCGCGGTCGATGAGCCAGTCCCTTCAATTGTCCATTACGTAAACTCATGCAGGATCTGTCATGCGACGCTTCTTCATAATCACTCTGCTGGCTGCGATTTTCAGCGCGGGTATCGGTGCTGCGCCAACGCCGACTGGCGCCAGCGCTGCCTACCGCAAGCAGATCGAAGACTGGCGCGCAGCATCGCGCGGAGCGGCTCAAGTCGCCGAATGGCTGGCTCAGCCTGATCGGCCTCGACTGGCTCAAGGAAGGCGTGAACAGGATCGGCTCGGCAAGGACAACGACATCGTCATCGCCAAGGCGCCGGCGCACCTGGGCACGATCACGCTCGATCATGGCAAGGCCATGCTCGCGCTGAATCCGCATGCTGAGGCGAAGATCGACGGCGAGAAGGAGCGCAGGCGCGGAATTGCTCGACGACAGCCACGACGAAACCGACCGTGGTGAGCTTCGGCACGGTTAATTTCTATCTCGTGCAGCGCGGCGACAAGTTCGGTCTGCGCATCAAGGACAGCGAGGCGCAAACGCGTACGCATTTTCTCGGCATCGACAATTTCGACATCGATCCAAGCTGGCGCATCGAGGCGAAATGGGAAGCCTACAATCCGCCGCACGAAGTCGAAGAGGCGAATATCCTGGGCCAGGTCGAGAAAATCGTCGTGCCCGGCGCCGCGGTGTTCGAGCGCGACGGCAAGACCTGCGCGTCTGGAACCGATGATCGAGACGCCGGGCGATACCGAATCTGTTCCTGGTTTTCGCCGACCGCACCAGCGGCAAGGAAACCTATGGCGCCGCACGCTTTCTGTATACCGACGCGCCGAAGGACGGCAAGGTGATCCTCGATTTCAACAAGGCCTACAACCCGCCGTGCGCGTTCACGCCGTTTGCGACCTGTCCGTTGCCGACCGCGCAGAACCGGCTGGGCATGCGGGTGACGGCGGGAGAGAAGAAATATCGCGGCAGCCACGAATAGGCAGACTCGCCGCTCGGTCGAGGCATGCCGGAATTGCGCCCTAATTTCCGCTGAAAACCGGTTTGCGCCGTTCGAGAAACGCCTGCGTCCCTTCGCGCATATCGGCAGTGCCGAAGCACAGGCCGAACGCCTGCGCTTCGTAATCGAGCCCCGCTTCGATACCGTTTTCGCCGCCGATCAGGACCGTATCGAGAATACCGGCCAGCGCGTGGGGCGCACTTGCGGCAAGCTGGTCGGCGAGCGCGTCGATTTCCGCGTCGAGTCTGTCCGCGGCGACGACGCGCGTAAGCACGCCGAGCGCCAATGCGCGCGCGGCATCGATCGGGGCGCCGCTCAGGCACAGTTCCAATGCAGGAGCGCGGCCGGCCAGGCGCAGCAGACGTTGCGTGCCGCCGAACCCCGGGATCAGGCCGAGATTGATTTCGGGTTGGCCGATGCGCGCCTTCTCGCTGGCGATGCGCAGGTGACAGCACATCGCCAGTTCCAACCCGCCGCCGAGGGCGAAACCCTGGATGCGTGCGATCACCGGTTTGCCGAGACGTTCGACCTCGAGCATCATCGCCTGTCCCTGGCGCGAGAATTCCTGTGCCTGCAAGGGGGTCAGAGTCGCCAGCTCACCGATGTCGGCGCCGGCAACGAACGCTTTTTCGCCACTGCCCGCGAGCACCACAACGCGCACGCTGTCGTCGTGGCGTACCTCGGCGAATGCGACATGCAGTTCGTTGATCGTTTCGCGATTGAGTGCGTTGAGTTTGTCCGGGCGGTTGATGGTGATGCGGCGGATTTTGCCGCGATCGTCGATGCGCAGGTTGCTGTAAGTCATGGCCAGTCTCGCGACGGAAAATCGGCCCGGATGATAGCAGGCGGGCGCAACGCCTCGGCGCGGCATGGATGGCCGGATACCTGCGCGCCGAACAGCCCCGGTTCAGCCGGCAACTGTAGTATCGCTGGCCGGAGCAGGGCGGCTTGCGTTAGACTGCCGCGCTTTGGTACCGAGGCCTGCCGGCGCTTATCTCGCCACGGCCGATGAATTTACGCTTTTTCCTATTGTTGGAGGTTTGCATGAGTTTGCGTTGGACTATCGCGGCTGCCGCAGTGCTGGCCGCGGGATCGGTGTTCGCCCAGAACACCCAGGGTGGCGCTGCCGCAGGGGCGGCGCAGGGTGCGGCGGCTCAGCAGCAGAAACCGCCGGCGCCGTTGACTCCTGCGGACAAGCCGAATCTCTCCTACGCGATCGGCTTCCAGATCGGCAACGACTTCGTCGAACGCAAGATCGATATCGATCTCAACGCCGTGATCAGGGCGATGCAGGATGGCTACGCCAAACGGCAACCGGCGGTCCCGGAAGCGACGATGCGCGATGTCCTCAGCCGCATGCAGTATCAGGTTTATTCGCAGGCCAAAGGCGAGTTCGACAAACTGGCCGTGGACAACAAGGCCAAGAGTCAGCGTTTCCTCGCCGAAAACAAGGCCAAGAAAGGCGTGACCACCTTGCCGAGCGGCGTGCAGTACCTGGTCATCGAGGAAGGTACTGGCAAGCACCCGACCCTGCAAAGCGAAGTGACCGTGAACTTCCGCAGCTCGCTGACCAGCGGGCTCGAACTCGACAGTTCGTTCGCGCGCGGCGAGCCGTTCAAGTTCAAGGTCGACTCGGTGATCAAAGGCTGGCAGGACGTCCTGCCGCTGATGCGGGTCGGCGATTACTGGCGCATCTTCGTGCCGCCCGAACTCGCTTATGGCGAGCGCGGCGACGGCCGTCGTGTCGGTCCGAACGAGGTGATGGTGTTCGAGATGAAGCTGATGGACACCAAGCCGTAAGCGAACGTGGGGTCCTTGCGAGAGAACAAGATCAACGCCGCGCCAGTCGCGGCGTTGATGTTTCAAGGGTAAGTCTGGATGTTGTCCTGGAGTGCGCCAAAACCGATCCTCACGCCATGCATCGGCATCTGCGTACTCGACGCGAGCGGATTCTGCCAGGGCTGTCATCGTTCGATCGACGAGATCGCGCACTGGGGCTCGTTGAGCGAAACCGAGCGCGCGCATCTGATGCAGCACGTGCTGCCGCGGCGCGCCGCGGGGGAAACCCCGGCGTGAGTGCGAGCATGAGCGCGCCAGCTTCGATTCTGCGCGAGCGCCTGCTGCGCGGCGTGCGCGCGCTGGATGACGTGCCTGGCCCGCCGGGCTGGAATCACGACGAGCTGCATGATCTGCTCGGCCCCGGGCCGCGCCGCGTCGCCGCCGTGCTCGTGGCGATGATCGAGCGCAATGATGATCTGCGCGTGCTGTTCACGCGGCGCAACGAACAACTCAGCCAGCACGCGGGGCAGGTGAGTTTCCCTGGTGGTGGCGTCGAGCCCGGCGATGCGGATGCGTTGGTCGCGGCGCTGCGCGAAACACGCGAGGAAATCGGCATCGATGCGTCGCTGATCAAGCCGATAGGCTATCTCGACGCCTTCGAGACGATCAGCAGTTATTGCATCACGCCGGTCGTGGCCTGGCTCGATCCCGGCTATCGTGCCAGCCCCGATCCGCGCGAAGTCGCGCAGGTGTTCGAAGTGCCGCTGCGTTTTTTCCTCGATCCGGCCAACCGGCACACGCTGCGCATGACGTATCAGGGGCGCGTGCGCGAGATTTCCGAATTCGTCTATGCCGACCAGCGCATCTGGGGAGCGACCGCCTCGATGTTGCTCAACTTGATCCAGCGCATGCAGGCGGCCGCATGAAACCCGGCACGCTGATCGGAGCACAGGAACTCGCCGCACTCCTGGATGAGCGAGATCTGCTGATCGTCGATTGCCGCTTTTATCTGGGCGATGCAGGCCGCGGCGCGCGCGAATACGCGCAGGCGCATGTGCGGGGTGCGGTGTATGCGGATCTCGACAGCGATCTGTCGGACGTGGGTAAAACCGGACTTGGCCGCCACCCTTTGCCCGATGCGGCGGCGTTCTCCGCCGTACTCGGCCGCTGGGGGTGGACGTCGCGCACGCGCGTTGTCGCCTACGACGATGCCAACGGTGCATTCGCCGCCGCACGGTTGTGGTGGATGATGGGTCTTGTCGGTGCGCGCGAAGCCGCCGTGCTCGATGGCGGCCTGGCTGCGTGGAAAGCCGCTGGGCTGCCGCTGGACGCGCATGTGGTTACGCGCGACACGAGCGCAGTCGCGATCGAATTCGAAGCAGGTAAAATTGTATACAATGAGCAACTGCACCGATTGCGCGAAGACCCGGCGACGCTGATTGTCGACGCGCGCGCTGCGCCACGCTTCCGTGGCGAGAATGAAACGATCGATCCGGTGGCCGGACATATCCCGGGCGCGCGCAATCGGCCATTTTCAGAGAACCTGCAGGCTGACGGACGTTTCAAGTCCGCAGCCGCATTGCGCGCGGAGTTTGCCGCGCTGCTCGGCGCGCACACGCCAGACACCGTGGTTCACAATTGCGGCTCGGGCGTGACGGCTTGCCACAACCTGCTCGCGTTCGAGCACGCCGGCTTGTCGGGTTCGCGCGTCTACGCGCCGTCGTGGAGCGGGTGGATCGCCGATCCGGAAAACCCCATCGAACGCGGCTGATTCGCTGCGTTACTTGCCGCCTTTTAATCTGGCGACCAGCGCCTGCAGTGTCGCCTGCGATTCGGCGGAGAACCATGCGTCGACGAATTCGTCGATCGCGAACGCGCGCGTATCGGCAAATGCCTCGGCCAGATCCGCGCGCGCGATACGGCGCGTATTCGTCATCGCCTGTGCAGGCAATTTGAGCAGACCATCGAGCCAGTCGCGCGCGCGCGCCACGACCTGCCCGGCTTCGACGACCTCATCGACGAAGCCGACTCTCAAGGCTTCGCCGGCGTCGATCATCGCCCCGGCCACGAGCAGGCGCTCGGCGCGGTAGGTGCCGACCAGGCGGCGCAAGGCGAATTGTATATTTGCGGGCACGCACAGGCCGACCTGCACTTCGTTGAGACCGATCTTGAACGGACCGTTCGCCATCACGCGGTAATCGCAGAAGATCGCCAGCACCGCGCCGCCGGCGGGGCTGTGCCCGGTGATCGCCGCCGCAATCGGAATCGGCGACCGTGCGAGCGCTGCGCACAACGCGAAGAACTCTTGCCAGAACGCGGTCATGCCGTGACGATCGAGGCGCAGCAGCGCGGGTATATCGAGCCCCGCGGAAAACATGCCCGGACGGCCGCTGAGCAGCAGCGCGCGTACGCCTTGCGCCGGCGCGGATTCGATTGCCGCACGAAGTTCGGTCACCAATTCTGGATCGAGCGCATTCGCCGGCGGTCGTGCCAGGTTGAGCTCAAGAATTTCGCCGTGCCGGATCAAACCGAGCATCTACGCTCTCCATGTGCGAAGTGAACCGCTGACAAGTCGCCATTCCCGCGAAAACGGGAATCAAGACGGACCGCTTTCGCGGAAATGATGGCAATGCAGGTTTTCCGGCGATTCCCGCTACTTGAACGATTCCGTCCACTGATATTGCACAGTGTAGGTCACGGTCGCTTCGCCGGCCGCCGGAACGTTGAGCTTGAACTCGATCGTGTCCGCGTTCTTCTTTTCGTACTTCGCGGAAGCCTGCACGATATTCCATTGCGTCCAGCGATACAGATGTTCCCGTACAAGCACATTCTTGGCTGCATTGCCGGCATTGATCAGACGCAGGGCGAACGTTTCATTGAGACTGCGCTGGTCCTTGTTGATCTGGTAATCGGTCTGGTGGCGTTCGCCGCGCAGGTCGAATGCGTTACCCAGATGCAGCACGATCGGCGCGTTTTTCGGCGTGGGGCCGATCTGGTCCTCGCCAACGAATTCGGGTGCGCCGTCGGATGCATTCTCTATCATGCGCACGCGCCCGGCGGGCAGCGGACGCTCGATACGGAACGCGAGCGTCGAATGTATCGGCGGCGCATCGGCCAAACCGTAGCCGCGATCGGTGATCGGCGCCATCGACGGGTTGGCGCGGAAACTGGTGGCCTCGAACAGATACTGGCGCTGACAAGCCACGGTCTGCTCGGGGAACAACGCCACGCGCTGCAGGCTGTCGTTGCCGATATCGAGCGGCGTATCCACCGTGTATTCGTGGTAATCGCCGACCATACCGCTGTCCTCCGCGCTGTCGGCGCGCGCGCCTCCCGCAGCCCTCGCCATCACCAGCGGGCGCGGCTGGGTTGCCTGGGCGACGCGATTGGGCGTGCCCGCAATCAGTTTGATCTGTGCGCCGCGATAGTTCGTGCCGCTGCGATTGGCGATCTGCGCCCAGCCGGCGAGGTTCAGTTTGCAGTCGTTGGCGCTGGCGATCCAGCCTGTGTATTCGGCACGCCAGGCGATGCCCTGGGTCGGATAGACGATTTCGAAAGTGCGCGTGCCAGCCTGTTTCGCGTTTACCTCCCAGTGCAACGACGGCGTCGCCGACATGCCCTTGGGCAGATCCGGAAACGTCACGCGGCTGTAATCGGTGACCGTGGTCACACGCCCATCCGCAAGCTGCACGGTCAGGCCGCCGACATTCGACAGCAGGGTGCCGGTGATCGGCGTCGCCGCGGGATTGGCGCTGTTGCCGGCGATCTCGACCGGATGACCGATCTGCCGTTGCACGAGCGCGTCGAAGGACAGGTTCTGGTCGTCGAAGCGCTGGCTGACGATGACCGCATCGGTATCGTTCAAGGTGCGTGCGCTCAACGCCGAGACATCGAGATAGCGCGCGACATCATGAATCTCGATCGCGTTGCTGCCGGCCTTGAGATCGAATTGGCGACGGTCGCGCACCACGGCATAGCCACCGGACACGGGGGTGTTGGCATCGGCTGCCTCAAACAACGCGTCACCGTTGTTTGCCGCCGCGCTATAGATCGAGAGCGCGTAGCGCGACGCGGGTTCCTGTGCGCCTGCGCTCGCCCAGCAGGCGAGCGCGACAAGGGCGCTGAGTTTGGCCTGGCGCATGGTTGCAGTCCGTGCAGTGAATGACATGCACGTCATGATACCGGGAAATGAAAAAAGAGAACGCGGCGCGAGGATAACGCGTTTGCGTTGGTTCATCCTTCTGTATTGAAGTTTGCGTGCGCGTTCACGCGGCCTTCCGTTTACGCCCGTTGCCGAGCGCGCGCGCAAGAAAGCTGCCGGTATGCGAGGCGGGATTTTTCGCGATCTGTTCCGGCGTGCCGAACGCGATGATCTGGCCGCCGCGATGGCCGCCTTCGGGGCCGAGATCGATGACCCAGTCGGCGGTCTTGATCACGTCGAGATTGTGCTCGATCACGACCACGGTGTTGCCGTCGTCGCGCAGGCGATGCAGCACCTCGAGCAACTGCTCGATGTCGTGGAAGTGCAGGCCGGTGGTCGGCTCGTCGAGGATGTACAGCGTGCGGCCGGTGTCGCGCTTGGACAGTTCGTGCGACAGTTTCACGCGCTGCGCCTCGCCGCCGGACAGCGTCGTCGCGCTCTGGCCGAGCTTGATGTAGCGACAGGCCGACGTCGATCAGCGTTTCGAGCTTGCGCGCGAGCGCCGGGATGTTCTCGAACAGCTTGAGCGCGTCCTCGACCGTCATGTCGAGCACGTCGGCGATCGTGTGGCCCTTGTAGAGGATCTCCAGCGTCTCGCGGTTGTAGCGCTTGCCGTGGCAGACGTCGCAGGGCACGTAGACGTCGGGCAGGAAGTGCATCTCGACCTTGATCATGCCGTCGCCCTCGCAGGCCTCGCAGCGGCCGCCCTTGACGTTGAAGGAGAAGCGGCCCGGCTGGTAGCCGCGCGCGCGCGCTTCCGGCACCTGCGCGAACAGTTCGCGCAGCGGCGTGAACAGGCCGGTGTAGGTCGCCGGATTGCGAGCGCGGCGTGCGGCCGATCGGCGACTGGTCGATGTCGACGACCTTGTCGAACAGATCGAGCCCCTCGATCTTGTCGAACGGCGCGGGCTTCTCGTTCGCGCCGTTCAATTCGGCCGCCGCGTGGCGGAACAGCGTGTCGTTGATCAGCGTGGACTTGCCCGAGCCGGACACGCCGGTGACGCAGGTGAACAGGCCGGCCGGAATTTCCAGATCGACGTTCTTCAGGTTGTTGCCGCGACGCGCCGACAGATGCGCAGCATCAGTTGCGGATCGGGCTGCGTGGCGCTCGCGCGGCACCTCGATCGCCGCGCTTGCCGGAAAGGAATTGGCCGGTCAGCGAGCGCTGCGCCGCGAGCACGTCCTTGAGCTTGCCCTGCGCGACGATCTCGCCGCCGTGCACGCCGGCGCCGGGGCCGATGTCGACGATGTGGTCGGCGCATGCGGATCGCGTCCTCGTCGTGTTCGACCACGATCACCGTGTTGCCGAGATCGCGCAGGCGCGTGAGCGTGCCGAGCAGGCGCTCGTTGTCGCGCTGGTGCAGGCCGATCGAAGGCTCGTCGAGCACGTACATCACGCCGACCAGGCCCGCGCCGATCTGCGATGCGAGGCGGATGCGCTGCGCTTCGCCGCCGGACAGCGAATCGGCCTGGCGATCGAGCGTCAGGTAATCGAGGCCGACGTCGACGAGGAAGCGCAGGCGCTCGCGGATTTCCTTGACGATCTTCGCCGCGATCTCGCCGCGCCAGCCGGGCAGCTTGAGCTCGTGGAAGAACTCCAGCGCCTCGTCGATCGGCAGCGCGGTCAGCGACGGCAGGTTGCGTGTCGCCGACGAACACGTTGCGCGCGCTGCGGTTCAGGCGCTCGCCGTGGCAGTCGGGGCAGGGGCGTTCGCTGATGAACTTGGCCAGTTCCTCGCGCACCGTCGGCGATTCGGTTTCCTTGTAGCGCCGTTCGAGGTTCGGCACGATGCCCTCGAACGGTGCTTGCGCGTGACGTTGCCGCCGGCCTCGGTGAGATAGCGGAACGCGATCTTGCTCGTCGCCGCGAGCCGATACAGGATCGCTGGCGGATGTCTTCGGGCAGCTGTTCCCACGGCGTGTCGACGTCGAACTTGTAGTGCCGCGCCAGCGACAGGATCAACTGGAAGTAGTGCATGTTGCGCCGATCCCAGCCGCGCACCGCGCCGGCGGCGAGGCTGCAGATCCGGATGCACGACCACGCGCGCGGGATCGAACAACTGCGTGACGCCGAGGCCGTCGCAGGTCGGGCAGGCGCCGACCGGCGAGTTGAACGAGAACAGGCGCGGTTCGAGTTCGGGCAGCGAGTAGTCGCAGACCGGGCAGGAGAAGCGCGACGAGAACAACGTCGTTCGCGGCGCTTGTCGTCGCATCGTCCATGTCGACGACGATCGCGAGGCCGTCGCCGAGGCGCAGCGCGGTCTCGAACGATTCGGCCAGGCGCTGCTTGAGGTCGTCGCGCGGGCGGAAGCGGTCGATCACCGCTTCGATGGTGTGCTTCTGGCGCAGCGCCAGCGGCGGCACCGCGTCGAGTTCGTACAGCGTGCCGTCGACGCGCGCGCGCACGAAACCCTGCGCGCGCAACTGCTCGAACACCTGCACGATGCTCGCCCTTGCGCTCGCGGATCACCGGCGCGAGCAGCATGTAGCGGTGCTCGGGATTCAGCGCGAGCGTCGCATCGACCATCTGGCTGACGGTCTGCGCTTCCAGCGGAATGCCGTGGTCCGGGCAGCGCGGCGTGCCGACGCGCGCGAACAGCAGGCGCAGGTAATCGTAGATCTCGGTGATCGTGCCGACGGTCGAGCGCGGGTTGTGCGAGGTGGATTTCTGCTCGATCGAGATCGCCGGCGACAGGCCTTCGATGTGGTCGACGTCGGGCTTTTCCATCATCGACAGGAACTGCCGCGCGTAGGCCGACAGCGATTCGACGTAGCGGCGCTGGCCTTCGGCGTAGATCGTGTCGAAGGCGAGCGAGGATTTGCCCGAGCCGGACAGGCCGGTGATCACGATCAGGCTGTCGCGCGGCAGGTCGAGATCGATGTTCTTGAGGTTGTGCGTGCGTGCGCCGCGGATGCGGATCGTGTCCATGGCGGTCGGAGTTCGGGCTGAACGAAGTACTATAGCGCGTTGCGTCAAGTCGTGGCATACGCGCTGATCGACATTACGCGGCACTGCGGTCGCAGCGATCGAGACCGCGGCTTCAAGCAGCGATCATGCAGTCGCGCGAGCGCGATTCAATCCCGGCCGCCGGTATGCGTTCGAAGTCCCTCGTTTGACCTGGAAACGTCCGCGGTCTATGACTTGCCGGCTGCGACCAGATTGACCGTGGCATGGCTCGGTTCGATCCGCAGGCACCGCGCGGCGAGATTGTCAAAATAACTACAGAGGAATCCAATGTACGCAGTCATCATAACCGGCGGTAAGCAGTTCCGCGTGATGCAGGGCGAAACCCTGCGCGTCGAGAAGCTCGAAGCCGACGTCGGCGCCGCGTCAAATTCGACCAGGTGCTGCTGCTCGGCGACGGCGAAGCATCACCGTCGGCGCGCCGCACGTCGCCGGCGCCAGCGTCGCGGCCAAGGTCGTCAAGCATGGCCGCGACGACAAGATCCGCATCATCAAGTTCCGCCGCCGCAAGCACCACAGAAGCAGATGGGCCATCGGCAGCATTACACCGAGATCGAAATCAGCGCGATCTCGACCAGCGGCATCTCGAGGCGAACGAAGGAGTAATCAGTCATGGCACATAAAAAGGCAGGCGGCGGTACCCGTAACGGCCGCGATTCGAACCCCAAATACCTCGGCGTGAAGATCTACGGCGGCCAGGCTGTGGAAGCCGGCAACATCATCGTGCGCCAGCGCGGCACCCAGTTCCATCCGGGCGCCGGCGTCGGCCTCGGCCGCGACCACACCCTGTTCGCGCTGGTCGACGGCAAGGTGCAGTTCAGCGTCAAGGGCGCGCAAAAGCCGCCGCACGGTGAGCGTCGCCAAGGCGTGATCCAGTCTAAGATCGACGCGCAGTTTCGACAGAGCCCCGCCTCGTGCGGGGCTTTGTTTTTGTGTACAGTGGCGACGGTCCTAGCCGCTTCGCATGCTCAACCGTCGCGGTACTGCTATCACCATGAAATTCGTCGACGAAGCAGATCACGTGCAGGCCGGCAACGGCGGCAACGGCTGCGTCAGTTTCCGGCGCGAGAAATTCATTCCGTTCGGCGGTCCGGACGGCGGCGACGGCGGCGATGGCGGCAGCGTCTGGCTGGTCGCCGACGAGGGCCTGAACACCTGGTCGATTTCCGCCACCAGCGCAGATTCCGGGCGCAGCGCGGCGAGAACGGCATGGGCCGCCAGATGGCCGGCAAGGCGCGGCGACGAACGAGGTCATCCGCGTGCCGGTCGGCACGGCGGTCATCAATGTCGACACCGACGAAGTGATCGGCGACCTGACCGACGCACGGCCAGCGCCTGAAGGTCGCCGCAAGGCGGCCACGGCGGCGCGGGCAACATCGAATTTCAAGAGCTCGACCAATCGCGCGCCGCGCAAGGCTACGCCGGGCACCGCAAGGCGAAGTGCGCGAACTGCGCCTGGAATTGAAGGTGCTGGCGGACGTCGGCCTGCTCGGTTTTCCGAATGCGGGCAAATCCACCTTCATCCGCGCGGTATCCGCGGCGACGCCGCGCGTGGCGGACTACCCGTTCACGACGTTGCAGCCGCATCTGGGCGTGGTGCGCATCGGCGCCGATCAGAGTTTCGTCATCGCCGACATTCCGGGCCTGATCGAAGGCGCGGCGGAAGGCGCCGGGCTCGGCATCCAGTTCCTCAAGCACGTCTCGCGCACGCGGCTGCTGCTGCATCTGGTCGACATGGCGCCGCTGGACGACGACAGCGATCCGGTCGAACAGGTGCGTGCGATCGAGGCGGAGCTGGAAAAATTCGATCCGGAGTTGCTGCGAACGCCCGCGCTGGCTGGTGTTCAACAAGGCCGATCTGCTTGCCTGAAGAGGACGCGGCAGAAGCTCGCCAAGGCAATCGTGCGCAAGCTGAAATGGAAGGCAGCCGTGGTTCGTCGTTTCGGCGATCGCGCGCGAGGGCACCTGGCCGAGTGTGCCTGAAGATCAGGAGTTCTTCGACGCCTGAAAGCTGAGGCGGCGGAAGAGGCGCGGAGCGAAGACGCTTGATGCGAGCTTTCCCCCTTCCGACCTTCGGCCACCTTCCCCCGCAGGCGGGGGAAGGGACAAAAACAAAAAAAGCCGGCAAGCGCCGGCGTGTTTTTGCGTTCGTCCATGACCGCGAAAATCACGAAGCGGCCATCCGTGGCCGCACTTTTCAAAAAATCAGGCGAGCGCCTTGATATGCGCGCTCAGGCGGCTCTTGTGGCGCGAGGCCTTGTTCTTGTGGATCAGGCCGCGGCTGGAATAGCGGTCCATCACCGGCTCGGCGGCCTTGTAGGCGGCTTCGGCGCCGGCTTGTCCTTCGCGGCGATCGCGTTGACGACTTTCTTGATCGCCGTGCGCAGCATCGAGCGCGCGCTGGCATTGCGAGCGTTGCGCTTCACGGCCTGACGGGCACGCTTCTTGGCGGACTTGATATTGGCCAAGGGAAAACTCCGGAAATTCGGGACGGTAAAAGGGTCGTAATTGTAGGGATCGCAAGGTCTGGCGTCAATGCATTTGACCCCGGGTTCCGGGCTGCGGCCGCATGAAGACGCCGAGCCTGCTGCGCTCGATGCTGTCGTTCAGCGCGATGACCTTCGTCTCGCGCCTGCTCGGCCTCGTGCGCGAACAGGTGATTGCCGGACGTGTTCGGTGCGAGCTGGACGACCGACGCGTTCATCGTCGCGTTCCGCATTCCGAATTTCATGCGCCGGTCTGTTCGCCGAGGGCTCGTTCTCCACGGCCTTCGTGCCGGTGTTCACCGAGGTCAAGGAAACGCGCAGCGCACGCCGAATTGCGCGAACTCGACGGCGCACGATGCCGGCACGCTCGGCGGCGTGCTGCTGGTCGTCACCGCGCTCGGTGTCTTCGGCGCGGACAGCTGACGCGATGTTCGCCCCCGGCGCGGCGCTCGAGCAGCCGGAGAAATTCCGCCTGACCGCGGATCTGCTGCGCCTCACGTTTCCGTTTCTGCTGTTCGTTTCGCTGACCGCGCTTGCCGGCGGCGTGCTCAACAGTTTCCACCACTTCGCCTTGCCGGCGATGACGCCGGTCATCCTCAATATGTGCATGATCGCGGCGCGCGTCGTGGCTGGCGCCGCATTTTGCGGTCCCGATCATGCGCCTGGGCTGGGCGGTGCTGGTCGCCGGCGTGCCTGCAATTGCTGTTGCAGTTGCCCGCGCTGCGCGGACTCGATCTGCTGGCACTGCCGCGCTGGGGCTGGCGCATCCCGACGTGCGGCGGATCCTGCGGCTGATGATGCCGACCCTGTTCGGCTCGTCGGTCGCGCAGGTGAATCTGCTGCTCGATACGCTGATCGCTTCGTTTCTGATCACCGGTTCGCAGACCTGGCTTGCGCAGACCGGATCGCTTGCTCGAATTCCCGCTGGGCGTGTTCGGCGTGGCGCTCGGCACCGTGATCCTGCCGAGCCTTTCGCGGCATCACGTCACCACCGATCGCGAAGGATTTTCGCGCGCGCTCGACTGGGGCCTGCGCACGACCTTGCTGATTTCGGTGCCGGCGATGCTTGGCCTGGTGCTGCTGGCCAAGCCGATCGTGGCGACGCTGTTCCAGCACGGCCGTTTCACCGCGCACGATGTCGACATGGCGGATTGAGCCTGGCCGCGCTGAGTTTCGGCCTGCCGGCATTCGCCTTGGTCAAGGTGCTCGCGCCCGCGTTCTATGCGCGCCAGGACACGAAGACGCCGGTGCGCGCAGGTGTCGCCGCGATGGTTGCGAACATGGTGACTCAATTTCCTGTTCGTCGGCGGTTTGTTCGTGCTCTGGCAAGACAGCCAGCCAGTCAACGGTGATTTGCTCGCGCGCATTGCCCGCGATCCCGGGCCTGCATATGGGAATTGCGCTGGCGAGCGCGCTGGCGAGCTATCTCAATCTGTGGCTGCTCTGGCGCGGCGTGCGCCGCGACGGCGTTTATCAGCGCGAGGCGGGCTGGGCGCAGCATGTTGAGCGCCTGGCAATCGCCTGTACGCGGCTGGTCGCCGTCGTGCTCGCCGGGCTGTTGGCTATGGCCGGACTGGACGACCGTTGCCACCGCGCCAGCGCGCGCTGCATCTCGGCGTAATCATTGATCGCGGCCGGAACGTACGTATGTCGATTGCGCTGTTCGCGACGCGGATCTGCGGCTTGAGCGATCTGCGCGGGCACTGACATGTGGCTTTGTGCGCCGCAGCGCAATCGGCTATACTCGATCGCGATGAATCGGCTGTTCCGGGATGCCGCCGGGCCCTGTCTGGCGCCGCGCGGCAGTGTGGTCTGCATCGGCGCATTCGATGGCGTGCATCTGGGCCATCGCGCGGTGCTGGCGCGCGTGCGCGAGCGGGCGCGCGAGTTGGTCTGCGACTCGGTGGTCGTCAGTTTCGAGCCGATTGCCGCGCGAGTTTTTTGCGCGCGGCAGCCCGGTGCCGCGACTGTCGAGCCGCGCGAGAAGATCGAGCAGTTCAGCAGCGCCGGCATCGAGCGCGTGCTGCTGCTGCGTTTCAACGCGGCGCTGGCGGCGATGACAGCCAGGAATTCGTCGAGCGCGTGCTGGTTGCGACGCTTGCGTGCGCGCGAAGTGTGGGTCGGCGAGGGCTTTCGTTTCGGCCATGCGCGCGGCGGCGATCTGGCGCTGCTGCGAACGGCTCGGGCGCGAGCATGGCTTCAGTGCAAATGCGCTCGACGCCGGTCGTGCTGGATGGCGAACGCGTGTCGAGTTCGGCGATCCGCGAGGCGCTCGCCGGCGGCAGTTTCGATCGGCGCGCGCACTGCTCGGGCGACCGTTCATGATCGGCGGACATGTGGTGCGCGGTCAGCAGCTCGGGCGCAAGCTCGGCTATCCGACCGCGAATCTGCGGCTGCGCCGGCGCACGTCGCCGGTGTCCGGCATCTTCGCGGTGCGCGTGCATGATGTGCGGCGACACGCGCGGCCGGGCGTGGCGAGTCTGGGCGTGCGTCCGACGGTCAACGGCAAGGAGCCGCTGCTCGAAGCGCATCTGTTCGACTTCGACGGCGATCTCTACGGCAAACGTATACAAGTGGAATTTGTGGAAAAGTTGCGCGACGAGGAGAAATTCTCCGATCTCGACGCGATGGTCAGGCAGATCGACCGCGACGCAGCGCAGGCGCGCGCGATACTGGGAATTTGAACGAGATTTCAGGAATTGAAACCCTCTCCCTCGAACGGACTTGTCGTTCGGGGGAGAGGGCAGGGTGAGGGGGCGCTTTTGCTTGTTGCGTCTTTTCAGAAGCGGCAGCGCCCCCTCACCCAACCCTCTCCCCCGATGATGAAGCTATCGGGGGAGAGGGCTTCATCCATCTATTTCGGCACCGGTTCTGAAATGTCCATCGACTACAAGAACACGATCAACCTGCCGCAGACCGACTTCGCGATGAAGGCCGACCTGGCCAAGCGCGAGCCGGCGATGCTCGCCGAGTGGGAAAAATCCGACCGCTACGGCGAGATCCAGCAAGCACACGGCGCAGCGCGAGCACGCGTTCATCCTGCACGACGGCCCGCCGTACGCGAACGGCGCGATCCATCTCGGCCATGCGGTCAACAAGATCCTCAAGGACATCGTGGTCAAGTCGAAGCTGATGGCCGGGCTTGCGCTCGCCCTACGTGCCGGGCTGGGACTGCCACGGCCTGCCGATCGAGGTCGCGGTCGAGAAGAAGGTCGGCAAGGTCGGCGTCAAGGTCGATGCGGCCGAGTTCCGCAAGCTGTGCCGCGAATACGCGGCGAAGCAGATCGACTTGCAGCGCGCCGATTTCAAGCGCCTCGGCGTGCTCGGCGAATGGGAAAATCCCTATCGCACGATGGATTTCAAGTACGAGGCCGACATGATCCGCGCGCTCGCGAAAATCCACGCGCGCGGCCACGTCGTGCGCGGCTTCAAGCCGGTGTACTGGTGCTTCGATTGCGGCTCGGCGCTGGCCGAGGCCGAGATCGAATACCAGGACAAGACCTCGCCGGCGGTCGATGTCGCCTACGACGCGCTCGATCCGCAGGCGCTCGCGGCGAAATTCGGCGTCGAGTGTCGGAGACGGCGATATCGTCGCGGTGCCGATCTGGACGACCACGCCGTGGACGCTGCCGGCGCAGCGTCGCGGTCACGCTCGGTCCCGATATCGACTACGTGCTGATCGAAGGCCCGCGCCGCGCGCGGCAAGCGCGTGCTGCTGGTGGTCGCGCTGCCGCTGCTCGAAAAAGTGGCAAAACGCTACAATGTGGAAAATGCAACGCCGCTGGGTCATATCAAGGGCGCCGGCCGATCCTCCGCCGCGCGGGAAGGTGCCGAAGGCGGAACTGCGGCACGAACTCGCAGCATCCGTTCTACGACTCGCGACAGTTACGACCGCATCGATCCTCGGCGATCACGTCACCGCCGAAGACGGCACCGGCGCCGTGCACACCGCGCCGAGCCACGGTCGTGGAAGACTTCGCCGTCGGCGCGAATACGGGCTTGAGACGCATCAATCCGCTCGGCCCGAACGGCGTCTACACGCCGGAAACACAGATCTTCGCGGGCCAGTACATCTGGAAGGCGAACGACGCGATCGTCGAGCTGCTGCGCGAACGCGGCGTGCTGCTCGCCTCGCGAAAAGATCACGCACAGCTATCCGCATTGCTGGCGGCACCGCACGCCGGTCGTGTTCCGCGCCACGCCGCAATGGTTCATCGGCATGGAGACAGAACGGCCTGCGCGCGGGCGCGCTCAAGGCGATCCGCGACGACGTCGACTGGTATCCGGCCTGGGGCGAGGAACGCATCTCCGGCATGATCAAGGACCGGCCGGACTGGTGCATCTCGCGCCAGCGCACCTGGGGCGTGCCGATCGCGCTATTCGTCCACAAATCCACAAGTGAACCGCATCCGCGCAGCGTCGAACTGATGGAGCAGGTCGCGCAGCGCGTCGAGAAGGAAGGCGCCGATGCGTGGTACGCGCTCGATCCGCGCGAACTGCTCGGCGCCGAAGCCGACGACTACGACAAGGTCGCCGACATTCTCGACGTCTGGTTCGATTCGGGCGTGACCCACTTCTGCGTGCTCGACCAGCGCGCCGAACTTGCGCGCAAGGCCGGCGACAAGGTGATGTATCTGGAAGGCTCGGACCAGCATCGCGGCTGGTTCCATTCCTCGCTGCTGACTTCCGTCGCGATGCACGGCCACGCGCCGTACGACGAAGTGCTCACGCACGGCTTCACCGTCGATGCGCAGGGCCGCAAGATGTCCAAGTCGCTCGGCAACGGCATCGAGCCGCAGGACGTGATGAAGAACCTACGGCGCGGACATCCTGCGCCTGTGGATCGCCTCGGCCGATTACCGCAACGAGATGGCGCTGTCGGACGAGATCCTCAAGCGCGTCGCCGACGCGTATCGGCGCATCCGCAACACCGCGCGCTTCCTGCTCGGCAATCTTCGCGAGCGCGAATCGCAGCGAAGAAAATGCCGCCGCGTTCGATCCGCGAAGCATCTGGTCGAAGTCAAGGACAGTCTGCTGCTCGACCAGTGGGCCGTGCAGCAGGCGTACGACGTGCAGCAGGCGGTGATCGCCGCGTACGCGCGCTACGACTTTCCCGAGGTCGTGCAGCGCGTGCAGAATTTCTGCACGAACGAGCTCGGCTCGCTGTATCTCGACATCACCAAGGACCGTCTGTACACGATGCAGCCCGACAGCCACGGCCGGCGCAGCGCGCAGAGCGCGATGTACCGCATCCTCGAAGCGATGGTGCGCTGGCTTGCGCCGATCCTGTCGTTCACTGCCGAGGAAATCTGGCCGCTGATGCCGGGCAAGCGCGGCGAGTCGGTGTTGTTCGAGACGTGGTACGACGGGCTGGAGGCGACGCAGGGATCGCCGGAGCAGCGGCAGTTCTGGTCCGATTTGCTGGCGATCCGCGCGGCTACGGCCAAGCTGCTCGAAGGCATGCGCAACGATGGCGCGATCGGCGCTGCGCTCGAAGCCGAAGTCACGCTGCATGCCCCTGAATCGCTGCATGCTCGGCTGGCTCCATTGTCGGGTGAACTGCGTTTCTTCTTCATCACTTCCGATTTCCGCCTGGCCGATACAGCGAATGTGCCATGCCGGCGCGCAAAGTATCGAAGTGGACAAGCAGAAATTGTGGATTTCTGCACGGGTCAGCGGCGAGCACAAATGCATCCGCTGCTGGCACCACCGTCCCGATGTCGGCGCGAACCCCGAGCATCCGGAAATCTGCGGTCGCTGCGTGACGAATCTGCCGGATGGCTCGGGCGAGCAACGCCTATATTTTTGAGTCTGTGTTGAGAGTCCCACTGCAACTGGTCGCCCCCTCTCCCGCCGCGCTACGCGCGTCGACCTCTCCCGCGAGGGGAGAGGTGAGGCAAGCGTCGGCTTCTAGCCCCACTCCCTTGACGGGAGAGGTGAGGCAAGCGTCGGCTTCTAGCCCCTCTCCCTTGACGGGAGAGGGGTTGGGGAGAGGGTGGCAGGCCGCAGTGAGGTTATGGAAAGTATGATTCTGCCTTTAGCCCCTCTCCCTTGACGGGAGAGGGGTTGGGGAGAGGGTGGCAGGCCGCAGTGAGGTTATGGAAAGTATGATTCTGCCCTTGGCCCCTCTCCCTTGACGGGAGAGGGGTTGGTGAGAGGGTGGCAGGCCGCAGTGAGGTTATGGAAAGTATGATTCTGCCCTTAGCCCCTCTCCCTTGACGGGAGAGGGGTTGGGAGAGGGTGGCAGGCCGCGGTGAGGTTATGGAAAGTATGATTCTGCCTTTAGCCCCTCTCCCTTGACGGGAGAGGGGTTGGGGAGAGGGTGAGGGGCAAGAACGACGCTTGGGGTTACCTCTTGCAGATGCGCTTTGAAAGGATACAAAAACCCATGGCGTCACATTTACTGCATTACGCCAAGACCATGCGCAACGCGCCGACGGATGCGGAATCTGCGCTCTGGCGTAGGCTGCATGCGCAGCGTTTGTGCGGATTCAAGTTCAAACGGCAGCAGCCGATAGGATCGTATATCGGAGATTTCGTTTGCTTCGAACATCGTTTGATAGTTGAAGTGGATGGCGGTCAACACGAACAGGACAAAGATGCGCAGCGAACGCGCTGGCTGGAAGGTCAGGGTTTTCGCGTATTACGATTCTGGAATAATGACGTGCTGAGGAATACGGATAGCGTACTCGAAACGATCTTGCGAGCGCTTTCCAATCCCGCCCCCTCCCCAACCCCCTCCCGCGAGGGGAGAGGGGCTTAAAACCGCGAGCGTTGAATGCGATCTGTGCCAAATAGTCCCCATATGCATGCGGCGTTATCACGCGATGTAATTTTGTGGGCACTTTCGCAGCCCGCCCCCTCTCCCCCTCTCCCGCGAGGGGAGAGGGGCTAAAGCAGTCACAAAATGAAGCGTAACTCCAGCTCCAATTCCGGACCCAACGCACTTCCCTGGCTGACCCTGTCCGCTGCTGTTATCGTCCTCGATCAGATCGTCAAGTCTGTCGTGAGGTCGGCCTTGCAGCTGCATGTGCCGCATCCGGTGATTCCGGGATTTCTCAACTGGACGCTTGCGTACAACACCGGCGCGGCCTTCAGTTTTCTCAACGATCAAAGCGGCTGGCAGCGCTGGCTGTTCAGCGCGCTCGCGCTGATTGTGAGCGCGCTCCTGACACGCTGGCTGGCGACGATTCCGCGCACGGACTGGCGCAACGCGTTGCCGCTGGCGCTGGTGATCGGCGGTGCGCTGGGCAATTTGATCGATCGCCTGCGCTTCGGCCAAGTGACGGATTTTATAGATGTATACTATGGCACATGGTCGTTTCCGGCGTTCAACATCGCGGACTCGGCGATCACAGTCGGCGCGGTGCTGTTGATCTGGTTCGGGCTGTTCGCGCACAAATCGCACGAATAGCTTGAGCCCGCTTTCACCTCTCCCCTTGCGGGAGAGGTCGACGCGCGCAGCGCGGCGGGAGAGGGGGCGGCATCGAAGATGCCACTGACTTCGACTCACCCTCTCCCCAACCCCTCTCCCGTCAAGGGAGAGGGGCAAGCAGCCAGCGGTCTTCACCTCTCCTAACCCCATCAAGGGAGAGGGGCAAAGCTTTCACCTCTCCCCTCGCGGGAGAGGTCGACGCGCGCAGCGCGGCGGGAGAGGGGGCGGCATCGAAGATGCCGTTGACTTCGACTCACCCTCTCCCCAACCCCTCTCCCATCAAGGGAGAGGGGCTTAAGGCACACCTCTCCCCAACCCCTCTCCCGTCAAGGGAGAGGGGCTTAAGGCACACCTCTCCCCTTGCGGGAGAGGTCGACGCGCGCAGCGCGGCGGGAGAGGGGCAGCATCGGGAGAGCGCGCAGCGCGGCGGGAGAGGGGGCAGCATCGAAGATGCCACTGACTTCGACTCACCCTCTCCCCAACCCCTCTCCCGTCAAGGGCGAGGGGCTTAAGTCACACCTCTCCCCTTGCGGGAGAGGTCGACGCGCGCAGCGCGGCGGGAGAGGGGGCGGCATCGAAGATGCCATTGACTTCGACTCACCCTCTCCCCAACCCCTCTCCCGTCAAGGGAGAGGGGCTTAAGGCACACCTCTCCCCTCGCGGGAGAGGGGCTTAAGGCACACCTCTCCCCTTGCGGGAGAGGTCGACGCGCGCAGCGCGGCGGGAGAGGGGGCAGCAGCGGGAGAGCGCGCAGCGCGGCGGGAGAGGGGGTTCGGCCGTATAATTCTCACATGCAAATCCTGCTCGCCAATCCCCGTGGTTTCTGCGCCGGTGTCGATCGCGCGATCGAGATCGTCGAGCGCGCGCTGGAATCGTTCGGCGCGCCGATCTACGTGCGCCACGAAGTCGTGCACAACCGTTTCGTCGTCGATGGCCTGCGCGCGCGCGGCGCGGTGTTCGTCGACGAAATCGCCGAAGTGCCCGATGGCGCAACCGTGATTTTCAGCGCGCACGGTGTGTCGCAGGAAGTGCGTCGGCAGGCGCAGGCGCGCGACCTGCGCGTGTTCGACGCGACCTGTCCACTGGTGACCAAGGTGCATATCGAAGTCGCGCGCCACGCCAAGGCCGGCTACGACGTCGTACTGATCGGCCATGCCGGCCATCCCGAAGTCGAAGGCACGCTGGGGCAGTGGGACAGCGTGGGCGCGAGCGGCGGGATCCACCTGGTCGAAACACCGGACGATGTTGCCAGGCTCAAGCCAGGTAATCCGCGGCAGATTGCGTATGTCACGCAGACGACGCTATCCGTCGACGACACCCGTGCCGTGATCGATGCCCTGCGTGCGCACTTCCCGGCGATCGTCGGGCCGCGCCACGATGATATCTGCTATGCCACGCAGAACCGGCAGGACGCCGTGCGCAAACTCGGTCAGGAATGCGATCTGGTGCTGGTCGTCGGCTCACCCAACAGTTCCAACTCCAACCGTCTGCGCGAACTCGCGGAGAAGCAGGGCGTAGCCGCGTACCTGATCGACGGCGCCGACGATATCCGCGGTGAGTGGCTAACCGGAGAGCAACGCATCGGCGTCACTGCCGGCGCCTCGGCGCCCGAAAGTCTGGTTCAAGACGTGGTTGCGCGCTTGCGCGAATACGGCGCCGGAAATGTCAGCGAACTGGCCGGCGACCCGGAAAACGTGACCTTCGCGTTGCCGAAGGAATTGCGCGTGGTGATGGTGAGTTGAGCTTTGACCGCACGCTGTATCGTGCGACTTGGTCGGGTCAGGGCTTGAGGAAGGCCTGAACAGGTAGTCCGTTCGCCCTGAGGGCGATTCGCAGACCATTGCAGCTCGCATCGTTCCGAGAACGTGCTTTGACGGGCTCAGCACGAACGGTGGCTTGCTCAGAGTTTCCTTAATTCGCCCAGCAGTCGGCCGGTGTATTTCGTAATCACACCTAGCGTAGTGACACCGAAGTCGTAGAGCAAAGTTGCGCAGTTGGTGCCGAATGCGTTGTCCTTGGCTTGAGTGCCTACAGCAACGGCTTGAATCTTGTAACCGGTGGTACTAACAGTAGCCGCCGGGATAGTGACGGTGTAGTAGGTGGAAGTGTAGGGATTGCCTCCCAGCGTAATCGTAGAGCCGCACCCCGCAGCTGCCGTGGTCCAGTCAGCCTGTCGTAACCGCTTTCAGGTAGGTAGTGCAATCGGCACGCACTCGCTCTTCCGCAAGCGCAGCCGACTGGATCGCGCCCTTCACTTCCGAGCGCCGCGCGTGCCGCACTTGGGAAAGGTATGCGGGCAGGGCAATCGCCGCGAGGATCGCGACGGCGGCTACCACGACCATGAGTTCGATCAGGGTAAAGCCCCGGGTCTTGTTCACGTCGATCCCCCAAAAGTTTCCATATCGAAAGCGATACTACCGGCCGATTCGGCCTCAAGTCCAGCCGCCTGACCGGAAATTACCGCCACCAGTCGGTTTCTGCCGAATCTGTGATGGAAACGGCGTTACGATCGCGTGCAGGTCGAGGAACCGCAATCTTGGAAATGGGGGAAACGATGCAACCCAAGCTGCAATCCGGGTTCACGATGATCGAATTGATGGTCACGCTGACCGTCGCTGCGGTGCTCGCAGTGCTTGCAGTACCGACGTTCTCCGATCTCCTGCAGAAATCAAAACTGCGCGGCGCGACCGACGATATCGTCAACCTGCTCAATACCTCGCGCGCCAACGCAGTCAAGCTCGAACGCGACGTCAATGTCTCCGTGCAAGGGACCGCTACCTGGTGCGCCGGGGCGATCAGCGCCAGCGATCCGGCAAACGTCGGCGACGCCGTGCCAGCGGTAGCGGCGTGCGACTGTACCGCCACCACGGTGGCGTGCCTGGTTGGTGGGCAGAACGCACTGGTTTCGTCGGCCGACTACAACGGGGTGACAATTTCCGGCGTAGCCAACGCGATCACCTACGGCACAGGCGGCGTGACGTTCGACAAGAAGTTCGGCGCGATGGACCTGAGTCTGGCGCCGTCGACAACGACGTCCGTAGTCACGGTCACCTCGCCGTCCGGCAAATTCTCGACGCAGATTTTTCTGTATCCGCTTGGGCAAACCTATGTCTGCGTGCCGAGCACCAGTCCGTTTGTTTCGGGGTATCCGTCATGCTGAGCATTCCTAATCTCAGCATTACGCGCGCGCATGTGCGCGGATTCTCGCTGATCGAAATGATGATTGCGATCGTGATCGGGATGGTTGTGATTGCCGGCGCCATCAGCCTGATCGTCGCGATCGACAAGGCCAATTCGGAAACCATCCAATCCACGCGTCTGAGCGGGGAACTGCGCTCGCTGGCCAGCGTAATCGCCGACGATATCAAGCGCGCGCGCTACATCAACGATCCGATCGGCATGGTCGGTACGGGCGTCTGCGCAACCGCGCCGGTCACGCCGGCGCAACCGTGCTATCCGATCACGCCGACGGCGGGCTCGGCGAGCTGCGTCACTTACGGCTATACCGGCACGATATCGTCCGCATCTGTGTACAACTATCGCTCGGTGCGCCTCGTGACCACGAGTGGAATTGGCGCTGTGAATCTGGCGCAACTCACGTTCGACCCGAACGCCGTGGCGGCTGGCACTTCATTGCCGACTACTGCGGTAGCCACCGCGTGTCCCATTACCGGCGGCACGGAAACGCAAATCAGTTCAAAGGAAATCAATATCACGGGCCTGACTTTCACCTATGTCAACGCCGGCGAGATCGACCTCAGCGTGACCGGCAACCTGCTGGGCGGCGACAGCTACACGAATACGATCTCGCGCACCTTCACCCAGCCAATTTACATCCGTTCCAGTGCGCTTTGATCGGACGGTTTTCATCGAGGATTTAGCCATGCATCGACTTGATCGCCATATGCGGCAGAGCACCGGCAAGCAGAGCGGCACCACCCTGATCGTGGCCCTGGTGCTGATTTTACTAGCCACGCTGCTGGCCTTGTTCGCCATGAATGTGGGTATCTTCGCGCAGCGCACTTCGGCCAACGATGTGCGCTCGCGCCTGGTGCAGCAGACGGCCGAAGCCGGCCTTGCGCAGGGCATCGAGTATTTCAACCTCAACAGCACTACTGCACTGGACACGACCAACGCCGCGAACTGGGCGCTGTGCAGCGCGAGCGATACCTCGTTTCCTTGCGGCGCCGTGGACCAGTGCGCCTACGGCGCGTCGTCCTGTACGACGGCCCTCGCTCGTCGCGGCAACATGTACTACTTTGTCGGCGGCGGGACCTACGACGTAAACGGCAACGGCTCCACCAGCGACGTCATGGATGTGCGTTCGCTGCCACTGGATCGGCGGATCGCGTCGGTCGGTACCGGCTTCAACGTCAACTACGGTGTCGGTGCGCTGTTGTGTATGGTCAAGACGCCGGCCGTCACGACCGATCCGACCGAGTGCACCGCCGACGCCACGAAGGCGTCGAGCACCACCATCATCACGCTGGTATCGAATGCCAGCATCCCCGGCGAGTCGGCGAAGACAACGCTGACGCACACCATTGCGCGCGCGAGTTCGATCAACTCCGCTACCAACATTCCGCCGTTCACCGCATCCGGAGCGATCAGTGTCGTCGGCACCTTTCAGATCGCCACCAATCCGAACGCCGGCGGGACCGGCGTCCCTGTGTCGATGTGGACTCGGTTGGCGGTCGACTCAAACGGCACACCCAATACATGCTATTTCGACTCCTTTATTCAAGGAGGCGGGGCAGAGTACGAGGGCACCAGCCCGCCGGTTGTCACCTGCGACTCCTGCAGTTGCGCCGATTCCCTGTCGGGCAAAAGCGCGCAGGGCATCGACATTGTCGATATCGATCCCAGCACGCCGCAATGCACCACCACCGTTACGACCGGTTGCAAGGCAAACCTCGATATCAAGATGCCACCGGCCGTCACAGTCGGCGAGTTCCCCTGCGATCTTTTCCAGTATGTTTTCGGCGACTCGGCATGGACGGACACCGACGGCGACGGATTTTGCGAAACCCGCAAGACGGTCAGTGTCACCGCGACCAATGGGCATACCTATACGATCGGCGAGGACGAGAATTACCTGTTGTCAAAGGCCAACTACATCGTTCCGAGCTCGAGTGCGCCTTACTTCGCGGATATAGCGCTGATGACCTCGGCCACAATAACCGACTGCAACACCATTTTGCAGAGTTCGACCTCGGGGATGGTATGGGACCAGCAGGGTTGCGGTTTCAAGGGTCAGGTCGGTACGCCGGATGCGCCTGTTGTGTTGATCGAAGATGGCAGCATCAGGCTTAACGCGGGCGCGCGTTTCTTCGGCTTGCTGTTTGTGCGCCCGAACTTGTACGGTCCAAGCACCGGACCGCTGCTCCCGAGCACAGGCGCCACGGCCAATAACGGCGCCACCTTCGCCGAGAATGGCCATGCCACGATCTATGGGACGGTCGTAGTTCAAGGCGCAGTCAGCAAGATCAATGGTACCGGCGCGATCGTTTCCCTGCCCGGCGTGTTGACCACACTCGGCAACGAGAGTGCGTTGAACAAACTTGTACCGGTACCGGGCTCGTGGTCCGACCGGCCCGCGTATTGAGTGAGGATGACGCCATGATCAACAGGCAAACCAAGCTGACCTCGATTCGCCGCCCTGCCGGGTTTTCGATGATCGACGTGCTGATCGCCATCGTCGTGCTCGCCACCGGATTGCTCGCACTGGCGGCACTGCAAGGCGCAATGACGCGCAACAGCGCCGATGCCCGCGCGCGTTCGCAGATAGCGGCCTATTCGGAAGGTCTGATCGATCAATTGCGTTCGGCCGGTTACAGCGCGGTCGGCGCAAACGGCGGAACCGCGCAGACCGCGAGTCTGGCCACCTGCACGGTCACGGCGACCAGCGTCACCACCTGTCCCACGGTGATTACCAGCAGCGGGGCCAGCACGGCGCAAACCGCGGCAGGCGTCAGTGGTCTGACGACGAAGATCAAGTCGCAGAACTACAACGGTGTGGGCACGACGTTCACGGCGGGGGCGCCGGTGAGTACCACCACCAACTTGTACAAGCAGGTCAATGTCACCTCGACCTGGACCGATGCCACCGGCCAGTCGCGTACGCTCTCACTCGACACCATCGTCGATTCCACTCAGGTCAACCAGACCGACCAGTCGGCGGTCACCAAGGGTATCGGAACGGGGAGCGTATCGGGGCCGATCGTGCGCCAATACAATCCGGGTGCGACCGCCGGCGTCATTCCAATTGCGATCGGCAGCAGCAACACGGCCGCAACCAACCCGCAGCCGGAAATTCTCGGCAAGAGCGGCAGCGGGGTCAGCGGTGTGACCTACAACGTTCTCACTTACACGGCCCCGGATGCTTCCAACGAGTCCGTGATCCAGCAGAACGTGGATACGCGCGTTGTCGCCTGCAGTTGCAAATACGGCGCGGGCGTCACTGATACCACCAACGTGTTCGCGCAACCCTATCGGCCGACCTATTGGAGCGGTTCGAAGTACATCTCGCCATCGGCGACGGCCTTGGCGTATTCGACGACCGGTGTCGACTCATCCACGCAGGACCCTTATTGCAACATCTGTTGCCGCGACCGCAACGATCCGGCGGCGTCGGGTGACGACCAGACCTTGTTCGACCCGTTCACCACGGACCATAGCCATTATCGCTACGTGGGCACCACTCTCACGGTGGTACCGACAACCGATACAACGGATTCGTATCTCAACGCCTGCAGGCTGATTCGCGTCAACGGCCAATATGCCGTTTCCGTCGATATGCAGAATTATTTCTTTGGTTTGCTGGCTACGACGAGCACGGCGACCAACTGGATACCCGATCCGACCGCGGTGACGAATTACGAGTCCTTCGTTACCAACTATCTGACCGGCAGCATCACCACGCTGGCAGCGGGCAGCGGCCCGTCGTCGTCGGCCTCGGCTGCGGCGCAGTACGCGGCTGCCGGTCTCGACAGTCCGACCAACATCACCCTTACCGGCGCGACGGACAAGCGTTACCTGCACGCGCGCGGCGTCTACATCGACTATCTGGAGCCGGTCGCGCTGACCGCGATCAACAGCGCGATCACGACTTGCCCGGCGACCTCCACCACGGCGAGTTGTGTTCTGCCACTGTTGCCGTTCACCACGATCAACGAAACCGAATCGGCAAACTGGACCACCACCACGGCCAGTATCACGGTTTCCGACACATCCCAGCCCAGCGACGATCCTACCCTGGCGTCGGCGCCGTCGCGCGGGGTGGTCACCCAGTTGAAGGCCGACGGAACTACCCCCAGTGCGGTACCAACGATCGGCGTGTCGAATACTGGCGTCATCGGCAATATCGCCTCGTGGGCGGTGGATCCTTTCGATCTGGCAACCACACTGACCGATTCCCAACAGTTCACGACCAGCGGCGGGTCATCGGGCGGCGGCGGCGGCGGCGGACCCTATTACTTCAATGTCGCCTTGGCTTTCGCCTCCCCCAACTGGGTTTCAACGGTCCAGGCGAATGTGCCCACCGTCCAGTGGTATGGAACCGCAACACAGTTCGGCACGGCGATCGGTACGACCGCCACTACTGGGCAGACGTATTCTGCAACCAGTCCTTACAGTTGGTATTGGTATGGCTCCGCCTGCACACCGCCGAAACACGGGACATGCACAGACCCACCGAACTCGGTCGCGGCGTCGACAGCGACACCTGTCGCTTTCAACCTCTACGTCTCGAAGTACAACAGTTATACGACCTTGAACGGCAATGACACCGTGGCCGTAGCGTCGGATGGAAACTGCAACCCCGCTTCCAATAATAACCATACCAGTGCGCTGCAATGCTACAACTACCCGCTTACCGGCACGGGGACCGGGATAACCGTGACCAGTGGAGCGACGGGAACGGTGAGCGCCCTGTATCCGGTAACTGCAACGCTTGCCGCCGGCACGGGAGGCACAATCGGCGGACAATTGACGGCCGCCACGATGACAATACCGACGCCATTGGGAATTTCCAGCATCACCCAGGCGCAGCCGGATATCGTCACGATCAACTTCGGCGCGCCGACAGTGACGGTCGCCACGGGTACGTGTATCCTTACTGTATCGAAGAAAGGGGTGAGTACGTATAACTACACTGCCGCTTCCAGTTGCCCACAGTAGCGATAGACGCAATTCCACGCGCACAAGCCCGCCGCAAGGCGGGCTTTTTCTTTGCGACCTGAATCAACACGGACCAATGGGGTCAGACTCGATTGATTGGGCGCAGATATGGGGTAGCCCTAGCTGCTCTCTGCTCCATGAGGGTGCGAGCCGACGTGTTTGGCAACTTGCAGAATGGCGCGCAGGGCGTCATTTACCGCAGCGCTATTTGGGAAAGCTGCGGCCAACTCGGGTTCAAGTACGACGACGTTTGATGGGATCAAAGGGGTCAGACTCGATTGATCTGAGCGTAAATCTGCGGTAGCCTTGCCGCTTCTCTGCTCACGTGAGGCGCCAATGGCTCGCTTGCCTCGATTCGTTGTGCCGGGTCAGCCGCAGCATGTGATCGTTCGCGGCAACAATCGCAGCGAGATTGTCTGCGCCAAAGATGACTATCGGTTTTACCTGGAGAAGCTTGCGCTGGCTTGCGCCAAGCATGGTTGCGCGCTGCACGCCTATGTCGTGATGACCAATCATGTGCACCTTCTCATCACGCCCTCCGACGAATCGGGACTGGGCAGAACGCTGCAAATGGTCGGCCGCTACTACGTGCAATATTTCAACCGATGCTATCGGCGGACGGGCACGCTTTGGGAGGGGCGTTACAAGGCGACGTTGATCGACTCGGAGGCTTATTTGCTGACGTGCATGCGCTATATCGAATTGAATCCTGTTCGGGCGGCAATGGTGTCGCATCCTGCCGAATATCCCTGGTCGAGCTATCGACATAATGCCGTCGGAGCGGAAGATTCGCTGGTGACTGCGCAGCGGGAATATCTGCGACTCGGCCGCAATGCGGAGGAACGGCAGGCCGCTTACCGGCAATTGTTCAAGCATCATGTTTCGGAAAAAGCGCTGGGTGAAATCCGGGAGGCGACGAACAAGGCCTGGGTATTGGGTAGCGACTACTTCAAGGAGCGTATTCAGCGCCAACTGGAGCGCAGAGTCGCTCCCGCGGCGCGTGGCGGAGACCGAAAGTCGAAACGCTTCAAAATCAATCGAGTCTGACCCCTTTGATTTGTTGGACCCCTTTGATTTGTTGATTGGCTTCGCGAGGACGGGTTGCCTGTTCCCCCGCCTGCGAGTCACGTCGAATACGTGGGCGTTGCCGCATGACTCGAGCAAATCAACGGACGGGTAAGAGTGCGCGAGTCATGGCAAGATGATTGATGGGGCGCTTTTTAGGACCGCAAAGCATTGATGAACTCTTCGGGTGAAAGCCCAGCTTGCTTTAATATCCCGGCCAATGTACCAACCTTCACCTCGCGATGGTTGGGAACCACACAACCGATGGCGCCACGGCGAAGAACGATGTGACTGCCACGTTGCCGCGCGACTATGAAACCCAGAAGCTGAAGTGCACGCACGATCTCCGCTCCGGAGACGTGCGGCAGCCTAGGCATGTGCGGCGACTTCGAAAGTCGTGACCAGAGGCTGGCCTATAACGGAGAGCGGAAACTCCTCCAGAAAAAGTTCGGTTGCCTCGCGCAGATTGATCAAAGCTTCTTCCACCGTCTCGCCTTGGGAAGTCGAGCCGGTCTCTGGATTCAGGGCTGTGAAGCCGCCTTCTTGAGCGGGTAGTAAAACCGCAGTGAGTATCATAAACCGAGTCTCCTGATTTCGTTGTTCTCCCATTGTCGCGCAAAGTTCACCCGGAACCTATACGATCCAGCGCGTCTGCACGGCGCTGGGCGTAAAGCTGACGGCGGTGCCGGCCTGAGGGAATTGGCCCGAATGGCTGTTTCCCCTCTCCCCTTGTGGGAGAGGGTGGCGCGCAGCGCCGGGAGAGGGGAAGGCGCCGCAGGCGCCTGCTGCGCAGGCGTCACCCTCTCCCCAACCCCTCCCCCATCAAGGGGGAGGGGCTCATTCCCACGTCGGCAAACCGCACAGCATTGATCCGCCTGTTCCCTTTCTTCCTGACATTATTGATGCGGCCAATTGAAGTTTGAAATGCCCCGCACTTTGGCTGGCGCGGAGATCGCTTTTCCTTCCCCCCGCTGCGCGGGGGAAGGTGCCGAAGGCGGAAGGGGGCATTTTTGGTCTTGATCGGGTATGGCAAGGCGCCCCATCCCCCAGGGGACTTCCTTTGGGGCGTCAGCCCTACGGGCAGCTTCCCCCGCTGCGCAGGGGAAGCGATTGCAAGATTTTTCGCGATGACTTACCCAACGATAAGTGGTGGGCTTCAGTTCAAACATCACTGCGCCGCGTCAATAGAACAAGCTGGCCTCAAGAGAAACTCTGAACAAATCCCCGTTCGCCCTGAGCCTGTCGAAAGGCGCATCGCAAGGACTTGTTTGCGCAGGGCGTCTCGGAGCGTGCTTCGACAAGCTCAGCACGAACGGTAGTTTTTCAGAGGATCCCAAGAGGTAACTCAGTAATGAGGTAAGCCCCCGGCTCTGCCGGGGGACTCACCCGGGTTTGACCTATAACGCGATGTTCGCACGGACGGATTGCTCGACGAAGCTGGACAAACTTTCGCCTTCGGCCAGAATTTCCTGCGCAGCCTCGCGCAGCGCTGCATCGACCCGCAGCGACGGTAACGTGGATGTCTTCATGGATTCCTCCATTGCGTTGCATTTGCAATGCATAAGCCTCTGGCTGACGAGCGATTGCAATGCGATCGCCGCCGGTGGGGAAGTCTCCTGCAAAATTCGACCGGATGAGATCTCTTTGTCGACTTTCGGTACTGGATTGAAGATCAAACAAGATAGGTGCTGGGACAAGCGCTGACGATGCGAATCTACGCGGCCACGATCTGGAATCCGGTCGCTTTCACAATGGGGCGAACCATCTTCTTCTCGCGCCGCATCTCGACGATGCCATAACGAGACATCGTTTTCAGCGTGCGTGACAGGTTGCCCGGTTTGCGGCCCGTCGCCGCCGCCAGAGAAGATACGGAGTCGGGTTGGGTATCACGGATCACTCTCAACAGGGCCCGGTTGTCGTCGCTCAGGATTTCAGCCATGGATTTCATCGAAGTAAACCAGATTTTCGGTTCACGCGGGCTCGGCTTGTAGTCGCCGCGGGCAATGGCCAATAAGCGGGAACGGATCAGTTTCTGCGGCATGATGCCAATCTTTATTATTTTCATGACTGCTTCAGCTCCTGCAAAACACGGTCGACGTCGGTGAAGAAATCCTGGATCAACCGGTACGCGTTTTCGAATCCATAAGAAACTCCCTTGTCGGAGGCGTGGCGATGCTTGTGATCGAGCGGCAGGCGCTGCCCCGAATACTTGAATTTCTTCGGGAGTTTGGCGGCGTGCGCGTTGTCGTATCCATAATTCGCTTTCCAAAAGGATCATGCAGTGTCAGGGCGTAACGAATACCGTGCGGAATGTCGTCACTGCCTTTGACACGCCAGGCTTCGATCTTGACCCAATAGCCATCGCCCTGATCGATGATGGAGCCATCAAGCAGGAGCAGCGTTTCAAGGCCGAGATCTTTGTGCATGAGTTATGTATCATCTGATGATAAACAATGAGAACGTATCTGTCTATTGTGTCGGCAAGCAGCTGCCGCCATGCGCCTTGCCCGATGAAGTCGGAAAGAAGGTGTCGGTATCGGGAAGATCCGTTCTTGGGCCAGCGTTCGGCACGGCAGGCCGACCGCGTGCAGCAGCCATGGCAATGAACTGATGGGGTTTCTGTCGTCGGTTAAGTTCACAGATTTGCGCAAGCATCGGCTACGTAGACCGGGTCCGGCTTGGTCGAATGCAGATTGCCGTTGTTCGCCATCGCATATGCGCTTGCCTTGGCCGCGCCGCGCCCGTCGCAAAAGGTGAATGTAGCGTTGCTGCCGGCATTGCTTCCGCTCGGTTGAAAACGGATACGCGTGCGCCCTGCGCTGGTGATCAGATGCACTTTGGCCGGTAGCGCGTCCTGATGCAGCAGAATCGGTTCGTCCGGCGTGCGATCGCTGCCACTGTGCGTGGCGGCGAATGCGATCCAGCCGTTTTCCCAATGGAACCCCGCGGAGCAGCTTGCGCCATCGACGCTGGGACACAGCACGACATCGGCCGCCCCGTTGGCGGCTCTGCTGCGGGCAAGCGTCAGCGCAGCGTACAGGCTCGATGTTGCGTTGCTCGTGTGCGCGGCGTGGATCGCTGCGGATACGCCGCTGCTTGCGAGACCCGCACCGACAGCGACGATCGCGAGCGTGATGATCAGTTCGATCAAAGTGATTCCGTTCTGCCGAGTTGTCGTTAGGTTGCGCATACCTGCCTCCTTATGTCGGATGCAGGCATCCTAGGAGTGCGTCTGCGTGCGCGACATCGGCGTGCGCCGCGTCGTGCTGTAGGAAAACGACGACAGGCGATGTCAGTGGGCGCGGCATCGATCCGGCGCGCGCGGTGGCGCTGCGAACTCTCGCCGGTACCCGGCGCCAATCTTGTGATCGCAATGCGCAGCCGCTAAACTGCGCGACCGGCGCCGGGGTAGCTCAGCTGGTAGAGCAACGCATTCGTAATGCGTGGGTCGGGGGTTCGATTCCCTTCTCCGGCACCAGTTTCAATGCAATCGCGATGTCCGCGTGGCGGATGGTCGCTTCTCCTCTTCGCATGCGAGGGAGCTAAGAAGTGCGGGAAAACTCTGAGCGGCGCGAGTCGCGACAGGGCGGTTAGCTCAGCGGTAGAGCATTGCCTTCACACGGCAAGGGTCGCAGGTTCGATCCCTGCACCGCCCACCAATTCAATGCACGCGCTCTCACGTTCCTTGCGACGTGCCATCATCGCCGCTGCAATCTTGCAATGCATCATCATAACCGGCTAAACTTGGCGTTCGGCTGATGCGGGGTGGAGCAGTCTGGCAGCTCGTCGGGCTCATAACCCGAAGGTCGCAGGTTCAAATCCTGCCCCCGCTACCACGCCAATCTGTCGGCCTCCGCGAGAGGCTTTTTTGTTGGCAGGAATCGAATGGACGCTTTTTGATTTCGCGACCATGGATGGGCGCAAAAGTATACGCGTGGCTTCGCAGGATGCGGATCGTCGGTGGTGGATGAAAACGACGAACTATGGAATGGGCCTCGCGCCCATTTTTTGTGTCCAAATTTTATTGAAAAGTGCGGCCATGGATGGACGCTTTTTGATCTTCGCGCGATCAGGGATGATCGCAAAAATACAAATGGTGCGGCCATGGACGGACGCTTTTTGATTTTGCGGCCAAGGAGCATCGCAAGGTACCAGGATGCGCAACAACGAATTGACCGAACTGGTGGCGCCCGCGATCGCGGACATGGGACTCGAATGCCTCGGCGTCGAGTACAGCCCGTCGTACGGCAACTCGCTGGTGCGTGTGTACATCGACGCCGTGCAGCGCGCGGTGACGGTCGACGATTGCGAGGCGGTAAGCCGCCAGGTGTCGGCGCTGCTCGACGTGAACGATCCGATTCAGGGTCGCTATACGCTGGAAGTGTCGTCGCCGGGTCTGGACCGGCCGTTGTATACGCCGCAGCAGTTTGCGCGTTTCATCGGCCAGAGTGCGAAGCTCGAACTGCATCTGCCATTGAACGGACGCCGGCGTTTTCAGGGGCCGATTCGTGCGGTGCAGGGCGAGACGGTCGTGATCGAGCAGGATGGCGTCGCGCTGGATATCGCGCACGCGAACGTACACCGGGCCAGACTGGTGCCAGATTTCGGCGCAGCGGTGGGCAAGCCGGGCAATGGCAAGGCTGCGCAGAAAAAAAGCGCAAAAAGATAAAAAGTAAAGAAAGCGATTTTGGGGAATGAACGCTCGCGAAGTTGCGGATGTCTTTCCCTCATCCGCCTTCGGCAACTTCTCCCGCTGGGAGAAGGGAATTCGTGGAGAGAACGATGACTAAAGAACTGTTATTGGTAGCCGACGCGGTCGCGAACGAAAAAGGCGTCGATCGCGAGGTGATCTTCCAGGCGCTGGAAGCCGCGCTCGCGTCCGCCGCGAAAAAGCGTTACCACGTGGAGGACGTCGCCACGCGCGTCGTCATCGATCGCCACAGCGGCGAATACGAAACGTTCCGCCGCTGGGAAGTGGTCGCCGACGACGTCGTGATGGAATCGCCGGACCGGCAGATCCGCCTCATGGATGCGGTCGACACGCGCACCGACATCCAGGTCGGCGAATTCGTCGAGGAACATATCGACGATCCGGATTTCGGTCGCATTTCCGCGCAGGCCGCCAAGCAGGTGATCGTGCAGCATGTGCGCGAAGCAGAGCGCGCGCAGGTCGTGGAAGCGTTCAAGGACCGCATCGGCGAACTCGTCACCGGCGTGGTCAAACGCGTCGAGCGCGGCAGCATTTATCTCGATCTGGGCGGCAACGCCGAAGCCTATATCGCCCGCGACCGCGCGATACCGCGCGAAGCGGTGCGCGCCGGCGATCGCGTGCGCGGTTATCTGTACGAAGTGCGCGTCGAGCAGCGCGGACCGCAGTTGTTCGTGTCGCGCACCGCGCCGGAATTCATGATGGAGCTGTTCAAGCTCGAGGTGCCCGAGGTCGGCCAGGGTCTGGTCGAGATCAAGGCGGCTGCGCGCGACGCGGGCGATCGCGCCAAGATCGCCGTGCTCGCGCACGATCACCGCACCGACCCGATCGGCGCGTGCATCGGCATGCGCGGTTCGCGCGTGCAGGCGGTGTCGAACGAATTGAACGGCGAGCGTATCGATATCGTGCTGTGGAACGACAATCCAGCGCAGTTCGTGATCAACGCCATGGCGCCGGCCGAAGTGCAGTCGATCATCGTCGACGAAGACAAGCATTCGATGGACATCGCGGTCGCCGAAGACAAGCTCTCGCAGGCGATCGGCCGCGGCGGCCAGAACGTGCGCCTGGCCAGCAAGCTGTCGGGCTGGCAGTTGAACGTGATGACCCAGGATCAGGTCGCGGCGAAATCCGAGAGCGAACAGTTGGCGGCGCGCGAACTGTTTCAGAACAAGCTCGAAGTCGATGCCGAGATCGCCGCGATCCTGGTGCAGGAAGGCTTCACCACGGTCGAGGAAATCGCCTACGTGCCGACCGCGGAACTCGTCTCGATCGAAGGCTTCGACGAGGACATCGTCGAGGAACTGCGCGCGCGTGCGCGCGACGCGCTGCTTACCGATGCGCTGGCGGTCGAGGAAGATATCGAGGAAAACAAGCCAGCCGCCGATCTGCTGGCCGTGCCGGGCATGGACGAAACCACTGCGTATACGCTGTCCCAACACAAGATCATCACGCGCGAGAATCTCGCCGATCTGGCCACCGACGAGCTGGTCGAGCTGGCGATCGAGGGTGTCGACGAGAAGCGCGCGGCCGATCTGATCATGGCGGCGCGGCAGGCCGAGGCGGCTTAGCTCGTTAGTGACCATGAAAATGCGGAATTGCGTATGAACACTTGAACCCATAAGGCTGTCATTCCGGTGCAGGCCGGAATCCAGTTCTTGCTTGCGCAGCAAAATAAAAATGGATTCCCGCTTTCGCGGGAATGACGGCAAAGAAGAAAGCGTTGCGTAGAACATCTGCGTGGCGCGCCAGGAGAAACGACACAATGTCGGACGTAACGATCAAACAACTCGCCGGTGTGCTCGGCATGAGCGCGGACAAGCTGATTTCGCAGCTCAACAGTGCTGGCATGAAATTTTCCAGCCCCGACCAGGTCGTCTCGAGCACGGATAAAGTCAAGCTGCACGGCTTCCTGCGCCGCACCCATGGCAAGGGCGAGAACGCCGCTGTCGAAGATAACGCACCGCGCCAGGTCACGCTCAAGCGCCGCACGGTCAGCGAACTTACCGTCAACCAGGGCGCGACGCGCGGCAAGACCGTGAATGTCGAAGTGCGCCAGAAGCGCACCTACATCAAACGCAGCGAAATTCCCGCCGAACAGCAGCCGGATGCGGAGCGCGAAGACGCGCTGAAGAAACTGCAAGAATCGCAGCTGAAGCGCGAGACCGAGGAAGTAACGCGCCAGGATCAGGAACGTCGCCGCCACGAAGAAGAAGCCAAGCTGCGCGCGGCCGAAGAAGCGCGTCAGCGCGCCGAGGTCGAAGCGCGCGATGCGCAGGCCAAACTCGCCGCCGAGAAGGAAGGCGGAAAATCAGCGGCCGGCGAAAAGACAGCGGCGAAAGGCGAAAAAGCCGAGACCGGCAGCGCGCGCAAGGCCGATGCGGCGGCGCGTCCGCGCCCGGCCGACGGCGCGCGCCCGCCACGCGCTGCCGACGAAGGCAATGGTGCGCACAAGGCCAAGCCCAAGCACGGCTCGCACCGCATGCGCGACGATGGCAGCGACGCCGACGGCGCACCGCGTTATTTCGGTGCGGAACTGCATTTGTCCGACGAAGGCCACGCCCGCCGCGGCGCGATCAAGCGCAAACCGCGGCGTCAGGTCGAGCAGGCGCGCGCACCTTCCGGCGGTCCGCACGGATTTTCCAAGCCGCTCGCGCCGGTCACGCGTGACGTGCCGATCGGCGAGTCGATTCTCGTCTCGGATCTGGCGCAGAAGATGGCGGTGAAGGGTGCCGACGTGGTCAAGGCGCTGTTGAAGATGGGCGTGATGGCGACGATCAATCAACCCGTCGATCACGACACCGCCGTGCTCGTGGTCGAGGAACTCGGCCACAAGGCGGTCAAGCTCGAGGAAAGCAACGCCGAAACCACCCTGTCGAAAGTCGAGGTCGTCGGCGAAAAGGCGGCGCGTGCGCCGGTGGTCACGATCATGGGACATGTCGATCACGGCAAGACTTCGCTGCTCGATTACATCCGCCGCACCAAGGTCGCGTCGGGTGAAGCGGGCGGCATCACCCAGCATATCGGCGCCTATCACGTGCGGACGAACAAGGGCGTCATCTCGTTTCTCGACACGCCGGGCCATGCCGCATTCAGCGCGATGCGCGCGCGCGGCGCCAAGCTGACCGATATCGTCGTCCTTGTCGTTGCCGCCGACGACGGCGTGATGCCGCAGACGATCGAAGCGATCAATCACGCACGCGCGGCCAAGGTGCCGCTGATCGTCGCGATGAACAAGATGGACAAGCCCGAGGCCAATCCCGATCAGGTCAAGCAGGGGCTCGTGCAGCACGAAGTCGTGCCCGAGGAATGGGGCGGCGATGTGCAGATCGTGCCGGTGTCGGCAAAAACCGGCGACGGCGTCGATGCGTTGCTCGATTCGATCCTGCTGCAGGCCGAGGTGATGGAACTGACCGCGGTGAAGGACGGCCTCGCCACCGGCGTCGTGGTCGAGTCGAGTCTCGACAAGGGCCGCGGCCCGGTCGCTACGGTACTCGTGCAGCAGGGCACCCTGAAGAAGGGCGACTTCATCGTCTGCGGCGTCGAGTTCGGCCGCATCCGCGCGCTGTTCGACGAAGGCGGCGAACAGGTCGAGTCGGCCGGCCCGTCGATTCCGGTGCAGCTGCTCGGTCTTTCCGGCGTGCCCGATGCGGGCGACGATTTCGTCGTCGTGCAGGACGAGCGCCTGGCCAAGGAAGTCGCCGTCGAACGCCAGCACAAACGCCGCGATGCGCGCCTGATCAAGCAGGCCGGCAATCGCATGGAAGACGTGATGGCGCAGATGGGCCAGGGCGCCGGCCAGCAGACCCTGAACATCGTGGTCAAGGCCGACGTGCAGGGCTCGGCCGAAGCGCTGCGCGACGCGCTGACCAAGATCGGCAACGACCTGATCAAGATCAACGTGATCGGTTCTGGCGTCGGCGGCATCACCGAATCCGACGCCACGCTCGCCGCGGCATCGAAAGCCGTGATCATCGGCTTCAACGTGCGCGCGGACGCGTCGGCGCGCAAGATCGTCGAAGCAGGCGGCCTGGACTTGCGCTACTTCTCGATCATCTACGACGTAATCGATCAGGTGAAACAGGTCGCTTCCGGTCTGCTCGGCAACGAGATACGCGAGGAAATCATTGGCGTCGCCCAGGTGCGTGATGTGTTCCGTTCGTCCAAGTTCGGCGCGATCGCCGGCTGCATGGTCATCGAGGGCACGGTCAAGCGCAACAAGCCGATCCGCGTGCTGCGCGACAACACGGTGATCTTCCAGGGCGAACTCGAATCGCTGCGCCGCTTCAAGGAAAACGTCGACGAAGTGCGCAACGGCATGGAGTGCGGCATCGGCGTCAAGCAGTACAACGACGTCAAGCCGGGCGATCAGATCGAATGCTTCGAGCGTATCGAGTTTGCGCGCACGCTGTAGGACTCGGGGCTCGGAGGTTCGCAAATGGCCCTACAAGGTCGTCATTCCCGCGCAAGCGGGAATCCAACTTTTGCTGCGCAAAGCATTGGAAGAAGAGACCGGATTTTCGCATTCGCGGGAATGACGGCAGTAGAATCATGTGCTGCTGTTATCCGACTCCACGAGCCGCCATGACTTTTCTCCATCCGATTCGCCGCATCGAGTTGCTCCTGCTCTTTTCTCTCCTGTTCGCCTCGGCCATATCGGCGCAGGCGCAAGACTCCGCGCCGAAGATCGATGCCGATGGCACCGTCACGTCGCCTGGCGCACGTTTTCCTTTTTCCGTTTATGCCTCGCCGCAAGCCCTGAAGCGCTTCCGCGAGATATTCGACGAAGGCCGATCGGCGCCGCCGCTGGGCGGTCCGATTCAGGCAAGCCGCGAGTTCTACGACAAGATCAATTCCGATCGCGCAGAGCGCATGCGCAAGCTCTATCCGGTCGCGATCAAGGCGTCGAAGATCGGCGGCGTCGGCGTCGATATCGTCGCGCCGGCCGACGCGCAGGCCGATGAAAAACGCGTTCTGATCAATCTGCACGGCGGCGCATTCCTGTGGGGCGCCGGCAGCGGCGGTCTGGTCGAGGCGATTCCGGTCGCCAGCCTGAGCCGAATCAAGGTGATCACGGTCGATTACCGGCAAGGTCCTGAGTATACTTTTCCGGCGGCGAGCGAGGACGTGGAAAATGTATACCGCGCCCTGCTCAAACATCACCGGGCTCAGGATATCGGCATCTATGGCTGTTCTGCCGGGGGCGCGCTGACGGCCGAAGCGACGGCGTGGATCGCGAGCAAGCATTTGCCGTCTCCCGGCGCCATCGGGATTTTCTGCGCGGGCGTGGTCGATATCACGGGCGATTCCGCCTATGTCGGCCACCTGCTGATGGGCGAACCCGTACCGGACCATGCGTTTGCGTTGACTCAGCTGCCGTATTTCAAGGGCGCCGATCCGCACAATCCGCTGGTGATGCCGGGTGTGTCGCAGGCGGTTCTGGCCAGGTTTCCGCCGACTTTACTGATCTCCGGAACGCGCGATTTCACCATGAGCGCCGTCCTGCGCAGCAACGAACTGCTCACCGAGGCCGGCGTGCCTACCGAACTGCATGTCTGGGAAGGTATGTGGCATTCGTTCTTCTCCGATCCGGAACTGCCCGAATCGAAAGCCGCGTATGCGGTAATGGCGCGTTTTTTCGAGCGCGAATTGGGCCGTGCGCCGCGCGTCGCAACCAGGAAACCCTAGATCATGCCTGCGCACTCCTTCACCCGCTCCGATCGCCTGTCCGCCGAACTGCGCCGCCTGCTCGGACAGCTCGTGCACGCAGCGGTACGCGACAACGCGTTGCCGTCGATGAGCGTATCCGATGTCGAAGTGACGAAGGATTTCGATTCTGCCACGGCCTACGTCACCGCATTGCTGCCCGACAAGGCAGCCGAAGGCGTCAAGACGCTCAACGAGATGGCCAAGGAATTTCGCCGCGAACTCTCGCGCGTGATGAGCATCCGTCGCGTACCCGAGATTCGATTTCGTTACGACGACTCGGTCGATCGCGGTGAGCGTATCGAAGCGCTGCTGCGCGGGAAAACGTGAAACAGGATTTTCGCGACGTCCACGGCATTCTGCTGCTCGACAAGCCACAGGGACTGAGTTCCAACCAGGCGTTGCAACAAGCCAGACGTCTGTTCAACGCACGCAAGGCCGGTCACACCGGCAGCCTCGACCCGCTCGCCACCGGACTGCTGCCGATCTGCTTCGGCGAGGCGACCAAGATTGCCGGTTATCTGCTCGGCGCGCGCAAGGCGTATGCGGCCGCGTGCCGGCTCGGCGCGACCACAAGCACCGACGATGCGGACGGCGAGGTCATGCAGACGCGCCCGGTGCCGAAGCTCGATGAACTCCTCGTCGACACAGCGATGGCATCGTTGCGCGGACGCATCACGCAGACACCGCCGGTGTATTCAGCGCTCAAGCAAAGCGGTGTGCCGCTGTACAAACGCGCGCGCCGTGGCGAGGATGTGCAGGCGCCCATGCGCGAAGTCGAGGTTTTCCATTTCGACTTGATTGAACGTAATGGCGTGGATTTGCAGCTGCACGTCGAATGCGGTTCGGGCACCTATGTGCGCAGCCTGGTGCGCGATCTGGGCGAGGCGCTTGGTTGCGGCGCGCACCTCACCGCGCTGCGACGGCTCTGGGTCGAGCCGTTCCGCGAGCCCGTCATGTGGACAGCGGACCAGCTTGGCGAGATCGCCACAGGTGGATTCGACCGGCTCGATGCGTTGCTCCTGCCGACCGCACAAGCGCTGACTGCCTTGCCGACACTCGTGCTATCGCGCCGAACATGCCGTGCATTTGCAGCAAGGCAAACGTTACATGCAGACGCAGCTGACCGATTGCACCCTGTGCCGTGCGCTGGATGCACGGGGCCGGCTGGTCGCTCTGGTCGAAATCGACGCCGCCGGCGAAGTCCGCGTTCGCCGCGGGTTCAATGCAGCGCTGGATTAAACCACTTTCAGTGCGCGCCAAAGCCTTTTGTAAATCAACATGATGTGCAAATTTCCTCAACCTGCTTGCGTGTATTGCTCAATCCCCCTGGTGGCGCAATCCAGTCGCCGCGATGCTGTCGGGCAGGCGATTTTGCGCACCTGCGCCACGATCATCCAATTGACCGTTGCCCAGCCAAACCGGTTACAATAGGGGGCTGATTTTCAGCGCTTTCATCAACTTTGATCCCTAACGCGGATTGCGCCGGCTCACCGAGCCAAAGGCCGAACCGCGCCGGACGCAACATAAGGCTCACATCATGTCTCTTTCCGTCGAACAAACCAGCAAGGTCATCGCTGACTATCGCCGCGCGCCCAACGATACCGGCTCGCCGGAAGTGCAGGTCGCGCTGCTGTCCGCCCGCATCGAGCATCTCTCCAAGCATTTCGCCGATCACGACAAGGATCATCATTCGCGTCGCGGTCTGCTCAAGATGGTCAACCAGCGCCGCCGTCTGCTGCAGCTATCTGAAGAACAGCGATGGCGACCGTTACAAGACCCTGATCGAGCGCCTCGGCCTGCGTCGTTAACTGTGCGTTCGCCGCTGAACGCGAAGATCGCGAAGCGATCCTGCAAGTCGCACTCTATAATCAAGGACGACAGCACAAGTGGCGAAAGTAACCAAGTCGTTCCAGTACGGAAATCACCAGGTCACGCTGGAGACGGGCGAAATCGCCCGCCAGGCGTCCGGCGCGGTCATGGTGTCGATGGGCGGCACCGTCGTGCTGGTCACCGCCGTCGCTGCGACCAAGGCGACGCGAAGGGCAGGATTTCTTCCCGCTCACCGTCGACTACGTCGAGAAGTTCTACTCCGCCGGCCGCATTCCCGGCGGCTTCTTCAAGCGCGAAGGCCGCCCGACCGAGAAGGAAACGCTGACCTCGCGCCTGATCGATCGCCCGGTGCGTCCGCTGTTTCCGGAAGAGTACAAGAACGAAGTGCAGGTCATCGCGCAGGTCGTCTCGCTCAATCCCGAAATCGACGGCGACATCCCGGCGATGATCGGCGCGTCCGCCGCGCTGAGCCTGGCCGGCATTCCGTTCAAGGGTCCGATCGGCGCTGCGCGCGTCGGTTACGCCAACGGCAAGTACCTGCTCAACCCGACCAAGACCGAGCTGAAGACGTCCGACCTCGACCTCGTCGTCGCCGGTACCGCGAACGCGGTGCTGATGGTCGAATCCGAAGCCAAGCTGCTGTCGGAAGACGTCATGCTCGGCGCCGTCATGTTCGGTCACCAAGAGCTGCAGAACGTCATCAACGCGATCAACGAACTGACCGTCGAAGTCGGCACCAAGCCGTCGACGTGGACGGCGCCGGCGAAGAACGACGACGCATGGTCGCCGCGCTCAAGGGAGCCGTCGGCAGCCAGCTCGCCGATGCGTTCAAGGTGCGCGACAAGCTGCAGCGCCGCGACGCGATCGCCGCGATCAAGCAGGATGTCCTGCAGTCGCTCGCCGGTCGCGCCGAAAGCGAAAAGCTGGAGCGCCGCCGATCTCGCCAAGGAATTCGGCGAACTCGAATACCGCACGTTGCGCGACAGCGTGCTCGACACCAAGGTGCGCATCGACGGCCGCAAGCTCGACGATATCCGTCCGATCACGGTGCGTGTCGGCGTGTTGCCGCGCACGCACGGTTCGGCGCTGTTCACGCGCGGCGAGACACAGGCGCTGGTCAGCGTCACGCTCGGCACCGCGCGCGATGCGCAGATCATCGACGCGCCGGAAGGCGAGTCGAAGGATCCGTTCCTGTTCCATTACAACTTCCCGCCGTTCTCGGTGGGCGAGGCCGGCCGTTTCGGCGCGCCGAAGCGCCGCGAAATCGGCCACGGCCGCCTCGCCAAGCGCGGCGTGCAGGCGGTCAAGCCGACGATGGAGGCGTTCCCGTACGTGGTCCGCGTGGTCTCGGAAATCACCGAGTCGAACGGCTCCTCGTCGATGGCTTCGGTGTGCGGTTCGTCGCTGGCGATGATGGATGCGGGCGTGCCGCTCAAGGCGCCGGTCGCCGGTATCGCGATGGGTCTGGTCAAGGAAGGCGACAAGTTCGTCGTGCTGTCCGACATCCTCGGCGACGAGGATCATCTCGGCGACATGGATTTCAAGGTCGCCGGTTCCGCCGACGGCATCAGCGCGCTGCAGATGGACATCAAGATCGACGGCATCACCGAGGAGATCATGAAGGTGGCGCTGGCCCAGGCCAAGCAGGGCCGTCTGCACATCCTCGGCGAGATGGGCAAGGTGCTCGCCACCTCGCGCACCGAGATGAGCGAATTCGCGCCGCGCCTGATGACCATGAAGATCCATCCGGACAAGATCCGCGAAGTCATCGGCAAGGGCGGCACCACGATCCGCGCGATCACCGAGGAAACCGGCGCGACGATCGACATCAGCGACGACGGCACCATCGTCATCGCCTCGGTCAATCGCGAAGCCGCCGAAGCGGCGAAGGCGCGCATCGAGCAGATCGTTTCCGACGTCGAGCCGGGCCGCATCTACGAGGGCAAGGTCGCCAAGCTCATGGACTTCGGCGCGTTCGTCACGATCCTGCCGGGCAAGGACGGTCTCGTCCACGTCTCGCAGATTTCCAACGAGCGCGTCGAGAAGGTCTCCGACAAGCTCAAGGAAGGCGACATCGTCAAGGTCAAGGTGCTCGAAGTCGACAAGCAGGGCCGCATCCGCCTGTCGATGAAGGCGGTGACCGAGGAAGCGCCGGCCGCGTAAGCAGAAATCGAAGAGTGCGACCAGGGATTGGTCGCCGCGTGATTCCGGCGAGCATGGACGGGCGCAAAAATGCAGCGCGCTTCGGCGCGCTTTTTATTTGCGATAAACCACACTGCACGCAGAACCGCTTCATGCGAAGGCTGGCTGTTTTGCGACGCTTCCGAGACGCGTGCTAGCATCGGTTTGTCCGTGGAGAAACGCATGAGCGACAGCAAACCCCTGAACGACTGGCTCAAGGATTGGCAAGCGTTGCAGAACCAGTATCTGAACGCATGGTCGGATCTTGCGGCGAAGGCGCAGGCCGCCGCGCCGTCTGCGGGCATGCCCGCGGGCGGCATTCCGGGTGTGGGCGCCGCATTCGGACGCCGCCAGGATGGCACGAGGGACTCGAGCAATGGTCGCGGATGTTCGGTGGCGCCGGCAAGCAAAGCGAAACCGTCGAGCGCATGTTGGCGAGCGCGCAGAGCTATGCCGCGATGATCCAGTCGATGTTCCGCGCCCAGAATGCTGGCGCTGGATCGGCGAGTGCAAATCCCTCACAGGCGTGGCTCGATTCGCTGCGCGGCGGATTCGCTGCGCCGAACGGGTTTCGGATTCCCGGCATGGATGCAGGCCTGACGGGCAGTTCGGCGTTCCTGGACAATCCGTTCACCAAGGCCCTGCGCGATATCAGCGGGCAGGGCGCCAAAGGGTTTACCGAAATGCCTGCGGCGTTCGCGCCGTTCGTCGAGCAGATGCGTCAGGAAGGCCTGTCTTGGCTGCGTGCGCCGGCCTTCGGCGTCGGCCGCGAGCATCAGGAGCATTACCAGAAGACCGCGCTCGCCTTCGTCGAATACAGCCAGGCGCTGCAAAACTATAACGCGCTGATGCTGAAGGCGAGCCAGCGCGGGTTCGAACTGTTCGAAGGCAAGCTGGCCGAGCGCTCCGAGCCGGGGCGTGCGATCGATTCGCTGCGCGCACTCTACGATCTGTGGGTCGATGCAGCCGAAGAGGCCTACGCCGAAATCGCGCTCTCCGACGAATTCGCAAAAGTATACGGCGAACTGGCGAATGCGCAGATGCGCGTGCGCGCGCAGATTCAGGCCGAGGTCGAGCGCGTCGGCACGGACCTGGGCATGCCCACGCGCAGCGAGTTGAACAGCGTGCACAAGCGCTTGCACGATCTGCGCCGCGAACTGCGCGACGGCGGGCGGGCGACGCAGGCCGATGGCAGCGCGCCGCAAGCGGAAATCGTCACACTGCATGCCAAGGTGAAGGAATTGAAGCACTCCTCGGCGCGCGTGCGGCAAAGTGCCGCGACCCCGGTGCCAAAAGCCGTCGCGGCAGCGCCACCAGCCGGCAAACAATCACCGCCGCCAGCACGCGCGCGCCGCCGTGTACCGGCCAAGCCGCGCGCATCGGCGCCGGTGGTCAGGCCGCGCCCTGTGGCGGTATCGAGCCGCAAATCCGCCGACACGGGCAAGACGACTTTTGGCGATGCGATCGCCGCAATGCGCCGCCGCGTCGTCGGCAAGCCGGGCAAACACAAGGCAGTGGCGGCGGGCATGTCCAAGCCGAGCAGGCAGAATAAATCCGCAAGCGCCAAGCCGAAGGCCGGCAAGCGCAAGCACTGAGCCATAACCCAGCGGGATATCGCAACAGCATGAATCCGATCCGCATCACGCCGCAAAAAGCGCTCGAAGAGACGACGAGGTTTCAGCAGAAACTCTCCGCCGGCCTGAAAACCTTGCGCGAACTCGACGAAGTCGATTACGGCGCGACGGCCAAGGAAGAAATTTACCGCGAGGACAAACTCGTCCTGTACCGCTTCAAGGGACAGAACAAGCCGACGGCGAAGACGCCGCTGCTGATCAGCCTATGCACTGGTCAACCGGCCGTACATGGTCGATCTGCAGGACGACCGTTCGCTGGTCAAGAATCTGCTTGCGCTCGGCGAGGACGTCTACCTTATCGACTGGGGCTATCCCGATCTTTCCGACCGCTATCTGACTCTCGACGACTACATCAACGGCTACATCCGCCGCTGCGTCGACGTCGTGGCGAAGCGCCACAAGGTCGACAAGATCAATCTGCTCGGCATCTGCCAGGGCGGCGCGTTCAGTCTGTGCTTCGCGTCGATCTATCCGCAAAAGATAAGAACCTGATCACCATGGTCACGCCGGTAGATTTTCATACCCCGGACAACATGCTCGCGCGCTGGGTGCGCAGCCTCGACGTGGACCTGTTCGTCGACACGCTCGGCAACGTGCCGGCCGACCTGATGAACTGGTGCTACCTCATGCTCAAGCCCGTGCGCCTGAACCAGCAGAAATACATCGGCCTGGTCGACATCCTCGACGACAAGGTGGAACTCGAGAATTTCCTGCGCATGGAAAAATGGATTTTCGACAGCCCCGATCAGGCCGGCGAGGCGTTTCGCCAGTTCATCAAGGATTTCTATCAGGGTAACAAGCTGGTCGAAGGCGGCCTGAAGATCGGCGACAAAGCGGTCGATCTGAAAAACGTCGACGTGCCCGTACTCAACATCTTCGCCGAGCAGGATCATCTGGTTCCGCCGGACGGCGTCGCGCGCGCTGCGCGGACGCATCGGCAACGACGACTACACCGAACTCGCGTTCAAGGGCGGGCATATCGGCATCTATGTCTCGGGCCGCGCGCAGCGCGAGGTACCGTCGGCGATCCACGAGTGGCTCGCGGCGCGCGCCTGAGCGCTTTGGCAAGCGCTTCTTCTCGCCTTCGTCCAACGAGCTAAAGAAGAGCGGCGCGCCTCGTCAGCGATACTTCTCCGGCGCCGCATTGACATGCCCGCACGCACCACACGTGCGCGCGTCCAGCGAGCGATAATAGCGTTCGAACACGGGCGGGAAGTCCTGCTCGATGTCGTGCAGGACGAAAAACTCTTCGTAGAGTTTGTGATTGCAGCGCCCGCAGTACCAGAGCAGGCCGTCTTCCTCGTCCGCCAGACGTTTGCGTTCGATGACGAGGCCGATACCGCCGGCCATGCGCTGCGGGGAATGCGGCACGCGTGGCGGCAGATAAAACAGTTCGCCGGCGTTGATCGGGATGTCGCGCTGCGTACCTTCGTCCTGCACCTTGAGCACCATCTCGCCTTCGATCTGGTAGAAGAATTCCGGCCCTTCGTCCCAGTGATAGTCGGTGCGTGCGTTGGGACCGCCGACGATCATCACGATGAAGTCGCCATCGACAATGCACTTGTTGCCGACCGGCGGTTTGAGCAGATCGCGATGCGTCATCGATCCACTTCTGCAAATCGATCGGCGGGGTGAGCATCTTTGTCCTGGCGGGCGTGGAGAGCGTCCAGTTTAGCGCCGACGCGTGCGCTGCGGGAGCCGATGCGGTGCGCAGGCTGACCCGGCATTTTCGCGAGGCCTGGCGGATTGTCGGTGCGCGCTTGTCACGCGCGTCTGCGCGACGCGTTCGCGCGCCAGGCGTGGTAAACGTCAGTCGCCCAGCGCGGCGATGCATTTCAGTTCGATCGCGATCGGCGTCGGCAGCGCAGGTGATGCCGAGCGTCGTGCGGCAGGGCTGGGCGCGTGCGTGAAGTATTCGGCGTAGACGCGGTTGTAGGCGGCGAAATCGCGCGCCATGTCGGTCAGGAAAACGGTCACGTCGACGAGGTCTTCCCACTGCGCGCCGCTGGCTTCGAGGATGGCGCGCACATTGGCGAACACGGCGCGGCATTGCGCCTCGATGTCGTAGCTCGACGAGGCGGCCGTCGCTGTCGTATACATTGCCGATGATCGCATTGGTCGCCGGATCGCGCGGGCCGACGCCGGACAGGAACAGCAGGTTGCCGACGCGGCGCGCGTGCGGGTAGGCGCCGACCGGAGCGGGTGCCTGCGCAGTCCTGATCGGCCGGGCCGGCGCGCGCGGAATCGTGCGGGCGGTTCATCGCTTTTCGCCGTTCGCCGCGATGTCGATGTCATGCGAGGTGATGATGTGCCCGAGGCGGTCGCTGGCACTGAAGCGATACTTGCCCGGATGCAGATACAGGCATGCCATGCGCGCTGCCGTTATTCATCAGCGTGCGCTGTTCGAGCGGCGCGTTCGGGTCTACCACGTTGAGCACGAGGCGGTCGGCGGGAATTGCATCGTCTCCTTCGTCCTGCGTAACGCGCTTCGATCAGGCACGGAAATTGTCCGCGGCAGGCGTCGCCGCTGACCGCGATAGGGCTGCGCGCGTGCCGTCCAGGCGTTGGCCAGGTCGGCCGATTGTCTTCGACCGTCTCTGGCGGGAAGAACACGCTCACGTCGTACTTGCCGGGCTTGAGCGTCCAGGCCTTGCCGGCGTCGTCGACGAACACGAAAGGCTTGTCGGGGTGCTGCCGTCTGCATGACGGCCCGATAGTACGGATGATCCTGATCGGCGCGCGCATGCTGGATCATCATGGTCTGCTCGATCGCCAGCGGATCGATACCGGAGATCTTCGCGAAAAACTCCGCCATGCTCGATCCACCGAGATAGTTGCCGGTTTTCTGGATGTGCGCGAAGCCGGCATCGACGACAAGGCGCGCGTTCGGATCGTGCTTGAATGCCTGGGAGTACAGAGCCTCGGCGCCGGCCTTTCTCGCGCGCATCGCCGACGCCGGCATTTTCGGCGTCGTAGGCGATCGACCTTGTAGCCGAGCTTGAGCGCTGTGCGCACCATTTCCCCGTAAATCGGCTCGTTCGACATAGAAACCGCTTTTTTGCTGTCGGGTAGCCGCGTTTCTGCAGGTCCTTGTCGGCGGTGTACAGCGTTTCCGCGGCGAAATAATTGAAACCCTCGGCGCGCAGTCTGGCCAGCAGTTCGACGGTCAGCGTGCGCGTGATCGGTGCGCTATGCGCCTCGTTGAAGAATACCGCCTTGCGCTTTTTCGCCAGTTCGAGGATCACTTCGTCGGCCGGCCTCACACGATAGCCGCCGCTGAGCGGCGAGGGCGCATCGTCGGGCTGCGCCGGCTGTGCGATCGAGAAGGATTTGCGTGCGCCGTCGTAATCGCCGATCCATGTCTGAAACCACGAGAGGTATTGACCGAAGATCAGCCGGAACGCGCGTTCGCTGTTCGCGTCGTAGCTCGTCTGCATCAGCGTGTATTGCGCGAGCAGACTCGATTGACGTTGCGCGTGGCGCATGATCTCGTCGGATTTGTCGGCGGCCGCGAGTTGCTGCCGGAGCCATTCGGCCGGCGTCATCTCCGCGCTGGTCGGCGATTTTTCCTCGCTGAGCGCAAAGCCATAAGCGCGCGCGGCGCTGGCGCAGATGCCGATGGTACAAACCAGCACGCACAGGGCTATTGGCAGTTGGTGACGGGCAGAACGACTGCGCAACATAAACTCTCCTGTCCAGGTGGATTGACGCGCCACGCCAGCGTGATTGGTGGATTTTGCCAGTGAACGCCGCGCGTGAAAATGGACAAAGGTCATGGGTTTCTCTGCGTTGCCGGGCCGCGCCGCCAATCCGTTACAGCGCAACACAAATATTTTTCGGCTCGGTGAAAAAGCGCAGCGCTTCGACACCGCCTTCGCGTCCGAGGCCCGAATCCTTCACGCCGCCAAACGGCGTGCGCAGATCGCGCCGCAGCCAGCAGTTGATCCAGACGATACCGCAGTCCAGTCGCGCGGCCACGCGATGCGCGCGCGTGAGGTTGCTTGTCCACATAGACGCGGCAAGGCCGTAGCGCGTCGCATTCGCGAGCGCAATCGCCTCGTCATCGCTGTCGAACGGGATCAGGGTGACGAGCGGGCCGAAGATTTCCTCCTGGTTGGTGCGGCAATCGGCGGCGAGGCCTTCGATCACGGTCGGCGCAATGAACCAGCCATTTGCGCAGCGGCCATCAACGTGTACCGCGTCGCCGCCACAGAGCACGCGGCCGCCTTCCTCGCGCGCCAATGCGATATGCGCCATCACCTTGTCGAAATGCGCTTGCGAAACCACGGCGCCGCTGTGCGGTCGCCGTATCCAGCGGGTCGCCGACTCTCAGCGCGCGGACGCTTTCGACGAACGCAGCCCTGAATTTTTCGTAGATAACGCGTTCGACCAGGATGCGCGAGCCGCACAGGCAGATCTGGCCCTGGTTGGCGAACGCCGAGCGCACGATCGTGTCGAGATTAGCCGCGCAATCGTCCCAGTCGGCGAACACGAGCGTCGGGTTCTTGCCGCCCATTTCGAGCGAGACTTTCTTGAATCCCGGCGCTAGCGCCGATGCGATCGCCGCACCGGTGCGTGTCGAGCCGGTGAACGAAATCGCCTTGATGCCCGGGTGATCGACCAGGGCCTGTCCCGTACTCGATCCACGGCCATGCACGATGTTGAGCACGCCAGCGGGCAGACCGGCATCGATGCAGACCTGCGCGAACAGGGTCGCGGTCAACGGCGTGATTTCCGACGGTTTGGCGACGACCGTATTGCCGGCTGCGAGCGCCGGCGCGATCTTCCAGGTGAACAGGTAGAGCGGCAGATTCCACGGCGAGATGCAGCCGACCACGCCGAGCGGCTGGCGCAGCGTGTAGTTGATCGCATCATGCGCGGCGTGCGACTCGCTCACGACCTGGACGGTCGCCGCGGCGAAGAAACGCAGATTCATCATCGCGCGCGGAATGTCGAGCGTACGCGCGAGCACGACCGGCTTGCCCGAGTCGCGCGATTCGGCCTCGACGAAGGCATCCAGGCGTTCATGGATCAGGTCGGCGATGCGATGCAGATAGCCGGCGCGCTCGTCTGCGGACAGCGCCGACCACGCCGGAAATGCGCGCCGCGCCGCCGCAACCGCGGCATCGACGTCAGCGCGGTCCGAATCCGGACAGTGCGCGTAGACCGCGCCGGTCGCAGGTTCGAATACGTCGAGATAACGTCCGCCGAGCGGCGCCTGCACCGCGCCGTCGATATAGTTGGCGAGCCTTGGAATCGCGGCCGAAGTCATGCTGCAAGCTTAGCAGGATGCATGTGCAGTTCGCCGCGGTCCTGCTTCGATCGCGGCCGTGTCAAACGGGTTTCGCGCAGCGCGTCACAGCGACAAGGTGCGTCCACCGTCGACCGGAATATTCACGCCGTTTACGTACGCTGCGGCGGGCGAGGCGAGGAACGCGATCACATTCGCGATTTCCTGTGCCTCGGCGAAACGGCCGAGCGGCACGCTGGCAAGCATTGCGTGCGCGATATCCTCCTCGTCCTTGCCCGTTGTTTTTGCGCGGTCGCCGAGGATTTGCTGCAGACGCTGAGTTTTCGTGTAACCCGGCAGCACGTTGTTGACCGTAATGCCGAAGGCGCCGAGTTCGGCCGCCAGCGTTTTCGCCCAGCTTGCGACGGCGCCGCGGATCGTGTTGGACACGCCGAGATTGCGGATCGGTTCCTTCACCGAGGTCGATATCACGTTGATCACGCGGCCGTAGCCGGCGGCGCGCATGCCGCCGAGCACGGCCTGCAGCATCACCTGGGCGGCGAGCAGATGCTGCTGGAAGGCAAAAATATACTCTTCCACTTTTGCCGAACTGGCCGGACCGCCGGCCGGGCCGCCGCTGTTGTTGATCAGGATCTGCGCCGGCCGGTTGTTGGCCACCGCTTCGACCTTGCTGCGCAAGTCGGCGCTATCGTGCATATCGACCGCGATATAGGCATGTCTCTGCGCCGCATGGATTTTCGGCAGTGCAGCGCACGCGCTCGCCAGCGCATCCGGCGAACGAGCGAGCAGCGTTATATCGGCGCCGAGCTGCGCCAGCTCGATCGCCGCTGCGCGCCCGATACCCTGCGAACCGCCGCAGACCAGCGCGTGTTTGCCGGCAAGATTCAGATCCATCGCGGTTCCCTGTACATGATTTCGCAAGAGACGACTCAGTTGTTGCGGCCGATCAGTTTCTCGGTCATCAAGGGCAACAGTTCTTCATCGTCTTCGGCCTGTGGCGGTTCGACCGAATCCAGATCGAAACCGAGCATCGTGGCGTCGTCGTCGTCGAGCCCGTCGAATACGCGAAACTCGGCATCGAGCAGCGCCGCATACGCGCTGTCGTCGTCGTCGTAGTGCAGGGTTTCGCCTTCGGCGTTGAACACCTCGACGCTGCCGGAGGCAAGCACGCGCATGCGCGCCCAGACCAGCATGTCGCCGAGCGAGGCAACCCACCATTGTTCTTCGTAGTCGTCGTCGTTCGTTTCTGAATCGGTCACGTTCTTATCTCGCAGGTATGTCCGGTGCTCGTGCGGCAACTCAGCCGAGCCCGGCATGCTGCCGCTCAAGCATGCGTGCCATCGCGTCGAGGCAGCGGTACATCGCAACGCGCATGAATACTTGCAGCAGCGGCCATGCAAGCGGCCAGGCGATCGGGCCGCTCAGTTCGAAGTCGTACGTCCATTCCACATGGACGCCGGCGGCAACCGGCGCGAAGGTCCATTCGGCCCGCCCTTCGCGCGCGAGCCAGACCAGCGGCGGATGCAGTCCGGAAAGAGTGTACGCGTGCAGGCGCGGAGCTTCGAGCGCAGTGATGCGTTCGTTGAGTGTGCGCCCGCTGTTGTCTTCCAACTCGCGTGTACTGCCGACCGTGGCGGGCGGCGTGCGCAGTGTAATTCGCCGCAGACCAGGAATCGGCCCGAAGCCGGTGAAAGCCTGGGTGAAGCGCTGCGGATCGAGCGACAGCGCGAAGGCCGCCTCCGGCGTTGCCCTGATCGTGCGCTCGCTGCGAAGCAGGATATTCATGGTGCGAGTGTGTCGGGCGCCGAACCCGCTGTCCAGTCCATATGTGGATGTACCTTGCTGCACCCCTGCCGACTCCGCGTTGTCGCCGACACAAATGCTGCGAAACGCCGCCGTATCGGCTAGCCTATCGTTGCGGATTCGGGGATAAACGTGGGCGATATCGAGAAGGACTCAGCCGACAACTTCATTGCCAAATGGAAGGGCGTCAAGGCGTCCGAACTTTCCACGGCGCAAAGCTTCGTCGGCGATCTTTGTCGCTTACTGGGTGTGGAAACGCCGCACCCGGATGTCGAACAGAAGTACATGTTCGAGCGCCCGATCACGTTCGCGCACGGCGACGGCAGCACGTCCGCCGGGCGCATCGATTTGTATCGGCGTGGCGCTTTCGTTCTCGAAGCGAAGAAACTCAAGGCGCCCACACATACCAAGGGCTTCGACGATGCAATGCTGCGTGCGCGCAGTCAGGCCGAGCAGTACGCGCGCGCATTGCCCGCCGAGGAAGGCCGGCCGCCGTTTCTGATCGTCGTCGATGTCGGCAATCGTCATCGAGTTGTACTCCGAGTTCTCGCGCTCCGGTGCGACCTACACGCCGTTTCCCGATCCGCGCAGCTCATACCGCATCGCGCTGGACGATCTGCGCGACGAGGCGATTCGCGAGCGATTGCGCGCGTCTGGAACGATCCGCTCGCGCTCGATCCCTCGCGCGCAGTCCGCGCGCGTCACGCGCGAGATCGCCGCGCAGCTCGCCGAATTGGCGCGCGGTCCTGGAAGCAGGCCGGCCATCGCGCGGAAACCGGTCGCGCGATTCCTCATGCGCTGCCTGTTCACCATGTTCGCCGAGGACGTGGGGCTGCTGCCGACCGAGCAGTTCTCGTTCTGTTGCGAAATATGCCGACCAGCCCGACGTGGCGATGCGCACGCTGGTCGGCGAGTTGTGGCGCGCCATGGACGGCGGCGGCTTTTCCGTCGCCATCCGCGCAGCGATGTGCCGCGCTTCAACGGCAAGCTGTTCAAGGATCCGGAAACGTCTGCCGCTTGATCGCGCACAGATCGAAATGCTGCTCGGCGCTGCGAAAGAGCGACTGGCGAGAGTCGAGCCGGCGATCTTCGGCACCTTGCTCGAACGCGCGCTCGACCCCGACGAACGCCACACTCGGCGCGCACTACACGCCGCGCGCCTACGTCGAGCGGCTGGTGCTGCCGACGGTCATCGAACCGCTGCGCGACGACTGGAGCGACGCGCAGCGCTGCCGCACTAACACTTGCGGCCGAAGGCAAGGGCCGACGAGGCGCGTCGCAGACGGTGCGCGCGCTTCCACGCATCGGCTGTGCACGGATCCGCGTGCTCGATCCGGCCTGCGGCCGCGGAAATTTTCTCTATGTCACGCTCGAGCATCTCAAGCGGCTGGAAGGCGAAGTGCTGGACGCGCTCGACGAACTCGGCGGACACGCCATGGCGCGAGCTCGGACTGCGAGGGCGGCGACAGCGTCGATCCGCACCAGTTCCTCGGCATCGAGATCAACCCGCGCGCCGCGGCGATCGCCGAAGCTGGTGCTGTGGATCGGCTACCTGCAATGGCAGGTATTTCGCTCCGCCGTCTGCGGGACATTCAAGGAGCGTTGCGATGCGTGTGCAAGTGAAGAAGCGGGGCAATAGTGCGTCGGTGCGCATTCCGGCCGCGGTCATGCGGGCGGCGAATCTGAAGTTGGATGCCGCCGTTGATGTGCGCGAGGAGGACGGTCGCATTATCATTGAGCCGCTGTGCGACGAGCGTGGCGATCTCGATGCGTTGCTGGCGCGTATCACACCGCAGAATCTGCACGGCGAATCGGATTTCGGTCCGCGGGCCGGAAGGGAATTGGATGAAAGCCCTCTGTTTTGACCACTTTGGCAACCCCGAAGTCCTGCAATATCGCGAGCTACCGGATCCGGTTCCGAACGTGAAGTCAGGTGCTCGTGCAAACCTCCGCGATCGGTCTCAATTTCGCCGATGTATATCGGCGCAAGGGCAACTATCACTTGCAGGGCAAACCACCGTTTATCGCGGGCTACGAGGCCGCGGGTGTCGTCCTCGATGCGCCGGCCGACAGCGGTTTTCGCGCGGGCCAGCGCGTCGGCTTTGCCGATATGCCGTTCGCCAATGCGCAACGCGTCGCGGTGGATATCGACAAACTGATTTCGCTGCCGGACGACATCGCGTTCGAGACGGCTGCGGCGGTGTTGCTGCAAGGTCTGACCGCGCAGTATCTGGTGCGCGACAGTCATGCGGTTCGCGCCGATGAAAGCGTGCTGGTTCACGCTGCCGCGGGCGGCGTCGGTTTGCTGCTTACGCAACTGTGTCTTGCGCTCGGTGCACGCGTGATTGGTTTGACGTCAGGCGCCGCCAAGGTGCAGCAGGTGCTTGATGCCGGCGCGAACGTTGCGGTGCGCTACGATGAGGACTGGGTCGCAGCGGCACAAGCATTTGCCAAGGGCGGCGTGGATGTGGTCTACGACTCAGTCGGCTCGACGCTGGCGCGGAGTCTTGCCGCCGCGCGCACCGGCGGCCACGTGGTGTTTTTCGGCATGGCCGGCGGCGATCCCGCGCCCGTGGATCCACGCACGCTGATGGACACATCGAAGACGCTGACCGGCGGCGATCTGTGGAACGTGCTGACCAATGCCGCAGAGCGCCGTCGCCGCGCCGCCGAACTGTTCGCGTGGGTGCGCGACGGCAAACTCAAGGTGCATATCGACTCGCGTTTTGCGCTCGCCGACGGCGCGAGTGCGCACGCAAGGCTGGAGAGCCGGGCGTCGAGCGGAAAAGTGCTGCTGATTCCTTGAAGCCGCGGCAGGCGAATCCGCCAAAGCTGCGAATTGCTCCAGTCAGCGTGCCGGGAGATGCAATTTCTCGCGCAGCTCGGCTTCGACTTTCTCCGGTGCGTCGCCGCCGATCCGGCGATAGACGATGTTGCCGTGCGTATCGACCAGGAATAGTCCGGGTGTGCCGGTGACGCCGTACTGGTCGGCGATCGCGTCGCCGTTGCGCACCAACGTGAAAGTCTGTTTGCGCTGGCGCAGTTCGGCGACCGGATCGCCGTCGTCCTTGATATCGATCGCGTACACGTCGAGATGGTCGCGGCCCGCGGCGTCGTATACTTTTTGCAGATACGGCATGAGCGCCTTGCAGTACGGACACCAGGTCGCCCAGAACAGTAGAATCGCCGGACGCTGGAGCTTGTCCGGCTGGAAGACAATCGGTTTGCCGTCTGCTCCCGTACCCTGCCAGGCGATGGCGCGCTGCTGCGCGATCGCCGGGCTCGCCAGCAAGGTCAAAATCGCAATCATCAGGATTAAGGCACGGCGTTTCATGGCTTGTTCCAATTCTGCTTGTCTCTATGACCGACCGCGAGCGGAAAATCTTGCGTGTGGCCTGGAATCCGGCGCTGCCGTGAACCTTTGTGCCGGCGGGGTTTTATTTCACCGCGCCGGGTGGCGCGCGCAGCCGCTCGACCGTGGGCGCGATTTGCCGTGGATCGAACACCGGCAGCGAGCAGGCGTTGCCGGTGCAGACGAACGCGGCGGCCTTGGCGAGCTTCGGATAGGTCACATCCGGGTTGGGCAGCAGTCCCTCGCGCCGGTCCCACCAGTCCACACGCAGATATTGTGCGGGATAACGCAGTGCGGAAACCTGCAATGCCTGCGCGGAGGGGTCGTTCTTGCCGCCGACCACGGCGATATGTATCGGCTCGTGCGATAGCTCACGGTCGGCCAGCAGCAAACCGGGCAGAAACGGTCGCGATTGCAATACCGCAGGCGCCGCGGCATAGAGCATCGCGTGTTCGCTCATTTTGCGGTCGCGTGCGTTGCCGGTAACGCGATAGGCGAGATTGGCCGCTCGCGCCAGCGCGATATTCTCATCGACAATGCGCACGGGTTTGGCGAGGACGCCGATCGCATCCTTCGCCGCCGGCGCGGTTACGTATCCGGCGTCGGCAGCGCGAAAATGCGCTTCGACGAAACCCAACGCGGCCTCCGCGCGCGTCGCCCAGTCGCGCTTGCCGGACGAGCGATACAGGTCCAGCAAGGCCTGCACCATCGCGATATTGTCGGCGAGATACGGACCCGCGCTGTCCTTCTCCCCGTGCGCGAAGCCGCCGCCGGCGACGGCGCGATGGGTCAGTATCCATGCGCCCGCGCGTTCGGCCACGGTCAGCGCCTGCGCGTCGCCCAGACTGTCGTGCACACGGCACAATGCGGCGATCGCCCAGCCGTTTTCGCGCGTGTAGACATGCTTGTCGATACGCGGCAGCCCGAGCTTGCGGCGCGCGGCATCGTCCAAAGCGTAATACTTGTGGCCATCGATCTCGTGGCTCAGGTCGGCGTCCTGGCTGACATAAAACGCGCCCTCGGGCGATAACAGGAAGTTCGTGAGGTAATGCTGGATCGCGCGCGCCGCATCCAGATACTTCTGCTCATGCCAGATCGCGTAAGCAAGCGCGTACAAACGCAGATCGTCGGCCTGAAACGACATGATTTTTTCGAAATGCGGCGAGACCCAGCCCGGCCCGATCGAATATTGATAGACGCCGCCCCAGACCGGATCGATCAGATTGATGTTCAGATCCAGGGTCTGCCGCACCATCTTCTGTGCCGCGGTATCGCCGTCCTGCGTCAGCGCGATGGCGAGTTCCGCGGCTTGCGCGTCGACGTAGCGCTGGCCATCGCCCCAGCCACCATTTTTGGAATCGTAGAGCGAGACGAAATCGTCGTTCAATTGCTTGCGTTGCGCCGCCGTCAGGCTCGATGCCGCGGCAGGCAGCACCTGTTCGGCGTCGACCACCGAGGGCCCCGGCGACGGATCGGCAACGATCGCCTTGAGCATGGCCAGCATCTGTTGCGGCTCAATATAGCCGCGGCGCTTGACGATCTCGCTGCCGTCCGCGGCGAATACGATCGTTGCCGGCCAGCCCCAGTCGCCGTAGCGCGCGGAAAGATCCGGGTTGGCGTCCTGATCCACCTTCAGCGCCACGTAGTTTGCATTGAGAACCTTGCGCACCTGCGCATTGGCGTAGGTTTCGTGTTCCATGACGTGGCACCAGTGACACCAGACCGCTTGCAGATCCAGAATGACAAAGCGGTGCTCGCGTCGCGCCAGTGCGAATGCCTCGTCGCTGGACGTGTGCCAGGTCAGTTCCTCAGCGGCGACGGTCGGGGTTAGCAGAAACGCCGAGCAGAACAGCAGCAGCAGCGCTGCGGCGTTAAACGAGCGGACATCCCGACTCCATGCAGAAACGGCACCCCTGATCTCATCGAGCAGGGGTGCCGACCACACGATCGCCACCACGGAGACGATCGTGTCGAACCGATTCCACTCATGCAGGCAATCGAAATTCGGTCACCCACTGGTCGTGGATCCATTGCTTCAGCAGCGTGGCGGCGTGCATGGCGACGCTGTCTTCGGCATGCCATTCACACAGGATTTCGCAGACCTCGGCGAACGTTGCGTCGCTCTCGACCGCGTCGAGCGCGGCGGCTTCGTCGGGCTCTGCGCGCCGATAATGCACGACGGTATCTCGTCTCGACACAACCCAGGTCTGCGCCGCGTCGAACTCGACGACGGCAGGCAGCGATTCTTCGCGGTCGACCGCGCGGCGCAGCGCGCCGACATTCCAATGCAGGCGCAGACGGTGGACCGCGCCATGCAGGCGCAGACGCAGATGCGGCCATTGTTCGGGCGCGAGCGTTTCCAGGGCGGAAGACTGTACCGGCGCCTCGTCGGCCGCATCGAAACTCAGACCGAAGGTCCATTCGAACTGCGCCATTTCGGCCAAGGCCGGCGTATCCGACCAGGGCGATGTCGTGCGGATGAATTGCGCAAACCGTTCGCCGTACCAGCGCACGTTGTAGTGCGTCGACGGCGTCGCTCCCACGTAGGCATCGGCCAGCGGGGCAAAATCCTCGCCCGCCAGCGCACGCAGGCCGGGGAAATCGTTGCTCAACACCTCGATCAGGCGCGCACGATATGCGTAGGCGTAAACCCCAGGCGCGCCGGCGCATCGGCCGCACTGGTGGCGACCACTGAGCGACCAGCTTGACGTCGTCGCGTCGGCTCAATACGTAAGCCTGGAAATCCTGCTGCAGGCCGGCCAGCGCGTTCACGCCGCCGCCTGCAAAATCGGTCGTGCGATGCGGCGTGCGGTATCGAGTTCGGCGAGCAGATCGGCCAGCGGCGGGATATGATCGTCGCGTTCGATCATCGTCGACACCGGTCCGAAACGGCGGATCGCCTCCGCATACAGGTCCCAGACCGGGTCGATGATCGGCGCGTCGTGCGTATCGATGATGCAGACCGCCCTGATTCTCGTGGCCGGCAAGATGGAACTGCTGCACGCGCTCGACGGGGATTCCGTCGAGATAGTTCTGCGGGTCGAAGCCGTGATTGTGCGCGCTCACGTAGATATTGTTGACGTCGAGCAGGATCAGGCAGTCGGCGCGCGCGCGATTTCGGCGAGGAACTCCCACTCGGTCAGACTCGGAGTCGTGGAATTCGACGTAGCTGGAGACGTTTTCCAGCAGAATGCGGCGCCCGAGATAATCCTGGACCTCGCGCACGCGTGCCGCGACATGCGCGAGCGCTTCTTCCGTGTATGGCAGCGGCATCAGGTCGTGCAGGTTCGTGCCGTGCACGCCGGTCCAGCACAGATGGTCGGAGATCCACGCCGGTCGACACGCCGATCCGCGAGTTGCCGCAGGCGCGCAGATACTCGCAGTTGAGCGGGTCGGAGCTGCCGATCGACAGCGACACGCCATGCATCACCAGCGGGTAGCGCTCGCGCATGCGTTCCAGATAGCGCAACGGGCGCCCGCCTGGAATCATGTAGTTTTCAGAGAGAACCTCAAGCCAGTCGATATCCGGCTCGCTGTTGAGAATTTCTTCGTAGTGGTCCACACGCAGGCCGAGCCCGAAACCGAGGGACGGATACTTGACCGTGGAACTGGCGTGCGTCATGGCGGCGGGCAACCCGGGCAACCCAATCCCGAAAACCGGATTGGGCCGCCGGGAATTGCGCGAAACTTATTACTTGGCTGCTGCCTGCGCCGCCTTGCAGGAGGCCTCGTCTTTCTGCATCGTGAAACCATGGCCCTTGCACGCGTTCTGACCCTTGCACGAGTTGGACGCCTGCTTGCACGCGCCATGACCCTTGCACGAAGATGAGTTGTCGCATTTCACCTTGGCAGCGTCCCCGGCAAATGCCGGGCTGGCGCTCGCCATTGCGAACAAACCGGCGACGGCCGTGGCGAGAGCAATACCCTTAAGTCCTGAAGCCTTCATAGAAAAACCCTCCGAAAGTGGTTGCATCGATTATGGTTGTCCCCGCCACCGCCATTGGCGCGATTGCAGCACGGACGGCGAGGTGACCGGTAATATACTCTGGTCCTTTCATCCGGGGTTGTGCCGAAGGTACGTGTATTCGCCGAGCGTCCAGCACTTGCGGGCTTGGCGAAAGAGATACGGTCGTTTGCCGGTCATGGCGGCATCGACGTACGCAAGGGGCGCGGCTCGGCAACAGCCGCGGCGTCGCAAAATCATTGTTGAAGGAGTCATGCAAATGCCGCAATTCATTGCGTCCTGGTGTCAGGTGCTGCTCAACATCGCTGGCCGGTACAACTGGCTTGCACCGCTGGTGGTGCGTCTGTTTTTCGGCTATTTCTGGGCCGAGACGGGCTGGGCCAAGCTGCACAACCTGGCCGGGGCGATCGAGCGTTTCGTCGGCTGGGGAATTCCGTTTCCCGCGTTCAGCGCGACGTTCTCGGCCGGGGCCGAATTTCTCGGCGGGGTGTTCATCATGTTTGGCCTGCTCACGCGCTTTACGTCGGTTGCGCTGATCATCAATATGATCGTTGCGATCGCGTTCGTGGCGATCAAGAACGTGGGCGGTTTCGACGATTTCATCGAACTCGACGAGTTCATCTACATCCTGATCTTCTTCTGGCTGCTGATGGCTGGCCCGGGGCGCGTCAGCGTGGATACCTGGATCAACAAAAAACTCGGCCTGCGCTCACCGGCCTGATGCTCGCGGCGAACGACGTAGCGGGCTCTCAGAACTCCGCCGAGCCCGGCACGCGCGGATACGGAATCGCGTCGCGGATGTTGGACAGGCCGCAGACATAGACCACGAGGCGCTCGAAGCCGAGGCCGAAGCCCGCATGCGGCACCGTGCCGTAGCGGCGGAGGTCGCGATACCACTCGTAGTGCGTCGGGATCGAGCCCGAACTGCGCCATGCGCCGATCGAGCATAGTCGAGGCGTTCCTCGCGCTGCGATGCCGCCGATGATCTCGCCGATGCCCGGCGCGAGCACGTCCATCGCGGCGACGGTTTTGCCGTCGTCGTTGAGGCGCATGTAGAACGCCTTGATCGCTTCCGGGATAGTTCATCACGACGACCGGCCGGCCGACGTGCTTCTCGGTCAGATAGCGTTCGTGCTCGGTCTGCAGGTCGATGCCCCATTCGACCGGGAACTCGAACTTCTGGCCGGATTTCTTCAGGATCTCGACCGCGTCGGTGTAGTCGATGCGCTCGAACGGCGCGTTGACGAACGCTTCCAGGCGCGATGATCGCGGTCTTTTCACGCGCTCGGCGAAGAACGCCATGTCGTCGGTGCGCTCGTCGAGCACGGCCTTGAAGATGGACTTGAGGAAATCCTCGGCGAGGTCGGCGTCGTCGTTGAGATCGGCGAACGCGATCTCGGGCTCGATCATCCAGAACTCGGCGAGATGGCGCGGCGTGTTCGAGTTCTCGGCGCGGAAGGTCGGGCCGAACGTGTAGACCTTGCTCAGCGCGAGGCAGTAGCCTCGACGTTGAGCTGGCCGGAGACGGTGAGGAACGCCTCGCTTGCCGAAGAAATCCTGTGCGGAAGTCGATCGCGCCCTTGTCGTCGCGCGGCAGGTTGGCCAGGTCGAGCGTCGACACGCGGAACATCTGGCCGGCGCCTTCGGCATCGGACGTCGGTGATGATCGGCGTGTTGATCCAGAAGAAACCCGCTCGTGTGAAGTAGCGGTGGATCGCGCTCGCGATGCGGTGGCGCACGCGCGCGACCGCGCCGAACAGTGTTGGTGCGCGGGCGCAGGTGCGCGACCTCGCGCAGGAATTCCAGCGAGTGCTGCTTGGGCTGGATCGGATAGGTCTCCGGATCGTCGACCCAGCCGACGACTTCGATCTTCGTCGCCTGAATCTCGAACGCCTGGCCCTTGCCCTGCGAAGGCACCAGCGTGCCGGTCGCGATCACGGCGCAGCCGGCGGTCAGGTGCGCGACTTCGTCGGCGTAGTTCGGCAGCGTCGCTCGGCGCGACGACCTGGATCGGATCGAAGCACGAGCCGTCGCTGACGTTGACGAACGACAGACCCGGCCTTGGAGTCGCGGCGCGTGCGCACCCAGCCGCGCACGGTGACCGTCGCTGCCGGCCGGCACCGCGCCGGACAGCGCCTGCTTGACGCTGACTACGTCATGCCTTTGAAACTCCTGCCGCCATGCCTTGAAGCTCCGCTCGTCATCCGCAGACCCACTTTGAATGACGGCGTCAAGATACACCGCGATAATAGCGGAAGGCCTGCGCCGCGCAACAATCGGCCTCGCGATCGTGCCTGATCGCGGTTACACTGTATCGTTGCCGAATCTCACAATGAATATCCAGATTCACCGCCGCCGCGCGCAAGCGCATGCAGGACTTACCTCGACCAAGGAATCCGGCGCGGTCGGGCGTGCGTTTCGGCGTCAAGCGCAAACCGGTTGCTCGGGTTTCGCGCTATACGGTCGATGTCGCCGCAGGCGGTCGACCGACAACGACCTCGTGTTCGACGAGGATGGCGTGCACGCTCGTCGTCGACCGGAAATAGCCTGCCGTTCATCGACGGCACCGAAATCGACTTTCCAGCGCCAGGGACTCAACGCGACGTTCGTGTTCCGCAATCCGAACGCCACCGGCGAATGCGGCTGCGGCGAAAGCTTCACGGTCGCGCCGGCGGCCTGAGGCGGCGCACGATGACGCGCAGCGCCGTTCAAAAACCGTCGCGCGCAGCGTGCTGCTGGCTTTCTGCCTTTACATACCATTCGGCGCCGCGCGAGCGTTCGAGCCGATGCTGCCCAGCGATCGGAATCCCTTGATCGTGGCCGCGCGCGTGAAGGAAGTGATGCAGCGATTCGCCACCGCGGTGACGAAGAAGGACATGCTGGCGTTCCGCAGCAGCGTGGTGGTATCGGCTACGCTGGCCGCAAATTTACCGTCGAGCAGATGAATGCGGCATTCAAGCCGTTGATGGACAGCGGCGTCGATTTGACCAGGCTCGACCGGATGCAGCCGGTGCTCGACGGCCCGCTGCAACTCGATGAAGTCGTCAGCTCACCGTCAAGGGCATTACACGAGCGCGCCGCCGACGCTGTTCGAGATGCGCTTCATCCGCGAGGGCGACGCATCGGCCTGAGTTTTATCGATGTTCGTTTCGGCGCAATCCCCGCTGCGCCGAAAGCCATTACTCGCGCCGAGGGCATGCCCGACGCCGCGACAATCGCTGCGCTGAAAACCGGTGTGACGCAAGGATCCGGCGTCGAGTTGCCGCCGCAGCAGATGGCCGCGGTGCGTGCCGCTGTGCACGCATTCGCCGCCGCAGTCGAACACCGCAACATGAATGAATTCCTGCAGTCCGATATCGTCTCGCATCTGTGGCGTGAGCAGCAGATCGCTGCCCACTCGATCTGGAGTCTCGCGACACGCTCGCGCTCGGGCGGCGATGTCGACCGTGCTCGATCGACTCGTCCGGTGATCGCGGATGCGCCGCATGCCGACGGGCACGGCGGCGTCGATATCAGCGGCTACTACGCCGCGCCCGACAGCCGCATCGCGTTCCGCATGGGCTTCGTCGATGCAAGGCGGCTATCTGCGCCTGATCAATTTCGCGATTGCGCCGGCGCGGCCGAGCGCATCCGCGGCCAAGCGCTAGGTGCCCGCGCATCGTGATGGTTGCGCCAATCCCCTGATTCGCACTACTATTCGCGCCCCTTCGCTCTGGCTCCATGCCGGCGAAGGACCTTGCCTCACCGCGCCGCGGGAGGCTGCCGCAGCGGAATTCGTCCGCTGCGGTATCCACAAGGAGACAACATGCGTCACTACGAAATCGTGTTTCTGGTCCACCCTGACCAGAGCGAGCAGGTGCCCGCGATGATCGAGCGCTACAAGGCGCTGATCGAGGGCGACGGCAAGGGCAAGATCCATCGCCTCGAAGACTGGGGCCGCCGCCAGCTCGCGTATCCGATCCAGCAACCTGGCCAAGGCGCACTACGTGCTGCATGAACATCGAGTGCGGCGCCGAAGTGCTCAACGAGCTCGAGTCCGGCTTCCGCTTCAACGACGCCGTGCTGCGTCACCTGATCGTCAAGCGCGACGAAGCGGACACCGAGCATGTCCTTCATCATGAAGAACAAGGACGAGAAGGGCGATCGCCGCCGCCGCGACGACGAAGCGATTCGGCTTCGGCGGCGACGATGCGACGCGCCGCGCCGCGAACGCGACGCCGCGTCCGCCGCGCGAAGCTGCCGTCGCCGCCGCAGCGAGCCCGCCGAGTAGTCGACCTCAGTAATCCGGAGATAACCATGTCCAAGTTTTTCCGCCGCAAGAAATTCTGCCGCTTCACCGCCGAAGGCGTCGACGAGATCGATTACAAGGATCTCAACACGCTGCGCCAGTACATCACCGAGACCGGCAAGATCGTGCCGAGCCGCATCACCGGGCACCAAGGCGCGTTACCAGCGCCAGTTGCCGACGGCGATCCAGCGCGCGCGTTTCCTGGCGCTGCTGCCGTACAGCGACAGTCACTAAAGAACGCCGTCGTGAGCGTAGCTCGCGACGATCACTCGTCCACTCACCCAGCGCTTGGGGAGCGGTCGAGTGAGGGGAGATGCAGGGTATCGAGAGTTCGCGACGTTCGGACGCGGCCTCACCACCTCACCGCGCATGGCGACGGGGCAGAGGGCTTACATCTGTCCATTCGGACAGCCACCGCTGCGTCGGCCTATACGTGCCGGCGCTAACGAATCGGAGAAACACCATGGAACTGATTCTTCTGCAGAAAGTGAAAAACCTCGGCAACCTCGGCGACAAGGTCAGGGTCAAGCCGGGCTACGGCCGCAATTACCTCGTGCCGCACGGCAAGGCCGTGCCGGCAACCGACCGCGAACTCGCCGAGTTCGAGAAGCGCCGCGCCGAATACGAAGCCAAGGCGAACCAGCAGCTCGCCGGCGCCGAAGCGCGCAAGGCCGCAGCTCGAGGGCGCGTCGGTCACGATCAAGGCGAACGCAAGCCCCGAAGGCAAGCTGTTCGGCTCGGTCGGTCCGCGCGATATCGCCGAGGCGTTCACCGCCGCCGGCATCGCGATGGAGAAGAGCGAAGTCGTCATGGCCGAAGGCCCGATCCGCCACATCGGCGAGTTCGAGGTGCAGGTGCATCTGCACGCCGACGTGCATACGACGGTCAAGGTCGTTATCGCCGCGGAAGACTGATCGTCACGTTTCCCGCAAGATCAAAGGGCGCCCGTGTGGCGCCTTTTCGTTTGGGCACCTGCCGGCATCAGCGCTCCTTGAGCAACGCCTTGAGATTGGCGAACGGGCTGCTTGTTGCTGGCGAGTCGCTGTCCGCGTTCGATAGCGTACCGACGGCGTGATCGATATAGCGAGAGTGCTCGTTGTCGTGACAATACACGCACAGCAGTTCCCAGTTGCTGCCGTCGGGCGGGTTGTCGTCGTGGTTGTGGTTGCGGTGGTGCACAGTCAGTTCCTGCACGTTGACGCGGGTGAATTCGCGCGCGCAGCGTCCGCAAATCCACGGATACATTTTCAACGCGCGCTCGCGATAACCAAGCTCGCGCTGGCGCGCGTCGCTGCGTGCATCGGCGACGACGCGATCAAGTTTGCTCTCGTTGATTGTCGGCTTGTTGCCAGGCATTCGCGACGCTTTCCAATACCGTTGGTGCACAGCGTAGCGCATGCGAACTTTCGGCAAAAGGTCGGCCATACACCCCATCGGTGTCGCGTTCCATCTGCTGCTGCCGGCTCGCCTCTCCCGCTGGCGGGAGAGGTCGGCGCGCATAGCGCGTCGGGTGAGCGTGGTGCAACAGGAGCGGCGCGCGTTTCGTTGTCCTCAACCCGTTGCGCGTCACGATATCTACGCGCCTCGACCCCCGGTTGGCAGTACTATCAGTTTCCTCGCATGTTGGCACGAGGTGAAAAATGGACGACAGCAACCGCGTCATCGTCGAAGCCTGGAACACCGTTCTCTACGAGAAGTTCTGCCGCTTCCGGCATCTGCTCGTGGATGGCCTGTCGCAGCACAGCGATGCCGCATTCGAGCGCTGCCGCTATCCGCAAGGCGCGCGTGTACTCGATGTCGGCTGCGGTTTCGGCGACAGCACGCTGCGCATCGCCCAGCGCGTCGGCCCGGGCGGCGCGGCGGTCGGTATCGACTGCGCCGAGAATTTCATCCGCTCGGCCGAAGCGGATGCGACCGCACGCCGGCGTCCGCAATGCGCATTTTTTCGTCGGCGATGCGCAGTGGGGCGATCTGCGCGGTCCGTACGATTATGCTTTCGCGCGTTTCGGCACGATGTTCTTCGAAATGCCCGGCGCGGCGATGCGCAATATTCGCAACGCGCTGAAGCCCGGCGGTGTATTCACCCAGATCGTGTGGCGGCGGCGCGAGGAAAATCCCTGGCTGCACGAGGCCGAGCTGGCCGTGCGCAAGATCGTACCGGTGGTGGCGCACGAGGACAGCGGTCAGGTGCACTGCGGACCGGGACCGTTCTCGATGTCGGGCCCGGACATGGTGAGCATGATGCTGCGCGGCGCGGGCTTCGAGCGCATCACCTTCGAGCGCTACGATTGCGACATCTGCATCGGCCGCGACCTCGACGACGCGATCGCGTTCGCGATGGCGCTCGGCCCCGCCGGCGAAATCATCCGCCTCGCCGGCGAGGAAGGCGAGAAGCGCAAGCCGCAAGTGATTGCCGCTCTCCAGCAGGCGCTCGCGCCGTTCGTGCGGCCGAATGGAATATGGGCGCCGTCGAGCACGTGGTTTATCAGCGCGACGAACGCTTCAGACTAGGTGGCGAGACAATTGCCTTGCATGCAAAAGCATCGACGCTGTGCTTGACCAGCAAACGGCGATAGCCGTCCGTGACGCGCTGGCGAGCCATGCTCGGCGATCAGTGCAGCTGGGCCGGCCGTGAATCCGGACATCAGTCGTCACCTTATCCGAAACCGCCACCGTCGCGGCGTATACTTCGGCTTCAGCTCGGTCCGGATAGGGCATTCTCGCCCGGCCTGATGCGACTCCTGGAGGGATATCCGATGTCGTGGTTGATCCTTGGTCTTATTGTGTTTCTTGGCACGCACTCGTTGCGCATCGTCGCCGACGGCTGGCGCACGCGGCAGATTTCAAGCATGGGCGCCAATGCGTGGAAAGGGGTGTATTCGCTCGCCTCGATCGGCGGTTTCGTGTTGCTAATCTGGGGTTTCGGCATGGCGCGGCAGCACCCGGTGTCGTTGTATGTGCCGCCGCTGTGGCTGCGGCATGCGAACGCACTGTTCACGCTGGTCGCGTTTGTGCTGATCGCCGCGGCCTACGTGCCGCGCAATCATCTGAAGGCGAAGCTCGGCCATCCCATGTACGTCGGCGTCAAGGCTTGGGCGCTCGGTCATCTGCTGGCGACCGGCATGCTCCACGACGTGGTGCTGTTTGCCACGTTTCTGGTCTGGGCCGTCGCCGGCTTTGTCGTCTCGCGCCGTCGCGATCGCAACGCATGTGTCGCTTATCATGCGGGCACTGTGCGTGGCGATGCGTTGACGCTCGCCATCGGTCTTGGCATCTGGGCAGTGTTTGCGTTCCTGTTGCACACACGCTGGATCGGTGTGTCGCCATTCGGTTGATTGGCCGCAATCGATCGTCTCGGTGGCTGGATACCCTCAGCGTGGCGCGGTCCATGGCGACGCATCGGCGTTTCTCAGGATATCGCGCGTTACGCGCGTCACGTCGGTCTGTCCGGTCAGCGCGAGACTCACATCGAGTTCCTTGCGAATGATTTCGATCGTCCGGGTCACGCCCGCTTCGCCGAGTGCGCCGAGGCCGTAGAGGAAAGCCTTGCCGATCAGTCCTGCGCGCGCGCCGAGCGCGAGCGCCTTGAGCAAGCTCTGGCCGCTGAGGATGCCGCCGTCGAACAGCACTTCGCTGCGCCCCGCGACGGCATCAACGACGCGCGGTAGCGCGGCGATCGACGCGGGCGCGCCGTCGAGCTGGCGGCCGCCATGATTGGAGACGACGATCGCATCAACGCCGACCTTGGCTGCCGTCGCGGCGTCCTCGGCGTCGAGGATGCCCTTGACGATGAGCTTGCCCGGCCATGCCTCGCGCAGCCAATCCAGATCGCGCCAGGTCAGCGTCGGGTCGAATTGCGTGGCGACCCATTGCGCGAGCGTGAGCAGGCTGTCGGCGCCCTTGATCCGGCCATCCAGATTGCCGAACGAGCGGCTCGGCGCGCTGAGCACGCGCCACGCCCACGCCGGCTTGCTGGCGATATCGAAGAAATTGCGCAGGGTGAGCCTGGGCGGCACGCTCAGGCCGTTCTTGATCTCGCGATGGCGCTGGCCCTGGATCGGCAGATCGACCGTGAGCATCAGCGCCGAGCAGCCGGCATCCACGGCGCGCTGGATCAGCGAGCGGGTGAAGCCGCGGTCGCGCATCACGTAGACCCGGAACCAGAATGGCGTTGGCACCGCGGCATGCACCTGCTCGATCGAGCAGATCGACATCGTCGAGAGGCAGAACGGAATGCCGGCTGCCGCCGCCGCGCGCGCGGCGAGAATCTCGCCGCTGCCGCGTTGCAGGCCAGTCAATCCGGTCGGCGCCAGCGCCAGCGGCAGTGCGACGGGCTGACCGAGGATCGTCGTCGCCAGCGAGCGTTTGTCGACATCGATCAGTACGCGCTGGCGCAGGCGTATCGCTTCGAGCGCGGCGCGGTTGTCGCGCAACGTGATCTCGTCGTAAGCGCCGCGATCGACGTACTCGAAGAACGCGCGCGGCACGCGGCGACGGGCGAGTTCGCGCAGGTCCAGGATATTGGTGATGGCTTTGCTCATAGCGTCGCCTCACAGGCATTCCGGATGCGAGATTGAACCACGAAGGGCACGAAGGCGCGAAGAAAAATAAGAGGCGCCAGCTAAATTTTGGCGAAAAGAGATAACTCACAAGATATCCACTGGTCGATCAACAAGCAGATGTGTCAGCATGCTTGTAGCCTGCGCTTGCGACGCAGTGGCGACAATACCAGGGGAGTTCCTCACCAGTTCCCACTCGCGCGAGTCAGGACACCCGCAGTCGTCTCACTCCCAGAGACGCACTGTTGGCAGGATCGTGCGATGCGAAAATGGTGGTGGAATCGCTCATCGGACAAAAAAAGAGTACTCACCACTTTCATGGCCACCTCTCCCGATCGCATTTTTCCCGCACGCGTCGACGCGTTGCGCGTGCCGCCGCATTCGATTGACGCCGAGCAGGCCGTACTCGGCGGTTTGATGCTCGATGTCCACGCGTGGGAGCGCATCGCCGACAAACTCGTCGAGGACGATTTCTATCGCAAGGATCATCGCCTGATCTATCGCGCGATCGGCGAACTGTCGAACAAGAACATGCCGTGCGATGCGGTCACGCTGGCCGACTGGTTCGAATCGAACAAGCTGTCCGAACTGGTCGGCGGATCGAGCTATGTGATCCAGCTCGCCAACGGCACGCCGAGCGCGGCGAACATCGTCGCCTATGCCGAGATCGTGCGCGAGAAATCCGTGCTGCGCCAGCTCATCGACGCGGGTACCGAAATCGCCGGCGACGGTTTCCAGCCGGAAGGGCGCAGCACGCAGGAAATTCTCGAAGGCGCCGAGCAGAAGGTTTTCCACATCGCCGAATCCGGCGCGCGCGGGCGCAAGGGTTTCACGCCGATGCGCGCGGCGGTGAAGGAGGCGTTCCAGATCCTGCATCAGCGCTACGAAAGCAAGGGCTCGGTCACCGGCCTTGCTACAGGCTTTGCCGATCTCGACGAGTTGACTGCGGGCTTGCAGCCGTCGGATCTGATCATTCTGGCTGCACGTCCATCGATGGGGAAATGTCTTGCCCATGACGCCGAGCTGGTCGGCGAGGATGGCGCGATCCGTACCATCGAAGAACTTTATCGTCGCCAAAACGACCGAGTGTTCACCTTGCGCGGGGACATGCGTCTCGATCGTGAGACCCCAACGGCTTATGTCGACGACGGCGTCAAGCCGGTGTTCGAGGTGACGACGCGGCTCGGCCGGCGGGTCGAGACGACTTGGGTGCATCCGTTCCTGACTCCGCGGGGCTGGCGTCGCCTGGAAGAATTGCAGCCCGGCGAAGCGATAGCGGTGCCGCGTCGGCTGCCCGCTTTCGGCGCGGCGCGCATGCGCGAGTGCGAAGTCAAATTGCTGGCGTACCTCATTGGCGACGGCGGCTTGACCGGCACAACGCCGAAGTTCACCAATTCCAATCCTCGTGTCGCGGCGGATTTTTCGACAGCGGTCGAAGAATTCGGCGGTTTGCGCCTGCGCAGCAGCGAGGCGCGCGCAAACGCGGCACCGTCATGGCGGATCGCAGCCGATGCTGACGCCGTTGCCGTCGAGCGCAACCGTTTTGCCGCGAATCTGCGCACGGCGCTCGTGCACAGCAGCCGGTCGATGCGTGCCGTCGCGGCTTCGGTGGGCGTTTCGCCTGCGGCGCTGACTTATTGGACCCAGGGCAAGAGCGTGCCTGCGTCCGCAACCTTCGATCGTCTGCGCGATGTGCTTGCGGTCGAGGCCGATGCGCTCGACCCGGATCTCGCCGATTGCGCGCGCAAGAATCAACCGAACCGCTTGACTCGCTGGCTGGACTCGCTCGGACTGATGGGCTGTTCCGCGCATGCCAAGGTCGTTCCCACGCCGGTGTTCACGCTCGCGCGCGAGCAGCTCGCGTTATTCTTGAATCGACTGTTTGCCACCGACGGCTGGGTGAGCGTGCTCGCGCCCGGGCAAGCGCAGCTCGGCTATGCAACGGTCAACGAGAAGCTCGCCCGCCAGGTACAGCACCTGCTGCTGCGCTTCGGCGTGATCGCCAAACTGCGTCAGCGCTGGGTGAAGTACCGGCAGACGCGTCGCGTCTCCTGGCAGCTCGACGTCACCGATGCGCGATCGATCGCCACGTTCGCTGCGGAGATCGGCCTGTTCGGCAAGGAAGATTCGTTGCAGCGCGCCGTCGCCGCGGTTTCCGCGCGGCGCTACCAAAGCAATATCGACCTCGTGCCGGCCGAGGTTTGGCAGCGCATCGAAGCGGCGAAGGGCGCCATGTCCTGGGCGGAACTGGCGCGGCGGACCGGGTATGGCGACTCCAACAGCCATGTCGGCAAGCGCGCGATTTCGCGCGAGCGGTTGGCACGGATCGCCATGGTTCTTGCCGACGCCGAATTGGCCGAGCTTGCGCAGAGCGACGTGATCTGGGACCGCATTGCATCGGTCGAACCGGCCGGCGAGAAGCAGGTTTACGATCTCACCATCCCGCATACACACAATTTCGTCGCCAACGACATCTGCGTGCACAATACCGCGCTCGCGGTGAACATGGCCGAACACGCGGCGATCAAGTCGAAGAAGGCGGTGGCGATATTTTCGATGGAAATGTCGGCTTCGCAGTTGGCGTTTCGTCTGATCTCCTCGCTCGGGCGCATCAACCAGCAACATCTGCGCACGGGCGATATCCAGGAGGAAGAATGGCCGCGCGTCACCAGCGCGATCACCCTGTTGTCGGACGCGAAGATTTTCATCGACGATACGCCCTCGCTATCGCCCGCCGAGTTGCGCGCGCGCGCGCGGCGTTTGAAGCGCGAGCACGATCTGGGCCTGATCGTGATCGATTATCTGCAGCTGATGGCAGTTCCAGGCAGCAAGGAAAATCGCGCGACCGAGATCTCCGAAATCTCGCGTGGCCTGAAAGCGCTGGCCAAGGAATTGAACGTGCCCGTGCTGGCGTTGTCGCAGCTCAACCGCTCGCTCGAACAGCGCACCGACAAGCGGCCGATGATGGCCGACCTGCGCGAATCCGGCGCGATCGAGCAGGATGCCGACGTGATCCTCTTCATTTATCGCGACGAATACTACAACCCGGAGTCGGCCGACAAGGGCCAGGCCGAAATCATCATCGGCAAGCAACGTAACGGCCCGACCGGTTCGCTCAAGCTGACCTTCCTCGGTCAGTACACCAAGTTCGAAAGTTATGCGGCGGATAGTTATTCGGGCGGCTACGAATAGTGCACACGCGATAAAGCTGAGTTGTCGCAGGAGAATCCTCGGCTCGCCGTTCCGGCGAAAGTCGGAATCCCGCGACTTCGCTGAACAAGTCGAAAAGGCTAAAGACACTGGATTTCGGCTTTCGCCGGAATGACGAAGGATTACGCTTCTCCCGAGCCCAGAAGCTTGACTACTTCCATATTTCCATTATCATGGAAATATGAAAACAAAGGCCATGCTTGCAGCGCTTGCCGCGCTCGCCCAGGAAACGCGTCTGGCGATCTTCCGCCATCTGGTCGAAATCGGGCCGGATGGCGCCGCGGTGGGCAGCATCGGCGCGGCGCTCAGGGTCGCGCCGGCGACGCTGTCGTTCCATCTGAAGGAACTGAGCCATGCCGACCTCGTCGTCGGTCGGCAGGATGGCCGCTTCGTCTGGTATGCGGCGAACTTCGCCACGATGAATTCCGTCATCGCCTATCTCACCGAAAACTGTTGCGCCGGTCGATCGTGCAGCCCCGACTGTAAACCGGTCAAAACCCAATCCAAGCGCAGAAGGATTCAATCATGAAACGCTTCCACGTGCATGTCGCCGTCACCGATTTCGAGCGCAGCATCGGTTTCTATTCCACCTTGTTCAACGCGCAACCGACGGTGCACAAGCCCGACTACGCGAAATGGATGCTGGAGGATCCGCGTTTGAATTTTGCGATCTCCCAGCGCGGCGACAAGGTCGGTGTGAATCATCTGGGTTTGCAGGTCGATGACGGCGAAGAACTCGTGGCACTGCGTGATCAGCTCGAACGCGCGGATCGCGGTCTGGTCGAGCAGGTCGGCACGGCCTGCTGCTATGCCAAGTCGGACAAGTACTGGATCGCCGATCCGCAGGGCGTCGCATGGGAAGCCTTTCATTCATTGGGGACGGTGCCGATTTACGGCGAGGATCGCCCGGACCGCGCGTTTGAGCCGGGCGAGGAATGTTGCAAACCCGCGGCTTGCGGCAGCGAAGCATCGGCCAAGCCTGCTTCCACTTGCTGCTAGAAAGCAGCGCAGATGAAAATCGCACCTGCCGTCGCCGGCGATCTTGCCGCAATTCGTGCGCTGCTGACGCAAGCGGATCTGCCGAGCATCGATCTCGATGCGCGGCAGCTTGTGCATTTCCGTATCCTGCGGGCGGCGAATTCCGCTGACCTGATCGGCGTCGTCGGCCTGCAACCATATCCGCCGGTTGCGTTATTGCGTTCGCTGGCCGTGGCGCCAGGGCGGCGCGGTGCAGGCATCGGCGCCGCGCTGGTCAAGGCGATCGAGGCATCGGCACGTTCACAAGGGATCACTGAACTTGTGTTGCTGACAACGACCGCCGCGGGCTTCTTCGCAGAGCGCGGTTATGCCGCCACCAACCGCACCGCTGCGCCGGCGGCATTGCAATCGACGCGCGAGTTCGCCGAACTGTGTCCGACGTCGTCGGTGTGCATGCGCAAGACCTTGCTGCGATAGGACGAAACCGCTGGCGGAAGGCATGAGCATGGCCGCATGGCTTGCAATCGACATGCGCCCGGATCAGGTACAACCGCCGCCGCCAATGCTGACGAAATTCTGGCGGCATAGTGGAAAAGTGGATTTTTTATCCGCGGCCCGTTCTTGAGCCGCGTTGCCGGCTGCTAGAATCCCACCAGCGAAGTTTTCAGCCGATCCGATGAGCCGCACCGCCCTCGCCACGATCCATCTCGACGCCCTGCGCAGCAACCTTGCGCGCGTGCGCGGGCTGGCGCGCGGAACCAAAGTCATGGCCGTGGTCAAGGCCGACGGCTACGGCCACGGACTCGAGCGCGTCGCGCGCAGCGCTGAGCGATGCGGATGCGTTCGGCGTCGCGGCGATCGCGCGACGGCCTGCGCCTGCGCGCGGCGGGGCATCGGCAGCGCATCGTCGTGCTGTCCGGGCCGGACGAGCCGGCAGATCTCGCCGAAATGCGTCGGCTGCAACTCGATGCAGTGATCCATCACGAGTCGCAACTGGACTGGCTCGCCGCCGAGCGCCACGCACCGTCGGGCAGCGGGCGCCGGCTGCACGTCTGGCTGAAGATCGATACCGGCATGCATCGCCTCGGTTTTGCGCCCGAGCGCACGGTGGAAATGTATGCACGGTTGCGTGCGCTGCCGAATGTCGATCGAGGAGATCGCGTTGATGACGCATTTCGCCGCGTCCGATGAGTTCGCCAACGAGCTCACTGCTGGACAGATCGCGCGATTCGAAGCGGCAACGACGCACGTTGACCGGCCCACGCTCGCTGGCCAATTCCGCCGGCGTGCTCGGCTGGCCTGCTGCGTATGGCGCCGGAAAAGCGCAGGCAAGCACTTTCTCGCCGGACAATTTCTGGGTGCGCGTCGGCGGTCTTCTCTACGGCTTGTCGGTGGTCGACGGCAAAAGCGGCGCCGATTTCGGCTTCGCACCGGCGATGACGCTGTCGACCAAGCTGATCGCGATCAACGGTATCAACAAAGGCGAACGCATCGGTTACGCCGCGACTTGGGAATGTCCCGAGGACATGCGCGTCGGCGTCGCCGCGATCGGCTACGGCGACGGTTATCCGCGCAGCGCGGCGATCGGGCACGCCGGTGCTGGTTCGGCGGCCAGCGCGCACCGATCGTCGGCCGCGTGTCGATGGACCTGATCACGATCGACCTGCGCGGCGTGCCGGACGCGCAAGTCGGCGATCGCGTCGTGCTCGTGGGGCCGCGGCCTGCCGGTCGAAGAGATCGCCGCGCACGCCGGCACGATTTCCTACGACCTTACCTGTGGCGTGACCAAGCGCGTGCTGTTCGTGGAGGAAGGATGAGTGTTCCTCGCGCATTCAAGCGCTGAGGGTTCGGATGCCCATCGCATTGTATGAGACAACTCGCCTTACAATCGCGCATGGCCAAGCCAAAACCGCATACGTCTGCAACCAGTGCGGCGCGGAATACAACAAGTGGCAGGGCCAGTGCGAATCCTGCGGCGCGTGGAACACGCTGAGCGAATTCGTCGTCGAGTCGGCGGCGAAAGCCGCCGCGACGGTCAAGCGCGCGGGCTATGCCGGTGCGGCGGAGGCGCCGAAGATCGTGCGCGCTGACCGACAGTCGCGGCGGAGGCGGAAACGCGCACGATCGATCGGCATCGGCGAACTCGATCGCGTGCTTGGCGGCGGCCTGGTCGAAGGCTCGGTCGTGCTGGTCGGCGGCGATCCGGGCATCGGCAAATCGACCTTGCTGCTGCAGACGCTCGGCGCGCTCGGCGCGCGCCTGCGCACGCTCTACGTCAGCGGCGAGGAATCGCTGGCGCAGATCGCCGCGCGCGCGCAGCGTCTCGGCCTGCCGCTGGAGCCGATCTGCGCTGCCTGGCCGAAACCTGCGTCGAGCGCATCGTGGAGCATCTGCAAAAGGAATTTTCCACGGCCTCCGCGGAAAACAAGAAGGAATTCCGAGCGAAAATCGCGCGACACTGAGTGCTGGTGATCGACTCGATCCAGACGATCTGGACCGAGACCTTGACCGCCGCGCCGGGTTCGGTGTCGCAGGTGCGCGAATCGGCCGCGCGGCTCGTGCGTTTCGCCAAGGAAACCGGCACCAGCGTTTTTCTGGTCGGCCACGTCACCAAGGAAGGCGGCATCGCCGGCCCGCGCGTGCTCGAGCACATGGTCGATGCGGTGCTGTATTTCGAGGGCGAGAGCGGGTCAGCCGCTTCCGCATCCTGCGCGCGTTCAAGAACCGCTTCGGCGCGGTCAACGAGCTCGGCGTGTTCGCGATGTCGCGACAAGGGCCTGCGCGAAGTGCCCAATCCGTCGGCGATCTTCCTCTCCGCGCATGCCGCGGCCGACCGCCGGGCAGCGCGGTGATGGTCACGCGCGAAGGCACGCGCCCGCTGCTGGTCGAAGTGCAGGCGCTGGTCGATCAGTCCTCGCTCGGCAATCCGCGCCGCGTCGCGCTCGGCCTCGAACAGAATCGTCTGGCGATGCTGCTCGCAGTGCTGCATCGGCACGGCGGCGCGGCGGTGTACGACCAGGACGTGTTCGTCAACGTCGTCGGCGGCATCCGCGTGCAGGAAACCGCGGCCGATCTGCCGGTGCTGCTCGCCGTGCTGTCGAGTTTTCGCGACCGGCCGCTGCCGGACAAGACTCGTCGCGTTCGGCGAAGTCGGCTTGTCCGGCGAAATCCGCCCGGTGCCGAACGGCGAGGAGCGCCTGAGCGAAGCGGCAACCCATGGTTTTCTCAAGGCGATCGTGCCGAAGGCGAATGCGCCGAAGCGCGCGAAGATCGGCGATCTGGAAATTATCGGCGTCGAGCGTCTGGCCGAAGCGTTGGATGCTGCGGTCGATTAGCAACGGGTGTTGCGCGGTTTTGCGGATTCTCAGGCGACGCGCTTCAGGATCAGCTCCAGCACGAGTTTGCTGCCGAAGAACGCGAGCAGCAACACCGCCATGCCGGCCAGGGTCAGCTGCACCGCGCGGCGCCCGCGCCAGCCATAGCGCCAGCGGCCGAACAGCAGCGCGCCGAACACCAGCCAGGCAACGATCGAAAGCACGGTTTTTTGCGCGAGATGCTGATCGAACAGATTGGTCACGAACAGAATGCCGGAAACCAAGGTCAGCGTGAGCAGGATGAAGCCTGCGCCGATCACCCGAAACATCAACGCTTCGGTCAGGGTCAGCGGTGGCAACGCGCGTACGAGGCCGTCGAAGCGACGCTGGCGCAATGCGCGTTCCTGCAAGGCCAGAAGGATCGCCAGCAGCGCAGCGATGCTGAGCAGACTGAATCCGAGCAGGGCGAAGATCACATGCAGCTTTATCTGCCAGTCGAGCGGCAGTGGCTCGGTTGACGGCGCGAGGAAGACATCGACGCCGAGCAGCAGTGCGGCGAGCGGAAAGACGATCACGCCGAGCGTCGCCACAGGCCGGTTCAGATTCACCAGCAGACACAGCGCGGCGATGCAGGCGCCAACCAGCGACAGCGCGGCGAAGAAATGCAGATCGACGCCACCGCCATGCGCACCGATCAGCACGGCAAAATGCGCGATGACCGCAGCCGCGGCGAGGCCGAGGCTCAGCGCGCGCGGTTGCGCCTGACGATGCAGCAGCGGCAGAGCAAGCGTGATCGCTGCGGCGAGATAAAGCGTGATGGCGGCGACGGCGAATACGACGATGTGCATATGCCAAGTGTCGCATAGTTGACGCGACCAGTTCAGTGTGTGCCCTGTTCAGTGGGCTTTCGAGCGACCGATTATTTCGATTGCAGCGTCACGCCGGACGCGGCGCTGAGGGTCGGGCAATGTCCGCTGCGCACGCCGTCGAGGTAGGCCACGACCAGTGCAGCGGTTGTGGACTTCACCCGGCCGGCAAGTTCCATCCCGCCGAAATTCATATGCGTGGCGCCGTCGATCACGGCCAGCCAGTGGCAACCGGGCCCGAGACCGTCGAAAGCCTGCGTACGCCAGTGATAGTCGCCGTCCAAGCCGCGGTCGCGCGTACCGGTGACCAGCAGCATCGGCGCGCGGATCGGCTGCCACGCGCCTTCGGGAAAAACGGGTCCGGGTCCCTCTGGCGACAGTGCGACATAGGCACCGAAACCACCTTTGGCCTGGATGCCGAGCTTGTTGCGCGCGCCCGCTTCGAGCATCACCGTGATCGCGCCCATCGAGTGGCCGATCAATACCTTGAACGGCGCGCGGCAACTCGACCCGGACCACTTGAGCGCCGCGTCGATATCCATGAAGCGCGCGCGATAGGCATCGCTATCGGTGATCAGATCGAATATGCCTTGTTTGAATCCCGCCGTGCCGATGTCCGTGCGCAGCGGCGTCAATCCGCTTTCGCGGTGGCCCATGGCGATCGCGCGCCAGCCGTCCGCGGCAAGCGCTTCACCGAGATAGCGCAGACCGCGCTCGTTGCCGCCCGCGCCGTGCGAGAGCAGGGCGAGCGGCGCGCAGCCCTTGGCGACGGCAGGCTCGTAGACGATCAGCGGTGTCGTTGCGCCGTCGGCACGCGCTGCGTTGACAGCCTGTTGTACAGGTGTTGCGCCCGCGTTTGCGGCGAACCCGGCGAGTGCGAACAAGTTTAAAAGTATATTCATGCTGGTCGTGTCTGTTGGCGAGACGAGGTCGATCTTGCGATCCTGATACTGCATCCGCAGAAACGCACGATGCGTGATTTTGATGACAAAGCAGGCTGGTGGGCCGTTCGCCGCGCCGCAAACCGGAACCGACTGCCGTTATAATTGGAAGCTGACTGACCCTTGGTAATCCGTTCATGTTCGAGTCTCTGAGCCAACGCCTGTCCACTACGATGGAGCGCCTGCGCGGCCGCGCGCGCCTGACCGAGGCGAATATCCGCGAGTCGCTTGCGCGAAGTGCGCATCGCCCTGCTCGAAGCGGACGTCGCGCTGCCCGTCGGTGCAGGCGCTGATCCAGCGCATCCAGGTGCGCGCCGTCGGCAGTCGAAGTGCTGAAAAGCCTGACGCCGGGACAGACGCTTGGTCAAGGTCGTGCGCGACGAGCTGACCGCGGTGATGGGCACGGTCAATACCGATCTCAATCTCGCCGCCGCACCGCCCGCGATCGTGCTGATGGCCGGCCTGCAGGGCGCGGGCAAGACGACGACGGTGGCCAAGCTCGCGAAATTCCTCAAGGATCGCAAGAAGAAAAAAGTCATGGTCGTCAGCTGCGACGTCTACCGTCCGGCGGCGATCGAGCAGTTGCGCACGCTCGCCGAGCAGGTCGACGTGCTGTTCCATCCGAGCACGGGCGATCAGGATCCGGTCGCGATCGCAAAATCCGCGCTCGATGCGGCGAAGAAGAATTTCGCCGACGTGCTGATCGTCGATACCGCCGGCCGTCTCGCCATCGACAGCAGAAATGATGGACGAGATCAAGGCGCTGCACGCGGCGCTCGAATCCGATCGAGACCTTGTTCGTGGTCGATGCGATGACCGGCCAGGATGCGGCGAACACGGCCAAGGCGTTTGCCGAAGCGCTGCCGCTGACCGGCGTCGTGCTGACCAAGACCGACGGCGATGCGCGCGGCGGCGCGGCGCTTGTCGGTGCGCTATGTCACCGGCCGGCCGATCAAGTTCATCGGCGTCAGCGAAAAGCCCGATGGTCTCGATGCGTTCCATCCCGATCGCATCGCGCAGCGCATCCTCGGCATGGGCGACGTGCTGTCGCTGGTCGAGCAGGTCGAGCAGAACGTCGACAAGGAAAAAGCGCAGAAGCTCGCCGAAAAGGTGATGAAGGGCAAGCGCTTCGACATGAACGACATGCGCGACCAGCTCGCGCAGATGCTCAACATGGGCGGCCTCGCCTCGCTGATGGACAAGCTGCCCGGCGTCGGCAATCTGCCCGACAGCGTGAAGTCGCAAGGTCAACGACAAGGAAGTGCAGCGCATGGTCGCGATCATCAATTCGATGACGAAGAAGGAACGCCGCCATCCGGACCTGCTCAACGGCTCGCGTCGCGCGCGCGTCGCGCGTGGCTCCGGCACGCAGCCAGCCGACGTCAACCGTCTGCTCAAGCAGTACATGCAGATGGAAAAGATGATGTCGAAGATGGCCGGCGGCGGCATGAAGGGCCTGATGCGGCAGATGTCCGGCGCGATGCGCGGCATGGGCGGTGGCGGCATGCCGCCTGGTGGGATGACACGCTAAGTGCTCGCTGTACTTCCAACTCCAGGGTGATGAAATGAGGAACGCTCTGCGCTGGATCGGCCGTGCCATTCTCGCTCTGATTGTTGTTGTCGCCGTGCTTTTCGCCGCGTATCGAATCCGCGGACCCAGTGTGGATCAGCGCGCAGCCTTGGATCTGCTCCAGCAGGATCGCCGGCCGCCACACGGACGCAACGCTTTTCCGCTGTTCTGGCTCATGCAGTACGACATTCCCGATGGGGATTTCGATGAGCGCATGGCCGCGGATGTCGCCGAGGTTCGCAAACGGCTGGCGGCCGGCGGTGAGGCAGTACGGTTTGAGCCGTCCGCCGTCAAATTGCCGCAACCGAATTACCGCGATCCGAGCCTCTGCCAAAGCCGCGACAGCGATTGCCTTGGCCGCGTCAGCGCCAATCCGGAGGCGACGCGTTCGCTGCTCAAGACCTACCCACGGTTATTGGTGCGTGCGCAGTCGGTCGAACATACCGACTTTTTGTGGACGGAGTTTCCCGCAGACTGGCGTGCGCCGACTGGCTATCCACCGACTGGAATGGCAATCGCACAAAGCCTCTGGCTGAGTTCATTGGCGCTGCAGTTCGCCGACGGCGATCACGCCGGCGCACTCGACGGAGTGTGTCGCAACGCCAACACATGGCGCCGGCTGCACGCAGCAACCAACTCCTCGATGGGCGACATTATGTCGATTGCCGGTACCGACAGTGCCATTCGACTGTTCGCGGAAATGCTTGCGGCTTGGCCAACAAATGAAACGATCCCGCCAAGCTGCGCCGACGCGTTTCGGCCGATCGAAGCGGCAGATGTCGATCGTTGCGCAGACCTGTCGATCGAACTTGCGATCGGTGAAAAAACGACGCGTGCGATTTCCTCAGCGAAGCAATCTTATTTGGAGCGGGTGTTTTCCTGGTTTGTCTTCGACCCAAAGCAAACGGATGCGTTACGGGCTGAGCAGCTCACGCTCTACTGCGGCGGGGCGGCGTCGCGCCGCTTGCTCGCCGACAAACCCATCGAACCCGCTGCCGTGCCCCATCCGCTCAGGCGGCTTGAATGTATCGCCAATATTACCGGCTGCCTGCTCGCCGAGATCGCGGCGCCGGGCTATGTCGACTTTGACAGACATCTGTTGGACTATGCGGCGCATCTGCGCCTGGCGGCGACCTTGATCTGGCTGCACGAGGCGCACCCGCAGTCTGCTGCATCTTTGCAGGAAGATTTCGAACACAGGCCCGCGGAATTGCGCAGCGCAGGGCATGTTTCCGGCATCGATTCCGATCATCGAGTACTGTACGTCGACAGCCTCAACCAGGTTCGCGCACAACGCTTCGAGCTCAAGCTCGCGGATGCGTTTTTCGGCAATCGTTGATCGATCGTTGACCGGCGATATCGCAGCAACAGGGGCCAGCCGGCGGACCGTGCCGATCAGGGCTTGGGCACCAGTTGCACCCAGTCGATCGCCCATAGCGGGTCGTGCTTGCCGGTGGCGAAGCGCAGGCACAGCGAATGCGTGCCGGCATGTGGCGCAACCGGCACATCGACCTCGGTCGTGCCAGCGCGCGTTGCCGCGGGCGCGAGCGCGACAGCCGCCAGCAGTGTGCCGTCGCAACGATCGAGATGCACTTGCAATTCGCCAGCTGGGTACTTGACCGGCTTGCGCGTCACTACGCTTTTTATATCTTTCCACAATTGGAAATTGAACGGAACGCTGCCGACGTTGACCACGATATGCTCGATATCGTCGAGGTCCGCATGCGGCCATAGCCAGCACGGATCGAAGAGATCAACCTGAAAGATCGCCTGCTGCGCATCGGCGGGCGTGTCGTCGGGCAGGCGCAGAATGACGCCGCTATCGGGATGACACTGCTGCAATTCAGCGGAGCTGCGATGCAGCAGCGCGAGCCGATCGAGCTTGCGTGTGGTCGCATCCGCGAGCGCTTCGTCGCGCAGGAAGGCCGTGGCGCGAATTTCGCCGCTCGCCGGTACGGCGAATGGCGCTTCGTAACGCGGCGATAGCGTTGTCGGCACGCTGCCGTCCAGCGTGTAGTGAATGGCGCCGAAGGCGGTCTGATTGGAGAGCTTCAGGCCGACCTGGTTGTGTTGCGCATCGAAGGTCGCATCGATAGCGACTGCAAACGCGTCTTGCGCATAGCCGGCGCCGAGTTTCCGGTAGCGCGCCTGCTGCGCTACAAGGCGCTCCAGGAACCCGTTCCAGTCATGTGCTGTCGCGGGAGACCACAGCACTTCGGCCAGCGCGGCGGCGCGCGGGTAGGTAGCGCGCTCGACGCTTGCATCGGTCGGAAAATATTCGCTCCACAGGTTGGCCTGTGCGCCAAGCACATGCCTGGCCTGTTCGGCATTCAGTTCTTTCGGCAGCGGATTGTATTCGTAGACGTGGTGGAGGGAAATGACCTTCGGCCTGCCGGCGGGCTCGTTCGGCAAATCTCCGGAGAGATGATCGAAATACAGATCGGGGTCGGGTGCGAGCACGACATCATGACCCTGTTTTGCCGCTTCGATCGCGCCCTTGGAGCCGCGCCACGACATCACGGTCGCCTGCGGCGGAATCCCGCCTTCGAGAATTTCGTCCCAGCCGATCAGCCTGCGTCCGTGCGCGGAAAGGAAGTTGTCGATGCGCTGGGTGAACCAGCTCTGCAGCGCGGTTTCGTCCTTGAGGCCGAGTTCGTGCATACGCGCCTGCACGCGCGCGGACGCCTGCCATTGGTCCTTCGCCGCCTCGTCGCCGCCGATATGGATGTATTTCGACGGGAACAGATCCATGACTTCGGTCAGGACATTCTCTAGAAATATAAATGTGGAATCGTCCACATTGTACAGATAGGTGTGTACGCCCCAATCGTGCGATACGCCGGGATCTTTTCCGGTAACGCCGAGTTCCGGGTAGGCGGCGATCGCGGCCTGCGCGTGACCGGGCATTTCGATTTCCGGCACGATGGTCACATAGCGCTGCTGCGCGTAGGCGACGATGTCGCGAATCTGCTCCTGCGTGTAATAGCCGCCGTAGCGCACCGGCTGGCCGTTCGCGTCGGTGCCTGCGGCGCCCGCAGGCCGGCGCCATGCGCCGATTGCGGTCAGCTTCGGATATTTCCTGATCTCGATGCGCCAGCCCTGATCGTCGGTGAGGTGCCAGTGCAGGGTGTTGAATTTATGCAACGCCATCCAGTCGATGAATTGCTTGACGAATTCGGGCGACTGGAAATGGCGAGCCGAATCCAGCATGAGGCCGCGCCAGACGAAACGCGGATGGTCGTCGATATGCAGGCACGGAATGCGCGGGGGTAAATTGGCGCCCGCGTCGGCAGTGAAAAGCTCCCAGACAGTGACCGCACCGTTGAACAGGCCGTGCGCGGTGCGCGCGGCGAGCGTGATGCGGTTGGGGGTCACGGCCAATTCGTAGCCTTCGCCGGTTCTGTCGCTCTTGAGCGGCAACTGCGGGTCGAGCACAAAAACAATGCCGTTCCGAGAGCCGGCACGCGTGCCGCCGGATGGACGCAGATCGAGATGCACACCGCGCGTGCGTCCCACCAGCTCGCTGAAATAGCGCGCGACCTCGAGTGCGGCCTCGTCGTTCGAGCGAACGCTCAGTGTCGCTGCCTCGCCAAGGCTGAAGTAACCCGGGGCGCGTTGCAGGGAGTAGGGGGCAGGAATCAGGGACAGTTCGGTCGTGACGGGGCTTGGTGCCCCGATTTTATCGTTGACGCCGCTTATGCTGCGGCAGCCAATCAGTGCCAGGCTCAACCCGAGCGCGATCAGGCAGAGCGCAATGCGCCAGTTGTGCCTGTCATGTGTAAATCGATAGTCGAGCATTGCCTTGGTCAAGTTGATCGGTCGCCCACGGACGACAGACAAAAAAGCGGGCCTTAATTATCCATCAAGGCCCGCAACGGCTGGAGAACTCTTTCGACTTACATTTTTATCGGGGTCAGAGCTTGAAGTGCAGGGTCAGCAGATATTCGCGTCCGGTGACATATTCCGCCGAGAGCTGGGTCTTGCTGCCCAGATACTGGTAGTACTTGGAATTGAGCAGGTTGAGGGCGTTGAAGCTCACCGAAAGGTTGTCGGTGAACGCGTAGCCCAGGGTGCCGTCCAGTTCTTTGTAGCCGTCCACGAATGTCGCCGGCGCGCCTGCGACATAACCGCCGGCGAGATAGCTTGAGCGATAGCCGTAAGACAGGCTGGCGCTGTAAGGTCCTTTCTCGTAGTACGGGCTGACATTGAACGCGTTCTTCGAGTTGTACGGCAGCGCCCCACCGGAGTTTGTCGATCCGTCGGAATAGGTGTAGTTCACGCGTACACCGAAGACCAGTGTCGGCGAACGCTTGCTGATAACTCAGGGTGAAGCCTTTCTCCGTGGCCTTGCCACCGTTCACCGGCGCGGTGACGCTGTAGTCCGCAGACGCCTGCCGCTGTGCACAGGCCGGCTGCGACCTGCGACGCACCGGTGTTCTGCGCATAACCCGGAATGCGTCCATGAGCCGTTGATGCGTTGCTGCATCGTGGCCGCATTGACGATGTAGTTGATGATGTTCTTGTAGAACACCGACGCGGCGAGTACCGACTCGCGGCGCAAAATACCATTCCGCCGAACCGTCGTAGTTGCCACGATTTGTACGGATCTGAGGTTCGGGTTGCCTGCCGTCGCCGGTAAGCACCGTGTCATTGGCCTCGAAGTACGGCGCCATCTGGTTGTACGGAGCGTAGGCGATCTGCTCGGCGACTGCGCCGCGCAGTATCACGTCCGGCGCGACGTTGTCGGCGATATTGAACGACGGCAACACATCGTTGTGCGAGGATTTCTGGCCGACATAGCCAAAGCCTGTCGGGAAATCGCAGGCGAAGGAATCGGCTGCGAGGCAATCGCCCGGAATGTTGTAGCCGAACTGACGTGTTCTCCGTGCGCACGAAGCGCACGCCGAAATTGCCATGCAGACTGTCGTTGCCGAAGTTAGCCTGGGCATAAGCGGCTTCGTTTTTCTGCTGTACGTTCCAGGTGTTTTCCCAGTAGACGTTCGCGTCCTTGGCCACGCCGAAGCCCGGAGTGCCGAGCACGGCGTTGCGGATGCAGTCATAGCCGCAGGTTTGCACGTGGTTGATCATGCTTTGCGACAAGCCAAGGTCGTTCTCGCCGGACAAGTCGGACAGTCCGCCATAGCCGATTTGATTGAGGGTCAGCTGCTGTGGACCGCACGAAGGCATTCTCGACCTGGCTTTCCCAGTGGCTGGCATAACGCACACCGAACAGCAACTGATTGAGGAAACCGTCGAGATCCTTGGTGAAATCGGCCTGCGCGTATACATCGCGCGCCTTGTACAGGATTGTTTCCTCGTTGCCGCCCCAGCCGTTGTCGGCCCAGTAGTTTGGATCGTTGGCCGTCGTCGGATCGGTGAACTGGGCGCCTTTGCTGAGACTCCAGTCGAATCCGCCGCCGTAGAAGATTTCCTTGACCTCCGAATCCAGATTGTTTTTTGAGGTGCTGACACCCAATTGCGTGGACAGGGACCAGCTGTCGCCGCTGAATTTGGTGCGCCAGTCGGCACCCTTGGTTTCGATGTTGGAGGTGCGCGCGTAGTTGTCCGTGTACGTGTTGGCGGTGCTCGAGCAGTTGGTATTGTTCAGGCACGGCGTACCCACCTGGGTACCGCTGGTGATGATGCCGTTGGGCCCCTCCGTCAGTGACGTGATGCCAGCCGCGTCATGCGTCGCCCACGGATACATTGATTGGTTGACGTTATTGAGGTTGTCTTTCATGTACATCAGGCCAAGCGTGCTCTGGAAAGCGTCGGTCGGCTTGAATTCGATATTGGCGTTGAGGCTGTCGCGCTTTTCGGTCTGCTCGAAGTTCGCGGCACTGACCTGGTTCGGAATCAAATCCGTCGGCTTGATCGTCCCGGCAGTGAGTTCGTTCTGGATCGCGTTGTTACCGGCACTCAGCGCAGCGGCATTTACCGATGCCACGCTGCTGTAGCCGTAATTCTCCATGCCCTGGCGATCCGTGATTTGCTCGTAGTGTTGCGCGGAAACATCGATGCCGAAGGTCTTCGCATCGTTGTGCCAGGAGTAGAGAACCGAGGCGTCGGGTTTGCCATCGCTAACCATGTCGTTGTAGTTGTAGGCGACCGAGCCCGAAAGCGTGCCCGACGCGACGTCGAGCGGCTGGATGGTGTGCATGAAAATCGTGCCGCAGAGGCTGCCTTCGGGCAGACGCGCTTCGGGGCTCTTGTAGACCTCGAGACCGCCGAGTACTTCCGGCGCCAGCAGCGAGAAGTTGAAGCCGCGATTTGGACTGTCGCCGAACAGCCAGATCGCCTGTGCGACCGGATGGCCGTCGAGGTAGCTCACGTTCAGGCTTGGATCGCAACCGTCGATGCTGACGCGCTGGGTCGCGGGAAGGAAGCGGTCGATCGTAACGCCGGGAAGCTGCGCGAGCGCTTCGGCTACGTTGGTCGCCGGGAACTTGCCGATGTCCTCGGCGGTGACCGCGTCGATCACCGCATCCGCATCGCGCTTCTTGTCGAGCGATGCCTTGAGGCTTTCGCGAATACCGGTGACAACGATAGTACCCAGCTGATCCGGATCGCGGTTCGCATTTGATGGCGTATTCTGCGCGTCTGCGGCGGAGGAGCCTGCATCCGGCGTCTGCACCACAGCGGGGTCGGCGCCCGCATTGGATGCTGTCGTTGCCTCGCCGGCGTGGACCATGGCGCTTGCTAACAGGGATACGGCGATGCTCGCCGCGAGTATGGTTTTACGGGTTTTCATGGGTCGCCCCTCTGGTCAGGTGTGTGATCCGGAAGATCCGCTGCAGTCCGCGGCTCCGCCGGTGAATGTTTACATTTATATCTATCCACATTTGACAATTTCCGGGCGCATCCTGTGCCCAATCCGTCTGCATTTCCGCGTTGCTTTCGGCGCGCATGTTCAAGCCTCGCCGGATTCGCATTCGTGGTCCAGGTACCAGTGCGCGGCGCCGGTCACGCCGAGCTGGCCGTGATCGATCAGGCGCACCGGTACGCGTTCGAGGACTTCGCGCATCATTCCCTTGCTGCACAGGCGCTCGCGGAAATCGCTGCGCCGGAGCAGGGGCTCGATCTGCGGCAGCACGCCGCCGGCGAGGAACACGCCGCCGTACGCGCCGAACAGCATGGTGAGATCGCCGATCAGGCTGCCCAGCCAGGCGCAGAACACCTCGACGCATTCGCTGGCAAGCGCGTCGCTGGACGCGAGCGCCGCCGCGGTGATCTGCGCGGGCGTGTCGAATTGCGGTCTGCTCGCGCGGATTTCGCAAAGTACGCGATACAGCGTGACCAGGCCCGGGCCGGACAGGATCTGCTCATTGAGCACATGCGCAACGCCGTTGCCGAGGCGGCGCACAATCTGCATTTCCAGCGCAGTGCGCGGCGCGAGCGCGGCATGGCCGGCTTCGGACGAAAGAATGCCGGGACGCGGTTCGCCGGGAATCAGCACCGCCGCACCCAGTCCGGTACCAGGACCGATAACCAGGCGCGGCTGGCTCGGGTTGGCGTGACCATTGCCGGCGACCAACGGCGTCTCCGCAACATCGTGAAAGTGCGTGGCATACGCGACGGCTTTGAAATCGTTGACCAGCGCGACATGTTCGATGCCCAGATCGGCGCCGAGACCGGATATCGATACTTTCCAGGGCAGGTTGGCGTTGACCAGCGTGTCGCCTAGCGCGTAACCGGCGCAGGCGATGCACGCGGCGACAGGCTGCGCATCGGCGTCGCGCAGAAACTCGCGCAGGATCGCCGACAGGTTTGGATAGTCGGCGCAGGCAAATTTGCGGTAGCCGAGGATCTGCAGGTTATCCGCGGTGCCGTCGGCAATCGAACGCACGCTTTGCGCTCGAATGAGACCGATGCGGGCGTGGGTTCCGCCGACGTCGGCGGCGAGGAAGGGGGCGTGCGACAAGCTGGCCGCGCCTTTGCGCAACGGTTGCGAATCGACTGTGAGCGGACTTGCGTCTTGCATCACACGCAGCTTCCCCGGATGAATCACGGCCATATGGCCGGTTGATTGCGCGGCAGTTTGCGCTATGATGACAACGTTGTCAAGATATCGCCACAAATTTGTTTCGTGGATATTATTGTCAGCAAAAATACAATATATACAATAATTTATACTTACTATTTTACGAAAAATATCATGACAACGTTACTTGCGAAGTCAGGCACGTTGCGGGGCGAGGAGGCCCGCTGGGCGTCACCCAGGCCGTTGCAAAGTGAGCGGCGACAACTACTGCGACGACGGATGAATCGCGAGCTTGAAGTTCGCGCCGACCGATGGTCGAATGATCTGATGCGGATATTTAATATATTTGTATAAAATAATACTTGCCCGAAACAGCTGATGGCGCGGTACTCTGGCCGCAGCGGGGCGTTTCAAGCGAGAATGACGGCAGGTTACGATCCGCGCTACAGCAGAACGGACAACAAGGCGAACATGCGCAGTCCAACGATCAAAGACGTCGCCAAGCGAGCCAAGGTATCGCTGAAGACGGTATCCCGCGTCATCAATCACGAGCCTTCGGTGCTCGAGGCCACGCGCAAGCGGGTCGAGCATGCGGTCAGCGAACTCAACTACCAGCCCGATCAATCCGCGCGCAGCCTGCGCAGCGCCAAGTCGTACGCACTCGGCATGGTGTACGACAATCCCAATGCCGTATTACGTGATCGCGATGCAGAACGGCGTGCTGTCGGTGTGCCGCGACACCGGCTTCGGCCTGCAGATCCATCCCTGCGATTCGAACTCGCCGCAATCTTGCCGAGGAACTTCGCGACCTCGCGCAGCGCTCGCGTCTGGCCGGACTCGTGCTCGCGCCGCCGATGTCCGAGCGCATGCGAATTGATCGAGTATCTCGACCGCGAACAAGATCAAGTTCGTGCGCATCATTTCCGCCGCCGAGGATCCGCGCGACGGTTATCCCTGCGTCTTCGTCGACGATCGCGACGCGGCGTACGCGATCACCGAGCACCTGATCCAGCTCGGCCATCAGCGCATCGGTTTCCTCTGGGGCGGCAAGGCGCACCGATCGAGTCCCGAGCGTTTCAAGGGCTACGAGCAAGCGCTCAAGCACTACGGTATTGCGATCGACAAGTCGCTGATCGTCGAAGGCGACTATTCGTTCGACGACGGATTTCGCGGCGCGCGCAAATTGTTTGCGTTGAAACATCCGCCGACGGCGATCTTCGGCTCCAACGACGAAATCGCCGCCGGCGTGCTCGCCGCGGCCAAGTCCGCGAACATGAATGTGCCTTACGATCTGTCGATTGCCGGTTTCGAAGACAGCCCGTTCTCGCGGCAATGCTGGCCGGCGCTGACGACGGCCAAGCAGGCAACCGAGGAAATCGCGCGCCGTGCTACCGTAGCGCCTGATCGCCGAGCTGAAACGCGGCGGACAAGCCGCGCACAGCACGCAAAACGTCGGCTTCAGTCCGACACTCGTGATCCGCGGATCGACCGCGCCGGTACGCCCGGGCGGATGATGGAGCTAAGCGCACGCGTGCGCAAAAGCCCAGATCGTTCGCCGGTACGAATCGGGCGTCCGCTTTGGACGCTAACTGCAACGAACGCCGAGTCGCTGGCTGAAACGCGGCGGGCCCGCTGTTTCTAAGATGCAGCTTTCAATGCCGCCGCTGCGCGCGCGAGGGCTTCGATGGTTTTCCAGTCGCCGGCACGCAACAGATCTTGCGGACGTCAGCCAGGAGCCGCCGACGCAGATCACATTCGGCAGATGCGAGAAAATCCGGAGCGCTTGCCGGCGCTGATGCCGCCGGTCGGACAGAAACTGATTCCGCGGCAGCGGGCGAGGCCCAGGCGCGCAGACAGCGGAACGCCGCCAGCCGGCACGGCCGGAAAGAATTTCTGCAGGCGATAGCCGCGCTCGAACAGGCGCATCGCCTCGCTCGCGGTCGCTGCGCCGGGCAGCCATGGCAGCAGCGCTTGCGTCGGCGGCATCGAGCAAGGCGTCGGCGTCACGCCGGGCGAAACCGCGAAGCGTGCGCCGGCCGCGTTCGCGAGCGTGCAGATCGCCGGGCGTCAGCACGGTGCCCGCGCCGACCACGGCACCTTCGACTTCGGCTGCGATCGCGCGGATCGCATCCAGCGCGGCCGGCGTGCGCAGAGTGACTTCGATCGCACGAATGCCGCCGGCGACCAGCGCGCGCGCCAGCGGCACGGCGTGCGGCGAGCGTCGTCGATCACCACGACCGCGACGACCGGCGCCAGGCGCAGGGTCGCTTCGACCTGGCTTTGCTTGTTTTCAATCGCTGTGTGCATCACAAACTCCGTTACTGGTGCGCTCGTCCGAGATCGCGAAAATCAGCAAGCGGCCATCCGCGCCGCTCAATTCAACCAAGGACACTGGCGCCGGCATCGGCGGCGCCGACGCTGTCGCGAAACAGCGCGAACAGTTCGCGGCCAAGGCCGCTGTGGTGCGCGGCAAGTCGCATCCGCACTGCGCCTGGGCGCGAGTAGCAAATGTTGCATTATCCACTTTTACGTCCAGAGTACCGGCATTCGCGTCGAGGCGCACGATGTCGCCATCGCGGATCCTGGCCGATCGCTGCCGCCGCACGGCTGCTTCCGGCGTGACGTGGATCGCCGCCGGCACCTTGCCGGAGGCGCCGGACATGCGCCCGTCGGTGACCAGCGCGACGCGAGACCGCGATCCTGCAGCACGCCGAGCGCCGGCGTGAGTTTGTGCAGCTCCGGCATGCCGTTCGCGCGCGGGCCCTGGAAACGCACCACGGCGACGAAGTCGCGATCGAGTTCGCCGCGCTCGAATGCGGCCTTGCACGTCGTCCTGCTCGTCGAACACCACGGCCGGCGCTTCGACCAGCAGCGCGATCGGCCGGCACGGCGGAGACCTTGATCACCGCGCGGCCGAGATTGCCGTCGAGCACGCGCAGGCCGCCATCAGCGCGGAACGGATTCGCGATCGCGGCGCAGCACAGTCTCGTCGTAGCTCGTCGCTGCCACCGGTGTACACGCAGCGTTCGCCTTCGCCATCCAGCAGCCGCGTGCTCGATGCGATAGCCGTCCAGGCCGGTGCCGTTGACGGTGTTGCACGTCGGCATGCAGCAGGCCGGCGTCGAGCAGCTGCGCGATCAGGAAGCCCATGCCGCCGGCGGCGTGGAACTGGTTCACGTCGGCGCCGCCGTTCGGATAGACGCGCGCCAGCAGCGGCACGACGCTGCGACAGCGCGTCGAAATCGTCCCAGCGCAACATCGATGCCGGCCGCGCGCGCGATCGCGACCAGGTGCAGCAGGTGATTGGTCGAGCCGCCGGTCGCGTGCAGGCCGACGACGCCGTTGACGATGGCGCGCTCGTCGATGATGCGGCCGACGCGGCAGGTAGTGCTCGCCGAGCGCGGTGATCGCGATGCCGCGCGATGCGCCGCCTCGACGGTCAGCGCATCGCGCAGCGGCGTGTTCGGATTGACGAAGCTCGCGCCGGGCAGATGCAGGCCCATGATCTCCATCAGCATCTGGTTCGAGTTCGCGGTGCCGTAGAACGTGCAGGTGCCGGGCGCGTGATAGGACGCGGCTTCGGCTTCGAGCAGTTCGGCGCGGCTGGCCTTGCCCTCGGCGTACAGCTGGCGGACTTTGGATTTCTCGTCGTTGCCGATGCCGCTGGGCATCGGTCCGGCCGGCACGAAGACGGCGGGCAGATGGCCGAACGTCAGCGCGCCGATCAGCAGGCCCGGCACGATCTTGTCGCAGATGCCGAGGAACAGCGCGGCGTCGAACATGTCGTGCGACAGCGCGACCGCGGTCGACAAGCGCGATCACGTCGCGCGAGAACAGCGACAGCTCCATGCCGGCCCTGGCCCTGGGTGACGCCGTCGCACATCGCCGGCACGCCGCCGGCGACCTGCGCGGTCGCGCCGACGTCGCGCGCGGCCTGGCGGATCAGTTCCGGATAGCGCTCGTACGGCTGATGCGCCGACAGCATGTCGTTGTAGGCGGTGACGATGCGCGATGTTCGGCGCTGCACCGCCGCGCAGATCGCCGCCTTGTCCGTCGCGTCGCAGGCGGCGAAGCCGTGCGCGAGATTGCCGCAGGACAGGCGCTTGCGATGCGGCCCGTGACCGCGCGCGCGATCGATTTTTTCGAGGTATGCGCGCGCGTGTCGCGGCTGCGCTCGACGATGCGTGCGGTGACTTCTGCGACGTACGGGAGTTCAAGTGCCATGGATGATCTCCTCGCGTGCTCAGGCGCACCAGTAAACCTTCAGCGGCACGCGGCGCATTGCGCAGCACGCGCGCTGATCGGAAAGCTGTGTCGGCATCGGCGCGGCGCTGGCGCGCATCCTGCAGCACGCGGCGTTTCGCTCGCCTTCGATATGCAGATACGATCGCGCGGCTGTCGAGCACGCGGCAGGGTCAGCGTGACGCGCGGCTCGCCGCGCACTCGGCGCGCGCATCGGCAGCACGAGCTCGCTCGTGCGCATATCGGTCGCTTCGCGCAAGATGATCGCCGCCGGGAAAGAACGAAGCGCAATGGCCGTCCTCGCCCATGCCGAGCACCAGCGCGTCGAACGGCAGACCGAGCGATGCGATGCGCGCGGCACAGCGGGCAGAGCGCGATTCGGGCTCGGCGATTCCGGCTTCGTACAGCGGAACGAAATTCGCGGCGGCCGCGGCACCCTGCAGCAGGATCGTGCGTACTAGCCGCTCGTTCGAGCGCTGCATTGTCCGCTGCACCCAGCGTTCGTCGACAAGGGTGACCGTGATGCGTTGCCCAAGTCCAAGGGCTTCGCGCGACAGTGCGCGAGAAAACGCGTCGGCGTCTTGCCGCCGGAAACCGCGAGCAGCGCGTGACCGCGCAGTGCGATCGCCGATTCGAGATCCGCCGCGACGGCTCGCCGCAAGCGCGTCGGTCAATGCGGGTCGCACTCGTCGAAATTGTGCTCGATCGTGTTCACCGAGCGGACGCCAACAAGCGCGCGCGGCTGTCGTCAGCCGCATCCTCGTGCCAGGTGCGGCCATCGCGCTCGATCAGCGCGACCGCGGCGCTCGGTCCCCAGGTGCCGGCGGTGTAGGGTTTCGGCGCTTCGGCGATTCGCTGCCCATGCCGCAAGGATCGGATCGATCCAGCGCCACGCCGCTTCGACTTCGTCGCGGCGCATGAACAGGGTCGGATTGCCGCGCACCACGTCCAGCAGCAGGCGCTCGTAGGCGTCCGGCTGCGCACGCCGAACGCTTCGGCGAAGCTCATGTCGAGCGGCACTTGGCGCAGGCGCAGGCCGCCCGGGCCGGGCTACTTGATCATCAGCCACAGCTTCACGCCTTCGTCGGGCTGCAGGCGCAGCACCAGCTTGTTCGGCGTCGACCGGTCCCGCGGACGGCGGCGAAGATCGAATGCGGGATCGAGCGGAACTGCACGACGATTTCCGACACGCGCTGCGGCAGGCGCTTGCCGGTGCGCAGATAGAACGGCACGCCGGCCCAGCGCCAGTTGCCGACTTCGGCCTTGAGCGCGACGAAGGTTTCGGTGCTGCGACGCGGGCTTGCCGAGATCTTCCAGGTAGCCGGGCACCGGCGCGCCGTCGGTCGCGCCGGCGCGGTACTGGCCGCGCACGGTGAGCAGGATCGCGTTGTTCTGCGTCGATGCGGCTTGAGCGAGCGCAGCACCTTGAGTTTTTCGTCGCGCACCGCGTCGGCGTCGAGCGAGGCCGGCGGCTTCCATCGCCACCATGCACAGCAGCTGCAGCATGTGGTTCTGCACCATGTCGCGCAGCGCGCCGGCGCGTGTCGTAATACGCCGCGCGCTGTCTCGACGCCGACGGTTTCGGCGACGGTGATCTGCACATGGTCGATATGCGCGGCGTTCCACAACGGCTCGAACAGCGCGTTGCCGAAGCGCAGCGCGAGCAGGTTCTGCACGGTCTCCTTGCCGAGGTAGTGGTCGATGCGGAACGTCTGGCTTTCGGCGAAGGCCGCGCCGACCGCGTCGTTGATCGCCGTGGCGCTGGCCAGGTCGCGGCCGATCGGCTTTTCGATCACCACGCGCGACTTGCCTGCCGTTGAGGCCGTGCTGACGCAGCCGGTCGCAGATGCCGACGAACAGATCCGGGCTGGTCGACAAGATAGAACACGCGGACGCGCTCGCCGCTCGTGGCAAGCGTCGCGGCGAAATCGTCCCAGCCGGTATCCTGGGTCGCATCGAGCGCCGTAGTAGTGCACCAGCGCCGAGGAAAATCTCGAGCGTCTGCGGCATCGGCATTCGGCACCGCGCGCTCGATCGCCTCGCGCACGCCGCTGCGATAATTTTCCGTCGGAATCGTGGCGTCGCGCGCGACGCCGACGATGCGGCTGTTCGGCCGGCATCTGGCCGTCGGCGAAACGCTGGAACAGCGCGGGCAGCAGCTTGCGCATGGCCAGATCGCCGGTGCCGCCGAAGATCACCAGATCGAACGGATCGACCGGCAATCATCTGTACCACGGGCATCACCTCGAATCGTTGGAATTACGATATAAATCGTCGAGCAGATACCAGATGATACCACTATCATACCACTGATTGCACAGAGTAGCTCGCCTGCCAAGGCCATCTCAGCAATGGTATCGTCGTTTATTCCGCCGAGTGTGCAAAACTGGTATTTCACTGGTATGATCTGCGGCATGCAGTCAACACTGGCTCAGCGAATATCGCAAACTCGACCGCGGCGCGTCAGGCAGCAAGCCGCTCGCCTATCTGCGCCTGCGCCGGGCGATCCAGCAACACGATCGAGTCCGGCGCGTTCCCACCGGGCCAGGCGCTGCCGAGCGAGCGCGAACTGCCGCACGCCTCGCGCTGTCGCGCGTCACCGTGCGCAAGGCGATCGGCGGTCTGGTCGAGGACGGCCTGCTGACCCAGCGCCATGGCGCCGGCACGTTCGTCGCCGAGCGCATCGTCAAGTCGTTTTCGCGGCTGACCGGATTCACCGACGATCTGCGCGCGCGCGGCCTGAAGCCGCGCGTCGAATTTCTCGAACGCGGCGTCGGCGAAGTCACGCCGGAAGAAGCGATGGCGCTGAATCTTTCTCCGGGCGCGCACGTGGTCCGCCTGCGCCGCCTGCGTTTTGCGGCGGACAAGCCGCTGGCGCTCGAGCGGACCGTGGTGCCGCAAGCGGTGATTGGCGATCCGCGACGCGATCAAACTTCGCTTTACGACGCGCTCGAACAGATCGGCTGCCGGCCGACGCGCGCGCTGCAGCGCCTGCGTGCGGTCGCTGTCGACGCGAGCGCAGGCGCTGCTGCTGGATCTGCCGGCCGGCAGTCCTGCGCTTGCGATCGAGCGCCGCGCGTTTCTCGACGACGGCCGCGTCGTCGAGTTCACCACTTCGCTGTATCGCGGCGACGCCTACGATTTCGTCGCCGAACTGCACGGCGAATAGCTCGTTTCGCCGGATTTCTGCTTCAAACCGTTTCCTGGATTGCTTCACTTGAAAAAATTGCGCTAACATTGAAAGCACGATGACAACGATGTCAAAGCACATTCAGCGGCCTGAACAAACGCGCATGTTCCGCGAAGCGCACGAAAGCGCCGACGCTGGTCGAGCGCCAGCTCGCAGCCAACGACGAAGTCGTCTCAGCGCCTCGCGCAGACGCTGCGCGCGAAGCCGCCGCGTTTCATCGTCACCTGTGCGCGCGGCAGTTCCGATCACGCGGCGACGTTCGCCAAATACGTGTTCGAGACGCAGATCGGCTTCATGACCGCATCGGCGTCGCCGTCGGTGAGTTCGATCTATCACACCGAACAGAAACTCGAAGGCGCGCTGTACTTCGCGATTTCGCAGTCGGGCAAGAGTCCCGATCTCGTGCGCCACGCGCAGGGCGCGAAGCGCGCGGGCGCGCATGTCGTCGCCTGGTCAATGTCGAGGATTCGCCGCTGGCCGCCGTCGCCGACACCGTGGTTCCGCTGCGCGCGGGACCTGAGATCAGCGTCGCGGCGACGAAGAGCTATCTGTGCGCGCTTTCGGCCATCGTGCACATCGCCGCGCGCTGGAAGAGACGACGCTGCTTTGCTCGATGCGCTGCGCGCGACGCCCGCGGCGATGCGCGCGACCTGGCAGCTGGACTGGTCGCCGCTCGTCGACGGTCTGGTCGATGCGCGCAATCTGTTCGTCGTCGGCCGCGGTCTCGGCCTCGGCGCCGCGCAGGAAGCGGCGCTCAAGCTCAAGGAAACCTGCGGCCTGCATGCCGAAGCGTTCAGTGCGGCCGAGGTGAAGCACGGACCGATGGCGCTCGTCGGCCGCGATTTCCCGGTGCTGTTCCTCGCGCAGGGCGACGAAACGCTGGGACGGCACGCGTCGAACTCGCCAAGGAATTCCGCTGCGCGCGGCGCCAAGGTGTGGATCGCCTCGGCCGACGCGGCGCAGCCGCATGCGCTGCCGGTCGCGGCAGCGCCGCACCCGGTGTGCGCGCCGCTGATTGCGATCCAGGGTTTCTATCGCGCCGCGAACGCGCTGGCCATGCGCCGCGGACGCAATCCGGACGTGCCACCGCATCTGAACAAGGTCACGCAGACGGTGTGATGACGACGGCGCTGATCAACGCCCGCGTGTTGACCGCAGCACGGTTTTACGGCCGGGCAGGCGGTACTGGTCGAGAACGGCCGCATCGTCGATGTCGGTCGCCGAATCCGATGCGCGCGTGCGCGCCGCGCAGCAGCACGATCTCGCCGGCCGTATGCTGGTGCCGGGTTTCATCGACACCCAGGTCAACGGCGGCGGCGGCGTGCTGTTCAACGACGCGCCGAACGTCGAAACGATTCGCCGCATCGTCGCGCGCGCATCGGCGCTTCGGCACGACCGGTTTGCTGCCGACGCTGATCAGCGACGACGTCGACGGTGATGCGCGCGGCGATTGCCGCCGTCGACGCGGCGATGGAGCAAGGCGTGCCCGGCGTGCTCGGCATCCATCTCGAAGGACCTTATCTCGCGGCCGCGCGCAAGGGCGTGCACGACGCGACCAAGTTCCGCGTACCCGATGCCGCCGAAATCGAACTGGCCGCTTCGCTGCATCGGGGCAAGACCTTGCTCACGCTCGCGCCCGAGTGCGTGCCCGCGCAGACGCTGCGCGATTTCGTCGCCTGCGGTATCGTGGTTGCGGCGGGGCATACCGCGGCGACGTATGCGCAGACGCGCGCCGCGCTCGATGCCGGCGTGCGCGGATTTACCCATTTATACAATGCGATGACGCCGCTGCAGCGGGCGCGAACCCGGCGTGGTCGGTGCCGCGCTCGATGATCGCGACAGCTGGTGCGGCGTGATCGTCGACGGCCATCACGTGCATCCGGCTGCGCTGCGCGTCGCGTTGGCCGCCAAGCCGCGCGGCAAGATCTTTCTCGTCACCGACGCGATGCCGCCAGTCGGTTCCGCAGCGCCGTCATTCCGCATCAGTGGCCAGATCGCGACCGCGCGCGACGGCCTGCTGACCACAGCCGACGGCACGCTCGCCGGCTCGGTGCTCGACATGGCGCAAGCCGTGCGCAACACCGTGGCGTGGCTCGGCGTGCCGCTCGATGAAGCACTGCGCATGGCCTCGACCTATCCGGCCGATTTTATCGGTCTTGGCGCGAGCCACGGACGCATCGCACCCGGCTACACAGCGGACCTGGTCGCACTCGACGACAAGCTGCAGGTGCGTGCGACATGGATAGGCGGTGCGGTCGAAGAATATCCCTGATCGTCTCGACGACCGGCGCTCGAATCGCACCCCCGACTCAGACGTCGGCGCAATGATCGCGGTACCAGGCCGCCGCACCGATCAGCCCGAGTTGGCCGTGTTCGATCAACCACACAGGGATGTGTTCGAGCGCCTCGCGCAATGCGCCTTTGTTGAGATAGCGCGCGACGAAACCACTGGTCGGCAGGAATGTGCGGATGCGCGAGGGAATGCCGCCGGCGAGGAACACCGCCTGTGCGTTGTAGGTAAGCACGAGATCGCCGACCAGACTGCCGAGCAGATTGCAGAACACGTTGAGCGCGCTCACCGCCTGCGGATTCGCGTTGGCCAGCGCGGCGCTGGTGACTTCCGCCGGCGTTTTCAGCAGTGCGCTCACGCCGTGGAGTTCACAAATACACTCGTATACATTGAGCAGGCCGGGGCCGGAGACCGCGCGCTCGCGATCGACGTGCGGCCAGCGCTTGAACAACCCGCGCAGTACGTCGATTTCCAGATCGTTGCCGGGCGCCAGCGAGGCGTGGCCGGATTCGCTCGCGATCACGGTCGCGTGCGGCCTGGTCGGCATGCGCAGCGCAGCGCCGAAGCCGGTGCCCGGACCGAGCACGAGCGTGGGCACATCGGCGACGGTCACCGGCTTGCCAGTCAACAACTGGGCTGACGCGATATCGATATGTGGCGCGGCGTGGGCGAGCGCCTCGAAATCGTTGATGATGGCGAGGTCCTGCAGATGCACTTCTCTACGCGTCTGCGAAAGCGATACGCGCCACGGCAGGTTCGGATTGATCAATGCGTCGCCGTCTTGCAGGCCGGCGATCGCGATCGCCGCGCGGCTCACCTCGTGCGTGCCGATGGTGTCGAGGAAGGTACGCAGGATCGTGGCCAGATCCGGATGCTCGGCGCAAACATATTCGGAATAATGCAGGATCGCGACGCCGCCGGTCGGCGTGAAGCGCACCATCGCGACGCGCGCATGCGTACCGCCGATGTCCGAAGCAATGAATGGCGCATCCAGTCTGGCGGAGCGGTTAGGAAGCGGGGAACCGGTGGTCGGAGTCACTCTGGGGGTTTCCTTGGCGCAAATAGCGTCCGCGTGGCGCGCGCGCGGCGATCAGCGAGTTTGTTCAGCGCCACCGGCCTTGTCAATGCGCGATCATGGCCAGTTGCGCTCAATCGACCCTGGTGTCTTGCAGGCGGCCGGTCAGCGCGGCATGGCACGACAAGTCATTGCGGGGCTTTATTTTTTTCCATTTCCCGCTAGAATACGCGGTTCACGGAGACGCACCTTGTGTTTAAGGAATGCGCGGATCGCGCAAAGAGCGCGTCGAAGCTTCGTCAATCCTCAGCTATTTACCACGAGTAACAAACCATGGTCAAGATTCGCCTGTCCCGCGGCGGCGCCAAGGGGCGTCCGTTCTATCACATCATCGTTGCCGACGAGCGCAACGGCGCGCGACGGCCGCAACATCGAGCGCGTGGGGTTCTTCAACCCGATCGCTGCCGGCAAGGATGTGCGTCTGCAGCTCGACACCGAGCGCGTCAACGCGTGGGTCGCGAAGGGCGCGCAGCTGACCGACAAGGTGCGCGTGCTGCTCAAGGAAGCCGGCCAGCAGGCCAAGGCGGCAGCCTAAGGTTTTTCGCGTCGGCAGGCGACCGTCGACGATGGCTGCGCGCGCTGATGTCAGATTGCTGCTCGGCAAGATCGTCGGCCTGTTCGGCGTCGACGGCTGGGTCAAGCTCGAGTCGTATGCCGAGCCGCGCGCGCGGATTTTCAAGTACCGGCCATGGTTCGTGAGCGGCGCCGATGGCAGCCGCGAAATCGAGTTCGCAAGTGCGCAGGGTCGAGCGCAGGGCAAGGGCATCGTTGCGACGCTGCCCGGCATCGAGGATCGCGAGCGGCGGCGGCGCTGATCGGTGCGGAAATTCGCGTTCCGCGTTCGGCGTTGCCCAAGCCGAAGCGCGGCGAGTATTACTGGGCCGATCTCGAAGGACTCGCGGTCGTCAACGTGCGAAGGCGTCGCGCTCGGCCGGGTCAGCCATCTGTTCGCGACCGGTGCGAACGATGTGCTGGTGGTGCGTGATGGCAGAGCGCGAACGCTTGATTCCGTTCGTCACGCGGACAGTTCGTGCGGCGAAGTCGATTTCGAAGGCGGCCGCATCGTCGGTCGATTGGGATCCGGAGTTTTAGAGGCTTTACCGTTCAGGAGCGGGCGCATGCGCATCGATGTCGTCACGCTGTTTCCGGAATTCATCGAAGGCAGCGCCAGGGTCGGCGTGGTCGGCAGGGCGCAGGAGCGCGGCTTGCTCGACGGTGCGCAGTTGGAATCCGCGCGATTTCGCGACCGACAACTACCGCACGGTGGACGAGCGGCCCTACGGCGGCGGTCCGGGCATGGTGATGCTGATCGATCCGCTGCGCGACGCCTTGAAGGCGGCGCGTGCGGCGGACAGCAGACCGGCCAAAGTGATTTACCTGAGTCCGCAGGGAGCGCGGCTCACGCAGGCGAAGGTGCAGGAGCTGGCGCAGCGGCGAGCGGTTGATCCTGCTTGTGCGGGCGTTACGAAGGCGGTGGACGAGCGCCTGCTGGAACACGAGGTCGACGAGGAAATTTCCATCGGCGACTACGTGCTTTCCGGCGGCGAACTGGCCGCAGCGGTGCTGATCGACGCGATCGGCCGGCTGCAGGATGGCGCGCTGAACGATGCGCAGTCGGCCCAGCAGGATTCGTTTTCGGACGGCCTGCTCGACTGCCCGCATTACACGCGGCCCGAGCAGCACGAACTGGGGCCGGTGCCGGCGGTGCTGATGTCCGGCGACCATGCGGCGATCCGGCGCTGGCGCCGGAAACAGGCGCTGGGACGGACTTGGCTGCGGCGTCCGGACTTGCTGGCGAGGATCGAGCTAGGAGCGGGAGGACGTAGAAATTTTTGCAGGAATTTCAAGAAGATACAAAAAAGTAGTGAAGTCGAGTCGTCATACCGACGCAAAAGTCGGCATATAATCAACCTCAATCGGTGAGTGTCATGAGCAATCTCCTCCAACAATTCGAAGCCGCCCAGATTACCCGCAAACTGCCCGAGTTCGGGCCGGGCGATACGGTGGTCGTCAACGTCAAGGTCAAGGAAGGCAATCGCGAGCGCGTGCAGGCCTACGAAGGCGTGTGTCATCGCGAAGAAGAACGCGGGCCTCAATTCCGCTTTCACCGTGCGCAAGATTTCGCACGGCACCGGCGTCGAGCGCGTGTTTCAGTCGCATAGCCCGGCGATCGAGTCGGTCAGCGGTCAAGCGTCGTGGCAAGGTGCGCGGTGCGAAGCTCTATTACCTGCGCGGTCTGGAAGGCAAGAAGGCGCGTATTCAGGAAGACCTGACCAAGCGCGCGGCCGAAGCCGAGTAACGATACAACTCGGCACAGGATGTGCCGACGCGGCGGATCGCGGTAAGCGATCCGGGCGGCAAATGTGGCGGCTCTGCCGCGACCGTTTGCCCGCAAACCGCGGCATGATGCCCGGTTTTGCGACAACGAACCTGGAGCATTGAGTCGCGTCTGTGCTCCTCGTCCAAAGCGGCCGCCGGTCTCCGGCGGCCGCTTTGTCTTTGTGCGGTGTCTGCTCCAGGCGGGTGGTGGCGTCGCTCAGGAGGCCGCATCTTTCGGCGCGAATATTTCCCGGCCAAGGCACTTCGATCGATAAGGCGCTTCGATCGATTTGACTCATCGTCGCTCGCAACGAGCGATCAGCGTGCTTGAAATCGAGCCGTCGCGGCCGCATTCGTGGCGCAAACCACTGAGAGGAAATCCAACACATGACCGCTGCCGCCGAAACCCGCAAATTCGAAGCCGAAGTCGCCCAGGTCCTGCACCTGGTCACGCATTCGCTGTATTCGCACAAGGAAATTTTCCTGCGCGAGCTGATCTCGAACGCGTCCGATGCCTGCGACAAGCTGCGCTTCGAGGCGCTCGGCAAACCCGAACTGCTTGCCGGCGACAGCGAACTGCGCATCGATGTCAGCGTCGACAAGGACGCGCGCACGCTGACCATCCGCGACAACGGCATCGGCATGACGCCGCGACGAAGTCGATCGCGAACATCGGCACGATCGCCAGTTCCGGCACGCGCAAGTTCCTCGAAGCGCTGTCGGTCGAGCAGAAGGCCGACGCGAACCTGATCGGCCAGTTCGGCGTGGGTTTCTATTCGGCCTTCGTCGTCGCCGACAAGGTCACGCTGATCACGCGCAAGCGCGGGCAGCGCTGCGAGCGACGGCGTGCGCTGGGAATCGACCGGCACGGGCGAGTACACGCTGGAAACTGTCGAGGATGCCGCGCGCGGCACCGCGGTCACCCTGCATCTGAAGGCCGACGAGGACGAATTCCTGCAGAGCTGGCAGTTGCGCAGCCTGATCGCGCGCTACTCCGACCACATCGGTTTCCCGATCCGCATGCCGAAAGAGAAGGACGGCAAGCCGACCGACGAATGGGAAGTCGTCAATCAGGCCTCGGCGCTGTGGACGCGGCCGAAGTCCGAGCTCAAGGACGAGGACTACCAGGGTTTCTACAAGCACATCGCGCACGATTTCAACGATCGCGCTGGCGTGGACGCACAACCGCGTCGAGGGCAACCAGAACTTCACCTCGCTGCTGTACATCCCGTCGCAAGTCGCCGTTCGACCTGCATGATGGGCGCCCGCGACGAGCGCAAGGGTCTGAAGCTCTACGTCAAGCGCGTTTTCATCATGGACGCGGCCGAGCAATTGCTGCCGGCTTATCTGCGCTTCGTGCGCGGCGTGGTCGATTCGGACGACCTGCCGCTCAACGTCAGCCGCGAAATCCTGCAGCAGAACCGCAACCTGGAAAAACTGCAAGCGCGGCCTGCACGCGGCGCGTGCTCGATCTGCTCGACAAGCTGGCCAAGGACGAACCGGAAAAATTCGCAACGTTCTGGAAGGAATTCGGCAGCGTGTTCAAGGAAGGCGTGGCCGAGGACTTCGCCAACAAGGAGCGCATCGCCAAGCTGTTGCGCTTCGCCTCCACGCAAAGCCGAAGGCGCGGCGCAGACGGTCTCGCTCGACGACTACATCGGGCGCATGAAGGCTGGACAGGAATCGATCTACTACATCACCGCCGACGGCTATGCCGCGGCCAAGGGCAGTCCGCAGCTGGAGGCGTTGCAAGCGCGCGCGGTATCGAAGTGCTGCTGATGTACGAGCGCATCGACGAGTGGATGGCGGGCTATCTCACCGAGTACGCGGGCAAGAAGCTGCGCAACGTCGCCAAGGGCGATCTCGATCTGGGCAAGCTCGGCGGCGTCGATGAGGAAAAGCGCAAGGAAGCGGAAAAGGCCGCCGAAGGCGTGGTGAAGAAACTCAAGGATCTGCTCGGCGACCGCGTGCGCGATGTGCGCGTGAGCGAGCGCCTGACCGATTCGCCGTCGTGCCTCGTGCTCGACGAACACGATATGGGCATGGCGATGCAGCGTCTGCTCAAGCAGGCCGGACACGATGTGCCGGAGGCCAAGCCTGCACTCGAAATCAATCCCGAACACGCGCTGGTCAAGCGCCTGGAAAGCGAAACCGATGCCGCGCGCGCGAACGATCTGGGCCTGATCCTGCTCGAACAGGCGCAACTGCTCGAAGGCGCAGCGCTCGACGATCCGGCCGCTTATGTGCGACGCGTCAACGCGCTGCTGGTTGGCTGATTTCTTTTCATGCTCGTCATTCCCGCTTTCGCGGGAATGACGAGCATTTGGATCAAGCAGGTCTTTATTTGGCCTCGCGTTCTAGCAGCGCGCGCTTGCGCTCGACACCCCAGCGATAACCGGACAGCGCACCGTCGTTGCGGACGACGCGGTGGCAGGGAATCGCCACTGCCAGGCGATTCGCTGCACAGGCCTGGGCCACGGCGCGTACCGATTTCGGCGCGCCGATGCGCGTGGCGACATCGCTATAGCTCGCAGTCTTGCCGGCTGGAATTTCGCGCAGCGCCTGCCAGACGCGCTGCTGGAACGCGGTGCCGCGCACATCGAGCGGCAAATCCAGTCCAAGTTGCGGCGCTTCGACGAAGCCGACTACCCGCGCCACAAGGCGTTCGAATTCGCCATCGCCGCCAATCAGACTGGCCTGCGGAAAGCGGTCCTGCAGATCGCGAGCGAGCGCATCCGCGTCGTCGCCCAGCAGAATCGCGCAGACGCCGCGCTCGCTGCAGGCAACGAGAATCGCGCCGAGCGAACACTCGCCGATCGCGAAGCGGATTTGCGCGTTCGTTCCGCCCTTGCGATAGTCGCTCGGCGTCATGCCGAGCAATGCGTTGGATTTCTCGTAGAAGCGCGCGTTCGAGTTGTAGCCGGCATCGAAGATCGCATGGGTGACGCTGGCGGCGCGCGCCAGTTCCGTGCGTACGCGGGTCGCGCGATGCGCAGCCGCATAGGCCTTCGGCGTGACGCCGGTGATCGATTTGAACACGCGATGAAAATGATATGTGCTCATGCCGGCATGTGCGGCGAGTCGTATCGAGACTGGGCGTTTCCTCTGCGGATTCGATCAGCCGGCATACCGACGTGATGCGCGCCGCATGTTGTTCGGCAAGAGCTGGCCTGATCGGGCTTGCAGCGCTTGCACGGACGGTAGCCCGCGCGTTCGGCCTGCGCGCGCGAGGCGTGAAACGTCACATTGTGCGGGCGCGGCAGACGCGCAGCGCACGACGGCCGGCAGTAGACGCCGGTTGTTTTGACCGAATAATAGAACGTGCCATCCGCGCGCGCGTCGCGCGCGACAATGGCGGCCCAGCGCGGATCGTTCTCGACGGAATCGGTGGGTAAGGCTTGCAGCACGGCGTTCATCGGCATTCGCTTCCGTTGAGGTTTGGATGAAGGCAGATTACGCACGGTTATCGGATCGTTCACTCCGGGTCTTGCTTTCAAATTCGGGTCGGGAAAGAAGAAATCAATCCGCACAACCGGCGACGTTGGTCTCGGTGCGATGCGGCCTGCGCCGATTGAGCAGGGGGTGCACGAATACCGCGCCGAGGATGATCGCCACACCACAATAGAACGCGACGCCGAGGTCGCGTTGCTCGCCGAACAGCAAGATCGCGAGGACAATCGCGTAGACCGGCTCGAGGTTGACCGCGAGTTCCACTTCGAAGGCGCTCAGATGGCGCAGGGCGACGAGCGAGAGCGTAAACGGCACCAGTGTGCAGGCGAACGCAAGGATCAGCAGCAGAATCGAATCGTGCAGGCTCGGCAAGGCGAACATATCGCCCGAATGCGGCAGCGCAACGCCGACGAGGCCGAGAAAGATCACGCCCGTTCCCAGTTCGATCGCGGTCACCGTGAACGGGTCGGCGTGCTCGACGAGGCGTTTGTTGAACGCGCTGAACAACGCAACGAGGAACGCCGAGATCACGCCAACCACGACACCGATGCGCATCTGATCGGGAATACCGCCGACCACGAGCGCGACCCCGGGAATCGCGCCGATGCCGATCAGCAATTCACGCGGTTCGAATCTGCGCCCGGCGATCCACGGTTCGAGTACGGCGAGGAACACCGGGCCGATCGCGATGCAGGTTGCCGCGACCGAGGCGTTCGCCAGCTTGATCGAGGCATAGAAGGACAACCAGTGTAGCGCCACCATCGCGCCGACACCCGCATACGCGGCCAGCAGGCGCGGCTGCATCGTGCGCAATCCGCGCCAGACGCGCGGCACCAGCAGCAATGCGCTGGTGACGATCAGCATGCGCCACCAGACCAGCGTCAGCGCCGGTAGCGTGATCATCTTGCCGAGAATCGCGGTGAAGCCCCACAGCAGCACGCAGAAATGAATCTGCAATTGCGCCTTGCGCAGACTGCGCTTTGCCGCGCTGGCGTCGAGCGTGACCGTGGACATGCGTGATCCGCAGACAAAGCGGTACTATTGCGTGATGGATATGCCCGTGTCCACCACGAAATGGCGTTCCGGTTTTGTAGTGTTTTGCAGACTGTTCGCCGTGGCGGTGCTGCTGCTCGCCGGATGCGTGCGGCCCGAGTACCAACCGCCGCCGACTCCGCCGCCCCCGCGCCCGGTTGCCGAGCCCGGCCAGTACCAGGTCGATCCGGGTCACGGTGCCGATCTCGTCGACGAGCTGCGCGCCGCGCCGGCACCGGATTTGCCGGAAACCATGCCCGGTACTGCGATCGGGCCGGACGAACGCAAGCTCGTCGGCAAGAGTTTCGTGCGCATCGGCACCGGCTTCTATCCGACCAATGACGATACCGCGCAGGCCTGGGCGCTGCGCCAGGGGCAGCGCGTCGGCGCCGACAGGATACTGATCTACGCGCCTTCGGCGGAAGCGAAAGACAACGCCGAAGCGCCCTTCGTCGCTGTCTTCTACGTGCGCTACAAGCTGCCGTTCGGTGCGCAGTTCCGCAGTTTGTCGGCGAAAGAGAAGAAAACGCTCGGTGTCGCCGGCGGCGTGCAAATCGGTGCGGTCATCGGCGCGACGCCGGCGGCGGAAGCGAATCTGCGCCGCGGCGATTTCGTGCTCAAGTTCAACGGCATTCCCGTACGCAATCGTGAGGCATTCCAGGAACTGCTGCGCGCGAACATGGGCAAGCACGTGACCTTGACGGTGGCTCGCGATGGCGCGCAATTCGAACGTCTCGTGCGCCTCGGTGTGCTCGCCACCGAATCGCATGCTGTGGAAAAGTAAACTTTTTCGGGAGTAGGGGACGATGATCGGACGATTGCGTCTGGCAAACATGATGTTCGCGTGTGCGGCTCAGGTCGTGCTCGCTGCGGCGGCGCACGCAGCGCCCGCGCTGCGCGCAAAAGCCGTTGACCATGGCCGATGTGCTGGCTGCGGCAAAAGCGGGCGACTGGCATGCGCTCGATCCGCAGAACACGCTGTATCTCGAACTCAAGTCCGGCCGTGTCGTGATCGAACTGGCGCCGGAGTTCGCGCCGAATCATGTCGCCAACATCAAGGCCCTGGTACGCGAAAAATATTTCGATGGCCTGGCGATATTGCGCGTGCAGGACAACTACGTCGTGCAATGGGGCGATCCGCATGCCGACGCGCGCGCCGGCGACAAGGATCAACCGCGTCCGATCAGAGCCGCCAAACGCACGTTGCCGGCCGAGTTCACGATTCCGCTGAACGACAAAAGTCCGTTTGTGCGCTTGCCCGACGTCGATGGTTACGCGGCGCAGACCGGATTCTCCGGCGACTTCGCCAGCGCGCGCGATCCCAGGCTCGGCCGCGCCTGGCTGACGCATTGCTACGGCACGCTCGGCGTCGGTCGCGATGTGGATGTCGATTCCGGCGGCGGCGCGGAACTCTATGTCGTGATCGGCAGCTCGCCGCGCTGGCTCGATCGCAATATCACCGTGGTCGGCCGCGTCGTGCAGGGCATTGAACTGCTGTCGACGCTGCCGCGTGGAACCGGCGCGCTGGGGTTCTACGAAAAGCCCGCGCAGCGCGTGCCGATCGAGCGCATACGCCTCGCCGCCGATGTACCCGCGGCCGAGCGCACGAATCTCGAAGTGCTGCGTACCGACACGCCGACCTTCACTGCGCTGATCGAATCGCGGCGCAACCGCCGCGACGACTGGTACAAGGTGCCGGCGGGACATATCGATGTGTGTAGCGTGCCGATTCCGGTGCGGGCGGCGAAACCTTAGCGCTTCGGATCCAGCCTCGCACCGTTGTCGCCCCGGCTGCGCCCCGACGGCGGCTGCGTGCGGCGAAGGCATGCGCAGGCAAGGGCACGCTACAATGCCCGCGCATTCACCCATGGAGTTCGCGTGATCGACCAAGCCATCGCCTTCGTGGCCAGCAGCACCGATGAAGCGCAGGCGGCGCTCGCCGAGATCCGCACCCGGTATACCGAGGTGCCGCTCGATCAGGCCGGCATGATCGTCGCGCTCGGCGGTGACGGTTTCATGCTGCGCACCCTGCATCGGCACATGGCGTTGAACAAGCCCGTGTATGGCATGAAGCTCGGCACCGTCGGCTTTCTGATGAACCAGTTCCACATCGATGGCCTGAAGGAACGCCTTGCGCGCGCGCAGGCGACGACGCTGAAGCCACTGATCATGGAAGCGGTAACCGAATCGGGCAGTTCCGTGACTTCGCTTGCGTTCAACGAGGTCTCCCTGTTGCGCCAGACCAAGCAGGCCGCGCACATCCGCGTATCGCTCAACGCGGCGGTGAAGATCGACGAGCTCATGTGCGACGGCATTCTGGTCGCGACCTCGGCCGGCTCGACCGCGTACAACCTGTCCGCGCACGGGCCGATCCTGCCGCTTGGCGCCGACGTGCTCGCGATGACCCCGATCAGTCCGTTTCGCCCGCGCCGCTGGCGTGGCGCGATCCTGCGCGCGGCCACCGAGGTCAAGTTCGAAATTCTCGATCCGTACAAGCGCCCGGTCAGCGCCACCGCCGATTCCAACGAAGTGCGTGACGTGGTCGAAGTGACCGTGCGCGAATCGCACGACAAGACCGTCAATCTGCTGTTCGATCCCGAGCACAATCTCGAAGATCGCATCCTGAATGAACAGTTCGCCTACTGAGGTCGACAATCCGAACGACGGCCGTCTGATCGTCGCGATCACCTCGCGCGCGCTGTTCGACCTTTCCGAAAGCCATGCGCTGTTCGAGCAGGCCGGCCTCGACGCATTTCGCGAACATCAGACGCGGCGCGAGGACGAACCGCTCGCGCCCGGCATCGCGTTTCCGCTGGTGCGCAAGCTGCTGCATTTGAATCCGCCCAAACCGGCGCCGGCGCGCGTCGAGGTAATCCTGCTGTCGCGCAATTCTGCCGACACGGGACTGCGCATCTTCAATTCGATCGAGCATTACGGTCTGGATATCGCGCGTGCCGCGTTTACCAGCGGTGCGCCGACCGCACCGTATGTGCATTCTTTCGGTGCGCAACTGTTTCTTTCGGCCAATCCAGAAAGCGTTGCACGCGCGCTCGATGAAGGCATTGCGGCGGCAACGATTCTGCCGTCGCAAGCGCCGCTGCTGTCGTCGGACCAGCTACGCATCGCCTTCGACGGCGACGCGGTGATCTTCGGCGATGAGTCCGAGCGCGTCTCGCAGGAACAGGGCATCGACGCCTTCCATCGCAACGAAGTCGAGAACGCCGATCAGCCGCTGTCCGGCGGCCCGTTCCGCGGTTTTCTCGCCGCGTTGCACAAGCTGCAGGAAGCGTTTCCCGCGGAAAACTCGCCGATCCGCACCGCACTCGTCACCGCGCGCTCCGCACCCGCGCACAAGCGCGTGATCCTGACCTTGCGCCACTGGGGCGTGCGTCTGGACGAGGCGCTGTTTCTCGGCGGCCGCGACAAGGGACCGTTCCTGGAAACTTTCGGCGCGGATATTTTTTTCGACGACTCCGCGCACAACGTCGAATCCGCGCGCCGGCATGTGGCGACCGGGCACGTGCCGCACGGGGTATCGAATCAAAAGCGCCAGGGCCGTTGACCACCGTTGCGTTTCGGCTCGCGTGGCTAGAACGGCCCGAGGGCGACCACCTTGGCGGTCAGGGCGCGGCGAAAGACATCCGGTAGAGGCTTGTGCCAGTTGACGATGACGGGCTCGACTTCGGTATCCACGAAGCCCGCCGCGAGGGCCACTTCGTGCGCGCGCCGGTCTCCGCAATGGCCGAAAAACGCATCGCACGAATCCGCGTACTTGCGGAACGCGTACTTGAGAATCAGATACCAGACGCCACCCGCGGCCTGCACAGCTTCGCGCTCGTGCGCCTGCATGCGCGCTATCGTTGCGCCATTGCTGCATGAACCGCCGGAAAGGTATACATCTCCAAAAGGCCGCATATGCGAATAACCGGCGAGATGTTGCGCACCGTCGGCGTCGCGGTAGAGCGCGACGAGGTGGCGGCGGAAGTCGGGTGGCGGATCGCCGAATTTGCGCCGGAACAGGTCGCCGACGAGAAACTCCGCATCGTCGATTTCCGTGATCGTGAAGAATTTCCGGATCGCATCGGGGATGACGGAAAGCGCAGGCTGATCCATGGTCGAATCCGGCAATTGCATGGGTGAAGGGTAGGCGCTGCGCGCCGCCGGCGCAACGCAATCGCCGCTGCTCGCGTTTCCCGGCCCGGTGAAATTTGCCGATGCGTTAGGATAAGCCCCTTTTCGACCGGTGCCGGAATGCCGCCAGGTTTTACCCCTTCTCAACCCACGCTCGTTCCCGCAGCGGATCGCGGTTGGCGGATCGCCGGCGCGATCTATTGCACGCTGATGCTCGGCATCCATATCGCGGCCGGGCTCAATTGCGGCGGCATCGTGGATTTCTGGCGCGACATGTATTGGGCTACCCAGATCGCGCAGGGACAGCACTTTCCCCTGTCCGGTCCGCCGATCTACGAATTGTTCGAACTCGGGCCCTGGTGGTTTTACCTGCTGGCGCTGCCGATTCGCCTTTTCGGAAGCGTCACTGCCGCTTCCGTGCTGGTGCAGATGCTGGCTGCCGCCAAATATTTCCTCGCCCGCTACATCGGCACGCGCTGGGTGGATGCGCGCTTCGGTTTCGTCTTCGCCGTTGGCATCGGCGTCGCCGGCTGGTCGACCATTGCGATGATGTTCCCCAGTCATCCGGCCTTGGTGGAAACGACGATCCTGCTGCTCGCGCTCGCGACTCGACGCTGCTGGGTGGACTTTTCCGTCGCCAATGCGTTGCTCTTCGGCCTTGCGGCGGCGGCCTGCATCCACGCGCATCCGACCGCCGTTACTTACCCGATCGTGGCGGGGGTTGTCTTGCTCTACCGGCACCGCTCGGTGAAAGCATGCGCACTGCTGGCCCTGGCGGTCGGGGTGGTGCTGTTGAGTCTGTTGCCGCCATGGCTGGATTCCTCCATGGCGCCAGCGGGAATGGCGCGGCCGCTAACGAAGTACGCCGATCACGATCTGGGTATCGAGCCATGGTTCCGTTTCCTGCCGTTGATCCGGGCGTTGTTCATCGATGGCGCATGGTCGGGATTGCTGTTGCGAACGCCGATGAGTCAACCCCTCGCACAGATCGCGCTGGCGATCTATTGCCTGTGCCTGGCGTTCGCGATCTCCGGGATCTTCCTGCTCCGATCCCGCCGCAGTGAACTGCATCGATGGGCGCTGGCGGCGCTGTTGATGATGACGGCGCAGACAATTTTTCTTGTTGCCGTGCGCGCGAAGACGACGATGTGGATGATTCCATCCGCGCTGCCGCCGGTTGCGCTGATTATTGCGATCGGCTGGTACGGCCTGCTCGAAAGCGGGTCATTCGCGCTGCGCTCGGCAGGCCGGGTCGCACTTGCCCTCTATGTGGTCCTTGCACTGGCGCCGTTTTACGCCTTTCTCGGCAAGGTCGACACATTGCGCTCGATGGCGCATGTCAATTCGTATACCGATATCGGCAAGTGGGGCAATTCATACACCGAAGTACCGGTGACTTTCGTGCCGGTACGCCAGATGGACCGGATTGGCGCTTTGCTCTGCGCGCCGACGGTGCTGCACGCGAGCCTGGCGTGGATCACCGAGCACAGCCTCTCGGTGCCGGCAAGACTGGCTTGCGGGCACCAGCCGGATCTGCGCTTCGGCGGTGTCGAGGGCGGGGGCCGGCACCTCGCAGGCATCTCGAAGCGCGCGGCGCGTCAAATCGGTATTGCGCCGGATCGCATCGCAGCGGGGTTGGCGTTTTACCAGCATGTGCGTGCGATCGCGCCCGCATCCGGTGGCCGCCCGACCAACTTGCCGAGGATGCAGATCAGCGCCGACAGGGTAACCAGCGCACCCGTCCCGCATCAATTCGAGTTTGCAGCCAATGCGGGCGACGTCGTCGCGCTGACCAATCGTTTCGCGAGTGCGCACTCGATGATCGTGCACAGCGTAACGGCGAATGGCAAACCGGCCAAGCTGCTGTTCGACGATAGCGCGACTTTCCTGTATCGCTGTGCGGACTGCGTCGACCGCGAGTCCGTCGCATGGCGTATCGATCTCGACGGAATCGAGCCCAATCTCGACCTGGTGGTTATCGAATCGGCGAATCGATCTACCAACACACCAAACACACCCTAACTCACCACGACGCGCGCGTCGCGCAGCAGGTGCTCGAGCTGCTGCGGCGAATTCCAGTGCTGACCGCAGACGTAGCGCGGCAAGAGCCAGCGCTCGCTGTCGCGCTCGAGTGGGCGCGCATCGGTGGCAAACGCTGCGCGCAGGCGATGCTCGCTGACATGACGCGGCAGATATTCGCGTACGAGATAATCGTTGCTCTCGCCATAGGGATAGGCGAACAAGCTCGTTTTGCGCGTGGGGCAATGCGCGTCCAGCCAGTCGCTGGCCTGGCGGATTTCGGCGTCGGCATCGGTGTAATCGTCGATCGTGACGAACGTGCCATTGCGCTGTTCGCGTTGTGCGGTCGCCGGCAGAGTGTGGTGATTGTGATCCCAGCTATGGCTTTCGATCGCGATCAGGTCCTCCTGCGCCGCCTGCGGCCACCAGTCGTCGGTCCACCAGCCGCGGCCGACCATGCAGGTGCGATCGAGCGTCGCGCGCGCAGCGGGCGAGACGATCACGAAACTCGTCGCATGCACCGGTCTACCGGCCTCTGCGGCGAATTCGCGCAATACTCCGGCAAAACCGCGCTGCGCGCCAAAGCTGGGGTGCTCGAGGTCGTACCAGTCGAACCAGGAACCGTCGTCGAACGATAGTGCGACCGAATTCTCCACGGACGACTCGGGCGCGAGACCGAGCAGCGCATCGACGACCCGCGCCAGCGGCACGATGCGCAGGCCGAGTCGTTCGATGGTGCGCAGATCCGCGGCCAACGCGACGTGGTCGTTGTTGCTGTAATCGTTTCCAGCGACATTCATCGCGTGGTAAGTGAGGACGGGGACGCGCATTGGCCGATTTGCGGATGACCCGGATCGGGCCGGCAGCTAGAATAGGCGGTCTTTTAGCGGACGTGAACCGTCCTCGGAAATATAATGCCCGCCAATCCGCTCAATCCCGCCGATCTTTATGACGTGCGTTCCCTGCTCAGCGACGAAGAACGCATGGTGCAGGACACCGTCGCGCGCTTCACCGACGAGCGTGTGCTGCCGATCATCGGCGATTGTTTCGACCAGGCTCGCTTCCCGACCGAACTGATTCCGGAAATGGCCGATTTGGGGCTGCTCGGCTCCTCGCTGCCGGTCGAGTATGGCTGCGCCGGCATGAACGCGGTGAGTTACGGACTCGTCTGCCAGGAGCTCGAACGCGGCGATTCGGGTCTGCGCAGCTTCGCCTCGGTGCAGTCGTCGCTGTGCATGTACCCGATCTACGCCTATGGCAGCGAGGAGCAGAAACGCCACTGGTTGCCGCAGATGGCGCAGGGCAAGGTCATCGGCTGCTTCGGTCTGACCGAACCGCACGGCGGCTCGGATCCGGCGAACATGAAAACGCATGCGCGGCGCGATGGCGGCGACTGGATCATCAACGGCGCCAAAATGTGGATCACCAACGGCAATCTCGCGCATATCGCGATCGTCTGGGCGCAGACCGGCGATTGTATACAAGGCTTCATTGTGGAGAAAGGTACAAATGGCTTTACGGCGCAGGAAGTGCACAAGAAGATGAGCCTGCGCGCGTCGGTCACGTCCGCCCTGTTTTTCGACGACGTGCGGGTGGCGGACGCGAATCGTCTGCCCAATGTGAAAGGCCTGAAGGGACCGCTCGGCTGCCTGACGCAGGCGCGCTACGGCATCACCTGGGGACCGATCGGCGCTGCGATTGCATGCTTCACCGAAGCCACCGAGTATGCGAAACAGCGCGTGCTGTTCGAGCGGCCAATCGCGGCGACCCAGGCCGTGCAATTGAAGCTGGCCGATATGGCCCGAAGGATCACGCTCGCGCAGTTGCTGTCCCTGCAGCTCGGACGCCTCAAGGATGCCGGCAGGATGCAGCCGACCCAGGTATCGCTGGCCAAGTGGAACAATGTGCGCATGGCAATCGATATCGCGCGCGAGGCGCGCGATATTCTGGGTGGCGCCGGCATCACCACCGAGCATTGCCCGATCCGCCACGCGCTCAATCTCGAATCCGTGATCACCTATGAAGGCACCGAAACCGTGCACCAGCTTGTCGTCGGGCGCGAAGTGACCGGCATCAATGCGTTCTGAGCTACGCATGTCCGAACCGCGTATCGAAACCGAGCGCCTGATCCTGCGCCTGCCGCGGTGCGAGGATTTCGACGGCTACGCCGAGTTGTTCGGCGATGAGGAAGCCGCGCGCTTCGTCGGCGGTGCGATGCTGCGCGCAGCGGCATGGCGCAAGTTCCTGCAGCAGCCGGGCGCATGGCTCGTGCAGGGGTTCGGCATGTTTTCGGTGACCGACAAGCACACGGGCGAGTGGTATGGACAGCTCGGTCCCTGGCAACCCGAGGGCTGGCCCGGCCACGAGGTGGGTTGGGCTTTCCGTCGCGCGGCCTGGGGCAAAGGCTATGCGAGCGAAGCCGCGACGCCGGCGATCGATTGGGCGTTCGCGAATCTCGACTGGGACAACGTCATCCACTGCATCGATCCGGCGAATACAGCGTCGCAGGCACTTGCGCGTCGCATCGGCTCGACGAACAAGGGCCCGGGCAAGCTGCCGCCGCCGCTCGACGACCACTCGATCGAAATCTGGGGCCAGTCGCGCGAACAATGGCGCGCGCGCCGCGCAAGAGGAAATACCTGATGATTACGGTTTACGGTTACTCGCCTTCCGGCAACTGCCACAAGCTGCGCATGCTGCTCGGTCATCTTGGTCACGAGTATCGCTGGATCGAAACCGATAGCGCGCATGGCGCCACGCGCAGACCAGAATATCTTGCGAAGAATGCGAACGGCAGAGTACCGATGATCGAAACAGAGGACGGCCGCATTATGGTCGAATCGAACGCAATCCTCTGCTGGCTCGCCGACGGCACGAAATACTTTGCCGGCGATGCCTGGCAGCGCGCGCAGACCCTCGCCTGGATGTTCTTCGAGCAGTACAGCCACGAACCGTACGTCGCTGTCGCACGTTTCATCTGCGGCTGGACGGCGCTCGACTCGCCGCGTCGCGCCGATCTGCCCAAGCTGCGCGAGCGTGGCGATGCGGCGCTGGCGGTGATGGAAAAACATCTCGGTGCGAGCGCCTGGTTCAGCAGCCTGGGTTACGGCATCGCCGATATCGCGCTGTTCGCCTACACCCATTGCGCAGCCGACGCAGGATTCGACCTTGGCAAGTATCCATATATTTGCGCGTGGCTCGAGCGCACCCGCGCGCAGCCGGATTTTGTGGCGATGCCGCCTTACGCGGCCGAGAACAGCGCGCTGATTGCGCAGTCAAATTGAACGAAAAAATTTATTGGTCGCAAACAGCGCAAATAACGCAAAAGGAATTTCTCCGGTTTTTATTTTGCATTTTTTGCGGCAACGGTTTTTGATAGCCAACCTACTATGAACGCCAGCCCCAGTCCGATTCCCGCGCGTCACCGCAATGTCAACCGCGCCGAGGTCTGCGACCAGAACTTCATCGAGTTCGTGCAGAACTGGCAGGGTGCTGCGCGCGCGGACGCAGGCGATGCGCCTGTGTTGCTGGGCAGCTTGTGCACGCGCAGCGACTTTGTCGAGCTGTTCGATTCGCAGCTGATCAGCCGCCATCTCGATCTGATGGCGCGCGTGCTGCGCGTGAAGAACAAGGTCTTCTACACGATCGGCTCGTCGGGTCATGAGGGCAATGCGCTGGTCGCGCGGCTGACGCGGCACACCGATCCGGCGTTCCTGCACTATCGCTCGGGCGCTTTCATGGCCGAGCGTTTTCGCAAGCTGGCGGGCGCCGATGGCAATCCGCGTGATCCGATCATGGATTCGGCGCTGAGCTTCGCCGCGAGCAAGGACGATCCGGCATCCGGCGGACGGCACAAGGTCTGGGGCTCGAAGCCGCTGTGGGTACTGCCGCAGACTTCGACGATCGCCTCGCATTTGCCCAAGGCACTCGGCACGGCGGTGGCGATCGAGCAGGCTAAGCGCATCGCACACAAACTGCCGATTCCTGACGATTCCATCGCGATCTGCTCGTTCGGCGATGCCTCGTCGAATCACGCCACCGCGCAGACGGCCTTCAATACCGCCGCCTGGACGGCTTACCAGAAACTGCCCGCGCCGGTGCTGTTCGTCTGCGAGGACAACGGTATCGGCATCTCGGTAAAAACGCCGGCCGACTGGATCGCCGCGAACTTCAGCCGCCGTCGCGACCTCGATTATTTTTACGCCGACGGCCTCGATCTCGCCACGGGCTACGAACAGGTAGCGCGCGCAGTACATCACTGCCGCACGACGCGGCGGCCGACGTTCCTGCATCTGCGCACGACGCGCATCATGGGTCATGCGGGAACGGATTTCGAAATCGAGTGGCGCACTATCGAGGAACTCGTCACGGTCGAAGCGACCGATCCACTGCTGCGCAGTGCCGTAATCGCGTTGCAAGCGGGCGTGTATACCAGGGAACAACTGCTGGCGCGCTACGAGGACTTCCGTCAACGCTGTTTCGCCGCTGCGGACGAAGCCGACAGGCGGCCCAAGCTGACCGCACTTGCCGACGTGATCGCGCCGCTCGCACCATATTCGCCCGCTGCAGTGATCGCCGAGGCGCAGCGCGCGGACTACGCGACCTTCCGTGTGAAGGTTTTCGGCAGCGCGGAGAAATTGCCGGAAAAACTGCCGCCGCGGCATCTGGCCATCCAGATCAACAACGCGCTGCACGACCTGTTGTGCAAATACCCTGAGGCGTTGCTGTTCGGCGAGGACGTCGCGCAGAAAGGCGGCGTCTACACGGTGACGAAGGGGCTGCACAAGGCGTTCAAGAATGCGCGCGTGTTCAATACCTTGCTCGACGAGACGATGATTCTCGGGCTGGCGCAGGGCTTTGCGAATATGGGCATGCTGCCGCTGCCGGAAATTCAGTACCTCGCCTATTTCCACAACGCCTGCGACCAGATCCGTGGCGAAGCGGCGTCGTTGCAGTTCTTCTCGAACAATCAGTACCGTAACCCGATGCTCGTGCGCATCGCCGGTTTGGGCTATCAGCGCGGCTTTGGCGGACATTTCCACAACGACAATTCGATAACCGCCCTGCGCGATATTCCGGGTCTCGTCGTCGGCTGTCCCGCGCGTGGCGACGATGCGGCGACGATGTTGCGTACCCTGGCGGCGCTGGCAAAGGTGGACGGACGCGTTGCTATATTTCTCGAGCCGATCGCCTTGTACATGGCCAAGGACTTGTACGCAGTGGGCGATGGCGGATGGCAGTTCGCCTATCCGCCGCCCGACCAGGCCATGGCGCTCGGCGAGGGGCGCATCTACGACGAGTCCGCCAACGATCTTGTGATCTTCACTTACGGCAACGGCGTGCCGATGAGCCTGCGCGCCGCGCGCACGATACAGAAAAATCAGGGCTGGAATGTGCGCGTGGTCGATCTGCGCTGGCTGGTGCCGCTCAACGAGGGCTTTATCGCGGCACAGGCGCAGACGGCAAGGCGCATCCTGATCGTCGACGAGGGTCGCCACAGCGCGGGCGTGGGCGAGGGGATCATCACTGCCGTCGTCGAGGCCGGGTTTGGCGCGAAACCCTTGCAGCGCATCGTCGGGGTAGACACCTACACACCGCTGGCCGGTGCAGCGTTTCTGGTTCTGCCGGGTGAGGCGGATATCGTCGCCGCAGCGAAATTATTGTCCCGAGATTGACCCGATCGCCCACGGCGCGACGCTTTCCGGCTAAACTTTGCCCCATGACTGCGATGCTGACCATAGTTTTTGCCGATGTAGCCGGCAGCACCAAGTTGTTCGAGACCCGCGGCAATCTGGAAGCGCGGCGTCTGGTCGCGGCCATTCTCAATGCATTGGCCGAAGTCACCGGCGGGCCACGGCGGCCGCGTGATCAAGACGATCGGCGACGAAATCATGTGTACCTTCCCCGGACCGATGCAGGGCCTGCTCGGCGCGGTCGACATGCAGAAACGCATTGCCCACGACCCCGATTTCGCGCGCGACAACCTGGCGATCCGCATCGGCCTGCATCACGGCGAAACATTGCTGGAAGATAACGACGTCTATGGCGACTCGGTCAATACCGCCGCACGCATGGCTTCGCTGGCCAAGCGCGAGCAGATCATCACCACGGCGTCGACGGTCAAGCTGCTGACCAACACCGGCATGCTGCGCACGCGCTCAGTGGGTCAGGCGCGTGTTTCGGGCAAGCAGAAGCCGATCGACATCGTCGATGTCATGTGGCAGGAGGACAACTCCAATGTGACCATGGTGCAGCGCGCGATCCGTATCGATAGCGGCACCTTTTCGCGCATTCGCCTGCACATGCGTTACCGCGGCCAGGCGCATCGACCTCGACGAACTTGCGCAGCCCTTCACCCTCGGCCGCGATCCCGCGTCCGGCCTCGTCATCGAGGCCGATTGGGTCTCGCGTTATCACGCCCTGATCGAATACAAGCGCGGCTATTTCGCAGTCTCCGATCGCTCGACCAACGGTACCTATGTGAAATTCGGCGAAGACCCGGAATTGCGTCTGCACCGCGACGAAGTGCGCCTGCGTGGTAATGGAACGATCAGCCTGGGCCAGTCCATCGAGCTCAATCCCGAGCATCTGTTGCACTTCCAGTGCATGGAATAGAGCGGGCGGGCGCGTACGGAACTGCGCCTACGTCTTAGATCACCAGCGGTTCGGGCTCCAGCAGGGTATCGAAGCGCGCCACGACGGCGCGCTGAATGCGCTGGGCAAGCTCCCATATCTGCGCACCGGTCGCCTGCCCATAATTGATCAGGACCAAGGCGTGCTGGCTAGAAACTCCCGCATATTTATCATGTAATCCTTTGAAATTACATGATTCTATTAACCATGCGGCCGAGAGCTTCGCGTGATCGTCGGATATCGGCCACAGTGGTAGATCAGGATGGGCTGCTTTCAAGGCCTGGGCCTGCGCCTGTGCCACGATCGGGTTCTTGAAGAAACTGCCGGCGTTGCCGGTCGTCGCCGGATCGGGCAGCTTGCGCGTGCGCAAGCGCGTGATCGCACGCGCCACCGCGCGCGCGTCGGGCTGGCCGGCGCCCATTGCGGCCAGTTCTTCACGCACGCCGGCGTAGTCGAGCCGCAGCTCGCGCTCGCGCGGCAGCAGCAATTCGACCGCAGTGATCAGATAACGTCCGGGCTCGCGTTTGAACAGCGAGTCGCGATAGGCGAACGCGCAGGCATCGTGGCCGAGGCGTACCTCCCGCCGCGCCGTGCGATCCCACGCAGTCACGGCACGCACGAATTCGCCGACTTCCGCGCCATACGCGCCTATGTTCTGGATGGGTGCAGCGCCGACGCTGCCCGGTATCAAGGCGAGATTTTCCAGCCCGAGCAGATCGCGATCGAGCGACCAGTGCACAAAATCGTTCCAGTGCTCGCCCGCGGCAACGCGCACGAGTGCCCCATCGCCGCGATCCTCGATGATCTCGGTACCGCGCGTGCGCAGCGCGAGTACGACGCCTGGCCAGTCGCGCGTAAACAGCACATTGCTGCCTTCGCCGAGTACAAGCGTGTTTTCGTTTTGCACAGGCGTCGATTCGAGCAGCGCCGGTATCGCGGCGGCATCGTGTACATCGATCAACAGCGCCGCAGTGGCCGGAACGCGAAACGTCGTGCGCTCGAGCAGCGAGGCGTGCTCGCGCACCGTGCAACCGGGCAGCGCGCGGATCTGCTGGGCGCTCACTGTGCGGGCCCCGTGCGTTGTGCGCGCAGCGCCTCGACGCAGGCGCCGATCAGCGCCGGACCACGATAGATCATGCCGGTGTAGAACTGCACTAGGTTTGCGCCGGCGGCGAATTTTGCTGCGGCATCGGTGCCATCGAGTATGCCGCCGACGCCGACCAATGGAACCCTGCCGCCAAGGCGCTTCGACATGCCGCGCAGAACGGCGGTTGCCTTTTCGAACAAGGGTTTGCCGGACAATCCTCCAGCTTCTTGTGCTCGCGGTGCAGAACCAATTGCGCGGCGATCGATGGTCGTATTCGTGCAGACCAGGCCGTCGATTCTTGCGCTCAGCGACACGTCGGCAAGCGCATCGAGTTCGGCATCGTCGAGGTCCGGCGCGATCTTCAGCAGCATCGGCTTGCGCGCGCCATGTTGTGCAGCGAGCCGCTCCTGGCGCTCGCGCAACGCGCCGATAAAACGCTTCAGGGTTTCCGCCTCCTGCAAGTCGCGCAGGCCTTGCGTGTTGGGCGATGAAATATTCACCGTGATATAGCTTGCGCGCGCGTACACGCGTTCGATGCAATGCAGGTAGTCGTCGACTGCGCGCTCGTTCGGAGTGTCCTTGTTGCGGCCGATATTGATGCCGAGCACGCCGCCGAATCTGGCTTTCTCCACATTGCGTACGAGCGCGTCGACGCCGCCGTTATTGAAGCCGAGCCGGTTGATCACCGCTTCGTGTTCGGGCAGGCGGAACATGCGCGGTTTCGGATTGCCCGGCTGCGCGCGCGGCGTGGTCGTACCGACCTCGATAAAGCCGAAGCCGAGCGCCGCGAGCGCATCGATATAGGCGCCGTTCTTGTCGAGTCCGGCGGCCAGGCCGACCGGATTCGGAAAATCGATGCCGAACACGCTCGTCGGCAGCGGCACCGGCGCCAGCGCGAGCAGCGGATTCAACCCCGTGCGATACGCCGCCTCGATCGAAGTCAGCGCGAGATCGTGCGCGCGCTCGGCATCGAGGCAGAAGAGGAAGGGGCGGGCGAGGGCGTACATGTAACTTGATGTTTTATTTCGAAACGCTGTCGTTTGCTTTCGCGGTATCGGAATCGAATTTGGATTTTAGCCATTGGGGCTTAGCAAGAAGCAGCAAACCAGCAGCAAGATACACGGCGGCTTTGACGAAAGGCTCAGCCAGAAAATAAGACGAACCTCCATTTCCAGAGCGATGAAAAATTGCCTGGAAATGAAAAATCGCTCCAGCCACATCGCGAAAACCCTGCACGGAAAAGTAGATGCCGAGCAGTGCCGCGCCGGTAGTGAACGTCATCCACGCAGGCGCCGGTGAGTCGTGTTCCTTACACCAGCGAGCGGCGAGCTTATCCGCCAGAAATAACACCAGCACTCCAGCGATAGGGTAGGCGGCGGTAATTATCAGAGTCAGCGTTGAAAATATAGGCTGATGTATCCAAGCGACGTCCGCGCTGGTCGGAATCGTTAGCGAGACAGCCGAAGCAATCAGCTCGATCGTGCCTGTCACTACCCAGTAAAAAGCCGCCAGGCGGAGGATCAAGGCCGCCGAATCTTTGTTGGTCATTAGAGTCCCCAGACAAACGATGTCGGTCGTTTTCCGCGAATCATTTCGCCGGCAACCGCGGCTGCCGGGCGCTGCGTTTTTCCGCCAGCTCGACCATCGTCTCGATGCGGATCAGACGTTTGTCGATATCGTTGGCGGCATTGGCGAGCTTGTCGACGTTTTTCGCCAGTTTGTCCAGATCGTCGCGCATGCGCAGCACGTCCTTGAGCACGGCAATGGAATCAGCGAGGACGCCCATCAGCGCTTGACCTGGCGGCTGGCGATGCTGGCGAGGGCGCGCTCGACCGACGCGTTGGCACTGCGCACGCTCTTGCGCATCGACGGAATCGCTTCGCGCAATTCGGCGGCCAGTGCGGCGAGTTCACGCGTATCGTCAATCGAGCTGACGCCGTAGGCACGAACGGCCTGGCGCACAAGCTCGCTCGTCGTCATGCCGCGATCCTCAGCCAGATGCTTGAAATGGCGCTTGTCCTCGGGCGAAATCATCAGCGTCAGGCGTTGACTTTTCATTTGCAGATTCCCGATCGCGAACATGGTAACGACATGCACATGATAAGGTCATGTGCAGGTGCGTTCAACCGGACCGGCTTGTTCAGAACTCGAACTTGATGCCTTGCGCGAGCGGCAGCGCGTCGGAGTAATTGATCGTATTGGTTTGCCGGCGCATATAGACCTTCCATGCGTCGCTGCCGGATTCGCGGCCGCCGCCGGTTTCCTTCTCGCCGCCGAATGCGCCGCCGATTTCCGCGCCGCTGGTACCGATATTGACGTTGGCGATGCCGCAATCCGAGCCTGCGACTGAAAGATACGCCTCGGCGGCCTTCAGGTTCTGCGTGAAGATCGCCGACGACAGGCCCTGCGGCACCGCGTTTTGCAGCTTGATCGCTTCGTCGAGCGTGTCGAACGGCATTGCATAGAGGATCGGCGCAAAGGTCTCGGTTTGCACGACGGCGTCGGAGTTTTTCACCGCACTCACGATCGTCGGCAGCACGAAATTGCCCGGACGATCGGTGAGCGCCTTGCCGCCGGTCTCGACCTTGCCGCCGGCCGCCTTGGCCTTTTCGATGGCGCCCAGGTAGCCGTCGACCGCCGCCTTGCTGTTGAGCGGACCCATCAGCGTGGTTGCCAGCGTGGGATCGCCGATCTTCTTTTCGACCTGCTGGTAGGCGGTCACCAGTTTGCCGAGCACATCGGCATAAATGGATTTGTGGATAAATACGCGCCGCGTTGTCGTGCAGCGCTGGCCGGCGGTGCCGACCGCGCCGAACACGATCGCCGGGATCGCCAGTTTGAGGTCGGCCGATTCGTCGACGATGATCGCGTTGTTGCCGCCGAGTTCGAGCAGGCTGCGGCCCATGCGCCGCGCGACGCGCTCGCCGACCGTGCGGCCGACCGCGGTCGAGCCGGTAAAGCTGATCAGCGCGATGCGCTTGTCGTCGACGAAGGTCTGTGCGAGTTCGGTGCCCGCGTCGTTGAACAGGAAGAAGATGTCGGGGAAACCCGCGGCGTCGAGCGCGGCGTTGCAGATCTTCAGCGAGGCGATCGCGCTGAACGGCGTCTTCGGCGACGGTTTCCAGATCGAGATATCGCCGCACACGGCCGCGATGAACGCGTTCCACGCCCACACAGCGACCGGAAAATTGAATGCCGAGATAATTCCGATCAGACCGAGCGGATGCCACTGCTCGCTCATGCGATGCCCGGGGCGCTCCGAATGCATCGCGTTGCCGTAGAGCATGCGCGACTGGCCGACGGCGAAGTCGGCGATGTCGATCATTTCCTGGACCTCGCCATCGCCTTCGGGCTTGATCTTGCCCATCTCGAGCGCGACCAGCGAGCCGAGCGCGTCCTTGTGCTTGCGCAGTGCATTCGCGCAGAGGCGGATCGCTTCGCCGCGGCGCGGTGCGGGCGTCGTGCGCCAGATCGCAAACGCGGCCTGCGCGCGCGCAACGAGTTTCTCGTAGTCGCTCGCCGACGATGCATGCACGCGGCCGAGGATGCCGTGGTCGCCCGGATTGACGACCTCGAGTGTGCCGGCGTCGTCGGTCTTCGACCATTCGCCGTTGCCGAGATAGGTGCCGGACTCGATCGCGTTGAGGCCGAGCGCCTGGAGAATTCGAGATGACATACGCTTCCTGAATTGGCGTGGTGTAACCGCGCATTATAGACGACAGAGTCGACGCAGGCGTGATCCGGGCATGCGCGGAATGCATGAAATCGTATACATTCGTCCCGTCCCAACAACGAGCATCGATCATGCGAGCCGACAACCGAGCGCCGAGCGCAACGCCAGCACGCACTTTCGACCGTGACCTGTGGATACTCGTCGCGCTCGCCGCCGCCAAACTGATTTTCCATGTGCTCACGAACGGCCAATACGGATTCCACCGCGACGAATTGCAAACGCTCAGCGACGCGCGCCATCTGGATTGGGGCTTCGTTGCTTATCCGCCATTGACGCCGTTCTTCGGCCGTATCGAATTACATGCTGTTCGGCACGTCGCTGAGCGGATTCCGGTTATTCCCGGCGCTTGCGCAAAGTATCGCGTTCGTCGTCACCGGGCTGATGGCGCGCCGATTGGGTGGCGGCCTTGCGGCCATGCTTGTTGCTGCATTCGCCGCTGCATTGGCACCGGTATCGCTGTCGGGCAGCGCGCTGATGATGTATGTGAGCTTCGACTACCTGTGGTACGTGCTGCTCGCGTATTTCGTCATTTGCCGCATCGAATCCGGCGACGCGCGCTGGTGGCTCGCGATCGGCGCCGCGGTCGGTCTCGGCATGATGACGAAATACACGATGGCTTTTTTCGCGGTCGGCGTCGTTGCGGGAGTTCTGTGCACGCCGTGGCGTGCGGATTTGCGCAGCCGGTGGCTGTGGCTCGGCGCCGCGCTGTCCTTCATCGTGTTCGTCCCCCATCTGATCTGGCAGATCCGGCACGACTTCGTGACCCTGGAATTTCTCAAGTTCATTCACGCGCGCGACGTGCGCATCGGCCGCGCAGACGGATTCTTCGTCGACCAGTTCAACAATGTGTCGACCAACCTGTTCACCGTGCCGCTATGGGTGATCGGGCTCGGCTATGCGTGCTTCGGTGCACGCGGTCGCTACCGTATTCTGGCATGGATGGCCTTGCTGCCCATCGCGATTTTTGCACTCGCCAAAGGCCGCGGTTACTACACCGCGCCGTTGTATCCGATGCTGTTCGCGCTCGGCGCAGTCGTGCTGCAGCGCTGGCTTGCCGCGCGCCCGTCGGCGAGCGTTCGTCGAGTCGCATGGAGCGGCGTCGCGTTGCTTCTCATTGCAGCGACCGTGGTGGTGCCGTTCGTGCTGCCGCTCGTGCCGGTCAACTCGGCGCATTGGGCGTTCGTCAACGACAAGAATCACGACTTTCGCGAGGAATTCGGCTGGCCGGAGTTGACGCGCGAAGTGGCGCGCATCTGGAACGGCCTGACTCCCGAAGAACGCGCGCACGCCGGCATCTGGGGTAGTAACTATGGCGAAGCGGGTGCGCTCGAGCTCTACGGCCCCGTTTACGGGTTGCCGCAGGTGATCAGCGCGGTGAATTCGTTCTGGCTGCGCGGGCCACCACAGCCGGTGCCGCAGACGCTGATCGTTGTCGGCGCTCAACGCAAGGATCTCGATCGACCCTGCACGACGGTCGAACTTGCCGGCCACACTGGCAACGATGCGCACGTCGAGAACGAGGAAACCAAATGGCATCCCGATATTTTCATCTGCCGCGGCGTGCGCGAGCCGCTCGATCGGCTGTGGCCCAAGCTGCGCGAATTCGGTTGATCTCGTTCAGGGCGCGGCAAGCGGCTCGCCCGCTGTCCACGCCTGTGCAGCAAGGCGATCGAGTAAATCCACGACCTTGGTGCGTTCGGCCTTGTCGTGTATCGGCAGCACCAGCACATCGCCGTCGCGCGCCCATTCGAGAACACTGCGCGCCGCGTCGATTTCTTCGCGTCGAGTCTCGATGCTGGCTTGCGCGACGCCGCGATCCAGGAGTTCCTGCTTGAGAATTGCGACCACATCGCCGGGTTGGCGGCCACGCAGATGGCTGAGCAATTCCTTGAGGACGACCAGATCGGGGTGAAACGCGGCGGCGGTCGCGGCAAGATCGCGCAGATCGCCATCCTCGCGATTGCCGGCCTGACCCAGTAAGAGTGCGAGCCGTGCGGATTTTCCTTCCGCGGCTTGCGGAGAACGGGCCCGAACGACCGCAAGAAGAGGAGCGCAACTGCTCGGCGACGCAGAGCAAACCACGCAGACCATCCGGGTTATGCGCGTAGTCGAGCAGTACGGTTGTGCTGGCGAACGACCAGCGCATCAGACGGCCGGGATTATCGGCATTGTCGCTGCCGAAGCGCGCGAGCACTTGCGCAATCGTTTCGGCGGGAAGGCCGAGTGCGTTGGCAAGCAGTGCCGCGCCGGCGATATTCGCGATGTTGTACGTTGCTGCGCCGCGCATTGTCAGAGGCATCTCGGCGATCTTGCCGAGCGCATGATCCGCGCCGTCGCGATGCAGAATCAGTTCGCCGTCGCGCACGCCGCAGGTCGCACCCGCGCGCGCGCGATGCGCGACCAGCAGGGGGTGATCGGCGTTGAGCGCGAACCAGGCAAGGCGGCACGCCAGCGTGGCGGCGCGCCGTACCAGCGCGTCGTCGTCCGCATTGAGGACCAAAGTTCCGCCGGCAGCCAGCGCACGAGCCACGACGAGCTTGGTGTCGGCCAGTCCGTCGAGATCGCGGATGCCGTATTCGCCGAAATGATCGGCGCTGATATTGGTGACGATGGCCGCCTGCACGCGCTCGACGGCGAGGCCACGACGCAAGATTCCGCCGCGCGCGGTTTCGAGGACTGCGGCCTCGGCGCGCGGATCGCGCAGTACCGTACGCGCACCGGCCGGGCCGGAATAGTCGCCGCTCGCAATCGCCTTGCCGTCGACGAATACGCCATCGGTGCAGCAGAAAGCCGTGCGCGCGCCATGCAGTTCGCTCATCGCCGCGGCGAGGCGCGTCGTCGTGGTCTTGCCATTCGACCCGGTAACGAGCGCGACGGGAATCGCGTGCAGCGCCGACCAATCGATCGCAGCGACTGCCGGCAATGCATCGAGCGGCCAGGTGCGCGCGCCGCTGCCTTCGCCCAGAGTCAGATCGCTGTCGTCGAGCAGCACGGGCAACTCACGCCGTTGCGCTGCATCGAGCAAGGCGGTCAAAATTGGTCTGCGTTCGGCCGCTGCCGCGCGACGTAAAGTATCCAACGCAAGCTCGTCGTCCCAGATCGCTGGAAAAGCGGGGGCATGAAATAAGCCTTCCTTTCTCTCCGTCGGGAGAAGGTGCCCGCAGGGCGGATGAGGGAAGGGCATCCGAATTCGCCGGAACGCCGCAGAGTTTTACCGCCTCGTCGACAGCGGTCCAGATATCCGAGAGGACTTGTTCGGTATTTCGCAGCAAGTCGTCGTTCCAATATCGCAGCACTTTGATGCCCTTTGCGACCAGACTGGCATCACGGCGTGCATCGCGCTTTTTTTCCGCGGCTTCGTTGTGCTGACCACCGTCGAGTTCGATGGCGAGCTTCAAGTCGTGGCAGTAAAAATCCAGGACGTAGGGATCGACCGCATATTGGCGCCGAAATTTCTGACCGTGCAGGCGCCGGTTGCGCACGAACATCCAAATCAGTTGCTCCGCATCCGTTGATGATCGACGCAGGTTGCGCACAAACGCCAGCGTTTCTTCGTCGAAAGGAAGTTTTCCTTCGGATCCGTAAAAATCGCTGTGCTTCTCCCTCATCCGTCCTGCGGACACCTTCTCCCGCGGGGAGAAGGAAAAGAAAGCTTGAAGAAACGCCCACTCGTTGACTTCGGTGGCGACGAACAGTTGATCGATCGGCGCGGCGAATGCAAGTCCACCGTTGCCTTCGCGAATGCGCGCAACGATTGGCCCCGCGGGCCAGCTGAGGGCGTTGCGCGCGAATTCGATGCGCTCACGCCATGCGTCGATCACGCGATCGTCGACATAAACATGCGCTGCGGTTTCAAGCAGCGCGCCAGGCTCGAGGAAATAGAGATTGGCGCCAGTCAGACGGCGCGAATCGGCGAACGGCAAATCGATCAATTCAGTCTTCCGTGTCGCGCGCGAAGCGTATCCCACGCTCGTCGCGGATCAAGCCATCCATTTCGACCACCGCGCGCTCCTCGATCGCAGCTTCCACCGCAGCAGGCTCTGGCGCATGCGGCGCGACCGGCGTCGGTGCGCCTTCGGGGCGGAACTTGATGATCTGTTTCCACGAGCGCGTCAGCGCATCGGCGAACACCAGCACCAGATCGCCTTGCTTGCCCATGTGCAGTGCGGCATCGATCGCTTCCTGTTCTTCCGGAATGATCGAGATCGCGCTCTCGGGCACGCCTTTCGCGATCAGCGCCTTGGCGATGATGCGCGGCACTTCGTCGCCATCGCGGCCGCGCAGCGCATCGTCGCGGCGGCAGATGTAGTGATCGAACTTGCCGGCCACCACGCCCGCGATCTCGAGAAGATCCTCGTCGCGCCGGTCACCCGGTCCGGCGAGCACGACGATGCGCCGCCCGGTCACGTCGAGACGTCGCGCAAGGTCGGCCATCACGCCGACCGCGTGTGCATTATGGCCGTAGTCCATCAGCACCTTGAACGGATGCTCGTTGAACACGTTCATGCGTCCGGGCGCCTGGAAGAACGTCGTATCGAACGTGCGCAGGCCCTGGCGGATCGCATCGAGTTTGATACCGAGCGAAAACGCCATCGCTGCGGCGATCATCGCGTTATGCACATTGTGCAGCGCGCGGCCTTCGAGCGTCGCCGGGATCAGATGCGTCCACATCAGTGGGATATGGCTGCCCTTGTCGTACAGAGTGATCATCGAGCCGTTGACGCCGGCCTCGAGCGCACAGGCGCGCCCGCCCGCGCGCACATGCTCGCGCACCAGCGCGTGCGAGGGGTTCATCGTCACGTAGCAGATGACCTTCGCCTCGGTGTAGCCGGACATCTTCAGCACGTTCGGATCGTCGGCGTTAAGCACGGCGCAGTCGGTGGCGACTTCGACGACGATGCGTTTGACCTCGGCGAGCTGCTCGAGCGTGTCGATGCCTTTCATGCCGAGATGATCGGATTGGATATTGAGCACGGCGCCGACATTGACTTCGGGCACGCCCATGCCCGCGCGCAACAGGCCGCCGCGCGCGGTTTCGAGTACGGCGATATCGATATGCGGATCCGACAGCACCATGCGCGCCGAGACCGGCCCGGTCATGTCGCCCTCGACCGTGCGCTGACCGTCGATATAGACGCCGTCGGTCGTCGTCAGGCCCGGCGTGAAGCCGGCCATCTTGGTGATATGCGCGAGCATGCGCGCGGTCGTCGTCTTGCCATTCGTGCCAGTGATCGCGGCGATCGGCACGCGCGCCGGCGTGCCCGACGGAAACAGCATGTCGATGACCGGACCGGCCGCATCGCGCGGCGTGCCTTCGCTTGGGCTGACATGCATGCGGAAGCCGGGCGCCGCGTTGATCTCGCAGATGCCGCCGCCGATGCTCTTGTAACTCTCGGCGATATTCGGCGAGAGGAAATCGACGCCGCCGACGTCGAGCCCGATGGCGCGCACCGCGCGCACGGCCATGTCGCGATTGTCCGGATGGATGATGTCGGTGACGTCGGTTGCGGTGCCCCCGGTCGAGAGGTTGGCGGTCTTGCGCAGCGGCACGACCTGATCTTTCTCCGGCACGGAGTCGGCCGTAAGGTTCGCGCGTTCGAGCATCATCGCGGCTTCGCGATCGAGTTCGAGCCGCGTGAGCACTTTCTCATGGCCGACGCCGCGGCGCGGATCCGAATTCACGATATCGACCAACTGGCGCACGGTGCTTCCTGCCGTCGCCAACGACATGGCCCGGCGTGCGCTTGGTTGCGGCGACGAGTTCGTTGTTGACGACGAGCAGGCGATGGTCGTCGCCGGAAAGATACGTCTCGACGATCACCGAGCTCGAATGCTCCTTCGCCGCCTTGAAGCCCTCGATCACGTCCTCATCTTTCGAGATCGCCACCGTGATGCCGCGGCCATGATTGCCGTTGTACGGTTTGGTCACCACGAGCCCGCCGAGCCGGCGTGCGGCGCGCAAGGCGCCTTCCTCGGTGCGGACCAGTTCCTGCTTCGGCACCGGCAGACCGAGCGAGGCGAGGATCTTGTTGGTTTCTTCCTTGTCGCTGGCGAGTTCGACGGCCACATGCGGCGTGCGCCCGGTCACCGTCGCCTGGATGCGCTGCTGATACTTGCCGTGACCAAGTTGCACCAGCGATTGCTCGTTCAAACGCAGCCACGGAATATTGCGTTGCTCGGCCGCGCGCACGAGCGAAGCGGTCGATGGCCCGAGCGCGCGGCGTTGCGCGTAACGGATGAATTGATCGCGCGCCTCGACGAAATTCCAGCCGTCAGGCACGCTGCCTTTGCTGCGCAGATTCTCCGGCAGCAGGGATTCGAGCAGGCGCATGCCGAGTTCTCCGGCTGCGATGCCTTCCTCGCGCTGCGCATATTCGTAGACGACGGTGTACACGCCCGGGCGGTCGTCGCTGACGCTGCGCGTCTTGCCGAAGGTGACGTTTTCGCCGGCGACGTTCTGCAGTTCGATGGCGACATGTTCGAGCACATGGCCGAGCCAGGTACCTTCGCCCTCGCGCATGCGGCGGATGAAACCGCCGGGTTCGCGGTACGAGCAACCGTGTTCGGCCAGGCCGGGCAGTGCGGCAACGAGGCCGTCGATGAATTTATCGCCGAGTCTGGCGGTCGGCCAGGCTTCGAGCGCTTCCAGATCGAGTTCCAGCTTGATGACCGGGAAATGCGCGTACAGCGACGGACCCACGTAGACGGAACGTTCGAGTATGCGCATCGTTATCTTCCTCTTTGCTTCCCCTTCTCCCGGTAGGCGAAGGAAAGCACAAAATTCAGTTCGCCGCCAATGCTCCGGCCGAGGCCTTGCGCGTATGCAGGTTGAAGGTCGCGCCGGCGACGAGGATATGCACGGTCAAGCCGAGCAGGCAAACCGGCTCGCCTTCCTCGATCTGGGCCATGGACGAAAATTCCAGCGCGCTGGCATCGACCACGGTCACCGCGCCCGAACCTTCGACTTCGAGCGTGTTGTCCGGCGCAATGAACGCCGCGGTGTCCTCGTCCAGGCCGATGCCGACCGCGAACGGATTGTAGGCGAGCGCGGTGACCAGACGGCCGAGGCGGTCGCGCTGGCGAAAATGCTGATCGATCACGAAGCGGTTGGTCAGGCCCAGGCCGGGCGCCAGGCGCACGCTGCCAGCGCGCGGCGAAGAGCCTTCGTCGCCGAACGCGATCATGTGTTCGGAAAGGATGCTCGCGCCCGCGCTGGTGCCGCCGACGGTGATGCCGCGTGCATTCTGCGTACGGATCAATTTCGCTGCCGGCGTGCCGCCGAGGATCGTCGAGATACGCAACTGGCTGCCGCCGGTGAAGAAGATGCCGCTGGCCGATTCGATCCGGCGCATCCAGCTGTCGCGATGGCCGTCGTCGCGGCTGTCGAAATTGAGCGTGCGCGTGCGATCCGCGCCGAGTTCGCGAAACAGGCTTTCGTAGCGGCTGCCGAGATCGGCCTGCCGGCTGGCAGTCGGGATCACGATGATGTCCGCATCGTTGCCGCCGCAAATCTGCACGAAACGCTTGAGGATGCGTGCGTCGCCCGACGCTTTCTCTTCCGCGCCGCCGATCGGCACGATCCAGCCGCGTTGATCCTGCGCGGCGACTTTGCTCGGGCTCATTGATACTTTTCCATTGTTATCTTTTTTCAATTCCGATGGCAGGCTGTAAGTGGCGGCCCGAACAGGAGTCGAACCTGTGACCTCGCCCTTAGGAGGGGCGCGCTCTATCCAGCTGAGCTACCGGGCCGTTTGGGGAATTTTCGCACGAAACCGGAATTCAAGCTCGCGGCTGGCGACGATTCCAGTCGCCAAAATCTCAATCGGTGCGACGCGGCGACTATATTCTGCAAGAATCAAAGGATGCACAGGGGGGGCTATGGAAGCTTGCGCGTATAGTTCGGGGCGGGACGAATCGGGCAAACGTATTCGGCATGGCTGCTCGTCTGCGCGCGCTGGCGATGCTCGCGGAGTGGCACGACCTTGGCAGGTGCCGCGAGAGATTTCAGCGAAGGTCAAATCGTACGTATTGTGAATTGGAGGCGTAATGCGTACCTACGAAGTAGCATTCGAAATTGAGGGCCCTGCGGCTATGTTTGCACGGCCTGATACGGGTTCGGTGCCAATTTCGTATCCTGTGCCGACGTGGTCGGCATGCAAGGCGATGTTCGAGTCTGTCGCGCGTGGCTTTTTTGCAAAAGATCAGACTCCCGCAGCGTTCTTCGCCCCCATGAGGGTCGAGATTTGGCGGCCGGTGCGCTACGAAAAATACACCACCAACTACCGTGGCCCATTGCGCAAGTCGAGCCAGATAGAAAAGGAAGCGTCTTACCAGCTGCCAGCAACCATACTCGTCGATGTGAACTATCGTGTTTACGGTACGTGCATGCGCAACCCGGGGAAAGGCGATCCGACCGGCAATGCGCCGCACGCATTGCAAGACATGTTCACCCGGCGGCTGAAACAAGGCGCATCGAAATATGCACCGAGTCTGGGGTGGAAGGAGTTCTTGCCGAGCTACTTCGGCCCCATCAGGGAACATTCGGAGAATGTTTCGGCACCGCGGCTTCAAGAAAACCTGGAGATCGGGCTACCAAATTTTCTTCTTTCAGTCTGGGATGCGCCATCAAGCGGGCGCTACGCTCCCGTGTTCCGCGAGTGCATGGTGGAAAAGGGGGCGCTGACGTTTCCTGCCGTCGCGGTCGAAGACGGCAAGCTCGTCTTTAAGGGGAAGTAGCCATGCTTGCCGAACTGCTGCAACTCAGCCGCAATCTCAAGCTGCAAGGCGTCCCGGTCGGGCTGGTGCATCGAGACTATCGACCACCGGGGCGCTATCCTTCCGAAATCCGAGCACTAATCTCCCTGGATGGCACCGTTAGCGATTTGGATTCGCTCTCGCCAGATGACATGGGCGGGTTGTGGACACTGGTGGCACTGGAGCGGAAGCGCAAATTTTTCCCGGCAATTCGTCCTCCGAAGCCACTCATAACATTGGACCTCGAAGACACGCGGTGGAGTGCGCTTAAGGAGCCTTCTTCAGATTTCCTGCTCTCGCTTATCGACGAGCAGCGCGGGCATTTTGCCGACTGCGTGCTTCAGTGTGACGGACAAGCAGACAGGATATTGCAGTGGCCAGAAGAGGACAACGTCTCATTGGCGAGGCTTCAAGGCTTTGCCAGAGCTTTCAAAGAGTTTTCGCGAACGCCAAGCAGGACAACCGAGCTGTTGATCAACGCAATTCGCGATCGCCTAGGCAGACCCTCATCCGTCAAGTTGCGTCAAGCATTGGGTACGCTTCTGGTCGGTACACGCAAGGAGGCGAAAGGAAAGAAAGCGCAAGTAGAATACAAAGTTCAGGTGCTCCTTGACCTCAAAGCGCCCGACGATCTCGGTTTCACGATTTACCACCCGCGCATTCAAAGGATAGTGCTGGAGCAACTGATAGCTGAGGACGGGATTGACTCGGTGCTGAAAGAGCCATTTCCTGCTTGGAGCCGCCCCCCTTTGATCAGCATGCCGATTGCGCCGTTCTCCAAGTTTTCTGATGCTCGCTGCAATTTCCGCTATGGAAAAGCAGATGAGCAAGGTTTTGTGGTCACGACTTCAACAGCGCAGCAACTTGTTGCTGCCCTGAAAACCGTCACGTCAGATGAGTTTCTTGGCAAGACGTGGCATCCATTGCACACCGGCATGATCGAACAGAAGAAAAACAGGAAAGTTGAAGCATGTGACATCTTGATCGCATACCCATCCTGGGACATTCAGACGCTTTCGACTGTCGATATCATAGCTTCACCGAAATTGAACACCACGCCTAAAGAAAAGATCAGAGCCGCCAAACGCTTTGGCGAAATGGCAGAGCCTCTTCTTACGTCCATGAAACAGCGTCAGACGAGCAGTTCGATCCCTGACTATCTGACGATCCTGCTTATCCGGCAAATTTCCAACGGCCAGATTCAACTTGCATACTCTGCGCAATCGACCCTGTCCGATTCCATTACCGCGATCGAAGCATGGAACGAGTCGGAGGACAATCTGCCGCCGCAGCTCCGCGTTCCTCTACCGGTGGGTGAATCGCGAAATGAGTACCGTCTTCTCAAACCGAGACTGCTTTTTCCAGAAGACATTTCCTATCTGCTGTCGCGGCAATGGATACGCGACGGGTCTGAATGCACGCTCCTTCACGGTCCAGCGATCGGTGTCGTACTTGATCTTTTCCTGCGTCGATCGGGCGTGTGGCGACAGTGCGCTGAAGACCTGCTTGAAATGACGCTTGCCCGCGCCGCGCCTTTGCTGATCGCAGCTGGGAACGTCCTGCATAGGGACGGTGCCCCGAACTGGGGCCACTGGCGGGCTTTCGGCCCTGGCGGCGCAAGCAAGGGCAAGCGCGATCCCCGTTACGACACTGCATCCGTGCTCAGTCTGCTCGGAACCCTTCTCTTCGCTCTAAATTCAGACAGGAGACGCTACATGAACGAGAAAGCCTTTCTTGTCGGCAAGCTGCTGACAATGGCCGACGAGTTGCACCGGTGTTACTGCATTGTCGTTCGTGACGGCGATATTCCTCCATCGCTACTCGGTAACGGACTTGTCAGCAGAGCCAGCGACTCGCCTGCATCAGCGTTAGCCGATCTCTTGGACCGTAGTCGCATCTATATCGGATGGGCGAAAACCGCTCCCACGCCTTCAAGGAAGCCGAAAGAGAATGACGACGATTACAAACAGCGGAAAGAAGCCGTGAATTCGGCTCGCGAGGTATTGCGTTACATGCAGCCACTTGCGGATGATTTGCGCCGTGAAGACAGTTTGAAACAAGAACTGACGACAGAGGAAAAAGCGCACCTGCTGCTTGGGTATTTGTCGCCGGTATTGGCAAGGGACACGCCGAATCAGGAATCGTCGAAAAATCGCACTGCATCTTGATATCACCACGCAACACGACAGGATCACGCCATGACTACCGAACCGAAGAATCTCGACATCCCGCGCGCGACAGGATTGCTTGTCATTGAAGTCCGCAACTCCAATCCCAATGGCGATCCCGATCGTGAGAGCGATCCTCGCACACGCGCGCATGATGGTCGCGGAATAATCAGCGATGTGTCGTTCAAGCGAAAGCTTCGCGAACTGGTCTTGAACAAAGAGGGGCCGGTATGGCTTGAGCTTGCGACACTCATGGCAATTCAGGAACCCGATCGCTTTGGGATACACGTCGATCAGGCAACTCGCGATCATGCACGAAAAGACCAGAAGGACGCCAAAAAAAGCCTCTCTGGAAATCATTGGGACGTGCGCCTGTTTGGCAGCACAAGCCTAGAAGAGGGCGACAACTTCATTCGAACAGGCGTTGCTCAATTTTCGATAGGCGTCTCCGCGGCTCGCGTTCGAATTATCCGCGACACAAACACGGTCAAGGCGAACGTGGATGCAAACAAAGATGCTGATCGAGGCATGGCTCCCTTGGGGTTTCGTGTTGCCGAGCACGGCGTTTATGCCATGCCATTCCTGATCAATCCAACGGCTGCAATCAAGAGTGGATGCACCCGGCAGGATATCGAATTGCTGTGCCGTCTGATTCCATATGCCTATGCGCACAATATCTCCCGGATCCGGCCCTTGGTCGAAGTTCGCCACGCTTGGTTTTTCCAGCACAAGAGTCCGCTTGGCTCGTGCTCCGATTTTGCGATTCTCGATGCTTTGACGCCAAAGAAGGCCGACCCTGCAGTGCCATCGACGTCATGGAGCGATTACGCCTATGACGCAACAGCAATCGTTCAACAGATACAACTGGAATTCTCAGCCAAGTTCGAGCACTTCGGCGATCTGTGCAATTCAGATTTCATTAGGCAGATTTTCGAGACGCGTCGTGGGTGAGTGGCTCGCGCACAGCGCGCGCCACGGACGACCGACACAGTCTTACAGGGAGCACATCGGCAACGTCACGCGCGGAGCCTTGCTACGCGCGAAACGAATGCTGGGATATTACCGACCGAATCGGGCAGAGCTTCCTTCGCGGCGCAGATTGCTGACCATCGTTGGCGATTCTTCCAGCTACCACGATTTCGGCAAGCTCGACGATGGTTTCCAGGACACGTTACGAAACAACCACACGTCTCCGAATCATGTCCGCCACGAGGATGCGGGAGTGGCGCTCCTTGCCAGGCACGGAGCGCTGGAAGCAGCCGGACTGGTGTCGGCCCATCATCAAGGACTCGTGCGATATTCGTACGATGCTGACCCTCATAAACTGACTCTGACGCCATCGTCAAAGCTCGCTTTGGAACCTTTCAGAATCGCCCATGCGGCCACACGCCATGCGACGGACACGAAGCTTGAAGAGTATTTACGCAGGCATGAGGCTCTCTTTGGAACCAAGAAAACAGCCACCGAAAGCGGCTTGGACGAATGCAACGGATTGACGCGCAGGCTGCTTTTGTCGTGCTTAGTCGATTCGGATCATAGCGACACAGCCCGACACTATGGCAACGACCCACAGATTCGACCGATCAAGACGCGATGGAACGAACGTCTGGCTGCTCTTGACCGCTACGTCTCCACGTTGCGTTCGCAACCGTTAGCTGGCGCTTCTGCCGAGGCAAAGTTGCGCCAGGAAATACGCGACGAGCTGTACTTCACTTGTCGAGATGCCGATATTGGGCATCCTCTACGCAGTTGCGATGCCGTTGTCGGTTCCGGAAAAACGACGGCTATCATGGCGCATCTTCTCAAGGTTGCTGAAGCGCGCAAGCTCCGCCACATTTTCGTTGTTCTTCCTTATACAAACATCATCAGACAATCGGTTCGTGTCTATCGCGAGGCGCTTTGCCTTCCTGGAGAAAACCCTGAAGAGGTTGTTGCCGAGCATCACCACCAGGCAGACTTCAAGGATCTTGATCTGCGACATCTGACCACGCTTTGGAAAGCCCCCATCATCGTCACGACGGCCGTGCAATTTTTTGAGACCCTCGGTTCGAACTACCCCACGCGATTGAGGAAATTGCACGAACTCCCAGGGTCCGCGCTTTTTCTGGACGAAGCGCATGCGGCTATGCCTTCCGAACTTTGGCCGTTATGCTGGAATTGGCTGAAGGAGTGGACGGATTCCTGGAGCGGTCATTTGGTACTTGCGTCCGGCTCACTTCCGGAATTCTGGAAACTCGATGATTTTCGCTGCCTTGCCGAAGGCAACGAGGCCGGGCATTCGCCTGCGCAGCGACTCGACGACGTGAGACCGCTGTCGCCACTTTTGCAGCAGAAAGCTCAACATGCCGAACACAAACGGCTCCGATTTCACTCATTTCCTAAGCCACTTTCCGACGAAGAATTGGCTGGTGAAATAGAGAAAGCGCCCGGACCACGGTTGGTCATCGTCAACACGGTTCAAACGGCGGCTGTTCTGGCGAGACAACTGCAAGCGCGCAACCGGCAAAAAGTGCTGCATTTATCGACCGCCCTTGCACCGATACATCGTGAAGCGATCGTGGCGCGCGTTATCGAGATGCTGAAATATCAGGCCGATTGGACTCTCGTTGCAACCAGCCTTGTCGAAGCCGGCTTGGATTTCTCTTTCGCAACCGGGTTCAGACAGCGCTGTTCGACAGCGAGCCTGATTCAGACGGGCGGACGCGTGAATCGCGGTGCGGACAAGGCAAATGATTGCCGCGTGTGGGATTTCGATTTTTCCGACACGACAATGTTTCCCGATAATCCGTCGGTGAAGAATTCCAAGGAAGCTCTCCGCCGGTTGTTCGAGGCTGGGGATATCAACCCAGAGGCATCGCCAAGCTTGCAGCAGGTTTGCCTGCAAGCGATGCGTATGGAGTTCAAGGCAGGACGGCAGCAGTCAGCCGCCAGTTTGTTCCGCTTGGAGAATGAGATGGACTATCCCGGCGTTGCGAAACAATGTCGGGTCATCAATTCCGATACGCGAATGGTTTTGATTGACCGCGAACTGCTTGCTCCAATCAGGTCTGGCCGTCGCGTTTCTCAGATGGATTTGATCAAACGTAGCGTTCAGATGAATCCATACAGGATTGCCAAGCTCGGCATCGAACAAGTGATCGAGTCGTCGGAAGAACTCTTCGTGCTTCCAGCCGGCTGGGACTATGATCCCGATTGCTTCGGAATACATGGCTGGGTGGTTCACGCTGGATCAGGCAAATAGCCAGGGAGGTTATTTTGTGTAGCAACCCACGACCGCTCCGCCGCCCACGGCCTGATGGCAACGCGTGGGCTGTATGTCTTCGAGCACGACTCGAAGCTCGGCAACGCGCCCGCGCACGCTTTGTTCGAACGGATCCAAGCCAGGTTGAAGGACGGCGTAACCGCGCCACGCTCCTTCGCCGACTATACGGTCAGCATAAACGACGCCGATCTGCCCGGAAGCGTTAAACTTATACGCAAAGTCGGTTGAGAACGAGGCTACGACAATGAACTGGAAAGACCAAATTGTGGCAACGGCGGATACATGTTTCGGCAAACCACGGATCAAAGACACGCGCATCACCGTTGAACTGGTGCTGAGCTATCTGGCTGCGGGCAAGACAGAAGCCGACATCATCGAGGCCTATCCGCATATCACCGCGGAGCAAATTCGTGCTGCCGTCGCGTTTGCCGGTAGTCGGGTTGCGCGTGAAACCACGTTGACGGATTTTGAAGCTGCGGCATGACGCCGGCTACGCCCACTGTGCTGATCGACGAGAATATTCCGCGTCAGCTCGCTGCGGCGTTGTCTGCTGCCGGCATCGCGGTGGTGGATGCGTCGGTTTCGGCGGCCGGTAAAAACGACGAATTTCTATTGGCATGGGCGAGCCGTGAACAGTGGGTGTTGGTGACCGGCGACTTGGATTTTCCGCGACTGATTTTCGCGGAAAATCACGCGCCGCCGCTTGTGCTGATCGTCGAGCGTCGGCAACCCTGCGATGTGCCTCGGCTTGCCGGCGATGTTCTGCGGGTACTCAGACTCGGGCCGCGCCTGCATGGTCATGTGGTGGTTTTCGACGGCGATGACGAGCGTGTGCGCGCATTCCACAAGCCCGCACTCTGATGTCTGCAGCATGGACGCATCCGAGCCAATCGCCATCTCCGCCCTGCAACACTTCAGCTACTGTCCGCGCCAGTGTGCGCTGATCCATGTCGAGCAGGTCTTCGCGCAGAACGTCCATACCGCGCGCGGTAACGCAGTGCACGCGCTGGTGGACGAGCCTGGCGCGGAGAAGGCCGGTACGGTGCGTATCGAACGCGCCATGCCCTTATGGTGCGATCGGCTGGGCTTGATCGGCAAGGCCGACCTGGTCGAGTTCGAGGCCGATGGCTCGGCGTACCCGGTCGAATACAAGCATGGCCCGCGGCGTCAGCGCAGCCATGACGATCTGCAACTGGCCGCGCAGGCGCTATGTCTGGAGGAAATGACGGGTCAGCCGGTGCCGCTGGGCGCCATTTTTCATTTCAGCTCGCGACGGCGGCGCGAAGTGACAATCGATAGCGGGTTGCGCACCGCCGTTGAGCACGCGGTTAAGGCCGTGCGCGAGCTGCTTGCCTCATCGGCGTTGCCCGCGCCGGTCAACGACGCGCGCTGCCGTCATTGCTCGCTGATCGAATTGTGCCAGCCCAAAGCCATCGCTGCGCGCGAGCGTTATCGTTCGTTGCTCGCTGATTTGTATACATCGCCATGAGTTATACCTTGCTCAATTGTTTGTATGTGATGACCGCTGGCAGTTATCTGCATCTGGACAACGACACCGTGCGCATTCGAGATCGAGCACGAGACACGGCTGCGCGTGCCGCTGCATCACCTCGGCGCCGTCGTATGTGTCGGCGATATCTTGATTTCTCCCGCGCTGATCGGCCGTTGCGCGGCAGACGGCATCGGCATGACGTTGCTCGACCGCAACGGCCGTTTCCGTGCCCGCGTCGAAGGCCCGGTCAGCGGCAACGTGCTGTTGCGGCAAGCGCAATTCGAAGCGGCGCGCGACGCGCGGAAGGCGCTCGATATCGCGCGCGGTTTCGTCGCAGGAAAGCTGCGCAACAGCCGGGCCGTCCTGCAGCGCGGTGCGCGCGAGGCGAAATCAGACGACGATCGCGGCGTACTCGAAGCGGCCGTACGCAAATTCGAGGCATCGTTGCGCGCCGCCGCCACGGTCGATGATATGGATGCACTGCGCGGCGTGGAGGGGGAGGCCGCGCGTACCTATTTCGAAGCCCTCAATCGCGTTATCCGCGCCGACCTGCGCCAGGATTTCGCAATGGCGGGCGCAGCCGGCGTCCGCCGCGCGATCGTTCAATGCGCTGCTGTCGTTTCTGTACACATTGTTGACGCACGATTGCCGCAGTGCCCTGGAAACCGTCGGTCTGGATCCGCAGGTCGGTTTTCTGCATGCGTTGCGCCCAGGCCGGCCCGCGCTCGCGCTCGATCTGGTCGAGGAATTTCGCGCGCCGATCGCCGATCGCCTTGCACTTACCCTGATCAATCGCGGTCAATTGAAGGCTGACGAATTCCGTATCAGCGAAGGCGGCGCTGTGCTGATGGCAGATGATGCCCGTCGCACAGTCAGCATCGCCTGGCAGGAGAAGAAGCAGGAAACATTGACGCACCCATTGCTCGACGTGGAAATACCCATCGGCTTGCTTGCTCAGATTCAGGCGCGCCTGCTCGCACGCACCCTGCGTGGCGAGACCGAAGGCTATTTGCCGTTCGTGGTGCGCTGATATGCTTGTGATTGTCTGCTACGACGTTTCCACGGAAACCAAAGAGGGGAGGCGGCGCTTGCGCCGTGTCGCCAAAGCATGCGAGAGCATTGGCCAGCGTGTACAGAAATCGGTGTTCGAGTGCCGTGTCGACGCCATGCAGTTCGAGGAACTGGAGCGGCATTTGCTCGACATTATCAAAGTGGGTGAAGATTGCCTGCGGTTCTACCGTCTCACCGAGCCGGTTGAGCTGCATGTCAAAGAACACGGCAACTTCCGCGCCGTGAACTTCGATGCACCACTGGTAGTTTGACTGCCACTTATCCATATGCGCGAACCCATAGCGATCGAGAAAATGCCGACCCTTTCGCGCAGCCATCATCACCTTGATGCAAAAGGATTTTCATTGCAGTTAGCAGAGCCGGCTGGGGAAATTCGGGCCTCGCCATGCAGGTTCGCGCAAATCGTGTTGAATCACGTTTGCCTGCATACGGTTACACTAGCGGCGTCGCGCGCTCAAGCTTGAGCGCGCGTGGATTGAAACTTCCGGGAACATGCGATAGAACAACCGCCCCGAGGTCGCGCGCTCAAGCTTGAGCGCGCGTGGATTGAAACCTCGAAGGTCACGACACACTACTGCTCGATGACGGTCGCGCGCTCAAGCTTGAGCGCGCGTGGATTGAAACTTGTGTGCAGTGACCGGCGTGATCGTGCTGTTGGGGTCGCGCGCTCAAGCTTGAGCGCGCGTGGATTGAAACATTTGTTAGCTCCTTGTGTTAACAGGGGTAAACGGGTCGCGCGCTCAAGCTTGAGCGCGCGTGGATTGAAACACCATGATGTTGTGGTCTGCTCTCCTATTGCAGGTCGCGCGCTCAAGCTTGAGCGCGCGTGGATTGAAACTGATGCGCCACGTCAGGAACAGCCCATTCATGCCGTCGCGCGCTCAAGCTTGAGCGCGCGTGGATTGAAACTCGACGTTGCACACGACAGGTTTCGTGACGTGTACGTCGCGCGCTCAAGCTTGAGCGCGCGTGGATTGAAACACGCTCTGCACATGCGCTTCGCTGCTGCCGTAGGGTCGCGCGCTCAAGCTTGAGCGCGCGTGGATTGAAACATGGTTCCCGGTGCCATCGGTGATCACCGCGAGGTCGCGCGCTCAAGCTTGAGCGCGCGTGGATTGAAACAAAAAATCCGCAACGTTCAAGCGCACGGTCAAGTGTCGCGCGCTCAAGCTTGAGCGCGCGTGGATTGAAACAATTAAAAGCGGCGTGCCACTCAGGCGTAGCTTTGTCGCGCGCTAAGCTTGAGCGCGCGTGGATTGAAATACCGTGCCCGGCGGGGACGCTTCAAGTTGTTTTGTCGCGCGCTCAAGCTTGAGCGCGCGTGGATTGAAATAACGTACATCAGCGACCCATCGCGCCGCGCCCAGGTCGCGCGCTCAAGCTTGAGCGCGCGTGGATTGAAATCAAGTCCCCAGTTCTGCTACGGATGGCTGGTGGGGTCGCGCGCTCAAGCTTGAGCGCGCGTGGATTGAAATCTTTATGGGCAGCAGCTAGGTCATGACTGCGCTGGGTCGCGCGCTCAAGCTTGAGCGCGCGTGGATTGAAATCCAGAGCACATGCGCCTATACGTGCAGCGCGTGGGTCGCGCGCTCAAGCTTGAGCGCGCGTGGATTGAAATTTTGTAACTCGTTCCCGGCAACATCTGATTTAAGTCGCGCGCTCAAGCTTGAGCGCGCGTGGATTGAAATCTCTCGGCGCTCGGCTCGGTGTCGAAGCTCAGGGAGTCGCGCGCTAAGCTTGAGCGCGCGTGGATTGAAATAGGCATCGGCCGGGGGAACAACCGAGTGCATGGGGTCGCGCGCTCAAGCTTGAGCGCGCGTGGATTGAAATATCGTCCACACGATCCCCAGCAGCATCCACGACAGGTCGCGCGCTCAAGCTTGAGCGCGCGTGGATTGAAATTGATGAACACGAGAGGAAGAATCAAGCCAGGCCGTCGCGCGCTCAAGCTTGAGCGCGCGTGGATTGAAATCAATTGAATTCAAACCAGGCAGCTGGTCAACACCGGTCGCGCGCTCAAGCTTGAGCGCGCGTGGATTGAAATAGGCGAGAGAAATCCAGCTCAGCGACGCGGCCGCGTCGCGCGCTCAAGCTTGAGCGCGCGTGGATTGAAATTGGCACTTCGCGCTGTACTGCCCGGCGCTTCAGGTCGCGCGCTCAAGCTTGAGCGCGCGTGGATTGAAATCACGATTGCATCGCAGACGCCTCCGGCCGGCGCGTCGCGCGCTCAAGCTTGAGCGCGCGTGGATTGAAATCGCACTCGCTGAAGATATCCTTTTCAAGATTCGTGGTCGCGCGCTCAAGCTTGAGCGCGCGTGGATTGAAATGTAGGACTTGATGGAATCGACCGTGTGATCGCGGGTCGCGCGCTCAAGCTTGAGCGCGCGTGGATTGAAATTTTTTGGGAATCACAGATGAGCGATGTGGGTGAGGTCGCGCGCTCAAGCTTGAGCGCGCGTGGATTGAAATGGTTGATATAGGCGTATTGGACGGTCAATTTGTGTCGCGCGCTCAAGCTTGAGCGCGCGTGGATTGAAATATACAGGCCGCTGGCGTGGGCATCGTGCGACGTGGTCGCGCGCTCAAGCTTGAGCGCGCGTGGATTGAAATAACTTCCTTCCGTAACGAACCGAGACACCGGACGTCGCGCGCTCAAGCTTGAGCGCGCGTGGATTGAAATAATCTTGCGCCCGCCGAAGCGGGCACGCTCGCTGTGTCGCGCGCTCAAGCTTGAGCGCGCGTGGATTGAAATACACGCGTATTCGCAAACGGCGGTTGTCAAATAGTCGCGCGCTCAAGCTTGAGCGCGCGTGGATTGAAATGCGCACCATTAGCGCTGTTTGCTCGGCCAGAATCGTCGCGCGCTCAAGCTTGAGCGCGCGTGGATTGAAATTTGTCAATCGTGGCCTTGCTGCGGCAGGCTTTTCGTCGCGCGCTCAAGCTTGAGCGCGCGTGGATTGAAATGGTCTGCAACGGCTCGGGTGTCTGTGTGCCCTTGTCGCGCGCTCAAGCTTGAGCGCGCGTGGATTGAAATCAATTCCACTCCGACGTTGGACGCCACCGGCTTGTCGCGCGCTCAAGCTTGAGCGCGCGTGGATTGAAATCACAGTAAGCACACAACACGGCATCCATGCCTTGTCGCGCGCTCAAGCTTGAGCGCGCGTGGATTGAAATATGTGGTCATATCCTGAGAAGCTGTTTCCGTTGGTCGCGCGCTCAAGCTTGAGCGCGCGTGGATTGAAATACGTGCTGCGCGCGCTGGTCGATCTTTTCGTCGGGTCGCGCGCTCAAGCTTGAGCGCGCGTGGATTGAAACCGGCGTTTCCTCGGTGTCGTGACCGTCCGTGTCGTCGCGCGCTCAAGCTTGAGCGCGCGTGGATTGAAACAGCAGCATCACCAGCTCCACCATTTGGCAGGAACCGTCGCGCGCTCAAGCTTGAGCGCGCGTGGATTGAAACTGTCAACCGCCGCCGCGATAGCGGTCTCTCCCTGTCGCGCGCTCAAGCTTGAGCGCGCGTGGATTGAAACTGTCAACCGCCGCCGCGATAGCGGCCTCACCCTGTCGCGCGCTCAAGCTTGAGCGCGCGTGGATTGAAACGCGCGAGAGGCGCGGCAATGCGGGTGCGGGTGCATGCGCGCGCTCAAGCTTAAGCACGCGTGGATTGAAACACATCGCTGGAAGGCATCGAAAAGGAGTTCGATGTCGCGCGCTCAAGCTTGAGCGCGCGTGGATTGAAACTGGGCAGCGCTGTTCGCCGTCGATGCGCTCGGCCGTCGCGCGCTCAAGCTTGAGCGCGCGTGGATTGAAACATTTCGTTCGGCGCTCCCGAAGGTTAGAGAGATGTCGCGCGCTCAAGCATTGTATTGCGATTCAAAGCGGATTTCTGTCTGCCATCAATGAAAATCCCGCGAGCGCGCATCCAACGCGCCGAGCAACGGGCTGAAATCGTGCAGCCGTCGCGCGATCAGATGCTGTACGCCGTCGGCCGACTCGAGCACGCCGTCCACGGCCAGCAGCTGCGATTCGAGGAATATGCGGCGTTGGCGTTCGGCAAGATCGCGCCAGACCACAACATTGACGACGCCGTCTTCGTCTTCGAGTGTGATGAAGGTCGTGCCATTCGCGGTTTGCGGGCGCTGGCGCACGGTGACGAGTCCGGCGGCGCGTACCGGCGTGTTGTGCGGCAGCGCGCGCACATCGCGCGAACGCAGGCAATCCCGATCGGGAGCAGGCTGCGCAGCAGTGCGAGCGGGTGCGGGCCAAGGCTCAGACCGGTACTTGCGTAGTCGGCGCGCACGTCTTCGCCCAGGGTCGGCGGCGGCAGGCTGGCGTGGATCTCGGCGGGACTTTCGCGACCGAACAGCGGGCGCGATGTTTCGACTCCGGCCACGGCCCAGCGCGCACGATGACGATGGCCGGCAAGGCCGCGCAGTGCGCCGGCATTGGCAAGCAGGGTCTGCGCGCGGCGATCGAGTTGCGCGCGCTCGCACAGATCCGTGACCGAGTCGAAGTCGCGTTGTTCGCGCGCCTGCGTGAGGCGCTGCGCGACATCCTGTGGGAAGCCGCGAATCTCGCGCAGTCCCAGACGGATCGCGGGCTGTGCAAGGTCGTATTGCGCCGCGGCGAAAGCTGCGGTGTTTCCGGCGCTTTCTCCAGCGTCGAATCCCACGCGCTGTAACGCACGTCGATCGGCGACACCTCGATGCCGTGCCGCTTTATGTCCTGCACGAGTTCGCTGTTCGAATAGAAACCCATCGGTTGCGAGTTGAGCAGGGCGCAGGCAAATGCGGCGGGTTCGTGACGTTTGAGCCAGCTCGATACATAGGCGAGCAAGGCGAAACTCGTCGCGTGCGATTCGGGAAAGCCGTAGTCGCCGAAACCCTTGATCTGCTCGAAGATGCGCTCGGCGAACTCCCGCGGATAGTTGCGCTTCGCCATGCCGCCGAGCAGGCGTTCGCGCAGATGCTCCAGACCGCCGCGCCGTTTCCAGGCAGCCATCGAGCGGCGCAATTCATCGGCCTCGCCCGCGCTGAATCCGGCCGCGTCGATCGCAATCTGCATCACCTGTTCCTGAAACAGCGGAACTCCCAGCGTGCGTTCGAGCACACGCTTGATTTCAGGCGAGGGATATTCGACTGCTTCCTTTTTCTGCCGGCGGCGCAGATACGGATGCACCATCTTGCCCTGAATCGGCCCGGGGCGAACGATCGCGACTTCGATCACCAGATCGTAAAAATTTGCCGGCTTCAGGCGCGGCAGCATCGCCATTTGTGCGCGCGATTCGATCTGGAACACGCCGACCGTGTCGGCCTTTCTGGATCATCGCGTAGGTTTTCTTGTCCTCCTTCGGAATCGTTGCGAGCGTCCACGTCGTGCCACGCTGCTCGTGGATCAGATCGAAACATTTGCGGATGCAGGTGAGCATGCCGAGCGCCAGGCAATCGACCTTGAGCAGCTTCATTTCCTCCAGGTCGTCCTTGTCCCACTGAATGATCGTGCGCTCGGGCATCGTCGCGTTCTCCACCGGCACGAGCGTGGACAGGGGTGCATCGCAGATGACGAAACCACCGACATGCTGCGAAAGATGGCGCGGAAAGCCGAGCAGTTCGCGCGCGAGCACGAACAGGCGGCGGATCGTCGGCGCATCCGGATCGAAACCGTATTCGCGCAGGCGCGTGCCGAGCGCATCGTCGCCGTCGCGGATCGAAATCGTGCGGCTCAACTGATCGACCTGGTCGGCGGAAAAACCCAGCGCCTTGGCGACGTCGCGCAATGCGCTCTTCGGCCGGTAGCTGATCACGGTCGCGGCGAGCGCGGCGCGTTCGCGGCCGTATTTCCCGTAGATGTACTGGATTACTTCCTCGCGTCGCTCGTGCTCGAAATCGACATCGATATCGGGCGGTTCGTTGCGCTCGCGCGAGAGGAAGCGGCCGAACAGGAGATTCGAGGTCGCCGGATCGACTTCGGTGATGCCGAGACAAAAACATACCGCCGAGTTCGCGGCCGAGCCGCGGCCCTGGCAGAGAATCGGCGGCGCGCAGCGGTGACGCGCAAAATCCACGATGTCGTGCACGGTGAGGAAATACGCCTCGTATTCAAGTTCCGCGATCAGCGCGAGCTCTTCTTCGATCTGTTTGCGAACCTTGGCCTCTTCGCCCAGCGGCCAGCGCCAGCGTGCGCCTTCTTCCACGAGATGGCACAACCACGTGGTCGCGCTGAATCCGTCAGGCACGAGTTCGTGCGGATATTCGTATTTCAGTTGATCGAAGCTGAAGGTGCAGCGCGCAGCGATGCGCAGCGTCTCTTCGAGCAGGTCGTGCGGATAGATGCCGGCAAGCGCCTCGCGCGTGCGCAGATGGCGCTCGCCGTTCGCAAACAGATGTCCGCAGCTGGCGCGCACGGTGGCGCGCTGGCGAATCGCGGTCAATGTGTCCTGCAACGCACGGCGGCGGCGCACATGCATATGCACATCGCCCGCGGCGACGGCGGGCAAGTCGTGTTCGGCGGCGAAGGTGAGCAGTTGCCGGAGCCGCGCCGCGTCGTCAGCGCCGCGATGCAACTCGATCGCGAGCCAGGCACGTTGTGGAAAATGCTGCATTATCCATTTTGCATCATCCGGCGACGGCATCGCATCCGGAACCCATAGGGCAAGCAGTCCGTGCGCATACTCGGCAACATCTTCACGCGCAAGTGTGTACGAGCCTTTGGCAGCATTGCGCCGCCCGCGCGTGATCAGGGTACAGAGCGACTGGTAGCCGGTCAGATTTTCGCAGAGCAGGACAAGCTTGAGGCCGTCGCGCAGATGTATTTCGCTGCCGACGATCAGCGCGACTACAGGCTTCTTGAGTTTGCGCATTGCCTCGAGCGCACGCACGATGCCGGCAAGGCTGCATTCGTCGGTGATTGCGAGCGCGCGATAACCGAGCTTCGACGCGCGCCCGAACAATTCGCGTGCGCTCGATGCACCGCGCTGGAACGAGAAGTTCGACAGGCAGTGCAACTCGGCGTAGTCGGGTTCGCTCATGCGAACCAGCCGTGCAGCAGCCATGGCGCTTCGTCGCCGATACCGCGAAAGGCCCAGGCACGCTGGCCTGCGCGGGTTTCGATCACGTAGTAATCGCGACGCAGATCGCCGCCGTCCCACCAGCCGCTTTCGATGCGCTCGGGGCCGGCAAGGATGCGCGCTGGCTCGCCGCGCAACGGCAGCGGCCGGCGCAGCAGCCAGGTCGGGCGCGCGCCGGGCCGGCGCACTATGTGGTATCGGGCGCTCGTTTCACGCACGTTCTGATCGTGCCGGGCCTGCTTCGACCATGCATGCTCGGGGCGTGGATCGTCGCCCGCCTCGATCCGATACACGGCATCGTCGCCCAGACGGCTGCGCAGACGATCCGCGAGTTGCGGCCAGTCGAGTTGCGTGCCATTGCTTGCATCGAACAAGTCATGTGCGACCGGCACGAAGGGTGGCAACTCATCGGCGCGCAGGCATACGGCGCGCACGGGCGCGGGAATGGCGCTTGCCTGCAAGCGCAGCAGGCACAGATCGAACAGGACAGCCGGATCGCGTTGCGGCATCTGCGTGCCGATACGCAAACGCGTCGGCGCAAGCTGCTTGAATTGCAGCGCATCGTGTTCGAGCAGCAGATCGAACTGCTGCACGCCGCCGTCGCGGCTGCGCAGAAAAGTACACAAATCGCCGAGCAGGCGGCGCAGCGGAAAACGCAGGGCTTCGCTCGACTCGATTTCGTGATCGAATTCCATGCGCGCCTGAAAAAGATCGGGTGGCCGATACAAGGGCAGCGGATCGGGCAGGTCGCCACGCAAGCGGTCGAGATAATCGACGAACTCGGCACCGAAGCGGCGGATCAGTCCCGCACGCGGCAAGCGCAATACGTCGCGCAGATGACGCAGCCCCATGCCGTGCAGCGCTTCGATTGTTTCCGCATCGAACTGACAATGGCCGATGCGCAAACCCGCGAGCGCGGTGTGCAGCACGGGCAGCTGCGGAATCATCGTGCCGTCCTGCACGCGCGCGATGGTCAGAGCACCGAGTGCGGTTGGCGCCGCGGCAAGCCGGTGCGTGATGCCGAGTCCGCCCAGTTCGGCGCGCCAGCGCTGCTCCAGACGCGGCCATGGACCGAACAGTGCAAGGCTGCTGCCAATTTCGATCAGGACTGCATCGGGTTCGCGCAAGGATACCTGCGAGCTGTAGCCATAGGCCCAGCTGGCGAGCAGTGCGCGCAAGGTTTGTGCCTGCGCGGGATCGTGCAGCACCGGGCGCAGCGCGGGAAACAGGGCTTGCGCCGCGGCGAGCGATTGACCACGCCGCACACCCGCCGCCAGCGCCCGCGACGCTGCATCGACGATGAGCGGCCGTGCCTGGTCGCGTGAGACCAGGGCAAGGCGATGCGCATCCTCATCGCGCACATCTCCATCGCGCTGGCGCAGCAGCGCATCGAACGCGAGACGTGGCAATAGCAGAGCGGCCCACAACAGCATGAGCTGGTCACCACGCCGGCAGGGCTGGCGCACGCAACGCAATCGAGCGTGTGGGCACCAGTCCGCCACGGCATTTGATCACCTCGATGCGCGTGCCGTCGTGGCGCAGCGGCAGGCGAATGCGTGTGGCCGCGGGCGATGGATTTGCCGCTGCGCGCGCGGGACGGAATGCGAAGCCGAGCGCGTGGCCGGTTTCGGCCGCGACCTGCAAACGGCGCAGGCTGCGTTCGTGTGCCTGCCGCGGCCAGCACAGAACGGCTGCACATACGCCGGAGCGCAGGCATTGCTCGGCAGCCCACAGCGCCTCGTTCTCGTCCGCCGTGTCGACGCAATGCAGATACTCGAGCTGCACATCGCTTGCGATCAATGCCGGTGCGTAAAGCACATACGGCGCAGCGACGGCGACGACATGGCGCCGTTGCCGGGTCAATTCGGCCAGTACCGGCAGGACGAGTCCGAGTTCGCCGGTGCCATCGGCTTCGAACAGCACTTCATTGAGCGTGCCCAGCGTCCAGCCGCGGTGCGGAAGCAACGCATCGAGTGCGGCATGGCCAGTCGATGCCGATGGCACCTGCTGCTTGACGCTACGCCCGCGCCAGATGCGCGGATCGCGCAACACGTTCTCGATGACGGCAGGTTGCGCCATGGTTCAGGGCAAGCGGATCACGCCGACGTACAGACCTTCGATCGCGAAATCGCTGGTCTTCGGATCGACATGGATCGGATCGAACTCCGGATTTTCCGGCAGCAGTGCAATGCGCTGCCGACTGCGCTGCAATCTTTTTACGGTGATTTCGCCCTCGATGCGCGCGACGACGATCTGCCCGTTGGCGGCTTCGGGCGTGCGGTGCACGGCGATCAGATCGCGGTCGAGGATGCCGGCATCGCGCATGCTCATGCCGTGCACACGCAGCAGATAGTGCGGGCGTGGCGAGAACAGATGACGATCGACGGCGATTTCGCGTTCGATATGCGCATCGGCTTCGATCGGCTGGCCCGCGGCGACGCGGCCGATCAGCGGCAGATTCCAGGTTGCCGCCGCTGCTGGTGCAGGCCGCAGGATGCGGATACCGCGCGCCTTGCCGGGCCGCAAGGCGATCGCGCCTTTCTGCACCAGCGCCTGCAGATGAAATCCGGCCGCGCGCGGCTGGTTGAAACCAAAGGCCCGGGCGATGTCCTCGTGCGTGGGCGGCAGGCCCTCGCGCGCCAGATGGGCTTCGATGAAATCGAGGATGGCCTGTTGGCGGTCGGTGAGAGAATTCATACTACTAATTTACGTAGTAATCGATGCGAAAGCAATTGCCAGTGCAGGCGTACGGTCTTGGAAGTCGGTCGATTGAAACCTGTGCCCGTCTCTGCGCTTGAGACTTGGAAGGCGTGTCCCCACATGAAATCGGCTTGCAAGCTTTTACTGGCAGTTTGCCGATGCCTGTGCCAGATTGCGCGCCCCATCTTTCCGCTTTCTTTTCCGTATCAGGAGATGTCATGCAAATCTCGATGCAAAACACGCTGGTTCCAACCGCAAATCGCATGTTCGGCAATGTGCTTGCATTGTTCGACAAGGCCGAAGCGTTCGCGGCGCAGAAGAAAATCGAACCGGCAGTGCTGCTCAATTCGCGGCTGGCGCCGGATATGTTTGCGCTGACGCGTCAGGTGCAGATCGCCTGCGATACGGTGAAGGGCGCGGCCGCGCGGTTGAGCGGCGCGGAGATGCCTTCACATCCGGACACCGAGACGACCTTTGCTGAATTGCGCGCGCGCATCGCCAAGGTACTCGATTTCATCAACGGCATCGACGCCGCGAAATATGCCGGCAGCGAAGACCGCGATATCGTCCTGCCCCTGCGTTCCGGCGAATTGCGCTTCAAGGGATTGGACTATCTGCTGCATTTCGTGCTGCCGAATTTCTATTTCCACGTGACCACGATCTACGCGATCCTGCGGCACAATGGCGTAGAACTAGGCAAGCAGGATTTTCTCGGCAAGCCCTGAATAAAGCCGCTGCGCTCGGGCGTCCATCGTTGCGATGGACGCTGCGCTTGCGTCGAAACCTGCTGTTTCTACTTGCTCTTTGATTCCGCCGCCGCGTGAGCGGCACGATCCTTCTTTTCCAGCTTCATCGCCGCAACGTATTGCGCGACGCCCTTGCGCAACGCGGCGGCATCTTCGCCCTTGCGCAGCCCGCGTCTGGTCAATGCCTTCTGCATGCGCTGGATCAGATCGAAGTCGTGCTCGTCGCGATACGGCTTGAGGTCCAGATCTTCGGGCACCCTAGTCAGGCGCTCGTCGCCGATCTGCTTGACGTATTTCTGCATGAAGCGGTCGTAGTCGCGCCAGAGAATGCCGTCGGCGCGCACCGCGGCTTCCTCGGCGCGCGTTGCGATCTGATGCGCGTGCAGATAGTGCAGGCCGAGTTGATCGATCAGGGTTTTCTCCACTTCCTCGTGCATGATCAGATAACGATCGACTTCGACCTTGCGGCCTTTGTAGGTCATCGTGCGCGGCAGATGACGGTCGATATAGATCGTCGCGCCGTCCTGGCTGTAGCCGGCGAGATAAGGCACATCGTGAGTGCGATCGAGTTTCTTTACGCGCAGCAGAATCGCATCGAGTGCGCGGTCGAGCATAAGGCTCGAAACATACCAGTCGGGAATGCGCAGTTTCTTGTGCGCGGCATACGGATGACAACCTTGTGCGGGCATGGCTACTCCTGGGCTGGGGCAGAGTGTCTGAAGCTGTCGGATTGTGCTTGAGGATCGATAGTGCCGGCCGCATAGTACATCGCGAATTGTTATTCATATCTGATCGGCGGCGAGCCGGCGTGGTGGGCAGGATGAGCAAAACCCGGTATCGGCACAAAGGAATCACGGTCCAGCTTGGCGCCACCGAGGCAACCAAGGTCGGCGTCAGCCGCTTCGACCGGCACGATGCGTTTCACATGATCATGTCGTTGTCCTGGCCGCAGTTCTTTGCCGGCGCAATCCTGGTCTATCTCGGGGTCAACGTTCTTTTTGCGACCGCCTACTATCTGGGCGACAACGCCATCATCAATGCGCGGCCAGGCGTGTTCTCCGATTATTTCTTTTTCAGTGTCGAGACATTGGCCACGGTAGGTTATGGCCAGATGAGCCCGGTCACGTTCTACGGTCATGTCGTCGCGACCATGGAAATCATCACCGGCATGCTGAGCCTGGCGGTGATTACGAGTCTGGTTTTCGCGCGGTTTTCCAAGCCGACCGCGCGCATCCTGTTCAGCCGCGACGCCGTGGTCACCACTTACGACGGCGTGCCGACCCTGATGTTGCGCGTCGCCAATCAGCGCCGCAATTACATTGTCGAAGCGGTGGCCTCGCTGGTACTGACACGCGATGTGGAAACAGCAGATGGCCACTCGATGCGGCGATTCTTCGATCTCAAGCTCGAACGCAGCCGTTCGCCGCTGTTTGCGCTGAGCTGGACGATCATGCACAAGATCGACGAAACGAGTCCGCTTCATGGCGTGTCGGCGGCCGATTTGCAAAGCGGCGATATGCGGATCGCAGTCACCCTGTCCGGCGTCGACGAGACCTTCGCGGCGGGAGTGACCGCGCGCTACACGTATGCCTGCGAAAACGTCCTCTTCGATCGCCGGTTCGCAGATATCTTTGCCGAGGGCGAACATGCGCGCCATCTGTACATCCATCTGGATCGATTTCACGATCTGGAGCCGGTTGTCGGCGAGGCTTCTACCGATTGATCCGCGGACCCGCATAGACGCTGGTATCGGTATCAATCGTGGCCGCTGGCGCGATCTAGGACTTTTGTAAAAATTGAGTTATGATCAAGGCACTGTGTCTGCACGGTCACTCGTGAATTGTGGCCAGCGAATCCCAAGCCTGCTCGTGCTGGTCACCGATCCGCTCCATTGTCACCGGCAAAGTTTCCTTGCATCCCAGTAAGTCGTCTTGAAGCCTGAGTGCTTGGGACTTGTCTGTTGCTTATTGCTCGGAGTTTTTATGTCGGATGATCGTGAGGTTGGTACCGTCAAGTGGTTCAACGACAGCAAGGGTTTCGGTTTCATCAGCCGTGAAAACGGTCCGGACGTGTTCGTGCATTTCCGCGCGATCACCGGCACCGGTTTCCGCACCCTGCAGGAAGGCCAGAAGGTGAGTTTCAAAGTCGTTCAGGGCCAGAAGGGCCTGCAGGCGGACGAAGTCGCTCCCGCCTGAACTTTGCAGTAACCTCGAACAGTTGCGCACCGATAGCTCTCGCGGCTGTCGGTGCGTTTTTATTTGCGTTTGTAAACGTTTTCAGCGATGCGGCGCGATTCAATGCGCGCCGATCGCTCACCTGATCCTCAGAAGCGGCCAGCGCGAAAATCCTCCACCGCCTGCACGATCTGCTGCTGTGTGTTCATCACGAACGGACCGTACCTGGCGACCGGCTCGTTGAGCGGGCGGCCGGCGACCACGATCAAACGCGCCGCGATATTTTCCGTGGCGACGTGCAGTCTGCCGCCCTTGGCGAGCACGCCCAGGTCGCCGCGCACGAGTTCGCTCGATGCGCCGCCGCCGACTTTCGCCTGGCCTTCGTAGACATAGACGAAAGCGTTATGCGTCGCGGGCAAGTCGATATCGGCCTGCGCGCCGGCGTCCAGATGCAGGTCGAGATAGAGCGGATCGGTCGCGATATCCTCGACCGGACCGCGCACGCCAGCCTGTTCCCCGACCAGCACGCGCGCCTTTGCGCCAGGTGCGAGTTGCACTTCGGGAATGCGCTCGGGCGCAATGTCCTGATAGCGTGGTGCGGTCATCTTGTCCTTGGCCGGCAGGTTGACCCAGAGCTGGAAGCCCTGCATCAGACCCTCCTCCTGCTCGGGCATTTCCGAATGCACGATGCCGCGGCCAGCGGTCATCCACTGCACGCTGCCCGCGGTAAGCAAGCCGCTGTTGCCCTGGTTGTCGCCGTGGCGCATGCGGCCGGCGAGCATGTAGGTCACGGTTTCGAAACCGCGATGCGGATGGCTCGGAAAGCCGGCGATATAGTCGCCGCTCGAGTCCGAACGAAACTCGTCGAGCATCAGGAAAGGATCGAGCATGTCGAGTCCGGGCTGGCCGATGACGCGGGTCAGCTTCACGCCCGCGCCGTCGCTGGTCGGACGACCGCGCACGATTTGTACGACTTCGCGGAATTGCGTCGACGTGTCGGTCGCAGCAACAACGGGATTGACGCTAGCCATGATTCACTCCAGATAAGGGACTGCGCACAATATATGCTTCAAACCGGCGCATTCCAGCCGTGCGTTGCGAACTTACCGTCCTGCAAGTGGAACGATCGCACGCGTACACTGTCGCTCTCGACCAACCCGCGACGACGGACTTCTCCATGGCGAATGCAATCGTTCATCTGCTCGACGGCCGCGTGCATGATCTGGGCGACGGCTTTAGCGTGCGCCGCCTGTTGCCGCACGCCCAGGCGCGCCATGTCGGGCCGTTCGTGTTCTTCGATCATATGGGGCCAGTCAGCATGGCGCCGGGGCGTGGCATGGACGTGCGCCCACATCCGCATATCGGTCTCGCCACGGTTACCTATCTTTTCGAAGGCGCGATTCGGCATCGCGACAGTCTCGGTTCGGTGCAGGATATTCGCCCCGGCGACGTCAACTGGATGACTGCAGGGCGCGGCATCGTGCATTCCGAGCGCACACCCGACGCCGAGCGCGCTGCCGGGCAGGCTCTGCATGGCATCCAGATCTGGGTTGCCCTGCCGAAATCGGCCGAGGAAATGGCGCCGGAATTCCATCACCATGCGGCGGCGGATTTGCCGGTGCGCGAACGCGATGGCGTGCATTTGCGTCTCGTCGTCGGTGCGGCGCTGGGCTTGCGCGCGCCGGTGCGCGTGTTCGCGCCGATGTTCTATCTGGCCGCGGAATTTTCCGCGGGCGGCAGGGTCGTACTGCCAGCCAAATACGCCGAGCGTGCGGTGTATGCGCTCGACGCGGAATTGTCGATCGACGGCGAGCCTCTTGCGGCGGGCCGGATGGCGATACTTGCAGCTGGTAGCGGCGTCGAGATTTCCGCGACCACGCCGGCGCGCGCGGTGTTTTTCGGCGGCGCGCCGCTCGACGGAGAGCGCCATCTGTACTGGAATTTCGTGTCGAGCTCGCGCGAGCGCATCGAGCAGGCGAAACAGGATTGGGCCGCACAGAATATGGGCCAGGTACCCGGCGAAAACGAATTTATTCCGTTGCCGGCAACCTGAGGCCACGCAAGTCTCCAGGCGATGCCTATCGCGCAATCGTCCCGGCGGTATCGCCCAATCAGCGGTATTGCTGGTGGCAGTCGTCGCAGACCTTGCCGATTTTCTGCACCAGCGGTGCGAGAACGGCGCAGTCCGCTGGTGGTGGCGTCGGAACGTGCGCAAGTTCATTGTGCAGGCGCTCGTCGAATTGGCGGAATGAGGCGTCGGGGGTCGAATCGGGATAGATCGCCGGCTCCACGTTGGCGGCCAGAGCGCGCAGCTGTGCGATCGCCTGCGCGGACTTCGTCGCATCGCAGTGCTGCGCGCGGATGTCCTGACGCAGAGTCGCGTAGTGATGCTGCATCACATCCATTACGCCACGCGCGTAGGCGTCGCGCCGGGCCAGGGCATTGACGACCTCGGCCGCGCCCATCGCGCCGACGAACAGACCAATCAGAAGCAGCATCAAGTGTTTCATCGCAACGAGAATGTCCGGTTTGAAAAGTGCGGTCAAGGATGACCGCTGCGCGATCTTCGCGATCGAGGATGATCGCAAATATACTGCACCGATGAGCGAACGCTTTGCGGGGATAGAAAGGCTTTACGGAGCGGGCACGACGGCGCGCCTGGCGCGCGCGCACGTCTGCGTGGTCGGCATCGGCGGCGTCGGCTCATGGGCGATCGAAGCGCTTGCGCGCTCCGGCATCGGCGAGTTGACCCTGATCGACGCGGACGATGTCTGCCTGTCGAACACGAATCGCCAGGCGCATGCGCTCGCAGGCGAATACGGCAAGGCCAAGGTCGATGTGATGGCTGCGCGTGTGCGCGCGATCAATCCAGCGATCCGCGTGCATGCGATTGCCGACTTTCTCACCTCGGCCAATCTCGCCGATCTGCTTGCGCGCGGTTACGACGCAGTGCTCGACGCCTGCGATGCGCTCAAGGTAAAAGTGGAAATGATCGCATTCTGCAAAAGGCGCAAAATTCCCATCGTGGTGTCGGGCTCCGCAGGCGGACGCATCGATCCAGCGCTGATCACGGCGCGCGACCTGTCGAAAACCGAGCACGATATCCTGCTCGGTATGGTGCGGCGCAAGTTGCGCGAGGACTACGGCTGGACGCGCAACCCGAAACGTTACTTCGGCGTGCAGGCGGTGTTTTCGCGCGAGAACGTCAACTATCCCCAGGCCGATGGCAGTGTGTGCAAAACGCGCCCGGCCGACGCCGAAGGCGGACTCAAGCTCGATTGTTCCGGCGGCCTGGGCGCGGCGACGCAGGTGACCGGCACCTTTGCCTTCGTTGCGGTTTCGCGTGTTATCCAGCGCCTGCTCGCCGCGCCGTCAACGCAGGCGGCGGCAGAAACCGAAGCGCGCGGCGCTGGCGCCGCAGTCTGAATCAGGTTGTGCTGAACGCGGGCAGAGCGAATACGCGTTCGGCATTGCGTGTGCTGGCTTCGGCGATTTCGCCGGCTCCCACGCCGCGCAGCGCGGCAACGCAAGCGCAGACTTCACCCAGCAGCGCCGGTTCGTTGCGCGCACCCTGGTGACCGTGCAACGGCTGATCGGGCGAATCGGTTTCCAGCAGCAGAAATTCGAGTGGCATGCTCGCGACGATGCCGCGCAGGCGGCGTGCGCGTTCGTAGGTGATCGGGCCACCGAGACCGATGCAAAATCCCAATTTCCACAATTGCCTTGCCTGTTCCTTGCTGCCTGAAAAACTGTGCACGACTCCGCCCAGGTTACCGACATCGCGCAAGGTGGAAATCACCTCGTCGATTGCGCGGCGCGCGTGCAGGATTACCGGCAAATGCGCGTCGTGCGCGATTTCGAGCTGACGTCGGAAATACAGCCGCTGCGTTTGCGCGTCGAGCCCGTCAACGTAAAAATCGAGTCCGCATTCACCCACCGCGATCGGCCGCTCGCGCTCTATCCATTCGATCAAGACATCGAGGTGCTCGGGCCGGTGTTCGGCCAGATACATCGGATGCAGGCCATAGGCCGGATGGAGTCCTGTTTCGACGCGGCACAGGGTACGCAGTTTGTCGAAACCGGCCAATGCAATCGCCGGCACGATCTGGCGCCGCACGCCAGTGGCGCGCGCGCGTGCGAGCACCTGCGCGCGATCCGTATCGAACCCGGCTACATCAATGTGCGAGTGGCTGTCGATCAGGTCCATCATTCAGAGCAACAGCCACTGCGCCATGCCGAGGAACAGGCCCATGCTGACCACGTCGGTCGCCGTGGTCAGAAATATGCTCGAGGCCATCGCCGGATCGGCGCCGATACGTTTCAATCCCATCGGAACCGCGGCGCCGGCAACGCCGCTGGCGACGCTGGACACGGCCATCGCAACGACGGTGATCAGCCCGAGCGGCAGTGCGTGAACGTTGTGTTCCATACGCGCGATGACATACATGCCGGTGCCGGCGACGATGCCGACGAGCAGGCCGTTCAGCAGGCCGAGCCAGGCTTCCTTGACCAGCAGTATGTCGGCGTGCCCGGCGCGGATTTCGTTCAAGGTCATGCCACGCAGGGTGACGGCCAAGGCCTGACAGCCGGTATTGCTGCATTGTCCGGATAACACAGGCAGAAACACGGCGAGCAACACGATCTGGTTCACCGTACTTTGGAATATGCCGACCACCGCCGCGGCGACGAAAGCGGTGAGCAGATTCAATTGCAGCCAGGGATGGCGGAACTTGAGCGCGCGCAGCCATGGGGTCGAGGTGCGTTCCTCCTTTTCCACACCGACCATCGAGCCGGCCTGCGCGCTGATCTCGAACGCCTGCTGCTCGAACATGACCTGGCCGCGCACTTGGCCGATCAAGCGGCTGGCGGCATCGCACACCGGATACACCGGATAGTGGCGCGTGACGACCTCGCGCATCGCATCTACCAGGCTGGCCTGCGCGCTCAGCGAAAACGGTTCGCGCACCATCACATCCATGAGCTGCGCATCTTCGCTCGCGTAGAGCAACTCGCGGAAGGTGACCACACCGACCAGCCGGCGCTCCGCATCGACCGCGAAAATATAGGTGATGAGCTGGGTCTTGACCGCATCGCGCATGGCTTCGATGACTGCGCGTGCCGTGGTCTCGGGACGGAACACGGCAGGCGTCGCCTCCATCAGCCGGCCGATGCTGCCGTCGGGATAGTTCCAGTCCTTGAGCCATTGCTCGCCCTCGCCGGATATCGTCGCCGCAGCGATGCTGGCGCGGCGTTGCGCGGAGAAACCCTGCAGGATGTCGATCGCGTGGCCGGGACCGAGTTCGGTCAGCGCCTGGGCGATTTCCGCATCCGGGAGTCCCTCCAGCTTGTCGCGCGCGAGTTGCGTATCGAGCTTGCGAATCCGCTCGCTGAGCCTGATTTCCGTGACTGCCATGGTTCTTCCCCGCAAGGATCCGTATCGCGATGCTACCCGAAGCAAGGGAACCTGTACGTCAACTGACACAACGCTTTTGCGCTAGCGTGAATTTCGCATTTGTTCACCCGCTTGCCCGCACAATTGTATTCGGTCGGCGCCAGGCAAATTCATGGGCCGCGCCGCCGGATATTCGACGAACCTTTCCGAGGACAAGAACATGTTGCGTAATCGTGGATTGATAGTGCTGATGCTCGTTGCCCTGTTCGGTCTGAACGCGTGTGTCGCGCCACCGCCGCGCGAGCGCGTGGTGTACCGCGAACCGGCGCCACAAGGACAGTACGACCGGCAGGGATACGACCAGCCGTCCGGACGCTGCCATGTCTGTGGCACGCTGCGCGGCATCGATCGGGTGCAGATCAGTCAACAGACAACCGGTGGTGGTGCCATTCTCGGCGCGATCATCGGCGGCGTGATCGGCAACCAGTTCGGACGCGGCGGTGGCCGTGCCGCAGCCACGGCCGTGGGCGCGGTGGGCGGCGCCGTGGTCGGCAATTCGGTCGAGGAAGACAATGCGCGCGCGGCCTCGGGCTATGCGTGGCGTTTCTATTTGGAACTCGATGACGGACGTCAAGCACAGGTCACCCAGTACGACAATCCCGGTTTCCACGTCGGCGATCGCGTGATGATACGCGGCGGCCGCCGCGACGGTCACCTGGAAATGATGCGTCGCCAATAAGCAGAATACCGCTGCCCCGAAGCGGACCGACCGGGCGTGCTCAGGCACGCCCGGTTTGTTTATGGATTCCCCAACTTGGCGTAACGCGCGGCGTTGCTGCGCGCATGGGCGTCGCCAGACGCATCTTGCGTTACCAATGGCGGCCGCGCGAAGCACTAATCACGGAAGCGCAGGCGCGCGCATCGCCGCCGAGTCCTTCATCTTCGTGTGCGACACCTGCGAAAGTGCAAAAGCATATGCAGGCAGGCGGCCTTCCGGCCAAGTGCGTGGCGACGGCGGGCGGACTTTGACGGGGTTCGCCAGTGCGTTGCGCATCCTGGTCGAGACGGCAACCTCGGTGCAATCAATCGGCGCGATAGAAACTGTGATCGCCGATGCGTGCCAGCGGGTAACCCTTCGCCCACGCCGGCACCGGTGTGTTGGAGGCGAAGAAGTGGTCGGCCTTGGGCACCACCGACGGCCGTATCTGCGGCGGCAGCTCCCACATCGCCATCGCGAGGCCCGCCAGCGCCCATGAGCGCTCCATGGCGTCCACTTCTTGCAAAGTGTAATTTTGCGGCATTGTGGACAAGGCAAATTGTCCCGGCGCGGTGAGTACGGAGCAGAGCGAATCGCCCCACTGGCCGCTGTCGACGCGACGCAGGGCAACTTCCGCCACTGCCAGCTGGCCGGCTATCGGCTCGCTGCGTGCCTCGAGATAGATCGTGCCGGCCATGCAGACGTGGTCCGCAATCGGTTGCGGCAACACGGAGGCAAGCCAAAGCAGGAATGCAAGGTTCATGGATGAATCTCAGACACAAAAGAAAAAGCTTGCGAAAAACGGCGTCGCGATGAACCGTGCCAGCTGTCGATTTCGCTCCCCCACAGACATGCCGCGATGAAATTCGCGCGCTCGTACCGGGGTTTTCAAGGTTGTCAAGAACCGCAATCGTGGTTCCCGCTGTGGCGCACTCCCGTGGGCTGCACAGCCTGCGCGTCACAAGAATGACGGCGCATATGAATTCTAGAGTGCGTATGCTAAACGATTTCGCCTGCGCGGGCAACCGCGCTGTTAAGAAAACGTGAACCTGAACTGCGGTATTCAGCGACAATTAAGCAATAGATACAATGCTGAATAAGCTACTTTCACACATTTGCGCCCTTATATACAAAAATAATAAAGAGACGAAGTATATAAATGCGTCCATGCCGGATTCCATCAGGCACGCCGCGGCACAATTCGCTCGACGCTGACGATGTCGACAGCAGGCGTGGAAAGCGTGGCAGCGTCGTCGCTTGGCGGCTCGCGCAACACGGCAAGCGCCGCGCCTCTGCCTTGACCGATCCATGCGCAACATACGATGAGGCCACGCGCCTGACCATCGCCATCGTCCTGTGCGCCCAAGCGCGTGCCTGGCGTTGGTAATTCATCGGCATTGAACACAATGCGATGCAGCCAGCGCTTGTTGCCGCCTTTGTAATGCAGACGCGCGACGACTTCCTGACCGGGATAGCAGCCCTTGCTCACGCTGGTCGCTTGCAGCTCATCGAGACCGATCCATGACGGTAGCAGCCGATCTTCAAGAGAAGCGTCGAGGGTTACGAGGCCTGCATCGATATCGGCGAGCGCGCCACGGTTGCGTGCGATCTGCAAATCCTCCGCCACGATTTCGGCGGCGCCCGCGTCGCGCAACCACAACCAGCGCGGCGCGGCACCGGGTATCGCAATGCGGGTGTCGCGCGCAGTCGATTCGACAGCCGTTACCGCCGGCAGACTGAAAGAGATTTCGTCGCTTCGCCGTTCGATCAAATAGGCGCGCATATCGTCGATCACGCGCAGTTGCAGTTTCGAGCGGAACACGTAGCGCGTGAGCGCCTCACGCATCCGCACAGCCGAACCGCCGCGCAGAACCAGGCGTAGGCGCTCGTCGTTGTCGCGCAGAAGGTGGAAGTACGCACGCACGCGGCCCTGCGCGGACAGCCATGCGCTCCACTGCCAACGGCCATTCGCGAGCGCCCGCACGTCGCTGGAAAATTGTGCGTGGGCAAACGCAATGGCGTCCGCACCGGTGATCTCGATCAATTGCGGCGCGGGCAGGACGATCGGCATGTCGGTCACCTTGGTTGCATCTTCGCGGCGGCGCCAATGCGGTCGCCGACGGCGCAGTTTCACATGCGCGCCGGCATTCGGCGCTATAATTCTGCATCGCAGCTGATGTGGGTATATCCGCCTCGGCAATCAAGCCACGGCAGCAGTCAGGCAACCAATAGACGAGTCCTCATGTCCGTACCGGCTCCCGCAGAAAGTTTGCCACCTCCCGGCGTCGATATTGCGCCAGCAAAAACTACAGCTGCACAGATTATGCGCAAACGGCCCAGGGAAATCGGTGGCCGCGACGGATCCGAGCCGACGCGTTACGGCGACTGGGAAAAAAATGGCCGCTGCATCGACTTCTGACGTTGCGCATTTATCGAGCAATCCTTCAGGCAATTCCTTCCGCGATTAGCACGCCGTAGCCACAAGGCCAGTCACGTATGCCGCAAGCCGCACGTCCGACATCACCTTATCTGCAGATCTATCGCTGGCCGCTGAGCATGGCGCTGTCGATCCTGCATCGCGCGACCGGCATCGCATTGGCCGTCGGCACGCTGCTGCTGGTTGCGCTGTTGCTCGCGCTGGCAAACGGCCCGGAAAGTTATGCCCGGGTACGCGATTTCAGCGGCTCCTGGTTCGGCCTTATCCTGCTGTTCGGCTGGAGCTGGGCTCTGTGTTTCCACCTGTGCAACGGTATCCGCCACCTGTTCTGGGACGTGGGCTACGGATACTCGATTCAGCGCGCGCGGGCCAGCGGCGTCGCGGTGGTCGTGGTCAGCATCATTTTTACCGCGCTGATCTGGGCCTGCGTGATTGCGCAGGGAGGCGCGGCATGAGCGACGAGAACGTACGCAACGGCTCCGCAGCCGTATCGGCGACGAATGCGCGCGCGGTCGACTATCAGACTCCACTCAAGCGTGTGCTTGCACTCGGCTCGGCGCGCGGCGGTACCCATCATTTCATCGTCCAACGCCTGACCGCGCTGGCACTGGTTCCGCTGACTCTCTGGGCTATCGCGCTGTCGCTTGTGCTGGTGCGCGCGGACTATGCGCATGCGCGCGCGATCCTGCATCACCATTTTGCTGCCGTGTGGCTGACCGCGTTCGTGGTCGCCGTGTTCTGGCACGCCCAGATCGGCCTGCAGGTGGTGATCGAGGACTATGTGCATACGCGCTGGCTGGAAATCCTCGCGCAGATTGCGGTCAAGTTTTTCTGCGTGATCGGTGCGCTGACTGCGGTATTTGCGATCGTGCGCGTCGCATTGAGCTGAAATCCAAGCGAGGCAGGATGCCCTCGCCCGCGAATCGGGCACGTATGCGTGCCTGATTCGGCGAAGTCGAGTCCGGGCCTGCACCGAACTCGACGTGTCTGAAAAAAAATCCCGGATGGATTTGTTTTCAGAAAATCAAATAATGGAACAAGTATAAAAATGGCAGCGTACAAAATCGAACAGCACAAGTACGACATCGTCGTGATCGGCGCGGGCGGCGCGGGTTTGCGCGCGACGTTCGGCCTCGCGGCACAAGGATTGAAGACGGTCTGCCTGACCAAGGTGTTTCCGACGCGCTCGCACACGGTGGCGGCGCAAGGCGGCATCTCGGCCGCTCTTGGCAATATGGGCGACGACGACTGGCGCTACCACTTCTACGACACGATCAAGGGTTCGGACTGGCTCGGCGATCAGGACGCGATCGAGTACATGTGCAAGAACGCGCCGGCTGCGGTGATCGAGCTTGAACACTACGGTGTGCCGTTCTCGCGCACCGAGGAGGGCAAGATCTACCAGCGCCCGTTCGGCGGCATGACGACGAAATACGGCGAGGGCCCGCCCGCCCAGCGCACCTGCGCCGCGGCCGACCGCACCGGCCATGCGATGCTGCACACGCTGTATCAGCAGTCGCTTGAGCACGATGCGCAGTTCAAGATCGAGTATTTCGCGCTCGACTTGATTTTCGACACGGACGGTGCCTGCCGTGGCGTGCTCGCGCTCGACATGAACGAGGGAACGCTGCATCTGTTCCGCGCGCACGGCGTCGTGCTCGCGACCGGCGGTTACGGGCGCGCGTATTTTTCCGCGACCTCCGCGCACACCTGCACCGGCGATGGCGGCGGACTGGTCGCGCGCGCGGGACTGGCGCTGCAGGACATGGAGTTCGTGCAATTCCATCCGACCGGCATCTACGGCGCGGGCTGCCTGATCACCGAAGGCGTGCGCGGCGAAGGCGGCATCCTGCGCAACTCGAACGGCGAGCGCTTCATGGAGCGCTACGCGCCGCACTACAAGGATCTGGCTTCGCGCGATGTCGTATCACGTTCGATGACGATCGAGATCCGCGAAGGACGCGGCGTGGGTCCGGAGAAAGATCATATCCTGCTCGACCTGACCCATCTCGGCCCCGAAGTGATCCACGAGAAACTGCCGGGCATCGCCGAGAGCGCGCGCATCTTCGCCGGCGTCGACGTGACCAAGCAACCGATTCCGGTGCTGCCGACCGTGCACTACAACATGGGCGGCATTCCGACCAACTACCACGGCGAAGTCGTGCAGAAGGTCGGCAACGATCCGGACCGGATCGTCCAGGGCCTCTACGCGATCGGCGAAGCGGCTTGCGTCTCGGTGCACGGTGCGAATCGGCTCGGCTCGAATTCGTTGCTGGACTTGGTCATGTTCGGTCGCGCGGTGGCGAATCGCTGCGGCGAGACGATCACGCCTGGCGCGGCGCACAAGCCGCTGCCGGAGTCGGCCTGCGACCATGCGCTGGCCAATTTCGACAAGCTGCGTAACGCAAACGGCTCGCAATCGACCGCCGATATCCGTCTGAACATGCAGCGCATGATGCAGAGCGACGCGGCGGTGTTCCGCACGGCGAAGACGCTCAAGGAAGGCTGCGACAAGATGTGCGAAGGTATTCGATTCGTTCGCCGACGTGCGCATCTCCGACCGCTCGCTGGTGTGGAATTCCGACTTGATCGAAACCTACGAATTGCAGAACCTGCTGGTATAACGCCGTGGCGACGATGCAATTCGGCCGAGCAGCGCCACGAAACCGCGGCGCGCATGCGCGCGAGGATTTTCCGAATCGCGACGACGCGAACTGGCTGAAGCACACGCTGGTGAGAGTTGATGAGAAAGGGCGATGCGCCTTCGACTTTCGCCCGGTGCACATGAACACGATGACCGACGAAGTGAAGACGGTGCCGCCGAAGACGCGGGTGTATTGATTTGGTAAAACGCTAAGAAAAAAACTCCGTCATTCCCGCGAAGGCGAGAATCCATCTTGATCTTCAAGGTTGAGAAGCAAAGCGAACTGGATTCCCGCCTTCGCGGGAATGACGGAAGAGAAAGAACGATGTTGCTGGTTCAACCATAGGTGCGCAGACGTGGCCGAATTCACATTGCCCAAAAACTCCAAGGTACACAAAGGCAAAAAGTATCCTGCGAAGCCGGATGCGAAAAATGTGCGCACGTTCCGCGTCTACCGCTGGAACGAGGAGGATGGACGGAATCCGCATATCGACGAGTACGAAGTCGATCTGGCGAGTTGCGGGCCGATGGTTCTCGATGCGCTGATCAAGATCAAGAACGAAATCGATTCGACGCTGACTTTCCGCCGCTCCTGCCGCGAAGGCATCTGCGGTTCCTGTGCGATGAACATCGACGGTGGCAACACGCTGGCCTGCACCAAGGCGATCGAGGATTGCAAGGGCGATGTGAAGATCTACCCGTTGCCGCATATGCCGGTGGTCAAGGACCTGGTGCCTGATCTCACACATTTCTACGCGCAGTACGCCTCGATCAAGCCATGGCTGCGCACGCAGACGCCGCCGCCACCCGACGCCGAGCGTCTGCAATCGAAAGAAGACCGCGCCAAACTCGACGGCTTGTACGAGTGCATCCTGTGCGCCTGTTGCTCGACTGCGTGTCCGAGCTACTGGTGGAACAGCGACAAGTATCTGGGGCCGGCGATTCTGCTGCAGGCGTATCGCTGGATCGCCGATTCGCGCGACGAGGATACCGGCGCGCGCCTCGACGATCTCGAAGATCCGTTCAAGTCTGTATCGCTGCCACACGATCATGAACTGCACCAACACCTGCCCGAAGGGGTTGAATCCGGCCAAGGCGATCGGCGAGATCAAGAAGCTGATGGTCGAGCGCAAATCCGTGTAGCTGTTGCGAGGGATCGATATGGACGCACGCCTGATTTTCTGGCCCGCGGTTGCGATGGTCGTGCTGACCATCGTCATGGCCTTCCGCATGTTCTTCGAGCGCCAGCGCCAGATTCGCGGCGAGGGTATCCGCTGGCGCGAGATATCGACCAGCAGCAAGATGAACGAGCGGCTCAAGGACACGCGCTGCGCGGACAATTTCCGCAGCCTGTTCGAAGTACCGACCCTGTTCTACCTGGCGCTGATCGTTGCCTTTCTGACCGCGCAGGTGAACGTTCTCACCTTGACTCTGGCCTGGGTCTTCGTCGCATCACGTTACGTGCATAGCGCGATTCACACCACCGGCAATCGTCTGCGTTATCGGCTGCCGGTGTTTCTCTTCAGTTGCATCGTGCTGTGGGTTTTCTGGGGCGCGCTTGCAATCGGTTTGCCTGCGTTGAGCGAAACCGGCCGTCTGCGCTGGCGCTGCCGGCGCGGCATGCGCGAACTGGATCAACTGCTCGGGTGGTATCTGGACGCGCGTTACGCGCAAGCGGACGATGCAACAAAGTCGGCATTTGCCGAATTGCTCGAGCAGCAGGATCCGGAACTGTGGAACTGGCTGAGCGGCAGCGCTACGCCGACCGACACTGTATGCAGGCAGATCGTCGATGAAATCCGTACCCGCGATCGCGTTTGACTATCGGCCGTCGCGCTGGCTGGCGGCCGGAATCGTCGTCGTTGTACTGCTCGCTTTGCTGGCGATCGCATTCTGCGGGCTCGACATCTGGGCCAGGCTTGGACTGGCAACAGCTACGGCTGGCTATGCCGCATGGTCGTTGCGCAGGTTTGTACGCGCGCCGTTCGATCGCGTCACCTGGCATTCGGCGGGTCATTGGCGTTTGCGCGATGGCGCGGGGCAGGAGCATGTCGCGGAATTTGTGCGGGCGACCGTGCTCGGCGTGCTGATCGTGCTGATCCTGCGCATCGGCCCAAAGCGTACGATCGCGCTGCCGCTATTGCCGGACAATTGCGATACCGAAATCCAGCGCCGGCTGCGCGTTCGTCTGCTGCGTGCCCAAGCGGACGCTCCGATCTGATTACGCGTCGAAAAAAAACCGGCCTCCGAAGAGGCCGGTCGTGCCTGCGTCCTTGCCCTGTGAAGTTGTAGATGACCGATTCTCGATCCTGGCGATCGAGATCGATCGCAGGAGTCAGAATCGATATTCGGCGCTGACCGAGACCAGATTCGGGTCGAGATTCAGACCATCGGTCTTTTGGTCTTGAAGTAGTCGTAGTTCAAGCCGAGCTGAAACGTTGCTGCTGAAGTCGTAGCCGAAACCGGCACCTGCGTAGTACTTGGTGCTGGTGTCGTCGACATAGGTCGAGGTCGGAACGGTCGTGGTCCGTCCAGCCCTTGACGTCGGCGCGGAACAAACCGGCGCGGCCCGAGAGATACCATTCGGGGGTGAGGTTGAAGTGGCCGTTCACGCCCGCGGTCCAGCCTTTGACCGAAGCCTGACCGAGGCCGAGGCCGTTGAAAGCATCCTTGGTGCCGAATTTGCCGAGATCGGTGTAGCCGCCTTCGACGCCGAGCGCGACATTCGGGTTGATCGCCCAGCGATAGCCGAGGTTGACGCCATAGCCGGTGTCGTTGTCGTTGTAGATGCCCTTGTCGAGATTGGATTGGCCGACATTGCCGTTGACGAAGAAGCCGCCGGCGCCGTTGCCATTGTCGGCAGCGTGGCCGAGCGCGGGAACAACCGTCAGGGAAGCGCTGGCGAGGGCGATGGCCAACAACGTATTTTTCATGGTGAGTCTCCAATTGCCTTGATTCGAACTGCTTGGCGGCAGGCGACATGCCTGCTGCGGCGCGCGACGCGCTCTAGTCGAGATCACGCGTCTTTGCGGTAGACAAGAGATAGGCCGACGCAAGTGCAATTGCAATACCGTATAGTTTAGAAATTATTCAGCAACATGACCGGACGGTCAGGAACCATGCTCGTCGATCGCCGTCGAACTGACGCCGGCATGTGCCACAGCGTAAAATGCTCCCGCCTGCGTTGCAGCCTTCACTAACCCGCAAACGGATTTCCCGACGAATGTTCCGCCCGCTCGAACTGTTCATCGGCCTGCGCTACACGCGCGCCAAGCGCCGCAATCATTTCATCTCGTTCATCTCGCTGGTCTCGATGCTGGGCATCGCCGTCGGCGTGATGGCCTTGATCGCGGTGATCTCGGTGATGAACGGATTCGAGAAGCGAACTCAGCGAACGCATCCTCGGCATGGTCGCGCACGCGACGATTTCAGGCGTCGATGAGCAGCATGCAGGACTGGCGCGATGTCGGTACGCAAGGCCGAAGCGAATCCGCACGTGCTCGGCGCCGCGCCGTATGTCGAAGAAAGTGCGCTGCTGCACGGCAGGCGCATCAGCGGCGCGGTCGTGCAGCGGCGTGATGCCCGATCAGCAGTCGCAAGGTTTCCGACATCGGCGAGCAAGATGGTCAGAGGCAAGCTCGACGACCTCAAGCCCGGCAAGTTCGGCATCGTTCTCGGCAACGAGCTGGCGATGGAACTCGGCGTCGACGTCGGCGACAAGGTCACGGTCTACACGCCCGACGTCAACGTCACGCCGGTCGGCGCGATGCCGCGGCTGCAAGCGTTGCGAGGTCGTCGGCATCTTTTCGGTGGGATTCGCAGGAATACGACGAAGGCTTCGCGTGTCATGCATATGGACGATGCCGAGCAATTGTTCCAGACCGACGGCCCGACCGGCATCCGTCTGCAAGCTCGACGACATGTTCCGCGCGTGGCAGATCCGCGCGTGCTCGCCGCAGAAGCATCGGGCCAATATTACCGCGATGCAGGACTGGGAACAGGGCCACGCGAATTTCTTCAGCGCGGTGTCGATGGAAAAGATGGTGATGTTCATCATCCTGTCGCTGATCGTCGCCGTGGCCGCGTTCAATCTCGTCTCCACGCTGATGATGCTGGTCACCGACAAGCAGGCCGACATCGCGATCCTGCGCACGCTCGGCATTTCGCCGGGCAGCGTCATGGGCATCTTCATGGTGCAGGGCATGATCGTCGGCACATCTCGGCATTCTTGCTCGGCGTGGTCGGCGGCGTGCTGCTCGCGATGGAATATTCCGGACGCTGGTGAAATGGATCGAGCATACGTTTCACGTCGAATTTCTCTCGCCGGACGTCTACTACATCAGCGAAGTGCCGTCGGACATGCACTGGAGCGATGTCGGCTGGATCGCTGCGATCGCGTTCGTGTTCTGCCTGTTCGCCACGCTGTATCCGGCGTGTCGCGCGGCGCGCACGCAACCGGCCGCGGCATTGCGTTATGAGTAATCCTGCCGTGATCGATAACGATATCGTCCTGCGCGCCAGCGGCGTCGCCAAGACGTATAGCCGAAGGCGGCCTGCGCACCGAAGTGCTGCGGCAATGTGAGCTTCGCGCTCGCGCGCGGCGAGACGCTGGCGATCGTCGGCGCGTCCGGCGCGGGCAAAAGCACGCTGCTGCACATTCTCGGCGGGCTCGATACGCCGACGGCGGGCGAGGTCGAGGTCGAAGGCCGATCGCTGTCGAAACTCTCCGATCGCGAACGCGGCGAGGTGCGCAATCGGTCGCTCGGATTCATCTATCAGTTCCATCATCTGCTGCCGGAATTCACCGCGCTGGAAAACGTCGCGATGCCGCTGTTGATCCGCGGCACAGCGATTGCCGAGGCGCAGCAGAGCGCCAGCGAATTGCTCGAACGCGTCGGTCTCGGCAAGCGTCTGCAACACAAGCCCGGCGAATTGTCCGGCGGCGAACGCCAGCGTTGTGCGGTCGCGCGTGCGCTGGTCACGCGCCCGGCTTGCGTGCTCGGCGACGAGCCGACCGGCAATCTCGACGAGAAAAATGCGGCGCAGGTCTACGCGCTGATGCTCGAACTCAATCGCGAGATCGGCACGAGCTTCGTGCTCGTCACGCACGATCATGTGCTGGCACGACGCATGGATCGCGTGCTCGAACTGCATGACGGCGGATTGAGTGAGGCAACTGCGTAGAGTCGACGGAATTTTCCGCGGCTACATTTCATTAGCGCAGGGAGCGAGTGCAGGGAACGCCACTCCCGCGAGCTGGTGAGGTCGGCGTACGCAGCACGGCGGGTGAGGGTGGCGGCGGGTGATATCAGGCTTGGTTTTGCGTATGCCGGCTGTATCCGCCTTGCACACGTTCGCGTCAGCAGGGGAAAGGATGATGCGGTTTGCTCTGGCCGATTTTTTCAGTGTTGCAACAGCGCTGGCGCTGTTGGCCGGCGCACTCGCCGTGCAGACGCTGACGCATCTGCCGCCGCTGTGGGTCGATGTCGTGCTCGACGCTTGCCGGTCTGCATCGTCGCCCTGTTGCGCAGCGTTGGCGCTGGATCGGTTTTGTCCTGCTCGGCGCCGCGTGGACGATGCTGCGCGCGGATGTGGCGCTATCGCAACGTCTGCCGCCCGCGCTGGAAGGCGAGGATGTCGTCGTCGCCGGCGCCTTGCACGGTCTGCCGCGCGTGCAGGACGATGCCACGCGCTTCGATTCTGACCGTGCAGACGGCCGCACGCGGATGGCAAGCCATCGCGGTTGCCGGTACGCTGCGCCTGGCCTGGTACGACACCGCGCCCGAAATCGCGACCGCTGTGAGCGCTGGCGACTGCATGTGCGCCTCAAGCGTCCGCGCGGCCTGATCGATCCGGGCGGGTTCGATTTCGAACGTTATGCGCTGGAGCGCCGGCATCGTCGCGACTGGCTACGTGCGCGAGGACGCGAACAACCGGCTGTCGGCACTGCGCATGTTTTGCGTCGATCGCCTGCGCGCGCGCATCGGCGCAGGGATCGCTGCGACGCTCGGTGACGGGACCAGCGCGCGATCTGCTGCGCGCGCTCGCGTTCGGCGACCAGCACGCGATGGACGAGCGCGAATGGGCGGTCGCGCGCGCGACCGGCATTCCGCATCTGATCGCGATCTCCGGTTTGCATATCGCCCTGTTCGCGGGTTTCGGCGTGCTGATCGCGCGCCTGCTCTGGAAGATAAGACTGGAAACTTGCGCCGCGGCTGACGTTGCGCTGGCCGGCGCCGCTGATCGAAGCTGTCGCGAGCCTCGTTTTTGCCGTGGCGTACGCCGCAATCGCCGGCTTCGGCCTGCCTACGCGGCGCGCACTCGTCATGATCGGCGTGTTGCTCGTGGCGAATCTCGCGCGGCGTGCGCGCGCGCCGGTGCACGGGCTCGCGTTCGCGGTGATCGCGTTGCTCGCGCTCGATCCGTTGTGCGTGCTCAGCGCAGGATTCTGGCTGTCCTTCGTCGGCGTCGCCTGGCTGATGTTCTGTCTGAGCGGTCGCGGCGCGAGAGCGTCGCAGAACGACGGCCCCGACCCTCATTCCACCACTCGCTCCGCGAGCGAGGGACAAAAGTCGGCGCTCATCGACCGCCGCCGATTACGCGGGCGGCGCTGGTGGCGCGAGTTGGTGAGCGCGCAGGGCGTGGCCAGCCTCGGCCTGCTGCCGCTGACGATCTGGTTCTTCGGGCAGAGTTCGCTGATCGGGCCGCTGGCCAATCTCATCGCCGTGCCGTGGATCTGCTTTTTCGTCTTGCCGGTCACCGTGGCCGGCGCGGTGCTGCAATTGCTCGTTCCCGCCATCGGCTCGCCGCTGCTGCATCTTGCCGGATGTGCGATGCAGGGCTTGTGGTGGTTGCTCGAACACATGGCCGCGTGGCCCGGCGCGCTCTGGTATTTTCCCGAGCCCAGCCTGTGGGCGTTGGCGCTGGCCATGCTCGGCGCCGTCTGGGTGCTGCTGCCGCGCGGCATGCCTGCGCGCGGCCTCGGTCTGGTCCTGTTTTTGCCGTTGTTGCTTCCCGCACGCACGATTTTGCGCGAGGGCGAGTTTGAAACTCTGATGCTCGATGTCGGCCAGGGGTTGTCCTTCGTCGTGCGTACGCGCGATCACGTCCTGGTCTACGACGCCGGCGCGCGTTTTCCCTCCGGCTTCGATCTGGGCGATGCGGCAGTCGTGCCCGCGCTGCATGCGCTCGGCATGACGCAGCTGGATCGTATGATCATCAGCCACGGCGACAACGATCACGCCGGCGGCGCCGCCGCCGTGCTCGCCGCATTTCCCGGCGTGCCGGTCGCCAGCGGCGAACCAGAGCGCCTGCAAGTGCCGGCGACGCAATGTCTTGCCGGTACAGGCTGGGACTGGAATGGCGTTGCGTTCCGCATCGTGCATCCGCATGAGCCGCTCGCCGCACGCAACAACGATCGCTGTTGCGTCGTCGAAGTGCGCAGCGGCGACAGCGCCCTGTTGCTCACCGGCGATATCACATCGGCGGTCGAAACGCAGGTGAGCGCTGCGATTGAGCCGCCTGCCGCGCATGTCGTCCTGCAGGTGCCGCATCACGGCAGCAAGACCTCGTCGGGTACCGCGTTCATCGATGCCCTGCATCCGTCGTTGGCGCTGGTCTCGGCCGGTTATCGCAATCATTTCCATCATCCGAGTCCGCTGATCGTCGCGCGTTATGCCGCGGCCCGGGCCGATCTCATCAACACGGCACAAAGCGGTTTCGTCGATTTACTCTTCGCGCCGGACGCGGCACCGCGCGTGCTCGAACGCGGGCGTGTGGATCGGCACCCGTATTGGCGCGAGTAATGTCCTGCCCTCTCGTCATTCCCGCGAAGGCGGGACTGCGAAGGCAGGGACGCCGTAAGCGAACATTCGCGCCGCAAATGGCTCACTGGGCATGTGGCAGGAGCCGCGTGTAATCCAGTCCCTTTGCGTTAGCTCGTCATTCCCGCGAAAGCGGGGCTTTGAACAGCGGAAGCTGGTCATCCAGTTTGATCTTGCTTGCTTTCTAAAGCTTTCACTCGCCTGCGGCGAGCGAGTTACTTTTGGCATGACTGCGGGCATCCTGCCCTCCGCCGCTCGCGGCCAGCGTCGCTGTTCGCGCCGCTCCTGCGGCGCAGTGCCCAAAAGTAACCAAAAGGCTAGGCGCCCGACGCGGTGTTCTGATTCGCATCGTGCGAATCAGAATGCCCTGTGCTTCTCGGCGCCAGCGGGCCGGCGCGAACTCGCACATCCATGTGCTCAGACAAGCGCGCCTTGCTCCCGCTGGCGCCTGCGATGCTCGGCACCGCAAAAGGCGCCGTTTATTCCACGAATCCGTCCATCCCTGGACTACGTTGCTCTGCTTCTGCGGCACGATGCCGCCGAACGGGGCCCCTGTGGCGCGGCGCGGGGGCGACGGATCAGCCCGCAGGGTGGCGCGCACGAGGCGCGCCAGTTTGCGAATGGACACGGATGTCCATCAAGCAAACCCCGGCGGCCCTGCGCGGACCCGTAGCGCAGGGATGCGCGAAGGGCGCGGCACCGGGGTGCATTCTCTTTGGTGACTTTCTCTTGGGCAAGCAAGAGAAAGTTACCCGCTCGCCGCAGGCGAGTGGAAGCTCTTGTTCTCCATAGAGGAGCAAAGAACTGGATAACCAGCTTCGCTGTTGAAGGCCTCGCTTCCGCCGGAATGACGAGCTAAGGGGAAGCAGTCGCGTGCGTGCGCCAAATCACATCCGGTACGCGCTTCGCTGCTATCATTCGTGCTAGCGAAACCAAGGGCTTACAGGAGTCATGTGTGCTTGAGATTCTGATTGCCGGCGGTTGGCCGATGCTGCCGATTTTGCTCTGCTCCGCGGTTGCCATCGCGATCATTCTGGAGCGGTTCTGGTCGCTGCGCCGCAGGTCTGTGATTCCGCCCGCGCTCGGCGCGGAAGTGCGCGAATGGGCGCGCACGCGCCAGCTCGACCCGCAGCATGTGGAAACGCTGCGCGAGAATTCGCCGCTCGGCGAAATCCTCGGCGCTGCGCTCAGCGTGCGCCTGCGCTCGCGCGAGATCATCAAGGAACGGGTCGAGGATACCGGCCGCCATGTCGTGCATCGACTGGAGCGATTTCTGAATACGTTGGGCACGATCGCGCTGATTTCCCCGCTGCTCGGCTTGCTCGGCACGGTATTCGGCTTGATCGAGATGTTCTTCGCGGTGATGGTTTCCGGCGTCGGCGATCCGCTCAAGATGGCCGGCGGTATCGGGCAGGCTCTGGTGTGCACGGCGGCGGGTTTGTGCGTCGCGATTCCCGCGTATTTCTTTCACCGCTATTTCCGCGGCCTCGTCGCCGACTACGTGGTCGATATGGAACAGCAGGTGATCCTGCTCATGGACGAGTTGGCTGCGCACGCGGAACTGGCGCCTGCGCCAGCGCCGGCACCGCGTACGGCGCGCGCGCGCGCGACCGATCTGCCGGTCGCATCGGGAAGAGGTTGACATGCGGCTGCAAAGCGCGCGTCCGGACGATTTCGAAATCAACGTGATCTCGCTGATCGACGTGATGCTCACTCTGCTGATGTTTTTCGTCATGACCACGACCTTCGTGCAGCACTCGGTGATGAAGGTCACCTTGCCGGAGGCCTCGGATACCACGACCGATACGCCACGCGATGCGCTGATCGTGATGATCGACAGCGACAGCCATTACTTCGTCGACAACAACGAAGTGCTGAATCCGGCGCTGGACACGTTGAAGGAAGCGATCGCCCGCATCGGCGGCGACAATCGCGACCGCCAGGTGATTCTGCGCGCGGATGCGATGACGCCGCATCAGGCCGTGGTCACGGCGATGGACGCTTTGGGCCAGCTCGGCTTCATGCACCTGTCGATCGCCACGACGCAAACCAAGGACGCCAGCGGCAAGGAGCCGGCGCGCCCGTGAGCGCGGCCGCGGACGGGATCGACGCTAACGCCGTTCCCGGCAACGCGGCGGTCTATCGTCGCCTGCTCGGCTACTCGGCGCGCTACTGGCCGACCGCGATCCTGGCGATGATCGGTATGGTGTTCGATGCGGCCTGCGGCGCAGCTTTCACCTTTCAGATCAAGCCGATGCTCGATGGCCTGTTCCGCGACAAGGATCCGGCGACGATCTTCTGGATGCCGCTGATCATCGTCGCGTCTGTTCCTGGTGCGTGGCGTGGCGACCTATCTTGCCGATTTCGGCATGGCGCGCATCGCGCGCGGCGTGGTGATGACGCTGCGCGACGATGTGTTCCGCAAATATCTGTGTCTGCCTGCCGCGCATTTCAGCCGCGAGTCCTCGGCCCAGCTCATTTCGCGCATGACGTACACAGTCGAGCAGGTCGCCAACGCGAGCACCGATGCGCTCAAGGTCATGATTCTCGACGTCCTGCTGATCGTCGGTCAGGTCTACGTGATGCTGACGGTCAGCGTACGCCTGACGATGGCCCTGTTCCTGCTGGCGCCGATGATCGGCGCCGTGGTGTACGCGGTCGGCCGGCGCTATCGGCGCATCAGTGAGCGCATCCAGAACACGGTCGAGTTCGGTGACCGGCATCGTCGACGAGGTGATCGGCGGCCAGCGCGAAGTAAAAGTATACGGTGGCCAGGATTATGAGCGTCAGCGCTTCAGCGCGGTCAATGCGGCGATCCGCTACCTGAATCTCAAGGTCGCATCGACCAACGCGCTGTCGACCGCGCTGGTACAACTGGTGGCAGCCTGCGCCCTCGCGCTGGTGATTTTTCTCGCGACGCGGCCCGGCACGCTGGCAGCGATGAGCCCTGGCAGCTTCATGTCGCTGATCACCGCGATGCTGGTCATGCTGCCGTCGTTCAAGCGCCTGACCACGGTGCAGTCGAACCTGCAGCGCGGCGTGGTCGCGGCGCGCGATATCTTCGCGCTGATCGACGCCGACGAGGAGCGCGATAGCGGCAGCGAACAACTTGTGCATGCGCGCGGCGAAATCGAGTTCCAGGCGGTCGAGTTCGCCTATCCGCAGGCGAAGATACCGGCGCTGCACGCGATCGATCTGCATTGCCCCACGGGCAGCGTCACCGCACTGGTCGGGCGTTCGGGCAGCGGCAAGTCCACGCTCGTGAGTCTGCTGCCGCGCTTCTACGATCCGCAAAGGGGACGCGTGCTGCTCGATGGCAAGCCACTCACGGCGTATACGCTGAGCAGCCTGCGCGAGCAGATCGCCTGGGTCGGCCAGCAGGTCGTGCTGTTCAACGATACGGTCGCGCACAACATCGCCTACGGCGCCTTGACCGCTGCCTCACGCGAGGCGATAGAAGCGGCTGCGCGCGCGGCGAATGCGATGGAATTCATCGAGCGCCTGCCACATGGCCTCGATAGCCGCATCGGCGAGAGCGGAACCTTGCTCTCGGGCGGTCAGCGCCAGCGCATTGCGATTGCGCGCGCGATTCTGAAAGATGCGCCGATCCTCGATGCTCGACGAAGCGACTCAGCGCGCTCGACAGCGAGTCCGAGCGTCTGATCCAGGATGCGCTGAAACGTCTGATGCGCGAGCGCACCGTGCTGGTCATCGCCCACCGCCTGTCGACGATCGAACACGCTGACCAGATCATCGTCATGCAAGAAGGGCGCGTCCTGGAGTACGGCACGCATGCGCAGCTGGTCGCGCGCAATGGCCAGTACGCGGCCTTGCACAAGTTGCAATTTCCCGGCGCGATGCAAGCGGATGCTGCGGTGGTGCAGTTGCCGCAATGAGTCTGGAAAAACGCTTGCAGGACATCTGGTACGGCGGCGTTTCGCCGCCGTTGATTCTGCGCGCGCTCGTGCCGGTTTACCGCAGTCTGCGCGCGCTGCATCGTGCACCGTATACCCTTGGCTGGCTGCCAGCCGCAGCGCTTGCCCGTGCCGCTGATCGTGGTCGGCAATATCACCGTCGGCGGCACTGGCAAGACGCCCTTGGTGATCGCATTGGTTGAAGCGTTGCGCGCGCGCGGACGTCGGCCCGGCGTGATCAGCCGTGGCTATGGCGGCAGCATGCGACGCGCCCATGGTTCTGGACTCGGCGAGCAGCGCCGCGCAATGCGGCGACGAGCCACTGTTGATCCGCAAGGTGACCGGCGTGCCAGTCGCGATCGGGTGCGATCGCGTTGCCGCGGCGAAGTTGCTGCTGGCAGCGCACGAAGACGATGGGGTCGCTGTCGATATGCTCGTTGCCGACGATGGTTTGCAGCATTATCCACTTTTTCGCAATGTGGACATTTGCGTGATCGATGGCGAACGCCGGTTCGGCAACGGCCGGCTGCTGCCGGCCGGGCCGCTGCGCGAGCCGTTGGCGCGGCTGGAAACGGTGATGTTTCGCGTCTGCAACGGTGACGCAGCGCAGCCCGGCGAGATTCCGATGCGGCTGCTGGGCGACACCGCGATTACGCTCAACGACACAATGTTGCGAAAGCCGCTGGACAGCTTTGCCGGGCAGCGCGTGCACGCGGTCGCGGGCATCGGCAATCCGGCGCGCTTTTTCGCAATGTTGCGCGCGGCCGGTATCGACGTAATCGAGCATGCATTTGCCGATCACCATCCATATCAGCCGGGCGATCTGGATTTCGGCGACGGACTGCCTGTCCTGATGACGGAAAAAGACGCGATCAAGTGCGTCGCGTTCTCGCCCACGAACGCCTGGCAGGTACCGGTCCGCGCCGAGCTGCCAGCGGAATTTTTCGACGCGCTCGCACGGCAATGCGGCTGAGCGATTGACAAGCGCGCGGCGCACGACTACCTTGCGCGCACCTTTCAAACGAGGTTTGTCCTCCGTGGACCCTTGCAGTAGTCGCTTCTCTGCAACCCAGCCAGCATAATCCGCGGAAAACCCCGTTCTCAACGGTGCGTTCCGCGCAAGGCGGAAAACGCACCGGATTTCTCGTCCCAAGCGACGAGTCGCCGTGTCGTAAATCTGTCATAGATGCCGGTCAGGCTGCGAGCTCTTGTGAGTAACGTACGCCCTGAGGTTGGTAGCTAATGCTCAATCTATCCCTCTTCTCGATGCTGATCGGCGGCAACGGCCGCCATGGCGCGAAGAACGAAGCCGCTGCGCGCACGGCGGCGGAGTTGCTGGCGCTTGCGCGCGTGGACGCCAGCGCGAGCGCTGGCCAAGCTCAATCCGGGCGGCAATGCGCTCAACCCCGAGCAGGTCGAGGAACGCCTTGAGCAGTTCGGGCCGAACGTCGTCGCGCAGGAAAAGAAGAAGCCACTTCGTGCTGCAGCTGCTCGAACGCTTCATCACCAATCCGATCAATATCCTGCTGACCGTGCTCGCGGTGATCACCTGGGTCACGGGCGAGGAGATCAGCGACAAGATCGGTGCGATCATCATGTTCGCGATGGTCGTGATGGCGGTGTTCGTCGCGCATTTCCAGGAAGCGCGCTCGAGCCGTGCGGTGGAGCAGCTGCGCCGCATGGTCAGCAATACCGCGACCGTGAAACGCGAAGTCGAAGAAGCCCGAGCGCAGCTGGCGAAGGCGGACGAGGATGCACCGCCTGCGCGCGTGGTGAAGAAGCTCGAGGTGCCGATCGACGGCCTCGTGCCGGGCGATCTCGTGTTCCTGTCCGCCGGCGACATGGTGCCCGCCGACTTGCGCCTGCTCAGCGCGAAAGACCTGTTCATCAATCAGTCCGCGCTGACCGGCGAGTCGATGCCGGTGGAGAAATTCGCCGGCGCCGATGCGGAGGCGAAAGTCGCGCTTGAAGCGCGCAGCCTGTGCTTCATGGGCTCGAACGTGGTTTCCGGCAGCGCGACCGCGGTGATCGCGGCGACCGGCGCCAACACGTATTTCGGCGCGCTCGCCGGTTCCCTGGTCGGCCAGCGTGTGCAGACCAGTTTCGACAAGGGCGTGTCGCGCTTCGCCTGGCTGATGCTGCGCTTCATGGCGGTGATGGTGCCGGTGGTGTTTCTGATCAACGGCCTGACCAAGCACGACTGGTTTCAGGCGTTCATGTTCGCGGTGGCGGTCGCGGTCGGGCTGACGCCGGAAATGCTGCCGATGATCGTCGCGATCAATCTGGCCAAGGGCGCGCTCAAGATGGCGCGCAAGGACGTGATCGTCAAACGTCTGAACGCGATCCAGAACTTCGGCGCGATCGACGTACTGTGCACCGACAAGACCGGCACGCTCACCCAGGACCGCGTCATCCTCGAGCGCCACACCGATATCTACGGCGACGAGAACGAGCGCGTGCTCGAGTTCGCCTGGCTCAACAGCCACCACCAGACCGGCTTGCGCAACCTGCTCGATGTCGCCGTGCTCGACGCAGTCGGCCCGGACCTCGTCCAGCATCTGAATGCCGAATACACCCTGGTCGATGAAGTGCCGTTCGATTTCACCCGTCGGCGCATGTCGGTGATCGTGCGCGACAAGGCCGGCAAGCATTGGCTGATCGCCAAGGGCGCGGTGGCCGAGACCGTGATGGTCTGTTCCAGTCTCGCGCGTTGGCGATAACTACCAGCCGCTGACGCCGCAGCGCCTTCACGAAGTGCGCGCGGTCGCGCGCGAGATGAACGACGACGGCTTCCGCGCGCTCGCGCTCGGCGTGCGCGAGATCGAAGTCAAGCCGCGCATATTCGCGCGACGACGAGAAAGATTTGACGATGATGGGCTTCATCGCCTTTCTCGATCCGCCCAAGGACAGCGCCGCCGAGGCGATCCGCGCGCTCAACGCGAACGGCGTCGCGGTGAAGATTCTGACCGGCGACAACGACATCGTCACGCGCAACGTGTGCCGGCAGGTCGGTATACAAGTGGACAAGTACCTGACCGGGCCGAAGATCGAGGCGATGAGCGACGAGCAACTGACCATCGCCACGCGCGATACGCCGGTTTTCGCGCGCCTCAACCCGCAGCAGAAAGTGCGCGTGATCCAGGCCTTGCACCGCGACAAGCACGTCGTCGGGTTCCTCGGCGACGGCATCAACGATGGCCCCGCCTTGCGCGCGGCCGACGTTGGCATCTCGGTCGATACCGCAGTCGACATCGCCAAGGAGTCGGCCGACATCATCCTGCTCGAGAAGAGCCTGCTGGTGCTCGAGGAGGGCGTGCTCGAAGGGCGCAAGGTGTTCGGCAATATCCTCAAGTACATCAAGATGACCGCGAGCTCGAACTTCGGCAACATGTTCAGCATGATCGGCGCGAGCGCGCTGCTGCCGTTCCTGCCAATGCTGCCGGTGCAGATCTTGCTCAACAACCTGCTTTACGATTTTTCGCAGACCGCGGTGGCCAGCGACGAGGTCGATCCGGAATATCTCGCGCGGCCGCGCCAGTGGGACCTGCATGGCAATTGCGCGCTTCATGGTCATCATCGGGCCGATCAGTTCGATCTTCGACTATGCGACGTTCGCCTTCCTCTGGTTCGTCATCGGCGCGAATGCTGTCGACCATCAGAAGCTGTTCCAGACCGGCTGGTTCGTCGAGTCGCTGCTGTCGCAGACCTTGATCGTGCACATCATCCGCACGGGCCGGATTCCGTTCCTGCAAAGCTGGGCGAGCCTGCCGTTGACTCTGACCGGAATCCTGATCTGCCTCGCGGGCATTGCGTTGACCGCGCTGCCAATCGGCGCCTGGTTCGGCTTCGTGCCGCTGTCCGGCGTCTACTGGCTATTTCTTGCGGCGATCCTGATTGCCTACCTCAGTCTGACCCAGTTCGTGAAGGCACGAATGATCCGGCGCTTCGGGTTGCTCTAGGGCGTCTGCCGGAACCGGATACTTCAGCCGTGCAGCTTCGGAAACGCTGCGTCCAGATCGAGTACGCGCCCGCAGTGCCGCGCATCGTAGCCCGGCAGCGCGTTGACAGCCTTTCTGTATTCACTGGTGTGCAGAATGGCGAGTACGGAGTCGATCTTCGCCGTGTCGTACACGGCTTTCGGGCACAGGAAAAAATATCGTTCCTCCAGGATCGGGATGAAGTCGAGGCCGAAGCGCTGCGCGGGAGTCTCGATGCCGAACCCGGCATCGGCCATCCCGCTGGCGACGTAGGCGGACACGGCGGCGTGGGTGAACTCGCCGTTGTCGTAGCCGTCGAGCACGCGGCCGGCGATACCTTCGCGTGCCAGCAGAAGATCGAGCAGGACGCGCGTGGTCGAGCCGGGTTGCCGGTTGACGAAGCGCACGCCCTTGCGACGAAGGTCGGCGATACCGCGGATCTTTTTTGGATTGCCGTGCGCGACCATCAGGCCCTGGCGCCGGGTAGCCAGATCGATCAAGCGCAGACTGCCGTGGCGTAACCACTTGGCATACAGGCGCAGCATCGGCGCCTCAAATTCTCCGATCGGCAAATGCATGCCGGCCAGATCGCAATTGCCGCGCGCAAGCGACGCCAGGACCTCCTGGCTGCTGCGATATTTGAGATCGGCGGCGATCTGCCTGCGCCCGAGAAACCGATGCAGGGTTTCGACCGCGAAACCATGACTGGCGTGGATGCGCAGGATCGCTTCGGCCGGTGCGAACGCGCGCTCGAATTCGACTTCGATTTCCGACGCCAGACTGTCGAGCAGCGGCGAAAGGCGCGCGGCAATGCGCTTGTCGGCCCAGACGATCTTCTCGCCGAGCGGGGTGAGTCGCGCACCGCTGCCTCGAGTCGCGGTGACCAGTGCGGCGCCCAGTACATTCTGTCCCGTTTTCAGGATGCCCCATGCGTAGCGGTAGGAAAGCTCCGCCTTGGCGCATGCGCGTGCGAGACTGCCGGTTTCGTGTATGCCGACCAGCAGATCGATGAGGCGGACCAGCGCCGGCTCGCCACTTGGTGCCTGTACCTGCCATTGCGGTTTGATCGTGACCTTGTACATCTGGCGACCCGATGTTGCGGTGCGCGAAACTATGAGCTTTCCAAAGCATATTGCATGTCCTGAGTTTGCGCTATCTTGCTTGCAGCCGGTAGATCACCGGCGCGGGTTGCTTATGTAGTGCCAAGCCTATAACAGGGACCGCGTTCGCGGAAAAAAGCCAAAGCAGGAGGGTGTATGTCGACTGTCTCCGGAGCCGTACCGGGCGCTCCAGGAGTAACGGGAATTCTGACGAGGGAACGCATCGTAGCGGGAGCGGATTTCAATCGCTGGCTGGTGCCGCCCGCGGCGTTGGCTATCCACCTGTGCATAGGTATGGCCTACGGGTTCTCCGTATTCTGGTTGCCGATGACCAAGCAGCTGACCAACGTCGATGCCGCCGCGTGCACCGACCTGGGTTTTTTTGCCGCGCTGACCACGACGAGTTGCAATTGGACGGTGCCGCAGGTCGCGCGTATTTTCGAAACATTCATCGCAATGCTCGGAGTCTCCGCCGCGATCTGGGGTGCCTGGCTCGAACACGCGGGTCCGCGCAAGGCAGGCTTCATCGCCGCACTGTGCTGGGGTGGCGGATTGGTAGTGGGCGGCATCGGCGTGCTCGTGCACCAGCTCTGGTTGGTCTATCTCGGTTGTGGCGTTCTCGGCGGCGTCGGACAGGGGCTTGGCTATATCACTCCGGTGTCGACGCTGATCAAGTGGTTTCCCGATCGCCGTGGCATGGCCACCGGTTTCGCCATCATGGGTTACGGCGGCGGCGCGATGATCGGCGCACCGCTGGCGGTGGCGTTGATGAAGCATTTCGGACCTGGTGGCACGCTCGGCGTATCGCAGACGCTGATTGCAATGGGTGCGATCTATTTTCTCGTGATGTCCGCCGGTGCATTCGGCTTCCGCGTCGCCCCCACCGGTTGGCGGCCATCGGGTTGGGCGGCGCCTGCCGACAGCACACAGCTGTTCATGATCACGCGGCGTCATGTGCATCTCGACCGCGCATGGAAAACTCCGCAGTTCTGGCTGATCTGGGGCGCGCTGTGCATGAACGTCACCGCGGGTATCGGCGTCATCTCGATGGCCAGCCCGATGTTTCAGGATATTTTCGGCGCCAGGCTGCTGGGTGAAAGCGGCGCTAGTGCGCTCACTCAGGAACACAAGGCAATGATCGTGGCGGCGGCCGCCGGACTTGTCGGCCTGATCAGTTTGTTCAACAGCCTGGGGCGCATTTTCTGGGCATCGCTTTCGGACAAGCTTGGACGCAAGAACACGTATTTCGTTTTTTTCGTCCTCGGCATCATCCTGTATTGCTCGCTGCCGACCATCGGACATGCCGGACTTGCGGCATTGTTCGTCGTTGCGGTGTGCACGATACTGACGATGTATGGCGGCGGGTTCTCGACCGTGCCGGCGTATCTTTCGGATATCTTCGGCACACAGATGGTGGGCGCAATTCACGGCCGCTTGCTGACGGCGTGGTCTGCAGCTGGTATCGCCGGGCCTCTGGTCATCGCAGCGGTGCGCGAAGCGCAACTGAAAGCCGGCGTAGCGCAGAATCTCGTCTACGATCGGACGCTGTATCTCATGGCAGGGTTGCTCTTTATCGGCTTGATCTGCAATGCGTTGGTACGACCGGTCAAGGAATCCGATTACATGTCCATGGACGAACTGGCACGCGAGAGTTCTCTGCAGCGGGAAGACCGTATCAGCGGGAACGTCGAAACGGCGGCTCGCGGTGCGTTCGGTTTCGGTGGTGTGCTGGCTTGGTCAAGCGTGGGAATACCGTTCCTGATCGGTTTGTATATCGCGTTGCAGAAAGCTTCGGCGTTGTTCTAACGGCATCGACCAATGGCGCTACCGTCACCGCCCGCAAAAAAAATTCCCGCCGCTGCGCTGCTGCCGGCGGACGTGCGTGAGCGCGTTCTTGGCGCAATTGATCAGTGGCGCGACAAGCCGGGCGCGCTGATGCCGATCCTGCATGCGGTGCAGGATGCGCTCGGCTACGTGCCGCCCGATTCCCTGACGCTTATCGCGCACGAGTTGAACCTGACGCGTGCGGAAGTGCATGGCGTGGTGAGTTTCTATCACCATTTCCGCAATGCGCCGCCCGGTCGGCATATCGTGCGGCTGTGCCGCGCCGAGGCCTGCCAGGCGCTTGGCGCGCGCGCGCTCGAAGCGCATGCGAAGAAAACGCTCGGCATCGATTTCCATGAAACCACGAGCGACGGCGCGATCACGCTCGAACCGGTGTATTGCCTGGGCAATTGCGGCTGCGGGCCGTCGCTCCTGATCGACGTGGATGAAGTGCACGGCCGCGTGACGGCGGCCGCATTCGACGATCTGGTAAAGACGGCGAGGGCGGCGACATGAGCGTGAAGATATTCGTGCCGAACGATGCGACCGCGCTTGCGCTCGGTGCGGAAGCGGTCGCACGCGCGATTGCGGGTGAGGCGAAACGGCGTGGCATCGAAATCGAAATCGTGCGCAATGGCTCGCGCGGCCTGTTCTGGCTCGAGCCGTTGGTCGAAGTCGCTTCGCCGACAGGACGAGTCGCCTACGGGCCGGTCAAGGTCACCGACGTGAAGAGTCTGTTCGACGCCGGCGCTTTCACCTCTCCACTCGATGCGCAGGTCGGCGCGCGCAATGCGCGGGAGAGAGGGCGCACCCGCTCGCGCAAGGCGATATCGCCGATACCGTGTGGTTCAAGCAGCAGGATCGCCTCACGTTCGCACGCGTCGGCATCACCGATCCGCTCAGCGTCGCGGATTATCGTGGCGCATGGCGGTTATCGTGGCCTCGAACATGCGCTGGCGATGGCGCCGATCGATATCGTCAAGCAGGTGACCGATTCGGGCCTGCGCGGGCGCGGCGGTGCGGCGTTCCCGGCGGGCATCAAGTGGAAGACCGTCCGCGACACGGCTAGCGTGCAGAAATACATCGTCTGCAATGCCGACGAAGGCGATTCGGGAACGTTCTCCGATCGCATGCTGATGGAAGGCGATCCGCTGTGCCTCGTCGAAGGCATGACGATTGCCGGCATCGCCGTCGGCGCAACGCAGGGCTATATCTATCTGCGCAGCGAATATCCGCATGCGCAGCGTGCGCTCAATGCGGCGATCGCGAATGCGTACGGCGCCGGTTATCTCGGCGCAGACGTACGCGGCAGCGGCAAGCGTTTCGATCTCGAGGTGCGCCTGGGTGCCGGGGCATACATCTGCGGCGAGGAGACCTCGCTGCTCGACAGCCTCGAAGGCAAACGCGGCCAGGTGCGTTTCAAACCGCCGCTGCCGGCGATCAAGGGTCTGTTCGGCCAGCCGACCGTGATCAACAATGTGATCACGCTGGCCTCGGTGCCGATCATTCTCGACAAGGGCGGCGCGTACTATCGCGACTACGGTATCGGCCGCTCGCGCGGCACCTTGCCGCTGCAACTCGCGGGGAACCTCAAGCGCACCGGACTGGTCGAAAAGGCATTCGGCGTGACACTGCGCGAATTGTTGTACGACTACGGCGGCGGCTCGCTGTCGGGCCGGCCGATCCGCGCCGTGCAGGTCGGTGGACCGTTGGGTGCCTACATGCCCGAGTCGCAATTCGATACGGTGGTCGATTACGAAGCGTTCACCGCGATCGGCGCAATGCTCGGTCACGGCGGCATCGTCGCTTTCGACGACACCGTCGACATGGCCGAACAGGCGCGCTACGCGATGGAATTCTGCGCGATCGAATCCTGCGGCAAATGCACGCCCTGCCGCATCGGTTCGACGCGCGGGGTCGAGGTGATCGATCGAATCCGCGCCGGCATCGAGCGCGACAAGAATATCGAAACCTTGCACGATCTATGCAATACGTTGCGCTTTGGTTCGCTGTGCGCGCTGGGTGGCTTGACGCCCGATCCGGTGGTCAGCGCGCTGAAATATTTTGCCGAAGATTTTGCTTGATCCTTCTCCCACCGGGAGAAGGTGCCCGAAGGGCGGATGAGGGAAAGGCGCTGCAATATGCGATGGCGCCGGAACTCGTCGGCTCTTCCCTCATCCGGCGCTTCGCGCCGCCTTCTCCCGAGGGGAGAAGGGAAGAGTAGGAGTATAGGAGTAGGACATGTTATCCATCGTCGAACTCGATTTCGGTACGCCCAGGGCGAAGTCCACGCAGGAAATTGCGTTGACCATCGACGGGCGCGAAGTAAAAGTGCCCGCTGGCACCTCCGTGATGCGCGCAGCGGCCGAAGTCGGCATCAAGATTCCCAAACTCTGTGCGACCGAGCTGCTCGACGCGTTCGGTTCCTGCCGCCTGTGCCTGGTGCAGATCGAAGGCATGAAAGGTTATCCCGCCTCGTGTACGACGCCGGTCGCCGCTGGCATGCAGGTGACGACGCAGAATTCCAAGCTCGCCGATATCCGCCGCGGCGTCATGGAATTGTATATTTCCGATCACCCGCTCGACTGCCTGACCTGTCCGGCGAACGGTCATTGCGAATTGCAGGATATGGCCGGTGCGGTGGGCCTGCGCGAGGTGCGCTACGGCTATGAGCAGGGCGCCAACCATGTCTACGAGACGATTGGCAACAAGGGTAAAGACGGCGTTGCGAACCCGCTGTTCGCGGCCAAGGACGAGTCGAATCCGTATTTCACCTTCGATCCGTCCAAATGCATCGTCTGTTCGCGCTGCGTGCGCGCTTGCGACGAGCAGCAGGGCACGCTGGCGCTGACGATCCAGGGTCGCGGCTTCCTGTCGAAGGTTGCGGCGAGTCAGGATGAATCGTTCATGGATTCCGAATGCGTCTCCTGCGGCGCCTGCGTGCAGGCCTGTCCGACCGCGACGCTGTCGGAAAAATCGCTGATCGCCAAGGGTCAGGCCGAACACAGCGTGATCACGACTTGCGCCTACTGCGGCGTCGGCTGTTCGTTCCGTGCCGAGATGCAGGGCGAAGAAATCGTGCGCATGGTGCCGAACAAGGACGGTCATGCCAATCACGGTCATTCCTGCGTGAAGGGCCGTTTCGCGATCGGTTATGCGACGCATCCGGATCGCATCACCAAGCCGATGGTCCGCGCGAAAATTTCCGATCCCTGGCGTGAAGTTTCGTGGGAAGAAGCGATTGCGCACACCGCGTCGGAGTTCAAGCGCATACAAGCCAAGTACGGTCGCGATTCGGTCGGCGCGATCACCTCGTCGCGCTGCACGAACGAGGAAACCTATCTCGTGCAGAAGCTCGTGCGCGCCGGCTTCGGCAACAACAATGTCGATACGTGCGCCCGCGTCTGCCATTCGCCGACCGGCTACGGACTCAAGAGCACGCTCGGCGAATCGGCCGGTACGCAGGACTTCGACTCGGTCATGGCGGCCGACGTGATTTTCGTGATCGGCGCGAATCCAACCGACGCGCACCCGGTGTTCGCCTCGCAGATGAAGCGGCGCCTGCGCGAGGGCGCGAAGCTGATCGTCGCCGACCCGCGTCGTATCGATCTGGTCAAGACGCCGCATATCGAGGCCGACTATCACCTGCCGCTGCGGCCCGGCACGAATGTCGCGCTGCTGACGTCGCTCGCCCACGTAATTGCCACCGAAGGTTTGATCGCCGAAGATTTCGTGCGCGCACGCTGCGAACCCGAGGCGTTCGCGAAGTGGCGCGCGTTCGTATCCGAGGCGCGCAACTCACCCGAAGCGATGGCGGAGGTCACTGGCGTGCCCGCGGCCGACGTGCGCGCCGCGGCGCGCCTGTATGCGACTGGCGGCAACGGCGCGATATACTACGGTCTCGGTGTGACCGAGCATTCGCAAGGCTCGACCGCCGTCATGGGCATCGCCAATCTGGCCATGGCGACCGCCAATATCGGCCGCGAAGGCGTCGGCGTGAACCCGCTGCGCGGTCAGAACAACGTGCAGGGCTCGTGCGACATGGGCTCGTTCCCGCACGAGTTTCCGGGCTACCGCCACGTCGGCGACGATGCCGTGCGCGGCAGCTTCGAGCAGGCCTGGGGCGTGCATCTGCAATCCGAGCCAGGTCTGCGTATTCCGAACATGTTCGAAGCCGCGCTCGACGGCGAGTTCAAGGCGCTGTACGTCGAAGGCGAAGATATCGCGCAGTCGGATCCGAATACGCAGCATGTCACCGCGGCGCTGACGGCGATGGAGTGCATCGTCGTCCAGGATCTGTTCTTGAACGAAACCGCCAAATTCGCGCATGTGTTCCTGCCCGGTTCGACCTTCCTCGAAAAGGACGGCACATTCATCAATGCCGAACGCCGCGTTTCGCGCGTGCGCAAGGTGATGAAGCCAAAGAATGGTTATGCGGACTGGGAGATCACCCAGTTGATTTCGAACGCGATGGGTTATCCGATGGACTATGCGCATCCGTCCGAAATCATGGACGAAATCGCGCGCCTGACGCCGACCTTCCACGGCGTCAGTTTCGCCAAGATCGACAAACTCGGCAGCATCCAGTGGCCGTGCAACGAGGAACATCCGAACGGCACGCCGACCATGCATGTCGGCGAGTTCGTACGCGGCAAGGGCAAGTTCATGCTGACCGAATACGTGCCGACCAGCGAGAAGGTGAACATGAAATTCCCGCTGATCCTCACGACTGGCCGCATCCTTTCGCAGTACAACGTCGGCGCGCAGACGCGGCGCACCGAGAACAACCGCTGGCACGCCGAGGACGTGCTCGAGCTCCATCCGCAGGATGCCGAGGACCGCGGCATCCGCGACGGCGACTGGGTCGGCATCGAGAGCCGCGCGGGCGAGACCGTCATGCGCGCGGCGATCCGCGAACGCATGCAGCCCGGCGTCGTCTACACCACGTTCCATTTCCCGTTCTCCGGCGCGAACGTGATCACCGACGGACAACTCCGACTGGGCGACGAACTGTCCCGAGTACAAGGTCACGGCGGTGCAGGTGACCCGCGTCAGCCAGCCGTCGGAATGGCAGATGCGCTACCGCGCCTTCAGCGAGCGGCAACAGGAATTGCTCGACGATGCCGTTGCCGCGAAATGATAATTGAGCCCTCTCCCGCTGGCGGGAGAGGGTTGGGTGAGGGTGGCGTCTGGTAAAAGAAATCACTTGGCTCCCGATGTACCACCCTCATCCGGCGCTTCGCGCCACCTTCTCCCGCCTGCGGGAGAAGGGAGTACAAAAGATTGCGAGAATCATTTGAAAGCGTCCGGTAGTCAACGCGAGAATTTGCTCCCCCACGGCGCAGTCGCCCGCGACGTCGAGCGCCATCGCGGGGGCGACAGTTGCGCGCGTGCGCGATGCGGTCGCCGAGGAAATCCCGATCGCGTTCGTCTACAACGAGCGCCCGCATGCGGTGATGATGGCGACGCCTGCCGATCTTGAAGACTTCGCGCTCGGTTTCTCGCTGAGCGAGGCGATCATCGACGCCGCCGCACAATGCGAAAAAGTGGAAATTGTCGAGGCGCTGGCCGGCATCGAATTGCGCATCACGATTCCGCAAAGATACGCCGCTGTGCTCGACGATCGCGTGCGCCAGCTGACCGGGCGCACCGGCTGCGGACTGTGCGGGGCGCAGACGCTGGACGCGGCGGTGCGTCATCCGCGCCGGTCGCGGACGCGGCGACGGTCGATGCGCTCGCCCTGAAACGCAGCCTCAACGAATTGCAGCGCATGCAGACGATCAACGCCGTCACCGGAGCCACGCACGCGGCCGCATGGGCGACGACGCAAGGGCATATCGCGCTCGCTGCGCGAAGATGTCGGCCGGCACAATGCGCTGGACAAATTGATCGGTGCGATGCAGCGGGAGAAGATCGATGTGCGCGACGGCTTTCTCGTCATCACCAGCCGCGCGAGCTACGAGATGGTGATGAAGGCCGCGACCGTGGGCATCGGCTTTCTCGCCGCGATTTCCGCGCCGACCGCGCTCGCAATTGCCCTGGCCAAGGAAACCAATCTCACCCTGATCGGCTTCGCGCGCGCGGACGGCTACTCGGTGTATGCGAACCCGCAGCGCGTGCTCGATCGCGCAGCGCAAATCGACAGGAGCATCGCGTCATGAGCGGAGCCGAACATCTGGTCACGATGGCCAACGACATCGCCAATTACTTCCATTCCGAATCCGATCGGACGGTCGCGGTCGACGGCATCGTCAAGCACATCCAGAGTTTCTGGGATCCGCGCATGCGCAAGAAAATCCTCGCGCATTTCGCCGAGCACCATGGCGAAGGACTGAACGATCTCGCAAATGCCGCGATCGCCAAACTGGCGCAAGACCAACGTGCGGCCGCGTAGGCCGATTTTTGGCGATTTCTTGGCGTAAGCATGGCGACATGCCAAACTTGGTCGCGTTCTTGTTCTGTGGGAATTCGCCATGCAACGATTTACTACCGTCCTGCTTGCAATCGTCGGCGTAACCGGTCTCAACGTACTGCCAGTGCGCGGCGCGGAAGCAGCAAATTCCGCCAGCGCCTATCACGTCGTCGATCGCTGGAAGCTCGGTGGTGCGGGCGGTTGGGACTATCTCGTCGCCGATGCAAATGCGCGACGCGTGTATGTGAGCCGTTCGGATCGCGTGCTCGTGCTCGATGCCGGCAGCGGCAAGACGATCGGTGAGATACCGAATACGCAGGGAGTGCACGGCATTGCGCTCGCGCCGGAGTTGAATCGCGGCTACACCAGCAACGGGCGCGCGGATTCGGTGTCGGTGTTCGATCTGAAAACGCTGAAGACGCTCGCCGAGATCAAGGTCAGCGGCAGGAATCCGGACGCAATCCTGTTCGATCCGGCCACGCGCCACGTTTTTACTTTCAACGGGCGCAGCGCGAATGCGAGTGTGGTCGACACCGCGGCTGATCGCGAGATCGGCACGATCGCGCTCGATGGCAAGCCCGAATTCGCCGCGACCGATGGCAAAGGCCACATCTACGTCAATATCGAGGACAAGAACGAACTGACCGCAATCGACGCGCGCGCGCAGAAGGTACTCGCGACCTGGCCGCTTGCCGGTTGCGAGGAGCCCTCGGGGCTCGCATTCGATGTGGCACATCAGCGTTTGTTTTCGGCCTGCGGCAACGCGAGGATGATCGTCACCGACAGCCACAACGGAAAACAGGTTGCCAACCTCGCGATCGGCAAGGGCGTGGATGCGGCGGCGTTCGACGCGCAGCGGCATCTCGTGTTTGCCTCCAACGGCGAAGGAACGCTGACCGTCATCCATCAGGACGACGCCGATCACTACCGGATCGCGGACAATGTCGCCACGCAGAAGAGTGCGCGCACGCTGGCGATCGATACGAAAACGCATCGCTTGTTTCTGTCCGCGGCCGAGTTCGGTCCCGCGTCCGCGGCGACGCCGGAGCACCCGCGTCCGCGGCCGCCCATCATCGAGGGCAGTTTCACGATTCTGGTTGTGGGGCAATGAGGATCGCTCATAAATAAGTTCGCTGGACATTCGTTCTTCAGCCTTGCGCCACCACCCTCACCCGTCGCGCTGCGCGCGCCGACCTCTCCCGCCAGCGGGAGAGGTGTCCGAGTCAGCCACGCTCGCGATGATATGATTCCACGCTGATTGCCGATTTCAGCGGGGGCCATGGAATCGATCCAAATTCCAGGATATGAACTGCTGCGCCCGTTGGGCAGCGGCGGCATGGCCACCGTTTATCTTGCGCGCCAGCGTTCGCTCGACCGCATGGTCGCGATCAAGGTGATGCATCGGATGGGCGATAGCGCAAGCACCGACGCGCAGCAGTCCGAACGCCGCTTCCTGCTCGAAGGCCGCACGATGGCCCTGCTGCCACACCGCAACATCGTGGCGGTTTACGACATCGTCACCGCCGACAACATCGCCTACATCGCGATGGAATATCTGGCAGGCGGCACGCTCGCGGACCGCATGCTCGCCGGCATGAGCCTGGCCGAGGTTCTGTCGGTCGTCGTGCAGATCGCCAGCGCGCTCGAGTTTGCGCACGGACGCGGCATCGTCCATCGCGACCTGAAAGCGCCCAACATCATGTTCCGCGAGCCCACCGTGCCGGTGCTGACCGATTTCGGCATCGCGCGGCAGCAGGCTGCGGTGGGAACGGTACTCACCCAGACCGGCATGATGGTGGGTACGCCGCACTACATGAGTCCGGAGCAGATCAACGGCGTTGCGGTGGACGGCCGTTCGGATCAATACAGTCTGGGCATTTTGTTCTATGAACTATTGACCGGCGCACAGCCGTTCGATGCGGAATCGCCGCTGGCGATTCTGATGGCGCACCTGACCCAGCCGGCGCCGCCGCTGCCCGCGGAGTTCGAAGGATTCCAGGAGGTCGTCGGCCGCATGCTGGCGAAGGATCGCGAGCAGCGCTATCCGAACCTCAACGAATTCGTCGGCGATTTGAAATCGCGGCTGATACAGAGCCCGGTGTTGCTCGAACGTCTGCAACTGGACCCCAACCAGAGTTCGTCGGAGCAATTGCACGACCTCGGCTTCAGCACGCCGTCGGGTATCGGCTCCGGTGGATCGATGCCGCGCGCGCCCTTGCTGCGCCGCAAATCGCAGGCGAACGCAATTGTCTTCGACGCTACCGTTGCGGTAAGGCGAAGGCCGCTATGGCAATGGCTGGCCGCGGCTGCCGCAGCGCTGGTTCTGGCGTTTGTGCTGTGGACGGAACTGGGGCGCAGGCACCAGTTGAGCCAGGAAGAAGCGAACGATCTGGTTTCCTATCGGCTTGAGCTTGCCGAACAGCGGATCAAGGCGGGACAACTCATCGAGCCGGCGGAGGGCAGCGCGTACGAATATCTGCAGAAAGTCCTGCAGGTGGACAACGAAAACAAACGCGCCAACGAACTGCTCGACCAGATCGCCCACGATCTCGGCGCGCAGGCGCAGGCCAGACTGGCGGACGGCAAATTCGATGCGGCGCTCGAGCTGAGTCTCGAAGGCCTGCTCGTGCGCCCGAACGATGCCGAAGTGCGCGCGCTCAAAGGCAGGATCGTCGCGGCACAGAAAGTAGCGCAGCAGCAGCAGCAGATTGCCGACCTGATGCAGAATGCGGAAGCGGCGCGCATCCGGGGCCAGGTTTTCGGCGAGAAAAGCGCGTATGCCTTGTTGAGTCAGGCGCGCGCACTGGCGCCGGCGAATGCGCAGATCCAGCAGCGCATCAAGGGGATTATCGACACCGAGCTTGGCACTGCCCAGCGCCTGCTCGACGCGGGAGAGCTGACGGCAAGCTCGGCAGCGCTGGCAAGGCTCGAGCCTTATCTCGGTTCCGAACCGGCCTACGCCGAAACCAAATCCAGATTGGCCGCGGCGACGGCGAGGCAGGAAACCGAAACCGCGATCGCCGGTCTGGTCGAACATGCCAACGCGCAATTGCGTTCCGGAAAACTGGTCGCGCCCGGCGGCGACAACGCGTCGGAATCGCTCGGCGAATTGCGCAAGCTTGCGGCCGACGATCCGCGTACCGCTGAACTGGCGCGCAAGCTCGAGCCAGACTCTGCTCGCCGAAGCCAGGCGTCAGGACGCTGCGAACCAGCCGACGCTTGCGATCAATAACGCCGACCTCGCGCTGCAGGCCGATCCGCAGGCGAGCGACGCACAGGCGTTCAAGGCGCAACTGGAAAAACGTCTCGGTCAGCGTGCGGCGGATCTGGCGAACGCGCTGTCGGCGATCCAGCTCGCCTTGAACGAGCAACGTTTCGTTCCGCCGGCGCGCGACGATGCGCACACGGCGCTCGAAGCTTTGCTGAAACTCGATCCGCAAAACGCCAAGGGCAAGGAGTTGCTCGCCGATCTGCCCAAACGCATTTCCGCATCGGCTACCGCTAGCGCCGCGAAAGACGCGGTCGCAGCGAACGTCTTGGTCGCCGCGGCGTTGAAGATTTATCCGCAGGATTCGGCGCTCAATCGCTTGCAGGCGCAGGTCGGCGCCCAACTCGCGCGCGAAACCGCAGCCAAAGCAGCGCAGGCGCGGCGCGAGCGCATCGCCAGTCTGCTCGGCGCCGCGGCGCCCGATGCGGCGCAGTTGCGCGGCGCGGCGCAAGAACTGGACGCGTTGCTGGCGAGCAACGATACGAGCGCGGATACGGCGAAGTTGCGCGCGCGACTGATCGCGGCGATCGGTACGCGCATCCGCAATCCCGACAACCCCGCCGATTTCGATGCGGCCGCCGGCATGATCGAGAGCGAAAAGAAAGCCTTGGCAGGCGATGCGTCCTACGCTGCCCTCGTCGCAACGCTGCCCGAGCTGCGCGCGAAAGCGGTGCAGGCCGAACAAGCCCGGCTCGAAGCCGAACGCGGCGAACTGGTGCTCAACGCATTTCCGTGGGCCACGGTGGAATCGGTGCTCGACGCGAATCGCAAAGCCGTCAGCCTGCCGCAGGATGCGGTCACGCCGCTCCGGCTCACCTTGCCGGCGGGTAGCTACATCATCACCTTCAAACATCCGCAAGCGGCCAAGCCGGTGCAGGTCATCGCCAGGGTCGAGGCGAAAAAACAGGTCGTCGCGAATGCGTCGTTCCCAACCATTTCGGCATTGGGGTATTTCTCGCGTGCTGGCTGGTGAGGCGCCAGGTTTTCTCTCCGCACGCACGCGTTGCGCGCGCGCGGCGCCGGTCGCGTTCGGCGTGGCGCTGCTGGTATCGATCGCCGCGCATGCCGACTACAAGGACAGCTACGCGCGCGGTCTCGAAGCTTACAAGGCCGGCCACCTCGCGGACGCCAAACAATTGCTCACGGAGGCGCGCGACGAGCATCCCGAACCGGCGGTGCGCGTCCGTTTGTACGGCCAGCGCTTCGAGCCGTATCTGCCGCAACATTATCTGGGTCTGATCGCAATCCAGCAGGGCGATTGCGCCGATGCGCAGGTGCAATGGTCGTCGGCCGGCAATCAGGATGTCGTGTCGCAGTTGTCGGATTTGGCCAACGAGGAAAAAAGCTCAAGCGCCAAGTGCGGCGCGCTGGCGCAGGCCAAACCGAACAATCCGCCCGCGGTTCCTGCGCCGCCCGCCACGCCGAAGGTCGTTGTCCAGAAGTCGCCAGCGCAGGCCGCGCCCGAAACGCAAAAGCAGGTGGCGGCGAGCGAGCCGACGCCGACCGCGCCCGCCAAACCCAACGACGTCGCGCAGACCAAACCCGCCGCGCCTCCCGAACGTCCCGCGCAGAAACCGGTCGTTGCGGACAAGGCGGCGCCGCCGGAGCAACTCGTGCAGGTGTTCGAGAATTTCCTCAGCGGGCACCTGCCCGCGGTTTCGCGCATCAACCCGGATGCCTACTCCGAAGCGCGCGCACGCTTTCACGCCTATCTGGTGCGCAGCGACGCGCGCTACACGCTTGCGCAGGTCAACGGCGACCAGGCATTGCTCGATGGCGCACGCGCCGATGCGCGCGCAGCGCACGCGCTCAATGCCGGTGCGAGCCCCGACCCGGTGCTGTTCTCGCCGCGCTTCCGCCATTTTTACGCGGAAAACCGTTAGGCGTTTTCGATCCGAGTATTTACCCGTCCGCTTTGCGGCAGCGTTCAGACCTCACCTCCCCGCTTTTGCGGGGGAGGCCGGCACGCGCAACGAGCCGGGAGAGGGGATGGCGCCGAAGGCGCCCGCTTTCGCGGGCGCCACCCCTCTCCCCAACCCCTCTCCGACAAGGGGAGAGGGGCTCCGACCTATGAATGGGCATTCTTGGGGAGCGCCAGGAAAAGGAAGAACGCGAACGCGCGCAGCGCGAAGCCGAACGGCTGGCTCAGGAAAAGCGTGAACGCAAGCAGAAACTCGCAGCGCTGCTCACCGGCAAATCGCTCAACAACGCCGAGGCGGATGTGCCGCGGCATTTTCCCCACGGCAACAAGATTCGCCGGGTCTATTGCACGCCCACGCAACTCGCTCAACTCAATCAAGGCGACCTTGCTGTCGTGCAGTTGGCGGGACGTTATCTGCTGATCACTCGCGAGATTGCACTACAGGCACAGGCGATCGACGAGCACGCGCTCGTGTTGTCATGCGATCCGAATGCGCCGCCCGAGGACGATGTGCCGGCCGATCTGGTTTGGTAGCAGCGAAACGGTCGAATGCAGCGCGGGCGAAGCACTCCCAGAAGTCCAGATATTCAAGTATTTACATATTATGCAAGTTTTGATATAGACTATCCGGAAGCTTGATGATGAAGCCGCTTGAGTTTCTCGGCAGCAGCCAAGACGACATTCGCGCCATGCCGTCCGCTGTGCGTCATGCGCTGGGCCTGGAGTTGATGCGAGTGCAGTTCGGTGGTGAGCCCAGCGACTTCAAACCCATGCAGAGTGTCGGTGCCGGTGCATTCGAGATCCGGGTACGCGATGCAAGTGGTGCGTTCCGGGTGATTTATGTCGCCAAGTTCGTCGATGCAGTGTACGTGCTGCACGCCTTCCGGAAAAAGACGCAGAAAACCCGTAAAGAGGACATTGAACTTGCGGCCAGGCGGTACCGAATGATTGGAGGTTGAGCCATGAAAAAGATCGATTCCCGCTGGCATGATTCCCGCGTCATCAAGGGTAGTGGCAACGTTTTTGTCGACCTCGGCTTTGACGAAGCCGAAGCACAGGTCATGGCGTTGCGCGCCGAGGTCATGATCCGCATGGAGCAGTATCTCAAGGCACAGGGCTGGACACAGGCGGAGGCGGCCAGGCGCTTGGGGATCACGCAACCACGAGTGTCGCGACTGACGAAGGGCAGGTGGCAGGATTTCAGCCTCGACATGCTGCTGACGCTGGCGGCGCGCGCTGGGATGCACCCGGAACTCAGACTCGCCGCGTAGCCTCGCGCTTTGCCTGCGAGCTACCATTTTCGGCCAGTTCTTCAGTGAATCGCTTATCGTTCATCGTCCGCTCCTCGTTGGGGCGTGCTCGATCCAAGGTTCGGACTAATCGCGGGTGTGAGAACGTTTTGACATGCCTTTTGATAGAGGAAAAACACAATTCCGTTATGTATACATTGCGATAACAAACCCGATGGTCTGTGGCGGCTATAATTTCATGCAGCAGGGGGACTGTGAATATGTTCAACTTCTTCAGACGCAAAGCGTCACCGCCAAATCCAAGTTCGCCAACTGCTGCTGATCTTGGGCGTGCGGCTACATTGGGAGATGCGGCACTCATTGGGATGCTACGCCAATACGTCCAGCAGCAGCACGCTCGCGCATCTGCTCTTTTCTTGGTCGGATACCAGTCTTGGAAGCAGGGTTACTGGCTATTTTATTCTGCGGTCACGGCGGACAAGAACGATAAGCATCAAGGGTCTGATAAGTATCCAGCATCCCTTGAAGGCTATGTATATTTTCTCGCCGATGCATATGCAAATTGTTCGTCAGACACTCTCGAACATGAAGTAGCGAAACGTCGAATATTTTACCTCTACCTTGCCACGCTACTTGAGATTGCCCAATCGCGTGCGAAGAAGAATCCACTGCTGTGGGATGACATCGCAGACATTTGGGTCATGCTTTTGCCGGGGGCCCGCCTCCTTCGCAAAGTCATTGACGAAACAGCAGTATGGACCAGCGATGAGACTGACTACTTTGAAAGTGTCAAGACTGAGCAAGACGGCGAGAGTTACTGTTTAAGCGCGCTTGCACCTGTAGAAATTCGATATCACAACAAGATTTCCGCATGGCAGGAAAAAGACTTACCCCCTGATGTTATCGCTAGCTTGAGACAAGCCGAAAAACTGATCAGAGGTGACTAGAATCGTATGCGAACGTGGTAAGCCAAATGTCAGCGCGTCAGCACGACCAGGACCATTTCTTCAAATATGCATCGTTCAGCACTGCGATGCGCGTCATCGTGTCGAAGAGCTTTCGCTGGAGTTCGCCAACAAAGTTCAATGACCCCTTCGATCATCAGGTCGGCTTTGCACATGATATTGATGTCAACCAATTCGCCGCTCGATTTGCGAAATCACGCGAACGCGTCATATACACAGATACCATTCCCAGGGGATACCCACTTGCAGTAACGTCAGCCCTGCATCTACGGCAATACCGAGATCAGTTGCCGCACGCGGAATTGCTTGAGGAGATAAGTGCTGGAGCGCTAGAAGTAGCGGGGAATTTGGAGCTTAGCATTGCGAAATTGACGGCCGATTCCCACAGACTACTGTGCCATTCACGCATTTTTTGTGTCTCGGAGCGTCACGATAATGTGGTCATGTGGAGCCACTACGCCGATGGACATAGAGGGGTGGTATTCAAACTGCGGTGTGTAGACGATATCGATAACTGTTTGCTCGCGGCCCGCAAGGTTACATACCTCAAATCCTTTATACCCTTTCCGCCAATGTACGCAGAGCACCTTGCGGGGGAAGAGCCAATTGATTTCGAAGAGCTGGTTTGGCAAATGGCATTTGCAAAGCACGAGCACTGGTCGTACGAAAATGAATGGCGGGTTCACCGATCGCTTATCCATGAGCCCGAGGGAGACGGCTACTCTGTATACGAAGAAAATCCTAGGGTATTCGGAGATGTGTATTTAGGATGCAAGATGGAGGAGCCTGAAGTTAAAATAATTGTTGGGTTAGCAAGGCAACACCTGCCTGGCTCGAAAATTTACCAGGCCCAAATGAGTAGGACTGCTTTCGCTCTCGAATTTGCGGAGGTAGAAGTCAAGAATCAATAGTCAGCTACCTCCGCAGGCGGGCTACAAGGCGTTCCGCACTATTGGGCAGGGGGTTGGCCGCGCCGCGGTCAAAAGCATCGCCAGAATTCTTCTATGAAATTGCTGTGCAAGGCTTGCCGACGCAATCGGAAGCTACATGAGCAGCAAATTTTCTTAAGGTAGCTAGGATGGTAGCTAGTTATAATTTAGATATGTTGTTATCACAGAATATATATCTAATACAAATAGATAACTGCATATAGCTAGAAATCCATGAAGTAGCCGCCGTTCACGGGAATGTTCGCGCCGGTGATAAAGCCTGACTCGTCGGCGGCGAGGAAATCGACGACGCGCGCGATTTCCGACGGCTCGCCCAGACGTCCGACCGGAATGCCGGCGACGATCTGGTTGCGCACGTTTTCCGGGATCGCCTGCACCATGGCCGTGCGGCAGTAGCCGGGCGATACGCTGTTCACGGTGACGCCCTTGCGCGCGACTTCGCGCGCCAGCGCCATGGTGAAGCCGTGCATGCCGGCTTTGGCGGCGGAGTAATTGGTCTGGCCGAACTGGCCGGTCTGGCCGTTCACCGACGAGATATTCACGATGCGGCCGAAGCCACGCTCGCTCATGCTCTCGACCACGTTGCGGCACATGTTGAACACGCCATCGAGGTTGATCTTGAGCACGTCGACCCATTGCTGCGGCGACATCTTGCGCAGGCTGGTGTCGCGCGTGATGCCGGCGGCGTTGACCAGAATGTCGATCGGGCCGTATTTGGTTTCGACGCGCTTGATGAGGTCGGCGCAGTCATCGAAATCGGCGACGTTGCATCGGCTTCGAAAAAGATGTTGTCGGCGAACTCCGCGAGTTTCCTGCTTGAACTCGGCCAGACGTTCGGCGCGGCTGCCGAGGTCGGCGGCGATCGCCACGCGCCCGGAGCGGGCCAGATATTTGCAGATTTCCGTTCCGAGGCCGCCGATGCCGCCGGTGACCAGCGCGATGCGCTTGCTCATGTATACCCCCATGTCGATGATGATTCCGCGCCGCTACGGATGTTGCGCCGCAGTGCGCAGCGCGAGATGCTGGCGCACGTTGGCGTGCGCTGCCGGAAACAGAAAACCGCATCAGGACTTGCCGTCCTTGCTGCCGGCGGGTGCGCGGCGCGCGTGCCGACGTGGCGGCCGCCTTGAGAAACCCGTCCTGTACCGACTTCCACAGATCCATGTTGCGCTCGGTCATGTCGTTGAGCATCGACCACGGCGTCTGGCCGAGGATATTGTTGAGCTGGCTGCGAAATTTGCCCTGCTGATCGAGAAAGATCTGCAGGCTCTTTTCCAGGTAGCTGCCCATGAAGCCCTGCATCGAATCGCCGTAGAAGCGGATCACCTGCGAGAGCAGCGGGTCGTGAACATCGGCTGCCCGTCGCCTTCGTGCTCGGAGATGATCTGCAGCAGGACCGTGCGCGTGAGATCGTCGCCGGTCTTGGCGTCGCGGACTTCGAATTCGTCGCCGTCGATCACCAGTTGACGCACTTCTTCGAGCGTGATGTAGCTCGAAATCTCGGTGTCGTAGAGTCGGCGATTCGGGTATTTCTTGATAATGCGTATTTGTGCCATGCCGCAAAATTAACAGATTGTGACGCGGCGCACCAGTGGATTTGCTGCGCAGCAAACGGCGTCAGGCTTGGATCGGGCTGGTATCGGTAACAAATTGCTGTTGCAGGACGGGATTGCGCGGGGTGGGCGGCTTTCGATGGCTATAGCCGGTGAGTTGTTTTTATTTCCTTCTCCCGCTGGCGGGAGAAGGTGCCGAAGGCGGATGAGGGTGGTACGAGTGAAGTGCGCGCCACTCCATGCTGTGCCACCCTCACCCGGCGCGCTACGCGCGCCGACCTCTCCCGCAGGCGGGAGAGGTGCGCCTGCAGTACAACAGGAGCGACAACGCTGGTAGCAGCGGTAATTGCAGCAAATGCGGCGCTTACCAACCCATGTATTGTCCGCCGTTGATCGACAGGTTGGCGCCGGTGATCCAGCGCGCTTCGTCGCTGACGAAGAAGTCGACCGCATAGGCGATTTCATCCGGCTCGCCGAGGCGGCCGACCGGAATCTGCGCGGCGATCTTGTTGCGCACGTCTTCGGGCACGGCCATCACCATTTCCGTGGCGACATAGCCGGGCGATACCGTGTTGACGGTGATGCCGAATTTGGCGTTTTCCTGCGCCAGCGAGATCGTGAAGCCGTGCATGCCGGCCTTCGATGCGGCGTAATTGGCCTGGCCGTACTGGCCCTTCTGGCCGTTGATCGAGCTGATCTGCACGATGCGGCCCCACTTGCGGTTGCGCATGCCGTCGATGATCGGGCGGGTGACGTTGAAGCAGGAATTGAGATTGGTATTGATCACTTCCTGCCATTGCAGCGCCGACATCTTGTGGAAGGTCGTGTCGCGCGTGATGCCGGCATTGTTGATCAGGATATCGACCGGACCGAGTCTGCGCTCGACCGCCTTTCACCATCGCTTCGGCCGAGGCGGGATTGGCGACGTCGCCGGGCACGATGGTCGACATTGGCTCCGCCCTGCCTTGAGTTGCTCGGCCCAGGCTTTGGCCTTGCCTTCGTCGCGATAATTCGTCGCGACCTTGTGACCCATCTGTGCCAGGCGTTTGACAATTGCCGTGCCGATGCCGCCGGTGCCGCCGGTAACCAGCGCTGATGCGTGCCGTCATGATTGTCTCCGAAGGTTGATGTGTTGGCGGCTCGTTGCCGCTCGAATTCTCTCAACCTGATTGTACACGGTCAGGCGTTGCAAGCCGCTCGTCGCGCGCGGATTGTCTGCGCATCGGGTCAGGTCGAAGTGCTCGGCGGCGCGCGCGAGCAGGGCCTGCGGATGCGCTGCGCGGCCACGTGCTGCATGCCGAGTCCAAGGAACTGCGAGCGCCGCGCGCAGCGCCGGCACGGGTCGTCGCGTTCGACCGGCCGCGCACTGACCGCTTGGACAGCTTCTCTCCATCGCTATCGAGCGCCAGTGGCAGATGCAGGTAAGCCGGCGTCGGCAGGTGCAGCAGATCGCTGCAGATGGATCTGCCGCGGCGTCGAATCGAGCAGATCGCAGCCGCGCACGATTTCGGTGATGCCGGCATGCGGCATCGTCGACGACCACGGCAAGTTGATAGGCGAACCAGCCTTCGACGCGGCGCACGACGAAGTCGCCGGCCTCGCGCGCGAGCCGCTGCGATTGCGCGACCCTGCAGGAAATCGGTGAAATGAATCTCCCGATCCGCCGCGCGCACGCGCCACGCGGGGCGCGCGCGGCGTCGGGCGCAGCGACGCAGGCGCCGATGGATGCCGACCGTGCTCGCTTCCAGGTCCGCGCGGCTGCACCAGCACGGGAAACACCAGGTCCCGCTGCGCGCAACTGCTCGAACGCTTGTCGATACGCCGCCTCGCGCTGGCTTTGATAAATCACGGGCTCGTCGGATTCCATGCCGAACGCGGCGAGCGTGGCGAGAATATCCTCGGCCGCGCCGGGAACCTCGCGCGGCGGGTCGAGGTCTTCTATGTCGCACGAGCCAGACGCCGCCGTTTGCGCGTGCGCGCACACAACTGCCGACGGCGGCAACCAGCGAACCGAAATGCAGCGGTCCGGTGGGTGAGGGCGCGAAACGACCGCGGTAGGACATGATGAACGTCGGTAGTCGGCTGTGATTACTGATCTTGAAAACGCTTCGAGTTTACCCAAGCTTCGCCGGTAGCGTGCATCGACAAAATGCGCTCGCAGTTGGACGCAATGAAAGCTCGCGCTCCGGATGATCGCAAAACCAGAGAGGATATCCATGCTGCGCATCGTTCTGTTTCTCGCTCACCAACCTGGCGATCATGCTGGTGCTCAGCATCGTTGCGTCGATCTTCGGCTCGACCGGTGGGCGTATGCGCATGGCGGCATCAATCTGCACCGGCATGCTGGTGTTCTGTGCGCGTGTTCGGCATGGGCGGGTCGTTCATCTCGCTGCTGCTGTCGAAGACGATGGCAAAGATGTCGGTCGGTGCACAGGTGATCGCCGAGCCGCGCAACGCCAGCGAGAAATGGTTGTTCGACACCGTCGCGTCATCACGCGCAGAGTGCCGGCATCGGCATGCCGGAAATTGCGATCTACGACGCACCCGAAATGAATGCGTTCGCCACCGGCGCGAGCAAGAACCATGCGCTCGTCGCGGTCAGCACGGGTCTGCTCAGCAGCATGAATCGCGACCAGGTATCGGCCGTGCTCGGTCACGAAATCACCCATGTTGCGAACGGCGACATGGTCACGCTGGCCTTGATCCAGGGCGTGGTGAACACGTTCGTGATGTTCCTCGCGCGTGTGCTCGGCAGCCTGATCGATGGCATGCTCTCGGGCAATCGGGATCGCAAGGGCGGCGGCTACGGCATCGGCTATTTCGTGATCACGATGTTGCTGCAGATCGTCCTGGGCGTGTTCGCGACGATGATCGTCATGTGGTTTTCGCGCTGGCGCGAATTCCGCGCGGATGCGGGCGGCGCGCGTCTGGGCGGGCGCGGCAACATGATTTCGGCGCTGCAGCACCTTGTCCGGCAACCACGGCGACGCCAGTTGCCCAAGGCGGTGCAGGCGTTCGGCATTTCCGGCCAGGACGGTTTCGCGCGCCTGTTCATGAGCCATCCGCCGATCGAGGAACGCATAGCCGCGTTGCAGGCCGCAGCCTGAGCGCAGGTTTCTCAGCTTGCCGCGACGACTTTTTCCTGCTCGCTGCTGAGGAAATGACCCTGAACGAAGTTCACGCCGCAGGTGAACAGCAGTGACATGCTCGCGGCGTCCTCGACGAACTCGGCGATGGTGAATTTGCCCGCCTGGTGCGCCTGATTGCAGAAGCGGCGGATGAAATCCTGGTTTTCCTTGTTCTTGATCAGATCGACCATGAAGCCGCGGTCGATTTTCAGATAGCCGGCGTCCACGTGCTTCAATAGCTGGAACGAATTCAGGCCGGAGCCGAATTGCTCCAGCGCGAAGCCGCAGTGCAGCTGCTTGACGCCGTTGACGAAGGCGCGCGCCGTCTTCAAATGCGTGACGACCTTGCTTTCCGGCATTTCGAACACCAGCGCGTCACCGCGCACGCGGGCGTTTTTCAATTGTTGCGCAACCCACTGCACGAGGCCCGGATCGTCCAGAGACTGCGCGCTCAGCTTGACGAACAGGGTCGTGCGTTTGCCGGCGCGCTCGCGCTCGCCGAGATCCTTGATCGCACTGGCGATGACGCTGCGATCGATCGAGGGCAGCAGGCCGTTTTCTTCGGCGATAGGCAGAAAAACCTTGGGCGAGATGTCGCCCTTGTCGCCGCGCAGGCGCAGCAGCACCTCATAGAACTCGCCTTCGGCGCCGTGCAGGCTGACGATCGGCTGATGATAAAGCGCGAAACTGTTGCCGGCGATCGCATCCTTGACGCGTTTCAGCAGGTCGCGTATCTGATCCTCGGCGGCGCGGTCGCGCATGCCCGGGTCGACGATGCTGGCCTGATTGCCACCTTGCTCCTGTGCCGCGCGCAATGCGTTGCCGGCCTGGGTCAGGACGGTTTGCGCGTTGGCGTTCTTCTCGCCGATCAGGCTGCCGCCGATGCTGATGCTGGCGCCGACCGATTGATTGCCGATTTCGAATATATGTTCGTCGAACTTGCGGCGCAGGGTTTGCGCGAGCTGGCGCGCCGCTTCCATTTCACGGCCGCGAATCAGGATGGCGAAAGTGTGCTCGCCCAAACGGCAGGCGAGATCGGATTCGTCGAGATCGCGCCGCAGCAGATTGGCCATATCGCCGAGCAGCAGATCGGCGTTGCCGATACCGATCGTGTCGAGCAGCTTGCGGAAGTCGTCTGGTTCGATCAGCAGCAGGAATTGATTGGAGGCGCTGCTGCCGGCCGCGGCGATCATGCGGTCCAGCTCGGTCAAACCGTATTGCGCGGTTGTACAGATCGGTGACCAGATCTTTCGAGCGCAGCGCGTCGATCTCGAGTGCCAGTTCATCACTGGTAGTCTGCTGGCGCAGCACCACCTGCTGGCAGGGCTCGCCTTCGTAGCTCGCGCCGGTGAATTCCATTACCGCATCGAACACCGCGCCGCTTGAGCGACGTACCTTCACATCGAGTTTCGGCGGCGGCTTTTCGCCCTTGGACAGCTTCTTGAGCAGCGTGCGGAATCCGTCCGCGCTCTCCGGCGCGATCATGTCGAGGATCGACACACCCTCGATTTCCGCGAAATCCGCATAGCCGAAGACATCCAGATAAGCCTTGTTCGCGCGCACATGCATGCCCTCGTGCACGTAGGCGATCGGATCACGCGAGGATTCGAGCAGCGCGTCGCAACGGCGTTCGGACTCGCGCAGGCTGGCCTCGAGCAGGCGCACACGGCGGCGCATGTTCAGGCTGTCGAACTCGCGGCGCACGACAGCGACGAACTGCTCGCTGCGCGTGCGCAGGGCTACCGCATTGGCGCCGTCGCGCAAGGCGTTCGAGATATCGTCCTCATTCAGTGTATCGAGAATTGCTATCAGCGCGATGTCCTTGCCGCCGCGGCTGGCCGCCTGCACGACGTCCGCAAGCGGCAGCGATGCGGCTGTGCCCGCAAGGATGAGATCGGGTGTCTGCGCCTGCAGCAGCTTGTCGAGATCTGCCGGGTCGCGCGCAAGCGTCGCGCGCACGCCGATGCCGGCATTGCGCAGCATGCTCGACAGCCGATCGGCGTCCTCGAGCGAATCCTCGATCAGCAGCAGCTTGACGGCTTCAGCGGCCTTGTTCATTGGGCGCTGCGGTTCATACGATGATCATACCCCTGTGCATGAATTCATCTCGGGTTGGTTGGCCTCGGCGATTTTCCGGCCCGGCATTTGCGAGTGCGAACCGTGTTTTACGCGAATTACCTAAACTGTGCCATACAAGGTAGCACCTAAGCGCGACGCGCGTCACAAGGGAAGCTTGTAAGGCGCGCCTGCGGCCTCGCGCACCAATCGCGGCAGCAGATATCCGGGCAAGCGCATACGCAGATCGTCGATCAACTCGCATGCACGCCGGTCCGCGACCGCGAAATGCGCAACCCCGGCGACCCGATCGAGTTGATGCAGATAATAGGGCAGCACGCCGCAGGCGAACAGACGCTCCGACAACGTCGCGAGCACGTCCGCACTGTCGTTGACGCCGCGCAGCAACACGCTTTGATTGAGCAGGGTCGCGCCGGTTGCGCGCAGGCGCGCGCAGGCGCCGGCGACATCGGCGTCAAGCTCGTTCGCGTGATTGGCGTGTAGGACGATCAGCGACCGGCCAGGGCAGACTCATCAGCCAGCCCTGCAACTCATCGTCGACACGCTCGGGCAGCACGATTGGCAAACGCGTGTGGATACGCAGGCGGCGCGAGATGCGGGATGGTTGCGAGCGCGTCGGTAAGTTCGGCGAGCTTGGACGTTGCCAGCGATAGCGGATCCCCGCCGGAAAGAATCACTTCGCTGATCGAGGTCGTCGCTGCGCAGATGCTCGACGGCCTCACGCCAGCCGTTCGCCGCGGCGGTTTCCGTGGCGTACGGAAAATGCCGGCGGAAGCAATAGCGGCAATTCACGGCGCAGGAGCCCGTGGCGATCAGCAGGGCGCGACCTGCGTATTTGTGCAGCACGCCATTGGCTGCGCGCGCGTCGAGATCGCCGACCGCATCGCGGGTGAATCCGGGCACCTCGCCGAGTTCGACCGCTTGCGGCAGCACCTGCAACAGCAGCGGGTCGTTCGCGTCGCCATGCCGCATGCGGCGCGACGAATCCGCGCGGCACGCGCAGCGCGAAAGCCCGTATCGGCGTGCGGCAACAGCGCGTCGGCGAGGTGGCCCAGGTCGAGCAAGGCGAGCAATTCGTGCGGATCGGTGACCGCTTCGCGCCAGAGCTTCTGCCAGCGAGTGGGCGCGAAACTGCGCACGCTGCGACGGAATTTTCAGCAGATGCGTGCTGCGCGCAACGCGGGCTTGCGGTTATCATTACGGTTCTTGATTGCCCGGACTTTTCCCATTTTAGCCGCATTCGCGCGCGGCTCGTTGCACAACGGAGCAGAACAGATGGCCAGTTATGGCATGAACGACGTCAAGAACGGCATGAAGATCATCGTGGACGGCTATCCGTGCACGATCGTCGATACCGAGTACGTCAAACCGGGCAAGGGCCAGGCCTTCACCCGCGTGAAATACCGCAATATCAAGACCGGCCGCGTCGTGGAACTGACGATGAAATCGACCGATTCGCTCGAGCCCGCCGATGTGCTCGATCAGGACATGGAATATCTGTACAGCGACGGGGAATTCTGGCATTTCATGCACCCGGACACGCACGAACAGATCGCCGCCGACAAGAATGCGATGGTCGACGCCGAGAAGTGGCTCAAGGGCAACGAAATGTGCATTGTCACCTTGTGGAACGGCGCGCCGTTGACCGTCAGCCCGCCGAACTTCGTCGAGCTTGCCGATCGTCGAGACCGATCCGGGCGTGAAAGGCGATACCGCCGGCAGCGGCGGCAAGCCAGCCAAGCTCGAGACCGGCGCCACGGTGCGCGTGCCGCTGTTCGTGCCGAACGGCGAAGTCGATCAGGGTCGATACGCGCACGGGCGAATACGTCGGTCGCGTCAAATAAAGGAGTCCGCGTGACCGCGACTGCGCGCCAGGTCGATCAAGTCCTCGAAGCGCGCTGGGTCATCCCGGTCGAACCGCATGGCGTCGTGCTCGACAACCATGCGGTCGCGCTTGCGGGCGATACGATCGTCGAAATCTTGCCGATCGCGGCGGCGCGCGAAAAGTATACAAACTCGCAGCGCGTCGATCTTTCCGAGCACGCGCTGATTCCCGGTCTGGTCAACGCGCATACGCACAACCCGATGGTGTTGATGCGCGGGCTCGCCGACGATCTGCCGCTGATGACCTGGCTGCACGAGCATATCTGGCCGGCGGAAGCCAAGGTCGTCGGCACCGAGTTCGTGCGCGACGGCGTGGAACTCGCGATCGCCGAGATGCTGCGCGGCGGCACGACCTGCTGCAGCGAGAACTATTTGTTTCCCGACGCGCAGGCGGCGACCTACCTCAAGCACGGGTTCCGCGCGGTCGTCGGTCTGCCGTTCATCGAGTTCCCGACGCCGTGGGCGCAAAGCCGCGACGAATATTTCGACAAGAACCTCGCCGTGCACGACGAATTCCTCGGCGAGACGCTGATTACCACGACGCTCGCACCGCACGCGCCATACACCGTGTCGAACGAAGCCTTCGAGCGTATCCGTCTGATGTCGGACCAACTCGATCTGCCCGTGCACATCCACGTGCACGAAACCGCGCAGGAAGTCGACGACAGCAAGCGCGACCATGGCATGCGTCCGCTCGCGCGCATGGCCGCGCTGGGTCTGGTCAACGATCACCTGATCGCCGTGCACATGACGCAGTTGCTCGATAGCGAAATCGCGCAGCTCGCCGAAGCGGGTTCGTCGGTCGTGCATTGCCCCGAATCGAATCTCAAACTGGCGAGTGGATTCTGTCCTGCGGAAAAGCTGCGCCGCGCCGGCGTCAATCTCGCGCTCGGTACCGATGGCTGCGCGAGCAACAACGATCTGGATATGTTCGGCGAGATGCGCACGCGCGGCATTGCTGGCCAAGGGTGTGGCGCAATGATGCGCAGTGCGTTCGATGCCGCCTTTGCGCTTGCAGGCCGCGACCTTGAACGGGGCGAAAGCGATCGGCCTCGGCGAGCGCATCGGTTCGATCGTGCCGGGCAAGCAGGCCGATCTTGTCGCGGTGCGTCTCGATGCGCTGGAAACCCAGCCGGTGTATCACGTGGTCTCGACAACTGGTCTACGCGACGGGCAGGCAGCAGGTCAGCGACGTCTGGATTGCCGGCGTGCGCAAGCTGAACGATCGCGCTCTGCTCGGCTTAGACATGGCCGAACTGCACCAGAAGGCGCGGCGGTGGCGCGAGCGGATTACGTGAAGCCGCATTTACCCGGGCGACTGGCTGTGGTGTTGGGAGCTGCTGCATGCGTAAGCGGCTGCATGGGCGCGGTGAACTATGTTCAGTTGAATTCTGCTTGGGAGCCCGAGATGCCGCATGCCTCGAATGCGGCATCGAAGATTGCGCGCGATTATGTTGCGCCGGAGAATGCCGCTGTCTTGTATTTCTTGAATAGAGCCGGGAAGACTCGCTGGCAGGGCGTCTGGGTGTATCTGGATGGACAGGAAGTTTGCCGAGTTTTTGCGAGGGAGTTTTGTTATGCCGAGATCGTTTCCGGTGCGCATGTCGTAAAGACTGCTTCGTTTGAGCAAAACTTCAAAGTGACCTTGGGTGAAACAGACGTCCATCCGGTAGGCATACGGGTTGCGACGAAAGGATTCAGTGTTAGCGATGGGCGCGCGGTCTATTTTGAACAGGTTGACAGTGCGGGGGAGTACCAAAACTACCGTGATTTTGTTGTGAGCGACATGCCTCCCGATGTTGGTAAGCAAGAGTTGGATAGGCTCGATCTCACAAGATGGAACAAATTCAATTTTGAGGGATATCAGGGAAAGAAGTGGAAGGATGTATGGCCTGAGCCATGCAAAGAAGGTGTCCCCGAGGGAAAGGTCGGGAGCATGCTTCTTCCTTGTATTTACCCTCGGAACTAAGGCGGTGACGTTGTGAATCCTAGTTTTGCGAATGTCGATTCTGCTGAAACCGGCAAGTTCGACAAACTGGCCGCGCGCTGGTGGGACGTCGATGGCGAATCGCGCCCGCTGCACGATCTCAATCCGACACGGCTGAACTATGTTGCCGAACGTATCACGCTGAAAGGCGCGCGCGTGCTCGACGTCGGCTGTGGCGGTGGCATACTTAGCGAAGCGCTCGCGGCCGCGGGCGCGAATGTCATGGGTATCGATCTGGCGCCACGCGTACTCGAAGTCGCGCGCCTGCATCTGCACGAATCCGGCCAGCATGTCGATTATCGCGAGATCAGCGTCGAAGCGCTCGCGCAGGAAATGCCGGGCGCATTCGATGCCATCACCTGCATGGAAATGCTCGAACATGTTCCCGATCCGGGCAGCGTGATCGACGCATGCGCGACCCTGCTCAAGCCCGCTGGGTATTTGTTCCTATCGACACTCAACCGCACACCGCTGGCTTTCGGCGCAGCGATCGTGGGCGCCGAATACGCATTGAACCTGCTGCCGCGCGGCACACACCATTACGCACAGTTTATCCGCCCGTCCGAGTTGGCGAGCGCATTGCGCGGCGCTGGATTCGAGCTTGAGGATATGAGAGGCCTGGCCTACAACCCGCTGACGCGCCGCGCGTGGATCGCAAAAAGTACACAGATCAACTATCTCGCCTGCGCGCGCAAGCCTTGAAGGGTTTTCGGCAAGTGCACAAATGCCGTCATTCCCGCTTTCGCCATCATGACGAGTTGAGTGTCGCGACCGACCAATGATTGTGCGAAGCATGGACATTCAAGCTGTTTTCTTTGATCTGGACGGCACGCTGATCGATTCCGCCGCGGATCTGGTCGCCGCGATGAACCGGTTGCGCGCGGAGGTTGGCGAAGCGCCTGCGGATTCGGCGGCGGTCGGCCAGGTGGTTTCCAAAGGTGGGCGGGCGATGCTGCGGCGTGGGTTTCCCGGCGCCGACGAAGCGCGGATCGAAGCACTGTTGCCGCGCTTTCTGCAGTTGTATTCGGAAAACATTGCGATCCACACGCGTGCGTACCCCGGTATCGAAGATGTCTTGAGTGCGCTCGAAACGCGCGGAATTCGCTGGGGCATCGTGACCAACAAGCCGGGGCATCTGGCGCGCGCCGTGGTGGCCAGAGCTCAAGTTGGACGCAGCGCAGCGCAGCTCTGGTTTCCGGCGATTGCCTCGCGCAGCGCAAGCCCGATCCTGCGCCGCTGCTGCGCGCCTGTGCGCTGGCCGGAGTCGAGGCCATGCGCAGCGTGTATGTGGGCGACGACGCGCGCGACGTCGAGGCTGGGCAGCGCGCGGGCATGACGACGGTTGCCGCGGCCTGGGGCTATCTCGACGGCGAGAACCCGCAGGAATGGGGTGCGGATTGCGTGGTGGCGAAACCGCATGAATTGCTCGCCGCGCTTGGCCTTGACTGAGCGGCGCAACGTGGCGGACAAGCCCACGGCTTTTGCGAGCTTCGAACAGAAATGGCTGGCTGCGCATCCCGAGCAGGCAGCCGTTGCGGTCTTTCTGGCGCCTGACGAACGCATGCGCGCCAGCGCATTCGGTTGTCTCGTGTACGAACTCGAACAGGCCGCGTTCGCTGCGCGCGAAACGCAGGCTGCCGCGGTCAAACTCGCGTGGTGGCGCCAGGAATTGATCGGCGCTTGCGCAGGCAATCCGCGCCATCCGATCAGTGCCTTGTTGTTCTCCGCCCCCCGCACGCAGGACGTCGACAGCGAATCGTGGGCGGCGCTGGCAGATGGCGCACTGGCGATGCTCGATCGGCGCAGCGCAACGAGCTTCGCCGATCTGCTCTGCGGTTATGGCGCGATCTATACGCAGGTCGCGCGCATCGAGTCGGTGTTGTTCGCGGGAAATCCGGCGCAAGCGGATGCCATCGCGACATTGTGGACAAGTTCACATTTGCTGCACGATTTGTCGATGTCCACCGAGGCCGTCGCGCAGGTAGCGCTACCGTTGGACCTGCTGGCGCGCCACGGCCTCACGCGTTCGCTGCTCGCGCAGCCCGGAGAGGACCGAGCGGCAGTCCTGCGCGACTACCTCCGGATGCTCGACGAACACGTCGAAACCGCGCTTGTGCGGGCCACGCGCGCGACGCTGGGCCGGCGCGTGCGCGCACGCCTCGACCTGATCGCGGTACGCCATGCGCGTCGCACAGCCGACCCGCTGGCGTGGCTCGCCGCGCATTGGCCGGCCAGCCATTGGATGAGTTTGTGGTTATCGTGGAACGAGGCGCGCGGGCTTGCGCGCCGACGCTGACGCCGAGTTGCTGAAAATCGCGCGTCTTATTCGGATTTTCACGGAATCTCGATTCGGGAACTATTGATCGGTCCGCTTTGGCAGCAGCGCCGGATCGAGCCGCACGTCGAACCAGTTGAACCCCCAATGCACATGCGGTCCGCTGGCGCGGCCGGTGGCGCCGGACAGACCGATCACCTGTCCGGCGGCGATCTTGTCGCCCGACCTTCACATCGAGTCGGCTCATATGGAGGAACGAACTGGTCAGGCCGAAACCGTGATCGATCAGCACGGTGCCGCCGCTCAGAATCAGTCGGGTTCGGCGAACGTGACGACGCCGGCTGCAGGCGCATGTACGGGCGTGCCGGTCGGCACGGCCATGTCCAGGCCCATGTGCGGCGACTTGCGGCATGCCGTTGTCGATGCGCTGGCTGCCGTAGACGCCGCTGATGCGTGCGCCTTCGACGGGCAGCGCGAATCCGTGCAGGAAATCCTCGCGCGTGTCGTCGCGACGTTGCGCGCTTCGGCAACGCGGGCATGTTCCGCGCGGATGCTTCTTCGCGGTTTGCGGATCCGGCGTCACGGTTTTCTGCGGCAGGCCGTCGATATGCGCTCGATATGGTATTCGCGTCTGGCGACATCGAAAGCGTGAGTCCCGCGCTTTGCCATTCGCGTAGCGCACATGCAGCTTGATCTGCGCGGGCGCTTCGCGATCGAGGCCGAACACGAACACGCCATCGTGCGCCGACGTGCAGGCGCCTGCCGGCGAATTCGATCTTCGCCCCGTGCGGCGCGTGGCCGATGACGAGCTGGCCTTGCTCCAGATGTTCGGGCAAACGCAGCTCGCGCTCGGCGGCGAAAAGTGCTTCGGGGACAAGGCGCACAGCGCAAGCATCGTCATTCCAGCGAAAGCCGGAATCCAGCTTCTGCGCTTGTTTGAGCGGGACAGGGTATCGATGCTGCGCGGCCTGCTGCGACGGGCGAAGACAAAACTGGATTCCGACTTGCGCCGGGATGACAAGATACTCATCGTGCGAACTCCAGACGTCTGCCAAGCTGCGCATCGTCGAGTTTGCCCGTCGTGCCAGGCGAGGTGGCCATTAACCCAGGTGGCGGCGATCGCTGCTGCGGAAACGCATGCCCTCGAACGGCGACCAGCCGCATTTGGAGAGGATGTCTCTCGCGCGTCACGGTGTGCGGCGTCTGCGCGTCGATCAGCGCAAGATCCGCCCAATAGCCTTCGCGGATATAGCCGCGCTCGCTGCACGTCGAACAGGCGCGCAGGCGCGTGCGCGGTCTTCTCGACGATCAGTCTCGATCGGCAACTGGCCGTCGAACCAGCGTTCCAGCGCGCATTGCAATACCGAATTGCACGAGCGGCAGGCCGGAAGGCGCCTGTTCGTAAGCGCTGCTGTTTTTCTTCCAGCGTATGCGGGGCATGATCGGTGGCGAGGATGTCGATGCGACCGTCGTTCAGCGCGGCGATGATCGCAGCGCGATCGCGTCGCCGACTTGATCGCCGGGTTGCATTTGATCAAATTACCTTTTTGCGCATAATCCACTGTCGCTGAATTGCAGAAAGTGGACACAGGTTTCGGCGGTGATGCGCTTGCCGTCGATCGGGCCGGGCGCGAACAGCGCCAGTTCTCCGGCCGTCGATGATGTGCAGCACGTGCAGGCGCGTGTCGTGGCGCCGCGCCAGCTCGATCGCCAGCCGCGTGGACTTGATGCAGGCTTCGCGCGAACGGATGTATGGATGGCGCTCGACCGGAATCGCGTCGCCGTAACTGCGCGCGCTCGGCGGCGAGATTGGCCTCGATCATCGGCGTGTCTTCGCAATGCGTCGCGATCAGGCGTCGGCGCGTCGCGGAAAATGCCGTCGAGTGTGTGCGGATTGTCGACCAGCATGTTGCCGGTCGAGGCGCCCATGAACACCTTGATGCCGCAGGCGCATGCGCGGATCGAGGCGCGGATCTCCTCGAGATTGTCGTTGGTCGCGCCGAGATAGAACGCGTGATTGGCGAGCGATTTTTGCGCGGCGCGCGCGTACTTGTCGTCGAGCGCCGCGCGAGTCGGTCGTCGGTGGCTTCGAGTTGGGCATTTCCATGAAGCTGGTGATGCCGCCGGCGACCGCCGCGCGCGACTCGGTATAAAAATCGCCTTTGTGCTCCAGTCCGGGCTCGCGGAAATGCACCTGATCGTCGATCATGCCGGGCAGCAGCAGGCGTCCGCGCGCGTCGAACACGCGCTCGTTGGGCTGCGCGGACAGGCTCGCTGCGACTTGTGTCGATGCGCCCGGCGCGGATGCGCACGTCGCCGGCGAAGCGCTTGCCTTCGTTGACGATGTCGGCGTTGACGATCAGCCATCGGTCATTGGATCGTGATGTCCGTATCGTCGCTGGCAGGATCGCGGCGACGACGCAGTGTAAACGTCTCCGGCACCTGGATCGAAACCGCCAGCGGCAGAACGGCTGGCAACGTGCGATGCGCCACAGCCGCGAGCAGGCCGCCGCGCAGCCGCGCCGAACCGCGCCACGGCGATGCGCGCGTAGATCCGAGCAGCTCGGATGGAAACGGCAGCGCGAGCCCAGCAGCGGGCTGAGCAGGCGCTGGTAGAGGTGAAGCAGGGCGAGAAGCAATCGGGTCACGAGGGAAGAATCCAGGCTGCGGGCCAGGGCGGTGCAAGGCGCGCGAAGAAAAAAATGGTTGCCGCATGTGGGCACTTAGGCTATAACACGCGACCGCCGAGCGACAATGGTGAGGGACATGGCGACTTCAAAACATAAACCGGCGCCCGCCGCAAAGAAAAAGGCAGGCTGCAAAAAAGCCGGCAGCGAAGAAGCCGGTCGCGTTCAAGAAAGTGCAGCCGCGCGAAGACTGCGAGTGCGGCCAGGAAACCTGCGCCGAAAAAACCGTGCACAAGACATCCGTCGCGCGCAAGGCGCCGGCACGCAAACGTCGCGTGTCGTCAAAGCGCAAGGCCCGGCAAAGAAAATGACTTCGCGAAGAAATCCGCCAAACCCGTCGCCAGTAGACGGCCGGCGCAACCGGCCGCCACAAAGGCCGCGAGACATGCCGCCCGCGCCGAAATGCAAACCGCGCCACCAGCAAACCGGCGTCCACACTACAAGCTGTATCGACGAAAGGAAAAATGGCTTCAGCAGTAGCGAAAACCCAGATACCGTCACCCGCGAAGATGGACGCTACGCGTTGCCGAGCACGGTCGTCATCGATCTGCCTGCGCACTATCGCCCGGGCGCGAACGAGGAATACATGGGTCCGCGCCAGCTCGCCTATTTCCGCGCGAAGCTGCAGAAGTGGCGCGAGGATCTGGTCGAGGAATCCAAGCAGACGATCGACAACCTGCGCGACGAAGTGCGCGATGTCGGCGACGAAGCCGAACGCGCCACGCGCGAAACCGAAAATTCGCTCGAACTGCGCACGCGCGACCGCTACCGCAAGCTGATCGCCAAGATCGACAAGGCGCTCAAGCGCATCGAGGAAGGCCGCTACGGCTTCTGCGAGGAAACCGACGAGGAAATCGGCATCGAGCGCCTCGAAGCGCGTCCGATCGCGACGCTGTGCCTCGACGCGCAGGAGCGCTGGGAGCATCGGCAGAAGCAGATGGGCGACTGAGCAGTTCGATTCCGGCTTGCCGGAATGACGCGCTCCGATGCCGGTTCCGAGTCCAGAGCCGGCTCTGCGTCGCGTATGCCTCGGATGCTCTGCAGCATCGCCGCGAGCCCGTTGTTGCGCGTCGGCGACAGATGCTTGGCCAGGCCGATCGCCTCGATGAAGCGCGGTTCGGTGTCGAGGATTTCCTGCGCGGAACGGCCTGAATAGACGCGCAGCAGCAGCGCGATCAAGCCCGAGACGATCGCCGAATCGCTGATCGCGCTGAAACGTCAGATGCTGCGCATCGCCGCTCGGCGACCAGCCAGACTTGCGACTGGCAGCCTTGCACCTTGTGTTCTTCGGTTTTCAGCGCGTCCGGAAACGGCGGCAGCTTGCGGCCGAGGTCGATCAGGTACTGGTAGCGTTCGGTCCAGTCGCCGAAGAACGAGAATTCCTCGGCGATCGCCGCTTGTGCTTGCTGCGCGGTCGCTTCGGCCAGAGGAGGTTCAGGCCGCGCATTCATCTTGATTTACTCCTGCGGGATTGGCCGCGCTGCTGGTTCGTTTCCAGCGCGCGACCCTGCGGCGTCGTCTTCGATCGACGATGCCGAGTGCGAGCAGTTCTGCGCGCATGCGGTCGGCTTCGGCGAAGTTTCGCGCTTTTTCGCGCGCTCTGGCGCGCATCGACGAGTTCCTGCACGCGGCTTTCGTCCAGCGCGGACGTATCGTCGCTGCGCTGGAACCAGTGCTCCGGATCGGCTTGCAGCAGGCCGAGAAATGCCCCGGCCGCGAGCAGCGCCGCTTTTGCCTCTTTCTTGTACTTGTGGATTTGTAGCCTTGCGCGCGTTCTCGCCGAGGCGCGAGAGGACCGCCAGCGCCTCCGGCGTATTCAGGTCGTCGGCCAGCGGAACGAGGAACTCGGCAGGCGGTTCGGCGGCGGGCTGCGCTCGGCACCGCGGCGAGATCGCGCAGCGTCGTCATACAGGCCGTCGAGCGTGCGCTGCGCCTGTTCCAGCGCGGCCTGCGACCAGTCCAGCGGCTGCCGGTAGTGCGCCTTCATCAGCATGTAGCGCAGCAGTTCGGCCGGGTATTTCTGCAGCAGTTCGTGCAGCACCAGCGTGTTGCCGAGCGACTTCGACATCTTGCGGCCTTCGAACGCTGAGCATGCCGTTGTGCAGCCAGTAGCGCGCGAAGATTCTGCCGCCGTGCGCGCAGGTCGATTGCGCGACTTCGTTTTCGTGATGCGGAAACAACAGGTCGTTGCCGCCGGCGTGGATGTCGATGGTTTCGCCGAGGTGCGCCGCGCTCATCGCCGAGCACTCGATATGCCAGCCGGGACGGCCACGGCCCCAGGGGCTGTCCCAGCCCGGGAGTTCGGGCGTGGATGGTTTCCACAACACGAAATCGGCCGGATTCTTCTTGTACGGCGCGACTTCGACGCGCGCGCCGGCGATCATCTCGTCGGTCGAGCGGCCCGACAGCTGGCCGTACTGCGGCAAATGAGGACGACATCGAACAGCACATGCCCTTCAGCCACATAGGCGTGGCCCAGCGCGATCAGGCGTTTCGCACATCGCGATGATCTGCGCGATATGCGCCGTGGCGTAGGGAGTGATATCCGGCGCATCGACGCCGAGCCTGGCCATGTCTTCGGCGTAGGCGGCGGCGTAGCGGGCGGTGATTGTGTCGATCGGTACGCCTGCCTGCGCTGCTGCCGCGTTGATCTTGTCGTCGACATCGGTGATGTTGCGCGCGTAGACGACCTGGTCCGTGCCGTACAGGCGCTTGAGCAGGCGCACCAGCAATCCGAACACGACCGGACCGCGCGCATTGCCGATATGCACGTAGTTGTAGACCGTCGGGCCGCACAGATACATCGTCACCCGCGCGGGGTTCAGCGGGACGAAATCCTCGACCCGGCGCGTGAGCGAATTGTGCAGTCGCAGCTTCATCGCTGATTCCATGGTGTCCGCAGATTGTAGCGCAAGGCGTCGCATTCAGGGTTCGGAATGATCGCTAAACCCTTGCTGTGGCGCGCTTTCGTGCCGGCTTTCCTTAGCCTTCATTCAGCCTCTTCATGTTGTAATTCCGCACAGTTCATCGCGTGGTGCGCAATTGTCGGCGGGAACCGGCACTGCGTCCGCGCGTGCATGCATGATCGACGCCGCGGGCGCGACGTTCGAGCGTCATGCTGGTTTGGAGACGTTACAAAATGAAATTTTCCGGCATTCTCATCGCGAGCATGCTGTCGTTGGCGGTTCCTGCCATCGGCCAGGATCGCCCCGGCTTCGATCATCGTATGCAGCCGCATCCGCCGCCGAGCACGGCCGAATCGACCCACTATGGTTGGGCCGATGTTCTGCGCGTCGGATCCGATTTACGACCCGAACGAGGTTGAGACTGCGCCGCATCAGGAGTGCTTCGACGAACAAGCTCCGCCGCCGCGCGCCGCCCGCGCGTGCGGACACGCGTGCCGGCGGCACCGTGGTCGGCGCCATCATCGGCGGCGTGATCGGCAACCTGTTCGGCAAGCGGCGGCGGACGCAAGGCAACTACCGTGGCCGGCGTGGTAGCCGGCGGCGTGGTGGGTAACAACATCGCCAGTGCCAACGACGCGCGTGCTGACGGCGCCAGCGCACCGGCAGGACCAGTCGAACGTCATTGCCGCGAAGTGCCGGCGCAGGGCCGCATCGTCGGCTACGACGTCGAATATCGCTATCGCGGCGAGATCTACATGGCGCGGCTGGCCTACGATCCAGGCGACCGCCTGCGCGTGCGCGTGAGCGTGACACCGGCGGAGTAGTTCCGGCTTGTTGCATCGCGCAAATCTTCCGTGCATTATGCACGAACCCGGATTTGCCGGACCCTGATGCGCAACTTTCCGATGAACCAGCAGCACGACAATGCCGACACCCTGAGCAGCGCCCGCATGGCTGCCGGCATGACTTCGCGCGCGCGCCGACCGATCCGTTCCATATCGGCCGGGTAAGCTGTCGTACGCGCAACATACGATTCGACAAAAAAGCCCGGCTCCGTGCCGGGCTTTTGTTTTTTCAGGTTCAATATCGGTGGAATAACAGGAACAGACGATGGCGATACGACATTTTCTGAGTACGCAGGACTGGAGCCGCGCCGATCTCGACGCGCTGCTCGCGCGGGCCGCTGCGTTCAAGCGCGACAAGCTCGGCGACGACCTGCAGGGCAGGAGCGATCGCGCTGCTGTTCTTCAATCCGTCGATGCGCACGCGCACCAGTTTCGAACTCGGCGCGTTCCAGCTCGGCGGTCACGCCATCGTGCTGCAGCCGGGCAAGGACGCGTGGCCGATCGAGTTCGAGGTCGGCAGGTGATGGACGGCGAGACCGAGGAACACATCGCCGAAGTCGCGCGCGTGCTGTCGCGCTACGTCGATCTGATCGGCGTGCGCGCGTTCCCGAAATTCCAGGACTGGTCGGTCGATCGCGAGGATCGCGTGATCCACGCATTCGCCAAATACGCGACGGTGCCGGTGATCAACATGGAAACGATCACGCATCCCTGCCAGGAACTGGCGCATATCCTCGCGCTTGCAGCAGCACTTCGGCTCCGCCGACCTGCGCGGCAAGAAATACGTGCTGACCTGGACCTACCATCCCAAGCCGCTCAACACCGCGGTGGCGAATTCGGCGCTGCAGATCGCCACGCGCTTCGGCATGGACGTGACCCTGCTGTGCCCGACGCCGGACTACGTGCTCGACGACGCTACTGCGATTTCGCCCAGGGCAACGTCGCCGAAAACGGCGGCAGCTTTCAGATCAGCCACGATATCGAGGCGTCGTATCGCGGCGCCGACGTGGTCTACGCCAAGAGCTGGGGTGCGCTGCCGTATTTCGGCCGCTGGGAACAGGAGAAGCCGATCCGCGAGGAGTACAAGCATTTCATCGTGGACGAGGCGAAGATGGCGCTGACCAACAACGGCGTGTTCAGCCATTGCCTGCCGCTGCGGCGCAACGTGAAGGCCACCGACGCGGTGATGGATTCGCCCGCCTGCATCGCGATCGACGAAGCCGAGAACCGCCTGCATGTGCAGAAGGCGATCATGGCGGCCTTGATCAAGCAATCCTGAATCGGACGGAACAAAGATGAGCCAGAAAGATATCGTCCTCGCGTTCTCCGGCGGCCTCGACACGAGCTTCTGCGTCCCGTATCTGCAGGAACGCGGCTATCGCGTGCACACGGTGTTCGCCGACACCGGCGGCGTCGATGCCGAGGAGCGCGCGTACATCGAAGCGCGCGCGCACGAACTCGGCGTGGCCAGCCATGTCACCGTCGACGGCGGTCCGGCGCATCTGGAACGGCTTCGTCAAGCCCTTCGTCTGGGCCGGCGAGGGCTATCAGGGCCAGTATCCGCTGCTCGTGTCGGACCGCTATCTGATCGTCGAAGCCGCGCTCAAGCGCTGCGACGAACTCGGCACGAAAGTCATTGCGCACGGCTGCACCGGCATGGGCAACGATCAGGTGCGTTTCGACCTGACGATCAAGGCGCTGGGCGACTACGACGATCGTCGCGCCGATCCGCGAAATCCAGAAGGAACACACGCAGACGCGCGCCTACGAGCAGCAATATCTCGAAGCAGCGCGGCTTCGGCGTGCGCGCCAAGCAGAAGAGCTACACGATCAACGAGAACCTGCTCGGCGTGACCATGTCCGGCGGCGAGATCGACCGCTGGGAGGCGCCGGGCGAGGGCGCGCGCGGCTGGTGCGCAAGCCGCGCGCGAATGGCCGACCGCAGCCGCTGCGCGCGACGATCGCGCTTCGCCAACGGCGAAGCCGTCGCGCTGAACGGCGAAGCGCTCGCCGGTCACGAATTGCTCGCGCAGACTCAACGCGCGAGTTCGCGCAGCTACGGCGTCGGCCGCGGCCTCTACACCGGCGACACGACGATCGGCCTGAAGGGCCGCATCATTTTCGAAGCGCCGGGGTCTGATCGCGCTGCTCACCGCGCATCGCGCGCTCGAGGAGGCCGTGCTGAGCAAGCAGCAGAACCGCTTCAAGCCCGACGTCGCGCGCAAGTGGGTCGAACTGGTCTACGAGGGGTTCTTCCACGATCCGCTCAAGGCCGATCTCGAGGCGTTCCTGGCCTCGTCGCAGCGCTGCGTGAACGGCGAGGTGACGCTGGAAACGCATGGCGGCAGCGTCGGCGCCGTCGCGGTCGAGATCGCCGCACATTCTCAATGCCAAGGGCGCGACCTACGCGCAGTCGGCCGACTGGGGCGTGGAGGAGGCGGAGGGTTTCATCCGGCTGTTCGGCATGAGCTCGACGCTGTGGGCCGAAGTGAACCGGAAGAACTAGCCGATGACCGACTTGCTTGCCACGACTCTGAATCACCTGCGCGCGCTGGTCGCGTTCGACACGCGCAATCCGCCGCGCGCGATCGGTACGGGCGGCATTTTCGATTACCTGCGCGCGCAATCTGCCGGGCTTCGACTGCGCGCTGACCGACCACGGCGCGGGTGCGGTGAGCCTGTTTGCCGTGCGCGGCAAGCCGAAGGTCCTGTTCAACGTGCATCTCGACACCGTGCCGGATTCGCCGCACTGGAGCGCGATCCGTTCGAGCTGCGCGTGACCGGCGAGCGCGCGATCGGCCTCGGCGCCTGCGACATCAAGGGCGCGGCCGCCGCGCTGCTGGCCGCTGCCGCGCAGACGCAGCGGCGACGCTCGCGTTGCTGTTCACCACCGACGAGGAAGCGAACGATCGCGCGCTGCATCGCGGCGTTTCTTGCGCAGAAACAAGCCGTTCGACGCCGTCGATCGTCGCCGAGCCGACGCGCGGCGAAGCGGTGCTCGCGCATCGCGGCATCAGTCGGTGCGCATGCGCTTTCACCGGCCGTGCCGGGCACGCCTCGGGCGAGCAACGCGGCGAGCGACAGCGCGCTGCATCAGGCGATGCGCTGGGGCGCGCGCGCGCTCGACTATCGTCGCAGGCGCAGGCGCACGCAGCGCTTCGGCGGCCTGACCGGCCTGCGCTTCAACATCGGCCGCATCGAAGGCGGCATCAAGGCCAACGTGATCGCGCCGTCGGCCGAAGTGCGTTTCGGCTTTCGCCCGTTGCCGTCGATGGATACCGACGCGCTGCTCGCGACGTTCCGCGGCTGCGCCGATACCGCAGCCGGCGGAATTCGAGGAAACCTTCCGCGGCCCGTCGTTGCCCGCGGCGACATCGCGCAGGCCGAAGCGCGCCGGCTCGCCGCGCGCGATCTCGCCGACGCGCTCGGACATGCCGATCGGCAACGCGGTGGATTTCTGGACCGAAGCCTCGCTGTTCTCGCAGGCCGGCTACACCGCATTCGTCTGCGGCCCCGGCGACATCGCGCAGGCGCACAGCGGCCGATGAGTGTGTGGAACTTGTCCCAATTGCAGCAATGCCGAAACGCTACATCGCGTATCGTCGAAGCAGTGGACGTCGAACATGGACACGCACAAACAGACCCGCCAGACCATCGTGCGCCTGCTTTCGAGCATGGCCAGCGCGAAGGAAATTCAGCAGTACCTGCAAGCGCTTCTCGCAGCTCGACGCCAAGCGCTTCGCCGTGGTCAAGGTCGGCGGCGCGGTGTTGCGCGACGATCTGGACGATCTCGCCTCGTCGCTCGCGTTCCTGCAGCAGGTCGGCCTGACGCCGATCGTGATGCACGGCGCCGGTCCGCAGCTCGACGCGGAGATGGCTGCGGCCGGCATCGAGAAACAGACCGCTCGACGGCCTGCGCGTCACCTCGCCCGAGGCGCTCGCGATCGTGCGCCGCGTGTTCGCAGGCGGAGAACCTGAAACTCGTCGAGGCGCTTGCAGAAGAGTCGACGCGCGTGCGACCTCGATCATCGGCGGCGTGTTCGAGTCGAGCTATCCTCGACCGCGGCAAGTACGGACTGGTCGGCAAGGTCGAGAAGGTGCAATCTCGCGTCGATCGAGGCCAGCCTGAACGCCGGGTCGATCCCGGTGATCGCCAGCCTCGGCGAAACGCCGAGCGGGCAGATACTCAACATCAATGCCGACTTCGCCGCGAACGAACTCGTCGTCGCGCTGCAGCCGTACAAGATCATGTTTCTGACCGGCACCGGCGGTCTGCTCGACGACGACGGCAAGGTGATCGACTCGATCAATCTGTCCACCGAATTCGAACATCTGATGACGCAGCCGTGGATCAACGGCGGCATGCGCGTGAAGATCGAACAGATCAAGGATCTGCTCGACAAGCTGCCGCTGACTTCATCGGTGTCGATCACCAAGCCCGATCGAACTGGCCAAGGAGCTGTTCACCCACAAGGGCTCGGGCACGCTCGTGCGGCGCGGCGAGAAAGTGCTGCGCGTGACCGCGTGGGAACAACTCGATCGCGCGCGCCTGCGCGCGCTTGATCGAATCGGGTTTCGGCCGCACGCTCGTCGCCGACTACTTCGAGCGCACGCACGTTGCTGCGCGCCTATGTCAGCGAGAACTATCGCGCAGCCGTGATCCTGCTGGATGCGGATCTTGGCGCGGCGGCAGGCACATCTATCTCGACAAATTCGCCGTGCTCGACGATGCGCAGGGCGAGGGCCTCGGCCGCGCCGTCTGGCAGGTGATGCGCGATGAGAACGCCGCAGCTGTTCTGGCGCTCGCGCCACGGCAACGTGATCAATCATTTCTACTACGCCGAGTCGGACGGCTGCTACAAGCTGCCGGGGTTCAAGGCGTTCTGGTACGGCATCGAGGATTTCGAAGAGATCCAGGCGTGTGTGAAGTACTGTCGTGAGCGCGTCGCCACACTGACCGACAACGAGCCGGCCGTGCGGATTGTCGAGGAGAGCGCTGCGTGAGCATTGGGTCCGCGCCATGACCGCGAACTACAATATTGGCATCGTCGGCGCCCGCGGTCACACCGGCGCCGAGCTGATCCGGCTGATCGCGCGCGCATCCGGCATCTGGAACTGGCGTTCGTGTCGTCGCGCGAACTCGCCGGCCAAGCGCGTGGCCGATCACGTCGCCGAATTCAGCGGCGATCTGCGCTACGAAAATCTCGACGCGGCACGCGGTGGCGGCCAAGCGGCGCCGACGTGGTCGTGCTCGCGCTGCCGAACGGCAAGGCCGAGCCTTACGTTGCAGCGATCGATGACGTGCAAACCGGAAACGCTGATCGTCGACCTATCAGCGCCGACTATCGTTTCGACGACGCCTGGTACTACGGCTTGCCGGAACTGACCGCGACGCGGTACGCGGCCAGCGCCGCATCAGCAATCCCGGCTGCTACGCGACCGCGATGCAGCTGGCGATCGCGCCGCTGAAGGATCTGCTCGCCGCGCCGCCGGCGTGTTTCGGCGTCTCCGGTTATTCCGGCGCGGGCACCACGCCGTCGGACCGCAACGATCCGGAAAAGCTGCGCGACAATCTGATGCCGTATGCGCTGGTCGGTCACACGCACGAGCGCGAAGTGACGCAGCCATCTCGGCGTGCCGGTCGAATTCATGCCGCACGTCGCGCCGCATTTTCGCGGCATCACGATGACCGTGAATCTGTGGCTGACCGCAGCCGCTGACGCTCGACGCAGTCGACGCAGCGCTATCGTGAGCGCTACGCGGACGAGCCGCTGATCGCAGGTCGTCGACGAAGCGCCCTGGGTCAGCCGGATCGCGCATCGCCACGGCGTGCGAGATCGGCGGTTTCGCGCGTCGCGCCGGCGGCAAACGCGTCGTCGTGGTCGCGACGCTGGACAATCTGCTCAAGGGCGCGGCGACGCAGGCGATGCAGAAATCAATCTCGCGCTGGGTTTGGACGAACTGGAAGGCATTCCGACATGAACAGTGAACTGCTCTGGCAAAAACCCGGCGTCGAGATCGACGCGCGCATCATGCGTTTTCTCGCCGGCGACGATGTCGTGCTCGATCGCGAATTCTTCCTGCACGACATCACTGCGAGCAAGGCGCATGTCGAAGGGCTTGGCGCGCATCGGCGTGGTCAGCGCCGACGAATCCGCCGCGCATTGGGCGTGAGCTGGATGCGCTCGGCGAAGATTTCAGCAACGGCGAATTCGTGCTCGACGAGCGCTACGAGGACGGTCATTCGGCGATCGAGGCGCGCCTGACCGAGCGCCTCGGCGATGCCGGCCGCAAGGTGCACACCGGGCCGCAGCCGCAACGACCAGATCCTGGTCGCGACGCGGCTGTGGCTGAAGGACGAAACTCGCGACGCTGACAGACATTGTGTCGCGATGTCGCCAAAGTCTGCCTCGAGCGCGCCGCGCAACCGCCACTGCCGCTGCCGGGCTACACGCATCTGCAGCGCGCGGTCGTCTCGTCGACCGCAATGTGGTTTGCCGGCTTCGCCGAAGGTTTCATCGACAACGCGCAGCGTGCACGCGATACGCTGGCCTGGATCGACGCAAATCCGCTCGGCACTGCCGCCGGTTACGGCGTGAATCTCAAGCTCGATCGCGAGCACACCACGCAGGCGCTCGGGTTTCGCGCGCATGCAGGTTTCGCCGATCTACGCGCAGCTATCGCGCGGCAAGTTCGAGATCGCCGCGCTCGAAGCACTCGGCACGGCTTTGCTCGATCTGCGCCGGCTGGCGTGGGACCTGAGTCTGTTCACGACAGCCGAATTCGATTCGTAACCCTGCCGCCGGAGTACACGCACCGGCTCGTCGATCATGCCGAACAAGCGCAATCCCGACGTGGTCGAACTGCATGCGCGCGACGCTATGCCAGCGTCGCCGCCGCGCGCACCGAGATCGAGCAGTTGCTGTCGCTGCCGTCGGGCTATCAGCGCGATCTGCAGTTCTCCAAGGGTCGGCTAGTGCACGGGTTCGCGCGTGGCCTCGCGGCGCTGGCATTGGTGCCCGACCTGCTCGGCGCGCATGCAGTGGAACGAAGCCGCGATGCGCGCCGCGATCGAACCGGCGATGTACGCCACCGACGTGGCGATCGAACAGGCGGCGCGCGGCGTGCCGTTCCGCGAGGCCTACAAACGGGCCGCCGCCGGCGCGGATACCGCGGGACAAGGGCGCACGCCGGAACAAAGCCTCGCCGCGCGCGTGTCGCCCGGTGCGGCGGCGGATCTGCGCCTCGATGAATTGCGCGCGCGCCTGCATCGATTGAGTCAGGGATGAACACGGATTCGCCCACAGTTTTCGCAACGCAGCCGTTGCCGGTGTGGCGCCGCGCGGTGCTCAAGGTCGGCAGCAATCTGCTGACCGCGGGCGAACAGGAATTGTCGGCGCAGCACGCGCGTGCGTCTGGCTGAATTCATCAGTGCCTCGCGCGTGGCTGGACGCGAAGTCGTGCTGGTCTCGTCGGGCGCGGTTGCGGCGGGGCGCGCGCGCGTCGCTGCGGATGCGCTTGCGGGCGGCCTCGTGCAGCGCCAGGCGCTCGCCGCGCTTGGCCAGACGCGCATGATCGCGCTGTGGCAAAGCCTGCTCGACGCGCCGGTCGCACAGGTGCTGCTCGCGCACGACGATCTGCGCAATCGCCGGCGCTATCTGAATGCGCGCAACACCTTGCTCGAACTCCTGCGCCTGCGTGCGCTGCCGGTGGTCAACGAAAACGACACGGTCGCCGTCGAGGAATTGAAACTCGGCGACAACGACAATCTCGCCGCAATCGTGGCCGCGCTAGTCGACGCGGACTTGCTGCTGATCGCCAGCGACGTCGACGGCCTGTACGACGCGCATCCACGTCTGCATCCCGACGCGCGGCCGATCGAAACAGTCGCCGCGGTGACGCCGCAGATTCTGGCGATGGCCGGCGAGGCCGGCAGCATGCACGGCACCGGCGGCATGCGTACGAAATTGGAAGCGGCGACCAAGGCCGCGAATGCGGGCATTACTACGGTGCTGTTCAACGGCGGGGTGGCATCGAGCGTCGCCCAACTCGCCGATGGAACGTTTCGCGGTACGCGTTTCGCCGCAGCGACCACACGCATGGCCGCGCGCAAGTACTGGTTGCGCCACGCGCCGGGCTCAGGCGGCGTGATTCGCGTCGATGCGGGTGCGGCGCGCGCCCTGATCAACGGCAAATCGCTGCTGCCCGGCGGTATCGTCGGCGCGGATGGCGAGTTCGCGCGCGGCGATATCGTCGAGATCGTGCGCATCCAAAACGACGACGCCAGTCCGGTGGCGCGCGGCCTTACTCAATACAATGCGGGCGAAGTCCGGCGCATCGCCGGCCGTCAGTCGCGCGATATCGAAGGTATACTCGGCTTCAGTTATGGCGATACCGTCGTGCGCCGCGACGATCTGGTCGCATTGGCCGAGGCGTTGGCATGAACAGCTCCACCACGGGCGTGCTTTCCGCCACGGCAGAGTCGTCGAAGATCGGCGAGGTCGCCCGAGCGTGCCGCGACGCCGGAGCGGTAATTGCCGCATTATCCACTTCTGCAAAACGCCACGTTTTGAACGAGATGGCGGCGGCGCTCGAAGCGCAGTCGCCGGCGATCCTCGCCGCGAATGCGCGTGATGTCGACGTGGCGCAATCCAAGGGCTTGTCGGCCGCGATGATCGACCGCCTGCGTCTGGATGCCGAACGCCTCGCGGGTGTTGCGGCTGCGGTGCGCGACGTGGCCGCCTTGCCCGATCCGGTCGGGCAAGTCACGCGCCGCGACGAGCGCGCGAATGGCCTGGTCGTCGAGCGAGTACGCATTCCACTCGGGCTGATCGCAATGATCTACGAGGCGCGCCCGAACGTGACCGCCGACGCCGCCGCGCTTTGTTTCTACGCGGGCAACGCGGTGCTGCTGCGCGGCGGCTCGGAAGCGCTTGAAAGCAATCGCTGCATCGCCGCGGCGCTGCGTAGCGCATTGCGCGCCAGCGATTTGCCCGAGGCGGCGATCACGCTGGTCGAGGATTTGCGCCGCGAAACCATGCTGGAGCTGATGCAGCTCAGCGATATCGTCGATCTTCTGATTCCGCGCGGTGGCATCGGCCTGATCCGCTTCGTCGCCGAGCATGCGCGTGTGCCGGTAATCAAGCATTACCAAGGGGTGTGTCATCTGTACGTGGACAGCAGCGCCGACGAGGATGCCGCCTTGCGTCTGGCGATCGATGGCAAGACCACGCGTCCGGCAGCCTGCAATGCACTGGAAACCCTGTTGATCCACGCCGATATCGCGCCGACGTTTCTACTTCGCGCGGCACAGGAGCTGCGCGCTCGCGGTGTCGAACTGCGCGGCTGCGCGCGCAGCTGTGCGCTGCTACCGATGCTTGCAGCGACCGACGATGATTATGCCCAGGAGTTTCTCGACCTGATTCTGGCCGTACGTATCGTCGATGATCTCGACGCGGCGATCGCGCATATCCGCCGTTTCGGCTCGGATCACACCGAAGTGATCGCGACGCGCGACGAAGCCAGCGCAGGAAAATTCGTGCATGCGCTGCGTTCGGCCGTGGTGCTGGTGAATGCATCGTCGCGATTCTCCGACGGTGGCGAGCTCGGCCTCGGCGCGGAGATCGGCATATCGACCACACGCCTGCACGCCTACGGCCCGATGGGCGCCGAATCGCTGACCATCGAGCGCTACGTCGTGCACGGCGCCGGGCAGGTGCGGCACGCGTCTTCGGCAACGGTTCAGCGCGTAGTCGATGTCTGAAATCCTGCGCCCGAACGCCGCCGACCGGGTGCTGGTAATGGCGCCGCATCCCGACGACGAGGCGATCGCGTGCGGCAGCCTGCTGCTCGCGGCGCAGGCTGCGGGCGCGGCACGGCGTGTAGTCGTCGTCACCGATGGCGACAACAATCCATGGCCGCAGCGCTGGATCGAAAGGCGCTGGCGTATCGACGCCGCAGCGCGCGCGCGCTGGGGCGCGCGTCGGCGCGCGGAGGCGCAGGCCGCGCTCGATGTGCTGGGTGTCGACGTCAGCGAGCGACAGTTCCTCGGACTGGCGGATACAGGCCTTACCGATCTGCTGATGCGCGATCCGCAAGCGTTGCCGGGCTTGCTGGCCGAACAGCTCGAAAAATTCCGGCCGACGCTGATCGCGTTGCCGGCGCTTGAAGACCGTCATCCGGATCACAGCGCGGTGCATATCGCCCTGCGCCTGGCTCTGTTGCGCGCGGACGTTACCCCGCAATGTCTGATTTACTCCGTGCATGCTGCCGCCATTCCGGCGCAGGCGAATGGGCTGGAAATCGCTACGACTTGGCGCGAGCAGAAGCGCCAGGCAATCGCTCGGCATGTAACGCAGATGCGCCTGAGCGGCAAACGCTTTCTCGCCTGCGCCGATACCCCGGAGCGCTACTATCCGATGGCGACGCCACCACGACTTCGAGTCGGCCATCCGCTGCGCGCCTATTTTCGTTCGCCCGGAGAATTGCAGCTGCGTATTCATCCGAAGCATTTGCATGGCGCGCGCAACCTGCAACTGCAGCTGCTGCTGGAGGGAGAAAACCAGCACCTGCGCTGGTGCCTGCCGCTTGCCGCCGCGGGAGCGAGCGTCGCCGCCACAGACGAGTCCGGTCAGCACCTGCAGGACGTCCAATGGCGGCATGAAGGCGGGGATTTGCTCGCTTGCGTAGCGGTTGCGCGGAGCCATGGGCCGCGACTAGGCTATGCGAAACTCGCGCGCAAGCAGCTGGGCTTGCTGATATTCGATAGGTACGGCTGGCAGGTCATCGAGAATCAGCCAGTCCAGTTAGGGCAGAATTAACACTTGTCGGCGCTACCTGAACGGAACTCGGGAAGCACCTGAATAGCGTTGCCGGCGATCATTGACAGCGCCGAATCGTCTGTCATTCTGTGCGTCGCGCGGCGCAGCTAAAAAATACGCGCATCACATCAACTTATGGAGACGGGCATGAAAGCGTTGTTGGTTTCGGTTGCATTCGGAGTGGGGGCGCTGATCTGCCAGGGGGCCTATGCGCAAGACGCTGCAGCCCACACGGCATTGTGCAAAGACGGTACGTATTTCGATGGCGCCACCCACAAGGGCGCTTGCAAGGGCCATAAGGGCGTAAAGGAGTGGATGGACAAGACGTCGGCCAAGAGCGAAAAGGCTGAGGCTTCCACAGCGGCGAGCGACAACACCGCGGCGGCGAAGAAGACCAAGAAGTCGAAGAAGTCAAAGACTGAAGCAGCCGAAGCGGCCACAGCCGCGCCTGCTGGTGCTTCAGCAGCAGCTACGACGAAAGGCAAGCACGCCGCGCCGACGCCGGCGAAGGATATCGCGCAGAAGCCGGGTGGCGGTGCGGGCCTGGTGTGGGTCAACACGAGTACCAAGGTTTACCATTGCCAGGGTGACGAATGGTACGGCAAGACCAAGGAAGGCTCTTACATGAGCGCCGCCGACGCCGAGAAGGCCGGTGCGCACGCTTCGGGCGGCAAGGCCTGCAAGTAAGCCGGTTCGATCCATCTGCAGAAATGAAAACGCCCGGCATGCCGGGCGTTTTTTTGCGCATGAAAAAGCTGAAGATAAAACGAGAAAGCCACCGCACAGCGCGGCTCTTGGCCTTGATGTTGGTCGGGGTGAGAGGATTCGAACCTCCGACTTCTACCTCCCGAAAGTAGCGCTCTACCAGGCTGAGCTACACCCCGACTGTTGAACCTTCGCCGTGCGTTTCGGCATGCGTGGGAAGCGCACGCGCATACAGCGAGCGGCGCATGATAATGGGCCGGCAGCAGCGGTGCAACCCGACGACATAGCCGATCGACTGGGCATCATGCCCGCGCATGGTAAATTACGCGATATTGCGGCCGCTTGTGTCGCTGTCTTCGAGGAATCCATGGCGTTGACCCAAGCCCGCACCATGCCCGGCGTGATGGAGCTGTTGCCGCTCGAGCAGATCGCATTCGCAGCGACATGCTCGACACGATCCGGCGCAATTACGAGCGTTTCGGTTTCCTGCCGATCGAAACGCCGGTGATGGAATTTTCCGACGTGCTGCTGACCAAGCGGGCGGCGAGACCGAGCGCCAGGTATATTTCGTGCAGTCGACCGGTGCGCTTGACGCGGACCGACGAGGGCGACAAGCGCCGGAACTCGCGCTGCGCTTCGATCTGACCGTGCCGCTGGCGCGCTACGTCGCCGAGCACGAGCACGATCTGAGTTTCCCGTTCCGCCGCTACCAGATCCAGCGCGTGTACCGCGGCGAGCGCGCGCAGCGCGGACGCTTCCGCGAGTTCTACCAGTGCGACATCGACGTGATCGGCAAGGACACGCTGTCGATCCGCTACGACGCCGAAATTCCGGCGGTGATCTACAGCGTGTTCCGCGATCTGGCGATCGGCCCGTTCACCATCTGGCTCAACAATCGCAAGATCATGCGCGGCTTTTTCGAAGGCCTCGGCATCGTCGACGCCGAGAAGCAGGCGCTGGCGCTGCGCGAAGTCGACAAGCTCGACAAGCGCGGCGCCGACTACGTGCGCGACACGTTGACGGGCGAGGGCTTCGGCCTGTCCGCCGAGGCGGCGAAGAAGATCCTCGACTTCGTGCAGATTCGTTCGCACGGGCATGCGGATGCGCATGGCGCAGCTCGATGCGCTGGGCGCAGGGCAGGAGATGTTCAATCAGGGTATCGCCGAATTGCGCGAAGTGCTGGAACTGATCCACGCGTTCGGCGTGCCGGAAACGCATTACGCGATCAACCTGTCGATCGCGCGCGGCCTCGACTACTACACCGGCACCGTCTACGAGACCACGCTCAACGAGCATCCGCAGATCGGCTCGATCTGTTCGGGCGGCCGTTACGACAACCTGGCGGCAAATTATACAAAGTCGCAGCTGCCCGGCGTCGGCATTTCGATCGGCGCGACGCGGCTGTTCTGGCAGTTGCGCGAAGCGAAACTGATCGGCACCGCGCACAGCACGGTCAAGGTGCTGGTCACGCAGATGGACGAGGCGCAATTGCCGGCGTATCTCGAACTCGCCACGCAGCTGCGCAACGCCGGCATCGCGACCGAAGTCGTGCTGGAAGGCGGCAAGCTCGGCAAGCAGTTCAAGTACGCCGACCGCGCCGGCATCCGCTTCGTCGTCGTGCTCGGCCCGGACGAGATCGCCAAGGGCGTCGTCACGGTGAAGGACATGCGCAAGCAGGATCAGTTCGAAGTGGCGCGCGCCGAACTGGTGAAGACGCTGCGCGTCGAGCTGGAGCAGGCCGAGGCGATGAAGGCTGATGACGCGATCGCGTCATCCGTCTCGACGGCAGCAGCCTGACCCGCGAGCAACTCGTCGCGATCGCGCAGCGGCGCGCGCGATGATCGGCTCGACGCCGGCACAGCTCGAAAAAGTGCAGCGCACGGCCGATTTCCTCGCCGACGCAGGTCAAGCGCGGCGAGCCGATCTACGGCGTGACCACCGGTTTCGGCAGCAATGCCGACAAGCTGCTCGGCGCGCATCGCGCGCGCGACGAATTGCCGGGCGGCAATCCGGAGCAGCGCGACGGCACGCTGCTGGAGGAACTGCAGCACAACCTCGTCATCACGCATGCGGTCTGCGTCGGCAAGCCGCTGGCTGTCGAAGTCGTGCGCGCGATGCTGGCGATCCGCGTCAATACGCTGATGCGCGGTCACTCCGGCATTCGCGCGAGCACGCTTGCAGGCGCTGGCCGAAATGCTCAATCGCGACGTGATCCCGGTGATTCCGGAAAAAGGTTCGGTCGGCGCGAGCGGCGATCTGGCGCCGCTGTCGCATCTGGCGATCGTGCTGCTCGGCGAGGGCGAGGCGTTCTATCGAGGGCGAGCGTTTGCCGGGCGCCGAAGCGCTCAAGCGCGCGGGACTGCAGCCGGTGCGCCTGTCGTTCAAGGAAGGCCTCGCGCTGAACAACGGCACCGCGCAGATGCTGGCGACCGGCGTGCTGGCGCTGGACTCGCTGGAGAAATTGCTGGCGACCGCCGACCTCGCCGCGGCGATGACGCTCGACGCGTTCGCCGGCCGCAGTTCGGCGTTCAAGCCCGAAGTGCATGCGCTGCGTCCGCATCCGGGGCAGGTGCGAGACGGCGGCGAATCTGCGCGCGCTGCTCGCACGGCTCGACGCTGGCCGATATTCCGTATCACCTCGTGCCGCGCTTCAAGACCTGGCTGGCCGAGTCGTGGAGCGATCCGGCCGATCAGCAGCACCGCTTCGATATCGGCTGGGACTACGTGCCGCCGTCGCAGCGCCACGGCAAGGAGGCGTTCTACGCGCGCTTCCTGCCGTTCAAGGGCGGCAAGAAGCATCAGCCGCAGGACGCGTACTGCCTGCGCTGCATCCCGCAGGTGCACGGCGCGGTGCGCGACGCGCTGGCGCAGGCGCAGCGCGTGATCGACATCGAACTGAATGCGGTCACCGACAATCCGCTGATCTTTCCCGACGCGGACGATGCGAAAGTCATCGAGGATCAGGTGATCTCGGCCGGCCACTTCCACGGCATGCCGCTGGCGCTGGCGATGAGTTACGTCAAGGCGGCGATTCCGGTGCTCGCCTCGATCTCCGAGCGGCGCCTGAACAAGCTCGTCGATCCGGCCACCAACGACGGCTTGCCGGCGTTCCTGATCGGCAACGAGGACGCGACCGATTCCGGCTTCATGATCGTGCAGTACACCGCCGCGGCGCTGGTCAACGATCTCGCCACGCGCGCGCATCCGGCCAGCGTGTATTCGATTCCGACCAGCGCGAACGCCGAGGATCACGTCTCGATGGGCGCCAACGAGGCGCGCCATGTGCTCGAAATGACCGAAGACCTCGCGCACGTGCTCGCGCTGGAGCTGTATACCGCCGCGCAGGCGCTCGAATACCGCCAGGACATGCTCAATGCCGCGCGCACGCTGGCCGCGCGCGGCGACTGGCAGGCGCTGGCGGCGAAGATTTCCGGTGCGCCGCAGCCCGGGCATGCAAGCTATGCGCAATTCACCGACGAGGTGAAGAAGCTGATGGCCGCGCTCGCGCAGAGCGAGGAATTCCACGCCGGCAGTGCGGTGCGCGCGGCGTTCGCGAAAGTGCGCGAGCAGGTGAACTTCATGCAGCGCGATCGCGCGATGGATCAGGATGTGCGGCGCGTCTGCGAGCTGGTGTCGAAGTTCGGTTTGATCGAGGCATATTGATGCGGCCAACTGAAGTTTGAAATGTCTCAACACGTTGGCCAACGCGGAGATCGCTCTCCTTCCCCTGCGCAGCGGGGGGAAGGTGCCGAAGGCGGAAGGGGGTGCTCTTGCTCGGGCATGGCAAAAGGGCCCCCATCAGCCCTACGGGCAGCTTCCCCCGCTACGCAGGGGAAGCGACGGCAAAGGTTCTGCGCTCTGAACTATTCAGCGATAAACGGTGGGCTTGAGTTCAAACATCGCCGGGCCGCATCAAGGCTCGAGCTCACTCTTCGGCAAGGCGTCCCGCGCGCGCCGGATTATTGCGCGGGCTTGTCCGCCGGCAGCGTCACCTTGAACTGGATCTTCGCCAGTCGCTCCGGCGACTTGTCGGCTGCGACGACCCGTTGCGCCAGCTAGTGTTGCTGGACGCGTTGCAGAAAATCGCTTATGGCCTGGCTTCGCTGCTGGCAGTCGCCGGCCGGTCCTCGGCGTATTGCTGCAAAAGCGCCTGAAAGCCCGGATCCTTGCGGATCGGGTCCCAGCACCGGATCGAGCCATAGCAGCACGGGCGAGTAATAGCAGCCTATGCCGGGCGTCGCCAAGCGCCTTGGCCAGCAGCGGCACGGCGAGATCCGGGCGGCGTGCGTTGGCGTATTTCCCTGCACTAGTCACCATGATCAGCGGACCATAACTGTGGTCACCGCTGCGATCAACGATGGCTTGGGCTTTGGCGATCGCGTCCAGGCCTTGCGCCGTGTGGCCGAGGCCCAGTTCGGCATCGCCGATGCTTTCCCAGACAAACGCCAGATTGATGCCCTGTTGCACCTCAAGTTGCGCGCGGGCCTTGGGTAGTGCCTGCTGATACAGCGCCAGCGCACGGGCCTTGTCGCCCATGTCCCAGTAATACAGGTCGGCCATCTGCTCTGATTTGAGGCCGCCGCCGGGAAATGAAAAGTTGTCGGGCGTATCGGGAATGCTGTCGAGCAACGCGAGCGCCTCACTATATTTGCGCTGGTCGGTCAACAGATTCACGCGCACTGACTTCAGGGCCGGGTCGTCGCCTTGCGCCGCGGCCAGTGCACGCGGAATGTCGCCGCTGCTATACAGGATCGCATCGGCGTTATAGGACTTCGCATTGCGGTTGCCAGGGTCCAGCGCCAGCGCATGCTGGAAAGCGTCTTCGGCATCGGCATAGCGGCTCTCGTTCATATACGTCGAGCCCAATTCAAAGGCCAGCGCCGAGTTGCGCGGGTCGAGCGTCTGCGCCTTCGCTAGCGAAGCGATCGCGTCATCAAAGCGGCCTTGCCGGCGTTCGACGAAGGCTTGCGCGGCGAGCGTATCGGCATCGTTGGGCTTGAGCTTGAGTGCCGCCGCGAAAGCCTGCAACGCGGCGGCGTAATCGCCGCGGCCCCAGTAGTCGCTGTAGCCGATGGCGAGATGCGCGGCGGACAGATTGGGCTGCAACTGCAAGGCGCGTTCGGCATCCGCGCGCGCCTGCCGGTTGAGCTGTTTCACGTCCTCACCGCCGCCACCGAACCAGGCGAGTTGGCTTTCGTTGTAGGACAGGCGCGCCCAGGCCAGCGCAAAATTCGGGTCCTGTCCGACCGCCTGCTGGTACAACGGGATCGCGGCTTTCCAGCTTGCGGTATCGTAATTGACGAACGCCCTTGTTGGCCTGATATTCGGCGCGCAGGAACAGGTCGTAGGCTGGCCGGTTCTGGGTCGGTACTGCGGCCAGGTTCGGCGGTTTCGGCGGGCGAGAGCTTGGCCTTGAGCGCCGTGGCGATCTGTCTCGGCCACCTCGCCTTCGACGCCGAAAATGTTGTCCAGCGTGCGCGTATAGGCCTGCGCCCAGACATGTTCATCGGTCTGTGCGTTGATCAACTGCACGTTGATCAATACCTGATTGGCCGCCTTCTGTACGCTGCCTTCCAGGATATTGGCGACGCCGAGTTGCTCGGCGATCGTCTTCAGGTTGTCTGGATGACTCTTGTACTTCTCGGTTGAGGTACGTGAGATGACCTTGATATCCCCGATATCGGCCAGCTTGGTCAGGATCAGGTCCTGCATGCCGGCGACGAAGTAGTCGTTGTCCTTGTCTTGTGGACAGATTCTCGAACGGCAGCACCGCGATGGATTTGCCGGAGACGGCCGGTTGCGCCGATTGCCGCATGGTGGCGACTACGATGCCGATCGCCAAGCGCGACGATCACCAGCGCGCCGATCGCCAGCGTGCGTTCGCGCCGCACCCAGTGCTCCAGGCGTTGCAGCGGATTGAGCGGCCGTGCGCTGACCGGTCTGCTGGCCACGAAGGCCTGCAGGTCCGCCGCCAGTGCCGCCGCCGTTGGATAACGCTTGTCCGGGCTGCGCATCAGGCACTTGTCGACGATTGCTGCCAGATCAGGCGGCAGTTTGGGAACCAGGCTGCGTATTGGACGCGGTGTACTGCTGCGCACCCACTGCATCGTCTCCTGCGCCGTCGCCCCCAGGAACGGCGGCTGACCAGAGAGGAGTTCATACAGGATCGCGCCCAGTCCCCACACATCGGTGGCCGGACTGATCTTCTCCAGTCCGCTCGTGGCCTGTTCCGGTGCCATGTAGCTGGGCGTGCCGCAGACTTCCTCGTTGCTCAACACCAGTTCGCGTTCCATGCGCCGCGCTAGGCCGAAGTCGGCCACATGCGGCGTGCCTTCGTCGTCGATCAGCACATTGGCGGGCTTCAGGTCCAGGTGCAGCACGCTCAGGTGGTGGGCATAGTCGATCGCCCGCGCAATTGGCAGCATCAGTGCCGCGGCGAGCTTTCGGATCAAGCGTGCCGTCGTGCTGCAGCTTGCCGGCCAGGGTCTGGCCACGCACCAGATGCATGCTGTAGAAGTGCAGTTCTTCGGCTGTGCCGACCTCGTGGATGGCCACGATGTTGGGGTGTTCCAGGCGTGCGGCATTCTGCGCTTCGTCGTGGAAGCGTTTGGCGAAGTCCGCCGTTGCCCAGTGCGCCGACAGCACCTTGACCGCCACATCGCGGTCCAGACTGATCTGGTGGGCGCGATAGACCGCGCCCATGCCGCCTTCGCCGAGCAGTTCGTACAGTTCGTAGTCGCCGAGTTGGCGATGTTTGGCATGCGCCAGATCGAAGCGCAGCGTTTCATTTTTGCGCGCGTAAGCCTGGGCGGCTGGGTCGGTGACGAGCGTGGCTGATGGAGGTGTTTGCGTTGGCGTACTGGTCACACCCGCGGGCCCCCTGTGCGTTGCGCTGCATTGTCGGGCCGGATCGTGGGCGATTGCAAGCGGATTTGCATCGCGGTTCGCGCAACCATCTGATCGCTGCCAAGTGGTATCGGATGTTGGCCAAAGCAAATGGTGCCAGCGTCCGCGTGCAATTTTGTCTGGCGTGACTTCCGGCCCATTCGGTAGTATTAACTAAATACTATAGTTGATCTGCGAATATGGTCAGATTGATTTGAGCGCATGGGCGATACCGACAGCCATCTGTGGAAATTTCAGAAGGAGCTCAGCTCCGGCACCGTATCGCTGGTGCTGCTCGGCGTGCTCGCGCGCGCGCGGACGCCGATGTACGGCTATCAGATCGTCAAGCGGCTCGAAGCGACCGGCGAAGGTGTGCTGAGCGGCAAGCAGAGCGCGCTGTATCCGGTGTTGCGCAACCTGTCGGCGGCCGGCCTGCTCGACAGCGAGGTGGAGCCGTCCGTCAGCGGACCGCCGCGCCGTTACTACCGCATCACGCCGCTGGGCCGGCGCGTGCTGCGCGAATGGAGCATGGCCTGGATTGCCACCCGCGATTTCGTCGAATCCATTCTGGTTGAATAGTTTCCTGACGACGGCACAGATAAGCATTGGAGGATTGAGCATGAGCACCCAGACCCCGCGCACGATCGCGGAATACCTCGAACAATTGCGCATCGCGCTGCGCGGCGCCGATCCCGCCTTGGTGCAGGACGCGCTGTACGACGCGGAGGAGCATCTGCGCGGTGAGATGCACGAGAATACGGGGAAATCCGAGGCGGAGGTGATCGCCAAGGTCGCCGGCAGTTATGGCGCGCCCGAGGAAGTGGCGGAAATCTACGTCGACAAGGAAGTGAAGGTGCAGGAGGCGCTGCGCGCGCCGCCGCCGCGCCCGCGCAATACTGCGCTGGGGCGCTTCTTCGCGGTCGGCAGCGATCCGCGCGCCTACGCGGCGCTGTTCTACATGCTGCTGTCGCTTGGCACGGGCATCGTCTATTTCGTCCTGACCATCGTCGGCGTGTCGCTGTCGCTCGGCCTGGCGATCCTGGTTTTCGGCATCGTCATTGCGATCGTGTTCCTCGGCACGGTGCGCGTGCTCGCGCTGGTCGAGGGCCGCCTCGTCGAAGTCATGCTTGGCGAGCGCATGCCGCGCCGCCCGATCTACGCGCAGACGCGGCGTGCCGCTCAAGACCCGCATCAAGGAGATGTTCGTCGATCCGCGCACCTGGTCGACGCTGCTGTATTTCGTGATGATGCTGCCGCTCGGCATCACCTATTTCACCCTTGCGGTGACCGGAATCGCGCTGTCGCTGGCCTGCATCTGCGCGCCGATCGCTCATGTCGGCTGGATGCTCGGTCTGGTGCGCATCGACTGGGCGACGAACATCGATTTCAACAGCACGCTGACGATCCCGCCGGTCATCCTCGATCCGCTGACCTTCGTCTTCGGCATCGCCGTGTTGTTCGGTTTGCTGCATCTGGCGCGCGGGATAGGGCGCTTCCAGGGCGCATTGGCGAAGAATCTGCTGGTGAAGTCGAGCGCTTGAGAAACGCATCAGCGGCCGGATCTCCTTGCCTGGCCAGACCTCTGCGCTGCGCTGCCCAAGTCCGTAAGCGGCGTATCAATATGTCACATTAATGCACTAGCGCATTAATACATTGATTTCTGGCGTGCGTGCTGCTAGCATGACGGCATGAAACGCCGCTTTCTCGATCCGGAAACGAGCGCAGAGTCCGCCGAGGACAATCTGTGCCGCGCGCTGCTGTCGATGAGCGGCGTGGCGGAGATGCGTTCGTTCCTGCGCGATCTGTGCACGCCGGCCGAGACTCGAGGCGCTGGTCGATCGCTGGCGCGTCGTGCCATACCTGCTCAAGGGCGTGGCCTACCGCGAAATCCACGAGCGCACCGCCGTCAGCGTGACCACGATCGGCCGTGTGGCGCGTTTTCTGAGTCAGGGCAACGGCGGCTACCAGGCAGCCGTGGAGCACCATGCCGTACCGCTTTTGCGCAGGCGCGGACGGCCCGCATCGAACGGCGGGATGCATAAAAGATCATGAGTAACGTCAGCAAAACGCGCGATCGCCTGCGCATCGCGGTGCAGAAATCCGGCCGCCTGGCCGAGGTGTCGCAGGATCTGCTCGCGCGCTGCGGTCTGAAATTTCGCCAGAGTCGCGACAAGCTGTTCTGCTTCGGCGAAAGCATGCCGATCGACCTTTTGCTGGTGCGCGACGACGATATTCCGGGACTGATCGCGCAGGGCGTCTGCGACCTCGGCATCGTCGGACGCAACGTGCTGGCCGAACAGATGCTGGCCGCGCAAGCGAACGGCGAACCCGTGCCGGCGCGCGAGCTGCGCCAGCTCAAAACCAGCCGCTGCCGCCTGTCGATTGCGCTGCCGCAGGATGTGGAATATCAGACTGCGCAACAGCTGCATGGCCTGCGTATCGCGACCAGCTATCCGGCCTTGCTCGGCGCGTGGCTTGCCGAGCGCAAGGTCGAGGCGAAAATCGTCGTGCTGTCCGGCTCGGTGGAAATCGCGCCGCGTCTGGGCACCGCCGATGCGATCTGCGATCTGGTATCCAGCGGCGCCACGCTCGTCGCCAATCAATTGCGCGAAGCCGAAGTGATCCTCGAAAGCGAGGCGGTAGTCGTCGGCGCAGACACGCTGCCGCTGGACGAGCGCGGCGATCTGTGCGAACTGCTGCTGCGCCGGATCGACGGCGTGATCCAGGTGCGCGAGTCGAAGCTGATCATGCTGCACGCACCGCGCGCGGCCGTGGCGGCCATCCAGCAGATGCTACCGAATGGGCAGATTCCGACCCTGCTGCCGATCGAGGGCAGCATCGATCAGGTTGCCCTGCACGCGTTATGTTTCGGCGCGATCACCTGGCAGCACCTCGAGGACATGAAGCGCGCCGGCGCGAGTCAGTTGCTGGTGTTGCCGGTGGAGAAGATGCTGGCATGAACGCGTGCCCGGACAATACGCCGATCGAGTTGCCGATCCTCGACTGGAGCGCGATGAGTGCTGACGCGCGCCGCACCGCCTTGCGGCGCCCGGCGGTCGAACGTGCAGCCGAACTGGCCGAAACGGTTGCGCGCATCCTCGATCAGGTGCGTGCGGACGGCGATGCGACACTGCGCGCGCTGACGCGGCGTTTCGACGGCTGCGAACTGGCCTCGTTCGCGGTTGCCGAGGCCGAGTTTGCGGCCGCTGCGGCGCAGCTCGATCCCGAATTGAAGCGCGCGATTGCCGATGCCAAAGCACGTATCGAGACGTTTCATCGCGCCGCCGCGCCGCCGCCGGTGGCGATCGAAACGGCGCCGGGTGTGGTTTGCGAACGCATGTCGCGGCCGATCGGGCGCGTCGGACTTTATGTGCCGGCTGGCAGCGCGCCGCTGCCGTCGACGGCGTTGATGCTCGGCGTACCGGCGCAGATCGCACGGTTGTCCACAAGTGGTGATGTGCACTCCGACCGGCAAGGATGGCCGTGCCGACCCAGCCGTGCTCTATGCGGCATCGCTGTGCGGCATCCGCCGGGTGTTCAAACTCGGCGGCGCGCAGGCGATTGCGGCGATGGCCTTCGGCACCGAGTCGGTGCCGGCATGCGACAAGTTGTTCGGGCCAGGCAACGCCTGGGTGACCGAGGCCAAGCGTCAGGTCGCTGCGCTGGCGCGAGGGACCGGCAATCGATATGCCGGCGGGGCCGTCCGAAGTGCTGGTGATTGCCGACTGCAGCGGCGAATCCAGAATTCGTCGCCGCCGATCTGCTGGCGCAGGCCGAGCACGGGCCGGATTCGCAGGTGATTGCTGCTTGCCGCGGATCGCAGTCTGCTCGAAGCGAGCGCCGAGGCATTGCGGCGCCAGCTGGCACAGTTGCCGCGCGCCGACATCGCGACGCATGGCGCTGGCGAAAAGCCGCCTGATTCTGGTCGAATCGCTCGATGACGCGCTCGCGATCAGCAACGACTACGCGCCGGAACATCTGATATTGAACGTGACGCGAGCCGCGTACACTGCTAGCTAAAGTCGAAAATGCGGGCTCGGTGTTTCTCGGCCCATGGTCGCCCGAATCGGTCGGCGACTATTGCAGCGGCACCAATCATGTATTGCCGACTTACGGCTACGCGCGCGCCTGGAGCGGCGTGTCGGTGGCGAGTTTCGTCAAGCAGATCACCGTGCAGGAACTGTGCATCTGACGGCTTGCGTGCGATCGGCCCGAGCGCAGCCACGCTCGCGCGCGCCGAAGGCCTGAACGCGCACGAACGCGCGGTCACGTTGCGTCTGGCCGCACTCGAGGCGCAGACGCATGAAGCTGCTCGAACGCGCGCGCCCGCAAATTCTCGCCCTGCAGCCGTATTCGTCCGCGCGCATGGAGGCGCGCGACGCGGCAGTCATGCTGAATGCGAACGAATCGCCATGGGCGCCGGTCGGCAACGCGGAAAGCGTGCTGAATCGTTATCCCGACCCGCAGCCGCCGGCCCTGCGCGCCCGACTGGCGGAGCTGTACGCGGTCGCGCCGCGAGCAGGTGCTGATCGGGCGCGGCAGCGACGAGGCGATCGATCTGCTCGTGCGCGCGTTCTGCCGCGACGGTCGCGATGCGATCGCTGATCTCGCCGCCGACCTTCGGCATGTACGCGGTCGCGGCGCGCATCCAGGGCGCGACGGTGATCGAAGTGCCGCTGGCAGCGAGTTTCAGCGTCGACGTCGACGCCGTTGCTCAGACGCGTCACGCGCAACACCAAACTGGTCTTCGTCTGCACGCCGAACAATCCGACCGGCAGCCTGGTGCCGCGCGCGGGCATTGCGCGCCTCGCCGAAGCGCTGCGCGACCGAGCGCTTGTCGTCGTCGACGAGGCCTATTTCGAGTTCGCGCAATCGACGGCGAGCGCGATCGGTCTGCTCGCGCAACATGACAATATCGCCGTGCTGCGCACGCTTGTCGAAAGCCTATGCGCTGGCCGGTGCGCGCGTCGGCACCCTGATCGCGCACGCGGAAATCGTCGCGTTGCTGCGCCGGATTCAGGCGCCGTACCCGTTGCCGAGCGCCTGCGTCGATGCGGCGCTGGCCGCGCTGACGCCGGCTGCGATCGAGCAATCGCAGGTGCGCATCGAACTGTTGCTGCGCGAACGAGGACGGCTGACACATGCGTTGCCGATGGCCGCAGGCGTGCGCTGCGATCTATCCGTCGGCGGCAAATTTTCTCTGCGTGCGCTTCGACGACGCGGCGCAGGCATACACGCGCCTGCTCGATCTCGGCATCGTCGTGCGCGACGTGAGTCGCTATTCTGGCTTGGACAGATTGCCTGCGCATCACGGTCGGCACGCCGGCGGAAAATACCGCCCTGCTCGCAGCGCTCGGTTTGCGCGAGGCGGCGGCATGAATGCGCGCAAGCTGTTGTTCGTCGATCGCGACGGTACCTTGATCGTCGAGCCGCCGGACCAGCAGATCGATCGCTACGAGAAGCTCGCCCTGGTCGACGGTGTGATCCCGGCGCTCAAGCGCTGCATTGCGGCCGGCTACGAACTGGTGATGATCACCAATCAGGATGGTCTGGGCACCGACGAGTTTCCCGCAGGCGGATTTCGACGGCCCGCACGAGCTGATGCTGCGTATTTTCGCCTCGCAGGGCATCGCGTTTCGCGAGGTGCTGATCGATGCGAGTTTCGCGCAGTGAAGGCAAGGATACGCGCAAGCCCGGCATCGGACTCGTGCGTCGCTATCTTGCCGACGATGGCTGGAGCCGCGCGCAGTCGGCGATGGTCGGCGATCGCGAAACCGATGCGCAGTTCGCGCGCGAATCTCGGCGTTCGCAGTTTCCGTCTCGACACCGGGGAGTGGAACTGGAGCGCGATTGCGCACGAACTCTGCGATGCGCCGCGGCGCGCGAGCGTCGAGCGCGACACGAAGGAAACACGTATTCTCCGTGCAAGTGGATCTGGATCGCCAGCGCCGAGCCTCGCGTCAAAACCGGCCTCGGCTTCTTCGACCACATGCTGGAGCAGACTCGGCAAGCATGGCGGCTTCGCGCTGAGCCTGCGTTGCGACGGCGATACGCATATCGACGAACACCACACGATCGAGGATTGCGCGCTTGGCGCTCGGCGAGGCGCTGCGCAAGGCGCTCGGTGACAAACGCGGCATATCCCGTTACGGTGCTGCCGCCGAGAGCGACAGCACGCGCTACGGCGCCGCCGCGGAAGCGTCCGCCGCCGAAGTGGCGGTAACGATCACCTTGCCGATGGACGAAACCATCGCGCGTGCGGCGCTCGATCTGTCGGGCCGCCCCTGTTTCGTGTTCGACGGCGCCCCAGACGTTTCCCGCGCGATCGCGTCGGCGAACTGCCGACCGAACTGGTGCCGCATTTCTTCCGCTCGCTGTGCGATACGCTTGGTGCGAATCTGCATCTCGCGCGTGCGCGGCGAGAATGCGCACCACATGGTCGAGGCCTGCTTCAAGGCGGTCGCGCGCGCGTTGCGCACGGCGTTGCGTCGCGAGGGTTCGGAGCTGCCGAGCACCAAGGGCCTGCTCTGATGGCTGCCGAGCGGAGTAGCTTTTGAAATGGCTTCCGTCGTTCTGGTCGATTCCGGCGGTACAAATATCGGCTCGGTACGTTATGCGCTGCAGCGCCTCGGCGTCGATGCGCGTTTGAGCGCCGATCCTGCCGAAATCCGTGCGGCGAGTCACGTGATCCTGCCCGGCGTCGGCGCGGCGGCGCCTGGCATGGCGCGCTTGCGCGAAGGCGGCTTGATCGATGTCGTGCGCGGCTTGACCCAGCCGGTGCTCGGCGTATGTCTCGGCATGCAATTGTTGTTCGAACATTCCGAGGAGAGCGACACGGCATGCCTTGGCCTGATACCCGGGAGTTTGAGACTGCTTGCCAAGGCCGCAGGCTTGCGCGTACCGCATATGGGCTGGAACGCGCTGCGGCCGCGGCGCGCCAGCCCGCTGTTGAACGGCATCGCCGACGGTGCATTCGCCTACTTCGTGCACAGCTATGCCGCGCCGGTCGGCGAATACACACTGGTCAGCACCGACTACGGCGGAGAATTTTCCGCGGTGGTGCAGCGGCGCAACTTTTACGGTGCGCAATTCCATCCCGAGCGCTCCGCCGCGGTCGGCGCGCGCCTGCTGCGGAATTTCATAAGCTTGTGAGGGACGGAGAATGATCCCGTTTTGTGAAAAGTGCGGGCAGGGATGGCCGCTTTGTGATCTTCGCGATCAGGGACGAGCACACAGATAATGGAAATCATTCCGGCCATCGATTTGCGCGCAGGCTGCGTCGTGCGCCTGAAGCAGGGCGACTACGCGCAGGAGACGCGCTACGCGCCCGATCCGGTCGCTCTTGCGCTCGACTACGCCACGGCAGGGGCGCGCTGGCTGCACTTGGTCGATCTCGATGGAGCGCGCTCGGGCGAGCTGGAAAACCTGCGCGTGATCGCGGCGATCGCGGTAACCGGGAAGTTACGGGTCCAGGCGGGCGGCGGCGTGCGCGACGAGAGCGATCTCAATCGTCTGTTCGATGCCGGGGTGGCGCGAGTCGTGGTGGGCAGCGTCGCGGTGCGCGATCCGGCTGCGGTCGAACGCTGGATTTCCGAGTACGGCGCCGAACGCATCTGCGTTGCGCTGGATACGCGCAATGAGGCAGGCGTGTGGACCTTGCCGAGCGCGGGCTGGACGCAGAGCGAGGGCGCGACGCTGGACGAGCTTGCGCCGCGCTATGCCGCCGCCGGCGCGCGCCATCTGCTGTGCACCGATATCGGTCGCGACGGCATGCTCACCGGTCCGAATCTGGATTTGTATACGCATCTTGCGCAGATCGCTCCCAGTCTCGACGTGATTGCCTCCGGCGGTGTGCGCGATGTCGCCGACGTGCAAGCGCTGCGCGCGCAGAAGCTGGCCGGAGTCGTGCTTGGACGCAGTCTGCTCGAAGGCAAGCTGACTCTGGCCGAGGCGATCCAATGCTGATCGGCGTTTGTATTTCCGTTTTTGTTTTTGCCGTCAATCCCGCGAAAGCGTGGTGTTCAACAGTCGAATGGCTGGTCATCCAGTGTCTTTCTCGATCAAGATCAAAATGGATTTCCGCTTTCGCGGACTGTGCAGGCAGGATGCCGAAGCGAACATTCGCGCCGCGAATGGCCCGAAGGGCGAGCCGCGGATGCGGCGAGTCAATGACGAGCAAAAAGAGAGATTCGCAATGCTGACCCACCGCCGCTTCAATCGAGTACCGGGGTCGCGCGCAGCGCGACGATCACACCCCCTCCTCCGTGCAGCGGGGGAGGGCAAGGGGTGGGGGCAGCGTGCATGTTGACCCGGCGCATCATTCCCTGCCTCGACGTGCGCGACGGCAAAGTCGTCAAGGGCGTGCGTTTTCGCGATCACGTCGAGATGGGCGACATCGTCGATCTCGCCGCAGCGCTATCGCGACAGGGTGCCGACGAGCTGGTGTTCTACGACATCACCGCGAGCCCGCAGGGCCGCTCGGTCGACCGCGACTGGGTTGCACGCGTGGCGCGCGTGATCGATATTCCGTTCTGCGTCGCCGGCGGCATTCGCAACGTCGATGAAGCGCGTGCGGTGCTGCGTGCGGGCGCGGACAAGGTGTCGGTGAATTCGCCCGCACTCGAGCGTCCCGGGTTGATCGATGAACTCGCCGACGCGTTCGGCGTACAGTGCGTCGTCGTCGGCATCGATTCGCTGCGTGACGACGATGGGCAGTGGCGCGTGCGCCAGTACACCGGCGATCCGACCAGGACGCAGGGCGCTCGCGCGGCGCACAATGGATTGGGTGAGCGAAGTACAGCTACGCGGCGCCGGCGAAATCGTGCTCAATTGCATGGGCGCCGATGGCGTGCGCCAGGGTTACGACCTGGAGCAACTAGCGGCCGTGCGCGCGATCTGTGCCGTGCCGCTGGTCGCCTCGGGCGGCGCCGGCGCCGTCGAGCATTTCCGCGACGTATTTGTTGCCGACGTGGACGCCGCTCTCGCCGCGAGCGTGTTCCACTCCGGGGCGATTCCGATTCCCGTTCTCAAGCGTTATCTGCGCGCTGAAGGCATTGCGGTGAGACCATGACGAATTTCGATTCGAGCAAACTTGATGTAAACAGACTCGATTGGAGCAAGGGCGACGGCCTGCTGCCGGCAATCGTGCAGCACTGGCGAACCGGCAGCGTGCTGATGCTCGGCTATATGGACGCCGACGCGCTCGCGCAGACGCAGCAAAGTGGAAAAGTGACTTTCTACAGTCGCAGCAAGCGGCGCTTGTGGGTGAAAGGCGAGACCTCCGGGCATTTCCTGCTGCTCAAGTCCGTGTGCGCCGATTGCGACAACGATACGCTGCTGCTTGCGGCCGAACCACTCGGGCCGACCTGCCATCTTGGTACGCAGAGTTGCTTTGGCGACAGCAGCGAGCCGGCGCTGGCGTTTCTCGCCGGTCTCGACGCACTGATCGCGCAACGCGAGCGCGAGCGTCCCGCCGGCAGCTATACGACGAAACTGTTCGTGGACGGTGTCCGGCGCATTGCGCAGAAAGTGGGCGAGGAGGGCGTCGAAACCGCGCTGGCTGCCGTCGCACAGGACGACACGGCCTTGCGCGCCGAAGCGGCCGATCTGATCTTCCATCTTATGGTGCTGCTGCGCGCGCGCGGCGTCGAATTTGCCGAGGTGGTTGCCGAGTTGCGCTCGCGCCACGCCGCAAAGACATAGGCATTCGCCTGCGCGCGAGGCAGCAACGGCGTACGCGAGCCGTGGCGGGAACGCAGATATGGCATCATGGCCGCCCCTTTTTGCTGGCGCTGTGCTCATGACCGTAAGCAATCTCGAAACCGGCAACAACGCGCAAACGCGCCGCCGCTTGTCCCGCAGCGCAATGGCTCTGGCAGTCCTGGGCACGCTCGCGTGCAACGCACAGGCCGCAAGTGCACCCAGTCCGCTCGCGCGCGCCATTTTCAAGCAGCTGATCGAAATCAATACGACCGATTCGGTCGGCGATACCACGATCGCGGCGAAGGCGATGCAGAAGCGGCTGTTCGACGCGGGCTTCGCCGCGCAGGACGCGCAAGTGCTGGTCGGTCCGAATCCGAAGCGCGGCAATCTCGTCGCACGCCTGCACGGCAACGGCAAGCACAAGCCGATGCTGATCATCGGACATCTGGACGTCGTCGAGGCCAACCGCGAGGACTGGACCACCGATCCCTTCGTGTTCACCGAGAAGGACGGCTACTGGTACGGCCGCGGCACGCAGGACATGAAAAGCGCCGACGCGATCGCGCTCGCGGCGTTGATCCGCTTCAAGAAGGAACACTTCGTGCCGGATCGCGACATCATTCTTGCGCTCACCGCGGACGAGGAGGGTGGTACCGACAATGGCGTCGACTGGCTGCTGAAGAATCATCGCAACCTGATCGACGCGGAGTTCGCGCTCAATCCGGATTCCGGCGGCGTCGATGCCGATGCAGGCAAGCCGGTACTGATGAATGTCGAGGCGACGGAAAAGCTTTATGCGGATTTCGAGCTGACCGCGACCGATCCCGGCGGGCACAGTTCGCTGCCGCGCCCGGACAATGCGATCTACGAACTCACCGGCGCGCTCGAGCGGCTGCAGGCGGCGCCGTTCCCGTTCGAGTTGAATGCGGTCACCCGCGCCTGGCTGGAGCATATGCAGACGATCGAGGACGGCACACGCAGTCGCGATATCAAGGCCGTTCTGGAAACGCCGCCGGAAGCCGACGCGATCGCGCGCCTGTCGCAGGATGCGCGCTATAACGCGACCATGCGTACGACCTGCACCGCCACGCGTCTGGCCGCCGGCCACGCCAACAATGCGCTGCCGCAGCGCGCGACGGCGAACGTGAATTGCCGCATCCTGCCGGGCCATTCGCCCGAGGAAGTGCGTCAGGATCTGATCCGCATCTTCAATGAACCCAAACTCAGCGTGCGCTATATCGATTCCGCCACGGCAAAGCCGCTCGATGTCGCGCCGAACCGCAAGGCGATGACGCCGCCGCCGCCGCGCAAGGATGTGTTCGATGCGCTCAAGACCGCGGTCGCCGCGATGTGGCCGGGGATTCCGATCGTGCCCGAGATGGAAACCGGCGCGTCGGACAGCATCTACACGATGGCCGCCGGGATTCCGAGCTATGGCGTGTCCGGCATTGCGATCGATCGCGACGACGTGCGCGCACATGGCAAGGACGAGCGCGTGCGCATCACGGCTTACGACGACGGCGTGGAGTTTTACTATCGCTTTCTGAAAGCGTTGACGAAGTCGTAACCTGCCGTTTCGCAGATAACTTTGCATGCAACGTTTAGCTCTATTTTCTTCTCCCGCTGGCGCGAGAAGGTGCCGACTGCGAAGGCAGGATGCCGAAGCGAACGGCGCAGCCGGCCCGAAGGGCACGCCGCAGGAGCGGCGTGTAACGCGGATGAGGGTGGCACCAGTGGGGCGCTTGCAGGTCCATGTTGCGCCACCCTCACCCGGCGCACTACGCGCGCCGACCTCTCCCGCCAGCCGGAGAGGTGAGCCATCAACGGCAAGTTACAAATGAAACGCGACACTAGCGCCGCGCGTTGGCCACGGCTGGCGGGTTGTGGCGGTCCGGCGCGGGGCGCGAGGGGTTTTGCGCTGGAGTGCCGAACGGCACCGGTGCGCCGAGCTTGATGCCATCACTCCAGGCCTTGAGCCGCGCCTCGATCTTCGGTGTACTCGAAATCTGCGGATACGAGTGCTCCTCGCCGTCGCGCGTTTCCCAGGCGTCGATCAGCTTGCGCGCCGCGGCGAAAGCCTGCGCAAACGATGCGGTATGGTTGAGCGCCTCGACGAAAAACGCGCGGCCGAAATCGGTGATCTGCGACTGTGTGCCGCAGCCGAACGAGGAGCGATCCTTGCGCGCTGCGGTGATGATCATCGTACTGTCGTTCTTCAGCGCGTCGATGAAACCGCCGCTGTAGCAGGCCGAGATCACGAACACACGATTCCTGATCGGCGAATCGGAAAACAGGTCGGCGAGATCCTCCGGCTCGATCTGGTCCAGCGGCAGCGGGTCCAGGCTGACGTAGAGTTCGTGCTCGCGCGAACCGTGCGTGGTGATGAAGAGCATCAGCACGTCCTGCTGCGGATTCATCTTCTTGCCCAGCGCATCGATCGCGATTTCCAGATTCGACAGGCTCGCGATCGGGTAGCGATCGAGCGTCGCCGGGTTATTGATCAGGGTCAGCACATGGCCGGCGGCGGAGAAACGCTGCGTAAACAGGGTTCCAACATACTCCGCCTCGTTGCGAAACACGTTTTCCTCACCGTCGCCGGCGAACACAATCAGATACAGATTGGTCTTGCCCTCGGTACGCGGCGAAAGCCTGGCAAGCGCTTCGTTCATACGCTGCGCCTGCGAGTAGAGGACCTGTTCGGGCGAACCCACGCTCGCCGGCCAGGCCAGAGGATGCTGATCGTCGCTGTCGTCCGCGCTATCGGTGTCCGGCTGCTGGGTTGCATCGGCTTGTGCATTGGCCGCGGCAGTTTTCGCCGGGTGCAAGGTGCCCGCCGCGATCAATGCGCCGAAGACGAAGGCCAGAATGAAAGCGATAAGAAGGCGAAGTTTCATGTGGCGCGTGAGCCAGTCCATGCGCGTGTCGCTACGGGGCGGTGGCGATTGAGTACAGTGTAGCAGGGCTCATGCCAGCGTAATCGCGGAAAAGTTCGCGACGCAAGGATGCTTGCTCGCGGCAGGACAGCTGGCCGGCGCGCGTGCGAGCAGTGTCGTGCGCAAGCCGGCCGAGCCTGCCGCATCGAGTTCCTCTGCGATATCGGAAAGGAACAGGATTTGATCCGTTGGCAGGCCGATGGCGGTGGCGATGCGGCGATACGAAGCGACGTCGCGCTTGGCGCCGATTTCTGTATCGAAGTAACCGGAAAACAGCGGCGTCAGATCGCCCGCGTCGCTGTGACCGAACAACAGTTTCTGCGCGGCGACCGAGCCCGACGAATACACGTACAAGGCAACTTGATGCCTTTTCCACTTTTGCAGATTTTCCGCGACGTCGGGATAGACGTGCGCGCGGAATTCGCCGCTGCGATAGCCTTCGTCCCAGATCAGGCCCTGCAGCGCCTTGAGCGGCGTGGCCTTGCGGTCTTCGTCGATCCAGCGCAGCAGAAGGTCGATGATCTCGTGCTGGCTCGCCGAAACCAGGCCGGCCTCGCGCGCCGCTTCGTGCAGCCAGTGCTGCACCTCGGGCTTGTCCGCATGCGTGACGACGAACGCGGGCAGGCGCTTGCGCGCATACGGAAACAGCACGTCCTTGACGAAGCCGATCGAACTGGTGGTGCCTTCGATGTCGGTGACTATGGCTTTGATCATTGCGTTGCGCGGATCAAGTTCTTTGCCCTGCGCCGCCTTGCTCCACGTTCGCGGCGTAGGCGGACTCGATTGCGCGCTTGACAGCAACCGGATCGACCACACGCGAGAATACGAAGCTGCTTTCGCCGCGTCCGGTCACGCGCACGTCGCCGAAGCCGAGCATGCGGCCCCACATGGTCTGATGCAGGTCGACGGTCTCGATCGCCGACAGACGGATCTCTTCGGTTTCGCGGCTCGATGATGCCGGTCTTGCGCACGACGCGCCGGTTGGTCACGCCCAGTTCGATCGAACGCAGGCGCAGCCATTCGTAGACCGCGATGAAGATGCCGACCACGACCGGAATCAGCACGATGCCGAGGATCAGGCGGCCCTTCGCCGTCCAGTGCAATGCGAAACGCGCGACGATGACTTCGCCAGGCGCCAGCGATTCGTCGAGGTAGCTCATGCGGCCAGCGGTTGCGCCGGCAGGCGCGGAAAGCGTTCGGCGATATCGTTGCCGGTGAAGTTCGCCACCCAGCCTTCCTTGTTGGTGAACAGGCGGATCGCGATGAAGTAGGGTGCTTCGCTCATGTCGAACCAGTGACGCGTGTTGTCCGGCACGCCGATCAGGTCGCCCTGCACGCACAGCACTTCGTATACTTTTTCGCCGATATGCAGAGTGAACTGGCCGCGCCCGGCGACGAAGAAACGCACTTCGTCCTCCGAATGCGTGTGTTCGTTGAGGAACTTCTGGCGCAGCATGGCGCGATCGGGGTGATCGGGCGTGAGACTGATCACATCGACGGCTTGGTAGCCTTGCTCGCGTTGCAGGCGCTCGATATCCGTGCGATACGCGGCGATGACTTCGTCCTGGCTCGCGCCCGGCACGACCGGCTTGGACGCCTCCCACTGCTCGAAGCGCACGCCGACCGCGTTCGAGTTCGCGCGAGATATCGGCATGCCGGGTGAACGTGTGCAACGGCGTGCGGCCGTCGGTTTCGGAATAGATGCGCAGTTCGCTCATGATCTCAACTTCCGCAAGTCCAGTTCGCAATTGAGCAGAAATTCAAATGCCTCGATATGCCGCTCGGCCTCGGCCATGTCGCGGCCCCAAGTGTAGATGCCGTGTCCGTCGATCAGATAACCATATAGAGGCTTGTTCGCGGCAATCCAAGTATCCACCTTTTCGACCAGTTCGCGGCATGTGCTGCGTGTTCGGGAAAAACCGGCAGGTCCAGTTGTGACTCGTGCGTCGTATGACCCGCGATCGCCTTCTGCAGTTCGTAACCCTCGAAGCGGATCACGCCGCGGTCCGCGTACAGGCGCGAGGCCACCGTTTGCGCCCGCGAATGCGTATGCAGGACCGCGTTCGCATCGGCGAAGCGCTGATAGATATGCGTGTGCAGCAGCGTTTCCGCCGACGGCCGCGCCGTGGTGCCGACTGCGTGGCCGTGCATGTCGACGACCATCACGTCGTCGGCCGTCAGCGCACCCTTGTCGCGGCCGGAAATCGTGATCGCGGCATGCGCGTCGTCCAGGCGCATCGAAAAATTGCTGCTCGTCGCCGGCGTCAGGCCGTGCGCCGCTAGCCGGGCGCCGGCGGCGGCGATCGCTTGCGCGCAGGCGGCGAGGTGAGTGGTTGTGTAGGCCAAAGATCGGCTCCAGTCGTTCAGGGCGAATGCGCGAGCAAGCGCCATTTTAGCCTGCGTGTGACCGCGAAGGTATACTCATCGGAGTTGGGCGCGTTCGACCAAGGCGTTCGCAAGCACGGAGGACGATACAATCGACGCGCCGCAGATCCTTCTTGTGCGCGTAGCCGGCGGCGCCGGATGCGTCGAGCATTATTTACCTGTTCCTACGATCAGAACAACGGCATGAATCAGAACAGAAACGACAGATCAATCGAGTCTGACCCCTTTGATTTTTTGATTTTTGAGTCTTTATGGACGTCCATACCTACATGGATGATGTTACGCTGCTGCATGGCCTGCCTCCGCGAATGTGCGTTGATACCTGTTCGGCCAACGGTGTGGCTCTGCGCGCTCGTGCGCGCAATCCACGGTACCGCGGTGGCAGGCCGCTTGGCATCAAGCCATTCTGTCTAGGTAGCTTAGTAGCTTAGGACACACCAATGTGATTGACGGGAAAAGCACGAACGATGGTCTCATCAAGGTACGAGTTCGCTTGCTCGGTTCAGCGCTAGAGTCTGGGTATGAGTCAGAAACGTTGTGGGCCGAAGACCTCGGGAAACAACGTTATCGAATCTGGAACCTTCCCGTGTACGCCTACAACATTGGTATGCGCGACATTGTCGAGTGCGCACCGACTCCTGATGGTGGACTCCCTGTCGTTAGCCGAGTCTTGGAGCAGGGTGACTGCTTCACTGTCAGGCTCTACTTCAACGCCACAGCGTCCGACAGCGAAATACAGGCGGTTCTCGACCTGCTTTCGGAACGAAGAGCACTATTCGAGAAGAGCAGTCGGCTCCTCTGGGCTGTCGGGCTGCGCACGCGCGAAGACTATGACTGGATTAGCGCTAGCCTTCAGCCCTTTGTCTCCTCTGCTACCGTCGCGGTCGAGTCGGCATATCAGGTCGAAGAACCGCAGGTGGGCGCTACCTAAAAATCGATAGGGTCAGACTCGATTGATAATGTGTAAATATACACTTATCTGCGTACTCCAGGCTGACTCATAGACCGAGAACCAATCGCAAGCCTTCTTCCACACGCTGCATCGCGGTAGCGGGCAGGTATCACCATGGTATGACCGCGGCAAGAGAACTTCGCCGGCGGCAGCAAGTCAGTCTCGCCAACTGCGACGATAGGCTGTCACAATCGTCCCCTCGATCGACTGCGGGCGGGTGGAACGTGCCGACGATACCGAATGATGTGACGTTGTGGGGCCTGATTGCGCTGATCGCGTTCGTGCTCGGCGTTGCGATCGCGTGGCTGGCCGGTCGCGCGCGGGTGCGGCAGACTGGCCGCCGAGCGCGACGCGGCGCTCGAACTGCAGCAGCGCGTGCAGCAGGATCACGCATCGGTATCGCGCGACCTGGAGAAAGAACGCGGCCGTGCATCGATGCTCGCGGACGAGCGCGCGACGCTGGCCGGAAGGCTCGAGCGCCTGACCCAGGCCGACAGCGATCTCGCGGCGGCGCGCGCAGAGTCGCAGAAATGGCGTGAAGCCTGCCAGCGCGCGGAGCAGCGCGTCACTGAGATGGCCACGCGGATCAACGAGCAGCGTCAGGCGACGCAGGAGCGCGAGACATTGCTCGCGCATGTGCGTGAGGAATTCAGCGACAAGTTCAAGGCGCTGGCGAACGATCTGCTCGAGGAAAAAAGCCGGAAGTTCAGCGAGCAGAATCAGGCGCAGATCGGCACCTTGCTCGGTCCGCTGCGTGAGCAGCTCGGCGATTTTCGCAAGCGTGTGGACGATGTCTACGACAAGGAAAATCGTGAGCGCAGTCTGCTCAAGGGCGAGATCGACGCGCTCAAGACGCTCAACCAGCGCATCGACGAGGATGCGCGCAATCTCACGCGCGCACTCACGCGCGAGGTGAGGGCGCAGGGCGCGTGGGGCGAACTGGTGCTCGAGCGCCTGCTTGAAGCGTCAGGTCTGCAGAAAGGGCGTCAGTACGCCACGCAGGTCACGTTCGCTGACGACGCCGGCGGCCGCGCGCGGCCGGACGTGATCGTGCATCTGCCTGAAGGTCGCGACATCGTCATCGATGCGAAGGTGTCGCTGACCGCGTACGACCGCTACTGCAACGCCAGCGACGATGCCGAGCGCGACACGCAGCTGGCTGCGCATCTCGCCTCGTTGCGCAGCCACGTCAAGGAATTGGCGGAGCGCCGCTACGACGACCTCGGCGGCATCAACTCGCTCGAGTTCGTGCTGATGTTCGTGCCGGTCGAGGCGGCTTATATCGAAGCCGTGCATCGCGACGATCAGTTGCAGACCTTCGCGCTGGAAAAACACGTCGTGATCGTGACGACCTCGACCCTGCTCGCGACCCTGCAGACCGTCGCCAGCCTGTGGCGCAACGACGACCGTAATCGCAACGCGCTCGATATCGCGGAGCGCGCGGGCAGGCTCTACGACAAATTCGCCGGTTTCGTCGCCGACATCGAAGACGCGCGCAACAAGCTCGACGCCGCGCGCCGTGCGCTCGGCGACGCAAGCGGCAAGCTCAGCGCTGGCCGTGGCAATCTACTCGGTCAGGTGGAGAAGCTGCGCGAACTCGGCGCCAGGGCAAGCAAGAGCCTGCCTGCCGAGCAGGTCGAACGTGCGCAGGTAGAAGAAGTGCAGGCACGTCTGGATGGAAATGACGGGGCGCGCGAAGACGCGTCGTGAGACGCCCGCTTATTGATGCGGCTCAGTGATGTTTGAACTCAAGCCCACCACTTATCGTTGAATAATTCAGAGCGCAGAACCCTTGTAGTCGCTTCCCCTGCGTAGCGGGGGAAGCTGCCGGAGGGCTGATGGGGGCGCTTTTACCATGCCCGATTAAGAGCAAGAGCCCCCTTCCGCGTTACGTGCCGCTCCTGCGGCACGCCCTTCGGGCCGGCTTTGCCGTTCGCTTCGGCATTCTGCCTTCGCAGTCGGCACCTTGTACTCGCCATATCCATATGGCTCGCCCTACGGGCAGCATTCGCTGCAAACATCGGCAATCCTGCCGATGTTTCCCCGCTGGCAGGGGAAGGAAAAGCGATCTCCGCGCCAGCCAAAATATAGGGGCATTTCAAACTTCAGCTGGCCGCATCAATAGTGATGTCGTTAGTGGATCTGCGACGCCAGTGCGGCAGCCGCCACGAATTGGCGATGCAGCTTGCTGTGGCGATAGCTGTAACTGAAGTACAGCACGAATCCGAGCGTCGTCCAGATCGTCGTCAGCCACCAGTTGTACGAGCCGAAAGTCGACAGCAGGATCAGGCAGCTCGCCACGCCGAGAAAGCAGATCAGCGGCGCGGCCGGAATGCGGAACGGACGCGGAATCTCCGGATGGTAGATGCGCAGGATCCACACGCCGGCGCAAACCGCGGCGAAACTGATCAGCGTGCCGATCGAGGTCAGATCGCCGAGGATATCGAGCGGGAATATCGCGGCCAGCACGGCGATGCCGATGCCGGTGATCACGGTATTGATGTGCGGGGTGCGGTACTTCGGATGGATGCGCGAAAACACCGGCGGCAGCAGACCGTCGTTGGCCATGATCATGAAGATGCGCGGCTGGCCGATGACCATGCACAGGATCACGCTCGACAGGCCGATCAGCGCGCCGATTTCCACGATCCAGCGCAACCAGGCCAATTGCGGATGGCTGGCCACCGCGGTCACCACAGGTTCGCTGGTGCCGAGTTGGGTGTACGACATGAGCCCGGTGAGGACCGCGGCCATGCCGATGTAGAGAACGGTGCAAATTGCTAGCGAGGCGAGCATGCCCAACGGCAAATCGCGTTTGGGATTGAGCGATTCCTGCGCGGCGACCGAGGTCGCCTCGAAACCGATATAGGCGAAGAACACCATCGACGCGCCACGCAGCACGCCGGACCAGCCGTACTTGCCGGGTTCCGGGCTGGGCGGGATGAACGGCGTCCACAGGCTCGTGTCGACGTATTTCCAGCCGGCGAAAATCACCAGCACGATCAGGCAGACCTTCAACGCAACCATCACGGTGTTGACCGAGGCCGATTCGCGGATACCGACATAGCACAACCAGGTCAGCGCCATCACGATCGCGACCGCCGGCAGATTCATGATCGCGCCGGTTGCCTTCAGGTGTCCGTCGAGCGGCGCGTTGATCAGCGCCGCCGGTAAATGTATACCGACGTGATCGAGCAGGCTGACGAAGTAGCCGGTCCAGCTCGAAGCGACCGCCGATGCCGACACGCCGTATTCGAGGATCAGCATCCAGCCGATGAACCACGCCGCACCCTCGCCGAGCGTGGCGTAGGTATACGAATAAGCCGAACCGGAAACCGGCACCATCGCGGCGAACTCCGCATAGCACAGCGCGCAGAACGTGCAGCAGATCGCCGCCAGCACGAAGGACAGGATGATCGCCGGGCCGGCATGCTCGGCCGCGGCCGTGCCGGTGATGACGAAGATGCCGCCGCCGATCACCGCACCGATGCCGATCGCGGTCAGTCCCCACGGTCCGAGCGTGCGGCGCAATTCCAGTTCGCCAGCCTCCTTGTTGACGGTGAGCGGATGTTTGGTGCGGAGCAATTGTTTGAGCATTCGATTTCCAGTTGATGCGGTGGAGAGTTTGGAACGCAAAGGGCCGGCGCGAACGCCGGCCCAATTCAATCACCCGGCACTCATTCGATCAGCCCACGTAGCCCGGGGCAAGCTGACTGCGCTTGTATCCATACAACCGGTAGATCACCAGACCGATCGCGGCCCACACGACGAACACCACTTTCGCGGTCATGCTCAGGTTGACGAACAGCAGCAGGCAGCCGAATACCGCGAGCGGGCAGACGAGCCAGGCGAATGGCGTGCGGAACGGACGCGGACGGTTGGGTTGCTGCTTGCGCAGGATCAGCACGCCGATCGAAACCATCGCGAACGCGAGCAGCGTACCGGAGTTCGACGTGTCGGCGAGCCGGCCGACCGGAAACAGGGCGGCGCAGATCGAAACGACGATGCCGGTAAGGATCGTGATCACATGCGGGGTATGGAAGCGCGGGTGCACCTTCGACAGCGCGTCGGGCAGCAGACCGTCGCGCGACATGGTGAAGAAGATGCGCGTCTGGCCGAACATCATCATCAGGATGACCGAAGGCAGGGCGAGAATCGCGGCGATGCCGATCCAGTCGCCGAGGCTGCCGTGACCAAGCAGGCGCAGCACATGCGCCAGCGGCTCCTTGCTGCAGACCAGCGCCTGCGAGTTGACGCAGGCCGCGACCATCGCGGGCGTGCCCGGATCGAGCGGCAGGCCGTCGCTGCCGAGCATCGGTTGCGAACCGACCGAGCCGGCCGCGGCGTAGCCGACCAGCAGATAGTAGATCGTGCATATCCCCAGCGAAGCGATCAGGCCGATCGGGATGTTGCGGTTCGGATTCCTGGTTTCTTCCGCCGCGGTCGACACCGCATCGAAGCCGACATAGGCGAAGAAAATCGACGCCGCCGCGCCGAGCACACCGACGCCGCCGAGCGGACTGCCCCAGCCGCCGGGCAGGAACGGTTCGAAATTGCTGCTCTTCACCGCGGGCATTGCGACGAAGATGAACATGGTCAGTGCGACGATCTTGACCGCCACCAGCACGGCGTTGACGCGCGCGCTCTTCGAGGTGCCGAGGGCGAGCAGTACGGTTACCGCGAGGCCGATCAGGAACGCGAGCAGATTGAAGGCGCCGCCGGCGTAGAGTCCTGTGCGTAGCGCTTCGGGTAATGCATAGCCCTTGGCGACGAGAAGTCCGTTCATGTAGCCCGACCAGCCGACGCAGACCACTGCAGCGCCAATGCCGTATTCGAGGCCGAGTGCCCAGCCGACGATCCAGGCGACGAATTCGCCGAGGACGCCGTAGGTATAGGTATAGGCCGAACCGGAAACCGGAATCATCGCAGCAAGCTCGGCGTAAGCCAGCGCCGCTAGTCCGCAAACGACCGCGGCGATGACGAAGGCGATCATCATGCCTGGGCCCGCTTTCTGTCCGGCTTCGGCGGTCAACACGAAGATGCCGGTGCCGATTACCGCGCCGATGCCGAGCAAGGTGAGCTGGATCGGACCGAGCTGGCGTTTGAGAGATTTCTTTTCAGCAGTTTCGAGAATTTTGTCGAGCGGTTTGACACGCCAAAAAAGCATTGCTGCGCTCCCCTAGGCTGGTGGTTTTGCGAAACTGCGGCGTGGCCGAAGCCCGCTGCAGTCAGGATCGTGCAACCGTCAGCCCTTCCGCGAAACCGGGGGCCGTGAATGCATCGGCTAAAATACGCGACCGAAGGATGCCGGGCAAGCGGTGCCGCACCAGAGCGCCTCACAAATCCACCGCTCTCTATACCTTGGTTCTAACTGCGCAGTCCCGCCTTGGCGGAATGACAAGAGAGCAATGTCAGGCGCGACCGGAGAATTCGCCTGTCGTTGTGCTGACCAGAATCTTCTCGCCGGTGGTGACGTACTCGGGCACGAGGATTTCGATGCCGGTATTCAACTTTGCCGGCTTCGGCCGTTTGGTCGCCGTGGCGCCCCTCAATTCCGGCGCGGTATCGACGACCTGGAGCGTCACCGTTTGCGGCAGTTGCAGCGCCACGGCCTGGTCGTCGATCAGTTGCAGATAGCAGCCTTCGAGTCCGTCGACGATGTAGCCAGCCGCGTCGCCGACCGCTGTGGCGTCGAGCGTGAATTGCGTGTAATCCTCGATGTCCATGAACACGAACGCTTCGCCGTCCTTGTACGAGAAATTGACCTGGCGGCGCGTCAACTCGGTTTCCTTGAGTTCATCGTCGGCGCGCAGCGACAGGTCCAGCTTTTGCGCTCCGGGTACCGAGTACATGGTGAAGCGATAGGTGACATTGCCGCCGCGGCCCTGCGGCGCGCTGCGTTCGATGTCGCGAATCTGCCAGACCTTGCCGTTGTGTTCGACGACGTTGCCGCGTTTGATTTCGAAGGCTTTCATGATTTTGTCATTCCCGCGAAAGCGGGGTTTTCAACAGCCGAATGGCTGGTCATCCAGTTTTTTTGGAGGGAAGGAGCTGAATCCCGTGTCATCGTACATCCTTGTACTGCACGGGATGACGGCATCCTGCCGTCACTTCGGTGCCAAGCGGATCGCGCCATCGAGCCGGATCACGCTGCCGTTGAGGTAGCGGTTCTCGAGGATAAAGGCGACGGCTGCGGCGAATTCCTCGGGCGTGCCGAGGCGCGAAGGAAACGGTACTTGTGCACAAAGGGATTCGTATACTTGTGCCGGCATGCTGCCGACCATCGGTGTGTGGAATACACCGGGCGCGACGGTCATCACGCGCACGCCGATGCGCGCGAACTCGCGCGCCATCGGCAAGGTCATGCCGATCACGCCGCCCTTGGACGCGGCATACGCGGCCTGGCCGATCTGCCCTTCGTAGGCGGCAATCGACGCGGTGTTGACGATCACGCCGCGCTCGCCATCCGCGCCCGGAGCGTTGTGCTGCATCAGGTCGGCCGCGGCCTTGGCCACGTTGAAGCTGCCGATCAGATTGACCATGACCGTGGTCTGGAAGGTCTTCAGCGGCATCGGGCCTTGCTTGCCCAGCACGCGACCCGAGCCGAGGATGCCGGCGCAATTGATCGCGGCATTCAGTCCGCCCATGCGTTCGGTAGCTGCTTTCAGTGCAGCGCCGACATCGGCTTCAGCAAGTGACATCGGTGCGCTGATAGCTCGCCGCCGCGCCCAGTTCGGCCAAAGCAACGGCGCCTTTTTCGTCATCGATATCGAGCAGCGCGACTTGCGCTCCGTGCGCGACGAAGTGTCTGGCAACCGCAAGTCCGAGACCGGAAACGCCGCCCGTTATGACCGCTTTGGTTTGATCGAGTTGCACGCCGTGCGCCCGTTTGCCTCAGGGGCGCGCATTGTAGCCGAATGCGGGCCGGTCGCTCAGCCGAGAAAGCCCAGATTCGCCGTCGCAAAGTTGCCCACGTAGGGAAAGATCGTCTGGATATCGCAGGTTTGCACGCCCAGCCAGCTTGCAAGCGTGGCTGCATACTGATCGCAGGAGACGCCCGGAATCATCTGTCCGCGCGCGAGGCAATCCGGTCCGTTCAATGTCTGGTCGGGAAACACGCTACCGCTCACCGCCGGTGCCCCGTACAGGCGTTGGCCTTTCACCGCGCCACCCATGACGAACTGGACGCCTGCCCATGCGTGATCGGTGCCGTCGCCGTTGGAGTTCAAGGTGCGCGCGAATTCGGACAGGGTGAACGTGGTGATCGATTGCGGGATACCCAGGTCGTTGGCCGTGCAATCGTGGAACGCAGCCAACGCCTGCGAGATCGTCGTATACAACTGCGGCTGGTCCACGAGTTGGCTGTCGTGCGTGTCGAAGCTGCCGTAGCTGATGAAAAATATCTGCCGGTTCGCGCCTGAGCGTTGCGCGCACCGAGATGATCTTGGCGATCTCCGCGAGCGCGGCGGCGACTGGATTGTTGGCCGGAAATGGCGTCGTCAATGCGGGCGCGTTGCTGAGCGCGGCCGTGCATCGTGTTGTAGTAGTCGAGCGAATTGCTCATGCGTTGCCGCGTAGGTGCGCGAGAGCGGGTCTGGATAGGTTTCGGCGAGCATGTTCCTCCAGCGCGTTCAGACGCTGCGCGCCCGCGCTGCCGCTGTAGCCCGACAGGCCGGCCGGACCGTTGCTCGATACCGTGTACGGCTGCACCGAAGTTGCCGGCCTGAAAGCGATTCTGGCCGCTCAGCGAGATCGACATCGGAATCGTCGCGCCGGGATTGAGCACGTGCAGACGATCGGCGACGAGCCCGCCCCAGCCGGTCGTGCCGTTTTCCTGCGGCTGGCCGTATTGCCATTGCGCCTGCTGATCGGCATGCGAGAACAATTGCGGCGGAACCGGGTAGCCGGGATTGAGGTATTGCGTCTTGGTGGTCGGCTGCAGCGCGGTGCCGACATTGACGACGAAGGCGCCGTTGCCGTTGTTGAAAATACTCGCCAGTTCGGTGAGATTCGGATGCAGTCCGTAGGTTTCGCCGCCGGCTGCACCGAGCACGTTACCGGAACCAGAGTGTCCTGCGCGATCGCCATGCCCGGTCGGTGCGCGCACCGCTGCGCGAGGTGCTATAGGTCGCGTACCGCGTCGGCGTCGCTCGGGATCAGCATGTTCCACGAGTCGTTGCCGCCGAGCAGGAACATGCAGATCAGCGCCTTGTAGTCGTTGACCGGGGCGTAGCTCGCATGATTGGGCGAGCGCGGAATTGATCAGACCGAACTGGGTCAGCAATGCGCCGCCGGTGGCGCAGGCGAGGCTGCTGCAGCCGGCATCGCGCAGGAAATCGCGGCGCGACGGGAAAATGCTGTGGACATGATGCGGCTCACTTCTGGATCGCGAATTCGGGTGAGGCAAGCACGAGCTGCAAGGCGGCCTGCGAGCGTGCCGTGGGGTTGCTTGCCGGCAGGGTATCGATCATGTTGATCAGATTGGTCCGGCGTCGCCGCGCTCATGCTGCCGTAGATCAGGTCGTGATTGACCTGATCGACCAGGGCGCCTGCGTTCGCGGCGAGGCTATTCAGATGCCCAGATCGATCGCGATCGTACCCGCGGTGTTCTCGCTGTTGCCGAGATAGGCGCCGATGCGATTGGTCAAGTCGTTGGCCGTGGTCACCGTGGTCGAGGCGTTGAGGATCTGGAATTCCGGTCCGGACAAACCGGCGTCGGCGAGCTCGCCCGGCGGCAGATAGCCGGGGGCGAAGAAATTGAATACCGACGATGCGCCTTGCGGGCGTTCGGCATAGCTGTTCTGTGGATTGGAAAATGTATACAAGCCGTTCTGCGCGGCGCCGCCATAGTAGCGCCACAATGCGGTGAGCTTGAGCAGCGGTTCGCGCGCCTTGCCGAACACGTAACTCTTGTACTGTTTGGGAATCGATCCGCTCAAGGCTTCGTTGTCGGTCAGGATCGCGGTGATGACCTTGCCCAGATCGCCGCCGCTCGCATTGAACACGGCGCTTATGCGCGCGATGTAGTCCGGCGTCGGATTGCTGGTGACGAAATGCTGGATCAGCTGACGCGAAATGAACGGTGCGACATTCGGATGGTTCACCAGGATCGCCAGGCCTTGCTGCAGATCGGCCGCGCAGGTGTTGTTCGCGGGCAGACTCAGCGCGTCCGAGTTGGCGCCATAGTTGCCGGTGTAGCTGAGCAGGGTCTTGGCGCCGAAATCGTGATAGCTGTCGTAGCACACGAGCGGCTGGAATTCCGCGACCGACCAATTGCTGGACGATGCCGGGTTACCCTTGAACCCGCTCGAGTAGCTCCAGCCGGTGAACACGCGCGCATAGCCGGTAACCGTCGCCTGCGGATAGGTCGGAATCGGTTGCCCGCTGCCATCGAGCTTCTGCGAACCGTCGGGGTTGAGCAGCACCAGACCGATGGTGAACAGCTGCATCACTTCGCGCGCGTAGTTTTCGTCCGGCGACGTGCCGATCGCGGGGTTGCCTTTCTGATTGCGCAGATAGGTGAGCATGTGCGACATCGCCGGACTCAAAGTGATGTCGGTCATCAAGTTGGAAAATGTCGGCGTGTGATAGTTGCCTGCGTTGTCGGCATAGCCGCCCGCATCGCGCGCCAGGGTGTCGTAGTACTCGGCCAGCGCGATCGGGTCCTGGGTCAACCCGGCGAACTGGTCGGATACGACCATGATCTGCGACAACGCCCAGGCCATGCGTTGACGCAACTGATCGGGCGCGGTCACCGCGTTGTTGAACCAGGCTTCCATGCGATCGGCCTGTCCCGGATTCTGCACCGCCTGATCGAGCGCCTCGACATACGGCCGCTGCAGCGAAGCGGGCAGGGCGAGTTGTCTGGCGATCCATGCGTGGTAACCGATCTGGCGCAGCAGATCGATATCGGCCTGGGTCGGACCGAACGTGGCCATCGTGAGGAAGCGTGCCGCTGCCGCGTCGTTCGCGGGAATATCGCTGACGAAACGATTGGGCGGCGCCCAGCCGATAACGTGCGGTGGACGAATCGGCAGATCGCGATTGGGCGGCGCGTTTTGCGCCAATGCCAGGGATGCGCAAGAAAGCAGAGTGCCGGCGAATACGGCTTGTACGAGGCCGCGTCCAAGTGTGTTGCCCATCACGCTCTCCCAAGGTCGACGGTACTCCAGGCGCCGTGTCCCCCGGCTCAGCGCGTTCACATGCTGGATTCAACGCGCCGGTTGCGGCGAGGTTGACGCGTCTGTCGCGAAGTCTGTGAGGCTAGACGGAATCGGTGTGCATAGCCTTCGCTAATTCACTTGCCGACAACGCGCCGAATGGAATCGGCTCACCAGGCTGCTGTGGCGGTGGCTGCAGGACGAGCTGCCACCAGCCCACATCGCGCCAGGCGCCGAATTTGTATCCGGTGTGTCGATACAAGCCGCATGGCTTGAAGCCGCAGGATTCATGCAGCGAGACGCTGGCTGCATTCGGCAACGTGATGCCGCCGTATGCGTTTACGTAGCCCTGTAAACGCAACAAAGTACACAATGCCGCATACAGACGCCTGGCCATGCCGCGGCCATGGTAGTCGGCATGCACGTAGGTGGTGACTTCGGTCGACCAGCGATACGCGGCGCGCTCGCGATGCGGGCCGGCATACGCGTAGCCGGCGATGCGCTCGCCATCGACACAGACCAGCCACGGGTGCGTCGGCAGCAGTTTGCGCATGCGTGCGCGCATCGTCTCCACATCCGGGACGACCGTTTCGAACGACGCCACGCCGGATTCGACATGCGGCGCGTAGATCGCGCGGATCTGCTGCGCATCGGCCTCGTTTGCAACCCGAATGTACAGCTGCGTGTTCATCGCAAGCGCGTCAGGAAATCGTGCGACGGAAATCCAGGTCGTAGCGTGAGCCGTGCACGAGTACGTGTACGCGCAGGTTGGTGATGCTGATCGGCCCGCTCGGTCCGGCCTCGGCGACATTGGAGTGGCCGACATCGGTCGGGTCGACCACGGTGATGCCGCCGTAGCCGACCACGTCCATCACGTTGTCCGGTCCGATGAAGGCGGCCGTATCCGGATCGATGCCGATGCCGAGCGCGAACGGGTTGAGTGCGAGCGCGGCGAGCAGGCGGCCGAGGCGATCCGCACCGCCGCCGCCCTGATCGATCACCAGCCGGTTCGACAAGCCCAGGCCGGGGGCGAGCGTCACGCTGCCCATGCGCGGCGTCGGCCCGTGCGCACCGCCGGCGAGCATGTGCTCGGCAAGAATAGCCGCGCCGGAACCGGTCCCTCCGACTGCCATGCCATCGGCATTGCGCCGGCGCAGCAGGCGCGCAAGTTGAGTACCGCCGAGCAGGGTGGACAGGCGCAGCGGCTGGTCCGCGTGCAGCAGCACGCAATCCGCGCGTTCGATCAGTGCCAGTGTGGCGCGCTGATCGCAGTCGGCGCGGTTGGCCAATGCCAGCCGTTGCGCGCGGCCCGCACCGAGTGCCATCAACGCCGCTTCGAGTTCATCGGGTGGCGTTTCGCCGGGGTTCTGCGCCGAGACCACGACGATCTGCGCGCGCTGTCCGAGCAGCGCCAGCAGCCGTTTGAAAACGTCGGTATGTCCTTCAGGGCGCGAGGCGATGCCGATCGGAATCAGATAGCCGCGGGATTGATCGGGGGCAAGACGGGCGGGCAAGGCGGATTCTTTGCTGCGGCGAAAGAGAGCGGATTATAGCCGCAGCCTGCGTTTCGTGCCGTGGCCAACGGAGCGTTTGCAATCGCTGTTACGGCTCGTCCGAGCCGCGTGGCCGCTGCCGGGATTTCAGGTTTCGCAACGGCCGGGTCGATTATCATCCCCACGTTGCGGCTTGGCGTTGTTTGCGGATTGGAGGAGTCGTCGTGGGTTTTAACCGGCATTGCGCAATTGCCCTTGTGGCGCTTGTTCTCGGATCGCTCGGCGCATCGGCGTACGGCGCCGATACGGCCGCAGATTCCTTTGCCGGCGATCCGTCGATCACGATCAAATATCTGCCCGGCAAGTATTACGAGCAGCAGGCGCAAACCGCGGTAAAAGCGCAGAATTTCCGTCGCGCACTCGAGATGTACAAGAAGGCGGGTTACTGGGGCAACAAGATCGCGCAGTTCAACGTCGGCATGCTCTATGTCAATGGCGCCGAGGGCGTGCCAGTCGACAGGATTCGCGGCACGGCCTGGCTCGGCATCGCCGCGCAGACGCATACACAGTACGTCGACAAGGCACTCGGCGAGGCCTATGCGGGACTCAATACCGAGCAACGCGCGGCGGCCGGAGATCTGTGGAAGCAGCTCAAGGTCGATTACGACGACAAGATCACTTTGGACCGCGCGAGCAAGCTGTTCAACGCGCAATATCTGCGCGACAAGGGAACGATCAATGGTCCGCCGGAATTCACCACGATCACCTACGGTAATTTCGGTGGCGGCGGTGGCGACCAAAGCGCACATCCGCTATTCGACCCGCAGACCGGTGCGCTGCAAGGCGGGCGCAACAATGCCGAATCACACACGGTCAATGCGGCCAGGTTCTTCACCGCGGTCAAAGACCAGTTCAGCGATTTCATCCATGTACAGTTCGGCGCGGTTTCGGTCGGCGAACCGGAGAGCATCTCCGACCACGACCAGCGCCTGCGGCAGCAAGCGCCGGCGTCGAAACCGTAGCTTAGTCCAACCGCTGTGTTTCAGTTTCAGGCCGCGGCCTTGCCGACTTTGCTGCCGTTGTCGCGCGCCAACTGCGCGCTGAGCCACTGTCCGGTTTCGATCAACTTGTCCAGATCGACGCCGGTCGCGATGCCCATGCCGTGCAGCATGTAGATCACATCTTCGCTGGCGACATTACCGCTCGCGCCGCGCGCGTAGGGACAGCCGCCGACGCCGGAGACGGCCGAGTCGATCACGCCGACGCCGAGTTCGAGGCAGGCGAGGATATTCGCCAGCGCCTGCCCGCGCGTGTCGTGGAAGTGGATCGCCAGCGCACTCATCGGCACCGCGTCCGCAACTGTCGCGAGCATCGCGCGCGCGCCGGCGGGCGTGCCGATACCGATCGTATCGCCGAGCGAGATTTCGTAGCAACCCATGGCGTACAAACTCGTTGCCACGCGTACCACGTCGGCCAGCGCCACGTCGCCTTGATACGGGCAGCCGAGCACGGTCGAAACATAGCCGCGCACGGCGACGTTGTCGGCCTTGGCGCGCTCGATCACCGGCGCGAAGCGCTCGATCGATTCCGCGATCGAGGCGTTGATGTTCTTGCGGCTGAACGCCTCGCTGGCTGCGGCGAACACCGCGATCTCGCTCACGCCGACCGCCCGCGCCCGTTCATAACCCTGCATATTCGGCACCAGCACCGGATAGCGCACGCCGGGCTGCTTTGCGAATGGCCGTATAGACGTCCGTCGCGTCGGCCAGCTGCGGTATCCATTTCGGACTGACGAAGCTGGTCGCCTCGATTGCGCGCAAACCAGTCGCCGAGAGCCTGTCGATCAGCTCGATCTTGACTGCGGTCGGCACGATGGCCTTCTCGTTCTGCAGGCCGTCGCGCGGCGCCGACTTCGACGATGCGGACTTGTTGCGGCAGGGTCATGGTTGTGCAGCTTTTGCAGCGGTTTTCTTGTCGGCTTTCGTCGAGCCGGCTGCGATACGCGTCAATATGATGGCGTTCTTGCTCGGAAAACAACGGATATCTTTGCAGCGCCCGCGCCATGTCACTGGGCGTACCGGCGACGAAATTATGCAGCGTGCCGCTGTCGGCAGGCTGCTTTGCGCCGGGATAGCGCGTGATTTTTTCCGTGCGGCCGAACAACTTTCCGTCGATCAGCAATTCGGCGACGCGCTCGTCGTCTGCCTGGTGCAGGCGGATTTCCTTGTCCGTCGCCATGTAGGAAAAGTAATGGTAGCCAGTGTCCCAATCCGACAGGCTGGACTTGGTGCCCTTGGTTTCGGAATCCAGTTTAAGCGCAGCAATGTGCCTGCCGTGAATGGTCGCGAAAATCAATACGGTATGATCGAGATCGTGCTGCTTATTACCGTTCTCCACGATCGTCAAGGCTTTGCACTGCGCGCCGACACGCAACATCAGTTTGTCGTCGCCTTGTGCTTTCGGATCGGTCGTATGGACGTCCCAGCTGCCGACCCAGTGCGTGTCGCAGGCCGACGTTGCAGTGCCAGGCGGCGACTCGAAAATCGTCGACACGCAACCTGCGAGCGCGACCGTGAACAACGGAGCCAGTGCTCGCGGCGTGTGCCGTCGGTTCGTCATTTCGAATCCTCGAAGCGTACGAGCACGGCATCGGCTTCGACGAACTCGCCGACCGTGGCGTTGACTGCGGCAATCTTCGTCGCACGCGGTGCCTTGAGCGCGATTTCCATTTTCATCGCTTCCATCACGAGCAATTCCTGGCCCTCGGCCACTTCCTCGCCGGGTTTCACCTTCATCAGCACGATGCGGCCGGGCATCGGCGCGTTGATGCGATCGCCGCTGCTTTGCGCGGACTGGGTAAACGCAAACGCGGCGACGCGCGCCAGATGCGTGCGGCGCTCGCCGTCGTGCAGCAGAACGCCATCGTCATCGACCTGGCTGCGGTAGCGGCGTGCGACGCCGTCGAAGCTGGCACTCAGGAAACCGTCGCGCACAAGCGCATTTTCGACCTGGCAGTGTGCATCGCCGCAGTCCAGCGCGTAGCTACCCGCGGAACCGTGCGCATCGACCTCGATGCGCTCGCCGGCATGCGCGAAGCAAACGATGCGCTTGCCCGGGTGGCCGAGCCGCCACGCATCGGCGCGCGCCCACGGCGAATGCGGATCGCCGTTCGCGCGCGCGAGCCGCGGTGCCTGCGCTTCCTCGGCGAGCAGCACGGCGGTCGCGGCGGCGAACAGCGATCGCGCAATCGGGCGCCACATCGGCGGGCAGGAATTCATCCAGATGCCGGTCGAGATAGCCGGTATCGATGCGGCCCTCGATTACTGCCGGATGGCGCACGAGGCGTTCGAGAAAATCGATATTCGATTTCGGTCCGACGATCTTCGCATTGCGCGAGCGCGTCGCGCATGCGCTGCAGCGCTTCCGCGCGCGTGCGGTCCCAGACGATCGAGCTTGGCGATCATCGGGTCGTAGAAAATCGTCACCGTGTCGCCTTCGATCACGCCCGCGTCGATGCGCACGTGGTCGCTCGGCGCCGGCAGTCGCAGGCGCTGCAGCTTGCCCGAGCCGGGCAGGAAACCCTGCTGCGGATCTTCGGCATACAGGCGCAGCTCGATCGCGTGACCGTCGGCAACGACACCATCCCCGCCCAACCCTCCCCTTGAAGGGGAGGGCTTGCGCAACAGGGAAGCCGGCAGCGCTTCGCCCGCGGCGACACGCAGTTGCAACTCGACCAGATCCAGGTGCAGGACCATCTCGGTGACCGGGTGCTCGACCTGCAGGCGCGTATTGATTTCCATGAAATAGAAATCGCCGCCGGTCTTGTCCGCTTCGGGTCCGACAATGAATTCGACCGTGCCCGCGTTGACGTAGTCGAGCGCGCGCGCGGCGGCGATCGCGGCATCGCCCATGCGCGTGCGCAGTTCGGGCGTGAGGAACGGCGAGGGCGTTTCCTCGAGCACTTTCTGATAGCGCCGCTGCGCCGAGCATTCGCGCTCGTTGAGGTGGATCGTGTTGCCGTGCGTGTCGCCGAAAATCTGGAATTCGATATGCCGCGGACTTTCGAGATAGCGTTCGAGCAGCACGCGGTCGCGGCCGAACGCATTCTTCGCCTCGCGCTGGCAGGATTCGAGCGCGGCGGAAAAATCCGTCGGCCTTGCGCACGATACGCATGCCCTTGCCGCCGCCGCCGTACGCGGCCTTGATCATCAGCGGAAAGCCGACGCGTGCAGCCTCGCGCGCGAGCAGGGCAGGGTCCTGATCTTCGCCGGTGTAGCCCGGCACCACAGGCACGCCGTGGCCTGCCATCAGATCCTTCGCGCCGGCCTTGGAACCCATCTTGCGCATCGACGCCGCGGACGGTCCGATGAACACGATGCCCGCGCGCTCAGCGGCTTCCGCGAAATCAGCATTTTCGGACAGAAATCCGTAGCCCGGATGAATCGCCTGCGCACCACTTTGCCGGGCCACTTCGATGATCGCGTCGCCGCGCAGATACGAATCCGCCGGCCGCGGGCCGCCGATCGGGTAGGCGAAATCCGCCATGCGCACATGCTGCGCGGCGGCATCGGCTTGCGAATACACCGCGACGGTCTGGATGCCAAGGCGCCGGCAGGTGCGCATGACGCGGCAGGCGATCTCGCCGCGATTGGCGATCAGGATACGCGTGAACATAATCAGCCCTCCCCTTCAAGGGGAGGGTTGGGTGGGGATGGTGTGGCTCTAGCGCGCAGATTTTGCCAAATCACTTCGAGCACTCCATCGATGTCTTCGGATACCTGATTGTTCCAGAACCGCAATACGAGAAAGCCTGCGTCTTCAAGTTTTTGGCTGCGTGCGCTGTCGTACTTTGTCGCATTTGCATGCTGGCTGCCATCGAGTTCGACAATGATCTTTCGTTCCAGAGAAACGAAGTCAAAGATGTAGTCGCCGAACGGGTGCTGCCGCCTGAACTTGCAATTATCGAGTTGCCGATTGCGCAGGCGCTGCCAAAGCCGGTGCTCGGCATCCGTTGGAGCGTTGCGCAAGCGGCGTTGCAACTTTGCATTGAGAACCCGCTGGTTGATTTGTCCTTGCACGGAGTGCTCCCTGTCCAGTGAGGTCTGGACACCATCCCCACCCAACCCTCCCCTTGAAGGGGAGGGCTTCAAAGTGCAATCAATTTTCCGGCAACTGGTAAACCGCCTCGATGTTGTGACCATCCGGGTCGAGCACGAAGGCGCCGTAGTAGTTCGCGTGATAGTGCGGACGCAGGCCGGGCGCGCCGTTGTCGATGCCGCCGGCGGCGACCGCAGTCTTGTGAAACGCATCGACGGCGGCGCGGCTCGGTGCAGCGAATGCGACATGCAGCTTGCCGCGCAACACACCGGTGCCATTGCCGATCCAGAAATACGGCCTGCCGTCGCTGCCGAATCCCGCATGCGCGTGGCCGGCGGTCATTTCTTCGGTTACTTCCATGACCAGGCCGATATCGAGCGGCGCCAGCGCCTTGCTGTAGAACTTCTTGCTGCGGCTCAAGTCGGAAACGGTGAAGCCGATATGGTCGATTCTCATCGGATTGGACATGCATCTACTCCTTGGCGATCGGCGCCGCGCTTGACCATTGCGGCGCGCGTTTGTTGAGAAAGGCATTCAGGCCTTCCTGACCTTCCGCGCCGACGCGCAGGCGCGCGATCAGGGCAGCATTTTCCATATCGATGCTTTCCGCGGCGGCGCGTGAGCGTGCCGCTGACGCGCAAGGCCAACTGCTTGGCTTCGTGCTGCGCGAGCGGGCCGCCCTTGCCCAGCCAGTGGAGCGTGCGATCCACGGCCGCATCGAGTTGCTCTGCGGGCACGGTTTGATGCACCAGGCCGCAGCGCGCAGCTTCCGCCGCGTCGAAAATCTCGCCGGTGACGAAACAGGCGGCGCGCGTGCGCGCGCGCCGATGGCGGCGATCACATACGGCGATATCACTGCGGGCACGAGCCCGAGCTTGACCTCGGTCAGACCGAATTTCGCGCTGTCCGCCGCGATCGCGATATCGCAGCAGGCGACGAGTCCCACACCACCGCCGTAGGCTGCGCCGTTGACGCGCGCGATGGTCGGTTTGGCAAGAAAGTTCAGTGTGCGCATCAGCAGCGCGAGGCGTTCCGAATCGCGCCGATTCTCCTCTTCCGATCGCCTGCGCCATGCCGCGCATCCAGTTCAGATCGGCACCGGCGGAAAACGAGGCGCCGTTGCCGGTCAGGACCAGTGCGCGAATTTGCGCATCCTGTTGCAGATCGAGCAGGCATTGGGTCAATTCGGCAATCAAGCCGGCATCGAACGCGTTGTGCACGTCCGGGCGGTTCAGCGCGACGTGGGCGACATGCTGCTGCGTGCTGATTTCCAACGAACGGTGCATGAATGCTGACCACGGCTGCGACGTGTCGCCATGATACCCGTTGCCGCAGCTCCGGCGCACGCGGCACCGCCGTTTGCCTGCGCGGGAACGCGGTACCTCGTTCCAATCCATTGCGAGCCAGCCGATTGCGCCCTGACAGTCTGGCGGCGCGCTGGGTAAACTAGGCGCTGACGGAGGGGACTCGATGCTGCGTATCTATCTGCGCGTGCTTGCCTTGCTGGCTGCCGAGAAGTGGCTGGCGATTATGCTGGCGCTGGCCAACCTCGCCTTGTCCGGCGGTGTTTTTTCTCGAGCCGTGGCTGTTCGGCAAGGTCGTCGATGCGCTGGCCGCGAACGGCCACAGCGAGGCCTGGCACTACATCGTGCTGTGGGCCGGCGTCGGCCTCGGCGGCGTGGTCGCCAGCGTCTGGGTGTCGCTGTTCGCCGACCGCCTCGCGCACCGGCGCCGGCTCGCGGTGATCGCGCAATTCTTCGAGCATTCGATCGCGCTGCCGTTGTCATTCCATGGCCAGCATCACACCGGTCGTCTGCTGCGCATCATGCATAGCGGCAGCAGCAATCTGTTCGGGCTGTGGCTCGGATTTTTCCGCGAGCATCTGGCCACGCTGCTGTCGATCATCATGATGGTGCCGCTGGCGCTGCGGATGAACTGGAAGCTGGCGTCTGCTGATGATCGCGCTGATGGTCAGCTTCGCCGTCTTCAACGCGATCGCCATGCGGCGCACGCACAAGGCGCAGGGCGAGGTCGAGGAACTGCACCACGAGATCTCCGAGCGCGCCGGCGACGTGTTCGGCAACGTGCTGGTCGTGCAGAGCTTCACGCGCGTCTGGCGGCGGAGGTGCAGGCGATCCGCGAGCATGATGAAGCGCGTACTCGCGGCGCAATATCCGGTGCTGCGCGGCTGGGCATGGCTGTCGGTCGCCAATCGCGCAGCGAGCACGCTGACGATCGTGGCGATTTTCGCGCTCGGCGCCTCAGCTCAACGGCAAGGGCGAGGTCAGCGTCGGCGGCATCGTCAGCTTCGTCGGATTCGCGATGATGCTGATCGGCCAGCTCGAGCAGTTCGCCGGTTTCATTTCCGGCCTGTTCTTCCAGACCCATTCGCTCGTCCGATTTCTTCGCGGTGCTCGATACCAAGGAAGTGCTGCACGAAAAACCCGGCGCGCCGTCGTTGCCGGCGGTGGTGCGCGGCGACGTGGAATTCGACAACGTTTCGTTCGGCTACGAGCGCTGCGCATCCGGCACTGAGGAACCTGAGTTTCCGCATCCCGGCCGGCGGCACGGTGGCGCTGGTCGGCCCGACCGGCGCGGGCAAGACCACGGCGCTGAGCCTGCTCTATCGCGCCTACGATCCGAGCGCAGGGCGCATCCGCATCGATGGCATCGACATCCGCGAGGTCGGTCTGCATTCGCTGCGCGAGCACATCGCCGTGGTGTTCCAGGATCCGGGCCTGTTCTACCGCTCGATCGCCGACAACCTGCGCATCGGCAAGCCCGAAGCGAGCGACGCGGAACTCGAAGCCGCCGCGCAGGCTGCCGAGGCGCATAACTTCATCATCGTCAAACCCGACGGCTATGCGACCCTGGTCGCCGAACGCGGCACGCTCGCTGTCGGGCGGCGAGCGCCAGCGCCTGTCGATCGCGCGCGCGATGCTCAAGGATGCGCCGATCCTGATCCTCGACGAGGCCACCAGCGCGCTCGACAATGCGACCGAGGCGCGCATCCAGCGCGCCTTGAACGCGCTGACCAAAGACCGCACGACCTTCGTCATCGCGCATCGCCTGTCGACGGTGCGCAATGCCGACGTGATCCTGGTGCTCAAGGATGGCGCAACTGGTCGAACAGGGCCGCTATGCCGAACTGGTCGAACTCGGCGGACTGTTCGCCGAACTCGATGCGCAAGGCAAATTCGTGCCCGATGTCGAAGAAGAAACCGGCAGCCATGAAGAGAGCCTGCTGATGTCCGGATAGGCAGGCTTTCGCGTAGTACACTCTGCGTCATTGCTGCGACACGGGAGCGAACTTGTCGCCGCGCATGTTACCTTTGCCCCATCCGTAATGAGGTATCGCCATGCGTTTTTGCGCCACCTTGATCATGGCCGGCATGTTGTCTGTATTGCCGGGTCTTGCCGCCGCCGATCAGGCCAGCGAGGCCGCGCTCCAGGCGCGCGTGAAGGCACTGGAGCAACATGTCGCCGAACTCGAGGCGCGATTGAATGTGGTCGCCTCCAGGCAGGCGCCACCGCCATCCGCCGTGGGCGTCGCGGGATCGCCGGCCGTGGCGGCAACCGCCGCACCCGCCGCAAGCGTGACCTCCGCGCCGCCGCGCTGGACGGACTCTTCCAACTGGGACGCGATCAAAATCGGCATGGGCTGGAGTCAGGTCAAGGCGCTGCTCGGCAACGCCGGCAAGGTGACCACCGGCGTGTTCGGCGATGTCTGGTATTACCCGGACGACAGCGGCGGTCGCGTCATTTTCGATCGCGATGGGCGCGTGTCGGAGTGGAGCGCACCGGGGCACTGAGCCACCCGAGTCGCCGGTCGATTACATCCGGAACACGCCGAAGCGCCGGCTCTGAATCGATACAGCCTCGATCGGCGCATTGAGCGCGCGGAAATCGCCAGGCCCAGCACGCGCCGCGTATCGGCCGGATCGATCATGCCGTCGTCCCACAGGCGCGCACTGGCATAGTAGGGATGGCCCTGGCGTTCGTATTGCTCGCGGATCGGCGTCTTGAACGCGTCTTCGTCGTCCTTCGACCAGATCTTGCCTGCGGCTTCGATGCCGTCGCGGCGCACGGTTGCGAGCACCGAGGCGGCCTGCTCGCCGCCCATCACGCTGATGCGCGCGTTCGGCCACATCCACAGGAAGCGCGGCTGGTAGCCGCGGCCGCACATGGCGTAGTTGCCGGCGCCGAAACTGCCGCCGATGATCACGGTGAACTTCGGCACGTGCGAGCAGGCGACGGCGGTGACCATCTTCGCGCCGTCCTTGGCGATACCGGCCTGCTCGTATTTCTTGCCGACCATGAAGCCGGTGATGTTCTGCAGAAACACGAGCGGAATGTCGCGCTGGTTGCACAGCTCGATGAAATGCGCGCCCTTGAGCGCGCGATTCGGCGAACAGAATGCCGTTGTTGGCGACGATGCCGACCGGATAGCCGTAGATGTGGCGAAGCCGCAGACCAGCGTCTTGCCGTAGCGCGCCTTGAATTCCTGGAACTCGGAACCGTCGACGATGCGCGCGATGATCTCGCGGATGTCGAACGGCCGGCGCGTGTCCTGCGGAACGACGCCGTAGATCTCGCTCGGCCGGGTAGCGCGGTTCGCCGGTTCGCGCGAGCGCCACGAGCGACGTGCTTCGCCGGTTGAGGCTGGCGACGATATCGCGCGCGATCGCCAGCGCATGCGCATCGTTTTCGGCGAAATGATCGGCGACGCCGGAGATCGACGTGTGCACGTCGGCGCCGCCCAGCGATTCGGCATCGACGACTTCGCCGGTCGCCGCTTTCACCAGCGGCGGGCCGCCGAGGAAGATCGTGCCCTGTTCCTTGACGATGAGGTCTCGTCGCTCATCGCCGGCACATACGCGCCGCCGGCGGTGCACGAGCCCATGACCACGGCGATCTGCGGGATGTTCAGCGCCGACAGCCGCGCCTGGTTGTAGAAGATGCGGCCGAAGTGTTCGCGGTCGGGAAACACCTCGTCCTGCAGCGGCAGGAACGCGCCGCCGGAATCGACGAGATAGATGCACGGCAGGCGGTTTTCCAGCGCGATTTCCTGCGCGCGCAGATGTTTTTTCACGGTCATCGGAAAATACGTGCCGCCCTTGACCGTCGCGTCGTTGGCGACGACGACGACTTCGCTGCCATGCACGCGGCCGATGCCGGTGATCGAGGCCGGCGCAGGGCGCGCTGTCGTCGTACATGCCGTGCGCGGCGAGCGGCGAGAATTCGAGAAACGGCGAACCCGGATCGAGCAGGGCGCGGACGCGTTCGCGCGGCAACAGCTTGCCGCGCTCGGTGTGCTTGGTGCGCGCCTTTTCGCCGCCGCCGAGCGCGGTCATGCGCCATCTGCTGCCGCAGATCGTCGACGGCCGCGCGCAATTGCGCCGCATTGGCCTGGAATTCGGGCGAGCGCGGATCGATCTGCGAGTCGATGACGGGCATGGCCTGGATCGTTCGGATGCGAGACGCGCATCAAACCACATGCGCGCGCGCGATTGCCAGCATCGGCGCCGGCGCCGTGAAAAATCCGCTACGCAAAATGAAACCGGCCGCATAGGGCGGCCGGTCGGTGAAACGAACTAAATACGACTGCCGCAAACTTCAGTGGCCGCCGTCGTCCTTCTTCGCGGCGTCGGCTGCCTTCGTGGCGGCGTCCTTCACGTCCGCTGCGCCCTGCTTGGCGGTATCGGCGGTCTGCTGCGCACTGGCAGCGGCGGCCTGGCCGGATTCCGCGGCGGCTCTGGCCGAGGCGGCGGCGCCGCTCATGTCGCCGGATTTGGCCTGGTCGGCGGCCTGTTGCGCCGCATCGGCGGCCTGCTTGCGCCTGCGCGCGGTCTGCTGCGCCTGCAGCCTTGGTCGCCTCGGCGGCGGCCTTGGCCTTGGCGGCGGCTTCCTGCGCGGCCTGCTGCGCGTTGTCGCTGCACGCGCCAAGTGCGGTTGCGAGTGCGGCGGCGATCAAGATCTGTTTGAACTGCATGGAGTGTCTCCCGTCGGATTCTATGTGTGGGTAAATTGCGTTTGGAACGATTGCGTCCGACTGGTGATGGCGCCGCTATCGCGCCGCTGCGCGTCCAGCTTACACCAGCTCGAGCGCAAGCGCGGTGGCTTCGCCGCCGCCGATGCACAGCGATGCGACGCCACGCTTGCCGCCGCGCGCCTTGAGCGCGTGGAGCAGGGTGACGACCAGACGCGCGCCGGACGCGCCGATCGGATGGCCCAGCGCACAGGCGCCGCCGTTGACGTTGAGCTTGGCGTGCGGCATGCCCAGTTCCTTCATCGGCGCCATCGCGACCACGGCAAAGGCTTCGTTGACCTCGAACAGATCGACGTCTTCGACCTTCCAGCCGGCCTGCTTGAGCACCTTCTGCGATTGCACCGACCGGCGCGGTGGTGAACCATTCCGGTTCCTGCGAATTGGTCGCGTGCGCGACGATGCGCGCGAGCGGCTTCAGGCCGCGTCTTGCTGGCTTCGTCGGCGCTCATGCAGCACGGTCGCCGCGGCGCCGTCGGAAATGCTCGACGAACTGGCGGCGGTCACCGTGCCGTCTTTCTTGAAGGCGCCTTTCAGCGTCGGAATCTTGGCGATATCGGACTTGCCCGGCTGTTCGTCGGTGGCGAATTCGACGTCGCCTTTCTTGCGCGGCGACCTTGACCGGAACGATCTCGGCGGCGAACGCGCCCGAGGCGATCGCGGCCTGCGCGCGCTTGACCGATTCGATCGTGTAGGCGTCCTGCGCTTCGCGCGTGAAACCGTACTTGTCGGCGGTCGCCTCGGCGAACACGCCCATCGACTGGCCGTCGTAGGGATTGGTCAGGCCGTCCCAGGCCATGTGGTCGACCAGCTTGGCGTCGCCGTAGCGCAGGCCGGTACGCGCGCGCGACCATGTGCGGTGCATTGGTCATCGACTCCATGCCGCCGGCAACGACGATGCTGGCCGAACCGGCCTTGATCAGATCGTGGCCCAGCATGATCGCCTTCATGCCCGAGCCGCAGACCTTGTTGATCGTCGTGCAGCCGGCCGATTTCGGCAGCCCCGCCGCAAGCGAGGCCTGGCGTGCGGGCGCCTGGCCGAGATTGGCCGGCAGCACGCAGCCCATGATGACTTCGCCGACATCCGCGGCCGGCACGCCAGATTGTTCCAGCGCAGCCTTGATCGCGGTCGCGCCGAGCGTGGTCGTGGGCACGCCGGTGAACTGGCCGAGCATGGAACCGATGGCGGTGCGCTTGGCGCCGACGATGACGATGTCAGACATGACTATTCCTTGGTTTGGCGGCTGGGTGAGGGTTGGCCGATGATTATCGCGCCGTGAGCGAGTTGCGGCAAATGCGGACTGGAATGGAGACTTGCCTCGATATGCAGCCGACCACGCGATAGTTCAACGATCGCGCACGCCGTCGGTGCGTGGCGCAGGCGAAGTTGACTATGTGAATCGGCGCTGCGACGAAAGATCGCGTCCGACAAATACCGCCGTGAGTTTGCGCTTGCGTGCTGAGGTCAGCAGCCACGCAAGCGCGCCAGACTTTACTGATCTAATTTATGCAATCGATCGTGATCACGTTGATCAGCGGGTTCGAGTGCGGTGATAGTGCCAGCGCACGCCGATCGCGACAAACGCCAGCACCAGCAGCAACAAACTCCAGCCGTCGAGCGAGGGCACCGGAATACTGGGTGCAAGCACGGTGACTGTGGCCGCTGCCGTGCCGCCAGTGCCACCCTCCGTCGAGCTCACTGCGCCGGTGACGTTGTTCTTCACCCCGGCCGATACGCCCAAAATATTACCGACAGCAAAGGTGCATGTGCCGCCTGCTGGAACGGTTGCACCCGCAATGCTGATACTGCTCGATCCAGAGACTGCGGTAACCACGCCGCTGCAGTTGCCAGACAGCCCGTCGGGTGTGGAGACGACCAGCCCGGCAGGCAGAGAGTCGCTGACGCTGACACCAGTAAGCGCAACCGTCGCGTTCGGGTTGGTGATTGTGAAAGTCAGCGGCGTCTGGCCGCCCACCGGAATCGACGCGGCGCCGAATGCTTTGGTGATGGTCGGCGGCGCGACCACCGTGAGGCTGGCCGAAGCTGTGTTGCCGCTACCGCCTTCCGTTGAGGTTATCGCGCTGGTGACGTTGTTCTTCACCCCGGCCGATACGCCCAAAATATTATCGACAGTAAAGGTGCATGTGCCGCCTGCGGGAACGATCGCACCCGCAATGCTGATACTGCTCGATCCAGAGACTGCGGTAACCACGCCGCTGCAGTTGCCAGACAGCCCGTCGGGTGTGGAGACGACCAGCCCGGCAGGCAGAGAGTCGCTGACGCTGACACCAGTAAGCGCAACCGTCGCGTTCGGGTTGGTGATTGTGAAAGTCAGCGGCGTCTGGCCGCCCACCGGAATCGACTGTGCTCCGAATGCCTTTGCAATCGTCGGCGGCGCTACGACGGTGATACTCGCCGAAGCCGTGCCGCCGCTACCGCCTTCAGTCGACGTTATCGCACTGGTGACATTGTTCTGAACTCCGGATGTCGTGCCGGTGACGTTGATCGTGACATTGCAGGGCTCGGTTGCGGGCAGTGACGCGCCGGATAGGCTGACGCTGCCGGTTCCCGCCGTGGCGGTGATCGTGCCGCCGGTACAATTGGAGGATGTCAGTCCGTTTGGTGTGGCGACGACCAGTCCGGACGGCAGCGTGTCGGTATAGCCGATGCCGGTCAACGTTTGATTGGGGTTCGGATTGAAGACGTGAAAGCTTAGCGACGTCGTGCCATTGAGCGGAATCGTCGGCGTACCGAACGACTTGCTGAAGGTCGGTGGCGCGATCACGTTGACCGAGGCAATGGCCCCACTTCCCGTGCCGCCGTTGGCAGAACTCACATTACCGGTGGTGTTTTCCGCCAGACCCGCCACGTTACCGGTAACGTTGACCGAAAACGTGCAAGTGCCACTTGCTGCGATCGTTGCGCCCGAAAGAGAAACACTGCCGGAGCCTGCGACCGCGCTTATCGTGCCGCCGCCGCAGGAACCCGTTAGTCCGTTCGGTGACGCGACGACCACACCTCCGGGCGGTGCGCCGGTTCCGTTGGGCAGCGGGTCGATGAACGCCACGCCCGTCAGGGCAGCAGTAGAGTTCGGATTGGTGATCGGTGAAGCTCAGCGATGTCGTGGCGCCGAGCACTATCGACGACGCACCGAAGGACTTGCTGATGGTCGGTGGCGCGAGGACGGTGAGCGTGGCTGTTGAAGTGTTGCCCGTGCCACCGTTGGTCGAGGTTACCGTGACGCTGTTGCTCTTGATTCCCGAGGTGATACCCGTCACATTTACCAGCACATTGCAGTTTGAGTTGGCGGGCACCGTTCCCCCGGATAGACTCCAGGACGATGCTCCGACCGTCGCCGTGGCAGTGCCGCCACAAAGATCGGCCAGTTGTGGATTAGAGGCAATGATGAGGCCTGCGGGCAGGGTGTCCGTGAACGCAACGCCGGTGAGAGCGGTGGCATTGGGGTTGACGATGATGACTTGCAGCGATGTCGTACCGTTCAACGGTATCGTCGCCGCGCCGAAGGTTTTGACGATACTTGGCGGCGAGAGGGTTTGAGCCGCCACCGGCAGCGGCGCCAGCGCAGCCACGAAGGCGAGCAGCAGCAGGGCCAGTACAGAGCGCGGTGCCCGTGAGAACAAGGACGAATGAACGAACGAAGCATTCTTCACAGCTACCCCCAGATTGGCGCCAGCGCATCTTGGCCGTCGATAATGGCAAGCGTTCGTGCGCACCTCACGCCTGCCGGCGGGCATTAGACACTATTTGGCCGCGGAAAAGCCAGACAGGCTTTTGGCATGCGGCGCGCAGCACTACGGACGGTCTCGACGCTGCATCGTCGGAAATGTTTCCTGACGAAATCGCAAGCTTCAATTCTTGCCGTGGAACAGTTCGCGGCCGATCAGCATGCGGCGGATTTCGTTGGTGCCGGCGCCGATTTCGTAGAGCTTGGCGTCGCGCAGGATGCGCCCGGTCGGGTACTCGTTGATATAGCCGTTGCCGCCGAGCGCCTGGATCGCTTCGAGCGCGACCTTGACCGCGTTCTGCGAGGCATTGAGCAGGCACGAGGCCGGATCGATTCTGGACTTGATGCCGCGGTCGAAATCCTGGGCGACGATGTAGGCGTACGCGCGTGAACTTTGCAGCGAAGTATACATGTCCGCAATTTTCGCCTGCATGATGCCGAAGGTGCCGATCGGCGCATTGAACTGCTTGCGTTCGCGCACGTAGGGCATGGCGATATCGAGCGCGCACTGCATCAGGCCGATCGGGCCGCCGCTGAGCACCAGGCGTTCGGTGTCGAGGCCGCTCATCAGCACGCGCACGCCTTCGTTCACTTCGCCGATGCGGTTGGCGTCGGGAATCTCGCAGTTCTCGAACACCAGTTCGCAGGTGTTCGAGCCGCGCATGCCGAGCTTGTCGAGCTTCTGCGCGGTGGAAAAACCCTTCATGCCTTTTTCGACGATGAACGCGGTCATGCAGCGCGAGCCGGCCGGACGATGCGCGGTGCGCATATAGACCAGCAGCACGTCGGCGTCGGGACCGTTGGTGATCCACATCTTGGAACCATTCGCGATCCAGCGGTCGCCTTTGTGTTCCGCGCGGCAGGTCATCGAGCCGACCACATCCGAACCCGCGCCGGGTTCGCTCATCGCCAGCGCGCCGACGTGTTCGCCGCTGCACAGCTTGGGCAGGTATTTCTTTTTCTGTTCGTCGTTGGCGTTGTGATACAGGTTCTGCACGCACAGGTTGGAATGCGCGCCGTAGGAAAGGCCGACCGAGCCCGAGGCGCGCGAGATTTCCTCCATCGCCACAACATGCGCGAGAAAGCCGAGCCCCGAGCCGCCGTATTGTTCGGGAACCGTGATCCCGAGCAAACCCATCTCACCCAGCTTGCGCCACAGGTCGGCCGGAAACACGTTGTCGTGATCGATCATGTTCGCGCGCGGCGCGATTTCCTTGTCGGCGAAGGCCTGCACGGTGTCGCGCAACAGATCGAGTTCTTCTCCGAGCGGAAACGGGCGCATGGCCTTGATCCTTCAAGCGACTAGGACCATGGATGATAGCGCAGCGCCGACGCGGCGCATGCCCGCGCGGCGAATCGGTAGTGGGGCAGTTTGAAATAATGCTCCGTTCGCCCTGAGGGTACGACGGCAGGAAGTCCCCGTGGATCGAAGGGTGAACGGCACGCAGGATTGCCGCTCATGGTTCCATACGCGAAGCGTACCCTGGCCTGAGCTTGTCGAAGGCTCACCACGAACGGACAAAAGAATTTCAAACTGACCCACTACCGGCGAATCGGCGGACTTATGCCGCCGGCTTGAAGGTCAGCGCGACTCCGTTCATGCAATAGCGCAGGCCGGTCGGCTGCGGGCCGTCATCGAAGACATGACCGAGGTGGCCACCGCAGCGGCGGCAATGCACCTCATCGCGCAGCATGCCCAAGGAGTAATCTCGGCGGTCGTTGACCGCGTGCGCCAGCGGCTTCCAGAAACTCGGCCAGCCGGTGCCGCTGTCGTACTTGGTATTCGAGGCGAACAGGTCCAGAGCGCATCCGGCGCAGGCATACACGCCGCGACGGTTCTCGTGATCGAGCGGACTGGTGAAGGCTCTTTCGGTGCCTTCCTGGCGCAACACGGTGTACTGCGCTGGAGTCAGCAGCTCCTGCCACTCGGCATCGCTGTGGTGCACCTCGAATGTCCCGCTCGACGCGGCGTCGGTGTCTTCGACGCCCAGAAGACGGCGCTTGTAGACCAGCGCACCGATAGCGACCGCGGCCACCGTCGCCAGCAAACGTCGCCGACCGATATGCACCGGCGCGTGCTTTGTGTTTTGACGCATGATCGTGTTCCGGTGTGCACGGATGTGCTTGCCGATTCAGACCGGTGCGAGGTAACGATCATTTCAGCGCGCGTGTCGGCGGCGCTGCCAGCCGATGGCGGAATCGCCTTCCAAACTGCGCCAGCGGGTAGAATAAGCAGATCGCTGCGATCCTGAGTATCCGCCATGAGTACGCCTGCGTCCCGCACGCCCATCGCCGATCTGCCGGCCGAATCGGCGCCGCTGCGCTTCGTCACCGCGGCGAGCCTGTTCGACGGCCACGACGCGGCGATCAACATCATGCGCCGCCTGATCCAGGCGCAGGGCGCCGAGGTGATCCATCTGGGCCACAACCGCAGCGTCGAGGACGTCGTGCGCGCCGCGCTGCAGGAAGACGCCGACGCGATCGCGCTCAGTTCGTACCAGGGCGGCCACGTCGAGTATTTCAAGTACATGGTCGACATGCTTCGAGACCGTGGTGCGGCCCATATCAAGGTATTTGGCGGCGGCGGTGGCACCATCACGCCCGAGGAAATCGCCGAGCTGCAGAGCTACGGCGTCGAACGCATCTACCATCCGAACGACGGCATGCACCTGGGCCTCGTCGCGATGATCGAGGATGTGGTCAAGCGCGCGCGCGATGCCGCGAAGACGCACGCGGGCGCCGACGCAAGTAAACACGCGCCGCAGGCCAAGGTGCTGATCGACGATGAGATCGCGGTCGGGCATGCGCTGACGGCGATCGAGGAAGGCGCGCTACGACGAGGCCGAACTCGCGCGTCTACGCAAGCAATGGCAACTGGCCGGCGGCAAGACCCCGGTCGTCGGCATCACCGGCACCGGCGGCGCGGGCAAGTCGAGCGTGGTCGACGAACTGCTGTTGCGCTTCCTGCACACATTTCCACAAATGCGCATTGCCGTGCTCGCGGTCGATCCGACCCGGCGGCGGTCGGGCGGCGCGCTGCTCGGCGACCGCATCCGCATGAATTCGCTGCGCAGCAAGCGCGTCTTCATGCGTTCGATGGCGACGCGGCGCCAGCATGCGGCGACCAGCATCGTGCTCAAGGACTGCATCGCGTTTCTCAAGGGCCAGGGCTACGACCTCGTCATCGTCGAGACCGCCGGCATCGGCCAGTCCGATTCGGAGATCGTCGATCTGGTCGATTTCCCGATGTACGTGATGACCAGCGACTACGGCGCGGCGAGCCAGCTCGAAAAGATCGACATGCTCGATTTCGCCGAACGTCGTCGTGCTCAACAAGTACGACCGGCGCGGCGCCGAAGACGCACTGCGCGACGTGCGCAAGCAGTGGAGGCGCAATCGCGTCGCGTTCAAGCTGGCGGATGACGAAGTGCCGGTCTATCCGACCATCGCCAGCCAGTTCAACGATCCGGGCGTGACCTGGATGTTCGCGAATGTCTGCCGGCTGCTGCGGGAGAAACTGCATCTCGGCGACGCTCGAAAGGCAACACCATCCCCACCCAACCCTCCCCTTGAAGGGGAGGGCTTGAAAGCAGGCGCCACTTCGCTGCGTGAAGGGGAGGGCTTGAAAGCGAGGCTGCGCGCTCTTGAACCTTCCGATACGACGCGCGCTCTTGAACCATCGGCAAGCGGCGGACAGGCTGTGGCGCAAGCTCTTGAACCCTCTGCAAGCGGCGGACAGGCTGTGGCGCAAGCTTTTGAACCCTCCCCTTCAAGGGGAGGGCAGGGTGGGGATGGTGGTAGTGCGCTGCGCTGCGACTTCGACCCGAAAATTGATACCACGCTGAAGGAACCGCGCGCCACCGTGCTGATCCCCGGCGCGCGTGTGCGCTATCTCGCCGAGATCGCCGAGCAGGGCCGCGGCATCAACACGCGCATCGGCAAGCAGGCGGAAATTGCCAACCGTGCGCAGGCGATGTGGCAGGCGTTGCACGAGATCGGCGATGCGAAACTGCCGCAGCAGCTCGAGCTCTATGCACCAGGTTACCTTCTCCCCGCGGGAGAAGGTGCCCGAAGGGCGGATGAGGGAGAGACGTCTGGAGTTGGCGTTGCCGCGACAACGGGGGAGGCCCTTCCCTCATCCGGCGCTTCGCGCCACCTTCCCCCGGCGGGGGAAGGGAAGCCAACCGATCGTTCGCTGCTTACTCTGCGCCAGAAATACAACGACGCGGTCAAGTCGCTCAGCAGCGACGCGCTGACTCTGCTGCGCGAATGGCCGGCGCGGCTCAAGGCGATCACCGATCCGCATTACCTGTACGAAGTGCGCGGCAAGCCCGTCGATGGCAACAACTACGTCGAGTCGATGTCGCACCAGCAGATTCCCGAAGATCGCCGCGCCGACCTACACGAGCTGGGGCGAGCTGCTTACGTTCCTGAAGAAGGAAAACCTGCCGGGCGCGTATCCGTACACCGGCGGCGTCTATCCGTACCGGCGCACCGGCGAAGACCCGCTGCGCATGTTCGCGGGCGAAGGCACGCCCGAGCGCACCAACCGGCGCTTCCACTATCTGTCGCAGGGGCAGAAGTCCGCGCGCCTGTCGACCGCGTTCGATTCGGTCACGCTGTACGGCGAAGACCCGCATCCGCGCCCGGACATCTACGGCAAGATCGGCAACTCCGGCGTCAACGTGCCGACGCTCGACGACATGAAGAAGCTGTATTCCGGCTTCGACCTGTCGTCGCCGAACACGTCGGTGTCGATGACGATCAACGGCCCGGCGCCGATCATCCTCGCGATGTTCATGAACACCGCGATCGACCAGAACGTCGAGAAATATCTCAAGAGCCGACGACGCGCGCTGGGCCGCCGCACAGGCGAAGATCGCCGAGTTGTTCAAGGGCGTCATATCTAATGGAGGCCGACGCCCGCAATATTCGGGCGAGCTGCCAAAAACCAACAACGGCCTCGGCCTCGGCCTGCTCGGCGTCAGCGGCGACCAGCTCGTCGACGCGGCGACCTACGCGAAGATCAAGCAGGAAACCCTGTCGGCCGTGCGCGGCACCGTGCAGGCCGATATCCTGAAAGAGGACCAGGCGCAGAACACCTGCATCTTCTCCACCGAGTTCGCGCTGCGCATGATGGGCGACATCCAGCAGTATTTCGTCGACCACAAGGTGCGCAATTTCTATTCGGTGTCGATCTCGGGTTATCACATCGCCGAGGCCGGTGCGAATCCGATCTCGCAGCTCGCGTTCACGCTGAGCAACGGCTTCACCATCGTCGAGTATTACCTCGCGCGCGGCATGAACATCGACGACTTCGCGCCGAACCTGTCGTTCTTCTTCTCCAACGGCATGGACCCGGAATACAGCGTCATCGGCCGCGTCGCGCGGCGCATCTGGGCGCGCGCGATGCGCGAGCGCTACGGCGCCAGCGCCGCGCAGCCAGATGATGAAGTACCACATCCAGACCTCGGGCCGCTCGCTGCACGCGCAGGAAATCCAGTTCAACGACATCCGCACCACGCTGCAGGCGTTGTACGCGCTGTTCGACAACTGCAATTCAGCTGCACACCAACGCCTACGACGAAGCGATCACCACGCCGACCGAAGAATCCGTGCGCCGCGCGGTTGCGATCCAGCTGATCATCAACCGCGAGCTCGGCCTGAACTTCTGCGAGAACCCGTGGCAGGGCAGCTTCATCATCGACAAGCTGACCGACATCGTCGAGGAAGCCGTGTACAAGGAATTCGAGGCGATCAGCGAGCGCGGCGGCGTGCTCGGCGCGATGGACACGATGTACCAGCGCGGCAAGATCCAGGAAGAGTCGATGTACTACGAACACAAGAAGCACGACGGCAGCCTGCCGCTGATCGGCGTCAACACCTTCCTGCCGAAGGAACATGCCGGCGACATCGACGACGACGATCGAACTGATCCGCTCGACCGAAGAAGAGAAAGGTCAGCAGATCGCCAACGTCGAAGCGTTCCGCGCCAACCGCAATCCGCTTGTCACCTCTCCCGCTGGCGGGAGAGGCCGCGCCGAGAGGCGCGGGTGAGGGTGGACGGGAACGGCCGCCAGGCTCCCTCGCACTGCAGCAAGCCGCGCGCGACCGCAAGAATGTGTTTGCGCAGTTGATGGAAGCGGTGAAGTACAACAGCGAGGGGCAGATCAGTCACGCGCTGTATGATGTGGGTGGGGAGTATCGGAGGAATATGTAAGTGTCGCGACTCGTCGACCAGAGCACGGAAGCGCTGGCGATATTTGCGGAATGCAAGACGCCGCCCGCACTGATCGGTGGTCTGGCGCTGGCGGCACACAACGTCGTGCGCGCAACCCAGGACATCGATTTTCTGGTAGATGCATCCGATGCCGACACACTGCATGGCCTGCTATTGAAATTGGGCTATCGCTGCATTCACCGCAGCGAGGATGCAGCAAACTACCTGCGCGGCGACGAAGGCATCGACTTGCTTTACGCCCATCGTCCGGCGTCGTTGCACCTGCTTGCCGAAGCCAGCGATCGCGATACCGGCATGGGCCGGATGCGCGTCATCAGCGCCGAGGGCCTGATCGGTTTCAAACTGCAGGCATTCGTCAACAACCCGAAACGGACGCAGGACATCGAGGACATTCGTTCCCTGTTGCGCGCCAATCGCGGTGCGCTCAATATGGACGAAGTGAAACGCTACTTCGTGATGTTCGAGCGTGAGGAGTTGTTCGATGAACTCGCTTCCGATGCCAGTGAATAAGCCGTTCCGGCCGCTGCTGGTCGCGGAGGGTGGCGTGCCGTATCTCAGGTCGACAACGGTCGATCCGCTCGATGCCTGGATGGATCTGATGGAGGCCGTCGAAGCGCTCGTCCGCGTTGGCCGCAACGAGAGGTGTCTGTCGGACGGATTTTCCTGCTATGAATCGTGCGCGAACTCGCCCTTGATCCATCACCAGGAAGTGCTTTCCGAACAGCGTGCGCGACGCGGTGCAATGTTACTTCGACAAGCCAGATTGTCCGACGGTAGTCCGGCTGCACTACGTCAAGGATGAAGTGCTCCCCGCATGAAACTGCCGTGAAAATGCTCTAACAAACTCACCCCTCAGCCAACGAGGGCGCGCGCTCGAACCCCTCTCCCCTCGCGGGAGAGTGGCAGGGGAGAGAGGGCAAACTGCCCGGATCGCTGCCCGCACTGCAGCAGGCCGCGCGAGATCGCAAGAATGTGTTTGCGCAGTTGATGGAAGCGGTGAAGTACAACAGCGAGGGGCAGATCAGTCACGCGTTGTACGATGTGGGTGGGGAGTATCGGCGGAATATGTAGCGAGCGGATTTCCGCGTAACGCAGTAAACAGGAGCGGACGATGAGTGAAATCGTATTCCTGGTCGAGGATGCTGCAGAAGGCGGTTTGATCGCCCGCGCGCTCGGCCATTCGATCTTCACGGAAGCAGACAGTTACGACGAGTTGCGCGAGTTGGTGCGCGATGCCGTCCAATGTCACTTCGACGAGCACGATCGACCGACGATCATCCGCCTGCACTACGTCAAGGATGAAGTGCTTGCGGCATGAAGTTGCCCCGCGACATGGATGCCGGGCAACTCATGCAGACCACCCTGTATCGACTCGCCGACATCGTCGAGGAAGCCGTGTACAAGGAATTCGAAGCGATCAGCGAGCGCGGCGGCGTGCTCGGCGCGATGGACACGATGTACCAGCGCGGCAAGATCCAGGAAGAGTCGATGTTCTACGGCGAATTTGATCAGGGCCGCAAGAACACGACGGCAGCCTGCCGCTGATCGGCGTCAACACGTTCCTGCCGAAGGAACACGCCGGCGACATCACGACGACGATCGAGTTGATCCGGTCGACGGAGGAAGAAAAGAACCAGCAGATCGCCAACGTCGAAGCGTTCCGGCACCAACCGCAACCCATTGGTCACCTCTCCCGCTGGCGGGAGAGGTCGCGCCGAAGGCGCGGGTGAGGGTGGCGCCCGGGATCACTGACGTGCTTGCAGCAGGCGGCGCGGGATCGGAAGAAAGTGTTCGCGCAGTTGATGGAGGTGAAGTACAACAGCGAGGGGCAGATCAGTCATGCCCTATATGATGTGGGTGGGGAATATCGGCGGAATATGTGAGAAAAGCGAATGGACTTTGCGAACCATCTACAGTTGCTGATCGAATCAGTGCGTGCAAATTCAATTCTGCCTAATATTATCTATTTTTCCTGCCGTCGGAGCGATAGCTGGCGGCCCGCGCTTGATCAATTCTTTAAGAGAATGGCGCGATCGCAGCCGAAGCCGTCAACTTGCGACGACGCTAAATGCCGCCAGTGGGATTGCTGCATTCACTCAAGAAGATCTCGTCCGAGCCCGCCAAAACTACATCGAACCAAATTGCACACAAATTGATCCCTCGGACGAGGACGATGTTCGAGCGGTTGTCGCTCTTGCTCCTTTGTTCAAGACCATCGATGACCACATCAATCTAAAGGGTCAGTCGCCACATCATCTTGCTGGCTGATTCTGCAATGGGTAAGACTAGTTTTTGCATCAACTATTATGTTAGGGAGCAAAAAAAGAAGGCCACGAAGAGAAAATCTATAGTCATCATTCCTCTGGGACGTAGCGACGTAATAGAGAAGATAAAAAATATACAGGACAAGCGAAATACAATTTTATTTTTGGACGCTTTTGACGAGGCTCCTGAAGCGGTAGGAAACGAGCAGGGTCATCTCACCGTGCTCATGACAGTTGCATCTGATTTCAAAAATATTGTTGTGACCTGTCGTTCCCAGTTCTTTAGCAGCGACGACGCTATCCCTAAAGGGAGTGGAATAATCTACGCGGGTGCAAGGAAGGCTGGAGTACGGCGGGAATTCCCACTACACAAATTATTTCTCGCTCCGTTGTCTAGTGAGCAAATTAATAGATTCTTACTGAAACATTTTCCCTACACGAGTCTGTCATTGTGGAGAAAGCGCGCCAGTGCGCGAAAGTTGGTTGACGCAATCCCAGAACTAAGCGTTCGACCAATGTTATTAGAACTGCTGCCAGATCTCGTTCGCGAAGGGCAATCAATATATCAGCTATTTGGACTATATCGCTTTTTAATCGAGAAGTGGTTACAAAGAGAAAGAGACTGGATAGATGAGTCAGATTTGCTCGGCATATCTACGGAGCTTGCTGTTGTAATGTATACCCGACAGCGATCTGGCGAAGGAGATAGGATATCAGCGATTTGTTGACGAAGATCGCTAGCGCCTACCATCGACCGCTTGAGACATGGAAGCTAAAATCCCGATCGTTGCTCAATCGCGATATCGAAGGCAATTTCAAGTTTGCGCATAGATCAATAATGGAGTTTTTGTTTGTCTCACTGCATTACACGACGATTACAGGTGCTTTCGTGTCGATTGGACCGACATGATGAAGGATTTCCTCGTGAGCTTGGAGGGGCTCTCCATCGACGGCGAGAACTCGGAAGAGTTCGTTCTGAAGCTATTCAATAGCGACCTATCTAAGACCGGTATATTCCCTCTAGCAAGTCCGCTGCAAACCCCAAGAATTCGATCTACTAGCGAATGCAAGGATGTACTAAGAAATCCATTTGTTTCGAGTCGTCACTCAAGGCGCATCCCTCTGGCCTGGAGGAACGCGCGCTTAATAATTCGTAAGATCGCTTCTGGTACTGCGGTTAGTGCATACGAAATAGAGGACACGGTGCATGGAATTACGTGGAAAATCGTCGATTTCGGGTCGAGTACACAAGACGAAGAAAGGTCGCTCTATCGAGAAAGTTCGTTGCCTTTACGAAATCAATTTATAGATCAATCGTGGAGGAGCCAAGGTGTACGGTCGCCATCGCTTGAGGAGATGATTACTCTTTGGGAGAGTGAGCCATACCTTTGCATATCTCATGGGCTAAATACTGTGTTCGAGGACCACGAAATGTACTGGCTGGGCGATCGGATAGATGGCCATTTGCTGTGCTCATTCGGCGAGGAGCCAAAGATGGGGGAGCATATCCGATTGATAGGGTCGCGGGTTGATGGACATCGAAAGATACATCTATACGAGCGCATTGCATCTTATGGATATGTAGCCGGTGGACCATTCATGGCAATGAATGCTTCGATTATCGATACGGCGGAGGAGAGCGGAGGCGAAACGTGAGCGGATTCGACCGATGGAAAATACATTGACCAAGATAAACAAGAACGCGCGGGTCGTCGGGCCTTGGCATCTGCTGCTAGTCTTTGGCGGAAAACGGGGTCAGAGTGCCTTATCCCTACGTGGGCTTCGGTGGAACGGGTAGCCAATGGGGCGGGCGTACTCACATTATCGGCCCTTGGACTTTGAAGAGACTGATGCTATATAACGGGTTGCGTCATATAACGAAAGTCGTTATAGTCGATAAGTGATTCGAGATTTTGCCGACAAGGAAGCCGAAAAAATCTGGGAGGGCACACCCTCCCGGCGGCTGCCTGGCGATATTCAGAACGCAGCCCGCCGCAAACTGCGCATGCTTAACAGCGCATCGAATCTCGATGATCTGAGGATTCCGCCGGCGAATCGCCTTGAAGTGCTTAAAGGTGATCGCAAAGGCCAGTACAGCATACGCATCAACGACCAGTGGCGAATCTGTTTCCGCTGGCACAACGGCGATGCGCACGATGTCGAAATTGTGGACTATCACTGATATGAAAACCTTACCCAACGTCCACCCCGGTGAAGTGCTCCTGGAGGAATTTCTTCTTCCACTGGACATCAGTCAGAACGCGCTCGCCCGTGCGGTCGGCGTGCCGCCCCGCCGTATCAACGAGATTGTGCTGGGCAAGCGCGGCATCAGCGCGGATACCGCCGTGCGTCTGGCTCGTGTTTTCGGTACCAGCGAGCGGTTTTGGCTGGGTCTGCAAACGGACTATGATTTGGAAGAAGCGAGGCGCGTGATCGGGCGCGATCTTCGCAATATTGGTCGTTTGGCGGCATAACGCCGGGTCAGGTCCGGCCTCGCGAACTCGCGTCAGCGCTCCGGCGGTACTTTCGGCACGCTCCCCAACCCGCAATCAGGTTTAGCTTCTCGGCGCATCGATCATCGCGATCCGATGCAGGGAGGGGCGATATGCCAACCATCGGACCGCCGACAGTTCCTGAAACTCTCCGTCGCCATGGGCGCGGCGCTTGGCCTGGGGCTGCGCGTCCGTGCGCCCGTCATCGAGCGGCTGGCGCGAGCGCCGCGACCTGTATCCGCAGGGTGTCGCGTCAGGCGATCCCGACGACAACAGCGTCCTGCTCTGGACGCGGCGCCCGTATGCGGACGGGCGCAAGAGCGCCAGCTTGCTGGTCGAAGTGGCGGAGGATCCGGCGTTCACGCGCGTGATCGCGACGACGTCGGCGCGGGTGCTCGGCCGCGTCCGACTGGACCTGCCGCGTGCTGGTCGGCCACCTGCCGCCAGCGCGCGAATACTGGTACCGCTTCGTGGACGAGGAGGGCAACGGCAGCCGGATCGGCCGCACGCTGACGGCGCCCAGCCCCGACGATCCGCGGCCGTCGCGCTTCGCCTTCGTCAGTTGCCAGGACATCTGCATGGGCTATCTGAATGCCTATCGGCGGATGATCTGGGAAGACGAGCGCGCCGCGCCCGAGGAAAGGCTCGGCTTCGTGCTGCACCTGGGCGACTTCATCTACGAAGTCGTGGCGTACCCGGACCAGGTCAAGAACGGCCATGACTACGATCGCCTCGTCACGTTCCCGATCAAGTATCCGAAGGGCAAGGTGGTCGCCAAGAACCGCTTCTGGGTTCCGGACTCGCTGGAGGATTATCGCGTCGCTTACCACGCCTACCTGCAGGATCCGGATTTGCAGGATGCGCGCGCGCGCTGGCCGTTCGTGTGCGATTTGGGACAACCACGAATTCTCCTGGCAACGGCTGGCAGTCGATCCAGGAATTTCCTGGCACCGAAGGCTGGGTGCCCGCGCAGACGCTCAAGGTCGCGGCCAACCAGGCCTGGTTCGAATACCAGCCGGCGCGCGTGTTGCCGCCGGGCTCGAAGCTGGATACGTTCAAGGCGCCGCACGTCGTCGACACGCTGGTCAAGGATTTCGACGACACCGGCCTGGGAACCGAACCCAACAACCTCGCCGCGATCAACAGCCTGATCGGCTATCGCGCCTTGCGCTGGGGCCGGCACATCGACCTGATCATCACCGACCAGCGCAGCTACCGCTCGCGCGATCCCGGCAACCACGACGAAATCAACCCGCTGTTCGAAGGCGACAAGCTGGGCTTCGTCCCCGAGGAATTGTGGGCGCAGCTCGACGCCGGCCGCGACTACGCCAACGGCCATCCGCCGGCGAAGCTGACCTTCGGCGACAAGAGCGTGGCCAACTACCGCGCCAGCGAAGCCCCGCAGACGATGCTGGGCGCGAAGCAGAAAGCCTGGTTCCTCGCGCGCCTGCGCGGCGCGAAGGCCACCTGGAAGATCTGGGGCAATACGCTGGGACAGCCCGACCAGCGCGTCGATCCGCAGAACCTGCCGCCGGAACTGGGCAAGTGGACGGGCGCCGGCTATGGCCTGGCGGGCACCTGGGACTGGGGCGGCATGTACCACGAGCGCGCCGAGATCTTCGATGCCGTGCGCGATGCGCGGCATCACCGGTTTCGCGATCGTCGCCGGCGATCGCCACAGCTTCTGGGCGGGCTACGCGGCCAAGGCTTTGCCGCCTGCCGCGTTCGAGCCCGTTGGCGTCACGTTTCGTGGGCGGCTCGATCACTTCCGTGGGCGCGGCCGAAGCCAACGAACACAACCTGAAAAAGGACGATCCCTTGCGCCCGCTGTACGTCGCCAATCCGGGTGGCGGACCGCCGCAGGCCACTGCGAACCTGCTGTTGCACCACGGCGTGCGCTCGGCGCTCGAGTACGCCAGCAGCGGCGACCTGGCGAAGGCGCACGCGGTGCGCAATCCCGAACTGGCGCCGCACCTGACCTTCGTCGATGTGGGCGGACACGGCTACGCCACCGTGCGCGTCGACGCCAGCACGATGGTGACCGAGTTCGTCTGCATTCCGCGGCCGATCGAGCGCAGCGCCACGCCAGACGGCGGGCCGCTGCGCTATCGCGTCCGCCACGAAGTGCCGCTGTGGCAGGCCGGCGAGCGGCCGCAGATGCGGCAGACGGTCGTGGAGGGCGATGCGGGATTGGCGGTGTGAGGCGCGCGCCGAAAAAGCGATAACGGTCGATTGCCGGGAAGGGTGGTCAATTGGAAGACTTAAGTCAGGCTTCCTGTTTGCTGACCGCGTTTGTCCCAGGTCACACCGCCCCGACCCGCGTGCGCAGGCCGGCATCGTATTCGGCGCGGCTTTGCACGTTCGGCAAGACAAACGCCAGCACGAGGTAGATCAGGATCGGAACGCCGGCGGTGAATACGGACAAGGCGATGAAGATCGTCCGCACCCATTCGACGGAGATGCCGGAGTAGACGGCCAGTCCCTGGCAGACGCCGAAGAGCCATTTGCCCTCGTCGATCCGGCACAACGTGCGCAGGCGTTCGAACGGGGTCGGTTCGACGGCTGCATCGCCGTTACCGGTATTGACCGTGCCGATCTCGTCGAGCACGACGTCGACTTCCTTGCGGCTGACAACGCGATCGTCTCCACGCAGGGACTTTGCGAGTTTCTCGCCGATCGATTGTTCGAGATCGCGCAGAACCTCTTCATGATCCGGATCGCGGCGCAAACGCCCCCGCGCGCGTTCGAGGTAGGCCTGCAATGCTCCGTAAGCTTCTTCCTCGAGCTGAAAGGTTTTCAGATGTCCGCTCAAACTGACATGGATGACGGTTTTCATGATGGCTTAGCCAACTCCTCGATCAGACCCGTGAGGGATTTCCAGTATTCGCGAAACTCCGCCAGCTGCCTGCGGCCGGTCGCCGCAAGCTTGTAGTACTTGCGCGGCGGCCCAGTGTCGGACTCCTGCCACTCATAGTCGAGCAACTGATCGCGGCGCATCTTGCTCAGCAGGGGATACAGCGTGCCTTCCTGGGTGGCGAAGTCGGTCTTGCTCAAGCGTTGCATCATCTCCGCAACGTACACGCGGCCGGACGAGACGATTCCTAGGATGAGGAATTCGAGCAACCCCTTGCGCAATGTGCTGAACTTTTCAGAATCCATGATAACCAGCTACCTTTGTATAACAAGGTAGCTGGAGTGGACGTGGATGTCAAGGCCGATTGGTAACGGACGTGGACCGGATTCGCTCCGAAGGCCACGAGTTGCCCGTATGACTTCTTTGATTATGCGGCGTTTGATCTCATGCGTGCCGAAGTACAAAGGCGCATCGATGACTCGGGCGCGCAACTATCGCCGCTGTCCCTGTCGATACACGGCGAACACTCCAAGGGAAAGGATCAGCGCGAATAGACCCAGCGGAAAAGGGACAGAAAACGCATTTTGACGCTCTTTCGATGTAATCCTCGCTTGCGTTACCTTAATCTAGATAAATGCTTACACTGTCGCGTTGAGGGGAGAAGTGTGCCGTGTCGGAATCTGTGCCGGAACGTAACTCAATGCCCGCTGGAGCGCCTTCCGGTGGATTGAACGAACACCGCCTCGTCGGCGTTCGCCTGTTGCGGCGCCTCCTCGTATACCACGCGCTACTTGCGATCTGCTTGACGCTGGGCTGGGTCGTGTTTCCCGATTTCACTGCCCAACTTCCGATCGGCGGTGTCAAGCAACTGGTCGAGGGGGGAGTGATTGTACGCAAGAACGAGAAGGCCGAACTGGCCGCGAGTTCCATCGAAGCGGGCCACCTCGACGGTTCCCCTTCTGCCATCAATGCACCGGACCGCCTCGCCTCCGCGCGTCAGCTGTCCATCATCCTTGTCGGAATCTGGTTGCTGATGTTGCCGGTCTCCTGGGTGCACAAGGGCATCCATCGCGCCAATGTCCACGATCATTCGCTCGACGAGGCCGTGCTGATTCTGCCGGGCATCGTTGCTGCCCTCGTGCTGATTGTCCAGCACAGCCTGGCACTGGCCTTCAGCCTGGCGGGCATCGTTGCCGGCGTGCAGTTCCGGCGAGCGCTGCAGGATACGTTTGATGCCCTCTTCATCCTGGTGGCAATCGGCGCCGGCATCGCCGCGGGAATCCGGGCTCTGGAGATCGCCGCCGTGCTGACGGTTTTCTTCAGCTACTCGACGCTCTATGTCAATTACTTCGGCGATGGCCTCGAGTCGGACTTCCAGGCCAGGAAAAAAGAGGAAAAGAAACGGCGCAAGCAGACCGGGGATCAGTCCGCGCAGGACGACGATGTCGATTGAGCCAGCCGCTTGTGGTTATCTCCGAAGGAACCAAAAAAAATGCACGCGATAGCTGGAGTTCGGAAGTCGAAGATCGTCGTTATGCTGGCCGGGTTGCTTTTCGCCGCGCATCCGGCGTTGTGGTTGGGAACCGCCAGTGCCAAACCCAAACCCGCGGGCGGCGATCAGGAAAAATCGGCAAACGTTTTTGCCACCGACGCCACGCTGGCGCTGACGCTGACCGGGCCGTGGCGGGATTTCATGCACGACAAGAGTGCGAAGAAGACCTATCGGGGGACGCTCGAATACGTCGATGAAAGCGGAGCCAAGCATTCCATGCCGGTGGCGTTCGAGCCGCGCGGCCACAACCGTCTGAAGGTCTGCAAGCTCCCTGGAATCAAGCTGATCTTCGCAAAGGAAGCGGTGCAGGGCACGCCGTTTCACGGCGACAAGTCGCTCAAGCTGTCGACGCATTGCAGCAGCAGCGGTGAACGCTGGGAGCAGTACGTCGTCAAGGAGATGCTGGCCTACCACATCTACAACCTGGTCACGGAGCGCAGCTTCAAGGTGCGGGCGCTATCGGTCACCTACGTCGACAGTGCGGAGCACTCTTCCGATGGGCCGCATTTCGGCTTTCTGATCGAGGACGATTCGGCGGTGGCCAAGCGCAACCACCTCAAGAAGATCAAGGCAGCGAGCGTCCCGCTGGAGCAATTGGAGCCGTTGGACGCCAGCCGGTTTTCGCTGTTCGAGTATCTGATCGGCAACACGGACTTTGCGCAGCTGAGCGGCCCGACGGCCGACAAATGTTGCCACAATAGCGTATTGATCGGCGAGAACCCGCAAGCGAAGTTGTACACGGTGCCCTATGACTTCGACTCGTCCGGTCTGGTCGACGCGCAATATGCGGTGCCCAACCCGGTCCTCAAAATCCGCAGTAACCGCGAACGCGTGTTCCGCGGATTCTGCGCCTATAACGCAACGCTGCAGACTGCACGCGGCGAAATGCTGCGTCTCGAACCGAAGATACTGGAACTTGCCCGCGCGGAAAGTCGCCTCACGGCTGACAGCAGGGAATGGGTTACCGATTACCTGGGGAAGGGCTTCGACGTCCTGCGCGACGACGCGAAGTTCGCCCGCGACGTCACGGAGAAATGCCGCAAATAGGCAGCGCCGCCGGCGCGCTCGCCGGAACGGTCCCGGCCTGCACGGCTTCCGCCGCCTTGTTCGTATCGCCGTCGTGGCTGTCCGCCGCCTGTTCCAGGACCGCCAGTTGCTTCTGCAATTGCGTGTTTTCCGGTTGCAGGGCGATGACCTGTTTCAGGTAGTCGATGCGTCCGGCATCGTCGGACGGCAGGCGCACCTTGCCCGCCACATAGCCGGCGAATAGTCCGTCGTGAGTTTCTTCCAGGTACGAGATGTGGCCGCCGTAGAACGGCTCATGCCGGTGTCGATCTGGATCACGCGACCGGAGTAACGCGGCCAGATCGCGCCATAGGTCGGTGTGTGTCCGATCACGATATGTTGCGCACCCTGGTGTTGCAGAATCGCCTCTACCGTTTCCGGCGCTGCGACCGGTTCGAAACCGGCCAGGCCCCGGTACCAGAGCGGGCCGTTCGGATCGGTCAGCACGCTCGGCGTCGCCGGATCGCTCACGCGCAACGCCGCGCGTGCCATTTCGGTCAGCGACGCCAGGCTGTTCTGGCAGTAGGCGCCGCTGATGCCACCGTGCAGGAAGATCAGGTCGTTGATCTGGATCGCTACCTGGTCGTGCAGAGCCCACTCGTAGTCGTCGCCCTTCGGATTCCATTTCGGATTCCAGGCGCGCTGATGCTCGACCCAGCCGAGCGGATGGCTGGCATTCCAGGTATCCCGGAAATCGCCCGGCAACTGCGCAAATCGTTTAGGGTCACGCGCCTTGATGTCGGCCAGCACCTTCGCAAAGTAGGCGTCGCGCCATTCCTTCGAGTCGCGGCCGGCAGACGCGGCGAAGTCGCCAGCGGTGACATAGCGCAGATCGCCGTAGGTGTTCATCGCCTCGTGGTTGCCGAGCAGGGTGTGTACCCGGCCACCTTTCGCGGACGCCTGCGCAGCCAGTTTCTTCAGATGCGCAATGATCTTCAGCGTGTCGTCTTCGCGATCCGGAACATCGCCGAGCTGCACGAGGTGGGTCTCCCCGGCGATCCAGCGGCCCCGCGCATCGATGATGCCGGCGGCCTCCAGCACTTTGATGTAGCTGCCGTAGTCGCCGTGCAGATCGCCGATCGCGACGACGCGATCGACGTGATCCCAATGGTAATCGTCGATCTTGGTCGGCGACGCCACCAGGCTCTGGCACTGCAATGCCGCACACAGCAGCAGTATGGATGCGAACCATCGACCCTTTGCAAGCCGGGTCGACGCCTTCGCACACGAACCAAAGCACGAATGGTGAATGGTCATTGCGCCCTCTTGGAAAGGTGCATCGAGAGCACGCCGAAGCAATTTGCTTTGAGCGGTCTATCGGACATCTGCCGCCATGATACGCCCAACAACGGAGTTGGAGAGGCGAAGAGGTTGTACTCTGAATCGGGCGGCTACGGTGCGGTCGCCGGGGCGACCAGCAAGGCGTCGCCTGAGGTCAGTTGATTACCTCTGAATTGACCTTGCTACCTTTGGTCTTCGTTAATTCTCGATCCCGTAGAATCCGCCCAAGCAACATTAGTGCGGCCAACGTTAGTGCGGCCAACGCCTCCGGAGGCGACATGCTACGCAAAAGCAATCTCATCCTTCTCGTCGCCAGCGTCTTGGCGACATCTGCGTCCGCGCAATCGGCACCGCCGCCGCTGAACCTGACTCTGCCGCCCGGCGGCGTATCTTCGCAAAACGCAAACGCCGTACCCGCGCGCAGCGCCAAGGCGACCGCGACCGCCGCTGTCCCGGCACCGGCAGCAGCGACGATCCAGCCGCCGCCCGCGAGCTCGACGCTGCCGGACATGCACTACGATGAAACCGCCAACCGGACCGTAGACGCCGCAGATTCAGCCAACCGGCCCCCGGATGCCGAAGACTCAGGCAAGCCGACATGCGACGACGCAGCCTACGCGCAGCCGCAGGTACATGGCAGCGTCGGCATGGGCGTGGTTGCCGGCAACCGCATCAGCGGCAATTACCAGACCGGCGCCGTCCAGGTCACGAAAGCTCTCGGCAGTTGCGATCACCCAAGCGGCGGCATGAGCCTTTCGATTGATGTCGGCCGGGGGAATTTCGGCGGCTCCCGCCGGTGGCACTGAGATCATCCGGACGGGAAGCCGTGCAAGTTCCCTGATTGAGCCGGCCGACGAAATCCTGCGGTTGCGATTCGCGATACCGGCGGGCCGGGGTCGGCAGATACGCGATAGGGCCCGGTCGAAAGTCAAATATTCCGGCAAGGCTACAAAGCTAGTGACACAAGCGCCGGAGTAGCGAGCACTCGTCGCCGACCTCCTTCCGGCATGGGCGAATGCTGTGGAAACGAACATCACGGCGGCGCCGTTCTTCGGCGGTGAAAAGATTCAGGTCGTCGACATCGAGCTTTTCATTGCCGTGCGCTGGCTTGGCAGCGGCAAGGTCGACCATATCCCGGCGAACATCTTCGCCGGCTGCCCGAAGCTGATGCACCTGCACGATGCCGTGCGCGATCATCCCGGCGTGAAGGCCTGGCACGAGCGGGCTTGAGAAAAACGCGACGGAGGCAGGCGCAGATTGCTCTGCGCCCAAAAAAGAGTCAGATTGCCTTCTCACCGCGCGTGTTAGCATCGGCGTACTCGATTCAATCCGCTGTGGCGACTGCCGCTGGCAAAGGAAACGTATGAGAATCGGCCTGGGTTTCGGTATTGCCGCCGCAGCGGTGTCGATCGGAATCGCCGGCGCCGCCGAATTCAAGCCGCCGCCGATGAAGGACGGCCTCTGGGAGACTCATAGTTCCCAGACGCGGCAGGGCAAGACGGTGTTTGCGACGACGGGAAAGATATGTCAGTCGCAGGAACTGACCAAGTCGAACGAGTCCGCCGGGGAGGAGATGAGAAAGCGCAACGAGTGCACTTCCACCGTCTCCCAAACGTCTGCCAGTGCGTACGTGGAGGAGAGCCGTTGCGCCAAGGGCGCCAACGCCGGCTCCGTTACCCGAGTGGTCTACACCTTCGAAGGCGATACCGCTTCCCACACGGAGATGCATATGCAGCAGGGCAACGCCGAATCCGTGTTAGTCATGGATATGAAATACGTGGGCGCCTGTCCCGCTGGTATGAAACCCGGCGATATGATCATGCCCGACGGCAAGAAAATCAGCGCAGGGAAATGACGCAGCGAAAGGAGGGATGAGGAATTATCCGCTGTGCAGCCTCAATGCCGATGTGAATCGGCCGCAAGAAAAAGGATCAGGTTCATTTTTGTACTCACTTCGCATGATGATCGGGCGCGGGCGTGCCGTCCGACCAGTGACTCACGGGCACGAGAAATATGGTGACGGGATCGAGATCGTTGCCCTCGAGCGCGAAGACGGGCGAGCCGGCAAGGTTGGCGCCCCATAACGAAGCCTTCGCGCGCGGCACATAGACCATCACGTGCGGCATCCAGTGGCCGTCCCGGTCGTTGAGACGGCCTTGCGCCGACATCATGTAGCACATCGCGCCGGGCTCGGGCGCGAAGAAAGTCTTGTCGGCGAGCGCGGCCTTGGTGCGGGCGATCATTTCCTGCTTCGACAAGCCGGCCAGCACCCACTCGGTGCGTTTGAGAAACTGCGGCAGGACGGCACGCGCGGCGGGCGCGTTGAAACAGTTCGGCGAGCGTACCTTGGGATTCCAGAATTCGGCATCGTCGAACCCGTCGGCCCAGGAGCGTTCGACGATGCAGACGAAACCGTTTTTGCCCTTGACCGCGGTCTCGAAGCCGTGGCTGCCGAGAACGAGCACCTCGGCATCGCCCGCAATCGACGGCGGCGCGGCGCTGCGTGCGAGCGCGATCTCGTCGTCGCGCTTGGCCATGCGATATTGCTCGATCGGCGCCATCGCGGGATAGGGCGTGGCTTTGGCGGCTTGCGCGTGGGCGTGGCCGGTCGCGGCCAGTACGAGGGCAATCAGGGCGAATTTGGTCACGAGATTCTCTCCGGCAGTTTCGAAGGGATACGGCTTGCTCCTTGGAACGACGTGGAAGCGAGCGCAATCGACACAAGAAAGCAACCAAAACAAAACAGCGGTCAGGGCGAGAGTGCACTTTTCGGATCACGCCGTGGATCGCAGTTCATCCGCGCATCTACGACATTGCAAATTTTTCCTGCATGACGACTACGCTGGCGACTCGTTGCAGACCACCTTCGATGGCGATGCGTTGATCGTAAGGGCAATCGAGAAGTCGATGAAGTGCCGCAGAGACTTTTTTCATGTCGAAGATGGGTTGGTCTTGGGCGGCTTGCGATGAGAATGTGTCTCGATAGAAAGCGAGCATCGGGTCATTCTCGTCACGCGTGGGTGGTGTGGTGAATGGGTGCTTTTGGCGGTCGTATACTTCGGGGATCAGTACGTCTTTGGTTGCTTCGCGCAACACATGTTTTTCGCGGATGCCCTTCACCTTCATGTTCACCGGCACGCGCGCGGCGGCTGCCGCAACGCGGTGGTCCAGGAATGGCACGCGCCCTTCGATGGAGTGGGACATTTCCATGCGGTCGGCGAGATACATCAGGATGAAATTCGGCAGTACGGTTTTGCAGTTGATATACAACATCTGATTCAGGCGATCGCGCCCGGCGACACGCTGCCCAATCGGCAGGCGATCGAGTCCGGACGCCAAGGGTTGCAGCTCTTGAATCTGCGCCGCCAATTCTTCGCGGAAAAAAGGCACCACGCCGTTTCTCATTGCCGCGGCTACGTTGAGCGTTGCGGGTAGCCAGCCAAGCCTGCGTTGCACGGCTTGCATTTCCGGACTGTCGACTTGCGCGGGCATCATCAGCGCACGAGTCGCTTGATTGGCGCCAAGCATTTGATCGATCAAGGCTGATTTTTCGGCGGCGCTCAAAGCGGGATTGCTGTTGACCGCATCGACGCGGAAGTACGGATAACCTCCCAGCATTTCATCGGCGCCTTCGCCGGTGAACACGACCTTGATTCCCGCATCACGCACCGCACGGCTTAGAAGATACTTGGCGACACCGTGGCCATTGAACATTTGCGTTTCGGCATGCCAGATCGCATCCGCGTAGGAATCGGCGATTTCGCGTCCGGTGATAGGGATGGGGTGATAAGAAGCACCCACATGCTTTGCCTGCGCTTCGGCAATTTTCGATTCGTCGTACAACGGATTCTCGAACGTCAGCGTAAACGCACGGATCGGACGATCCATTTCCTGCTGCGCGAGCCCCAGCACCGCGCACGAATCGATGCCACCACTGAGATAAGAAGCAACCTCGACGTCGGCGACGAGCCTCTGCCGAACAGAATCGACCAGCGCCTCGCGGAAATCAGCGACAACCTCGGCGTCGGTTCGCGTATCGCGCTTCATTTGCTCCTCGGTTGGAATATCCCAGTCCCAATAGCGATAGATGCGGACAGCTCCGTCTTTGGCGATCGCATAACAACCCTGTGGAACGGCGCTGATCCCGGCAAACTCGGTTATTTCGTGACATCTGCCGAATCCTCCGGTCACGCCCTCCAGATCCCATTTGGCCGGCACACCCAAAGCGAGCAGCGCCTTTATCTCGGAAGCAAAGAACACATCGCCATTGACCACTGCGTAGAACAGCGGCTTGATGCCGAAGCGATCGCGGATTGCAACCATCAAGCGTTGACGTTCGTCGGCGATGACCACCGCAAACTCACCGCGCAGTTCGTTGGCGCATTGCATGCCGCGCTCTTGATAAAGATGCAGCGCGATTTCGCTATCGCTCTCAGTCGCGAAACGACAGCCGCTGGCGCGAAGTCGCTCGCGAATCTCGCGATAGCCATAGAACTCGCCGTTTACCACCGAATGCACCGCGCCATCGGGACTGGTCATCGGCTGATCGCCATTGTTCAAACCGATGATCGACAGACGCGTATGTCCGAGCGTCCACAACCCGTCAGGCGACGTCCAGCTGCCAAAGCCATCTGGTCCGCGGTGGAACAGTACTTTGAGCGCCGCATCGCGACGCTCAGGCGCAAGCCCGCGGCGCGTCATCGCCGCAAATATTCCACACATGCCCTTGTCCCTTGATCGAAGGTTCTTGATTGTGTCTTCGTGAACTCGTGTGGGTAAATGCCACCGGTTTCACGGCTGTGGAAGCATGCGCGTGAGCACCTTGGGTCGCAAGTATTCTTCAGCGGCGCGGGCCGTGGGCGAGAAGCGAGAACGACGCGTCTGGATGCCGGCTGCGGACGGCGCTTTCAGCGTATGGGCTGCGGCTCTTGATATGGTCTGTGAAGACCGCCAGGCGGGCAGCACAATTCTTGATCTTGATCAAGGCGGCGCAATTCAGTAGCGCGTAGATTGGTGGCGGAAGAAACCGGAACTGAAGGTACGCGAATCAGGAAAAGGTACCACCAACTGCATTTTTCAGTGCAGCGGCCGCATTTGCGGACTGGGGCGTGGCGAGCTACCTCATAAGCGTTGCGGATTTGCAAGGCACTATCGGAGAGCGCGCACATGCAGCTGACTCCAAACCGCATGCCAGGCCGTTGCGTAACCTCACTGGCGCGCAATGTCGCATTGATCGCGATACTTGCGGTCGTGTGGCCGCTGCACGCGCTGGCCGTGCCGGCCTTCGCCCGCCAGACCGGACAGAACTGCCAGGCTTGCCACGCCGGCGGACAATTCCCCGAATTGACCGCGTACGGCCGCCTGTTCAAGCTCACCGGCTACACGCTCGGCGCGCGTACGTTGCCCTTCGCGGCGATGGCCGTGGTCAGCCAGTCGAGCGTCAGCAATACGGCCAAGAGCCCCGACCCGAAGCAGGATTTTCAGAAGAACAACCAGCTGATCTTCGCCGCCGCCAGCGCATTCGCCGCCGGCAAGATCACCGACAACCTTGGCGCCTTCCTGCAGGTGACGTACGACAACTATGCAAGCCAGTCCGATGACGGCAAATTTCACGGTCACACCAGTGCCGACAACATGGACATCCGCTACGCCGATCGCTCGATAGACAGCGCACACGACTGGATCTGGGGCGTCAGCGCGAACAACAATCCTTCCGTGACCGACGTGTGGAACACGGCCGCGGCATGGATGCAGTACGTGCCGGTGCCCAGCCCCACGAGCAGCCGCTTCATCGACGGCAGCGCGCCTTACCCGGGCTTCGCCGCGGGCGGCAACATTGCCGGCATCACGGCGTACGTGTTCTTGAACCAGTTGTTGTACCTGGAAGCCGGCGGCTACCGCAGCGCCAGCGGCGATCGCCTCGTTCATGAGTGCCGGCGTTGCCGCCGCCGACAAGACCAAGTTGCAGGGAACCAACCCGTATTGGCGCGCGGCGCTCTCGCACGAATGGGGCCCGAACAACATCATGGTCGGCACCTCGGGCATGGTCGCCGACGTCTACGACGACCCGCTGGATACGTCCGATCCGAGCACGTTGCACCACTTCCGCGATATCGGCGTCGATGCGCAATATCAGTACCTGCTCGATCCGCATGCGCTGACTGCGCAACTGGCCTTCACGCAGGATCACCAGCGAGTGCCGGCCTTTCTCGCCGACCAGCCGGTGCAGGACGTCAACGGCAACCCGCTGCCCAACACCAAGTCGAACGACACGACCAACGTGTTTCGCGGCAAGGTCAGTTACGTCTACGAGGCCCGCTACGGCACGAGTCTGGCGTTCTTCAACCAGACCGGCACGACCGACTCGGCGCTGTACGATCCGACGCCGGTCTCGGGCAACATCTCGGGCAATCCCGCCGTGCGCGGCTGGACCTATGAATTGTTCTGGACGCCGGTCCAGTACCTGCGCCTGGGCGTGCAGTACACCGGCTACGACAAGTACAACGGCGCGTCGCACAACTACGACGGATCGGGGCGCAATGCCAGCGACAACAATTCGATTTTCTTCTACGTGTGGGGCGCGTACTGATCGTTGCGCGCGGGTTGGCGTACTTGACTGGCTTTCCGGAGAGCGACATGAATGTATACCGAGGGGCGCTCGTGACGGCTTTGGCCAGTCTGGTATTGGGTTGTGCAAACCTGGAGCGCTCGCGCGATACCGCCAATCCCGATATATCGGGCCAAACGCTCGCTCAGCAAGTCTGCTCAAATTGCCACGGAGTTACCGGAAATTCCGTGTCCCCCGAATTTCCGAATCTGGCGGCGCAACAGCAGGCGTACATCGTCGCGCAACTGACCGGATTCAAGGCGCACAGCCGTGAGGATCCGCCGGGCCCTGAATACATGTGGGGGCTGAGCCACAATCTGACCGACAAGCAGATTACGGAACTGGCGATGTATTTTTCGGAGCAAAAGCTCGAACGCGAGCCGCTCGAAGGCCAACCCGAACGTATCGAAGCGGGCCGAGCCATCTTCACTAGCGGCGTCGCGGACAAGGGCATCCCGGCGTGCGCCAGTTGCCACGGGCCGCAAGGCCTTGGCAATGCAACCATCCCACGGATTGCCGGGCAGCACGTCGGATACCTGGTCAGGCAGCTGACGGTTTTCCAGCACACCAACGAAAGGCCGCAAGGTGTTGCGATGAAAGCGGTCGCACACAATCTTTCGAATATGAACATGGAAAATGTCGCGGCTTACGCGCAGGCGATGCCGAAGCCATAGTGCCTCGCGCGGTCCCCCGCGCGCTTGGGCATCGAAGTGCCCGCCATCGCCCGAGCGCACCGTAAGGGCACTGTGCTGTGTCCGGTATGGCCGAGGACCATGAATGAAAACGCGTTAAAGGCTCTAGAAATTATTTGTTGGGGATAGAGAGATGAACCTGCCCCTTTTCTTGCTAGCATAACACCGGCGCTTGCGCGATGAAGTTCTTCGTGCTGGATGCGAGGGCAAGAAAGTGTTTCCACACAAAAGCAGTTCGTATACGGGAAGGATCGGTTCCGCGTTGATGATTTTCGCCGCGGGCTGTGGCGCTGCGTTGACTTGCCTCGTTGGCACAGCAGCATATGCTCAAACCCCTACCCAGGAGGAGAGAATTCAGGGTGTGAATGACGCTCTGAATGCGGCGGCAGACGAATGTCACTTCAATGGGGTGTGCGGTCAGGTTCCGGCCGCGCAGACCGTGCGCATCGGCGTCGACCCATGCTACCTGGCCCAGAACGCGATGCGCCCGTGCACCTCAGACCAGCGGCAGGTGTCAAAGCCGGTCGGCGTCGATCCCCATCTCGTTGGCACCTGGGAGCTGCCGTTCAAGGGTGGGCCTTGGGTGTTGAAGATTCTTCGCAATGGTGTCTACACGTTTCATAGCGACGCGCGGGACGGCGCCCCATCAAACGCCGGTATTTTTTCCGCAAGCAATGGACATTGGTCGCTGAAAACAAGGACTGGATATACGGACGGCGGCAACTACCTGTTTCAGGCTCCTGATGTCTGGATCGCGACCGGAAAGCTCGGGGCTGCCGCTTGGCTCCGCCCTGCATTGGCCCGGGACGCAATGCGCCAGTGCGTTGCAGAGCAGCAGCAACCGTCAAAGGCGGTCGGCGTCGATCTCAATCTCGTTGGTACCTGGGAGCTTCCGCTCAAGGGTGGGCCTTGGGTGTGGGAGATCCTGCGCGATGGTACCTACAAGTTTCATAGTGAAGCGCGGGACGGCGCCCCATCACACACCGGTACTTTTTCCGCGAGCAACGGACATTGGTCGCTGGCAGCGATGACAGGACTAACTGGATACACTGACGCGGGCCTGTACCTGTTTCAAGCCCCCGATATCTTGATCGCGACCGGACGGCTTGGGGCTGCCGCTTGGCGCCGCCCTGCATCGAAGGCTACCTTATGCAATGCGGCGCGGCGATGAAGGGTGAGTGAAAAGGGGGCGGAGGAATTATTCGTTTGAATCCCTCGGCGCATGAGCGCGCGGGCGCACCGCAACCGGGCGATTGAGCGTCCTTGCGACCATTGTCTGGAAACGTGGGCTGCCGAGCGCACGCTCTTGCTGCAGGTGGATGCGAATTGCGGCGAGGTCCTGATCCGTAACGCCCGAGCGCAGCCACTCGCCGTAGGTTTGATCCGCGCGCGGACATCGCTGCCGAGCGCAGTGTACGCGGGGTGTGGCGTCAGGCAAGGGTCGCAAGCAAGTCCCAGGTTTGCCCGTGCGCTGGACCAGGCATAGCGTTTCCGGTGCATCGATGATCGCCGCGCGAACTGGATTGAGTTCGATGTACCGGTAGAGCGTCAGCACATGGGGTTCGCTATCGACCAGACAGGAACGAAAGCGACCTTCCCAGAGCGTGCCGGTGCGGCGATGACGCCGATTGAACGCCGCGAGGTAGCGTTGATCGAGCATTCGTATCGCGTGGGCGAGATCGCTCGCATTCGTGCGGATGCGGGGTCAGAGCGCCTTATCGGGCGATTCCGATACGGCCAGCTGCAGTGAGGCGGTTGGACTGAGGCGCAGCGCCCGAGCTTGACGAAGCCGTTCTTGCCTTTGACCGCTGTTTCATAACCGTGACTGCCGAGAAGGAGCACTTCCGCATCGGCTAGGAATAACGGAGTCAGAGCTACTCTGACCGCTTCGCCTGTAATTCTTGCTTGCGTTAGCGGAATATTGCATAACGAGCATCGTACCCGTAATGGCTGCAAGGCCACACTGGCGTGCTTGAACACCCACCCTAACAGGAGAACCGCGATGAACATTCGATCTGGACAATCACTTGCCGGCGCAATGGCCGCCGTCAGGGCCATGAACATGACGATACGCAGGGCACTGCCCGGCTTGTGTGTGATGCTCTCGCTTTGGCTCTGGGCGGGGTCGGCCGTGGCCGACCCGAATGCAGGCCCGCCAATCTGCTCGAGCGCCGGGACCGCCATCTCGGGCACGTACCGCAATCTCACGATCAGCGGCAACGCGTATGTGGCGGCAGGGACGACCCTCACCGTCAACGGCAACCTGAAGCTCGCGCCGGGGGCCTGTCTGGATGCGTTCACGCTGGGCACCGTGAATGTGGCGGGAAACGTGTCGGTCGACAAGGGGGCCGTCCTCGCGCTCGGCTGCACTCCGGGCTCGCTCGGGCCACCGATCCCGCAGCCACCCTGCGGCACGACAACCACGAAGGACATAGTGGGCGGCAGCATCATCGCCGATCAGCCGTTGACGATGTATCTGGACGGCGATCTGATTTTTGGCAATGTGCTCTCGCAAGGCGGCGGTGACCCGACTCTCAGTGACCCGTCTCTGAGCTTTCCGGTCAAGGACAACACGATTGGCGGAAACCTGATCGTTCACGACTGGCAGGGCGCCTGGGTCGGCGCCCTCCGCAACACCGTGGGCGGAAACGTAATGATTTCCAAAAACGTCGGTACGCGACTCGGCGACAGCGGCCAGCCGGATTCCACCGAGGTCGGATCCAACATCGTCATAGGAGACCTGAACTGCCAGAATAACTCGCCCGCCGCACAAATCGGCGATTCCCCGACGGGACCCAATACCGTCTACGGTCACAAGATCGGAGAGTGCAAAGAACTCTAGCCGACATGACGAGGGGCAGCCGTTGTGCTGTCCCTCGCTTGCGCATGCGTCTGTGAAAGGAAAAGAGGGACGGAGGAATCATCCGTTTGGATCCCCCGGCGCACGAGCGCACGGTCTCCCGCGCGGGCGCACCGCAACCGGGCGATTGAGCATCCTTGCGACCATTGTCTGGAAACGCGGGCTGCCGAGCGCACGCTCCTGCTGCAGGTGGATGCGTATTGCCGCGAGGTTCTGCTCTGCGACTCCGCAGCGAAGTCACTCGCCGTAGGCTTTGGTTTGCGCCGCGCTATGAATCCCGGTTCGCGGTGGGATCCACAGGCGGCGCATCAATGACTCGCGCGCAAGCTATCGCCGCTTTCCCTGTCGATATACGGCGACCAAGCCGACGGAAAATATCAGCGCGAACAGACCCCAGCGGTCAAGCGTCGGCGCGGGTACCGCGGGCAAAGGCGGATCGACAGTTTCGGCAAATGTGGAATTTGATGGATTGTATACCGCGTCGCCGGGAAAGCTCGCAGTCAGTGTATGTGGCCCGACTGTGGCGAAGGTCAACACGCAACTGGCGGCTGCGCGTCCCGGACCAATGCCGCTCAGCATGGCGGTGCAAGTTGCTGTGCTATCCACGCTGTCACTGAGTACTACCGAGCCGCTGGGTGGCGTTACAGGACCACCCAAGCCCACAAGCGGATCGGTCACGACTACGTTTGTGGTGACGGCTTGCCCGACCGTGGCCGGATCCGGTGTTGCGCTGAGCGTAGTCATGCTGTTCACGCCGAGAACGGTCAGATCGAAGGTGCCGCTCGATGGCGCGTAGCTGCTATCGCCGCTATAGGCCGCGGTCAAGGTATGCGCGCCAGCCGAAATGAAACTCAGTGTACATAGGCCGGAGCTGCTGTAGTACGGCGCGCCGCCGCCGGAAAGCGCCGCACTGCAGGTCGCGCTTGCATCCACGCTATCGCTGATGGTGACGGAGCCGGTGGGGATCACCGCTCCAGATCCGGGCGACACAGAAAAGTTGACAGTGACCGTCACGCCTGCTTCAGGCGGGTTTGGCGATATCGATGAAATGGCGGTGACATCAATCAGCTCGTTGCAGTCGGTATACCACGGCGAAACACCAGTCGCGGCATCCCAGGCGCTCGATGCGGAGTGATCCAGGAGATTGGGACAAACGGCCGATTGGCCCGCCGTGAGCGTCGTTGGTGCGGTGGGGATCGCGCCGGTAAATCCATTGTGGTCGATCTGGAAATAGATGAGATCGGTCGGGATTGCCAGCGCATCGACCGGAATCCCGCCACTCAATCGATTATTACTGAGCAGCAGCGCGTTGAGTTGGGTCAACCCGGTCAAGTCGGGGAAGCCGCCGCTTAATTGGTTGCTGAAGACGCTCAGGTAAGTCAGAGTCGTCAAGCCGGTCAGGGGAGGGATCGGGCCGGTGAGCAGGTTGCGATCGACCTCGAAGGCCTGCAGCGCGCTCAGTCCTTGAAGCGTGGGAATACCACCGCTCAGCGCATTGTTCTCGACCAGGAATTGACGCAAGTTGGTAAGTCCGGCAAGCGGCGGAATCGGGCCGGTCAACGAATTGAAATTGGCGTCGAAATAGGTCAGATGGGTCAATCCGGCAAGCGCGGGAAGATCGCCGGTCAAGCCGTTGAAGCTGACATCGATCGACGCGAGGTTTGGCAAACCGGCCAGCGACGAAAGCGTTCCGGTGAGATTGTTGCTGCCGAGGCTGATGCCGGTCACGGTCGTATTGCCGGCGTCGCAGGCGATACCAACCCAGTTGTTTGCGGGTGTGCCCGGACAGACGGGATCGGTTGTATTCCAATGCGTGCTTATCGTCCAACCGCTGCCGTTCGTGCTTGTGTAGAGCGCGACCAACGCATCGTGTTCTGCGGTCGGCACATCTGCGAAGACCCAAGGCGCCCACGACGCTGCGACGAGGTTCAGTAGTAACACAATGACGCCGCCGCGAGAACCCAGCTTTGTTTTTGACAATGACATACCCACCTCATATCCGATACGCCATGCGTAACGATGGCTTCAGGGGTTACGTCAATCGGAGCGGTTTACTGACGCGCCTTGCATGACGGAACGCAGAAGGCATGCGTGAGCAATAGGGAAGTCGGAGTGCCTTCCGAGCAGAAGGGTGGTGCGTTGGCCTGACTGAGGCGCCCCGATCCAGTTTTCGCACTTGAGCACTCCGGCGCGAAATGGGACGATCGCATAGATGACCAGTAGGCCCGCTCCAGCGCGGCATCTGCGCGACCTCGCGCGGCTGCGGTCGCGTCCGCGACCGGATCGACCGCGAATACGCGCCAAACGGATATGGAGTCGGAGTAAATGCGGATTCGGGTCTGGATCGACACCGGTGACATTCCGGCCGAGCATTGCCGGGCACCAGGCCCATCTCCGGATTCGCTGAAAATGAAGATCGCCTTTTGTTGCCTTTGCATTGCGCACTGGGGCAAGCATTGCGCAAAAGATAACGTAACGATCCTTGAGTTGTTGCGTAGGATTTTACGATGAACACGATCCAGCCACGACGGTATCGCCGCTTTCGCACTTTCATTGCCCCGATTTTCGCCGCGATCGGTCTGCTAGCGATGATGACTTGCGCGCGGGCCGAGGCGGCGCGAGCCAGCGATGGCAAGCTCGACTGTCCTGCCGGCATCTACCGATTGCGCGATAGCAGCTTCGTCGATATCGCCGCGGCCGACGGCGGCCACCTGCGCTGGCGGCGCAAGGACGGCACCACGGGCTTGCTCACCGCGGCCAAAAACGGCGGTTGGACGAGCACGCGTGGCTGGACCGACCGGCCCGACGGCAAGCGCGTATCGTTCGACCATTGCGGCACGGGACGGATCACATTCGACGGCGTGCCGGGTCAGCGCATCGCGCTCGACGTGACCGAGACGACGTTCGACGGCGCGGGCGTCCGCCTGGCCGGGCGGCTTCTCATGCCCAAGGGCAACGGCAAGGTGCCCATCGTCGTGATCGTGCACGGCTCGGAAGATTCGTCGGCGCTCAACAGCTACCCGCTGCAGCGCGAGTTGCCGACCGAAAGCATTGGCGTGTTCGTCTACGACAAGCGCGGCACGGGCGCTTCGACCGGCGTCTACACGCAAAACTATTTGCTGCTTGCGAATGACGCGATCGCCGCGGTGAAAGAGGCGAAGCGCCTCGCTGGCAAGCGAGCCGGTAAAGTCGGCTATCAGGGCACCAGTCAGGGTGGATGGGTGGCGCCGCTCGCGGCGAAGATCGAACCGGTCGATTTTGTCATCGTCGGTTACGGCCTCGCCGTCTCGCCGATCGAGGAGGACCGCGAGGCCATCGCGCTCGACATGACGCACGAGGGCTACGATGCGCAGACAATGACCAAGGCGATGCAGGTCGCCGATGCCATCGCGAATATCATTCGCAGCGATTTCCGCGGCGGTTTCGACCGGCTCGCTGCGCTGCGCAAACAATACGGCGCCGAACCCTGGTTCAAACACGTGCACGGCGATATCGCTTTCTTCCTGCTCGAGACGCCTGAGGCCCAGGTGCGCGAGAAAGGACCGAAACTGCTCGCCGGAATTCCGGCCGACTACGATCCGATGCCCGTGCTGCGCAATCTCGACGTCCCGCAATTGTGGATCCTCGGCGGAGAAGATCGCGACGCGCCAAGCGCCGAAACCGCCCGCCGCCTGCGCGAACTGATCGATCGTGGCAAGCCGATCACGCTGGCCGTCTTTCCGCACGCCCAGCATGGCATCTACGAATTCGAAACCAGGCCAGATGGCAAGCGCGTCGACACGCGCAATTCGGACGGCTATATCGCGATGATGCGCGACTTCATCATCAGCGGAAAAGTGAGCGGCGCCTATGGCAACAGCAGCGTCGTCGCAGCGCACGTGGCGCGGGTGCGCTTCATCCAGCGCCGCCCCTGACTCCGAAGAGGAAGCTATATGTCATCGATATTCGTGGTTCTGCGCGCTACAGTGTTCTGCGCCGTGGGCGACCCTGCGGGCAATTTGCTCCGGGTGCGGGAAGAGGCTGAGATTTTTTATCCGAGTGAGCGTGAGGAGTTTCAATGAGCCAACCAACAAAGAAGCGCGCGCGCAAGCCCGTCAAGAGCACCAGCGCGAACGGCAAGACGTCCAAGGGATTCACTGCCGGGGAACGCGACGCAATGAAGGCGCGCGTGCAGGAGCTGAAGGCCGAGGCGCGTGCGAACAAGAACCGGGCAGAGGGGGAAAGCGCCGTGCTTGCGGCGATCGCCGCGATGAAGGAACCGGATCGCACCCTGGCCAAGCGGGTGCATGCCATCGTCGCAGCCAGCGCGCCGGGACTCTCGCCAAAAACCTGGTACGGCATGCCCGCGTATGCCAGGGACGACAAGGTGGTCTGCTTTTTCCAGAGCGCACAGAAGTTCGGCACCAGGTACGCAACGCTCGGCTTCAGCGCCACCGCGAAACTGGACGAAGGCGTCATGTGGCCGGTCGCCTTCGCGTTGAAGGAACTGACTGCGGTCGAAGAGGCAAGGATCAGCGCACTCGTGAAGAAAGCCGTGGGTTGAGGACTGCGCGTAAAGACATTTCGACCTCAACACCCACGCGTTACGCCACGAGCGTGTACTCTGATCCAGGTTTTGGAAAACGGGGGCGTAGCTTGGTGAACAAAGCGATAGCAATAGGTTTGCTCGCGGCATGTCGTTTCGCGTGTGCCGCCACCGATGACGCGTCGCGCATCGCGCGAGTCAAACACGGTATCGAACCGCTCGTGGTCGATGATCCGAAGCATCCGCTGTCGCTCGACATCCGCCAACTGATGAAGGCCTACAACGATCCGGCGCTGAGCATCGCGGTGATCGACGACTATCGGGTCGTATGGACAAAAGCGTATGGCGTTGTCGGCGCGGACGACCCGGCGCCGATCACCGATCGAACGTTGTTCCAGGCCGGATCGATCAGCAAGCCCGTCGCTGCGACCGCGATGTTGCAACTGGTGGAGCGCGGCAAGCTGTCGCTGGACGACAACGTCAACAACTATCTCAAGACGTGGAAGCTGCCGCAGAACGAATTCACCAAGGACGAGAAAGTGACGCTGCGCCGTCTCGCCAGCCACACCGCGGGTACGACCGTGCATGGCTTCGGCGGCTACGCCGTCGGCGCGCCGCTGCCGACGATTTCGCAGGTTCTCGATGGAACGCCGCCCGCGAATTCGCCGCCGGTTCGCGTGAATTTCGTTCCCGGTTCAAAGTCGCGCTACTCCGGTGGCGGCGTGACCATCGAGCAACTGGTGATGACCGATGTCGCGGGTGTCGCGTTTCCCGAACTGCTGCAAAAATCGGTGTTCGACAAACTCGACATGCGCGACAGCACGTTCGAGCAACCGCTGCCGCCGGGGCGCGCTGCGCACGCCGCGCATGCGACGCACGCGGACGGCGAGCCGATTAAAGGCCGCTGGCATAACTATCCGGAGATGGCGGCGGCAGGGCTGTGGACGACGCCGACGGATCTCGCGAAATTCGCCATCGAAACGGCTCTCGCGGAGGAAGGCAAGTCGGCAAAAGTGTTGTCTACCGCGATGACACGCGAGCGGCTGGAGCCGCAGCCGGGTACGCAAAAGCAGATGGGAATCGGTTTCTTTCTGCATGCCGATTCGGCGGGCGAGTTCGGACACGATGGCGCCGACGACGGGTTTCAGGCAAGTCTTACGATGAACGCGAAGACCGGCAAGGGCGTCGTTATCATGACGAACTCCGACAACGGCGAACTCGTCATCTGGGATGTCTTGCGCGCCGTGGCCAGGGAATACAAGTGGACTCACGTGCCCGAGCCACGTTCGCTGGCCCGGCGGCTTAGTCTGATCGCGCTGATCAAGGGCGCCGACGCGACGTTGAAGGCGTATACCGAGGCCAAGGCCGACCCCGCGCAAGCCAAGGACATCACCGACGGCGTCCTGATCATGACCGGTTACGTTGCCGGTTCGACCGGCAAACGAAAGGACGCGATAAAGATCTTCGAGCGCAACGTTGCCGATTACCCGGCATCGTCCGACGCGCTGCTGTCGCTGGGCGAGGCGTATGCGGATATGCGTCTCAATGCCAAAGCCAGAATGTCGTTCGAGGCGGTATTGAAGATCGACAAGACAAATGGCGCGGCGATCGAAGGGCTCAAGAAACTGAGTGCGACGCCGCAAGAAACACAAGGGTAAGGGTACATTTTCTTGGGTGATTGGGTCTGCAAGGGTACTCTGGCCCGGTTTTCACGCTGTCCAGTTCTGTAGCTGGACTAGCTGGGCTTCGCAGCCCAGCCTGCGGGGCTTCGAGAGAGTGGATTGAGAGAGCATTTCGTGGCTATGCTGTAATTGCCACCGGCAACACCTTGGCAGGTTCCGCGCCAAATAAGCGCGCGCCTTGCCATGGCCCACAGCAGACCTCGCCTTGGGCGTGGAGGACGAAGCGAAATGCCCGACGGACAGGATGCAGCGAAGGTGCCGATCGATCCGGCCGGGAAGCCGGCGCCCGATCTGGCGACGATTGCCGAAGAGGAATTGCTCGGTCTGCGCCTGTCGGAACTGCCGGTGCGGATCGAAGGCACGTGGCTGGAGGCGTGCGTCGCGCAGCTGCACCAGGAACTCGCGGCAAGAAATATCCCGTTCGCACCACGTTGCTACCTCGCCGACGAATGGCTGACGCCCGAGGATGAGCCGGTGATCGGCATCCCGTTCTATCTGGCGCATCCGCGGCTGATCGAGCTGCAGAAAAAGATGATGCTGGAGGCCGAAGGCGACACCAACGACTGGTGCATGAAGCTCCTGCGTCACGAAGCCGGGCATGCGCTCAGCTATGCCTATGGCCTCAATCGCAAGCGCAGCTGGCAGCGCGTGTTCGGAAGCTCGTCCGCGGCGTATGCGGAAACCTATCGCTTCCGCCCGTACAGCAAGAGCTTCGTCCGCCACCTCGACTACTACTACGCGCAGTATCACCCGGACGAGGATTTCGTCGAGACCTTCGCGGTGTGGCTGACGCCGGGCCTTGACTGGCGCAAGCAATACGCCGGCTGGAAGGCGCTCGACAAGCTGATATTCGTCGACAAATTGATGGCGAGCATCGCCGGCAAGCCGCCGCTGCGCGCCAGCGGTCGCCAGTTGTGGAAGGTTGCGGCGATCCGCAGCACGCTCAAACGCTACTACCAGAAACGCCGGGTCAGCGAGGCCGAGGATTTCCCGGAATTCCACGATGCCAACCTGCGCCACATGTTCAGCGAGGGCAACGCGAAGGGCGAGACGCGGCGCCCGGTCGCGAAGTTGCTGCAGTCGCACCGCAAGTCGCTGCTGACGACGGTATCGAACTGGACCGGCGAGCGACGCTTCATGGTCAATGAGGTCTACAAGGCGGTTCTGCAGCGCAGCCGGGCGTTGCGCCTGGTCACCGAGGAGCCGGATACCTTGGCGGTGCTGCAGCTGGCGACCTATCTCACGACGCTGATGATGAACTATCGCTACACCACGCGCCTGCGCGGGGAGCTCTAGTGAACCTTCGAATAACCTGCTGCGCTCGACAGCTTGCGCGCCGGCGGTGCTCCCTCAGGACGCTGTCGCGTCCTTCGAACCCATTTACCAAAAGTAAACTCCGGCTCCTGCGCTCCGGTGTCGCGCAAGCTGCCTTCGCTCGCGACGCTTCTTCGGAGATTCACTGACATGGCTACGCGTGTGCTGATGGTCTTCGACCTGCCGTATTCGGTGACGCCGGACTACGACTTCGCCGAGGAATTCGCCGATCCGGACGGCAGCTATACCGAGAACGATGTCTATCAGGCGCTGCTCGAATCCGGCTACGAGGTGCACCGCCTGAGCCTGTTCGACGACGTGAGGCCGCTGCTGGATGCGGTTCGCGACGTCAAGCCGGACGTGATCTTCAACCTGTGCGAGACCTTCAGCAACGTCACCGCACTAGGACAAGAACATCGTCGCGACGATGGAACTGCTCGGCGTGCCGTGCACCGGCGCCAGTTCGAGCGCATTGTTCCTGTGCAACGACAAGGGGCTGAGCAAGAAGATACTGCGCTTCCATCGTGTGCGCTCGCCGCGATTCCACGCCTTCTATCGCGGCCACAAGGTGTGGCTTCCCAAGACTCTGAAGTTGCCGTGCATCATCAAGCCGCTGACCGAAGAAGCCTCGCGCGGCATTTCGCAGGCGTCGATCGTCGACGACGAAGCGAGCTTCCTTGCGCGCATCAGGATGATCCACGAACGCATGAATCTCGAGGTGATCGCGGAAGAGTACATCGACGGGCCGCGAACTCTACGTCAGCATCATCGGCGACCGCGCGCTGCGCGTATTGCCCGCACGCGAGATGACCTTCGGCCAGATGGCGGAAGACGAACCGCGCATCGCCACCTACAAGGCCAAGTGGGACGACAAATATCGCAAGCGCTGGGGCATCAAGAACCATTTCGCTGAAGTTGCTGGAACCGGAGTTGCAGAAACGCATCGACGATGTCTGCAAGCGCGCCTATCGCGCACTCAATATCCGCAGCTATGCGCGCTTCGACCTGCGCGTGACCGCCGCCGGCAACGTCTACGTGATCGAACCCAACGCCAATCCCTGCATCGCGCAAGGACGACGAACTGGCGCAGTCGGCGTTGAAGGCCGGCATCACGTATCCGAGCCTGATCCGCAAAGTGGTCAATCAGGCGCTGCGCCGAAAGGGGTAGCTGGAAATCGGATTCACTTTGGTAAACAAAGGTAAAAATATCTAGAAATGCTTGAAGCCGGGCTATTACTGAAGGGAGAAGTCTATGCGCATCGCGAGCGTGGGTCATGCGGTCTTTGCGGCGACCATGATCGCCTTGGGAATCCTGGGTCTGATCGACGGCGATTTCGCGCCGATCTGGGACTCCGTGCCCAAGGGGTTGCCCGCCCGCGAGGCGTTGGCCTGGCTGTGCACGTTCGTCTGTCTGGCCTGTGGCGTGGGGCTGCTCTGGCGGCGCACGGCGAGCAGCGCCGCACGCGTCCTTTTCGTCTATTTGTTTGTCTGGATGCTGCTGATCAAGGTGCGCTACATCCTGCTCGCACCCTTGGTGGAAGGTTTCTATCAAAGCTGCGGCGAGACCGCGGTTATCGTGGCGGGCGCCTGGGTACTGTATGCGTGGTTGGCTGGCGACTGGGACAGGCGGCGGCTCGGTTTCGCCGTTGGCGACAAGGGCGTGCGCGCCGCGCGGGTGCTTTACGGCCTGGCTTTGATCGCCTTCGGCTTGTCCCATTTCGCCTACCTCGATCTGACTGCGCCGCTGGTACCGGGCTGGCTGCCGGCGCATGTGTTCTGGGCGTATTTCACCGGCTGTACCTACCTCGCGGCAGGCGCCGCGGTGATCATCGGTGTGTGTGCACGGCTGGCTGCCGCGCTCTCGGCATTACAGATGGGTCTGTTCCTGTTGCTGGTATGGGTACCCATCGTGGCGGCAGGTAACATAAGCGCGGGACAATGGGGCGAGACCGTCGTCAATGTGGCGCTCGTGGCCGGCGCTTGGGTCGTGGCCGATTCCTATCGCGGCATGCGCTGGCTTGCCGTGGGCAGGGCGCAAAGGTCGAGTTGACAAGGCCGGCAAATTCTTCCCGCGAACCTGGCCCGCTTCCAGGAGCCCGCTTCACACCGCATTTTTGCAATGCTAGGAAGGCAGAGCCGGCCCTCGGGATTATTTGGCGCAATCATTTCAACCGCCGGTATCATCCCGGTTGAATTCAGGTTAGGGTCGTGGAACACAGGGGAGTTCGCATGAACGCCGCAATGCACGCTCGGCCGCGCACGTTCTTCGGCCAACCGATGGCGTTGGCCTATCTCAGCTTCACCGAGGCGTGGGAGCGGTTTTCCTATTACGGAATGACGGCGATTCTGGTGTTGTACATGAGCCAGGCATTGCTGCTGCCGGGCCATGTCGAACATATTGTCGGATTCCCGGCGTTTCGTTCCACGCTGGAATCGGTATTCGGGCGGATGACGACGCTGGCGCTGGCGTCGCAGATCATGGGGTTGTACACGGGCCTCGTGTATTTCACGCCGGTGCTGGGCGGCTGGGTCGCCGATCGTTTCACCGGCCGCCGCGTTGCCGTCATGATCGGTGCGCTGATGATGAGCGCGGGGCACCTGGCGATGGCGTTCGATGCATCGTTTCTGTTGGCGCTCGCGTTGTTGATCACCGGTTGCGGATTGTTGAAGGGCAATATCTCGACGCAGGTCGGTGAACTGTATGCGGAGAGCGATGGCGAAGGACGCACGCGCGCGTTCGCGATCTTCTCGATCGGCATCAATGTCGGGGCCGTGGTCGGACCGTTGATGTGCGGTCTGCTCGCGCAACTCTACGGCTGGCACGCAGGTTTCGCATTGGCCGGCGCGCTGATGCTGATCGGTCTCGCTACTTATATCGCGGGCTTTCGCTACCTGCCCGCGGATCGTCCACGCGCCGGAATGGTGCTCGAGAAAATTTCTTCGGGTCGCCGTCAGTGGCGCATCATCGCCGCACTCGCCGTGGTTTCGGCGATCACCATCTTCCAGAGCATCGGTTATTACCAGAACACCAACATCAACCTGGTCTGGATAGATCGCAGCGTGAATCTGGATGTGCTCGGCTTCCACGTTCCGGTCGCGTGGTTCAACTCGATCGATCCGCTGGCCAGCATCCTGGGGGTACCGGTATTGCTCGCGCTGTGGCGCTGGCAGGCCGCGCGCAATGCCGAGCCGGGTGATCTGGGCAAGATCGCTACCGGCGCGTGGATCACCGCGATCGCCAACCTGCTGTTGGTGGGCGCCTGCCTGGTCAGTCCGCGCACCAATGCCATCGTGCCGATCGCTTACGACGTCCTGCTTGGCATCGGCTTCCTCTATTACTGGCCCACGCTGCTCGCGCTGGTGTCGCGCGCCGCGCCGGCGAGCGTGAAGGCGACCATGATGGGCGCGGTGTTCCTGAGCCTGTTCATCGCCAACACCCTCATTGGCTGGTTGGGCGGTTTTTACGAACACATGACCCCGGCCGCTTTCTGGGCCATGCACGCCGCTATCGCCGCTTGCGGCGGCGTACTGGCGTTCGCGCTGAAGCGACCATTGATGCGCGCGCTGGAAATCGAATGAATCGTGCATTCGCGCTTGAGGTTGCCGGCGTCGCGACCCGTGCTACATTGCCGATCCCTCTCGACGAGCGAACCAGATGACGACAGCCGCGCCTTATCCCATCGGTACACCCGGACAACCCTGGGGATCTGCGGAAGTCGCCACGTGGCAGTCGCGGCAGACACGCAAGCGCAGCTACGCAGCCGATGTGTTGACGGCGATCGATCGCCTGCATGCACGCTTCGATGTCGACGAGTACGGGCACCTCGACTATGCACCGGACAACTATCCACTGTTCGCGATCCGCAATCGCGGTTGGCGCGATGAGCTTCCGTGCGCGCTGATCACGGGCGGGGTGCATGGCTACGAAACGAGTGGCGTGCACGGTGCCTTGCAGTTCGTGGACCTGCACGCGGCAAGCTACGAAGGTCGGGTCAATCTGCTGGTTGCGCCCTGCGTCAGCCCCTGGGGTTATGAGCGGATTCATCGCTGGAATCCGCAGGCGCTCGACCCGAACCGTTCGTTCCGCGAGAACAGTCCGGCGCCGGAGTCGGCGGCGCTTATGAAACTTGTCGCGCCGCTGCGCGGCCGCTTTATCGTGCATGTCGATCTGCACGAGACCACCGACAGCGACGAGTCCGAATTTCGTCCGGCGCTCGCCGCGCGCGATGGCAAGGCGTTCGAGCCCGGCGAGATCCCCGATGGCTTCTATCTGGTCGACGACAGCGAGAATCCCCAACCCGGATTCCAGCACGCGGTGATCGCGGCGGTGGAGAAGGTCACCCACATCGCGCCTGCCGACGACAAGAGCGAGATCATCGGCTCGACCGTGGTCTCGCCGGGTGTGATCCGCTATGCGTTCAAGAAGCTCGGCCTGTGTGCGAGCATCAGCGGCGCACCCTACACGACGACCACCGAGGTGTATCCCGACAGCCCGCGCGCCACGCCCGAACAATGCAATGCCGCGCAGGCGGTCGCGGTGTGTGCCGCCCTCGACTACGCGCTGGCGCATCGCAGGTAATGCCGGGTCTGCGTGCGGCGCGAGGGGAACGGATGCTGGCAACATCGGACAACAGGCCGGCGACGGGCGTGGCGCCGCAGCGGGCCCTGCCTGCGTCGCAGGTGCTCGCCGTGGTGGTCGGCAATGCGATCGAGTTCTACGACTTCGTTACCTACGCCTTCTTCGCCGCGCAGATCGGCCGCGCCTTCTTTCCCTCGGATGCACCCGGCGCCAGCCTGCTGGCCTCGCTGGCCACGTTCGGCGCGGGTTTCCTGACCCGTCCGCTGGGCGCCTTCGTGATCGGCCGCATGGGAGACCGGGTCGGTCGCAAGCCGGCCATGCTGTTGTCCTTCGCGCTCATCGGCATTGCGGTGATCGGGCTGCCGCTGACGCCATCGTTTGCCAGCATCGGTATCGTCGCACCGATCCTGGTGATCGGTTTTCGCCTGCTGCAGGGCTTTGCGCTGGGTGGCGAGGTGGGGCCAAGCACCGCGTTCATGATGGAGGCGGCACCACTGCATCGCCGCGGTCTGTATATCTCGCTGCAAGCCATGAGTGCCGATGCTGCGGTACTGGTAGCCGGACTGGTTGGCGTTGGCCTGGCTGCGGTACTCGACGAGTCCGCGCTGGACGCGTGGGGCTGGCGGGTAGCGTTGCTGGTGGGTGCGATCATCATTCCGTTCGGCCTGGTGCTGCGCCGTTCGCTGGGCGAAACATTGTCGGCGTCCGAGGGTGCCGCGTCGGATACCGAAGGCTCGCCGTGGCGCGGTTACGCGAAGATGGCGCTGCCTGCGTTGGCGATGCTCGCGGCGGCGACCACCACCAATTACATCCTTGAGTACATGACGACCTATGCCGGGAGTACGCTGGGCATGTCCACGAAGGTCGCCCTGGGCGCCACCGTGGCGGTCGGCCTGAGCGGTGTGATCTGCGATCCGATCAGTGGCTGGCTGTCCGACCGGATCGGTCGCAAGCCGGTGATGGTGGTGCCCTGGGTAGTGCTGCTCCTGGCGATCTTCCCGTGCTTCTGGGCGATCGGGCATTGGCGCAACGGGCTGGCGCTGTACGCGGTATGCACGCTGCTGGCCGTCGCCTCGACGTTGTCGACAGCCACCGTACTGGTGTCCATCACCGAATCGCTGCCGAAGGCCATCCGCGCCGGCGGGCTGTCAATGCTCTATGCCAGCGCCATCGCCATCTTCGGCGGTTCGACGCAGTTCATGGCGGCCTGGTTGACCCGCGTCAGCGGCAGTGCGTTGGCGCCGGCGTGGTACATGGTCGCTGCCGTTATCGTCGGGCTCCTGGCGATCACGCGGATGGCCGAAACCGCGCCGGTACGCAGCATGGCGCATGCCTGCAAAGACGGCAAGGCCACGCCGAAAAGTGTGTCAGAGACAATTCCCTCGCCTGGATAAAATGACTGAGTCATTGCTCGCTGATTATCGCCTTCATAAGTGCGTACGCTGCTGACCGTGTTCGGGATGTGAGCTGCTATCTTTACGCATCAAGGGTTCGGCGAACTGGCGATATCACGAGTTCCACGGCATTTGGGATATGTGCTGCATCCCCAAAATGGTCTATTGGTGTTCCGTGCCATGCGACGCTGCATCGTTGCACCGCATGTGGGGCAAGTTGGCGTCGTGTCAGCGTTTCTGAAACGGAATTCGCGCACAGGCGCTGGTGATGTTTGTACCTTGCGTACGAGTTCGAGCAACTGCGTTCCATTGATGAGTTCAATCGCTTTGCCTGCGGTAAACTTTTCGGCATCTCGCGTGTAATCGCCAACGCAGACAATCTTCACAGCATCCGCATGGTGATGCGCGGCGAGTCCCCACATTTCTCGCACAACACTCGCCTTGACCTGCCGAGAACGCCACTGCTTGCATTGCACGAGCTCAGTTCGTCCGTCCTTGCGCAGAATCAAATCGATACCGCCGTCTGCACCACCGAGACCCGTTTCCTCAACGCCGTAGCCTCGCCGGCGAAATGCCTCGCCAACGAGCATCTCAAATTCACGCCAGTTCATTGCAGTCAGGCTATCCATACCCGTTTGCGCGTCGAGCAGGTGCTTGCGCTGGCGACTTCGAAAGTCGGACGCGGCGGCGGCGGCCCAGCACGCGAGCATGACTATCCATGCTATCGGCGCGAGTGCGCCATGCGAAAGTTGCCCTCCGAGACCCTTTAGCATTGGGCTGCCGGCATTCGAGAAGTACCAACCGAAGCCGTAGCGAATTGCGAAAAATGCGAGCAAGCCCGTCGCTATCCCGATAGGCCAGGGCATGGCTGCGACAACATCCATACCGGATTCTTTTTTTCTAGCCATTCGTGACTCCAGATCTGAGTCTTTTCGGCCCAATCCATCCGCACCTGTTTGCCGCGCTTAATCACCGGCAACGGATGCCTGCCCGCGCGGATGTTCTTGAGTATGTCGCCCGAGTGTGCCGGTGTCGGCGTCGATCCCCAGCAGTTGGCCGAGCCTTGGCTGCTGGTCATCAGCGTTGCGCTGCCGAAAAGTCAGCGCAACAAAGCCAAAGGACTTGCGCGCCCTGGCCCGTTTCTATTTCTTCAGCGCCTTCACCGCGTCGAGCATCTCCTTGACGTGGTCGTCGGGTTTGAGCGCGGAGTACGCGGCGGCGATCGATCCCGATGGCGCGATCAGGTAGGACGTGCGGTTGGACCAGCCGGGCTTGATCGTCAGCGTCGAGTCGTACTCTTCGGCGATTTTTGCGCCCGCATCGGCGGCGACTGGAAACTTGCCGCTGCAGTGTTCGGTTTCCTTCGAGAAATCGGACAGCTGATCGAGGTTGCCCGCGGTGACGCCGATGACGGTGACGTTTTCCGCCTTGAACTTGTCCATCGCCTCGGAGAACAGGTGGGCTTCGACGTTGCAACCCGAAGTGTGCGGGGCAGGGAAGAAGTAGACCACTACCGGACCTTTCTTCAGCGCGTCCGCCAGATTGAAGGTGAACGGCTGGCCGGCCAGATAAGCCGGCAGGGTGAATTCGGGCGCATGCGTACCGACTTTCAGCTCGGCGTTCGCAATCGGTGAGAAGGCGGCGATGCCGAGGGTGGCGATTGCGGCAAGTTTCACGACGTGCTTCATGATGTGACTCCGGGTTTGGGAACGAATCGGACACGCCGCGCAGAGCGGGCATGCAACCACATACGCGGCATACCTTGAACAAGATGCACTTGGGCGCGTGTACCTTTCATGACGTTACACCATTTTGCGCGGCGTGGCAGCGCAGCGCCGGCGGGAAAGCGGGCTTGCGCATTCTTGTATGCTGGGCCGTCGTTCTCCATTTGCCGCCCGCCCATGATTGCATTCAACACCATTGCGCTGCGTTCGCTGCCGACCCTCTCCGACGCCGAGCGTATCGCGCGCGCGCAAGCGTTTGCCGATGATTTGTCGACGCGACGCACGGTGCGCGATTACGCTGCCACGCGGGTGCCGCGTCAGGTGATCGAAAACTGTCTGCGCGCCGCGGGCAGCGCGCCAAGCGGCGCCAACCAGCAGCCGTGGCGTTTCGTCGCGGTGAGCGATGCGGCGATCAAGTCGCGCATCCGCGTGGCGGCCGAAGCGGAGGAGCGCGAATTCTACGAGCATCGTGCGCCGTCGGAATGGCTGCAGGCGCTGGCTGCGCTCGGCACCGATGCGGAAAAACCCTTCCTCGAAACCGCGCCGTGGCTGATCGCGGTGTTCTACGAACGCTTCGCGATGGATGCGCAGGGCCGAAAACAGAAGCGCTACTACCCGCACGAATCGGTAGGTATCGCCACCGGCATGTTGATCGCCGCCTTGCATCACGCCGGTCTCGCCACATTGACGCATACGCCGAGCCCGATGGCTTTTCTCAACGAGATCCTCGGCCGGCCGAAGAACGAGATGGCGTATCTCCTGCTGGTCGTCGGTCATCCGGCAACGGGCTGTCGCGTGCCGGATATCCAGCGCCTGGCGCTCGACGAGATTGCGACCTTCGTCTAGGGCGCCGGCGTAAGGAAAGCTGCCCGATGCGGGTCAAGGATGGCCACGGGCAGCGAATCTCGCGCCTGAGCGCAGGATTCCCGCGCTGGAAAATGCGCATCCGGCCCCATCTTACCGGCACACATCCGACTCTTTCGGGAGAAACTCATGACGCAGTATCGAAAGACCGCTGAAGCGATAGCGGCTCTGACGCCGGAGCAGTATCGCGTAACCCAGGAGAGCGGCACCGAACGGCCGCGGCACCGGTGCGCTGCTGGACAACAAGGCAACCCGGCATCTACGTCGACATCGTTTCGGGCGAGCCGCTGTTCGCGTCGTCGGACAAGTTCGAGTCCGGCTGCGGCTGGCCGAGCTTCACCAAGCCGATCGAGCACGCGAACGTGAAGGAACTGAAGGACTCGACCCACGGCATGATGCGCACCGAAGTGCGTTCGGCGCACGGCGACAGCCATCTCGGCCACGTGTTCAACGACGGCCCGCGCGATCGCGGCGGCCTGCGCTATTGCATCAACTCGGCGTCGCTGCGCTTCGTGCCGCGCGAGCAGATGGAAGCGCAGGGCTACGGCGCGTATCTCGATCAGGTGGAGGACATTCGATGACCAGCCGAACGCGCAATTCTCGCGGGCGGTTGCTTCTGGGGCATGCAGGAACTGATCCGCAACATGCAGGGCGTCATCTCGACGCGCGTCGGCTATTCCGGCGGCGACGTCGGCGAACGCGACCTACCGCAATCACGGCACGCACGCCGAGGCGATCGAAGTGATTTTCGATCCGGCGCAGATGAGCTATCGCCAGCTGCTGGAGTTCTTCTTCCAGATCCACGATCCGACGACGAAGAACCGCCAGGGCAACGACCTCGGCATGAGCTATCGCTCGGCGATCTACTACACCTCGCGCGAGCAGGAACGCATCGCCGAAGACACCATCGCCGACGTCGATGCATCGGGACTGTGGCCCGGCAAGGTCGTCACCGAGGTGGAGCCGGCGGGCGATTTCTGGGAAGCCGAACCCGAGCATCAGGATTATCTGCAGCACTATCCGACCGGCTATACCTGCCACTTCGCGCGGCCCGGATGGCGGCTGCCGGTGCGGGCCAAGGCAGCTGCAGTGGGGCGCTAAGACGACTCAGATTCATTCCGCGCTGACATTACGTGCAAGGCAGAGTTCGATCCCTTCTCCCGCTAGCGGGAGAAGGTGCCGAAGGCGGATGAGGGTGGCGCCAGTTTGCGCCTACTGTCCAGGCGCGCGATATTTGGGTCCCTTCTTCGCGACCGCGTCGACTTCTTCCGGGGTCAGCAACACCGTGGTCGTGCCCCGTACCGTTCCGGTCGCGCCAACCGTCAAGGCAAGCGCGGCCATGCTTACGTTGTCGGGCATGTCGGCAATGACATAGACGTCGGTTTCGCCGAACCCGAAGTAAAAGCTCTCGATCGATCCGCCGACTGATTTGACCGCCTTCTTGACCGCCGCATGGCGGCTCGTGCCGCCTTCCTTGAGCAGCCCTTTGACACCTTCGACCGTGTAACTTGCTTGCAGCAGATACTTTGGCATGGGAGTCTCCGGATGAGTGCACCGGTTGGAGTCAAGCGGGTGGAGGCTTCGATGGTTCGAAGTGCAGCATATCCCGCGTGACTGCCTTCGAGTCTCGGCCTAAGAGCAACGCGGCCGCTGGAAGGAGCAGTGATTCTCCCAGACTGCCCGTTGAAACCCAAGCGGAACGCTGGAACGCATCGGAACGGCTTCAATCGAGCTTGAACAAGGCGCCCAAATCATTGATTACATTTCCCTGACGGTGGCTTTCTTCGTATTCTGAAACGCTGCATCCAGCGACGGATCCTGCGACGATGGCTACTCAGTCCGATGTCCGCAAAATTGCCTTGTCATTTCCCGAAGTGCGCGAAGAGGGCGGCCACTTTGCGTTCTGCGTTCGCAACGGGAAAAAGTGCAGGGGCTTTGCCTGGGTCTGGATGGAGCGCATCCATCCGCGCAAACCGCGTGTTGCGAATCCCGAGGTGCTCGCCGTGCGAGTTGCGAATATGGACGCGAAGGAAATCCTGCTGATGGCGGATCCGCAGAAGTTCTTCAACGAGCCGCACTACGAGGGATTTCCCGCGGTGCTGGTCAGACTGAAGCAGATCGGCAAGGCCGAGTTGCGCGAGTTGCTATTTGATGCCTGGGCGACCCAAGTGCCGAAGGCGTTGCTCAGGAATCACCTGCCATCGCTTTCCCATACCGATTGCGCCAGAATGATTCGCGGCGATCGCATGCGCCGCGCATCAGGACATTCTTGAAAACCGGAAGCGCAGATGACTTTTGACTTCATCCCAGGACACCATTGCAAGGCTGGACGGCGCTCATGGCTGGCCATCGCTTTCGTGTGGTTGGCCGTCAGCGGTCTGGGGACGGCGCAGGATGCAGCCGATCCCTGGCAGGGGGAAATCACCGCACTCGTCGCGGGCGATGAGACGAATCCGCCACCGCAGCACGCCGTGTTGTTCGTCGGCAGTTCGTCGATCCGTTTCTGGAAGAAGCTGGCGCAGGACTTTCCGGGTATACCGACGATCAATCGCGGTTTCGGCGGCTCGACGATACCCGACTCGACGCATTACGCCGGGCGCATTGTCGTGCCATATCACCCGAACGTGATCGTGCTGTATGCCGGCGATAACGACATCGCGGAACATCACACGCCGAACCAGGTGATCGACGATTTCAAGGCCTTCGTTGCGCGCGTGCGCCGCGATCTGCCGCAGGTTCCGATCGTGTTTATCTCGATCAAGCCGAGCGTCGCACGCGCGTCGCTGTGGCCGCAGATGCGTACGGCGAACGCAGGCATCGCGGCTTGGTCGAAGACGCAGCGCAGGGTGATCTACGTCGACGTCGCCTCGAAAATGCTCGACGCCGACGGCAAGCCGCGCCCGGATCTGTTGCGCTGGGACGGCCTGCATATGAAGCGAGCCGGCTACGCGATCTGGATTGCCGCGCTGAAACCGGTGCTGGCGCAATACGGTTTCATATCGCGTCAGACAGGCGAGTTTCCGCCATGACCGACACTCCACCCGATCGTCTTTGCGTCAATCCCCGAAGCAAATACTACGACGAAGCCATCCTCGCGCGCGGCGTCGGCATTCGCTTCAACGGGCAGGAGAAAACCACGATCGAGGAATATTGCGTCAGCGAAGGCTGGGTGCGCATGGCGGTCGGCAAATCGCTGGATCGACGCGGGGATCCGATCACGTTGAAGTTCAAGGGCGAGGTAGTGCCTTATTTTCTGGATACGCCCACAACGCAAGAATGATCTGAAAATCGAAACGTGCCTGTTCATTGGTGTGCTCGCCAACGCAATCACGCGTCCATGACTCTCGCAATAACCGTGAGCGGGGCGAAGTTGAGCAGCACCGGTTGTGTGTATTGCAGCTGCAGGAAGTCCGGCTCGTTGCCGTGCCCTTGACTGTCTCGATGAGAACGTGGCGCTGACCGCAGCGCTTTTGGCATTCGGTCTACCGACGGTGCTTCCCTTACGTAGTGAAATTACGGAGCGAGGGCGATTCGGCTGCGGCGTGCGCCGTTCAGGCGCCATCAGGCAGGTTCCGATATTCTTCGCCGGGGATCCAATCGCGTGCGGACTCGGGAACGCGGCAACTGTCGTGCAGGTCGAATTCCGTCCGGTCCGCATGCACTTCATTGATAGGTAGAGGAGCAAAAAATGGCGACAGACGCTGGCGGCCTTCCCGCGTCCGCGACCACGCACGACTACCACCTCAGGCCAGGAGACGCATTCTATCGTGCGGCCATACTGATCGGATTCGTGGTCGTGCTCCTGGCGAGTTGGAGACTGCACGCGTTCAGCGGGCTGATTCATTCGACGCGCGAGTACGGCTGGCTCGGGTATGTCGCCAAGCCGAGCCTGTTGTGGGCCGGGATGGGCATGCTGATGCTGTTGTTCCGAACCATGCTCTGGTTTCGCTACCGCACGCCCGAGCTGGCGACATTGGAAGATGCGCCAAGCCTTACGGTGGTGATCCCGGCCTACAACGAAGGCAGCATGGTGGCGCGTTCGATCGAGTCGGTGATTCGCGCCCGCTATCCGCAAGAGCGCCTGGAAATCCTGGTGATCGACGACGGCAGCAGCGACGATACCTGGCAGCACATCGAGCGTGCGGCCGCGGAGCGGCGCGATCTGGTTACGACGCTGCGTTTCGAGGAAAACCGCGGCAAGCGCGCAGCGCTCGCGGCCGGCTTCGCACGCGCACGCGGCGAGGTGATCGTCACCATCGACTCGGACAGCGTGATCGACGCGGATGCGCTGCTTGCGATGACCGGCCCGTTTCGCGATCCGCGTGTCGGTGCGGTTGCCGGCAAGGTCGCTGTATACAATTCCGCGGACGGACTGATCCCGCGAATGCTCAAGGTGCGGTTTGCCCTGTCGTTCGATTTCCTGCGCGCAGCGCAAAGTACTTATGGCACGGTTTATTGCTGCCCGGGAGCGCTCGCCGGCTATCGTACCGAGGTCGTGCACCGCGTTCTTGCGGTTTGGACCGGCCAGCGGTTCTTCGGCGTGCCATGCACCTACGGCGAAGACCGCGCGATGACCAACGAGATTCTCGATGCGGGCTACGATTGCGTCTACCAGCGCGCCGCGATCGTGCGCACGCTCGTGCCGACGAGCTATTCGCAACTATGCAAGATGTTCCTGCGCTGGGAGCGCAGCTATGTGCGCGAGGAATTTCGTTTCATCGGGCGCATCGTCTGGAAGCGGCCGTGGCGCGCACGCGCCATCGCCCTTGTCGATTCGCTGATCACCAATCTGCGTCATCCGGTCGCCTGGGCCGCGCTGCTGCTGCTCGGCGTGCTGGTCGCCAACCACCCCGAAGTATTCCTGCGTTTGTGCTGCGCGATCCTGCTGATTTCCTCGTTCAACATGCTGTACTACCTGCGCGGCGAGCGATCCTGGGATTTCGTCTACGGCATTGCGTACTCGTTTTTCGCCGCGTTCGCGCTATTCTGGATCTTCCCCTACGCGTTGTGCACCTTGCGCGCACAGGGCTGGCTCACGCGCTAATGCCGCGTGCGTTTGCCGCTGCCCTTGTCCGCCGCCGGCGCCATCTCGACGCTGAGCGTGAACGTGCGCTGTTCCTCGGGCTGAATCGCGCCGACGCCGACCAGACGGCGCGCGATTTCCTCGCCGCGTTCGTTGCGGATCGTCAGCACCATGGAATATTCCCAGGTCCCGCCCTGGACAGGATTGCGGAAGTTGCCCTCGACGCGCAACGGAGTGACGGCTTCGGGCAGCGACGAGGCCGGCGCCAGCGCTTCGAAGCGCAGATGATGCCGGCAGGCTGGGCACACCGCCGCGCTTTCCAGGATGGTCTCCTGGCAATGCGGGCAATTACGTGTGGCCCCGGCCGTTCCGGTGCGCGGCGCCGTCATACTCCGTTGCCGTGACTCGCACCGTTGCCGTTGGCGCCGTTCTTCGCGTTGCCGGCAGTCTTCGCATCGTCCCAGCCGAAGTCGGCCTGACCACGCATGCGTGAGCCGGCGGCGACGGTGAGCGATGCCGCTTTCAGATCGCCGGTCAGCGCGCCGCTCTGCGTCAGCTCGACGTGCGAGGCCGCTTCGATGTTGCCGATCAACTCACCGGCGACGATGACCTTGTCGGCACGCACACTGCCGGTCACCGTTGCGCCGGATTCGATGGTGAGATCGCCACGCACGTTGACATCGCCCTTGAAGCGGCCAGCGATGCGCACGTGGCCCGAGCCTTCGATCTTGCCTTCGATGGCGATGTCGGGCGCGATCAGCGATTCGGATCTGGTCTTTTCGCGCGCCGGAGCACGCATGTTGGCGACCGGCGTAACCGCTTCGGGCTTGAATTCCGCGGGTGGCGGCGCATCGAAACGCGCCGGGTTCATCGGCTCGGAAGCAGCGGGTTTCATCGGATCTTTCCACAGGGCCATGACGGCGCTCCTGATTGCCTCGGGGACTTGGGAGATTACGCCAAAATTCGCGTGATAGGTAACTTAACGATCACTTCGCATAATCCCGGAATAACTCAGGTTTTTTCACCAGGGCCGGAAACCTTTAATTTGCCGGCGTGCATCACTACGTATGGGGTGGCGATGTGGCGATACCGAATGGGAGACAGACATGGCTACCGGCTGGGCCAACGACGGCGCGGTGCAGGAGCAAATCGACGCGACGATCGAGGACGCGATCAAGCGCGCGCGCAGTCAGGCACCGAAAGGCGCGAGCCTGAAGCGCTGCGCAGAGTGCGCGGCGAAGATTCCCGAAGCACGGCGCAAGGCCGTGCCGGGTGTGCGCCTGTGCGTGTCCTGCCAGGACGCCCGCGACCAGCAGCAAGCGAATTTCAGCGGCTATAACCGCCGCGGCAGCAAGGACAGCCAGCTACGCTGAGCCGTCAACGCACTGCGTTCGCGCTGGCGGCCAGCGGACAGCTTGCTCAGGCGGCGCTGCCGACCAGCAGCCGGTCCCTGCTGCGCGGTGCGGGCTGTTTGAGTTCGTGCAGCTCGCGCAGCACGCGCAACACGTTACGGTGTTGCTGCTGCAGGCCCGCCTGCGGCGAGTCGCGTGTCTCATGCAAGACGACGGCGAGCCACAGCGCGATGCCGAGCAGACGCACTTCCACATTTTCCGAGTGCGCGCGGCTGAAACCGGTCTCGCTGCCCTGGCCCCATGCGAGATAACGCTGATCCGGCGAGGTCCCATACAGATGCGGAAATTCACATTTCTCGGAACGGGATACTTCGTTCTTGATCAGCAAGTCCAGCTTCAGTCGGTTTTGCAGGGGCAGGGACTGAATGCGGCGTTCGATGAAGGCGAACTGGCGTGCCAGTTGAAAGGTGCGCGTGAGCGCAATAGCGCGAGTGACGATGTGCATGGATACCCCGAAGTCAACGAAGCATCCCCTGTGCGGCGAAGTATACACGTATAGTCGCGCTTTGAAAACCCGTACGTGACCGCCGGATCGCGAACCCCGTCGCATAACGTCTGTTTTCTGGTGCTGATATCGGCTAGCGATTTGAATCGGCGCCGGGCCATGACCGCATCGTCGGATGCGAACTCAGCCGGCAGCGCCGGTCGCAGGATGCCGATACACCGCGTCTGTTTGCGACCGAGTCCGCTGTCGGCTAGTGCTACTGTTTGCTTGGAGATTGAACGCCGAGCGACTTGCAGTCGGCCGTCGCGGTGGTGACCGAGCGGATACTCAGGCCTTGCACGAGGATCGAAAACACCACCACCGCGTAGGTCATCGCCAGCAACACGTCGTGTTCGCGCCCTGCCGGCAAAGCGAGCGTCAGTGCTACCGCGATTCCGCCGCGCAGGCCGCCCCAGGTGAGTATCTGCCAGGCGCCCTTGGGCAGGCGGAACGCGCGCTTGAACAACACGACCGGCGCGGCAACGGAGACCAGCCGCGCGGCGAGGGTAATGACGATGACGCCCAGCGAAGCCATCAGCACATTGGTCGGAAACGCCACCACGATCACTTCCATGCCGATGAGCACGAACAGCACCGAATTCAGAATCGCATCGAGCAGTTCCCAGAACAGGTCCAACTGCGCGCTGGTTTCGTCGGACATGGCCTGAGCACGTCCGCGATGGCCGATGATCAGGCCGGCAACGACCATGGCGAGCGGCCCGGATATGTCCAGACGCGTGGCCAACGCGTAGCCGCCCATGACCGCAGCCAGCGTAAGCAGCACCTCTTCCTGGTAGCTGTCGATGCTCTTGAGCATGCGGTAGGTGACGAAACCGAGCAACCAGCCGAAGACGATGCCGCCGCCGGCTTCGCGCACGAGCAACAGCGTCGCGTCGCCGAACGTCGGTGTGTTGCCGAGAGTCAGGGCGCCGAAGATCAACGAGAACATGACGACGCCGACGCCGTCGTTGAACAACGATTCGGCCGAGATGACGACTTCGAGACTTTTCGGCGCGCCGGCGGACTTGAGAATGCCGATCACGGCGATCGGATCGGTCGGCGAAATCAGGGCACCGAACAGGAGGCAATAAATCCACGGCAATCCCAGACCGAACAGCGGCAGGAAACACCACAGCGCGCCGGCGATCAGGATCGCCGAGACAACGGTGCCGATGACCGCCAGCACGCCGACCTGCCACCAATACGCACGCAGCTCGCTCACATCCACGTGCATGGCTCCGGCGAACAGCAGCAAGGACAGCATGCCTTGCATCAGCAGATTGGAAAAATCGACTGTGGCCAACAGGGATGCTTCGTAGTTGTGCAGTCCGCCCATCCCCGCATGATCGAGCCCGATCAGGACGGCGGATAACGACAACGCAATGGCCATCACGCCGATCGTCGGCGGCAGACCGACGAAGCGCCGATTCACATAAGCCAGAAAAGCGGTGAGCACGAGACAAATGACCGCGACGTCGAACACAAACGGCTCCTGAGTTTTCGCAAACGCAATGTCGGCATATGCGCCAGGCATTTCCGGAGAACGAAGAATAGCGGATTGGCGGCTATTCGATCGGATAGGTCCTTCGGCAAATATTCCTTGTGCTAGCCCTTTGCGCCGATCGCGCGCGCAAGGAGACTGCGAAAATCGTCGTCCGCGCGCTCGGTCGTTCAGGCCGCAGACTGATATTTGCCTCCGAATAGGCGCAAAATCGATCGATGAATCCGGCGCGCAACGTTTCGAGCGTTCTGCTGTGTGCGGTCTCGGGCGCGTTGCCGCTGTGGGTTTCGGGCGAGGAGGTTTCCACCATGCTGACTATCGCTTCTTCGGCGTTCGGCGCCGGCCAGTCGATTCCCACGATTTATACCTGTGAAGGACAGGATCGATCGCCGCCGCTGTCGTGGTCGGGCGTGCCGGCGGGCACGAAGAGTCTTGCGTTGATCGTCGACGATCCCGACGCGCCCGATCCACAGGCGCCGAAGATGACGTGGGTACATTGGCTGCTGTACGACATTTCGCCCGCGACTCACGCGCTCGCGGAGAGCGCCAGCAGCGTGGCATTGCCGCCGGGCGCGGTCGAAGGCCGCAACGACTTCAAGCGCGTGCGCTACGGCGGTCCGTGTCCGCCAATCGGCCGGCATCGCTATTTCCACAAGCTGTACGCCCTGGACACACTGCTGCCCGCCGACAAGCCGCTCGACAAGCCCGGGCTCGAAGCGGCGATGCGCGGACATGTGCTGGCGCACGCGGAGTTGATGGGTACCTACCAGAAAGGCGGTGCGAATCATTGACGTGGCACGCAGGTGTGCGATCAGCGAATATTCCCGCAGATACGCCGTCGCCCTCGTGCTCGGCGCCTTGCTTGTGACCGTGTTGCCCGGGATCGCTGCAGTCGCACCGTCGCCATCGGAGTTCCTTGCGCGCCGCGGCATGCCGTATGACGCTTTCGACCGATTGCCGCATACGATCCTCAAAGTGCCTGGTGCAACCCTGCAAGTCGGCTTCGCGCCGGGACAACTCGCACTGCCCAACAAGCGTGTGCTCGCGTGGATCGAACATTCTGCGAACGTGGTGGCCGATTACTACGGCCGGTTTCCGGTCGCCTCGGCGCGCATCCTGATCGTGCCGGTCGACGGGCGTGGGGTGCGCGGCGGGACCACCTGGGGATATCGCGGCGGTGCGATTCGCCTGCTGCTCGGCAACGAGGCGACCGAGGACGATCTGAAACAGGATTGGAAGATCGTGCATGAAATGGTCCATCTCGCGCTGCCCGACATAAACGACGAGCACAGCTGGTTGTCCGAGGGACTGGCGACGTATATCGAGCCGATTGCGCGCGCGCAGGCCGGCGACTTGAGCGAAGAATCGATCTGGGCCGCGATGGTGCGCGACATGCCGAAGGGATTGCCGCAGCCTGGCGACCGCGGGTTGGACAATACGTCGTCGTGGGCCAGTACTTATTGGGGCGGCGGGCTTTTCTGTCTGCTCGCGGACGTCGACATCCGCAAGCAGTCCGGCAATCGTCTCGGCCTGCAGAATGCGCTGCGCGGCGTTCTCGCCGCCGGTGGCAATCAAACCGTGAAATGGCCCATCGAGCGCGTTCTTTCCACCGCGGACAAAGCTGTCGGCGGGCAGGTACTGGTCAAGCTTTATGCACAGATGGGCGCACAACGTTTCGTGCCGGACCTCGATGGACTATGGCATGAGTTGGGTATCAAGCTTCAGCCCGGTGGTGCAGTTGTCTTCGACGACAGTGCGCCCTTGGCACGGATACGCAAGGCCATCACGCAGCGCCAGAAGTAAGAGCGCAAGGCTTGGCTGGAGATTTTTTTGCGCTCGTCGCGAGAAAAACGTTCTTGCGTGCATTCCGCAGCCTTCTTCGGAACGTTGATGTCGATCTTCTTTCGTCGCTGGTCATCAGCGCTCCGGGAATAGCGGCGGAAAAATGCCGCCGAGAAGGCGCAACGCCACGGCAGCCCTCAGAACAATCGCGCTATGCGACGGAAAGCCGCCAATCGACGATAATGGCCCTCGCACCTCTTCAGGCAATTCCCGATTCGATGAAAATTCCCAAGGGCCTGCAGCCGCTGATCGACGATGGCGTGATCGACGCGGTGCTGCGGCCGCTCAAGAGCGGCAAGGAAGCTTCCGTCTACGTGGTGCGTGCCGGCAACGAAGTGCTTTGCGCAAAGGTCTACAAGGACATGGCGCAGCGCAGCTTTCAGGCGCGCGTGCAGTATCAGGAAGGCCGCAAGTTCCGCGGCAGCCGTCAGGCCCGCGCGATCGTCAAGGCGACGAAATTCGGTCGTCGCGAGCAGGAGGCCGAGTGGAAGAACGCGGAGGTCGACGCGCTCTATCGTCTGGCCGAAGCCGGCGTGCGCGTGCCGCATCCGCGCGGCTATTTTCACGGCGTGCTGCTGATGGCCCTGGTCGTCGATGAGCATGGACAGCCTGCGCCGCGGCTGGGTGAAATGGAACTCGCGCTCGAACACGCGCGTTCGTTGCATACGCGGCTGATGCGCGATGTGGTGCGCATGCTCTGCCTGGGATTGATCCATGGCGACCTGTCCGCATACAACGTGCTGGTCGCGCAGGACGGTCCGGTGATCATCGATCTGCCGCAGGTAGTCAGCGCCAGCGGCAACAACGCTGCACGCAGCATGCTGCTGCGCGATGTGCACAACCTGCGCGACAGCCTCGCGCGCTTCGCGCCCGAACTCGCGCTCACGCACTACGGCGAGGAAATGTGGGCGATCTACGAGAAGGGCGAACTGCAACCGGACTCGAAGCTGACCGGCAACTTCGTTTTCGATGAGCGCAGCGCCGATGTGCATGCGGTGATGTTGTCCATCGACGAGGCGCGCAAGGAAGCGATGATTCGCCAGCAGGGACGCGAGGAAGCCGCTTTGCAGGGATGACCCAGGACCGGCGGGCGCCGGCGCGCGGCTCAATGTCGGTCGGAACCGTGCCTTGCTCCGGCAACCGGCCCCGTCGCCGTTGGGTAGTGGGTCAGTTTGAAATAATGCTCCGTTCGCCCTGAAGTATCGAAGGGTGAACGGCACGCAGGATTGCCGCTCATGGTTCGGTACCTCACCGCGAACGGACAAAAGAATTTCAAACTGACGCGCTACCCGCCGTTGCCGCACCGTGCCTGGAGCTGTGTAGTACACTCAATCGGCTGGCAAGTCAGTGGCATAGGGGATATGGCTTTGACCGTACACTCCAATCGCGAGAGTGGCCTCAGCGGCCACGCGCTCGGACTTCCGCGAGATCGCCAATGACGGGGCAGGGCAGCGACTCGCCGTTTCAAAGCCTCTGGGGCGAGTTGCGCCGTCGCCGCGTGATTCGTGTTGCGATCGTGTATGCGGTCGTCGGCTGGATCATCATCGAAGTGGCATCGACCGTCTTGCCGCCGCTGAACCTGCCGGACTGGTCGGTCAAACTGGTCATCGTTCTCGTCGCGCTCGGTTTTCCGATCGCCGTGATCATGGGCTGGATGTTCGATATCGGCCCGGAAGGCGTGCAGCGCACGGCGCCGCTCGACGCACAGAACAAAGACGGAGTGCAAAGGAAAACAAAAGCCGCCGCGTCGAGATCCGTCGACGATGAAGGCCGCCGCACGATCGCCGTGCTGCCCTTCGTCAACATGAGCGGCGATGCCGACAACGAATACTTCAGCGACGGCATCGCTGAAGAAATTCTCAACCTGTTGAGCAAGCTGCCGCAACTGAAAGTCTCGTCGCGCACCTCGTCGTTTTTTTTCAAGGGCAAGGAGATCGACATTCCGATGGTGGCCGAGAAGCTCGATGTCGGCACGGTGCTGGAGGGCAGCGTGCGCCGCGCGGGCGGCCGCGTGCGCATCACCGCGCAGCTGATCGACACGCAGTCCGATTCGCACCTGTGGTCGGAAACCTACGATCGCGAGATGAAGGATGTGTTCGCGATCCAGGACGACATCGCCAGGAGCATCGTCGAAGCCCTGCAGGTCACGCTGAGTCCCAAGGAGCGCCGTGCGATCCAGTACGTCGCCACCTCGAATGCGCAGGCCTACGATTTTTATTTGCGCGGCCGCAAATACTTTTACGGCAACAGCCGACGCAATTTCAATCACGCGATCGGCATGTACGAACGCGCAATCGAGCTGGACCCGAAATATGCGCTCGCCTGGGCGGGCTTGGCCGATACTTACTCGTTCATGTACCGCTACGTGGACGCCAGCGCGGAGATGGTGGCAAAAGCCCGCGAAGCCAGCGAGCGCGCCGTGCAGCTGGATCCCGATTCTGCGGAAGCGCACGCTTCGCAGGGACTTGCGCAGTCGGTCGACATCAAGAGCACGGAAGCCGAGCAGCATTTCGAAACCGCGATTTCGCTCAATCCGAATTTGTACGAAGCGTACCTGTTCTACGCGCGCTATTGCCTGTCGCGCGGCAATTTCGACAAGGCGGCGAAACTGTTTGTCCGCGCCTCCGAAGTCAATCCGGCGGATTACGAGCCGCTTCTGTATCTGTCCATGGCGTACAGCGCGATGGAGCGCAAGAACGACGAAGCGGGCGCGCGGCAGCGCGCGCTGCAACTTATCCAGCAACACCTGCAGATGAATCCGGACGATGCGCGCGCGCGCTATCTCGGCGCCGTGACCTTCGCCGCGCTGGGAGAGAAGGCGAAAGCCATCGAATGGGCCAATCTGGCGCTGTCGGCCGGGCAGGACGAGCCGAACGTTCTTTACAACGTGGCCTGCACGTTCGCCCAGGTGGGGGAGCGCGGCCGCGCAATGGATCTGCTTGAGGAGGCTGTCGATCTTGGCTGGGGCGATCGCGCATGGATCGAGAACGACAGCGATCTGGCATCGCTGCGGTTCAACGATCGCTTTCAGGCGCTGCTGGCGCGTCTCGGTTGATCGGCGATGAAAGTTTCGGTGGCTGCAACCGGACCGATATCTTCGCCGCACCTGCGGTTTCGGTGACGGTCGCGGCGGCGGCCGAGACGACGAGAAAATCGCTGCCGGTCGCCGTCGACGATACGCTGCGGATTTTCCGCGCATCGCCGCAGTGGCAACGACGCGTGCAGGAAAACATCGTTCGCCAGCGGCAGTGGCGCTTGCCGGGTGTGCGCGACACGACCCAGCAAAACGAATAACCGTCGGCGCGACACGCGCCTCGGCTTTCGCGCACGCTCGCGCCAGCGCAGGTCTTTGTGTTCTGGACGCCTCAGCGGCGCATCTCTATGATCGCGGTTCGATCTGTCATTCGGAGCGCCTCCGTGAAACGTCTGCTTGCGTGCGTCATCGCCCTGTTCTTTTCCAGCGTTGCATTCTGCGCGTACACGCCGACGTTCTCTGCGCAGCGTCTGTCCGACGAAGACAAAGTGCTGTCGTCGGATGCATTCGAGGGCCGCGCGCCCGGCGACGCCGGGCGAAACCAAGACCGTCGCCTACGTCATCGCGCAGATGAAGGCCGCCGGCCTGCAGCCGGGCGGCGACCTGGAGGACGGCAAGCGCGGCTGGACTCAGGCCGTGCCGCTGCTGCGCGCGGAGATCAAGGGCGACGCCGCAGCTTGCGTTCGAGGTCGGCGGCAAGACGCAGCGCGTTGACGCAGGGCGACGAGATTGCCGTGCGCGCGCCGCTGGACGGCGCCAAATCGGTAGCGATCGAGAATGCGCCCGCTCGTGTTCTGCGGCTACGGCGTGACCGCGCCGGAGCGCCACTGGGACGACTTCAAGGGCGTCGACCTGCACGGCAAGATCGCCGTGGTGCTGGTCAACGATCCGGATTTCGAAACCGGCGTCGGCGATTTCGGCGGCAAGGCGATGACCTATTACGGCCGCTGGACCTACAAGTACGAAGAAGCCGCGCGCCGCGGCGCGGCCGGCCTGCTGGTCGTGCACGAAACCGCGCCGGCCTCGTACGGCTGGGCGACGGTGAAGAACTCCAACACGAACGCCATGTTCGACATCGTGCGCGACGATCCTTCGGCGACGCACCCGAAACTCGAAGGCTGGATCCAGCGCGATCTCGCGGTGATCCTGTTCAAGCGATGCCGGCCTGGATTTCGATGCGCTGAAGAAGCAGGCGCAGACGCGCGCATTCAAGCCGGTCGAGCTCAAGGGCGTCACCTTTTCGGCGAACTATCGCGGTCGATGCGAGCGTGATCACGTCGCACAACATCGTCGGTCGCGTCGAAGGCAGCAAGTACCCCGACGAAACGGTGATCTACAGCGCGCACTGGGATCACCTCGGCGTCGGCCCGCCCGACGCTAAAGGCGACAAAATCTACAACGGCGCAGTCGACAACGCTACCGGCACGGCGGCCTTGATCGAACTCGGCCGCGCGTTCGCGCACGCACCGAGGCCGCAGCGTTCGGTGATGTTCCTTAACGTCACGGCCGAAGAAAGCGGCCTGCTCGGCTCCGAATACTACGCGTCGAATCCGCTGTATCCGCTCGGCAAGACGGTCGCCGATATCAACATGGATGCGCTCGATCCTGGTGGGCCGGCGCAGCAATTTCTCGCAGTCGGGCAGCGCGCAATCCGGATCTGCTCGATGATCTTGATCGCCGACGCCAAGGCGGCCGATGTGTATTTTTCGCCGGATCCGCATCCCGAGGCCGGGCATTTCTTCCGCTCCGATCATTTCTCGTTCGCCAAGCGCGGCGTGCCGGCGTTGTCGTTCGAGTCGGGCAACGATCTGGTCGACGGCGGCATCAAGGCGGGCGAGGCAGCGCGCAAGGAATACATCGCCAATCACTACCATCAGCCAGCCGACGAATGGCAGGCGAGCTGGACCTTCGCCGGCATGGCGCACGATCTGGGCGTGCTGTACAAGGTCGGCAGCGATCTGGCCAATTCCAGGCAGTGGCCGGAACTGGTCGAAGGATTCGGAATTCCGCGCAGCGCGCGAGGCGACGGCGGCGGAACGCAAGTAAGGCGTGTTCCGCGTCATTCCCGCCCGCGGGAATGGCCGGATGCAGGCGCAACAGCGAACGTTCATCCGGCGCGCCCGATACTGCCCCGGTTGCGATCGATGGACCTCGCCGTGAAATTCGTTCCCGCCTTGCTGCTTTGTATACTCGCGCCTGCGCTGGCACATGCCGATCCACGCGCCGATGTGCAGCGCGCATTCGAACAGGTGCTGGCCGCGGGCGGCTTCCGCGCCTATGCGCAGGGCCGCCTGTTCGGTCCGCAACTGCCGGCGATGTCCGGCGACGTGGATGTCGTGTTTCCCGATCGCATCCACGCGCGCACCGACGCGATGGAATTCATCGCCTTGCCGGATCGCGCATGGATCAGGGCGCTCGGTGTCTGGACCGCGACCGATCGCTCGTTGCTGCCGGTAACTGGCTTCGACCGTGCAGCGATGTAGCGGGCAATCGCCTCGATCAGTGATGTGCGCATCGAAGGCATCTCGAAGACCAGCCAGTGCGCTGCACATGTATACCGGTTCCGCGCGCACGGCAAGTTGCCGGGAGCGAGCGCAAACGGCGATCTGCGCGCGTGGCTCTGCGACGGCAGCGATCGCATTGCGCGTCTGCAAGCAACCGATGCGAGCAGCGGCGAGCGCGTGATCCTCGATTTCGATTGGTCGCGGCGCGCCGTTGTCGGACCGCCGCGCGATTGATGTTTGCAAAGCATATCGCCTTGCCGCAGTGCTGTGCGCCTTGCCGTCGTCCAACATGGCAGCGCACGCAATTGAAGAGCAGCGAAAAAGAGCGCATTGGATTGACCGCTGAAGGCAGCTATCGATGACCGATGATGCACAGAGCCTGCGACTGCTCGCGCCCGACGAACCACCCGCGTTTTCGGTGGCGCGAGCCGCAAGCACCTCGCCGTTCCTGTTGATTTGCGATCACGCCGGACAGCGTATTCCGCGCGCGCTCGCTGGCTTCGGTGTGCCCGCCAGCGAGTTGCAGCGGCATATCGCCTGGGATATCGGCGCGATCGGCGTCGCTGCGGAGCTGTCGCGCCGGCTCGATGCGTGCCTGATCGCGCAGACCTACTCGCGCCTCGTGATCGACTGCAATCGCCCGCCCGGAGCTGCCGGTTCGATCGTCACGCGCAGCGAGCGCACCGACGTACCGGGCAATCGCAATCTGTCGCCGGCCGCTGCGGCCGCGCGCGTGCGCGAGATTTTTGCGCCGTATCATGCACGCATCGCCGCCGAACTGGATCGACGCGTGGAGACTGGGCTGCCGACGATACTCGTGTCGGTGCACAGCTTCACGCCGGATTTCATGGATGTCGCGCGAGTCTGGCATCTGGGCATGTTGTACAACCGCGATGCACGCGTCGCGCACGCGCTGCTGGCGATGATTCGCGCGGAAAACGAATGGATCGTCGGCGACAACGAACCGTATGCGGTGAGCGATACGACCGATTACGCGATTCCGGTGCACGGCGAAGCGCGCGGTTTGCCGCATATCGAACTTGAAATCCGCCAGGATCTGATCGCCGATGCGCAGGGGCAGGCCGAATGGGCGGTGCGCATAGCCGCGTGGCTCATGCGCGTGCCCGATATACTCGGCATCTAGCATCGCTTAACCCGGCGCACATGCGCAGCGTATGATGCGCATTATCGATTCTGCAGAGCGAAGTCGACCATGTCAGTCAAATCAGGTCATGTGAAACCCATCCCTGATGGCTATCACAGCGTCACCGCATACTTGATTGTGCGCGACGCAGCGAAGGCGATCGAATTCTACGAGCGCGCCTTCGCCGCGATCGAATTGTCGCGCCTGACCATGCCCGACGGCGGCATCGGCCACGCCGAAATCCGCATCGGCGATTCGCGCGTGATGCTCGCTGAAGAGGCGCCACAGCGCAATATCAAGAGCCCGCAGACACTCGGCGGCTGTGGCGTGCATCTGCTGATTTACCTTGAGGATGCCGACGCCGCGGTCGAGCGGGCTTTGCAAGCCGGCGCGACCGAATTGCGTCCGCTACAGAATCAGTTCTACGGCGATCGCTCAGGCACGATTGTCGATCCGTTCGGCCATCAGTGGACGCTGGCGACGCATATCGAGGATGTCTCGGACGCGGACATGCAGTCGCGCATGGATGCGGCGATGAAGAAGACGTAATTTCGTACTGTGGGTGCGCAACTCACGGGAGTAACGCGATGACCGATGGCATTGTCGATAACCGCGCGCACAATCGCTATGAACTCACACTCGATGGTGTCACGGCCTTCGTCGCGTATTCACGCGCGCCCGGCGTGATTACCTTCATCCACACGGTCGTGCCCGACGCGCTGGCCGGCCGTGGCATCGGTTCGATCCTTGCCACCCACGTACTCGACGACGCGCGCGCCAACGGCGAGAGAGTCATTCCGCAATGCCCATTCATTGCGGCGTACATCCGCAGGCACAAGCAATATCAAGACCTGGTCGCTGCCTGATGGACGCGTCAATCGGAGGAGAAGCGCGATGACCGGAGCAGTCCGCTTCGACGATCCGCAGGTTGTGCCCGGCACCGTGGTCGTCGCGGAAACGGGCGCGGGCAAATTGACCCAGATCGTCCTCGATGGCCGCCATCGCCTCGCGGCCGACGAGCCGGTTGCGGTCGGCGGCGACGATACCGGCCCGGGTCCGTACGAACTGTTATTGATGTCGCTCGGCGCCTGCACGTCGATGACGCTGCGCCTGTACGCGACGAAAAAACAGCTACCGCTCGATCGCGTGATCGTGCGCCTCAGGCATGCCAAGCGCTATATCGAGGATTGCGCCGAGTGCGCCGACAAGTCCGTCATGCTCGATCATATCGAGCGCGAAATCGAGTTGCTGGGCGCCTTGAACGACGAACAGCGGGCAAGTTTGCTGGAGATCGCCGACAGGTGTCCGGTGCATCGCACTCTGACTTCGAAAATCCTGATCGATACCCGATTGGTTTAGCTTATCGTTGCGCCAATCCGCGGCGGAACGAGCGAGTCGCACTTGATCGTTACGATGCGATCAGTTCCGCCGGTCGGGAACTTGATCCATCCGGTAGCAGTCAGATTGTTGTTCGCTTTTCGTGGGACGAAAAAAGTTTCGTCGATTGTAGTAGGCTTGAGCAAAGCCCAAAGTAGTTGTCTGGAGACCGATCATGAATCGCGCATCAAACGAATCTGCGTTGGCATCGATCATGCAATGTGCGCGCTTCGCTTCGCGCACGCCATCGCTTAGTCGCGGCTGCAGGGCGGTGGCTCTAGGCTCCGCTTTGATCTGCGGTCAGGTCATGGCCGCCACTGATCTATCCAGTGCGATTGATTTGAACCAGCACGGCATTTCCGGCGCCTGGTACGACCCGGCGTCTTCCGGACAAGGGTTCGTGATCAGCGTGATTCCGAACGTCGATGGCGCTGGCCACTCAGGCTATTTCGGCGGCTGGTTCACGTACGAAAACGAGGGTGTAACCACGACTCCTGCCGCACCAATGTGGCTCACGTTCCAAGGCACGACAGCGGATCTCGCGATCGATCCGCAGACCGGAAAATACGGGCCTGGCTTTGGGATTTTCGAGAATGACGGGACGCTTGGTCGGTTCAATGCGCCGCCTGTGGTTCCAGCGACGCTGCTGGGCCGCGCCTATATCGCGATGAGCGATTGCAATCACATGCTTTTGCATTACGAGGTTCAGCGCGGCAATTGGATCGACCCGCCGTGGTACGACATCAACCTGGTTCGCCTGCTGCCGAACGTCGGCTGCGTGGAAACCAGCAATCCTCCTTTTTCCTCGTTCCCTAGTTACGGCGACGTTTTTGGCTTTAGTGGAGCCTGGTACGATCCCGCGACGAGCGGCCAGGGGTTCGCTTTTGAGATCAACCCTCAGACCAACGGTATATTCGGAGGATGGTTTACTTATGCGAACGACAACGCTCCGCAGGACCAGCGAGGGCGCCGGTGGTATACGCTGCAAGGAGGGACGGCCTCCATTACTGATGTTGGTTCTGATTCCCCCGTGCCTACACCCATTTACTTCAACCACGTAGGCATTTTTGAAACGACAGGCGGCAGCTTCGCAACCCCAAACCTGCCGGGCGCGGTAATTTCGACTACTCAGGTGGGGACTGCTGCCGTCGATTTCACGACCTGCACTGATGCATCGGTCAGCTATGCCTTCACCACCGGCGAAAACGCCGGGCGTTCCGGCACGATCAACTTGAAACGCCTTGGTGGCGTGCCGCCCGAGTGTTCCGATTTCGTGATTTTTTGATCGATTAAAACATCGGCTGTGCGTCGGCTGGAATTCGGGACAGAGTTTTTAATCGGCGAGCGCTGCGTTGTGGTAAACCTCTTGCACGTCGTCGAGCTCGTCGAGCCGGTCGAGCAGGTCGCGTAGGGTTTCCTCGGTTTCGCCGCCGACGGGTACGCGATTTTCCGGGCGCCATACCACATCGGCGCGTAGCGGCTGCAACTTGGCGGCGACCAAGGCTTTTTTGACCGCGTCGAAATTCGCCGCGGCGCACAGGACCGTACTTTTCCCGTCCTGTGTCTGCACATCGTCGGCGCCGGCATCGAGCGCGAGTTCGAGAACTTTCTCTTCGGCTTGCGCGTCCGGCGTGGCGAACACGAGTTCGCCGACATGCTTGAACTGGAATGCGACCGAGCCGGTCGTGCCGAGATTGCCGCCGTGCTTGGCCAGCGCGTGACGCACGTCGGCGACGGTGCGCTGCTGGTTGTCGGTCATGCAGTCGATCATCAACGCGACACCGGCCGGGCCGTAGCCTTCGTAGCGCAATTCCTGCATGTTGTCGGCGCCCTCGGCACCGGAGCCGCGCTTGACCGCACGCTCGATCGTGTCCCTGGTCATGTTCGCCGACAAGGCTTTTTCGATGCCTGCGCGCAGGCGCGCATTGGTCGCCGGATCCGCGCCGCCGCGCGCGGCGATCGTGATCTCGCGAATGAGCTTGGTGAAAATCTTGCCGCGCTTCGCGTCTTCCGCGTTCTTGCGGCCTTCGATACTCGGGCCTCTGCCCATAACGGCTCCTGTGCTTGAGATAATCCGGGCTGGCGGCCATGAGCCGCGCCGCCAATTGTAGCCCGCGCGCCGCTTCGTTGGCGGTTTGACGAGAAGAGTCGCTGCCTTCCGGCATATGGCGGCCGTGGCCGCCGTATGTGAACATGCGCGCAAATCGAGATCGGGGATTGCGATGAAAAAACGCCTTGCCGCGGCGCTGTGCGCCGGCACGCTGACCGTTTGCGCTGCGTTAGCGCAGGATTCGAGCGGCAACAAGCCGCAATACGGGGCTTGGGGCTTCGATCTGACCGGAGTCGACAAGGCGGTCGCGCCGGGCGACGATTTCTTCCGTTACGCGAACGGCGCATGGATCGACAGGAGCGCCATTCCCGCCGACAAGACGGCCATCTCGTTGCGCCTGGAGATGAGCGACCGCGTCGAGCAACGCCTGCATGAATTGATGGAAAGCGCCGCGGCGAACTCCGGTCACGAACCGTCGACGCTGGCGGGCAAGGTAGGCGCGTTCTACAAGTCCTTCATGGACGAAACGCGCATCGATGCCGTCGGCGCCAATGCGATTGCGGCGCAACTTGCCGCCGTGCGCGGGGCGCAGACGCGTGCGCATCTCGCGGCGCTGATGGGACGCACGAATACCGATTTCGAAGGCTCGCTGTTCAATCTCGGCAGCGATGTCGACCTGAAAGATCCCAAGCATTACGCGATCTACATCGGTCAGGCTGGTCTGGGTCTGCCGGATCGCGACTATTACCTGAAGCCGGAGTTCGCACGTCAGAAAAGCGTCTATCAGGCTTATGCCGCGAAACTGCTGGGTCTGGTCGGCTGGAACCAGGCCGACGCTTTGGCCGGGCAAGTGGTCGCGTTCGAAACGCAAATCGCCGAAGCGAGCTGGAGCAAGACCGAACAGCGCGATCCGGTCGCCACGTACAACCCGATGACGATCGCCGAACTGTCCGCATTCGCGCCCGGATTCGCGTGGCAGGGGTTCCTCAAGGAGGCGCAACTTGGCGATCTCAAGCGCATCGTGGTCGGCGAAAAGAGCGCGTTCCCCAAGCTCGCCGCGATTTACGCGCAGACGCCGCTCGATACGCTAAAGGCGTGGCAGGCGGTGCGTATCGCCGACAACGCGGCGTACTATCTTTCCAGGCCGTTTGCCGACGCATATTTCGATATGCACAACAAGATGTTATCGGGCCAGCAAGCGCAGGCGCTGCGCTGGAAGCGCGGCGTGCACGCGGTATCGGGCGGCGATTACGGTGTGGGCGAGCGCATCGACACGTTCGGCAATCTGGGCTGGGCGGTCGGGCAGTTGTATACGGCGAAATATTTTCCGCCGGCGTCCAAGGCCAAGATCGAAGTGCTGGTCGCGAATTTGCAAAGCGGCGTACCACGCGCGCATCGAGAAACTCGACTGGATGAGCGCGGCGACGAAGAAGCAGGCGCTGAAGAAACTCGATACCTACACGATCAAGGTCGGCTACCCGGATCATCCGCGCGACTATTCCAGACTTGTCGTGCGCGACGATGATCTGATCGGCAACGTGACACGCGCGGCGCAGGCCGACTGGAGTTTCTTTGTCGCGCGCCTGAACGGGCCGGTCGATCGGCTCGATTGGTCGATGACGCCGCAGACCAACGATGCCTACAACGGTTCCTTGCGCGATATCGTGTTCCCTGCCGCAATCCTGCAGCCACCGATCTTCGATGCGAACGCAGACCCGGCGATGAACTACGGTGCGGCCGGCGGCGTGATCGGTCACGAACTGACTCACGGGTTCGACGATGAGGGGCGCAAGATCGATGCCGAAGGCGCACTGCGCGATTGGTGGACCGCCGGCGACGCCAAGGCGTTCGAGGCGCGCGCGCAAAAGCTCGGTGCCCAATATTCGGCATTCGAGCCGCTGCCCGGCGTGCATATCAACGGCGAGTTGACGATGGGCGAGAACATCGCCGATGCGGGTGGGCTGACGCTCGCGCTCGACGCCTATCGAGCGTCCTTGCATGGCAAGCCGGCGCCGGTGCTCGATGGATTCAGCGGCGAGCAGCGTGTGTTTCTCGGCTGGGCGCAGGCCTGGCGGGGCAAGCTGCGCGACGATGCAGTGCGCCGTCAGGTGGTCAGCGATCCACATTCGCCGCGGCAGTTCCGCGTCAACGGCGTGGTGCGCAATATCGACGCATGGTATGTGCTGTTCGCTGTGAAGCCGGGCGACAAACTCTATGTCGCGCCGGATAAACGCGTGCATATCTGGTAAGACCAGATCGACTCGCAGGGTTCATCCGATTTCCTTGCAAGGCTTTTGCGAAAGAGCCTGTGAACCCGTGTCCACAGGCGGCCGCGGCTGCGATCGCGGTACGGGGCCGGCGGCCGCCTTGCGGGTTCAATCTTCCTTGCCGGATTTGTCTTTCGACTTGTCCGGTGCAGGCCGTTGTTGCGGCCGCTGCTTAGGCGGGTTGGGTTTGCCCGTGTGGTTGCCGCCATTACCCGGATTCTGCGATCCGCCGCTGGGCGCAGGTCGATTGCCGGGCGGATTCGGGCGCGAAGGCTGTACTGCAGGCGGACGTGGGCGCGGCTGTTGTACTGCCGGTGGCCGTGGGCGTTGCGGTTGTACCGCCGGCGGACGCGGACGTGGTGGCTGAATGGTCGGCGGGCGCGGTCTCGGCGGCGGACGCGAGCCGGGTGGCCGCGGCGGCAACGGGCGATAGACCGGTGATGGGCGGCTTAACCAGCGGCTGCGATCGCGGTACCAGGGCCGGTTGCGGTAGTAGTTGTCCCAGTACAGGCCGACGCTGAAACCGACGATCGCGATACCCAGACGCGGGCCGTAATCATTGATATAGACCGGCTGATTCTGATACATGAATTCCAGATACTGCCCGGCGACCCAGCCGCGATCGGCGTCGGCGATCACGTCGCACCAAGAGTACCCATCGACGCAGCCCTGCACCGAAACCGGCGTGCCCGCGGGCAGCATCGTGATCAGCGGGTAGCTGGGGTCCGGGCCTGCGCGCAGACTCAGATCGACGGTGACGTAGCCGTCGGCCGCGGCGGCAGTGAGTGGAACAAGCAGAAGCAAGCCAAGCAAAGCGGAGCGAAGCAGACGTTTCATGGCAGGGATCCCTTTGAAACCCGTCGCCATGGTAACTCGAATTGCCCCGATTTTGTGTTGCTGTTCCGCAGCCAGGCAGAACCTCCGATCAGCTCTCGACTAGCCGAGCCGCAGCACGCTGTCCTGGTCGTACCAGTCGCCGAGCACGATACGTTCGGCGCTTTGGCCGTCGAGATCGAAATGATGCGTGGCGGGTCGGTGGGTGTGCCCGTGGATCAGGCGGCGCACGCCCTGCGCGCGCATCGCCGCTGCGACCGCAGCGGGATTTACGTCCATGATTTCCGGTTTCGCCGCCGACGTGTGTTTGCGGCTTTCGCCACGCGCCTGCGTGGCGAAAGCGCGCCGCTCGGCGAGTGGTCTGGCGAGGAACTGCCGCTGCCAATCCGGCGCGCGTACGAGTGTGCGGAAGTTCTGGTAGTCGATATCGTCCGTGCACAACGTGTCGCCATGCATGAGTAGCACGCGCTCGCCGCCGATGTCGATCACGCTCGGATCGGGCAGCAAGATCATCCCGGCGCGCGTGGCGTAGTAGGCGCCGAGCAGGAAGTCGCGGTTGCCGTGCATGAAATACACCGGCACGCCGCTGTCGCGCAACGCGCGTGTGGATTGCGCGACGCGTGCAGCCAGTGCGGAATCATCGTTGTCGCCGACCCAGCTTTCGAACAGATCGCCGAGAATGTACAGCGCCGCCGTCGCGCGCGCCTCGTCGGCGAGCAGCTTTGTGTACAAGTCCACAATATGCGGGCGCGACTCGTCCAGGTGCAGGTCGGATATGAACAGCGTCGCCATGGACGGCATTAGATACTGTTGTCGCGCGCAGCGCGACGATGATCGCTTCCCCTCCCCAGCGCGCAGCGCAGGAGAGGGCAAGGGGAGGGGCCGACACTACTGCTCGAGTTCAATCTTGTCGATCACGATCGGCGTGGTCGGCACATCGGACGGCAGCGGGCCGGAGGCACCGGTTGGTGTTGCGGCGATCTTGTCGACCACATCCTGGCCCTTGATCACCTTGCCGAACACGCAATAGCCCCAAGTCAGGCCGTTGGTGTCGGCGGTGTAGTCGAGACGCTTGTTGTCGACGAGGTTGATGAAGAACTGCGCCGCAGCCGAATGCGGATCGCCGGTGCGCGCCATCGCCACGGTGTATTTGAGATTGGACAGACCGTTGTTCGCCTCATTGTGGATCGGCGCGCGCGTGCGCTTGAGTTGCAGATCCTTGGTGAAGCCGCCACCCTGAATCATGAATCCGGCGATCACGCGATGGAACACGGTGCCGCTGTAGAAACCGTCTTTCACGTACTGCAGGAAGTTGTCGACGGTTTTCGGCGCCTTGTCCGCATACAACTCTATCTCGATATCGCCCTGGCTGGTGTGTACGATCACTTTCGGAGCGGCGGTTGATGTCGCAGGCGCGGCGGCGGGCTTTGGCGCAACGGCCGCCGGCTTGGCGGCGGGTTTGGCCGGCTGCTGCGCCAGCGCGAGCGGGGCGAGCAGGAACAGGGCAAGGGAAAGCAGCGCATGCTTCAGCATGAATTTCTCCGGTATGCGAATCGTGGACGAAATGATAGCGGGATCGACGCCGGCGCACTATGCCGCAAGCTTTGCGCCGGATTTCACCTGCAGCTTGACGTCGATGTGCTTGAGATAATCGCGTTCCTGATCCAGATCGGTGCGCGTCAGCGGATGCGCATCGAGCCAGGCCTGCGGCAGGCGCAACTGCAGCGCCTTGTCTTCGGTGCGCAGTTCGAATGGCGGCAGTGCCTCGGAGCCGCGCGCACGTTGCAACAACACCGCAAGGCGCAGCAGGGCGGTCACGCGCGCAGTGGACCGGCGCAGGCGCTCGGCGACGATATTGATGATGCCGATATCCGGTTTGCGGCGGTGGCAGCGCAGGATCACGGCCAGCGTCAGTTGTTCATGGCGCGCGAAGCCGGCGAGGTCTGAGTTCTCCACAATGTAGGCGCTATGGGTGTGGTGCTGGCTGTGTGCGATCGCAAGGCCGATCTCGTGGATGCGTGCGGCCCAGGTGAGCCAGTCGCGCTCGTCGGCGCCGAGCTGCCAGTCGGCGGCGATCGAGTCGAACAATGCGAGTGCGGTCGCTTCGACACGCATGGCGTGTGCGCGATCGACACCATAGCGCTGCGCCAGCGCATCGATGCTCGCCGTGCGCGGATCGCGATGTTCGGCGCGGCCGACCATGTCGTAGAGCAGGCCTTCGCGCATCGCCGTTTCGCACACGCGCATCTGGCGGATATCGAGCGCGGCAAAACTTGCTTCGAGGATCGCCACCCCGCCGGCGAACACACCCATGCGGTCTTCGGCGAGTCCGGGCAGGCGCAGCTTGTCGATGCTGCCGCAGTCGATGATCGCATCGCGTATGCGTTCGAGCGCGGTGCGCGAGATGCCGGTTTCGCACCAGCCTGCGGCTTGCGCGACGTTGCCGATCGCCTTGGCCGTGCCCGACGACCCGATCGTTTCGCTCCAGCCCCTGGCGCGGTAGTCCGCGGCGAACTGCTGCAACTCGACCGCGATTTCGGTCTGTGCGCGCTGCCAGCGCTTGGCGCTCAACTTGCCGTCGTCGAAGAAGCGCAGGGTGCTGGCGACGCAGCCCATCTGCAGGCTCTCCTTTTCCAGTGCCTCGAAATGCTGGCCGATGATGAATTCGGTACTGCCGCCGCCGATATCGATGACCAGACGGCGCTCGGCCGAATCCGGCACGCCGTGGGCGACACCCAGATAGATCAGGCGCGCTTCCTCGCGCCCGGATACGACTTCGATAGGATGACCGAGTGCATTCTCCGCAGGCCCGAGAAAGTCTGCGGGCGTGCGCAGCAGGCGTACGGTATTGGTCGCTACCGCGCGCACGCGTTCGTTCGGCAGCACGCGCACGCGCTGGCCGAAGCGTGCAAGACAGGCCAGCGCCTTGTCGCGACGTGTCTCGTCGAGACCGCCATCGGCGCGCAAGCCCGCGGCGAGACGCACGCTGTCGCGCAGGCGGTCTATGACACGCAGCTCGCCGTGTTCGTAACGTGCGACGACGAGATGAAAACTGTTGGAGCCCAGATCGACCGCGGCGAGCAGTTCGCCGTTGCGGATTTCCTTATGACTGTCGTTCGTCACCGCCGACTCCAGCCCAGTGTTGCTCTATTCTGCCACGCGCGCGCGATGGCGTACGAGACAAACATCGTCGCCTGCGCGGACCCGCCGCAGGCCGGACACGCCGCAGGCGGGCAGCGCGGATTCTGCGTATGATGCGCGCGCGTAACGCAACACACGCGACGCATCGCCGCCGACCACTACGATGTCCCAGCAAACCATCCCCAACCGCACGGCGCTGGCGGGCCTGCTCGCCGCACTGGCGATGTTCGGGCCGTTTTGCATCGACGCGATTTTCCCTGCGTTCCCGGCGATCGCGCGGCAATTTGGCGCGGGCCCGCTGGCGATGCAACAGACGATCAGCGTGTACTTGTTCGCCTACGCGGGATTGTCGCTGTTCATCGGCGCGTTCTCCGATGCATGGGGCAGGCGCGCGGTGATCCTCGGCGGTCTCGCCGTGTTCCTGTTCGCGACGATCGGCTGCGCGATGGCGCAGTCGATGCCGCAACTGCTCGTGTCGCGTGCGGTGCAGGGAATGAGCGCCGGCGTTGGCTTGATCGTCGGCCGCGCGATCGTGCGCGATTGCTTCGAGGGCCATCTTGCGCAAAAGCTGATGGCGCAGATCAGCATGATTTTCGGCGTTGCGCCGGCGCTCGCACCGGTGGTCGGCGCGTGGCTGGTTGCGTGGGGCGGTTGGCATGCCTTGTTCTGGACGCTGGCCGCGTTCACTCTCGCGCTGATCGGACTGTGCCTGATCGTGCTGCCGGAAACGCATCCGCCCACCCAGCGTCTGCGGTTCTCGCCCGGTAATCTGTTCGCCAGCTATCGCGCGATCCTTTCCGACAACCAGTTCCACGCGCTCGCGCTGGCGTTGACTTTCAACTCGGCGGGATTGTTCCTGTATGTTGTCTGCGCACCGGCTTTCATCCTGACCATCCTGCGTCTTGATCAGAACCATTTCCCGTGGCTGTTCGTGCCGGCGATCAGCGGTCTGGTGCTCGGTGCGATGCTGGCCGGACGTCTGGCCGGACGCACCAGTGTGCGCGTCCTGGTCGGCATCGGTTATTTCATCATGCTGCTCGCAGCGGCCGTGAATATCTGCATTGCGGAATTCGTGCAGCCAGCGCGCGTGCCCTGGGCGGTACTGCCTATCGGCCTCGGCGCGATCGGGGTGAACCTGGTTGCGCCGACCCTCAACCTGCTCGTGCTCGACCGCTTTCCGCGCTACCGCGGCGGCGCTTCGTCGATACAGGCTTTCATCATGCTGACTTTCAGTGCGCTGCTGGCCGGCGTACTCGGGCCGCTGCTGACCAATAGCGCCCTGCATCTTGCACTTGCCTCGGCGGCGTTCTGCCTGCTGGGCTTTTTCGGCTGGCGCTGGTATCGCGCGATTGCGAAACGCATTCCCGATACGCTCCCAGGCGATGCACAACTGATCAGCGCCGATGGGGTACCGTAGCGCGATCCGCCTACGCCGTGGGAAGCAGCCCGCGTTGGCCGAGCCACGCGCGCGCATCCTCGGCGTCGCGTTCGAACCATGCGCGCGCGCAACCAAGTCGAAACGTGTAGCCCCATTGGTCCATATCGCGCATCAGGCTCTCGCGGCCGACGCCGGCTAACGCATCGGCAAGAAGGATTTGCAGATAGCAGACCGCATCCTCCTCGGCCTGCGAGTCGGACGCGTTGGTGTGAATCGGCTCACGCCGCTCCGCGGGTATCACGATCAGGTGGCAAGCCTCATGCAGCAGCGAATGCACGGGTGTGTCCTTGCGTGCGTATACTTTTTCACCAATCACGCCGGCTTCCGGTTCGCCCCAGTAGCTGCCGGGAATCGGCGCGCGGTCGTCGACGCGCTCGAGCGCAATGCCATAGCGGGCCAGCAGGGCCGCCGCCGCGCACGGATCGATATCGCCGACTGTCAGCATGCGCGGGCTGCCATGGTCCGTCATTGGCTGCGAAGGTCGGCGCCGCTCGTCAGCTAAACAGCGAGCCGCGGATCAGGCGCTGCGGGCCTGCGGCGTACTGACGGCATGCGCGCGTTCGGCCAGCCATGGCTGGTTCGGCAAGCCGTTGCCCGGATGATCCAGATACATTTCGCGCACGTAGGGGAAGCTGCACATGTCTCTCGCCAGAAGGCGACGCGGCGCTCGACGTTGGCCATGGTCTGCTGGCCGACTTCGTGAAATCCATAGGTGCCGTGGAACAGCAGGGCGATATCGTCGCGCGGTTCGAGGAACACCTCGCAGGCGAGCAGGGGCACGCGCACTTCGGCAAAACTCGTCACGTCGGCATAGAACACGCGGCCGAGTCCGGCACCGCGATAAGGGCGCGCGACGACGATGCGGTCGATGTAGAGAAATTGCGGGATAGTGGTCGCGGAACCAGAGAAAGTTGCCGCTGCCGTAATCGGCATTTTCGCGCAGGGCGACAAGGAATCCCGCAAGATGATCCTCGGCCTCGGCCACGCGGAAGTAGACTGCCTCGTTGTAGAATTTGCGTACGCTGTTCGAATCCAGGGGCAGGATGGTCGAGCCGGCAGCATTGTTCAAGGCGAGCACGGAATCGAGTTCGTGTTCGCGGACGTCGCGGATGGTGATGGTCATGCGGGTACCACTCCACTGTGCGGGACGCGCGCCGCGAATGCGCGCGAATACTGGCGGGCATTATTGCACGCGCCGATATGCGTCGCCATGCCGAAGCGATGGCAATTTCGTTAAGGAAAAGTGAGCGATGGACCGCATCGATTTGCGCAGCAGACCGCGCCGGCCCCAGGGAGTCTGCAGATTGCAGAAACCGCTGCCAGGCGGCTCGGCAATGCCCGGTGACGGCACATGGATCTGCGCCCGAAAATGACTTGCAGCATGGTGCGTGGCGCGTAATCGGTTCTATGATGCGCGCATGCGTCTGCCATTGTTCAATCACATCCAGTTGCTGCGCTACGCGGGCTTGTTCACTTACGCCTGTACGGGCGTGCCGCTGCTGAGCGTGTACTGGCGTGCGCCGGAAATCGAGACCGGGTCGACCGAGCATCTTGCCTGGTGTCTGGCCTACTTCGTGTTCGGCGTCGCCTATTGGCTGGCGACACGCGACCTGGGCAAGCGCAACGCCGGCATGCGGCGCATTCCGTATCTGGTGTCATGAATCTGGCGACGTTCGCGATCGGCTGGTTCAGTCATAGCGGGATCAGCGGCGTGCTGATACTGCTCATCGCCGGGGTCGTGCCGTGGATGTTGCCGCTGTGGCCCGGCGTTGCCTGGGTGTTTCTGCAGAGCTTCACCCTGACGCCGGTGTTCGTCGCCTGGCTCGATTCGACGCTGTTCCAGTCGCATCGTGCAGTCGGCGCTGTATGTCGGATTTTCCGGCTTCACCTACGTCACCTCGCTGGTCGCCAAGCAGCAGGCCGATTCGCGCGAGGAGTTGCGCCGGCTGAACTCCGAACTGCGCGCGACGCGCACCCTGCTGACCGAATCGAGCCGCATCGCCGAGCGCATGCGCATTTCGCGCGAACTGCACGACCTCGTCGGCCATCATCTGACCGCGCTGAGTCTGAATCTCGAAGTCGCCAGCCATCTGCGTCAACGGCGTCGCGCAGGAGCACGTGCGCCAGGCGCAGACCGTGGCGAAGCTGCTGCTGTCCGACGTGCGCGAAGTCGTCAGCCAGCTGCGCGAGGACGACAATATCGATCTGACGGCGGCCTTGAAGACCCTGGTCGAAGGCGTGCCCGGGTCTGGCCATCCATCTCGATCTGCCGCCGCGCTTCGCCGTCGACGATCCGCTGCGCGCGCAGGTGCTGCTGCGCTGCGCGCAGGAAATCATCACCAATACCGTGCGCCACGCCGGCGCGCGCAATCTGTGGCTGCGTTGCGAGCGCACCGAGGCCAACGAACTGGCGATCCATGCGCGCGACGACGGTCGCGGCGCGCTGGCGATCAGGCAGGGCAACGGCCTGACCGGCATGCGCGAGCGTCTCGCCCAGGTCGGCGGTCGTCTCAACATCACCACGGCGCGCGATCAGGGCTTCGCGCTCGACGCATGGCTGCCGCTGGAGGCTACCCGATGACTCGCGACTGCACAAGACGTGATTTCGGTCTGTCTGGTCGACGACCAGACCCTGGTGCGTCAGGGCATCCGTTCGCTGCTCGAGCTGTCCGACGAAATCCGCGTGATCGGCGAAGCCGCGCGATGGCGCTCAGGCGGTCGAGGTTATTCCGCAGGCGAAGCCCGATGTCGTGCTGCTCGACATGCGCATGCCGGGTATGTCGGGGCTGGACGTGCTCAATGCGCTGGCGGCGCGCGACGCTCTGCCGCCGACGATCATCCTGACCACGTTCGACGACGACCAGCTGGTACTCGCAGGACTCAAGGCCGGCGCGCGCGGCTACCTGCTCAAGGACGTGTCGCTCGATCAGCTCGTCGATGCGGTGAAGACGGTCGCGGCCGGCGGCTCGCTGGTGGCGCCCGTGGTGACCCAGCGCCTGCTGTCGGGTCTGGAGCGCATGCACAACGAATTCACCAGCCTCGACCGGCCCGACCGCTTGACCGAGCGCGAGACCGAAATCCTGCGCCTGATGGCCGGCGGCTACAGCAACAAGGAAATCGCCAATTCGCTCGAACGTGGCCGAGGGCACGGTGAAGAACCACGTTTCCAACATCCTGTCCAAGCTCGGCGTGCGCGATCGCACGCGGGCCGTGCTCAAGGCGTTCGAGATCGGCATCGTCTGAGCGGCCGGGAACACGCCGCGCAGAAGCGGGTTCGCGCGCCGGCGCGGCTCCTTACCGCGACTCTGACCGATAGCCTTCGCAGAAATTTGCAAGTAACATTCGGTTGACGCCAGGCAGGCGTCGGCCCGCGCTGCGATTTGCCGGCTCGGGCCGGATGCATGGACGGCTGTGTTGCGGCCGGGACGGGGACGCAACGCGGTCGGCCGATTACAATTTCGGAGAGAGATCGGATGATCCGTCTGCTCGAGATTTTCGTTGCCCTGATCATCGTTTTCGTGCTGGCGGTGGTGTTCGCCATCGCCTTGCCCGAGCCATCGCCATATCGAGCGCTCGATCGATGGTCAGTTCGCCGGTGCGGCAGATTTACGACGTGCTCGATGGCTTCCGCACTTATCCGTCGTGGTCGGCGCTGCGCGCCTACGATCCGCGCGTGCAGTTTCGACTACTACGGGCCCGGAGCGGGCTCCGGCGCCAAGGTCAACTGGGTCAGCGCCGACCCGCGCATCGGCAACGGCAGCTATCATCGATCATTCCCGATCCGATCGCAGGACAAGCAGGTGACGCTGGGCGATCGAGAACAACTGGCGAGGCACGAACAAGATACTACACCTTCGACATCGATCCGGCCGAGAACGGCAAGACCGTCAAGGTCACGATGGGCTACGACGTCGACTACGGCTGGGATCTGCTCGGGCGCTACTGCCGGCATGTATCTCGAAGGCGACCCGGCGACGCAGATCCAGTTGCAGCTGACCGAACTGCAGAAACTGCTGGCGACGATTCCCGAACGTCGACTACAAGGATCAGACAGATTCGAACTCAAGGACGTAGCCGCGCAGCCGATCCTGTTCGTGTCGACCACGGCCAAGCGCACGCTCGACGATGTCGCCGACGCGACCGACAAGGCGATGACCGCAGATCCAGGCGGTCGATCAAGAAGGACAACCTCAACGTCACCGGTCCGCGCATCACCGATCACGACGAACTGGGGCGACGAGAACTATGAGTTCGACATCGCCTTGCCGGTCGATCGCAACGACGGACACGCCTGACCGATCCGGTCAAGATCGGCCAGAGCTATGCGGCGGCAAGGTGCTGACGACCTCGTTCACCGGCTCGCCGGCGCAGTTGCCGCTGATGCGTCTGCATGCTCAAGGCCTATGCCTATACGCATGGCTACATCTTCGACGAAAGCTCGCAGGGAACCGGCCGTTTCTACGACGAGCTGACGACGACCGATCCGCAGGCCGGCCGAGGATAAGCAGTCCTTCACCGTCTACCTGCCGATCCAGATTCGCAGTAAGCGATCCCGCACGGACAGTCACCCTGCCGTGCGCTCTGCCCGCGCGCGGATTGCCGGCACGGTCGCGTGGTGCCGGGAACTTTTTCGCGCGCTGTGGTATTTTGTCGCTGGGCCCGCGTTTCGTGCGGCTCGACTCCGCCTGACCGGAGCGTGCCACGCGCTGCGGCGTGCTCGCGCGGTACGCAGCGGTCAATCAACCCGATTCAATCAAACGGTGACTTCGACATGATCGAAACCCGGCAATTGACCAAGCGCTACGGCGACCTCACCGCCGTCGACGGCATCACCTTCAAGGTGGAACCCGGGCAGGTGCTCGGCTTCCTCGGCCCGAACGGCGCCGGCAAATCGACGACGATGAAAATGATCGCCGGCTTCCTCGCGCCGACTTCCGGCAGCGCCAGCGTCTGCGGCCACGATGTGGTGAACGAGCCGCTCGCGGCCAAGCGCGTACTCGGCTATCTGCCCGAAGGCGCGCCGAGCTACGGCGAAATGACGCCGCGCCAGTTCCTCGATTTCGTTGCCGACGTGCGCGGCCTGACGGGTGCGCGCCGCGCGCAGCGCCTCGAGGACGTGATCGAGCGCCTGCATCTGAACAGCGTGCTCGAGCAGACGATCGAGACGCTGTCGAAAGGCTTCAAGCGCCGCGTCGGTCTCGCCCAGGCGCATCGTGCACGATCCCGCCGTGCTGATTCTCGACGAGCCGACCGACGGTCTGGATCCGAACCAGAAACTCGAAGTGCGCAGCCTGATCAACGCGATGGCCAAGGACAAGACCATCATCGTATCCACGCATATCCTCGAGGAAGTGCACGCGGTATGCAGCCGCGCGATCATCATCGCCCGTGGCAGGATCCTCGCCGACGCCACGCCCGGCCGAACTCGAGGCGCGCTCGCGCTATCACCAGGCGGTGTCGCTGACCACGGCCAATGTCGCCGCGGCGAAGGAGGCGCTGTCGCGCGTCGCCGATGTCGCCGCGGTCGAGATCGATCCGCAGGACTCACCGCTTCACCGCGATTCCGAAACCCGGGCAAGCAGATATTCGCGCCGATCAGCGAACTGCTGCGCGCGCAGGGCATCGAGGTCAGCGAATTGCAACTCGAATCCGGACGCATGGACGAGGTGTTCCGCACGATCACGCAGGGCGATCTCGGCGAAGAAGCGCCGCTCGAGGAGGTCCGCGCATGAGTGCGATTCTTACCGTCTTCAAGCGCGAACTGGCGAGCTATTTCGCCACGCCGGTCGCTTACGTTTTCATCGTGATCTTCCTGTTGCTCGCCGGCACGTTCACTTTCTACCTCGGCAATTTCTTCGAGCGCGGCCAGGCCGACCTGCTGCCGTTCTTCAATTTTCATCCGTGGCTGTACCTGTTCCTCGTGCCTGCCGTCGGCATGCGCCTGTGGTCGGAGGAGCGCAAGAGCGGCACGATCGAATTGCTGCTGACCCTGCCGCTGACGATGTGGCAGGCCGTCGTCGGCAAGTTCCTCGCGGCGTGGGCCTTCATCGGCATCGCGCTGGTGCTGACGTTCCCGATCTGGATCACGGTCAACTATCTGGGCTCGCCCGACAACGGCGTGATCTTCGCCAGCTACATCGGCAGTTTTCTGATGGCCGGCGCATTCCTGGCGATCGGCTCGTGCATTTCGGCGTGCACGCGCAATCAGGTGATCGCGTTCATCCTCACCGTCGTCGTCTGTTTCCTGTTCCTGCTCGCCGGATTTCCCGCTGGTGCTCGATTTCTTCAGCGCATGGGCGCCGCAGGGCGTGGTCGATGCGATTTCCGGATCTGAGTTTCCTTACGCATTTCAGCTCGATCAGCAAGGGCGTGATCGATCTGCGCGACCTGTCTATTTCCTGCTGACCATCGCGTTCTGGCTGTACGCCAGCGCGGTGGTGATCGATCTCAAGAAAGCCGACTGAAGGGCGCATCGAAATGAATTCCAATCGCAAATTCCTCACCGGCGGCGCGCTCGCCGTGCTCGCCGTCCTGTTCGTCGCCGTGATCCTGATCAGCAACACGCTGCTGCGCGGCGCGCGCCTCGATCTGACCCAGAACCATCTGTACACCTTGTCGCAGGGCACAAAAAATATACTTTCCGTCGATCGAGGAGCCGATTCACCTGTACCTGTTTTTCTCCGACAAGGCGGCCGCGGAAAGCGCGCAGCCCGAGGCCGCCGCGTTGCGCAACTACGCGCCGCGCGTGCGCGAGATGCTCGACGGAAATGGCCGCGCGCGCCGGCGGCAAGATGCACGTCGAGGTGATCGATCCGCTGCCGTTCTCCGAAGACGAAGATCGCGCGACCAGCCTTCGGGCTGCAGCCGTTGCCGATGGGGGCAGGGCGGGACGAATATTTTCCTCGGCCTCGCCGGCACGAATTCGACCAACGGCAAGTCGGTCATGCCGTTCCTCAGCCGAACAAGGAAACGTTCCTCGAATACGACATCGCCAAGATGATTCATCGAGCTGTCGATAGCCGAAGAAGCCGGCGGTCGGCTTGATCTCCGAGCCTGCCGATGAGCGCGGGTTTCGATCCGGCGACGCGGCAGATGCGCCAGCCCTGGGCCATCGAGCAGCAGCTCGAGCAGTTGTTCGACGTGCGCCAGCTGACCGCGGCTTCGCTGAAGGCGATCGACAAGGACATCAATGTCGCTCGTGCTCGTGCAGCCGAAGAAGCTGAGCGACGATGCGCAGTATGCGATCGACCAGTTCGTGCTGCGCGGCGGCCATCTGCTCGTGTTCGTCGATCCGCTGGCCGAAACCGACGATAGCGGCGCCGATCCGAACAATCCGCAGGCGGCGATGTTCGCCGACAAGTCATCCGATCTGCCCAAGCTGTTCAAGGCCTGGGGCATCGAGTACGACCCGAAGAAGGTCGTGCTCGATCGCGCGCACGCGCTGCAGATCAGCGGTGACCCAGGGCGCGCCGCCGGTGCGCGATCCGGCGATTCTCGGATTCACCAAGCGCGACCTCAATCCGACCGACGTGACCACGGCGACGCTGGACAGCGATCAACGTATCTTCGGCCGGCTTCTTCGCGCTCGCCAAGGATTCGAAGAACAAGCTCATGCCGCTGATCCAGACCAGCGCCGACGCGATGTCGGTGCCGGGCGAACGCGTCAAGTTCCTGCCGCGATCCGAGCCAGTTGCTGGTCGGCTACAAACCCGACGGCAAGCAACCGTTCGTCATCGCCGGGCGTCTGCGAGGGCAAGTTCACGACCGCGTTCCCGGAGCGCAAGGAAGCCGGCCATCTGGCCGAGCCAAGGACACCGGCGAAATCATCCTCGTCGCCGATACCGACATGCTCAGCAATCGGCTCTGGGTGCAGGTGCAGCCGTTCTTCGGCCAGCAAGTCATGAACGCGTTCGCAAACAACGGCGATTTCATCGTCAACGCGGTCGACAATCTCGAGCGGCTCGTCGGACCTGATCTCGATCCGCGGGCGCGCGACGTCGCAACGTCCGTTCACCACGGTCGAGGACATGCGCCGCGCGGCGGAGGAGAGTTTCCGCGGCAAGGAGCGCGAGCTGCAGCAGCAGCTCAGCGACACCGAGCGCAAGCTGACCGAACTGCAGAGCGGCAAGGCAAGGAAAACGAGATGATCCTGTCGCCCGAGCAGAAGGCCGAGCTGCAGAAATTCCTCGATCAGAAGGTCGCGATCCGCAAGGAGTTGCGCCAGGTGCGGCGCGGCCTGGACGAGCGCATCGAGGCGCTCGGCACGCGCCTGAAGCTTGATCAACATCGGCCTGATGCCGTTGCTGATCACGTCTGCTCGCACTCGCTTTCGCCTGGTGGAAACGCCGGCGGCGCGCGGCTTGAGGAGGCGACGACCATGAATGCAAAGACACTATACGTTCTCATCGTCGCCGCGCGTGCTCGCATTGATCGCGGCTATATGGGTCAGCATCGCCAACCGCCCCGAGAGCGAGGGAAGCGCAAAGCCAACGCGCTGCTGTTTCCGCATCTGCGCGATCAGGTCAACGATGTCGATTGCGATCACGCTGACCGGCGCCGGCAACAAAGCGCTGGTCACGCTCAAGCGCGGCGCCGACGGCTGGCATGTCGCGGAGAAGTCGCAGGCTATCCGGCGGACATTGGCAAAGTTGCGCGAATTCCTGCTCAAGCTCGCCGACGCGACAGTGATCGAGGACGAAGACGTCGAATCCCGAAACGCTACGCCGACCTGGGCGTCGAGGACATCGCCGCGGCAAGGACGCAAAAGGCGTGCAGGTCGACGCTCGCTGGCGTTGAAGCAGCCGGTCAAACTGATCATCGGCCTGTTACAACGGCGGCGGCGGCGGCGGCACGTTCGTGCGCCGCGAAGGCGAAGCGCAGAGCCTGCTGGCCAAGGGCAATCTGCTGGCCGAGAAGATCCGGCCGCATGGATCAAGCAGGATCTCGCCAACATCGATGCCGAGCGCATCAAGCAGGTCGGCTGACCACCGGCATCGACGGCAAGGTGCTGCGCATCTACAAGGACACAACCACCGATGCCAACTTCAAGATCGCCGACGTGCCGAAGGGGCGCGAGCGTCGCTTCGGATTACGTCGCGAACAGTCTCGGTTCGGGGCTGGCGAATCTGCGCATCGACGATGTCGCCGCCGCGCAAGGACTGGCCTGCCCGAGAAGGCGTTCAAGATTCACTATCTCGCATTCGGCGGCACTCGCGGTCGACGTGACCGCATGGGACGCGGGGGCAAGAATGCGATTCAGATCGTCGGCATCGAACGACGCGCAGCAGCTCGACGCCGACATCGCCGCAGGACAGGCGCAAGGCAAAGGCCGCCTACGAAACCGCAGGTCGCCGCAGCGAAACTCAAGGTCGTCGAGGCGAAGGGCGACGACGCCGCGATCGCGAAAGCCGAGGCCGATGTCGCCAAGCCGCCGTCGCTGGTCGACCCGGCCAAGGACGCGGCCAGCGCCGGGCGGCCGCGACGAAGGTCGTCGAGGATCTCAACAAGAAGTTTGCCGGCTGGACTTTCTATCGTGCCGGCCTACGAGTTCGCGAACTTCAACAAGAGCATCGAGGAAATGCTCAAGCCGCATCGCGCAGAAGACCGCAGCCGGCGGCAGAACACCCGCACTTCAGCCCGCCGGACAAACCAGCCGTGGGCGGGCGGTCAAACCGGCACCGGCACCAGCAGCGGGGCATTGATGCGCGGATCGTTCGCGGTGCTCGGCGCATGCCTCGGTGCGTTCGCAGTGGTTCTCGGCGCATTTGGCGCGCACGCGCTGCGCGGCCATCTGGACGAGGCGTCGTCGCAGGTCTGGCACACCGCGGTCGATTACCAGTTCTGGCACGCACTGGCCCTGCTTGCGATCTCGCAAACGACCGGCGCCGCACCGCGCTTGCTGCGCGCAAGCGCCGTGGCGATATTGATTGGCGTCGTGCTGTTCTGCGGCAGCCTGTATGCCTTGGCGCTCGGTGCGCCACGTCTTATCGGGGTGATCACACCGTGCGGCGGCATCGCGCTGATCGCTGGCTGGTCGCTGCTTGCGTTTGCATTTTTACGCAGTGCAAAACACCAAGACCCGTAACGCTGCTTTCAGCCGCCATTTCATCGGCGAAGCAGATGCCGGAGCGGCATCCTGTGCCTAGCGCGCTCGTCGCGCAGGCTGCCAGCACCAATGCCAAGGCTCATACGCAATGCCGTGCGGATTGCCGCGCGGATAACTGAGATGAAATCCGTGCAGTTTTGCGTTGGCCGATAGCCACGCAAACGCCGCGGAAGTCTCGAACTCTTCTTCCAGCGCGGGAAGGCCAGGCGTTGTCATGTCGAGGGCACGCCCCGAATGATGTTCGCTGTAGCCGGGTGCCGCGCTGGCGCGCAGGATCTCATGCATCGACAAACCACGTTCGAGTTTGCGGCGGACGATGCCGAGTTGGTACTCGATGCTGCGGAACGCCGAGACGATCTGCAAATCGACGCCATCACGCGCGGCCGCTTCGCGCATGCGCAACCATGCGCGCGCGGGACGCGGCGACAGCCATTGCGGCCGATCCTGGGTGTCGGCGCCGATGAACGCCAGATGCTTCGGCTCGCGCACGCGGCGCAGCGCGCGCGTGCGGCCGTAGTCGCGGGGCACGCCGAGCGCAAATGCGGCGGCGATACTGCGCTGGCAGCCAGCCGCATCCTGGCATGCGGGCGATATGGGCAGCGGCGAGGCGACGTTCACGCGGTCAGTTTACTTCGCGTGCGGCACGCCGGCGATCCAGTGCGCGATCGCATCGATGACATGCGCATCGACGTGGCCGGCCTTGGCGTAGTCGGCGGGCGAGGGCGGATTGCCGGCAGGCATGAACAAATGACCGAAGTCGGGAAATTCAATGAGCGTCACGCGCGGCTTCTGCGCGAATGCGGCTTGCCATTGGGCGAAGTCGCCTTTTGGCGTCACTTGGTAATCGCGCTCGCCTTGCAAAATCAGCATCGGCTGCGGCAGTTTTTCCGCCACCGCGATTGCGTGGTAATCGCGCAGGCTCAACCAGTAGCTGGCCGGCGCATGAAAAAACTCGCCAGCGGGCGGATGTGCCGGATCCGCGTTGGCAATCGCATCGCGCGCCGCGACAATCGCTGCGGTTGCCGTGTCGATTTGCTGTGCGGATGCGCCGTGCAGGTGCTCGATGTAGCGCGTCTGGCGCAGCACCGTATCGAGATCAAAGGTGACCGGCGCAGCCATCAGAATGACTCCGGCCAGGTTCGGGTTGCGTTGCGCGATGCGCGGCGCCATCAATGCACCCAGACTGTGACCGAGCACGAATACACGCGTTGAGTCGATATGCGGTTGCTGCGCCAGCAGTTTGGCTGCCGTCACTGCATCGTTCGTGATTTCATCGTCCACGGTAATAGCCTTGCCGGCCATTTTTGCGCCGTAAACATGCGTGCGCTTGTCATAGCGAAATGTGGCGATGCCGTGTGCGGCCAAACCATTGGCCAGGTCCAGAAACGGTTTGTTCGGGCCGATCGTCTCGTCGCGGTCGTTGGGCCCGGAGCCAGCCACCAGCAACACCCCAGGGAATGGACCAAGCCCTTTGGGCAGGGTCAGCGTGCCGGGGAGCGGACCAATGGGCGAGGTGACCGCCAGCGAGCGCTCGACGACATCGGCAGCAGTCGGCAATGGCGTCAATGCTGCAGTGGGTGCTGAGCCCGGAACGAAAAATAGGCCGCCAACCATGCCGTCGTCATTGCAGGCGACGCGCAAGTTCAGCCAGGCATTGGCGAATTGCAATGGCGTTTGCGCGAGCGCACCACCGGCGCGTTCTGTCACCTTCGTTGCGCCTGCGCTCTTGAACGCACCTACCTTCGCCGGCAACATGTCGTGCCAGACTCGGCCGAGTTTTTCCGCGCTTAGCCCCGCATGCATGCGCGCATCGAAATACCCGGTGGCAGCGATGTAATCGCCCTTTTCCAGCGCAGTGAGGATTTCACCAGAACGCAGGTGACACTGTTCCCCCATCGAACCTGCGGCCGGTGCGGCTGTGGCAATGGCGCCAAGTCCGCCCATGCAAATCAAGGCAATGCACACAACGGTTTTCATCATGATTTCGATTCCTTTGCTGCCGATGCTGCGGACTTTGCCGGCTTGATCCTGCCAGTTTTGCGCAAGGCATCGCGCAGAATGTACTCAATTTGCGCGTTGACGCTGCGTAATTCGTCGTCAGCCCAGCGCTGCACGGCGTCGAGCACGTCGGACGAGATCCGCAGCGGGTAGGCTTTTTTCTCAGCGACCATCGTGTTTCTGCATGCGTTTGTTGCGCTTGCGCCAATATCCGCTCGCGCCCGCGATCATGGCAATACCGATCACCATGATCTTGTGCAGGATCGCGCCGCCTTTGCCAGCCAGGTGCGCGGCCTCGCGGCCGCCGGCGAACAGCGCAGCGCAGGCCAGCATGACAATCGCCAACCCGAACAGGGCATTGGCGATGCGCCGATAACCAAGGTTGTCGCTGCCGGGTTTCGGCAACGGTTGCGCCGGATCGCTCGCAATCTGCGCATGTACCAGCAGGCCGCTGAGGCCGGCGGCGAAGCTCGCCGCCAGGAACAGAAACGGGGCCAGAATCTCGATCATGACAGCCTAGCCGTACAACGTGCCGGTGTTGACGATCGGCTGCGTGCCGCGCTCGCCGCACAGCACGACGAGCAGGTTCGACACCATCGCCGCCTTGCGCTCCTCGTCGAGATCGACGACGCCGCGCTGCTTGAGCTGGTCCAGCGCCATCTCGACCATGCTGACGGCGCCTTCGACGATGCGCGTGCGTGCGGCGATGATCGCGCTGGCCTGCTGGCGCTGCAGCATCGCCTGCGCGATTTCCGGCGCGAAGGCCAGATGCGTGATGCGCGCCTCGACGACTTTCACGCCGGCGCTGGCAAGGCGCTCCTGGATTTCCTTCTGCAGATGGTCGGAGATTTCCTTGCCATGGCTGCGCAGCGACAGCGCACCGGTATCGTGCGAGTCGTAGGGATAGCTCGTCGCCATTGCGCGCAGCGCCGATTCGCTCTGGATGTGCACGAAGTCCTCGTAGTCGTTGACCTGGAACAGCGCTTCGGCGGTATCGACGACCTGCCAGACCACGACTGCGGCGATCTCGATCGGGTTGCCGTCGAGATCGTTGACCTTGAGCTTGGACGACTCGAAGTTGCGCACGCGCAGGCGATACGCCGCGCTTGCTGTAGAACGGGTTCGTCCAGCGCGGCCCGGCATCGCGCACGGTGCCGACGTAGCGGCCGAAGAACTGCAGCACCTTGCCTTCGTTCGGCGCGACGGTGAAGAAGCCGCCGAGCGAGACGAGCAGGGCTATACCGAGCAGCACCGCAACAACGATGCCCCAGACGATCTCGTTTTGAATCGAATGGATCAACCAGAACGCGTCGGCAACTATAAGGGCGATCAAGCCGACGAGAGCGGGGATGCCAGAGGGGGCGGAATAAAGGCGTTCGTTCATGACACACTCCATGCTATGACGTGAAATAAAGATATCAATATGATATCTAATTGTCAATGACGTTCAGATGCCATGCTTATCCGCTTCATTGACACGGCGGAGGGTTCGGCGTATTCTGAATCCCCATGAAAAAGAAAGAGCACGAATTGTTCCGCGAACGAATGCGCGCACTTGCGAGCAAAGTTCTCCTCGAATGGCTCGCTCGTAATCTGCGTGACGAACTTGCTCGTCAGCCAGCAACTGAGCGACTTCAAGCCTTGATGGCAGTGCGCTATAGGCTAGATCAGGCGCGTCTTGATTACTCGCTCCTAGCACTCCCGAACGAGGCACCAGAGATGTCCGACATGAAGACGGCTGAATTTCAAGAGGCATTTGATGAAATCTCCAAGAAAGTCGAAGCAATACTCGCTCAGCCCGGAGGCCGCTATGACAAGTGAACAGTTACGTGTGGTGCCGCGCTTTCCGACCACACTGCCAGAGTTCCAGAAGTGCTTCCCAGACGATGCCGCTTGCGCGGCCTATCTGGAAGCCGTTCGCTGGCCGGATGGGTTTGTTTGTGAGCATTGCGGCCAACAGGCCGCGCCGTATCGCTTCCAGACTCGATCTTCCGTCGTCTTGCGCTGCAAGGGCTGCAAGAAAAACACGTCCTTGACCGCTGGCACGGTCATGCAGTCCAGTCACATGCCGCTCTCGGTCTGGTTCTGGGGCGCGTATTTGATGACAACTCAAACACCGGGCCAGTCCGCGCTTCAGTTCCAGCGCCAGCTTGGCCTGTCCCGCTATGAGACCGCGTTCGGCATCCTGCACAAGCTGCGCGCTGGCATGGTGCGGCCGAACCGCGACTGCATCGGCGGCGATCACACCGTCGAGATCGACGAGTGCATGATCGGCGGCCGTGGCAGAACCAATAGCTCGATGGTCATCGGTGCCATCGAAGTACGCGTTCGCAAGGACGACGAAGAACGCGAAGCCAAGTGGAAAGACTCCCACAAAGGCGGCATCCCGGCCAAGAAGCTGTTCTACGCCGGACGCCTGCGCCTTCGGGTCATCGACGCCCGAAGCACGGAGAACCTGACGTCCTTCGTCAAAGACAGCGTGCAGTCCGGCGCAACGATCTGCACAGACGGCGCGCAGGGGTATTCCAACCTGCGCGGCCTTGGATACTGGCACGAGCCGCTGATACTGGGCGGCGATCCCGACAAGGCCGAGTCCCATCTGCCGATGATTCACCTGGTCTTCTCGAACCTCAAAACGTGGCTGCGTGGCACGCACCACGGCCGCATCGAGCCACGCCACCTCCAGGCGTACCTCAACGAGTACGTGTTCCGGTTCAACCGGCGCTTTTACCCAATGACGGCGTTCAACTCCGTGCTGGGTCTGGCCGCTCGTTCGCCTTCCCCGACTTACGCCCAGCTTTACTCCGGCGAGTGGGAGCATCCGGGCCTGAGGGCTGCGTGAAGTGCTTGTAGTCCTCGGCTAACACGGCGCGGTCGGAATCAAACATTTCGCGCATACGAGCCAGTCGTCCTTCGGATGACAGCCCAGGCTTTGGCTTGTTCATAGGATGCGACATGGATATGAAACTACTCAAGGCTACCGTAGCACACGAGGACGGCCTATACGAATACGATTGCCTACAAATCGACGGAGACCTGTGGCTCGTGCCCGAATGGCTCGACGACACTCCTGACCAAGGCAAGTCATCGCCAGCGCGAGCATTACGAGCGACATTGCTACCGCACTCATGGGGGTTTGGCAATCGCCCTGTCTTACGCGACCCAATACCCAAGGCTGTCCTCGATGGCACAGAACAAGGTCAATACGAAGTGGTTGTTGGACCGCACTGGTATGTCGAGACGGATTACTTGAAGCCGAAGCATTAACCACGGTTTTCACCTGACCTCAATGCCTTCGGCTTTGTTCACACGCACGTCCCAGTAAGCTGGAGCGTCTGAGTGGTCACCCACCGAGCGCCGCACATGCGCCATATCGCGTCGTTCTTCCTCGTACAAGAAGAAATACGTCCAACTCGCATGTCTCCAATAGTCCGCTGGAATCTCAACCAATGTTCCGTTATTGCTGAGCCTGCCCCACGAACGAAGCTGGCCTGTGGATAGCCAGTCTTTGATGATATTCCCCGTTGGCGATCCGAACGGATCACTACCGCTCGCGCGCAAAGCTGGCTCGACACGAGAGAACAATTCATGGATAGGCCAGTCTGGCCGGTCGCGTCTCGTAACAACAACGTCCCACCACCATAGAAGCAAGCTCACTGCGCCGGCAACTGCGGCCACCAAAGGAACGACTATGCTCACGAGTGGGGCAGCAGCCAGCACATCGCCGAAATGGGCGCGAACAAAATCGATGTGCTCAAGGCCAGTGAGTACGCCGCCGCCAATTGCCACTGGCGCAGATACGAATCTGCCGACCTTCCGCCAAGATGCTCGCCCCATAGCTCTAGTCTATCCGTAGAGCGACAGACTTTGAGGCCAATCCCCCGCCTTGTCAAGAAAGCGGATAAGCATGTCAGATGCGGCGCCGGGAGTGTTGTTATGAAAGAAATTATTTATATATGTAAAACAATATATTAAAGACACTTATTAAACTTATTTATAGGAATAGGTGTGAGACGGCATTTGTTAAACGAAGGCGTCGTCAAGCGCCGAGCAATTTTGCGAGGGGCGCCCATTCGGGCACCCGCCCGGCAACGATCTTGACGCAAGTCAGCAGTGGTACGGCGATCAGAAGACCTGCCACGCCCCACATCCAGCCAAGCAGCATCAGGCACAAAAAGATCATGATCGGATCCAGTTCCAGCCGTCGGCCGGCGAGCAATGGCGTCAGAACCAGGCTCTCGATGAGATGCAACAGGAGGAAAGCGCATGGCGGCGCAAAACCGAATAGCAGGGATTTCGCCTGGCCCAGACCGACCAGGGTCAAGGTAAGTGCGGTCAGCAAAGGACCGATGTACGGCGCGAAATTGAACACCGCCGCGACGCCGCCCCACAACAGCGGATCGGGGATTCCGAGCCACCATAGCGCTGCCGCCGTAGCCACACCGAGGCCCGCATTGATCAAACTGATGGTCAGCATGTAGGCCGACAGCTCGCGTTGCGCGTCGCGAGTTGCGACGACGACTTCGCGTTTTGCGTGCCAGTGCGGCGCGAACTCCACCAGCTTGCGCAACACCGCGTCGCCGTGCAGGAGAAACACGAAAACCAGCAGCAAGGTCGTGACAACGCTCATGAACACGAGCGGGGTCGCCGTCAGCAGCTGCGCAAGCGCGCCCGACTGCGGGTTTTCGACTACCCGTACCGTTTGACTGCCGGCCGGCATTTGCGCAAGGTTGGTGAGCTGTTCGGTGGCCTTGCTGGCGCTGGCGATTGGTTTCCACAGTTCGCGCAGGTGGTGCGAGATGTGCTCGATTGCCTGGGGTGCGTGCGACGCCCACTGGCGCGCGGGCGCGACCAGGATATTGAGCAGCAGAGCACCCAGCGCGATCGCGCCCACAAGCACGAACAGCGATGCGATCGCGCGCGGCAGATGCCAGCGTGTGAGCCAACGCACGGCTGGCGCCAATACCAGGCTCAACAGGATCGCTACCAGAATCGGTACGAGCAAATGTGCGGCCAGCGTGCATGCATACAACGCGAGCAAGCTCAGGATCATGGTCAGCAGACGATTGCGCCAGAGTGCAAGCTGCTCGGGGTTGGCGCCAATTGGCCCGGAGAGGTCTGACGCTGTATCAGATTTGTCGTTACGCTCGGCGTTCATCGTTATCTCCATGCAATGCCGCTGCACATGGCGGAGGAAGCGCCTAGTCGGATACGGGCGACACGGCGGCAGGTTTTTGCTCGCTGCGCGTGGTCTGCGCCAGCGCGAGCAAAGCGCCGGCAATCAACGGTGTCAGAAACGAGCGCGCGAGCAACGCACCAGTGCCGCCGATAGCCGCACCTATCCTTGCCCATGCACGCAGCGGCAGCCAATTCAGCGCCCATCCGCCAAGCAAACCTCCGCCAACGATCCAGGCAACGCGGTGCCGGCAAAACGAAGCTTTGATTGGAAGCGTTTCGAGCACAAACGCAGTATGTGCAGCATCGAGAGCAGCCTGAGCTGCGCACACCCGCCCGGCCGCGGTTCCGGCCCCGGTCATTGCAGCGCCTGCAAAAAACGCGACAACGCCGCGCGGCTGCGCGGCAGGCTCAGACTGCGCCACCAGTTGCGCAGCAACATGAGCGTGCCCAGCAGGGCGGCGATATTCAACAACAGCACGGCGCAGACCGCGAGACTCCAATCCTGCAGCCAGCGATGTACCAAGGCGGCGAGCAGCGCATCGATGCTGAGCGCCGCGCCGAGTGCCAGGGCCGGGACGATCAGCGCGAGGAGCAGAAGCCGGACGAGGTTGGCCTTCGCCAAAACCGCTTCGTTGATCAGCAGCGAACCCCATGCACGCGCATATTCCGCGGTGTGCTGTGCCACGTCGGTCAGCGAAGCGCCGCTCCCGCTCTGCGCCGCGGATGCATCGGCTTGTGCAGCGTCAGCGGATGGTTCGGTCACGCGGCATGTCGTTGTGGTCAGCGGCGCAGCAGTTTGGCGATCGTCATGCCGGCGAGGAAAGCGACGCCGAATGCGGCCAGTGGGTGCAACTGAATCTGCTTGCTGGCCGATCCGCCAAGGATCTTCGCGTTCTCCAGCAAAAGCTCGCCAGTCTGGCGCAGTTGCTTTTCCAGTTCCGCGATGCGCTCGGAAAGCGCATCGATATTTTCGTCGAGCTGTTGTTCGGCGCTCTCGACACCGTTGTGGATGCTTGCAGCGGCATCGTCGTTGGTGGCCTGGGCGGTGCGTGCATTCATGCTGTACTCCTCGCGTGAATTGAATTCGACTGTACCCGCAGCATTGTGAACAAAAAGTATCTCTTGCCTCGTGCCCGCGCTTAGCGGATGGCCTCGACCGAATCGATGCGCAGGCGCCCGAGCGTGTTGAACCCGGCAAAGAAACGCCACGGATCGCCATCGCCTACCGACAGTGCGATATGCCCGGCGTCGAAGCCGTGCAGGGCCGCGTCGAAACTGCGCCAGCTTCCATCTACATACGCCTGCACCCATGCGTGCGGGACGAATACATGTTCCTGCCCGGCATATCGATCGACATAAACCAGACCATCGACGACCCGCGTCGGAATGCCGATGGCGCGTCCGAGTGCGGCCAGCAGCACGGCGTGTTCGGTGCAGTCGCCTTCGGGATTCTTCGCCACTTCCAGCGCCGAGGCGTAGCCCACCGACAGGTCCTTGTTGCGGATAAAGCCGCGCACGAAATTTTCCAGATTCTGCATCTGCGCACGTGCGGACTTGGCGTCGCCGACGCCTTGCTTCGCCAGCTTGACGATCTGCGGAGCACCGCTTTGCAGCCAATCGTTCGGCTGTGTATCGGACGCGAGCGGCTTGTCCTCGTGCGACGCAGTTGCACCGTCGGCAAGCGGTTTGATGCGCAGTTCGACCGAATCCCCATGCGTACTCACTTGCTGCTCGTCGGTATCGGCGAATTGCAAGGCTTCGCCGCCATCGCTCGCACTCACTTGCATGTCGATGCCCTGCGCGCGTTCCCGCGCGCTGAGTGCGCGCGTGGCCGCTACCAGCGAGTGTACAAGTATATCGGCGGATTGGTTGGGCGCGGTCGCACAGGCCTTCGAGCAGGCCAGCATGGTGAGTTCGTAGCCCATCATCGGCACGCGCAGCTTGCGTACGCTCTGATCGGGTTCGACCCACAATGTCGTCTGCGTAGGCGTGCCGCCGAGCTTGACCGTCTGCGCGATCTCCACGAGTTCGCGCTTGCCTTCCGGCAGGTCGACCCACTGCCTGGCGCCGACCACGGAATCGACTTCGACCGTTTCCATATTTTCCGCCTGAAACGCAAGCGCGGTGTACTGCGTGCCGGGTGCGAGGCCGTTTCTTTCCTCCTGCAGGCGCAGGCCCTCGGCCAGCAAGGCACCCTGCGGCCAGGCGATCGAATGCGTCTGCTTCGCGCCACCGACTTCGCTGACCACATCGAGTTTGCCGTCGGCACCGATGACGCCGGTCTGCACACTTTCGATGCCGGATATTTTCGATCGCGACTGGAACCGGAGCGGCTTGCCGTCGCGCGTTTCCTCATCGGTCTCGCCGGTCGAGAGCGCCACCCTGAGACCAGAGCGCCGAATCTCCATGTTCATGTCCTGCGTGGTCACGACGCGATCATCGGCAACCTTGCGCGTGCTGTGCATGCTGCCGATCTTGCGCCCGTCGAGCAGCACGCTCATCCACACATTGTCCGCGGGCGCGGCTTGGGCGGCGCAGGCGAGGGTGGTCAAAATAAGGGCGAGGAAGCGGCAAAGCATGGACGGTCTTGGGAACTCGACGAGAGATTCCCAGAATAACCCATGCGACCGCGGCGCGCTTGCGCATGCCCGCGTCCGCTTTGGTTAGAATCCGCTATCGCAGTCGCAATCGATCCCGCAATGAACGACGCCACCAACTATGCCGTGTTCCTCTATCCGCAGGCGATCGAAACGCTGGGCGCGGTGATCAAGCCGTATCTTTCGGACATCCCTCCGGCAGGGCCGCATATCGTATGTTCCGTGGTCGATACGTCGGGCACGTTCTTCCAGTTGACCGTGCAGGGGCGCAGCGACGATGGCAAGGCGATCGAAGCCGAACTCATGCTGCCGAGCGCATTCGTCAAGCTCATCGTGTCGATGCACAGCGAGCACCCGTTCGGCTTCGGCGAGCGGGTGAAGAACGAGGACGCGCCTCAGCCCTGATCGGCGCCGCGGATTCGTCTATCCGGCATGGCTTTCCAGCCTTCCGGCGTCAGCCGTTCCAGAGGATGGAAGCGCGCTTTGTATTGCATCTTGGCGTGTCCGCCGATCCAGTAGCCCAGATACAGATGCGGCAGTTTGCGCTCGCGCGCCAGTTCGATCTGGCACAGGATCGCGTAAGTGCCGAGTCCGCGCGTACGCTCGTGCGGATCGAAAAATGTATACACCGCGGACAACCCGCTGGCGGTGATGTCGGTAACCGCCACCGCAACCAGATCGCCGTCGCGGTTGCGCAATTCGAGGAACCAGGTCGGGCTCCACGCGCGTGTACAGGAAGCGGCTGAAATCCTGCGGATCGGGATTGTCCATGCCGCCGCCGGCGTGGCGCGAGTCGAGATAGCGCCGGTACAGCGCGAAATGTTCGTGGCTGTAGCGCGCGGGCGTGATGCTCAGGGCGAGATCGCGATTAAGCTTGAGGCAACGGCGCTGGCTGCGATCGGTGCGAAAATCCGCAATCGCGACGCGCGCCGGCACACAGGCGCGGCATTGCGGACATTGCGGGTGATAGACATGGCCGCCGGCGCGGCGATAACCGCGCGTCAGCGCGTGCGCGTAAATGCGCGACAGGTGCGGGGCAGCCGGATCGATCACCAGATTCTGCGCGGTGCGCTCGGCGAAATAGCCGCACGGATGCGGCAGGGTCTGAAACAGGCGGACGGTTTCGGACTTCATGGGCGTAGTTTATGCGATCTTCGATGGGCGCGAGAATCCCGAGGCGGCGATCCAGACGCGCACTTTTTACCGGGCGCCGCCTCTTTGCGAGGCTGAATCAGGCGCGCGCGGCGACCTCGTCGATATGCTTGAGCAGATCCGCCGGATCGGCATACACGCGGAACGCGCCGGCGCTTTGCAGTTCTTCTTCGCCGTAGCCGCCGGAAAGCAGGCCGACGCCGAGGCCGCGCGCACGCTGGGCCGCGATCATGTCCCAGATGCTGTCGCCGAGCACGAGCGAGTCGCGGATATCGACGCCGAGACGCTCGGCCGCGGTCAGGAACAGGTCCGGATCGGGCTTGGCGTATCTGACCTGATCGCGGGTGACCACGGGCACCTTGTTCGGATCGACGCCGAGCGCGGCGAGGTTGTGCCCGGCGGTTTCCATGCGCCCGCTCGTCGCGATCGCCCAGGGCATGCCCTGTTCGGTCAGATAATCGAGCAGTTCGCGCGCACCCGGCAGCGGCCGCACGCTCGCCGACAGGTTCTTGTACGCTGCGGCATGACGCACGCGCAGGCGATCGAGCCGCTCGGGTGTGTTGTCGAAACCGGTTTCTCGCAGAAGGATATTGGCGAACAGTCCACCGCTCATGCCGATCTTGCGATGGATGCGCCATACCGACAGCGGAATGCCTTCCTGATCGAGCGAGGATTTCCACGCGAGCACGTGCTGGTAGACGCTGTCGACGAGCGTGCCGTCGAGGTCGAACAGGAAAGCCGTCTTGTTGCGCGCCATGGAATCTCCTCGAAGCGGATTGCGGTGCTCAAAAAAAATGCAGGACGCCGATCCAGTTGAGCAGAATGATCAGCGCGATCAGGCCGAGCAGCACGGTGCGCATGTGCCAGGTGAACTTGATCCGCTTTTGCTCGGGCGACTGTTCTGCGCGACTGCGCCAGTTCCTCGGCAAAGCGCGTTGGCGGTTCGATGCCGGCCTCGCGCAGCAGCGCGCGCGCACGCGGTCTGGTCGTCGGAGTGCACGACCCAGACCTGCGGCCAGGTGGCGGATCGATCCTCGGCGCTATAGCTCGGCCCCTTGTAGTCGTGGCCGCCATAGACGCGCCGGTTGGTCACGCTCGTCGCGATGCCGGCCTCGGCCAGCATGGCAACGACGCGGTCGATGTTTTCCAGGCGTGGCGAAGTGTAAATCTGTCGCATGGTTATTTCTTGTCGACGACACGCGGATCATGCCTTCCTGTGCGGTCGACGCGACGAGGCGGCCGTCGGCGGAAAAGATCATGCCGCGCGCCAGCCCGCGCGCGCCTTGCGCGGTCGGGCTGTCGCAGGAATACAGCAGCCATTCGTCGACGCGGAACGGGCGGTGGAACCACATCGCGTGATCGAGGCTGGCGACCTGCACATTGCTCTGCAGGAACGAGATGCCGTGCGGCAGCATCGCCGTGCCGATCAGATTGAAATCCGATGCGTAGGCGAGCATCGCGCGGTGCAACGCCGGCGAATCGCCGACGCGCGTCGACCAGACGAAACCAGACGTTCTGCGCAGGCGGGCGCTTTTCCGGCCTCAATTCGTCGCGCGGATCGACGTAACGCAACTCGAACGGGCCGCTGCGGCCGAACCAGCGCTGCAGCTTGGCCGGCAGCTTGGCGAGTTCCGCGGGCGGCAGCGGTTTGCGCGGCGGCAGGTCTTCGGCCTGCGGCACATCCGGCATCGGCATCTGATGCTCGACGCCGGGTTCGGCGATCTGGAACGAAACCGTGCAGTTGAAAATCTGCTCGCCGTGCTGGATCGCGATCGACGCGCCGTGTCGAAAAACTCTTGCCGTCGCGCGTGCGCTCGACGTTGTAGACGATCGGCGCCTCGATATCGCCGGCGCGCAGGAAGTACGCGTGCAGCGAATGCACGCCGCGCTCGGCCTCGACCGTCTGCTGCGCCGCGGACAACGCCTGGCCGAGCACCTGGCCGCCGAACACGTAGCGCGTGCCGATGTCGCGGCTCTGGCCGCGGAACAGGTTGTCTTCGAGACGCTCAAGGCTGAGCAGTTCGACCAGCTCGCCGACAATGGGGTTGGACATACGTTCTCCGTGGTTGTCGACGCGAAGTATAGCTGCGGCCGACGATAACCAAGTCGCGCAATCGTTGCAATCAGGTCGCCAGGCTAGGGCACCAGCTTTTCCAGTCCGGACGCCGGCACGACTTCATTCCATGGAAACAGCGGGCCGGGATCCTGGCGGCGCGGCAGCAGGATCTTCGGATCGTCGCTGGCCGGTTCGAGGCGGCGGTCGAGATCTTCGTGGCCGGCGATATAGCGCAGGCTCGGGATATCCGCGCGCAGTTTGCGCAGCAGCGCGAGCAGTGAGTCGTATTTGCTCTTTTGTATACGGCGTCGTGAAGGCCTGGTGTCTGCTGTCGCCCCAGTGCGGATAGCGGCCGAGGTTGAACATCTCGATGCCGATCGAACGCGTGTTGTAGCCGACTGTATGGTTGGCCACGCGTTCGTGGTGCGACGAAGCGGTAGACGGTGCCGTTCTCCTCGATGTAATAGTGGCCGCTGTTGCCAGTGCCGTCGGCATAGCGCACGCGCTCGCCGAACTCGCGCGTCATCTGCATGTCGGGCAGCTCGGTGCAGTGGATCACGACAAGGTCGATCGTATCGAGCGCGCGCTGCTGCAATCGCGACTCGTAGGGCAGCGGCCAGTCGTGGATCACGAGTTCGGATGGCGTCGACACGGGCATTGATAAAGTCTCGCATGCGCGCGAGCGCCCTGCCAGCGGCGTGTATCATAGCTGAGCAACGCCGTTTCTTTGCTCGTCATTCCCGCGAAGGCGGAAATCCAGTGTCTTTGCCTTTTTCGCGCAAGACAACAGAAGCAGAGTCGCTGGATGACCAGCCATTCGGCTATTGAAAACCCCGCTACGAGCATGCGGGAATGACGAACTTAAATCGTCGTCACGACAAAAGTATCCGCATGAAACCCTTCATCATCCTTTCACACGGCCTCGAAAGCGGGCCGAACGCGACCAAGGTCAGCGCGCTGGCAGCAATCGCCGGGCCGCTCGGCTTTGCCAGCGTGCGTCCGGATTATCGCGACCTCGATGCGCTGCACGACGTCAACAAGCATCGACGCGCGCATCGCGCGCCTCAAGTCGCATGCGCCAAGCGGCATGCCGCTGATTCTCGCCGGATCGAGCATGGGCGCGTTCACCGCCGCGCTCGCGTCGCTGGAATTGGATTGCGTCGGCCTGTTTCTGATCGCGCTGCCGGTGGCGATTCCCGGCTATGCACGCGAGTTCGGCGCGGCGCGCGTGCCGACCGCACTCGTACACGGCTGGGACGACGAGATATGCCCGGTCGATGCCGCGCTCGCGTTTGCGCGTGCACGCGGCGATTCGATCACGCTTGGTGCGCGACGATCATCGCCTCAGCGCGCACGTGGATTTCGTCGCCGAGCAGTTCCGTTTGTTCCTGAAGCAATTCGGTCCGGAGCAATTCGCTTGAGCTTGCCTGCATCAGACGTCAGAAAATTTTTCGCGACCTGTCCCAAGGGTCTGGAATATCTGCTCGTCGATGAATTGAAGGCGCTCGGCGCCAGCGACGTCCATGAAGCGCTGGCTGGCGTGCATTTCAGCGGCGGACTCGATGCGGGCTATCGCGCCTGCCTGTGGTCGCGCCTGGCCAGCCGTGTGCTGATGCCGATCGCCGAGTTCGCCGTGACCGACGGCGATGCCTTGTACGCAGGGTGCGCTCGCTGTCGACTGGAGCACGCATCTGGACGTCGATGCGACCTTCGTCGTCGATGCGGTCGGCAGCACACCGGGCGTCACCCATTCGCAATTCGCCGCGTTGCGCGTCAAGGACGCGATCGTCGATCAGTTTCGCGATAAATGCGGAAAACGCCCCAATGTGGACACCGAGCACCCGGCCTTGCGCGTGAATCTGCTGTTGCGACGCGGCCAGGCGATTTTGAGCATCGACCTGTCCGGCGCGCCGCTGCATCAGCGCGGTTATCGGCTCGGGCAGGGGCTCGCACCGCTCAAGGAAAACCTGGCTGCCGGCATGTTGCTGCGCGCGGGCTGGCCGGCGGTTTACACGAGCTGGTGGCGGGATCGTCGATCCGATGTGCGGCTCGGGCACCTTGCTGATCGAAGCGGCGCTGATGGCCGCCGATATCGCGCCCGGCCTGCGCCGCGATTATTTCGGCTTCCTCGGCTGGCGCGGTCACGATGCGGCATTGTGGAAAATGCTGCACGACGAGGCGCAGGCGCGCGCAATGACGGGTGCACAGGCGCTGCGGCCGGTGTTTTTCGGCTTCGATCACGACGCGAGCGTACTCAACGAGGCCGTGCGCAATGCGCAGCTCGCGCAGATGTCTGGCTTCATGCATCTCGGCAGGCAATCGCTCGAACACCTGCATCGCCCGCACGAACTCGAGTCGCCCGGCCTGGTGATCTGCAATCCGCCCTACGGCGAGCGCATGGGCGCGGACAGTGGCGTGGTGGATTTGTATCGTCTGCTCGGATCCAAACTTAAAACCGAATTTCCGGGCTGGCAGCGCGAGCGTGATCACTTCCGACGAAGAACTCGGTCGCGCGCTCGGACTGCGCGCCGAGAAGAAATACAAGCTCTACAACGGCGCGCTCGAATGCGTGCTGCTGAATTTCAATATTCTGGCGCGCGATTCGACGAGTAGTGAAGCGCCCTTCGTGCCCAAGCCGCTATCGCCCGGCGCGCAGATGGTAAAAAACCGCATCGAGAAGAATTTCCGACACCTGCGCAAACGCGCCGAACGCGAAGGGATCGAGTGCTGGCGCGTCTACGATGCCGACCTGCCCGAGTATGCGGCGGCGATCGATATCTATCGCGCGCATCCGCGCGATGCGCGACAGGCCGCTGTCGATTACCTGCATATCCAGGAATATCAGGCGCCGGCGAGCATCGATGAAAATATGGCGCGCACGCGCCTGCGCGAGATCGTGCGCGCCGCCGGCGAAGCGCTCGCCGTTCCGCGCGAGCGCATCGCGCTGAAGCAGCGCCGGCGCGGCAAGGGCGGCGAGAAATACGGTCGCCTCGACGAGCGCGGCGAACTGATCGAAGTGGGCGAGGGCGGCCTGCGCTTCTTCGTCAATCTATGGGACTACCTCGATACCGGCCTGTTCCTCGATCATCGCCCGCTGCGCGCGCGCGTGCGCGAGATGAGCCGCGGCGCGCGCTTCCTCAACCTGTTCTGCTATACCGGCAGCGTCAGCGTCTACGCCGCCGCGGGCGGCGCGGCCGAGACGACCAGCGTGGACCTGTCGCAGACCTATCTGCGAATGGGCGACGCAGCAATCTCGCGCTCAACGGCTTCGCTACGATGCAGCACAAACTGGTCTGCGCCGATGCGCTGGAATACCTGCAGAATCACTCGGCGATGTACGACCTGATCTTCGTCGATCCGCCGACATTCTCCAACTCCAAGCGCGCCGAGGATTTCAATGTGCAGCGCGATCACGTGCGCCTGCTGCAGCTGTGCGGCGAACGCCTGCTGCCTGACGGCACCATCGTTTTCTCGAACAATTTTCGCCGCTTCAAGCTCGATGAAGCGGCGCTGGCGGACTTCGCGATCCGCGATATCAGCGCCGCAACCATTCCCTTTGATTTCGGGCGCAACCCGCGTATACATCGCTGCTGGGAGCTGCGCAAAACCTGAGCCGTTCAGCTTTCTCCCGGAGCGTGCTGATCCAAACTGAATGGCGTGGCAAACCAGCGGCAGGTTTCAGTATGGATTCAGCCGTTTGGCCGCAGAGTACACTTGCGATCAAAGGGGTCGCGACTTTAATCACTGGAGAACTGAAATGACATTCCGCAAGCGTGGATTTCGTGCGATGGTACTTGGCCTGCTCGTCACGGCCGGCCTCGCACTGGCGCCGGCCGCGTTCGCCCGCGACCACTTCGGCATCGGCATCAACCTGCCCGGGTTGAGCCTCGGCGTCGGTGGCCGTCATAGTTTCGTCAATATTGGTGTGGGTGGTGGCTACTACGGGCCGGCCTACGGGTACTATGCCCCGGCGCCGGTTTATTACGACGCCTATCCTGCCTACTACGGCCCGGCTTACTACGGCCCGACCTACTACGGTGGGGTAGTGTATGACGGGTACTACGGCGGTCGTGGGTACTATCGCGGTGGCTACCGCGGTCACGACGGCTACCGTGGTAGCTACCACGGCGGCTACAGCCATGGTGGCTACAACCGCGGCGGTGGCGGTCACTACTATCACCACTGACGATTACCGGCGCAGCCCTCTTCCGGAATAAGCGCCGGTCGAAACCCCGCTGCCGTGCAGCGGGGTTTTTCTTTGTCCGCGGTTTCCGATCAGTCCGACGAACAACTGGCTGCTCGCCGCGCGCCACACTATGATAGGGCTGTTTCCTGTACGGATTTTTTCGTGATTCAGCCACACCGATCGTCTCCGCCGCCGAACAAATCGGGGTCGCAAACCTGGTTGTTCTTCCGGCAATGGCTGAAGAACCCCTTGCGCGTCGCCGCCCTGTCGCCATCCGGCGCACAGCTTGCCGGTTTGATGATGCACGAGCTGCCGGCGAATGCTCAGCGCGTGGTCGAGCTCGGCGCGGGAACCGGCGTGTTCACGCGCGCGCTGCTGGCTTCTGGCATAGCTCCCGACAAACTGCTGGTGATCGAACTCAACGCCGAACTGCACGCCTACCTGCGCGAGCAGTTTCCGCAGGTGCATGTGATCTGTGGCAACGCCTGCGAGCTGAAGCAGATCGCGACCGACAATGGTTTTATCGCCGCGGAGCTTGCCGACGCCGCAATCAGCGGTCTGGGTTTGCTGTCGATGCCGCGAAGTCTGCAAAAATCCATTGCCGAATCCGTGTTCGGCGTGCTCAAGCCCGAAGGCTGCTTTATCCAGTTCACCTACGGACCGAAGTCGCCGCTGCCGCAGGAACTGCTCGACGAACTGGGCCTGTCGGTACGCCGCGGCGGCTTCACCTGGCGCAACGTGCCGCCGGCGTCGGTGTTCGTATATACCCGCACGCGTTCGGAGGCGATTCGCGCCGTTCGTTCGTAATCTTCGCAGTCATCCGAGAGGGTGCGCTGGCGCAACATCTGACGCTCGGCGGATAATCCGCGGCATTCCGCAGGGAGACTCCGCCAATGAATGCAGACGCATCCGTCGAAAGCAGCCGCACTCGCGGCACCCGCATCGACACCACGCGCACGATCCGCGCGCCGCGCGGCAGCGAACTTTCGTGCAAGAGCTGGCTCACCGAAGCCGCGTTCCGCATGATCCAGAACAACCTCGATCCCGAGGTCGCGGAGAATCCGCACGAGCTCGTCGTCTATGGCGGCATCGGCCGCGCCGCGCGCAACTGGGAATGCTTCGACGCGATCCTGCGCTCCCTGCGCGAACTGAACGACGACGAAACGCTGCTGATCCAGTCCGGCAAGCCGGTCGGCGTGTTTCCGACGCATGCCGATGCGCCGCGCGTGCTGATCGCCAACTCCAACCTCGTGCCGCACTGGGCGACCTGGGAGCATTTCAACGAGCTCGATAAGAAGGGCCTGATGATGTACGGCCAGATGACGGCCGGCTCGTGGATCTACATCGGCTAGCCAGGGCATCGTGCAGGGCACCTACGAGACCTTCGTCGAGATGGGCCGCCAGCATTACGGCGGCAGCCTGCAAGGGCAAGTGGATACTCACCGCCGGCCTCGGCGGCATGGGCGGCGCGCAGCCGCTGGCGGCGACTCTGGCCGGCGCGTGCTCGCTCAACATCGAATGCCAGCAGAGCCGCATCGACTTGCGCCTGAAGACGCGCTACGTCGACGAGCAGGCGAACGATCTCGACGACGCGCTGGCGCGCATCGAACAAGTACACAAGCGAGGGCAGAGGCGATCTCGATCGCGCTGCTCGGCAACGCCGCCGAAATCCTGCCCGAGACTGGTCAGGCGCGGCGTGCAAGCCCGACGCGGTCACCGACCAGACCAGCGCGCACGATCCGGTCAACGGCTATCTGCCGATCGGCTGGACCGTCGAGCAGTGGTTCGAGCGACGCAAGTCCGATCCGAACGGCGTCGCGCGACGCCGCGAAGAAATCGATGCGCGTGCACGTCGAGGCGATGCTCGCGTTCCACGCGCAGGGCATCCCGACCTTCGACTACGGCAACAACATCCGCCAGATGGCGCAAGGACGAAGGCTGCGCGAACGCGTTCGATTTCCCCGGCTTCGTGCCCGCGTACGTGCGGCCGCTGTTCTGCCGCGGCATCGGCCCGTTCCGCTGGGTCGCGCTGTCCGGCGATCCGGAAGACATCTACAAGACCGACGCGAAGGTGAAGGAACTGATCCCCGACGATCCGCACCTGCACAACTGGCTCGACATGGCGCGCGAGCGCATCAGCTTCCAGGGCCTGCCCGCGCGCATCTGCTGGGTCGGCCTGGGCCTGCGCCACAAGCTCGGCCTCGCGTTCAACGAGATGGTGCGCAAGGGCGAACTGAAGGCGCCGATCGTGATCGGCCGCGATCATCTGGACTCCGGCTCCGTCGCCTCACCGAACCGCGAGACCGAAGCGATGAAGGACGGCAGCGACGCCGTGTCCGACTGGCCGATGCTCAACGCGATGCTCAACACCGCCGGCGGCGCGACCTGGGTGTCAGCTTCCATCACGGCGGCGGCGTCGGCATGGGGTATTCGCAGCACTCGGGCGTGGTGATCGTCTGCGACGGCACGCGAAGCGGCGGACAAGCGGATTGCGCGGGTGCTGTGGAACGATCCGGGCACCGGCGTGATGCGGCATGCGGATGCGGGGTATGAGATTGCGGTGAAGTGCGCGAAGGAGCAGGGGTTGAAGTTGCCGATGGCGTGAGCGAAGAAGTTAATAAATGTCCGGCACCTTTCCCTGCTTCTAGTCTCTACTCTCCGATCTGGCACCGGGTTATGCTTGATAGCTTGGGGGTTGATGACGCCAACGCCAACTGTCGGCAACATCAAGCTAGGAGCGGAGTTTGGCTTGGAATAAATATACTTATGGAAAATGCTCTCCGGTTTATTGCTTGAATTGATGCTCACGGATCATCACGATGCCAAAGACTTTGCGGGAGCAACTACTCGAACATGGAATTGCAGCTGAGCTTAAGAAAAATGCAGCTGCTTTAGACGAGGTGTCCCAAGCTCGAAAGGCTCTGGAAGCGCTATTGGATCGCGCACGTCGTCGCGGCAACATCGATAGAGAACAGTTGAATGCAGCGATTGATAACGCATCGGCGCTTGGCGTGAGACTTCTGCCCACTGTAGATATCGACTTCTTACATGACACTTTTTTACACTGGAGTCGCGCCGCCAAGCACGAAAATCCTTCGAAGTATCTTCGCCGACTGTTCGTGGTTGCGCAGAACCAGGTCGCTGCAAGCCTATTTCTAAACTTGATCGCGGAACGATTCGTACGGTCCAGGCATGGTGAGATTGCGAGCGACCGGTGGACCAGACTCGCTGAACGGATGCAAAGTTCCGATAATTTTCTAGAGCGAATTAAAGGCGCTGAAGCCCCATACGATCGAGCCGCCGCCGAGCGCCAACGCGCTGAGCAAGCGGAACAACATCAAGTTGAGATAATTAAAACCGAACGGGATCGTTTCGAACGCGAAATTCGCGAGCGCGCAGCTAGAGCTCTCGATCTGCTCTGCTCCGATTTTGTACGCATAAGAGTAGAAAGTCCGCCAGTTTCGTTTCGCTCCCCTATGCTCAGTGCAGAAGATGCGAAGCTGTGCTGCACTTGGGCTGGTCTTTCATCTTGGCAAAAAGAGGAGATAGACGATCACGGCACACTTGCGAGTGCGGTTGGTGAATACGAGGCAACGCGACTCGCTTCCGCAAGATCAGCGGAGCACGTTGCGGCAAAGTATTACGGACAACTTGGTGCCCTTGTTTACGATACTTCGGTTGAGCAATTGACTGGAATTAGCCTCGACTGGAAGACGCATGACCTCAACGTCGATGGATGGTGTGTTGATGTAAAGAACGCAAGGCGTTCATTTGCGAGTCCGAATAGTTATTCGGAACATTGTGTGAGCAAATTGAAGACTTCAATCAGGGGCAGCGTTTCCTCCGACGTATTGATCGCCGGGACGTTATCTGATTATGTTCCCATAGGCAGGTATTCTGAGTCCGCGCAGGATTCGGAGACTACGGTCCTTGGGGAAGTATCTCGTGAGGCACTGAAACGCGCGGCTCAATGGGCCAGCGATCGGACGGATAGTCGACTCAAGATTGTAGATGTAGACCAGCCAAACTTCTTCCCGGGCTGGGTTTTTGAATACCCAGACCGCCATTACGCCGTGCGGGCCGAAGCCATCAGATCCTGGCCAGCGAAGATCCGAAATGCAATGAACGATGGTGTGTTGCCTCAACAAATACCCTTATCCATGTTGGCTTGCATTGATCATAATGACCTCGGCTACAATCTTGAAATCGACGACAAACGAGCAGCCGTCCTCCAAGACGTTCGAGCGCTCGATGGCGCGCTTGGTCTTACCAGACTCTCCGCAGTTGTTTTCGTCCTATCTGAATTTGTTCGGGCAGCCGCTGGAGTAACGGGCGAATTTGATCTGGCCAACATTCAAGAATGCATTTTCCCCGAGCACCCTAGATTCGGAATGATGGCGGATATGCCGTTTGCGCGAGTGGATGTCGAGCAGTTTGTTTACTCGATGCTTGACGCACTCCATGGCGCATGGAGCCATGCGCGCACTCGCTTAACACAGTTTCGTCGGTTTCAGCTTGCCGGGGTCAACATTCTGCGGGGAGAAGATGGCGATGGGCGCTGGAAAACTATACTTGCATATTGCGGCGGGTTTCGAGTTGTGCCACCGCTGGTTAGATGTGGAAAGTCTCCCCTCATTCTTGGGACATCTGAGCTTTGCGAGGAATGTTTGAGGCTCGTGTGTCCGGGATGCCAATATTGCAGTGCAGAGTGTAGTTCGGGCAAAGCGCGGAGAATCAAACTTAAGGAGCAAGCTGCCTCGTCAGCGTAGTGAAAGGACCAGGTTCATTTTCTGCTGCTTTGTTTCGGAGAATCGAAAGGAGAATCCACCATGCCAACCGGCACCGTCCGCCTCCATCGCGTGCTCCGTGCGAAACCGGAGCGCGTCTACCGCGCGTTCCTCGACGCCGACGCAATGGCCAAGTGGCTTCCGCCGTACGGATTTACCTGCAAGGTGCATCACATGGACGCCAGGGTCGGCGGCACGTTCAAGATGTCGTTCACCAACTTCACCACCGGCAACGGGCATTCCTTCGGTGGCGAGTATCGCGAGTTGGTGCCGAACGAGCGTATCCGTTATTCGGACAAATTCGACGACCCGAACATGCCGGGCGAGATGGAGACGACCGTTTCCCTGAAGCCGGTCGTGTGCGGGGTCGAGGTGAATATCGTGCAGGAAGGGATACCGGAAATGATCCCGGTCGAGATGTGCTATCTCGGCTGGCAGCAATCGCTCGCGCAACTTGCGACGCTGGTCGAGCCGGAGATTCCGGATTGATGTGGTGATCCGCCAATTGGGCGGCGCCCGAAAATGGCGACAGCGGTTGAAGATGGAGTGAGGGACTGGGCTTGGCAGCCCAGCCCACGTCACCGCAGCAAAGTTGCCCGAAGAAATTCATGGAACCGGCCGCGGCGGTCCAGATGCGGCACCCAGCATCGCGAAGAGAAATTGCCTGAGGCCTTGTCTGCATACCTTTGGCCGGGAACCAAAATCGAGGAGCGTTATGAAACGGTGGACCATCGCCCTGTGTCTGCTGGCCGTTTGCGCAAACGTGGATGCGCAGCCGATGGTTTGGCAGCCCGACGCAGGGCATACGGAAATACCGCTATGGCCGGGAACGCCGCCCGACACCAGGCCCATGCCGGGGCCGGAATCCGTCAAGGCGAGCGGAAAATCGCTGATCGCCGGCAAGCCGGTGGTTTCGGTAACCAACGTGTCGCGGCCGACGATGACCGTCTATGGGCCCAGGGGAAAAGACACGGGGACCGCGGTCGTCGTGTTTCCCGGCGGCGGATTCGAGATACTGGCCATGGACTTCGAAGGCACCGAGGTTTGCGACTGGCTGACATCCCGCGGTATCACTTGTGTATTGCTGAAGTATCGCGTTCCGAGTGAGCCCTATCGCTGGCAGTGCAACTGCCGACCCCACAATCGTGCGTTATCGGTGCCGGCCTTGGAGGACGCCCAGAGAACGCTGAGATTAGTGCGCTTTCATGCTGCGCAATGGCACATCGATCCGCACAAGATTGGAGTGATCGGATTTTCGGCGGGCGGGTATCTGGTGGCAGAAGTCAGTACAAACTTCAAGCGCCGCTTGTACAAGCCGGTAGACGCTGCCGACAAGGAAAGCAGCCGTCCGGATTTTGCCTTGGCGATTTATCCGGGGCATCTTGCGAACGAAGACCATACACTGAATCGCAATGTTCCGGTCTCCGCTGAGACACCGCCCACGTTCCTGGTGCAGGCTGAAGACGACTACGTGGACGGCGTGAACCAGTCGCTGGTTTACTACACCGCGCTGAAGAACGCCGATGTGCCGGTGGAGATGCATCTGTATGCTCACGGCGGGCATGCGTTTGGGCTGCGGCCAACATCGAATCCGATCACCCACTGGCCAGCCTTGGCCGAGACGTGGCTGAGTAACATCGGGATGATCTCCGCTGCGGACCGACAGGACGGCGTCCGAGAAAATTGATGGTCAACGAAGCAGGGGTCAGCCTGCACTTTTGCAGGGTGCGGGGTGAGAGTGCCAGGATGCTACGAGATGGCGACCACTCGAATGACGATGTCCTCGACCTGCACAACCTGCCCAGCACGGATCTTGCACGTCTTGCGCAACTCGACCGCACCATCGACCGTCACCGCGCCGCTCGCCACGATCGTCTTGCCCATGCCGCCGCTGTCGCAGACGCCGGTCAGCTTGAGCAGGTGATGCAATTCGACGTGGTCGCGGTCGAGCGTGAATTGGATTGCGGTCGCTTCGTCGCCGCGCTTATTTGCCATCACCCGTGCTCTTGCGATCGGAAATCGCCTTCATCCGCGTCGATATTTCCTCGGTCGCGCGCTGTTTGGCGCGTACGGCCTGGCGCTCGGCCCAACGCTTGAGCACACGCGCTCGGCGCGCGCCGGTTTGCGGATCGCGCACGACTTCCTCGACGCGGGCGAGCAGGGCTTCGAAGTTCTCTCGCGGCGGTGCGTCTGCATCGCGCGCATGCGACCACAGATCGATCCAGTCCTCGGTGCGTTCGCCGATGCGCAGCGTGCCGCGGAAGAATCGCGGTTCCTGGGATTTCAGGAGCAGCAGGTCGAGCGCCGCGGCGGCGAGGGTAATCGGACTGAGCGCGAGATCGCGGACGGCGCCGACGAGCAGTTTCAGTTGCAGCAATGCGACCGCCTTGATCAGGGGCCAGGCCGCGCGTTTGGGTTCTGTGTTCATGACGAAAGGGTAATGGAGTTTGCGGTGCGTGGAAACCTTGACATGTTGCGTTCTTTTTCAAGCTATGAGGATGCGCCTGGCACAGCGGCTTTCAACGGCGTAGCCGGTCCACTTGTCACGCCGCTGGGAAAAACGGCACGGAGGTAGTCAAGTCAGAATAATTACCTCCGGCCCGTTTATTCCATAAGTGAATCTGACACCATTCTCAGACCCCGTTTTCGATGCTGAATAGATCAGATCCCCTGGCAATACCGTCCTTCGACTGGGAGAAAAATATGCGTTGTGCACTTGTTTTGCTTGTCATTTTCGCGGCGTCTCCGGTGCTCGCCGACAATCGATCGACAATCACCCAATATGAGCAGCAGTTGGTCGATGCCGTGACCGATGGCAAGCCTGAGGTGTGGGTCAAGTACCTCGATCCTGACGTCATCTACGCCGAGGAGGACGACACCTATAAAGGCAAGGATGCAATGGTGAAGGAGATCAGGCCGTTGCCAAAGGGCTTGGGCGGCAACATCAAGGTCGCGCTGCTGTCTTTTCACGAGGACGGCGACACGGCCGTCGCGTTATTCCGCCAAATCGAGACGGAATATTATTACGACCAGACAATCCACGCGAACTATCTGACCAACACGGTGTGGAAGAAGCGTGCCGACGGCTGGAAACAGATTGAAGGCCAAGTCCTGGCGGAGAAGACCGATCCCCCGTCGATCACGCTGCCTGCAGGCGATCTCAGGAAATTCGCCGGCACATACAAGCTCAGGAACTCGGAGCCGACCTACACACTGACCTTGGCGGATGGAAAGCTGATGGGGCAACGCCCCGGCAAGCCGCCATCACAATGGAATGCGGAGACGCGCGATGTGTTTTTCATCAAGGGCGATCCGCGCATCCGCAAAATCTTTCAGTACGACGAACACGGCAATGTCACCAGCTTCATCGAACGTCGAGAGAGTTGGGACGTGGTGTGGGATAAGGTACTCGTCACTCCTTAGAATCGCGGCGACGATGAGCCATCCTCTCGACAACCCGGTCTGGGAATCGCTGAACAGCCACCACGCCGCGTTGGCGCACAAAACGGCGCACGCGGCGCGTTATCCAGCGGATGCCGCGCCCTTTGTTGCAGTGGACGTGCTATTCCGCTGCTCGCGGTAGAACGTATCGCCGATGGCGAACGTTGAGATTCGACTCCGCGCCGTCAGGCCGGAACCGCTTCGACGGCCGGCCGCAACCGCCGCTGCAACTGCCCGCGCAGCAGCAACAGGCTGAACACCGCCTGCAGCGCGACACTGACCATCGACACGATCCACACCTGGTGCAGCTGGAATCCCGGTTGGCGCGACACCCAGATCGCAGGCAAGATAAACGTCAGCAGGCGCGTACCGCTGCTGAGCAATGAAGGCAGGGTGTTGCCGAGGGCCTGAAACATGCCGGAGCAGGTGAAGACGATGCCCTGGGCGACGAAATTCCACGAGATGTAGCCGAGGAATTCAGCAGCGACGGCGATCACGGCTGTGTCCTGGGTGAACCAGCGCATGAACCATTCCGGTTTGATCTGGCAGATCAGGGTGAGCAACAGCATGATCGCGCTGCCGATGCCGACCGCGGCGCGAAACGTGCCGCGCACGCGGTCGAACAAGCCCGCACCCATGTTCTGCGCAGCGACGGGCGAGGTTGCGAATGCGATGGCCATCGCCGGCAGGAAGATCGCCTGCATGACGCGAGCGCCGACGCCGAAACCGGCCTGCGCCACGGCGCCAAAATCGCGGATGAGCGCATAGATCACCGCCATGTAGATGAACATCAGCGCGAACTCGCCGCCGGCCGGCAGCCCGATGCGCAGGATGCGCGTCCAGGTTTCCGGGCGTGGCGCCCACAGGTGCCGTTCGAAGCCGACGAATTTTTCCAGCTTGACGAAGTACAAGCCAAGCAGCACCACGCCCGCGGCTATCGCGATCGTCGACGCAAGACCGGCGCCGGCAACGCCGAGCGCGTGGCCTGTGCCCCAGCCGGCGATCAGCACCGGCGCCAGGATCGCGTTGAGCACGACGGTCAGCATCTGCACCATCATCGTCGGCTTGACGATGCCGGTGCCGCGCAGCGCCGAACCCATCGCCACGATCCCGAACTGCAAGGCGAGACCGGGCAGATACCAATAGAGATAATCGATGCCGGCAGTTTGTGTCGCCGCGTCCGCGCCGAGCGTGCGCATGTACGGGCCGATGAAAAAGAAGCCGGCGACAATCGTGAGCGCCGCGCACAGCGTGGCGATCAGCAGGCTCTGGTTGAAGACGAGATTTGCATCGTCGTGATCCTTGCGCCCGACCGCCTGTCCGATCAGCGCGACCGTGCCGACGCCGAGCACCTGGGTCAGCGCCATCACGACGAAGGTCAGGTTGCCGGCTGCGCCGACGCCGGCAATCGCCGCATCGCCAATGTGCGCAACAAAATACAGGTCGATCAGCAGGTACAGCGTCTGGAACAGCATGCCGACTGCGATCGGCACGGCCATTTGAATGATGTGCTTGGGAATCGAGCCCCGGGTCAGGTCATGCATGACGCACTCCAGCAGGAAACGGCGCACAAGTTAGCATGCGGCAAGCGCAACGGTTATACCCGAATTGCAGATATCGCAGGTCACAGTTGTCAGGTCGGTCGAGCTAGGAATCGGCGACACCCGACAAGCGTGGGCCGACGCAATGCGTCGGCCCACGCAGGATTCTACGCGAATCAAAACGCGCGCAGAGAGAGGCCCTTCACCCAGTGCCGCGATCAGGCTTTGACGAACGGCTTGAACCCGCCCCAGAACATCCGCTTGCCATCGAAGGGCATCGATTTGGGATTCATCATCGACGCGAGGCGCGGATCGGCCATCACTTTTTTCATCGTGCGATCGCGCTGCGCGCGCGACTTGTAGACGATCCAGGCGAACACCACGACCTCGTCGGGCTTCAGCTTTACTGCCTGCGGAAACGAAGTTGCCTTGCCGGGCTTTACATCGTCGGCGACGCACTCGGTGTATTCCAGCGCGCCGTGCTCGCGCCAGACCTTGCCGGACTTCTTCGCCATGCGGCGATAAGCGGCGAGGTTCTTCTTCGGCACCGGTATAATAATTCCATCGACATAGCTCATGAGTCTTTCCCGTGTAGTTGATCAGCTTTACTTTCGATGCGGCCAACGGCCGATAGTTCCACGCGGCTGCGCGATCAGCTCGCGATGCGCTCGATCAACGCCATCGCCGCAGCCGGGTTGCGTTCCTTCGCGCTGCTGATGAAGTAAATGTATACATCGCGTGGTTTTGTATTTTTGTCATAAACTTGCGCGCTGCCTTGGACGCGCGGCAGGTCGACCGGATCGGTGCCGGCAGACCATGCGCGTGCGCGCTGTGTCCACGCGTCGAGATCGTCGGCGCGATAACCGGTTGCGATCGCGGCCTCGCTGCGCATCAGGCGCGCATAGACGAAGTCGCCGGTGACATCGGCGAACGACGGGTATTTCGGCGAGTCGGTGAACACGGCCGGCACGCGATACTTGCGCACCAGTTCGAGATATTCGGCACACATGAAACTGGCGTGGCGCACTTCGAGCACATGGCGCAGCGGATAGCCATCCAGATCGCCCGGCAGCAGATCGAGGAACGCGGCCAGATCGCTGCGCTCGAAGGTCTTGTACGGCGGCAATTGCCAGAGGATCGGACCAAGCCGGTCGCCGAGTTCGGCTAATCCGCCGAACACGAAATCGTCGATGGTCTTGCCCGCATCGGCAAGCGCCCTGCGGTCGGTCGTGTAGCGTGGCGCCTTGAGCGAGAAGACGAATCCGTCGGGGGTTTCTTCGCGCCATTTCGCATATGTCGCCGGCTTCTGCACACCGTAATAGGTGCCGTTGATCTCGATCGCCGTGAGCCGGCGGCTGGCGAATTCCAGTTCGCGTCGCTGCGGCCATTTCGCCGGGTAGAAGTTGTTGCGCCAGGGAGCGAACGTCCAGCCGCCAGTGCCCACTCGAATACAACCGCTCTCACATTTGGCAGGATTCATGCATGTGGCCGTGTCGTTTGTTCGCGCAAGATTCTCAGCTCGATGAGACCAGAGTAGCGTCAATGATCAGACCGGCAAAGCCCGCCAACGAAGCCATACGCCTGGCCCAGCTCGAGCGCTATCAGATACTCGACACCGAGCCGGAGGAAAGCTACGACGACCTCCTCGCGATCGCGGCGGGCATCTGCGACACGCCGATGGGTTCGGTCTCGTTGGTTGCGGCCGACCGCCAATGGTTCAAGGCGCATCGCGGCCTGCCAGCAACCGAGATGGCGCGTGACGATTCCTTCTGCGGGCACGCCATTCTCGATCCGGAAAACATGCTGGTCGTGACGGATGCTTATGACGATCCGCGTTTTCATGACAATCCGATTGTCAGGGGCGAACCGGGTATCCGCTTTTATGCCGGCGCGCCGTTGCTCGGGCCAACCGGTACGGCTTCCGGCGCCCTCTGCGTCATGGATCGCAAGCCGCGCGAGCTGTCCGCATTTCAGCGCCAGACGATGGTCAGCCTGTCGCGACAGGTCGCCTATCTGCTGGAGATGCGCGCCGCGTACCGGGAATTGCGCCATCATCTGAGCGAGCGCGAATGGTACGAGCAACGGCTGATGTCGCACCGGAAAATGCTCGAGGAGCAGAATGCGGAACTCACGACGCTGAGTCACACCGATGCGCTGACCGGGCTGGCCAACCGCCGGGCATTCAATGCCACGCTGACCAACCTGATCGCAGGTGCCTTGGCCGCTGCCAGCTCATTGTCGGTTGCGATCATCGACGTGGACCACTTCAAGACCGTCAACGATGGTTACGGTCACCCGGCGGGCGACGAGATGCTGATAGCCATCGCCCGGACGATCGAAGCGCAGCGCGGAGACACGGGATTTGTTGCGCGCTGCGGCGGCGAGGAGTTCGCGCTGATTCTGCCGGGTGCCGATTTGCGTCGTGCGGAATTACAGTGCGAACTCCTGCGCAGAGCGGTGCAGGACCTGCCGCATTATCCATCCGTGACGGTCAGCATCGGCGTGACCGCATATCGTCGCGGAGACGATCCTGCAACGATGTACGCTCGTGCCGACCGGTCGCTCTACGAAGCGAAGAAAAGCGGGCGCAACCGGGTAGCCGCTGTGTAACCCAGCGCCTGGGTTTGTCGCATGCGCCGGTAATTGACCGCCCATCTGGGTCAGTTGGTGCCGCATTCGGTCCGCCGGCTGGCATTTGCCGCGTGCCGTGATTGGCCGACAATGTCTTATCCAGCGGAGGACCATCAAACATGTCGGCTCGCGGCGAAAGCGTCGAGGCACAAATTCCGCCGGCGTCGGTTTCGACGACGGCCGAGCCATTGCGGCGCGACTGGGTCAGCGCCGCCGAGCTGACCCTGCTCGGCGCGATCTGGGGTGGCTCGTTTCTGTTCATGCGTATCGCCGCCGGCGATTTCGGGCCGATCGCGCTGGTCGAGACGCGGCTGCTGTTCGGCGTGCTGATTCTGTTTCCATTCCTGTGGCGCGTACGCGGTCGCTTGCGCGCCTCGCACTGGTTGCGTTTTGCCATCGTCGGGGCTCTCAATTCGGCCATTCCGTTCGTGCTGTTTGCCTGGGGCGCGGAGCGCGCGCCGGCGGGCATCGGTGCAATCAGCAACAGCATGACCGTATTGTTCACGATACTTGTCGGCTTTCTCGCGTTCGGCGAGCGCATTGGCAGCGCGCGCGCGCTCGCACTGATCGGCGGATTTGTCGGCGTGGTCGTGCTCGCGAGCGGGCGCACCGCGGGCGCGAACGTGGAACTGGCGGCCACCGCCGGCACGCTGGCCTCGCTGTGCTATGGCGTTGCGATCAATCTGGTCAAGCGCTATCTCCTTGATCTGCCGCCGGGCGCGATCGCGGCAGGTACGCTGACGTGCTCGACGATCTTCGTCGCGCCGCTGGCATGGTGGGCGTGGCCCGCAATGCCGATTCCACTCAAATCGTGGGCCTGCGCGATTACCCTCGGCGTGCTCTGCACCGGATTTGCCTATGCGCTGATGTACCGTCTGGTCCAGCGTGTCGGCCCGGCGCGCGCCTCGACGACGACCTATCTGATTCCATTGTTCGGCGTCGCCTGGGCCTGGCTGTTCCTCGGCGAGGAGCCGACTGCCACGATGCTGATCGCCGGTGTGCTCATTCTTGGCAGCGTGATCCTCAGTCAGCGCGAGCGGCCGCAGCGGGTTTGATTCGCGATTGCGGCTTGAGCATCGCGCATAATCGCGTCGCTATGCGATCATGCGCGCACGCGTAATCCACGATCCGCACATGAACCCGCAAGACAAGCGCCTGGCCATCGAGCAGTTGCAGAAGGGCATTATCCAGCACCGCGCCGAGCAATTCGGTCTGGCGCAAAGCCACTATCAGCGCGCGGCCAAGCTCGATCCGGACAACCCGAACGCGTGGCATCTGCTCGGCGTGTGTGCATTGCAATCAAACAATCCGGCCCTGGCGGCGAAGCATTTGCGCACTTGTATAAAAGTGAGCCCTGGGTTTGCCGAGGCGCACAACAATTTGGGTGTCGCCCTGCGCCGGATGGGGCGGCACGCGGACTCGATCGCGGCGTTTGGCGATGCGCTCAAGGCGCGCGCGCGCTATGTCGAGGCGGCCTACAACCTGGGCCTCGCGCACGAGTCGAACGGCACGCCGACCGAGGCCGAGCGCGCGTACCGACAGGCGCTGCAGTGGCGTGCGAATCATGCCGATGCGTCGATGAATCTGGCCAACCTGCTGCGCAGGCAGGGTCGATTCGACGAAGCCTTGCCGCTGCAGCAGATCGCGCAGCAGAGCGCAGCGGACAATGCGGCGACCAACGGCAACCTCGCCTTGCTGTTGAGCGACATGGGACGCAACGCTGAAGCCGTGCGCTATGCGCATGCGGCGGTGACGCTGGATCCGCGCAACGTGCTGTGGTGGAAGGCGCTCGGCGTGGCCGAGCGCATGCAGAAGAACTACGAGCCGGCAATCGCCGCGCTGCGCCAGGCCTGCGAAATTGCGCCGAAAGACGATGCCGCGAGGTCTGAACTCGCCCTGGCTTGCAGCGAAGTCGGCGACATCGAACAGGCGCGCGCGCTGATGGCGCATGCCGATCCGCGCGAGATTCACTACGAGCGCATGCGCTGGTCGCTGGCGTTGTCGCTGCCCTCGGTTTATCTAGACGATGCGGAAGTTGACGCCGAACGCGAACGTTTCGCGCGTGGACTCGACGAGATCAAGGCGCGGCTGCACTTCGACTCGCCAGCGCAGCGCGAGGCGACCTACTACGCGGTGAGCGGTGTCGCGCCATTTCTGCTGCACTATCAGGCGCGCGACAACACGGCGCTGCAATGCCGCTTTGGCGACCTCGTCGCGCACAGCCTGCAAACGTATCGCACCGGCTTTCATGCAGCCCTGTGATTGGCAGCCGCGCGCGCATGGCGGGCGTGTGCGCGTGGGCATCGTCAGCAGTCACCTTATGCGCCATACCGTGTCGAATTATTTCCACGCGCTGCTGTGCGGGCTCGATGCGCAGCGTTTCGAGGTGCGCGTCTGGTACAGCGGCCAGCTACGCGACGACAGTACCGATGGCCTGGCAGCGCGTGTCGCGGCATTCGAGTATGTCGACGACGATGTGTTGACCAGCGCAGGGCGCATCCGCGACACCCAGCTCGATGTATTGATCTACCCGGAAATCGGCATGGACCCGCGCCACCATGCGCTGGCCTCGATGCGCCTCGCGCCGGTGCAATGCGTTCTCTATGGACATCCGGCGACCAGCGGGTTGGCGAATGTCGACTACTTCATCAGCGGCGAAGTGCTCGAACCAGCGGACGCCGAGCGTCACTATCGCGAGCGCCTGGTTTGCCTGCCCGGGATTGGCGCCAAGCCGCGCGTACCGCCCGCGCCGGGAAATGGCGACTGGTACGCGCGTGAGGCGCAGGCGCGACCCTTGCTGCTGTGTCTGCAGAACCATCTCAAACTCGAACCCGGATTCGACACCGTGCTGGCGCGCGTGGCGATCGCCACTCAATCGCGAATCGGATTCTTCAGCCGCAATCCCTCGCTCGTGCGCCGCTTTCGTGAGCGCATCGAAGGTGCGTTTGCGAATGCCGGCGCCGATCCTGCGCGGTACCTGGCATTTCTGCCGGTGCAATCGTATCCGGATTATCTCGCTGGTATTGCCTGCGCGCCGCTCGTGCTCGATTCGCCGTGGTTTTCCGGCGGCGCGACCAGCCTGGACGCACTCAGCGTCGGCACTCCCGTGCTCGCGTTCGAAGGCACGATGGCGCGCGGCAGACAGACCTCGGGCATGCTGCGCGTGCTCGGCGTCGAGGAACTGATCGCGACGAGCGCCGACGACTATGTCGAGAAAGCGACGGCGCTATCGGCTGATGCGCAACGTCGTGGCGCATTGCGCGAAAAAATCCTGCAACACAAATCCGCGCTGTTCGATAACGCCGCGGCCGTTACCGCGTTTGCGAACTTCGTCGAGAATGCCGCTCCGATCGCCTGAGCGGTTCGCCAGGGGACATCAGGCGAAGCGGCTTAGCGCCATCAATAGCAGACCGACCACCAGCAGTGCCAGTGCGATTTTGCTCGCCGTAGCCATGCGCGCGTGCAAGGCAGCGACACGTGCGTCACCGGCAGGCTCCGCTGCCAGCGCAGCCAGTTGCTCGCTGCCGCGGCCCAGAATTGCGCCGCCGATGACGGCAGCTGCGATACCGGCAAGGGCGCCCAATACGAGCATGATGCCGCCCACGCCACGCGTGCCGCCTGCGCCGACCGATTCGGCCCATAGCCAGTAAAGCCAGAGGCCGCTGAGAATCGTCAGCCCGGCGGTGACCGCCATGAACTTGTGAAACCCGCGTCGCACCATCTCGGCCATAAGCGTGCCGCCGGCCACGCCCGTGCCCCGGATCGCCGGGATGATGTAAAGCGTCAACAAGGCAGCTGCGCCGAGCCATAAAGCTGCGGCGAGAATATGTAGCGCGCGCAACGCGGCAAACAGCGTGATTGACATGGGTGCCCCTCGGGTTGGTGCAGCAGAAGGTAGTCGGACAAGCCTAATCTCGCTTCCGGGAATAATCAAACCAGCATAGATCGGCCTTGGTACTGAAGCTGCTGATGACAAGGCTTCGGCGAGCTTCGCGCTTTCGGAAGCTGCGGCGATGGCACGGCCGAGTTCCCTTCAGTCGCGGCATGTAGATAACGATTGAATCGATGTCGCACCTAGGGAACCTCTGAATAAGTCGTCATCCTCGCGAAAGCGGGGATCCATATCTACCGAAAAGCGCTGAAAAACTGGATGACCAGCCATTCGGCTGTTGAAAACCCCGCTTTCGCGGGAATGACGAGCTTAGACTTATTCAGAGGTTCCTTAGGTGGTTTTCGCTTGCGGCAACAGAACGCAGTCCCCATGTTGTCGTTAACGGTCATGCCAGCATGTTTTCACAGATGCGGCCAGTCGCTACTCAACAAGAGGAATACACCATGACAAAAGATATCTTCCCGCAGACAACGCCGGCGATTGCCGCCAGACGCAAGCAACTCGCGCCTGATATTCACGATGCCTTCACCGCTTTCAGCGAGCGCGTATTCGCGCCCGGCGCCTTGGACGTAAAGACCAAGCAACTGATCGCCGTCGCCGTCGCGCATGTCACCCAGTGTCCGTATTGCATTCGTGGCCACACCAAGGCAGCTCACCGGTACGGAGCAACCGATCAGCAAATCATGGAGGCAATCTGGGTTGCGGCGGAGATGCGCGCGGGCGGGGCCTATGCACACTCGGCTCTCGCGCTCGATACGCTGGAGCAAGTACCAACAAAACAGGGAGACCGAAGCCCATGACCGGTGCGAGCTCGTCGAAGAGAGCGGGTGATGCGATCCACCTCAAGCGCGCATACGATCCTGCAACCCAGGAAGATGGCCGCAGAATCCTGGTGGAGCGGCTCTGGCCGCGCGGCGTAAGAAAGGCAGACCTCAAGGCGGACGCGTGGCTCAAGGATGTAGCGCCCAGCACGCAACTGCGACAGTGGTTCGCGCATCGCGTGGAACGTTGGGACGAATTCCGGCGGCGCTACGAAAAGGAACTGGACGCGAAGCCCGACGCATGGGCGCCGATTCTGCATGCCAGCAGCGAAGGGACCGTGACGCTGCTCTATAGTGCGCACGACGTCTTGCACAACGGCGCATTGGTCCTGCGGAATTATCTGGTCGAGCGGCTTCCGAGACGCGCTTCGCTGAAGCGCCGGTCGGCGGCACGGAAAGAGTGATTCCGTACCGGTACGGATGCCGTCATCTTGGCCGGGTTTGGCCAGCGCCGCAGGTTTCGGCAGTACGACCCAGGGGAATACTGATAGATGATCCAATAGTTGAATTGGCGGATATACCAACTCGTCGAAAACCGGCTTTACCGCCAAGATGGCGCGCCGCATTGGGGTATCGTGCAAACAATTGTCTGCGTTGGATTGCTAGGGTATGGCTGAGCATCTCTGCGCCGCCGCGCTTGTAATCGCAGGCGATGTCGTGCCAAATACGCCGCAACGCAAACAGGGGGCCGCGCGGTGACGAATACGTCAGACAGCGGATCGCCGAAGCAGACGGTCGTCACCGATCCACCGGCCGATTTGGTGGCCTATGCGCGCAGGAGCGATTCGCTGCGCCTGGATGTCGAGCACACCTATCAGCGGCGACTGGGCGACTACGAACTGCGCGAACTGCTGGGCGAAGGCGGCATGGGCGCGGTGTATCGCGCACACCAGGTCAGCCTGGATCGCGACGTGGCGGTCAAGGTGCTGTCGGCGCAATGGGCCACGGCGGACTTCGCCGAGCGTTTCCATCACGAAGCGCAGAACGCCGCACGTCTGGAACACCCCAACATCGTGGCGATCCACGAGGTCGGCACGGCCGAGGACCTGCACTTCTACAGCATGCACCTGGTGCGCGGGCAGACCCTGGCCGGCAAGCTGCAGTACGACGGCACACTGGAGCCGAAAGCCGCTGCGGCGCTGATGCTGCCGATTGCGCGGGCGATCGACTATGCCCACCACCTGAGCGTGCTGCACCTGGACTTGAAACCCGCCAATGTGCTGATCGACGGCGACGGGATACCCCACGTGGCCGACTTCGGTCTGGCACGGCGCATGGAACGCGAACTGGCGCTCACCAACGACGAAGTCAGCGGCACGCCCAGCTACATGGCACCTGAGCAGGCGACCAGCGGACTGGAGAAGATCAGTCCGGCCACGGATGTGTGGGGACTGGGTGCGATCCTGCATGAACTGCTAACCGGCCAGCCGCCATTTGTGGGCGCAACGCCGCACGCGACGATCGAGCTGGTGCGCAACGCCACACCGCGGCCGATCCGCAGCCTGCTGCCCAAACTGCCGATCGATCTGGCGGCGATCGTCGACAAGTGCCTGACGCGCAACCCGGCGCAGCGCTATGCCACGGCCGCGGCACTGGCCGACGACCTGCAGGCCTTCGTCGCCGGCAAACCGGTCATGGCGCGGCCGCTCAATCCCGTGCAACGCCTCGAACACTGGGTGCGGCGCGAACGCAAGCTGGCGATCACCGCAGCAGCGCTGCTGATCGTTGGCTTGGCGATCGGCATCATCGCCACCACGCGGCAATCCACGCCATCGATGCAAGCGGCCATTTCGGACAAGTCCATTGCCGTGCTGCCATTCGTGAACGAGTCGGATGACAAGGGCAACGAATATTTCTCCGATGGCATTTCCGAGGACCTTTTGAACCTGCTGACCAAGGTCACGCAATTGCACGTCGCCGCGCGCACATCGAGCTTCTCGTTCAAGGGCAAGCAAATCGGCATCCCGCAGATTGCCAGCACGTTGCGCGTGGCCAATGTACTGGAAGGCTCGGTGCGCAAGGCCGGCAATACGGTGCGCATCACCGCGCAACTGGTGCGCGCCGCCGACGGCTACGAGATCTGGTCGCAGACCTGGGACCGCGAGCTCGACGATATCTTCAAGATCCAGGACGAGATCGCCGCCGACGTGGTCAAGCAGCTCAAGGTCACGCTGCTCGGCGCGGCGCCGACCGTGCACACGACCGACCCGCGGGCGTATGCGCTGTACCTGCAAGCGGTGCAGCTGGGCCGTCAGCATACGGCCGACGCCTTCAAGCAGTCCGACGCGTTGTTGCAGCAGGTGCTGGCGATCGATCCGCGCTACGCGCCGGCGTGGAACGGCCTGGCCCGCAACTCCATCAGCGAGACCGGTGCAGGCCTGCTGCCAAACGAGGAGGGCTATCGCCGTGGCCGCGAAGCGGCTGACAAGGCAATCGAGATCGATCCGGACTACGCGCCGGCCCACGCGCTGCTCGGCTTCATCGCGACGGTCCAAGGCGATCTGGCCGGCGCCGCGCGGGAATACGAGCGGGTGCTGGCGCTGGATCCGGCGGACCTCAACGTCCTTGGCAATGCCGCCATCCTGCTCCAGGACCTCGGTCGCCAGAAGGAGGCGATCGCACTGCAGGAGATTCTCGCCGCGCGCGATCCGGTCAATGTGACGACGTTGTTCAACCTGGGTTGTAGCTATGTGGAGGCTGGCCGGCCCGACGACGCGATTGCTCGACTTCGCACCGTGCTGAGCCTGGCTCCGGGCCGTGGGGGTGCGCACTACCAGATCGGCGTGGCCCTGCTACTCAAGGGCCAGCCCGAGGCCGCGCTGGCCGAGATGCAAGCCGAGACCAATGAAAACTGGCGCATGATCGGCCTGCCGATGGCGCATCACGCACTCGGGCGCAGGGCCGAGTCCGATGCGGCACTGGCGCAGCTCATCGCCAAGTACGAGAAGGAGTCGCCGTACAACATCGCCTACGTCTACGCGTTCCGCGGCGACGCCGACCTGGCGTTCGCGTGGCTCGACAAGACGGTGCAGTACGCCGATCCGGGCCTGTCCGGGATCCCGACCGAGAATCTGTTCGACAACATCCGGCAAGACCCGCGCTGGCTGCCGTTCCTGCGCAAGATCGGCAAGGCGCCCGAGCAACTGGCGAAGATCGAGTTCAAGGTGACGCTGCCGGCAGACAGGCCCGCGCAATAAGCCGGCGCGCGACTCGTCAACGACCACCGACTGATCGGTTTGCGCGCCTACTGCGGTGGTTGATCGCCGCTGAATTTCTGCACGCTCGCACCTTCGACCGCGCCGATCGTCGCGCTGTCGCTGACGTAGAGGTCGACCTCGCGCTTGAATGTGAGCTTGCCCTGCACCACCGCGTGCGGTCCGATCACGATGCGCGGCTTGTGCGAGGTACCCCAGTTGAGCAACGAATGATTCTCGTCGACGAAGATGCCGCCTTCGACGCGCGAATTCGCGCCGACCGTGATGTCGCCATTGACCGTTGCGATACCGCCGCCGACATGCGCCGCGTCAAGCTTGATCCCGCCGTTGACGTTGGTCAGCTTGCCGGCGACATCGGCGCCGTTGTCGAGCGTGATCGAGCCGTTCACCAAATCAATGGGGTCAGACTCGATTGATATAGCGTTCGGTCGTGATCAATCCCAGTCGAGAGGACTAGGATCAGATAAGAAAGCCTCGGGGATTCTGAAACGAAAAACCCGAGATAGTCCGGGTTTTTCGGGCTTCCTCGGAATCGGTAGGAAGTATATATGGCGTCCCCAGGGGGATTCGAACCCCCGTTACCGCCGTGAAAGGGCGATGTCCTGGGCCTCTAGACGATGGGGACGCCGGAAACCTTTGAGTGGTGGAGCTAATCGGGATCGAACCGATGACCTCTACAATGCCATTGTAGCGCTCTCCCAGCTGAGCTATAGCCCCACGATCTGATCCGCGAAACGGCCAGGATGCCTCGCGAATGCCCAACGACTCTACCCGTTGCGGCGCCCCGGCCACTAAAACTGACACGGAGCCGTCAATTATAACTTGTCTAGCCAGAGGGTGAAACCCCTGTCTCAGCGCCCGCGGCGCTGTGGGGCCGGGCTCAGGCGCTCTTGCCCTTGGCCAGCAATAACCAAGTGTCGACGACTGTGTCGGGATTGAGCGAAATGGACTCGATACCCTGATCGAGCAGCCACTGCGCAAGATCGGGATGATCCGACGGACCCTGACCGCAGATACCGACGTACTTGCCTTTGGCTTTAGCCGTTTTTATGGCCATGCTCAAGAGCTTTTTCACCGCCGCATCGCGCTCGTCGAACAGGTGCGCGACGATACTCGAATCGCGATCCAGACCGAGGGTGAGCTGGGTCAGGTCGTTCGAGCCGATCGAGAAGCCGTCGAAGATATCGAGGAATTCGTCGGCCAGAAGGGCGTTCGAAGGCAGCTCGCACATCATGATGATCTTCAGTCCCTGATCTTCATCGACTCGATGACCTTGTTTCAGGCCATTCTCGGCAAGCACCTCGACAACCTTGCGGCCTTCGTCGAGCGTGCGCACGAACGGAATCATGACCCAGGCATTGGTCAGGCCCATTTCCTCGCGCACTTTCTTCATCGCGCGGCATTCGAGCGCGAACGCCTGCTTGAAGCTCGGATCGACGTAGCGGCTCGCGCCGCGGAAGCCGATCATCGGGTTTTCCTCATGCGGTTCGTAGCGTTTGCCGCCGATCAGGTTGGCGTACTCGTTCGACTTGAAATCCGACAGTCGCACGATCACCGGATTCGGTGCGAACGCGGCGGTGATCGTGGCGATGCCCTCAGCGAGGCGGTCGACGTAGAACTGCACCGGGTCGCCGCCGTAGCCGGCGATTTTCTCGTCGATCTGGCGTCGGGTTTCCGCATCCTGGGCTGCGTAGTCGAGCAGGGCTTTCGGATGTATGCCGATGTGGCTGGCGATGATCATTTCCAGGCGGGCAAGGCCGACACCCGCGTTCGGCAGCATTGCGAAATCGAACGCCCGCTCGGGATTGGCCACGTTCATCATGATCTTGAGCGGCGCGGGCGGCATCTGCGCGAGGTCGGCCGTGACTTTCTCGAATTCGAGCACGCCTTTGTAGATCGTGCCGGTGTCGCCCTCGGCGCAGGACACGGTGACATCGGCGCCATCGGGAATCGCTTCGAGACCGTTGCCCGTACCGACTACGGCCGGCACACCCAGTTCGCGCGCGATGATCGCCGCGTGACAGGTGCGCCCGCCGCGATTGGTGACGATCGCCGACGCGCGTTTCATCACCGGTTCCCAATCGGGGTCGGTCATGTCGGCGACGAGCACGTCGCCGGCTTCGACGCGGCTCATGTCCTTGATCGAGCGGATCACGCGCGCCTTGCCGGCACCGATCTTCTGCCCGATCGCGCGGCCTTCGGCGAGCACGTCGCCGCGTGCGCGCAGGTGGTAGCGTTCGATCTGCGTCGCGCGCGCGCGCGCCTTCACCGTCTCCGGTCGCGCCTGCACAATGTATACTTTTCCGCTATTGCCGTCCCTTGCCCATTCGATGTCCATCGGCCGGCCGTAGTGCTGCTCGATCACCAGCGACTGGCGGGCAAGCTCGTGCACGTCGTCGTCGCTGATGCTGAAGGCCGCGCGCTCCTCGGCAGGGACTTCCTCGATGCGCACACGCTCGCCGGGCTTGCTCGAATACACCATGCGCTGCTGCTTGGCGCCGATCTGGCGGCGCAGGATCGCCGGCTTGCCGGCCTTGAGCGTTGGCTTGTAGACATAGAATTCGTCGGGATTGACTGCGCCTTGCACGACCATTTCACCGAGGCCGTAACTCGCGGTGACGAACACTGCGTTGCGAAAACCTGACTCGGTATCGAGGGTGAACAGTACCCCGGATGCACCGAGATCCGAGCGCACCATCAATTGCACGCCGGCGGAAAGAAATACGTCTTCGTGCGCGTAACCGTGATGCACGCGATAGGCAATCGCACGGTCGTTGTACAGCGAGGCGAACACTTCCTTGACCTTGTGGATCACATCATCCGCGCCGCTGACGTTGAGGAAGGTTTCCTGCTGGCCGGCGAACGAGGCGTCGGGAAGATCCTCCGCCGTCGCCGAAGATCGTACTGCGACTGCGATGTTCTCCGCGCCAGCGTCCTTGCACAACTTGGCATAAGCAGCGCGCACCGCCGCATCGAAGTCGGCAATCAACGGTGTGTCGATCACCCAGCTGCGGATTTCCGTGCCGGCGCGAGTCAATGCATCGACATCATCGACATCGAGCGCCGCCAGTCGATCCTGGATGCGTCTGGCCAAGCCACTCTGCGCGATAAATTGCTGGAACGCCGAAGCTGTCGTCGCGAACCCACCCGGCACGGACACACCGAGTTGGGCGAGGTTGCCGATCATCTCGCCGAGCGAGGCGTTTTTTCCGCCGACCTTGCCCAGATCGGACAGGCGCAGTTGATCGAGCCACAGAACCAAATCGCTCAAGAGGTTTCTCCGGGGAAGGGCAGATGTTGCGGGGCGTCGCAATTTTCGGGCTTTACGCCGCGTGAGACAAGCTCGATTTCTGCGCGCGCGCCGCTTCGCTTACACTGGATTCACTGCCGCCGGTCGTCCGTCCATGTCCAGAAGCGTTTTCTATGTGTCCGATGGTACCGGTATCACGGCCGAAACCATCGGCCATTCCGTGCTGACCCAGTTCGACGGCGTCGTGTTCGATACGTTCCGCATTCCCTTTGTCGACACCGAAGAGAAAGCCCGCGCGGCCGCAGAGCGTGTCCGCAATACACACACAACGACAGGCGCGCGGCCGATCTTGGTGAACTCGGTGATCGATCCGGCGATCAGCGAAATTCTGGTAACCAGCGGCGCGCTCATGCTGGATATCTTCGCGCCGTTCATCGCGCCGCTGGAAAACGAACTCGGCATGAAGCGCTCGCGCAGCGTCGGCCGCGCGCACGGGCTGACCAATTTCGCCGAATACGAGGCGCGCATCAACGCGACGAACTATGCGCTGACCCACGACGACGGTCTCGATGTGAACTACGCCGATGCCGAAGTGATCCTGGTCGGCGTTTCGCGCGTGGGCAAGACGCCAACCTGTCTGTACATGGCGCTGCATTACGGTGTGAAGGCCGCAAACTATCCGTTGACCGAGGACGATCTCGACAAGCTGGAAATTCCGCCGCGCCTGCGTGCGTACAAATCGCGGCTGTTCGGTCTGGATATCGATGCGCAACGTCTTGCGCAGGTGCGCGAGGCGCGCAAGCCGGGCAGCCGCTACGCGAAGATCGAGCAGTGCCGCCACGAGCTGGCGCTGTCCGACAAATTGTTCAAGCGCGAAAATATTCCGGTGCAGAACACCACGCACACATCAATCGAGGAAATCGCGAGCAAGATTCTCGCCTGGCTGGGCATCGAGAAGCATATGTTCTAAAGATGTGCCGCGCGCGACGGCTGCAATACTGCGACTCGGATCCGCGCGGAAGTGACAATCGACGCGCGTGCAGGTTGACCAACTTACTCGCTGTCGCACGCACTGCGCAAGTCTGGCGGCACGACGACGCGATGCTTATGATGCAGGCATGTCGCTGGTCATCGAAAAGCCCGTCGCCGCACTGCCTGGCAGGTTCGCCTACCTGATGGGTTTGTACGCGGAGAACTATCATCGCCTCGCGCGCTTGTTCGCGCCGCAGGCGCTCGGCGTCGGCAGTTATGTTTCGACGGTCGACGACGGCCTGGATGTGCGCCTGGATGTGATCGAGCGTCATGCCTACACGCTGGAACTGAGACTCACCTACTGCATGACCGATCGCGACACCGGCATCACGTCGCCGTCGGCATGGCTGCGCATGTACAGCGACGCGCATGTCGCCGAAGTCTCGCACTGCCACGCCGGCAAGCATCTGTGGCACGCGCTGGGTCCGTTTCCGCCGACCAAGACGTTGTTCGCACACCGCATGCGCATGGCGAGCTTTCTCAATCGCTGGCTCGAATATCTCGCCGAGCAGGGCCATTCGCGCGGCACCTTGATCGCGCAACGAGAGCTTACCGTCGCAACCAGGTAATTCTTTCGGGCGAAACTTGCCGGGCCGCCTTCGATGGAGACGCAGATGCAGACGCTGACCACTCGCCCGATCTGGGCCGCGCTCGGCGCGCATCGGCAGCAGACAGCCGCCGCGCATATGCGCGACCTTTTTGCCGCCGATGCGCAGCGTGGGGAAAAGTATACTCTGGAAGCGGCCGGCTGGTACCTGGACTATTCCAAACAGCGCATCGACGACGAAACGCTGCACCTGCTGTTGCAGCTTGCCGATGATTGCGACGTTGCCCAGCGCATTGCCGCAATGTGGAACGGCGAAAAGATCAACCTCACTGAAAAACGCGCGGTGCTGCATATCGCGCTGCGCGCGAGCAAGGACCAGCGCATCGAGGTCGATGGTCACGACGTCGTCCCCGACGTGCACGGCGTACTCGAACGCATGGCCGCATTCGCCACGCGCGTGCGCAACGGCGAGTGGAAGGGGCATGGCGGCAAACGCATCCGCAATATCGTCAATATCGGTATCGGCGGTTCCGATCTCGGCCCGGTGATGGCGCATGAAGCGCTGCTTGCCTACAGCCAGCGCGATCTGGATTGCCGCTTTGTCTCCAATGTCGACGGCACCGATTTCGACGAGGCCACACGCGATCTGGTTGCCGACGAAACGCTGTTTATCGTCGCCTCGAAGACCTTCACCACGCAGGAAACGATGACCAACGCACGTGCGGCGCGCGCCTGGCTGCTCGGCGCGTTGACGGAAGAAAGCGCGGTCGGCAAACACTTCGTTGCCGTGTCCACGAACGCACCCGAGGTGGCGAAGTTCGGCATCGACACGGCCAACATGTTCGGTTTCTGGGATTGGGTCGGCGGGCGCTATTCGATGGATTCGGCGATCGGCCTGTCGACGATGATCGCGATCGGTGCGGAAAATTTCCGCGCGCTGCTCGACGGCTTTCACGCGATGGACGAGCATTTCCGCTCCGCGCCGTTCGCACAGAACATGCCGGTGCTGATGGCCTTGCTCGGCATCTGGAATTTCAATTTTCTCGACGCGCACACTCAAGCCGTGCTGCCGTACGCGCAGTATCTCAAACGCTTTCCAGCCTACCTGCAGCAGTTGACGATGGAGAGCAACGGCAAGTCGGTGACCCTCGCAGGCGATCACGTCGGGCACGAAACCGCGGCGATCTGGTGGGGCGAGCCTGGCACCAACGGCCAGCATTCCTTCTATCAGTTGGTGCATCAGGGAACAAGGTTTATTCCCTGTGATTTCATTGGTTTCTGTAAACCTCTTAATGTGCTTGCGGATCAGCACGATTTGCTGATGGCCAATCTTTTCGCGCAAAGCGAAGCGCTCGCGTTCGGCAAAACCGCAAGTCAGGTGCGCGCGGAAGGCACGCCGGAGTGGCTGGTGCCGCACCGCTGTTTCGACGGCAATCGTCCGAGCAACACACTGCTCGCGCAGCGTCTGACGCCGCACGCGCTCGGCGCGCTCGTCGCGCTCTACGAGCACATCACCTTCGTGCAGGGGGTGATCTGGGATATCGACTCCTTCGATCAGTGGGGTGTGGAGCTGGGCAAGGAATTGGCCAAACGCACGGTCGCCGAAATCACTGCGACGGGCGAACCGGTGCTGGCGCACGACAGTTCGACGAATGCGCTGATCCGGCGCTATCGCCGACAACGCACTTGACCTCGATGACTTGTGTGATCGCATTCACTACATGCGTGTGAATGCTGCGCTGGTATGCGTCATAAGGCGGGGCTAGAATGCCGTGATGCTAACAACCGGTGCGGGGAGAATTACGATGAAGAGGCAGTTTATGGCGGTCGCTTGTGTGCTCATCGGGCTCGGGTTTGCGGGAGTCGCGATGGCAGGGGACGGACGCCCCGTGCTGGGTGTTGCGGAATTTACCAATCAATCCGGCGCGGCCTGGTGGCGCGGCGGCGTGGGTTGGGAATTGTCGGGGATGTTGACCAACGAGTTGGCTTCGAGCGGCGACTTTCGTGTAGTCGAGCGCAACAAGCTGCAGAGCGTGCTCGAAGAGCAGAATCTCGCGGTTTCCGGTCGCGTGGCCCCAGGCACGGGCGCAAAGATCGGCAAGTTGACCGGCGCACAGTATCTGGTTACCGGCACCGTCACCTCGTATGAGGAAAACGCGTCGAGCACAGGCGGCGGGCTGAGCTTTCGCGGTATCGGCTTCGGTGGCAAATCGAGCGAGGCATATCTCGCGGTCGATATTCGCGTAATCAATACGACCACGGGCGATATCGATTTTGCGCGCACGGTCGAGGGGCGCAGCAAGAGCAGCGGCATCTCGGTGGGCGTCTATCGTGGCGGCTTCGGCGGTTCGCTCGCGCAAGAACAAAACACGCCGGCGGGCAAGGCAATTCGTGCCGCGCTGGTCGAGATCACCGATTATCTGGACTGCGTGATGGTCAAGCGCGACGGCTGCGAGGCCGAGTATCGCGCCAAGGAACAGAGACGCCGCGAAGGCGACAAGAAGGCGCTCAAGCTGGACTAAGCTCCTCAGCGCTCGAACGCAGAAGGACGCCGGAGTTACTGCGGCCGCGGCTTGAACGGCCGCTTCGGCTTGCCGCCCGGACGATTATTGCCCGAGGGCAGGCGATTGCCGATATCGTCGCGCGGCAACTCGTCTTCGCGGCCGCGGAACGGGCGCGGTTGGCCCTGTGCGCTGTTGCCTGCGTAGCCGCCGCCGGGTGAATTGAAGCTGCGCGCAGGACGATTGTCCTGTCCCGGCCGCCGGTCGCCGTGCGGCGCGGAATTGGCGAACGCATTGTTGCCCGGTGGACGCGGGCCGCCCGGGCGTTTGTTGCGCGGCGGTGGTCGGCCACTGCGTGCGGCGTCTCCCGCGAACCAGGTGCGCTGTGGCGGCGGCTGAAAGATTCCATTTTGCTCACTCAGGGCATGTCCCGGCTTGCTGCCACGCGGTTTGCCGCGGCCGGGCGGACGCGCACCAGGCTGTCTCGCGTTCATACCCTGGCCGCCACTGCGTGGCGGTTTTTTGCCGCTGCGCTTGCGTTTGGCGCCAGGTCGGAACGGCGTGTCGTCGCGGATGCGATCGAACGCGCGCAGCTCGCGCGCCTCGTCCTGTGTGCCGCCGTTCCAGGCCTGCTGCGAGTTCGGCGCGGGACGGAACTCGTTCGACGGTTTTGCGCGGCGCTGGTTGATCACCGGCTGCAAAGTCAGCACGGGCTCCGGATCGGCCGCGCCGACCAGAGTGCGCAGCGCTTTCACGAGTTCCGGGCTCAGGGTTTCGCTTTGCCCGCGCAGAAGGCCGCGCGGCAATTCCACGTTGCCGTAGCGGATGCGCTTGAGCCGACTGACCATCAACCCCTGCGACTCCCACATGCGCCGCACTTCGCGGTTGCGGCCTTCGCGTATCACCACGCGAAACCAGGAATGACTGTCGCCACGGCTGATGATGGCGAGTTCGTCGAAGCGCGCCGTGCCGTCTTCAAGATCGATGCCGCTTTTCAGTTTCTCCAGCGCTTCATCGGGCACTTCGCCATGCACGCGGCAGATGTACTCGCGTTCTATTTCCGTGCTCGGATGCATCAATGCATGCGCGAGCGCGCCGTCGGTCGTCAGCAGCAGCAGACCGGTGGTGTTGATATCCAGACGGCCGACCGAAATCCAGCGCGCACCTTTCAACTGCGGCAACTGCTCGAAAATCGTCGGGCGGCCTTCCGGGTCCTCGCGCGTCGCGACCACGCCTTCGGGCTTGTTGTAGATCAGCACCTGGGCATGTTCGGTGCTGTCGTTGACGACCACGAAAAGCTTGTTGTCCAGTTCGACGCGATCGCCGGAGCGCACGCTCGAACCCAGTTCGGCAACCTTGCCGCCGACGCGGATTTCGCCGGCCTGGATGCGTTGTTCGAGCATGCGCCGCGAGCCCAGGCCCGCGTTGGCAAGCACCTTGTGCAGACGATCCTCGAAGTTCGCCGCGCCGTCCGGCGCATCGGCGTTGGTCGTGCGTTTGAGGCTGAGCAGGGTGCGCGATGTGGGCGCGTTCATGCGGGTTGCTCCGTGGAGGCAGGGGTAGCGTCGGTTGCTGCGGACGCGGCCTCATCAATAGTGGGTTCGCCTTCGCCATCGATCGGATCGTCGGCGGTGGAATCGTCAGCGGTGGAAACGGGCGCCAGTCCCAGCTGCGGATCGAAATCGGAAAGATCGCGGATCTCGGCCAGCGGCGGCAGTTCGTCGAGCGACTTGAGGTTGAAATAGTCGAGAAAGCCGCGCGTCGTGCCGAACAACTCGGGCTTGCCGGGCACATCGCGGTAGCCGACGACGCGGATCCATTCGCGCTCTTCGAGCGTCTTGACGATATTCGTCGACACGGCGACGCCGCGAATCTGCTCGATTTCGCCGCGCGTGATCGGCTGGCGATAGGCGATCAGCGACAGCGTTTCGAGCAGTGCGCGCGAGTAGCGCGTCTGCCGCTCGGTCCACAGGCGCGAGACCCAGGCGTTGACGTCCTGGCGCACCTGATAGCGGAAGCCGGAGGCGACTTCCTTCAATTCCACGCCGCGGCCTTCGGCGTCGTGCGCGAGTTCGTCGAGCGCACGCGCGAGTTCGTCGTGAGCAAGGCTGCTCCTGTTCGCCGAACAGGGTGAACAGCTGTGGCAGCGCCAACGGCTGTGCGGAAGCGAGCAGGGCGGCTTCGACGATGCGTTTGAGTTGGTTGAATTCGATCATGAATAAAAAACGCAATGCTTCAATTGGCAATCGCCAGCGATTTGAGATAGATCGGCGCGAGCGGTTCGCTCTGTACGATCTCGATCAGATGTTCCTTGGCGAGCTCGAGCAGGGCGAGGAAGGTAACCACGATGCCGAGCCGGCCCTCGTTGCGGATAAACAGTTTCTCGAACTCGTGGAAGCCGCCGTCGCCGAGAAATTTGAGCACGTCGCTCATGCGATTGCGCACCGACAGCGCCTCGCGCTGGATCGCATGCCGGCCGGTGAGTTCGGCGCGCGTGATGACGTCCTTGAGAGCCAGCAGCAGTTCGCGCATCTCCACCGGCGGCGGCAGGCGGATCACGTTCTTGTCGGGTACATGCGCGTGCACGACGCTGAAGTCTCTTTCCGCGCGCGCCAGCGCTTCGATATCCTCGGCCGCCTTCTTGAAGCGCTCGTACTCCTGCAAGCGGCGCACGAGATCCATGCGCGGATCGTCTTCGAGGCCTTCCTCGGCGGGCGGACGCGGCAGCAGCAGGCGCGATTTGATCTCCGCCAGGATCGCCGCCATGACGAGATATTCGGCCGCGAGCTCCAGGCGCATATCGTGCATCAGATCGATGTAGTCGATGTACTGGCGCGTGATCTCGGCGATCGGAATATCGAGGATATCGAGATTCTGCCGGCGGATCAGGTACAGCAGCAGGTCGAGCGGACCTTCGAAAGCTTCGAGGATGACCTCAAGCGCGTCCGGCGGGATGTACAGGTCCTGCGGCATCTGCAGCAGCGGCTGGCCGCGCACCATCGCCAGCGGCATTTCCTGCTGCTGCGGTATCGCAGGGAAAATGCCCGTGGCCTCGGTCTGTTCGAGGTTTCCGGCGGTTTGCGTGCTCATGCCCGCTCGTTAGTCATTATGGCTGCCGCGCGCTGCGCGGCCTGTGAGTGAAATGTAGTTGGTTGGAAGCGAAAAATTGCACTTCTGCACAATGTCGCATCAGGAAAAAAACTGCGACGAACCCCTGAACATCTGCGCCGCCACCGGCCGCACGGCGACCCTTGGGAGAACGTGCACTGACGAAAGCCAGACCGCCTCGCACGAAAAACCCGGGCGGGCACGAGAGGCGACGAAGAAGTTGATATACGCGGGCGGGTCGGGCGGCGCCGCGGCTCGCGGCGCGCATGGGCTGGCCCACGCTTTGCGCCAAGGTTACGAGGATTATCCGCGGCTGTCCAGTCCTCAATGACGCCGCCGATCCGTTACTATTGCAAGCCCGCGCGCGAGTCATCGTTATGTGGTACGCAATCACTGCACTGGATCATCCCGACAGCTTGCCCAAGCGGCTCGCGACGCGGCCCGCCCATCTGCAGCGCCTGTACGCTCTGCGCGACGAGGGGCGCCTGTTGCTTGCCGGGCCGTTTCCCGCGATCGACGCCGACGATCCGGGCCCGGCCGGCTTCAGCGGCAGCCTGATTGTCGCCGAGTTCACCGATCTTGCAGGCGCACAGGCCTGGGCGAACGCCGATCCGTTCGTTGCCGCGGGCGTATACCGCGAAATGAGCGTGCGTCCGTTTCGCAAGACTCTGCCGTGAGCGCGCCAACGCAGCAGAGCGCGGGCGCCAGAATCGAACAAATCCGCCTGCGTCTGCAACGCGAGCTGGCTCCGGTTGTGCTGGACATCGTCGATGAAAGCCAAAAGCATGCCGGACACGCGGGTGCAGGCGACGGGCGCGGACATTTCCGCGTGCGCATCGTTGCAGCGGTGTTCAGCGGTTTGCCGTTGATTCGCCGGCACCAGCGCGTTTACGCCGCGCTGGGCGATTTGATGCAAACCGATATTCATGCGCTCGCTCTTGAGACGCGTGCGCCGGATGACCCAGCCGTCTCCTGAAACGAGAGTCTGAAAAGGAAAGCAACTTATGCGTTACGCAATCGTTCCGGCCGCCTTTATCCTGATTGCCGGATGCTCGAAACAGGGTGGATCGACGGATCGGCTGATCCAGATGAACTCCAATCTGCCGGTCGCGGAGACGGTCAACGGCGTCGCCGTGCCGCAGGTTCTGCTGGACGCGTTTGCCAAGTCGCGCGGCGCCGATCTGCGCCAGCCCGAACAGCGTGAACAGATCTTACGCGTGTTCGCCGACTATGTGCTGCTCGCCGAACAGGCAAGGCGCGACAAGATGTTTGCCAAACCACAGTTCGCCGCCGAGGTCGAAAACGCGCGCCTGTCTGCGCTGGCCACGGCGACGATGACCGAGTTGCAGCAGCAGACGCCACTGACCGACGCCGCGCTCAAGGCCGAATATGACGCGCAGGTCGCTCACGCCAGCAAATTCGAATACGACTTCACCCAACTGCTGTTCGACAACGAAGGCGACGCACTCAAGGCGAGCGGCGAACTCCTTTCCGGCAAACCTTTCACGCAGGTTTACGATGCGTGGAAGAGCAAGGCCAAGCAAGCCAAGGCGTTCACGCGCGTGCGCCCCGAGCAACTGCCGCAACCCTTGAGCCAGGCGCTCGGCGCAATGAAGAACGGCGAGACCACGCGCACGCCGATCAAGACCGAATTCGGCTGGCATGTCCTGCGGCTGGACATCGCCAACCCGTTCGTGCCGCCACCGTTCGATCAGGTCAAGGAAAACATTCGCCGCACGCTGGCGTTGAAGGTGGGTGAAGCGCGCCTCGATCAGCTCAAAAAGCAGGCCAAGATAGAGTATCCGCCGGGCGGCGCGCCGCCGCCGAAGCCCGTCGCAGCGCCCGCGGCTACGCCGGGCAAAGGTTAGGGCAGTTCGATTTGCCCCGGAGCAGTCCAGCCCAGTGCCCGGTGTTCGGCGACGACCGTGGTGTAGATGCCGCCGCGCACGCCGAATTCGGCGGAAAGACGCATGAAATGCGGAGTGGTGGCCATTACGAGATCGTCCAGAATGCGATTGGTCACCGCTTCGTGGAATGCGCCTTCGTTGCGGAAGCTCCACACATAGAGCTTGAGCGACTTGAGCTCGACGCAGGTTCGATCCGGCACGTACTCCAGATGCAGGGTAGCGAAGTCCGGCTGGCCGGTTTTCGGGCACAGGCAGGTGAATTCGGGGATGCGCATGCGGATGGTATACTGCCGCTCCGGTTGCGGATTCGGAAACGTCTCCAGGTTTTTGCTGGGGGCTGTGGGCATGGCCGTTGACTCCTGGGACTTCTGCTTAACTTTTTCGCGCTGGGCGCGCACCTTAGCCTATGCCCGCGCGCTGTACAACGCGGCGCCCGCTTGCATCGACAGGCGCGCGTTGAACGGAATCTCGAAATTCGTGCGATCGTTGCTGATCGCGAAAATCAAACAGCGGTCGTCCCGACCGCACTTTTCATAAAAAACGATGCGACTGACCACAATCAAGCTGTCCGGTTTCAAATCCTTCGTCGACCCGACCGTTCTCCACCTGCCCACCAACATGACCGGCATCGTCGGTCCCAACGGCTGCGGCAAATCCAACATCATCGATGCCATCCGCTGGGTCATGGGCGAAAGCGCGGCGAGCCGTCTGCGCGGCGATGCACTGAGCGACGTGATCTTCTCCGGTTCGGCCGGGCGCAAGCCGGTCGGCGCAGCGACGGTGGAGCTGATCTTCGACAATTCCGATGGCCTTGTCGTCGGCGAATACGCCAGCTACAGCGAAATTTCCGTCAAGCGCATCGCCAGTCGCGATGGCCAGTCGCAATATTTCCTCAACGGCGCGCGCTGCCGCCGCCGCGACATCACCGATCTGTTTCTCGGCACCGGCCTCGGTGCGCGCAGCTATTCGATCATCGAGCAGGGCATGATCTCCGAGATCATCTCGGCGCATCCGGACGAGTTGCGCGGCCATCTGGAAGAAGCCGCGGGCATTTCCAAGTACAAGGAACGGCGCAAGGAAACGGAAAGCCGGATCAAGTCGACACGCGAGAACCTGGAGCGCCTGAACGATGTGCGCGAAGAAGTCGACAAGCAGCTCGAACATCTGAATCGGCAGGCCAAGGCCGCCGCGCGCTGGCAGGAGCTGAAGAACGAGCATGCGCGGCGTGAATCCGAGCTGCGCGGGCTGCACCATCGTGCGATCTCGGCAGAACTGGAAGGCCACACCGATGCGCTCAGGCATGCCGAAACCGGTATCGAAGCGCTGGTCGCCGATCAGCGCCAGGTCGAGACACATCTGGAAACCCTGCGCGAAACGCATCAGGGCGCGAGCGAGCATTTGAACGAGGTGCAGGCCGATGTCTATCGCGTCGGCGGCGATATCGCCCGCGTCGAACAGCAGATCCAGCACAACCGCGAGCTGGGCGAGCGCCTGCAACGTCAGCGCGAAGAAACCGAACGCGCGCATGCGCAACTCGGCGAGCATATCGCCGCCGATCGCGAACAGATCGAAATCCTGCGCGGCGCGCTCGGCGCCAGCGAGCCGCGCCTGGCCTCATTGAACGCGGCGGCCGCGCAAACCGCAGAGGCGCAGCGTCAGGCGGAAGCAAATCTTGGCGACTGGCAGGCGCAGTGGGATGAGCATGCGAAAGCGAGCGCGGATTCGGGGCAGGCGGCGGAAGTCGAACGCACGCGCCTTGATTATCTCGATCGGCAGTCGGTGGAAACGGGCCGCCGCCTCGAAGCACTGCGCGCGGAAAAACAAGCTGCCGGTTTCACCACGCTCAGGGCCGCGGCCGAACAACTCGCGTCCGAGCACGACGAGCATCGCGGTAAAGTGGAAACCTATACTTCGCTGCTCGACGAGCGCAGGAGCAAGCACGAGGAACTGGCCGGCGAAGAGCATCAGGCCAGCGCATGGCTCAGCGACACGCGCACCCAGCTGCAGGCCATGCGCGGCCGCCTGGCCTCGCTCGAAGCGTTGCAACACGCGGCACTCGGTCAGGAAAAAACGCCCGCGCACGAATGGCTGGAGCGGCTCGGCCTCGACCGGGCGCCGCGCCTGGGCGAGGCGCTCGACGTCGATGCGGGCTGGGAGAACGCGGTTGAGACTGTGCTCGCGGGACTTCTCGAGGGCGTCCTGGTCGATGCGCCATTCGACTACCTGCACGAGCTTGCGCGGGCGACCGAGGCTGACATCACCCTGGTCGCCGCCGGGCGCGATACGTCCGTACCTGCGGGCACGCTCGCCGCGCATGTGCGTGGGCCGGCTTCTGCTTTGCGTGTCCTGACCAATGTATACGCCGCCGAATCCTTGGATGTGGCGCGCACGCGCGCGGGCACGCTCAGCGCCCACCAGTCGGTGATCACACAGGCGGGCGAATGGCTCGGCGTCGGTTACGCGCGCGTGCTGCGCCGTGGCGGCACGCAGGCGGGCGTGCTCGCGCGCGAGAAGGAAATTCATGCGCTGAAGGAACAGTTGGACGCTCTGCGGGAGCGCGCGCAAACGCTCGCCACGCGGTTCGAGGAGATCAAGGCGCAACGCACCGACACCGAGAGCGCTCGCGACGAGGCGCAACGCGAGCTCTATGTCGCGCATCGGCGTGTCGCCGAACTCGCCGGACAACTGCAGAGTCATCGCGGCAAGATCGAGACTGCGCAGGCGCGCATCGTGCGCGTCGATGCGGAAAGCGACGAGCTGGAGGCGAAACTGGCTGACGACCAGACGCAGACTCGCGAAGCGCGCGCACGTCTCGAAAGCGCGGTGACACGCATGGGCGATCACGAGCAGCGCCGCCAGCATCTCGACGGCGAACGTCGCCGCCTGCTCGAAGCACGCGAGGAAGCGCGCATGAACGCGCGCGAAGCCGGCGAACACGTGCATCAGCTTGCGCTCGGCCTCGAATCCAAGCGCGCCGCGGTGGCCTCGCTCGAACAGGCACTGCAGCGCATGCACAGCCAGCTGGCGCAGCTCGAATCGCGCAAGACGGAAATCGCTCGGCAACTCGAGTCCGGGCAGACGCCGCTTGGCGGTCTCGAAGCAGAGCGCCAGACTTATCTCAATCAACGCCTGCTGATCGACAAGCAATTGGTCGAAGCACGCAAGGCGCTGGAAGGTCACGATCACGAGTTCCGCGGCCATGAGCAGGAACGCCATCGCATCGAACACCTGCTGCAACAGCAGCGCGAAGCGATTTCCGAACGGCGCTTGGCCGCGCAGGGACTGCAGTTGCGCGCGCAGCAGCTGCACGAGGCGATTACCGGCGCGGGGCACGATCTGGCAGCCGTACTCGAGGCGCTACCGCCAGGTGTCGAGCCGGAGGAATGGCAGCGCACGATCGGTGAACTGGATGCCAGGATCAGGCGCCTCGAACCGGTCAACCTCGCCGCGATTTCCGAGTATGAGGAGCAATCGCAGCGCAAGACCTATCTCGATGCGCAGCTCGCCGACCTCAACACCGCGCTGGATACCCTCGAAACCGCGATCCGCAAGATCGATCAGGAAACACGCGCGCGCTTCAAGGACACGTTCGACCGCGTGAACAAGGGCTTGCAGGAACTGTTTCCGCGTCTGTTCGGCGGCGGTCAGGCGTACCTGGAACTCAGTGGCGAAAATCTGCTCGACAGCGGCGTGTCGATCATGGCACGCCCGCCGGGCAAGCGCGTATCGAATATCTCGTTGCTGTCCGGCGGTGAAAAGGCGCTCAGCGCGGTCGCGCTCGTGTTCTCGATCTTCCGTCTGAACCCGGCGCCGTTCTGCCTGCTCGACGAAGTCGATGCGCCGCTCGACGAAGCCAATGTCGGCCGCTTCTCCGGCCTGGTCAGCGAGATGAGCGAACGCGTGCAGTTTGTGTTCGTGACGCACAACAAGGGAACGATGGAAGCCGCGCAGCAGCTGTGCGGCGTTACCATGCGCGAACCCGGCGTATCGCGTCTGGTGCAGGTGGATCTCGAAGAGGCCGCCAAGCTTGCGGGTGCGGCTTGAACGAATAGGGCATGATTTGAAGTGGAGTCGCAGATGGACGGACCAGCGCTAGACGCAACCGAATTGCGCATCATCATAGGCATCGTCGGCGTGATCATTTTTGCGCTGATTTATTTCTTCGGCCGACCGCGCAAACCGGGACAGGGCAGGCGCAAGCTGTTCCAGTCCGACGGCAGCGACCGCGTCGAGCCGACGCTCGGCGATGTCGACGCCACCAGCACGCCACCCGCGCAGGGTCAGCTCGAGGTAGGTCTGCAGAACGAATTGGACAAACTGGGCTCGGCAATCGCCGAACAGCGCGGCGACCGCGTGCCGGCGCGCAAGGGCCCGCTGCCTGGCGTGCGTCCAGCGCAACCGGTCGAGCGCATTGTCACGCTGTATGTTGCCGCGCGCGCCGGCGAAACAATCCACGGAGCGAGCCTGATCGTCGCGGCGGAGAAGGCCGGACTGGTATTCGGCGACAAGGGCATTTTTCATCGCCTCGTGTCGGGCCGTATGGAAGCGGGGCCGGTTTTCAGCATGGCCAACATGCTCAAGCCCGGTAATTTCGACATGCGCGAAATCGACGAACTGCGCACGCCCGGGGTGTGCTTCTTCATGGCGCTGCCAGGTCCGATTTCCGCGCTCGACGGCTGGGACGCGCTGCTGCCGACCGCACAGCGTATGGCCGAACTGCTCGATGCGACCGTGCTCGACGAGGAACGCAACGCACTCGGCCGCCAGCGCATCGCGCATATCCGCGACGAATTGCGCGCCTACGATCGCAAGTTCGAGAGCAATCAGATCAAGCTGCGCTAAGCACGCTTGTCGGCCGGTCAAAGTTAGTGTGATTGTTCTAGCCCGGATCGCTAAGGTCTGCTCACACTCCAACGCAAGAGGTGAGGTAATGGCTGGCAAACAGAGCAGGAACGTTCGCGCGAACGCGATCAAGACTCCGGCGGAGCAGGCACGCCGCCTGTGGCTCGCGGGCCTTGGTGCATTTTCGCTTGCACAGAAGCGCAGCATCGAACTGTTCACGCGTTTCGTCGACGAAGGCAGGGGTTTGCAGATGCGCACCGTGACCATGGTTCGCGAAGTGAGCGCCGACACGCAGGCGCAGGCGATGGGAGTTTTCACCCCGTTTACGGCGCGCTTGGAAAAGCAGGTGGCACAGTACGGCGCTATCGTCGAAAATGGCTTCGAACGCGTGCTCGCGCGGCTCGGCATTCCGGCCAGGCGCGATATCGAGGAACTCAGCCGCCAGGTCGCAGCCCTGAGCCGCAAGCTCAAGACCGCAAAGTGACTTCAGGATGAAGTCATCCCGTGCGGGCCGTGGATGGCCGATGACACGGGATCCAGATCCATCCAAGCTGAGAAACGGCCGCCTTGCGCGGCCGTTTCTTGCACAGGCTTTCAACGCCGGTAAGCCTGTGCCAGCGTATTCAAGTGCATGCGCTCGGCATCGCGCAGAAACGGCGCGATCAGCAGCATGACCTGATAGATACCGTGGGTCAGATCTTCCTGGCCGGGGTCGGTACGAGCGTCGTTGGATCGGGCCAGATCGCTGCGCGTGCCGCGCACGGCGTTGAAATTGAGCCAGAAGGTGGTCACCAGCAACACGTTTTCCGCGGTGGCGCGGATTTCATCCTGGGTCGCGCGCAGGACGCCGCCTTGCGCCAGGCCCTTGAGCACATCGCTGGTACTCGTCGCGGCGCGCGTGAGAATGCGCGCGAAATGCATTTTCAGCTTGCGGTTGCGCGACAGGATGTCGATCAGGTCGCGGTACAGAAAGCGGTAATCCCACGTGCATTCGAACACGAGATGCAGTTGCAGCCACACGTCCTCGAGATTCGGCAGGCGATGGTCGGGCACGAGCAGAGCCTGATCCATGCGCGCCTCGTAGCGCGCGAAGATGTGCTCGACGATGTTTTCCTTGTTGCGGAAATGGTAGTAGAGATTGCCCGGGCTTATTTCCAGCTCGTCCGCGATGTGATTGGTGGTGACGTTCGGCTCGCCCTGCGCGTTGAACATCGCCAGGCTTGTTTCGAGGATGCGCTCGCGCGTCTGCCTCGCCATGATGTGTATCGAACCCCTCAGCGCGCCGGCGATCAGCCGCCGAGCTTCTTCACCAGATCGACATACTTCTGCATGGCGTCTTCGGTCTTGCTGCCCTTGAGCTTGGCCCAAGCTTCATACTTGGCAGTACCGACGAAATCGAAGAAACCGGGTTTGGGACCGGAGACATCCCCATCCGAGCCTTGCTTGAACAGGGCGTAGAGCTTGAGCAGGGTGTCGTTGTCGGGACGTTCCTTGAGCTTCTTGACGTCTTCGCCGGCTTTTTCGAATTTCGCTTTCAGATCGGCCATAAAATTCCCCGAATGCACACTGCGCTGCGCGAGCCTTGTAGCATGCGATTCTGAAACAATCAATGCAAGGCAAACACGGCACAGCGCGCGCAAGTCCATTGTGCATTGCATTTCGCATATTCGCATGCGCACGCTATCTTATCGATCCATGCAGCGACGCGCGGCGTATCGACCAAACTTGCAAACAAGGTGAGGGACATGACTTATTTCGTTAGCGGAGCAACCGGATTCATCGGCCGCCATCTGCTGGAAAAGCTGCTGGCGCGCAAGGGCACGATCTACTGCCTCGTGCGCAAAGGCTCGCAGCACAAGTTCGACGCACTGCGCGAGCGCTTCGGCGACGAAGGCAAGCGTTTCGTCGCAGTCGCCGGCGATCTCGCCAAGCCGGCGCTCGGTGTCACGCCGGCGCAACGCAAGGCCCTTGCGGGCAAGGTCAAGCACTTCTTCCATCTCGCGGCGATTTACGATCTGGCCGCGGATGCGGACAGCCAGCACGCAGCGAACGTCGACGGCACGCGCCATGCCGTGCAATTCTCCGAGCAGATCAGAGCGGGTTGCTTTCATCACACCAGTTCTATCGCCGTTGCCGGTCTGTATTCGGGCGTGTTCCGCGAAGACATGTTCGCCGAGGCCGAAGATCTCGATAACCCGTACTTCAAGACCAAGCACGAGTCCGAGGCCATCGTGCGCAAGGAAAGCAAGCGGCCGTTCCGTATCTATCGTCCTGGCGTGGTGATCGGCCATTCCAAGACCGGCGAAATCGACAAGATCGACGGCCCCTATTATTTCTTCCGCATGCTGAAAAAGCTGCGCGAGACCCTGCCGCCGTGGATGCCGGTACTCGGCATCGAGGGCGGCCGCCTCAACATGGTGCCGGTGAATTTTGTCGTCGATGCGATGGATCACATCGCGCACAAACCCGGCCTGAACGGTGGCTGCTTTCATCTGACCGATCCGGCGCCGCGGCGCATCGGCCAGGTGCTCAACATCTTTGCCAACGCAGGACACGCGCCGCAGATGTCGATGCGCCTCGATGCGCGCATGTTCGGTTTCATTCCGGGCGCGGTGAAACAGGCGCTGGGCAGTCTGCCGCCGGTCAAACGCTTCACCAATGTCATGCTGAAAGATCTCGGCATACCGGCGGCGGCATTGAGGCTGATCAACTATCCGACGAAATTCGACTCGCGCGAAACCGAGCGCGCGCTCAAGGGCAGCAAGATTCGCGTACCGAATCTCGAGGACTACGCATGGCGTCTTTGGGACTACTGGGAACGCCATCTCGATCCGGACCTGTTCATCGATCACTCGCTGAGCGGCAAGGTCAAGGGCCGCACCGTGTTGATTACGGGCGGCTCGTCGGGCATCGGCAAAGCGGCGGCACTGAAGATTGCCGCGGCGGGCGGCAAGGTGCTGATCTGCGCGCGCGGGCAGGAAGAACTCGATGCGGCACGCAAGGAAATCTCCGATGCGGGCGGCATCTGCCACACCTACGTCGCCGACCTGTCCGAGTTGAAGTCCTGCGACGAGCTGATCGCCAGGATCGTCGCCGAACACAAGGGCGTCGATATCCTGATCAACAATGCGGGACGTTCGATCCGCCGCGCGATCGCGTCGAGCTACGATCGCTTCCACGATTTCGAACGCACGATGCAGCTCAATTACTTTGGTTCGCTGCGGCTGATCATGGGCGTATTGCCGGGAATGACCGCGAAGCATCGCGGCCACATCATCAATATCTCCTCGATCGGAGTACTGACCAATGCGCCGCGTTTCTCGGCCTATGTCGCATCCAAGGCCGCGCTCGACGCGTTCTCGCGTTGCGCCCAGGCCGAGTTTTCGGACAACGGCATCAACTTCACCACGATCAATATGCCGCTCGTGAAAACCCCAATGATCGCGCCGACCAAGATGTACGAATCGGTGCCGACCCTGACGCCCGAAGAAGCGGCCGATCTTATCGTCGAGGCGATCGTCGAACGCCCCGTACGCATCGCCACGCGCACCGGCATTTTCGCGCAGCTGCTTTACGCGTTCGCGCCGCGCATGTACGAAATCATCATGAACACGGCGTTCCGCCTGTTCCCCGATTCGGCCGCGGCCAAGGGCATGAAGGGCAGGGCACAACTCGAGCAACAGCCGACCAGCGAACAGGTCGCGTTCGCCTCGCTGATGCGCGGGGTGCATTGGTAAAGCGATTCGTTATTCCTGCAATGGCGATCGCGCGCAGCACAGCGGGCGAATTGCATATCCCGCCGCCGGGCTGCAGCAGGAGACCCTACAGACGTCCCAGAGCGTGCAGTGCGTCCACCTCGCCGTCCTCAAACAGTCGCGAGCGCACGAGGAAGCGCACGCCGCGGCCGTTTTCGAGCGAGAACATGCCGCCGCGTCCGTCGACGACATCGATGATCAGTTGCGTGTGCTTCCAGTACTCGAACTGCGGTCCGCTGATGTAGAACGGCGCGCCGCCGATCTCGCCCAGATGCACATCCGTGTCGCCAATCATGAATTCGTTTTGCGGAAAGCACATCGGCGATGAGCCGTCGCAGCATCCACCCGACTGGTGAAACAAGACCGAACCATGTTCGGCACGCAACTGACCGATCAATTCGATCGCAGCCGGTGTTGCGGTGACTTGTAGCGGCGCAGCGGACATGCTCCTCGTTCCTGTAAAGTCAATGCATTGAAATCAGGCGCGGCTGCGGAATCGCCGACACACTATTTTCCGTAATAGCGGATCGGCACCCTGGACTTCATGGCGCCATCGTAAGTCAGCTCGGTCGTCCCTGACGGATAGCCGTTCTGCTTCAGAAGATAAGCCATGATATCCACGTTCTGCTCATTCGACAGGCTGCCCGGCGTCGCGGCAGGCATCAGCTTGGCGACGAAACGAAAAATTTCGTCGACGTGGAAGTCGTAGCTCGGATCGGCAAAGTCGGCACCTTTGAGCGCGGGTCCTGGATAGCCTCCCTGTTGTCCATCGAGTAGCGGACCGTGACACATCGCGCAGTTCTGGAAGTACTGGGTTGCTCCCTGCGTCGCTTGCGCTTCGGTATACAGCGGTGGCGGTTTGGTCTGCCTCGGCGCGATTTTTTTCTTTGACGGCTCGGTGCAGCGTTGATTCGGCGCAACGACCGGGCCCGGTTCGGTCGCGTGCGTCAGTGCAGAAGTGGCGCGGTCGATCGTGACCGCGGCCTGATAGGGCTTGATAAGAGGCTCCAGATTGCCGTCGATGCGCAGGACGTCCAGCCCCTTGGCGAACATCTCCGCCGCTTCCTGCGCAGCGGGCGAGTACAGCGCCACCAGATCCCATTGCATATGCGCGCCGGGTAGGATGTGCGAGTTGAACCGCGGGTGATCGGCGTGCTCCTTCTCGAAGGCTTGCAGGAGCGGCTGCCAGGTTAACGCCGCGGCGATGCGATGGTTCGCGAGATCCATCAGCATGTCCGCATCTTCCGGATAGACATGCATCACGATGTTGGGATGCGCGCTGTACAGCAGTCCCGCCCAGGTATTCAACTGCGCGATGCCGACCTCACTGCCCTTGGGCAGCTCGCCCAGCTCCTTGGATGCGCCGCCGCCACGCTCCACCAGCACGAAGCCGGTGCTGGCATACGCCGGCGTCGATTGCACATTCGGCGGCAGATGCGGACTGCTGACATCCACCGGAAAACCCATGATCAACTCGCACTCCGATTGCGCGAGCCTGGCGAAGCGGCCGACCGGGAAACCGTCGTCCGCCTGCTTGCCATGTCCGACGAAAAAAACCTCCTGCATATCGTGGCCCTGCGTTTTCAACGCGGCGCGCGCGACGCGTGCATCCATCTGTGCCGTCGGATTGGCTTGATCGATGCAGACCTTCAAGATCGGCGCCGCCTCGGCGCAGTGCATGAGCACCGCGCCGAGCACGCTTGCCGCGAGCTGAAATCCGCGCGCAGTCCGGTTACAGCGTAAAGACATACAGGTGTCCGCCTTTCGGGATCGCCTTGACCGCTGGATCGTTGGCCATCACGCCACCCCAGATCGGGCTCGCGCCACCCCAACCGGACCACACGGCCACGTACTGCTTGCCGCCAACCTCGTACGTGGTCGGCACACCGATGATGCCTGAGCTGAGCTGCGGGCTCTTCCACAGCACCTTGCCGGTCTTCGCATCAAACGCATGCAGATAGCCATCGGTGCTGCCGCTGATTACCAAACCGCCACCCGTGCTCAACGTACCGTCGTTCCACGGCAGTGCGGTATCGTACTTCCAGACTCGATCACCGGTGTTGAGATCGACTGCCTGCACCGCGCCCCAGTCACTGGTAGCCGGGTCATGCTTGACTTCGAAACTGACGTCGAGGAATGCCAGGCCGGCCTTGTAGGCCACCGGTTCCGCACCCTTGATATCCATGCACGCGTTGAGCGTGGGGATGTAAGCCATCTGCGTCTGCGGGTTGATCGAGATCGGCCACCAGTTTTTGCCACCGAGGAAGCTCGGGCAGGCGAACACACCCTTGTCGACGGTTGGGCGCAGGTCCTTGTTGTCCTGGTTGACGCCATCTTTCGGGCCGGTCATGGTGGTCGCGTGTACGAACGACTTGGCATAGATCAGCTTGCCATTGGTGCGGTCGAGCGCATAGAAGTAGCCGTTACGATCCGCATGCACCAGCGCTTTGTAGTCCTTGCCATCGTTCTTGATGTTGGCCATCACCGTTTCGTTGGTGCCGTCGTAATCCCACGTATCGTTCGGTGTCCACTGGTAATACCACTTGATCTTGCCGGTGTTCGGATCGAGCGCCAGTACCGAATCGGTGTACAGGTTGTTGCCCGGACGCAGCGTCGCCAGCCACGGCCCCGGATTGCCGACACCCCAGAACAGCGTATTGGTGTCGCTGTCATAGGTACCCGTGATCCAGGGGTTGCCGCCGCCGGTCTGCGCGGCGCCCTTGGGCCAGCTGTCGCCGCCTTTTTCGCCCGTCAACGCCGTGGTATGCGTCTGCCACTCGATCTTGCCGGTGTTCGCGTTCAACGCCGTGATGAACCCGCGCGCACCGTATTCGCCGCCGCCCGTGCCGACGACGACCTTGCCCTTGACCACCAGTGGCGCCGACGTCATGAAATAGCCGACGCCCGGATCCCACAGACGCGTGCTCCACTTGACCGTGCCGGTCTTCGCATCGAGTGCGACCACATGGTTGTCCAGCGTCTCCATGTAGACGTTATCGCCGTACAAGGCGACGCCGCGGTTGACGACGTCGCAGCAGACCGTCTTCAGCGCCTTGGGGTTGATGGGAAAGACGTAAGTCCACAGCGTCTTGCCGGTAGTGGCATCCAGCGCCATCAGATGATCCATTGGCGTGGTCACAAACATGTAGTTGCCGTTGACGATCGGCGCCGCCTCGTGGCCCTGGGTCAGACCGCTTTTGACGTCGAAGGCGACCTTGAGCTTGTCGACGTTGCCGGTATTGATCTGGTCGAACGGCGCGTAGCCCGTGCTGCCATAGTCGTGCCGGTACATGAGCCAGCCGTCGTCCTTTGCGGCGCCGGCCAGGCGCGCGTCGGTCACGGCAGGGTATTCGGCTGCCGCATTCCCTGCAACGCACACGGCCAATGCGATCAAAAGCATACGACGCAGCTGCGTCGCCTTGCTGTGCATGATTTTCATAGTTTGGCTCCCGTTGATGATGTTGCGATGTCGAAGTTGGAATTGACGCAGAAACGCATGTTTGTACCTTGGGTTTTGTCTGGCTCAGAAGAAAATGATGCCGCCGAAGGAGCCGCCGAACTGCTTGGCGGTATCGCCCAGATAGTCCTTCGAACGGGTTTGTCCCAGTTCGCCGGCCAGCGTGATGCTCTTGGTCAGCGCGTAGTACAACCCACCGGTCACGTTGCTGTTGGACTTGAACGAGGCATTGAGCGCGTCGTTGGTCGCGTTGTTGTCCGTGTTGCGGCTCTCGCCGTAGTTCAAGCCGAACTTCAGCTTGTCGCTGAGCTTGAACGTGCCCTGCACAAAATAGGCGCGACCGTTGATCGGGCCCTCGTCACCCTCGGTCAGGATGCCCAGACCCTTGCCATCTTCGTAATTGGCCAACAGACTAAACGGACCGGAGGTGAACAACGCGCCGATTTCCCCGGCATTGGCGTCGAAATTGCCGCCGCTGCCGCCCGCACCATAAAACTTCTGCGATACAAACCCGACCCACGCCTTGAATCCGCCCGTCGCCCAAGCCAGCTGGCCTTGGAACTGCGGGTAGGCCTTCGATACGTACGGGCCCACGTCCACCGGACTCAGCAGGCCTCCGGTAAAGGTGATCCCCTGACCCAGTACCGGGGACGTATACGTCAACTGGCCGTAATTGTTCAGATACGTGTAACCGGCGCCAATGTGGCCCAGGGTTACGCGGCCCCGTTGCGTCGCCTGCGTGGGCGCGCCCGCACCGATCAGGGTCATGTCGTTGAGAATCGGATTGCTGCCGAAGATTCCGTAGTCACGACCGATCTTCAGAGTGCCCGCGTCCGCCGTGCCGATCGTAAAGAACGCCTGACGCACGTCCACCTCACTGTTGGACGCGATCGCCGACGATTGCGCCGCTGCCACCATGATGCCGATCGTGCCGCCGATGTCGATGCCGTTCTGCGTGGTCTTGAACTTGGTGATCAGACCGCTCGGCAGCAGGCCGTTGCCAATCGTGGTCTTGTTGTTCTCGCCCGAGCAACCCAACGCCTTGCCCGCCAGCGCCGCACCGCCTACCGCATCGCCCGAACAACTCACACTGGTGTAGTACGTGTTGACGATTCCCCCGACATCCAACGTCCAGTCGCCCGAGATAATTTCAACGGCCAGCGCGTTGGACACTCCGCCAAAGTTAGCCGCCACGGCGATGACCATTGCAGCCGCAAGATGACGTCCCGCTTTCTTTTTTCCCGTTGCTCTATTCGCATGCATGTTTTGCTTCTCCCTACGTGGTGGTAAAAGGAAATGCTTCGGACGCCTTGCGCACGAACACAACGTTTCACGCAAGACCATACTTTCAGGCCGTAAACGGCCCGGCGCGCGGGAGTGCGACTCCCGCGCGCACACAAGCTCCGCTTCGACGGCGGTCTAGAAAAAGCCGAGTTTCTTCGGCGAATAGTTCACCAGCATGTTCTTGGTCTGCTGGTAATGATCGAGCATCATCTTGTGATTCTCGCGGCCGATGCCCGATTGCTTGTAGCCACCAAACGTCGCGTGCGCCGGATAGGCGTGATAGCAGTTGGTCCACACGCGCCCGGCCTGGATTTCGCGGCCGAAGCGATAGCAGCGATGAACGTCGCGGCTCCACACACCGGCACCCAGTCCGTACAACGTGTCGTTGGCGATCGCCAGCGCTTCCGCGTCGTCCTTGAACGTTGTTACGGAAACTACCGGGCCGAAGATTTCCTCCTGGAAAATACGCATCTTGTTGTGGCCACGGAACACCGTCGGCTTGACGTAGTAACCATCCTTGAAATCACCGTCGAGCACATTGCGCTCGCCGCCGATCAGGACTTCGGCACCTTCCTGCCGGCCGATATCCATATAGCTCAGGATCTTCTCGAGCTGTTCGTTCGAAGCCTGCGCGCCAATCATCGTCGTCGGGTCGAGAGGGTTGCCCTGCTTGATCGCGGCAACGCGTTTCAGCGCGCGCTCCATGAACCGATCGTAGATCGACTCCTGTATCAGGGCGCGACTCGGGCAGGTGCAGACCTCGCCCTGGTTGAGCGCGAACAGCACGAATCCTTCGAGCGCCTTGTCGAAGAAGTCGTCGTCTTTCGCGCACACGTCGTCGAAGAAAATGTTCGGCGACTTGCCGCCCAGTTCGAGAGTGACCGGAATCAGGTTCTGGCTGGCGTACTGCGAGATCAGACGACCCGTGGTGGTCTCGCCGGTGAACGCGATCTTCGCGATGCGCGGGCTCGACGCGAGCGGCTTGCCGGCTTCGAGGCCGAAACCGTTGACGATATTGAGTACGCCCGCGGGCAGCAGATCGCCGACGAGTTCGGCCCAGACCAGGATGCTGACCGGAGTCTGCTCGGCCGGTTTCAGCACGACGCAGTTGCCGGCGGCAAGCGCGGGTGCGAGTTTCCAGGTCGCCATCAGGATCGGGAAATTCCATGGAATGATCTGCCCGACGACGCCCAGCGGCTCATGGAACTGGTAGGCGACGGTGTCGTGGTCGATCTCGCCGATCGAACCTTCCTGTGCGCGGATGCAACCGGCGAAGTAACGGAAATGATCGATCGCAAGCGGAATATCCGCAGCGCGCGTTTCGCGCAGTGGCTTGCCGTTGTCCCATGTTTCGGCGTGCGCGAGCAGATCGAGATTCTGCTCCATGCGATCGGCGATGCGATTGAGAATGTTCGCGCGTTCGGCGACCGACGTGCGGCCCCACGCCGTTTTCGCCGCATGCGCGGCGTCGAGAGCGGCTTCGACATCTTCCTTGTCCGAGCGCGGAATTTCGCAGAATGATTTGCCGGTGATCGGCGTGACATTCTCGAAATATTTACCGTTCTTCGGCGCAACCCAGTTGCCGGCGATAAAGTTGCCGTAGCGCTCCTTGAAGGGAACTTGCACGGAAAGATGGTGTTGCTGCAATTTGGTCATGGCGCAATTACTCCTGGTTGATTGGCGTGCTTGGAATTGCAGGCGCCGTGCCAGAGCTTTTAGATATTGCGTTGCAACAAGCAATAAATGAGGTTTTACATTGTATTAGGTTATACAAATGATGCGTCGCGCTATCAGATTGTTGCGCGCCCGTTTGCATCCGCACGAACGATGTGTACAGACTCGGATCGAGTGTTCACGACAGGTGTCGCAAATTGCGACAGTCGTGTTGGCAGGCCAATCGACGTGACTTGATGACAAAGTATACTTCTACCCAATTGCTGGCCGCGCGCCGTCGCTACTTCGATAACGGTACGGCGCCGCGCGGTCTGGTGCCGGACACGATTCTGCGTTCGTGGCAACGTTGCACCGGGTTGGGCCTGTCGGCGTACACCGCGCCCGAAGTCGAGCCGTTGCCGCGACAGGCGTTGCGCGAAGCCTGTGAGAAATACGAGGACCTGCGCCGCGTTTGCCGGCCAGAATTGGAGACGCTATATGCGGACGCGCGCGCCACCGGCACGATCGCGATTCTGAGCGCGCCCGATGGTCTGATCCTCGAAGCGATCGGCAGCGCCGATTTTCTCGACAAAGCCTCGCGCGTCGCGCTGACTCCCGGCGTACCGTGGAGCGAGAACGCGACTGGCACCAACGCCATCGGCACGGCAATGATCGAAGGCCGCGCAGTGGAAGTGCGCGGCGCCGAGCACTTTTTCGCCCCGCACAAGGTTTTGAGTTGCTCGGCGGTGCCGATCATCGACCCGTTCGGCAAGATCGCCGGCGTCCTCGATCTTTCCGGCGAAGCCTCGGTGCATCACACGCACGCGCTCGGCATGGTCAGGCTCGCGGTGGACCAGATCCAGAGCCGGTTGTTCGAGCGCGATTTTCCCGGCTGTCGCGTCCTGCGCGTGCAACGCGAAGCCGGCCTGTTCGGCACGCCACATGAAGGCATCGTGGTGTTCGAGGGTGAGCGCCTGGTCGCTGCCAACCGCTACGGACTCGATTTGCTGGGGCTAGCCCGCGGCGATATCGGCCGACGACAATTTGAGGATTTGTTCGAAGCCCGGTTGCGCGACATAAATCGCGACACGAACCTGAGAGACGCGCAAGGCCGCGCGTTGCTGGTGCGCATCGACGCAGATGTCAGCACACGAATCGTGGGCAGGAAAAAACAGATCGCGACCGCCGCCAACCCGATGATTGGCCCGGTATTCGATGCGCAACTCGAGCGCGAGATTGATCGTGCAAAACGCGTTCTGCTGGCCGGCATGCCGGTATTGCTGTGCGGCGAAACGGGTACCGGCAAGGAGGTGTTCGCGCACGAACTGCATCGGCGCACGCTGCGGCGCGACGCGCCGTTCGTCGCGGTAAATTGCGCAGGTTTGCCGGAAGGGCTGATCGAATCGGAATTGTTCGGCTACGAGGAAGGTGCGTTCACCGGCGCGCGCCGGCATGGCGCCAAGGGGCTGTTGCGTGAGGCCGACGGCGGCGTGCTGTTCCTCGACGAGATCGGCGACATGCCGCTGGCCCTGCAGGCGCGCCTGCTGCGCGTACTGCAAGAACGCGAAGTGACTCCGCTCGGCGGCGGGCGCCCGGTGAAAGTGGATTTCACACTGATTTCCGCGACCCACCAGGATCTCGATGCCGCGGTTGCAAACGGCAAGTTTCGCAGCGATCTGTACTTCCGCATTGCCCACTACACGGTGCAGTTGCCGTCGGTGCGCCAGCACGCCGACCGCCAAGCCCTTGTCGAATTGTTCTGGCAGCAATTTGCCGCCGCGAGCGCCGTGACTCTGGATGAACCTGCGTTGCTGCGGCTGGCCGGCTACGCATGGCCGGGCAATCTGCGCCAGTTGACGGGGGCGCTGCGCACCCTGGTTGCTCTGGCAGACCGACATGGAAACGTCACCGTCGCGGATCTGCCGGCAGCGATAAGCGTGACACACGAATGCAGCGGCACCACATCCCTGGACGTGGATCAGGCCGCTTCGCTGGCGGGAATCACCGCGCAGGCCATGCGCGCAGCCCTGAGTGCCGCCGCAGGCAATGTTTCTGCCGCCGCACGCAAGCTCGGGATAAGCCGCAGTACTTTGTACCGGCGTTTATCCGACATGGGCGTGCCGGGAAAGTAAATATGGGTGTTCGCGGCGACAAGATCGCCCGCGTCACCCGGAGGCAGTCCTTGCGCCACCGTCGCGATATCAAAAAAACCTCCAGCCGGAACGAAGCGGGGGGGAGGGAGTTCCACTTCATGCCAATAATGCTGGCGGTGTTTTGAAAAACCTGCCAGCGCGTGCAAGCAGCGCGCCGTATCGAATCACTTCTTTTTTCTGGCCGCCTTGGCCGTTTTCCTGGTTGCTTTTTTCACTACTGACGGCCTGGGGGCTACCGCATCCGCGACCTTGGCGACGGTACGCTGCATGCTTTTCTTTGCAGCGATCTGCGCCTCTTCGATATCCTTGACCAGGTCGCCGAAGTCGTCGCGCGCCCGCTTGACCTTGTCGGTGATCGTCTGCGTGATGCCGAGTTTCTTCGCAGCCGGATTGATCTTGCGCACTTCGCGGTTGAGTTCGTCGACGCGTTTGAGCAGTTCGTCGAGTTCCTTGCGACCGGGGACGCCGAGCTTGTTGAGCGCGCGCGACACGCGATGCTCGAAAACCTGCTCAAGACGGTCCCAGGTTTCCTGCGTGCGCTCGCGTACCTGGCTCACGCCGGTTTCCACCGCACCGCGCACTTCGTCGACCTTGCCGGTGGCTATCTTGCGGGTTTTCTGCTCGAGACTCAGGCCATCCTTGACCAGGCCCTCAAACAGCTTGGTGCCTTCCGCCTGCGCCTTGGAAAAAGCGCCGAGGCCGGCCAGCCATATCTGTTGCGCAGACTCCATGATCGACTTGTTCGCCACTGACTTCGCTTCGCTCGCGGCGGCCGTGACCTTGGATTTGAGCTTGGGTTTGTTTGCCATGATTCTCCCTCCGGTATTGTTCGTAGTTGGGGCGATGGCCGATGGCCACGGCATGCACGATAGGGCGGGCGCCTAGAATATTCACACTAGCGGCGCGGCCGGGTTTGGATTGGCTCCCGGCTAACCCAGGGCAGCATCGAGCTGACGCTCGATTTCCTGCTCGATCACCGGCTTCAGAACGCCCAGCAGGAAACCCAATTGCGCGGTGACGTGAATTTCCCTGGCGGTGACACGGATCTCGCCGCTAACCCCGGGGCGTTCAAAGTTCAGCGTATCGCCGTTCCATTCGCTTTTGATATCGAATTTCTTTCCGATCGCCTGTGCGGTTTTCTTGACCGCATCCTTGGCCACCTTCAGCGTATGGCGATGGTTGCGGCGAATGTCGATACTGGGCATGGCGATTTCCTTGAGGGTTCGCATTTTTATACAAGGGGCAGTGTGCTACATTGCGGTATAAATACATGGGTCCCGGTAAGCAGACTTGAGCATGCGCCTCTCCTTTCCGAACAGGGAACACGAAGACACCCAGGTTGGCGCAGGCGACGCACAAATCGGTGCGGCGCCAGACAATACCATCGTACTCAATCATCGTGGCGTCGCAGCGCACCACGCTCGCCTTTCGGTAAGCGATCATGGCATCGTGCTGAACGTTTTCGACGCCGCGCGTACGCACGTCAATACGCGCCCGGTGCGCGAAAAGGCGATCCTGCGCCTTGGCGATGTGGTCAGCCTGGACACGCTGCAGTTCGTGCTCAAGCCGGATAGCGACGACAGCATCCGTCGCGATCTGCCGCCCATGCGCTCGCTGACCCCGCTGCCGCCCGTATCCTCGACGCCGCGAATCTACCCCCCAAAGGTGCTGCTGCGCGGGGTCAGCGGTGCGCGTTTCGGCAAGATCGTGCCGGTGCGCGGCCAACTCGTCGTCGGTCGTAGTCCGGACGCGGACCTGCCTCTGGACGAGCCCGAAATGGCACCGCGCCATGCTGCGATAGAAACTTCCGGCGAGTCGATTTTCCTGCGCGACCTCGGTTCGAAGAACGGCACTTCGGTCAACGGCGTGCAGGTACGCAATGCAATACTGCACGCCGGCGATCAGATTGCATTCGAACGTAACCGTTTCGTGCTCGAAGCGCCTGGGCTGCCGGCAAGACCCGAGACACCCGCGAGTAGCGCTCCCGTGTCTTACGGCCAGGCGTCGAATATCACGCAGACGATGAGAGCGATCAATCTGCCGCATGAAGAGGTTGCGCCCACCGCTGCCAGCGACGATGCCGGCAACAAGAACGATATCTGGTGGCTCATTGCCGCCGCCGCCTTGATCGCAGTCGCTCTGGCGCTGCTTTTCCTGGTCAACTTCTGACCGCATCGGCGGATCGCCGAGTAATACTGCCCGTACGCAGCGGCTTACCCTTGCTGCGCTGGACGCGCATGATCCATGCTGTCCACGGTACGCGCCAAAGCATCAGGAAGGCGAGCAGGCCCATGTACATCAACGGCTCGCGATGGTCGGCCTTGACCAACCAGAGAAAGTGCAGCACGCCGAGCAGGGCGATCACATAGACCAGTCGATGCAGTTTTTGCCAGCGCCGGCCCAGCCGGCGAATCATTTTCTGCGTCGAAGTGAGCGCGAGCGGAATCAACAGCAGCCACGCGGTGAAGCCGACCGTGATGTACGGGCGCTTGACGATTTCCTTGAACAGGTCCGACCAATAGGCTTGCAGGTCGATGAAAGTGTAGATCAACAGATGGACCGTCACGTAGAAAAACACGAACAGGCCGAGCATGCGCCGGTAGCGTATTGCCTTGCGCCAGCCGGTGATTCGACGCAGCGGCGTGATCGACAGCGTGAGCAGCAACAGGCGCAGGGCCCAGAGTCCTGTACGGTGCTCGAGCTGCGCGACTGGATCGGTTCCGAGCGTATCATGCAGCGTGTCCCATACCAGCCACGCGAGCGGCACGAGGCACGCAGCGAAGACCAGCGGCTTGCTTGCCGCAACGCGGTCGCGAAAGTGAAGCATCGTCAGAAATTCTTGCGCAAATCGAGGCCGGTATAGAGACTCGCGACCTGGTCGGCATAACCGTTAAATGGCCTGGTCGGGATGCGATTACCGAATAAGCCGAACCCATCGCCGGCGATGCGGCGCTCGGTGCGCTGACTCCAGCGCGGATGATCCACCGCCGGGTTGACGTTGGAGAAGAATCCGTATTCGCCAGGCGCCGAGAGGTTCCACGTGGTTTTCGGCGACGTTTCCACGAACTCGATTTTCACGATCGACTTGATGCCCTTGAAGCCGTATTTCCACGGCACGACCAGGCGCAGCGGCGCGCCGTTTTGATTCGGCAACTCGCGACCGTACAGTCCGACGGCGAGCAGGGTGAGCGGATGCATCGCCTCGTCCATGCGCAAGCCTTCGTGATATGGCCAATCGAGCACGGGGTAGGCCAGTCCTGGCATTTCGGCGGGCCGCTCCACGGTTGTGAACGCGACGTATTTCGCTTGCGACGTCGGCTTGAAACGTTTGATCACGTCACCGAGCGGAATGCCGTCCCAGGGAATCACCATCGACCAACCCTCGACGCAACGCATGCGGTATACGCGTTCTTCGAGTGGATGCGGCCTGAGGATATCTTCGAGCGAGAACGTGCCCGTGACCTCGGCGTGCCCTGCGATTTCCACGTTCCATGGATGTGGCTTGAAGCGGCCTGAGTTTTCCGCCGGCTGATTTTTTTCGGTGCCGAACTCGTAGTAATTGTTGTAGTGGGTGGCATCCTTGAAGGTCGTCAAGGGCTCGTTGACCACGTATTCGCCCTTGCGCGCGATGATCAACGGTTTGCCGGCAAGCTGAGCGCTGCCGGAATTCGATGTCGTGGCAGCACCGGGCGCGCCCTCCGAACTGCAGCCGACAACGAGGCCGGTCAGACCGAAGCCTAGCATTCGCAGTACCTCGCGGCGGCGACGATAGATCGACTCCGGCGTGATCTCGTGGCTGCGTATATCGGTTTGCGGACGAATCAACATGCTGCCTCCGTTGGACTCGGAGTCAAAGACCGGCAAAGGGCGTGCAGAATTTCGTGACCAGTCATTCGATCCGGCAAAGTGGTTCGGCTGGCACCAGCAGCCCAAGGCGTGGCAGCCGCGTTCAATCGCAGCGTATATTTCTATACCATACGCACGTAGTTTGACGATTTGCTAACCCGTCTGCCAAGGAGAACGCCATGTCAGAGTCGCGCCCGCCATTTCCGCCGTTCACACGCGAAACGGCCACGCAGAAGATACGTGCCGCCGAAGACGCCTGGAACAGTTGCAATCCCGGAAAAGTGGCTTTGGCCTATACGGTCGACAGTCGCTGGCGCAATCGAGCCGAATTTCCCTGCGGCCGCGCGCAGATCACCGAGTTCCTCGAACGCAAATGGCTGCGCGAACGCGAATACAGGTTGATCAAGGAGCTGTGGGCCGCAGCGGGCAACCGCATCGCCGTTCGCTTCGCCTACGAATGGCACGACGACTCGGGCAACTGGCGCCGGTCCTACGGCAACGAAAATTGGGAGTTTGACCAACATGGCCTCATGCAAACACGTCATGCCAGCATCAACGATCTGTCGATAAAGCCGGAAGAGCGAAAATTCCATTGGGACCGCTCGAAACCACGGCCGGCGGATCATCCGGGCCTCAGCGACCTGGGTCTTTGAGCCACATCGCGCGTCGTAAATGAACACTCCGACGAGATGGTCGCGCTACGTTAAGCGTTCAGTACGTACCGTTTTGACTTCACTCAAGATTGATCGCCATGAGTAATTTTACATAATATACATTCACGCGCGATTGTGTCGCAGCGCAGTACGTGGCGCGTGAGTCGGTACAAGCGCAAGACGTGGTGGCTAGATGCGATGGATTTCCGGGAGCTTCGCCGTTCGTGCCCGCTGGAACCAGCGGGCTGGCCCGCTGCGTGTTTCGGTGTTAACCGTCAGGGGTGGGTCTGCGTTTACAACGATATTTACACTCACGGCGCGTTCCAATTATAATCAGCGGCTTGCCTACCGCTAATCCTCGTTACCAACGGAATTCGTCATGAAAGTGCTCTCCTCCCTCAAATCCGCCAAGCAGCGCCACCGCGATTGCAAAATCGTGCGCCGTCGCGGCAAAGTCTTCGTGATCTGCAAGAGCAATCCGCGTTTCAAGGCGCGTCAGCGCTGATCCGGGTTCCCAGATCGCAAGATCCCGTTTTGAAGGTCGCCCCGTGCGGCCTTCGTGCTTTTGCGGCTGCAAATGGGACTGGCTCCGATTCCAAGCAATCCGCGTATATCAGGTACGAAGTCCGGACTTCACCGCGCGGATAAAACACTTCGATGACAGCAGCGATTTTCTGCTCCAATCAGTGACTTGGAGCATCGACTTAGCGCGATAAATTTGATACAAGGTTAGACATCGGCTCACACGCCGAGACCCTCTGGGAGTGAAGCCATGCGTTGTCGTACCAGCCTGCTGTCATCCGCGCTCGTGCTGACGTTGTTCGCCGTCGCAGGAGCGCATGCCGATACGCTCCTGATCGACCGGGTGAAGCAGGAGCGCGCGTTCCAACTGCCCACGCGCGGCTTGAGCATGGCTCAGGTGGAGCGTCGCTACGGCGCGCCAAAGAGCAAACTGGCACCTGCCGGCGGCGATTCGCGCTGGCACCCGACCATCAACCGCTGGGCGTATGCCGATTACACCGTCTACTTCGAACGCAATATCGTCATCGATGCAGTAATGAATCGCGTTTCGCCCGAAGAACTCGGACCGAAGAACGCACCGCGTACACGATGAGCTCTCCTGTTTTTCGCCTGCCTGCGGAGTGGGAACCGCAGGCGGGCGTGCTGCTCGCTTGGCCGCATGCAAATACCGACTGGGCTGCGCGCCTGATAGCCGTCGAGAGCACCTGCGCCGCGCTGATTGCAGCAATCGCACGCCATGAACGGGTCATCGTCTGCGTCGCCGATGCGCACGTGCGTGCGCGTGCAGAACGCCTTATCGACGCGGCCTGCGCTGGGCAGACGACGCAGAATTCAATTCGTCGAAATCGAGTACGACGATACCTGGCTGCGCGACTCCGGACCGATCACGCTGACCGATGGTACGCAATTCCGTCTCATCGATTTCCGTTTCACCGGCTGGGGCGGCAAATTCGCGCAAGCCGCGACGATTGCCTGATCGGTGGCCTCGTCGCGCGCGACCTGTTCGCGAGCGCCGAACACCGGCGCATCGATTGGGCGCTCGAAGGCGGTGCGATCGAGTCCGATGGTCCCGGCACGATGCTTACCACCTGGCGCTGCCTGCACCAGCGCCATCCCGAGCAAAGCCGCGAAGACATGACGCACATCTGCTGCGCGACAAGCCTCGGCGCGCAGCGCGTGCTCTGGCTCGAACACGGCTATCTGCAGGGTGACGATACCGATGCGCATATCGATACGCTCGCACGCTTCGCGCCAGGCGATGCGATCGTCTTCAGGCCTGCAACGACGCGGCGGACGCGCATCATGACGAACTGACCGCGGATGGGCGACGAACTTGCCGCGCTGCGCACTCTGGATGGCAAGCCGTATCGACTGCATGCCCTGCCATGGGCCAAGCCCATCCTCGACGATGGCCGCCGCCTCGCCGCATCATACGCGAATTATCTGATCGTCAATGGCGCCGTGCTCGTTCCCGCTTATGGCGACGCTGCCGACGCCGACGCCGCGCGCATCATCGCGCGCCGCACATCCCGGCCGCGAAGTGATTCCGGTACCCTGTCGGCCCCTGATCTGGCAGAACGGCAGCCTGCATTGCATGACCATGCAGTTGCCACAAGGAGTGTTGCATGAACAAGTCATTGCGCGTCGCGCTGTTGCAGGAGCGCGACCGCGGCAGCCGTGACGCCAATCTCGACGCGATCGAGGCCGGGCTGCGCGAGGCCGCCGCGCGAGGTGTGAGTCTGGTGCTGCTGCAGGAACTGCACAACGGGCCGTACTTCTGCCAGCACGAGAGACGTCGCCGAATTCGATCGCGCCGAAACCATTCCGGGGCCGAGCACGCGAGCGTATCGGCGCACTCGCCGCAGAACTTGGGACTCGTCGTCGTCGCCTCGTTGTTCGAGCGTCGCGCGCGCGGGCTGTATCACAACACCGCCGTCGTGTTCGATCGCGCAAAAGGATATTTGTGGAAAATACCGCAAAATGCACATTCCGGACGACCCGGCGTTCTACGAGAAGTTCTACTTCACGCCGGGCGATCTCGGTTTCGAGCCGATGCAGACCTCGGTCGGCAAGCTGGGCGTGCTGGTCTGCTGGGATCAGTGGTATCCCGAAGGCGCACGCCTGATGGCGCTGGCCGGCGCCGATCTGCTGCTCTACCCCACCGCGATCGGCTGGGATCCGGCCGACGACGAGGCGGAAAAAGCGCGCCAGCGCGATGCCTGGATCACCGTGCAGCGCGGCCATGCCGTCGCCAACGGTTTGCCCCTGCTTGCCTGCAATCGCTATCGGCTTCGAGGCTGCGCCAACGGATTCGACGACATCGGGCGCACGTGGCGTCCAATTCTGGGGATCGAGCTTCGTTGCCGGTCCGCAGGGCGAATTTCTCGCACAGGCGGCGACCGACCAGCGCGAATTGCTGGTCGTCGATATCGACATGCAGCGCAGCGAAACCGTGCGTCGCATCTGGCCGTTCCTGCGCGACCGGCGCATCGATGCCTATGCCGATCTGCTCAAGCGCTACCGCGATTGAACCCGACAGCCCCTTGATGAACGACCCGATCCCGGCGGTGAATTCCGCGGCCGACGCAGTCCGCTCGACCGATATCCTCGCCGAACAGCCGCTCGCGCGCGTTACCCGCGACGGCGTCGAGTATACGTTGCTCGGCACAGCGCACGTTTCGCGCGCGTCGGTCGCCGCCGTGCGCGAACTGATCGAAGCGGAAAATTTCGACGCGGTTGCGGTGGAACTGTGCGAAACGCGCTATCGCGCGCTGCGCGACCGCGAGGCATGGCGCAACCTCGACCTGCTGCAGGTCATTCGACAGGGCAAGGCCGGCATCGTTGCCGCGAACCTTGCGCATGTCCGCTTACCAGCGCCGTCTCGCCGAACAGTTCGGCATCGAACCCGGCGCGGAAATGAAAACCGCGGCCGAACTCGCCGAGGCGCAGCGCAAGCCGGTCTGGTTGATCGACCGCGAAGTCAGCATCACGCTCAAGCGCGCGTATCGCAGCGTCGGTTTCTTTCAGCGTTTCGGCATCCTTTCCGGTCTGGTTGCGAGCCTGTTCGAACGCGGCGAAGTCGCCGAAGCCGATATCGAGAAGCTCAAGCAAGGCGACATTTTGCAGGGCGCTTTCAACGAATTCGCCGAGCAATCTGAGCCGCTGTTCCGCAGCCTGATCAGCGAGCGCGACAATTACATGTCGGCGCGTCTGCGTCAGGAAAGCCAGGCTGCGCAGAGTGCGGGCGTGCCGGTCAAGCGCGTGCTCGCGGTGATTGGCGCGGGACATCTTGCGGGAATGACGCGTGAACTGGAAACCCAGCAGGATGCGCCGGCTGGCGTGATCCAGGCCCTCGACAAGGCGCCGCCCGCCGCGCAATGGCCGAAGTGGATCGGCTTGGGCGTGCTTGCGATAATCATTTGTGCGATCGCCTTTGCGTTCACGCGCGGGGCACATCTTGGCGTGACCGCGTTGCGCGACTGGGTGCTGTTTACCGGCGGTCTGGCCGCCCTTGGCGCCTTGCTCGGCGGTGGTCATCCGCTCAGCGCCTTGACCGCCTTCGTCGTCGGCCCGCTCAAGCCGTTTCGCCCGTTCGTGCCGGTCGGCGCCGTGAGCGCGGCAGTCGAAATGACCTTGCGCCGGCCGCGCGTCGCCGATTTCGAGTCGCTGCGCGACGACGTGATCGACTGGCGCGGCTGGTGGAAGAATCGCGTCTCGCGCACGTTGCTGGTTTTTCTGTTGAGCAATTTCGGCATGGTTCTCGGCGAATATCTGGCCGGCATCCGCATTCTCAATCGGCTGCTCTGAACTCGTTTCGGTATCGTCATGAATCTCGCACGTCTGTTGTTCAAACCGAAGTGGCAGGACAAGAATTCCGAAGTCCGTCGCGCCGCGATTGGCACGGACGACGATATGGAGTTACTCGCTGCTCTGCCGCAGATTGCGCGCAGCGACAACGACGCCGGCGTGCGACTGGCCGCGCTCAAACGTCTGAACGACTACGAAGCGTGGCGCGAGCGCTCCACCGCCGATAGCGTCGGCGAAGTTCGACACAGCGCGCGCAGTGCCTACCTTGCCCTGCTCTGCTCGGTCGATGCGCGGGTGCCGGCACTATCGCGTCGCATCGCGGAGCTCGATACGCTGAGCGGCGAAGAAATGGAGAAGGTCGCAAGCCAGGCGAGCGATCGCGAATTGCGCGCGGCCGCACTGCAACGCGTGACACGGCCTGCGCTGCTGGCGGAACGCGCCGTCGCCGATCCGGATGCACAACTGCGCCTCGCTGCGCTTGAACGGATCCGCGATGTAGCGGCTCTCGAACGCATTGCCGAGCGCGCACGCAAAACCGACAAGGCGATCAGCCGGCGCGCACGCGATCTGGTCGCGTCGCGACGCATCGACAGTGGCGACTCGAATGCGATTGCGCAGCGGGCAAAGCTGTTGTGCGAGCGCCTTGAAACGCTGATGCGCGGCTCGGCGACGCCCGACGACGCGGCGCGTGCGGCGATCGAGGGCGAATGGATGGCGCTCGACAATAATGTGCCGGCGGAAATTCAGGCTCGCTACCACGGTGCGGATGCGCTGGTCCGGCAAATGCGCACAAATACGCAAAATCCACAAATATCTATTGTCTCACCTGCGACGGACGCCCATGCCGTCGCCGCGCCATCGGCGCGCCGCGCCAAAGGTGTCGCCGATGCCGTCATGCCCGCCCTGCTTTCGGTTGAACTCCTTGCCTCACAGGCGCGCTTCGATGCGGCGCTCGCCAGCGCGGCCGCCGAATCGCAGCGTGAACGCGAACTGCGCCACGTTCACTTGCGCGAAATAGACGAACTCGCGGCAGCGTACACAACAGCGCTTGAAGCGGGAGATGTCGGCTCAGCACACGCGATGCACGATCGCGTCCTGACGCTGGCCGCATCGGTCGGCGCACTGCCCAATCAACTTGAAAGCCGGTTGGCTCCTCTGCATGCGCGCTACGACGAACTCAATCGCTGGCAGCGGTGGGCCAATCAGCAGCGCCGGCTGGCGATTTGCGAGAGTATCGACGAGCTGGCGCAGGCCGGGCTGCATCCGGATGCGCTGGCTTCGCGCGTGCGCGAAGCGCGTGAGGAGTGGCAGCGGCTGGATGCGTCCGAAGGCACTCCGGGTTCCGATGGAACGGGCGTCGCGCGGCGCTTCCATGCACTTTGTCATCGCGCGCTGAAACCTGCCAGAAGCTATTTCAACAAACGCGATGAATTGCGCCAAGCGCATGCCGAAGAAGTCCAGAACCTGCTGCAGGCTGCCACGTCTCTGCCGGCAGAAATCACCGATTGGAAATCCGTTGGTACGCTACGTCTCAAACTCGGCGAGGCGCTGCGCTCGCTCGACGCCGTCGATCCGCGCGAACGCACGCGCCTGGGCAAACGAATCAAGCTGGCGATAGGCGCAATCGCACTGCGTATCGACACGCACATGGCGGCTATTGAAACGGCCAAGCAGAATCTGATCGAGCATGCGACGGCATTGTCGCAAGCGAGCGACCCGCGCAATGTGGCGCGCGCCGCGCGCGAGTTGCAGCAGCAATGGACCGCTCTGGGCAACGGCAAGCGCGCCAGCGATCAACGTCAATGGCAGGCATTCCGCAGCGCCTGCGACGCGGCGTTCGGCAAGCTCGATGCAGCGCGCCGGGAACGCGAAGCGCAATCGACGGCCGCACGTGCACGCACGCAGGGGCTGCTCGACGAAATCGAGGCGCTGCACGCCGACAATACGCAGACTGGCGATGCGATCAAGGCGAAGCTGCGCGATCTCGATTCACGCTGGCAGGCGCAGCGTTGCGACGACCGCGCCCTCGAACAGCGCTACCGCAAGGCACATGAAGCGATCGTCCTGCGTCTGCAGAACGCAGCGCGCCAGCAGCACCTGTCGCGCTATACCGAGGCAATGGAAAAATACACCTTGCTCCGAGCGCTTGAAACCGGCGCGCAACAGGGCGATGTCGTGGCCCCGCGCTGGCAGGCTCTGCAGACAGTGGATGCCGAGCTTGCCGCTGTACTGGATGCCCGTTACGCATGCGCTGTCGCCGCCGGCGCACCGGCGGCACAGTGTGACGACGCGGAGGCCCGCGACAGATTGGTCGAACTCGAATTTCTCTCCGGCATGGAAACGCCGGCTGAGGATCGTCAGCGGCGCATGAACTACCAGGTGAAGCGTTTGGCCTCGCGCATGCGCGATCGCGCGGCGACGACGCCGGAGACCGAACTCACGCGCGCGCTCGCCGCGTGGTTCAGCCAACCGGCACAGACGGGCGATCTTGAATCGCGTTTCGCGCGCGCCGCCCAGGCAGGCATCGCCTCACTGCCTTGAGGCGGTTTCGCTGGCGTCGTGCGCGCCGGCAATGCTCGACCACGCGCGCACGACGCTGTCCACGTCGATAACGTCGACACTTCCACCCGGTCGCTCGCCGCCTAAGTTGATCACCGGGCGGCCTGATGGACTGCGACGGTCCCAGATCGCGGGTGATTGCGGACCGTAAAGTACGACGAGCGGACATCCGCCGGCGGCAGCCAGATGCGCGGGTCCCGTATCGACAGCCACCATGCTGTGCGCAATTTCGGCGACTGCGAGCAGGCGGCGCAGCGGTAGATCGCGCGTGGCGACCGCAACATTTCGTAAACCGCTGCTGCGACGAATTTCCTGCAACAACGAAGCTTCCTGTGCGGAGCCGCACAACAGCAACTGCGCCTGCGGCAGGCGTTCGTGCATGGCGCGCAGCAATGCGGCCCAGCGTTCCTGCGGCCAGGCCTTGTAATCCACCTTGCGACTGCGCTTGCGCCGGCGCGTGCGGTTGTTGCCCGCCTGCAGGAGCACCAGCGGTCGTCCGTCGAAATGATGCTGTCTGAGCCAGATATCCCGATCAACGCGGTCACGCGCCTCGATCGGCAGAAATGGGGCGCGCTGCATATCGCCTTCATGGCATGCGTAATCGGTGGGTTCGTAAGCAGCTGGTGTCAGCCGACCGAATTCGATCAGGCGATCGACCCAGTGCACGTCCGGGATATCGGCACAGTCCGTGAGAAACAGACAACGCTCGTGCGGCACGCCCGCGCGCGCAAGCAGAGCGCGGATTCTCTCGACCTGGCGCGGGACATCTTCGCTGATGTAGATCGGGCCGCCGTGTTGGCGCAAAGCGCGAACGAGCAACCAGCGCTGCGGACTCAAGGCGAACGGCATATGCCGTGTGCGCAATTGCCAGATCGTTCCGACATCCGGATTGCCGCTGTAGAGTTGAGTCGCCCACGGGCCCGCACTGAGCAAGGTACATGGCAGGCCATAACGACGATGCAGCAAGCGCAGCAGCGGCGCCTGCAGCACCATGTCGCCCATCCGGCCGAAGCGGATGAGCATAGGCGTCATTACGGGCGCCGTCACACGGGTGTGGTGTGAAAAGCTCCCGCCGGCACCTCTGCGATGAGGCGGCGAGCTACCTGCTCCCCAGTTTGATGTTCACCCCGGATGACGTAAGCCCCAGAACCGTACGGCCCCCACTCTGCCGTGTCAGTCGATGTAAAGATCGTCGCGGTTCGTGTACCGCTGGCGCGTGCCAAGTGCATGATCCCGCAGTCAAGACAGATCAGGATCGACAGTTCGGACAACACTGTTGCCAGCCTGCGGACGCTGGTCGAGTAGTAGGCCGGATAACGGTTGCCGAGCATGGACACCCCGGACATCGGCACGATTTCGACAATGATAAAATCCGCGAAGTGTGCTTCGATCGCCGGCATGAAGTCGCGCCACCAGGTTTCGTCGAGCACCTTCGGACCGGTCGCGTTGGCAAAAATCCCGATGATTCCTTTTTTTTTCGCGACACCCGCAATCCTGGCCGTCAGACGCGCAAGGATCTGCTCGCCTTGTTCACGCTCGGGGCGAGTCAGGCGCAAATCGAGCGGCGGATACTCCGATGCGGTTCGGCGCAATGCCGCACGCAACAAATACACCGGAAATTGTCCGGCATGTTTCGGTGCCGGGGCAGGATCGATTGCGTGGCTGAGCGCACCGCCCTTGTTGCTGCCGACGAAACCGAGCTTGTAGCGCGCACGGCTGTGCAGCAGCAGCGCGCGCCCGCTCTGCGAGCGCGGATCGGTATCGATGGCCAGGTCGTAATGCGTATCGCGCATGCGCCGCAGCAGATGCAGAAAGCGCAAAGGATGACGCACACCATGCCTGGGCAAACAGTAGATGTTGCGCACGCAGTCGTAGCCCGCAAAGATTTCGCTCGCCGCCTGGCTGCGTGTGATCAGATCGACTTCAACGCCGGGCCAGGTCGCTTCGATTTCCTGCAGTAATGGCGTCACCAGCAAGGTATTGCCGAGGCTGTGGCTCACGCGGCAGATCAATACGCGAAACACGCCGGTCGCGGGCAAGGCCTGCGTGTGCGCAGCCGGGGACTGGCCGTCGCCCGCGACGAACTGCATTCCCCGCTGCGCAAGCCGGCGGCGCAATAACTGGATATCCATTGCTCGATTGTGAGTTTGCTGGCGTGAAAATTACCGTAAAACCGCCGCTCGCTCCATGACCGGCAGGCGATACTTCGTGTGGCGCCGCAAGCAGCCGGTCGCCCAGCCTAGCCGGCGGAAGGTTGCGGCCGCCAGCGCCGCGCGCGGGCGTCGCGCAACACGCGTTTGCCCCACAGGCTCATGTCGTCGAGCAGCGAATAGATCGTCGGCAGCACGAGCAGGCTGACCAGAGTCGAGAAAATCAAGTCCACCGACGATCGCGCGCGCCATCGGGAAATACGGCGGCCCGTCGCCGCCGATCGTGGCCTGCCCGATACACAGCGGCACCATGCCCAGAATCGCGGTGCCCATGGTCATCAGGATCGGGCGCAGGCGATCCTTCGCGCCCTGGATCAAGCGCTTCGCGTCGGGCCATGCCCTGATGGCGCAACTGGTTGATGTGCACGATCATCACGATGCCGTTGTTGACGACGACGCCCATCAGGATCAGCACGCCGATCGACGCCATGATCGTGAACGTCGTGCCGGTGATCCAGAACAGCCAGAACACGCCAAAGATCGAGAATATGAACGTAGTCAGGATCGCGGCCGGATAGATCAGCGATTCGAACATCGCGCACATGACGACGTAGACGAGCACGAGCGCAATCGAGGATATTGAACAGCATCGTCTTGGCCGGCTTCGTCGTCGCGATCGAAGTTCTCGCCGAAACTCCAGCGGTAACCGGGCGGCAACTGCACGTTCTTCATCGCCGCCTCGATATCCTTGCGCGCATCGTCGCTGGTTTGCCTGTCGGCGAGATTGGCCTTGATGCCGAGCGACGTCTGCCGGTTCTCGCGCTCGATCACCGATGCGGCGTTTTGCGTATGCGCATCTGACCATCGACAGCAGCGGCACCTGCACGCCGTCGGGCGCGGCGCAGCTTGTAGTCGGACAGATCGTCGACGCTCTGCGCGTCGGAGCCGGCGAAGCGCAGCCACACCGGCACCTGCGCATCGTCGCCGTGGAAATCCTTCAGCTGCACGCCGCGCAGCGCGATCGCGATGTATTGCGCGACGTCGTTCGCCGAAAAGCCGTAGTTCTTGGCCTTCTCGCGATCCACGTGCACGGCCAGTTCGTGGTTGCCGCTGTCCTGTGCCGGCGCGCACGTCGCGCAGGCTCGGCACCTGCTGCAGGATCGGGATGACGCTCGCGGCAGAGTTCGCGCAGCACCTGCGCCCGAATCGCCGTTCAGCGAGATATTGATCGTCGTGTCGTTGCCGCCGCCCGTTGTCGTTGAAGCCGAACATCGACTTCGCCGATCGGAATTTTCGGCATACCCTTGCGCATCGCCTCCATGATCTGCTTCGTATCGAACGCTGGTCGTGCCGCTGTCGTCGAGGAAGATGTTGGTGTTGGCCTGGCCTTTTTCGTCGAAATAGGTGTAGATGTTCTTGATGTGGAATTCCTCGCGGTGCTGCGTTGAGCCAGTCTCGACCTGGCCGATCGAATGGCTTCAGCTCCGGCAAGCGGTACAGCGCATTGAGGCGGTAGAACATGAACAGATTCTTGCGAGTCGCCGCCGCCGTTCATGTCGACCTTGGTCAGCTTCAACGGCACGAAGCTGACCATCAGCAGCGCGAGCAGACCGATCATCGTCCAGCGCCGATGTGCGCAGCGTGAGTGCCGACGAACCGCGCGTAGCCGCCCTGCATGCGCGTGATGATGTTCTTGCGGCCGATGAATTTCGGCGGCGGCAGCTTCGCCGACAGCATCGGCACGAGACTGACCGCGACGAGCCACGACGCCAGATGCGCGATCGCCATCGCGACCGCGACCTGGGTCAGGAAGATGCTGATGCGTCCTTCTCGCCGAACACCATCGGCAGGAACACGATGATGCTCGACAGCGTGCCCGCCGCGATCGCGATGCCGACGACCTGGGTGCCCTGCACTGCGCAATACCACGGCTTGTCCGGATATTTCTCGCGATACTGGTAAATGCTTTCGACGACGACGACCGCGTTGTCGACGAGCATGCCGACCGCAAGCAGCAGGCCCATCATCGACAGCACGTTGAGCGTCATGCCGAACAACTGCATGCAGCCGAGCGTGATCACGAAGCAGATCGGAATCGCCAGCGACACCATCAGCGTCGACGGCCAGTCGCGCAGGAAGAAGAACAGCACGATGATCGACAGCAGCGTGCCTTCGAGCCCGGCCTTGCCGAGCTGGCTCAGGCTGTCGGTAACGCGCCTTGGCCTGGTCGCCGAGCACGTATCATCTGGATACCGCGCATCTCCGGCGATTGCGCGGATCGTTCGACTTCGGCCATGCACGCTGCGGCCGACCTCGACCAGATTGGCGCTGCGTTCCTTGGAGATGTCGATCGCGATCGCCGGGCGCAGGTCGAGATGGCGCGCGTAGTCCAGGCGCGCCGGCTTGAGCGTGACGTCGGCGATGTCGCCGAGCTTCAGACCCTTGTCGTTGATCGCCAGCGCGCGGATATCGTCGATGCTGCGCCATTCGCCGACCGGCTGCACGTGATAGCGCAGATCGCCGTCCTTGATCAGTCCGCCCGACGCGGAGAAATTCGCCGTCGACAGTCGCTGATACAAATCGTTCAGGCCGACGCCGGCGGCGGTCAGGCGATCGGATCGAAATCTCGATCTGCACTTCGCGCGGCGCCACGCCCTCGATCTCCACCTGCGCAACGCCGGGCAGGCGCTCGAGCGGGCGCTTGATCTTGCGGTCGAGCAACTCATAGGCATTGGTCAGATCGCGATCGGACGGAAATGCGCAGATTCAGCACCGGCTGTCGTCGGTCGCGGAAAATTTCTGCACCTGATAGCGCGTGCAGGTCGCTCGGCAGGTCGGCGCGGATCGCATCGATCTTGCCGCGCGCCTCGACCGCCTTGACCGCGGTGTCCTGGCCCCACTTGAACTGCATGAACGATCTGCACGCCGTCGGCGCGCGGTGACCGAATTCATGCGCTCGATGCCGGTCAGCGTCGACAACGCTTCCTCGACCGGACGCGTGATCGTGCGCTCGACTTCCGCCGGCGTCGAGCCCGGATACGGCATGATTCACCAGCATGAACGGAAACTGGATGTCGGGCAGTTCCTCCAGCGGCAGGCGGAACGCGGCGATCAGGCCGATCACGGTCATCGACACGAACAGCATGACTGCGGTGACCGGGCGTTTGAGGCTGAGTTCGGCGAGCGTCACGGTAGCGGCTCCTGCGGCGCCATCCTGGCCGGCGTCGATCACGGCCGCATGTTTGCGCTCGCCGCGCTCGCGATACATCGCGTCGCTGCGCCGGTCGAGCAAGGTATAGACAACCGGAATCACAACCAGGGTCAGCAGGGTCGACACGAGCAGGCCGCCGATCACCGTGATCGCCATCGGCGCGCGCACCTCGTGAACCGTCGCCGACAGCCGATCGCCAGCGGCATGAAGCCGAGCAGCGTGCACAGCGTCGTCATCGTGATCGGGCGCAGGCGCGATTCGGCGGCCTGCGCGATCGCGTCGAGCTTGTCCACGCCCTCCTCGCGCAACTGGTTGACGCGGTCGATCAGCACGATCGCGTTCTTCACCACGATGCCGGCGAGCATGATCAGGCCGATGAACACGACGACGCTGAGCGGCGTGAACGTGAGCTTCAGCGCAAGCACCGCGCCGACCAGCGCGAGCGGAATCGAGAACATGATGACGAACGGATGCAGCAGCGATTCGAACTGCGAAGCCATCACGAGATAGACGAGGAAGATCGCCAGCGCGAGCGCAAAGATCAGCGATTTGACCGACGCGTCGAGTTCTTCGCTCTGCCCGCCGATATGCGCGGTGACGCCGGCCGCGAGCGGATTATCGCGAATCAGTTGCGCACTTCGGCGACCGCGGTGCCAAGATCGCCGTAGTGCAGATTCGCCGACACGATGGCGACGCGCTCCTGGCCGATGCGGTGGATTTCGCTCGGGCCCTCGTCGAAATGACGTCGGCAACGGACGACAGACGAATCGGTGCCGGAGCGTCGTTGGCAACGCCGTCTCCCGGATTGCCCTTGCCCGCCGGAGACGTCGAATCGCCACTGGCGGTGGATGCCGAATTGCCCGAACCGCGAGTTTGCCGACGAATTCGAGCCGGCGGTCGTTGCCGCGCTTGCGGTCGCCGGATAACCAACGATCAGATTGCGGATATCGTCGACCGAACGCGCGCTGGTCGGCTTGCGCGCGCACCAGCACGTCGATCTTGCGATCGCGGAAATTGTAGCGCGTCGCGACCGAGCCGCGAACCTTGTTGACGATCTGATCGGAAATCTGTTTCGTCGTGAGGCCGAGCGCGGCGGCGCGTTCCTGGTCGAAGCGGATCTGGATTTCCGGATAGCCGCCCTCGACCGTCGATTTCACATCGGCAAAACGCGGCGAGGCGTTCATCAGGTGCGGTGAGTTTCTTGCCGGCTTTTTCCAGCGACAGCCAGATCGTAGCCGCGCAGATCGATTTCCAGCGGCGTGGCGAAACTGAAAAGCTGCGGCCGCGAGAATTTCACTTCGGTGCCCGGATGCGTCGCCATGCTCGCGCGCAACGCCTCGGTCGCGGCGCGCTCGCCCTTGTCGCCGACGCCGGGTTTGAGCACGATCAGCAGGCGCGCGATGTTTTCGCCGGATTCGGTCGGGTTCGCATCGAGGCGCGTGCCGGTGCCGCTGACGCCGTAGATCAGTGCGATGTTCTGGATCTTTCGCGTTCTTCTGCTGCAACTCGCTGCACCAGCGTGTCGGTGTCCGACAAGCGGCGTGCCGGGCGGCATGCTTCACCGTCATCTCAAAGCGGCCCTGCGCGAGTTGCGGAATCAGATCCATGCCCAGGGTCGGGATCAGCAGCACGCTGACCGCGAAGGTGAGCGCGGCAAAACCGAGCACCAGCAAACGGATGCGCCAACGCCTTCGGCAAAAATGCGTGGTACGCGCGCGCGGCAGCGTTGTAGGGCGCGAGCACGAAGCGGCCGACGATGCGCAGGAACTTGCCGACCACTGTTCCGATCACGCCGGACACCATGAACGCGATCAGGGCGAACAGCACGCGGCAGCCATTGGAACAGCAGGATCGAAACCGGAGAGAGTATTTTTTTCACCGCGCGGCCGAAACGGCTCGTCGGCTGCCAGCCCGCTGAAGGTGCCTCGTCCTTGTATGCGAGCGGCGCCCTGCCCTTCAGCGAGGCCAGCATCGGAATCAGGGTCATCGCGACGACCAGCGAAATCAGCATCGCGAACGTGACCGTCAGCGCCTGATCGCGGAACAACTGGCCGGCCACGCCCTGCACGAACACCAGCGGGAAGAACACCGCGACCGTCGTCAGCGTCGAGGCGGTCACCGCCATCGACACTTCGCGCGCACCCTTGACCGCCGGCATCGACGATACTCATGCCCTGCTCGCGCATGCGCGCGATGTTTTCCAGCACGACGATCGAATCGTCGACGACCATGCCGGTCGCCAGCGCAAGCCCGCCCAGCGACATCACGTTGAGGCTGACGCCCGCCTGGCCCATGAAGAAGAACGTCGCGATCAGCGACACCGGCAGCGACAGCGAGATGATGAACGTGCTCCACGAATCGGCGAGGAAGAAAAAGATGATCAGAATCGCGAGCACGCCGCCGATGATCGCGTCGTCGCGCACGTCGTCGAGCGAGCTCTGGATGAAAATCGATTGATCGTCGATCGTGTCGAGCTTCGCGTTCTGCGGCAGGATCGATGTCTTCAGCTTTTCCGAGTCTGCTCCTTCACCGCCGGCGGCGACGCTGACCGTATTCGCGTCGCCTTCCTTGTAGACGGCGAGCTCGATCGCCTCATGTCCGTCCACGCGCACGATGCCTTCGCGCTCCTTGTAGCCCTGGCTGCACGTCGGCCACGTCCTTCAGCCGGATCGGCACGCCGTTGTCGACCTTGATCAGCAGATTCGCGCATCTGATCGAGATTGGTGAACTGGTTGACCGTGCGCACGAGATAGCGTTGCGAGCCGTTCTCGATGCGCCCGCCGGAGACATTCACGTTTTCGTCGGCGAGGCGCTTGGTCACGTCGGCGACGTTGAGATTGAGCTGCTGCAAGTTTATGCTGATCGATATCGACATCGACCTGGTCCTCGAGACCGCCGCCAACCTTGACCGCGGCGACGCCGGCGGTCGGTTCCAGGCGCTTTTTCAGTTCGTCGTCGGCAAAGCGGCGCAGCTGCTTGAGTTGCGCCTGCGTTCGCGCCTTGCGCATCGCTGGCCGACAGCGACAAGGCGCATGATCGGATCGGTCGACGGGTTGAAGCGCAGCAGCACCGGCTTCTTCGCATCGAGCGGCAGTTGCAGGATATCGAGCTTGTCGCGCACGTCGAGACTGGCCTGGTCCATGTTCGTGCCCCAGGCAAATTCGAGCATCACATCGGATTGACCGGTGCGCGAAACCGAATGGATCTTGCGCAGGTTCTTGACCACGCCGATCGCTTCCTCGACCGGCTGCGAGATCAGGTTTTCGATTTCCAGCGGCGCCGCACCTTCGTATTCGGTGCGCACGGTCAGCGTCGGGTAGCTCAAGTCCGGCAGCAGATTGACCTTGAGCCCGGACAACGCGATCAGGCCGAACAGGACGAAGGTCAGCGTGACCATGCCGACGGTGACGCGCCGGCGCGTGGCAGCTTCGACGATATTCACCCTTTGGCTCCAGCACCGCCTTGGCGGCGAGAACCTTGTCCTTGTCGCCGTTGAGCACCTGCACAGCAGTGCCGTCGCGTACGGCATTGCGACCGACCGTGATGACCCGCGTGCCTTCGTCCAGCCCGGAGCGAATTTCCACCTTGTCGCCGTCGCTGTAGCCGATTTTGACGAGTTTGCGATGCGCGACGAGTCCTGCCGTGGCGGATTTGACCGTATCGGTCTTTTTGGCGTCGGCGTCGGCGTTGCCGGCTTTTGCTTTCGAGTCCGTCGGCTTTCTGGCGTCGCCTTGTCGACCACGAATACCGCCGTCTCACCGTCTTCCTCGATCAGTGCCGAACGCGGAATGGTCAGTGCATCGGCGCGCTGGTCGTAGATGATGTCGATGCGGCCGAACATGCCCGGCTTCAGTTCACTTGTCTTGTCGTGGAATTCGCAGGTGACGCGAAACGTGCCGCTGGCCGCGTCGACGACGGGTGCGATGCGCAGGATATTGCCGGAGAATTTCTTGCCCGGCAGCGCGTCGGCTTCGAGCTGCACCGGTTGCCCGGCCTTGAGAATGCCGAGCTGACGCTCGGGTACGTTAAGCACGGTCTGCAGCGGATTCATGCCGACGATGCGGAACAGGCTCTGGTTGGTCTGGATCAGATTGCCGAGCTTGACCGAGCGCTCCGCGATCACGCCGCCGATCGGCGCGAGTATACGTGTATACGCGAGCTGCAAACGAGCGCTTTCATATGCTGCGCGCAGATTTTCCATGTCGAACTTGGCCTGATCGAAATCGCGTTTCGGAATCAACTGTTTCGCGATCGACTGCTGGGCATAGGCGAAGGTCGCGTCGGATTTGCGCATCTGTGCCTCGGCTTGCGCCAACTGACTGCGCTGGGTCGCGTCTTCGAGCTCGGCAAGCAATTGGCCTTCCTTTACGCTCATGCCTTCTTCGACGTACAGCTTTTTCAGCACGCCGCTGGTTTTCGCCGCAACCTGCGCATCGTGATCGGGCGTCAGCGTGGCAGTTCCGCTGTAACTCGCGGTGATCTGACCGCGCGACACGCTGGCTACCTCAACCGGCACCGCAGTGACGGCATCCGCCTTGGTTTCCTTGGCCTGGGCCGCACTGCCGCCACCGCCACAGCCAGCAAGCTGAGAAGCGAGCAGGAGAACGCCGCAGCAATAACCAGCGGTGCGGAGCAAACTCATGGGGATTTTCATGTTCTGGGCGCTTTTGAAGGGAGGGAAAAGTAATTGATATGGTGTTATACTAAACTATATCACTACATTACTGCAAGCTCCCTCAAACCGACTCAGGCGGCCTCCCACCATGGATGCAGTCTGGATACAAAAAGTTGCAGGCGTAAGCGCCAGTAGTCATGGATTGGGAGAGTTGGCGAGCACCTCGAATTGCATGTTCCGTTCGCGCGAAGCGGCGCGCGCTGCACGTGCGAAACTTGCGATCGCATAACGAGATTATTGGCCGACGTGGCGGCAAGTCACGCACCGCGGACGCGTTTTCGACGACAGCTATTTCAACTTTCCCGCGAAGTTCAGATGATCGATCGCGCGCGCTACCTCATTCGAGTGACATTTTGTCCCGGTGCCTAGTGATAGCCGGCGACGCACTGCTATACTTTCTCGCGTGATGTCCAACCCATCGGCGCTGAAGAACCACCCATGACGAAAACGCTACTTGCCTGCGCACTGACGATAACCGCTGCTTGGACCGCCTCTTCCCTGCATGCTGCCGACGCCACAGACAAGGGCGACGTCAAGGCCGGCAAGACTCTGGTGTATACCTGCGGCGGATGCCATGGTGTGACCGGGTACGCCAATGCGTATCCGAACTACCATGTGCCGCGAATTGTCGGCCAGAATTACGATTACATCGTCGCCGCATTGACCGAATACAAGACCGGCGAACGCGCACACCCGACCATGCGTGCGCAGGGCGAGAGTCTGTCCGACGCGGACATCCGCAACATCGCCGCCTATCTCTCCAGTGTCAACAAATGATTGGTCTCAGGAACGCTCCCGATATGATGCGATTGATTGCCCTGCTCGTTGTCTGCGGCCTGGCGGCGAATGCTGCGAATGCGGAATCGATTACGCCGGAGCAAGTGAAGCAGAAAGCGCAGACCTGTGCGGCCTGTCACGGCGCCGACGGCAACGGCACCACGAGCCAATATCCGCGCATCGCCGGTCAATACCACGACTATCTCGCGCGTGCGCTGCATGAGTACAAATCCGGCGAGCGCAAGAATGCGATCATGGCCGGCTTCGCAGCGACCTTGAGCGATGCCGAGATCGATGCGCTCGCGCGCTACTTCGGCGCGATGCCGACCAAGCTCGACGATTTGTCAAAGTACGAACAGGGCGATTGATGCTCGTCGTTCCGGCGCGAGCGCTGGAATGCCTGCGTTCAGCGCATCGCCGAAGCACCCTTCTCCCCGCTGTAGTACGGATTGTGCCCGCTGGCATGATCCGTCGCATCGCGCACTTCGCTGATCTCGGGGAAATGGTCGCGCAAGGTGCGCTCGATCCCTTGCTTCAGGGTCACATCGGCCATCCCGCAACCGTGGCAGCCGCCACCGAACTGCAGCACGACGAGGCCGTCGGCATTCGCTTCGACCAATGTCACGCGTCCGCCGTGCGCGGCGATCTGCGGATTGATCTCGCTGTCGAGTACATATTGCACGCGATCCGCGAACGGTGAATTGGCATCGGGCACGCTGCCCTTGATGCGTGGCGCGCGAATCGTCAGCTGGCCACCGGTCGCGTTCACCTGATAATCGACCTGGGCATCTTCCAGGTATTCCGTGCTGGCGGCGTCGATGTAGATATTGAAGCCGGTGCAGTCGATATTGAATTCATCGCCGGCAAGATCGCCCGACTCGCAATACTCGAGCACGCAATCGGCCTTGGGCGTGCCTGCGTGGATCGTCTTGATACGGATGCCGAGCCCGGCGATATCCTGCTGCCCGATCAGGTGACGAAAATAATTCTGCGCGGCGGGAGAAATATGCATCATGTGAGTGTATCTGGCTGACGGATTGAATATGGACCATTATAGTCCTCATTCAACGCCGATGGCATGAAACGGACAGTCTCCAAGTACCGCGTGATTCGCAGCTTCTTCGCACCGATCAGCACGGGCGCAAATTTGCGCCCGGTGGCGAAGTTGCGCGTTTGGTGTTGCAATGAGGCGTGCCTCATTGGAGCGACATCAACATGCCCGCCGCAAAGACCACCTTCAAAGCGCTGCTTGCGCAAAAGTGTACTCCGCTGAAAGGTATAAAAAATGCCACCGCGCCCGCGCAAGCGGACGCCTGGCTGGCATTGCTGCCCGACTGGAAATTCGGACCTAAGAGAGCGGATGTTCGCAAACAATACCGCTTCCCGGATTTCGTCCAAGCGCTCGCCTTTGTCAACGCGCTTGGCTGGATCGCGGAGCGCGAGAATCACCATCCCGATTTGGAACTCGGCTGGGGCCGTGTGCTCGTGCGCTTCTCCACGCACGATGTCGGTGGCCTGTCGCGCAATGATTTCATCTGTGCGGCGAAGACCGAGGCATTGCTCAAAGCGTAGCTGGATCAGCCTCGACGCAGATTGCGTTTTCTCGACACGCCGCGCGGCAGGGCGTCCAGCACCGCGCCAAGATCCGGCGCAAGCGGTGCGGAAAAACTGTAGCTCTTGCCATCCAGTTCGAACTCGAAACGCGCGGCGTGCAGGAACAGGCGCCTCAAACCGAACCCACGCATGTTCTGATTGAAGCCGCGCTCGCCGTATTTTTCGTCGCCGGCGAGCGGGTGTTCGATATGCTGCGCATGCACGCGGATCTGATGCGTGCGTCCGGTGAACAGAGTCACTTCGGCCAGGCTCGCGGCGGCGAAGATATCGATGATGTGAAAACGCGTCAGCGACGGCTTGCCGTCGTCGGCGACGCGCACCATGCGCTCGCCGCCCTGCAGGATCGACTTGCGCAACGGACACGTTGACGTCGAATTTCGCCTTGTGCGTGTGTCCCTTGAGCAGGGCCAGATACTGCTTGGTCGTGGCGTTGTCGCGGATCAGAGCCTGCAGGCCGATCAGGGCCGGGCGCCGGCGCGCAAAAACGAGCATGCCGCTGGTATCGCGGTCGAGTCGGTGCGCAAGTTCCAGCGTATCGCCCGGCCGCGCGGCGCGCAGCAGTTCGATCGCGCCGAACGTTGATGCCACTGCCGCCATGGCTGGCGACGCCGGACGGCTTGTCGAGCACGAGAAAGTCGCGGTCCTCGAAGATGATGGCCTGCTCGACCTCCTCGATCTGCGCCGTGGGCGGCGCGCCGCTTTCGCGGGGATCACCCATGCGCACCGGCGGAATGCGCACCTGGTCGCCTGCGGCGATCCGCGTGTCGGCTTGGCACGCTTGCCGTTGATACGCACCTGGCCTGTGCGCAGGATGCGGTAGATCAGGCTCTTGGGCACACCCTTGAGCTGGCCGGCGAGGAAATTGTCGATCCGCTGGCCGTCGCGATCCTCGGCGACCTGCACTAAGCGCACGCCCGGGTACGCTTGGCGGCTTTCCGGGCTTTTCGAGATTTGGTCTTGCAAGATTCATCGAAGTTCGCGCAATCGTTGGAAAAATTGCCGGCTTGTTGCTACACTTGACCGGTACGACGCGTCATGAAGCCGGCTTTGCCGGCAGTTTCGACGCACTCGATCGCAACGCCCGCTCGGCGCTGGCGGGAACTCCAGTGGAGCCTCCAGACCGCACGCGGCAATCGTAACGGTTCGAGTCGAGAATTACCCGCCGTCCTGTACGGCGAACGGGGGTTCCGGTTGCGCAAAAGGGCAGTGGATTAACCGCCAGGCGCGAATGGTCGCGCCGGCTTTGAACAAAGCGCTCCCGCGGACGCGTAACCACGCCCGCGGTCGACGCGAATCCGCGCGGTCGTCCCGCAAGGTCTGGCTGCGGCGATTCGCGACGCGAATCGCGGTAGAGCGCATTGAGGATATTAAAAATGAAACGCATGTTGATCAACGCAACTCAGCGTGAAGAGTTGCGCGTGGCCATCGTCGATGGCCAGATCGCTCTACGATCTCGACATCGAGATCCCCTCGAAAGAACAGAAAAAGGCCAATATCTACAAAGGCCGCATCACGCGCGTCGAGCCCTCGCTCGAAGCCTGCTTCGTCGACTACGGCGCCGAGCGCCACGGCTTCCTGCCGCTGAAGGAAATTTCCACGCGAATATTTCGCAGCCCGGCGTCGACCACAATCGCGCCGGCATCCGCGAACTGCTCAAGGAAGGCCAGGAACTCCTCGTCCAGGTCGACAAGGAAGAGCGCGGCAACAAGGGCGCAGCGCTGACCACGTTCATCTCGCTCGCCGGCCGCTATCTCGTTCTGATGCCGAACAACCCGCGCGCCGGCGGCGTCTCGCGCCGCATCGAAGGCGACGACCGCGCCAATCTCAAGGAAGAGCTCGACCAGCTCAACCTGCCCGACGAAATGGGCCTGATCATCCGCACTGCCGGCGTCGGCCGCGACGCCGAAGAACTGCAATGGGACCTGGACTACCTGCTGCAGGTGTGGAAGGCGATCTCCGATGCGGCCGTGAGCCGCCCTGCCCCGTTCCTGATCTACCAGGAATCCAAGCTCATCATCCGCGCCCTGCGCGATTACCTGCGCAACGACATCGGCGAAATCCTGATCGACAGCGAGGAACTCTACAACGACGCGCGCGAGTTCGTGCAGCAGGTCATGCCGCACAATCTGCGCAAGCTGAAGCTCTATCAGGATACCGTGCCGCTGTTCTCGCGCTATCCAGATCGAAACCCAGATCGAGAACGCGTTCGAACGCAGCGTGCGTCTGCCGTCCGGCGGCTCGATCGTGATCGACCAGACCGAAGCGCTGACCGCCGATCGACATCAACTCGTCGAAGGCGACCAAGGGCGCCGACATCGAAGACACCGCGTTCAACACCAATCTGCGAAGCCGCCGTCGAAGTCGCGCGCCAGTTGCGCCTGCGCGATGCGGGCGGCTTGATCGTGATCGACTTCATCGACATGGAAAACCCGCGCCATCAGCGCGAGGTCGAAGACAAGCTCAAGGACGCGCTGCGCTTCGATCGCGCGCGCGTGCAGGTCGGCCGCATTTCGCGCTTCGGCCTGCTCGAGATGTCGCGCCAGCGTCTGCGTCCGAGCCTCGGCGAATCGACGCAGAGCGTCTGCCCGCGCTGCGAAGGCCACGGCCGCATCCGCAGCGTCGAGTCGCTGTCGCTGTCGGTGCTGCGCCTGGTCGAAGAACAGGCGATGAAGGAAAAAACCGGCCAAGTGCTGGTGCAGGCGCCGGCCGCAGTCGCCAACTTTCTGCTCAACGAAAAGCGCAAGAGCGTCGTCGAAATCGAGCTGCGCCACGACGTGCCGATCATCGTCGTTGCCGACGACAAACTCGAAACGCCGCACTTCGAAATCGAGCGCATCAAGAGCGCCGAGATCGGCGGCGAAACCAAGCCGAGCTACGAACGTCTGACTCCGGTGGTCGTCCGCGCCGCCGCCGCAGGTTGCCAAGCCCGGCGCCGAACCCGAGAAACCCGCGGTTTCCGGCGTGGTGCCGGCCAGTCCCGCGCCGCTGAAGGCCGAGACTGAACGCGTTGCCGCACCCTTGGCCTCCGTGTTGCCGGCAGCGGCGCCGAAACGTGTTGGTCTGCTTGCCCGCATCGCGGACTGGTTCAAATCTGCGCCGGCCCAGGCGCTTGCGCCACCTCCAGCGATCGCTCGGCGCAACAACGCCAGGGCGGCGGCATCCGAACGCAGTGCGCAGCGTCAGAACGAGCAACGCCCGCGTACGAAAGGCGATTCCTCGCGTGCGCAGTCTGGCAATCGCGCGCGCAACGAATCCGCGCAGGCACGTCGCGATGCGCCACGCGGGCAGGACACGCGCGCCTCGCGCGGCAGCGAACGCAATGCGCAAGCGGGCAATCGCAACAAAGCACCGAGCGCGGATCGACCCACACCGCCGCCGCCAAGCCGTCCTGCGCCAGTGACCCCGCCCGAGCACGACGCTCGCCCCGCAGTAGCAACGCCCATATCCGAGTTGCGGGCGAACGACAATGCAACCACCAGTGCATCGACCGGGGCAGTACCTGCGCCGACAGGCGTGGCCCCCAACCCGACCGCGAATCCTGCAACCGAAGGCACTGCATCGGAAACAACCCGTTCGCGTCGTCGCGGACGCCGCGGTGGTCGCCGTCGTCGGCGCAATGAAGGTGGCGCGATCGAGTCGGCGCATCCCGTTGCCGACGGCGATATCGTGCTGGACTTCGATGATGAAGACGGTGAATCGGCACAAGTCAAGGCGGCGACTCCAGCACAAGTTTCGCCCGAAACAGTCACTCGACCGAGCGCGCCGGCACCGCAGCCGGCTATACCGGCACCGGCCGCAGCCGTCGCCGTGGCCGCCTCAATGCAGCCGTTCGAATCGCGGTCGAGCGTGCCGGCGTTGGAGTCCACACGCGAAGCCGATCTGCAACCGGCAGCCCCGTCAGCGCAACCTGTCGTGGCGCAATCGGCGCTCGATGTGCGTTCGGAACACGTCACGGTCGTGCCCGCCGCTGCACCGGTTGAAAAAGTTGCAACCGTGCCCGAATCAGTTCCACAGCCGAGGGCCGTGCTTCCGGTCGAGCCGCCATCAGTTCAGTCCGCGCCAGCCCCTGCGGTCGCAGCGGCAGAAAAGGCAGACGCAACGTCAGCGCCGTCCTCACCCGTGCCGATGGTCGACAACGACCGCCCCTTCGCTGCGCCGTCACCACGGCCGGTACCCTCGCCATCGCCACCGGCTCTGTCCGAATTGAGTCCGCTGCCGCCGCGTCCACGCTTGGATCAGCCGTCGTCGGTCACGCCCCTGCCACTGCATGCGCATATCGGGCGTGCGCTGGCGGAACTGCGCGCCGCCGAAGCAGTACCGGCGCAGCCGAAACCCACACCAGCCGAAACGGCGCACGGAGAACCGGCGAGCAAGGACACGGCCGAGCCACCGTCGGCGGCGTAGATTATCGATGTAGTCGCGCAGCCGCTCTCGCGTCGCTGCGCGACCGGCTGCATCACTTCGTGCGCGCGCGAGCGCCGGCATCCATGAGGCCATGCAACGTGGCGAGATGCGCCAGCGTCACCACGTTGTCGATCGCAAGCTTTTCAAACAGGCGATACTTGTAAGTCGCCACGGTCTTGTCGCTGAGTTTCAAACGCTCGCCGATCTGCTTGGCGGTCAGACCCTGGGCCAGCATCATCGCCACTTCGAGTTCGCGCGTAGACAGGTCGGCGAAAGGTGTGTCGGAGTTCGCCAGATTGCCCAGCGCCATTTGCTGCGCGATGTCGGCGCTCAGATAACGTCGCCCGTCGGCGACCTGACGAATCGCCTTGACCAGTTCTTCGGCGGGGCAACCCTTCGTCACATAACCGCTCGCGCCCGCTTCAAGCAAACGGCGTGGAAACGGCGATTCACCTGCCATGGTGAGGATGACGACGCGTGTGGACAACTTCGCGCGCCGCACACGTTCGGTGACCTCGATGCCGCTCAGACGCGGCATGTGCAAATCGACCAGCGCCACTTGCGGATGCGTGCGCTTGATCAGTGCGAGTCCGGGTTCGCCGTCTTCGGCTTCGCCGACGACTTCCATATCCGGCTGCTTTTCGAGAATCATGCGCAACCCGGTGCGCACCAACGCGTGGTCGTCCACCAGCACGATGCGAATCATTCGCCTTCCCCCGAAGACCCCTCACGTCGCCAAATTACTGCGCCTCGGTTGGTAATACAAGCGTGCAGCCGCAAGTACGGCGTTCGATTGCGGTGCAGAGCACGGTTGGCATGCTGCAGCGTTTTGCCTAAGCCGGCGCGAGTTGGTCGTCGACGCTGGTATGCGCGCCAGTGGCCTGTTCGGCGTGGTGATCCGCCGCGAGCAGCATGTAGAAAGCCGGCACGACGAACAGCGTGAACAAGGTGCCGATCGACAATCCGCTCGCAATCACCAAACCCATCGCAAAGCGGCCCGCTGCGCCGGCACCCGATGCGATCACCAGCGGAATCACGCCGAGCACCATTGCCGCGGTTGTCATCAGGATCGGACGCAGGCGCACACCGGCCGCGTGTTCGATTGCCTCGCGTTTGTTCATGCCGCTGCGTTGCGATTCGTTGGCGAACTGCACGATCAGGATGCCGTGCTTGGAGATCAGGCCCATAAGCGTGACCAGGCCGACCTGCGTGTAGATGTTGAGGCTGGAGATCAGGTTGACGAAGATCAGCGCGCCGAACAGAGCCATCGGAACCGACACCAGGATCACGATCGGATCGCGCAGGCTGTTGAATTGCGCGGCCAGCGCAAGGAAGACGATGATCACGGCAAACAGCAGCGTCGTGCCGAAACCGCCGGATTCCTGCACGAATTGACGCGACTGTCCCGAGTAATCGACCGCATAACCGCTGGGCGCGACCTCTTTGAGCGTATCGCGCAGGTATTGCAGCGCCTCACCCTGCGACAAGCTGCTGGCGCCGGAGATCGTCGCCGAATTGAGCTGCTGGAAACGGTTGATCGACCGCGGCACGACCTCGCGCTTGAGCCTGGCCACGGTCGAGGCCGGAATCACCGAGCCGTCCGGCGTGCGAATGTAGTAGTCCAGAACCTGATCCGGATTCAGGCGATCCGCCTGCAGCACCTGTGGAATGACCTTGTACGAGCGGCCGGCGATGGAGAAATAATTGACATAGCCGCCACCGAGTGCGGCGCCAAGCGCGCTGCCGACATCCTGCTGCGTCAGCCCGAGGGTGGAGACGAGATCGCGGTCGACCACGACCGTCGATTGCGGCTTGTCGATCTTGAGATCGGCATCGATAAACCAGAACTTGCCGCTTGCCTGCGCTTTCTTCAGTACCGCCTGCACGACTTCGTTGAGATTCTGGAACGGTTCGGTCGTATTGATGACGATCTGGATCGGCGCACCCTGTGCGCCCGGCAACGCCGGCAGAGAGAACACGAAAATCTGGCCTCCCGCTATGGCACTCCATTTCGCCTGCAGTTCCTGCTGCAATTCATGCGCGTTCTTGCTGCGCTCGCCCCAGGGTTTGAACAGCATGCCGCCGAAACCGTTGCCCGGCGTGATGATCTGAAACATCATTTCGTATTCCGGCAGCGCCCGGCCGATCGCGAACATCTGCTGCGAATAACCGAGCATCTGCTGTGCCGTCGAATCGGGCGCGCCCTTGAGCTGATAGAACAGGAAGCCCTGGTCTTCCTCGGGCGCGAGTTCCGATTTCGAGGTCATGCCGAGCAGGACCGTCGCGCCGAACAGCAACGCCCCCATGACCACGATCACCGACCAGCTCGAGAGCGCGCCGTGCAGCACACGCTGGTAACCGTGGCGCACGCGTTCGAACTGGCGGTCGATGAACTGCACAAAGCGGCCGCTGTCCTGTTCGGTTTTGAAAAACCGCGAACACATCATCGGCGACAGAGTCAGCGCGATGATCGCCGAAACAGTGACCGCACCGGCCAGGGTGAATGCGAATTCGGTGAACAGCGCACCGGTCAGGCCTTTCTGGAATCCGATCGGCACATACACGGCGACGAGCACCACGGTCATTGCGAGAATTGGACCGCCCAGTTCGCGGGCAGCCAGCAAGGAAGCTTGCAGCGGTGTCTTGCCCTCCTCCTTCATATGCCGGTCAACGTTTTCGACGACGATGATCGCGTCGTCCACCACCAGTCCGATCGCCAGTACCAGCGCAAGCAGGGTCAGCAGGTTCATCGAATAGCCGAAGGCGAGCATCACGAAAAATGTGCCGATCAGCGATAGCGGCATCGCGATGACCGGGATGACCACAGCGCGCAGGCTGCCAAGGAACAGGAAGATCACGAGCGTGACGATCAGCAACGCCTCGATCAGCGTCTTCACGACCTCGTGGATCGACGCCGTGATGAATTCGGTGCCGTCGTAGACGATTGCGCCGGTCAGTCCAGTCGGCAACTGCGCCTGGATGTCCGGCATCGCATCGCGCACACGCTGGGCCACATCGAGGATATTCGCATCCGGCGCGACCTTGATGCCGATGAACACGGCGAGCTTGCCGCTGAACGAGACATTGGCATCGTAATCCTCGGCGCCGAGCACGACGTTGGCCACGTCCTCGAGGCGCACGATCGCGCCGCCTTTCTGCTTGACCGCAAGTTGCTTGAACTCGTCGACCGAGTGCAGGTCGGTAGCGGCGGTGAGATCCACGCTGATCATCTGGCCTTTCGTGGTACCGACCGCGGCGAGATAATTGTTCGCCGACAACGCCTGGTAGACGTCGCTCGCGGTGACGCCGTGAGCGGCCATGCGCGCTGGGTCCAGCCAGGCGCGCAGCGCGAACTGGCGGCCGCCCAGAATCTCCGCCGTCTGCACCCCCTGCAACGCATCGAGCTTGGGCTTGACCACGCGCGCCAGATAGTCGGTGATGCTGTTGGCCGGCAGCACATCGCTGCGGAAGCCCATATACATCGAATCGATCGTCTCGCCGACCTGCACGGTCAGCACGGGCTGTTGCGCCTGCGGCGGCAACTGGTTGCGCACCGAGCTGACCTGGGTCTGGATCTCGGTCAGGGCGCGGTTCGCGTCGTAGTTCAAGCGCAGGGTTGCGGTGATCGTCGACACGCCGCTGACGCTGCTCGAGGACAGATAGTCGATACCCTGCGCTTGCGAGATCGCCTGCTCGAGCGGCTGTGTGATGAACCCGGCGATGGTTTGCGCATCGGCGCCGAAGTACGCCGTGGTCACCGTGACCACGGCGTTCTCAGTTTTTGGAAACTGGCGTATCGAAAGATCGCTGAGCGCGCGCACGCCGAGGACGAGAATCAGCGCGCTGACGACGATCGCCAGCACCGGTTTCTTGATGAAGGTGTCGGTGAAATTCATCGACCTGCTCTACCTGTCCACGCGTCGCGCCTGCGCATCCGTAGCGTGCGGCCCATATTCGGCATGGTTCTAGTGCTCCTGCGGCGTCGGGTTCGGGTTGTCCAGCGGCTGCACGCTGTTGTCGATCGTGATCGGCGCGCCGTTCTTGAGTTTGATCTGACCGCTGGTGACGACTTCGGCACCCTCGTCCAGGCCCTTGAGAATTGCGACCTGATCGCCGCGCGTCGCGCCGGTCGTCACGAAGGTCTGCTGCACGACGAGCGCATCGGCCGGCAACTGCGGACCCTTGCCCGCGTCCTTCACGGGCGGCGCTTTCTGATCCGGGTTCTTCGCCGCTTCGGCGGCCTGCAATTTGTCGAGTTCGGACTTCTTCCTGACCACGAATACGGTCTCGCCATACGGGTTATAGACGACCGCCGTCTGCGGCAAGGTCAGATAGCGTTGCTTGGAACCAACGTCGACGTTGACGTTGGCGAACATGCCCGGCGTCAGCGAACCTTGCGCGTTGGGCACGTTCGCTTCGACCTGCACGTTGCGCGTATCGGTGTCGACCTTTGGGCTGATCGCATTGAGCTCGCCGGCGAACGCCTTGCCCGGGAATGCGTCGAGCGTGAGCGCAACCTTCCGGCCGATTTTGAGTTCGGCGAGATCCTTCTGCGGCAGGAAGAAATCGACGAACTCCGGGTCGATCTGCTGCACGGTCACGATCGTCGTGCCGGAATTCAGATACGTACCCGGATTGATCGTGACGATACCGGCGCGGCCGGCGAACGGCGCGCGCAATTGCTTCTTGGAGACGTTGACCTGCTGCTGCTGCACTGCGGCCTGCTTGGCCTTCAGATCGGCCGCAGCCTGGTCGTAGTCGGCCTTGCTGATCGCCTGCACGGCGAGTTGCTGTTTCGCGCGCCCGAATGTCACTTCAGCCAGCGCTGCCGCGGCTTCGAACTGGTGCAACTGGGCAACGTCTTCGCTGTCGCGTAATTGCAGCAGTACCTGTCCTTGCTTGACCTCGTCACCGGACTGGACGTCGACCTGCGTCACCAGACCGGCGATGTCGAGCGCAAGATCGGCCCCGCGTGCGGCGCGCAGCGTGCCGACCGCGCTCAATTCGGGCTGCCACTCCTGGTACGCGGCCTTGGCCGTACTGACGACGGCCGGTGGCGGCGGCTTCATGCCCGCGATCATCTTCATCACCGTCATCACCTTGATGCCGGCGATGGCCGCGATCAGCAACAGCACGAGCACCACCATCACGATCATGCGCTTGCTGGTGCTCCATTTTTTCTTTTCCACGCGCTTTTGCATGCGCGGCTCTCCTTCAGTGTGATTGCGTGACGGAACTTGCGGCGACACCGGATTTGATGACATCAGGTCCAGCGCCCTGCTGCCAGCCGCCGCCGAGCGCTGTATACAATGCGACCGTATCGGCCAGGCGCGCGGCGCGCGTCTGAATCAGACCTATACGCGCCTGCTGATACTGGCGCGTCGCGTCGAGCTCCTGCAGGTAACTCGCCGCGCCGTCCTTGTACTGGATGCGCACGAGATCGAGACTGCGTGCGGCGGACTGTTCGGCCAGCGCCTGCGCCTGCAGATTCTCGGCATCGAGTTCGAGCGCACGCAGGCTGTCGGCGACGTTCTGGAACGCGACGAGCACTGCGCTTTGATAATCCGCCGCCGCCTTGTCGAGTCCGGCCTCGGCCGCGCGCTTTTGCGCGCGCAAGCTGCCGCCACGGAAAATAGGCTGTAGCAGATTGCCGCCGATGGTCCATGCCTTGGTGCCGCTGGAGAACAGATCGTCCGCCTTAAACGCGCTGGATCCCAACGTGCCCGACAGCGTGATTTGCGGAAACAGATCGGCCGCGGCAACGCCGACTTCGGCTGTCGCCTGATGCAACTGGGCTTCCGCCGCGCGCACGTCCGGACGCTGGCGCGTAAGCGCCGATGGCAGGCTGACCGGAACATCGCGCGGCAAAGTCAGCGCATCGAGATTAACCGCTGAGAGTTGTGCAGCGGATGGGAACTGGCCCAGATACACAGCGAGTTGCGTCTGCGTCTGCGCGAGCGCCTGACGCAACGGCGGCAAGGTCGCCTGCGTAGTTGCGACCTGGGTGCGGATCACCAGCACATCGGCCAGCGATTTCGCACCGATCTGGTTCTGCTTTTCGACCAGATCGAGCTCTTTGCGATAGGCATCGATGATGTCCTCGGTCGCGCGAATCTGTTCGCGCAGCGACGCTTCGCGGAAACTCGCGGTGGCGACATTGGCGGCAAGGCTCAAATACGTGCCTTCGAGCTGAAAGCGCTGGAAGTCGGCGGCTGCGGATTGCGCTTCGACACCGCGCCGCACGCTGCCGAACAGATCGAGCGTGTAACCGACGTTCACTCCGGCGTTATACAAGGTGAAGGTCGAGAGGCCGCTTCCCGGCGACTGGATCGAGCCGAAGCCATTCGCGTTGCCGCGCGTCGCACCCGCCTTGGCGTCGACAGACGGAAACAGCGCACCACGCGCCGCATTCGCATTTTCCTGCGCTTGCCGCAACGCTGCCTGCGCGGAGGCGATACTTGGACTGTGCGTGAGCGCCTGCTCGACGCGGCGATTCAATTCGTCGCTGGCAAACGTCGTCCACCAGTGCGCCGGAACATCCGCACCCCGCAGAAACCGCTGCGCATCGCCGGTCGGCACCTTCGCGGCCACAGTCGCCTGTGGCAGTGCGTCCTTGCGATACGCATTGATCGGGGGCGCAGCCGGACTGTGGAAATCCGGACCAGCGGCACAACCGGCCAGCGCAAGCAACGCGGTCCAGGTCAGCAAGCGATAGTGCGAAACAGCTTGGCCTGCGGCCATAAACAGCGTCCTTAAGCTGTACTTACAGGTACAATAATAGACGAGCCGCGCAAATCGATCAATGGATTTCATGTGGCGAACACTCCGTCGATTTCGAGCGTTCGCAATCTCCACCTTGAGGAGGCTGCGCCGAAAGCGGCGTCGGATGCTATTCCAAGTGGCTTTGCATGCTGAAGGGCATATGAGACGCGACACTCAAATCGCGCTACAGTGGAGCAGGAATTCCGCAATGAGAAACCGATTCGGCGGGTACGCGACGATGCGCGGCATGATCACGGTTCTGTTTACCCTCGCGGCTTTCGGCAACATCGCCTGCGCAGGTGACATTTATCGTTGTACCGCAGCCAATGGCGATCTGACGTTCACCAATGTCGCTTGCCCGAGTAACACTCAGGTGCGGCATGTCAGCAGCTACGATGCAGTACCGGATTCGCCGACGCAGACTTGGCAGGCTGCGTCCGAAGCAGCGGCTATCAGCGCGCGACAGGCGCGCGAGGCGGCGCAGCAGGCTCAGATAGCGGCGCAGCAAGCTCAAGCCGCCGCATATCAGTATGCGCAGGCAGATTACCAGGTGTCGCAATCGCTCGACAGCGATGTCTATCCGTTTGCGTCGCCCGCAATATACCTGCCACGCGCCTCACGATTTTCAGGCCCACGCGGTGCGCAACGAGTGATGGTACGGCGATCGACCTCACGCCCGTTGACAGGTTCGCATCATGCGACGACGGGCCGCCGTTTGGTTGTCTTCGCGCGCCACCACCGGTGACCATTCGAAATTTGGCGGAGAGGGCGAGATTGTTCGTCTCATCGTGAGACTCACCCTCCGCGCTGCTCGCTCCGGGCCAGCCTGCGGCTGTCCAAAATCGCTCCCGGCGATTTTGTCGAACTGAGTGAGTTCGTCCACCCATCGCTCACGATCAGACATGGAAAAGGGGCCGATGGCCCCTTTTCCATGTCTGGCGGAGAGGGCGAGATTCGAACTCGCGGTCGGATCGCTCCGACGCCGGTTTTCAAGACCGGTGCCTTAAACCACTCGGCCACCTCTCCGTGTTGCTTGCACTTCGCACTTCGTGATCGACCGGCGTCGCCGGTTTGACTCCGGGCATCCTGCCCTGCGCCCTGTGGGCCATCGGCTGCGCCGATGTTCGCTTCGGCTTCCCAGCCTTCGCGTCAAGACCGGTGCCTTAAACCACTCGGCCACCTCTCCGTGTTGCTTGCACTTCGCACTTCGTGATCGACCGGCGTCGCCGGTTTGACTCCGGGCATCCTGCCCTGCGCCCTGTGGGCCATCGGCTGCGCCGATGTTCGCTTCGGCTTCCCAGCCTTCGCGTCAAGACCGGTGCCTTAAACCACTCGGCCACCTCTCCGTGTTGCTTGCACTTCGCACTTCGTGATCGACCGGTGAACTCGCCGGTTTTCGGAGGCGAAGTATACTCGAATACGTCCTTCCCTCGCGCAGCGGGGGAAGGTGCCGAAGGCGGAAGGGGGCGCTCTTGATCGGGCATGGCAAAAGCACCCCCATCATCCCTGCGGGCAGCTTCCCCCCGCTACGCAGGGGAAGCGACCGCTTGGTTCTGTGCTCTGGGTTATTCAGGCCAGCTTAAATTCCAACGACGTTGTTCTGCACAGCGACCGGCATTCTCTCGGCGAGAAAATCGATCAGTGCGCGCACCGCGGGCAGCACGCCGCGGCGCGAGGGAAACACACAGTGCACGATGCCTTCGGGCAAGGTCCATCCCTTCAGCAGAATTTCCAGTTCGCCAGCAGCAACGACACGCGCGCAGACGCTTTCCGGCAGCAGCGCGATGCCGAGTCCGCGCACCGCCGCCCGCACCATCATCGGAAAATCGCCGCACATCAGGCGCGGTTGATGATCGACGCGATGCACTTGTCCATCCGGACCGCTGAGCTCCCAAGTCTGCGTATCCTGTTCGGCGATGCTGAGCGTGTCGAAACGCGCAAGATCTTCGGGATGATCGGGCCGGCCGTGCGCATTGAGGTAGGCCGGACTGGCAACGAGCACCTGACCGCTGCGGCCGAACGTGCGCAACACGAGATCCCCATCGGTATCGAGCTTGAAACGCACGCGCACGGCGATATCGACACCCTCGTTGATCAGATCGATGCGGCGGTTGGTTGAAAGAATCAACAGGCGCACCTGCGGATATTTCTCGGCGAACTCGGGCAGGATCGTCGTCATCACATTTTGCGTGAACGAGATCGGGCAGCTGATGCGCACGAGGCCGCGCGGCTCGGTGGTCAGCTCGGCGACCGCTTCCTCTGCTGCCTGCGCTTCGGCGATCACGCTCTGGCAGTGCCGATAGAAGCGCTGGCCGACATCGGTAACGGCGAAGCGACGTGTCGAACGTTGCAGCAGGCGCACGCCTAGGCGGTCTTCGAGTTGCGCGATGCGCCGGGAGAGGCGCGACTTCGGGATGTCCAGCGCACGTCCCGCCGCGGCAAACCCGCCCTTCTCGACCACGATCGAGTAGTAATACAGGTCGTTGAGGTCTTGCATGCGGCGTCCTCCAATTGTTCTGCCAGTGGAACGCTGGGGGCGATTCTAGCCGACTTATCAAATCAGTGGAACAACTATAACTTACTCCCCGAAGCGAGCGGCTGTCCGCCCGCACCGAAGGCCCCCAACATGAAACTTCTCCATATCGATTCGAGCGTGCAGGGCGACCAATCCGCGTCGCGCCAATTGACCGCACATCTCGTTGAAGGCCTGCGCGCGCAGTATCCGCAAGCCGAAGTCGTCTATCGCGATCTTGCCAGCAAACCGATCGCTCACCTTTCCGGTGACGTACTTGGCGCGCGCATGGATCCCGCCAGCACGAATACGCTCGCCGAAAGCCAGCGCGCCGATATCGCCGACGGCAACCGGGCGCTCGCCGAGTTCCTCGCCGCCGACATCATCGTGATCGGCGCGCCGATGTACAACTTTTCGATTCCGTCGCAGCTCAAGGCGTGGATCGACCGTGTCTCGGTCGCCGGCAGCACGTTTCGTTACACGGCTACCGGCCCGGAAGGCTTGGCCAAAGGCAAGAAAGTGATCATCGCTTCGTCGCGCGGCGGCGTGTACAGCGAAGGCGCGTTCGCCTTCATGGACCACCAGGAAACCTATCTGCGCGGTGTGTTCAACTTCCTCGGCGTGATCGATATCAGCTTCGTCCGTGCCGAAGGCTATGCGCACGATGCGGCCCGGCGCGCCGAAGCGGTCGCGCGCGCGCGTCGCGAGAATCCGCATCCGCTCGCTCTGGCTGCGTAATCGATCTTCAGTTCTACACAAAGCCCGCAGAGATTGCGGGCTTTTTCTTTGCTCCCGTTGCCGTCATTCCCGCGAAAGCGGGAGGAGCTTTACAACAGCGAAGCTGGTCATCCATCTTGATCTTGGTGTGAAAACAAAGCAAAACTGGATTCCCGCTTTCGCGGGAATGACGACAGCGCGGGCGCAAACGTTTGCGTTTTAGGCTACGCGATACGATCCACGCCGCGCATATACGGCTGCAACACCGTCGGCACGCTGATCGAGCCATCGGCGTTCTGGTAGTTCTCCATCACCGCGATCAGCGCACGGCCGACAGCGACGCCGGAGCCGTTGAGCGTGTGCACGAGTTCGGGCTTGCCGGTCTGCGGATTGCGCCAGCGCGCCTGCATGCGCCGCGCCTGGAAATCGGTGCAGTTCGAGCACGACGAAATTTCGCGATAGGTATTCTGCGACGGCAGCCAGACTTCAAGATCGTAGGTCTTCGCAGCGGCGAAACCCATGTCGCCCGTGCACAGCAGCACGCGGCGATACGGCAGTTCGAGTTTCTCCAGCACGACTTCGGCGCAGCGCGTCATGCGCTCGTGCTCGTCGCGCGCTTTGCGCCGGCGTGGAGATCGTCACCAGTTCCACTTTCTCGAACTGGTGCTGGCGGATCATGCCGCGCGTGTCCTTGCCGTGGCTGCCGGCTTCGGCGCGGAAGCATGGCGTATGCGCGGTCATGCGCAGCGGCAAGCTTCTCGGCATCGACGATTTCGTCGCGAACAATATTGGTCAGCGAAACTTCGGCGGTCGGAATAGATAGTCCGGTTGCTGAACTCGAAAATCTTCGAAATTTCCGGAATAAGCCGACTGCAGTCTCCTCCAATGCATTCTGGAAAGGCGTCAGCCGAAAGTTTCATGTCTCGAACAGATCGTCCTCGAATTTCGGCAAGCTGGCCGGTGCCCTGCATGGTTTCCGGATTGACCAGCAGCGGCACATTGCATTCGAGATATCCGTGTTCGCCGGTGTGCAGATCGAGCATGAATTGCGCGAGCGCGCGATGCAGTTGCGCGAGTTGGCCGCGCAGCACGGTGAAGCGCGCACCGGAAAGTTTCGCGCCCGCATCGCCATCGAGCCAGCCGTGACGCGCGCCGAGATCGACATGATCCTTGACCGCGAAATCGAACTGCGCGGCGTGTCCCCACTTGTGGACTTCGACGTTCTGCGTTTCGTCCTTGCCGTGCGGCACCGATGCATCGGCCAGATTCGGAATGCCGAGCGTGATGCGCGCGAGCTCGGCCTGAATCTCGGCAAGCCGCTGCTCGTTGGCCTTGAGCCTGTCGCCGATGCCGGCGACTTCGGCCATCAGCGCGGTGGTGTCCTCGCCCTTGCCCTTGGCCATGCCGATCGCTTTGGAGCGCGTATTGCGCAGGTTCTGCAATTCCTGCGTCTCGATCTGCACGGCCTTGCGCTGCGCTTCGAGCGCTTCGATCGCGGCCTTGTCGAGATCGTAGCCGCGCGCGCGCAAGACGCTCGGCGAGTCTCGTCGAGTTGCCCGCGCAGCAGTGCCGGGTCGAGCATGTGGACGCTCAAAAAAAGGAAGGGCGCGGATTATCCCGCGCGACGCGATCAATTTGCAAAACCAGGCGTCCCGCCGCGGTTTGTACACAAACGATCGCGGCACAATCGAGCCACGTCAGTCGCCCCAGCGCTTAGCGTCGGATGCGGCGGCACATCCATGTACCGAAGTTCCGGCTTGTCAGCGCCTCTTGCGGCGGCCGAGCCACCACGCGATGGCGATGCCGGCGAGCAGCCAGCCTGCGCTCTGTTCGATCAGGTTGCCGAGCATGAAATCGGACGGGAAGCGGTACCAGTTCCACTGCGGCACGATATTTTCGAGCCAACCGAATACTCCGAAGCCCAGACTGCCGAGCACACGCTCGCCGAACGTCCATGTCGTCGCGCCGAGCAGCAGCGTTACGATCAGCGCGCCCAGAAAATCGCTGCCGAATTGCTTGGCCAGGTTCGGACCCATATTCGTCATGTTCTGTCCGGCGCCGCTGACGACGACGAAAGCGAGTGGATTGGTTTTGGTCTTTTCGGAGTAGGCCTTGAGCGTCGGCGCATCGCTCATCTTGGCCGGGTCGATGCTCGGCACGATATAAATGCCCGGTTGCGGCAGACCCGTTGTTACCGCTTGCAGCACGATATCTTCGTTGACCGGCTGGCGCATGCCCATTTCGCCGACCGGCAGCAGCATATGCGCGACGAATTCCCAGAAGAAGATAACGATCGTACCCAGCAGCGCAGCAAGGAATATACGCACGACATTTCCCCCAGTCGTCAAAGATGCGCGACGCTAGCGCGACGTCCCAGCAACCGCAAGCGGCTGCGCAGCAATCCGCTATGCGCTCGGCATTTTTGCGCCGACCCAGAAGCGCAGCAGTAGCGCGGCGAGCAACGCGCAGCCTGACCCGAATGCGAATGCCGTAGTCGGCGACAGTGTCGCCCACAGCCAGCCGAACAGCACCGATGCCGGCAGCAGCAAGATGCCGACGACGAGGTTGTACCAGCCGAATGCGGTGCCTGATTGCGCGCTCGGCACCATATCCGCCACCAAGGCTTTTTCAGCGCCCTCGGTGGCGGCCAGAAATAAACCGTAGCCCGCGAACATCGGCCACAGCAGCCACGGCGTCGAACTCATCAGACCGAACAGCAGATAGAAGACCGCGTAAAGCGTCCAGCCGCCGACGATCAGCGTGCGGCGGTCGAGCCGGTCCGACAGCGCCGAGAGCGGCGTGGAAAATACCGCGGCGACCAGTGAAACCAGCGCCCACAGGATCGGCACCTGCGCGTTGCCGAGCCCAAGGTCTTTCGCGCGCAGCAGCAAAAACATGTTCGACGAATTGCCGAGCATGAATAGGCCGAGCACGATCAGGTAACGGCGAAACTGCGGCGGAAATTCGCGCAGGCTCCAACTGAATCGAACCGGTGTGACGCTGGGTTTGATTTCCGGTTCGACGATGGCGAACGCCAGCCACAGCACAACCAGCGCCGGCACGATCGCGGCGAACAGGACATGGCGCAACGACACGCCGAGCGCGAGCAGCGCGGCGGCGAACAACGGGCCGATCACCGCGCCGAAGTTGTCCATCGCGCGATGAAGACCGAAGGCGAGTCCGCGTTGCTCTGGCGCAACGCTGTGCACCAGCAGGGCGTCGCGTGGCGCGGTGCGCAATCCCTTGCCGACGCGATCGGCGACTCGGCACACGAGCACGCCGAACCAGCTCGACGCGAAGGCGATCAACGGCCGTGCAAGTCCGGCGATGCCGTAGCCGGCGACGACCCAGTGTTTCACCTTGTGCGTGCGATCGGCCATCACCCCGGCGCCGAGCTTGAGCAGACTCGACACCGCCTCGGCGATGCCCTCGATCAGACCGAGCGCTTTCGGCCCCGCCATCAGCACACTGGTCAGATACAAAGGCACGAGCGGATAGATCATGTCGCTCGCGCTGTCGTTGACCAGGCTGATCAAGCCGAGCAACCAGACTGTGCGCGGCAGGCGGCGGATCGCGGCGATCATCCCATGCTTATAACTATCAGTTGACAATGAATCTTAACGTACAAAACATTCGTAGAATTATGAAATTATGACTTTGGTTCCAATCCAGATTTGCGCTTGCGCAAGTGCTGTGGTGCGTCAATCCAGCATCGCGCTTACGCAGCCAACTGCCTTCTCGACGAAATGCTTAGCTTCGTTGCGGAGCAACTCGGCCTCCGCTTCAATCGCGTCGAATGACTTCATCCACGCTTCGGTGGGCATCGGCACACGGACGAAACGTTCAAGGTCATTCTTGTACACATGGCCGCCCCGCAGACCGCGAATACATCGCTGCACTTGGTGTAATCCGGCTGGGTGTCTGAGGAACGCCGCTACATAGTGCAGCGATAGATAGGTGTCCTGTTGGGGACGAGGCCGCAAGATCATCAGGTCTGGCACGCATCCAATGTCCTCCCCGACCCAGCCGGGCACCTCGGTGACGACATCACATTTCCGTCCCACATAGAAGATTTCGTGTGCCGTACAGGCGAGCAGCAGGTCATTCTTCTTGACCTTCCATGCACCCTTCGCGAGTCCGCCTTCCGCCTCTTCTATCGCCGCCCAGTTGATTCCGACGTTCGTCAGAATGCCTTGCTTGGCGTAGTACGTCGCTTCGGTTCCAGCGACGAGTGCCCGGCCTGGCGACAGCTCAAAGAACTGACCCAGCAGGAACGAGCCCTTCAGGGCTTTGCACTTCGCGTCGAAGTCAGAGTATTCGGCGCGAAAAAACTCAGCATCAAGACGTTGTGCTCCGGTGTCGCGAAACATTGCGTTGGCGTCAACTTCAGTCCAATCAACACCGGCTCGCCGCGTTTCAAGAGGGCTGGGGGGTGACCCGATTGCTGCCAGAAAAGCGTCAAGTAGGGCGGCGGACTCGCGCTTCTTTTTGAAGAACTTTGCTTGGAGCATCCGCGCTTCGCCAATCAGGTCAGCAACCTTGGTGCTGACCGCTTTGGTCGGATTCGGAATGAACAGATCGAGCACATCCGCTCGTACGACCGCCGGATACATCGAACCGCGACTGCGCCGGACGAGCTGGTCACGCATGTAGGGCGTTTTGAGCAGCGCGAAAAGATAGTCCGAACGAAAGCCGGAGTCGTCGCGCAGCCGGAGGAGCGTGAAGCCGGAGCTTGCGACAAACCCGCTCTGATCCATGCGGATCAACGTCACCGCGCCTCGGTTGGGACGCACGTTTGAAACCAAAACGTCTTCGGCTTCGACAATGTAGTGCGCCCTTGAAGGCAGATCCTCGAATGCCTCGTAGGGTGTCTCGAAAGACAGGCCGTCGGCGTTGTCCACCGAATCAATCGAAAGATAGCGAATGTCTTGACCGCTAGCCTTCAGTTTCTTCTCAATCTTGTTCTCGTCAGCGTCACTGGCCGCTAACAAATCCGCCAGTCGCGAACCTGCAAAGGCCTTGCGAATACGGGCTTCCTCGGCGAGGCTTTCTTGCTCGACATATTCGGCATCGAGACGTGCGAATCCCTTGCCGAAATTCGCCTTCTCAACAATGCTGACGCTCATTGCTTGGTCGCCGCTTTGGTCTTCTTGCCGCTCACCGAGGCGGTCTTCTTCCACGCCGCGTATTGCGCTGCGATTTCATCCATATCGCAATCCAGTGTCTTGCCGCCGTCCAGATACAGTGCCGCGCCGAGCTTGGTCTTTCCTGGCCGCATCGAGACGGCTGTAAATATCGGATAGTTTTCCAGATACTCGCCGTCCTTCCACTTTTGCAGGAACAGCACGGAGGTCTTTGCAAGCGTGAAAGGCTTGAAGGTGTACGGATGCAGGCCAATCACGGCCAACACACGGGCGCGTTCATCAATGAACGACCGAAACACTTGGTCGGTGATGTTGTTGAACAGACCCTGCGGCAAAACGATGCCCATGCGGCCACCTGGCGCGAGCATGTCGATGCAGCGTTCCAGGAACAAGACGGCGCGAACCAAGGCACCTTCAGTTTTGCCGTTTTTGCTCATGGCCAGCGTGTATTGCGATAGCGTCGTTGGAGCCTTGATCGCGCCAGCGAAGGGCGGGTTGGTGAGAATGACCTGCAGGCCGTCACTGGGCAGACGGTCTTTGACCAGTGCCCCTTGGATCATGTCTCCCGGCTTGAGCGACTTGCGGCCAAGCACGCGCTCCTTGAGACGCTTTTCCCATGCGTTGTAGTCCAGCGAATCCACGCTGAACAATCCGCCGCGCCCGTCGTTTTCCATAATCATGTAGGCCTTGGCGACCTTCACGAGACGGGCGTCGCTATCCATGCCGACCAGCTTGTCCTGCGCGTAGTCCTTGCGCTGTTCAGCGCGATCGTCGGCGTCGTCCCAAGTCTCTTCGATGTAGTGGAAGACGCTACGCATGGTGTAGATGAGGAAGCCGCCCGACCCGCACGCCGGGTCGCACACCGTGTCTTCAATCGTCGGCGCGGTCATCTTCACCATCATGTCCACGACTTGACGCGGGGTGAAGTACTGACCCATCTCCCCCTTCATTTCTTGATTGACCAGGAGTTCGAAGGCCAGGCCGAGCACATCTCCTGATTTCATCAGGTAGGTTCCTTGAAGAACCTTGATGCAATAGGCCAGGTTGTCGTCGGTCAGCGCAATCGTGTCGCTGGCGTCATAGACATCGTTCCACTTCGCCTTGGCGCGGTCGAACAGCTTGCGGACATTGGACGCCGCAGTCGCCGCCGCCTCAGTGAGGCCAATGCGGAACTGAGCAACCGAACTCGCCTTTGGCAAATTGCCTCGCTCATCAAACAGCTTGGCGAAAACAAGCTTGAAAATCTCGTTGAAAGTATCAACGGTCTGGTGCGCCAGGATGTGCTGTTCCAGGTCTTTCAGGATCGAATACAGATCAGTGACAGGCCGCAGTTTGTCGCGTGTGATCGGTTCATCGACGTCGTCCAGCGTTTCTCCCGAGCGCGGTAGCCGCCAGATGGGCTTGCTGTAGTCATTCGCGCCGCTGCGAAGCAAGTACTTTTCGTCTGATCCATTCGCCCAATAGCCGAACGTCGCGGCGGTTGGGTTCATGTAGCTCTTGAGTTGTTCGATGCCGTCCTTTCGACCCGGCTTCTTGACTTCGATAACGATCCAATGACTGCTCTTCGCCGCGTCTGTGAAGACGACGATGTCGGCGGGCTTCTCGTGAATCTTGCCGCCCATTTGAACGCCGACTTCGACGCCGATGCGGTTTTCGTCGTAGCCAAGATCGTCAATGAGCCAGTTGATGACCTTCTGGCGCACAACTTCTTCGGGCTTAAAGACCTTGTCCGACTTGCGAATGCGGCAGTGCAAGTACCAGTTCTTTGCCGCCCCCTTCTGGAAGACCTTGATACCGGTCGCGATAGGTGCTGCCGCAGGTGGCACCAGGTAGGCCTCTTGCGTGCCGTCGGCCAGCGTGTGGACTTCAACTGTCGGTCGCCCTCCCGTAACTTTGCCCGGATACAAGACGATAGGGTGATGGATTTCGGGCGTAGTCATGGATAGCCTTTCTTGGGTTTCGGAAGCGCATCAAGGCGTGCGGTAATGATCTCTGCCGCGATATGCGAACTTCAGTTATTTGTTAGTTCAAAGTATAAGCATGGATCATCCGCCCCCGCCTTTCTTTGCACGCGCCTGCGTGCGTGCCGCGCGGATCGCCTGCAACTTTTCACGAATCCTGGCTTCGAGCCCGCGCTCGGTCGGCTGATAAAACTCGCGGCCAGCCAGCGCGTCGGGCAGGCATTGCTGCTCGAACGCAATGCCGCCTTCGACATCGTGGTCGTAGCTGATAGCCCTGCCGTAACCGAGCTCCTTCATCAGTTTGGTCGGCGCGTTGCGCAAATGCATCGGCACGTCGAGCGTGCCCGTTTCGCGGATCGCGTTTTGTACATCGCCGAATGCAGCAGTAGGCCGCATTGCTCTTCGCCGCAATCGCGAGGTAGATCGCGAGCTCGGCCAAGGCGAGTTCGCCTTCGGGCGAGCCGAGCCGCTCGAACGTGTCCCAGGCTTCGAGCGCGATGTGCAACGCGCGTGGATCGGCCAGGCCGATATCCTCGATCGCCATGCGCGTGAGCCGGCGCGCGAGATAGAGCCGGATCGACGCCGCCATCGAGCATGCGCGTGCACCAGTACAAGGCCGCGTCCGCGATCGGACGAACGCACCGATTTGTGCAGTGCCGAAATCTGGTCGTAGAACTGCTCGCCGCCCTTGTCGAAGCGGCGCGTGCGATCGGCGAGCACCTGGGTCAGCGTCGTCTCGTCGATGCGATTGTCCTTCGGCCAGCATCGGCGGCGATTTCGAGCAAGGTCAGCGCGCGGCGCACATCGCCATCGGCGGCCTGCGCGATCAGCACGCAGCGCGTCGTCGCCGATCACGCAGGCTGCATTTCGCCAAGCCCGCGCTCGCTGTCGCTCAGCGCGCGCTTGAGCGCGGCGACGATCGCGTCGGCCGACACCGCGTCCATCACGTGCACGCGGCAGCGCGACAGCAGCGCGGAGTTCAGTTCGAACGAAGGATTCTCGGTGGTCGCGCCGACGAAGAGGATCACGCCTTTTTCGATATGCGGCAGGAACGCATCCTGCTGCGCCTTGTTGAAGCGGTGCACCTCGTCGACGAACAGCACGCTGCGCTCGCCCTGGGCGAAGCTCACTTCGGCCTCGGCAAGCGCCGCGCGCACGTCGGCCAGGCCGGACAGCACGGCGGAGATCGCACGGAAGTCGCGCGTTGGCGTATTTCGCCAGCAGCAGCGCCAGCGTGGTCTTGCCGCAGCCGGGCGGCCCCCACAGCACCATCGAATGCACATGCCCGGCTTCGATCGAGCGGCGCAGCGGCGTATCCGGGACCGAGCAGGCGTTGCTGGCCGACGATTTCGTCGAGCGTGCGCGGACGCATGCGCTCGGCCAGCGGTTTCAGCGCGTCGGGTTCGGCGAACGGCAATGACACAGAGCTTGCGGATTTGCGGCGTGGCATGGCGCGATCATACGGAATGCACGGAGTTTGCACACGGCGAGCTCGGTACTAGCAAATTTTGGAGCACGGGCGTTTTGGGGCTTGAGCATCAACGGAGCGTTCATCGCGCCGGTGCCTCCCCACGACCACGGCGGGGTGCGGATAGTGGATTGCGTGTTCCCAGTCGGTCGCCCGGTTTCCACGCATGCCCCAGACGTTGTTCGATGTACTCGCGAATGAGGCGCCGGATCACTTGCGAGGGAGTCACGTCTTCGCGCGCACAAAGTTCTTCGAACACTGCCTTCTTGTCCGGGTCAACCAGAACCGTGAGGCGGGCGGTGCGCTGCTCCTGCGTCATGACGAGTACTCATGGTATTTACATACGATGTGATGAAGATGACAATAGAACGCACTTATGTCAAGCCACAACCGCCGCGTTTGCACGCATTGCTCTCGTATCGAATGCAGCGCTTTACCTGATCCAGGCTGCAATCGATCGTGGCGATGACGACCGGATTATTGGGCGGAGCGCTGGCCGTGGCCGCGGCGTGGGTCGTGGTCGGCGTGGCAGGCCTGCTGCGTCCGCGCGATGTTCTGTTCGCGGGGCGCGGATTGTTTTCGCTTGGTGTACTCGGCGGGCTCGCGCTGCTGGTCATTGCGATTCCGGCTCTTGATCTGCCGCCGCAGACGCTCGTATTGCCGCTTGGCTTGCCCGATTTGCCGTTTCATATGCGTCTGGATCCGCTGGCGGCGGTCTTCCTCGCCTTGATCGGCGCAACATCGATCGGCATTTCGCTGTATTCGGCGGGCTACTTCCGCGCCGGTGAAGGCGCCGCCCCGGGCCTGCTCTGCCTTCAGTACCACGTGTTCCTGGCGAGCATGGTGATGGTCGTACTCGCCGACGACGCATATGCGTTCATGGTCGCTTGGGAAACGATGGCGCTATCGTCCTACTTCCTCGTCACGACGCAGCACCGCGTTGCCGAGATTCGCCATGCCGGCTTTCTCTATCTCCTGCTCGCGCACGTCGGCGCGCTTGGAATTCTGCTGAGCTTCGGCGTGCTTCAGGGCGGTTCATGGCAATTCACGTTCGACGCCATGCGCGCGGCCTCGCTGAGCCCCGGGTGGGCGAGCATGGCTTTCGGCTTGGCGTTGTTTGGATTTGGCGCGAAAGCTGGCCTTGTGCCTTTGCATGTGTGGTTGCCCGAGGCGCATCCGGCAGCGCCGTCGCCCGTCTCGGCCTTGATGAGCGGAGTGATGTTGAAAACGGCGATCTACGGCATCGTGCGTATCACATTCGACTTGCTGCATACGCCGTTGTGGTGGTGGGGGATCGTATTGTTGATTCTGGGCACGTTCACGGCGCTGTTCGGCGCGGTATTTGCCGCGGTGCAAACCGACATGAAGCGGCTGCTCGCTTATTCATCGATCGAGAACATCGGGATCATTTTCACCGGACTTGGATTGGCGGTGTTGTTTCGCGGGTTGCACATGGACGCGCCTGCGGCGTTGGCGCTGGCGGCCACGCTTTATCACTGCTTCAACCATGCCCAGTTCAAGAGTCTGCTTTTCCTCGCGACCGGGTCGGTGCTGCACGCCACCGGACAACGCAATTTGGGCAAGCTGGGCGGATTGATCCATCACATGCCATGGGTGGCCTGGCTGGCGCTGGTAGGCACGCTTGCGATAGCTGGCCTGCCGCCGCTCAACGGCTTCGTCTCCGAATGGCTCGTGTTTCAGGCGTACTTGTATACACCGAATCTGCCACATTCGATGGTGAACATGCTGGTGCCGCTCGGAGCGGCGGCATTCGCATTGACCGTCGCACTGTCGGCCTACGTCATGGTGAAATTCTACGGCGTCATTTTTCTTGGCCAGCAGCGCGAACCGGCGCTGGCACAGGCGCACGACGCGGGCTGGCTCGAACGTATCGGCTTGGCTTGGCTGGCGCTCGGCTGCATTGCGCTGGGACTGCTGCCGGTGGCCGTGCTGCATGCGCTGGATACGGTTAATCGCAGTCTGCTCGGCGTCGCGATCGGCGACCAAGCGTCGAACTGGTGGCTGCTCGTTCCCGCGGCCGTCGACCGCGCGTCGTACAGTCCGCTCGCATTCGGTGCCGGCATCGCAATCACCGTTGTGTTGACCTACTTCGGAGTACGCTGGATTTACCACGGGCGCGTGCGCCGCAGTGATCCTTGGGACTGCGGATTCCCGGGTCAGACGCCACGCATGCAGGATACCGCTGAAGGTTTCGGCCAGCCGATCCGGCATATCTTCGGTCCGTTCTTCCAGATCGAGCGCGAGGTGCCGTTGCCGACGGACAAGGCGCCGCGCTATGCCTTGCGGCTAAGCGACCGTTGGTGGGGTTGGCTGTACACGCCGATCGCGCGTGCTGTGCAAGGTTCGGCGCGGCTGATCGGCCATCTCCAACATGGCCGGATCGCGATCTACCTTTTATATAGTTTTGTCACTTTGCTCACTTTGCTGGCGTTCGTGTTGTGACTGTGGCCACGCTGCTGACCTCGCTGTTGAATGCTCTGCTCGCGATCGCTGTGGCGCCGCCGTTGATCGGTTGGATCGACCAATGCCGCGCATGGCTGCAGAATCGCACTGGCGCCGGTATATTCCAGCCATATCGCACGATTCGCAAGCTGCTGCAGAAAGATGCCGTAATCGCACACGGCGCTTCGCCGTTGTTCCGTGCATCGCCCTACATCCAGTTCGGCGCGATGGCGATGGCGGCGGCAATTGTCCCGACATTCAGCGCCGAAGCACCGCTCGGTCTGGCTGCCGATACGATCGCGCTGGTCGGCGTGTTTGCGCTGGCGCGCGTTTTCATGGCGCTGGCGGCAATGGACATCGGCACCGCGTTCGGTTCGCTCGGCGCGCGTCGGGAGATGCTGGTCGGCTTCCTGTCGGAGCCAGCATTGTTGATGGTGTTTTTTACCGCGTCGATGATTTCAAAAAGCACACTGTTGCCAACCATCGTCGGCGTGCTAGCGCACCACGAGCTGGCCATCTATCCAAGTTTGGCGTTTGCGGCGATCGCGTTCACCATGGTATTGCTCGCCGAGAACGCACGTATTCCAATCGACAACCCCACGACGCACCTCGAATTGACCATGATCCATGAGGCCATGGTGCTCGAATACTCAGCCCGCCATCTGGCGCTGATCGAGTGGGCATCAGCGCTCAAGCTGTTGAACTACGCCGCAATCGGCCTCGCGCTATTCGTGCCTTGGGGTTTGGCCAGTCACGGCGCCGGACCGGCGATGATCGTCGCCGCGTGGTGCATCACCCTGGTGAAACTCGCCGTCGCTGGCGCAGCGCTCGCACTGGTCGAGACCTTGAGCGCGAAACTGCGCATCTTTCGCGCGCCGGAATTCCTTGCCACAGCCTTCCTGTTGGCGGTGCTCGGCCTGCTCGTTCACCAACTGCTCGAGGGCTGAGGCATGACGCCGCTATCGTTCTCGTCCCAATTCATCAACGTCGGCGCAGCGCTGTTGCTGCTCACCTCGTTCGCGATGCTATCGCAACGCCGCGTCTTGTCGTTGGTCAATTTGTTCGCGGTGCAAGGCGCGGTGCTCAGCGTATCGACTGCGATCGTCGCGTACACATCCGGACAATTCCATCTGTATTACTCGGCCGTGCTTTCGGCGACCCTGAAAGTCGTCCTGCTGCCGTGGATTCTGCACCGCCTGATCCGACGCCTGAACGTGCGCTGGGATACCGAGCCTTTGATCAACATTCCGGCGACGATGCTGGTTGGCATCATGCTGGTGGTATTCGCATTCTCTCTGGCGCAACCGGTAGCGCAACTTTCGACCACGATCGCGCGCAGCACGCTCGGCATCGCTTTGGCTGTCGTGATGCTCTCGTTCCTGATGATGATCACGCGAAGCAAGGCCATTTCCCAAGTCGTCGGTTTTCTCGCGATGGAAAACGGACTGTTCTTCGCTGCCACCAGTGCGACGTACGGCATGCCGATGGTCGTGGAACTCGGTGTCGCACTCGACGTGCTGGTAGGCATGGTGATACTCGGCGTGTTCTTCTTCCAAATCCGCGAGCAGTTCGACAGCCTCGACCTTCAGCACATGGAAACGCTCAAAGAGGAGTGATATGGAATTCATTCATCCTGCTCGCAATGCCTCTGTTCGGCAGCGTGATTCTGGGCATTTTCGGCGCGCGGCGATGGGCACCGGAAATGAATGTCGGGATCAGTCTGGCGACCTTTCTCGCGAGCATCACCTTGACCGTACGGGTAATGCAGCACGGGTCGATGCTGGTCGGTAACGAGCAGTTTTTCGTCGATCCTTTCAACGTGTTCCTGGTCGCGCTGACGGCGTTTGTCGGTTTGACCACGTCGTTGTTCTCGCGCCCCTACATGCGCATCGAAGAGCATCACGGCCGGGTAAACATCTTGCGACTGCGTCTCTACCACAGCATGTTCCAGTTGTTCATGTTCACGATGCTGTTGGCCTTACTGACGAACAATCTCGGCTTGCTTTGGGTGGCGATGGAAGCGGCAACGTTGTCGACCGTGCTGCTGGTGTCGTTGTACCGAACCGCTGCCAGCCTTGAAGCGGCGTGGAAATATTTCATCCTGTGCGGCGTCGGCATCGCCCAGGCGCTGTTTGGAACTATACTTTTGTACTTTGCCGCAGAAAAAGTGCTTGGCGCGCAGGGCAGCACAGCATTGCTGTGGACGCATCTGAATGCAGTGAAGGGCCAACTGGAACCGACCGTGCTGTCGCTCGCATTCGTGTTCCTGCTGGTAGGCTACGGCACCAAGGTGGGTTTGGCGCCTTTGCACAACTGGTTGCCAGATGCACACGCGGAAGGACCGACGCCGGTTTCGGCCGTGCTCTCAGGCTTGTTGCTCAATGTCGCGCTATATGCCGTCGTTCGCTGCAAGGTGCTGGTCGACGGCGCGGTGCATTCCGGCCTGGCCAGTCATCTCATGATGGGCTTCGGTTTGCTTTCGGTAGTTCTCGCGGCATTTTTCTTGTGGCGCCAACGCGATATCAAGCGCTTGTTCGGCTACTCGTCGATCGAACATATGGGTATCACCACGTTCGCCTTCGGTATGGGTGGCCCGGTCGCGAATTTCGCCGCGCTTCTGCACATGACGGTGCATTCCTTGACCAAGTCGGCGATCTTCTTTGCCGTCGGTCACGCGACACAGAAAGCCGGCACGCAAGTAATGGACGATATCCGTGGCTTGATCGTGATCAGCCCGAGCATTGGCTGGGGACTGATGGTCGGCGCGTTGGCGATCCTCGGCATGCCGCCGTTTGGCGTGTTCGCCAGCGAGTTCCTGATCCTGACCACGGCCATGCGTGACCACGCTTGGGCGACGCCGATCCTGTTGCTCGCTCTCGGCATCGCGTTCGCGGCGATTTTCGGGCGCGTGCAATCGATGGTTTTCGGTGAGAACAATCTCAAGGCTTTGCCGCATTCGCCGGCATTGGTGCCGGTTTTTGCGCACCTGGGCTTGGTGCTCGGTCTCGGACTGTACATTCCGCCGGCGTTGGCGGAGTGGTATCGCCTGGCGGCGGCGTTGATCGGATGAGCGAACCCATGCCCTACGCGGATATTCGCGTCGCGTTGCAGTCCGTTCCGGGTTCGCTGCCGGCGCGCCGTGCCGACGTGAGTGCCGAACAGCTCCTGCGTCTATGTCATGCAGTGCGCGATGGCGGCGGCAGACTGGTGACATTGTGGGGCGCTGATGATCGCGATCAGGGTCGTGGATTTTCGCTCGATGTCGTTTTTGCAAGATGCCGAAGGACTTGTCGTCGCGCGGTTGCGTCTGAGTGCGAACGATCCTTGCTATCCGGATCTCAGCGGAATCTTTCCTTGCGCCGAGCGGTTGCAACGCGCCACCTATGATCTGCTGGGAATTCGTGCGAGCGGTGGCGATGAACGTGGCTGGCTGCGGCACGGAAGCTGGCCTGCGCCGGCGTTTCCGTTGCGCCGCTACGCCGACGAGTCAGCCGACTTCGTAGTGGGCGGTGCCGAGTATATTTTTGTACGTGTCGAAGGCAACGGTGTGCATGAAATCGCCGTCGGCCCGGTGCACGCCGGCATCATCGAACCCGGACATTTTCGTTTTCGGTCGTCGGCGAAAAAGTGCTGCGACTGGAGGAACGCCTCGGCTATGTGCACAAGGGTATCGAGAAACGTTTCGAGAGCATGTCGCTGACGGAAGGTGCACGCCTCGCCGCACGGGTTTGCGGCGATTCGACGGTGGCGTTTGCCTGGGCCTACGCGATGGCCGCGGAAGCGCTGACCGACACTTCGGTGCCAGCCCGCGCGCTATGGTTGCGCGCCCTCTTTCTGGAACGCGAGCGCATCGCCAATCATCTGGGAGATCTGGGTGCGCTCGGCAACGATGCCGGCTTGGCCTTCGGCTTGACCAACTTTTCCCGGCTCAAGGAAAATTTCTTGCGGACGAACGCGGCGACGTGGGAAGCGCGCTACTTGATGGACGTTATCGTGCCCGGTGGCACGCGCGCCGACTTGTCGGAACCCGGCAGCTCGGCGCTCATCGATTCGATGCTATTGCTCGAATCCGAAGTGCGCAGATTGCGTGAAATCTACGACAATCATGCGGGCCTGCAGGATCGCTTCATGGCAACCGGCCGCGTAAGTAGTGATTTGGTTGGGCAACTGGGTGTGATCGGTCTCGCCGCACGTGCCAGCGGTTTGCGCCAGGATTGGCGGCACGATTTGCCGATCACACCTTACGATCGCTTGAATGTGCGGCCCGCCGTTCAGGTACAGGGCGACGTCGCGGCACGTGTAGCGGTTCGCTTTGAGGAACTGAGGGAATCCATGCGGCTGTGCCGGGCGCTGCTGGAAACACTGCCCGCGGGACCCGTGGAAACGCCGCTCGGAAGCGCGTCGAGCGATGGCATCAGCATCGGCGGCGTCGAGGGCTGGCGCGGCCCGGTCTTCGTCGCGCTCAGCGCAACTTCCGACGGGCGCATACGCCGCTGTCATCCACACGATCCGTCGTGGCAAAACTGGCCGGTGCTCGAATACGCAATCATCGACAACATCGTCCCTGATTTTCCATTGATCAACAAGTCGTTCAACCTGTCTTACAGCGGTCACGATCTTTAACGCCGAGGGATGCCAATGCTGGAAATGCTCAAACAAATCGCGCGTGTCGGGCTCGCGACCGAACCGGCGCCTGCGCCGGATGAAACAACGCGGGCATCCTTTCTGCACGACGAGATCTGGCGCGTGTTCGGCAGAGCGCTGTGCCTGCGCGCCGTCGATGCCGGATCGTGCAACGCCTGCGAGTTGGAGATGCATGCGCTCAGCAATCCCTACTACAACATCGAGGGGCTGGGCATCAAGTTCGTCGCGAGCCCGCGTCATGCCGATGTACTGCTGGTCACTGGCCCGGTAACGAGCAACATGGCCGAGGCCTTACGCCGCACCTATGCGGCGACACCCGACCCGAAGCGCGTTGTTGCGGTCGGCGATTGCGCGGCGTGCGGCGGTGTTTTTGGCGAGAGCTATGCCAGTCTCGGCCAGGTCGCCAACGTGATCCCGGTAGACGTCACGATCAGCGGATGTCCGCCCACGCCAACCGCGTTGTTGCAGGGAATTCTGGCTGCGGTGACCAGAGCGCCACTTTGAATTTCCAGTCGCGCGGCCGCTGCTCTCGCCGCGACGGATACGATGCCGAAGGTTTGACCGCTAATCCTTGATCGGATAGCCCTGCGCCGCAGGCGTCGGATCGCCGATCACGTCGACGCCCTTGGGCGGCGCTGAACTTGAACGTGTCGCCGGTGAGCTTCGGATTGCGCTGCCAGTCGGAAAAATCGTATTTCGGTGCTGTTGCCGAGCGTATCCTTGAATGCCATGCGTGCAAGACCCGACGCATCGAAGCCGAGATCGGCGTATTCGAATTGCGGATCCTTGTCTCTCGATTTCAGGCGCAGCCAGACAAGGCCGTCGTGCTCGCCCTGTTCGCTGGTGGCGAAATCGCGGTCGAGCTGCGACAGATCGGTCAGCACGGTCAGCGGGCTGTGCGCTCTCCTCGGTGCCCTGCGCGCGCACCGTGACCTGCTCGAGATCGGGATCGTAGACCCAGACCTTCTCGCCGTCGGCGACGATCAATTGCTTGAACGGCGTCGTGGTTTCCCAGCGGAACTGGCGCGGCGCTTTCAACGCCAGCGTGCCGCGGCTGGTCTTGCCCGGGCCGCCGTTCATGTCGAGTACGTGCTGCTCGAAACTGGCCGAGATCGTCTTGAGGTCCCTTGAGAACGCATCGAGGCGCGCACGCGCGCTGTCGGCGGCGGATGCCACGCTTGATGCGACGAAGAGGATCAGCAGAAGAAAAAGGCGCATGAATGGCGATCGATCCGAAAGTAACCGTGACGGATTATCCGTCAGCCAAGCTGAACGCGGAACGCACCCGACGAAGACTTGCCGGCTCACAACTCCGGCGGCGGCGGCGCGAGCACTTCGCGGTTGCCGTTGTGCTGCGGCGGCGCTGACGATGCCCTGCGCTTCCATCATCTCGATCAGGCGCGCGGCGCGGTTGTAGCCGATCTTCAGGCGCCGCTGCACGCCGGAGATCGACGCGCGGCGCGACTCGGTGACGATGCGCACGGCCTTGTCGTAGAGCTCGTCGGTATCGCCGTCGCCTTCCTCGCCGTCTTCCGGCAAGCCGGATTCGCTGATCACGTGGCCGTCGCCGAGCGACTGCACTTCGTCGACACGCCGTCGATGTAATCGGGCGCGCCCTGCGCTGCGCAGCATGTTCGACGACCTTGTGCACTTCGTCGTCGCTCGACGAAGGCGCCGTGCACGCGCTCGGGCGTGGCCGTGCCGGGCGGCAGGTACAGCATGTCGCCGTGACCGAGCAACGCTTCCGCGCCGGACTGATCGAGAATCGTGCGCGAGTCGATCTTGCTCGACACCTGGAACGCGATGCGCGTCGGGATGTTGGCCTTGATCAGGCCGGTGATCACGTCCACCGACGGCCGCTGCGTGGCGAGGATCAGGTGCACGCCGGCCGCGCGCGCCTTCTGCGCGAGGCGCGCGATCAGTTCCTCGACCTTCTTGCCGACGATCATCATCATGTCGGCGAATTCGTCGATGATGACGACGATGTACGGCAGCGGCTCGCAGCGGCTCGGCCGCCAGCGTTCGGCATGTCGAGGCTTCCGGACGCGTTGAACAGCGGATCGAGCAGCGGCTGGCCGGCGTCGTCGGCGTCCTTCACCTTCTTGTTGAAGCCGGCCGAGGTTGCGCACGCCGACCGCGGCCATCAGCTTGTAGCGGCGCTCCATCTCGGCGACGCACCAGCGCAGCGCGTTGGCGGCTTCCTTCATGTCGGTGACGACCGGCGCGAGCAGATGCGGAATGCCCTCGTAGACCGAAAGCTCGAGCATCTTCGGATCGATCATGATCATGCGCACGTCGCGCGCGGTGGCCTTGTACAGCAGGCTCAGCACCATCGCGTTGACGCGCGACCGACTTGCCCGAGCCCGTGGTGCCGGCGACCAGCAGATGCGGCATCTTGGCGAGATCGACGACCACCGGCCGGCCGCCGATATCCTTGCCCAGCGCGAGCGCCAGCGGCGATTTCAGCGCTGTCGTATTTGTCCGAGCTGCAGGATTTCCGAGAGATAGACGATCTCGCGATTGGCGTTCGGGAATTTCCAGACCGATCACCGACTTGCCCGGAATCACGTCGACCACGCGCACGCTGACCACCGACAGGCCGCGCGCGATGTCCTTGTCGAGATTCGAAATCTGGCTGCCCTTGATGCCCGGCGCCGGCTGCAATCTCGAAGCGCGTGATGACCGGGCCCGGATGCGCGCTGACCACTTGCGCGTCGATGCGGAAATCCTTGAGCTTGAACTCGACCTGGCGCGACAGCGCTTCGAGCGTTTCCTCGGAATAGCCCTTGCCTGCTGGCTGCGGCTCGTCGAGCAGCGACAGCGGCGGCAAGTCTCGCCGTCGCGCGATGCGCCGGCGAACAGCGGAATCTGCTGTCTCGCGCTTCGGCGCGTCTCGCTCTTCTCGATCGGCGCGAGCGTCGGCTCGATCTTGATCGGCTCGCGCTTGGCCTGCTTGACCGTGTCGACCTTGCGCACTACCTCGCGCTCGATGCGCGCGGCGCGCGCGACGCGCCACGTCCTCGGCGCTTCGCGCAGCTCGCGCCGAGCCAGCCGAACGCCAGCATACACGCCGCGGCCGATCGCAGTCCATCAGCCTGAACCACGACAAGCCCGGTCGCCAGCGTGACCGCGACCAGAAACAGCGCGAGCAGGAACAAGCGTCGCGCCCGAGAAAGCCGAAGCCGCGCATCAGCGGACCGCCGACGACCATGGCCGAGGATGCCGCCCGCGCCCGCCGGCAGGGCGTTGGCCCGTCGAAATGCAGATATGCCAGACCGCTGCCGCCGATGAAAAACGCCACGCAGCCGATCAGGCGCAGCGCAGGTTCCAGCGCGCGACGTTCGACTCGCTGTGCTCGACGCGGAACAATGCCCAGCCGATGCCCAGCAGCAGCAGCGGAAACGCATAGGCCACGATAGCCGAACAGGTAGAAGACGAGATCGGCGACCTACGCGCCGAACGCTGCCGCCGAAATTGTGCAGCCGGCCGGTCGTGGACGTCGCATGCGACCAGCCGGATCCTGCGGGCTGTAGCTGAGCCAGGCAGGCGAGCAGATACACGACCAGCGGCAGCAGCAGCAGAGAACGCGGCTTCGCGCAGACGGCGCTGCATGCCGTCGACCGAAGCCGTCGCCTGGTTTTGATAACGCTTCTTGATTCGCGCACCACCGCGTGATTCTACCTTAAGTTAGTCCATTAACATCATTGTTTCTACGGAAACAAATATCAAAACGCCATGCCTTTCAACGCCGGATGCACGAGCTTGCCACCCTCGACATTGATGCCACTCTCGAGCGGCGCGAACTTGCGCCAGTGCTTGTCGGAGGCCAGGCGCTGCACGTACGGCAGGATCGCCGCGCAAATCGCCTCGGACGAGGTCTGCGGCACCGCGCCCGGCATGTTGGTCACGCAGAAATGCGTCACGCCATCGACGACGTAGGTCGGGTTCTTCGTAAGTCGTCGGCTTGCGAGGTCTCGAAGCAGCCGCCCTGGTCGATCGAGATATCGACGAGCACGCTGCCCTTCTCCATCGTCTTGACCATCGCGCGCGTGACCACATGCGGCGCCTTGGCGCTCGGAATCAGCACGGCGCCGATGACGAGGTCGGCGTCGCGCACTTCGCGCGCGACGTATTCCTCGTACGGATACAGCGCGGTGACGTTGGCGCCCAGAGTCATCATCTCGCGCGAGACGATCCTGACGCTTGTCGAACACGACGACATTGGCGCCGCCGGCCGCGGCCAGCGCCGCCGAGTTGCCACCGGCCGCGCCGGCGCCGAGCACGACGACCTTGCCGCGCTCGGTCGACGGCAGGCCGCCGAGCAGCTTGCCCTTGCCGCCGGCCGGCTGATGCAGCAGATGCGTGCCGATCTGCACCGCGATGCGGCCGGCGATGATCGACATCGGCGCGAGCAGCGGCAGCGAGCCGTCCGCTTCCTCGACCGACTCGAACGCGATGCCGGTCAGGCCGATGTCGAGCAGGCGCTTGGTCAGCTTCGGCTCGGGTGCCAGATGCAGATAGCAGAACAGCAGATGATCCTTGCGCAGCAGCTTCAGATCGCCCGCGATCGGTTCCTTGACCTTGACGATCAGTTCGCCGCCTTCGTAGAGCTTTCTCGCGGTCGGCATCGATCTTGACGCCGACGCGTGTGTACTCGCTCGTCGGAGAAGCCGCTCTTCGTCGCCGGCGCCTTGCTGCACGAATACTTCGTGGCCGCGGCGCACCAGATCGGCGCAGGCGGCGGGGACGAGGGCAACGCGCCCTTCGAGGGTCTTGGTTTCGGACGGAACACCGATACGCATGACGATCCTGAAGTGACGGGGATTCTGACGGCGTTGAAACTCGACGTAGGCTTGAACGTGCGCACTTCCGCATCACTTGCTCGAACTTGAATCGCGCGACGCGAGTCGACCCCATCGCTTCGGGTTCCACGCTATGCGCGCGCACTCAAAGGCCGCCTAAGTAGCCCGAGAATTATACATGAGCACTCCCAAGCATAGCCGCCTGATCATCCTCGGCTCCGGCCCCGCCGGCTACACCGCCGCGGTGTATGCGGCGCGCGCCAACCTGAAGCCGACGCTGATCACCGGCCTGCAGCAGGGCGGCCAGCTGATGACCACCACCGACGTCGACAACTGGCCCGGCGACGTCGAAGGCCTGCAAGGGCCGGCGCTGATGGAGCGCATGCAGAGCACGCCGAGCGCTTCGACACCGAGATCGTGTTCGACCACATCCACACCGCGGATCTGTCGCGCCGCCCGTTCCGCCTCGACGGCGACAGCGGCGAATACACCTGCGACGCGCTGATCATCGCCACCGGCGCGACCGCGAAGTATCTCGGCATTCCCGTCCGAGGAGAAATTCAAGGGCCAGGGCGTGTCGGCCTGCGCGACCTGCGACGGTTTCTTCTTCCGCGACCAGGACGTCGCGGTGATCGGCGGCGGCAACACCGCGGTCGAGGAAGCGCTTTATCTGGCCAACATCGCCAGGAAGGTCACCGTGGTCCACCGCCGCGACAAGTTCAGGGCCGAGAAGATCCTGCAGGACAAGCTGTTCGCCAAGCAGCAGACCGGCAAGAGTCGACATCGTCTGGAACCACAGCGTCGACGAAGTGCTCGGCGACGACAGCCGGCGTCACCGGCGTGCGCTTGAAGAACGTGCAGGACGATTCGACGCGCGAATCGACGATCCACGGCTTGTTCGTCGCGATCGGCCACACGCCGAACACCGGCGCTCTTCGACGGCCAGCTCGACATGCACAACGGCTACATCAAGATCAAGGCCGGCCTCGAGGGCGGCGCCACGGCGACCAGCGTGCCGGGCGTGTTCGCTGCCGGCGACGTGGCCGATCAGGTTTATCGCCAGGCGGTGACTTCGGCCGGCTTCGGCTGCATGGCGGCGCTGGATGCGGAGAAATACCTCGATAAACTAGGGTTGGCTGGATAGGCGCGTTCTCGCAACCGTGCGCGCCCTTGCCTGTCATTCCCGCGAAGGCGGGAATCCAGTGTCTTGTGCTCTCCGTAAGCCAGTCCTGAAAGCAAAATCGCTGGATGACCAGCTTCGCTGTTGTAGAGCGTTTCCCGCCTTCGCGGGAATGACGAGACTTGTGAAACTCCGGCATCGCATGATCACGTCCCTGCAAGCTCGCTTCCATTCCCACCTCGACGAAATCGATGCCGCCGAATGGAACGCGTTGCTCCCCGACGACAATCCGTTTCTGACCCACGCTTTTCTTTCCGGGCTCGAACAGCACGGCTGTCTGCGCGCCGAACTACGGCTGGCGCGCGCATCATCTGGGTCTGTATACAAAGACAGAATCTGGTCGCCGCCGCGCCGCTGTATCTCAAGGGCAACTCGCACGGCGAATACGTGTTCGACTGGTCCTGGGCCAGCGCCTACGAACGCGCCGGCCTCGATTACTACCCGAAGCTGCTCGTGCGGCATGCCCTACTCGCCGGTCACCGGCGCACGCCTGCTGGCCGGCACGCGGCGCGGATGCGGCGGCGTTGCGCGCGCAGCCTGCTTGCGGCGATCGTGCAGGAGATCGAGGCGCGCGGGCTTGTCGTCGGCGCATCTCAATTTCGTCGATGCGACGCGGATGCCGACGCATTCGAACGCAGCGGACTGGCTGCGCGCGCTTCGACTGGCAGTTCCACTGGACGCAACCGCGACGCCAGCGGCTGGCGCGACTTCGACGAATTTCTCGCCGCGCTCAACCACAAGAAGCGCAAGAACATCCGCCACGAACGCGCGCAGGTCGCGCGCGCAGGCGTCGCGTGCGAGATGCGCCACGGCGACGAGATGAGCGACGACGAACTGGCGCGCGATGCACGGCTCTATCTGCGCACGTTCGACGAGAAAGGCAATCATCCGGCGCTGACCGCTGGCGTTCTTCCGCCATCTCGGCGCTGCGATGCCGCGACAGGTGCTCGCCGTGCTGTGCAGACGCGGCGACGCGACTCATCGCCGATGGCCCTGCTGCTGCGCAGCGTCGACACGCTGTACGGCCGCTACTGGGGCTGCCAGGAAAACATTCCCGGCCTGCATTTCGAAGCTTGCTATTACCAGGGCATCGAGTATTGCCTGCGCCACGGCCTGAGCGCTTCGAACCCGGCGCGCAGGGCGAGCACAAGCTCGCGCGCGGATTCCTGCCGACGATGACGCATTCGTTCCACTACATCGCCGATCGCGCGCTTCCGCGCCGCCGTGCGCGAGGCGCTGGCGCGCGAAGCGCGCAGGCCTTGCGCGATTATCGCGAGGAACTGCTGGCGCATCGCCGTATACGCTGCAGTTCGCCGCATGACTGAGCCAGCATCCCATGAACCATCCTGCTTGAAACGGCAGGGTCCGGCGTGATCCGCATTCCGATCCTGCGCCCGGCTGCTCGAACGTTCCCACCCGGCACGCGCTCGCCGAGCCGGACGGCCTGCTCGCGGCCGGCGGCGATCTGTCGCCGCAGCGCCTGCTCGACGCCTATCGCCACGGCATCTTTCCCGTGGTATTCGCGAGGGCGAGCCGATCCTGTGGTGGTCGCCCGATCCGCGCATGGTGTTCGAACCGACGCAAGTCCACGTTTCCACGCAGTTGCGGCGCTGGCTGCGCACTGCGACGTGGACGATCCGCGCCGACACGCATTCGCCGACGTCATGCGCGCCTGCGCCGCGCCGCGCGCGCGGCCAGCCGGCACGTGGATCACGCCGGCGATGCTCGAGGCCTACGTGCGCCTGCACGAGCTCGGCCATGCGCATTCGGTCGAAGTCTGGGACGGCGATGCAGCTGGTCGGCGGCATCTACGGCGTCGCGATCGGCCGCATGTTCTTCGGCGAATCGATGTTCAGCGCCGCCACGAACGGCTCGAAAGTCGCGCTGATCGCGCTGTGCCGCATGCTCTGCACGAATGGGATTTTCCGCTGCTCGATGCGCAGGTCGCCATCGCCGCATCTGTTCTCGATGGGCGCCGTTCGAGATGCCGCGCGAGCGCTTCGTCGCGCATGTCGCCGACTGCTGCAGTGCGGCAAGGGCGGTTCCTGGCGCGGACGAAATTGGCCGATCGCGCGCGGCGAACGACCTCGCCTGAGCACGCGATTTTGCTTCCCGCCTCGCGCGAACGTGGCAGAATCGCGCGCCTTCGCGTAGTAGCAATGCCGCATCGCAGGGCCTCCCGCAGCCCTTCACCAGAGAATCAATGGCCAAAGACGATCAAATCGAAATGGAAGGCACGGTGCTGGAAACCCTGCCCAACACCATGTTCCGCGTGCAAGCTCGAGAACGGCCACGTCGTGACCGCGCACATCTCCGGCCGCATGCGCAAGAACTACATCCGCATCCTGACCGGCGACAAGGTCAAGGTCGAGATGACGCCGTACGATCTGACCAAGGGTCGGATCACGTACCGCATGAAGTGAGTGCAGGATGCGCTCATCCCGGCAGCAGGATGCACGCGATCCGATCGACGATACGGCCGAGACATAAAAGGCGGCGCATCGCGCCGCCTGCTTTTCCGCTTTGCCATCGCGTGCTGCCGACTCGTCTATTCGACCACCGCCGGCAGCTTCTCGTCCGCTTCGCATGCGACACGTCGAGCTTGCCGTCCTTGACGCTCAGGTGCACCCTGCCGCCGTCGGCCAGCTTGCCGAACAGCAGTTCGTCGGCCAGCGGGCGCTTGACGTTTTCCTGGATCACGCGCGCCATCGGCCGCGCGCCCATCTGCGGATCGAAGCCGTGCTCGGCCAGCCAGCGCCGCGCGTCGGCGTCGACGTTCAGCGACGACGTGCTTCTCCTGCAGCTGCGTCTCGAGCTCGATCAGGAACTTGTCGACCACGCGCAGGATGTGCTCGAAGTCGAGCGCGCCGAACTGGATGATCGCATCGAGGCGGTTGCGGAACTCCGGCGTGAACGCGCGGCGGATCACTTCCATCGCATCGGTCGCGTGGTTCTGCTCGACGAAGCCGATCGATGCGCCGCGCCGCCTGCGCCGCGCCGGCATTCGTGGTCATCACCAGCGATCGACGTTCTTGAAGTTCGCCTCGCGGCCGTTGGTGTCGGTCAGCTTGCCGTGGTCCATGATCTGCAGCAGGATGTTGTAGACGTCCGGATGCGCCTTCTCGATCTCGTCGAGCAGCAGCACGCAGTGCGGATGCTTGGTGATCTGCTCGGTGAGCAGGCCGCCCTGGTCGAAACCGACGTAGCCCGGAGGCGCGCCGATCAGGCGCGACACCGAATGCGCTTCCATGTATTCGGACATGTCGAAGCGGACCAGCTCGATGCCGAGCTGCATCGCGAGCTGGCGCGTGACTTCGGTCTTGCCGACGCCGGTCGGGCCGGCGAGCAGGAAGCAGCCGATCGGCTTCTGCGGATTGCCCAGGCCCGAGCGCGCCATCTTGATCGACGCGGCGAGCGCCTCGATCGCCTGATCCTGGCCGAACACGACCATCTTCAGATTGCGATCGAGATTGCGCAGCACGTCGCGATCCGACGCCGAAACCTGCTTCGGCGGAATGCGCGCCATGCGCGCGACGATGAATTCGATCTCGGGCACGTCGACCATGCCTTGCGCTGATCCTCGCGGCAGCAGACGCTGGCGCGCGCCGGCCTCGTCGATCACGTCGATCGCCTTGTCCGGCAGCAGGCGGTCGGCGATGTGCTTCACCGACAGATCGACCGCCGCCTTGAGCGCGTCGTTGGTGTATTCGACCTTGTGGTGCTCCTCGAAGCGCGACTTCAGGCCCTTGAGGATCTCGATGCTCTCGGCGACTCGTCGGCTCGACGACGTCGATCTTCTGGAAGCGCCGCGCCAGCGCGCGATCCTTCTCGAACACGCCGCGGATATTCCTGGAACGTGGTCGAACCGATGCAGCGCAGCTCGCCCGAGGCGAGCATCGGCTTGATCAGGTTCGACGCGTCCATCGTGCCGCCCGAGGCCGAACCGGCGCCGATGATGGTGTGGATTTCGTCGATGAACAGGATCGCGTCGCGGCTCCTTCTTCAGCTGCGCGATCACGGCCTTCAGGCGCTTCTCGAAATCGCCGCGATACTTGGTGCCGGCGACCAGCGCGCCCAGGTCGAGCGCCTAGATCGTGCAGTCCTTCAGCACTTCAGGCACTTCGCCTTCGACGATGCGCTTGGCCAGACCTTCGGCGAGCGCGGTCTTGCCGACGCCGGCTTCGCCGACGTACAGCGGATTGTTCTTGCGCCGGCGGCACAGCACCTGGATCGTGCGCTCGATTTCCTCGGCGCGGCCGATCAGCGGATCGATCTTGCCCTGGCGCGCCAGCTCGTTGAGGTTGCTGGCGAATTCGGTCAGCGGATTGCCGCGCGGCTCGTCGCCGCCCTCGCCTTCCTTGCTCGGCTCGCCGCTGCGGCTGCTGGCCGGATTCCTGGCCGATCTTGGCGATGCCGTGCGAGATGTAGTTGACGACGTCCAGCCGCGTGACTTCCTGCTGGTGCGAGGAAATACACCGCGTGCGAATCCTTCTCGCCGAAGATCGCGACCAGCACGTTGGCGCCGGTGACTTCCTTGCGGCCGGAGGACTGCACGTGATAGACCGCGCGCTGCAACACGCGCTGGAAGCCCAGCGTCGGCTGCGTGTCGCGCTCGTCGCTCGGCCGGCAGCACCGGCACGGTTTCGGCGATGATCGCGCTTGCAGGTCCTTGCCGAGCTTGGCCGATGTCGGCGCCGCAGGCGCGCAAGCACCGCCGCGGCCGACGGATTCTCGAGCAGCGCCAGCAGCAGGTGCTCCACCGTCATGAACTCATGACGCTGCTCGCGCGCTTCCTTGTAGCACTGGCCGATGGTGAGCTCGAGATCTTTGCTGAACATTCGTGATCGATCTTCGCTGATGCCTAGCTGACTAGATGACCGGCTGCGACCGATATCGAGGCGACGCAGATTCGGTCCAATCAGGCCTTTTCCAAAGTGCACAACAACGGGTGCTGATGGGTGCGTGAAAATTCGTTGACCTGGGTGACCTTGGTTTCGGCGACTTCGCGCGTGAACACGCCGCACACGCCCTTGCCGCGCGTATGCACGTGCAGCATGACCTGCGTGGCCCGCTCGCGATCCATGTTGAAGAAGGTCTCGCAGCACCACCACCACGAAGTCCATCGGCGTGAAATCGTCGTTGAGCAGCAGCACCTGGTACAGCGGCGGGCGCGCGACTTCCGGCCGCGCCTCCTCGACGACGAGGCCGTGCTGCGTGCTCTGCTGCGTTGTTCGGTCTGTCTGCGACATGTGCTCGATCGTCCATCGAGCTCGGTATCGCGTCCGATTATACCGCTTGCAGTCATCGCGCGCGCGACCGGCGACGTCAATGGTCGCATGCGCACGATGCCGCTCTGCGTGCGGCACTGTGACGTCGACGTCATGTAACACTTGCCACGCAGATATCCACGTCGAGACCGATGCCAGCGACAGACCGATGCCATCTGGCGGCCGGACGTCACCGTCGCCACGTCGTCGCCGCGCGACGGCCGCTTTCTGCTGGTCGAGGAGGACGTGCGCGGCGAACTCGTGCTCAACCAGCCGGCCGGGCATCTGGACCCGGACGAATCGCTGCAGGCCGCCGCCGTGCGCGAAACGCTGGAGGAAACCGGCTGGGACGTCGAGCTGACTGCATCTGGTCGGCGTGTACCAATGGCGCAACGCCGAGACGGCGCGACAGTTCCTGCGCTTCACCTTCGCCGCGCACGCCGCTCGCGCATGATCCGCAGCGCGCGCTCGACGCCGGCATCCTGCGCGCGCTGTGGCTGACGCGCGACGAAATCGCGGCCGCAGCCGCGCGCCTGCGCAGCCCGATGGTGCTGCGCGAGCATCGACGACTGGCTGGCCGGCCGACGCTTCCGCTGAGCGCGATGCCGTCTGGCTGCCGCGGCGACGGCGTCGGCATGAACGCGCGATGCCGGCACGGTCATGGTCGGCATGTCCGGCGGCGTCGATTCGTCGGTCGCCGCGCTGCTGCTCGCAGCGCGCCGGACGCCGATGTCGCCGGCATGTTCATGCAGAACTGGGAGGAAGACGAGCGCTTCGGCGAGTGCCACGCCGATCGCGACCGCAAGGATGCGCTGCGCGTCTGCGCGCAAGCTCGGCATCCCGTTCCATGCGCGCAATTTCGCCGCCGAATACTGGGATCGGGTGTTCGAGCATTTCCTCGCCGAATACCGCGCCGGGCGCACGCCGAATCCGGACGTGCTGTGCAATCGCGAGATCAAGTTCAAGACCTTTCTCGACGCACGCGCGCGCGCTCGGCGCCGAGAAGATCGCGACCGGCCACTACGCGCGCACCGACTGCGTCGACGGCCGCCATCGCCTGCTGCGCGGCGCGCGACGCGAACAAGGACCAGAGCTATTTCCTGTACACGCTGGGTCAGGAGCAGCTGGCGGCGACGCTGTTCCCGGTCGGCGAACTGCCGAAGCCCGAGGTGCGCGCGCTCGCGCGCGAGGCGGGCCTGCCGACCCACGCCAAGAAGGATTCGACCGGCATCTGCTTCATCGGCGAGCGCGATTTCCGCGAATTCCTCGGCCAATACATTCCGGCACAGCCGGCGAGATGCGCACGCCCGAAGGCGAGACGCATCGGCGAGCACGACGGCGTGATGTACTACACGCTCGGCCAGCGCAGCGGGCTTGGCATCGGCGGCCGGCGCGGTGCGCGCGCGGCGAGCCGTGGTACGTGGTCGGCAAGGATGTCGCGCAGAACGTGCTGTACGTCGCCCAGGGCGACGACAACGAATGGCTGCAATCGCGACGTCTGATCGCCGAGTGAGCTGAGCTGGATCGCCGGCACGCGCGCCGGCGAGCGAATTCCGCTGCACCGCGAAGACGCGCTATCGTCAGACCGATCAGGCCTGCGCAGTGCGGATCGACGACAACGGCTGCAAAGTCGAATTCGACGGCCGCAGCGCGCGGTGACGCCCGGCCAATCCGTGGTGTTCTATCGCGGCGAGGAGTGCCTCGGCGGCGGCGTGATCGACGCGACCGACGCGCCGTTCGGCGGACTGCGGAGCGGGCACGTGAGGGAAGACGCGTCATCGCGCTCGCCGGCATGTTCCAGGCGCTCGCGCTGGTGCGCGCGATCGCGACGCGCGGCAGCGGCGACGCGTGGCGATGCGCGCCGAGCCTGGCCAGCATATTCCGGATCGACGCCGACAAGCCCGGCCGACGTCTTCGGCGGCATCGGCCAACTGCGCCTCGGCCTGGAAACGCTGATCGCGCAGCTCGACGACGGCAAGCGCGATCTCGCGCTCACGCGCATGGCCGTATCGGTGCTGCGTGCTGGAGCGTCAAGCTGTGCGCGCCGGCCGCGAGACGCTGGGCGCGCTGCGCAAGGGAATCGAGTGCGATCGCCCGGCAAACAGCCGGCTGCGAGCCGGCTAACGCGATGGTGACAGCGCGCCTCGCCCAGCTCTACGCCGACACGCTTTCCAGGCTGCGGCCGCGCATCGTGGTCGAGGGCAATCCGCAGTTTCTGCGTCAGGCCGCGCAGGTCAGCGCAGATCCGCGCGCTGCTGCTGGCCGCGGTCCGCGCCGCGGTGCTCTGGCGCCAGGTCGGCGGCCGCCAGTGGCGCCTGCTGTTCCGCCGCCGCCAGTACGCGATGCTGGCGCGCGGATTGCTCGCGCAATGCACGTTGAGCGGTTCGCTAGGGACTCGATTCGTCGCGCGTGGTTTCGCGTACGCGGCGATGCGCGATGACAACGCCCCTGACCGTGCTCGAGGCGTCTGCGCGATAATATGGGGCTAACTTCAGCAAGCGCGCATTCTTGACCGTCAGGAGCCTCGCCATGAACGATTCGTTCTCCACCCGCGACACGCTCGAGGTCAACGGCAAGCGCTACCAGATCGCCAGCCTCGCCAAGCTCGGCCAGCGTTTCGATCTCAAGCGCCTGCCGTATTCGATGAAGATCCTGCTGGAGAACCTGCTGCGCCACGAGGACGGCGTCAACGTCACCGCGAAGGAGATCGAGGCGGTCGCGAACTGGGACGCCGAAGAAGGAGCCGGACACCGAAATCGCCTTCATGCCCGCGCGCGTGGTGCTGCAGGATTTCACCGGCGTGCCGTGCGTGGTCGATCTGGCCGCGATGCGCGATGCGATGGTCAAGCTCGGCGGCGACGCGAAAAAGATCAATCCGCTGATCGCCGGCCGAACTGGTGATCGACCACTCGGTGCAGGTCGATATGTTCGGCACGGCCGAGTCGCTGGATCTCAACGTCAAGATCGAATTCGAGCGCAACCGCGAGCGCTACAGCTTCCTGCGCTGGGGCCAGAAGGCGTTCAACAACTTCAAGGTCGTGCCGCCGCGCACCGGCATCGTGCATCAGGTCAATCTCGAATACCTCGCGCGCGTGGTGATGACGCGCGAGAAGGACGGCGAGACTGGGCCTATCCCGGACACCGTGTTCGGCACCGATTCGCACACGACGATGATCAACGGCATCGGCGTGCTCGGCTGGGGCGTCGGCGGCATCGAGGCCGAGGCCGCGATGCTCGGCCAGCCGTCGTCGATGCTGATTCCGCAGGTCGTCGGCTTCAGGCTCACCGGCAAGCTGCCGGAAGGCGCGACCGCGACCGATCTCGTGCTGACCGTGACGCAGATGCTGCGCAAGCACGGCGTGGTCGGCAAGTTCGTCGAGTTCTTCGGCGACGGCCTGCAGCACCTGCCGCTGGCCGATCGCGCGACGATCGCGCAACATGGCGCCCGAATACGGCGCGACCTGCGGCATCTTCCCGATCGATGCGGAGGCGATCAATTATCTGCGCCTGTCCGGCCGCGACGCGAAGCAGATCGCGCTCGTCGAGGCGTATGCGAAGGCGCAGGGCCTGTGGCACGACGCGAATACGCCGCACGCCGAATTCAGCTCGACGCTCGAACTTGATCTCGCCGACGTGAAGCCGTCGCTGGCCGGCCCCAAGCGCCCGCAGGATCGCGTGCTGCTCGAGGACGTGCGGCAAGAGCTACAAAGATCGCTGATCGGCTGCTCACCGCAAACCGCAAGCCGAAGAACGGCAGCCGATCGCGCGCTTCGCCAACGAAGGCGGCGGCACCGCCGTCGGTCACGACGACAGCGCCAGCGGACATGGCCAGCGCGTATCGCATGCGACGGCGCAGAACTTCGAGCTGCAGCGACGGCGCGGTCGTGATCGCGGCGATCACCTCGTGCACCAACACCTCCAATCCGGCGGTGATGCTCGGCGCCGGCCTGCTCGCGCGCAAGCCGCCGCGAAGAGGCCTGAAGGCCAAGCCGTGGGTCAAGACCTCGCTCGGCGCCGGGCTCGCAGGTCGTCACCGATTATCTCGAAGAAGGCCGGCCTGCTGGACGATCTGGAGAAGCTCGGCTTCTATCGTCGTCGGCTACGGCTGCACGACCTGCATCGGCAACTCCGGCCCGCTGCCGGACGAGATCAGCCAAGGGCATCGCCGACGGCGATCTCGCCGTCGCCTCGGTGCTGTCCGGCAACCGCAACTTCGAAGGCCGCGTGCATCCGGAAGTGAAGATGAACTATCTCGCCTCGCCGCCGCTGGTGGTCGCCTACGCGCTGGCCGGCACGCGTCGACATCGATCTGACGAACGAGCCGCTCGGCAACGGCAGCGACGGCAAGCCGGTCTACCTGAAGGACATCTGGCCGATCGAACAAGGAAATCGGCGACATCGATCGCCAGCACGATCGGCCCGGAAATGTTCAAGCAAGAACTACGCCGACGTGTTCAAGGGCGACAGCCGCTGGAACCAGATCGCCGTCGCCGGACGGCGAGCTGCTACGCTGGGACGACAATCCACCTACATCAAGAACCCGCCGTACTTCGACGGCATGACGCATGCAGGCCGGCACGATCGCCGACATCCACGGCGCGCGCGTGCTCGGCCTGTTCGGCGACTCGATCACCACCGACCACATCTCGCCGGCCGGCGACATCAAGGAAGACGTCGCCGGCGGGCCAATTCCTGCATGGCGCACGGCGTGTCAACCGGCCGATTTCAACTCCTACGGCTCGCGCCGCGGCAACGACGACGTGATGGTGCGCGGCACCTTCGCCAACATCCGCATCAAGAACCTGATGCTCGACGGCGTCGAAGGCGGCAACACGCTGCACGTGCCGAGCGGCGAGCAGCTGCCGATCTACGACGCGGCGATGAAGTACAAGGCGAGGAAGACGTCCGCTGGTCGTCGTCGCCGGCAAGGAATACGGCACCGGTTCGTCGCGCGACTGGGCGGCCAAAGGCACGCTGCTGCTCGGCGTGAAGGCCGTGATCGCCGAAAGCTTCGAGCGCATCCATCGCTCCAACCTGGTCGGCATGGGCGTGTTGCCGCTGCAGTTCAACGACGGCGAGAACGCGCAGAGTCGCTGGGCCTCACCGGCAAGGAAACCTTCGACGATCGCCGGCCTCGACGACGGCGACGCGAAGGAAGTCGACGGTGGTCGCGCAAGGCGACGACGGCAGCGAGAAGCGTTCAAGGTGAAGGTGCTGCTGCTGACGCCCGAAGGAACGCGAGTACTTCCGTCACGGCGGCATCCTGCCCTACGTGCTGCGCCAGCTGGCGGCAAGAAAGCGCCTGATTCAGTTTGAGTTGATGCGCAAACCGCCGGTTTCGGCGCGAGTTGCAGAAAGCAGACCTTGCGGCGGCGCCGCCGCTGCTGGTAATAGATCGCCTGACGCTCCGGTGCCGCTCGTCTTCCGCCCGCAGCGTCGCCGCGACGTGCACTGATCGCACGGCCCCCTGCAGGTGACTCGATGCCCCAGCGCCATCGCCGACCTGATCGTCACGCAAGCTCGACACGCAAGCATGCAGCCGCAATCCGCGCGATCCAGCTCGCCGTTGCCGTGAAATCCGCGCTGGCGAACATCGACGTCGCGGACCGGCTTCACGGCCTGCGCGATTGAGCATCGCCTCGGATCGCTGTTCGTCCGGCGTAGGTGACAGCCGCAGTGTTGAAATCGCAGGAACGTGAAATTTTTCGTCGATCATGCGGATCGTGCCGTGGCGCGATACGCACGCAATGCAGCTGAACACGCTCCGGACCATGTTGGAGCCGCGCGAGCACTGACCTGGTCATGACGGGACGAATACCAACGACCGCCCTGGCTGGCCAGCTATCCGGCCGGGCGTACCGGCCAGATCGATGTGAATACCTATCGCTTCGATCGCCGACGTGCTGGAAACCGCCTGCGACAATTTCCGTCATCGACCTGCGTTTGCGAACATGGGCAGGACGCTGACCTACGCCGAAATCGACGAGCTGAGCCGCCAGTTCGCCGCGTATCTGCTCAACGACCTGCAAGCTGAGCAAGGGCGATCGCGTCGCGATCATGCTGCCGAACGTGCTGCAGTATCCGATCGCGATGTTCGGCGTCCTGCGCGCCGGCCTGACCGTGGTCAACACCAATCCGCTGTACACCGCGCGCGAGCTGCAAGCATCAGCTGAACGATTCCGGCGCCAGCGCGATCGTCGTGCTCGACAATTTCGCCGCGACGCTCGCAGAAGTGCTGCCGCAGACACCGACCGTGCAAGCACGTCATCACCACCGGCGCTCGGCGACATGCTCGGTTTCCCGAAAGGTCGCTGATCACCAATTTCGTCGTCAAGCCACGTCAAGAAGATGGTGCCGGCCTATCGCATCGCCGCAACGCGGTGCGCTTCAACGACGCGCTTGACGCTGCGGCGCGGCGCAGCCGTTGCCGAACGATCGACGTGGGTCACGACGACATCGCCTTCCTGCAATACACCGGCGGCACCACCGGCGTGGCCAAGGGCGCGATGCTGACCCACGGCAACATGGTCGCCAACATGCTGCAGGCCGCGGCGTGGCTCGGCACGAATCTGCGCGAGCGGCGAGGAAGTCGTCATCACTGCGATGCCGCTGTATCACATCTTCGCGCTGACGCGCGAACTGCCTGGTGTTCATGCAGATCGGCGGACTGAACCTGCTGATCACCAATCCGCGCGACATGCCCGGCTTCGTCAAGGAACTGGCGCAGGTGCCGCTTCACGCGCGATCACCGGGGTCAACACGCTGTTCAACGGCCTGCTGAACACGCCGGGTTTCGACGAGCTCGATTTCTCGCACCTGCACCTGACGCTCGGCGGTGGCATGGCGGTGCAGCGCGCGGTCGCGGAACGCTGGAAGAAAGTCACCGGCTGTACACTGGTCGAGGCCTACGGACTGACCGAAACGTCGCCGGCCGCGTGCATCAATCCGCTGGACTCTGGCCGAATACAACGGCATCGATCGGCTTGCCGATTTCCGTCCACCGACGTGTGCGATTCAGGACGACGACGGCAAGCTGCTGCGGCACGGCGAAGTCGGCGAACTGTGCGTACGCGGTCCGCAGGTGATGAAGGGCTACTGGCAGCGCCCCGACGAGACCGCCAAGGTGCTCAGCGCCCGATGGCTGGCTGCACACCGGCGACATCGCGAAGATGGACGAGAAGGGCTACTTCTACATCGTCGACCGCAAGAAGGACATGATCCTGGTCTCCGGCTTCAACGTGTATCCGAACGAGATCGAGGACGTGGTCGCGCAGCTGCCCCGGCGTACTCGAAGTGCGCGGCCGTCGGCGTGCCGGACGAGAAGTCCGGCGAAGCGGTGAAAGTCGTCGTGGTGAAGAAGGATCCGAACCTCACCGCCGAGGCGATCAAGGACGTACTGCCGCGCGAACCTGACCGGCTACAAGCTGCCCAAAGTGCATCGAATTCCGCGACTCGCTGCCGAAGACCAACGTCGGCAAGATCCTGCGCCGCGAGTTGCGTGACAACCCGGCAAAACCGGATTGAAGAAGTAGGCGGAAGGCAAACACCCAGACGGATGCCGGCCGGCTTCGTATGCCGGCGCGGCTTACTAACGTTTCGTCGCGACCAGCTGCAACTTGGCCTTGCCGAAATTCGGATTCGGACACAGCTTGTGGCTGATCTCCGCGGCACTCAACGGATACGAATACAGGAAGCCCTGAGCCTCGGCGCAACCCGAGCGCGCGAGGAAGTCATGCTGCGCCTCGGTCTCGATGCCCTCTGCGATCGTGCGCAGTCCGAGGCTCTGTGAAATGGCCAGCATAGCCTGCACGATCGCGGCGTCATTGGCGTTTTCGGGCAATCCGCAGATGAACGATCGGTCGATCTTGAGATAAGCGACCGCCGGCAGCTTCAGGTACGCCATCGACGAATAGCCGGTGCCGAAATCGTCGATCGCGACGCACACGCCAAGCTCATGCAGCGCCTTCATCGTGCGATCGGTGTCTTCGCCCAGGCGCAGGATCGAGCTCTCGGTGATCTCGAGCAACAGGCGTTCCGACGATAGTTGCGAGGCCTGCAAGGCGCGCGTGAGGAATTCGACGAATGCGGGATGGCCGAACCAGCTGGCGGAAACGTTCAGCGCGACACGGATCGGCGGTACTCCGGCCTGATTCCATGCCACCAGTTGCGCGAGCACGTTCTGCATGACCCACTGGTCGATCTGGCGTATCTGACCGAGACTTTCCGCCATCGGAATGAATTCCGCGGGCGGCACTTCACCGCGCTCCGGATGCTGCCAGCGCAACAACGCCTCGACGGCGACGATGCGCCCGGTGCGCAGTTCCACCGTCGGCTGATAGACGACGCTGAACTCGTCGTTCGCCAGCGCCTGACGCAGATCCGCGGCGAGGCGCAGCCGCCGGCGCGCATTGGCGTGCATGATCGGCAGATAAAAGCGGAACGCGTTGCGCTCGGAAGCTTTCGCCGTATACATGGCCGCATCAGCATTGGCAATGAGCGAGATCGCCTCGGTGCCGTCCAGCGGGTAGCCGGCGATGCCGATGCTCGCGCTGAGCACGATTTCCTGTTCCTCGATCAGATAGGCTTCGGACAGCGCCAGCAGCAGGCGCGCGGCCAGCCCGGTCGCGTCCTCGCGCGTATCGAGTCGCGGAACGAGCACGGTGAATTCGTCGCCACCGATGCGTCCTGCGACCTCTCCCGGACCGAGTTGCTGCTGGATGCGCTCGGCTACCTTCACCAGCAGGCGATCGCCGATGCCATGGCTGAAGCTGTCGTTGACGCTCTTGAAAGCGTCCAGATCGATGAACAACACCGCGAGAGCATGATGCTCCTGCGCGGCGGCCTGGATCGCCTGCGTGCAATGCGCTTCGAATTCCGCACGATTGATCAGGCCGGTAAGAATATCGCGCGTGGCCATGTGCTCGAGGCGAGCCTGGTGCGCCTTGTGCGCCGAGATATCGGCGAACACGGCGACGTAATACTGGACCTTGCCGAAATCGTCGCGAATGGCGCTTATGCTCAGACGCTCGGGATAGATCGTGCCGTCGTGCCGTCTGCTGCGCACTTCGCCATGCCAGTGGCCGACCTTGGCGATGGATTCCCAGATAGCGGCCGGCAGCGGCTTGTTGTCGGGCAAGGTGCGCGTATCGCCGAACGGGAAGCGCTGCAGGCGCTGGGTGGAAAATCCGGTGATCGCGAAACTCGCATCGTTCGCGGTAATCACTCTGCGCTCGGCATCGGCGATGACCACGCCCTCCGCGATCGCCGCCAGGGCCTCGGCAGCGATGCGCCGCTCCTGCTCGATCGCCACACGTTCGGAAACATCGCGGATAATCGCCTGGCGCACGCGCTTTTGTCCCCAGGTGACGAAGCTGCTCTGCATCTCGACCAGCCGCGTGCTGCCGTCGCTCGCGCGCAAGGCACCTGCGGTGGCGCCGAGGCCGCTGGACGAACTGCTTTCCGCAAACAGCTGAGAAAAATACGTACCGACCAGATTCGGCGCATTGCGCTGGATCCATGTTGCGGCCGTGCGGTTGGCATCGAGAACGATCCCGCTGGATTCCTCGATCATGACAATCGCATCGGCAGCGTTGTCGAACAGCAGGCGATAGCGCTCCTCCGTACCGCGGATGCCGGACAGAATCCTGCGTGCCATCTGCAGCCAGAGCATCGCGGCGATGCACGCAGCCAGGAGCACGCTGGCGAAAAGCACTTTGCCCAACCATGAGGCGCCCTCGGCTATGGCCTTGGAGAACAGGTCGCTGCGCGGCTGGATGTAGTCGTTCAATTCGGCTATGCGCGCCCTCTGGCGGGTCATGTCCCCAGCGGACCACGTATTCGTGTCACGCGCATGCTGGATCTCTCCAGCGATGCCTTGAAGCTCATCGATCGACGCATCCGTCGATCGCCAGGCTTTCAGAGCATCTCTCAAGTAGGGTGCATTCGGCAGGTGCTGAAACATGAAAATCACCACCGGAATTGTTTCGGTTATCGCATTCCGGTGACTCAGGGCCGCAACCACTGCATCGTAGTCAAAGTTCTCCTTCGCAGTTTCGTTGCGGGCAAAACGATCGTATTCGAGCAAGGTAAAGTTGCTCTGGAAACGGGCCAGGTTCTGCGGGTCGCCACTCGTGGCGTAGGCATCGAGATCGATCACCAGCTGTTTCTGGGCCTTGGACCAGACGCTCTCGCCGTTGAGAAGTGCGGCGAGAGCGATCTGCAGCTTCAAGGCTCCCCAGATCAGGGCGACAAGAAAGCCTACGAGAGCCAATAGCCCCCAGACCAGCGGCAGCAGACGCCGCGCCAGATCCTGTTGCGATGCGAGCGGTTCGCCTCTCATCACAAACGCTTCGTATATCCGATGGCGTGCCAGTCAGAACGCACGATCATGCCGCTTCGGCGATCGCCACTTCGACAACACGGCTGGGCATGACGCAACGGTCCGCGAGCATACGCATGCTCACGTAGCTGCGTTTGATGCATTCGCCGAGGTGCGCAACCTCGTAGGCCGCCGGTGCCGTTCCCATCAGCGTGCACACGATCTCCAGCGCTTCCCACGGATGCGTATCGTCATACGCGGCATGCAACTGCAGCCAGCGCAGACTGCTCGTTCTTGCTTCCGAAGAGAAACTGTTGCGATAGGTTTCGCTGTCGTAGACGAGTTGTGCCCATTCGCCGGTCACGCCCTCGATGGCGTAATTGGTTGCGGCGACGCCGGCGGCGAGCGAGTCGCTCTTGGAGACTTCTTCGCACCAGTTCGAGAGCGTGGCCGACTGATGTGGGGGTCTGCTGTGCAGGACCTTCTCGCGCGCAACACCTGCGCCTTCAGCCCAGTCTGAGCCAGTGCTCGGCGTGATTCTGCTCGACGCGGATATTGCGCACCAGCCAGCGGCGGGCGAGATTGTCACCGGCGCTGCGACCGAATTGCGTCTTCAGAAGACTCATGGCCATGTAACCCGGGAAGCGCTCGATCACCGGCCATATGCCTATCATGAAGTTGCTCGTCGATTCGTCATCGAGCCTGGCCTCACGCATCATGGCAAAAAGTTCGTGATCGATAACCGATTGTTTGGCTTGCGCGCAGTCGGCGATCATGTCCTGCGCCCAGATCGGATAGCTGCTCAATTCGGTCAGGGAACCGTTGAGTTCGAAGTGCGTTTTCATCGGATTTTCCTTTGAGGTAAGGATTGCGGTCGGTTTGCACGACACAGAAAAAAGTCCTCTGCCGTGTATCTGGCGGTCAGGGGGTTGCCAGATGGTTCATATTCATCACGCGTTTAACTAAAGCGGTCAACAAAAAACTTCAATTTACAGTCATTTATGTGATTTATATCACAGAATTTCGCAAGCTGAGGTAGCGCAGCCCCCTTGACGCTATGCGGAAATCGAGACACGCGCGCGTTCGCGCGAGGCGCGGGCCATCTGCAAGCCGCGTATACTTTTCATGCGAAGCGCGAAATCTTCCGCTTACAAATCGCGAGCGACGCGAAATCCGACCTGCGCATTAGCCGCATCCGCCGACAGACTCGTGCGGAACGCCGAGCGTGCCTGGTCCGGTGCGCTTCCCCACGATGCTCCGCGCACGACGTGGCGCTCGCAACCCGGGTTGACCCATGCGCGGCTGTCCGCGGGCGCGCGCAGATAATTGTCGTGCCAGCAGTCTTCGACCCATTCGGCGACGTTGCCGTCGATATCGCGCAGGCCAAACGGATTCGGCGGAAATTTCCCGAGCGGCGCCGGACCCCAGTAGCCGTCGTTGTAGTGCGGAAACGCATTTGCCCATGAGTGCCGCGATGGCGAGCGATCGCCGTCGCCGGTCAGATTGGCGAGCGGTTTTTCCGGGTTGCCATCGCCCCACCAGAACCGCGTGGAACTGCCGGCACGCAACGCGTATTCGTATTCGGCTTCGCTCGGCAGCCGATAATGTTTGCCGGTGCGCGTCGACAACCACTGCGCATAGGCGTGCGCGTCGTTCCACGACACATGGATTACGGGTAACGCATCGCCTGCGCTGGCCCCGGTGTAGTTTTTGCGCCAGCTGACGCCGCGCAGCTCCAGTGTGCGCCCGGACTCTTCATCGTAGATCGTCGAACTGCCCGATTTCTCCGCATCGGTCAGGTAATTTGTGCCGTCGACGAAGGCACGGAACTGAGCGACGCTGACTTCGTCGCGACCGAGTGCGAAGCCAACGCTGATCTTCACCTCGCGCTGTGGTTCCTCGGTGCTGCGATGTCCGATCTCCTGCGCCGGCGAGCCCATCATGAAACTGCCTGTCGGAATCACGACGAGCGCCGGCGCATTGCCGTTGCGGTCGACGAACGCATCGGTGATGACTTGCCCAGGCTTGTAGCTTGCGTACAGGCGCGCGTTGCGCAGGCGCTCGTTGAACACGCCCACGCCGGCGACGTCGGGGCTCAGGCCGAGCGCTTTCTGCGCGAGCAGTTGCGCCAGATCGGGGTTGCCTGCGTCGAGCGCTGAACTTGCCTGCGACATCACCGCCGTTGCGCGTTGCCGGCGTATGCCTTCGATCTGCGTGCGGGTATCGAGCAGCTCGTGCGATCCGGGGCGGATCGACGAGGCCTCGGCGAGTATCTTGTCGGCGCCGGCGAAATCGTCCTGCGCCGCCGCGCCAAGCGCGCGATCCAAAAAGCCGCGCTCGATCTGCGCGAGGCCCTGATCGGCGAGCTTGTTGCCGGGGTCGATTTTGATGACCTGCCGGTAGACGTCGAGCGCAGCAGCCTTGTCCTTGCCGGCATTCGCCCCGCCAGCTTTGTCCTGAGCCAGCAACTCAGCCGCGCGCGTGAGCAGCGGTGTGGTCTGGCGCAGCTTCTTCAAACGCGTCTGCAGGGCGGCAACGTTGTTGTCGTCGAGCGCCAGATCCTGCAGCGCGGCGATCAGGCGCGCCGATTTGTTCTCGTCGCCGCGATCGAGCGCATCGCCCGTCTGCTGCAAAATATCATTGTGTACTTTTTCCACTCCGGCCCTCGCGGCGGCATTCTTTTTGTCGCCGGCGAGCGCCTGGCGATAAAGCGCCAGTGCACCGTCCTTGGCCTCGAGCAGACGCCCCTTGTCGAACGCGGCATCGGCTTTCTTGAGCAGGGCAGCAATCGCCTTCGGCGGCGGCGGTGGCGGTGGCGCCAGGCTCGCCGGCGGGCCCCACTGCGTCACGCTCGCTGAAGCCATTGCGACGGCAGGCGCCGGGGTCGCTGGTTTCTGCGCCTGTGCGGTCACCACCGTGCTATCGGAAGAGATACTGGTGTTGTCCGACGGCGGCGCCTGCGGCCCCGTATGCGGCAGGCTGGGATAGAACCGATAAGCCAGGGCGAACAGCAGCAAGGCAATTCCGGCGACGCCACCGAGTACGCTCTGTTTCTGGACGACTTCGCTACCCGGCATTGGTCTGGGTTCAGATATTTTGACTGACAATCCTGCGGCTGCACCTTAGGCTATGCGCCTTCGCCTCGCAACTGAATGGCGTTCCGTCGGCATGACGAACAATGATGGCGTTGCAACCGCGCACCGGTTTTGTCCGCCTGCGTTTGACCCACTCATGAACACAAGGTTTCCTGATGTACCAATGGATTGACGATCCGGCCGCGCTCGACATTTGGATGGCGCTTCGCCCCGCACCAGCATTGATCGGGCTCGATACCGAGTTCATGCGCACCAACACGTTCGCGCCGCGGCTCGCGCTGGTGCAAGTGAATATCGGCGGTGAAACTGCCCTTCTCGATGCGCCCCGGCTTGGCAGACACGCTGCACTCGGCGCACGTCTGCGCGATGCGGCGAGCGCATGCGTGATGCACAGTGCGAGCGAGGATCTCGAAGCGCTCGCAGCAATCGTAGCGGAAGGCCCGGCAGACCTTTTCGATACTCAGATTGCGGCGGCGATGGCCGGGTTCGGGTTCGCGTTGAGCTATCAGAAACTCGTCGCCCTGCTGTTCGCTATCGATCTGCCAAAATCCGAGACACGTTCGGACTGGTTGCAACGCCCGCTGAGTTCTGCGCAACTCGACTACGCGGCGCAGGATGTCGCGCATCTGCCCGAACTGCATGCGCGCCTCGCGGAAAAGCTGCATGCGTTGGGCCGCAGCAGCTGGCTCGCCGAGGATTGCAGACGCATGATCGAGCGCGTGCGTCATGCCGTGCCCGATGCACAGCCGCAACGCGCGTTCCGTGGTGCCGCCGAGTGGCCGCGCGAGAAGCAGGCGCAGTTGCGACGCCTTCTGCTTTGGCGCGAGACCAGCGCGCGTACGCTGGACAAGCCCCGTCCATGGCTGCTGGACGATGCGCATGCGCTCAGCTTTGCCGCACAGCCGCCGGTGAGCGCCGACGAACTATTGGAACGCTCGAAGGGCCTGCGCGCCCTGCGCAGTGCGCAACGCGCGCAATTGTTTGCGCTGCTGCAAACCCCGTTGACCGAGGACGACCTGGTCATCGCGCCGATTCCGCTGCCGCTGAGTACGGCCGAAAAACGCGCCGCGTCGGCAATGAAAGAAGCCGTTGCGGCGGTAGCGCAAACGCTCGATCTGCCGGAAGGCCTGCTCTGCTCGCGCCGGCATCTGGAAACCCTGCTCGCCGACCGCGCGTGGCCGCCGGCGCTCGAAGGCTGGCGCCGACCGCTGCTGCACGATGTCCTGATGGCGTTGTTGCCTTGAGGCGGAAAGACGGAAAGACGGGTAAACGGTGAAGCAGCCTTCCACAACTCCATTGTCTCTCCGCCTCTCGTCTCCCCGTCTCCTGCCTTGACATACCCCACACGCATCGGTTCCACTACACCCATGCGCTTTGCGACGATTACCACGACGACGATCATTACCACCACAGCCGTGGTGCGGCCCGTCGTTTGCGATTGACCTGAATCGTATCAACCCGGCCCCGCACCTCGACGAGGATGCGGATGCGCCGCAAACCTCAAGTAGAATGCGGGGCTCCATTTTGGAGCTTGCATGACCGCGTTTGAAATCAACCCGCCAGCGCCGTCGGTCGATATCGCGACCGCGCTGAGCAACATCGCGCACAAGTTCGGCGGCTCATCGCTCGCCGACAGCACGCGCATCCGCCATGTGGCGGAGTTGGTTCGCACGCGCAGCGAAAACACCCAGGTCGTGGTCGTCTCGGCGATGCAGGGCGTGACCGATGCATTGCTCGCACTGAGTGCGGCAGCCGCGGAAAACCTGCCGCAGTGGCGCGACAAGTTCGGTGTGCTGCGCAAACGCCATCTCGATACCGCGCAAGAACTGCTCGGCGATCGATCCGCTGCCGCGTGCGCATGGCTTGATCGGCACTTCGACGAACTGACCAACGTGCTCAACGCGATCGCTGTCCTGCGCGGTGCGGGTCACGGCGTCGCCGAGGCGGTGAGCGGCAACGGCGAAGTCTGGTCGTCGTATCTGCTACATGCGTTGTTGCGCGTGCAGGGCGCCGATTATTCCCTGCTCGACGCGCGCGAAGTGCTCGTCGTGCGCGACGAGGAACTCGGCGTCGCCGTCGACTGGGAGGCAACGGACGCGAAACTCGCCGCATGGCGCGCACAGCAATCCGCAGCCACGCGTAATCATCACCGGCTATGTCGCGCGCGACGGCGAAGGCCGCGACACCGTGCTCGGCCGCAACGGCAGCGACTACTCCGGCGCAATTTTTGCCGCATTGTATCAAGTCGCAAGAATTGCACATCTGGACCGATGTCGACGGCGTGCTCAGCGCCGATCCGCGCATCGAGCCCGAGGCGGTCACACTCGCGGCGATGAGCTACAACGAGGCCTGCGAACTGGCCTATTTCGGCGCCAAGGTGATTCATCCGCAGACAATGGCGCCGGCGATCTCGCGCAACCTGCCGATCCTGATCCGCAACACGTTCAAACCCGAGCATCCGGGCACGCGCATCGACGCGGTCGGCGATACCAGCGGCCCGGTCAAGGGACTTACGCTGGCGCACGGCCTCGCCCTGCTCAATGTCGAAGGCACCGGCATGATCGGCGTGCCCGGCACGGCCGAGCGCGTGTTTGCCGCGTTGCGCGCCGCGCGCGTCTCGGTGGTGATGATCTCGCAAGGTTCGTCCGAGCATTCGATCTGCTGCGTCGTCAAACTTGCCGAATCCGATACCGCGCGTGCGGCGATCGAGGGCGCCTTCGCGCGCGAGTTGTCGGCCGGACAAATCAGCGGCGTGGCGATCTCGCGCGACATCAGCGTGCTTGCCGTGGTCGGCGACCGCATGGCCGGACAGCCCGGCGTGGCCGCGCGCCTGTTCGATGCGCTCGCCCGATCGCGCGTGAACATCCGCGCGATCGCGCAGGGCGCGTCCGAGCGCAATATCTCGGTTGCGCTCGCACGCGACGACGCGACCAAGGCCTTGCGCGCCGCGACATGCGGCCTTCTGGCTGTCGCCGCAGACCTTGTCGATCGGCCTGATCGGGCCGGGCAAGGTCGGCGCCGCATTGCTCGATCAGATCGCCGTCGCCGCGCCGCGTCTGAAACGCGAGGCCAATCTCGATCTGCGTCTGCGCGCGGTCGCGACGAGCAAGCGCCTGCTTGCTCGACGATCGCGAGATCGGCTCCGGCTGGCGCGAACGTCTCGCGCAAGCGCGCGGCGATGCCTGCGATCTCGACCGCTTTGCCGCGCACCTGCGCGCCGCCCATCTTCCGCACGCGGTGATCATCGACTGCAGCGGCAGCGACGACGTGGCCGCGCACTATGCCGCATGGCTCGCCGCCGGCATCCACGTCATCACGCCGAACAAGCAGGCTGGGGCCGGCTCGATCGAGCGCTATCGTGCGATCCGCGCGGCGTCCACGCAAGGCGGCGCGCGTTTCCGCTACGAGGCCACGGTGGGCGCCGGCCTGCCGATCATCCAGACCTTGCGCGACCTGCTCGACACCGGCGATGAGCTGATCGCCGTCGAAGGAATTTTTTCCGGCACGCTGGCCTGGCTGTTCAATCGCTACGATGGCAAAGTGCGCATTTTCCGCACTGGTGCGCGAGGCGCATGCGCTCGGCTACACCGAACCGGATCCGCGCGACGATCTGTCCGGCATCGACGTCGCGCGCAAGCTGGTGATCCTCGCGCGCGAGGCCGGACGCGAACTGTCGCTGGCCGATGTCGCTGTCGAGAATCTCGTGCCGCCGTCCCTGCACGATGCCGATCGCGACGATTTCATGGCGCGTCTGGCCGAACTCGACGCGCCGATCGCCGAACGTTACGCGCGCGCCAGCGACAACGCGAGCACGTGCTGCGCTATGTCGCGCAGCTTGGATCGCGACGGCAAGGCTAGCGTCGGCCTGGTCGAACTGCCGCGCGAGCACGCGTTCGCGAACCTGCGCCTGACCGACAACATCGTGCAGTTTTCGACCAAGCGCTACTGCGACAATCCGCTGGTCGTGCAGGGCCCTGGTGCCGGACCCGAGGTCACTGCCGCCGGCGTTTTCGCCGACCTGCTGCGCGTCGCCGCTTCGTTGGGCGCGCGGGTTTGAATACCGGCATGCAGAGGCTCGAAGCAACCGCATTTTCGCCCGCCAGCATCGGCAATCTCGGCGTCGGCTTCGATATTCTCGGCCAGACGTTCGTCGGCCCTGGCGACCGCGCAACGGTGCGTCGCACACAAACGCAGACAAGTACGCATCGCCGCGATTCGCGGCTGCGCCGTCGACCTGCCGATGGAGGCGGCGAACGAACACCGCCGGTGCGGCGCTGATCGCCATGCGCAGGCGCTGAATCTGCCGTTCGGTTTCGAGATCGAACTCGACAAGGGCATCGCGTTCGGCTCCGGCATGGGCGGTTCGGCGGCAAGCTGCGTCGCCGCGCTGGTCGCCGCGAACGCCCTGCTCGACAAACCGCTGCGCGCCGGAGCAGCTCTATCCGTTCGCGCTCGACGGCGAAGCGGTCGCCAGCGGCGGACGCCACGGCGACAACGTCGGCCCGATGCTGCTCGGCGGCATCGTGCTGGCGACCGCCGAACGTCTGGTGCGCGATCGTGGTGCCAGTCGAGTGGCACTGCGTGCTCGTGCATCCCGCACGCGGTGCTGGAAACGCGGCGCGCACGCGAAGCGCTCAAGGGCGCATACGCGATCTGCGATTTCGTCGCGCAGAGCGCGAACCTCGCCCTCGTGCTTAGCCGGTTGCCAGCACGGCGATGCGAGCCTCGTGCGCGCGGGTCTGCGCGACGTCCTCGTCGAACCGCGCCGCGCACCGCTGATCGGCGGATTCGCGCAGGTGAAGCAGGCCGCGCTCGATCATGGCGCGATGGGTGCGAGCATCTCCGGCGCCGGCCCCAGCGTGTTCGCCTGGTTCGAATCGCGCGCGGCAGCCGAAGCCGCGGCACCGGCGATGCGCGCAGGCTTTTGCGAGCGCGGGCTGCGAGAGCGAGAGCTTCGTCTCGCCGCTTAACGGACCCGCGGCGAAAGTCTTGCGATGAAGTATACAAGCACACGTCGGCAGGCCCCGGCACTGGGCTTGAGTGCCGCAATCGCCGCCGGACTCGCGCCCGATGGCGGCCTGTACGTGCCGCAGTCGTTGCCGAGATTTGCGCCGCAGGACTTTGCCGACTGCATGGACTTGCCTGCCATCGCCGACGCGGCTGCTCGCGCCGTTCTTCGCTGGCGATGCGCTCGCCGCCGAACTGCCGACGATCTGTCGCCGAAGCGTTCACGTTTCTCGCGCCGCTGAGTCCGCTGGCGACGCCTCGGCGACACGTGCTCGAGCTGTTCCACGGGCCCACCGCCGCATTCAAGGATTTCGGTGCGCGCTTTCTCGCTGCCTGCATGCGCCGCCTGCGCGCGCGACGAACGCAAGCCGTTGACGATCGTCGTCGCCACCTCGGGCGACACCGGCGCGGCAGTGGGCGCGGCGTTCGCCGGTCTGTCCGGCTTCCGCGTCGTCATCCTGTATCCCGATGGCCGCGTCTCGCCACGCCAGGCGCATCAGCTCGGCTGTTTCGGCGGCAACGTGCGCGCACTGCGCGTCGCCGGATCGTTCGACGATTGCCAGCGCATGGTCAAGCAGGCGCTCGGCGACGAGGCGCTGCGCGCGCAGGCGCCGCTCGGCTTCGGCCAACAGCATCAGCCTCGGCCGCCTGTTGCCGCAGATGGCGTACTACGCGCGACGCGTCGCTGCGTCATTGGCGCGAAACAAGGTATACCGCTGAACTTCGTCGTGCCGACCGGCAACCTCGGCAATGCGGTCGCCTGCGTGCTCGCGCGCGCCTGCGGCCTGCCGATCGGCCGTATCGTGCTCGCCACCAATGCCAATCGTGTGATCCCGGATTTCTTCTCCGGTGCGCGACTACGCGCCGCAGCCCAGCCTCGCGACGCTGGCCAACGCGATGGATGTCGGCGCGCCGAGCAACTTCGAACGCCTGACGCTGGCTGTATCCCGACACGCTGCAACTGCGCCGCGAATTCGTCGCGCGGGCGGTCGACGATGCGGCGATCAGCGCCACGATCCGCGAACGTTACGAGCGTTACGGCGAGGTTTTCTGTCCGCACACCGCGACCGCGGTGCACGTACTCGAGGGCCTGCGCGCCAGCCGCGATCGCGACTCCTGGGTCGTGGTCGCCACCGCCCATCCGGCCAAATTCGAAGGCATCGTCGAGCCGCTGATCGGCGAGCAGATACCGATTCCGCCCAGCCTTGCCGAACTGCTCGCGCGGCCGACCTACGCCGACCCGCTGGCCAACGATTACGCGGCGCTGCGCGCGGTCCTCGCTTCGGACTGAACGCGATTCGGCGGACCAATTAGTAGTGGTCCAGCTGGACCACTACCGACCAATTCCAAAACTTGGCGCTGACCGGCGCACGATGTATCATGCCCGGCTTCGCGCGCAATCGATTGACGATTCCGCGCGGTCAAACGTGGGGCGGTAGCTCAGCTGGGAGAGCGCTGCGTTCGCAATGCAGAGGTCGAGGGTTCGATCCCCTTCCGCTCCACCAATAGATCAACAACCTTCACGCATTTCCGATACGTCTACTCGACGTTTGGAATCCTGACGATGCTCCCCTTCGCCTGCTCATCGTTCGGATCCTTCACCACCGTCACATACAAATTCTTCTCGCCCTCGTCGAACGCGACGTTCGTCGTGCCATCGCCGGCGGCAATCGCGAAGACGTGCAGCAGCTTGCCCTCGGGTGAGAGCTTGAGGACCTTGCCGCCAAACCATTGGGCGACGTAGATGTTGCCTCGGTGGTCGATCTTCATGCTGTCCGGGCCGAGCCACGGCGATTGGTTCTTGTTCGGCACCAGCGTATCAAGCAGTGCAAAGTTCGTGCGGTTGCTCAGCGAACCGTCGGCGTTGATCGTGAACTTCAGCATGCAGTTGCTGACCGTCTGGCTGACGTAAAGAGTTTTCTGATCCGGCGAGACACCGACGCCGTTGGCGTAGTTGAGTCCGTCGGCCACCTCGACCCATTTCCCGCTGCCGGGTGCGAGATACAGAACCTTGCCGATCACGGCGGTCGGCGCGCCGTTGTAGGGACCGAACACGGTGGCGTACACGCCGTCGTTCGCGGCGACGACGACATCGTTAATGCCGCCAACGAACTTTCTGCCCTTGCTGTCGACGTCCCAGCGGCGCAGGTCCTTGCCGCTCATGTCGAGTTCGAGGATCGCGCCGGGATCGTTGGTGCAGGCGAGCATGAAGGTCTTGTGCCTCGTCAGCGCCAGGCCGTTGTGGCCGCAATTCGGCGCGCTGTTCAACACGGTGGTTTTCTTGCCGTCCCATTTCGACAGGCTGTTCGATATCCAGCCGACGTAGTAGAGGTTGCCGTCGATGTACAGCGGTCCCTCCGGTCCGCCGACGCCGCTGACGATGGTGACTTCGCCAGCATGCGCGGCAGCGACTGCGAGCATCGCGACGATGCTGAAACAAATATTCTTGCACGTACTCATTGCTTCCCCTCCATGCATTCGTCGCGGGATGAATACGCGGCTTGCGCGCTCCGGTTATCGCCCGAGTCCCCGACTTCCGTCCACCGCCATACCGCCATGCAGCACACCGAAGGCAGCACGCCTCTCGCCGTGCTGCCCGGCGTCGACACCTGCGTCTACTTGTTGATGATTTGCGGATCGCAAGGGAGCGTGGCGTTCGCGGTCGAGTCTTTCACCGTGACCTTGTAGGTAGCTGTCTGCACCACGGTGTTTTCGTCCTGAATCGTGGCCGTCGTGGGCGCCGCATTTTTGCGCGAGAGCTGATTGTTGGGATCGACGGGAAATGCAACGCTGTCGATCGAATAACGCGAATCGCTTTGCAGGTGCAGCACGACCGTCACCTTATGACCATCGCTCCTGGTGAATGTCGCATCACCGCCCTTGCCGGTTCCGCCGGAGTATTTGTAACTGTAGGTCTTGCCGTTGGACGCGGTGGTATTGGTATACCCGTCCGATCCGCTGGACGCAAAATTACGAACGTCGAGAGTGATCGGAACACTGGACGCTGCGGCGGCTGATCCGGGTGCGGACAAGACGACAATGAGTGCGAAAAAAAGCATGCTGCGCATGACTAACTCCCCTTCTTGGTTGGCGCCTCGGCCAGAGGCATGGTGGATACTGACAACATTGAATGCGTTTGCCTAATGTGATCCCTCGATTGGGCGAGAGGCTGCAACACCGGGGTTCGGTGGTGGCACGGTTGCACCTGCGGCGCCAGGATTCGGTTTGGCCGCACCCGCCGCCGGCCATGGAAACAGCGCAACATAACCGTAGTCCGCCAGTTGCGCCTTGACGCGTTTGGCTTCGGCGACGTCGCCGCTGAGCAATGATAATCGCAGCCACGGATCGAGAATTCGCCAGTAGCGCGAATCGCGTGCCAGCGGCGCCAGCGCCCGGCGTGCCGCGCTGAAATAAGCGTCCGCATCGGACGCCTGGCCGGCGTCTGCCGCAGCCATCCCCGCGGCTATCTGGCTCGTCGCATAGCGACCGACCTCCTCGGCTGAATTCAATGCAATATTCTTGTTGTACAGGGCGCGCAACGCGTCGGCGGCATCGTGCGCGGATTGGCGATCGTTTCCCGGCAATGCCAGCATGATGCGCAGCGAGTACGCCTCGATCAGATCCCGACGCACGTAACGGTCTGCGCTTTCCACATGCGCCGAAGCGTCGAGCAATGGTTTTGCCCGCGTGAGTTCTTCCCGCGCGCCGGCAAGTTTGCCGAGGCCGATGTCCGCAGCTGCGTGCGTGATCAGTGCGTACAGATAGTCCTGTCTCCAGTCCTTGTTTGTCGGGTCGAGTGCGGTGAGCACGCGCATGCGAGCGACGGCGCCGGCAGCAAGCGTTTCTGCCTGCGCATACTTGCCAAGGACGCGCAGCAATCCGGACTGCATCAACTGCGACGTCGACCATTCGGCCTTCCATTTCGGATCGGCTGGCTGCAGGGCGCTGATCCGGCCCAGGCTGTCGGCCTTGCTGGCAAACAGCGCCTCGGCCTGGTCGAGGTTTGCCAGTTGCTCCTCGACGCTGCCCAGCCAGGAGTCCTCATCCGCGACTTCGAACTGCAATTGCGTGTCGCCGGGCGTTTTGGCCAGAACCGACTCGAGCGTCTTGCGCGAACGCTTGAACCCCGCGTTCGCCTGATCGAGCCGGCCGCGTTCGAGTTCGAGCACGGCGAGGTTATGGTCGCCATAGGCCAGTTCATGTTCCCATTCGGCTTTGCGCGGGTCGATTGCATACACCGCACGGCAGGTGTCGCGGTAGCGCGTCAACCAGATTTCGGCACGCTCCAGATCGCGGCTTTGCCAATAGACGAAACCCACCCAGTACTCGGCCTGACCGCGATCGAACAAACGATCGCCATCGTTGGCATGCCGCTCCGCCAGCGCGCTGCTGCGCGCGTAGGCGCTTTGAAAGCTCGCCAATGCCTCGGCAAAACGCGCCTGGCTCAAGCGCACTTGGCCGATCTTGGTCAGCGTTTGCGCCTGCCACGCCAGGGTGGCGTCGGTCAGGTCGCGCGGATCGAGCTTGGCGAAGTAGCTCATCGCCTTGTCGCCGACGCTGTCGAGCAGATCGAGGCGGCCGACTTTCTCCAGTTTCGGGCGCAGATCGTCGAGCATGAAGCCGAGCAGGTCTTCGGCCTGTGCCTGTCGCCGCTGCGCATCCTTGCTGGCCATTTCGGCGCGCGCCTGCTCGCGCTGGGCGTTGTTGCGTTCGATCCACGCGGTCGTTGCGAGGACCAGGGCCAGGGTCATGCCGGTCAACGATGCCACCACGATCGCCAACATTCGACGATGCCGGCGCTGGGCCTCGCGTCGCCGCAGAGTATCCAGCCCGGTGCCCAGTAAACCGGCGATCAACTTGAACCGGGCAAGATTTTTGCCGTCCTTGCCGGGCCGGAAATCCGCAGCGATCGGCTCAGCGGGACGCCGGCCGAGCCGGCCGTCGGTTTCAATCTCGAAACGCAACGCCGGCGGAAAGCACTCGCGCGCGTCGCCTGCATTCGGTTCGCCTGCTACGATCAGGCAGTAGATTCGCCCGCTGCGGCCAAGCCGCTTGAAGGCCAGCACTTCTTCATTGACCCAGCGCGATTGGGCCGCCTGCGGCGAACAGATCACGATCAGGGCGTCGGAATCGGCCAATGCGGTCTGCACGCTCGCGCCAAGATTATCGGCGCTCGCCAGTTCCTCGCGATCGCGGAAGATCGGACCCAGACGTTCGGGCACCGGACCGAATTCACCCGCCGTCGCACGCAGGCGCTTCGGAACGCGATAGTTTTCAAGTGAACGATGCAGCCAGGCAGCCACTCGCGCATCGCTGTGGCTGTAACTGACGAAAGCGCGATAACGCCGAGAAACGCTCACGCCAGCCGCTCGCCGGCAAACATGTTGATGCTCAGCAACTTGTCCCCTTGTCAGCCGGATCGAAGCGGTTTGTATCATCCGGGTCTTGTATGACCCGGATCACGTTTTACCCGCTCAGTAGCGGATGTGCAACGTCGCCAGGCTGCCGCCGGGCAGCGGCATGCGATGGCGCCAGCGAAAATTTGCCAAGTGGGTGTGCGCAAAGAACGCCGGCAATCCGCATCACACCTCGAGCCGATCGTCCTCGCGCGCCACCAGCGCATACAGCGCCGGCATCAGGAAGACGCTGACCAACAATCGCGTGAAAAGACCGCATACGATGACCAGCGCGAACGGCCTTTGCGAGTCCGTACCGACACCCGTGGCCAGCGCTGCGGGCAACAGGCCCAAGGCCGCAACCAGTGCAGTCATCATAATCGGGCGCAGACGCAGGATTGCCCCCTGACGAATCGCTTCGTTCAACTCGGTGCCGCCGCGGCGAAGTTCGTTCACGTAGGATATGTATACCACCGCCGTCAGCACCGAAACTCCGAACAAGGCGAGGAAACCTATGCCGGAGGAAACCGAAAACGGCGTGCCGCTGGCCCACAACGCCACAATGCCGCCCACCGGGGCGGACAGCAATACGCCGAGTACGGTGATGAACGGAAATTTGAGATTGCCGTAAAGGCCGAACAGGAGCAGGAATATAAGGAACAAGGTCAGCGGCAGAATGACGTTCAATTGTGCGCGCGACGCCGTATATTCGGTGTATTCCCCGCCCCAGTCGACTCGGTATCCTTGTGGCAGGGTAACCTTCGCGCCGACTTGTTGAATGGCGTCTTCGACGGCGCCGGCCAGATCGCGTCCCTGCACCGAAAACTGGACGCCGATGTAACGCGAATTGTCCTCGCGGTAGATGAACGAGGCGCCATTGGTCACCCGGATGTCTGCGAATTCCTTCAGCGGGATCTGTTGTCCGCCGGGCGTGGCAACCGGGATATTGCCGATTTCATCGGGATTGTCCCGGTATTGGCGGTCCAGGCGGACGACGAGATCGAACTCCTTCTCGCCCTGTACGACCTGGGTAGCCACATCGCCGCCGATGGCGGTCTGGATGAGGCCGTTGATGTCGTCGACGTTGACACCATAACGAGCAATCTTTGCGCGGTCGATATCGATGGTCAGGCTGGGCTGGCCGAGTTCCTGGACCAAGGTCACGTCGGCGATACCGCGGACGCGCTCCAGCACCTGTTTGATGGCCTTGCCTTTCTTTTCCAAGGTCTCCAGATCGGCGCCGAACACCTTGACCGCCAGCGCGCTTTTCAGACCCGTTTCGGCCTCGTCCACCGCATCCTCGGCGGGCTGGGTATAGTTGAACGTGATTCCGGGAAAGACTTCGAGTTTGCGGTTTATTGCGTCGATCAGTTCGGCCTTGCTGCGATAAGGGCCGGTCCATTGCGAGTAAGGCTTGAGGCCGACGAAAAACTCGACGTTGAAAAAGCCGGTCGAATCCGTGCCATCGTCGGGCCGGCCCAATTCCGATGTGACCGTGGTGACCTGCGAAAAAGAGCGGATGATTTCGCGGACCTTCGGTGCGATGCGGGCCGATTCGTCGAACGAGATCGTGTAGGGCATCGTCGCCCGCACCCACAGCGCGCCCTCATCGAGCTTGGGCATGAACTCGGCACCGATGCGCGGGATCAGCAACAGCGAGAGCACCAGCAGAACGGTCGAGGCGCCGGTCGTCCACCACGGATGCGCCAGACACCGATCAAGACCTTTGACGTAGCTCGACTTGATCGCCTCGAAAGGGGCATTGCGCCGCTCGCGCACACCCTTGCGCATGAACCACGAGCACAGCACAGGCAATAACGTCAGCGTGACAATCAGGGAACCGACCAAAGCGAAGATCATCGTATCCGCCATCGGCTTGAACAGCGTCCCGGACGGCCCGGACAGGGCATAGATCGGCAGGAAGCTGGCCACGATCACGGCGACCGCGTAGAACAGCGGGCGATCAACCTCCGCCGCGGCATTGCGGATGATCTCCATGATGTCGAGTGGCGTTCCCTTGCGTGCGGCGATCTGGCGGAAGATGTTTTCCACCATGAAGATCGCACCGTCGACCAGGATGCCGAAATCCACCGCGCCGATGGACAATAGATTGGCCGATGCGTTTTGCAAGCCAAGGCAGAAAAACGCGAACAGCAGCGCGAGCGGGATGGTCACCGCGACAATCAGCCCGGCGCGAAAATCGTAGAGAAAAAATATGAGGACGACGATCACCAGCAACATGCCGCGCAGCAGGTTGTTCTCCACGACCTGGGTCGTCTGTTCGATCAGATTGCTCAGATCGTAGAACGTATGGATCTTCACATCCGCAGGCAATATCTGCTCGTTGAGCTCCCTGGTCTTGGCTTCCACGCGCGTGAGCACATCCTGGGTCTTCTCGCCCTTGCGCACCATGACGACGCCCTCCACTGCGTCATCCTGCTTTTCGAAGCCGAATTCGCCCAGGCGCGGAGCGGTACCGATCACCACGCGGCCGATATCCTTGACCAACACCGGAGTGCCGTCGTGCACGGCCAGCACCACGTCACCGATGTCCGCCAGCGTCTGCATGCGTCCCATGCCGCGCACGTAATAGAACTGGCCACCTTGCGAATAGAATCCGCCGCCGGCATTGCTGTTGTTGGCCGCCAGCGCAGCCTCGACCTGCCCTATCGACAGACCGGCCCCGGCAATCCGGGCCGGATCGAGCAGCACCTGGTATTGCATGGTGCCACCGCCAAAACCAGAATCATCCGCGACCCCGGGAACGGAACGGTATTGCGGCTCGACAACCCAGTCTTCGAAGGTCTTCAGTTCCATCGGCGAACGGTCGGCGCTTTGCAGGACGTAGCGGTAGATCAACCCGGAAGGCGCGGTCAGTGGAGATATCGAGGGCGACACGCCGCTCGGCAGACTCAAGTCACCCATCCGGTTGAACACCTGCTGACGCGCGAAGTAGTTGTCCGTACCATCGCCGAACGTGAGGGTGACATCGGACAATCCATACAGCGAGATTGAACGGATCGTGGTCGTGCGCGGGATACCGTTCATCCCCCTTTCGACGGGTACCGTGATCAGCCGTTCCACTTCTTCTGCCGCGTGCCCGGGCCATTGGGTGATGATCTCTACCATGGGCGGCGAGAGATCGGGATAGGCATCCATCGGCAGATGCTTCAGCGACCACCAGCCGGCGCCGATCAGCACGCAGGTCAACAGGACGACAAGAAAACGCTGCGCCAGCGACGACGCCACGATCCGGTTGATGATCGAAGGCGTGGTTGCCGGCGGCGATCCGCTCGGCGGTGCTTGCTCGCTCATTGGCTTTGCATGAACTGCACGAAGATGCCGCCGTCGACGACGATCTGGTCGCCCGCGTGCAACCCTTCGGTGATGTCGTATTTATCGTCGGAACGATAACCCAGGGTCACATGCTGGCGCGCGAAGCTGCCGTCGGAATGCGCGACATAGACAAACGGCAGATTCTCGTCGTCGCGCAGGATCGCCGACACCGGCACAAGCAGGCCGTTCGTTTCCTGGCGCGAATGAATCAGCACGCGCACATACATGTCCTTCTTGAGGAAGTCTCCCGGGTTGTCGACTACCACGCGCACGCCGACCGAGCGCGTGTTCGGGTCGACGAGGGCGGCGATGTTGTCCACTTTGCCGGGTAGCGTCTTCGCATCGATGCCGGTCACGACTTCGACCGGATCGCCCACGCTGACCGAAGACAGACTGGAGCCAAAGATCTGCGCGATGACCCAGACCTTTGAAAGATCGGCAACTGTGAAGCACGCGGTCGTCCCCGGTTGCAGAAGCTCTCCGGGAGTAATGAGTTTTTCCACCACGGTGCCGGCGATCGGCGAGCGGATCAGGCCCTCGATGCGCTCAGGCGGGTGACCGGCCTGAATCTGCTTGATCGCCTGCGGGGCGACCTGCAGGGAGACCAGCGCCTGCAGCGCTGCGTCGCGGTCGGCCTCGGCGTTGGCGGCATCGGTCTGCGCCTGTTCGTCCTCACGCTCGGAAACGCCGTTGTGCTGGACGAGATCCTTGTCGATGTCCGCAACCCGGCGCGCGGTGCGCGCAGTGACAAGCGCCTTGCTGTAGGTGCTGACCGCCGCGGCGAAGTCGGGCGAATCGACCGCGGCCAGCGGATCTCCTTTCCTGACTTGCGCGCCGAGGGAAACCAGAAGACGCGACACCGGCCCGGAAAACGGCGCCAGCACACTGGTGGCCTGATCGTTGTCGAAATCCACCGTGCCGGTCGTGTCGACCGTCTTGTGGAACTTGGACGACGCGACGGTGTAAATACGAATGTGCTGGCGCTGGTCCGCCGTCAGCGTCACATTACTGGCCGTCACGGCCGCCTTGGTCGAGTTGTCGCCGGATTGCGACGAACAGCCGACCAGCGCCACGCCGACTGCCATTGCGACGACGACCACGGCGGACGCGCGCGGGAATTTGCGCCGGCGTGGCGCAGGCGGTATCTCCGGTATCTCGTGCATCGATTTATTTTTCATTGTTGTCCTGGGTCAATTCCGCGCGGTGCCACCAGCCACCACCGAGCGCCTGGAACAGTGCCGCGGTATCGGCGTAGCGATTGGCCTGGGCCTGTACCTGGTTGATCAGCGCTTGCTGATAGGCCTGTTCGGCGCCCAACAACGAAAGGTAGTCGGCGTATCCGTCATGCCACTGCCGCTGGGACAAATCCAGAGTTACCTTGGCGGCAGCGGCTGCGGCGGCGGCCGCTTTCAGACCCTCGGCGTCCTGTTCCAGCGCGACCAGCGTATCGGCGACATTTTGAAATGCCGTGAGTACCGTGCTGCGATACTGTTCGCTGGCCTGCACATAGGCCGCTTTGGCCGCGCGCTCCTGGTGCAGAAGTTGCCCGCCCTGAAAAATTGGTGCGGTCAGATCCGCGCCAACGCTCCAGAAGCCGGTCCCCGATTTGAACACCTGACCGATGGCCAAGGCCGTACTTCCGGCATTGGCGGTCAATTCGATATTGGGCAGCCGGTTCGCGGTCGCGACGCCGATCTGCGCACTCGCCGCGTGCATATTCGCCTGCGCCTGTAGCACATCCGGGCGCTGCGCCACGAGTTTCGAAGGCAGGCTCACGGGTAATTCCTGCGGCAATTGCAAACTCGAAAGCTCGAATTTCCCGATCGCGGCCTGACTCGGAAACACGCCCGTCAGAACGGACAGAAGGTCGCGCTGCTGCTCAAGCTGCTTGATCAGCGGCGGCAGTGTGGCCTTGACTTGCTCGAGTTGCGATTCCTGCGCGGCAACATCGAGCCGGCTGACCGCGCCCTTGGCGAACTGGTACTGCAGAATCTTCAGCATCTTCGCATTGAGCTCGACGAGCTCGCGGGTCGCGTCGACCTGCGCCTGCAGCGAAGCGAGTTGAATCGCCGCGACCACGACATTCGCCGTCAAGCTCGTATAGGTCGCGACCATCTGGTAGCGCACGGACTGCGCCTGCGCCTGCAGCGACTCCACGGTGCGCCGGTTGAGGCCGAAGACATCCGGCACGTACGAAACGCTGACCTGCGGAGTAAAAAGGCTGTATAGAAAGGCGTTGTTGTCGGGCACCGGTGCGAGCGACCCCGGCTGCTTCTGGCGGCTGGCTGAAAAGTTTGCGTTGACGCTGGGATAGAAAGCACCGCGCTGAGCGAGGACATTTTCACGTGCCACCGACAGCGCCGCCTGCGCCGATTTCAGATCCGGATTTTTCTTCAGCGATTGCTCGATCAGATCGTTCAGCGGCTGCGAATGAAACAGGGTCCACCAGTCCGCGGAAATGTCGCCACCCTCGGCGAAGCGCTGGGCTTCGCCGCCGGCGACGTGTCGGCTGCTGACGGTGGTGGCAAGCGGGCGCCGCGTGAAATCGCTGACATCGGGCGCTGCGGGTTTCTTGAAATCGGGACCGACCGCGCAACCGGCGATCAGCGGCAAGATCAGCGAGGCGACGAAAAGGCGCACCGGCGTGGGCGACAAATTGGCAAGTGGCAAAACCTGCATTGCTGGATCAGCTCTCTTTTCATGGGCAAGAAAACCGGCTCGCGCCTTGAGCACGCGAGAGAGCCTTCAAGAAGGCTTTGTGTGTGATGATATATTGTATCAAATACGAGGGGAAGCCCTGCCGGAAGTCATGGCTCCAGGCGGGCCACCGGCCTGCCGCACACTGCCCTATCGGTCTGCCGAAGCGACCTTGACGAGATATCCGCCGGACTTCTCGTCGCGCTCGAGTTCCAGCAGTTTGCGCAGCTTGGCCTCTTCCAGCAGCGCGTTGAAGGACTTGAAGCCGTAGTAACTTTCGTTGAAGTCGGGATTGCGCCGCTTGAGAGCCTGCTTGATCATCGAGCCCCAGAGTTTTTCGTCCTCGCCGCGCTCGGCGAACAACGCTTCCACGGTTTCCAGCACCAGATCGAATGCCGCCTGTTTCCGGGTAGCGTCGGATTTTTGTTTGGGCGCGGCAACCGGAGTTGCGCTTTTTTCCTCGGCTTTCTTCCTCGGCGCCGGCCTGGCCTTCTGCGCGCGCACGAGATCGTCGTAGTAGATGAATTCGTCGCAATTGGCGATCAGCAGTTCCGACGTCGAATTTTTCACGCCGACGCCGATCACGGTCTTGTTGTTCTCGCGCAGTTTGCTTACCAGCGGCGAAAAATCCGAGTCGCCGCTGATGATGACGAAGGTATCGACGTGCGCCTTGGTGTAGCAAAGATCGAGCGCGTCGACGACCATGCGGATATCGGCCGAATTCTTGCCCGACTGGCTGACGTGCGGAACTTCGATCAGCTCGAACGAGGCGTAATGCATGGCCGGACGAAAATCCTTGTAGCGTTCCCAGTCGCAGTAGGCCTTCTTGACCACGATACTGCCCTTGAGCAGCAGGCGTTCGAGCACCTTGTTGATGTCGAACTGCGCGTATTTGGCTTCGCGCACACCGAGTGCGACGTTCTCGAAATCGCAGAACAGCGCGAGATTGCGGATTTCCGGTTGTATGGCCATCGCCGAACCTTGCGTGCGGGAATGCCGCACTGTGCACGCGCGCGCTGTCGCGATCAAGGCCTGCTTGCGGTGTTGAGCGGCGTCAGCGGCCCAATGCGCTGCGCAACGCCCTGGCAAATTCTTTTGGCTCGCTTTTACGAATCACGACATGCGGTGCTTGATGCCAGTCGGCGCTGCGCTGGATCGCCTGTGCGACTTCACCAACCAGGGTCGGCGAGATGTTTGTGTCCGGCTCAAGAAAAATCGCCTTGATCTCGAACATTTTGTCCGCGCGGTGCGCCTTGGCGTCGAGCCGGCCGATCAGGCGGCCGCGATGCAGGATCGGCAATACATAGTAACCGTAGCGACGTTTGTGACCGGGAATGTAGCACTCGATGGTGTAGTCGAAGCCGAACATCATGCTGGCGCGTTCGCGATCCCAGACGACCGGGTCGAAGGGCGACAGCAGCGCCGTATGCGTCGCGCGCAGGGCGCCGCGCTGCGCGCGTGCGAGCAATGCAACATGATCGCCGTGCACGTAGCCGGGATTGTCCCAGCCGCGCACGTCGACGCGAATCAGTTCGTCCGCTTCGATATACGCTTCCATATCGATGTCTTTGTATTTTTTTCCACTACGGAAATAATCCGCAATCCAGCGCGCCTGCGCGATGCCGAGCGCGCCGACGGCGCCGAGCACGAACTCACGACGGATTTCATCGCTCGTGATTTGCCGCTCCGGCAGCGCCTGCTTCGCGTGGGCAAGCACACGTTCGCGCAGGTCGTAGATACGCTGAAAACTCTCGCGCCGCGCGATCATGAGTTCGCCGAGCACGAACCACGCTTCGAGCCAGCGTTTTTCGTCCTTCCAGCCCCACCAGCCTGCCCCGCCCTGGCGCGTGCTTGCGAAGTCGGAGGCCTTCACCGCACCATTCTCGCGCACGTGCGCGAGCAGGCGGTCCATCTCCGTGCGATGTTCGCGATGCATGCGCGCGGCACGCTGATGCGCCCAATGATTCGCGCGCAGGCCGGCGCCATTGCGATGCAGGAACAGATCGCGCATCGGCGCAAGGCAGGCTTCGTGCGCCCAGCATTCGAAGATCGCGCCGCGCGCCAGCAGTTGATCGAGCCATTCGCTGCGGTAGTCGCCAAGGCGCGAAAACAGAACCAGATAGGGACTGCGTGCGACGACGTGGAGCGTGTCGATCTGCAACAGCCGCATGCGCTCGATCGCCGCCAGCACCGATGCGCGTTTCGCACGCGCGCGCGGCGCTCTGAGCAGGCCCTGCGCGGCCAGATGCAGGTTGCGCGCCTGCTGTATACTCAAACCGATACGGCCGGTCAGCGAAGAGTTATCTTGCATAGAACTTGACGGGGCGCTTCGGGTCTATCTTTTCGTTGTCCATTCCCGATCATGTGACTGGAGATACTCCCATGAAACCAATGTTTCGTGTTGCTGTTTCCACCCTGTTGACCCTCGGTTTTGCTGCGGGCGCGCAGGCGCAACAGAAAACCGGTGAGACGCATTTCACCGACGCACAGGGCCGCGACGTCATCGCCTATTCCAGCCACCCCGCGCACGATTCCTACGGCCCCAAACCGAGTTTCGCGCAACTCGACACCAATCACGACGGCACGATCAGCCGGGCCGAGGCCGGGGCCTATCCGCTGCTGCTCAACGATTTCGATTATGTCGCCGGCGGCCGCGAACGGATCACCGCGCGACAGTACGCGAAGTGGCATGCGCGCTGATCGCGTTTGAACCGAATCGCAAGCGCGACTCCGCGCGGTATATCACACACGCAAAAAACCCTTTGCCTCAACGAGGCAAAGGGCTGGATCGAGAAACGATTACGCTATACCGCTGCTTTCGTCAGTGATGACCGCCGCCGCCATGGCCCGCGGACCCCGAGTGTGCGCCGCCGTGCGCACCGTAGCCGCCGCGCCCGCCGTATCCGCTGTGTCCGCCATGTCCACCGTCATAGCCGTGGCGCCATGGACCGCGATGATGGTGGCCGCAGCAATAGCCGCCGCCATAGAACCCGAGTCCGAGCCCGAAGTACGGCCCGTAACCCCACCAGGGATTGTCGTAGTAGCCCGGTGCATAGTAGTCCGGTGCATAGTAGTAGCCGTCGTCGTCGTTGGCATCGACTGCGGCATTTCCGCGACCGTACTGGCCGTCGTCGCTGTAAACGACGCCGGTACGCTGATAGTAAGCAGGCGGATATACGCAACCGCCCAAGGCGGTGAGCGCACCCAGCAGCAACGATGTTCCGAGAATTTTCATTCCACGTTTCATGGCGTTCTCCCGCCTGTTCGATGAAGAGAATATACGCGCTGACTGCTAAATACCCGCTGACCGGTTTTTGCCTTTACAGTTCTTAACCGGCGGCAATCCTTTCGACCCACGCCGCATACGCCTGCATGTACCTGGCGAGGAATTCCTGTGTCGCCGGAACCAGCTTGCCCTCGGCATCGAAGAGCTTGTTCACATTGCCGATATAGGCTTCCGGCTGCTGCATCAGCGGCACATTGAGAAACACCATCGGCTGGCGCAGATGGTGATTGGCACCGAAGCCGCCGAGCGCACCGGGCGCCGAACTGACGATCGCGCCGGGCTTGCCATTCCACACGCTCTGCCCGGACGGACGCGAGCCGACGTCCAGTGCATTTTTCAGCGCACCGGGTATCGAGCGGTTGTATTCGGGTGTGACGAACAACAAGGCCTGCGCAGAGCGCATGCGTTCGCGGAACTGCGTCCATTCCCTGGGCGGCTCGGCGTCGAGATCCTGGTTGTACAGGGGCAATGCGCCAATTTCCACAATTTCCAATTTCAGCGTCGCTGGCGCAAGCTCGATCAGCACGTTTGCGATCTTGCGGCTATAGGCTTCCTTGCGCAGGCTGCCGACGATAACGGCAACGTTTTTGCTGGTCATGCTCGATCCTCCGCTGGTTTCTGCTCAGGGGCGAAAATGCGGCTGCGCGATCTGCTCGAGAAATACGCCGATCACGCGCGGCTCCGCAACGATGGTGAACACAATGCCGTAAGCCGCCCCCCACAGATGCGCGCTGTGATTGATGTGGTCGCCCTGCCGCCGCTCCATGTAGAACGAATAGGCGACATAAAGTACGGCGTAGACGATCGCCGGCACGGGAACGACATAGACGTAGATCGTCGCCCACGGCTGGAACAGGATGAACGCGAACAACACCGCCGACACCGCGCCGGACGCACCGAGGCTGCGATAACCGGCGTTCTCGCGATTGGCGAGATAGCTCGGCAGGATCGCCACCACAATCGCGCTGACGTAGAACAGCGCAAAACCGAACGGGCCGAGGATCGCGTCATACAAGGGTTCCATATAGCGGCCGAAAAAAAACAAGGTGATCATGTTGAACAGCAGATGCGTGCCATCGGCATGGATCAAGCCGTGACTGAGCAGGCGGTAATACTGTCCTTTTTCTATCGCCGGCGGCCACAGGATCAATCGATCCACGAGCTGCCCGTTGCTGAAACCGAGAAATGAAACGACACAGGTAATTGCAATGATGAGCAAGGTCGTGGTCATGGGAGTCCGTAATTTTTTGCAGAGTTTCGCGGAGGCCGGTGCGCTATGCTTCCGCGAACCGACATGGTAGAGGAAAAAACGTGCTGACGAGCTACCCATCGAAGGGCACAGCGGTGTGGATCGACCTGGTGGATCCGAGCGCGGACGAACGCGACCAGGCGCAAGCCGCGCTCGGCGCCAGACTGCCGACGCGCGATCAGATCAGCGCGATCGAACTGTCGAGCCGCCTGCGTGCAGACGAGAAAATCCTGCACCTGAACATTCCCGCGTTCGTGCGCAACGAAGACGGCCAGGGCACGATGACGCCGCTGGGGTTCGTGCTGACGCCGAAACTACTCGTGTCCCTGCGTTACGCGGACTCGATCGCGTTCAAGCACATGGCCGAACTCGCTCGCGCCGACGGCGCAGCGGGCGACAGCATCGATACGTTCGTAAGCTTGATCGAGGCGATCGTCAATGTCGGCGCCGATCGCATGGAGGCGGTCGCTGCGGACCTGTCGAAGCTCAATCGCAGCGTATTCGCCGACAATCGCGACCAGCGCCACATGCTGCGCGGCGCCTTGTTCAAGGTCGGCAGCCTGCAGCGCCAGATCACCCAGATACGCGCGGCGATGCTCGGCGTGTCGCGTGTGGTCAGCTACCTGTGTGAAGTCTCGCCATCGTGGATCGACAAGAAGCATTACGCCCAATTCAAGATCGCGCACGCCGACATCGGCTCGCTGACCGAGTTCGATCAGCAATTGAACGACCGCCTGCAGTTTCTCCTCGACGCCGTACTCGGCTTCATCAACAACGATCAGAACGACATCATGAAAGTGCTGACGGTGATCACCGTGGTCACGATTCCACCGATGATCCTCGCCGGTATCTGGGGCATGAATTTCAAATCGATCGGCGAATACGACTGGCCGCACGGCTATGCATTCGCGCTGACAATGATCGTCGCGAGCGTGATCGTGCCGCTGCTGTGGTTCAAATGGAAGAAATGGTTTTGAACCTGCCTTGAGGGCTTCTCCGCCCGCTCCGATGAACAGGCGGCGGGCGTGGGTTCAACGAGTCGACCTACTTCGCCGGTCCGAGATTGTCCGTCTTGTCGATAAACGCGGCGACGTTGTCATGCAGTTCCTTCAGCGACGGCAGATGCGCGTAGACCATATGCCCGGACGGATACCACGAATAGCTGATGTTGCCATCGAGACTCGCCGGGATCGGCAGGTGGTGATCCTCGTAGTCGGCGGCGAAGTATGGCGTGGCCAGATCGTAATAGCCGCCGTTGACGTAGACCTTGAGGTTCGGATTGGTCTTCATCGCCATCGCCAGGTCCGGCATCACGTTGGTCGCGGACTGCAGCGCCCCCGCCTGGCTTCCGGGAACCTTGTGGCGGAAGTCCCAGTGCTCGTAGATGTCGTCGGGTTCCGGCAGGTATTGCTTGCCCTCGCCGAACTTCAGCTGGCTGCGCACGTAGTCGTTGAACGCGGCAATGTAGGCCGAGCTGATCGCTGAAGACTGCGGGTCGTATTCGGCATCCTTGCTCATCGGATCGATCGACGGACCGGAGAAGCGGGAGTCGAGGCGGCCGGTGGTTGTATCGCCGCCGGCCTGCAACTCGTGCTCGAACATGGGGCCACTGACCCGCAGGTCGGCCTTCAACAGGTAGTCGACCGGCAGGCCGGTGTACTGGTGCAGTTTCTCTGCCACCGCCTGCTTCTGCGCCTCGCCGAGGCGCGAGCCCGCCATCAGCGCCTCTGCGTAGTCGCCCATCGCGTACTGTTGCACTTCGCGCAGGAACGGCTCCAAGGCGGCTGGCTGCTGCGGCAGCTTGTGGTGGTAGTACGCGGTGGCCGCGAAGGTCGGCAGGCCCAGCTGGTACGGCAGCTCGTTGCCGGGATTGAGCTGCGGCGCCGCGATACCATCGAGGCCGGTATCCAGGCTCAGTATCTGCGATAGCAGGATTACACCGTTGAGGTCGATGTTGTCCTCGTTCTCCAGGATGTTCGCCACGCACCGCCGAACGGGTGGTGCCGTAGCTCTCGCCAAACAGGTATTTAGGCGAATTCCAACGGCCATACCTGGACATGAACTGGGCGATGAACTGGGCGAAGGCATGACCATCGCCGTCGACGCCGTAGATCGCCTTCTTGCGCTTCTTCATCTGCTCTTCGCGCTTGGCCTGATCGGGATCGTCGGCAATCAGCCGGCTGAAGCCCGTGCCGGGGGCATCGATGAACACCACATCGGAAGCATCGAGCAGGCTGTAGTCGTTGTTGACCAGTTGGTACGGCGCCGCCGGGGTATGCGTGTCATCCGCGGTCATCACCCGCTTCGGACCGAACGCGCCCATGTGCAGCCACACCGTGGCCGAACCGGGGCCACCGTTGTAGAGGAAGGTAATTGGACGCTTCGCCGCGTCCACACCCTTCTCGAAGTAGGCGGCGTAGAACATGCTGATCTGCGGCTCGTCTTCCTTGTCGCCGCTGCCATGCAGAACCAAAGTACCGGCCACCGCCTTGTAGTCGATATGCTTGCCCTCGACTGTCACCGAACCTTCGCTGGTCGATGACTGCGGTTGCGCCAGGGCCAGCGCCGCGTCTGGCTTCGCCGCCGGCTTGGCCGCATCGTCCTTTTTGTCCGGGCCGGCCACGGCGACGGAGCTGACGAGCAACGCGGCAAGCGCCGCGGCGAGGGGAAGTTTGCGCATGCGGAAGGTCCTGGTTGCTTGAGGAGGTTTGCCTCGGGGAGCGGCTAGCATAGGCGACCTATTGGCGCCGGCATAGCCGCAAAAGTCATTTTCCGCCAGCCTCGATGCCGCGACGCACGATCATCCGGCGCGCCGCAGCCATGGCCCGTGCAACCGCGGCCCGGCGACACTCCCACTATGCCGAGGCATCAGACGACACGATCTCCATCCCCGCCTTCGCAAGTGACCGGGATCATCGGGCGCGTAGGGTCAGGGCTTCAAGTTGTCGGTCTTGTCGACGAACGCGGCGACGTTGTCGTGCAGTTGCTTCAGCGACGGCAGATGGGCGTAGACCATGTGTCCCGACTCGTAATAGTGCGTTTCGATATTCTGGGTCAGGTTCTGCGGAATCGGCAGATGGCGCATTTCATAATCGGCGGTGTAGAACGGCGTGGCCAGGTCGAAATATCCGGAATTGAGCATCACATGCAGGCGCGGATTGTATTTCATCGCCGCGGCGAGATCGGGAATCACGTTCGGAAAACCGGGAATCGGAAACGGCGCGCCCGGCTGTTTGTGCTCGAACTTCCAGCCCGGAAACGTTCCTTCGGCGAACAGGTTGTAGGTCTGATCCTGGCCGTACTTGAGTGTCTTGCGCACGTAATCGTTGAACGCGGCTACGTAGGCCGATGAAATCGCAGCCGACTGCGGATCGTACGCGGCGGATTGCTCGAGCGTGTCCATCGCCGGTCCGGAGAAGCGCGAATCCAGGCGGCCCGTGGTCAGGCCGCGGTCGATCTGCAGCGTGTGTTCGAATTCGCCGCCGTTGACGCGCAGGTCGGCGCGTTCGATGTAGTCGACCGGCAACCCGGTATACATATGCAATTTTTCCGCAATCGCGTGCTTGCGCGCCGGAGTCGAGCGCGGTGCCCGCGGCAAGCGCCTGCGCGTAGTCGCCCATCGCGAACTGTTCGACCTCGGCCAGAAACGGCTTGAGATCGGCGGGCTGGTTCGGCAGTTTCTTGTGATACCAGGCAGTCGCCGCATAGCTCGGCAGCACGAGTTCATACGACAGGTCGATGCCGGGGTTGATCTGCGGAAAGTCGATCAGCATCGCCATGTTCAGTACCTGCGAGAGCAGGATCACGCCATTGAGATCGATCGCCTTATCGTTCTGCAGGATGTTCGCGAGAACGGCCGAACGCGTCGTGCCGTAGCTTTCGCCGAACAGATACTTCGGCGAATTCCAGCGGCCGTATTGCGACATGAACTTGCCGATGAACTGGGCGAACGCATTCGCATCGAGATCGACGCCGAAATATTCCTTCGGCCCCTTGTCCTTGTCGGCGAACGTGCTGAATCCGGCGCCCGGCGCATCGATGAAGACGAGGTCGCTGACATCGAGCAGGCTGTAGTCGTTATTGACCAACCCATACGGCGCCGCCGGCGTGTGCTGATCGTCGTCGGTGACGACGCGCCTGGGTCCGAACGCGCCCATATGCAGCCACACCGTGGCCGAACCCGGGCCGCCGTTGTAGATGAACATGATCGGCCGGCGCGACGGCTCCACGCCTTTCTTGAAGTATGCCGCGTAGAAAATGCTCGCCGTGCCGTTACCTTTCTTGTCGTCGAGGATAATCGTGCCGGCAACCGCCTTGTAGTCGACAGGCTTGCCTTCGACCGACACCGAACCGTCGGTTTCGACCTGCTTGGCCACCAGCTTTTCGGGTTTGCCTGCCTCTTCCTTTTTCGCACCGGGCTTGGCGTCCTTGGCCGCGCCTTCGTCGGCGGCGAACGCGGGTGTATTCAGGATCAACGTGGTGGTCAAGGCAAGCAGGAAACACAGGGTGCGCATCGGATTCTTCCTCGGGCTGGGTAAAAACTCGCCCATCCTGCGGAATTACAAGCGAGCTGCACAATCCCATAAGTCATGCATGCCGGCTTCGGCTTTCCTGCTCCGCGAGCATCGCAGCAGCGATGACTTCCGGCAGTTCAAGCCAGGTCACAGCAAGGTTATCGTCGCTACGCGGCAGCTGAAAACTGGGGAGGTTGGCATGAACGTGGGAGCGCTCGCGGGCGCCATCGCGTTGTGCGCGTCTACAGCGATTTGCGCCGCTGTCGTGCCGGTCGCACCCGGGACCGATCTCGTTCCCAGCCAGTTCGTCGCCAATCGCCAACCCGACGGCAACAGCCTGATTTTTCGAACACCCACAGGCTTGGTCGTCATGGATACCGGACGCCACCCGGAACACACGCAACGCATCATCGACTACGCGAAAGCTGCGAACCTGCCGATCGTGGCCGTGATCACACTGGCACCTGGACCACGTCGGCGGCAACCCGCGCCTATCCCGATGTGTAGGTCTTCGCGAGCGCAGCGATCGAAGATGCGATGCACGGCTTTCTCGCCGGCTACCGCAAGCAACTCGAAGGAGCAATTGCGCAGGCTTCCAATGCCGCGAAGGCGCAGCCGTGGCGCGATGAAATCGCCATCATCGACGCAGTCCGTGCGCTCTATCCCGATGTGACCATCGACGCAGAAACGGCGCATCGTCGGCCGCAACTTCGTGCTGTATCTCGAATCGCATGCCATCACCGCTGGCGACATCTGGCTATCGACCAGAGGACGCATGTGCTTGCCGCAGGCGACGTCGTGGCTCTGCCTGTGCCCGCCCCCCTCGCCACCGCCTGTCCCGCGCGCTGGAAGGGCGCGCTCGACGATCTGGGGCATGCGGGTTTCAAGACGCTGGTCCCCGGCCACGACGGACCGATGTCGCGCGTGCAATTCCAAGCCTATCGCGAGGCCTCCGATAATTTGTACGCCTGCCCGGCGAGCGGCAAGGACAAAGCCATTTTGCATCGACGGCTGGCTGACCGACGCCAAGGCGCTGCTCGGCAACACCGACCCTGGTTTCGTCAAATCGCTGCTCTATTACTACGTCGACAACTCGCTGCGCGCGCCTAGGGCGAAGCTCGACAACCTCTGCGGCGGCGCGCCTTCGCCCACTTCCTGACCACTCATCGATTCGTCGCCATCGAGAGACATCGTGCGTGCACTGTTGATTTTCGCGATCCTTACCTCTTCCTCGACCGCCCTCGCTGCGACGAGTCCGCCTGCATTCCGTTGCCCAGCTAGACCGAGTATCACCAATTCTATTTCTGGATTGGCAAATGGGAAGTTCGCGCCCCGCCCGGCAAAACCAGCGTCGGTCATAGTCGGATCGAAGCTGTCAGCGACGGCTGCAGCATCTCCGAATAGTTAAATGACCCCCGGCAAAGCCGGGGGCTTATTGGGTGAGCGCCTCAAAGGCGCTATAAGGGCGTGAGCCGCCCAAGGCGGCTGACTAAACTCCCAGTTTCATCTGATCCAGGCGCGCTTCCTCTTGCTCCTGATTGCGGATGTACGCTCGCACCATCGCCTCCTCCAGCCCCACCGTCGAGACATAGTACCCGCGCGCCCAAAATACCTCGCCGGTGAAATTCCTCGTCCGACCTCCAAAACGCCGAGCCACCGCGATCGCACTCTTGCCCTTGAGGTAACCCACCACATTCGATACCGCATACTTCGGGGGAATGCTCACGCACATGTGGATGTGATCCGGCATCAAATGCCCTTCCACGATGCGCGATTCCTTGTGACTGGCCAACTCGTGGAAAATCCCTACGAGCTCCTTACGGAGCGCGCCAAAGATCTTCTGCTTGCGCCGCTTCGGTATGAACACCACGTGATACTTACAATCCCACCTCATATGGCTGAGGCCTCTGGTACTCTTTCATCGTGAATCTCGATTTCTTGGTCGAGATTTCAGATTCACAACGACCGCTGTAGTAGGTCAAACCCCGGTGAGTCCCCCGGCATAAGCCGGGGGCTTACCTCATTGCTGAGTTATTGCGCAATCGCTCCCGCATCACCTCAAGGTAAACCCAATTCGGAATGCTATGCCTTAATCATTCTACGGGCGCGAAACTACCTGGGACAAACTGACCAGGCGCTACACCGGGATTCTGGCAGCCTTCGCTTTGCATCAGCATCTTGTCGGTGCCGGCATTAATGTTGACTGCGTTAGCCGCATTCAACATTGCCGCACGAACTGGGTCAGTTCCCACATACGCGTCGAGGAACTGGCTTGCGCGAAAATCGCCAAGACTTGATGCCCATTCCAATCCCGCAATGACAGCCGCCTCCCTCCCTACCGGATCGTCAATTTGCAACGCATCGGCAGCTTGCACGTAGCCTTTGAAGGGACTGTGCGACTGCTGCAGCAAACGCGTTGTCTCCAAAGCATCCAGCCTTAGCTGCTGCGCATCAGGGTCATTGTCCCAGAAATCGGCGTCAGTTCTGCCTTGCGCGCGATAAGCATCCAGTTTCGTCTTCGTTTCAGCTATGTTTCGCTCGCGAAGGAGGAATCCAGCCTTCTCGTTGCCCTGTCTCGCCAGTTCTCTCAAGTCGCCATCCGAAAGTCTTTCGGCAGCAACGATGTCCTCCGGCAGCGGATAACCATTCTGGGCCAGCCAAGCCACCTGCTCCCGAGAGTTCACGGAATAAACGCCGTAGAACTTCTTATCAAACGCTTGAATCTTCCCCTGTTGATCAGCAGGGTATTGCGCCAGCCAATCTTTGAAGCTGACTCCGGATTTAGCAACGCGTACACCAGGTAGCTGAAATCGTGCTGGAATGGACACAGCGCCGTCGGGTAAAACGTCTTGCTTTTTCGCCCGCGCAAGCACGCTCGTCTGACTTTGCGATGGAGCCTTTTGAGGTTGGCTATTCCTACTTGCTCCCGATTTTGCAGGGTCCGCGCTAGCAGGTGGGAAATTGGATGGCCTGCCGTGCAGCCAAAGGTAAGCTGCCGACAACAGCAGCACAAACACCGTTGTCGGCAACACCCAACGCAAGCTACTGGGGTTATTGCTACTCATCCCGGACACCTGGAATTCTTCATGGAATCACCCCAAGCCGCGCATTGCAGTTGCGTTTGATCCGCTTGATAAGCGCTCATACCGTAATTGGAGACAGCGTTGACGAAGGTGCTAGCGAAAGACTGACACGTCAAGGGATCGGTGGATCCGCCACAGAAATTGCTTAACCTGTTTGCAAAATTATTGTCCGCAGTTTGCTTCGACACAAGGCTCGTGTAGTCCTTATCGTGCTGATTGCAGATATTGGTGAAATCGATCGACGGGTTTCCAGCAACCGGATGGTTAAGATCGCCGGAATAGCGGGACCCATATAGCGTGCGCAGCCCTCCTGAGGCGAACGCAGTCGACCAAGGGCCCGCCCCACAGCCATTTCCTGACCACGCAGCGCCACTGGCGGATGGGATTCCCGGAGCTGGAGGATAAGTACCGGTGGAACAGTTACTCGGTTTCAGCCCCGCTAACATCGAGCAAAACTGAGCTTTAGTCAGATCGAGCAATGGGCCGTCCTGACCAAGCTTCATGTAGGGCGACAATGGCCCAGTCGCTTTTGCGAAGAAAGGAATCGACACGGAGTTACCATCTGATGTCGTGGCTGTGACTTCAACTGTTGGAAGCGTCGGCTGCGCGTACGCCGTCCCCATTCCTACGCCAACAAGAACCATCGCCAAGAAAACCCACCTCGATAAGCATTTCATAGCTAACCTCCCTATGGGTATTGGTAAGTCGGACGTATGCGATATACATCCGCACCTTCGCGCGTCATCTGTACGAAGCTCCGCGGCAACGAGTGGTATACGATGAGCGTTGTCGTACATTTGCCGGCAACGCATTATGGTGAAGAGCGCCATGTCGGTATGCAGGAATTTGCCGTGTCGGCATGTAGGAATATTCCTACACCGCCGATTCACCGCGTTCGATAGATCAGTTCTCCAGCCGGCCTATTGCTGCAATGCTTGAGAGATTGCGATCGTGCGCAGCGTTGGCGAGATACTTCGCGCCAAGGGGAGTTTGCAAAAATCCAGCTGGTGAGCTGGGTGACCTCGGGTTCACTGGCGTCGGCGCAAGGTCGCTCCGATCTTTTCGAGTTAGGAGCAGGGTTCAGTGTGAAAATTGAACTGAAGGCAAGTCAATGCGTCAAGAGGGACTTATGGCAATTCGTCGCACGCACGCTCAATAGCCTAGCAGTGGTGATCAGCTACATGGCCGGACCGATCATCACGTGGTGAGGCTGATCATGCACTGAGCTGCACAGCGTGCAACAGATTTTCCTGCTGGCGTAGATGCTCAGCGGACTTGGCGACACTGAAGATGAGCCCCGCGGTCGGCAATGCAGCCAGATCACGAATGATGTTTTTTTAAGTCTTCCAGCTCCAACTTCAGCAGCTCATGTATTTCCAATTTCGCTGCTTGCCCTCCGCCATCCACTCGACGGCTTGGGCGAGCCGTTTCGCGCGCGTGTCCTCACGTTTTGCTTCAGTGATCCAGTCGACGTATTCGCGTTTCGCGCTGGGGCTGAACGCTGCAAACGTCGCGGACGCCTTCTTGTTCTTTTTCAGCGCCACCAGCAGATCGGCGGGCGCGGTTGGCGTCGGCTTGGATGCGCCTCGCGGTTTGGCAAACTTGGCGCCAGCTTCGCAAAACTCAATCGCCTTCTTCAGATGGCCGATCAGAATTTTCTTCGAGGGCAAATCCTTCAGCGAGGTGATGCACCCGAACGCGCCCATGCCATCCCTGCCATCATCCGCAGTCAAGTTCATGCCGCGCCAGAACCAGAACGAGCTGTGCTGTTTGAAAGCCGCGACGCCACAAAGTATACGTCCGCGATGCAGGAACGAAGGCATGCTCCATTTGAGCGTCTCTTCGACGTCCGGACTGATCTCGTGAACCAGCTGGCGCAAGTATTTCAATATCGGTTGCGCGAACGGCGCGGATTTGACGATATACGCGTCGACTCGTGGATCACGTTTGCTCATGCGGCCTCCTGATGAAATCAGATTGCTTCAGGTCTCATATACGGGAATAGCAACACGTCGCGAATCGACGGTACATCCGCGAGCAGCATCACCAGGCGGTCGATACCGACGCCGAGACCGCCGGTCGGCGGCAGGCCCACTTCGAGTGCACGGATATAGTCGGCGTCGAAATGCATCGCTTCGTCGTCGCCGGAATCCTTGGCGTCGACCTGCGCGCGGAAACGCTCGGCCTGATCTTCGGGATCGTTCAGCTCGGAAAACCCATTGGCGATTTCCTTGCCGCCGATAAAAAGTTCGAAGCGGTCGGTCACGCCAGGATCGGTATCGTTTGCACGCGATAGCGGCGACACTTCGGTCGGATAGGTCGTGATAAAGGTCGGTTGAATCAGCGTGCCTTCAACAGTTTTTTCGAAAATTTCCAGCAATAGCTTGCCCCAGCCGTAACTAGGTTTCACCTGAATACCAATATCTCGACAGTACTCTGCAAGAGCATCGCGTCCACCTTGCTTTCGAATTTCGGCCATATAGTCACGAGCATAGAAATAGGGATTAAATTCACAAACTCCGTTATCCACGAATTTCTGGCCTAGGGGCTTTCCGTTGTATGCCACGATCGCGTCTATCATTGACCAACGGCGGAAAGCTGGGCCGACGTCGATCTCGCGGCCTTCCCAAGTGAGCGCAGTGCGCCCGACCACGTCGGCGGCCGCGCTGCGCGACCATCGCCTCGGTCAGGTCCATGATTTCGTTGTAGGTCGCGTAGGCCTGATACAGCTCAAGCATGGTGAACTCGGGATTGTGCCGCGTCGACACGCCCTCATTGCGGAAGTTGCGATTGATCTCGTAAACGCGCTCGAAGCCGCCGACCGTGAGGCGCTTGAGGTATAACTCCGGCGCGACGCGTAGGTAAAGGTTCATATCGAGCGCGTTGTGATGGGTGACGAATGGTCGCGCGGTCGCGCCGCCCGGTATCACGTGCATCATCGGTGTTTCGACTTCGAGAAAGCGTCGTGCATCGAGAAAGTTGCGGATATGCCGGACCACACCGGAGCGCAGCTCGAACACACGGCGCGATTCGGGCGTGACGATGAGGTCGACATAGCGCTGGCGATAGCGTTGCTCGACGTCGGCCATGCCATGCCACTTGTCCGGCAGCGGACGCAGGGACTTGGTCAGCAGGCGCAACTTTTCCACTTTTACACTAAGCTCGCCGGTCTTCGTGCGCATCAGCGGGCCTTCGGCACCGACGATATCGCCGATATCCCAGGACTTGAACGCCTCGTATGTGTCGCCGAGCGCATTGGCCTGGACGAACAACTGGATGCGCCCGCTCATATCCTGAATCTGCACGAAGCTGACTTTGCCCTGGCCGCGCTTGAGCATCATCCGCCCCGCGACTTTCACGCGCCGTGCAGCCGCTTCGACCTCGACCGCATCCTTGCCCTCGAACTCCTGCTGCAGATCACCAGCGAACGCGTCCTGGACAAAGTCGTTAGGAAAGGCGATGCCCTGCGCACGCAAGGCACGCAGTTTTTCGCGGCGCTCGGCGATCAGCTTGTTTTCGTCTGGCGGCAGATTGTCGGTGTTGTCGCTCATAGTCGAATTCTTCAAAGTACCTTTTTTCTTGTCATTCCCGCGAAAAGCGGAAGCGCTTAGCAACAGCGGAGCTGGTCAATCCAGTTCCTGATTTTGAGGCTTGAAAGCCGGATTACCGCTTGACCAGCTCCGCTGCTAAAGAACGTCTCGCGGGAATGACAAGCCTAAAGCATCAAGCATCCACCCGCTTTGCACCCGCTTCCAATCCCGATTTCAGGCTGGCCTCGATAAACCCGTCGAGATCGCCGTCGAGCACTTTCTGCGTGTCGGTGCGCTCGATGCCGGTACGCAAATCCTTGATACGCGACTGGTCCAGCACGTAGTTGCGGATCTGGCTGCCCCAGCCGATATCTGACTTGGTCGCCTCAACCGCCGCCTTTTCGGTGTTGCGCTTCTGTATTTCCATCTCGTAGAGCTTGGCCTTGAGCATCTTCATCGCGCGGTCGCGGTTGGCATGCTGCGAGCGCTCGGTCTGGCAGGCAACGACGATCCCACTGGGCATGTGCGTGATACGCACCGCTGATTCAGTCTTGTTGACGTGCTGGCCACCCGCGCCGGAGGAACGATACACGTCGGTCTTCAGGTCGGCCGGATTGATCTCGATATCGATATCGTCGTCGACTTCGGGCGAGACAAAAATCGACGAGAACGAAGTGTGCCGCCGGTTGTCCGAATCGAACGGCGACTTGCGCACCAGACGGTGCACGCCGATCTCGGTCTTCAGCCAGCCGTAGGCGTACTCGCCCTCGACGCGGAATGTCGCGCTCTTGATCCCGGCGACATCGCCGGCCGAGACTTCGAGCAACTCGGTTTTCCAGTCCTTGTTTTCGCACCAGCGCAAATACATGCGCAGCAGCATTTCGGCCCAGTCCTGCGCCTCGGTGCCGCCGGCGCCGGCCTGCACATCGACGAACGCGTTGTGCGAATCCATCTTGCCGGAGAACATGCGCTGAAATTCCAGCGCCTCGACTTTCTGCGCGAGCGTCTCCACATCGGCAGACACAGCCTGCACGGTGCCATCGTCGTTCTCGGCTTCGGCAAGTTGCAGCAACTCAGCTGCACCGCTCAAACCCTCGGTCAAGGCCTGGATGCCGTTGACGATCTTGTCGAGCGTCGCGCGCTCCTTGCCCAACTGTTGGGCGCGCTCGGGGTTGTCCCAGATGTTGGGGTTTTCGAGTTCACGGCTGACTTCTTCGAGACGTTCTGATTTCGTCTCGTAGTCAAAGATACCCCCTAAGCGACGCCACACGGGTCTGCAAATCCGCAATGCGTGCGTGAATCGGATTGGTCTCGATCATGGTCGAAGGCGCTGTTGCATGGCTCGCGATTCTAACAAATCACACGGATTCGAGATGGCGAATCAGCAACTGCAACGATTCCGCGCCATTCCACTCGTTCACATCGAGCTGAAATATGGCGCGAATGCGTGGCGGCGGCGCGCCGATCCCGGCATTGAACTGGATTGCATCGAGCGCCTGTGCCGAATCGTCGCGGCCCAATTTCAGGCGTCGATGATTCTCGCCGACGCTGCGCCAGGATTCGACCGTGAAGACGCCGTCGAACAGCGGTTCGGCAAACGCCTGACCCCACGGCCCCGCATAACGCAATTGACGGGCCAGATCGAGAGTGAAATCCGCGGCATCGAGCTCGCCATCGGTATACAAAATCGCATTGAGCTGCTCGCTGGCCAGATGCTTGCGTGCAACCGCATCGAACTCGATCGCCAAACGCCCGATATCGGCGCGACGCAGAGTCATGCCAGCCGCCATCGCATGGCCGCCGTAGCGCAGCAGCAGACCGGGAACGCGCGCGTCGATTTCGACCAGCGCATCGCGCAGATGGAATCCCGCAATCGAACGGCCGGACGCCCTGACTGTGTCAGCGAGGTCATCCTGATCGCAAAGATCACAAAGCGTGCGTCCATGCACGCACTCTTCAATTTTTCTCTCGCCCGCCGGCGCGCAGGCGATCACCGGGCGATTCAGCGATTCCTTGAGTTTCGACGCGACCAGACCGACGACGCCGTGGTGCCAATCAGGCTCGAACAGCACCAGGCCGACGGGCAGCGACTCCACCGAGTGTTGCGAAATCCACTTTTGCACCGACGCTTCCGCCTGATCGACCATCCCCGATTGCAGTTCGCGGCGCTCGTTGTTGATCGTGGACAACGCATCGGCCAATGCCCGCGCGCGCACAGGATCGTCGCTGAGCAGGCATTCGATGCCCAGACGGATATCGTCGAGCCGGCCTGCGGCGTTGATGCGCGGTCCGACGACGAATCCCAGGTCGCTCGCGATCGCGCGCGCGGGATCGCGCCTGCCACTTTCGAGCAGGGCGACGATGCCAGCGCACGCGCGGCCGCAACGAATACGCTTCAGGCCCGCCTCGATCAGAATGCGGTTGTTGCGATCCAGTGGCACCAGATCGGCCACCGTGCCGAGCGCGACCAGGTCGAGCAGACACGCCAGATCGGGCTCGCTGACCTCACGCTCGGAATACCAGCTACTCGCGCGCAAATGCGCACGCAGCGCGAGCAGCAGATAAAACATCACGCCGACGCCGGCCAGCGCCTTGCTCGGAAACGCCGCATTCATGCGTACGTCCTGTGCGCAAAGATCACAGGGCGGACTTCCATGTCCGCACGTTTCAACAAGGCCGAGGTTCGGATTCACCATCGCGTCGGCCGCGGGCAGGATCGCACCGGGCAGGTGATGATCGGTCACGATCACACGCATTCCGTGTGCTTTCGCCGCGGCGATACCCGCATGCGCGGCGACGCCGTTGTCGACCGTAATCAGCAATCCGTCCTGTCTGAGTTCGGGATGCCCCGCAACCAGTTCCTCGACCAGACCCGGACTCAAGCCGTAGCCGTGGGTGAACCGGTTCGACACACCGTAGTCGACCCGGCGCGCGCCAAGCAGACGCAGGCCGCGCACCGCGACGGCCGTGCCGGTCGCACCGTCGGCATCGAAATCGCCGACAATCAAAATTGGCGATTCCGCACGCAGCGCGCTCTCAAGCAATTCGCACGCACGTTGAATGCCGCCGAGCTGTTGCGGCGGCAGCAATGCGCCGAGGCGGTGTTCGATTTGTTCCGGCGCCACGATACCGCGCGCGGCGTAGATTCTGCGCAACACCGGATGCATGGCAATGGGCCACACGCCATTTGAAGAGGGCACAACGCGGCGCAGGATGCGTGGTTTGCCGATCACGTGAGCGGTTTTACCTTGCGCCAGAAACGCCAGCGGTGCGCGGGTTTGATGCGGCAGCGCTCGCCGCTTTCGAAACGCAGATGCAGCGTGGCGATCTTGCGCGCGCGAAGAGCGGTATCGAGGGGCGTAAACCAATCACGTTCGAGCGCGACGATATCACGCTGATCGGCAAGGTCGATCAACAGCGAAGAGTCCTCCTCATTCTGCTCCCTCCCCCCTGACAAAAGCGTCCGCGCAGGAGATGTCTGATCGCCGGGTAGCCTTGAAGCCTCGTTTTGCTCGTCATCCCGGCGGAAGCCGGGATCCAGCGTCTGCGCATTCAAGTCGAAAAAGGAACTGGATTCCGGCTTTCGCCGGAATGACGGGACATGCGCGAGGCTCGCCAGCGCGACCAGAACATCATCATTGCTGATTACGCGATCAAACCCACTGCGCACCCAATCCGGCAGGACGCCGGCGCCCCAGATCCACAGGCTGTTGACCGGCGGCAGGCCGCGCCGCGCGCGCTGCGCGTTGAGCGGATGCTGGTGCAGGATGATCTGCGCCTCGTTGAGCAGTCCGCGCCATTGCCGAGCGTTCTCGCCCTCGGGCAGGTGCTGCGCGAGATCGTCGCCGAGCGCGTCCGCGGGCACAGAAAACATCGGCAGCTTCGCCTCGCGCGGACCGTGCAGGTACCAGCGATCCGCACGCGTCGCGTCGAGCGGAAATCCCGCATCGCCGAACAATGGCTTCAACGCGCGCGCGAAGCCTTCGATTTCGGCGTCGGACAACTCCAGATTCCCGCACGCGAGCAAGCGCAAGGTGACCGCGTCCGCCATCACATAGGCCGGATCGGCGCGCAGCCATAACGCATGCGCCCCGTCGCCCGTGTCGAGGCTGCGCGTCAGCGCCGCGACCGGCAGCGCAGTGCCGGTAAATTCGAAACATTCGCGCAATGTTGCGCCGCGCCCGCCCACGGCATCGGCTAACCGATCGCCACGCGCGAGCCAGCGCAACAGTATCGGTGCGGACTCGCGCGCAACACCGCGCGGCCAGGTCGGCAGCAGCAGAGTCACCGTGTTCAAACCGGACATCGCAGGCTCGGATCACACCGGATAGCGCACCGCGAGAATTTCGTATTGCCGGGTTCCGTTCGGCGCCTGGAATTCGAAGCTGTCGCCTTCGCTCCTGCCGATCAGCGCGCGCGCGAGCGGCGAGTTCACCGCGATCAGGCGCTGCTTGATATCGGCTTCGAGGTCGCCGACGATTTGATAGCTGACCTCGTCGCCGCTCGTTTCCTCGACCAGATCGACGGTCGCGCCGAACACGATCTTGCCGTTCGTGCTGAGCCGCGAAATATCGATGACCTCGGCGAAACTGAGTGCGGCCTCGAGTTCCTTGATACGGCCTTCGATAAAGCCCTGCAACTCGCGTGCGGCATGATATTCGGCGTTCTCCTTGAGATCGCCGTGCGCGCGCGCTTCGGCGATCGCCGCGATGATGCGCGGGCGTTCTTCCGATTTCAGCCGTTCGAGTTCTCCGCGCAGACGCTCGGCGCCCTTCACGGTCATTGGTGAACGCTTCATGCGCGGCTCCTCATGTCATCAACTCCTTGTGCAGTTCCTGCAGGCTGTTGACGTCGCCGCCGCCGCGAAAATCGAGCGAGTGGACGAGCGCACGCGCGCCGGCAACGGTGGTCGAATAGGTAATGCGCTGCTGCAAGGCTTCGCGGCGGATGGAAAACGAATCCGCGATCGCCTGCTTGCCTTCGGTGGTGTTGACGATGAACACGATCTCGCGGTTCTTGACCAGATCCACGATATGCGGCCGGCCCTCGGCCACCTTGTTGATGTGCTCGCAGGCGATGCCGCGCGCAGTGAGATAGGCGCAGGTGCCTGAGGTCGCGACCAGGTGATAGCCGCGCTTGATCAGATCCTGCGCAACCAGCAGCACCCGCGGCTTGTCGGCATCGCGCACCGAGAGGAACACCTTGCCGACTTTCGGCGCAGCGATATTCGCGGCCTCGTGTGCGCGCGCGAACGCGGCGCCGAAGCTGCGGCCGACGCCCATGACTTCGCCGGTCGAGCGCATCTCGGGGCCGAGAATCGGGTCGACGTTCTGGAACTTGAGGAACGGGAAAATCGCTTCCTTGACCGAGAAATACTTCGGCACGATTTCGCGTGTGGCTTCCTGTTCGGCCAGGCTCGTGCCAACCATGCAGCGCGCGGCGATCTTGGCCAGCGCCACACCGGTCGCCTTGGATACGAAGGGTACGGTGCGCGAGGCGCGCGGGTTCACTTCGAGGATGAAGATCGTCGCCTCGCCATTCTCATCGGTCTGGATCGCGAACTGGGTGTTCATCAAACCCACGACTTGCAGTTCGCGCGCCATCTGCGTCACCTGCGCGCGCAACTCGTTCTGCACTTTCGCCGGCAGCGAATACGGCGGCAGCGAACACGAGGAATCGCCCGAATGTACGCCGGCTTCCTCGATATGCTCCATGATGCCGCCGATCAGCACATTGCCGCCGTGGTCGGCGACGATATCGACATCGACTTCGACCGCGTTATCGAGAAAGCGATCGAGCAGCACCGGCGAATCGTTGGATACGCGTACTGCATCGGTGATGTAACGCTTGAGATCAGCGTCTGAATGCACGACTTCCATCGCGCGCCCGCCGAGCACGTAGCTCGGCCGCACGACCAGCGGATAGCCGATCGCGCGTGCGTGCGCGAGCGCTTCGTCCGGCGTGCGCGCGGTGCGGTTCGGCGGCTGGGTCAGGCCGAGCTTCGTCACCATCTTCTGGAAGCGCTCGCGATCTTCGGCCAGGTCGATCGAATCGGGCGACGTGCCGATAATCGGCGCACCATTGGCCTCCAAAGCGCGCGCCAGCTTGAGCGGCGTCTGCCCGCCGTACTGCACGATCACGCCTTTGGGTTTTTCCTTGTCGATGATTTCGAGCACGTCTTCCAGCGTGAGCGGTTCGAAATACAGGCGGTCCGACGTGTCGTAATCGGTCGACACGGTTTCCGGATTGCAATTGACCATGATGGTCTCGTAACCATCCTCGCGCAGAGCGAGCGCTGCGTGCACGCAGCAATAGTCGAACTCGATACCCTGGCCGATGCGGTTCGGGCCGCCGCCGAGGACCATGATCTTGTCGCGCGACGACGGCTGCGCCTCACACTCTTCCTCATAGGTCGAATACAGATACGCCGTCGTCGTCGCGAACTCGGCTGCGCATGAGTCGACGCGCTTGTACACCGGATGCACGCCAAACGCGCGGCGCAACGTGCGCACCGCGCCCTCGTCGGTGCCGAGCAGGCTCGCCAGGCGCGCATCGGAAAACCCCTTGCGCTTGAGCGCGCGCATGCGCGCGGCGTCGATACCGTTCAAGCCGGACGTCTTTACCGCCGTTTCTATTTCGATCAGTTCGCCGATTTGATCGAGGAACCAGCGATCGATGCGGGTCAGCGCAAAAATTTCCTCCAGCGACAAGCCCGCGCGGAATGCATCGGCGACGTAGAAGATACGGTCGGGTTTCGGTTCGCGCAGCTCGCGTCTGAGTGTCGCCAATGCATCCTCATCGGCGGCGAAATCGAGCACGCTCGGATTCAAGCCATCCTTGCCGGTTTCCAGACCACGCAAGGCCTTCTGCAGCGATTCCTGGAAATTGCGTCCGATCGCCATCACCTCGCCGACCGATTTCATTTGCGTGGTCAGGCGCGCGTCGGCGGCGGGAAATTTCTCGAACGCAAAACGCGGAATCTTGGTCACGACATAATCGATCGTCGGCTCGAACGAAGCTGGTGTGGCACCGCCGGTGATCTCGTTGCGCAACTCGTCGAGCGTATAGCCGACCGCCAGCTTGGCCGCGACCTTGGCGATCGGAAACCCGGTCGCCTTCGACGCCAGCGCCGACGAGCGCGACACGCGTGGATTCATTTCGATCACGACGACGCGACCGTTCTCGGCATTGATGCCGAACTGCACATTGGAACCGCCGGTGTCGACGCCGATCTTGCGCAGCACGGCAATCGATGCGTCGCGCAGACGCTGGTATTCCTTGTCGGTCAGGGTCTGTGCGGGCGCCACGGTAATCGAATCGCCCGTATGCACACCCATCGGGTCGAAATTCTCGATCGAACAAACGATGATGCAGTTGTCGGCCTTGTCGCGCACGACCTCCATTTCGAATTCTTTCCAGCCGAGTACGGATTCTTCGACCAGAACCTCGTGCACCGGCGACAGTTCGAGACCGCGCGCGATGATCTCGACGAATTCTTCGCGGTTGTAGGCGATGCCGCCACCCGAACCGCCGAGCGTGAAGCTCGGGCGGATGATCGTCGGGAAACCAACCCGGGTCTGCACTTCCAGCGCCTGCTCCAGCGTTTTGGCCACTTCGGCCTGCGGGCATTCGAGGCCGATCTCGATCATCGCGCGACGGAACAGTTCGCGATCCTCGGCCATTCGAATCGCCTCGCGCGAGGCACCGATCAACTCGACTTTATACTTTTCCAGAATTCCGCTATCGGCCAGATCGAGCGCGCAGTTCAGCGCCGTCTGCCCGCCCATCGTCGGCAGCAGCGCGTCGGGCTTTTCCTTGGCGATGATCTTTTCGACCGTGGCGCGATTGATCGGCTCGATGTAAACCGCGTCGGCGGTTTCCGGATCGGTCATGATCGTCGCCGGATTCGAATTGACCAGCACGACACGGTAGCCTTCGGCCTTGAGCGCCTTGCACGCCTGCGCGCCCGAATAATCGAACTCGCAGGCCTGACCAATCACGATCGGGCCCGCGCCGATTACCAGGATGCTGCGGAGGTCAGTGCGTTTGGGCATTTTCGATGGTCTGATCAGGCGTGCTCATGCGGCGCGGGCGCGCTGCGCCTCGCGAATGTTCGCCACGAAACGGTCGAACAAATAGGCGATATCGTGCGGACCAGGGCTGGCTTCCGGATGGCCCTGGAAGCAGAAGGCTGGCGCATCGGCAAGCGCGAAGCCTTGCAGGGACCCGTCGAATAGCGAGGTATGGGTCACGCGCGCATTCGCCGGCAGGGTTGCGGGATCGACCGCGAAACCGTGATTTTGCGACGTGACGAGAACGCGCCCGTCGTTATGATCCTTGACCGGATGATTGGCGCCGTGATGGCCGAATTTCATCTTCAGCGTTTGCGCACCGACCGCCAGCCCCATGATCTGCTGGCCGAGACAGATGCCGAACAGCGGAATGCGGCGCTGGATGAATTCGCGCGCCGCGGCGATCGCATAATCGCAGGGCTCGGGATCGCCCGGACCGTTCGAGAGAAAGATGCCGTCGGGTTTCAATGCGAGCGCGTCGGCTGCAGATGTCTGCGCCGGCACCACGGTGATTTCGCAGCCTCGATCCACGAGCATGCGCAGAATATTGCGCTTGACGCCGAAATCGTAGGCAACGACGTGGTGGCGCGCCGGCACCGACCGCAAATTCGGTGCGGTCGAGATCGTAGCTGCCGGCGTCGAACCTGTAGCTCTGCCGCGCGCTGACGACTTTCGCCAGATCCATGCCCTTGAGCCCCGGGAATGCGCGCGCCTTCGCCAGCGCGTGCATTTCCGACGTCGCCGGGCCAGTCGCGATGCAGCCGTTCTGCGCACCCTTGTCGCGCAGCAGACGTGTCAGGCGGCGCGTGTCGATGTCGGCGATGGCGACGACACCATGGCGGCGCAGATAGGCGTCGAGCGTCTCCTGCAGGCGCCAGCTGCTGGGCAGACGCGGCAGATCACGCACAATCAAGCCTGCCGCATGCACATTCGCCGACTCGTCGTCCACCGCATTGACGCCGGTGTTGCCGATATGCGGATAAGTCAGGGTGACGATCTGGCGCGCGTAGGAAGGATCGGTGAGGATTTCCTGGTAACCGGTGATCGCGGTATTGAACACCACTTCGCCGACGGTCTCACCTTCCGCGCCGATGGAAATTCCGCGGAACAGACTGCCATCTTCGAGCGCGAGTAGTGCTGCTGTCATTGCGTCGCCTTGAGCGGACTGAAACGCAACCATCGGGTACAAGCCGACCCGCGGGCCGGTGCGAACCAGTCCGTGGGTTGAAGGCTACGGGCGAGTACGAATGATACCGGTCGCCACCCGGCGGTGTCCATCGCCTGCGCCGGTGGAATGGGAGAAACTTTGCCCGCGCGGCGCTAGAATCCGCAGGTCGCAAACGCGAGCTCGATACATGGCCGCCGCAGTTATCGCCAGCACAACCCCAGCCCTGTTCGATCCCGCACGCCTGGATCGCAGCGACAGCGTGCTGCGCGACAGTCCATTTCGCTTTCTGGTCGCCCGCGAACAACTGCCGGTGGGCGCGGCCCGCGAGCTTGCACGCGACTTTCCGAAGTACTCCAGTGCCGGCTTCTTTCCCTACGAAGAAAAGGACTGCGGGCCGAGCATCAATCGGCTGATCGGCGAACTGACCGATCCGTCGGTGGCGAGCGCCGTCGGCGCGCGGCTCGGCATCGACAATCTGGGTCGATACCCGACTTTGGTCACGCTGTGCCGTGCATTGAACAAGCGCCACGGCACGATCCATACCGACAGCAAATCCAAGGTGGCCACCGCGTTGCTGTACTTGAACGAGTCCTGGCCGGATACCAGCGACGGCTGCTTTCGCTTCCTCAACCGCGTCGACAATGTCGACGATCTCGCCGCGCCGGAAATCAAGCCGCTGTATGGCACCTTCGTCGTCTTCAAGCGCGCCGACAACTCGTTCCATGGTCATCTGCCATACGAGGGCGAGCGCCGCGTGATCCAGATTGCCTGGCTGACCAGTGAAGACGAAAAACTGCGCAAGACCCAGCGTGGGAAACTCTCGCGCCTGTTCAAGAAACTGTTCGGCGGACTCGACCGTAAATTCGGCGCGCGGCGCGACAAGAATGCCGCACACCGGGATTGATGCGTCGCTCCGACATGAGCCGTTCCAATATCAACCGATGCGAGGCTGCAATCACATGACTGGCAATGTGTGTTCGATTGCTCTGCTGCTGCTCGCCGTGGCGGGCGCCGGCCACTCCGCGACACTCCTGCCGCCCGCACCGGCCAGCACGGTCGGCCCGGGTTATGACATCGAGATGAGCCGGATGATCCCGATGCGCGACGGCGTCGCGCTCGAGGCCTGGATCACCAAGCCCTCGCGTATCGATGGCAAGGCGCCGGCCGTGCTGGAACTGACTCAGTACGACATCGATAGCGGGCGTCGCCAGGAATCCATTGCACTGGCCAGGCGCGGCTACGTATTCGTGCAGGTCGAGGTGCGCGGGCGCGGGCGTTCGGGCGGCGACAAGAACGACGATCTCGGACTGCAAGTGGGGCGCGATGGTTACGATCTCGTCGAATGGATCGCCAGGCAACGCTGGAGCGACGGGCACGTCTTCATGTACGGAGGATCGTTCGTCGGCATGACGCAATGGCGTACCGCCGCACAGCACCCTCCGCACCTGTCCGGCATCGCGCCGTACGTGCCGATCTACCCCGGATGGGATGTGCCCAACACCAACGGCATTCCGCAGTCGTGGTCCGCGGTGATCATGGGCTACGTGTCCGGACGCACGCTCAACACCGGCTTCATCGCCAATGCCGCCTACTGGCAGGGCAAGATGCTCGAGCAGTATGCAGGCTACCGTCCTTTCGGCGAACTCGACGAGGCGATCGGCATCGCACAAGACGACTGGTGGATGGTCGACACCAATGGTCGCCGCGCATCTTTCATGAAAGTCTGGCTCGATCACGTCGGCGACAAGGCCTTCAATCTCGCCGCCGAACCGCAGCCGAAAGATTATGCCCAGATGCACTTTCCGGTCCTCACCGCAACCGGCTATTTCGATGACGACCAGCCTGGCGCACTGCGCTACTACCGGCGTTATATCGCCCAGGCGCCGCGCGACGAATTGGAGAAAACCTGCCTTGTCATCGGTCCCTGGGATCACGGTGGAACACAGCAGCCGGAGAAGATGATCGAAGGTCTGACAATCCCGACGGCAGCGGTGCTCGATATGCACAAGCTGCATGCCGACTGGTACGACTGGGTACTCGGACGCGGGCCGCGTCCTGAATTCCTGCGCGATAAGGTCGCCTATTTCATGCTCGGCGCCGACGAGTGGCGCTACGCACACTCGCTGGAATCGGCATCCTCGGGAAAACAGCTGGAGCTTTATCTGTCGGCGCCGGAAGGCACGCCCGCAGGCGTGTTCCACTCGGGCACGCTATCGGCAAACTCTCCTGCCGCACAGCCGCCCGCGCTGATTGTGTCCGATCCGCACGAGTTGCCGGAACTCGAGTTCGCCGGCTACACCGCCGACGAAGGCCTGCTGAGCCAGTTCCGCGCGTTCCAGAAGCGCGCGATCGTGTTCCACTCGGCGCCATTCGAGAAGCCTATCGAAGTGGCCGGACACATGCAGCTCGATCTGCTCGTGCAGTCGGATGCGCCCGATTTCGATCTCTGGGCACAGGTCATGATGTTGCTGCCGGACGGTTCGGCGGTGCGCCTGGGCGAAGACATACGCCGCGCGCGCTTCCGCGACGGCCCGTTCAAACAAGAGCTGCTCAAGCCTGGCGAGATCGCGAAGATTCCGTTCGAGTTCTACTGGATGGCGCGGCGCATTCCCGCTGGCGCGCGCCTGCGCTTGGTCATCGCGCCGCTCAATTCGCCCAACTACCAGAAGAACTTCAATAGCGGTGGACGCATCGGCTACGAGACCCTGGCGCAGGCGCGCGTCGCCCACATCAAGGTTTTCCATGGCGGTGAGCGCACGAGCCGCCTGATTCTGCCGCTCGCCGCGCCGCAAGCAGCGCCACCACCGTAGCGATTGGCGAGCACGTCCGAGACAAGTCGTCAGGCCGGCGGCGCGAGCACCTGATCGAAGGTGTACATTCCCGGTTCGCAGCGCGCGAGCCAGATCGCCGCGGCAAGGGCGCCACGGGCGAAGATGTCGCGATCGCTCGCGCGATGCGTCAGTTCGAGCCGTTCGCCGTGGCTGGCGAAAATCAAACTGTGTTCGCCGACCACGTCGCCGCCGCGCAGCGTGGCGAAACCGATTTCACCCGGTTCGCGCGGGCCGATATGGCCATGCCGCGCGAAGCGCGCATGCGCGTCGAGCGCAATCCCCGCGCGCGTCGGCGACGGCCTCTCCGAGCGTGATGGCCGTGCCCGACGGTGCGTCCTGCTTGCGCCGGTGGTGCATTTCCACGATTTCGCAGTCCCAGTCGGGCAGCGCCTCGGCGACACGGCGCGCCGCACGCACGAGCATGGCGATGCCAAGACTGAAATTTGCGGCCCACAAAACCGGAATCGTCTGCGCCGCGTTGTGCATCGACGCGCGCTGCGCGTCATGCAACCCGGTCGTACCGCTGACGAAGGCCGCGCGCCGCTCCAGCGCGAGCGCCAGCGCCGCGTCGAACGCGACCGGTCCGCTGAAATCGACAAGTACATCGCAGGCGACATCGGGATCGAGCGAAGGAGAAAAATCCACATCGCGCGGAAGCGATCCGAACACGCGGTCGAGCGGTTCGTCGGCCAGTCCCGAGCCCGGCCGCACCAGCGCGCAGGCCAGCCTCGCTTCGGTGGATTGGAGCACCGAACGGATCACCGCCTGACCCATGCGTCCGGCGGAACCGTAAACCACGACATTGACCAGATCGCGCATGGGCCAATGCTAGCAGAGCGCCGTGGCTCCAGGCACAGAGAAAATTGCGCGCGTCCGCTGCAGCGACATCCGGGCATCGACGCCGTTCTTACGACGTTACCCGCTCCCAGAACTGCTTGACGCCATCGAACCAACCCGTGGCGCGCGGCGTGTGCGTGGCGACATCATCGCCGAAGCTCGCTTCGAACTGCTGCAGCAGTTCCCGCTGCTGTTTGTTGAGCTTGACCGGCGTTTCGACCACGGCGCGACAGATCAGATCGCCGACATGACCATTGCGCACATTGCGCACGCCCTTGCCGCGCAGGCGGAACGATTTGCCGGTCTGCGTTTCCGCAGGAATCTTGATCGCTGCCTCACCGCCGAGCGTCGGCACTTCGATCTCGGCGCCGAGCGCCGCCTGCGAGAAGCGGATCGGCACTTCGCAATACAGATCGTCGCGTTCGCGCTGAAAGATCGCATGTTCGCGCACCGCGACTTCGACGTACAGATCGCCCGGCGGCGCGCCCGCCGGCCCCGCCTCGCCTTCACTGCCCAGACGTACGCGGTCGCCTGCATCGACGCCCGCGGGGATTTTCACGGCGAGACGCTTTTGCTGCTGCACGCGGCCTTCGCCGCGACAGGGCTTGCACGGATTGGCGATCGCCTTGCCCGATCCAGCGCAATGCGGACAGGTCTGCTGGATCGAGAAAATACCATTCTGCATGCGCACACGGCCGTGCCCCTGGCAGGTACCGCAGGTGCCGAGCTTGCCGTCGGCGGAACCCGAGCCGCTGCATTTCTCGCACGCTGCGAGCGTGGGCACATCGATGGTTCTTTCCACACCGAACACCGCTTCCTCGAGATCGAGTTCGAGCACGTAGCGCAGATCGGCGCCGCGACGTTGACGCCCGCGCCCACCGCCCATGCCGAAGATGTCACCGAAAATATCGCCGAAAATATCGCCGACGTCGCCGAAGCCCGCTCCACCGCGACCGCCCATGCCGTGTTCGAATGCGGCATGTCCGTGCTGGTCGTAGAGTTGCCGTTTGTGCGCGTCGCCGAGAACCTCGTACGCCTCCTTGGCTTCCTTGAAGTGCGTCTCGCATTCCTTGTTGCCCGGATTGCGGTCGGGGTGGTGCTTCATTGCCAGACGACGAAAGGCCTTCTTCAGGTCCTCGTCGGAGGCGCTGCGCTCGACACCCAGCACTTCGTAGTAACACCGCTTGCTCATGATTCAGCCGCTTTCCTTCCAATTTTGCTCTCAATGCGCCGGTCGGGGATGATCCACATGCCCGCAATCGCGAGATAGCAGACCACGGCAACCCAGGAGAAGCCAAGCAGCGCCGAGGGTATCGCTATGATGTTCAAACCCGCCGAAGTCAAGGTCTTCGGGTCGCGATGACCCACCGTCCGCGCAAGTATTGAGTTCACACCGCCATTGCAGGCGATAAGGCTGCGCAGCAACAAATACCAGGCCAGGGCGAGAAACAACATGACCACACCGTAAAGTGCGGTCGGGAAGCTTGCGTAGTGGCTCTCGCCCATCCAAGCGGTCACAAAGGGCAACAACGACAAGCAGAACATCAGGAACAGGTTTGCCCACAACACGCGGCCGTTGACGTGTTCGACCGAATGCAGCAGGTGATGATGGTTATTCCAGATAGACCCGACATAGGCGAAACTCAGCATGTAGCAAGGAACAGCGGCCACTGCGCGACGAGCGCCTCGAAGTCACGCCCCTGCGGCGCCTTCAATTCGAGCACCATGATCGTGATGATGACGCGATCACGCCATCGCTGAACGCCTCAAGTCTCCCCTTGCCCATCATGTGGCCTCAAAACCCGTTGTCCTTGACTCCGCTGGCGTTGAGCCTCGCGTCCCGCGAGGCTCGAACGGCAGCAGTTGATCCGTCGGCGAAGCCGATGGATAACAATTATTTCTTGTCTTTGACTTCGGTGAACTCGGCGTCGACGACATCGTCCTTCGGCGCCGAGCCGCCCGCCTGCGCCCCGGCATCGCCGGAGCCGCCGGACGCACCGGCTGATGCCGCTGCCGCAGCGAGCGATTGCGCAGCCTGCTCGAGCGCAGCGATCTTCGCCTCGATCGCATCCTTGTCTTCGCCCTTCATGACCTTCTCAAGATCTGACAGCGCGCTTCGATCGCGCCGATCTGCGCACCGGCGACCTTGCCGCCATGTTCCTTGATCGCCGCGCGCGTCGCGTGCACGAGCTGGTCGGCCTTGTTGCGCGTGCCGACGAGTTCGTGGAATTTCTTGTCGTCTTCCTTGTTCGCCTCGGCGTCGCGCACCATGCGCTGGATCTCGTCCTCGTTCAGACCCGAGCCGGCCTTGATCTCGATGCGCTGCTCCTTGCCGGTCTTCTTGTCCTTGGCCGACACATGCAGGATGCCGTTCGCGTCGATGTCGAACGTGACTTCGACCTGCGGCATGCCGCGCGGCGGCAGCTTCGATGCCGGCCAGATCGAACTTGGCCAGCGACTTGTTCGCGCTCGCGCGCTCGCGCTCGCCCTGCAGCACGTGCACGGTGACCGCGGTCTGGTTGTCCTCGGCGGTCGAGAACATCTGCGCGTTCTTGGTCGGGATCGTCGTGTTCTTCTCGATCAGCTTGGTCATCACGCCACCGAGCGTCTCGATGCCGAGCGACAGCGGAGTGACGTCGAGCAGCAGCACGTCCTTGACCGTACCGCCGAGCACGCCGCCCTGGATCGCCGCGCCCACGGCGACAGCCTCGTCCGGGTTGACGTCCTTGCGCGGCTCCTTGCCGAAGAATTCCTTGACCGCGTCCTGCACTTTCGGCATGCGCGTCTGGCCGCCGACGAGGATCACTTCCTGCACGTCGGAAACCTTCAAGCCGGCGTCGTTGATCGCCGTGCGGCACGGCCCGATCGTCGCCTTGATCAGATCGTCGACCAGCGCTTCGAGCTTGGCGCGCGTGAGCTTGATGTTGAGATGCTTCGGACCCGATGCATCGGCCGTGATGTACGGCAGGTTGACTTCGGTCTGGTGCGCGGTCGACAGCTCGATCTTCGCGCGCTCGGCCGCGTCCTTCAGACGCTGCAACGCGAGCGAGTCGTTCTTCAGATCGACGCCGGTGTCCTTCTTGAATTCCTCGACGAGATAATCGATCAGGCGCTTGTCGAAGTCTTCGCCGCCGAGGAACGTGTCGCCGTTGGTCGCCAGCACTTCGAACTGCTTCTCGCCGTCGACTTCGGCGATCTCGATGATCGAGATATCGAACGTGCCGCCGCCCAGGTCATACACCGCGATCTTGCGGTCGCCGCCCTTCTTGTCGATGCCATAGGCGAGCGCGGCCGCGGTCGGCTCGTTGATGATGCGCTTGACCTCAAGGCCCGCGATGCGGCCGGCGTCCTTGGTCGCCTGGCGCTGCGAGTCGTTGAAGTACGCCGGCACCGTGATCACCGCCTCGGTGACCGGCTCGCCGAGATAATCCTCGGCGGTCTTCTTCATTTTCATCAGCATCTTGGCCGAGATTTCCTGCGGCGGCAGTCTTCTTGCCGTCGGCAGTCTCGAGCCACGCGTCGCCGTTGTCGTGCGCGACGATCTTGTACGGCACGAGGTCGAGGTCTTTCTTCACTTCGGCATCGGTGAACTTGCGGCCGATCAGGCGCTTCACCGCGTAGAAGGTGTTCTTCGGATTGGTCACCGCCTGGCGCTTGGCCGTGGCGCCGACCAGCACCTCGTTGTCCTTGAACGCGACGATCGACGGCGTCGTGCGATCGCCTTCCGAATTCTCGATCACGCGCGCGGTCGTGCCTTCCATGACCGCGACGCAGGAATTGGTCGTGCCGAGGTCGATACCGATGATCTTGCCCATTTAGCTCTCTCCGAAAAATCGAATGCGGCATCTGCCGCGCATGTACTCAAAAGTAGGACGCGCTGGTTTAATTCAAGCGCGAATTGCAAAGGTGAATTTCTATACTTGCCAGTCGATTATGAGGCGTTCAGCCGTTCGCCTTGGCGATCGCGACCAGCGCGGGGCGCAGCAGGCGGTCGTTCAGCACATAGCCCTTCTGCATCACCGCCACCACCGTATTCGGCTCTTTGTCCCGGCGCATCGATCATGCTCATTGCCTGATGCAGTTCGGGATTGAAAGCCTGCCCGATCGGATCGATCGGCTTGAGACCGTTGTTCTCCGCGACCTTGAGCAACGCTTTCAGGGTCAGGTCCATGCCCTCGCGCAGCGCGCCCGCGTCGGCGGTTTCGATCGCCAGACCGCGTTCGAGACTGTCGCACACCGGCAGCAGATCGCCGAGCAGGCGTTCGTTGGCGAACTTGCGCGCCTGCTCCAGATCGCGTTGCAGACGTTTGCGCTGGTTCTCGATTTCCGCACGCTCGCGCAGCAGCACTTCGCGCATTTCGCCAAGCTTGTTTTCGTACTCGGCGAGCTTGTCGCTGAGCTGATCGGTCTCGGCCTGCACCGCATCGGCGTTCAAGGCTTCCTCGTTCGCCGGGCTGGCCGCACTCGCGCCGGGCGAGGCTGACTTGGGCGGATTGGTGTTTTCCATCATCACGATAACTCCACAAGCAATACGCGAAAGCGCAGTTCACACTGCCCACCGCAATCGAAAATGACCGACTCGCAGTTCCTGATTTCTTCTCCGCTGGCGCGACCACAGGGAGTGCACACTGAGAAGGTGCCGAAGGCGAAAGAGTGACGACACAGGGCGGATAACAAGATACCCAGTGCCACCCTCACCCGTCGCGCTATGCGCGCCGACCTCTCCCGCCAGCGGGAGAGGTGGTCTGCTGGCCACGACACGAATCAACAGCCCCGGCCGGTTATTGGGTCTGATGCGAGTGATTCAAGGCGCCAGACAGTATCTGCGCGGTCGCCTGCACCACGGGAATCACGCGCTGATAGGCCATGCGCGTGGGCCCGATCACGCCGAGCACGCCGAGCACGCGGCCCTCGACGCCATACGGCGCGGTGACCAGACTCCATCCATCGAGCGCATTGAAGCCGGATTCCTCGCCGATGAACAAGCGCACGCCTTCCGCGCGTGCGCAGTTTTCCAGCAGGATCAGCAGATCGCGTTTGCGCTGGAAGGCCTCGAACAATTCGCGCAGGCGGTCCATGTCGGACGGCCCCTGCGAACCCATCAGATTGATCTGGCCGGTGACCAGCATGTCGGCGCCGCCCTGATCGGATGAGCGCTGATCGGTGAAGGCCTGCTGCGCGACATCGGCCGCCGCGACCATCAGTTGATGCAAACGCTGACTGGTTTCGCGCATCTCGCGCTTGAGGCGCTCGCGGATCTCGCTCATGCGCAGGCCCGCATAATTTGCATTGAGGAAATTCGCGACCTGCTCCAGTTCGCTCGGCGCATACACATGCTGGGTGGTGATCACGCGGTTCTGCACCGCATTGTCAGTGAACACGAGGATCACCAGCACGCGATTGCCGCCGAGCGCGACAAAATCGATATGCCGGAACGGAAACTCCTCGCGCTTGGGCACGGTGACCACACCGACGAAATGCGTCACTTCGGAGAGCAGCGAGGACACGCCGCTCAACAGGTCCTGAGTCGGCGCCTGGGTCGGTAACTCGCGGCGCAGCGCGTCCATCTGCGGCGCGTCAAGCGGCTTGAGTTCCAGCAGGCTGTCGACGAAGACGCGATAACCCTGTGCGGTTGGTATGCGTCCCGCCGAGGTATGCGGCGCCGCGAGCAGACCGATTTCCTCGAGGTCGGCCATCACGTTGCGGATCGTCGCCGGGCTCACATCCAGTCCCGAATTCTTCGCCAGCGTGCGCGAACCAACCGGCTGGCCGTCGGCGATGTATTGCGCGATCAGCGCACGCAGCAGCTGGCGCGCGCGCGGGTCGAGTTGGGGGCCAAGCGGTGCGGACATGTGATTTGTGCGAAGGCAGTCTGGCGACGCTAACAACGACGGATGATACGGTCAATATGGCTTTCTGTCGGCGTGCTTCAAGGGACCGTCGACAAACAGCGTGCTCTTGGCTTGCGCAACGCACGCATGTTAGCGTGCGTGCGCACTTCTTCTTCGCATTCGATTCGCATGCTGCAGACCCTTTTCGTCAAGGATTTCGCTATCGTCGGCGAGGCCGAAATCGGCTTCGACGCGGGCCTGACCGTGGTCACCGGCGAGACCGGCGCGGGCAAATCCCTGCTGGTGGACGCGCTGCTCCTGCTCGCCGGGAATCGCGCCGATGCGAATGTGGTGAGGCATGGCAGCGAGCGCGCGGAACTGATCGCCGAATTCGCGCTCGCGGATGCGCCGGCAGCACGCGGCTGGCTCGCGAGCGAGGAGTTCGACGACGGCGGCGCCTGCCAGTTGCGCCGCGTAATTCGCGCCGAAGGCAGCTCGCGTGCCTGGATCAACGGCCGCCCGGCGACGCTGACGCAAGTGCAGGCGCTGGCCGGCAAGCTCATCGAAATCCACGGTCAGCATGAGCATCAGGCCCTGCTCGACCGCACGAGTCAGCTGGCATTGCTCGATGCCTACGGCGCGCATGCGGATGCGCTGGCGAACGTCGCCGCGCTCGCCGGGCGCTGGCGCGAAATGGCGGGAAAAATACGCACGCTGAGCGCGGGCGAGGATCATTCCGCGCACATCGGCCTGCTCGAACATCATCTGGACGAACTCGACCGCCATGCGCTCGCGCCGTCCGAGCTGGCAGCTCTGAACGAAACCCACCAACGCCTGGCCAATGCCGGGCAGCTGATCCAGGGCAGCGCCGCAATCGCCGAGTTGCTCGACGGCGAAGGCGAGTTCGCGCTGCTGCGTCTGGCCGCCCGTGCGCAGAACGAACTGGCGCGCCTGCAGCAGACCGACGCGCGTCTTGCGCCGGCGCGCGAACTGCTCGATGCAGCCGGCATCCAGCTCGGCGAGACCTCGGATTTGATCGCGCGCTATCGCGACTCGCTCGATCTGGATCCCGAGCGTCTGGCCGAGACCGAGGCGCAGATTGCCAAGCTGCACGAATTGAGCCGCAAGCATCGTGTAGCGACCGCCGAGCTGAAGGCGCATGCCGATTCCCTGCGCGCTGAACTCGAAACGCTGCGCGGCGCCGGCGCGCAACTCATTGCGCTCGAACGCGAGCGCGGCACGATTGAGCGCGACTATGCCGCTGCGGCGCAAATTCTCGGCCGGGCGCGCAGCGCAACTGCGCAGAAACTCGGCGCCGACGTCGGCGCCCTGTTGAGCGAACTCGGCATGGCTGGCGGCCGCTTCGAGGTACAAATTGAAAATTTGGAGAAATCCACACCGGATGCTCTGGGCCTGGAGCGCGTCGAATTCCTGGTCAGCGCAAATCCCGGCCAGCCGACGCGCGCGCTGCGCAAGGTGGCATCGGGTGGCGAACTGTCGCGTATCAGTCTCGCGATCGAAGTCGCAGCATTGGATCTCGATGAGATCGGCACGATGGTGTTCGACGAAGTCGATGCGGGCATCGGCGGCGCGGTCGCCGAGGTCGTCGGCCAGAAGCTGCGCCGCCTGGGCAGCCGGCGTCAGGTGTTATGCGTGACACATCTGGCGCAGGTCGCCGCGCAAGGTCACCGGCATCTGAACGTGAGCAAGTCCAGCGACGGTAAAAATACCCGGACGCGGATCGCGGAACTGGACGCCAGGGCGCGCCGCGACGAAATCGCGCGCATGCTCGGCGGCGTCGAAATCACACGCGAGACGCTCGCGCACGCAAAGCAGATGCTGGAGCACGCTGCACGGGACTAGCCCGAAGCTCTTGCATCAACGCTTTTTCTTCGCCCGCACATACAGCACAAGGCTGTGCTCCTGGATCACATATCCGTGCTTGTCGGCGATCTCGCGCTGCAGGCGTTCGATCTCTTCGCTGACGAATTCGACGACCTTGCCGGTGTCGATGTCGACCATGTGATCGTGATGCTTGCCGCGCTCGATTTCGTAGACCGCCTGACCACCCTCGAAGTTGTGCTTGGCGACGAGTCCGGCGGCCTCGAATTGGGTCAGCACGCGATACACCGTGGCCAAGCCGATCTCATCGTCGTGCTGCAGGAGTTGACGGTAAATATCCTCGGCAGTCATATGCTTGCCGTCGGAATCTTCGAGAATTTCGAGAATACGCATGCGCGGATGCGTGACCTTGAGCCCGGCTTTGCGCAAATCTTGAGTTTCCATGGGCTTGCCTGCTGAGTGCCGCCTGAATGCGGGCCCGGTTGCCGGCGTCCGCGAGAGTCGGCGGCTAGTGTATCATCGTGCGCTTTACGCTCCACGAGCATTCGCATGACACCAGTTTTTCGCCGGAATCTCCGCCCGCTCGTTGTTTTCGCGCTCGCTGCGTGCGCATTGACCGGCTGCAACCCGATCTACCAGCTGGATATCCAGCAGGGCAATCTCTTCAACAAAACCCAGGTCGAATCCCTCAAACCCGGCATGACCAAGCGCCAGGTGATTTTGACCATGGGCTCGCCCTCGGTCGTCAATCCGTTTCAAGTATCGCGCTGGGACTATATTTCCACCGAGCGGCGCGGCAACGGACGCATGCAAACGAAGGATCTGACCTTGTATTTCGAAGGCGAAAGCCTCACACGCGTCGACGGCGACTATTTCGCCGAGAATCCGGTGGAACTGATTCACGAGGCGACCAAATACAAGCGCCAGTATCCGGATGAGAAGCGCGACGACGACGACAAGAAGAAAAAACAGGGCGGCGATCAGGACGGAAGCTGAACTCAACGGCTTGGCCCGCGGCCGCCACGCTCACCGGTTTTCCTGCTTTAGCACACGTTTGCGGCGCGCCTCCTTGGGATCGATCTTGAGGCGCCGGTAGAGTTCCACGCGGTCGCCGTCGCGCAGCACAAAATCCGGCGCCACGATGCTGCCGAACACACCGAACGCCGCAGGCGCGGAAGCAGCCGGCACCAGAGCGGAGATCCCCGATGCGCGCACCGCATCTTCAACGGTCGAGCCCGCCGCCAGCTCGATCTCGCGCAGAAACTGCAACTGCGCCTCGGCGTACACGACCTCGACGCGAATCGTTTCAGGCATAGATGCGATCCGCCTCGCGGCAGAATTCATCGACCATGCGATCGGCCAGCTTTTGAAATCCCGTGCGCAATACCGGGGCCATCAATCCCGAGTAGTCGAAATCCAGCGCGAATGCGACCTTGCAACCGGCGTCGCCGAGCGCAATAGAAACTCCACGCGCCGTCAAGCGTGCGGAACGGCCCTTCGACGAGCTGCATCAGGATGCCCTGCGGTGGATCGAGCGTGTTGCGCGTGGTGAAACTCTGGGTCATACCGCCAAGCCGCAGATCGAGACGCGCAGTCAGCGATTGCGTATCGTGCGCACGCACCTGAGCGCCCGCGCACCAGGCGAAACGCCGCGGATAAGCCTCGACATCGTTGACGAGATCGAACATCTGCGGCGGGCTGTGGCGCACGATGGCGCTGCGGCGAATCTGGATCATCGGTTTCCGGGTGAAAAATGTATACAATGTGCAGGACTTGTGCGCCTATTCTAAGGCGCAATACCAACGGCAATGGCGAAAGACAAGAAAAAAGCGGATTCGACGATCGCGCTGAACAAGCGCGCGCGCCACGAATATCACATCGACGAGCGTTACGAAGCCGGCGTCGCCCTGCAGGGCTGGGAAGTCAAAAGCCTGCGCGCCGGCCGCATCAATATCAGCGAGGCCTACGCGATCGTCAGGAACGGCGAGATATTCCTGTTCGGCGCCTCGATTCCGCCGCTGCTTTCGGCGTCCACGCATGTCGATCGCCGAAGACCGGCGCACGCGCAAGCTGCTGCTCAATCGCGCCGAAATCGACAAGCTGGTCGGCGCGGTCGAGCGCAAGGGCTACACCCTCGTGCCGACGGCGATGTACTGGAAGCACAATCGGGTCAAGGTCGAAATCGGCCTCGCCAAGGGCAAGCAGGATCACGACAAGCGCGCCGCCGAAAAGGAACGCGACTGGAATCGCGAGAAGCAGCAGACGATGCGCGCGAAGAATCGGCTTGCCTGAACCTTTGCTCGTCATTCCGGCAGGGATTGCCGGAATCCAGAAGCCATGGAAGGCAGTGCCTGACTGCTCCACACACAATCTTTCGTTTGAATCGCTCACCACTGACCCCATATACTGACGCGTAACTTGCGATTTACCCGGGGGCGATCGGCTTCGACGGGGGTAGCGAAATCGCTTGGTGCATGCCGAGGGGGCGACTTTCCTCGTTAATCCAGTAGCAAACTTTTAGTTGCCAACGACGACAACTACGCTCTCGCCGCTTAAGGCGTAAGCCCCGAACCCACTTGTGTCCATGCTCGTCGGTGTAGGGTCACTATCATGGAATCGCTGTTGGCTGCCGCCAGTCGGTCAACGGCTAACTCTTAACCGGCTGGTCCTGCGGTGCGCTTCGCACGTCGTGTTGCCGCAGGATGAGATCAAACGGCGCGCTATGCATGTAGAGCCAGGGACGTAGCATCTTCGGACGCGGGTTCGATTCCCGCCGCCTCCACCAATAAGAAAAGGGGCCGCCTTGCGCGGCCCTTTTTCTTATTGGCGAAGGCGGTGCCGATGAGAACCCGTCTTGATTCGCCAGAATCAAGACCGGGGTTCGACGCGGAGGCAGGATGCCGAGAGCGGACAGCGAAGCTGGCCCCGCGCTTCGCGCGGGGTGCAGTCCAAGGATGGACTGCACAACTCCCGCCGCCCGACCCATATGAAACAGGTCCTTGCGAGTCTCTTTTTTCATTCTTATGGAGGTGATAAGAATACGCCATGGCTACCAAATCGAATTATTTAAATAACGCTGGTATATGGAGGGGCGTAAACCAATGGTGGGTGGGACCATGGTTTTTTAGAGAGTTCGGTCCGAAAGATCCCAAAAGTTCACTCGGCGACGAGACCAGTCATCTATCGCTGATAGCATTTTCAGAGGGCGAAACGGTACCATTCAAAGCACCCCAATACCCCGGGGCCGCTGGGATGGGGCTTGGCGAGCTATACAGCGTTACTCGGAATGTGGACTGCGATGAAGTTGGGCAATTCGCAAGGCACGCGCCACACTTCCCTGATGGACACGTTGTCTCACCATTTCGTACTCGAGCATGGTCGATCTTCTCCGGGGAGGAAGTCTTGGCTTTGCCTCAAGTGACGGAGGAGCAACGAGCCGAGTGGCGCCGACTACACGAGGAGGATATTCGCCGTGAACAAGAATACCGCGATCAGACCAAAATTTGGTTTGAAGCGATGGGTCGATATGTAGTGGCATTTGAGACGACGTGCAATCAATTAGTTTCGGTACATAGGGCGATCCTTAGACATGGCGGTGTTGAGCCGAATGATATCGAGGGTCGTTTAGCTTCCGTACGGGGGGTATTTGAGCATTTGAAGGAAATCAAGTCCGGATATCGAAAGACGATCAAATTGACTACTAAGGAGCAGTCGCTAGCAAATGATATTTTTGCCCGCGTTGAGAAATGCCTCAAGGCTCGAAACAAAGTTATTCACAGCACTTGGCTACCAGGCGGGATCAATCCGGCGTACCGAAGTACATTTCACCTAGCTCAAGGATCTCAGGGCGAGCGACTATTCGACGCTTCGACATTGGACTGGCACAGAGAACGCTGTGTAGACGCAGTCGTGCTTCTTGGCGACCTTATCAATCGATTCGAGCACCCCAGACCATTTGACGCGTTTATGGAGCTGAAATCAGATGGAACTCTAGAACGAAGGTTGGACTATACGTTTACGAGAGGAAAAATTGTCCCAGAGTTATATGCTCCTGCAGTCAGCGACGAACCGACTCAGAGATTTGACGTGTTCGCCGGCCAGACTGCAGTGGGCGAAGGGCTCGCGGTTCGACTGTACAGTATGCGGGATTTTGAAGATCTGCTCTTCCGATATGTCGAGCGATTCAGTACGACTCCGTGCACTCCCGACCCGCTCCCGGCCTTCGGAGTGCAGGCTTTGTCTTCAACTTTTTTGGCGCCGGTCGATTGGTTGCTTGGGCAAATCGAGCGGAGGAAGTGGGCAGACTAAAGTGGACGGAGGAAGGGCCGAACAAGTCTTCACCATCAGGAAATTACTTATTCGTCTTCTACGTTTGCCTTATCAGTCTGGCGCGAAGCCCCAGTAAGAAATCTGGGCGCGTTGGCAGAGCAAGTGTGAAACTCGAGTCGATATACCTCCATGCCCGCTTCGACCCGCGAACTCGCTTGCCTAATTTTCGCGCAATCTGAGATGGCGCTACCAACAAACGCCGCCCTCGCACGTAGTAACTTGGTTCAACCTCAAAGAGCCCAACCCGAATCCAAAGCAAGCCCCACAACCCACCTCGCGTGACCCACGTCCCATATCGCAGGCGAACGCTATCACCGCATTTCGCTTGCCCACTTGCCGCGTACACGGCATGCTATGCGCTACCGGCGACGCATTGAGCCGGGGAAGGGCGAAACCGCAGAGACGGTCGTAGGGGATCCCGCAGGCATCGGCCGACGCATAAATCACACATGATCGAATTCGGACACAGCACCCACGTTGGCTTGCGCCGCGAGCACAACGAGGACACCTACTACGCCGACGCCGACCTCGGCCTGTGGCTCGTTGCCGACGGCATGGGCGGGCATGAACACGGCGAAGTCGCCAGTGCGCTCGCGCGCGACACCCTGATTCAGGAAGTCGGCAACGGCGCGCCGCTGGCGCGCGCGGTGCAGCGCGCCGACGCGGAAATCATCCAGCATTCGAACCGCAAGTCCGAAGCGCTGCCGATGGGCACGACGATCGTCGCCCTGCGCATGGTCGACAACGATTACGAGGTCTGCTGGGTCGGCGACAGCCGCGTCTATCTTTGGGACAACTCGCTCAGACAGATTTCGCAGGATCATTCCTACGTGCAGGAACTGATCCTGCAGGGCGCGATCACCCACGAACAGGCGCGCACCCACCCGCATCGCAACGTCGTCACCCAGGCGCTCGGCGTCACCGACCCGCAAAGCCTGCGCGTGGAAACGCTGCGCGGCACGCTCGCGCCCGGGATGCAGATCCTGTTGTGCTCGGACGGCCTGACCGAGGAAGTCGACGACACGCAGATTGCGGCGGTCCTCGGACGCGCCGATCTATCGCCGCAGGAATGCGTCGATCACCTGATTCTCGCAGCCCTCGATGGCGGCGGCTCGGACAATATCACCGTGATTCTGGTGCGCAGCCGCTGATCGCAAGTCCGGTTTCAGCCTGGCCGAGTCCGCGTCAGCCTCCAACGACCTCCAGCACGGCCTCAGTTTGTCTCTTCGCGCCTACGGCGCAGCCGCGCGCAAACTATTCAAGGCGCTGTTGAAGCGCGGCATGGCATAGTTGTTTTCATCCTTCACCGCGTCATAAAGCGCGTCGAGCTTCGCGTGCAGAAGTACGGCTTTGGCTTTGTCGAGCTTGCCGTCATTCTCGAACGCGACGACGACGGATTGGGCAGCCATCGCCGCCTGTTCCGCGGAAGCGAAATCGCGGAATTCGCCGCGCGCGCCGTCGGCATCGATACTGGCGAGTATCGTGTCGAGGCTGGCTGCGTCGTAGTCGTATGCGGCGACTTTTGGCACCAATTCGGCCAGCGTCGCGCGCAGGCGGCGTGCGGCGGCGAATGTCGCCTCACGGCTCTCCGTGGTGGCGCGATGCAGAGCGCGGGTTTCTTCGAGGACGCGCTGTGCCGCGGCCTTGTCGACTGGCGCGAGCACATGGCGGAACATGACCAGATTCGCATCATTCAGCCGCACCACGCCGGGTCCCAGGCCGGTGCCCTGGCGTGGCCCCCAGGTATTGTCTTTGTATACTTTGTGGCAGGCGTGGCAGTCGAACAGCACCAGTTCCGGGAAGATGCCGTTCCAGCCGGTTTTCGGATCGAGCAGAAGATCGAGCAGATTCTCCGCGGCGACGCCCTGCCCGACTGCCCAGTCGCGCACACCGTTCCAGTCGCCCTTGCGCTTGATCCACTTCTCGTCGATCTTGTAGTGCGGATGCAGCCAGGTGAACGTGTCGAGTTCGAACGATAGGCGTGGATGCCCTGCACCCATGATGCGATGGGTGATCATGCGATTCTTCTCGCCCATGTGGCACGACAGGCACAATTCGGCACGCTTGACCGGGTCCTCGGTCGGATACATGCCCTTGGCGAGGTTGTCCGCGTGCGTCACGCTGCGATCCGCATGTGAGTCTGAGCCAGAGTTCGGCGCCGCCGTGGCAGGCTTCGCAGCCGACGCCGTCGCTGATCTGGAAGCGCTCGCCGCGCATCGCGACGGGCTGGTTGTCGGTGTGACAGTCGAGGCAGACTTTCGCCTGCGTCGGATCGCCCAGGCCGAGTTTGGCGGTGATCGCCTTGGCCGCAGGCGTGGACAGGGTTGCGTAGGTCTTGGCGTGCGGATCGAATTCCTGCCAGATCGCGAATTCGTTCTGCATCACGTCGGAGTCTTGGAACACCTGCGTGGCGCCGTGGCAGACGCTGTTGCTGCAGGTCGCGACACCCAGGTGCTTGTGCGCGGCGATGGCATCGACGGCGGTTTCCGCTGCACCCGCGGACGCGGCGAGTGCGAGGAACGCGAAAGCCCATATCTTCATCGCAACCCTCCCCAGCCTAGCCTTCGATGGCCGACGGGCTTGATGCCCGCCGATGCTGCTTCGCAATTGCTTCGTCTACGCGCCGTATTATGCCACTGTCCGGGCGCGCGGATACGCCGTCGTGCTCACATTTGAAAACGATCCGGGGATATGTTCGACCACGCTCGAATGCCGGATTCTCAGGTTCTTCCGACGATTTCTCAGCCTGCGTCGGCCCAGCGGCACTTGCCACTGCTCGCGGTCGAGATCGTCTGCAGACGCAAGTGGTGCGCGGCAACCTCGACCGCGTCGGCGCGGCGCACGCGCAAAACCGGCCGCATGGTTTGTACCGCACCTATCCGCCGCTCGGTATCGCCGCCGGCAGCGCCCAGGCCAAGATCGCCTTGACCTGCGGTCATCGCCAGGTACACATCGGCAAGCAGCTGCGCGTCGAGCAATGCGCCGTGCAGTTCGCGATGGCTGTTGTCGATATTCAGGCGCTTGCATAGCGCATCGAGGCTGTTTTTCTGGCCGGGATATTTCTCCCGCGCCAGGGCCAGCGTATCGAGCACACTGGCGCGCTCGGCCACGCGCGCAGGGAGGTCCAGACGCGCAAACTCAGCGTCCAGAAAGCCGACATCGAACGCGGCGTTGTGCATGATGATCTCGGCGCCTTCGATGAAGCCGAGCAGTTCGACCGCGATTTCCGCGAACAGCGGCTTGTCGGCGAGGAATTCGTCGCTGATGCCGCTGACTGCGCGCGCGCCTTCATCCATCGACCGTTTGGGATTCAGGTAACGATGAAATTCCCGGCCGGTGGGGCGACGTTCGAGCAGCTCGACGCAACCGATCTCGACGATGCGATGGCCGCGGTTGACTTCCAGGCCCGTCGTTTCGGTATCCAGCACGACTTGTCTCACGCATCTTCCCCCGCTGCTTTCGACCTGCCGGCAAATTCCGCCTCTTCGCGCGCACGCTGGTCGACACGTTCGTTTTCCGCATGCCCGGAATGGCCGCGCGTCCAATGCCAGTCCACCCGATGCGGCGCTGTCGCGGCGAGCAGCCGCTCCCATAGGTCCTGATTCTTGACCGGTTTGCGGTCCGTCGTACGCCAGCCGTTCTGCAGCCAGCGCGGCACCCATTGCTCGATTCCCTGCTTCACGTATTGCGAATCGGTGGTGACGCGAACGCGCGTCGGCCGCTTGAGCGCTTCGAGCGCGCCGATCGCCGCCATCAATTCCATGCGGTTGTTCGTCGTTTCGCTGTCGTTTCCACTTATCCACTTTTCCACAGTTTTGTAACGCAGCAAGGCCGCCCAGCCACCCGGACCGGGATTGCCCAGACAGGCGCCGTCGGTAAACGCATCCACCGCAGCGCTGGCGCGCGCGCGGGTTCCTTGCGCCACGCTCATGCGCACTCTCGCCGTGCACCGGGCGCCAGGTGCGGATTAATGGCAACCTCGCGTGAGCTGCGGCGCAGACGCAGCGGCGTCAAAGCGCTGCGCTGCTTGCGCGCAAGCAGCAACCAGCTGCCACCAACGCGCCCGAATAGCGGCGAACGCCACTCGTCCGTGCGGGCGTCCGCGGGCTTGTCGTCGCGGCGTGCCCACGGTGTGGCGGCACCGAGAAAACGCGTCTGCAGTGTTTCGATCCCATGCCGCCCGAACATCTCGCGGCTGGCTTGCGCAGATCCCGGGCGCAATTGCAGGCGCGCGCCACGGGTTTTGCCCGCGAGCCAGGGGCGCCACAAGCTCATTGGATTGAAGCCGAGCACCAACGCCACTCCTTCCGGCGCAAGCACACGCGCAAGTTCGCCAGCGCAGATATCGGGTTCGTCGATGCGTTCGAACACATGCTGGACAACGACCAGCTTGCAGCTCTCGCTGACAAAAGGGAGTTCGTTGGGTACGCATCGCAGGCGTCCGTTGAACTGTCCTGAATCATCGAGCGCCAAATCGATGATGCTGCCGAGCAAGTGGCTCGGCAATGCCGCAGGCGCATTTGCGTGCGCGCGCAGGAGCAAACCGAAATTACCGTAGACACTGCCGAGAATCGGTGCCAGCGCTGCAAGCTCCTGCACAAACAGGTGGCGCACCGCAGCGCTGGCGTAGAAAGAACTCGAATCGGTCGGCATGCGCTCGGCGGTCGGCTGGGAAACCAGCGTATTGTGGGTGGATCGGAGCGGAAGAACTAGACCATATCGCAACCTCATACTGGCCTCAAAAACCACAATCGTTAAAATTACGTTAATGTATTATGGCTTATTCAGGGCAATTTACGGGCAAACTGATATAGTCCGGCGCGTCGCCAGAAAGAAGGCTACCCGCGCGTGAATTTTCGGGCATGTTGAAACGGGGCACGTTGTGAAACGACGCGACGCCAAGCGCGACTGGCGGCTGACAGTCGTTGCCTGCTGCTGTTCCACCTTGGGCTGCATCTGCCTGCTGCTGGCCGCCTGCAGCAGCGTTTCCCTGCGCACCCCAACCCCGCAGGTACCCGCGCCCGCGGTCACGCCCGAACCCGTTGCCGCTCCTGCTATCGCCTTGGCACCCTTGCCCGCGCCCGAGCGCATCCCGTCGCCGTGGCAACGCCTGCGCGATCGCTACGCCATGCCCGGTTGTGACTACAGTCCGACCGTGGAGCGCTTCGCCACAATCATCGCGGCGAACCCGCGGCAGCTCGCCACGGCGCTCAAGCAGGCCATGCCGTTCCTGCTGGTGGTGACCGAACAGATCGAAAAATACGACATGCCCGGAGAGTTCGCCTTCCTGCCCTGGGTCGAAAGCAGTTACACGATGCTCCCCGCGCGCGGCGACGGCGTCGCTGGCATGTGGCAGCTAATGGCCAAGACCGCACGCGAGTCGGGCTTGCGCATAGATGCCGGATACGATGGGCGTCTGGACGTCTATGCCTCTACGCGTACTGCGCTGGTCCTGCTCAAGCAGTACAAGGAGGAATTCGGCGACTGGCGGCTGGCCAACATGGCGTTCAACGCCGGCGAGAACAGCGTCAAACAGGTACTGGGTAATCGGCGCACCATCAGCCCTGTCGAAATCGCACGACTGCGCCTGAATAAGACGACCTATGAACATCTGACCAAGCTGCTCGCGCTGGCCTGCATCATATCCGCACCGGAAAGGTTCCATGTCGACCTGCCCGAGCCCAGTGCCGACGATGTGCCTGCCCTGCTCGAACTGCCTGCGCCGGTGAATCTGCATCTCGCAGCGCGTCTTGCACATATCGATTTTGCGCAATTGCAGCGCTGGAATCCGGCCTACCTCAGATTGCGCATGCCCGACAGCGGTCCGTTCCATCTGCTCGTGCCGGCGACGCGCCGCGCGCAGATCGAGCGCGTACTCGGCATGCTGCCGCAATATGCCTGGCGCGACTGGCGCGAAACGAAATTGCAACAGCCACAAAGCGTGGACACACTCGGAATGGCTTACGACATCGACGTGCACGCGTTGGCAGCGATCAATGACGTCGATGCGGAAGCCAGTCTGCCCGCGGGTACGCAACTGTTGTTACCCAAGCGCGGCGCGAGCACCGTCACCCTCGTGAAAGCCGAGCTGCCTGCTGCGCCGGCAGCGGTCGCGCCAAACGCGGACGGAAGTGGAACATGCACGGTGCATTCCGGCGATACACTCTGGGATATCGCCCGCCGTTACGGTGTGCGCGTCGAGGATCTGCTGCAATGGAACCGGCTGCCACGCAACACGACCCTGCGCCTGGGCCAGCGGCTGCTGCTCGGCGAACCGCAACGCGCAAGGCTGCGCTAGGGTAGAATCGCGCGCTTTCGGGATACTCCGCGGTAGCCATGACCGCGGAATACAGGAGGCGATCATCCCTCCTCGCACTTTCAGTTACTGGAGGCTTCATGGGATTTCTGCAAGGCAAGCGCGCGCTGATTACCGGCATCATCAGCCATCGTTCGATCGCCTGGGGCATCGCCAATGCGATGCATCGCGAAGGTGCCGAGCTCGCGTTCACCTACGTCAACGACAAGCTCAAGTCGCGCGTCGACGAGGCCGCAAAAACCTTCGGCTCGGGCATCGTGCTGCCATGCGACGTCACCAGCGACACGCAAATCGCCGGATTGTTCGAAGATCTGGGCAAGCACTGGGACGGGCTCGATATCCTGGTGCATTCGATCGGCTTCGCCCCCGGCGAGGCGCTGAGCGGCGAATTCCTCGACGGGCTCACGCGCGAGAATTTCGCGATCGCGCACGATATTTCCGCCTACAGTCTGCCGGCCCTCGCAAAGGGCGCGCGAGCGTTGATGAAGGGTCGCAACGGCGCGATCCTGACCCTCACTTATCTCGGCGCCGAACGCGCACTGGCCAACTACAACGTGATGGGGCTGGCCAAGGCGAGCCTCGAGGCCTCGGTGCGCTACCTGGCTTTCAATCTCGGTCCGGAAGGAACGCGCGTCAATGCGATTTCCGCAGGGCCGATCAAGACGCTCGCCGCCGCCGGCATCGCCAATTTCCGCAAGATGCTCGAGCACGTCGAACAGAATGCGCCGCTGCGCCGCAGTGTGAGCATCGACGAAGTCGGCAACGCCGCAGCGTTCCTCTGCTCCGATCTCGCCTCGGGGATTACCGGCGAAGTCACTTATGTCGATGCGGGCTACAACACGCTCGGCATGACCGGAATCTAGGACTGCGGACGAACCCAGCTTAAAGCAGCGGCGCTTTTCCGCACCGCTACCAATGCCATGGCGCGGCGCGTCTACTCCAGGCGATCTTCGGCGACGCTGATTTTTGCGCCCTTGCGCAGGCTATCGACGTAACCGCGAATGACATCGTTGGCGTAGCCCTGCGCGAGCTGGTTGCGCGCAGCCTCGCGCGTCTTCGCATCGAGCTTGGCCGGATCGGCATCCTTGACCAGCGTGAGCGCGGCGAGGGCGTAAGCGTCGTTCGGCAGAGCGCACCTCGGTGAAGACCGGCTTGTCCGCCGCTAGCGGGCGCGCAAGCTTGAACACCGCGGTTACCAGCTTGTCCATCGAGATTCGCCGCGTTGCGGCCGATGTCCTTGGCCTCCTCGACCTTGAGCTTGAGCACGCCGGCAACTTGGTCGAGCGTCTCGCCCTTCTGCAGGCGCGCAAAGAGCGTATCCGCCCGCTCTTTCGCCTGTTTGGCGATCTGTTCGTCGACCAGCGTCTTGCGAATGTCGTCGCGCACGCCGTCGAGCGGCTTGAGCACCGGTTTTTCGTGCTGGTCGACATGCACAAGCACGATGTGGTTCGGCCCGAGTTCGATCGGATCGGATGTGTTGCCTTCGGCGAGGACGCTGTTGGAGAACGCCGCCTTGACGACGGCCGTGTTCGCGATGATGCCGCTAGCGCCGCCGATGCGCGCGAACAACCCGGTTTTCTGCAACGGCAGACCGAGTGATTTGGCCGCCGCCTCGAGCGACGGATCCTTGTAGATCGCGTCGGTCAGCTTGCCGGAAATATCGCTGTAGCGGTGTTCGCGCTCGGTTTCCAGATATTGCTTGGTCAGCTCCGGCTTCACCTCGTCGAACGAGCGCACCTTGCCTTCGCGCACATCGCGCAGGTCGATGATGTGATAACCCTCGGGTGACAGCACCGGATCGGAAATATCGCCCTTTTTCATCGCGAACAGGCGGTTTCGAACGCCGGATCGGTGACGCCTTTCTCCAGCCAGCCCAGATCGCCGCCCTGCGCTTTCGAGCCGAGATCGTCGGATTTTTCCTTCGCCAACGCCGCGAAATCCTTGCCGGACTTGGCTTCCGCCGCGATCGCCTTGGCTTTTTCCAACGCGGCCTTCTGCGCATCGGGGTTCGCGTTCTTTTCGACCTTGACCAGGATATGCGAGGCGAGACGCTGCTCCTGGGTGGTGAAGCGCGCTTTCTGTTCGTCATAACGCTGCTTCAGCGCGGCCTCGTCCGGCGTCGACGTCGGTCTGCATCTGTCGAAGCATCGAGTTCGACGTATTGCAGCGAGACATTCTCCGGCGTCATGAACTCGTTGCGTGCGCCTTGTAGTAAGCGTCGATATCGGCGTCGGCAACTTGGATTCCATCGGCGCTGGGGCTGGTCGAGCTTGATATAGCCGAAATCGCGGGTCTGATCGCGCAGGCGCAAGTACGTGCTCACCTGGGCATCGGTGACGACACCGGCTTGCGCAAGCTCGCCGACCAGCTGGCGCGTCGAAATGTCCTTGCGAATCGAGTTTTCGAAGGCGGCCGGCGTCATTCCGGCGGCACTGCAGTAACATGCGATAACGATCCTTGTCGAACTTGCCGTCACTGCTGAAACGCCGGGTAACCAAGGATCACCTCGCGGATCTGCGCGGGCGGCACCATCGTGCCGAGTTTCTCGTTCGCATTCACCAGCAGCTGTTCGTTGACCATCTGGTCGAGCACTTCGCGCTTGCGCTCGGGCGTGTCGAAAGTCGACGCGTCGAACTGCTTGCCCATACATTTGCTGCATCTGCGTGCGGTAGCGGTTGTAGCGCCTCGCGGAATTGCGTCCTGGGTGATCTCCTTGCCATCGACCTTGGCGACGAAGGTTTCGCTCTGCGGATTCATGTACGACTGGATGCCGAAGAATCCGCCGAAAATGACGACGATGAGGCCGAGGACGATCTTGGCGAGGAAGCCGGAAAATTTGTCGTGCAATGATTGCAGCATGAGACGAACCGCATGTAATTCGCGACGGGATGCCGCGAAATGGATTGAAAGTTCGAGCGCAAGTAACCTGCCGGGCACTCACGCATCCACAAAAACAAAGGCGCCCTGCGGCGCCTTTATCCAAACAATGGCGGAGTGGACGGGACTCGAACCCGCGACCCCCGGCGTGACAGGCCGGTATTCTAACCAGCTGAACTACCACTCCGCGCTTTCTTGCGAAACCCGGCCGGTCTTGCTGCCGGGTTCCATGCCGATGTACCGCATTGAGTGGCGCACCCGCATCGAGTTGGTGGGTGCTGAGGGTTTCGAACCCCCGACCCTCGCCTTGTAAGGGCGACGCTCTACCGCTGAGCTAAGCACCCGTACAAGGCGAAAGCCGCATTAGTTTAGGGCATCCTTGAGTGCTTTGCCAGCCTTGAACGACGGATTCTTCGAGGCCTTGATCTTGATCTGCTGACCGGTGCGCGGGTTGCGGCCGGTACGCGCGGCGCGCTTGCGCACGATGAAGGTGCCGAAGCCGACCAGCGAAACGCTGTCGCCCTTCTTCAGCGCCTTCTTCACCATTTCAATGAAGGCTTCGACGGCCTTGCCGCCGTCGGCCTTGCTCAGACCGGCCGCATCGGCAACTGCAGGAACGAATTCAGCCTTATTCATTTATCTCTCTCCCAAACTGGAATGGCGAGCGCTCGCCTGTGATAATCGAAATCATACGAAGCGTCCTGAGCTCGATGCTGGATCACAACACCCGCTTCGTTACCCCGCGATCGGCATGGACTTGTGATCGAAAATCGGATCGCGGCGCGGACTTTATACCAGCCCCCGCGAATCCCGCGCAACATCAAGCGTGGCGCGCATTTCCGCGATTTCACAATCAATCCGGACGCGACTGCAATTTTGCCGCCGAATTCGCTTGACAGAGTGGTGGAAAAATTGCATGCAGCGTGCGACAACGCGCGCGCCTTCGAATCAGTGCGGACGCGTGACCGCGCGTGTCGGTCGATCTTCCTTGGCGCCGGTTCCTTGGTGGATTTTGCAGCATTTTCCACTTTTACCAGATTCGGCGTCAGCGGCGCGTTCGAGCGCGATATCGAGCACTTCGTCGATCCAGCGCACCGGCTTGATGGTCAGCGACTCGGTCACGTTCTTCGGAATCTCGGCGAGATCCTTCTCGTTTTCCTCCGGGATGATCACGGTCTCGATGCCGCCACGATGCGCCGCGAGCAGTTTCTCCTTGAGACCGCCGATCGGCAGCACGCGGCCGCGCAGCGTGATCTCGCCGGTCATCGCCACTTCCGAGCGCACCGGCACCTTGGTCAGCGCCGACACCAGCGCCGTGCACATGGCGATGCCCGCGCTCGGGCCGTCCTTCGGCGTCGCGCCTTCGGGCACGTGGATGTGGATGTCGTACTTCTGGTGGAAATCCGCATCGATGCCGAGCCGCTCCGCACGCGCGCGCACGACCGACAGCGCGGCGTGGATGGATTCCTGCATCACCTCGCCGAGCTGGCCGGTATGGATCAGCTTGCCCTTGCCGGGCACCACCGTCGCCTCGATGCTGAGCAGATCGCCGCCGACCTGGGTCCATGCAAGGCCGGTGACCAGGCCGACTTCGTTCTGCAGTTCCGCGCGCCCGAAGGTGAACTTGCGCACGCCCAGGTAATGTTCGAGATTCTTGCTGCTGACACTGGCCTTGCCACGCCGCGATTTCTTGCCCTTGCCTTTGTTCTTGTCGGCGGCGAGCGTGAGTTCCTTGACCACCTTGCGGCAGATCTTGGCCAGTTCGCGCTCGAGGTTGCGCACGCCCGATTCGCGCGTGTAGTAGCGGACCATGTCGCGCATCGCGGATTCGGCGACGTGGATTTCGCTCCGCGCGCAGCCCATTCGCCTTGATCTGCTTGGGCAGCAGGTAGCGCTGGGCGATGTTGATCTTTTCGTCCTCGGTGTAGCCCGGGATGCGGATCACTTCCATGCGGTCGAGCAGCGGGCCGGGAATGTTCAGCGAATTCGCGGTCGCGATGAACATGACTTCGGACAGGTCGAAATCGACCTCGAGGTAGTGGTCGTTGAACGTGTGGTTCTGTTCGGGATCGAGCACTTCGAGCAGCGCCGAAGACGGATCGCCGCGGAAATCCATCGACATCTTGTCGATCTCGTCGAGCACGAACAGCGGATTCTTCGTGCCGACCTTGTTCAGGTTCTGGATCATTCGTCCCGGCATCGAACCGATGTACGTGCGGCGATGGCCGCGGATCTCCGCCTCGTCGCGCACGCCGCCGAGCGACATGCGCACGAACTTGCGGTTGGTCGCCTTGCGCGATCGACTGGCCGAGCGAGGTCTTGCCGACGCCCGGCGGTCCGACCAGGCACAGGATCGGGCCCTTCATCTTCTTCACGCGCTGCTGCACGGCGAGATATTCGACGATGCGTTCCTTGACCTTCTCCAGGCCGAAGTGATCGGCGTCGAGCACTTCTTCGGCGGCCTTGCAGAGTCGCTGCGCACCTTGCTGCGCTTCTTCCACGGCACGCCGACCAGCCAGTCGATGTAGTTGCGCACGACGGTGGCTTCGGCCGACATCGGCGACATCTGCTTGAGCTTGTTGAGCTCGGCGCGCGCCTTCTTCTCGACCGGCTTGGGCATGCCGGCCTTGTCGATCTTCTTGGCCAGTTCCTCGATCTCGTTCGGCGCTTCCTCGCTCTCGCCCAGTTCCTTCTGGATCGCCTTCATCTGCTCGTTGAGGTAGTACTCGCGCTGGCTCTTCTCCATCTGCGACTTGACCCGGCCGCGGATGCGCTTTTCGATCTGCTGCACGTCGATTTCGCCTTCGACGAAACCGATCAGCATTTCCAGACCGATCGGCGACGTCGGCGTGTCTCCAGCACGCGCTGCTTGTCCTGCAGACGGATCGACAAATGCGCGCGCGATGGTATCGGCAAGCGGCTGGCGTCGTCGATGCCGGCGAGCGTGGTCAGCAGTTCCGGCGGAATCTTGCGGTTGAGCTTGACGAACTGCTCGAACATGCGAAACCAGCGAGCGCGACGATGACTTCGATCTCGCGCGGCTCGCGCGTGTAGGTCGGGCTCGAGCATGCGCACGTAGCCCGGTCATGACGCCGTCGCGTTCGGCAAAGCTGCACGACTTCAGCGCGCGCACTGCCTTCGACCAGCACCTTGATCGTGCCGTCGGGCAACTTGAGCAGTTGCAGAACCGTGGCGACCGTGCCGATCGAATAGAGATCGCCGGCCTTGCGGATCGTCGATGTCCGGACTGCGCTGCGCGACCAGCAGGATGCGCTTGTCGCCTTCCATCGCCATGTCCAGCGCGCGCACCGATTTTTCGCGGCCGACGAACAGCGGAATCACCATGTGCGGATAGACCACGACGTCGCGCAGCGGCAGCACCGGCAATTCGTTGATGTTGCACAGGGTCGCCTGAACAGGTTTTTCCATTTCGATTCCTGAAAAACAGATGCTGCGATACGTCGTGCAACGATCGGCTCAGGCAGCGTGAATGCCTGCCGCTATCTCGTCAAGTGCGGACGATATGACATTTTGCAAGGTTGCACGGCTGACACAGTCGGTACTTCGCACCGCATCCAGCGAACGCCCGTCGCGATCATTCCGGCGCAAGACGGCAATCCACTGTGCCTAACCGAGCCGGGCAGACGCCGCGTTATTCGGACGCTGCGCGCGACTGCATCCCGCGATAGATCAGATACGGCTCGGCGTTGCCGTTGATCACGGCGTCGTCGACGACGACCTTGCTCACATGTTCGAGCGACGGCAGCTCGTACATCGTGTCGAGCAGTACCTGTTCGAGGATCGTGCGCAGGCCGCGCGCGCCGGTCTTGCGCTTGAGCGCCTTGCGCGCGACGGCGACGCAGCGCGTCGTTGCGGAATTCGAGTTCGGCGCCTTCCATTTCGAACATGCGCTTGAACTGCTTGACGATCGCGTTCTTCGGCTCGGTGAGGATCTTGACCAGCGCCGCTTCGTCGAGTTCCTCGAGCGTCGCGACCACCGGCAGGCGGCCGACGAATTCCGGGATCAGGCCGAACTTGACCAGATCCTCGGGCTCGACATCGGCGAGCACCTTGCCGACATTGGTCTGCTTGGTCTTGCTGCGGATTTCGGCGCCGAAGCCGATGCCGGTCGATTCCGAACGCTGCTGGATGATCTTTTCCAGCCCGGAGAACGCGCCGCCGCAGATGAACAGGATGTTCTTCGTGTCGACCTGCAGGAATTCCTGCTGCGGATGCTTGCGCCCGCCCTGCGGCGGCACCGACGCGATCGTGCCTTCGATCAGCTTGAGCAGCGCCTGCTGCACGCCTTCGCCGGACACGTCGCGCGTGATCGACGGGTTCTCGCTCTTGCGCGAGATCTTGTCGATTTCGTCGATGTAGACGATGCCGGTCTGCGCCTTTTCGACATCGTAGTCGCACTTCTGCAGCAGCTTCTGGATGATGTTCTCGACGTCCTCGCCGACGTAGCCGGCTTCGGTCAGCGTCGTCGCATCGGCGATCGTGAACGGCACGTTGAGCAGGCGCGCCAGCGTTTCCGCGAGCAGGGTCTTGCCCGAGCCGGTCGGGCCGATCAGCAGGATGTTCGACTTGGCCAGCTCGACTTCGTCCTGGCGCTGACGCGCTTCCAGGCGCTTGTAGTGGTTGTAGACGGCGACGGCGAGGGTTTTTTTCGCGCGCGTCTGCCCGATCACGTACTGATCGAGCACGTCCATGATTTCCTTCGGCTTCGGCAGGTGGCTGCGCGCGCCGGCGGCCTTTTCCTCGAGTTCCTCGCGGATGATGTCGTTGCACAGCTCGACGCATTCGTCGCAGATGAACACGCTCGGGCCCGCGATCAGCTTGCGCACTTCGTGCTGGCTCTTGCCGCAGAACGAGCAGTAGAGAATCTTGTTGCTGTCGCCCGATCGGCTCTGCCGGTCGTCACTCATGCCGAACCCCGGTATCCTTACAAGTACATGTCATATTGAAGAATAGCACAGCGCGCACGCGAATGCAGCCGGCGCGGCGGCGACAGCCGTCGCACCGATGACAGGCGGCCGGGATGCACGCCGGCTATCGGCCTGGGCGCTCAGGCCGTCTTGACCGTCTCGGTCGGGCGCTTTTCGAGCACCGAGTCGACCAGGCCATAGGCCTTGGCTTCGGCCGCGCTCATGAAGTTGTCGCGGTCGGCGTCGCGCTCGACCTGCTCGATCGGCTTGCCCGTGTGGCTGCGCCAGGATCTCGTTCAGGCGCGACTTGATCGTCAAGGATTTCCTTGGCATGGATCGCGATGTCCGACGCCTGGCCCTGGAAGCCGCCGAGCGGCTGATGGATCATCACGCGCGAATTCGGCAGCGCAGTAGCGCTTGCCCTTCGCGCCGGCCGCCAGCAGCAGCGAACCCATGCTCGCCGCCTGGCCGACGCAGATCGTGCTGACGTCGGGCTTGATGAACTGCATGGTGTCGTAGATCGCCATGCCCGGCCGTGACCGACGCCGCCCGGGCTGAATTGATGTACAGGTTGATGTCCTTGTCCGGATTTTCGGATTCGAGGAACAGCAACTGCGCGACGATCACGTTGGCCATGTAGTCGTCGATCGGACCGACCATGAACACCACGCGCTCCTTCAGCAGGCGCGAGTAGATGTCGTACGCGCGTTCGCCGCGCGAGGTCTGCTCGACCACCATCGGCACGAGGTTCAGATTGCGGATCGGTTCGATGCCGGAATTCATCGTCATTCTCTCCAGTGAAACGTGCCGCGCATCAAGCCGCCGGCCGCATCGCTTCGTTGAAAGCTCAGCTGTTGCTCGGTCACTTTGCGCGTGCTCGGCGATCCATTCGGCAACCTGATCTTCCATCACGCGGCTCTGCAGTCCGCTCATCAGCTGGGGGTCGCGCTGATAAAGTTCAACCACCGCTCGGGCTCCTCGTAGGTCGAGGCGAACGATGCCAGCGTTTCGGCGACGCGACGGTTGTCGAGGCGGATGTCGTTCTGGCGCGCGAGTTCGCCGACCAGCACACCGGCGGCGACGCGGCGGCGCGCCATATCCGCGAACGCCTCGGCGCCCGGCAGCGCACCTGGCCCTGCTGCGCTGCGCCTGCTCCTGCGCCTGCTGCGCGAGCGCCTGCGGCTTCGCGATCGACCATGCTCTGCGGCAGGTCGAGGTCCGGATAGGCGGTCGACGAGCTTGCTGCACGACTTCGTTCTTCAGCCGCGCCGCCAGCATGCCCTTCAGCTCGCGCTCGAGGTTGGCGCGCACATCGGCGCGGAATTTGTCGCATGCCGCCGTCGCTGATGCCGAACTGCGCGATAAACGCGTCATCGACTTCGGGCAGCCGCGATTCCTGCACGCGGATGATGCTTGCCGTCGACATGCGCGACTGGCCGCGCAAGTCGCGGCAACGCGGAAATCGGCCGGAAACATCATATCGGACGAGATCTGTTCGCCGGCCGCATGCGCGTGTTCACGCTTCTTCGAGCGTCGCGGTCATCGCACCGGAGCCAAAGATCGTGCCGACGCGATCGGCGCCTTCGGCCGGATGACGAAACTGCCGCTCATCGGCCTTGCGCGGAATACTCGAACAGCACCATGTCGCCGACCTGCGCCGCGCGCTCGACCGGCGCCCACGCGCGCCGCTGCTGGCGCAGGGTTTCGATCATCGCATCGACATCGGCGTCGGCCACGGTGGCCGATCGGGCTTGGTCGATCGCCAGCTGGCTGACGTCGACCTCGCCGACATCCGGCAGCACTTCGAACGTGGCGGTGTATTCGATCTGGCCGTCGTCCGGCTCGCCGGTCGTGTCGATTTCCGGCGCCATCGCCGGACGCAGGTTCTGCTTGCCCACGGCTTCGCTGCGAAACTGTTGCGGATCAGCTCGGAAATCGCCTCGCCGCGGACCTGCGAACCGAAGCGCTGCTCGATCACCTTGGCAGGAATCTTGCCGGGCCGAAAACCCTTGAGGCGCACGCTGCGGCCGACTTCGGCCAGGCGCGACTTGACCTGCGTTTCGTATTGCTCGGCTGGAATGCGCACCGTCAGCTTGCGCTCGAGTTTGCCCAGGTTTTCGACAGAAACTTGCATGTTGGCTCCTGAAATTCTGAATTGAAAGTGCATATCGCGTGCCAAACGACGCACAGGCGACGTAGCAAACTAATCGCGTGATCGCGCTGCGCGATCACAATTAAGGTGGTGCGAAAGGAGAGACTCGAACTCTCACGGGTTGCCCCGCTGGAACCTAAATCCAGTGCGTCTACCAATTCCGCCACATTCGCGTCCGCTTCATTGCAGTACCGCGATCACGCCCAGTCGTGACGATCAATTCTTGGCCCGCTTGCCCAGGGAGTTGGAGCGCCCGCTCCCGCGCCGAGCGATTCGCACCGCAGTGGCCATAATCGCCGATTCGTAGCGCGAGGAGGAAGTGGTGGGCCGTCTAGGAGTCGAACCTAGGACCAAGAGATTAAGAGTCTCCTGCTCTACCAACTGAGCTAACGGCCCACATCAAATCAAATACCGCTGTCGCGCTAACGCGACGATCACTCCCCTCTCCCGCCTGCGGGAGAGGGTCAAGGGGTGAGGACGCTGACCCAACTGATGCACCCCTCAGCCTCAGTGCGATCACAATCTACGCAAATGGGGTGGACGATGGGACTCGAACCCACGACAACCGGAATCACAATCCGGTACTCTAACCAGCTGAGCTACACCCACCAAATAGCCGACAATTGTAGCAACTCGCGCAGGATTACAGCCCGCATCGACAATCGATTGGCGCGCCCGGCGGGACTCGAACCCACAACCGCCGGCTTAGAAGGCCGGTGCTCTATCCGGTTGAGCTACGGGCGCGGCGATCAAGTCTAGCGTACAGATAATGGGCGCGTGCGTCCGCAAACGGCACGCCACGCGTGAACGAAGATGGTCGGGGTAGAGGGATTCGAACTCTCGACATCCAGCTCCCAAAGCTGGCGCTCTACCAGGCTGAGCTATACCCCGGCGCATGGCGTGCTGAAGCCGGTCGCAGCATGTGTAAGCGGCGGCATAGGGCTATTCGAGTCAATGCGAGCAATTCCTGTCGATTGCCATCGCCGCGCGCTTACTGACTCCTTCGCCAATGGACACAAGTCGACGCGCTGCGTTACGATGCGCATTCCACTTTTTCAGGCGCAGGTCGATGAGTCTTGCAGGAAAAAAAATCGCGGTGACCGGCGCATTCGGCAGTCTCGGTGTGGCTGTCGTCAAAGCTGCGCTCGCGGCGGGCGCCGCGGTGGCGGCGATCGATCGCGCGCCGGGCCCGCATCCATCGACCGCGGCCGCATTCGCCAAGGCGCAATTGTTCGGCGGTATCGACTTGAGCGCCGACGGGGTCGCCGAAAAGACACTTGCTCTGGCCGCAGAAAAACTCGGTGGACTCGACGCCCTGATCAACGTTGCTGGGGCATTTCGCTGGGAAACCCTCGAAAAGGGATCACTCGAAACCTGGGACCTGCTCTACAACGTCAATCTGCGTTCCGCGGTAGCCGCAAGCAAGGCTGCCCTGCCCGCGCTGTTGCGCTCGGGTAACGCGCGCATCGTCAATATCGGCGCGGCGGCGGCGCACAAGGCGAGCAGCGGCATGGGCGCGTATACGGCATCGAAGGCGGGCGTTTTCCGCTTTACCGAAGCCCTCGCCGATGAGCTGAAAGATCGCGGCGTGACGGTAAACGCGATTCTGCCGACCACGATCGACACGCCGGCCAACCGCAAGGACATGCCAAACGCCGATTTCTCGCGCTGGGTAGCGCCCGCGGAAATCGCCGGCGTGATCCTGTTTCTGCTTTCCGATCGCGCGCGCGCCATCACCGGCGCGCTGATTCCGGTTGCGGGTCGCGTTTGATCCATCGAAATCGCCGCGCCGGAGCTTCAGCTTCGCCTGCACTTCGCGCGCGAAACAATTGATATTCAATTCCAGGAAATTGCATGAGTTCCCATATCTCCAACGTTCGCCCGAAACCCGACGCCGTGCTCGACCGATATCGTCGACTACGTGACCAAGTACAAGATCAAATCCGACCTTGCCTACGAAACGGCGCGCAACTGCCTCATCGATACGCTCGGCTGCGGACTCGAAGCGCTCGAATATCCTGCGTGCACCAAGCTGCTCGGACCGATTGTGCCGGGCACCGTCGTGCCGAATGGCGCCAAGGTGCCGGGCACGCAGCACCAGCTCGATCCGGTGCAGGCCGCGTTCAATATCGGCGCGATGATCCGCTGGCTCGATTTCAACGATACCTGGCTCGCAGCAGAATGGGGTCATCCCTCGGACAACCTCGGCGGCATTCTCGCGGTCGCCGATTGGCTGTCGCGCAACGCGCTCGCCTCCGGCAGGAAGCCGCTGACGATGACGCGACGTACTGACCGCGATGATCAAGGCACACGAAATCCAGGGCTGCATCGCGCTGGAGAACTCGTTCAACAAGGTCGGCCTCGACCATGTCGTGCTGGTCAAGGTCGCCTCGACCGCGGTCGTCGCTGAAATGCTCGGCCTGACCGCGACGAAATCATCAACGCCGTGTCGCTGGCCTGGGTCGATGGGCAATCGCTGCGCACCTACCGGCACGCGCCCAACGCCGGCTCGCGCAAATCCTGGGCAGCCGGCGACGCGACCTCGCGCGCGGTGCGTCTCGCGCTGATCGCGAAAACCGGCGAGATGGGTTATCCCTCTGTACTGAGCGCGAAAACCTGGGGGTTTCTACGACGTGTTATTCAAAGGAAAAACCTTCGAATTTCAAAGAAAGTACGGCAGTTACGTAATGGAAAATGTACTGTTCAAGATTTCCTTCCCCGCCGAGTTCCATTCACAGACCGCCGTCGAAGCGGCGGTTGCGTTGCATAAACAACTGGCGGCGATGGGCAAGACGGCGGCCGACATCAAACGCGTCACCATCCGCACGCATGAGGCGTGCATCCGCATCATCGACAAACAGGGGCCGCTGAACAACCCGGCGGATCGCGACCACTGCATCCAGTACATGGTCGCCGTGCCGCTGATCTTCGGCCGGCTCACCGCGGCGGACTACGAGGACTCGCTTGCTCTCGACCCGGTCTGGGGCAAGCGTATCGACGCGCTGCGCGCGCGGATCGTCTGCGTCGAAGACAAGCAGTTCACCAGGGACTACCACGATCCGCAGAAACGCGGCATCGCCAATGCGCTGACGGTCGAATTCAACGACGGCAAGAAACTCAAGGAAGTCGAGGTCGAGTATCCGATCGGGCACAAGCGCCGGCGCAAGGATGGCATTCCGTTGCTCGAAGCGAAGTTCCGCACCAACCTCGCGCGGCGCTTTCCGGCGAAGCAGCAGAAGGCCATTCTCGATGTCTCGCTCGATCAGAAAAAACTTGAGGCGATGCCGGTCAACGAGTACGTCGATCTCTACGTGATTTAACCTTTGCCGTCATTCCCGCTTGATCAGCTTCGCTGTTGAAAAGCGCCTCGCGGGAATGACGAGCAAGTAACACTTTCGAGCCCAGGACCACCTTCATGTCCACCACCACCCTCCCACCCGGCATCGCGATCAAGGCACCCCTGCATCCGCGCTTCGACGAAATCCTCACGCCCGAAGCGCTCGCCTTCGTCGCCAAACTGCATCGCACATTCGAGCCGCGCCGCCGGGAATTGCTCACGGCGCGCGTCGCACGCCAGGCGCGCATCGACGCCGGACGAGATGCCGGATTTCCTCGCCGAGACAAAACATGTCCGCGACGGCGACTGGAAGATCGCAGCGCTGCCGAAGGCGCTCGAGTGCCGCCGCGTCGAGATCACCGGCCCGGTCGAACGCAAGATGATCATCAACGCGTTCAACTCGGGCGCGGATTCGTACATGGCCGATTTCGAGGACTCGAACAGTCCGAACTGGTTCAACCAGATCCAGGGCCAGGTGAACCTCAAGGATGCGATCCGCGGCGAAATCAGCTTCACGAACGAAGCCGGGAAGGTATACAAACTCGCCGACAAAATCGCGACGCTGCAGATTCGTCCGCGCGGCTGGCATCTCGACGAAAAGCATGTCGACCGTCGATGGCCAGCGCGTTTCCGGCGGCATCTTCGATTTCGCACTGGTGTTTTTCCACAACGCGAAAGAACAGGTTGCGCGCGGCTTCGGCCCGTTCTATTACCTGCCCAAGCTCGAAAGCCATCTCGAAGCGCGCCTGTGGAACGATATCTTCGTGCTCGCACAGAACGAATTGGGAATACCACAAGGCACGATCAAGGCGACCGTGCTGCTCGAAACCATCCTCGCTTCGTTCGAGATGGAAGAAATTCTTTACGAACTGCGCGAGCATTCAGCCGGCCTCAATGCCGGACGCTGGGACTACATCTTCAGCGCGATCAAGAAATTCCGGAACAAGCCTGGGTTCTGTCTCGCCAACCGCGGCGCCATCACGATGGAAGTGCCGTTTATGCGCTCGTATGCGCTTGCGCTGGTACAGGCCTGCCACAAGCGCGGCGCGCCCGCGATCGGCGGCATGGCGGCGCTGATTCCGATCAAGAACGACGCGGCAGCGAACGAGAAGGCCCTGGCGGGCGTCCGTCACGACAAGCGGCGCGATGCGAACGATGGCTTCGACGGCGGCTGGATTGCGCATCCGGGCCTGGTCTCGATCGCGATGGAAGAATTCGTCAGTGTGCTGGGCGACAAGCCGAATCAGTGGGGCAAACAACGCGATGAAACGTTCCAGGCCGGCGATTTTCTCAACTTCATTCCGGAGGCGCCAATCACCGAGGCCGGCGTGCGCAACAACATCAACGTCGGCATCCACTATCTCGGCAGCTGGCTTGCCGGCAACGGCTGCGTGCCGATCCACAATCTGATGGAGGACGCTGCGACCGCGGAAATCTCGCGCTCGCAGGTGTGGCAATGGGTGGTGAGCCCGAAAGGCGTACTTGACGACGGCCGCAAGGTCGATGCAGCGCTGGTGCGCACGCTGATTCCCGAGGAACTGGCCAAAGTAAAAGCCGTAATCGCCGCGCAGAACGAAGCGGTCGCAACTTATGAGCAAGCCGCGAAGATCTTCGAGGAAATGTCGCTGACCAAGGAATTTCCCGAGTTCTTGACCCTGCCCCTGTACGAAGCGATGGCGTAGGGGCAGTCGAGGCCGACCTTCACGTCTGGCGATCGCCACGATTGCGAAAATAAAAAAAGCCGACGAGGAACTCGTCGGCTTTTTGGTTATTGGCGCGCCCGGAGAGATTCGAACTCCCGACCACCAAGTTCGTAGCCTGGTACTCTATCCAGCTGAGCTACGGGCGCGTTTTTGAATCTTTTTGCACAGAACCATCCACGGTGTGGCTTCCAGTCGGCTCCTGCCTCCTCCTCGCACAAGCATCCTTCACTCAACCATCTGAGGTAATAAGGACGCAGCCAGCCGGCAATTATCCCGACGGACAGTCTTTGCGTCAACTGCCGACCAATTGCCGAGGTGATCGGCTAGGCTTGGCGCATGAGCCAATCCAGCTTTTTCTGGCACGACTACGAAACGTTCGGCACCGATCCGCGCCGCGATCGCCCTGCGCAGTTTGCCGGCCAGCGCACGACGCTCCAACTCGAGCCGATCGGCGAACCCATCTCGATGTTTTGCCAGCCCGCACGCGATGTCCTGCCGCAGCCGGCGGCGTGCCTGATCACCGGCATCACGCCGCAGTTCACCGAACGCGAAGGCATGCTCGAAGCCGAATTCGCCGCGCGCGTGCAGGACGAGTTGGGCCAGCCCGGTACCTGCGGCGTGGGCTACAACTCGCTGCGCTTCGACGACGAGTTCACGCGCAATCTGCTTTACCGCAATTTTTTCGATCCGTACGAGCGCGAGTGGAAAGACGGCAACTCGCGCTGGGATCTGATCGATCTCGCGCGCATGTGTTACGCGCTGCGTCCGCAGGGGATCGAATGGCCGCGACGCAAAATTGAAAAGCGCGCTCAGGCAAACGTTCTTCCTGATTCTCGTGGCCACGATGATCGCCTGAATTACTTGCCGAGTTTCAAGCTCGAGGATCTCGCGGCGGCGAACCACCTCGACCACGACAAGGCGCATGACGCGCTTTCCGATGTGCGAGCGACGATTGCCCTCGCGCGCCTGCTGCGGGTACGTCAACCACGCCTGTTTGAATTCTATTTCGCGCTACGGCGCAAACAACGCGCCTTCGAACTGCTCGACTACGTGCACCGCACACCGGTGCTGCATGTGTCATCGCGCTATCCGGCCGAGCGCGGCTGTCTGGCGATGATCGTCCCGCTCGCCGCGCACCCGACCCTGCCCAACGGCGTGATCGCCTGCGATCTCGATGTCGATCCCGCGCCGCTGCTCGAACTCGACGCCGACGAAATCGCCGACCGCGTGTTCACCCCGCGCGCGGATTTGCCCGAAGATATCGCGCGTATTCCATTGAAGACCGTGCATGCGAACAAAGCGCCTGCGCTCGCGCCGCTGTCGGCATTGAACGGTGTCGACACTGCGCGCATCGGTCTCGACGTCGAGCGCTGCCAGGCGCATCTGCGGCAACTCCAGGATGCGCCGGACCTGGCAGAAAAACTGCGCCAGGTGTTCTCGACAACCCGCGCGGAGAACGAACTCATCGATCCAGAACTCGCGCTCTATACGGGCTTTCCGTCCGATGCCGACAAGCGTCTATTGCGTGAGGTACGCAAAACGCCGCCGAGCGAGCTTGCCACGCGCCAGTTCGCGTTCAAGGATGCCCGCTATGCCGAGTTGCTGTTCCGCTACCGCGCACGCAATTGGCCGCAGGCGCTGAGCGCGGACGAAGCCCTGCGCTGGAACGATTTCCGCCACGCGCGTTTGACCCGGACAAACGATACTGCCGCACTCACGCTGCCGGACTATTTCGATCTGATTGCACAACTTCGTACGCAAGCGCAGATGACAAACGCGCAATTGGCGCTACTCGACCAACTCGAACTCTGGGGCCACGAAATTCTCTAAGCTACACTCGTTTTTGTCTTCACGGCCTGCGCGCCGCATCTTCCCCGGATCAGCCGATGCCCGCATCAACGTACTTCACCCCTGCCAGTTTTCGCCTGCTGCGCGAATTCGCGCGCAACAACAACCGCGAATGGTTCGCCGAGAACAAGACCCGCTACGAAGAAATTCTGCGCGATCCGTTTCTGCGCCTGATCGGCGATCTGGCCGCTCCGCTGGCCAGGATCAGTCCGCATTTTCGCGCCGACCCGCGCACGCAGGGCGGGTCGATGTTCCGCATCTATCGCGACACGCGTTTCTCGAACAACAAGACGCCATACAAGACCTGGCTCGGCGCGCGTCTCTATCACGAGCGCTCGCGCCAGGTGACCGCGCCGACGTTCTACATGCACATCCAGCCCGGCAGCAATTTCGTCGGCGGCGGCCTCTGGCATCCTGAATCGCCGACCCTCAAGCGCGTACGGGATTTTATCGTCGACAATCCGGCGGCATGGAAGAAGGCCATGCGAAGCAAACGTTTCAGCGAAAATTTCCAGATCGGCGGCGATACGCTGACACGACCGCCGCGCGGCTATCCGGCCGATCATGAACTGATCGAAGACATCAAGCGCAAGGATTTCGCGGCCTGGCGCGAGTTCAGCGACGGCGCGGCCTGTTCGTCGGAACTGCGCGATATGGTGATCGACGGCTGCAAGGGCGTTGCGCCGATGATCGACTATCTGTGCGCTGCGCTGGATCTCGAATTCTGATGGCAGCGAGCAATCACCCGGCGCTGCGCTATATCGCCGTCTACAAATTCCTCAAGGCGCTCGGTCTGCTGCTGCTCGCGACCGTCGCGTTCGGTTTCGTGCATACGCCGATGCTCGAACGCGTGGCGGACTGGATCGCACAACTGCCGATCCGCAACGGCCATGCGCTTGTCGTTCACTGGATGGATCGGCTGCTCGGGTTGAGTCCGCGCAGGTTCGAACTGATCGGCGTCGGTGCCTGCTTTTACGCAGCGCTGTTCGCCACCGAAGGCGTGGGTCTTTGGCGCGGCAAACGCTGGGCGGAATACCTGACCGTATTCGCCACGGCATCGCTGATCCCGTTCGAAGTCTGGGAGATTTTCCATCACTGCACGTGGCTCAAGATTGCCGCTCTTGCAGTCAATATCGCGATCGTGATTTATCTGTGGTGGCTTGTGCGCCGCGAGCGTTGAACTTCAAGCGCGCGCGAACGGAAACGCAAGCACGTCGCGAATATCGTCGCTGCCAAGCATCGCCATTAACAGGCGTTCGATGCCGAGCGCGACACCGGCGCAATCTGGCAGTCCGTGTTCGAGCGCCGCGAGCAGGTTTTCGTCCAACGGTACTTCGCCGAGGCTTCGCGCGCGACGTCGCGCATTGTCGTGCTCGAAACGCAGGCGCTGCTCGCGCGCGTCGGTCAGCTCGTGGTAGCCGTTGGCGAGTTCCTGCGTGCCGAGATACAGCTCGAAACGCTCGGCAACCGGCGGATCGTCATTGCGGATTTTCGCCAGCGCGCATTGCGATGCCGGGTAGTCGCGGACCGCGGTGATCCGATCGGCAGGAAACCCCGGTTGAATGCGATGAGTCAGCAGCAGATCGAGCCAGTCGTCACGGCTCAGCCCTGCTTCGTTTTTCGGCTGCACGTCGCCCATGGCCGACCGCAACTCGTTATCGCTCGCGCTGAATGGATCGATGTCTAGGGTAGCGATGAACAACGCGCGATAAGTGGTTTTTTCCACTGCGCATGCGCGCCCGACCAGAGCAAGGGCCGCCTGCACCAGCTCGATCACCTCGTCCATCAAGCGCCGATGATCCCAGCCGACACGGTACCACTCGATCATCGTGAACTCGGGGTTGTGCCACCGCCCGGCCTCGCCGTTACGAAACACGCGGCCCAACTCGTAGCAGTCGCCGATGTCCGTCGCAAGCAGGCGTTTCTGCGCGAATTCCGACGAGGTGCGCAGATAGCGCTGTGGCGCGCCCGCATCGACATGGCCGGAGAATTGCGCGGTGAAACTTTCGATGTTCGGATCGGTGTTGCCCACCGCCGACAGAATCGGCGTTTCGACTTCGAGTACGTTGCGCTCGGCGAAAAATTGCCGGATCAGCGCGTAAAGTCTGGCGCGAGCGTGGAGCGCCTCGAAACGCCCCCTCACCCAACCCTCTCCCCCGGAGGAGCTTCGGGGGAGAGGGCTTTCTATACTGTCGCGAGTACCCTCGCTGCTATAGATGTTCAGGCGCTGCCCCTGACTTCGACTTTGCGTTTGGTTTTCGCCTTGACTGTGGATTTGTGGCTGGCTCGGGTTCTCGCTTCTGCTCCCCCGACGTCGTCGGGGGAGAGGGCTGGGGTGAGGGGGCGCTTTCAACGCTTCATGGACAACGCTCAGCACGTCGTCGGTTCGCGCAAGCACATCGTTATTCCAAAACCGCAGCACGCGGAAACCGTGCGCCTCAAGCACAGCGCTGCGCTGCGCATCGTATTCGGATCGATCGAAATGCTGGCTGCCGTCCAGTTCGACGACAAGCGCTTTTTCCACACAAACGAAATCGGCGATATAGCCGGCGATCCGATGCTGACGTCGAAACTTTTCGCCGAGCTGACTATTACGCAGGCACCGCCACAAGCGAAGCTCCGCATCGGTTTGCGTCTGGCGCAGGCTCTTTGCATGGCCCATGCGTTGCCCCCTCACCCAACCCTCTCCCCCGACGTCGTCGGAGGAGGGCTCAAGTTCCATTATGCGCCGCGAGAAATTCGAGCAGGCGCGCTTCGTCCCACACTTCGACGCCGAGTTCCTGCGCCTTGTCGAGCTTGGAACCGGCTTCATCTCCCGCGACGACGAAACTGGTCTTCTTCGACACGCTGCCGGCGACTTTGGCCCCGAGCGCTTCGAGCCGCGCTTTCGCCTCGTCGCGCGTGAGGGATACAAGCGTTCCGGTCAACACGACCGTTTGTCCTTCGAGCGGCCGGGCCTTTTCCACCTTCACGCCTTCGGTGGCCTTGCGCAATTGCATTTCCGCGCGCGTGCAGCGGCGCAACAGCTCGCGATATTCGGCATCGGCAAGACAAGTGGAGAGCGCCTCCTGCGCGTCGGCGGGCAGCCCGATCGCAACGAGTTCTTCAGTGCTCGCATGCAGCAGCGCGTCGAAAGAAGCGATCGTTTTCGCGATCTGCTCGGCGCGCTTCGGGGTAATCTTCGGAATCTCGACCTGCGCAAGCAACTCGGAAAATTCCAGCCTGGCGCGCAACTTCGTCGATGGTTGTTGCGCATCGCCGATCGCGACGCCGCGTGCCAGCAGCTCATCGATGACTTTCTGATTGCCGGGCTGCGCGAAGAACGCGTCGATCGCGCGCGCGACTTCGCCGCCGACGTCGGGGACGATTTTAAGGATCGGCCACGGCAGATGGCGAATCAGTTCGAGTTCGCCGAACCACGCCGCGAGCACTTTCGCCGTGCTCTCGCCGACGTGCGCGATGCCGAGCGCGTAGAGAAAGCGCGCCAGCGTCGTGCGCCGGCTGTGATCGATGGCCTCGATCAGGTTCTCGGCCCACTTCGTCGCGACCTTGCCCGCCTTCACCGTCTCCGGCGTCGTGCCGTCACGTTCGTCGGCGCGGCGCTTCATTTCGAGCAGATCGTCGAGCTTGAGCTTGTACAGATCCGCGATCGTGCGCACGTAACCTAGATCGCCCAGGTCTTCGATGTAGCGCTCGCCGAGACCTTCGATATCCATCGCGCGACGCGAGGCGAAATGGAAGATCGCCTGCGGTCAGCTGCGCCGCGCACGAAAGGCCGCCCGTGCAGCGCGCGACGACCTCGCCTTCCTCGCGCACGATCGCCGAGCCGCAGATCGGACAGTGCGCAGGCATCTGCCAGGCCTTCGTGTGCGGCGGACGCTTCTCGATCACGACGCTGACGACCTCGGGAATCACATCGCCAGCGCGGCGCACGATCACCGTGTCGCCGATGCGCACATCGAGGCGCGCGACCTGGTCGGCGTTGTGCAGGGTCGCGTTGGTCACGGTCACGCCGCCGACGAACACCGGCTTGAGTTTCGCCGCCGGCGTCGCCGCGCCGGTGCGGCCGATGTTGACGATGATGTCCTCGACCGTCGTCGTCTGTTCCTGCGCGGGGAATTTGTGCGCGATCGCCCAGCGCGGCGTGCGGCCGACGAAACCGAGTTCACGCTGCGTAGCGAGATCGTCGACTTTGTAGACCACGCCGTCGATATCGAACGGCAGCGCGTCGCGCTGCTCGCCGATGCGGCGGTAATAATCGAGGCAGCCATCGACGCCATCCGCCGTGCCGACCAGATCGCTGACCGGCAAACCCCAGTCGCGCAGTTTGCGCAGGGTCTGCGAATGCGTGTCGGGCAGGCTGCCACCCTCGACCACGCCGACAGCGTAGGCAAAAAATGCCAGCGGCCGCCGCGCGGTGATGCGCGGATCGAGCTGGCGCAGCGAGCCGGCCGCCGCATTGCGCGGATTGACCAGCGGCTTGATCTTGCCTTCGGAATGCGCGCGCGGCCTCGTTGTATTTCTCGAAGCCGGCGCGCGGCATGTACACCTCGCCGCGTACTTCGAGCACAGCCGGCACCTTGCCGCGCAGGCGCAGCGATCCGTCTTCGTTTTTCCCGCTGCGAAGGCGCAGCGGGATGCTCTTGATCGTACGCAGGTTCGCGGTCACGTCCTCACCGGTTTCGCCGTCGCCGCGCGTGGCGCCGCGCACGAACACGCCGTTCTCGTAGCGCAGGCTGATCGCAAGTCCGTCGAACTTCGGTTCGACCGAGAACTTCAACGCCCCGCTCTGATCCGACATGTCCCGATCCAGGCGGCTCGCGGATGCGGCGCGCGAATTCGGCGACTTCCTCGTCGCTGAAAGCGTTCGCCAGCGACAGCATCGGCATCTCGTGGCGCACCTCGGCAAACGCGCTCGACGGCTGCGCACCGACACGCTGAGTCGGCGAATCGGCGGTGACCAGCTCCGGATGCGCGGCTTCGAGCGCTTCGAGCTCGCGCATCAGCGCATCGTATTCGGCGTCGGTGATCGTCGGCTCGTCGAGCACATGATAGCGGTGGCTCGCTTCGTCGAGCAGCGAACGCAATTCCGCCGCGCGTTTTTCGTCCTTCGATGGTTTGCCGGTCATGAGCGCAAGTTTACCGGTTGGCGCGGTTTCTATCTTGCAAGTTCGCCGGCCTTGGTCGATGCTTGCGCCCGGGATCACGGGAGGCCGCCATGGCGAAATCGAACTGGAAAGCGTTTCCGCACGCCGACAAAAGCCACGACTACGCGGGCGACAAGCTCGCCAAGGCGTGGCCGAAGCTGCATGCCGGCGATCAGGAAACGTTTCCCGACGAAAAGCATGTCGCCAAATTGCTCAAGGCCAACGCCAGGCTGGGCAAGGATGCGGGCAGGATATCCGCCGCATTGCAGGACGCCTGGCGCGCATTCCATCGCGGCGATTTTCACGAAGCGTACGAATCCGGTCTCGCGCTGAAGGCGCTCGGTGCGTCGGTCGCGATCAAGGCCGGCGGCATCCACGCGACCTATCTCGTCGACAGCGACAAGGAAAAGACCGCGCGCTACGAAGCGCTCGCGAAACTCGCCGACGAGGCGATCGCGGCGCTGCCGGACGAGGCAAACTCGCACTATCGCCGCGCATTCGCGCTCGGCCGCTACAGCCAGACGATTTCGATCGCCAAGGCGCTCGCGCAAGGTATCGGCGGCAAGGTGAAAGAGTCGCTCGACATGACATTAAAGCTCGCGCCAAGACATGCCGAGGCGCACACCGCGCTCGGGCTCTACCACGCCGAAATCGTCGGCAAGGTCGGCGGCATGCTCGCGAAACTAACCTATGGCGCGAGCGCGGGCGAAGCCGAGAAGCAGCTCAAGGAAGCGACCAAGCTCACGCCCGATTCGCCGATCGCCTGGGTCGAGTACGGCAACGCGTTGCTGCTGCTATACGGCGACAAGCGCGAGGACGACGTCGCCGCAGCTTACGCGAAGGCCGCGAAACTCAAGCCGCACGATGCGATGGAAGCGCTCGACGCCGCGTGGGCGAAAGATCAGATCGAGTAAGGCAGCACAGTGGGCGCTGCGATGTCATCGCGGCGCATTGCGACCTTGCGACCGACACCGGAGACTTCGATGCGGGCCATCGTTGCGATCCTGCTGCTATCCATCGTTTTGCCAGCGGCAAGCGCATCTGCGGCGGGCAGCCCTGAGGCCGCTTTTTCGTTCAATACGGCACCCGGCCCGATGGGAGTGGGCTTGCGGGTCGCGCATCAATACGACTGCTCGCGTGCCTACCGTGGTGCCTACGACATGTTCACGAGGCAGCCGAATCCAGTGTCGAGGGGCATCGGCCCGCATTTCTACCGTTGCGGTTGCGCCATCCCGTTAGGCGGCTGGCTCCACCACGGCGGCGGGATGCTCGCGAAGGCGAGTTTGAGTCCTTCGTTCCAGCGCACGCCGAGGTCGCGGAAATACGTGTCGCCCTCGTCGATACGGTGCTGCTGATCGGCATTGAGGCTGTCGAGCGTGTAGATCAGCAGATCGATCGGCAGGCCGACCGAGATGTTCGAACGCATGGTCGAGTCGAACGATACCAGCGTCAGCTTGACCGCTTCGGGTATCGGAAGCTCCTTGCGCATGACGCGATCGAGAACGGGCTTGCCGTACTTGACTTCGCCGTTCTGGAAAAACGGCGCTTCGGCCGAAGCCTCGATGAAGTTGCCTTCCGAATAGACCAGGAACAGGCGCGCTTCCTCGCTCGCGATCTGGCCGCCGACGATGAAACTCGCCGAAGCATCGATATTGTGCTGGCGCAAATACTCACCGTCGCGGTTGCGCACCTCGCGCAGCGTATTGCCGAACAGTTCGGCGGCATCGTACATCGATGCCACCGAGTAGATGTTCGGCACCCCCGGCGTGTCCCTCGCCGTGCGCTCGATCTGGTTCAGCGCATTCTGGGTGATCGACAGATTGCCCGCCGACAAGGCGACGATCACGCGATTGCCCGGCTGCGCGAACACACGCATCTTGTCGACGCGCGAAATATTGTCGACACCGGCATTGGTACGCGAATCGGATGCGAACACCATGCCGGAATCGAGTTTCATGGCTACGCAGTAGGTCATGCCGACGAGGTGTTCGAAGTGGGCGCACAGTTTATCACCGGGTACCGCGCAGCCAGTAAACGCGCAAATCTAGGCGCCGGCTTCGGGCGTGAGCAGGAAGTGGCGATCGATCTGCGCCGCCAGCGCGGACAGCCGTGTCATCAGTCGTTGCAGATAATTTTCCATGCCTTCGCTCAGTACATCCTCGATGCGGCCGAAACGCGTTTCCGCCATCAGGGTGCCGGCCTGGCGCACGACTTCATGGTTGCCGCCGCCGGCCAGTATGCGCAGCGTGCCGTGCACGGCGTCGGTGCAGGTGGCAAGCGAGCGTGGCGAATCGGGGTTCAGGATCATCAGCCGGGCGACCCGCTCGGGTGTGATGGTTTCGCGATAATGCCGGCGATAGGTTTCCATCGCCGACAACGCATTCAGCAGCGCGCTCCACTGGTAGTAGCCGACGGCGGAGCTCGCATCGCCCGCCTCGCTCGACGGTTCGCTGTACTTGATGTCCATCATGCGCACGCCCCAGTCGGCGCGTTCCATGAATGTGCCCAGGCGCAGGAAATGATAGGCCGCGTCGCGTCCCATCGTGCCGACGGTGACGCCGCGGAACGAGGCCGAACGCGTCTTCACCCAATCGATGAAATGCGGCAGGCCTTCCTCCTCGAAGCGTTCCTGGCCGAGCAGGCGCATTTCGAGCCACGAGGCGTTAAGGTCTTCGTACATTTCCACCGTCACCGCACCGCGTTGCGCGCGCGCGGATTCGCGCGCCGTGCGGATACACGAATAAATCGACGACGAGTTGCCTGCATCGAGGCACAGATAGCGCAGCACCTTCTGCGCAACGATCGGGCCGTTGAGCCTGGAATAGTCCTGCTCGAGGCCGAGCGCGTCCAGCGCGCGCTGCCAGATACCCGCCTCGTGCCGCCATGGATCGAGGCGTTCCGGCAACAGGCCGATGCGCTGGGTGACGTCGATCAGGCGCGCGGTGTTTTCCGCGCGTTCGATATGGCGTGCGGTCCAGTACAGATCGTTGGCGGTTCTGCACAGCATCGGTCAGCTTTCGAGAACCCAGGTGTCCTTCGTTCCGCCACCCTGCGAGGAGTTCACCACCAGCGAACCTTCGGTCAAGCGCGACGCGCGTAAGGCCGCCGGGGACGATGTGGATATCGCGCCCCGACAGCACATATGGGCGGAAATCCACGTGCCGCGGCGCCAGCCCGCTTTCGACATAGGTCGGGCACGACGACAACGACAGGGTCGGCTGCGCGATGTACTTCGACGGCTCGGCGATGATGTGTTCGCGGAACGCGGCGATCTGCTCCGTGGTCGATGCCGGCCCGACGAGCATGCCGTAGCCGCCGGCGCCATGCACTTCCTTGACCACCAGTTCGGCCAGATGATCGAGCGTGTAGGCCAGATCGTCCCCGTCGCGCAATTTATACGTGTGCACATTGTATAAAATGGGTTCTTCGGCGAGATAGAAGCGGATCATCTCGGGCACGTACGGATACACCGACTTGTCGTCGGCGATGCCCGCGCCGATCGCATTGGCAAGGGTGACGCGCCCGGCGCGATAGGCCGAAAAAATGCCCGGCACGCCGAGCATCGAATCCTTGCGGAATACCTGCGGGTCGAGGTAATCGTCGTTGATGCGCCGGTAGATCACGTGCACGCGCTGCGCGCCCCGCGTGGTGCGCATGTAGACGGTGTCGTTGCGCACGAACAGATCCTGGCCTTCGACCAGTTCCACGCCCATCTGCTGGGCGAGAAAAGCGTGCTCGAAATAGGCCGAGTTGTGGAAGCCCGGCGTGAGCACCGCCACGGTCGGCGCGTCGACCGCTTCAGGCGCGATCGAGCGCAGCACGTCGAGCAGGCGATCGGGATAATGTTCGACCGGCGCCACCGAATGCGAAGCGAACAATTCCGGAAACAAGCGCATCATCATCTTGCGGTTTTCGATCATGTACGACACGCCCGACGGCACGCGCAGGTTGTCTTCGAGCACGTAGTATTCGCCCGCGCCGGCGCGCACGATGTCCACGCCCGAGATATGCGAGTAGATGCCGCCGGGCACATCCATGCCCTGCATCTCCGGCCGGTACTCGGCGTTGTCGAGGATCAGGTCGCGCGGCACCTTGCCGGCGGCGAGAATTTCCTGGTCGTGGTAAATGTCGTTGAGGAACAGATTCAGCGCCCGCACGCGCTGGCGCAGACCGGCATCGAGCATGCGCCACTCGGCGCGCGGAATGATGCGCGGCACGATATCGAATGGAATCAGGCGCTCGCCGCCCTCTTTTTCCCCGTACACGGCGAACGTGATGCCGACGCGGTGAAACAGCACTTCGGCCTCGCGCCGTTTCTGCTCGATGCGCGGCGACGGCGTCGCCTTGAGCCATCGATCGAAGGCCTGATAGTGTGCGCGCGCCGCGCCGCTGGCGTCGAGCATTTCGTCGTAACCGACCGGCATCAGCATCCCTTGGATCGTCTGCAATCAGTGGAATCCAGCCAGCGTCGCCGCGCCCTGATATCCGCGCCGGATTCCCTGCCGGACTGCGCAGCGCCGCGACTCATGCACTGCAACAAACAAATCGGGTTTCGTCAAGCATGCGATAATGGCGCGCGATGGATCACCCCGTTCAAGCCGCCGCGGCAACGCCTGTTTCAGCGACGCCGTCCTCCGTTTCACCCGCTCCCGATCCGCCCGCTCTCGATGCCGACGCCAAGCGCATGCTGCTGTGGCTGGTCGCATTTGCGTTTTTCATGCAGATGCTCGATTCGACCATCGTCAATACGGCGACACCGAGCATTGCGATAGCATTCCGCGTCTCGCCGCTGAGCCTGAAGACCGCGCTGATCAGCTACACGCTGAGCCTGGCGGTGTTCATCCCGATCAGCTCGTGGTTCGCCGACCGTTATGGCACGCGCCGCATATTCTGGATCGCGATCGCGGTGTTCACGCTCGGCTCGTTCGCCTGCGGCCTGGCGCAAAACCTGTGGGCGCTGGTCGCCGCACGTGTGGTGCAAGGTTTCGGCGGCGCGATGCTCATGCCGGTCGGCCGGCTCGCGCTGGTGCGCAGTTTTCCGAAGTCCGAATTCGTCGGCGCGTTGGCCTACGCCACGATTCCGGGATTGATCGGCCCGGCGGTCGGCCCGCTGCTCGGCGGACTGTTCTCGACCTATGTCTCGTGGCGCATGATCTTTTTCGTCAACCTGCCGTTCGGTCTCGTCGGTCTATGGCTCACGCGCCGGCATATGCCGGACTATCGCGGCCCGGTCGGCGTGCCGCTGGACTTTCTCGGCTTCGTGCTGTTCGGACTCGGCGTCGGCGGCGTTTCCTGGGCGCTGGAAAACGTGATCGACACGGAGTACGCGAAGGCCGCTGAAGTCCTGCTGGTCGCGACGATCCTGCTGGCGATCTACACGCGGCGCAGCCTGCGCATCCCACATCCGATCGTCGATCTCCACTTGCTGCGCGTTCCGAGTTTCCGCATCGGCGTCAACGGCAGCTTCAGCACGCGGCTCGGCGTCGGCGGCATGTATTTTCTACTGACGTTGCTGTACCAGGTCGGCTTCGGTTATTCGCCGGTGATGGCCGGCCTGCTGCAAATGCCACAGGCGCTGGCGATGCTGCTGACACGCTTCTTCGTCGCTACCATCATCAACCATCTGGGCTATCGGCGCGTGCTGATCGTCAACACCGCGCTTGCCGGACTCATGATCCTGTCGTTCGCCACACTCAGCGCGACCACGCCGCTGTGGCTGATCTGCGTGCAGGTGTTCGCGTTCGGCGGCGTGATGTCGATCCAGTATTCGGCGATCAACGCGCTCGGCTTCGTCGATCTCGCGCCCGCGCAGGCAAGCATGGGATCGAGCATGACCAGCATCGCGCAGAACCTGTCGATCAGTTTCGGCATCGCGTTCGGCTCGTTACTGATGGCGTTCTTTCTGCCGCACGGTCCCGCGCAAGGCAGCAACTACGTCGGCGCATTTCACGCAACCGTGATCGTGCTCGGTCTGGTCACTGTGATCTCGTCGCTGGTTTTTCTGCGTTTGCCGCGCAGCGCGGCGGCGTAGTGAGCAGTAGTTCGCTATCGGCGGCGCGAAGTATTGATTTGCACCATGGAACGGGACTACGGTTGCGTTGTCTGTGAATCAAGAGCCCCGCAGACAATGCGTCGTCTGCTGCAAAAAAGAAAGCAGTTCTGCGCCTGAGGAGTAGTCGCCATGTTCTTCCGTTCCGAACATATTTATCGACTGATCGCGCCGCTGCTTGTGGGCCTGTCGTTCGCTATCGCGCCGGCCGCGCGCTCGCAAACTCCGATCGCCAATCCGCTTGCCTTGACAGGCACTTGGTACAACCCCGCAACCAGCGGACAAGGTTTCGTGTTCGATATCGCGCCCAACAGCGACGGAAGCGCGGTGCTTTTCGGGGGCTGGTTTACCTACGATACGCCGGATATATTTGATGACCAAATTCCGCTCTGGTTTACCCTGCAAGGCAGATTCCAGACCAGTCAATCAGAAATCACCGTGCCGATCTATTACAACGGCGACCTCGATTACCTCGCTCCGCCTCTGCCTAAGCCGATTGAGGTCGGTAGCGCGCGCATCCAATTCAGCGACTGCACGCACGCGACACTGGACTATTCCTTTTCAAACACCAGGGTATTTCTCTTTTCCTTTGAACCCCCGGCCGGCGGGGGAACCATACCGCTTGTCCGCTTGACCGCCGATACAGGATGCGGTTCAACAGCAGTCTTGCCGAAAAGCAGCCGGGGCTTCTCCGGCACTTGGTACAATCCGGCCACGACCGGGCAAGGTTTCGTTTTCGATATCAATCCAATTACCAACGACGGATTTTTCTTCGGCGGTTGGTTCTACCGATCCCCCGGCTTCGGCTCCTGGTATACTTTGCAAGGCCGATTCGCACCGACCGACACCGAGGCCGACATCCCGCTTTACTGTTCTCCTGGGGGGTTTTTCACTACGACAGTGGTCGCCGGTTTGTCGGGTACGACGATGCAATGCGGCACCACGCACATCAAGTTTACGAGCTGCACCACGGCCTCGCTCAGCTATGCTTTCAACGGTTCCGACACACCAGCGGTAACGATCCCCTTGCAGCGCCTGACCGCCGTGCCCGCCGATTGTCCTTTGCGATAAGGGGAGCGTTGCTCGACTTCTGGAACGTTCGGTTGCTAGCGCGTTTTTGCATTGGCTGTTGACGTTCGGTGTTGACTGACGTCGCTCGCAAGGGCGAAAGCGCCTCCTTCCGCCCCTTTCGGGCACCTTCCCCCGCTACGCAGGGGAAGGGAAAGACGCAGGTCGTCGTGAGACGAGAATCCTTCCCCGCTACGCAGGGGAAGGGAAAGACGCAGGTCATCGCAAAACGAGAATCCTTCCCCTGCGTAGCGGGGGAAGGTGGCGGCAGCCGGAAGGGGGCGCTTCTGACTTGTATTCATCAAAATCGAAAATGTTCTCGCGCGCTCAGCACGCTGCCGCCAATACCGCATGCCACGTATGCGCGTCCGCGGGCCGGGAAATTTAGCCCGACATGCCGCGTATCGTCCAGAAATCGTTCGCCAGCGAAGCGTTGGTGAGGTAGGCGTAGGGCATGTAGAAATAGCCTTTCGCGCCGACCTTGGCGCCCCAGGAATTGCGGAACGTGAAGCACTGGGTCGTATCGTCATAGCCGACCGCAAGCACCGCATGGCCACCAACGACGGATTCGTTGGCACCGGGCAGCGGCAAAGTCGTGGTCGGACTGGAGTACCACTTTTCGTAGACGGTGAAGCCGAATACGAACGGGTAGCCTTCGGCCAGACAGCCCTTCATCTGCGCCAGATCCTGCAGCACGCGCTGATAGCTGGCCGCAGTATACTTTTTACCATCGGCATAACACGCAGCCGGCGGCTTCTTCCCCGCGGGCGCGTTGGCCGGAAACGGCGCATTCTCGTTCGGCGGCGCGATATCGACGTAGGGCCATTCCTTTTCCGGACACACGCCCTGCTTGGCCACGGTTTTGATGCCATCGCGCAACTGCGCACCCGCGTCGTAATTCACGCTGTGCTCGATCACGCGCTCGTTGTAGTAGATGAACAGGCGCGACGGAACGAAATCCGGTTTCTGTTTGGTCTTGCGCCGGTCGAACTGCACGGCGCCCGCAATCGCATTCGCCGTGCAACTGCCCAGGTCGCCCTGGTTGTAAACCGGCGGGCAGCCCTTGCGCAGATCGACCTTGGGCGGCATCGCCTTGAGTTTCGGCAGCGGCGCCGAGTAGAGAAAATCGCGATGATCGGGCAGATCGCGATGCCAGCCAAGGGAAAGTCTTTGCTTCGCCATGATGATCTCCTTGTCCTGTTTCCCCCGCGGGGTTCACTATCGGCCATTTCGCCCACGCGCACAATTTGGCGGCGCGAACCGGCGTATTGTCTTTTCAGGAAATCGGCGGACGAATTACAGGAAGCGGCGCAGCGTCGCATCGGCGTCCGCCGCGGCGATTTCCACTTCCCAATCTTCCATCAGCGTGATCAACGCGAGTTTTTCGAACTCGTGCGAGAAGCGCTGCACGATCGGCTCGGGGTCGGGCACGCGCCGGCCGTCGACGATCAAACCGAAATGCACGCGGCCGTTGTAGGACAGAATCGACAGGCCCATGCCGATCGAGCCATTTTGCGGCACCCAGAACATGAGTTCTTCAACCTTGCAGCCGGTGAGATACAGCGGCATCTGCGGACCCGGGACATTGGTCGCGACCGTGGTCGCCTTGCGGCTGAACATCTCCAGCGCAATGCGCTGCAAAGCGGATGGCGCCATGCCGACCGCGGACGAGCAAACCAAAAGTCAACGCCGCCTGCTTGCGAGCGCTTCAGATCGCGCATGCTCGCCGCGACGCGTTCGAGCCGGCGCAACGGATTGGCTTCGCCGATCGGCAGGTCGAGAAAGACGAGGCCGAAATGGTTGCCGAGTTTTTTCGCGTGTTCGAGTGGCCGCAGGTTGACCGGCACGGTCGCGCGTATCGTCACGCCGTCGACTTTCTCGCCGACGTCGAGCAGATAGCCGCGCAAGCGCGCCTGCCGCGCTGGCGAGCAGCACATCGTTGACCGTGCAATCGAGGACCTTGCCGATCGCCTTGACGTCTTCGAGCGGAAGCGGTTTCGCCCAGGCGCAGCGTTTGGTGAAACCGAGCGGACCGTCCTTGAACGCGGTCGGCGGATCGTCGGCCAGACTCAGTGCGATGGCCAGCTCGCGCGCGATCTCGCCGCCCTCCCTGGCCATCATCGCGGCGAGCGCAGGATCCAGTATCAGCTCGCTGCCCTTGCCAATCGCCTTTTCGCCGATCGCGAGCACCTTGGCAAGACCGGCGCGCGTCGGGTTCAGCAGGCGATCGAGCACGCTGCCCTGATCGTTCTTCAGCCAGGTCTTGGCGAGTTCGGCCTGCTTCTTCTGTTTCGGCGCCGCGTCGGTCAGCGACAGCATGACCTGCACGAGCGCGAGTCCGTCGGCGTAGCAATGGTGGATGCGGCCGAGCAGCACGCTGCCGACCTGCCGTCGTCGAAGCGGTAATTGTCGACGACATGGAACTGCCACAGCGGCCGCGAATGATCGAGCGCCGTGGAAGCCATTTCGCTGACCCATTTCTCCAGCGCGAGTTTGTCCGCCTTGCCCGGCAGCGCGGTGAGACGCACATGCCAGTCCATGTCGAGATCGGGATCGGTCTGCCAGTAGGCCGCGTTGCCCGTATCGACCGCGCGCTGGCGAAAGCGCTGATAGGCCAGCCAGCGGTCGGCAAACAGACGGCGCACTTTCCTGATATCGAGCCGGTCGTGAAACATCAGCACGCCGGTGATCATCATCAGGTTGGTCGGGCTCTCCATGCGCAGCCAGGCGGTATCGACCTTGGACATTGGCTCGCGCTTGTTGCTCTCGGCAGCGGACATTCCGGCCTCCCCTTTACTTATGCCCACGTCCATCCGGGCGAAAATCAGTGGACGGGTCCCGTGCCCGCACTTTGGGTTGTTCTTGCCCGCATCCTTTCGGGCCAAGATCAAAAAGCGGGCTTCCTGCCCGCACTTTTCAAATTTATGCGTGTAGCATCCGGCCTGGTCGGAAAAAACGCAACGGTGACCCATGCAGCACGGCAGCGAGATCCTGCTCAGCCTGTTCGTGATCTTCGTCGCCGCGCAAATCGGCGCGGAGCTCGCGCGGCGCCTGACCTTGCCCGGCGTGGTCGGCGAAATCGCCGCGGGCTGCGTGGTCGGGCCTTCGGCATCGGCTGGATCGCACCGTCCGAGGCGCTGGACATACTCGCCGAAATCGGCGTCGTGCTGCTGCTGTTCTCGGTCGGTCTGGAAACGCGCATCGACGAAATGAAGCGCGTCGGCCGCAGCGCGTTCCTGGTCGGCGTACTCGGCGTCGCGCTGCCGTTCGCCCTCGGCTCGCTGTGGGCGCGCGGGTCGGGCTTCGAGTGGGACAAATCGCTGTTTGTTGCCGCGGCCTTTGTCGCCACGTCGGCCGGCATCACCGCGCGCGTGTTGCAGGAACTGGGCGTACTGCAGCGCGAGGAAAGCCGGGTGATTCTCGGCGCGGCGGTGATCGACGATATTCTCGCGATGCTGCTGCTCGGCATCGTCACGGCGCTGCAGGCCGGCGAGGATGTGCATATCGGCAAGCTCGCGGTCATCGTCCTCGAAGCGGTCGGCTTCGTGCTCGTCATCGGATTATTCGGAACGCAGGCGGCGCGGCGCTGGTCGGATCATCTAAGCCGTCTCAAGCTGTGTTCGCCGCTCGCCGTCGCGCTTGCGCTATGTCTGGGTCTGGCCTTCCTGTCGACGCAATTCGGGCTGGCCGCGATCATCGGCGCGTTTCTCGCCGGCATGGTCGCCTCGGAAACGCCGCAGCGCGAAACGCTCGAACATCAGACCCAGCCGCTGCTCGCCCTGATGACGCCGTTCTTCTTCGTGCTGACCGGCGCCAAGATCGAACTCGCCCAGTTCGCAACCGCCGACGCCTTGCTCACGCTCGCCGTGATCACGGCCATCGCGCTGGTATCGAAACTGATCGGCGGATATCTCGGTGCGCTCGCACTCGGCAAACGCAGCGCCCTCATCGTCGGCATCGGCATGATGCCACGCGGCGAAGTCGGCGTGGTCATCGCGAGCCTCGGCCTTGCCGCGGGCGTATTTTCAGCGCGCCTCTATGCGCTGATCGTGGCGATGTCGCTGCTCACCTCGGTGATCACGCCGCCGTTGCTCGCCATCCTGCTCAAACCGGTAAGCAAGCAAACAGCCGGGCCCTGAATCGGCAGGCATCGACGCATGGAACTTATGCACCGCGCATTTGCTGATACGCAAGCAGCGCGACTTCGCGCGACGCACGCAGATCGACCATCGGCAGCGGATAGCCGGTTTTGCGCAATAACTCCCCATCCATCCACGGCTGGTGGATGAATCTGGTCGGCACATCTGTCAGCTCCGGCACCCAGCGCCGTACGTAATCGCCGTCCGGATCGAAGCGCTCGCCCTGACTGACCGGATTGAAGATGCGGAAATACGGCGCTGCATCCGCACCCGTGCCCGCGCTCCACTGCCAGCCCTGCGTATTGTTGGCCAGATCGGCATCGACCAGCGTGTCCCAGAACCAGCGCGCACCGTGCAGCCAGTGCTGGCGCAGATTCTTGGTCAGGAAACTGGCAACGATCATGCGCACACGGTTGTGCATCCAGCCGCTGCGCCACAATTCGCGCATGCCCGCATCGACGATGGGCACACCCGTCTCGCCGCGCTGCCAGCGTGCCAGCGCATGCGCGTCGTCCTGCGCCCAGGCGAACGTATCGAATTGCGTGTTGAGATTGGCTTCCGCTGTGTGCGGAAAGTGAAACAGCAGATGTCGGGAGAATTCGCGCCAGCCCAGTTCGCGCAGATAGGGATCGCTGGCTACGCGCAGGCGTGCGGAGGCGCGCGCGCGATCGTGAAGCGTCCAGACGATCTGGCGCGGGCCGATCTCACCGAAGTGTAAATGTGGAGAAAGGCGCGAGGTGTGCGCCAGGTCGGGGCGGTCGCGTCCCTGCTGGTAGTCGAGCAGGCCGTTCTTGCAAAACTCATCGAGCGCCGCGAGAGCGCCCTGCTCGCCCGGTTCCCAGTGCGCATGGAATTCGCCATCCCAGCGGATTTTCGGCAGCAGTTCGAGCGCATCGAGGCCGATCGAGCCGGGCAAAGTCATCGTCGGGATACGCTGCGGCGCGGCGATCGGCGGTCGCGGCTCGAGTTGCGACTGCGCGCTGCGCCAGAACGGCGTGAATACCCGGTAAGGCGTTTGTTGCTGCGTTTTGATCTGCCACGGCTCGAACAACACACTGGCGTTGAAACTCTCGGCAGCGATGCCGCGCGCGCGCAGCGCGAGCTTGATCCGCGTGTCGCGTGCGGTCGCCGCCGGCTCGTACAGCCGGTTCCAGTACACGGCTGTCGCATCGGTTTGCCGGATCAGTTCATCCAGAACGTCTGCGCTCGCGCCACGTCGAATGTGCAATGCGCAACCGCGTTCGCGCAGATCCAGGTCCAACGCGGCCAGCGAATGATGCAGCCACCAGCGGCTGGCCGCGCCCGGCGGCCACGGCGCGTCCTCGTCCGGCGCGTGGATGTATACGCAGACCAGACGCTCGTGTGCCTGCAATGCGGCTGCCAGAGCCGGGTTGTCGCGCAGGCGCAGATCGCGCCGAAACCAGACGATCGCGGCGCTCATCTGCGGATGTCATGCTTCGCGTTTGTCGGCGCAGGCTCACACATGGCAGGGACTTATCGAACCGATATTGCAGGCAATGCTAGCGCATCGCATTTCGGCCGCAGCGCGGATCGCATGATCTGTATCGTGCGTGGCACAGCGGTCCGGGACCCAGGCTGTACGCCCGATCGAACACGGCGCAGAATCGTCCGACCGACAACGCTAAAGAGGTAGGAATCACCATGGCCAAGCTCATCGCCTTGTACAAGAAGCCCGCAGACGTCGCCGCATTCGATCGGCACTACGCCTCGACGCATATCCCGACGGCGAAGAAAATTCCGGGATTGCGCCGCTACGAAATCAGCACCGGTACCGTCGATACGCCGGGCGGCGAATCTTCGTTTCACCTTGCCGCCATTCTGACCTTCGACTCCAAGCAGGCACTCGTCGACGGACTCGGCACTCCTGAAGGCAAGGCGACGGTCGACGATCTGGGCAAGTTCGCCCAGGCCGGCGTCGATATATTGATCTTCGATTCGAAAGAGGTTTGAGACACACTGCGGCCTTGCCTACGTTCACCTCGGGAAACAACTCCGGCCTGAGCGGCAGCATCAATCTGCAACGTGTCGGACCGGCGCCTGCAGGGTGCAGCTTGTAAACGCAACGGACGGGGCAAATACTGCACGCATCGTCACGACAGCCAGTCGTGGCGATGCGGGATTTGTATACCAATGTAACTTTGCGCCCTGCTTTCTGAATTGATCTTATCGTATGGACTGACGGTTCGTTTCCCTGACTAGAGGTACGCGAATGAAAACGTCCGGGTTGATGAAGATGATCCGCTGGATCGCTGTGTTCAGCATCCTCGCCTGCGGGCTGGCGCAGGCGGCAGGCACGACGCCGGTGAACGTCAAGGTGAGCGTGACACCCAATCCGATTGTGGCAGGGAGCCCGGCCAAGTTCACCGTTTCGGTCACGCCGCAACCGCCGGCGACAGGCACCCCGACCGGCACGGTGAACATCAGCTCCAGCGACGGCCCATCCTGCATCGTCACCCTGCCGGGCACCAGTTGTTCGCTGACATTGCCACTGGGATCGGCGGGCACCGACGAAGTATTTTCCATCTTCTATAGTGGCGACACGACTTTCGAGGAGTATGGATTCCAGAAGACCAATCCCGTCGTCACCGGAACCACGACGGCGCTGACATCATCGGCCAACCCGAGCCAGTTCGGCGCCACGGTTGTATTCACCGCGACCGTGAGCCCCAGCGCCGCGACCGGCACCGTTGCGTTCGACGACGGCTCCACAGCCATCTGCGCCGCGGCGGCGTTGCATGCGGGCGTAGCGACGTGCAGTACATCGACCCTCGCCGGAGGCGCGCACTCGATTACTGCGATCTATTCCGGCGACAGCAACTACGGAACCTCCAGATCGCCCATCGTGACGCAGGCTGTGCATGTGACCACCAGCAGCATTGTCCTGGCATCGTCGCTCAACCCCAGCAACATCGGCGACACGGTCACCTTCACTGCGATCGTCAACGGCAACGCCCCGACCGGCACGGTCACCTTCATCGACAACGCCAGCGTGCTGTGCAACGCGGTGGCCTTGAGCGCTGGCGTGGCCGCGTGCAATTTCGCGTTCCAGAGCAACGGCACGCATCCGATCACGGCCAGTTACTCCGGCGACGCCAACAATGTCGGCTCCACGTCCAGCATTCTGAGCCAGCTCGTCGGCGCCAGCCCCTTCGTTTATCTCGATCAGTTCGGATTGACCGGCACCTGGTACAACAAGGCGACCAGCGGTCAGGGCTTTTTGCTCGATTTCTTTCCCGACCTCAACGCGCCGGGAACCGGGTTCGTCGCCGGCAGCTGGTTCACCTACGATGTCGCGCCGGCAGGCGGAGCGGAGAAGCAGCGCTGGTATACCTTCAGCGGCAGCGTGCCTGCGTCCGCGTCGAGCGCCCAACTCACGATCTATTCCACCGTCGGCGGCAATTTCAACGCGCCGCCCAAGGTATCGGCGATGGCGGTCGGACAAGCCACGCTGCAATTCACCGACTGCGGTACGGGCAGCTTCTATTACAACTTCACCGACGGCAGCGGACGCAGCAACACGATTCCGATCACGCGCTTGACGCCCAATGTCACCTGCGGCGCCAGCAGCGACAATGGCAACGCCGCGGGCAGTTTCCTGCTGTCCGGTGCCTGGTACGACCCCAACACCAGCGGCCAGGGCCTGCTGTTCGAGGTCAATCCGATCATGAATTATTTCGCCGCGGCCTGGTATACCTTTATACCCGCCGGCCAGACCATCGGCGGTCCGGCCAGCCAACGCTGGTACACCCTGCAAGGACCGTTGACCAACGCCACGACAGTGGACAACATCCCGATCTACGCCAGTACCGGCGGCATCTTCAACAACCCGGTCAAGCCCACCCTGACGCAGGTGGGAACCGCCCAGCTCGTCTTTCAAACTTGCGGCACTGCCACCCTGACCTTCGCGTTCACCGGCGGCAGCAGCAGCGGACAAAGCGGGACCATCAACCTGCAGCGCGTCGGACCCGCTCCGGCGGGGTGCAGTTTGCAGTAAGTACTTCTACCCACACGAACCGGGCCAGCAGGCTTCACCGAGCGACTGGCTTGAGCCCGTGTGGCTTTTTTTGCAGAGGAAACCCCCCGATGCAATTTCCTAGCGGAGGGACAATTCCCACAGGCGTGATGCACCTCACACGAGGTGTGTATACTTCGTAACATATTATCAGTGCATCCGAAGAAATCTCGTCGACGTATTAGAGGTTGACTGATCTTCGAATCATATCGATTGTCTTGGTTCGACACAGCGTCAGCTTTCAGGGGACCACCCATGAGAACCTGCCGGGTTAGTAGCATCACCAAGCTTTTTGCTCTGCTGTGCGTCGCTGTTTGCGGGCTGGCGCAAGCCCAGATACCTCCCAGTGAGCGCGCCGTGCTGGATACGTTCTATACGCAAACGAACGGTGCTAGTTGGACAAACAGCAAGGGCTGGGAGGGAGCTGCAGGGACAGAGTGCAACTGGTTCGGCATCGGCTGCGACAGCACACAGTCTCATGTGACATCCATCTATTTTCCCGACAATAACCTGTCCGGGACACTGCCGCCATTGACTGCCTTGACTAGCCTCCAAACTTTCGTCGTCGACGCCAATCAGCTCACTGGCAATGTTCCTGTATTGACGGGATTAACAGACCTTCAAACTTGCGACGTCAGTGGCAATCAGTTGACCGGCAGTATTCCTGCCTTAGCAGGATTGACGAACCTCCAACGTTTCGTCGCTGCGAGCAATCAATTCACCGGCAGCGTTCCCACTTTAACTGGATTGACGAATCTCCAATATTTCTACGTGTATAACAACCAGCTCACTGGCAGTATTCCCACCTTGGCGGGACTGACGAATCTTTTGGTTTTTGACGCCAGTGGCAACCAGCTCACTGGCAGTATTCCAGCCCTGACGGGGCTTTCCAGCCTGCAGCAATTCGTTGTTTACAGTAACAACCTGACTGGCGGCATCCCCACCCTGACAGCGCTTTCCAACTTGCAGAGTTTCGACGTCGACACCAACCAGCTCACCGGCAGCATTCCCTACCTGACAGGACTTTCTAGCTTGTTGGACTTCAATGTCGGCGGTAACCAGCTCACGGGCAGCATTCCCTCCCTGACGGGGCTTTCCAGCTTGCAGACGCTCTATGCCTACCACAATCAACTCACCGGCGCGATTCCTTCGCTCGCCGGACTCACAAATCTTTCGACTTTCGATGTCGACACCAACCAGCTCACGGGCAGCATCCCCTCGCTGACGGGATTGACAAATCTTCAGTATTTCTTTGCCTACTACAATCAACTCACCGGCAGCATCCCCAACCTGACGGGGTTGTCCAGCTTGGTGTACTTCGATGTCTACAGTAACCAGCTCAGCGGCAGTATCCCCTCGCTGACAGGGCTACCCCTGCAACACTTCCAGGTCGGCAACAACGGCTTGACCGGCGATATCCCCACGCCACCGGCCTCGTTACTCGCCGATGGTTCGTCTCTGTGCAACAACGCCCTTACTGCGACTCCTAACTCCGCCTGGGATACTGCCACAGGCGTCAGCCCCTGGTATTCCACGTGCACACTTAGTCCGTCGATCTTGACCATCACCACCGCCGACACCACTGTCGCCACCGGCACCAGCACCACCATCACTGCCACCATCACGACCGCTGCTGCCGCAGCCGCAGGCGGTGCCGATGCCAGCAGCAGTCCCAGCATGGGCACCGTGACCATCACCGACAGCAACGGCAATCTCATTTGCTACATCGCACTGGACAGCAGTTCGACCGGCTCGTGCACCGTGGTCCTGCCCAGCGGCACCACGACGCTGATCGGCGGCTACTCCGGCAGTCTCACACTCGCCCCCGCCACGGCGCAATTCACCAAGACCAACCCGGTTACGGTGGCGGGCAATCTGGATCAGCACGGCTGGACCGGAGCCTGGTACAACCCGGCTACCGGCGGTCAGGGCGTGCTTTTCGAGATCTATCCGGATCTGATCTCGCCCGGCATCGGCTACTTCGGCGGCTCCATGTTCACCTACGACACCACCGCCGGCGGCGAAGACCACAAGCGCTGGTATACCCTGACCGGCAATGTGTCGAGCAGCAGCCCGACGACAACACTCAATATCGCTGCCACCGGTGGCGGCAATTTCAACGCCGGACCGATCATCAACACCGCCGACGGCGAGAACTTCGTCGGCCATGCAACGCTCAGTTTCAGCGATTGCACCGATGGCAACTTGAGCTATTCCTTTACCGATGGCACGGGCCGGGTCGGCAACATTCCGCTCAAGCGTCTGGACCGCAATGTCACTTGCGATCCGACCAACGGCAATGGCAATGGCACAGCACCAGGGTTGTTCCTGTTGTCCGGCGCGTGGTACGACCGCTCCACCAGCGGCCAGGGACTGCTGTTCGATATCAATCCGGTGGAAAATGTCACCTTCGCCGCGTGGTACACCTATGCGCCGAATGGTCAAGCCACCGGCGGCGGGGCGAGCCAGCGCTGGTATACCTTGCAACTGCCCAACCTGCCCTCCGCGAATGCGGGCGCAGCCGCGTTGACCAATATTCCGATCTACTCCGCCCAAGGCGGCATCTTCAACGCGCCCGGAGGTGTGACCAATCCGCAGGAAGGATCGGCGAACATCACCTTCTCGGACTGCAACGACTTGGTGCTGAGCTACTCGTTTACCTCGGGAACCAACACGGGTCTGTCCGGCACGATCAATCTCGTGCGCGTCGGGCCTGCGCCGGCGGGGTGTGATTTGTAGCTCTCAAATTTGGATTTGCTCACACTACTGGGGACATCGTCATGAATGGTCGAATTTCGCTTACCGTCGCGTATGCGCTGACAACCATGGGGTTGATCGGCTCGAGCAGTTGCGCTTTCGCGATCAGCGATCTCGAAACCAACGCAGCGATTCCTTTCAGCTTCTCCGATCCCGGCGCGCGCAGCCTCGGCATGGGCGGCGCCTTCGTCGGCCTGGCCGACGACGCCACGGCGGCGTACACCAATCCTGCGGGCCTGACCCAACTGGTGCAGCCCGAGGTGTCGGTCGAAGGACGCCGCGTCCAAACCAACTCGCCCTACACCGCCGGCGGCAGCGCCACGCTGCCTTATGATTTGTCCGGCGTAACGATCGGCAATATCAAGAACACCAATACTTCGCCTTCGTTCGTCTCGCTGGTCCTGCCGCATGGGGACTGGTCGTTCGCCTTCTATCGCCATGAAGTGGCCAAATTCAGCACGGGTTTTGACGGTGCCGGCGGAACGCTGTTTCCCGACTTCGTGCCGGAGCAACAGCTCACGCCATACGATGCGCACGCCAACTTACACATCGTCAACTACAGTTTCGCGGTGGCGCTCAAGGCCAACGACTTCGTCTCGATCGGTATCGGGATGTCGTACTACCAGTTCGATTTTTCCGCACAACGAAACGAGACCCTGACGACAACGCAATATCGCAACTATGCCGACGACGAGGGATCCGATCATGCCATCGCGGGGACGCTCGGTCTGCGTTTCCGCTTCAACGACAAGTGGAGCGCGGGGTTTGCCTATCGGGTGAGTCCGAAGTTCGATTATTCCGAGCATATCGAGGGTTTTCTGCCGGATTCATCCGGTGCCTACACCGTGCTCGATCCGGGCAATCAGCTCACGACCGGCGAACATTTCAAGGTGCCGGACGTGATCAGCGCGGGCATCAGCTATCGCCCGTCCGACGAACTGGTGGTCAACATGGATGTCGACCGGGTGTTCTATTCGCAGCTCACCGGCAAGCTCACCTCCAACTTCGGCGTGCCCAACGCCACGCTCGACCGTTTGAACATACCCAACGGCACCGAAGTGCATATGGGCGGCGAGTATACTTTTATCAATATGCAAAACCCGTTGAGTCTGCGCGCCGGGGTCTGGCACGATCCACGCCATACAATTCAGCTCGGCGGTGCGCCTGCCAACCTCGCCGACTTGACCGAAGCGGTGGCGTTCGGCGGCGGCTATGGGGCGAAGACGCACTACTCCATTGGTGCCGGCATGGCGTTCAAGCAATTTCAGATCGACGCTGCGTACGACGACTCGGAGAAGCTGAAGACCGCGTCCATTTCCGCCGTCTATCGTTTTTGACCAACTCGCGCGGTGGCGCGCGTTCGCGCGGCAGCTAGAACATTTCCAGTTGAAATAGTAACGCTTGAATATCTGGATTTCTGAGAGCGCTTCGCCCCGCGTTGCATTCGAACATTTCGCTGCTACCAAACCAGATCGGCCGGCACATCGTCCTCGGGCGGCGCATTCGGATCGCATAGCAGCACCAGCGTGTGTTCGTCGATCGCTTGCGCCTGCAGTGCGATCTCGCGGGTGACGAGCAGGTAGCGCCCAGCCAACTGTACGACTGCAAGATCGCCATGATTGAGCCTCGCAAGTTGTGCGGCCGTGCAGTAAACCCGGCGAATCTTGTTGCCGTGGGGAAAATGTCGCGCCACATCCGCGTCTGCGGCGTTGAGCGATTTGCCGTTGAGCAGCGCCGCGAGTTTTTGTTTGCGCTCGCGCTTTTCCTGCGCCAGCCGTTCCGCTGCACGTCGAGTGCGTTCGCGTTCTTCCTTTTCCTGACGCTCGCGCAACGCGTAGGCATGCGCGAGAGCGGGTTCCTGCGCCGCATGGGTTTTTTTCGGTGCGTGATGCGGCGGCAGCTTGCCGGCTTGCTGCGGTTTTTTCTGCTTCTGCGCCGCCGCAGGCTTTGCCTCAGGCTTGAGCTTTTGCGCGAGGCCTGATTTCAGCAACTGATCGCGTAAGGATTCGGACATTGGGACTTTGGTGTCGCTAAAACACGTTTTCGATTCTGGCGCCGAAGGTCGATGGTATCAATCTCTCGCGGGAAGTGTGGCCAAAGATGACCGCTTCCTGATTCTCGCGAGCAAGGACGAATCGCACTAGTAATGCGGTGGCGGCGGCTCATCGCGCGCGTCATGGCTCAACGAGGATTTGATCCCGCCGAGTTCGCTGCGCAAACGTTCGAACTCGCGCTTCATGTCGGTCAGCACACGATCCTGGCTGGCGACTACCTTGTCGAGGCTCTGCACGGTATTGTCGAGAAACGAGAGGCGTTCTTCGAGCTCTGTCAGGCGTTGTTCGATCGTCGTCATGGCTGGAACCTCGCGCGCCAGCGCTATCGCGGAAGGTGCAGACTGCGGCCGCGGCCAATGCCGTAGTAGGCGATGCCGGCAGCCTCGACCACGGCAGGTTCGTAGATATTGCGACCGTCGAAAATCGCGGGCGAGCGCAGAGTCGCGCGGATCTGCGCAAAATCCGGACTCCAAAACGCTTTCCACTCGGTGACGATCACCAGCACGTCGGCGCCGGTGAGCGCGGAATCGGCGCTGTCGCACAAGGCCAGATCGGCGCGATCACCGTAGATCCGGCGCGCGGCCTCGCCAGCCTCTGGATCGTAGGCGCGCACGCTCGCGCCCGCTTCCAGCAACTGCTCGATCAGACGCCGGCTCGACGCTTCGCGCATGTCGTCGGTATTCGGTTTGAACGCAAGCCCCCACAGCGCAATCGTCTTGCCTTTCGGCGCCGTGCCGAAATGGCGCACGATCAATTCGTATAATTTTTCCTTTTGCGCATAATTCACCGCTTCGACCATGCCGAGCAGGCGCGCTTCATAACCGTGGCTGCGCGCGGTGCGCTCAAGCGCCTGCACGTCCTTGGGAAAGCACGAACCGCCATAGCCCGCACCGGGATAAATGAAAGAGTAGCCGATGCGCGGATCCGAACCGATGCCGTGGCGTACCAACTCGATATCGGCGCCGACACGTTCGGCGATATTCGCCATCTCGTTCATGAAACTGATCTTGGTCGCGAGCATCGCATTCGCGGCGTACTTGGTCAGCTCGGCCGAGCGCACGTCCATCAGCACGATGCGCTCGTGATTGCGGTTGAACGGCGCGTACAGCGCTTTCATCTGCTCGATCGCACGCGAACTGGCCGAGCCGATCACGATGCGGTCCGGACGCATGCAGTCTTTCACCGCATCGCCTTCCTTGAGGAATTCGGGGTTGGAGACGACATCGAATGCGATATCCGTACCGCGTGCGGCCAACTCAGCCGCAATCGCTTCGCGCACGCGATCGGCCGTACCGACCGGCACGGTCGACTTGTTGACGACCACCGCGTAGCCATCCAGATGCTTGCCGATAGTGCGCGCCACGTCGAGTACATGACTCAGATCCGCGCTGCCGTCTTCATCCGGCAGGCGTGCCAACCGCGATGAAGATCATGTGCCCATGCGCTATCGCCGCGTCCGCATCCGTGGTGAAGCGCAGGCGCTTCCGCGCACGGTTCGCGGCAACGAGATCGCCCAGCCCCGGCTCGAAGATCGGAATCTCGCCGCCGGTCCAGACGCGCGACCTTGGCCGCGTCGATATCCACGCAGACGACTTCGTTGCCGACTTCGGCAAGACAGGCGCCGGTGACCAGACCAACATAACCGGTGCCGAAAATACTGATGCGCATCAAACCACCTTCAACTCGCCATGCATCCGCGATGCATTGTAACGCGGAGTTAAATATCGAAAGTTCGCAAAAACAGGAAAGGCGCGGTATTGGCCGCGCCTTTCCTTGATTACCGGAAACCCGGCTGTTTACTGTTTCTTTGCAGGCGCCGCGGCAGCAGGTGCGCGGCGGCTCGATGCCGACCAGGGTCACGTCGAAGATAAGTGTCGCGTTCGGACCGATCGGACCCGGGCCGGCTTCGCCATAAGCCAGCTTGGCCGGTACGAAGAACTTGTACTCAGAGCCTACCGGCATCAACTGCACGCCTTCGGTCCAGCCCGGGATCACGCCGTTCAGCGGGAACGTGGCCGGTACCGCCGTGATCAGCTGACGCATCGAATTCGGTGCCGTCGATCTTGGTGCCGACGTATTCGACCTTGACTGTGTCGGTTAGCTTCGGCTTCGGACCGGTGCCTTGCTTGACCACTTCGTACTGCAGGCCCGAGGCGGTTTCCTTCACGCCCGCCTTGGCCTTGTTCTTCGCCAGGAACGCATCGCCTTCGGTCTGGTTACTCTTCGCCTCTTCGGCGATCTTGGCGGTGTGCTCGGCCTGCAGCTTCTGCATGAATTCCTGTTTCACTTCCTGCATTTGGACTTCGGTCAACAGCGGTCTTCTCGCCCTTGAGCGTATTCTGCAGGGCCGTGATCAAGATGTTGATGTCGATGTCGTCCTTGATCGGCCGAGGCTCCGGCCGACGGCCATGCCGACCATGTAGCCGTACTCGGCCTTCTTGTCGCTCTTGAATTTGGCGTCGATCGCCGCCTTGTTCGCGGAGCGGCGCGCACGGCGCGGCGGCGGCCGGCTTGGTGTCGGCGCGAACCGGCGCCGCCGACAGTCATCGCTGCGGCAACGGCGGCTGCGATCAGGGACTTGCGCAAAAACTGGGTCATGTGTGCTCCTGGCATATCTAAACGAAATCGTTGGATGAGTCCGGATCGGGCTCTGGGAAGGTGCCCTCGAAAGCTCCAAAGGGCGCGAAAGGCCGCGTATTGTGCGGTTCCGCGAATGCCCGAAGGCAAATGAAACCGGTCGCTTCGACCGGCTTGACGGGTCATGGGTTCCCGCGCAGTCGGGCTTTCGTTCAGCTAGCGACTGCGGCTGCAAGCGATCCCGGTTAAAATATGCCGCATGCTGCGTTTCGACGATCTCGCGCTGCGGCGCGGCCCCCTGCTTTTGCTCGAACATGTCGATCTGGCCCTGCACGCGGGCTGGCGTGTCGGCATCAGCGGACGCAATGGCGCCGGCAAATCCAGCCTGCTTGCCTTGGTCGCCGGCGAACTGTCGCCGGACGCCGGCCATTTCGAACGTCCGCGCAATTGGACGATGGCCTATGTGCGCCAGGAAGTCGCCGCGCTGGACGTCAGCGCGCTCGATTACGTGCTCGACGGCGATGTCGAGTTCCGCCAGGTCGAGACGCGATCTCGTCGTCGCCGAAGCGGCGCACGACGGCATGCGCCAGGCTGACTTGCACGAGCGCCTGCTACACCATCGATGGCTACGCGGCGCGCGCGCGCGCCGGCGCGCTGCTGCATGGCCTGGGCTTCGCCAACGGCGACGAGACGCGCAGCGTCGCGCGAATTCTCCGGCGGCTGGCGCATGCGCCTGAATCTCGCGCAGGCGCTGATGTGCCGTTCCGATCTGCTGCTGCTCGACGAACCGACCAACCATCTGGATCTCGATGCGGTGCTCTGGCTCGAAGGCTGGCTGCAAGCGTTATCCGGGCACCCTGCTGCTGATTTCGCACGATCGCGAATTTCTCGACGCCGTCGTCACCCACATGCTGAGCATCGCCGACCAGCGCGCCGAATTGTTCAGCGGCGATCTGACCGGCTATGAGCGCAAGCGCAGCGAACGCCTCGCGCAACAGCAGTCGATGTTCGAGAAACAGCAGCGCGAACGCGCGCACTTGCAGCACTTCGTCGACCGTTTCCGCGCGCAGGCGACCAAGGCACGCCAGGCGCAAAGCCGCATCAAGGCGCTCGAACGCATGGTCGATATCGCGCCGATTCGCGCCGCATCGACGATCCAGTTTCGAGTTCCGCGAGCCGGCGGCGCTGCCGGTGCCGTTGCTGCGTGCTCGAACGAGCGTCGCCGCCGGCTACGGCGAGCGCCATGTACTCGATGGAATCAAGCTGAGCCTTTCGCCGGGCGATCGCATCGCCCTGCTCGGCGCGAACGGTGCGGGCAAATCGACACTGATAAAATTGCTCGCCGGCAGCTGCGCAGCCGCTCGCCGGCGAACGCATCGCCGCGCGCGATCTGGCGATCGGCTATTTCGCCCAGCATCAGCTCGAACAACTCGATGCGGACGCCACACGCGGTGGAACATCTGCTGCGGCTGGACGGCAAACTCGGCGAAGCCGCGGCGCGCGATTTTCTCGGCGGCTTCGGCTTCTGCCGGCGAGCGCGCGCTGAACCGGTCGCGCCGTTTTCCGGCGGCGAAAAGGCGCGCCTGTGCCTCGCGCTGACCATCTACCAGCGGCCGAATTTGCTGCTGCTCGACGAGCCGACCAACCATCTCGATCTGGACATGCGCGAGGCGTTGACCGAAGCGCTGAACGATTATCGCCGGCGCGCTCGTGCTGGTCTCGCACGACCGCGCGCTGATCCGCACCTGCTGCGACACCTTGCTGCATGTCGGCGGCGGTCGCGTCACCGACTACGAAGGCGATCTCGACGACTACTCGCGCGCAGTGCAGCGGGAAAGCAGCGAATCGTCCGCCGGCATTGCGGATGCGGCCACGCAAATGGCGGGCGGCCGTCGCCGCGTCGACCGTCGGGAGCGCGCCGAGCAGCGTGCGAAGCTCGCCCCGTTACGCAAGGAGGTCCAGCATCTCGAGAAGCGCATCGCCACGCTCGAAAAGGAGAAGCAGGCGCTCGATAGCAAGCTCGCCGATCCGCAGCTCTACGCGACTGCATCCACGGCGCAGATGCTCGATTCAAGCCAACGCAGCGCGGCACTCGGCACAGAAATTGAGGCGCTGGAGCACGCATGGCTCCGTGCCCAACAGGAACTCGATCAAGCTGCGATAGCTTGAGATGTGCCGTGGGAATATGGGCGTTTTCGGCGCTAGCCTTACGCCAATTCCCTTGGCAACTGGTCGCAAGCACAGACATCCGATGCGTCGCTGATCATCCATCTCCTTGTAGATAGATATTATAATATGCTGATTTATAAGTGATTATATTGCTATGACTGCTAGGGCGCGCGCACTCATAATTATTTTTCATCTTGTCTGTTGACATCCTGTGATCTAGTGTTATAGTTACATACAACACTACTACTTCAGTTCACACTGATCCCACGGAGAAAAGAACATGAACGCGTCCACCCCAGTCATTCGGCTCAGCCTGTTCGCGCTGACTGGCGCGATGATTCTTGGCGCCACCACAATAAGCACTCACCGTATGACGACGGCGACCGCGTCGTCGGCGTTGAGCGCTGCGATGCTGCCGACGATCTCGGTACGTCCAAGCACGGAGGAAATTGCTGCCGCGAACGCCACGACCGAGCCTTCGCTGCCGATGCTGCCCACGGTGTATGTGCGTCCGAGCGAGGAAGAAGTGATCGCTGCGCGGATCGATCCGACCGATCGCATCCAGATTTTGTCGACCATCAGCGTCTATCCCGACGCCGAAGCAATCGCGCTGGCAGCAGTGCAACCGGCGGTCGACGATGCCGCCGCAGACACGGACGACGACAGCACCGACATGCTCGGCACGGTCCTGACCCAGGCCGTGGCCGACCACCATCGGCTGCGTCTGGACATGCCCTACTATTCGCTCGGCAGAGTGCTTGCCCACGCGCGCAGGAACTGAAGCAAAGCAGAATTGATCAAGGATCGCCATGAGCGTCACCTGGAATGACAATGCCCCGATCTATCGCCAACTGCGCGATCGCGTCGTGGCGATGATTCTGGACGGCGTGCTCAAGCAGGGCGATGCGCTGCCGTCGGTGCGTCAGGTCGCCGCGGATTTCCAGTTGAATCCGATCACCGTGTCCAAGGCCTATCAGGAACTGGTCGACGATCAATCTGGTGGAAAAACGGCGCGGGCTTGGCATGTACGTGTCGGAAGGCGCACGCGCGGCGCTGCTGCGCTCCGAACGCGAGCGCTTCCTGCGCGAGGAATGGCCGCTGCTGCAGCGAGCGCCTGGCCCGGCTTGGCCTCGATCTGCCCACCCTGCTGGCGCAGGCGAAGAACACCAACGGAACGACACCATGACACTCGACGCCAACAACGACGGCATCCGCCAGCGGATCATGCGCGCGCGCGGATCTGACCAAGCGCTACGGCGACGATGCTCGCGCTCGATCATGTCAACCTGGACATCGACGCCGGGCGCATCGTCGGTCTGATCGGCCCGAACGGCGCCGGCAAGACGACCGCGCTCAAGGCCATCCTCGGGCTCGCCGAATTCGACGGCGAACTCTCGGTGCTCGGACTCAATCCGCGCACGCAGCGCACCGAACTGATGCAGCAGGTCTGCTTCATCGCCGACGTCGCGGTGCTGCCGCGCTGGCTGCGCGTCGGCGATGCGGTCGATTTCGTCGGCGGCGTGCATCCGCGCTTCTCGCGTGAGCAAATGCAGGCCTTCCTCGCACGCACGAAGATCAAGCCGACCCAGTGCGTGCGCGAATTGTCCAAGGGCATGATCGTGCAATTGCATCTGGCCCTGGTGATGGCGATCGATGCGAAGCTGCTCGTACTCGACGAACCGACGCTGGGCCTGGACATCCTGTATCGCAAGGAGTTCTACCAGAGCCTGCTCAACGATTATTTCGACGAACAGAAGACCATCCTCGTCACCACGCACCAGGTCGAGGAAATCGAGCACATCCTCACCGATCTCATTTTCATCAAGGACGGCAAGCTCGTGCTCAACGCAAGCATGGAAGAGGTCGGCGAGCGCTACGCCGAAGTGATGGTCGCGCCGGACAAGGCCGATGCCGCGCGCGCGCTGAAGCCGCTCAACGAACGGCAGATCTTCGGCAAGTCGATCTTCCTGTTCGACGGCGTGGATCAGGCGCAGCCTGGCCAGCCTCGGCGAGCTGCACAAACCGAGTATCGCCGATCTGTTCGTCGCCACGATGAAAGGAACCTACGCATGAACGCGGTCGCGACCACGAATGCCCACACGCCGGTCAGCACATTCACCTGGCTGGTCAAACGCGAATTCTGGGAACATCGCGGCGGGTTTTTCTGGACTCCGCTGATCGTCGCGCTGGTCCTCGTCTCAATCGTCCTCGTGGTCCTGATCACCGCGGATGTCACTGCGCATCAGCACGGCATCAATCTGAGCGGCATGAATATCGGCCAGATCGCGGAGAAAATGACGCCGGAAAACACGGCGAAATTCGCGGCAGGGCGTCGATCTGCGGGTCTGCTTGGCATGTGCATGCCGATCGGCATTGCGCTGAGTTTCGTCGTGTTTTTCTATCTGCTCGGCGCGCTGTACGACGATCGCCGCGATCGTAGCGCGCTGTTCTGGAAATCGCTGCCGGTATCGGATACTGAGCACCGTCCTGTCCAAGGTCGCCGCGGCGGCGTCTCGTCGCGCCGGTGCTGGCCGTGGGCGCGAATGATCGCTGCTGCATCTGGGATTTCTGATTGTTACCAGCCTCTACGCCCTGCTGCACGGCGTAAATCCGCTGCCCTTGTTGTGGTCGCCGGACGCACCTGATCGCGCTTTGGCTCAAGCTGATCATGCTGATTCCGGTCAACGCACTCTGGGCGCTGCCGACGGTCGGCTGGCTTTTGCTCTGCTCGAGCTTCGTACGCTCCAAGCCGTTCCTGTGGGCGGTGGTCCTGCCGCTCCTGGTCGGTTTCGTCGTTGCATGGATCAATCTGATTGCAGCAGTTCGCCCTGCCGAGCGGCTGGTACTGGAGAAATATCTTCGGCCGTATCGTGCTCGGCGTCGTGCCTGCGGGTTGATCAGCACGGGACTGGCGCGCGTCAGCAACGAGGGCGGAGACATCAATGTCGGGCTCGGCAAACTCGACTTCGTCCACGGCATTCTGTCGTTCGACGGACTGCTTGGCGTGCTGTGGACGCCGGAACTGTGGATCGGCGTCCTCGCCGGTGCCGCGATGATCGCAGCCGCGGTGCACTTCCGTCAGAGCCGCACGGAAGCTTACGCGTAGATAAGTCTGCGAACTCCGCAGGAGAACCGAACATGACGACTCGAAAACTGGTTTGCTGGATGGCGTCGGTCGGCTTGATCGCCGGCTGCGCCGATCACACACAGGATGGATCGGCGTTGCGATACTTCAGCATCGGCGACGGCATCGTCGCCGTTCACTCGAACACCAGAGCGGACGCGATGATTTCCGCTGGCGGCACCTTGACCATCGCCGGGCGGCACATCGCGATCGCACCGCCGCAGCAGGAACTGCTCAAGCACTACTACGCGACCGTCATCTCGTTGCGCGAGCACAGCATTGCCACCGGCATGGCCGGCGCGGCAACTGGCGGCCAGGCAATTGCCAGCGTCTTCTCCGGCCTGCTCAGCGGCAACCCCGACAAGATCGGCCCGCAGATCGACGCGCGCGCCGGCAAAGTCGAAGCAGAAGTGACCAAGCTGTGTGCCGATCTCGGCGAGATTCGCACGACTCAGGATTTGCTTGCCGGTCAGTTACCCGACTTCCAGCCTTATGCCGTCATTGATGCGCGAACCGTCGCGCATTGCAATTAGAAACCCGGAGCCGCCCGCGCATGGCGACAGATATCTCTTTCAACTGACGCGCAATCAGAGCCGGTCGCTGACCACCCGGTACGCGTCGCCATCGCGCACGACACCAGCCTGGTTCAGATCGACCTCGCCCTCGAGCCAGTAGCGGTCGAAGCCTGCGTCGGTGCGGCGGAATACAACTGCGTATTTGCGATAGATGTAGAACAGATCGCCGTACTGCAACTGATCCGGATGCAGGCGATCGGTGATTTCCTTGGCATCGTTGAAGTGGCGTTCCATGGCGATGCGCAGCGACGATCTTTCCGCCGGCACCATCGCGCCGAACATTTTCGGCTCGTTGTGCATCGCGCGCAGCGTAGGCACCGCAACATGGCGGATCGGCTCGTCGACGCGATAACGTCCGGGAGCGCTCTTGCCGATTTCGGCGCGATCCAGATCCAACGCCCCTTCGAGCCAGAACATTTGCATATGCACACCGAGGCGGCGAACTACCGCGCGCGCCGGACCCTGAACATAAATCTGGTCGCCCTTCTGCAATTTCTCGACCTTGATCGTACCGTCGACGCTGGTGCCCAGACCAAGCTCAAGCCGGCGACGCGCCTCGGCGAGGCGCCGATCCGGTCGGCTGGCTGACGTTGAAACGGCCGGCGCCGCCGCAGTCGGCGGCCTTGTCAGCGGCGGGGCGGCCGAAGGCGGAGCCGTTTCGATTTTCGCGATTGTCGCCGGCGGCGCCTCTCTTGCGGGGACCTCGGGCGCGGGTGCTGGTGCTGGTGCTGGCTCGCGATTTCGGTACCGCGGAGTTGCCGTCGTCTTTGCGACAGCGGGTGCTGGCGGCCTGATCTCCGCAGCAGGCCTTGGATGCCTTGCCGCCTCCACGACCCTGGGCGCTGGTTCTGTCACCGGCTTTGCCGGCTCAGCGGCCACAATGCGTACCAGTACATTCTCGAAGAACGCATCTTCGGTTTTCAGATGCACGGCCGCCGAACCGGCGTGCAGCTTCGCAATCGCTTTTTCCTGCCAGTACGGCGGCGCAGAAACAATGATCGTCTTGCCGCTGGCCGCCGCCTGGCGGGCGATTTCCGCAAGCTTGGCATCGCCTGCGCCCGATTCGAAATCCTTGCCGGTGATCGCTACTTCTTGCGCCATCAGCGGGCCCGGCGCCGAGGCCCCAAAAACTAAGAACCCGGCGCAAAACGCCAGCATTTTGATTGACCGCATTTTGACCGCCCCTGTTTGCCTTGCCGATCTATTTTACTATGAGAATTGCGAACTGTTCGCGCTGCACAATCCGCTTGATTATCGGTCTATCGGCGCATGCGCAAGAGCGGAAGCCTGATTTTGTGAACCAGTTCCACAAATGTGGGCGCCGACTCAAGCGCCTGAGGAACCGCCGTGAACACCACCCTTGGTCAACGCGGCTGGATCGAGTAATTGCACGAGCCTGCTGCGCGGCAGGCCGGTGCTTTCCAGCGCCACATCCAGAATCGGCCTGCCCTGCTGGTATGCCTGCTTCGCGATCGCCGCCCCTTTTTCGTAGCCGATAACCGGGTTCAACGCGGTGACGAGAATCGGATTGCGGTCGAGCGTTTCCCTGATCCGATCCTCGCGCACCTTGAATCCGGCTATGGCCCGGTCGGCGAGAACACGCGAAACGCTCGCAAGAATTTGTATAGATTGCAGCAAATTATACGCAATCACCGGCAGCATCACGTTGAGCTGAAAATTGCCGCTCTGTCCGGCGATGGTGATCGTCGCATCGTTGCCGATTACCTGCGCGCAGACCATCGCCGTCGCCTCGGGGATCACCGGATTGACCTTGCCTGGCATGATCGAAGAACCCGGCTGCAGGGCCGGCAGCTCGATTTCTCCAAGGCCGGCCAGCGGTCCGGAATTCATCCAGCGCAAGTCGTTGGCGATCTTCATCAACGCGGTCGCCAGCGTCTTCAGCTGTCCGGACAGTTCGACAGCGCCGTCCTGCGCGGAAAGGCCGGCAAAAAAATTCCGCGCGGAGGTGAATTTGACCCCGGCCGCCTTGCTCAACTCCCTGCAAATCATCGGTCCGAGCCGCGTATCCGCATTGACGCCGGTGCCGACCGCCGTACCGCCCTGCGGCAGCGCGCATACGCGTTTGAGCGTATCGCTGAGACGCGCAATGGCGGAATCGATTTGCGCCGCCCAGCCGGAAAGCTCCTGACCGAACGTAACCGGCATCGCGTCCATCAAGTGCGTGCGCCCGGTCTTTACGGTTTTTCGCAGTTCCTTCGCGCGCCGATCGATCGTTGCGTGCAGATGCGCGAGCGCAGGCAGCAATTGCTCGGAGACCGCCAGCGCGGCGCTGACCTGGATCGCGGTCGGAATCACATCGTTCGACGACTGCCCCATGTTTACGTCGTCGTTCGGATGGATCTTCACTCCCGCAGCGGAGGCGAGGTGCGCGATAACTTCGTTGGCATTCATGTTCGACGAGGTGGCCGAACCGGTCTGGAATACGTCGATCGGAAACTGTGCGTCGAACTCGCCGGTGGCGACGCGCATGGACGCCTTGCGGATCTCCCGGGCAAACGCTTTCGGCAAGTGACCCAGTTCGCTGTTGGCATGTGCCGCGGCCGCTTTGATCAGCCCGAGCGCGCGTATGAACTCGCGCGGCATGCGCAGGCCCGATATCGGAAAATTATTCACGGCGCGCTGGGTCTGTGCGCCGTAGAGCGCCTTGGCGGGTACCTGAAGTTCGCCCATGCTGTCGTGCTCGATGCGGAATCCGCTCATTTTCAGTCTCCGATAATTCGTGCGGGCGGGCTCCCCAGTTTGCACCTGTGCGCGTCGAAATCAAGCCGATATCGAGGCCGCCACGGCAGGGAATCGGCGGATTGCGCTGCTATCATTGGCCCCTGCTCGTCGCGGAATCGCCCATGACCCATTCCCCGCTGACCGCCCTCTCGCCGCTCGATGGCCGTTACGCCGCCAAGGTCGAGGCACTGCGTCCGATTTTCAGCGAATACGGTCTCATGCAACGCCGCGTGCTGGTCGAAGTGCGCTGGCTGGAAGCGCTGTGCGCAGAGAAAAGGATCGGCGAAATCGGCGCACTTTCGGCCACCGCGAGCGCCGCGCTGCGGGCGTTGGTCGAAAAATTTTCCATCGACGACGGCGAGCGTATCAAGGAAATCGAGCGCACGACCAATCACGACGTCAAAGCGGTCGAGTACTTCATCAAGGAACGCATCGGCGACCATGCCGAGCTTGCCGGTGCGAAGGAATTCGTCCATTTCGCCTGCACCAGCGAGGACATCAACAATCTCGCCTACGCGCTGATGCTGCGCGACGCGCGCGAGGGCGTGCTGCTGCCGCTACTGGACAGCGTGATCGCGAAGCTGCGCGAACTCGCACACGCGCATGCGGCACTGCCGATGCTCTCGCGCACGCACGGTCAGACCGCTTCGCCAACCACGCTGGGCAAGGAGATCGCCAATGTCGTGGCGCGTCTGCAGCGCCAGCGCCAGCAGATCGGCGCAGTTCAACTCCTGGGCAAGATCAACGGCGCGGTCGGCAACTACAACGCGCATGTCGCGGCCTATCCCGAGGTCGACTGGCCCGCGTTGGCGCAGCGTTTCGTCGAATCGCTCGGCCTGGTCTTCAATCCGCTAGACGACGCAGATCGAGCCGCACGATTTCATCGCCGAACTCGCCGATGCGATCCGCCGCGCGAACATCGATCCTCATCGACTTGTGCCGCGATATCTGGGGCTACATTTCGCTCGGCTATTTCCGGCAGGTCCTCAAGGCCGGCGAAGTCGGATCGAGCGACGATGCCGCACAAGGTCAATCCGATCGATTTCGAGAATGCCGAAGGCAATTTCGGCATCGCCAATGCGCTATTTGCACACTTTGCGGAGAAATTGCCGATCTCGCGCTGGCAGCGCGACCTCACCGATTCCACCGTGCTGCGCGCACTCGGCACCGCGTTCGGCCATACGCAGATCGCACTCGATGCGCTGCTGCGCGGCTTGGGCAAACTCAAAGTCGACGCCGCGCGCATGCGCCGCCGATCTCGACGCCAGCTGGGAAGTGCTCGCCGAAGCCGTGCAGACGGTGATGCGCCGCTACGGCCTGCCCGAGCCCTACGAACAACTGAAGGCGCTGACGCGCGGACAGGGCATCACGCGCGAAAGCATGCGCGAGTTCATCGCGCAACTCGCGCTGCCGAGCGACGCCAAACAAAATCTGCTCGCCCTGACGCCTGAGCGACGTACGTCGGGCTGGCCGGAAAGCTCGCCGACGATGTCTGACGGCGCATGAGTGCGGCAGCCGGTGAGACTCGCGCAACGCCAAGCCAGGCGCTCGGCATGCCGCCGGCGCGTTTTTTGCGCGATTACTGGCAGAAACGGCCACTGCTGATCCGCGGGTTTTTCCGCGGCGGCATCGATGCCATCTCGCCGGACGAACTCGCCGGGCTCGCCTGCGAAGAAGCGGCGTTGTCGCGCATCGTCCTGCGCGATGCCGAGCATGACCGCTGGACACTGCGCAGCGGTCCATTCCGGAAACCGATTTCGCCCGGCTCGGCCGGAAGAACTGGACGCTGCTGGTGCAGGACGTGGACAAATGGGATGCCGACGTTGCCGCTCTGCTCGATCGCTTCCGTTTCATTCCATCCTGGCGCGTCGATGACGTGATGGTCAGCTATGCGACCGATGGCGGTGGCGTGGGAGCGCATGTCGACAATTACGATGTGTTCCTGATCCAGGCCCGCGGCCGGCGCCGCTGGCGGATCAGCGTGGACGGTATGCGAATCCCGCGCAAGAGCCCGCACATCCCTGTGCGGACCCTCAATTTGCGCCGAAGGAATTCCGCAGCGACAGCGAGCTGAAACTCCTGCGCGAATTCGCGCCGACGCATGAATGGACGCTCGACAGCGGCGACGCGCTGTATCTGCCGCCAGGCGTGCCGCACGATGGGGTAGCGCTCGGCGAGTGTTTGACCTTCTCGGTCGGCATGCGCGCGCCGTCGCAGGCCGAACTGCTGCTGGATTTCGCCGAGTTTCTCGCCGAACCGCTGGGCGAGGACCAGCGTTACTCCGACCCCGATCTTGCGCCAACACGCGACGCGAACGAGATCGACGATGCGGCGCTCGCGCGCTTGCGCGCGGCGATGCCACAATTTATCCATGTGGACAAATCCACTCTGGCGCATTGGTTCGGCTGCTTTATCACTCGCTATCGCAGCGCACAGGTTGCCACCGCGGCAGGGCGATCGCTGTCCGTGGCCGAAGTGCGCCGGCGGCTCGCGCATTCGACCTTGCTGCGCAACCCGTTCAGCCGCTTTGCCTGGCGCCGCGACGGCCGGATGGCGGAATTGTTTGTTGCGGGCGATGCCTGGCGGTGCCCATTGTTTTTCGCGCGCCTTACCGCCGCCAATCGCGAAATCGACGCCAAGTCGCTTGCCGCCGTTGCCGCAAACGCCGACTCCTTGCGCACCTTGACCGCACTGCTCAACGCCGGGCATCTGCAATTCGCCCGTAAAGCACGTATGCCAGCAAGGCGTTGACCCACGTCCCGGCTCGGCTTTGCTAAGCTTCGGGAATCAGCGGAGCAGCCGTGGCCAAGCTACCCATCAGCATCAGCGACGAAGATCGCAATCTGTTCCAGCAGGCGATCGGCACGGTGCGGCCGATCAAGCAGCGTTCAATGCCGCCAGCCAAACCGCAGCCTGCGCCCGAGCCGCTGCAATCGCTGCTCGACGAAGCGCGGGTATCGAATGAACTGTTCGATTCGACGATCGACCCGGCACAAATCGAGGTTGGCGAAGAGCTGTCCTATCTTAAGGACGGTCACTCACCGCAGCTGCTGCGCAAATTGAAGCGCGGACAATTCAGCGTCGCCGACGAGATCGACCTGCATCAAATGACGGCGGCCGTGGCGCGGGACGCGATCGCGCAATTTCTTGCCGAGTGCAAACGCGAAGGCCGGCTGTGCGTGAAGATCATCCACGGCAAGGGGTTGCGCTCACGCAAGCAAGGACCGGTTCTCAAGCGTCTGGTCGACAGCAGTTTGCGCCGGCGCGCGGATGTCCTCGCCTACGCGTCGGCGAAGGCAAGTGCGGGCGGCACCGGGGCGCTAATCGTGCTGCTGCGGAGCGACTGACGCGTGCGCGCCCGCGTTGACGCCGCCTACTGGGAGTTTCCCTTGCCGGCGCCCTCGTTCTTGACCGGATAGTGAATCCACATCACCTGCGCGCCGCGCTGCTCGGCCCACTGATTCACGGTCGCGATCTTCCCGATATCGACATCGGATTTCGTGTACCAGGTCGCCGGGTGATAGCGTTGCGCGGCGCAACCGCATAGAACAAGTGGGAGTATTGCAGCGCCTACCACAGCCTTCAGAGCAGACGTACCCATGATGACCTCCATCGCGCGGGCGCCGCCAATGGCGCCGCAAGTGCGCGTGTGTCCATAGGGGACGTAACAGGGTTTGCCACCGTCGCAGACTCGATGAGGACCGCAGCCGAGGCGCGGTTTCCGCAGCACCGCTATAAATGTGAAACGTCAATTAATTCTCTAATGATTACAGTCGCATATGAACCAGACGTCAAGTAGAACTTCAACTCAAATGCATTCGCGTCCATCCAGTTTGCCTGGAACGCCCGCGGCCTCAACGCGAGCGCGCGACGCTCCTGGCTAAGCCCTTGCGCCGCGAGTCCGGCGCTGAGGTCGGGACAGGCGTCAGCGATCGCGCGTTCCAACCCGGCGACCGCCGCCGTTGAGCGCAGATCTCCGCTGCCCCAGAGCGGTCCGGTCAAACCGATATCGCCGCAGGCAAAACGCTCGCTCAGATCTGGCGTCAGCGGCTCGGGACCAAAGACGCTGTGCGTGCCGGCCAGCATCCACACTTCACCGGGCAGCGCCACATTCCAATCGCCGCGTTCGACGCGCGCCGCGAGCACGCCGTTGAATAGAAACGAACGCGCGGACGACAGCAGCAGGCTGCGTTCATGACGCTGCACGCGCTTGCCGGCGAACATCGCACGCGCGCGTTCGACGTTGGCGCCGTCGCGGCCGAAGCGCTGCTCGCCGAAATAGTTCGGCACGCCCTGCGCCGCGATCGCCGCGACGCCGCGCATGGACGCCCGCAAGGTCGCCTTCGACTTCACGCAGTATAATTCTGAATTGATTGCCTTTCAGTGCGCCGCGCTTGAGCTTGCGGCTGTGGCGCGCCGCATCGAGCACGCGAAATTCCGTATGCTGAAGCGCCAGCCAGTCCGGCTCGGCTGTTTGCCGGGCAGATGCACGGAAAACGTCTGCCGTGTCAGCGCATGGCGATCCTTCAGTCCGGCATAGCTCACCGCATCAGGCGCCACGCGCGCGAAACGTGCCAGTTCGCGCGCGACCCAATCGGTATTCGCGCCGCGCTTTTCCACGCGCAGAAAGACGTGCTCGCCAGCTCCGTCCGGCAAGAAAACCGAGGTCTTCGTCGACGAAAAAATCCTCCGGCGCTCGCGCGCATCACGCCGCGCAGCGGCGGGCCGCCGTGCGCGAAAGGCAGATCGCCGGATACGTTGGTCACGCGATGTCAGCTGGCGGCAACAAGCAACACGACCGCGAGCGCCGCGATGCCTTCGCCGCGACCGGTGAAGCCGAGCTTCTCGCTGGTGGTGGCCTTGACGCTGATTTTGTCGCAGGTCGCAACCAAGATCGGCGGCAAGATTCGCGCGCATCGCCTGCGCATGCGGCGCGATTTTCGGCCGCTCGCAGACGACGGTGACGTCGGCATTGCCGAGCGCGTAGCCGTGCTGCGCGCATCAGCTCGGCGCAGTGGCGCAGGAACATGGCGGCTGTCGGCACCGCGCCAGCGCTCGTCGGTCGGCGGAAAATGCGTGCCGATGTCGCCCAGCGCCAGCGCGCCGAGGATCGCATCGCACAGCGCGTGGATCACGACATCGCCGTCCGAATGCGCGACCACGCCGCGCTGTGCGGCGATGCGCACGCCACCGAGCACGACATGGTCGCCCGCGCCGAATGCGTGGACGTCGAAACCCTGGCCGATGCGCATCATGTCGGTCTCTCGCCAGCAGGAATTCCGCCAGCGCGAAATCCGCCGGCGTGGTGACCTTGATATTGTCTCTCGGCGCCTTCGACCAGCAACGGCCGGTGTCCAGCCGCTCCATCGCCATCGCCTCGTCGGTGACCACGACGCCGTCGGCGCGCGCCGATTCGCAGCGCCGCGACCAGTTCACCGTGGCGGAACATCTGCGGCGTCAGCGCGCGCCAGCGCGCGTCGCGCGGCTCGGTGCGCTACGCTGCGGCCTGCGCGTCCGCGCGCTTGAGCGTGTCGCGCAACGGCGCGGCGAGCAGGCGCGCCGCCGGCGGCGACTGCCCAGTTCGATCAGGCGCGAGATGTCGTCGGCGCGCACGCAGGGCGCGCGGCATCGTGCACCAGCACGAAGTCGTCGTCGCGATCGTTGTCCGGCAGCGCGCGCAACCCGGCCAGCACCGAATCGGCGCGCTCGGCGCCGCCGATGCGCGGTCAGCACCGGCTTGCCGTGCAGCGTGCCGATGCCCGGCCAATGCGCGATCGTCGCGCGCCAGCACGACCATCAGCCCGGCAATGCGCGGATGCGCGGCGAGCCGTTCCAGCGTGTGCAGCGATCAGCGGCTTGCCGGCGAGCGGCAGGTATTGCTTCGGGAATTCGCCGCCGACGCGCGTGCCGCGCCCGGCCGCCGGCACCACGCACCACAGCGCGCGCGCTCAGTGGCTGCCATCGTCGTGCTCTTCTGCGTGCGCCGCGGCCGGCGGCTCGACCACCTGATAGAACATTTCGCCCGGCTTGATCAGGCCGAGTTCGGAACGCGCGCGTTCCTCGATCGCCTCCTTGCCGTGCTTCAGATCCTGCACATCGGCCGCCAGCGCCTCGTTGCGCTGCTTGAGCTTCGCGTTCTCCGCCTTCTGCTCCGCGACCTGCGCTGCGCAGGCGCCACGACCTCGCGCATGCCGCCCGTCGCCGGCCCACAGCTTGAACTGCAGCGCGATCAGCAGGATCAGCAGGATCAGGGCGACCCAGCGCAGCACGGCTGCGATCTTCCGCTCAGCCGACCAGCCCGGCAGGTTGGGAAACGCGTCGCGGCCGGCATAGCGCGCGCGCGCGCCGAGCGCTTCCTCGATGCGCAGCAACTGGTTGTACTTGGCCACGCGGTCGGAGCGGCACAGCGAGCCGGTCTTGATCTGCGTCGCCGTCGTCGCGACCGCGATATCGGCGATGGTGGTGTCCTCGGTTTCGCCGGAGCGATGCGAGATCACCGCGGCGTAGTTCGCCGCGTCGGCCATCGCGATCGCTTCCAGCGTCTCGCTCAGCGTGCCGATCTGGTTGACCTTGATCAGGATCGCGTTGGCGATGCCGCTTGTCGATGCCTTCGCGGAAGATCGCCGGATTGGTGACGAACAGGTCGTCGCCGACCAGCTGGATCGTTCTTGCCGAGTTGTCGCGTCAGCAGCTTCCAGCCGTCCCAGTCGCCTTCGGCCATGCCGTCCTCGATGCGTGATGATCGGATACTTGCGCGCACCAGCCGGCGTAGAAGTCGACCAATGCGGCCGAGCGACAGCTGCTTGCCTTCGCCGGCCAGGTCGTACTTGCCGTTCTTGTAGAACTCGGAACTGGCCGCATCGAGGCCGAGGTAGATGTCGCCTGCCGGCCTTGTAGCCGGTCTTGCCGATCGCTTCGAGGATCGTCTCGATCGCCTCGCTCGTTGGAACTGCAGATCCGGCGCGAAACCGCCTTCGTCGCCGACCGCCGTGTTCAGGCCCTGCGCCTTCAGCACGCTCTTCAGCGCGTGGAAGATCTCCGCGCCGGCGCGCAGCGCTTCGGCGAAACGTCGGCAGGCCGACCGGCAGCACCATGAATTCCTGCATGTCGACGTTGTTGTCGGCGTGCGCGCCGCCGTTGATGATGTTCATCATCGGCACCGGCAACGCACCGGGCTGCGCGCGATGCCGGCGAGGTATTTCCACAGCGGCAGTTTCTGCGATGCCGCGACCGCGTGCGCGTTCGCCAGCGACACGCCGAGCAGCGCGTTCGCGCCGAGCTTGCCCTTGTTCGGCGTGCCGTCGAGCGCGATCAGCTTCGCGTCGAGGCCTTTCTGATCGGCCGCGTCGAAACCCTTCAGCGCCTCGGCGATCGCGCCGTTGACGTTGGCCACCGCGTTCCTCACGCCCTTGCCGCAGATAGCGCGACTTGTCGCCGTCGCGCAGCTCGACCGCTTCGCGCGAGCCGGTCGAGGCGCCGCTCGGCACCGCCGCGCGGCCGAACGAGCCGTCGGCCAGCGTGACTTCGGCTTCGAGCGTGGGATTGCCGCGCGAGTCGAGGATTTCGCGGGCGTGGATGCGGGTGATCGTGCTCATGCGTGTCGTTGATCGTGTGTTGAGCAGCGCATCGTCAGAGATCGGTTTCGAGGAAGCCGTGCGCGCTTGGTCACGTGCGATCCAGCTCCATCAGCGTTTCCAGCAACGCTTCCATCTTGCCCAGCGGCCACGCATTCGGCCCGTCGCTCAGCGCCTTGTCCGGATCGGGATGCGTTTCCATGAAGATGCCGGCGACGCCGACCGCGACCGCCGCGCGCGCCAGCACCGGCACGAATTCGCGCTGGCCGCCGGACTTGCCGCCCTGCGCCGCCGGGCAACTGCACCGAATGCGTGGCGTCGAACACCACCGGGCAGCCGGTGTCGCGCATCACCGCGAGGCGAGCGCATGTCGGAGACGAGGTTGTTGTAGCCGAAGCTGGCGCCGCGCTCGCAGACCATGATCTCGTCGTTGCCGGCCGCCTTGCGCCTTCGTCGACGACGTGCTTCATGTCCCACGGCGACAGGAACTGGCCCTTCTTGATGTTCACCGGCTTGCCGGCGCGCGCGACGTTCTGGATGAAGTCGGTCTGCCGGCACAGGAACGCCGGCGTCTGCAGCACGTCGACGACGGCGGCGACTTCGTCCATCGGCGTGTATTCGTGCACGTCGGTGAGCACCGGCACGCCGAGCTGGCGCTTCACTTCGGCAAGGATGCGCAGGCCTTCTTCCATGCCCGGTCCGCGGAAGCTCGTACGCCGAGGTGCGGTTGGCCTTGTCGAAGCTCGACTTGAAGATGAAGGGAATGCCGAGCCTGCCGGTGATTTCCTTCAGCGTGCCGGCGGTGTCGATCTGCAACTGCTCGCGATTCGACCACGCAGGGGCCGGCGATCAGGAACAACGGCTGGTCCAGGCCGACCTCGAAACCGCACAGTTTCATGCCGACGGCCTCCTGTGCGCAAGCGCGGCGCCGTCGCGCACGGCCTTGTATTCGCGCGCCGCGCGCACGAAGCCGATGAACAGCGGATGGCCGTCGCGCGGCGTGGAGGTGAATTCCGGATGGAACTGGCAGGCCACGAACCACGGATGCTTCTGCTGCGGCAACTCGACCATCTCGACCAGCAGGTCGTCCATCGACTTGCCGGCGATCACCAGGCCCAGATCCTCGAACTGCTGCGCGATAGCGGTTGTTGAATTCGTAGCGATGGCGATGGCGCTCGCGGATCACGTCCTGTGCCGTACAGCTCGCGCGCGAGCGTGCCGGCCTTGAGGCGGCATTCCTGCGCGCCAAGGCGCATGGTGCCGCCGAGGTCGGAGCGTTCGTCGCGCTGTTCGACGTCGCCGGTCGCCGTGCGTCCATTCGGTGATCAGCGCGATCACCGGATCGGCGCAGTTGCGGTCGTTCTCGGTGGAATTCGGCGCCCGGCAGGCCGGCGATGTTGCGCGCGAAATCGATCACCGCCGCGTGCATGCCGTAGCAGATGCCGAAATACGGAATGCCATGTCTCGCGCGCGTATTTCGCCGCCGCGATCTTGCCCTCGAAACCGCGCTTGCCGAAACCGCCCGGCACCAGGATGCCATCGACGTCGTCCAGCATTGTCCGCGCCGCGCGCTTCGATGTCCTCGGATTCGAGCCAGTCGCAGGTTGACGCGCGTCGCCTGCTTCGATGCCGCCGTGGCGCAACGCCTCGCCGAGCGACTTGTAGGCGTCCTTGTGCTCGACGTACTTGCCGACGATGGCGATGGTGACTTCGTCCTTCGGATGCTCGACCGCCTCGACCGTGCGTTCCCACTCGACAAGGTTCGGCGGGCTTCGCATCGAGGCTGCAGGTGCGCGACCACGATGTCGTCCAGCCCCTGCTCGTGCAGCCACAGCGGCAGCTTGTAGATCGTGTCGACGTCGACCGCGCTGATCACCGCCTTCTCCGGCACGTTGGTGAACAGCGCGATCTTGCGCCGCTCGGACTGCGGGCAGCGGCTGCTCGCAGCGGCACAGCAGGATGTCGGGCTGGATGCCGAGCGCGCGCAGTTCCTTCACCGAATGCTGGGTCGGCTTGGTCTTGATCTCGCCGGCGGCCTTGATGTACGGCACCAGGGTCAGGTGCATGAACAGGCACCTTGTCGGCGCCGTGCTCGATGCGCAATCTGGCGGATCGCCTCGAGGAACGGCTGCGATTCGATGTCGCCGACCGTGCCGCCGATCTCGACCAGCGCCACGTCGAAACCGCGCGTGGCCTCGTCGATGCAGTGCTTGATCTCGTCGGTGATGTGCGGGATCACCTGCACGGTCGCGCCCAGATAATCGCCGCGGCGCTCCTTGCGGATCACCGATTCGTAGATCTTGCCGGTGGTGATCGAGTTCTTGCCGGTCAGGCGCGTGCGCACGAAGCGCTCGTAATGGCCGAGGTCGAGATCGGTCTCGGCGCCGTCGTCGGTGACGTACACCTCGCCGTGCTGGAACGGGCTCATCGTGCCCGGATCGACGTTGATGTAGGGATCGAGCTTCATCATCGTCACGCGCAGGCCGCGCGCTTCGAGGATGGACGCCAGCGACGCCGCTGCGATGCCCTTGCCGAGCGAGGACACCACGCCGCCGGTGACGAAAATCAGGGGGGTCATGACGCAGCAAATCCGATGCTGGTAAAGCCGTAGTTTACCGGGAGACGGCATTCGCCGCGAGTGCCTGTCGCGGGTGGTCCCGAGTCCGCAATCGCCCTCGCGCCGGCTAGCGCGAGACCAGCGTCCGGCCGCGCTGCGAAGCCATCACAAGCCCGCGCTTGACGCTCTCTTCGCGAACGCGTTCGAGCTCGCGCAGGACCTCGTCGGGTTGCTCGAATGCTGGCAACTGGTCGATCGCAACCGGCCCGGCAACCATACTCTGGCGGATGAGCCAGTCATGCAAATCCGCTTGCGCGGGCGAAAGTCGCGCGTGCGCAGGCACCGCGCTGCGGTCGAGTTTAGGATCGAGCAAGGCAGGCAACTCTTTCTGCTCGATCGCGTGCAGTCCGCCAACGCCCAGCTCGCGCAAACCAGTGAGGATTCGCGCGCACCCGCTGTGCGGTTGTTCCAGCAAATGCGCGTACGAGACGAACAAGACGCGGCGACCGCGCAGCGCGCCCAGCGCGGTCTGGACATATTTCTGCCACAGCGCCAGCACGAAGTGCGAGGTAAAGGTGCCGTCATACGCCTTCATCAGCGACGCCACGACCTTGCGCGGGTCGCGCACCGCGAAGATATGCAGCCGCGCCAGGCGCGATCGCGTGCCAGACCGGCAGCAGCAGGCACACGCGCGGATCCTTGATCAGCAATGGACGCCCGCCACTGTCGATCGACGCACAAAGAGCACTCAGATTGCGGCGCAACTCTTTCAGCGCGTCGTCGGCAATGCCATCCAGACGGAACCCGGATACCTTGGCCCAGTCGAATCCGTGCTTCTGCAAGAAGCCTTCGTGCTCATTGACCAGATCCGCGCGCTCCCAATAGCCGGTTGGATTCTTCGTATCCGGCAGCAGGAGATCGTCACGATCACCAAGATGTACGCCCATCATGCTGATCAGACGCGTGAGCGCGGATGTGCCGGAGCGATGCATGCCCAGCATCAGGATGGTTTGGCGTTCCCCGGACATTTCGATCATAGGGCAGGTCGTATCACTACGCTCGAATATCGGCATGCAAGCGCAGCTTCGCCTTGCGCAGTTGTTCACCCTGCTCGTTCCCCGCGCAAGGCGTCGACGCAGGATAAACGCGATACAGGACTTTTGCCAGACAACGCGGGCGCGCAATCCATTGGCGCAAATACCGGCTCCACCTTGTAAAGTCGCGTCGGAAGACCGGTAGTCCGCCCGGTCGAGCGAACCTGGGGCTTGATTGGCGCGCGCGCTGTCTCCACACTGCGCGGCGCTCAAGTTGCACAAAGAATGCGAAGGAAGAATGGATGAGCAGTCGGTACAACGCCGCCGATATCGAAGTGCTGTCCGGTCTCGATCCGGTCAAGCGCCGGCCGGGCATGTATACGGACACCTCGCGCCCGAACCATCTGATCCAGGAAGTCGTCGACAACTCGGTCGACGAGGCGCTGGCCGGGCACGCCAAGACGATCGAAGTAATCGTGCACACCGACGGTTCGGCGGAAGTCAGCGACGACGGGCGTGGCATGCCGGTGGATATCCATCCCGAGGAAGGCATTCCCGGCGTCGAACTGATCCTCACGCGCCTGCATGCGGGCGGCAAGTTCTCCAATCGCAATTACCAGTTTTCCGGCGGCCTGCACGGCGTCGGCGTGTCGGTGGTGAATGCGCTGTCGTCGCGCGTGGAAGTTGCGATCCGCCGCGACGCGCAGGTGTATCGGATGAACTTCAAGAACGGCGACCGCGCGAGCAATCTGTCCGTGGTCGGCATCGGTGCCGAAGAAGCAGACCGGCACCGACGCTGCGCTTCTGGCCCGATCCGAAATATTTCGATTCGCCGAAAATTTCCCTGCCCAGGCTGAAACACGTTCTGCGCGCGAAGGCCGTGCTCTGCGCCGGCCTGACCGTGCGCCTGACCGACGCGGCCACCGGCGAAAAAGACGAATGGTTTTACGAAGACGGCCTGCGCGATTATCTGCGCGGCGATGCTCGGCGGCGACGAGTACTTGCCGGGCGAACTGTACCAGGGATCGCTCAAGCGCGACAGCCGACACGATCGATTTCGCCCTCGCCTGGCTGCCGGACGGCGAACTGACGCAGGAGAGCTACGTCAACCTGATTCCGACCGCGCAGGGCGGCACGCACGTCAACGGCTTGCGCACCGGTCTCACCGATGCGCTGCGCGAATTCTGCGATATCCGCAACCTGCTGCCGCGCGGCGTGAAGCTTGCGCCCGAGGACGTGTGGGATCGCCTGAGTTTCGTGCTGTCGCTGAAGATGCAGGAGCCGCAGTTCTCCGGGCAGACGAAGGAACGCCTGTCGTCGCGCGACGCTGCCGGTTTCGTCGAGAACGCCGTGCACGACGGTTTCTCGCTGTACCTGAACCAGCACGTCGATATCGGCGAGAAGATCGCCCAGCTCGCGATCGAGCGCGCGACCCTGCGCCTCAAAACCGAAAAGCAGATCGTGCGCAAGAAGATCACGCAGGGCCCTGCCCTGCCCGGCAAACTCGCCGACTGCGCATCGAGCGACTTGACCCGTACCGAATTGTTCCTCGTCGAAGGCGACTCCGCCGGAGGCTCGGCGAAACAGGCGCGCGACAAGGATTTCCAGGCGATCCTGCCGTTGCGCGGCAAGATCCTCAATACTTGGGAAGTCGAATCAGGCAGCGTGCTCGCTTCGCAGGAAGTGCACGATCTCGCCGTCGCGATCGGTTGCGATCCGGGCAAGGACGATATCTCCGGGCTGCGCTACGGCAAGGTCGTGATTCTGGCCGACGCCGACTCCGACGGTCTGCATATCGCCACCCTGCTGGCCGCGCTGTTCCTCAAACACTTCCCGGCCCTCGTGCGCGAAGGCCACGCCTTCGTCGCGATGCCGCCGCTGTTCCGCGTCGACGTCGGCAAGCAGGTGTTCTATTGTCTCGACGAAGCCGAGCGCGACGCGATGCTGGAGAAAATCGAGCGCGAGAAAATGAAAGGCGCGGTCAACGTCACCCGCTTCAAGGGACTCGGCGAAATGAATCCGTCGCAACTGCGCGAATCGACGATCGATCCGGACACGCGCCGCCTGGTGCAGCTTACGGTCGGCGACATCGAAGCCGGCGACGACGGCACCGGCAAACTCATGGATATGCTGTTGTCGAAAAAACGCGCAGCCGACCGCAAGGAGTGGCTCGAAACCAAGGGCGATCTTGCTTCGCTTGAAGTCTAACTGCAATGATCTCGCCAAGATCAGTCAGTAGATGCGGCGACGAAGAACCGCAGTTCGTATGTTCAGCGCATCCTGCCTGTTACTCTTCCAGAACGGTTTCGAGCAGCTTCCGGATCAGCTCGTAGGCTGGGCTGGCAAGCCCAGCGCTTTCTGACAACCTCGGCTGGGCTTTGCAGCCCAGCCTACGAATGCTTGGTCGCCAATGTCACTTCGAGCAATTTACGGATCAGCGCCTGTGTCGACGCGGCAAGATCGTCGCGATATTCGAACGAGTCCTCGTCCATGTAGTTGAGCTGCGCGAGTTCGAGCTGCACCGCTTCGATGCTGCCCGCCGGATCGCCATAGTGGCGCGTGATATAGCCGCCCTTGAAGCGGCCGTTGACGGCGAACGTATACTTTTTCTGTGCTTCGAGCGCGGCGACGAGCCTGCGCTGCAGGTCCGCGCGCGCAACTCGCGCCGCCGGCGGTGCCGAGATTGAAATCGGGCAGACGCCCGTCGAACAGGAACGGCACGACGCTGCGGATCGAATGGCCTTCCCACAACACGACGCGACCGTGCTGCTGCTTGATCCTCGCGATCTCCGTTGTGAGCGCTGCATGATACGGGCGCCAATACCGTTCGACGCGCCGGCGATTTCTTCCGCATCCGGCTCCGCGCCGGGCAGGTAGATCAATTCACCGGTGAATGCGCGCGTCGGGCACAGTCCCGTTGTATTTTGCCCCGGATACAGCGACACATCGTCGGGCGGACGATTCAGATCGACCACATAGCGCGAGTATTTCGGCACGATCATCGACGCACCCAGCTCGCGCGCAAACGCGTACAGACGCGAGACGTGCCAGTCCGTATCCGGCACGCGTCGCGCGGCGGGCGTCAGGCGCGCGGCGATATCCGCCGGCAGCGCCGTGCCGTCGTGCGGCAGCGAAACGAACAGCGGCGCGGTGCCGCGATGCAAAGTATAAATATCCATTGCGTGCGTCTGCCTCAGATGCCGAATCGCGCCGGACTGAACGGAGCGGGATCGAGCACCGTTTCGCGGCCACTCAAGAGTTGCGCAACCATTTCGCCGGTCACCGCCGACATGGTGACGCCGAGCATGCCGTGTCCGCTCGCGAGCGCCAGATTTTTCAGCTTTGCGGCGCGGCCGATGATCGGCAGATCGTCGTAGGTCATCGGCCGCCAGCCGTACCACTCCTCGACGACCTGCGGCCCTTCCGCTTCGAGCAGATATTCCGCCGCGCCGCGCTTCAGCGCATCGAGGCGCGCGCGATTGAGCGACGTGTCGTAACCGGCGAATTCCATCGTGCTGCCGAGACGGTAGCCGGAATCCCATGCCGTCACGCAGACGCTGCGTTCCTTCAACGTCAGCGGAATGCGCGGCGCACGCTGCGGACGCGTGTAGGTGATCGAATAACCCTTGCCCGGCTGGATCGGGATGCGCAGGCCGAGCTGGCGCCCGAGTGCCGGCGACCAGGCGCCGAGCGCGAGCACGATATCGTGCGCACTGAATTCGCCGTGGTCGGTCAGCACTGCGGCGATTCGATCATGCTCGTTGCGGAAGCCGGTGATCGTGGTGGATTCGTATACTTTTCCGCCTTGCGCCTTGACCAGACGCGCCAGTTCGGCGGCGTAGCGATCCGGCCGCAAGCGCGCGTCGCCCGGGTTGAAATAGCCACCGACGATGCTGTCGTTGAGTGCAGGCTCCATTTCGCGGCAACGCGCGGCGTCGAGCGTCTGCATCACGATGCCGAGTTCGGCCAGCATCTTCGGCATGCCGCTCTCCTGCTCGAACGCGGCCGCGTCGCGATGCACGTACAGCGTGCCGCTCTGCGCGAACTCGCAGTCGAGATTTTCGGCGCGCACCAATTCACCGATCAACTGCGCGCGAACGCAGCAGCAAGGGCGCCTTCACCGCGGCGACGCGTTCGTAGTCGCGCCAGTTGCAGCGCCGTGCGAAATGCAGCATCCATTCGAACAACTGGAGGTCCAGCCGCGGTGCGACGCGGAACGGCGCATCGGGCGTCAACATCCATTTCAGCGCCTTGGCGATCATGCCCGGCTGGGCGAGCGGCGGCGCGTGGCTCGGCGTGATCGTGCCGCAGTTACCGTGCGAGGACCCGCTGGCAAGGGTGTTCTGTTCGATAATCGTGACGCCGCGTCCGGCCTTGAGCAGATAGTGCGCGCAGGCAAGACCGATCACACCACCGCCGAGAATCAGTACGTCACAGGTTTTGCGGTTTGTAGGCATGTCGTGAGACGGACCGGGCCTTCTAGATTGCGTCATTCCCGCGAAAGCGGGAATCCAGTGTCGTTGGCTCGTTGAAGCCAGACGATAACGCCAAGCCGATGGATGACCAGCTTCGCTGTTGTACAGCGCCCCGCCTTCGCGGGAATGACGTCGGCAAGGTTTTCCACTCTTCTCCCAATTTTCTGATTACTTCCATCCGACCCACCCGGACCCGTGCACGAACTGGCCCGGCTTCGCCCCTGTGTGCTCGCCGTCCTTGATTACCTGCACGCCGTTGACGAACACGTCGCGCACGCCGGTGGCGTATTGCTGCGGATTGGCGTAAGTCGCGTGATCGGCGATCGTGGCCGGGTCGAAGACCACGATATCGGCAAAATATCCGGGTTTGAGTTCGCCGCGCTCGCGCAATTTCAGATTATGCGCGGGCAGCGACGTGAGGCGGCGGATCGCGTCTTCGAGCGTGATCACATGCTCGTCGCGCACGTACTTGCCGAGCAGGCGCGCGAAGTTGCCGTAGGCGCGCGGATGCGGCTGCGAGAGCAGGAACACACCTTCCGGCGCGAACGAACCCTCGTCGGAATCGAAGCTCATCCACGGCAGCGCGATCGCCTGTCTGACGTTTTCCTCGGACATCAAGAAGTATACCGTGCCGACGCGGCTGCCATCCTCGATAACCAGATCGATGGCGGTTTCCGCCGGCGATTTGCCGCGCAGGCGCGCCACTTCGGCCAGCGTCTTGCCGGTCAACGGCTTCAACGCGGGATTCTTGAACGCGACCAGCAGCACGTTCTCCGGCTTGCCCGCGGCCAGCAGCAGGTTTTCCCACGCATCGGTCGGGGTCTGCATTTCCTTGATCACGCGCGCCCGGATTTGCGGATCGCGCAGGCGCTTGATCCATTCGTCGAGACCGCCTTCCTGCACCCACGGCGGCATCGCCGCATCGAGGCCGGTAGCGCCCGCAGTATACGTGTACATATTTGCAGAAATGTCCAGGCCATGGCTGCGCGCGTGCTCGATCATCGCGATGGCCTGCGCCTGCTTCGGCCAGTTCTGCTCGCCGGCGGCCTTGAAATGGTAGAACTCGCCGTGCACATGCGCCTCGCTGGCTATGCGGATCAGTTCGTCGACGCTCTTGCAGCAGCCGATTGCCCTCGCTGCGGATATGCGAGATGTAGCTGCCGCCGGACTCGCCCGCGGCCTTCGCCAGCGCGACGAGTTCGTCGGTCTTGGCATAGAACGCCGGTGCGTAAATCAGCGCCGAGCCGACGCCGACCGCGCCCTCGCGCATCGCCTGGCGCGCGAGATCCTGCATGCGCGCGAGTTCCGCCGGCGTCGGCGCACGATCGGCATAGCCGAGTTCGTGGATGCGCAGGGTCGTCGCGCCGACGAACGAGGCGATGTTCGGCGAGATGCCGTGCTTGACCAGCGCATCGAGCCCGTCGCCGAAGCCGAGCCAGGTTATCGGGTACTTGAGATCGCCTTGGTCTTCGAGCGCGGTAGCGCGCATCTCCTCGGTCAGCGGTCCTAGCGATTCGCCTTCGCCGAACACTTCGAGTGTGACGCCCTGTTTGATGTCGGACATCGAGCGGCCGTCGATGAACAGCGAATCCGGCGCCCACGACAGCATGTTGATAAAGCCGGGCGCGACGGCCAGCCCCTGCGCGTCGACCTCGCGCCGCGCATGGGCGTGCGTCAGATCGCCGATCGCCACGATATGTTCGCCGCGCACGCCCAAATCGGCGTGTAATGGCGCCGCGCCGCTGCCGTCATAGATGCTGCCGTGGCGGATGATCAGATCGTAGCCGGCGGCCGGCGACCTGATCTGTGCCTGGCAGCCGCTCAGCAACAGAACCGCAGCGACTACAACGGTCAAAAGACGGCGCATTCATTCTCTCCGCAGACAACCCGTAGCTTCGCCAGCCTTGCAACCGCAAACCGGCGAGCCGATTCCGTCAATGATGATGATGACCTTCCGGCCCGTGCACGTGCCCGTGTGCAATCTCCTCGGACGTCGCCTCACGTACATCGACGATCTCGATATCGAAATGCAGGGTCTTGCCGGCCATCGGGTGGTTGAGATCGACATCGACCACGCTGGAGCCGATCTTGAGCACCTTCACGGGACGCTGGCCTCCCTGCGTGCTCAACACGGTGGACATGCCCGGCTGCAGATGCTCCGCATCGCGGAAATATTTTTTCGGCACGCGCTGGGTGAAGTCTTCGCGGCGCTCGCCGTAGCCTTGCGCGGGCGGCACGCTGACATTGAAACGATCGCCCGCCGCGCGGCCGCTCATCGCCTGCTCCAGACCCGGGATGATTGCGCCATGGCCGAACAGAATGGTCAGCGGCTCGCTCGCACGCGAGGAATCCAGCGCCTCGCCCGCGTCGTCGGCGAGGTGGTAATGAAACACTACGACCTTGTCTTTCTCTGCTTTCATCTGGATTCCTGTTTGAAAGGCGACCGGAGCGGCCGCTTTGTGATCTCCAGGCTCGACGACGGGCGTGAATCGGCGGGGCCTGAACGCCGGCTTGAAAGTATACCAGCGCGGCGACGGGCGGCCAGTTCCGACGTTGTCACGCACGAAGCGGGGTTGACTCAGCAGCCGGATTGCCCGAACGTTCGCGCCGATGCGCCTTTGCCTTCGCCTGGTTCCGATTCTCGTCCTTGCGCTGCTTGCCGCATGCAGCGGGCCGCGGCCCAAGCCTGCGCCGCCGAGCCCGGCGCTGTCCGCACACAGGGGCGAGGCCGGGCCGAACGATATCCTGTTCCGCGCGATCGGCCTGGTCGGCACGCCGTATCGCTGGGGCGGCAATACGCCGCAAAGCGGTTTCGATTGCAGCGGCCTGATCGTGTTCGTGTTTCGCGAAGTCGCCGGGGTCTCGCTGCCGCGCACCGTGCAGGAAATTTACGCTCTCGATTTCGCCGACGTGCCGCGTGATCGCCTGCAGGGTGGCGATCTCGTCTTCTTCCACACCGCAGGCCGCGGCGTCAGCCATATCGGCATCTATGTCGGTCAGGATCGTTTCGTGCACGCGCCGAACGAAGGCGGCACCGTGCGTCTCGACTACCTGAGCAATCCCTACTGGGATCGGCGCTACAGCGGCGCCAGGCGTGTGCCGTTGTAACTCTGCGATCGCTGCCGCGCAGCGGATGTTTACCCAGCTCGTCAACCGAAATGTTTGTCCTTCGCTTCCGGCCCGAACCAGGCAATCAGCGCAACCGCGAGCGCGATTCCGGCGATAAAGACACCCATGGTCAAACCGTACCTGCCGCCGTACGATGCCGCCGCCGCAGCAAGCATCGTCGGCGTGCCGGACGAAATGAGATTACCCAGTTGATAGGTCAGTCCAGGCAAGGTCGCACGCAGATCGTCGGGTGAAAGCTCGTTGAGATGCACCGGCACGATACCCCACGCGCCCTGCACCATGAACTGCACGGCGAATGCGCCGATGGCGATGATCGCCGCGCTGCTTGCAAATGCCCACGGCAGAATCATCGGCAACGTCAGCAATGCCGCAATCACAATGCCGCGTCGACGGCCGATACGCTGCGACCAGGCACCGAAATACAGACCGCCGCAAATGGCGCCGATCGAGCCGATCGCCGTCAGTATCCCGGTCAGCTGTGTGCTGTAGCCGTGTTCGGCCTGCAGATAGGTCGGGAACAGATCCTGCGAACCGTGGCTGAAGAAATTGAACGCAGTCATCAGCGCGATCATGAACAGCGCCCGTCCCCACATGCCGCGCAGGGCGGCAAATCCGCCAGGCGCCTTGCTTCCCGCCGCAGCGGCTGCCGAACGTCGCTCCCACACGGGCGATTCGGGAACATGGCTGCGGATGTAGATCACGAGCAGTGCCGGCAGTGCACCCACGATGAACATGCCGCGCCAGCCAATCCGGTCGAAAACCGCAATGAACACGAGGGATGCAAGCAGGTAACCGACCGCATACCCTTCCTGCAACAAACCCGAGACGATGCCGCGCGCTTTCTCTGGTATCGACTCCAAGGTCAGCGACGCGCCCAAACCCCATTCACCGCCCATTGCAAAACCGAACAAGGCGCGCAGGATCAGAAATACAACGAGACTTGGCGCGAAGGCGGTCGCGAATTCGAGTAACGAAAACAGCACGATGTCGATCATCAGGATCGGCCGGCGCCCGTAGCGCTCACCGAGCCAGCCGAATACGAAAGCGCCGAGCGGTCGCATAGCCAGGGTCAAGGTGATGCCGAAAGCAACCTCGGCCACGGCGACATGGAAATCCTCAGCCAGATGTTTCAACGCGAGCACAACGATGAAGAAATCGAACGCGTCAAGCGTCCAGCCAAGAAAGCTCGCCACGACAACATGGCGCTGTTGCGTATCGAGTTCGCGCAGGGTGGAAAAAGTCGCCATTGGATACTCCTAGCGTTACGTCTTTGAACGAGAGAGCGTCGATTGATGTAGCAGGAATTCCCGAACGGTTCACGCAGCCAGGCGTTTTTTACAGTATACTCAGCGAAGTTCCATCGCGTCGCCCCTCCGTTTTTCCCTTACGGTCGATCTGATTCGCGAGTTTCGCTCGCGGCAACGGTCTGCACCACTCGGTTACGACGCCCCTCGATCCACGCCATAATTCCCGGCGCGGCATCGTCTTTTTGCCTGCGGCGCGGTTTATCGGGAACGCTCCGGGTTTCATGAAGTTTCTGGTCGCAACAACGATCAGGAATCCGCGTGCTTGCGCGCGGATCACCAAGGAGTTTTGCAAATGTCATTCGAAACCCTCGGGCTTGCGCCCGCGCTGCTGCGCGCGCTGGCCGAACACGGCTACACCACGCCCACGCCGATCCAGGCCGCGGCGATTCCGGTCGTGCTGGCCGGCCGCGACCTGCTCGCCGGCGCGCAGACCGGCACCGGCAAGACCGCCGCGTTCGCCCTGCCGCTGCTGCAGCGCCTGTTCGTCAACGCCGCAGCCGGCGTCCGGCGGCGCCAGCGCAAGCCGCGCGCGCTGATCCTCACGCCCACGCGCGAACTCGCCGCGCAGGTGCACGACAGTATCCGCGGCTACGCCAAACATCTGCGCATGTCACAGCACGGCGATCTTCGGCGGCGTCGGCATGGGTCCGCAGATCGACGCGCTGCGCCGCGGCGTCGACATCCTCGTCGCCACGCCGGGCCGCCTGATCGACCACATGGAACGCCGCACGCGTCGATCTTGTCCGGCATCGAAATCCTGGTGCTCGACGAAGCCGACCGCATGCTCGACATGGGCTTCCTGCCGGCGATCCGACGCATCCTCGCCGCGCTGCCGAAGCAGCGCCAGACCCTGCTGTTCTCGGCCACCTTCGCCGACGAGATCAAGCAGCTCGCCGCGCAGTTCATGCGCGATCCCGCCGAGATCCAGGTCGCCGCGCGCAACACCGTCGCCGTCGGCGTGACCCATCGCGTGCATCCGGTCGACGGCGACGCGCAAGCGCGACCTGCTGCTGCACCTGCTCGCCGCCGACAGCCGCCGCCAGACGCTGGTGTTCAGCCGCACCAAGCATGGCGCCGACAAACTCGCCGACGTTCCTCGAGAAATCCGGCCTGCGCACGCGCCGCGATCCACGGCAACAAGAGCCAGGGCGCGCGCACGCAGTGCGCTGAGCGATTTCAAGAACGGCAAGATCACCGTGCTCGTCGCCACCGACATCGCCGCGCGCGGACTCGACATCGATCAGCTGCCGGTGCGTGATCAACTTCGACCTGCCGATGGTCGCGCGAGGACTACGTCCACCGCATCGGCCGCACCGGCCGCGCGGGCGCGGAAGGCCTCGCGGTGTCGCTGGTCGCGCGCGAAGAAGCGCGGCCTGCTGCGCGATATCCGGCGCATGCTCAAGCAGGATATCGCGATCGAAAATGTCGAAGGATTCGAGCCGCAGCCAGCCTCTGCAGCTGGAAGGTCATGGCGGCGGCAATCGTGGCGCGCACAAACCTGCGCCGCGCAACCCGAACCATGCACGCCGTCCGCACGCGCCCGCCAAGGCGCATGCCAAGCCGCACGCGACCGCCAACAAGCAGCGTCATTGGCGCGGTGACCGGGATGCGCGCAAGGCCTAAGCAAATTAAAGCGGAAGGATTAGCTTGCGCCGCACCATCTTCCCTTCCCTTGCGAAGCGGGGGAAGGTGCCCGAAGGGCGGAAGGGGGCAAGCGCATAGCACGTCCCTATTCCGTTTTGAAAATCTCCAACGCCGCGACCGAAGCCTTGAGTCGCGGCCCGAGATAGCAATGCGATCCGCACGCGGTCAGGCCGAATTGTGCAAAAGTAGATAAATACCATTTTTGCGAGCGCGCGATGAATCCGCGCTTGTCGCCGTCGGGCGCGTCGCGCGCGGTGAACAATTCGAGAAAAGCGACGCCGTCGAGCATGGCGGCGATGCCCGACAGGCCGGGCCGCAACTCGGCCGCGTGCAAATAGTGGATCACGTCCGCGCAGACGATCAAATCGAAGCACTGATCGAAACGCAATTCGGCGAGATCGCGAAAGCGCACCAGACGCAGGTTGCGCGTGCGGCCATAGCGCGCAATCGCGTATTCGCTGCTGTCGATACCCAGATAGTCGATTCCGGGCCGGTGCTTTTTCAACGCGGCACGCCAGGCGCCTTCGCCGCAGCCGACATCGAGCACGTTGCGCACTGCGCGGCCGAGATAGTACTCGGCGGCGGCAATCGCGAGCGCCGCTTTGCGTTCGAGCAGACTGCGCGAATTCACCGCATGGCGCGGATCGCGGTACCAGCGGTCGAAATATTTGCGGTTGTAGATTTTTTTCGGCGCGGTCATCTGATTCGTCTTTGTTGCGGCGCAGCGCGATGGGGCATAGGATAGCGCGTCCTCTCAACCGGCCGCGCCGATGCTGTATCAGCTGCACGAATTCAATCGCACTCTGCTCAATCCACTCGTCACCTGGTCGGAAAGCGGCGTGCGCATGTTTTCTTCCAAGGACAGCTGGCTGTCGCACCTGCCCGGCGCACATCGCATGGCGGCGAATTACGAACTGCTCTACCGGCTGGGCAAGGACTACGAAAAGCCCGCGTTCGACATCCGCGCGGTGCATGCGCACGGCACCGAAGTGCCGATCGTCGAGCAGGTCGCACTGGAAAAGCCGTTCTGCCGGCTGCTGCGCTTCAAGCGCTACAGCGACGAGATCGCGACGTTCAACAAGCTCAAGCAGGATCCGGTCGTGCTGGTCGTCGCGCCGCTGTCGGGCCATCACGCGACGCTGCTGCGCGACACCGTGCGCACCCTGCTGCAGGACCACAAGGTCTACATCACCGACTGGATCGACGCGCGCATGGTGCCGGTCGACAAGCGGCCCGTTTCACCTCGACGACTACGTCGGCTACATCCGGGAATTCATCCGCCACATCGGCGCCGAGCACCTGCACGTGATCTCGGTCTGCCAGCCGACCGTGCCGGTGCTGGCGGCGATCTCGCTGATGGCCGCGGCCGGCGAAACCACGCCGCGCACCATGACGATGATGGGCGGCCCGATCGACACGCGCAAAAGCCCGACCAAGGTCAACGATCTCGCCACCACGCAGTCGATTGTCGTGGTTCGAGACCAACGTGATCCACGACGTGCCCGCGAACTATCCCGGCGCCGGCCGCCGCGTCTATCCCGGGCTTCCTGCAGCACGCCGGCTTCATGGCGATGAACCCGAGCCGGCACTTCCAGTCGCACTGGGACTTCTACCAGGACCTGGTGCGCGGCGACCTCGACGACGCCGAGGCGCACCGCGAGTTCTACGACGAGTACAACGCCGTGCTCGACATGCCGGCCGAGTACTACCTCGACACCGTGCACATCGTGTTCCAGGAACATGCCCTGCCGCGCGGCATCTGGCACGTGGCGGGCAAGCGCGTCGCGCCGCAGGACATCAAGCGCACGGCGCTGCTCACGATCGAGGGCGAGCTGGACGACATCTCCGGCCTCGGCCAGACCGAGGCCGCGCACGATTTGTGCACCGGGATCAGAAGCTCCAGCAAGCAGCACCTGACCGTCAAGGGCGCGGGCCACTACGGCATCTTCAGCGGCCGCCGCTGGCGCGAGAGCGTTTACCCCGAGGTGCGCGGGTTTATTCGCAAACACGCTTGACCTGGGCGCGCCGCGCCGCTTGGCGACGCGAGCAGATTCAACTGCGTCGCTGACGAAAAAAATCGCGCAACATCTCTCCGGCCTGCGCTGCGAGCACGCCGCGTACGATCTCCACACGATGATTATGCAACGGCGAAATCAGCGTATCGAACACGCTGCCCGCCGCGCCGGTTTTCGGATCGTCGGCGCCGATCACGACGCACGCCACACGCGCATGCACGATCGCACCCGCACACATCACGCATGGCTCCAGGGTGACGTAAAGCGTCGATCCGGGCAGGCGGTAATTCTGTTCACGCGCACCCGCCTCGCGCAATGCGCACGATCTCGGCATGCGCAGTCGCATCGCAACTGGAGATGCTGCGGTTCCAGCCTTCGCCGATGATCGCGCCGTCGCGCACCAGTACCGCGCCAACCGGAACTTCCTCGTGCGCGTCGCGCGCATGCGCGGCGAGTTCCAGCGCGCGGCGCATATGGCGCTCGTCCTCGGCGCTGAACGCGGGTTGCTCGGATTCCTGCGCGGTCATTCCCACTCGATCGTCGCGGGCGGTTTGCCGCTGATGTCATAAACCACGCGAGAGATACCGCGTAACTCATTGATGATGCGTATTGAAACCTTTCCGAGGAAATCGTATGGCAGGTGCGCCCAGTGCGCGGTCATGAAGTCGATCGGTCTCCACCGCGCGCAGCGCGATCACCCATTCGTAGGCGCGCGCATCGCCGACCACGCCGACCGATTTCACCGGCAGGAACACGGCGAACGCCTGGCTGACCTTGTCGTACAAACCGGCCTCGCGCAGCTCGTCGATGAAGATGGCGTCGGCCTGCTGCAGCAGTTCGGCGTATTCGGGCTTCACTTCGCCGAGGATGCGCACGCCCAGGCCCGGGCCGGGGAACGGATGCCGATACACCATCTCGCGCGGCAGGCCGAGTTCGACGCCGATGCGGCGCACTTCGTCCTTGAACAGTTCGCGCAACGGCTCGACCAAATCGAGCTTCATGTCCTGCGGGCAGGCCGCCGACGTTGTGGTGCGACTTGATCACGTGCGCCTTGCCGGTCTTGCTGCCGGCCGACTCGATCACGTCGGGATAGATCGTGCCTTGCGCCAGCCACTTCACGTTGCTGCCGTCGCAGCTTTGCCGACTCCTCGTCGAAGATTTCGACGAACAGCCGGCCGATGATCTTGCGCTTGGCTTCCGGATCGGCAACGCCTTGCCAGCGCCTCGAAATAGCGCGCGGCGGCATCGACGCGGATCACCTTGCACGCCCATCGTGCGTCGGCCATCGTCGCCATCACCTGATCGCCTTCCTGCCAGCGCAACAGGCCGGTGTCGACGAACACGCAGGTGAGCCGATCGCCGATCGCGCGTTGTGCAGCAGCGCGGCGACCACCGAGGAATCGACGCCGCCGGAAAGTCCCAGCAGCACGTCGTCGTCGCCGACCTGCGCGCGCACGCGCGCGATCTGGTCCTCGATGATGTTGGCCGCGCGTCCACAACGTGGCGCAGCCGCAGATATCGACGACGAAGCGTTCGCAGCAACGCCTCGCCCTGCTTGCGTGTGCGTCACCTCGGGATGGAACTGCACGCCGTACCAGCGCCTGCGCTTCGTCGCCATCGCCGCGACGGCAGATGCGGTCGGTGGCGCCGGTGATCGGCGAAACCTGGCGGCGCACGTGACGACATGATCGCCGTGGCTCATCCACACGTCGAGTCGTGCGCGTCGGCATGATCGCTCAAGCCCGTCGAACAGCGCGGCTCGGCGCCACGATGTCGACCTGCGCATGGCCGAACTCGCGCGCATCGGCGGCTTCGGTGGCGCCGCCGAGTTGCGCGGCCATCGTCTGCATGCCGTAGCAGATGCCGAGGATCGGCACGCCGGCGTCGAACACCTGCTGCGGCGGCCGCGGCGCACCTGCGCAGCGTGGTCGATTCCGGGCCGCCGGAAAGGATGATGCCCTTCGCGTCGAAACGCGGCGATCTCGCAGGATCGTGATCCCACGCCCAGATTTCGCAGTACACGCCGAGCTCGCGCATGCGCCGCGCGATCAGCTGCGTGTACTGCGCGCCGAAATCGAGGATCAGGATTTTGTCGGAATGGATGTTGGTCATGGTCCGGCTCGCACGCGGGAGTCAGGCTGGGGTGAGCGGTTCGGTCTTGCGAAACAGCAGAGGCAGGCATACAGCCGTTGCCGCTCATCCGCTCACTTCGCGCCGCCATCTCCCGACGCGAGCAGTAATCAATCCATCCGGTAGTTCGGCGCTTCCTTGGTGATCTGCACATCGTGCACATGCGCCTCGCGCACGCCGGCGCCGGTGACGCGCACGAACTGCGGCTTGCTGCGCATCTCGTCGATGGTCGCGCAGCCGACAGTAACCCATCGACGCGCGCAGGCCGCCGACCAGCTGGTGGATGATGCTGCGCAGCGGACCGCGATACGGCACGCGGCCTTCGATGCCTTCGGGCACCAGCTTGTCGGCGTCGGCCTCGTCCTGGAAATAGCGATCCTTGGAGCCCTGCTGCATCGCGCCCAGCGAACCCATGCCGCGATAGCTCTTGTACGAGCGGCCCTGGTACAGCTCGACTTCGCCCGGCGCTTCCTCGGTGCCGGCGAACATGCGCGCCGAGCATCACGGTGGATCGCGCCGGCGGCGAGCGCCTTGGCGATATCGCCGGAATAGCGGATGCCGCCGTCGGCGATCAGACGGGATGCTCGATCCTTCGATCGCTTCGGCGACCATGCGCGATCGCGGTGATCTGCGGCACGCCGACGCCGGCGACGATGCGCGTGGTGCAGATCGAACCCGGGCCGACGCCGACCTTGACCGCATCCGCGCCCGCGATCGAGCAATGCGCGCGCCGCATCGCCGGTGACGATGTTGCCGCCGATCACCTGCACCTGCGGAAAGTTGTTTCTTGACCCAGCGCACGCGATCGAGCACGCCCTGCGAATGGCCGTGCGCGGTGTCGACCACGATCACGTCCACGCCGGCCTCGACCAGCGCGCGCGATGCGCGTTCTCGGTGTCGCCGCCGATGCCGACCGCCGCGCCGACGCGCAGGCGCTCGTGAGTGTCCTTCGCCGGCGTGCGGATTGTCGCGCGCCTTCTGGATGTCCTTGACGGTGATCAGACCGCGCAGCTGGAAGGCGTCGTTGACGACCAGCACCTTCTCGATGCGGTGCTTGTGCAGCAGCGCGCAGCACCTCGTCCTCGCTCGCGCCTTCCTTCACCGTGACCAGTTTGTCCTGGCGGGTCATGATGTTCGCACCGGATCGTCCGAGCTTCTTCTCGAAGCGCAGGTCGCGGCTGGTGACGATGCCGACCAGCTTGCTCGCCGTCGACCACCGGCACGCCGGAGATGTTGTGGGCGCGCGTCGATCTGCAGGACTTCGCGGATCGACGGTGTCCGGGTCGCACGGTGATCGGGTCGCGGATCACGCCGGCCTCGAATTTCTTCACCAGACGCACTTCGGCGGCCTGCTGCTCGACCGACATGTTCTTGTGGATGATGCCGATGCCGCCGCACTGCGCCATCGTGATGGCGAGGCGCGCTTCGGTGACGGTGTCCATCGCGGCGGACACGATCGGAATGTTCAGGCGGATATCGCGCGTCAGACGCGTGGCGAGATTCGACGTCGCGCGGCAGCACGTTCGAGTGGGCGGGAACGAGCGAGACGTCGTCGAAGGTCAGAGCTTCGGTCGAGGATGCGCATGCTTTGGGGGAAGCCTGAGCGAATAAACCGGCTATTATACGGATTCGGATTCAATCCCGCATGAGTTTTTGCATGTTCGCAAACGCAAGCCGCAGCAGCCGTTGATGTCGACGGCATTGCGTACTACCCGCCCCGCACGCCGCCGCGCAGGCGTGATCGGCGCCGCGTCGATCATCGCCTTGTTCATCGCTCTGATGCTGCTGCGTGGCGCGGTCCTGGTCGGAATCACTACCGACCTTGCCGACTGTCCGCTGTGCATGGGCGCCACGGCGATGCAGCAGGACTCCAGCCTGCTCGCTCTGCTGCTGGTATTCGTCGGCCTGACATTTCTGACCCGGCACTACTGGCTGCAGATTCCATGGCTGCTGCTCAGCGCGCTCCTGGTGTGCGCTTACGCTGTCGATGAGACGGTGACCAAAACGCTGACCCAGCGCCTGTATCTGTTCGACCTGATCAAGTTCGGCAAGGAACTGACTGCGATCGCGCAATTCAGCGGTATTTTTCTGGCGACTCTCGCGGGCAAGCTCGCACTGCTGGTCGCGCTGATCGGCAGCGTCGTGCTGATACTGGCGTTGTTGCCGAGGCCACGACGTCCTCGTCTGGGCGCATTCTGTCTCGTCGCCGCCGCGTTGTTTGCCGTGCTCGGCCACTGGCAGCCGGCGACGATGAAATATATCCACTATGAGTTGCTGCAGAATCTGCTCGCGGCGAATCTCGATCTTGGCGTCGACAAACCGTACAGCAAGGCCTTTGCGGAAAAGATCGCGCGGGAATATGTGCCGCCGGTGCCAGTCTGCACCGCCGGGCAGGCGCAGCACCCGAACTTCATCGTGATCGCCGTCGAATCGTTGTCGATGCACCACAGCGAGTTGTTCGGCGGCTTTCGCGATCTCACTCCGCGACTGGATGCGATCGCACGGTCGCACACCTACTTCCCGGACTTCATCGCGAATGGTTTCACCACCGACGGCGGCCTGATCGCGATGATCACCGGCCATGTGCCGGTTCCTGCCATCGGTCGCTATCAAAGCGCGGAAGCGTTTGCCGGCTTCGAAGACCCCAAGGGCGCCCTTCCTGACCTGTTGCATCCCTACGGCTATACCCTGCACTTTTTCACTACCGGGGATCTGGGTTTTCTCAACAAGGACAAATGGCTCAAGAGCCTGCATTTCGATTCCTGGGAGGGCGCCGAGCAGCCGTTCTACAATGGCTGGAAACGTCGGCACTTCAACGCCGCGGAAGACAAGGCGCTGTACCTGCGCTTTCTGCAATGGCTGGATCGGCGCAAGAACGACACCTCGCCATACCTGGCGTTTCTGCTTACCGTAAGTACGCACCCACCCTTCATCGATCCGCGTACCGAAACGCCAAGCGAAGAAGGCGCTTTCCGATATGCCGACGAGCAGATCGGGATGTTTTACGACGAGTTGGAAAAGCGCGGCTTTTTCCGCAACGGCATATTGATGATATCGGGCGACCACCGCAGCATGACGCCGTTGCATGCGCAGGAACAGGCGCGCTTCGGCGACAGCGCGCTGGCGCGCACGCCGTTCGTCGTCGCCACCGATTTGCCGATTCCGCGCGGCGCAATATCCGGCAAATTCCAGCAGGCGGACATCCCGCCGTCGATCGCCGACCTGACCGGGACGCAATCCTGCCTCACGCCTGAGCAGGGCAGTTTCCTGCGCACTCCGCCGCAACCGGCCGATTTCATCGCTCACGCACGCGGCGACAAGCGCGACGAAGTCGATATCTATTTCGGCAAGCAGCAAGGCGAGATCGTGCTCGACGGCGACAAGACGCACTGGAGCGGCCCGAAACCAGCCGACTGGCAGCAGATCATGGACGGGATTCTGCTCGACCGCATCAGACGCGGCTCGGTGAAGCAAAATCTGATCGACACGATAGTCGGCATGCGCACAGCGCGGAAACAGGTGCCCGCCGCGGCGACGCCAGCCACATCGCCGGCACATCCCTAGCACGCGAGCCTCGAGTTGATGCCGACCAAACCGGGTTCCAACCGCGCGCCGCGCCGGGCGGGCCTGACAGGCGCCGTCGCGCTCGTCGCTCTGTTCATTGCGCTGATGCTGCTGCGCGGCGAGGTGCTGTTCGAGATCACCAATGGTTTTACCAATTGTCGGCTGTGCATGGGCGCCACGGCAATGCAGCAGGACTCGGAACTGCTCGCCCTGCTGCTGGGCTTGACCGGCCTGTCGTTTTTCACGCGACGCTACTGGCTGCAACTGCCGTGTTTGCTTCTCGCCGCGATTCTCGTGCTGGTTTATGCCGTCGATGCGACGGTGATGAAGACGCTGACCCAGCGCCTGTACTTGTTCGACCTGATCAAGTTCGGCAAGGAGCTGAGCGCCATCACGGAATTCGGCGGCGTATTTCTTGCGACCAGAGCGGGCAAACTGGCGCTGTTCGTCGCGCTGATCGGCAGCGTCGTGCTGCTGCTCGCGCTGCTGCCGCGCCCGCGACGGCCGCGCCTCGCCGGATTCTGCCTTGTCGCTGCCGGGCTGCTCGCCCTGCTCGGCCGCTGGCAGCCTTCGACGATGAAATACATCCACTACGAACTGCTGGAGAATCTGGTCGCGGCGAATCTCGATCTTGGCATCTACGCGCCGTACAGCAAGGCATTCACGCAAAAGATCGCACAGGAATATCAGTCGCCAACGCCTGTCTGTAGCGCGGGATCGGCACAACATCCCAATATCATCATTCTCGCCGTCGAATCGCTCTCATTGCATCACAGTCTGCTGTTCGGCGGATTTCGCGATCTCACTCCGCACCTGGACGAGATCGCACGCAACCATGCGTATTTCCCGGACTTCATCGCAAACGGTTTCAGCACCGAGGGTGGACTGATCTCGATGCTGACCGGCCATCTGCCGGTAATGGGCCGCTTTCAAAGCGCCGACACGTTTTCGGCGTACTCCGAAGCGCGCGGCTCCGTCCCGGACCTGATGCACGCAGCCGGCTACACCACGCATTTTTTCACCACGGGCGACCTCGGTTTTCTCAACAAGGCGCAGTGGCTGAAGAATCTCCAGTTCGACACCTGGGAAGGCGCCGAGGCGCCATTCTACATAGGCTGGAAGCGGCGTCACTTCAACGCGGCCGAAGACAAGGCTCTGTATCTGCGTTTCCTGCAATGGCTGGATCAGCGCCAGAACGACAGCTCGCCGTATCTGGCGTTTCTGCTGACCGTAAGCACACACCCGCCTTTCATCGATCCGCGCTCCGACACGCCAGGCGAGGAAGGCGCTTTCCAATACGCCGACGAACAAATCGGGACGTTTTACTCCGCGTTGGAAAAACGCGGCTTTTTCCACAATGGGATTCTGCTGATCCTCGGCGATCATCGCAGCATGACTCCGATCATGTCTGCCGAAATGAAGCGTTTCGGCGACAGTGCACTGGCACGCACGCCCCTGGTCGTCGCAACCGATCTGCCGCTCGCTCGAGGTGAGGTGCGCGGTGCATTTCAGCAGACCGATATCCTGCCCTCGCTGGCCGACTTGATCGACACATCCGCGTGCCGTTCGCCCGCGCAAGGGCTTTTCCTGCGCCAGCAGCCGATACCACCCGCCTATTCCTTGCATGTGCGCGGCGACAAACGCGACGAAATCGACGTATTCTTCGACCATCAACAAGGCCAGGTGATCCTCGATGGCGATAACAGCCATTGGCGCGGACCGAAGCCGGCCGATTGGCAACAGATCATGGACGGCATTCTGCTGGATCGCATCGCGCGGCAGAACGCACAGGCGGCGAAAAGCTAGGCACGCAGAGCCACGCTCCCGCTAGCGCACCAGCGCCAGCGACAGTTCCGGCCAGTAGGTAATGATCAGCACGCAGGCGAACAGGATCGCGTAGAACGGCAGGCAGGCGCGGATGATCGTCGTCGCCGGCTGGCCGAAGCGCGCGCTGGCGATAAACAGATTCATCCCCGCCGGCGGCAGGAATATGCCGATCTGCAGATTGGCGAGGAAGATGATGCCCAGGTGGATCGGATCGACGCCGTAGTGAATCGCGATCGGCAACACCAGAGGCACGAGCAGGATGATCGCGGGGAATCCTTCCAGCAGCATGCCGAACACCAGCAGGAACGCATTGAGCACGAGCAGGAAACCGAGCTTGCTGGCGATGCCGGCCTGCAGCCACGCGAACAGGGATTCCGGCACATCGGCGTCGATCAGCCAGTTGGTCAACGCGAGCGAAAACCCGAGCACGATCAGGATCGCGCCGACCAGCAGCATCGCTTCGCGGATCACGCGCGGCAGTTCGCCGAGCTTGATCTCGCGCCGGATCAGCACGGTGACGATGAGCACATACAGCGTGGTTGCGGCAGCCGCCTCGGACGGCGCCAGAAAATGTGCATAGATGCCGATCAGGATCACGAACGGCAGCGGCAATTCCCAAGCGGCATCCTTGACCGCCGCCCAGACTTCACCCGCTGCGATCGGCGGCGGACGCGGCACGTCGCGCGCCCGCCAGGCGCTGTAAAGCGAAAGCAGCACGATCATCAGCAGACTGGGCAGCAGCCCCGCCTTGAACAACGCATCGATGGCGACGGGCGGCGTGGTATGGAATTGCTGCGCGACTACGCCGTAGAGGATCAGCGGCATCGACGGCGCGAGCAAAAGGCCCATGCTGCCTGACGCCGTGAGCAGGCCAAGGGAGAAGCGCTCGTCGTAATGCGCGTGGCGCAACGCCGGATACAGCACTGCGCCGAGCGCGACCAAGGTTACGCCGGTCGCGCCGGTGAACGCGGTGAAAAATGCGCAGGCGCAGATCGAGACGATCGCCAGCCCGCCCGGCAACCAGCCGAACAGCGCATTGGTCAGGCGTACCAACCGGCGCGGCGCCTGACTTTCCGCGAGCATGTAACCGGCGAGCGTGAACAGCGGAATCGCGATCAGCGCCGGCATGTCGGCAAGACGGTAGAACTCGATCGCGACCGCCGTACCCGGCTGTCCCGACGCGTTGAAACCAACCAGCGCAATCGCAGCGATCAACGCAAATAGCGGCGCACCCAGCGCCGCAAGCAGCAACAAGGCACCTGCGATCAACCAGATCACGATGCGCCACCCGGCGCGGAAGGCACGCCTGCGGCATGCAGCAATTCCGGCGGGTGCGCGGGTGCTGCGAACGCGCGCAGGACGAAACGCAGCGCCATCAGCGCGAAACCAAGCGGAAGTATACTTTCCAGCAGCCAGTTCGGAATCGCGAGCACGTCGTTGGCCGCTGCGCTGGCCGACTCGCCGAAGTCGATGCGGACAAGACCGATGCTGTACCAGGCCATCGCCGCGCAGATCGCCGCGGTGAACAACAGGGTCAGCACGCGAGCGATGCGCTGCGCACCAGCGGGAAGAAAACGCTGCAGCACGTCGACGGCGATATGCTTGTCGTCGCGCACCGCGGCCAGCGCGCCGAGCATCGCCGTCCACACCACGAGCGTGCGCAGGAACGGATCGGCCCACGCAATGCCGCCGCCGAATACGTTGCGCAATAGAATCTGCGCACCCGCGAGGATCACCAGGATCAGGACCAGAAGGGTTAGCAACCATTCCTCGATGCGCGCAAACCAGACCACGATCTTGGCAAACCGTCGCATTGCGGATTCACTCATGTCGTTGCAGCTATCAAGGACGACGGCTCTTTACGCTCGTCATTCCGGCAGGGAATGCCGGAATCCAGAAGGCATGGATAGCACAGGTGTTCCTTGCATTGGCGTCCCTGCAGCCTGGATCCCGGCAATCCCTGCCGGGATGACAGTCCGCTTGCGCAGACTGTCACTTGCTGCGCGCTGTCTCGAGCGCCTTGCTCGCAGCCGCCTCCAGTTCAGGCGAAATGCCGCCGGCGCCGTTCAAATCCCTGCGCGCCGCCACGCCGATCGCCTCCCAGGACTTGCGCTCGTCGGCAGTCGGCTCGCTGATGGTCACGCCTTGTTTCTGCAATACCTCGCGCGCCTGCGTATTGTCGTCGCGGTTGATTTTTTCCAGACGCGCGAAGGCCGCGCCGATTTCCGCATTGACCGCCTTCTGATCGTCCGCGCTCAACGTATCGAACACCTTCTTGTCGATCACCAGTATGCCGACCACGTACATCAGCGGCAGGTCGACCATGTATTTGACTTTGGTGTGCCACTGGAACGCGATCGCGCCCGAGGTCGTGTTCTCTACGGTATCGATCAGCCCCGTCTGCAAACTTGTATACACATCGGCAAGCGAAAGCGGAATCGGCGTGACGCCAGCCGCCTTGAACGCCGCCTCGGCGATGCGGTCGCCTTGCGGCACCCAGATTTTCGCGGATTTCAGATCGTCCTTGCTGTGGATTTCCTTCACGCTCATAAGGTAGGCAAAACCGCCGCCCTGAAATACCCGACGCGACGAACCCCGCCTTCTCGAAGCTGTCCCTGAGCAGGGGGTCGATCTGCGCGCGCACCTTGTCGACCTCGTCCAGGGTGCGGAACTGGAAAGGCAGTCCGTAGATCTTCGCATCGCCGGTGATTGCAGACGGCTTGACCGCCGGTGAACGCGCCGCCCTGCAACTGGCCGATCTTGATCTTGCGCAGCACGGTCGCGTCGTCGCCCATGACGCCGCCCGGATAGTATTTGATCTCGACCCGATCGCCGCTGCGCTGCTTGATCGCCGTCGGCGGCGGCGCGCATCTCACGCATCCAGGCTGTACCGTCTGGCGCGACCGTGGCGATCTTGATCGTGGTCGCTGCTGTCGCATTGAGCACGGTCGCAGCGAGTATAAATATAAACAATGAAAATTTTTTCATTTTTTCCCCGACATCATTGCCGTATTCTCCCGCCGACGGGAGAACCGTTGCATCAAAAATAATCCTTGCCCGATTCGAGCAACGCCTTCGCTTTTCGTCTGGCCAACATATTGATCAGCGTGAGCCTCGGCGCGACCGGATCGGCCGCGAGCACTTCGTTGAGCAGTTTGTCGTGCAGGGCCTGATCGAACACCAGCCGCGCGTAGAACTGCGCATACAGAACACGCACCATCTGGTTGCGGCCGCCGGAAAGTTCAAGCGCCTTGTCGAAATAGGCCTTGCCTTCCTCGGGTTTGCCACCGAGCGAGGCAGGCCGGATCGAGTTGATCACGCCCAGATACAACGCCGCGCCGCCGTTGTCGTAATGCTCGTCGATCGCGTTGGCGCGCACCAGCAGCGCCTGCAGCTTGGGCAGATCGGCGATCGCATTCCAATCGCCGCTATTGACCTGGATCTTGCCGGCCCAGGCCGCGGCAAAACCGTAGATCGTCGCGATGTCCCTTGCGTCGGCCTGCTTGAGCGCACTCGCGAAAGCGTCGAAGGATCCATCGAGCGCTCCGCACAGCGCCTTTTCGCGCAGGCACAGCGCGCGGTGCGCATAGCCGTACGCGCGTCCGGCAAGACGCTGGGCGCGTTCGCCCTGGTCGACGAAACCGCCGGCATAGGCGCCGTACAGTTTCGCGCCGGCAAGCAGGATGTCCGGGTTCTGCGGATCGCCCTCGATCAGGCCGTCGATCAGCAGCAGGTAGGCGGGCACGCCATCGCGCACCAGACCGGTGTCGTCCTCATCGAGGATCGCCGTGGTGAGATTGTCGCTGAACTGGTGCGTGGCCTTGCGCATCACGCTGCCGCAGGCCGCCGTGAGGCAGACGCCAAGCAGCAGGGCAAAGCGCAAGCGGGAGAGGGAAATCGGCATTTCCATGGCAGTCGGCGAAAGGCAGCTGTCGATCTTAACGCAAGCGCCGCAGCGCCCGAGCGCTGCGCCAATTCGCGTCAGCCTTGATTCAGTTGGTTCTACCCGGCGCACACTCAATTGGACTTGGCCGAGAACGATTGCGCCGCCTCCAGCGTGTTCTGCATCAGGGTCGCCACGGTCATCGGCCCGACCCCGCCCGGCACCGGCGTGATCCAGGCCGCGCGTTCGGCCGCGGCGGCGAACTCCACGTCTCCGCTCAGGCGGCCATCGGCGAGGCGATTGATGCCGACATCGATCACCACCGCGCCCGGTTTGATCCACTCGCCTTTCACCATGCCCGGTCGACCGACCGCGACCGCGACGATATCGCCCGTGGCCACGACTTGCGGCAGGTCGCGCGTGAACCGGTGGCAGCAGATCGTCGTGCAGCCGGCCAGCAGCAACTCGAAGGCCAGCGGCCGGCCGACATGGTTGGAGACGCCAACGACGACGGCGGTCTGCCCGCGTACCGGCCGGTCGGTGTGCGCGAGCAGGTTCATCACACCTTTCGAGGTGCACGGGCGCAGGCCGCGCTGGCGCAGTGCGAGCCGCCCGATATTTTCCGGGTGGAAGCCGTCGACATCCTTGCGCGGATCGATGCGATTGACGATGACATCGGCGTCGATATGCGCCGGCAGCGGCAACTGCACGAGGATGCCGTGGATCTGCACATCGCTATTGAGCGCCTCGATCAGGGCCACGAGTTCGGTTTGTTGTGTCGACGCCGGCAGATCGTAGTCGCGCGAATGAAATCCTGCATGTGTACATGCGCGGCGCTTGTTGCGCACGTAAACGGACGAGGCCGGATCATTGCCGACCAGCACCACAGCGAGCCCGGGCACGCTCAAACCGTGCTGCTGGCGCAACGTCACTTGCGCACGCAGGTCGTCGAGCAACCGCTCCGCGATTCGCTTGCCGTCGAGAATTTTTGCGCTCATTCGCCCGCCCAGTGAGGTCGCGCATTATCACTGTTGCGGCGGTGCGGCTCAAATTGGCTGCGCTGACGTCCGTACGGCGCGGGACTATCATGCTGGCAACCGACCAGGGAATCCGCATGAGCGACCAAACCATGGAACTCGAAGCCGCCGCGTTCCGGCGCCTCCTGCAACACCTCAACGAAAAGCGCGCGGATGTGCAGAACATCGATCTGATGATACTGGCCGGTTTCTGCCGCAATTGTCTGGCCGACTGGTATCGCGAAGCTGCGGCCGCGAAAGGTATCGACTTGAGCAAGGAGGCTGCGCGCGAGCATATCTACGGCGAGCCGTTTGCACACTGGAAAGCGAAGCATCAGCTCGAAGCCACGCCCGCGCAGCTTGCTGCATTCGAGGCGGCGCAGGAAAAACATGGCTGAAACCCCGATTCCAAAAACCCTTCACGCCGCCGATGTCTGAATCCACCGCAGCGGCAATCCCCGGCGAACGCGAGGCTGGCAGCGTCCGTATTCGCAAATACCGCAGCGACGACGTGCAGCGCCTCGTCGCAGCCGTGCGCGAATCGGTGGAGAGCGTCGGACGCTGGCAAAGCTGGTGCCATTCCGGTTACGACGAAAGCGAGGGCCTTGCCTGGATCGAGCATTGCATCAGCGCATGGGACGCGGGCGAACGTTACGACTTCGCAATCGTCGATGCGGCGGATGACGGATATCTCGGCGGCATCGGCATCAATCAGCGCAACCTCGAACACAATTTCGCCAACGTCGGCTATTGGGTGCGCGAATCCCGCCAGGCCCGCGGTGTGGCGACACAGGCGGCGCGGCTTGCGCTTGGTTTCGCGTTCGAGGTGCTGGCGCTCACGCGCATCGAAATCATTGCCGCGGTCGACAACCGGCCGAGCCGGCGCGTCGCGGAAAAGGTCGGCGCTTGCCTTGAAGGCATCGCGCGCAATCGACTTCTGCTCAACGGCACGCCATTGACGGCAGTGGTGTACGCAATGGTGCCCGCCGACTATGCGGACGCGCAAATGCGCGCGATATCCTCATAACCGTGAAATTGCCCATCCACACCACAGCCCGGGCAATGCGGATCGCGCGGCAGGCGCAGTTCGCGAAACGAAGCCGCCAGCGCGTCGAAGCACAGCAGGCGTCCGACCAGCGGTGCGCCGATGCCGAGCATCAGCTTGATCGCCTCGCTCGCCTGCAACAGGCCGATGATGCCCGGCAGCACGCCGAGTACGCCCGCTTCGGCACAGTTGGGCGCGTCCGCGGCCGCGGGCGGTTCTGGAAACAGGCAGCGATAACACGGCGAATCGTCGCGGCGCGCGTCGAACACGCTCACCTGCCCGGTGAAGCGGTGCACGGCGCCGTATACCAGCGGAATCTTCAGACGCAGGCATGCGGCGCTGAGCAGATAACGTGTCGGGAAATTGTCCGCGCCGTCGATCACCACCTCGTGATCGCGGATCAGTTCCTCGACATTCGCGGCAAGCAGGCGTGTTTTCTGCGTACGTACCTGCACCTGCGGATTCAAAGCCGCCAGCGCGACACGTGCGGATTCGGTCTTGGCCACGCCGATGCGCGCATCCGTGTGCAGGATCTGGCGCTGCAAATTGGATCTTTCCACGACGTCGTCGTCGATCAGCGTCAGCGTGCCGACGCCGGCGGCGGCCAGATAGAACGCCGCTGGCGAGCCGAGCCCGCCAGCGCCGATCAGCGCGACGCGCGATTGCAAGAGCTTGGCCTGCCCCGTGGCGCCGACTTCCGGCAGCAGCAGATGGCGCGAATAGCGATCCAGCGCATCGGCATCGAAACCGCCGTCGGCGAGCGGCAGGCCTTCCGCGGTCCAGCGCTTGAAGCCGCCGGCCACGGAAGCGGCGCGCGCATAGCCGAGCTCGCGCAGCGTTTCCGCGGCGCGCAGCGAGCGCCGCCGCTGCCGCAGAGCGTGAGCAACTTCGCGTTGCGGGTCCGACTCGATCGCGGCGATGCCGCGCACCTATCGCGGCGAGCGGCAACGCCGACCGCGCCCGCGGCATGCCGGCCGCACGTTCATGGTCTTCGCGCACGTCGAGCAGCAAGGCGCCGCGTGCCTGTGCGCGCTGCGCATCGAGCGGCGTAATTTCCGGCACGCGCAATGTATTTTCCGGCTGCACGGCATTCATATGCGCACTTTAGCACGCCGTGTTCAAGGCCAACCCGGTAGCGGCAGCACGTCGACGATCGTACCCGCCGCATATTCCCGTGCGGGCTCCGGCAATGCGATCAATGCATTGGCCTCGGCGACGCCGCGCAGCATGCCCGAACCCTGCTTCTGCAGCGGCGTCGCCAGCAGTGTGCCGGACTCGTCGCATTGCAGGTTCGCGCGCGCAGGAATTCGGCGCGCGTATGCCGCTTGTGCACGGCGAACGCCAGGCGCGCGCGCAGCTGCGATGCGCTCTGCGCGTCGCTCGCTCATCGCATCGAGCGCAGGCCTGACCAGAGTCAGAAACGTGGCAATGCCGGAAACCGGATTGCCGGGCAACGCGAACACCAGCGCGCGGCCGACGCTGCCGCACAGGAACGGCATGCCCGGCTTGATGCGCACTTTCCAGAAATGCACTTTGCCGATTTCCGCGAGCAGGCGCGGCAGGTAGTCGGCCTCGCCCGCCGAGACGCCGCCGCTGCTGATGACGATATCCGCGTCCGCGCCCGCGCGCAGCAAGGCATCGCGCAGCGCGCGGGCTCGTCGCGCAGGCGCTCATGGCGCAGCAGCTGCGCGCCGTGCTGTTCGATCAGCGCGCCGAGGCTGTAGCGGTTGCGAGTCGTGGATCTGACCGAAGCCGAGCGGCATTCCGGGCGCGACGAGTTCGTCGCCGGTCGTCAGCAGCACGGCGCGCGGCCGACGCGCGACCGCGACCTGCGGTCATGGCCGAACGACGCGAGCGCGCCGAGTGCGCGCCGGCGTCAGCACGCTGCCGCGCGCCAGCGCGAAATCGCCCGCGCGCGTAGTCCTCGCCGGCCGGACGCACGTTCGCGCCGATTGGCGTACCGGCCGCGATGACGATCGACATCGCCATCGGCTTGCGTCAGACCTGCGTATTTTCCTTCATCACGACCGTATCGGCGCCGTGCGGCAACGGCGCGCCGGTCGTGATGCGCACGCAGGTACCGGGTACAACGTCCGGCGCCGCCGGCGCCGCCGGCGAGCACGCTGCCGATCAGGCGCAATCGCGTTTCGCCTTCGACTGACAAATCGGCAGCCGCGCACGGCGAAACCATCCATCGCCGAATTGACGAAACCGGGCACATCGAACGGCGCGATCACATCGCCGGCCAGCACGCGCCCGAGTGCCGACTCCAGCGCGACGGATTCCGAACGGCAAGCCATGCTTCGCCGCAATTTCGCACAATGCGCGACTGCGCCTCGGCCAGCGCCAAGCCCGATCGGAAATGCGGGCGCGTCAGCTTCGCATGCAGGCGTTCCCATGCGCGGAAGTCGTCCAGTGTATTCAGATTGGCGAACGCTGCGGCACGATCGGAGAAATCCGCCCGCGCCGCGCCGATCTCTTCCTGCCAGCGCCAGACCGGCAAATCCTGCGCCAGCGCGATGGCCGCGCCTGCGGCCAGGCGGCGGCGATACAGCGCGAACAGCGGCTGCGGCGCGTTCCGTCGTACGCGCCACGGCTGCGTCGGCGTTCGCCGCGAGTGCAGCCGCGTGCAAGCGCTGCGCGAGATCGCGCGGGTAGGCTGCGGCGCATCGACCGGCACCGTGAGCAGCCACGGCGTCGTGCAATGCGCGAGCGCAGCTGGCGATGCCGGCGAGCGGGCCGCGAAAGCCCGTCGTCGCATCCGCGACGACATGGCCGAACGCCGCGTATTCGCGATCGTTCCGGTTGGCGCAGATCAGCAGCGTACCCGCCTGGCCGCTGCAGCGCCGCCGCGACATGCGCGATCAGAGGTTTGCCGGCCAGACGGCAGCAGGCCCTTGTCGCGGCCGTCCGACACGCCTGCCCTCTCCGCCGGCGAGAATCGCCGCGGTAATCCCGGCGGGATCGAAATATGAGTCCGGCTTCATCACCGTGCAGATTACGCAGCGCCAGCCTGAGGGCGGGATCGCGCATGCCATTCGCGGCGCAGAAAGCGCTAGCGCTTCTTCGCGTTGCGCACCAGCCGCTTGCGTTTCTTGACCTGCCTTTCGGTCAGCTCGTTCTTGCGTCCGGCGAACGGATTTTCGCTTTCCTTGAACTCGATGCGGACCGGCGTGCCTTCGAGCTTGAAGCGTTTGCGGAAGAAGTTTTCGAGATAGCGCCGATAGCCTTCGGCGATGTGCCTGGTGCGGCTGCCGTGGATCACGATGGTCGGCGGATTGCTGCCGCCCGGATGGGCGAAGCGCAGTTTCGGCGCGTGTCCGCGCACCAGCGGCGGCTGGTAGCCCTCGTACGCCTTCTCCAGCGCGCTTGCGTCAGTTCGGCCGAGCCGAATTCGCGCGTCGCCGAGGCGTGCGCGCGGCCGATCGCGCGCATCAGTTCGGCGATGCCGGAGCCGTGCAGCGCGGAGATGAACACCGGCTTCGCGAAGACGACGAAATCGAGTTTGCGCGAAAGCGAAGTCCGGCACTGCTCGCGCTCGTAGGTGGTCAGACCATCCCATTTGTTGACCGCGATCACCAGCGCGCGGCCGGCGTCGAGCACGTGGCCGATCAGGGTCGCGTCCTGCTCGGAGACGCCCTCTTGCGCATCGAGCAGCAACACCGCGACGTTCGCGGCGGCGATCGATTGCAGCGTCTTGATCACGCTGAATTTCTCGACCGCTTCCTCGACGCGCGCGCGGCGCCGCACGCCGGCAGTGTCGATCAACGTGTAGCGCTTGCCGTCGCGTTCCAGCGCCACGCGGATCGAGTCGCGCGTGGTGCCGGCGACATCGGAGACGACCACGCGTTCCTCGCCGAGCAGGCGATTGACGAGGGTCGATTTGCCGACGTTCGGGCGGCCGACGATGGCGACGCGGATGCCTTCGTCCGCGGTGTTCGCGCAGGCGACCGCATCGGCATCGACCGGCGGCAGGTCGGCAACGACCGCGTCGAGCAGCGCCGGCATGCCGCGCGAATGCGCCGACGAGGTCAGAATCGGACGGCGAAGCCGAGCGCGGAGAATTCCGCCAGCGCGTGCGTTCTCGTCGACGCCGTCGATCTTGTTGACGGCGAGCAGCAGCGGTTTGTCCTGCCGGCGCAGCGCCTCGAGCACGTTGCGATCCTGCGGCAGCACGCCGTCGCGCGCATCGACCACGAGCAGCGACGACGATCGGCCTCGTCGATCGCCAGCTCGGCCTGCCGCGCGGTGAGCGCGCCGATGCCTTCCTTCTCGCCGGTCAGTCCGCCGGTGTCGACGACGACGAACTCGCGCTCGCCGAGATGGCAGATGCCGTAGTGGCGGTCGCGCGTGAGCCCGGGCAGGTCGCGCGACCAGCGCATCGCGCGTGCGCGTGAGCACATTGAACAGCGTCGACTTGCCGACATTCGGGCGGCCGACGAGGGCGACGACGGGCAGCATGGATCAACGATCGCGCTGACGGCTTCGCGATGCGCGCCGCATCTCGCTATCACGCGGCGAACCTCGTCGCTGCGCGCGTTTCCCACGGCAGCGCTGATACTTGCCGACGCGGTAGGCGCCGATCTCGCCGTCGATGTCCTCGACATAGACCATGTCGCCGACGACGACGGGCGCGGCCTGGATCGGATTCTTCGACAGGCGCGCGCGTGCGACGAACTTGCCGTCGCTGATCGCCAGCCAATGCACCCAGCCTTCGAGGTCGCCGACGACGACGGTGTCGCCCTGCACCGCGGGCTTCGCTGAGCCAGCGGTATTTCAGCCCGTCCTGCTTCCATTCCGAAGCGCCAGTGCGCAGGTCGAGCGCCGCAGACGCTCGGAATCGGCGTCGGACAGGTAGATCTGGCTCGCCGAGACCGCCACGCCGCTGAAGCTGGACGATCTGGCGTGCGTCCAGATCGGACGGCCGGTCTGCGCGATCAGCGCGGCGGTCTGACCGCGATAGCCGGCGGCATAGACGACGTTGTCGTCGACGACGATTGTGTCCGTCGACGTCCTGCAGGCGGTCGATTTCGGTGCGGCCTTCGCCGGGCGACAGCGTCTGCTCCCAGAGCACCGCGCCGTCGCTCGCGCGCAGCGCGACGACCTTGCCGTTGTCCTCGCCGTCGTAGACGACACCGTCGACGAACACCGGCGCGCTGTTGCCGCGCAGGCTCAGCAGCGGCACGGTGGCGCGGTCGTAGACCCACTTGCGCGAGCCGTCGGCGCGATCGAGGCCGAAAATATGGCCATCGTGCGTGCGCACGACGACGATGCCGCCGCCGATCGCCGGCGCCGCGATGATCTCCGACGAAAGCTGCGCGCTCCAGCGCTCGGCGCCGTCGGCGGCCGCGAACGCCTGCACGCGCGCCTTCGAGCGAGCCGACGACGAGCAGATCGCCGTCGACGCTCGGGCCGCCGGCCCAGCGCACGGAATTGTTGCCGTGATGCCAGATGAAGCCGCTGGCGCTGGCCGAAGCTGCTTGCTCCACAGGCTGTGTCCGGTTGCCGCATCGAACGCTTCGATCATCGCCCGTCGTGCTGGCTGCGTAGAGCTTGCCGTCGGCATAGGCCGGGACGCATGCGCGCGCCGGTCTTCTCGGCGCCCTTGCCGATGCGCTCGCTCCAGACGCTTCTGCACGTTGAGCTGGGCGCGAATGTTCCGACAGCGGCGTCGGCGGCTCGATGTTTTCCTTCTTGGTGTCGTTGAACCAGCCCTTGATCGTGGCGCAGCCGGTCATCGCGGCGACCAGCGCAAGCAGGCGAGCGCGCGCATGGGCACTCGTGCAAATTGCGGAGCGTGTGGTGCGAGCTTGTCATGAGCCTTTCTTCTCCGCGCCGCCGAGGATCGTTGAGCTTCATTTGCACGAAACCGCGGTTCGGCGCGTTCGCATCGAGATGCGTCAGTGCATCGGTGTAGGCGGCGCGCGCATCGTCCTTGCGTCCGAGCGCAACGAGCGCATCGCCGCGCAGTTCGGCCGAATGCCGCGTCGAAGCCGCCCTTGGGCAGCTTGTCGAGCAGGTCGAGCGCGTCCTGCGCCTTGGTCTGCGCGATCTCGACGCGTGCCAGATTGAGCCCGGCAACCGCTTTCAACGCATCGATGCCCGCATGCTGCCAGGCCCAGTCGAGCATTATTCTGCGCGCTTTCGGTGTCCCCACGCTCGGTGGCGATATCGGCTTCGCGCATCGCCGCGAGCACGGCATAGGGCGTGTCGGCGATAGTCGGATTTGAGCTTGGCGGCGATCTGCTTGGCAGCGTCGTAATCCTTCTTCGTCACAGCGGCGCTCAGCACGTCGTACTGCACGGCGGCATCCATGCGATGCTGCGCGCGATGCGTGCGCCACTGCTGCCAGCCGAACATCAGCAGCAGACCGAGGCCGATCGCCGATCAGGATCGAAAGCGCGTTCTCGCGCAGCCATTTCTGTACCTGTTCGCCCTGTTCGTGTTCGTCCAAAACGTCAAAAGCCATCGTCGGAACTACCTCGGATTTCGTTACTTATGGGTGCACGCATATCATCGCGCGCTTCAACGACGCTGGCACAACGGCCTGCCGCGGTCGCGTAGGTTAGCAGGAACGCCCTTGGCCGTGCGTGCCGGCGCGTGCTGCCGTTCAGGCGTCGGTATGGCTCGCAATCCGCTGGCGCAAACCAGCTGGCAAGTCCGAACTCGCCTACTCCCGAGAAATCGTCGCACTGCCGGCGAGCAGTCTGAAATGCGCGACGTTGCCACGGTTGTACGGGGTCATGTCCTGCGGCGCACCGTTGACCTCCAGCGTCGCACCATTGGTGTTGCCCAGGCGCACATCGAGCGCCTTGTCCGACGCGTAGGTCTTGATCGTGCCGGCAGGCAGCGTCGCGTATTCGAGGCGCATGCCATCGGCGTCGACGATTTCGACCCAACTCGCCTCATTCAGACTCAGACGGATCTGTTCGCTTGCCGGAGCGGAAGCCTGTGGCGCTTCGGCTTGCGCCGAAGAAGGGTTGGGAAACGGCGTAAAGGAAGCCATCAACGGCGAGTCGCTGGCGGCTGGCGTTGCCGGCACCGGCGTTTCGCCCGTCTTCACTGTCGACGTGGCTGCGGTGTCGCCGCTCGTTGCGACCTTGCCCGCATCAGCCACATCGGCATTCGCCGGTGCCGAGGCCGGCGTCGATACATCGAGCGGGGTGAGCCGGGCGCCGACATCGCTACCCATGTTCATCGCGAACATGACGAACGGCACGACGATCAAACCGGTCAGCACGACGTAAAGCGCCGATCCGGAATAGCGGTCGATCAGATAACGCGAATGCGAAACGCGCCCCGAAGCGACGAGTTCCGGCGTACTCGCGTGCTGGCGCAGGACGTTCTCGACCACGGCAACGGGCACATCGACCAGACGCGCATAGCTCGTCAGATAACCGCGCAGATACACGCCGTGCCCGATGGGTTCGTACTGCTCGGTTTCGATCATGCCGACGATCTGCGAAGGCAGGTGCAGCTTGTCGGCGACGTCCTTGCGGCTCCAGCCGCGCACTTCGCGGGCTGCGCTCAGACGCTGACTCAACGATTCGCCGCCACGTATCTTTTTTGGCGTCGACGGCGCAGTTTCGACTGCCGCCGCTGCCTGCAGGTCGGCGAGTTCCGCTTTGTCTGTGGCGGCCCGCACCACGGGCAAGCGCCACTCCATCACGCCGGACGCCGACGGTTCTTCGACCGTGTCCGACTTCGCCGGGGCGTTCAGTTGCGCCGGCGACGCAGCATCCTCGTGCACAGGGATCACTTCGAAGAAAGTCAGCTGCCCTGCCTCGTCGCGCTGAGATTCCTGCCCTTCTGCGGGTGCCGCTTTGCGGATTTTCTGACTTGCGGGTTTGTCGATATGTTTCATTGCATTCACGAAGACGGCGTTGCCACATCCAGGGTGTGCGCCTGTTGCGAGTCGGGGAACTGATCGCGCAGACGCTGCGCATAGTCATGCGCAGCCTGGGCGTGGCCAAGTTTGACTTTCGATATTGCGGGCGAGCAGCAGAGCATCGGGATTCGGTTGACCGAGCGCATCGAAGCGCTGGATGAATGCGCGCGCCTTGAAGAACTCGTTCTTTTGATAAAGCACGCTGGCCAGCTGAAACAGCGCCTGCGCATTCTTCGGATTGATTTCGAGCGCGTGGCGGAAGTCCGACTCGGCCAGATCGAGCGAACCCTTGGCCAGCAGCTGACAGGTGCCGGCGTTGGTGTAGACCGTGCCGCGATCGTTGTAGAAACCGTCAGCAAGCGCGATGTCGAAATACTTGCTCGATTCGCTCGAACTTGCCGAGCTTGCACAGGTAGAGCGCGTAATTGCTGTTGGTATTGCCCGCCTTGGGCGCAAGCTCGGCGGCAATGCGGAAATTTTCCTCGGCTGCATTGTGATCGCCAACGCGATCGTAAAGCGTGGCTAGCACGGTGTGTGCGTCGACGCTTTTCGGGTCGTAGTTCAGCGCCTTGAGCAGGTTTTCCTTGGCGATCTCAAGCTTGCCCATCTCCATGTACTGCTGGCCGAGTTGGACAAACGGCCGCGCAACGTCTTCCTTGGTCTGCGTCTCGTTTCAGCGCGGGCCCGTTCTGCGTCGTGCACGCGGACAGAATCGCGCACAACAGCGATACCGGTCAAAGGCAGCAAAGAAGAAGTGGCGCGCAGGCTTACGCGGCATTGCGCGCTCCCAGTTCGAGACGACGCTGGAATTCCGCGCTGCGCCGCGTGCGATCGAGCACCTGCCCCTTCAACTGACCGCAGGCCGCATCGATGTCGTCGCCGCGCGTGCGCCGTACCATCGTCAGCACACCGGCATCGAGCAACGATCTTCTGGAAACTGCGGATCGTCAGCTTCGTCGGAACGCTCGTAGCGCGTGCCGGTGAAAGTGTTGAATGGAATCAGGTTGACCTTGCTCGGCAGCCTGGCGCATCAGCTTGATCAGCTCGCGCGCATGCTGCGGCTGGTCGTTTATACCTTTCAGCATCGTATACTCGAACGTGATCGTCGTGCGCGGCCGCCGCGCGGCGTAGCGCTGGCATGCCGCCAGCAGCTCAGCGATCGGATATTTCTTGTTCAGCGGCACGAGCTCCGTGCGCAATTCGTCGTTCGGCGCATGCAGCGAAACCGCAAGCGACACGTCGCTGCACTTCGGACGAGCTTGTCGATCATCGGCACGAGACCGGCGGTCGACAGGGTTACGCGCTTGTTGGCCAGGCCGAAACCCAGATCGTCGCGCATCAGACTCATCGCGCGCACGACGTTGTCGAAATTGAGCAGCGGCTCGCCCATGCCCATCATCACGACATTGGTGAGCTTGCGCTGCCGATGCGGCACGTTGCCCAGATGCTTCGCCGCCACCCAGACCTGGCCGATGATTTCCGCGGTCGACAGATTGCGGTTGAAGCCCTGCGTGCCGGTCGAGCAGAACGTGGCAGTTCAGACCGCAGCCGATCTGCGACGAGACGCACAGCGTGCCGCGCGTCGCCTCCGGAATGAACACGGCCTCGATCGCATTGCCGCCGTCCATGCCGAGCAACCACTTGTAGGTGGCGTCGGCGGCCTGCTTCTCGAACAGGGTTTTCGGCGGCACGATTTCGACATGCGGCTTCGAGCTTGTCGCGCAACGCCTTGCCGACATCGGTCATCTCCGCGAAGTCGGTGACGTGACGGTGATAGATCCACTTCATCACCTGCTCGGCGCGATACGGTTTCTCGCCGAGCTGCGCGAACAGGTCGCGCAGGCCCTGGCGGTCGTAGTCGAGCAGGTTGACTTTTGTGCTGGTCACGTCGGCATCGCTTCGCATTCGCCGGTTCAGCACGAGCTGATTTCAGTACCGGCGAAAAAGTACGCAATTTCCACTTGTGCAGTTTCCACCGCATCGGATCCATGCACCGCATTGGCGTCGATCGATTGCGCGAAATCCGCGCGGATCGTTCCCGGCGCGGCTTTCTTCGGATCGGTGGCGCCCATGAGATCGCGATTCTTCAGGATCGCGCCCTCGCCTTCGAGCGCCTGGATCATCACCGGACCGGAGATCATGAAATCGACCAGCGGCTTGAAGAACGGACGCTCCTTGTGCACGGCGTAGAAACCTTCGGCTTCCGCGCGCGACAACTGCTTCATTTTCGCGGCGACGACTTTCAGGCCGGCTTTCTCGAAACGGGAATAGATTTCGCCGATGACGTTCTTGGCGACAGCGTCGGGTTTGATGATGGAAAGGGTGCGCTCCAGCGCCATTGCTGATTACTCCGGGTATTGTTGTCAGGCAGTCGTGGAATAACGGCCTCCCGGCTCCATGCCGGGAATTGCCGAAATACGGCTAAACCGCAAGTTGGCGGATAAAACCGCCACAATTCTAATGGATTCCGGCAGATAATTTAAGTGCTTTGTGGCGATGATCGCCCGCCTTGGGAAACCGGCTTGGCGACCGCGAAGCGCCTCAGCGCCCCGCCCTGCGGTGAACCCGCGCCGCATCGCGCGGATTCGATGCGCTACGATTGACCGACACCGGGGCGAGGACTAATATTCAAACAGTCGTTTGATACGCGCCCGCCGGCGATGGCCGGCAGCACAACGCACCAGCGCAAAAAATGCGAAGGCGCACGAATCGAGGGTCGGTATCTTGAGCCCGGAATTGTTCTCCACCAAGCAGCGCATTCTCGGCGCGGCCGAAGCGTTGTTTGCGCGACATGGTTTTGCCGGCGCATCCCTGCGCCAGGTAACCTCCGCGGCGCATGTGAATCTGGCTGCGGTGAACTATCACTTCGGCTCCAAGGAAAATCTCATCAACGAGGTATTCCGCCGCCGTCTGGACGACCTGAATGCGCAGCGCCTCGATGCCTTGAGCGCGGCACGCGCACGATCCGGTCTCACTCTCGAATCGATTCTTGCCGCGTTCGTGCGCCCGGCACTGGCACTGAGCGGCGACGAGCACGGCGGCGCCGCCTTCGTGCGCGTGCTTGCGCGCGCCTATGCCGAGCACAACGAGCGCCTGCGCCAGTTCCTGCACGATCACTACGGCCATGTGCTCAAGCAATTCGCAGCCGCGTTCGCGCGAATTGCTGCCGCATCTCGACAAGCAGGAAGTCTATTGGCGCCTCGACATCGTCAGCGGTGCGCTCACCTATGCGATGGCCGATTTCGGTGTGATCAAACGCCGTGGCGTAACTCCGGAGCAGCATCGCGACATCGCTGCCGAGCACCTGATCAAATTCGCCGCTGCCGGACTGCGCGCACCATAGATCCCCTTTTTCATCGGTCGCATGGATCGTGCGGCCTTTCGTTTTCCTTTGCAAATTTGTCCCGCGAGGTTTCGTATGAGCAGTTCTCCCCTCCGCATTCGCAAAGCCGCCGTGCTCGGCGCCGGCGTTATGGGCGCGCAGATCGCGGCGCACTTGGTCAACGCCAATGTCGACACCGTGCTGTTCGATCTCGCCGCGAAAGACGGCGATCCGAACGGCATCGTGCTCAAGGCGATCGAGAACCTGAAAAAACTCTCGCCCGCGCCATTCGCCGACAAGTCGCGCGCCGGCGCGATCATCCCGGCCAATTACGATCAGAATCTGGATCTGCTCAAGGGCTGCGACCTGATCATCGAGGCGATCGCCGAACGGCTCGACTGGAAACGCGATCTGTACGCTAGGGTCGCCCCGTTTGTAAATGAAAATGCCGTGCTCGCGAGCAACACTTCAGGCTTGAGTATCAATGCGTTAGCGGATGTTCTTTCAGTTGACTTGCACGAGCGCTTTTGCGGCGTGCACTTCTTCAATCCGCCGCGCTACATGCATCTGGTCGAGCTGATTCCGTGCGCCAAGACCTCACCCGACTGTGCTCGCCGGCCTGGAAACGTTCCTCACGACCACGCTCGGCAAGGGCGTGGTCATCGCTCAGCGACACGCCGAACTTCATCGGCAATCGCATCGGCGTTTTCTCGATGCTGGCGACGATGCACCACACCGACCAGTTCAAACTCGGCTTCGATGTCGTCGATGCGCTGACCGGTCCGGCCATCGGCCATCCGAAGAGCGCGACCTACCGCACCGCCGATGTGGTCGGCCTGGACACGATGGGTCATGTGATCAAGACCATGGACGACACTCTCGCCGACGACCCCTGGCACGGCTACTTCAAGGCGCCAGCCGTGATCCAGGCGCTGATCGCCAAGGGCGCGCTCGGCCAGAAGACCGGCGCGGGTTTCTTCCGCAAGGTCGGCAAGGACATCCTCGTGCTCGATGCAGGCAAGGCGGATTATGTGCCGCCGACGGGCAAGATCAGCGACGAAGTCGGCGCGATCCTCAAGCTCAAGACGCCGGCCGAGATGTTCGCCAGGCTGCGCGCGAGCACCGATCCGCAGGCGCAATTCCTCTGGAGTATCCATCGCGATCTTTTCCACTATGCCGCATTTCATTCGGCCGATATCGCCGCAACCGCGCGCGACGTCGATTTTGCCATGCGCTGGGGCTACGGCTGGAAGCTCGGTCCGTTCGAAACCTGGCAGGCCGCGGGCTGGGCCCAGGTCGCGCAGTGGATTGGCGAGGACATCGCCGCGGGCAAGACGATGAGTGCGGCGCCACTGCCGGCGTGGGCCACCGATCCCGCGCGCACCGGCGTGCACAATGCCAACGGTTCTTATTCGCCCAGCGAGAACAAGTATCTGCCGCCTTCGACGCAGCCGGTGTATCGAGCGTCAGGTGTTTCCGCAAACGGTACTCGGCAGCAAGGTCGACAAGGGCACCACCGTATTCGAAACCGACGACGCGCGCCTCTGGCACGGCGGCGACGACATTGCCGTGCTGTCGTTCAAGACCAAGATGCACACGATCAGTTCGGGCGTCATCGACGCGGTGCATCGGGCCGTCGACGAAGCCGAGCAGCAATTTCAAGGGCCTGGTGATCTGGCAGGACTCCGAGCCGTTCAGCGCCGGCGCCGACCTAGCTGGTGCGATGGCCTGCTGCAGGCCGGCAAGATCGACGACTTCGATGCCTTCGTCGATCGCTTCCAGCAGACCAGCATGCGCATCAAGTTTTCGCTGGTGCCGGTGGTTGCCGCGGTGCGCGGCCTCGCGCTCGGCGGCGGCTGCGAATTCCAGATGCATGCGGCGCGCACGGTCGCCGCGCTGGAAAGCTATATCGGCCTCGTCGAAGCCGGTGTCGGCCTGTTGCCGGCCGGCGGCGGACTGAAGGAAATCGCGCTGCGCGCCGCGCAGAACGCCGTCGGCGGCGATGTGTTCACCCAGTTGAAGAGTTCTTTCGAAACCGTCGCGATGGCGAAAGTCTCCGCCAGCGCGCTCGAAGCGAAAGAACTGGGCCTGCTGCGTCCCAGCGACGTGGTCGTATTCCACGCCGACGAATTGCTTTATGTCGCGAAGAACGAGACGAACGCGCTGGCCGAGTCCGGCTATCGTCCGCCATTGCCGAATCGGCAGATCACGATCGCCGGCGATGTCGGCACAGCGACGTTCAAGGCCAGCCTCGTGAACATGCTCGAAGGCCGCTTTATCTCGGCGCACGACATGGAAATCGCGTCGCGAATCGCCGACACGCTGTGCGGCGGCCAGATCGAACGCGGCTCGACCGTCGACGAACAATGGCTGCTCGACCTTGAACGCAAACACTTCGTCGCCCTCGCGCAGATGCCGAAGACGCAGGAGCGCATCGCGTTCACGTTGAAGACCGGCAAGCCCCTGAGAAATTGAGCCGTCATCCCGGCGAAAGCCGGGATCCATCTCTTCGGAAAAGTCAAAAACTGGATGACCAGCCATTCGGCTGTTGAAAACCCCGCTTTCGCGGGAATGACCGAGAAAAGAGAGAACCCCATGACCAAGCAAGTTCAAGACGCCTACATCGTCGCCGCCATGCGCACTCCGGTCGGCAAGGCCCCGCGCGGCGTGTTTCGCAACACGCGTCCGGACGACATGCTGGCTTTCGCCATCGATGCCGCATTGTCCAGATTTCCACAAATAGACAAAGCGCGTATCGACGACGCGGTGATCGGCTGCGCGATGCCCGAAGCCGAGCAAGGCATGAACGTCGCGCGCATCGCCGTGCTGCTCGCCGGCCTGCCGAACGTCGTGGCGGCAGTGACCGTCAACCGCTTCTGCTCGTCCGGCCTGCAGGCCGTGGCGATGGCCGCCGACCGCATCCGCCTCGGCGAAGCCGACCTCATGATCGGCGGCGGCACCGAGAGCATGAGCATGGTGCCGATGATGGGCTACCATCCGGTGTTCAATCCGCGCATCTTCGACAACGAGCACATCGGCATCGCCTACGGCATGGGCATCACCGCCGAGAAGGTCGCCGAGCAATGGCAGGTCACGCGCGAGCAGCAGGATGCTTTCGCCGTCGGAAGTCACGCCAAGGCGCTCGCCGCGCAAGCCGCGGGCGAATTCGCCGACGAGATCGCGCCGTACACGCTGGCCGACCATTATCCGAATCTGGCCACACGCGGCACGGTCGACGACACACGCATCATCAAGAACGACGAAGGTCCGCGCGCCGGCACGACGCTCGACGCGCTCGCGAAATTGAAAACCGTGTTCCGTGCAGGCGGCAGCGTCACCGCCGGCAATTCTTCGCAGATGTCCGACGGCGCCGGCGCCGTACTGCTGGCCAGCGAACAGGCGATCAAGGATTACGGCCTAACTCCGCTGGCGCGCTTCGTCGGTTTCGCCGTCGCCGGCGTGCCACCCGAAATCATGGGCATCGGCCCGAAGGCCGCGATTCCGAAAGCGCTCAAGCAGACCGGCATCAAGCAGGACGATCTGGACTGGATCGAACTCAACGAAGCATTCGCCGCGCAGGCGCTGGCGGTGATCAAGGACCTCGGCCTCAACCCCGACAAGGTCAATCCGCTCGGCGGCGCGATCGCGCTCGGTCACCCGCTCGGCGCGACCGGCGCGGTACGTATCGCCACCCTGGTCAGCGGCCTGCGCCGGCGCAAACAGAAATACGGCATGGTGACGATGTGCATCGGCACGGGCATGGGCGCGGCGGGGGTGTTTGAAGCGGTGTAAGAATAGACAGATCACCTACCGACCCAATGAAACCGATCATAGTCCTCGGACTGAGCCTTCTACTGACCGGCTGCGCAAACCTGACCCCGCGCAGCGCAAGAAATTTCCAGGTCATCCCTGAAGACTACGGATCGCTCGCCGAGGCTTCGCTGAAGCTGATCGAGCGCACGGGTCCGATTACGACGATCGTAGTGCCGCCGGGCACCGATCCGCAGGTGCGCGCAGCGCTTGCCAGACTGCGTCCGGTTGTCGCCGCAGACAAGATGCCGAAATCGGATATCTATGCGCTACCTGCGGGCTACCTGCTGCTGCAAAGTTTCACTATCGAGGACGGCGCAGCGATGTTCGAGGGCCGCGTGGGTCCTGTCAGGAAAGTGCCATTACCGCCGGCCACGGCCGATTGTGGTACGAATTTCGCGATTCCGTTTGCGCTGGAGGGTACGGACTGGGCCAGTCACACCCTCAAGAAATCCGTTTGCTGGCCGAAGCGCGAATGGTGGCCGAAGGATGAGGAGCGCCCGGCAGTGAAAGGCAACCCGTAAAGCGGATAACGTCGTAGGAACGCAACCCACGATACGAGACCAATTGTGCCATGCCATAACGCGGCACCTACCCTGCACGGTTGCACTACATCGAGGCCAGGTAGGACCGCTCTCTACAACTCGCTTTCGTTCGGCAGCGCGTAGGCTGGGTTGAACGCAGCGAAACCCGGCAGTTCAAGAGACCATTGATGCCGGTCATCGCTGCTCTCAGCCCAGCCTGCGTTTGTCGGATTCCGTTTGACGTATTACGCTAAACGTAATATCATCGCCACATGATCCTGAGCTTCCGCTGCAAGGACACGCAGGCGTTGTTCGAGGGCGGCAATCCACAACGATTCCGTGCAATCAAGGACGCTGCCATCCGCAAGCTGACGCAACTGGATGCCGCAAATACACTGGAGTTTTTGCGCTCACCGCCCGGCAACCAGCTTGAAGCGCTCAAACGCGATCGCGCCGGTCAGCACAGTATCCGCATCAACCGGCAATGGCGTGTGTGTTTTGTCTGGACAACAGCGGGGCCGAGAAACGTCGAAATCGTGGATTACCATTGAGAGAGTCGTGACATGAACCTTCCCGTCAATCGCATGCGCCCCGTGCACCCCGGCGAAATCCTGCGCGAGGACTTTCTGGCTCCGCTGGATATGAGCGCCAACGCCTTGGCTGTCGCACTAAGCGTGCCGGCTACTCGTATCCATGAAATCGTCAACGAACGCCGCGGCATCAGCGCCGACACGGCCGAGCGTCTTGCACGCTACTTCGGCGGCGACGCCGTTGCGTGGCTGAATTTGCAGGCGATTTATGACCTCAAGACTCTGCCAACGCGCAAGGAAATTCTGCGCCGGGTAGAGCCACGGGCCGCATGATTCCGAACAAATAGCGACGCAAACCAAACCTCAACAACAGCACACAGGAGAATTCCATGATCGGCTACGTCACCCTCGGTACCAAGGATTTGCCGCGCGCCGCGGCGTTCTACGACGCCCTGCTCGGCACGATCGGTGCAAAGCGCTGGATGGACAACGACAAGTTTGTCGCCTGGAATATTGCACAGGGACAGCCTTCGCTCAGCGTGACTCTGCCGAACGACGGCAGCCCAGCGACGGTCGGCAATGGCGTCATGGTCGCTTTGGTAATGAACAGCAAGGAGAAAGTCGACGCGTTCTACAAGAAAGCGCTGGAACTGGGTGGTACCGACGAAGGCCCCGCTGGCCCGCGCGGCGAAGGCTTCTACGCCGGCTATTTCCGCGATCTGGACGGAAACAAATTGAGCGCGTTCTTCGCCGGCTGAGCACGGCCGGAACCAAATGCCGCGCGCGGCAGTCTGTGTCTCGTCTGCACGAACCGGACTGCCGCCAATGACTCTGCACTCGCGCCTCACCCGCCTCGTCGCCGAATATAAATCACTGCTGCTGTTCTTTGCGCTGATGATTGTGTTCCGCTCGGCGGTCGCGGACTGGATGTACGTGCCGAGCGGCTCGATGAATCCGACCATCGTCGAAGGCGACCGCATCCTCGTCGACAAGGAGGCATACGGCCTGCGCGTGCCGTTCACGACGGTTCGTCTGACCGCAGGACGCAATCCGCAGCGCGGCGATATCGTGATTTTCCCCTCGCCCAAGGACGGCATGACCCTGGTCAAGCGTGTGATCGGCGTCCCGGGCGATGCGATCCAGATGATCGACGAACACCTGCTCGTCAATGGCTCGGAGATGACGTATGCGCCGGCGACGGAGCGCGCCGATGCGGAGCTTCCCAGCCTCACGCGCAGCCAGCAACGTTATTACCTGAGCGAGAATCTCGCCGGCAAGCCGCATCCGATCATGGTGCTGCCGGATCGTTATGCGATGCGCTCGTTCGGCCCTGTGACCGTGCCGCCGGGAAAATACTTCATGCTCGGGGACAGCCGCGACAACAGCGGCGATTCGCGCTATTTCGGCTTCGTCCCGCGCGACAGTATCGTCGGCCGCGCATTTCGAGTCGCCTACTCGCTCGACGCCGATCGCTGGTATCTGCCGCGCGGCGACCGTTTTTTCGATCCGCTCTATTGACGAAGCGCAAACCGCCTTGGACTAAACCAGCTTCGGCAACCGCCCACGCACGCTTTCGCTATCGAACGGCCCGCGCTCGGCGACCAACTCGCGCGCGGCATCGACCTGCCCCCAGACATTCCACAGCAGCACGCCGCGCACGCGACCGTCGTCGAGGTAATAGATCACGCCCTCGCGAAACGGCTGCGTCCATTGCTCGACCACGTCGAGGCGATCGTCGAGCAGGCCGACGGCCTCGTAGCCGAGGTCGAACAGATCGGAGTAGAAGAACGGCAGCGTGGTATACGCCTCATCGGCCCCGGTCATGACGCGACCGGCGTGATGGCCCATGCTGATCGCGGCGTTCTCGTGCTCCACACGCATGCGTTGATCCAGGGCGACATTGTGGAAATTGGCGACATCGCCAGCCGCCCAGATATCGAAATCGCTGCTGCGCAGGCGTTCGTCGACGACGATGCCGTTGTCGGTTTTCAGTCCGGCCTGCTCGGCGAGAGCGACGTTCGGCGTTACGCCAAGGCCGGCAACCACGGCATCGACGCGCAGAGTCGCGCCATCCACCAATGTCAGATCGACGCCGGTGTCGTCGGCCTTGCCGCCGACGACTTTCGCCCCGGGTCGTAGCTCGACGCCGCGTTCGCGGAAGTAGTCGTTGATGAAACTCGCCAGTGCGCGCGGATAGCGCCCCGCACCGATCGCTTCACCCGGAAACAGCATCGTGACCTTGCAGCCGTTGCTCGCCAGCGACGCGGCAAGCTCGCTGCCGATAAACCCGCCGCCGACCACAGCAATATGCGCGCCGGCGACTGCGTAGCGGCGCAGCGCAAGATAATCGTCGAGCGTGCGGAAATGGATTACACGCTCGCCGGCAAACGGCAAGCGCCGTGGCGTCGCGCCCGTCGCGAGCAGCAGGCGACGATAGCGGTAGACGTCGCCGTGATTGTCGCGCACGCTGCGATCGTCGCGGTCGATCGCTTCGACATGCCGGCCAAGGTTTAATTGCGCGCCGCTCCTTGCAGTGTCGAGATCGATCGCCTCCGGCGTCTTGTCGCCCTTCCACAACGCTTTGGACAAGGGCGGGCGCTCATATGGCGCCTGCGCCTCGTCGCCGACGATACCGATGCGCGCCGCCGGATCGCCCGCGCGCATCGCCTTGGCCGCTGCGTCACCGGTCATGCCCGCGCCGACGATCAGATAATCGTAAAGGTGTTCCACGATCCAGCTCCTGAAAGTGTCCGGTCTTGTGCGCGGTCAAACCAGAACGACATTGACCTCGACGTTGCCGCGCGTCGCGTTCGAGTACGGACAAATCTGGTTGTGCGCCTGATCCATCAGCGACTGCGCCACGGCGCGATCGACGCCGGGCATCGACACCTTGAGCTCGACCGCGATGCCGAAACCGTTTGGGATCGGCCCGATGCTGACTGCGCTTTCGATCGACGTATCCGCAGGCACGGCAACCTTGGCGAGGGTGCCGGCGTACTTCACCGCGCCGATAAAACAGGCCGCGTAACCGACCGCGAACAGTTGCTCGGGATTGACTCCTTCGCCCGTGCCGCCCATTTCCTTCGGCGGCTTGAGCACCACATCGATGCGTCCGTCTGAACTCCTGGCGCGGCCATCGCGGCCGCCGGTAGCGGTGGCGTGCGCGGTGTAAACAACTTTTTCGAGCTTGGTGGTCATGGCTTTCTCCATTTTATGTCGATAATCGCGTTGCTTGGCGCTCACTCTGTAGATGGCAGCGTGCGGCGGAACTTCAATGGCAAGGCGACATCGTCGCGTGAGTTCAGGGTTTTGCCTTGTGCGCTGCGGGTAGTGGCGCTTGTTCCTGCAATCCGACCTGCAACCAGCCCAGATTCAGCCCTATCGCGTCGGCCTTGTCGTCGGCCCAGACGTACGCCAGCGGCTTGCCGGTCTTGTCCTCGATCACGCTGAGTTGCAGGACGACGAGTTTGCGCTCGGGATAGCTCACGCGCGCAAGTTCCAACGAATATCCCGTAGGCACGCCATCGCGCCAGTGCAGCACGACGCGGCCACCGTCGCTCGCCAGCTGCAGATCGTTCTGCATATGCCAGTCCGTGTTGGTTGCGCGCGCGTGCGGACCGCCGCCGTTGATCGCAGCCCAACCGCTGAACCAGCGTTGTTGTACTGTGTTGGCCGGCGCCACCGCAGGTGCAGCGGATTTCTGCAGCGCAGCGCAGCCAGTCAATGCGAACAGTGCGAGCACGAAAACCCAACGCATTCATCACCCAATCGGATGCGAGCAGCGACAGAGCATAGCAATATTCGCCGGCATATCGGCCCGCCGGCGCGACAGCTTCAAATTGCCGCCAACGCCTGCTGCAGATCGGCGATCAAAACCTCTGGCTCTTCCAGCCCGATCGACAGACGCACAAGATTGAGCGCTGCGCCACCCATCGGCGGATGCAACGGCGCGGCTGGCGGATAAACGACACAGACCGGAAACATCAGCGACTCGTAGCCGCCCCACGACACGGTCATCAGGAAGCGCTTGAGCGCGTTGCAGAAGCGCTCGACGCCCGCCACATCGTCCACGCGCAGTGCGATCGTCAGCAGGCCGCTGGCGCCCTGCATCTGCGTCTGCGCCAGGCCGAACTGCGGGTGCGACGCGTCCTGCGGGAAGTATATTTTTTCTACCTGTTCCTGATCGTGCAGAAACGCGATCACCTCGCGCGTGGTCTGCGCGATGCGCTGCATGCGAATCGGCAAGGTGCGCAGGCCGCGAATCATCAGCCAGGCATCGTGCGGCGACAGAATCGCGCCGCAGGTCATGTACGGGCCCTTGAACACCTGGCGGATGATCGCCTCGCTCGCGCACAGCGCGCCAGCGACGACGTCGCTGTGGCCGTTCAGATACTTCGTCGCCGAATGCGCAACCATGTCGATGCCGAGCGCGAGCGGCGACTGGTTGAGCGGCGTGGCGTAGCTGTTGTCGCACAGCGTGCGGATGCCGTGCGCTTTGGCGAGCCGCGCGACTGCGGCGAGATCCTGCAACTCAAGGTCATCGAGTTCGGGCTTTCGAGCACGATGAATTTGGTCCGCGGTCCGATCGCCTGAGCGAAATGGTCGACCTTGGTACCGTCGATGAAACTGGCGGTCACGCCGAAGCGGCCGAGCAGATCGCGCAGCAGCGCGCGCGTCCACGAATACGGCCGCGCGACGCAGATCGCATGATCGCCCGCGCCGACGCTCGCCATCGCCGCGGCGGCGATCGCGCCGGCACCGCTGCCGAACATCAGGCAATCCTCGGCACCTTCGAGAGCGGCGACTTTCTTGCGCAGGATTTCGACCGTTGGATTGTTGCCGCGCGTATAGGTCGTGCGCCTGAACTCGTCGCGAAAGCTCTCGCGCATCGCGGCCACGTCGGGGAACGCGAAGATCGAACTCTGGAAAATCGGCGGCGACACCGCGCCGCGATAGCTTTCGCGGTCTTCGCCGAGGTGATTGAGGATGTAGCTCAGGTCCATTGCAGCTGGACAGCCTTCAGCCGTCGGCCAGTCCGGATTCGCGAATGAACGCGCGCGTCGCCTGCGCCAGCTTCGGGTCCTGCATCGCCATGTGCAGGGTCGCCTTGACCAGACCGAGCTTGTTGCCGCAATCGAAGCGCGTGCCCTCGAAGCGGTAGGCGAGCACGGGCGTTTCGTGCAGCAAAGCTTCGATCGCGTCGGTCAATTGGATCTCGCCGCCGGCGCCCGGCTTGGTCTTTTCCAGAAAGCGAGAAAATGCGCCCGGGCAGCACATAGCGGCCGACGATGGCGAGGTTGGACGGCGCAACTGCGGGCTTGGGTTTCTCGACGACGTGCCTGATCTGCGCCGCGCGATCGGAGATCGACGTCGCATCGACGATGCCGTACTTGTCGGTCTGGTCGTGCGGTACTTCCTCGACCGCGATCGCCCCGGCATTTTCCTTGTCCGCCAATTCGGCCATCTGGCGCAGCGCGCCCAGTGCCCCGCGATTCCAGATCAGGTCGTCCGGCAGGATGACACCGAACGGCTCGTCGCCGACGACGGGCTTAGCGCATAGCACCGCGTGGCCGAGGCCGAGCGCCTCGGCCTGGGTGACGAAAGACGCAGCGCACGTGTTTCGGCAGCGTGCCTTGCACCAGCGCCAGCAGGTCCTGTCTTGCCAGGCTTCGAGCTTGCTTTCGAGCTCGTAGGCCTTGTCGAAATAATCCGCGATCGCGTGCTTGTAGCGGTTGGTGACGAAGATCAGCGTGTCGGCGCCGGCATCGACGGCCTCATCGACCGCATACTGGATCAGCGGCTTGTCCAGCACCGGCAGCATTTCCTTGGCCACGACCTTGGTCGCCGGCAGGAAGCGCGTGCCGAGCCCGGCCACCGGAAACACCACTTTGCGCAGCGGTTTCGTCATTGCATCTCCTTGAGATCTGTGTTCACGTTAAATCAGAAACTCAAGATTTACCACTAAGGACGCAAAGGAAGCTAATCCGGATTTTTCCTTCGCTTTTCCTTCGTGTACTTTGCGTCCTTTGTGGTGAAACTCTGGACTCACGCCTGATTGCGCGCAATCGGCACGATTTCGGCGTCGCTGCCGTCGCGCACGGCGAATTCGGGCAGCAGACTCGTCAGGCAGCGGCGCAGCGTGTCCTCGTCGTATTCGCGCACCGCCTGCGCGGCCTGGCTCAATTGCGCGTTGAGCAGTTCCCACGACATGCTGCGCGGCTGGGCGAGAAAGATCTTCGCGTGGCTCGTGCTGCTGGTAGCTCTCCTGCGCATGGAACAGTTCCTCGAACAGCTTCTCGCCCGGGCGCAGGCCCGTGTATACGATGTGCACATCGCGCCCGGGAACCTTGTTGGCGAGGCGGATCATCTGCTCGGCGAGATAGCTGATCTTCACCGGCTCGCCCATGTCGAGCGCGAAAATTTCGCCGCCCTGGCCGAGCACGCTGGCCTGCAGAATCAGCTGGCAGGCTTCGGGGATCGTCATGAAGTAGCGCGAGATCTCCGGATGCGTGACCGTCACCGGTCCGCCATTGCGGATCTGCTCGCGGAACAGCGGCACGACGCTGCCGGCCGAATCGAGTACGTTGCCGAAACGCACGGTGATGAAGCGCGTCGCCGATTTCGCGGCGAAGTTCTGGCAGAAGATTTCCGCGGCGCGCTTGCACGCACCCATGACGCTGGTCGGGTTGACGGCCTTGTCGGTCGAGATCAGGACGAAACAGCCGACACCGATGGCGATCGGCAGCCTGCGCGGCGACCTGGGTGCCGAGCACGTTGTTGCGGAATGCTTCGCGCACCTGGCTCTGCAGCAGCGGCACGTGCTTGAACGCGGCGGCGTGAAACACGATCTGCGGACGCGCCTGGCGCGAACACGCGCTCGCACACGGCCGCATCGCCGCAATCGCCGAGCACCGCATTGAACAGAATCTCGGGAAACTCCTGGCGCAGCTCCTGTTCGATCTTGTACAAATTGATACTCTGACAGTTCGAGCACGCTCAGCGATTCGACGCCCAGCCGCGCGACCTGGCGACACAGTTCGGCGCCGATCGAGCCGCCGCCGCCGGTGACCAGTACGCGCTTGCCGGAAAGACCGGTGCGGATCGCGGTCCAGTCGAGTTGCACCGGATCGCGGCCGAGCAGATCCTCGATCGCGACTTCCTTCAGCTCGTTGAAGCCCATGCGTCCGGCGACGACGTCCTGCAGCCGCGGCACCGTGCGGAACGCGACATTCGGTCTGCCTCGCACAGCTCGACGATGCGCTGCATCTGCGCGTTGCTCGCCGAAGGCATCGCGATCAGCAGCATCTCGGCGGCGACTTCGCGCGCGCGAGTTCGGGCAATTGTTCAAGCGTGCCGAGCACCGGCACGCCGTGCACCTTGGCGCCGCGCAGCGCGGCGTTGTCGTCGAGGATGCCGACCGGGCGATAGCGATTCTCGCGCGTCAGTTCGCGGATCAGCGCCTCGCCAGCGCGACCCGGCGCCGAGCACGAGCACGCGCTTGGCCGGGATGCCGCGCGGCAAGATCGAAGCGGCTGTCCTTCCAGTAGCGATATGCCAGCCGCGGCGCGCCGAGAAATACGACCAGCAACGCCGGATAGAGCGACGAGCACGCCGCGCGGAACCGTGGTCAGGCGGTTGTAGAGAAACAGCGCGATGGCGATGCCGATAGCGCCGAGCACGCCGGCGCGCAGGATGTTCCACAGATCCGGCAGGCTCGCGAAGCGCCACAGGCCTTTGTACAGGCCGGTCCACCACAGCACGAGCCCCTGCACGAGCACGACGATGCCGGTCTCCGGCGCGAACCAGACAAGGCGACGGCGGATTCGGCTCGAAGCTGTAGCGCAGCCAGTTGGTCGCGATCCAGGCGAGCCAGACCATCGCCAGATCGTGCAGCACGACGGCGAGGCGCGGATGGATCGCGGCGATCAGGCTGCGCGGACGCATGACGGGAGGGTTTTCATACTGTATTTTTTAATTTTGCCGCAATTTTGCTTTTGCTGCACTTTTCAATTTACCCAGGCACCAGCGTTTGCCGAAAATCCACAGCGCTGCGGCAAGCGCATAAACCACAAACATCCGCACAAGGCTGCCGCCATTAACCCAGACCATCGCGCCATCGCGAGCCGGACCAGTAGGGTTGTGATCGGCAAGAATCAGGACCGGCACCACAACCAACAAGTTCCAGCCCATGTACCAGCCGACGACGCCCGCATGCGAAATACCGGTGCGCGCCAGCCACTGATACAGATGTTCGCGGTGCGCACTATACCAGCGCCGCCCGCGCAGCATGCGCGAGAGCAGGGTGCAGGTCGCGTCGGTGACGAAGCGCCGAACAGGCAACCGCGCCGGCTCAGCATGATTGACGGGTGACGACCTGCCAGTACGACCGCGCCGATCAGCAAACCCAGCGCTCCGCTGCCGACATCGCCCATGAAAATCCGCGCGCGCGGAAAATTGAAAGGCAGAAAGCCCGCCACCGCTGCCGCGAGCGAGGAGCAATTGCCATGCATCCGGTGATCCGCCCGAGCAATGCGCCACCAGACCGAGAAAGACGAACGATCAGCCTGACACGCGAGCAGGCCGTCGATGCCGTCCATGAAATTGTGCAGGTTGATCGACCAGAGCAATGCGCACGCCAGCGAAGCCGGCGAACAGCGTGAGTTCAAGCGCGGGCAAGTCGTGCCCCGAGCAGCACCGTCTGCTCGCGTGCAGCGAGTCGCAGGACGAACGGCGACAATAGAATCACGACCGCCGCAACCTGCACCAGCAGCCGGCTGCGCGCCGAGACGCTGCGGTGATCGTCGACCCAGCCGACAGCCGCGACCAGAACCAGGGCCGCGCCGAGAGTCAAAGGCGATTGAAATACCCCTGCCCCCGGCAAGAGCCATGCCGATAGACAAATCGCCGCAATCATCGCGACGCACGATGCCGATGCCGCCACCGCGCGCCGTCGGCTGCTGATGCGAGCGCCTGCGGCCGGGCTGATCGATCAGACGATGTCGATGCGCGTAGCGAATGCCGCCCAGCCACGGCCAGCGCAGACAGAACAAAATATCGCCAGTATGCTTGCCCACCAGCGCGGATCGGCGGGCTGCGACCACCAATCCATCGCCTGCACGCCTACTCCCCTGGCACGCCGTGGATCGGCCGCACCGAGCCCCAGGTCTTGCAACTCGGGCATTGCCAGTGATGCGATTTGGCGCCGAAGCCGCAACGCGTGCAGCGGTACATCGCCTGGCCTTCGAGCAGACTTGCGCGCAAGGTCCTGCAGAACAGCAGGTTCTCGCGCGCCTCGCCTTTCGACTTGTGCAGGTCGGTGACGATAAGAGTCATCAGGCCGCGCACCGACGGCCGCTGGCGCAGCTGGCGGGTCAGGAAATCGATCGCCGATCGGCTCGCCGCGCGTGCTGGCGATACAACTTCGCCAGCGCGATCACCGGCGACGACGCCCTGCGAGCGCTCGATGATGTCGAGCAGGAATTTCTCCGCGCGCTGCATCTGCCCCATGCGCGCATAGCAGTCGAGCAGCGGCGGCAGGATTTCCGGTACGATAGTCGACATCGAGCGTGGCCACGCGTTCGAACGCGATTGCCGCGGCCTTGAGATCGCCCTGCTGCAATTCCAGATGGCCGAGCACGATGTGCGCGCGCACGCTTTCGGGCTGGCTTTCGAAAGCCTGATCGAGGTAGGCGTGCGCCTCGGCGAAATTCTTGGCGCCGCGCGACTGCTCGGCGAGTTCGCAATAGAACTGCGCGATCACCGCACCCTGCGATTCGCCGGTGATTTTCTCCAGGCGGCGCGCGTGCTCGATCGCCTTGTGCCAGTCCTTCTCGTGCTGGTAGATGCCGATCAGGTGCTTGAATGCGGAGGCACCTGCGCGTCCATCGCCACCAGGTCGGTGAACAGTGTCTCGGCGCGATCGAGCAGGCCGGCGCGCATGTAGTCTTCGCCGAGTTCGAGCAGCGCGACGGTCTTTTCCTCGATCGAGAGATTCGGCCGTGCGATCAGATGCTGATGCACGCGGATCGCGCGATCGACTTCGCCGCGGCGGCGGAACAGGTTGCCGAGCGCGAGATGCGTTTCCACCGTGTCGCGGTTGAACTCGGCGAGCTTGCAGGAACACCTCGATCGCCTTGTCCGGCTGCTCGTTGAGCAGATAGTTCAAGCCGCGGAAGTAGCTCGACGACAACTCGCTAACGCGGACGCGTGCGCGAGCGTTCGCTGGCGCGCCGTCCGAGATACCAGCCGGACGCCGCGGCGACGGGCAACAGCAGCCGCGGCAACGATGACGAGCAATTCCGAGGGTGCCATCAGGCGTCGCCGCGCGGCGTGGTATTCGCGGCGTCGGTTTGCATGACGCTTCAGTTCGCGCGCCTGCGCGCGCACGCGCCGGCGCAGGCGCACGACAAGGCCGAGATAAACCAGCAGGCCGCCGAGCAGCCAGCCGAGCAGCAAGGCAAGCAGCAAGCGCTGCGCCCTTGGGCAAGTGTATTTGGGCGAAATAGAAATCGAAGGCGACGCTTTCGCTGTTGAGCGCACCGAACAGCGCGCCAAACGCCGCGAAAACGAGAACCAGCAGGATCGTTACAAAGCGCATGCGGGAGTCCGCCAACCGATATCCAAGATTATCGCCGAATACGCAAGACGGCGCAGACGAAACAAACGGAGGACCGGGCATGTCGCCCTGCTTTGGCGAATGCCGCTTCGATCCTTTTGGCTAGCGCGCAGTCTCGTTCACGCGCTCGCGCAGTTCCTTGCCGGGCTTGAAGTGCGGCACGTATTTGCCGGGCAACGCCACGGCGCGTGCCGGTCTTGGGATTGCGGCCCATGCGCGGCGGACGGAAATGCAGCGAGAAACTGCCGAAGCCGCGAATTTCGATACGCTCGCCACGCGCCAGCGCCTGGCTCATCTGCTCGAGCGCGTTCTTGACCGCGAGTTCGACATCGTTGAACGCCAGGTGGCTTTGCCGGCCGGCCAAGGCTTCGATCAACTCCGACTTGGTCATGGGTAGCTGAGTCCGCAAAATAACGCCAGTCGCCGCGCCTCGCGACCCGGGCCGAAGCGGCCCGGGCAACGAAACGCAGTTGAATTACTCGGCCTTGTTGCTCAACTGTTCCTTGAGCAATGCGCCGAGCTTGGTCGTGCCGCCGGCGGCGGACTGGTATTCCTCCAGCGCCGACTGCAGTTCCTCGTCGTCCTTGGCGCGGATCGACAACTGCAGCAGACGGCCCTTGCGGTCCATGCCGGTGTACTTGGCTTCGACCTTGTCGCCGACCTTCAGGTGCTGGGTCGCGTCCTCGATGCGCTCCTTGGCGATGTCGTTCGCACGCAGATAGCCCTCGACGCCTTCGCCGAGATCGATCGTCGCGCCCTTGGCATCGACTTCCTTCACCGTGCCGTTGACGATGCTGCCGCGCGGATGCGCCGCCATGAACTGGCCGAACGGATCCTGCTCGAGCTGCTTGATGCCGAGCGAGATGCGCTCGCGCTCCGGATCGACCGCAAGCACCACGGCTTCGACCGTGTCGCCCTTCTTGAACTGGCGCACGAGGTCTTCGCCGGTGGCCTGCCAGGAGATGTCGGACAGATGCACCAGACCGTCGATGCCGCCGTCCAGACCGATGAAGATGCCGAAATCGGTGATCGACTTGATCTGGCCGGACACCTTGTCGTTCTTCTTGTGGATCGCGGCGAACGCTTCCCACGGATTGGCGTGGGTCTGCTTGATGCCGAGCGAGATGCGGCGACGCTCTTCGTCCACGTCGAGCACCATGACTTCGACTTCGTCGCCGACCTGCACGATCTTGGCCGGGTTGACGTTCTTGTTGGTCCAGTCCATTTCGGAAACGTGCACCAGGCCTTCGACGCCCGGCTCGAGCTCGACGAAGCAGCCGTAATCGGTGACGTTCGAGACCTTGCCGAACAGGCGCGTGCCGGTCGGGTAGCGGCGCGCGATCGCGACCCACGGATCGTCGCCGAGCTGCTTCAGGCCGAGCGAGACGCGGTTGCGCTCGCGGTCGAAGCGCAGCACGCGCACTTCGAGTTCGTCGCCGACGTTGACCACTTCGGACGGATGACGCACGCGCTTCCACGCCATGTCGGTGATGTGCAGCAGGCCGTCGATGCCGCCGAGGTCGACGAACGCGCCGTAATCGGTGAGGTTCTTGACCACGCCCTTGACCACCGCGCCTTCCTGCAGGCGCTCGAGCAGCTGCTCGCGCTCCTCGGAATGCTCGCTCTCGACCACCGCGCGGCGCGAGACCACGACGTTGTTGCGCTTGCGATCGAGCTTGATGATCTTGAATTCGAGTTCCTTGCCTTCGAGGAACACCGGATCGCGCACCGGGCGCACATCCACCAGCGAACCCGGCAGGAACGCGCGCACATCCTTGATGTCGACAGTGAAGCCGCCCTTGACCTTGCCGGAAATCGCGGCCGGTCACGGTGGCATTGGCCTGTCTGCGCGTCTTCCAGTTCGTCCCACACCATGCGAACGCTTGGCCTTTTCGCGCGACAGGCGGGTTTCGCCGAAACCGTCTTCGATGGCGTCGAGGGCAACCTTCACCTCGTCGCCGACCTTTACTTCCAGCTCGCCCTGCTCGTTGCGGAATTGCTCGATCGGCACGATGCCTTCGGACTTGAGCCCCGCGTTGATGACGACGACGTCGTTGCGGATTTCCACGACGATGCCGGAGACGATGGTTCCGGGCTTCAATTTGGCCAGGGTCTGGCTCTGTTCAAACAGTTCGGCAAAACTTCAGTCATATTGATTCCAGTTGATCTCAAGACTCGTCCAGTTGATTCGTTGCAGGCTGCGGTCCACCTGTTATGGCGCTGGGACGATGCTTTCCGCGGCACCGTTGCTGTTCCCCGCCGCGAATGCGGCGGGACCGATAAACGGACGCGACCGGGACGAGCCGCCTCCGATTATCTTTCGTAAAATGTACTTCTGCGTCCGTGCGCATGACGCAGGAAACAGAATCCTCAGCGCGGCGCAGGCTCGCGCACGAGCTGCAGCACCTTGGCGACGACCTCGTCGATCGGCATGCCGGTCGAATCGATCAGATACGGCATCGGCGGCCGGCTTGAGCGGCGCCACCGCACGTCCGGCGTCGCGTACGTCGCGCGCCTCGATCTCGCGCAAAAGGGCGGCAAGTGTAACGCCCAAGCCCTTTTCTTTCAACTGCTTATAGCGCCTGTCGCGCGCGTTCGTCGGCGCTGGCGGTCAGGAAAACCTTGTGATCGGCGTCCGGGAAGATCACCGTGCCCATGTCGCGGCCGTCGGCGACCAGGCCCGGCGCCTTGCGGAAACTGCGCTGCTTGTCGAACAGGGCCGCGCGTACCGATGGAATCGCCGCGATCGCCGAAGCGGCGGCGCCGCAGGTTTCCGTGCGCATTTCGTCGGTGGCGTCCAGGCCGTTGACGATGACCCGCGTCTCGCCGCCGTCCTTCGGGTCGCGGAACGACGATCTTGGTCGTCTCGCGCGCAGCGCGTGACGGCCTCGGCGTCGGACAGGTCCAGCCCCGCCATGCTCGCGGCATAGCCGACGGCGCGGTACAGGGCGCCCGGAATCGAGCAGATGCCAGCCCAGCGTCTCGGCCACCGCGCGCGCTGATCGTGCCCTTGCCGGAACCCGACGGGCCGTCGATGGTGAGGACGGGGACGACTCTCTCGGAGTTGGGTGCGGGCATGAAGGCATGCGCTGGCCTGGACGCGCAATTCTAGTCGTTTGCACTCGCCTCAGGAACGGATATTTGCAGCTATCGGCCCGCGGCCGGGAGTGTTTGGGCGGCTTGCAGATTCCTCTGCACGCGTTCGCGTTCGCTTGCGGGCAACTGCGGATCGGCGAGCATGCGCGTGCAAACCTGGATGCATTCTTCGCGCTTGCCGAGGTTGAAAGACGCGATGGCCAGATCGTCGGCAGCACGCCAGCCGCCGGCGGCCGGGTCGACGAATTCGGTATCCGTGGTCGGCGCGCTCCGGCATGCGATCAGGGCATAGTCGCGAGCCTCGGCGTAACGTCCGCGCTTGATCAGGAAGTGCGCCAGGCGCTGCAGCGACTCCGCCCGTTGCGGGCGAAAGCGGTAGGCGTCGAGATACGCCTCGACCACCTGCGCATCGCTCATTCCGGTATGCGCACCTAGTACACCGATCAGCAGTTTGCTGACGTAAACCTCCTCATCCGCGCCACCCGCGACGCTGCGACTCCGGTACGCATCGAGAGCGGCCGCATACTGCCCCGACTCGCGCAGACTGTGCGCCAGGTAGAACTGGTAGCGCGTATTGCCCGGTTCGCACTCGAGCGCCGCGCGCAGGATTTCCGCGTCGCGCGCATATTTTTTGTGTTGCCCGACCCGGCTGCGCGCGCCGTCGCCGTGCTTGCCCAGGCGAACTCCGCGCAGTTGCCGCCATTCGACATCCTGCGGCGCTGTCAGGACTTCATGCAGGACGCCCTGCCAAGACCAATCGATATCCAGGCGCGCAAGCGTTTCGACCCACGAACTGATTCCGCCGACGATCGTCTCGATCGAATAGCACGCGCCTCCGAGTTCGCCGAAAGCAAACCCCGCTTCGGGCTCCAGCACATCGTCCGCATCGATAAACAGCGCGTAATCGCCTTGCTTGCGCGCCAGGGCCAGCGCTTCATTGCGATTGCTGGCGAAATCCACCCAGGGCCGCTCGATGAGTTCACCCTGCAAGTCGCGCAGGAAGGCGCTCACGATGTCCGGCGTGCCATCGGTCGATCCGGTATCGGCAATCGCCCACGAGTCGATGAAAGGTCGCACCGAGCGCAGGCAGCGTTCGATCACCGCCGCCTCGTTCCTGACAATCATGTTCAGACAAATGCGCATGGCGATCCTGCAGCGATTCGCTTCAGCTCAGCGCAAACCCGCAACCATTGGCAAGTTGCGCAAAACCCGGAAACGAGGTTGCGACATTGGCGCAGTCGAGAATGCGCACCGGGCCTTTCGCGAGCAAGCCGGCCACCGCCAGACTCATCGCGCAACGGTGATCGCCGGCACTGTCCGCTTCGCCACCCTGCAAGGTTCCGCCATGAATGATCGCGCCGTCCGGCGTCTCTTCGATTGCGATGCCGAGGTTGTGCAGGGCCTTCGCCATCACCGCGATACGGTCGGATTCCTTGACGCGCAACTCGGCCGCGCCGCTGACTCTCGTCGTGCCGCTCGCGGCAGCCGCGGCGACAAACAGGCTCGGAAATTCATCGATCATATCGGGCACCAGCGCAACCGGCACGTCGATGCCACGCAAAGGCGCGTAACGCACGATCAGATCGGCGACCGACTCGCCGCCCAGTTCGCGTGCGTTCGACCCGACGATATCAGCACCCATCAGGCGCAACGCCTGCAACAGGCCGGTGCGGCGCGGATTCATGCCGACATCGCGCAGGGTCAGCTCGGAACCCGGGGTGATGCTCGCCGCGACGAGAAAAAAGGCCGCCGAGGAAAAATCCGCGGGTACGACCACATCAGTCGCACGCAGACGATGTCCGCCACCGAGGCGCGCGTGACCTGCGGAAAATTCGATCGGATAACCGAATGCGCGCAACATGCGCTCGGTGTAGTCGCGCGTCGGGTGCGGCTCGCTCACGCGTGTTTCGCCTTGCGCGTAGAGTCCGGCGAGCAGCAGCGCGGACTTCACCTGCGCGCTGGCGACCGGCAGAGTGTAGTCGATGCCGCTGAGTATACTTTTGCCGAAGATGCGTAGCGGCGGCAGGCCGCCGGGCTGCGACTCGATCTTTGCACCCATTTGCGCAAGCGGGTCGATAACGCGGCGCATGGGCCGCTTCGACAGCGATTCGTCGCCGATCAGCGTCGTGTCGAAACCCTGCCCGGCCAGCAGGCCGGTCAACAGGCGCATACCGGTGCCCGCATTGCCACAATCGATCGGCGTGGCGCATGGCTTAAGGCCGTCGATGCCGACGCCATGCACGATGCGCTCGCTGGCATTCGGCGTTTCGATTCTTACGCCCATCTGCGCGAACGCACGCGCGGTTGCACGCGTGTCCTCGCCTTCGAGAAAACCCGTGATGCGCGACACGCCGTCGGCCAGCGACGCGAACATGACCGCGCGATGGGAAATTGATTTATCGCCGGGGACGCGAATGTCGCCGTGCAGTGGCGAAGCCGGCGAGCTTATCCAATCTTGTGAGTCTGTCATGCGGCTCTATAGAACCGCGACGGGGTAGGAACCGAGAATCTTGATCTGCGCCGCGTGCGCCTTGAGTTCGGCCAGCGCCTTCTTCATCGGCTCGTCATCGATGTGCCCGGCGAGGTCGATGAAGAATGCGTACTCCCACTTCGCGTGATGCGAAGGCCGCGATTCGATGCGGCTCATCGACACGCCGTGGCGCGCAAACGGGCTGAGCACGTTGAACAGCGCGCCGGGTTGATCCTTGATGGACACCAGCACCGAGGTGCGGTCGTGGCCGCTGCGTCGGGAAAATCTGCCGGCCGAGCACGAGGAAGCGCGTGGTGTTGTCGTCGCGATCCTCGATCGGACTGACGACGACTTTCTTCAGGCCGTAGACATGCCCCGCCGCTTCGCCCGCGATCGCCGCGGCGTCGTCGGCATTGCGCGCGCGGCGCGCGGCCTCGGCGTTGCTCGATACCGGAATCTTCTCCGCCTTCGGCAGGTTCGCGCGCAGCCAGGCCTTGGTCTGCGCGAACGACTGCGGATGCGAATAGACGCGTTCGATGTCCTCGATATGCCCGGAACGCGACAGCAGATACTGGCGCACGCGCAATTCGACTTCGCCGCAGATTTTCAGATTGGAAGTCAGGAACATGTCCAGCGTGACCTGGATCGTACCCTGCCCGGAATTTTCGACCGGCACGACGCCGAAATCCGCGTGCGCCGGCCTCGACTTCCTGGAACACCTCCTCGATGCTCGCCAGCGGCAGGCCATGCGCGGAATGGCCGAAATGCTTGCGCATCGCCTGCTCGCTGAACGTGCCCTCCGGACCGAGATAGCCGACCTTCAGCGGTTCCTGCTGGGCCAGACAGGCCGACATGATCTCGCGGAACAGCGCGCACCAGCACTTCGTCGGCGAGCGGCCCGTCGATTGCGGTCGATGACCATGCGCAACACCTGCGACTCGCGCTCGGGCCGGTAATAGTCGACGGCTGCCTTGAGCGGCCCCTTCGCCTTGCCCACCTGATGCGCCCAGCCCGCGCGCTCGGCGATCAGCTCCTGGATCTGCCGATCGATGCCGTCGATGCGCTGACGCGCTTGCGCAAGCGCCGGCGAGGTTTTCGCGGGCGCGGCGGGTTTGCTTTTGGCTTTCCTGGGCATATTCGGGCGGCGGTGGCGGCGACGTGGTTGCGCCGGCCGGCTTAGCTGCCGATCGCGCGCACGCAAAGTATACCTTCAATCGCGCCGATCGACTGTACCAGCGCCTCGGGCAGCGGCGAATCGATATCGACCAGGGTATACGCCAGCTCGCCGCGCGAGGCGTTGTGCATCTGCGCGATGTTGGTCCCCGCCCCGCCCAGCACATGGCTGAGCTGGCCGATCATGTTCGGCCGGTTCAAATTCGCGATGCACAGACGCGTGCTTCCGGCGCGCCCCATGCGCATGTTCGGGAAGTTCACCGAATTGTATACATTTCCATTTTCGAGGAACTCGCGCAGCTGATCGACGACCATCACCGCGCAATTTTCCTCGGCCTCGCCGGTCGACGCGCCCAGATGCGGCAGACCGATCACGCGCGCATTGCCGATCAGGTCGGCGGTCCGGGAAAATCGGTCACGTAGCGGCCGATGCGACCGCTGGCCAGCCCTGAGTTCAAAATCGACGCATCGATCACGCCTTCGCGCGCGAAATTGAGCAGGACCACGCCGGGCCGCGCAAGATCGAGCGCGGCCGCGCCGAAAATTCCGCGTGTCGCATCGTTGAGCGGCACATGAAAGGTGATGTAGTCCGACGCTGCGTAGAGCTCGTTCAGGGAACCGGCGCGGCAACGTCCGAGGACAGCGCCCAGGCGCCATCGACGGTCATATGCGGATCGAAACCGAGCACGTGCATGCCGAGCGCGTGCGCGGCGTTGGCGACCTTGACGCCGATCGCGCCGAGGCCGACCACACCGAGCGCCTTGCCTGCGAGTTCGGAACCGACGAAGCGTTTCTTCTCCGCCTCGACGCGATCATGCAGGTTCTCGGCGGCACTCAGGCCGCCGACGAAACTCAGCGCGTCGCCAAGGTTGCGCGCGGCAATCAGCATGCCCGCGATCACCAGTTCCTTGACCGCATTCGCGTTCGCGCCGGGCGTATTGAACACCGGCACACCACGCTTGCTCAGATCGGTCACCGGAATATTGTTCGTGCCCGCGCCCGCACGCGCGACGGCTTTCACGGAGGCGGCGATCGGCCTCGCGTGCAGATCGGCCGAGCGCAACAGGATCGCGTCGGGTTCGGCAAACTCGTTGGCAACGCTGTACAGCGCGGTCGGCAGCCGGCTCAGGCCGTTGCGCGAAATAATGTTGAGCGTCTGGATCTTGAACATCAACCGTTGCGCCGGGCGAAATCGCGCATGAAATCCACCAGCACCCGCACCGCTTCGAGCGACACCGCGTTGTACAGCGACGCACGCATACCGCCGAGCGCACGATGGCCCTTGAGCGCCATCAGGCCGGCGGCTTCGGCCTCCTTCAGGAACGCCGCGTCGAGTTCGGCGCGCGGCAGGGTGAAGGGCACGTTCATCCACGAGCGCGCGGACTTGTCGACCGGATTTTTGTAGTAGCCCGAGCTATCGATATAGCTGTAGAGCAATTCCTGCTTGGCGCGATTGCGCGCGCCGATCGCTTCGAGGCCGCCCTCGGCCAGCAGCCATTTGAAGATCAGGCTCGCCAGATACCAACCGAAGGTGTTCGGCGTGTTGAGCATCGAATCATTGGCCGCATGCTCGGCATAATTGAAAATCTTCGGCATGTCCTTCGGACAGCGCGCGAGCAGATCCTCGCGCACGATCATCACGACCAGTCCCGAGGCGCCGATATTCTTCTGCGCGCCGGCGTAGATCGCGCCGAACCTGCTCACGTCGATCGGCCGCGACAAAATGTCCGACGACATGTCGGCGATCAGCGGCAATGCGCCGACGTCGGGAATATCCTGGAACTCGACGCCGTGAATCGTCTCGTTCGGCGTGTAGTGCACGTAGGCGGCGCCGGGATCGAGCTGCCAAGTTGCGCGTGCGGGAATCGCGGTGTAGTTACCGTCCTTGCCGCTCGCCGCGATGCGCACCTGGGCCAGCGTCTTTGCCTCGCTCGCCGCCTTTTCGCCCCAATGCCCGGTGACGACGTAGTCGACAGTCTGGTCGCGACGCGCGAAATTCATCGGTATCTGCGCGAAATGCTGGGTCGCACCGCCCTGCAGAAAGAGTACTTTGTAGCTTTGTGGAATATTCAGCAATTTGCGCAGGTCCTGCTCGGACTCGGCAGCGAGCGCGATGAAATCCTTGCCGCGGTGACTGATCTCCATCACCGACGCGCGCGCCCTGCCCCAGTCGAGCAATTCGGCCTGGGCCTGACGCAAGACCGCTTCCGGCACCGCCGCGGGACCGGCGCTGAAGTTGTAACCACGGCTCATGGTAGTTCCTCGAAGGGGGTGACATTATGCCCGATCCCCTTCTCCCGCCGGGAGAAGGGGAGGCTTATAACTCGATGCGAAAATCGTCGGCGTCCATCCACGCCGGGAAGCGTTCGCGATGTGCGGCGAGCGCCGCTGGATCGAGGGTGACGGTGACGACCTGTTCCTGCGCTCCGAGTTCGGCCAGCGGCTGGCCGAGAAAATCGAGTACGGCGCTGTCGCCGGCATATGGCAGATCGTTGCCGTCCACGCCAACGCGATTGACGCCCACGCAGTAACTCAGGTTTTCGATCGCGCGCGCGCGCAGCAGGGTGCGCCAGGCATGGCGGCGTGGCGCGGGCCAGTTGGCGACGAAGAGCAGCAGGTCGTAGTCGAAACGCGCGGCGCTCGTCGCGTCGTAGCGATTGCGCAGCCACACCGGAAAACGCAGGTCGTAGCAGACCTGCGGACAGATGCGCCAGCCGTTCAACTCGACGATCAGACGCTCGTTGCCGCCGGCATAGCGCTCGTGCTCCTTGGCCATGCGGAACAGATGGCGCTTGTCGTAGATTTCGTATGTGCCGTCCGGGCGCACCCACAGCAGGCGATTGAGGCAGCGCTCGCCTTCACGGATCACCATGCTGCCGGTGATCGTCGTGCCGATGTCCTGCGCCAGCGCGCGCAGCCAGACGACGCTATCGCCCTCCATCGTTTCGGCCTGATGCAGGGTTTCGTTGGTGAAACCGCTGGTAAACGTTTCCGGCAGCACGATCAGATCGGTCTGCCCCTTGAGACCGCGCACCAACGCACCGTAGTACTCGCGGTTCGCCGCCGCGTCGTGCCAGCGCGTGGCGCCCTGGACGAGGGAGACGCGCAAGGGTGAAGTCATAGCCATACGAGCCTGCCCCCACCTCTATCCTCCCCCGCTGCGCAGGGGAGGAGGAGTGATCGTCGCGCTGCGCGCGACAGCGGTATTCGATTAGAGCCTGCATAGACGCTCCGCCGCCGCCAGCGTGGCGTCGCTCTTGGCGAAACAGAAGCGCACGAGTCGCGTATCCGGCGGTGTTTCGTAGAACGCCGAGACCGGAATCGCCGCGACGCCCGCCTCGTGCACCAGCCACTCGCAGAAATTCAGATCGTCCTTGGTCGCTGATCGCCGAATAGTCGACGACCTGGAAATACGCGCCGCGCACCGGCAGCAACTTGAACTTCGACGGCGCCAGCAGCTCGCGGAAGCGATCGCGCTTGGCCTGATAGAACGCCGGCAGATCGAGATAATGCTGCGGATCGTTTTCCAGCACTTCGGCGAACGCCCATTGCGCCGGGTTGAACGTGCAGAACGTCAGGTACTGATGCACCTTGCGGAATTCCGCGCTCAAGCGGCTGCGGCGCGATGCAATAGCCAACCTTCCAGCCGGTGCAGTGATAGGTCTTGCCGAACGAGCGACACGACGAAGCTGCGCGCCGCAAGTTCGGCATGGCGCAGCACGCTCTCATGCGCGGCGCCATCGAACACGATGTGTTCGTAGACTTCATCGGAAAGTACAAAAATGTCCGTGTCGCGCACGATCTCGGCGAGCATGTCGAGATCGCCGGCCGCGAGCACCGCGCCGGACGGATTGTGCGGCGAATTGATCAGGATCATGCGCGTCTTCGGCGTGATCGCGTCTTGCACGCGCTGCCAGTCGACGGAAAAGTCCGGCAGACGCAGCGGCACGTGCACGGCACGGCCGCCGGCGAGCTCGATCGCGGGTTCGTAGCTGTCGTAGCACGGATCGAGCACGATCACTTCGTCGCCAGGATGCACGACCGCGGCAATTGCGGCGAACAGCGCTTCGGTCGCGCCGCTGGTCACGGTGATTTCGGTATCCGCGTTGACGCTTGCGCGCCGTAGAGCTTTTCGGTCTTCAGCGCGATCTGCTCGCGCAACTTCGGAATGCCGGTCATCGGCGCGTACTGGTTCTTGTGCGAATTCATCGCCGCGGCGAGCGCGTCGCGCAGACTCTGCGGGCCGTCGAAATCCGGAAAGCCCTGGCCGAGATTCACCGCCTTGTGTTGCGCGCGAGCTGCCACATGACGGTGAAGATGGTCGTGCCGACCTTCGGCAGTTTGCTTTCGATCTGCATGAGTCTGTCTTCACTTGATCAGCTTGATCTCGCGCAGACGCTGCTGCAGATACTCATGCGAGGTGATCGAAGTGGCATAACGTTTCGGGTTGTCCGCACTCACGCACGAAGCCAGCGGATCGAGCACGACGTCCGGATTCGGATGCAGGAAGAACGGCACCGAATAGCGCGGCTGGCGCGCCTTTTCGCCGGGCGGATTGACGACGCGATGCGTGGTCGACGGATAAACGTGGTTGGTCAGGCGCTGCAGCATGTCGCCGATGTTGACCACGATCGCATCGCCCTGGGTGGTGATCGGCAGCCAGTCGCCGCTGCGCGTGAGCAGTTGCAGGCCTTCCGCACTGGCGCCGACCAGCAGGGTGATGAAATTGATGTCTTCGTGCGCTCCGGCGCGCACGTTCGGAATGTTTTCCTGGGTGATCGGCGGATAGTGGATCGGGCGCAGGATCGAATTGCCGAAATTGGTCTTGTCGTCGAAATAATGTTCCGGCAGATCGATGTGCAGCGCGAGCGCGCGCAACACGCGTGTGCCGAGCTGATCGAGCGCGGTATACAGGCCGTAGCCGTATTCGTGAAATCCGGCGATCTCGATCGGCCACAGATTCGCCGCCATGTACTCGGCGAATTTCGAGCCCGGCGGCAATTCGCGGCCGATATGCCAGAACTCCTTGAGATCCGGATACTGGGCGTCCTTCGCCGTCTCGATGCCGAACGGCGTGTAGCCGCGCGCGCCGCCCGTGCCGGGAACGTGGTATTTCATCTTCACGTCCTGCGGCAGCGCGAAAAAACGTACGAACGCATCGTAGGAATCGTCGATCAGCGACTGCGCAATGCCGTGTCCGCTGATGCCGCAGAAACCGAATTCACGATAGGCCGCGCCGAGTTCGGCGACGAACGCGCTGCGGTCGGTTTCGTAGCGGCGGATATCGAGCGTGGGAACCTGTTGGGACATTGGCGAAATCGTTCTATTTTACCGGGCTGCTGATCTTACAGTCTGCGCCAGCATATCGGCCAGATGCCTGACTTCGGCGGCGTCCTCACCCTCTACCGTAACGCGCACCAGCTGGCTCGGTACCGGAAGGCCGCAGCACCACGCGCCCACGTCCGTGCAGGGTTTGCTGCAACTCGCCGAACACGCGCTGAACTTCCGCGTTCGCAACCAGCGCCGCACCTGTCGTGACCGGGATATTCACCGTGACCTGCGGCAATCGTTTCAATTCGGCGCGCGTGCTGGCGAGCGTCGTGCTCATGCGTTGCAGCGCGTCGAGCACGAGCAGTGCGGTCAGGATACCGTCGCCGGTCGTACTGCGATCCAGACACAACACATGGCCGGAAGCTTCCCCGCCGAGCGTGCCGCCGTGCTCCCTGAGCATCTGCAGCACATAGCGGTCACCGACCCTGGCGCGCAGGAACGGCACCCCGAGTTTTCCGATCGCGCGTTCGACGCCGTAGTTCGTCATCGCCGTGCCGACCACCGGCCCGCGCAGGCGGCCTTGCGCCTGCATGTCCCTGGCCAGCAGATAGACGATGTCGTCGCCATCGGCAACGCCGCCGGTGTGGTCGACCATCTGCACGCGGTCGCCATCGCCGTCGAAGGCGATGCCGAGATCGGCGCGGTGCTCGACGGTCGTGCGCTTGAGCAGACTAAGATCGGTCGCGCCGCAACCGGCGTTGATATTGAAGCCGTCGGGCTGGATGCCGATCGCGACCACATCGGCGCCGAGATCGGCGAACAGGCGCGGCGCAATCTGGTAGGTTGCGCCGTTGGCGCAATCGAGCACGATGCGGCGGCCGCGCAGATTCAGGCCGGCAACGCTGCTACGGCAGAAATCCAGATAGCGCGCCGCGGCGTCGCTGACGCGCATGGCCTTGCCCAGTTGTTCCGAGGCGAGCGTGCGCATCGGTTCGTGCAGCGCCCGCTCGATCGCATGCTCGACTTCATCGGACAGCTTTTCGCCCGCGGCGTTGAAGAACTTGATGCCGTTGTCGAAATACGGGTTGTGCGAAGCGCTGATCACTATGCCAGCGCTCGCCTCGAGCGTGCGCGTCAGCCAGGCCACTGCCGGCGTCGGCATCGGTCCGAGCAACAGCACATCGACACCCGCGGAAACCAGACCGGCTTCGAGTGCGGACTCGAACATGTAGCCGGAAACGCGCGTGTCCTTGCCGATCAGCACGCGCGCGCGACCGGTGCCGCCGAGCACGCGGCCGAGCGCATGACCGACCCTGAGCATGAATTCCGCGGTGATCGGGTCTTCGCCGACGCGGCCGCGAATGCCGTCGGTGCCGAAGTATACTTTTTCGTTCATCAGCGCGGCGTCGCGGCGAGTGCGATCACATCGTGTGCGTCGGTCGTTCCGAGCTGAGTATGCCGGCCAACGCCGCCTCGATCCTGGTGCGCGCCGTATCGCTTTCCGACGAGTCGTTGAACTGCACGCCGATGCCGGCGACGCGATTGCCCTGTGCGCCGGACGGCGTGATCCAGACCACCTTGCCCGCGATCGGCAGGCGATCGCTGTCTTCCATCAGAGTCAACAGAATGAAGACTTCGTCGTCGAGGGAATAGTGTTTCACAGTCGGCACGAAAATTCCGCCATTGCGCAGGAACGGCATATAAGAGTTATACAGCGCTCCGCGGTCCTTGATCGCCAGCGACAGGATGCCTTGCAATGGCGCGTTATTGGTCGGTGCAGCCACGGTTTCAAGTCCTCTCCATTTTGTCGCCGGGTTCCCGCTCAGCCCTGCGCCCACGCGCTGAGAACTTCCAGCAGCGCCAGTTCGGGACGCAACGGGCCGCGCAAAAGATCGCGCGTGCGGTTCACCTGGTCGAACCAGAGCGCTAGCTTGGGCAAATCGGCGGCGGCGGTCAAGGCAGGCGGATCATCCAGAGCCTGAACCGAGGCACGCCCCTGCTCCTGCGCAAACGTCGCGGCGAAACGCAGACGCAGGTCGGCCTGATCGCGACTCCAGCGCTGCGCGATATCCCAGGCCTGTGCCCGGCCTGCGCCGAGATCGCGCAGATCCTGTGCAACTTCGCTGCGCAAGCGAATAGCTCCCGACCGCGACCACGCCAGGGCAAGGCCGGGATTGCCATCGCTTGCGCCGAGTGCCTCCAGCGCAACCTCGTCGGCGACGCCGTTTTCCAGCAGCCATTGCCGTGCCATCGCGGCCGGCGGCGTGCGCAATTCGATGCGCTGGCAGCGGCTGCGGATCGTCGCCGCAAGCCGGCTCGGATGATCGGCGATCAATACGATGAGCGTGCCCGGCGTAGGCTCCTCGAGTGTCTTGAGGAGTGCGTTGTTCGCGTTGATATTCATCGCATCGGCTGGATCGATCAACGCAATCTGGCCGCCACCGAATTGTGCGGTCAGGCTCAGGCGCTCATTCAGGAAACGCATCTGATCGACGGTGATTTCGGTACGCGGCTTGCCGTCGTCGCGCAACTCGAAATTCACGCGTACGAGATCCGGATGGGTACCGGCAGCGAACAGCCGGCATGCGCGGCATTCGCCGCATGCGCTGCCATCCGCGCACGGCGCCGTGCACAGCAAAGCGCATGCGAACGCGTCGGCGAATTCGCGCTTGCCCAGACCCCCGGCGCCGCAGAGCAGCAACGCGTGCGGCAGGGCCTTGCGTTGGCGCCGCTCGTGCAGATTGCGCCAGGCTTGCTCATTCCATGGCGAGAGCGTCACGGTCGCGCTTCCTGCGCGCGCGCAGCGCCATTTGTCTCGATGAACGCAGCGACCACATCGTGTACCTGGGCGAGTACATCTGCGAGCGGTCGGCTCGAATCGATCACGCGAAAGCGCGCCGGATCGGCCGCGGCACGCGCGCGATAGGCGTCGCGCACGTTCTCGAAAAAGTGTGCATTCTCCATTTCTATACGATCGGCCGCGCCGCGCCCGCGTGCGCGCGCAAGGCCTTCGGCGACCGGCAGATCGAGCAGCAGGGTCAGGTCGGGCCGAAATCCCGCCGCGGCCCAGCGTTCGAGGTCGGCGATGCGCGCGGACGGCTGACCGCGGCCGCCGCCCTGATAAGCGAAGCTCGCGTCGGTGAAGCGATCGCTGAGCACCCAGCGCCCGGCCGCGAGCGCCGGTTCGACCAGTTCGCGCACGAGTTGCGCGCGCGAGGCGAACATCAACAGCAGTTCGGCTTCGGCGCACATGCCTGTGCGCGCCGGATCGAGCAGCACGCCGCGGATCGCCTCGCCTACCGGCGTGCCGCCCGGCTCGCGCGTCACCACCGCGTCGATGCCGTGCCGGGCGAGTTGCGCGCGCACGGCTTCGAGCACCGTGCTTTTGCCGGCGCCTTCGCCACCTTCGAGCGAGATCAGTTTTCCGCGGACAGGTTTGTTCATCTTGATATTCGAATCATAGAGCCAATGATTCACCACGAAGGACACAAAGGGACAAGAAAAGCGATAAACATGAAAGACTTTTGCCCGTAATTTCCACCACGTCGCTTTTCTGTCGCGGCCTTCGCGTCGTTCGGGAAAAGCTTTGCGCCTTCATCGCCGATGCAACTGGTATTTCGCAACGGCGCGGTTGTGCGCTTCCAGCGTCGCCGAAAATTCGTGTCCTCCATCGCCGCGCGCAACGAAATACAACGCATCGGTGGCGGCCGGGTGGGCGACCGCTTCCAGCGCAGCCTTGCCCGGCAACGCGATCGGCGTCGGCGGCAGGCCGCTGCGCGTATAGGTATTGAACGGCGTATCGGTGTCGAGATCGCGCCGATGCAGATTGCCGTCGTAACTTGCACCCAATCCGTAAATCACGCTCGGATCGGTCTGCAGCTTCATGCCCAGTTTCAAGCGGCTCAGAAACACGCCGGCAATGCGCGGGCGTTCATCGGCACGCGCGGTTTCCTTTTCCACGATCGAAGCCAGAATCAGCGCCTGATACGCCGACGTCAGCGGCGTCTGCGGCGCGCGCTCGGCCCAGAATTTGTCCAGCGTCTTGCGCATCGCTTCGTGCGCGCGACGCAGAATATCCAGATCGCTCATGCCTTTGATATAACTGTAGGTCTCCGGGAGAAACTCGCCCTCGGGCGGCGTGTCCGCGTCGCCGAGCCGGCGCATGATGTCGCTGTCGGAAAGATCGGCAAGCGTTTGCGCAAGCCCGTTATCCTGGCTGAGCGCGGCGCGCAATTGGGCAAAAGTCCATCCATCGACGATGGTAAACCGATGCTGGATGACCTCGCCCGCTGCCATCTTGCGCAGCAATCCACGCGGCGTGAGTCCCGCTTCGAGCGCGTATTCCCCGGCGTGCAGCTGTCCGCCGACGCCAAGGTGACGCGCAAGAATGCGCCAATACAGCGACGGCCCCGGATCGACACCTTGCTGCCGCATCAGCCCGACCACGCCGGTCAGCGGCGCACCGAACGGTACATCGATCCGGGTTTTCTCGACGATGCCCGCGATCGGCGTATCGGCGAAGGTTCGATATTGAGCATACAAATACCCACACAGCAAGAGCCCACCGAGCACGAACAACACAACGACGTTGAGCAGCACATGCCAGATGCTGAAGCGTTGCGATTTCCGAATCACGCACGATCCTCGACGGGTTGCGACGGGCAACGGATATTGTGCCCGAAACGCATCAGCACGATGCGCCGAGCGCGCGCAAAAGTCCGCGCGCCTTGGCCCGCGTTTCCTCGAGTTCGCACTGCGCGACCGAATCGGCGACGATGCCGGCACCGGCGCGAAAGCGCACATCGCTGCCGTGCAGGTGCACACTGCGGATCAGGATATTCAAATCCATGTCGCCGTCGCGATTCAGATAGCCCAGCGCGCCCGTATAGGCACCGCGCGCGCAGCCTTCGAGTTCGCCGATGATCTGCATCGTGCGCACTTTCGGCGCGCCGGTGATCGTGCCGCCGGGAAACACGGCGCGGATGACCTGCGCCGGCGTGACGCCTGCGCGCAGGTGGCCGCGCACATTGGAAACGATGTGATGCACATGCGCGTAACTTTCCACACCCATCAATTCATCGACCACGACCGAACCGGGCACGCTGATGCGACCCAGGTCGTTGCGCTCCAGGTCGATCAGCATGATGTGCTCGGCACGTTCCTTCGGGTGGCCGGCCAACTCACGCATACGCGACGCATCGTCATCGCCGGGCAGGCGTGGACGCGTGCCGGCGATCGGCCGCGTCTGCACGCGTTCGCCATGCACCGCGACGAGACGCTCCGGCGACGAGCTGGCAATCGCCCAGCCATCCCACTGCAACAGGCCGGCAAACGGTGCGGGGTTGGCTGCGCGCAGGCTGGCGTACAGTGCTGCGGGCGACGGCGGCGTGGCAAGTCGCGCGCGCCAGGCGCGCGACAGGTTTACCTGGAACACATCGCCGGCGCGCAGATACTCGTGGATGCGCGCAACGCCGTCGAGAAAGAGTTGCGGGTCGTCTTCGTCGATTTGCGCGTGCGCTATCGGCGCCGGCGCGAATGCGGGCGCCGCGGCGAGATCGGCGTGCATCGCATCCAGCCAATCTTCGTGTTCCGTTTCCGCAACCAGCCAGGTCTTATGCGCGCAGCGATCGACGACGACGGCGGCCGGGCAACGCATTGCCACCGCGACCGGCAATGCGGCGTCCTCATCGGGCATGCGCGGCACATGAGTCTCGATCTCGGCACCAAGTTCATAGCCGAGGAACAGCACCCAGCCGCCACGAAACGGCAAGCTCACGGAATCCACTTTCATACTTCGCGCGACGGATTGCGCACGCCAGTCCGCGTCGAGCGCGTCGAGAAAACGCGCGCCGCGATCCCTGCCTTGCGCATCGCGCACGCGGCCATCGCCACTCAGGATCAGCGTCTCGCCGGAGCATGCGAACAGCACGTCATGGCGTGCAAGCCCGGGATTTTGCATCGCGTTTGCCTGCGCGGCGCTTTCGAGCAGGCACGGATAGCGCTGTGGCCAGGTTGCGGCCAGCGTCAGCAGATCGAAGGGCCCCTGCACCTCGCGCAGGACAAAACTCATGCGCGCATTGCAATCGCGATCAAATGCGGCGGAACACCAGAGTGCCGTTCGTACCGCCGAAGCCGAACGAATTGGACAGCACGATATCGAGCCTGGCATCACGCGCGGTATGCGGCACAAAGTCCAGATCGCAGCCTTCGCCGGGTTCGTCGAGATTGATCGTCGGCGGCAGCACGTTATCGCGCAGCGCTAGGATCGAGAAGATCGCCTCGACGCCGCCGGCCGCACCGAGCAGATGGCCGGTCATCGACTTGGTCGAACTCACCGGTACACGCCTGGCGTGATCGCCGAAGCATGACTTGATCGCGTGTACCTCGGCGATATCGCCGACCCCGGTCGAGGTCGCGTGCGCGTTGACATAGCCGACCTCGTCCACGGCGACACCGGCATCCTTGAGCGCAAGGGCCATCGAACGGCGTGCGCCGTCGCCATCCTCGGGCGGCGAGGTCATGTGGTAGGCATCGCCGCTCATGCCGAAACCCGACAACTCCGCATAAATGCGCGCACCGCGGCGTTTGGCGTGTTCGTATTCCTCGATCACGAGCACGCCGGCGCCATCGGACAACACGAAACCGTCGCGATTCCTGTCCCACGGCCGGCTCGCCTTCTCCGGCGCGTCGTTGCGCACCGACATCGCGCGCGCCGAGCAGAATCCGCCCATCGCAGTACCGGAGGTGGCGAACTCCGCGCCGCCGGCGACCATCGCGTCGGCGTCGCCGTACTGGATCAGGCGCATCGCGAGGCCGAGGTTGTGCGTTGCGGTCGTGCACGCGGTTACGCAGGCGATATTCGGCCCTTTCAAGCCGAGCAGGATCGACAAGTTGCCCGAAGCCATGTTGATGATCGAACTCGGCACGAAGAACGGCGAAATCCGCCTTGGGCCGTTTTCGTGAAACGTGATCGCGGTTTTTTCGATCGTGTAAATACCGCCGATACCGGCGCCCACCGCAACGCCGATGCGTTCGGCATCGTGCTCGTGCGTCGACAGACCGGCATCGTTGAGCGCCTGGATGGATGCAGCCACGCCATAATGGATGAACGGATCCATCTTCTTCACGTCTTTCGCCGGAATGAAGGCCGCCGGATCGAAATCGCGTATCTCGCCGGCAATGCGCGTGGGGAACGCGCTGGCGTCGAAATGCGTCACCGGGCCGATTCCGCTCTTGCCCGCGATGATGTTTTTCCACGCCGTCGCCACGTCGTTGCCGACGGGGCTGATGATACCGAGTCCAGTAACTACGACGCGCCGTTTGCTCATGCTGCTCTGCTCATGCTGCTCTGCCGATCTTGCATCGTTCGCCCTGGCGGGCGACTTTATCGCGTGCCCGAACGCGCTGCCGAATGTCCGCGAGGCGACGAATTCAAACAGCCGTTTCGCCAACCCGAAAATGCAAACTGCGCCTCGCGGGCGCAGTTCGAGGCGCGGCGCGGCGGCGGATCAGGCTTTGACGTGCGCCTTGATGTAGTCCACTGCCTGCTGCACGGTGGTGATCTTTTCGGCTTCCTCGTCGGGAATCTCGCACTCGAATTCCTCTTCAAGCGCCATGACCAGTTCGACCGTATCCAGCGAATCGGCACCCAGATCGTCCACGAACGACGCGTTCGGCGTCACTTCGTCCTCCTTGACGCCCAACTGTTCGACGACGATCTTCTTGACGCGTTCTTCGATGGTGCTCATGGCTACGCTTACCTCAGGCAAGGGGTTTGGATTAGTTCAAGCTTGAAAATCGGGACGGAGGATTGTAGTGGATGCCGGGAGACAGCACCAGCATCGCCCGAAGATCGCCGCGACAGGGCATTCAAGACCGAGGCCGCGCCGCAGCGTGCGCTGCGGCTGCGGTTCAAGTGAATACATCAACTGCCCTGGCTGCGCATTTTTTTGTTGAGATATACACGCGCGAGCCAGGGCAGGATGAGGGCAAGCAGCAATAGCGCAAAAGGATTATTTACTGGTGTTGTAATCAGGATCGGGCCTGGCCCAGCAGATACCGGACTGCTGACCGGCGTTGTCGTGGTTGCGCAGCCGTCCACCAGCCTGGCACAGCTCGGCGGCGGGTCGTTCGGGCTGCCCACTACCGCGTCGTTGATTACCGCACCGGCGGCATTCGCCGCGATCGCCACCGTGATCGTCACCTGCGTCGAGACCCCCACCGCCAGCGGTCCCGGATTCGTGCACGTCACCACTCGACCGCTTGCGCCGCAGCTCCAGCCGTTGCCAACGCCGGCGCTATATGCCAATCCAAATGGCAACGTATCGCTGATCGTCAGCGTGCCACTCGTTGCGGCCGTGCCGCTGTTGCTCGCCGTCAACGTGTAACTGCCCGTGCTGCCGCGTACGAAACTGCCGTTCGCCGTCTTCGTCAGGGTCAGGTGCGGCGACGTCGGTGGATCATTGACCGGTGTGGTGGCCGTTGCACAGCCATCGACCTGGGTGGTGCAACTCGGCGCCGGGTCGTTCGGACTGCCCACCACCGCATTGTTGACCGCCGGACTGGGCGCATTGGCCGCAATCGCCACCGTGATCGTCACCTGACTTGAGGCACCGATCGCCAGCGCTGCCGCGTTCGTGCACGTCACCACCTGTCCGCTTGCACTGCAACTCCATCCCGTGCCGCTCGCACTGCTGTAGCTCAGCCCGGTCGGCAACGTATCGCTGATCGTCAGCGTTCCGCTCGTCGCGGCCGTGCCGCTGTTGCTCGCCGTCAACGTGTAACTGCCCGTGCTGCCGCGTACGAAGCTGCCGTTCGCCGTCTTCGTCAGGGTCAGGTGCGGGGCCGGCGCATCATTGACCGGCGTCGTGTTCGTCGCGCAGCCGTCCACCAGCGTGGTACAGCTCGGCGCCGGGTCGTTCGGGCTGCCCACCACTGCATTGTTCGTTACCGTGCTCGGCGCATTGGACGCGATCGCCACCGTGATCGTCACCTGCGTCGAGGCACCAATCCCCAGCGCTGCCGCGTTCGTGCACGTCACCACCTGTCCGCTTGCACTGCAACTCCATCCCGTACCGCTCGCACTGCTGTAGCTCAGCCCGGTCGGCAACGTATCGCTGATCGTCAGCGTGCCACTCGTTGCGGCCGTGCCGCTGTTGCTCGCCGTCAACGTGTAACTGCCCGTGCTGCCGCGTACGAAACTGCCATTCGCCGTCTTCGTCAGGGTCAGGTGCGGCAGCAACGGATCGCTGACCGGGGTGGTGGTCGTTGCACAGCCATCGACCAGGGTGGTGCAACTCGGTGGCGGATCGTTCGTACTGCCCACCACCGCATTGTTCGTCTCCGGACTGGGTGCATTCACCGCAATCGCTACCGTGATCGTCACCTGACTTGAGGCACCGATCCCCAGCGCTGCCGCGTTCGTGCACGTCACCACCTGCCCGCTTGCACTGCAACTCCATCCCGTGCCGCTCGCACTGCTGTAGCTCAGCCCGGTCGGCAACGTATCGCTGATCGTCAGCGTGCCACTCGTCGCGGCCGTGCCGCTGTTGCTCGCCGTCAACGTGTAACTGCCCGTGCTGCCGCGTACGAAGCTGCCGTTCGCCGTCTTCGTCAGGGTCAGGTGCGGGGCCGGCGCATCATTGACCGGCGTCGTGTTCGTCGCGCAGCCGTCCACCAGCGTGGTACAGCTCGGCGCCGGGTCGTTCGGGCTGCCCACCACTGCATTGTTCGTTACCGTGCTCGGCGCATTGGACGCGATCGCCACCGTGATCGTCACCTGCGTCGAGGCACCGATCCCCAGCGCTGCCGCGTTCGTGCACGTCACCACCTGCCCGCTTGCACTGCAACTCCATCCCGTACCGCTCGCACTGCTGTAGCTCAGCCCGGTTGGCAACGTATCGCTGATCGTCAGCGTGCCACTCGTTGCGGCCGTGCCGCTGTTGCTCGCCGTCAACGTGTAACTGCCCGTGCTGCCGCGTACGAAACTGCCATTCGCCGTCTTCGTCAGGGTCAGATGCGGCAGCAACGGATCGCTGACCGGGGTGGTGGTCGTTGCACAGCCATCGACCAGGGTGGTGCAACTCGGTGGTGGATCGTTCGTACTGCCCACCACCGCATTGTTCGTCTCCGGACTGGGTGCGTTCACCGCAATCGCCACCGTGATCGTCACCTGACTTGAGGCACCGATCGCCAGCGCTGCCGCGTTCGTGCACGTCACCACCTGCCCGCTTGCACTGCAACTCCATCCCGTGCCGCTCGCACTGCTGTAGCCCAGCCCGGTCGGCAACGTATCGCTGATCGTCAGCGTGCCGCTCGTCGCGGCCGTGCCGCTGTTGCTCGCCGTCAACGTGTAACTGCCCGTGCTGCCGCGTACGAAACTGCCGTTCGCCGTCTTCGTCAGGGTCAGGTGCGGTCCCGTCGGCGGATCACTGACCGGGGTCGTGTTGGTCGCGCAGCCGTCCACCAGCGTGGTACAGCTCGGCGCCGGGTCGTTCGGGCTGCCCACCACCGCATTGTTCGTTACCGTGCTCGGCGCATTGGACGCGATCGCCACCGTGATCGTCACCTGCGTCGAGGCACCGATCCCCAGCGCTGCCGCGTTCGTGCACGTCACCACCTGCCCGCTTGCACTGCAACTCCACCCCGTACCGCTCGCACTGCTGTAGCTCAGCCCGGTTGGCAACGTATCGCTGATCGTCAGCGTGCCACTCGTTGCGGCCGTGCCGCTGTTGCTCGCCGTCAACGTGTAACTGCCCGTGCTGCCGCGTACGAAACTGCCGTTCGCCGTCTTCGTCAGGGTCAGGTGCGGCAGCAACGGATCGCTGACCGGGGTGGTGGTCGTTGCACAGCCATCGACCGGCGTGGTGCAACTCGGTGGTGGATCGTTCGGACTGCCCACCACCGCATTGTTGACCGCCGGACTGGGCGCATTGGCCGCAATCGCCACCGTGATCGTTACCTGCGTCGACGCGCCGATCCCCAGCGCTGCCGCGTTCGTGCACGTCACCACCTGCCCGCTTGCACTGCAACTCCATCCCGTACCGCTCGCACTGCTGTAGCTCAGCCCGGTTGGCAACGTATCGCTGATCGTCAGCGTGCCACTCGTTGCGGCCGTGCCGCTGTTGCTCGCCGTCAACGTGTAACTGCCCGTGCTGCCGCGTACGAAACTGCCGTTCGCCGTCTTCGTCAGGGTCAGGTGCGGCGACGACGGTGGATCATTGACCGGGGTGGTGGCCGTTGCACAGCCATCGACCAGGGTGGTGCAACTCGGTGGTGGATCGTTCGTACTGCCCACCACCGCATTGTTGACCGCCGGACTGGGCGCATTGGCCGCAATCGCCACCGTGATCGTCACCTGACTTGAGGCACCGATCGCCAGCGCTGCCGCGTTCGTGCACGTCACCACCTGTCCGCTTGCACTGCAACTCCATCCCGTGCCGCTCGCACTGCTGTAGCTCAGCCCGGTCGGCAACGTATCGCTGATCGTCAGCGTGCCGCTCGTCGCGGCCGTGCCGCTGTTGCTCGCCGTCAACGTGTAACTGCCCGTGCTGCCGCGCACGAAACTGCCGTTCGCCGTCTTCGTCAGGGTCAGGTGCGGGGCCGGCGCATCATTGACCGGCGTCGTGTTCGTCGCGCAGCCGTCCACCAGCGTGGTACAGCTCGGCGCCGGGTCGTTCGGGCTGCCCACCACTGCATTGTTCGTTACCGTGCTCGGCGCATTGGACGCGATCGCCACCGTGATCGTCACCTGCGTCGAGGCACCGATCCCCAGCGCTGCCGCGTTCGTGCACGTCACCACCTGTCCGCTTGCACTGCAACTCCACCCCGTACCGCTCGCACTGCTGTAGCTCAGCCCGGTTGGCAACGTATCGCTGATCGTCAGCGTGCCACTCGTTGCGGCCGTGCCGCTGTTGCTCGCCGTCAACGTGTAACTGCCCGTGCTGCCGCGTACGAAACTGCCATTCGCCGTCTTCGTCAGGGTCAGGTGCGGCAGCAACGGATCGCTGACCGGGGTGGTGGTCGTTGCACAGCCATCGACCAGGCGTGGTGCAACTCGGTGGTGGATCGTTCGTACTGCCCACCACCGCATTGTTCGTCTCCGGACTGGGTGCGTTCACCGCAATCGCTACCGTGATCGTCACCTGACTTGAGGCACCGATCCCCAGCGCTGCCGCGTTCGTGCACGTCACCACCTGCCCGCTTGCACTGCAACTCCATCCCGTGCCGCTCGCACTGCTGTAGCTCAGCCCGGTCGGCAACGTATCGCTGATCGTCAGCGTGCCACTCGTCGCGGCCGTGCCGCTGTTGCTCGCCGTCAACGTGTAACTGCCCGTGCTGCCGCGTACGAAACTGCCGTTCGCCGTCTTCGTCAGGGTCAGGTGCGGGGCCGGCGCATCATTGACCGGCGTCGTGTTCGTCGCGCAGCCGTCCACCAGCGTGGTACAGCTCGGCGCCGGGTCGTTCGGGCTGCCCACCACGGCATTGTTCGTTACCGTGCTCGGCGCATTGGACGCGATCGCCACCGTGATCGTCACCTGCGTCGAGGCACCAATCCCCAGCGCTGCCGCGTTCGTGCACGTCACCACCTGCCCGCTTGCACTGCAACTCCATCCCGTACCGCTCGCACTGCTGTAGCTCAGCCCGGTTGGCAACGTATCGCTGATCGTCAGCGTGCCACTCGTTGCGGCCGTGCCGCTGTTGCTCGCCGTCAACGTGTAACTGCCCGTGCTGCCGCGTACGAAACTGCCGTTCGCCGTCTTCGTCAGGGTCAGATGCGGGGCCGGCGGAACTGCGCACGCGCTCTGCATGGTGACAACGGCGTTGCCCAACGCGATGTCAACGCTCACGTTACCAATGAGGTTAAGCAGGTAATTGTTCAGAATGACGTGCAGCGCGTGCACTGTCAGGCCATTGGTCTGCGGTATTTGCTGGTTTACCACGATTGACAAGCCGGTGAGTGGCTGCAACGGTGCGATCGTCGTATTAGGTGGCAAGGTTACGGGTATGCTGATCGGAACGCCGAGTACCACAACTTGCAGATTGGTAATCACCGAGTTGCCTGTTATCGCAGGCTGGCCGCTGGAGCATATCGCCTGCGCGTTGCCCTGGAGGACGTCCGCAGTCACACCGAGCACGGTCACCGTGAGCAACTTCAGACTGACCACAGCATTGTCCACCTCGCCCGAGGCGCTCACGTTGTCAGTGCTGTAGCCGGCGAGGGTCGCTTGCGCGGTGCCGGTGAGCAACCCTGTCGAAAGAATGGTCCCGACACCGGTCAAACCTGCGGATATGCCGACATCGGTCTCATGGTCTGAGCCGGTGGAGTTCACACTCGCCAGGGGAGTGGGGGGGATATTTACGACGACACCTGTGCCGAGCAATGGCACCAAGGTGAGATTTGCGCTTGCTCCGTCGCCCTGTGCGCTTCCCGTTGCGGCCAGCGTCGGCTGATAGAGCACAAGCAAACTCATCAACAGCGCGGCGCGCGCTATTGTTACGCAATATGTGCTTTTCACGACTTAACCCCTATTCAGCTAATTTTTTAACCCAGATCCATCTCCAGCCGACGTCATTCAGAAAGCATCAATCTCTGCTAAAGCGTTACGTATTTAACGCTTGCGATCGAGACTGCCGACATTCATATTTAATTTCTGCGAATCGCATCACAAAAATAAAATAAGTCATATTAATGATTCATGAATTATTATTAACTTATATATCCATTCTTAAAATGTAAACAATCTTTACCAACCAAATTCCTGCCGTTCCAGTTGTATAGCAAGTTAACAAGTGAAGGCGTGGTTCGTAAGTTCGAATGCCAAGTAAGTTCTCACTTGTACTGGTGAGCCCAGCGCAGAAGCAATTTTCTGTAATCTTATATAACTTAATGTAAACACGCCAGAACGTGGAATACCGAACGTCGAACGTCAGCCAGGTGTCGAAAAGAGAATGGGCACATGCAGGCAATCGCAGATTGCCAGTCGCTTTGCCGGATTTGTGCGTCCAGCACGTTTTTCCGGCATCCCTCGCATCGACTCCGAAACTGATTGCTTCCAGTTCGGCCTGCGAGTTGTCAAGCCATATACATGCCGCCGTTGACGTGCAGGGTCTCGCCGGTGATGTAGGCGCCCGCCGGCGATGCGAGAAAGGCCACCGCCTCGGCGATATCATCGGGCGCACCGAGGCGGCCAAGCGCGATCTGCGGAAGCAGGGCATTGCGCTGATCTTCGGTCAAAGACCTGGTCATGTCGGTGTCGATGAAACCCGGCGCGACCACATTGACGGTGATGCCACGCGAGCCGATCTCGCGCGCCAGCGATTTTGAAAACGCAATGATGCCGGCCTTTGCCGCCGCGTAGTTGGCCTGTCCCGGATTGCCGGTCAAACCCACGACCGATGCGATACTGATGATGCGCCCCTTGCGTGCCTTCATCATTCCGCGCAGCACGGCCTTGGAGGTGCGATAGACCGAGCTGAGATTGGTGTCGAGGGTCGCCTGCCAGTCTTCTTCCTTCATGCGCAAGAGCAATTGATCGCGCGTGATGCCCGCGTTGTTGACGAGAACCGAGATCGCCCCGAATTCCGCGGTCACGGTCTCGATGAATTTTTCGACCGCGACGCTGTCGGTCACGTTGAGCGCGCGCCCTGCTCCGCCCTGCGATGCGAGGCGCTCGCCGATCGCGGCGGCGCCGCCTTCGGTGGTTGCCGTGCCGATGACCTTCGCGCCCCGTGCGGCAAGCAGATCGGCGATCGCAGCGCCGATGCCGCGGCTCGCGCCGGTGACGAGGGCGATTTCGCCTTGCAATTGTGTGGACATAGGTTCAGGTCTTCGAGAAAGACAAGTCAGGAACTTGGGGATTTACCACGAAGGACATGAAGAACACAAAAGCGAGGAAGGAAAGTAGAAGCCAGCTCAACCGATTTTGTTTGCTTCTGTGTACTTCGTGCCCTTCGTGGTGAGTCGTTGCGCTTTCGTGCCTTATTGCTTCCAATCGGCAATCGCCTGTTCGAGGTCCGCCGGTGCGCCGATCGCGCGACCGTCGAGAGCACGCTCGATGCGCTTGAGCAAACCGGTCAGCACTTTGCCGGGTCCGCATTCGCCGACGCGCTTGATGCCGCCACCGGCGAGCACATGCATGCTGTCGGTCCAGAGCACGGGCTGATATAACTGCCGCGTCAGCGCGGCGCGTATCTCGGCAACGGAATCCCAGGACTTCGCCTCTGCGTTCTGCACGATGCGGATTGCCGGCAGCGACCATTTGATCGTGTTGAAGCGCTCGGCAAGTCTGTCCGCGGCGCCGCGCATCAACGCGCAATGCGAAGGCACGCTCACCGCGAGTTTTACCGCCTTCTTCACCCCGAGTTCGGCCAGCCGCGCGAGCGCGCGATCGACCGCGTCGGCGTCGCCGGCAATCACCAACTGCCCTGGCGCGTTGTAATTCGCGGGTGCGACGACCTGGCCCTGTGCGACCTCCGCACAAACCTGCGCAATCTGCGCATCGTCGCCGCCGAGCACGGCGGCCATCGCACCGACGCCGGGCGGCACCGCAGCCTGCATCAGGCGTCCACGTTCGGCGACCAATGCCGCGCCATCGGCGAGCGAAATGGCCTGCGCACAGACCAGCGCCGTATATTCGCCGAGACTGTGGCCGGCCAACATATCGGGCTGCGGGCCGTCCAGTTCCTGCCATACGCGCCACACTGCGACGCCGGCGGCGAGCAGCGCAGGCTGGGTATTTTCCGTGCGGTTGAGCGCTTCCTCGGGGCCATCCTGCGCGAGCGCCCACAAATCGACGCCGACGCTGGCCGAGGCTTCGGCAAACGTCGCTTCAACCGAGGAAAATTCGCTCGCAAGATCCGCAAGCATATTCAGCGATTGCGATCCCTGGCCCGGAAAAACAAACGCCAGTTTCGGGAATTCGGCCTGCGACGCCCGGGTATCGGAAGCCATTGGTTCGGCGGAGACAGCGGTTTCGTTCATGCTCATTGCAATTCGTATGGATTGGAAATAACGCGAGTGATCTAGTTTTGCGATCCGGACTTTGCGGGTTCCGGTTCAATAGCGCAGCAGCGCCGAGCCCCAGGTAAACCCGCCGCCAAAGGCTTCGAGCAGCAGCAATTGTCCGCGCTGCACCTTGCCCGAGCGCACGCCGAAATCGAGCGCGAGCGGGACTGAACCGGCAGAGGTGTTGGCGTGCTTGTCGACGGTGACGATGACACGCTCCATCGGCAGTTCCAGGCGCTTCGCGGTGGCCTGGATGATGCGCAGATTGGCTTGGTGCGGAATCAGCCAGTCGATCGCGTGTTTGTCCAGACCATTGGCTTCGAGTGTCTCGTCGACCACACGGTCGAGGGTCTTGACCGCGACCTTGAAGACCTCGCGGCCTTGCATCATCACGCGCACGCCGTGATTTTTTTCTTCCTTGAAACCGGTGGAAACGCCGACGCGGGTCCAGAGCAATTCCTTGTAGCCGCCGTCGGCGTGGATATGGCTGGACAGGATGCCGGGATCGTCTGATCTGCCTTGAGCACCACGGCGCCGGCGCCATCGCCGAACAGGACGCAGGTCGACCGGTCGCGTCCAGTCGAGCATGCGCGACAGGGTTTCGCCGCCGATAACCAGAGCAGTCTTGTACGTGCCGGTGCGGATGAACTTGATTGGCGACAGTCAAAGCGTAGATGAAGCCCGAGCAGGCCGCATTGACGTCGAAAGCGGCGCAGCCATTCGCGCCAAGTCGATGCTGCAGCAGGCAGGCGGTCGAGGGAAAGATCAGGTCGGGCGTGGTCGTGCCGACGACGATCAGTTCGATATCCTTGCGCCGTAATGCCAGCCGCTTCGATTGCTGCAAGCGCGGCGACGTAGGCCAGATCGCCGGTGGTCTGGCCTTCGGCGGCGATATGGCGCTGGCGGATGCCGGTGCGCGCGGCAATCCACTCGTCGCTGGTGTCGACCAGTTCTCGAGTTCGGCATTGGTGACGATCCGTTCCGGCAGAAAGCTGCCGGTGCCCGCGATGCGTGCGTAAATCAAGACTGTCCCCCCTTACGTCGCATCAGGCACTACGGCCAGTCGCGGGCAATTGAGCGCAATCACTGCGGATAACACGCAGAAGCCGGCGATACGGATATCGATGGTCAAGTCGCGAGCCGGAATCGCCGACTTCAATCTTCGTCGTGAACCGGAGTCTTGTTTTCGATCACCTTGCGGCCGCGGTAGTAGCCGTCCTTGGTGACGTTGTGGCGCAGATGCACTTCGCCCGAGGTCGGGTCGGTGCCGAGCTGCTTGGCAGTCAGCGCATCATGCGCACGGCGCATGCCGCGGCGGGACGGGGATTTACGGCTTTTGGCAACAGCCATGATGCTTCTCCAATATCTTACTTGTTGAATGTCGCTTTCTTCAGCGCGGCGAAAGGATTCGGTCTTCGCGTCGTCTTCGGCCGCGCACTTTCCTGGTCCATTCGCGCTGCATTTCCCTGGTTCCCGGCTTCACCGGCACGATCGGCAACGCCAGGATCAATTCGTCTTCGATCACGTCGACCGGCCGCAAGCCCGCCGCATCCAGCAGCAGCGGTTCATAGCCCGCCGGCAGGGCGGCCTCGTCAGCCTCATCGACGATGAAGCCCAGCCGCGCGTCGATGCTGACCGGAAACTTGAACGTCTCCAGACGTGCGCTGACAGGTCAGCGGCAACGCCGTCGTCGCGCGACATGCACTCCGGATACGCCGAATTCGTCTTTGCCGAAATCGAGTTCATAGTCGACTTCGCCCTCGGTAGCAGCCAGACTCGTCGCCAGTCGCGGCAGCGCCGACAATGGCAATCGGCCCTGAAACGATGCGCCGCGCACTCACCATGCGCCACGGATCGACAATTTCTGGCAAGGCGGAGGACACGGCGCGCGCGATGGTAGGTGCGGCGGTGCACAAAGTCAATCTTTTGCCTGCTCCTACGCGCCTTACAAAGCCCACAAAAACACGTTTTGCGGCGAGAATAGCGCCATGATCTCGTTCGCCGACATCGATCTGGTCCTTGCTTCCACCTCCGCCTATCGTCGCGATTTGCTGGCGCGCATCACGCCGAAGTTCCGCCAGCAGGCGCCGCTCGTGGATGAAACACCGCATACTGGCGAATCGTTGGCGGCCCTTGCCGAGCGCCTGGCGGTGGCCAAGGCGCGCGCGGTCGCCGCAACCAATCCGGACTGCCTGATCGTCGGCTCGGATCAGGTGGCCGGCTGCGAGGGTCTGATCCTCGGCAAGCCCGGAAATCTCAAGAACGCGCGTCTGCAGTTGCGTGCGAGCGCGGGACGCGAAGTAGTGTTCCATACTGCGGTCTGTCTGATCGATACACGGCGCAACCCCGCGCGCGAAACGTTCGCGATGGATACGACTCGGGTCGCGTTCCGCCGACTCGATGACGGCGAAATCGAACGTTATCTTGCCCAGGAGCAGCCATACGACTGCGCCGGCAGCTTCAAGTCCGAGGGTTTGGGGATAACCCTGTTCGAGCATATCGACTCGCACGATCCGACTGCATTGGTCGGTCTGCCATTGATCGCACTGTGTCGCCTGCTGCGCGAGGCCGGCATCGCGACCGTATGAAGTTCGCGCGGGCTGGCCTGCGCCGCTAACTTGCGTTTCCGCAAGCTTGCAACGCCAGGAAATGCCTATACTCCGTAATGAACAAGGAGTCTCTGCCTTTATGTCCGTTTCCCTGGTCACTTCCACCGCGCCGGCGCCGTCGCTCGACGATGCGCTCGCCAATGCACTCGGCGAAGCGCTGCAGCAGGTCAACCGCGTCGTGCTCGGCAAGACCGCGCAGGTGCGCATGGCCTTCGCCTGCTTCCTCGCCGGTGGCCATCTGCTGATCGAGGATCTGCCCGGCGTCGGCAAGACCACGCTCGCGCACGCGCTGGCGGCGACCTTGGATCTGTCGTTCCAGCGCATCCAGTTCACCTCCGATCTGTTGCCGTCCGACATCATCGGCGTGAGCATCTACGAGCGCAGCATTTCGGAAAACGGCAGCGCCGAGTTCAAATTCCACCCCGGCCCGCTGTTCGCGCAGCTTGTGCTTGCCGACGAGATCAACCGCGCCACGCCGAAGACGCAAAGCGCCCTGCTCGAAGCGATGGCCGAACAGCAGGTGACCGTCGACGGCGTGACCCACGCGCTGCCGGCGCCGTTCTTCGTCGTCGCCACGCAGAACCCGCTCGATCTCGCCGGCACATTTCCGTTGCCGGATTCGCAACTCGACCGCTTCATGCTGCGCATCAGTCTCGACTATCCGGATCGCGATGCCGAGCGCGCCCTGCTCGGCGCCGAGCGACCGCCGTGAATTGATCGCACACCTGCAAACCGCTGCCTGAATGCGCAGCAGATCGCGCAACTGCGCAACGCCGTCGGCAAGCGTGCTAGCGAGTCCCGGCGCTGATCGACTATGTCGCAGGCGCTGCTCGCCGAAAGCCGCGTGCGCACGGATATCCGCGTCGGCCTGTCGCCGCGCGCGGGACTTGCGTTGCTGTACGCGGCGCGCGCATACGCGCTGCTCGCGGGGCGCGGCTATTGCGTGCCCGAGGACGTGCAGGCGGTGTTCGTCGCGATCGCCGCGCATCGGCTGATCCCGTCGGCATCGAGCCACGCCTCGCGCGCCGAACTCGCGCGCGCAATTGCTGGTCGCAGGTGCGCGGTCCGCTAGGCGAACGCGTTGCGCGCCGCTCTCGCCAGCGCGCTGGTCCGACCTGCTGATTCTCGCGGAACGCCGGCTGCCGGCTCTGACGCGTCTGAAGCAGCCGAAGCGCTGCCGGTCGGTTCTGCACCGGCAGCGCATCTACGTATTGCCGACGCGTTTCGGCCTGGTCTTTTCGCTGATGTTGCTGGTCATGCTGGTCGGTGCGCTGAACTACAACAACAATCCGGCAATGTTGCTGACCTGCCTGCTCGCCGCAGCGGCATACCAAAGCGTGTTCCAGGCGTTCCGCGCGATCAACCGGCTCGAATTGCACGCGCTCAAGGCGCAGGCGTGCACGCCGGCGGAAACTCTGCAGCTTTCTATCATTTTCCACTCCGGCGCATCGGCGCGGCAGGGTCTGCGCCTGCGCCGCGAGAAGGCAGCGCCCGGCGAACAGACGGTCTTCGATATCGGCGCGAAGGAAACGAAAACGATACTCGCCGATCTGCCCGCGCTGCGCCGTGGCTGGCAGCCGCTCGGACGTATCCGGGTTTTCAGCGAGTACCCGTTCGGCCTGTTCCAGGTCATGGAGCTGGCTCAATCCGGATTTCCAGGCCCTGATCTATCCGCGCGCAGAACCCAATGCGCCGCCGCTGCCGCAGAACGGCAGCGATGTCGCAGGCGCGAGTGCAGCACAGCGCCGGCGACGAACTGGCGATGCTGCGCGACTACCGCCCGAGCGATCCGCGCCGGCGCATCGCCTGGAAAGCCAGCGCGCGCCACGACACCCTGCTGGTCAAGGAGTTCGAGCAGCAGCGCGGCCACGAGATCGTCCTCGACTGGCACACGCTCGAAGGGCTCGGCTACGAAGCACGCATCTCGCGCATAGCGGCCTGGGTCGGGCGTGCCGAAGCCGCGCGCACGCCCTACCTGATCGTGCTGCCGCATGCGCGCATCGGGCCCGGCCGTCGGCGCAGAACACCGGCACGCCTGCCTGCGTGCAGCTAGCCCTGATGCCGGATGCACCGGCGTGAGCGGATCAATTTCCACAAGGTTGAACGCACGCCAGTTCAATCTGGTCTGCGGCCAGCGTGCTCGTAGCGGTGCTTCCGCACATGTCGCGCCTGCCACTATGGCTCGACGCGCTGATGCTCGCACTGCTCGCCGGCCGCTGGCTGCAACGCCGGTACGACGCGCGCGCGTATTCCCGCCTGGATTCGCCTGCCGCTGGTCGTGCTGATTCCGGTCCTGGTGATCGTTCACTACGGCAATATCTTCGGCCGCGAACCCGGCAGCGCGCTGGCCTGCGCGATGATCGCGCTCAAGCTGCTGGAAACCGAAACCCGCCGCGACGCGCGCGCCGCCATCTGCTTTGCGAGCTTCGTGTTGATGAGCGCTCTGCTGTTCAACACGGACCTTTCCCTGACCCTGCTCCTGCTCGGCGCGCTCGCCCTGCTGCTGGCCACGTTGCGCGCACTCGATCCGCGCCCTGCCGATGCGCCCGTTACCGCGTGGTGGCCGGCGCTGCTGCAGGATTTGCGCGGCGGGGCGTTCGCGCTGTTGGCCGCCATGCCGCTCGCCCTGTGCGTCTTCGTGTTTTTTCCGCGCCTCGACTCGCCGCTGTGGCGCACGCCCGGCGACGATATTGCACGCACCGGCATCGGCGATTCGATGTCGCCGGGTTCGATCCAGCAACTGCTGGTCGACGACAGCCCGGCGTTTCGCGTCGCCTTCGACGCCGAGCCGCCACCGCGCGCGCAATGGTACTGGCGCGGTCCGGTGCTGACCGATTTCGACGGTGCCACATGGACTCGACGCCGTGCCGGCCCGGTCCCGCCGAGCACGGAACGCAGTGGCGCAGCAACGACGTCGTTACGAAGTCAGCCTGGAACCCACCGACAAACCCTGGCTGTTCGCGCTCGACCTGCCGCTTGACGCGCCTGCCGATGCACTGCGCGGCAACGACATGACCCTGGTACGGCGGCGGCCGGTCGAGCGAACTGTTGCGCTACCGCGTCAGTTCGATTCTGCATTACCGGCTCGATGCGATATTGAGCCCGTGGCAACGCCAGGCGCGCACTCGCGCTGCCGCAAGGCTTCGATCCGCGCAGCGTCGAACTTGCGCAAGGCTGGCGGCGCGACCTTGGCAGCGACGACGCGATCATGCGCGCCGCGCTGGACCTTTTCCACAACAAGTTTTTCTATACTCTTGTCGCCACCCGCGCTCGGGCGCGATTCGATCGACGATTTCCTGTTCTCGACCCGAGCGCGGGTTCTGCGAACACTTCTCCGCCGCGTTCGTGTTCCTGATGCGCGCGGCGGGCATCCCCGCGCGCGTGGTCACCGGCTACCTGGGCGGCTATTTCAACGCAGTCGGCAACTACCTCGCTCGTGCGCCAGTCCGATGCGCACGCCTGGGCCGAGGTCTGGCTGCACGGCAAGGGCTGGACGCGAGTCGATCCGACCGCGGCCGTGAGTCCGCAACGCATCGAACTCGGCGCGCGCGCCGCAGCTGCCGGTGCCAGGGCGCGCTGGTATCAGGCCGGCTGGATCGTGAGCGTGCGCAACCAGGTCGATCTCGATCAATCGCGGCTGGAACAGCATCGTCGTGCAGTTCAATGCGCTGCGCCAGCACAGTCTGCTCACACCGTTCGGCATCGACAAGGCCGACTACGCAACCTGACCTGGGTGCTGGTCGGATCGAGCAGCCTGCTGCTGTGCCTGATCGCCATCTGGGTGATGCGTCAACCGCGGCGCCGGCTCGATCCGCTCGATGCAGCCTACGACGCCTTGTGCCGCAAGCTGGCGCGCACTGGCGCGATACGCGCTCTCGCAGAAGGTCCACGCGATTTCGCCGCGCGCGTTACCCGCTACCCTCGGGCGCACGCCTTGCTGGCCGACTATGTCAGCCTGCGCTATGCCCATGCGTTTGCGTCACCGAGGCGGTTGCCGTCTTTGTGCAAGCGGTGCGCCGGTGGCATACGCGACATGCTTGATGGTTGCGCGGTGCCTGCCTGAATCGACCCTGATCGTTTGCAAAACTTTACAGCTTGCTTGCCTGCGCGCAGGACTAGAATGCAACGTAACGAGTTGCAGATCCGTCTGTATAATCAGATTCCGGAGATCCGCCATGCGCAACATCACGACAATCATCGCTTCGACGTTCGCCATCGGCGCAACGGCCTTGTTGGCGGCTGCGCGACGGTGCCTACGCCGCTCGCCGGCGACAACTTTACGCCAGATCACGCCACAGCAGGCTGCGAGCCGCCAGGGTCCGAACGGTCAGCGCGTGCGCTGGGGCGGAGAAATCATCAAGGTCGAACCACGTCCGAACACGACCTGCTTCGAAATTCTCTCGCGCGAACTCTATGCCGATGCGCGCCCGAATCGCCGCGACCACAGCGAGGGGCGCTTCATCGCCTGCAAGCAGGGGTTCTACGATCCGGCCGTATACGGCAAAGGCCGCGACGTCACCGTGGTCGGCGCGATCAGCGGCAATGAAAAGCACAAGGTCGGTCGAGTACGATTATACATTTGCAAAAGTCGATGCCGACCAGGTCTACATGTGGCCGCAAGCGCGTGGCCGCACTACCGTGCCGGCTACTACGATCCGCTCTGGGGTCCCTATCTGGGGCCTTACTGATCCGCTGTGCTGGGGTCGCCGGCGTGACCGGCTCGGCGCCAGCCTGTGGCGTTGAACGGCGCGGCGTGTGCCGCCGCATCGGTAGATCCGAATCAAGCGCGACTCAGCCCGGCGGCCAGTGCATCTGCCGCCCGGCGAGCAGGTGCAGATGGATGTGGAACACGGTCTGCCCGCCATGCCTGTTGCAGTTCATCACGCACGCGATAGCCGTCGTCGGCGAAGCCCTGCGCTTTCGCCCAGTGCCGTCGCAGCGAGGAACAGCTTGCCGATCAGTGCGCCGCGTCGGCCGCGCCGAGATCGTTCAGGGTCGCGAATCGCGCTTCTTCGGAATGAACAGCACGTGCACCGGCGCCTGCGGATTGATGTCGCGGAACGCCAGCACGTCGTCGTCCTCGTAGACGATATCGGCGGGAATTTCGCGGCGGATGATCTTGTCGAACATCGTGTCGCCCATCGCGCTCCTGCGCCTGCGCGAGATTCAGTCGTCGAGGACTTGACGGCCGCCGAACGCGTGCGCCAGCGTGCCGCGATCGATGAATTCGAGTTCGCCGCCGAGCGGCACGCCATGCGCGAGGCGCGTTGCGCGCACGTTGGCCTGGCGCGCGATCTGCGCTGAGCAGGTGCGCGGTCGCCTCGCCTTCGACGGTCGGATTGGTCGCGATGATCAATTCGCGCACTTCGTCTTCGGCCAGCCGCGCCGCGAGCAGGTCCAGGCCCAGTTCCTTCGGGCCCATGCCATCCAGCGGCGACAGCCGGCCGAGCAGCACGAAATAGCGTCCGCGATAGCCGGTCGCCTGCTCGATCGCGAGCTGATCGGCCGGCGTTTCGACCACGCACAGCGGTTGCGCATCGCGTTGCGGATTGGCGCAGAGCGCGCAGACAGGTTCTTCGCTGAAAGTGCGGCAGCGCGTGCAGTTGCCGATGCGCTCGACCGCCGCGGCAAGCTTGTCCGCGAGCTTTCGCGCGCCGGCGCGATCGCGTTCGAGCACGTGGAACGCCATGCGCTGCGCGGTCTTTGCGCCGACGCCCGGGCAGGCAGCGCAAGGCTTCGATCAGTTCGTTGAGCAGCGGCGAGCCGGACATGCAGATTATCGCAAAGTATAGAAATTCAAAACGGCAGCTTGAAACCCGGCGGCAGGTTCATGCCGCCGGCGACTTCGCCCATGCGGCGTCCTGACTCGCCGCGGCGACCTTGTTCACCGCGTCGTTGAACGCGGCGGCGATCAGGTCCTCGGCCATTTCCGGATCGTCGGCGAACAGCTTGCGGTCGATCGCACGCGGCGCACTTCGTGGCGGCCGTTCATGATCACGCTGACCATGCCGCCGCCGGATTGCCGGTGACTTCGAGCTTGGCGATTTCTTCCTGCGCGCGCTTGAGTTCGTCCTGCATGCGCTGCGCCTGCTGCATCAGTTGCGCCATCGGTCCGCGCATATGCAACTCCTCTGGATTGAAATACGCTACGATCCGAAGATCGTATCAGCCAATGGGTTTGATCGACTCCGGCAGAATCACGCGTGCGCCGAAATCGCGCATGCAGCGCCTGCACGACCGGATCGGCGTCGCATCGCCTGCTCGGCCGCCTGCTGCGCGCGCCGAGCGCTCGCGCCCGCGCGATTTCCGCGGGCGTTTCCGGCGACGACATGCGGTGGATTTCTCGAATCGCACTTTCAGCGCGCGGCCGAGCACCAGCGCCGAGTTTCTGTTCCATGCTTGCGACCAGCGGCGGCGCGTTGAGATGTTCGTGCTGCGGCTTCAGCGCCAGACGCACGACGTCGCTGTTCGATGCGCGATCAGTGTCGCGTGCTGCGCAAGTTGGCCGACCGGGCCCTTCAGATCCGCGCGCTCGATCAAGCGCCTGCCCAGTCGCTGGCGTCCACCGGCGCGACACGCGGCCTAGACGGCGTCGGTACTGAGACGATCCATTGGTCGCGGCGGGTTCTTCGGTTGCGATCGGCTCGGCCATGCTGGCGGGGACGGACGGTTCAGGCCGGTCGCCTGGCGGCAACCGCTGGCGTCGGCGGCGCGGTGCCGAGGCAACCGCCGTGGCAGCAGCGCTGACTGCGGCCGTCGTCTGCGCGCGGGCAGCGCAGACGCGCGCGCGTCCGGTGCGCCGGGACGAAACGCGAGCATGCGCAGCAGCGTCATTTCGAAGCCCGCGCGCGCGGTCGGCGCGAGCGGCAGATCGCGGCGGCCGACGATCGCGATCTGGTAGTAGAGCTGCACTTCTTCGGGCGACAGCGCGCCCGCGAGCGCGGCGACGCCGGTGTCGCCGACTTCTTCGGCGGAGGCGTAATCGGCAACCAATTGCTGCAGCTGGACGCGATGCAGCGCGCCGGCGATCTCGTCGAGCACACCGGCGAAATCCGGCGAGAACTCGGCCAGACGATCGATCTCGGCCATCAGCGCCTGCGCCGTCGCCGGCCTGCAGCGCATCGAGCAGCGCAGCACCTGGCCGCGCTCGATCGTGCCGAGCATCGCGCGCACTTCGTCCGCACGCACGTCGCCCGCCGCCATAGGCGATCGCCTGGTCGAGCAGCGACAAGCCATCGCGCAGCGAACCGTCGGCGCCGCGCGCCAGTTCGCTCAGCGCCTCGGCCTCGAACGCAATGCTTCTCCGCGTCGAGGATGCGCCGCATCTGCCCGCTGATCTGCTCCGGCAGCAGGCGCTTGAGATTGAACTTCAGGCAGCGCGACAGCACCGTCACCGGCAGCTTCTGCGGATCGGTGGTCGCGAGCAGGAACTTCACGTGCGGCGGCGGTTCTTCCAGCGTCTTCAGCAAGCGCGTTGAACGCCGATCTTCGACAGCATGTGCACTTCGTCGATCAGATACACCTTGAAGCGGCCGCGCGACGGCGCGTACTGCGCGTTCTCGATCACCTCGCGCACATCGTCGACGCCGGTGTTGCTGGCCGCATCGATCTCGATCAGGTCGACGAAGCGCCCGGCATCGATGTCGATGCACGCCGCGCATTCACCGCAGGGATTGGACGACTGCCCGCGCTCGCAGTTCAGCGACTTGGCGAAGATGCGCGCGATCGTGGTCTTGCCGACGCCGCGCGTGCCGGTGAACAGAAACGCGTGGTGCATGCGCCGCGAATCGAGCGCGTTGCGACAGCGCGCGCACCACGTGTTCCTGCCCGACCAGTTCGGAAAATTGCTTCGGCCGCCACTTGCGTGCGAGGACTTGATAGGACATGACATCTTCGGAGGGTGTCGGGTATGTGTCAGGATCAGCCTGGATTGTGCCAAGTCGGCGCGAACGCGCACGCGGAAGCGTTGACGCGCTTGTTACCGGATGCCTGCCTACTCGCTATCCTGCGCGGCTCGGCTTGTATGGACACGCAACTGGAGTCGAGGCTGGAGAGGTGTCCGAGTGGTTGAAGGAGCACGCCTGGAAAGTGTGTAAGCGGCTTATACCCGCTTCGCGGGTTCGAATCCCGCTCTCTCCGCCAATTCCGTTTCAATGGTGGTCCCGTTGGTTCTCTCGCGACGATAGTTTGCAAATCCCGCCAGGGCCGGAAGGCAGCAACGGTAGTGAATGATTCGGGTGCCGGGATGTCACGCTGGCGGGACTGCCGCCTTACTCGACTGGCGTGTTGTCGGGATGCAGCCAGCCCGATTCGCCGTCGGCATAGTGCTCGTTCTTCCAGATCGGCACGCGCGTCTTCACTTCGTCGATGATGTAGCGGCAGGCGGCGAACGCCGCGTCGCGATGCGCCGCGCTGACGCCGACCCACACCGCGAGATCGCCGATCGCCAGCTCGCCGACCCGATGCGCGCAGCGCGCATCGACGATCTCGAAGCGCGCGCGCGCCTCGGCGAGAATGCGCGCGCCTTCGCGCCTGCGCCAGCGGCGCATAGGCCTGGTAGTCGAGCCGGCTGCACGGCGCGGCCATCGTTGTGATCGCGCACCCAGCCTTCGAAGCGTCGACGCACGCGCCCGTGCCGCGCCATTCGCCAGTCCGCGGCGCGAGCGCGGCGATATCGATGGCTTGTTCGCTGAGCGAGAACATGCTCATGGCCGTCGCGTCAGCCGCCGGAGACCGGCGGCAGGAAGACGACCTCGTCGCCGTCGCGCAGCGCGCGATCCCACGTCCGCGAAGTCGCCGTTGATCGCGACACGCAGGCGATCCTGCGGCCAGCGCGAATCCGTGTCGCGCGCGCAGCTCGCGCGTACAGCGCGCGCGGCGTCGGCCGCGGCTGAATCGACCTGTCTCCGTCGTCGCACGCCGGCCTGCATCGCGCAGCGAGGCGAAGTACAGCACGCGATAATTCATCGCACGCACCTTGCCCTTGCGTGCACACGCGCTTGCCGCCGGATTTTTCGAGAGGCGCACATCGGCGATCACGATCTCGTGCGACAGCGCCTTGCACATGTCGTAGACCGTGAGCGCGGCGACGACTAGCGCCGGTCAGCGCTTCCATCTCCACGCCGGTCTTGTGCGAGACCGCGACCTCGCAGCGGATCGCCAGTTCGCGTCGCGGAGACGAACTCGACGCACGAAATCGCAGCGCTCGATCGCCAGCGGATGACAGAACGGAATCAGTTCGTGCGTGCGCTTTGCCGCCAGCGTGCCGGCGATGATCGCGGTGTCGAGGACCGGGCCCTTCTTCGCGCGCATGCCGCCTGCGCGCAAGGCGCGCGCCACGTTCGCCGGAAAGCGCACGATCGCCTGCGCAGTCGCCGCGCGCGCCGTCACGCGCTTTGGCGCCGACATCGACCATGCGCGGACGATTTGCCCGGCAGTGCGTCATGCGTCATCGCGCGACCGGTCCAGACTTTCCTTGCGTTCGGCCACGCTGGTTCCGGCTCGTGCCGGATGACAGCATCCTTGCTTCGACCGGCGACTTCATCCCACCCATCGCGAACATTTCCACGTGTTCCGGCTCGCCGTGCGCGCGCAACTCGGCGCGCTGTTCGCTGTAACGGTCCGCACGCTGCTCCAGCGCGTCGCGATCAAGCGCTGCAAGTTCCTCGTCGCTGGCTCCGGCGCGCAGCGGCGCGCGCAGGTCGTGGCCGTGCGTGCGAACAGGCAGGTATACAGTTTGCCGTCGGCCGAAGCCGCGCGCGCGCGCAGTCGCCGCAGAACGGCTGCGATACCGAACTGATGAAACCGATCTCGCCGGCGCCGTCGACGAAGCGATAGCGCTCGGCGACTTCGCCGCGATAGTTCGGCTCGAGCGCGCGCAAGCGGCCAGCGCGCGCCGATGCGCGCGATCAGTTCCGCGCTGCGGCACGACGCGATCCGGCTGTGCCAGCCATTGACGGTGCCGACGTCCATGTATTCGATGAAGCGCACGATGTGCGGCGTGCCGCGGAAGTGTTCGAGCGAGATCGAGGACCTGCGTGTCGTTGACGCCGCGCATGACGACGCAGTTGATCTTGATGCGACGCGAACCCGGCACGCTTCTGCGGCGGCGATGCCTGCGAGCACTTCGGCGACTTCGCCGCGCCCGCCGGACAGCTTGCGGAACGTGTCCGCATCGAGCGTGTCGAGCGATACGGTCAGGCGCTGCAGGCCCGCATCGCGCAGTGCCTGCGCGAATTTCGGCAGCAGCACGCCGTTGGTCGTCAGCGCGATGTCTTCGACGCCCGGGATCGCGCGCGAGCAGTCGCACGAGTTGCGGCAGATCGCGGCGCAGCAGCGGTTCGCCGCCGGTCAGGCGCAGCTTGCGCACGCCGAGGTCGACGAACGCGCGCGCGAGGCGCTCGATCTCCTCGAAGCGCAGGCGCTGGTCCTTGCTCAGGAAGACATGAGTCGTGCGCGTACTGGTCCTCCGGCATGCAGTACGGGCAGCGGAAATTGCAGCGATCGATCACCGAGATGCGCAGATCGTGCAGCGGCCGCGCACAGCGTGTCGCGCGGCGTCGTGGATCGTCTGTACTGGAATCGATCGCGGCCCATCGCACGATCATGCTGTGCTCGCCTGTACCAAGACAATATCGGGATGCGGCGCCGGCAATGCGATGCGCTCGTCGCGCCGCGCGACGCGATAGCCGCGCGCGGCGATCGCCGCGGCCGTCCGCGGCGCTATCGTAATGATAGATGCAGCAGACGCGAGCGCAGTTCGCGGCGGATATTCGCGCTCGCAGATCGTCCACGCCGGTATGCGAAGGATTGCCGTGCAGGCCGCAATCGTGCGCGACGAGTTCGCCGCTGGCGGCGCATGTTCGGCGAGCATTTCCGGAATCGGCCGCGTGTCGCCGGTCCAGGCGAACGCGCCGCGCAGGGCGAGACCGAACGAGGTCATCGGCGCATGATGGCGCGTCGGGAACACATCGAACCACAGGCCTTCGTGCCAGAAACCGCGCGACACGGCAACAGCTGGAACGCGTCCCAGAAATTCGCGCCGCCTTCGGCGAGCACGCTCGGATAGTCGGCCACGCGCGCCTGCAGGTGCGGCACCAGCGCAGCGTGCGCGTACAGCGCACCTGGCCCTCAAGGCCGCGATCGAAATAGCGCGATAGAACAAGGCGCTCCAGTCCGCCGACATGATCCATGTGCGTGTGCGTGATGTAGATCGCGCGCGGCGCGCCGCGTATGCATCGAGATAGCGCGTCAGCGTTTCCGGGCCGCAATCGATCAGCAACAGCGGCTTGCCGTCGCGTTCGAGCACGGCGCCGGACGAGCCCGAGTTCGACCGCCTGTGCCGAACCGACGCCGAGAAAGTGCAGCGCCAGTTTCATCGAGCGCGCACCTGCCGACGTCGTCGCGGCGCTGCCGAGCCGCTTGCTCGTACGCCGCCATCAACGGCTGCCAGATCTCGCACTCGAACGCCGCCTCGCCATTGCGTGCAGCACCGAGCTTGAGCAGCGAACGTTGCAGACGCAGCGAGGTTTGCCAGTTGCCAGACGCGCTGCCGGCGTGCGCAACTCGCCGCGATCGAAATCGATCAGCCAGACCGTTCGCGCGATCGAGCAGTACGTTGTGCGCGTTGAGGTCGGCGTGATAGGCGCCCTGCCGCATGGAAGCGCGCGATGCGCGTCGCCGACGCGCTGCGGCGATATCCGCATCGAGCGTTTGCCGCCGCGCAGACGTTCGGCCAGGGTCTGCGCGCCGGTCGATCGCGGCGCGTGATGAGATCGGCGCGGTAATGCACGCCGCTCGCGCTGGTAGCGCGCGGCCAGCGGCTGCGGCACGTGCAAGTCCGCGTCGCGCAGAGCTCGGCCAGCAGGCGGAATTCGGCGAAACTGCGCGTGCGCTCCGCGCCCGCTCCACAGATAGCGGTCGCCCAGCACGCGCGCGACCATGCCGCCGCGCCGATAATGGCGCAGCACCCAGTTGCCGTGCGGCGTCTGCGCGAAGGTGACCGCCGCCGCGACCGCCGCGACGTCGGTCGCCGCATGGCCGCGCGCACGCCAGTAGTCCGGCTCGAACCAGCGCGGATCGAATCACCCGCATCGGACGGATCGACTTGTCGCAGGCACGCGCATCGAACAGAATCGCGCCGTCGCCGGTGATCTGCGCCGTATCTCGATGGCGTCGGTGTCGGCCATGCGATCGCAGATCGCATCCTATTCGCCTGTCAGCGTCGTCGAACAGTGTTAGCAAGCCCAATGCCGGAAGCCCGCGTTTTCCATCGCCCGTCCGCCGCGCTCGCTCTGCCTGCTGCGCACGTCGGCGCTGGGCGACGTCACGCATGTGGTGCCGATGGTGCGCACCTTGCAGGCGCCACTGGCCGCGACACCAAGCTGACCTGGATCATCGGCAAGCTCGAAGCACAAGCTGGTCGGCGACATCGCCGGCGTCGAGTTCCTCGTCTTCGACAAGGGCGCGGGCTGGCGCGGATTCAGCGATCTGCGCAAGCAACTGGCCGGACGGCGCTTCGACGCGCTGCTGCACATGCAGGTGGCGCTGCGCGCGAACCTGCGTCAGCGCGCTGCGTGCGTGCGCCGCTGCGCATCGGCTACGACCGCGCGCGTTCGAAGGACCTGCATGGCCTGTTCGTCAATCGGCGCATCGCCGCGCGCAGCGGCGAACACGTGCTCGATGCGATGGCGAGCTTTCTCGAACCGCTCGGGCTGCAAGCAGACACGAGTGCGCTGGGATATTCCGATTCCGCGCCGAGGCCGAGAATTCGCCGAACGCGCATCTTCCCGGCGATGCGCCGACGCTGCTGGTCAGCCCGTGCTCCAGTCATACGCCTGCGCAACTGGCAGCCGGAACGCTACGCCGCCGTGATGGATCACGCCGCAGCCGCGCGGCTGGCGCGTCGCGCTGTGCGGCGGACCGAGCGCATTCGAGCGCGACGTTCGGTGACTGCGATTGCGGCGAAGTGCAAAAAGTACACCGATCGACCTGATCGGCAAGGACACGCTCAAGCAATTCCTCGCGCTGGCGCAGCGCGCCGACCTGCGTGCTGACGCCCGGACTCCGGCCCGATGCACATGGCCAACGCCGTCGGCACGCCGCGTGCTCGGCCTGCATGCGGCGAGCAATCCCGACGCGTTCCGGTCCCTACTCGGACCGGCGCTGGTGCGTGGACCGCTACGATGCTGCGGCGCGCAAGTTCCGCGGCAAGCCCGCGGCGGAATTGCCGTGGGGCACGAAGATCGAATATCCGGGCGTCATGGAACTGATCGAAACCGACGCCGTGATCGAGCGCTTCGATGCATTTGTCGCGCAGCGCAAGGCGCAAACTCCGCCTCACGATTGAGTGCGGGACGATTGCGCGGCATCTACGAGCCCTTCGTCGGCAACGTGTTGAGCGCCTGCTGCAGCACACTGCGGATGCGTTCGGTTTCGCGCGCGTCGATCATGGTCGGATCCAGATAGAAATCGACACCGGTCATATGCTCGCTGAAGATCGCGCTCGCTTTGCCCGCCGCATCGAGCAGTCCTTCGACCACGTACGGAATGATTTCGCGACTGATGCCTTTCATCGTGATCGGCGGCAACGGGCGCGCCGCGAGGATGCCGCGAACCAGCGCATACGTTTCGTAGCGGATCATGATCTGTCCGGGATCGGCAATCTGCTGCAGGCGCGCGGCCAGATTCGCTTCCGCACCGATAATGGTGTAGTCCATGCGATCGGCGCTGCCGAAGTTGCCGACGTTGCAGAAACCGGTGTTGATGCCCATGCGCACGCGGAACGGGTATTCGACGCCTTCGTTGCGCCATTTCGTGTTGAGTTCGGCGACCCGATGCTGCATGCCCAGCGCCATGCGCACGCACGCCATCGCATCTTCCGCCTCGCCCTTGCTTTCCAGGTCGCCGAAGAAGATCAGCATCGCATCGCCGACGAACTTGTCGATCGTGCCGCCATACCTCAACGCGATCGCGGACATCTCGGTGAAATACTCGTTGAGCAGCAGGGTGATCTGCTCGGGCTGGAGACGCTCCGTGGTGGCAGTGAAGTCCTTGATATCGGAAAAGAAGATCGTGAGCTTCTTGCGCTCGGTGTGCACAACGACATCCCTCTGCCCGCTGAAAATGCTCTTGTAGATCTGCGGCGACAGATAGCGCGAGATTTTTATCGACAGCGAGGCCAGAAAATCGTTGGCGGTCTCGAGTTCGCCATTCATCGCGCTGATCTGCGCGGCCTGACGCCGCTGCAAGAGGAGGAACGTGACTCCGGTAGCCGCCATCAGAACGAAATACATCAGCAGGTATTTGAACGAGAAGATATTGGCCGCGAACGGCTCGGCGATGCTCACCTCCTGGATGCCGCGCACGTCGCCGATCTTCCAATCGCGCTTGGGGCTTTCCGGATGCGTGTTGTGGCAGGCCACGCACGCGGCGCCCATGACGATTGGCTCGACGGCGCGGACACGCAGGCCGAGCGGAGAATTCTCGACCTCGCGCACCGGCTTGTGCGGGTCTGCGCGCAGCCTGGCGAGCGCGTTCTTCTCGAACGCATCCAGATCGTGCGGGGCGCGGTTCTTGAACGGGTAATCCGATACGAAGCGATAGTTGATGCTGTGCTGCTGTTCGCTGATCACCTTTCCCAGTTCGAGCGACAGGGTCGCTGGGATCGGAATCGCGCCCGGCACCGACTTGTAATCATCGGTGACCTGTGTCGACCCGGGCGACGCGAGCACGCGACTGACGACATTTTTCGCATAATAGCCGCGCACGCTGGTGATTACCGAATTCAAATCGTCGGCCTGACGGCGCAGGGCGTTCTCGGTGAGATTGCGCACATCGAGCCAGACGGCGAAAGGCAAGCCGAGCAGCAGAACGATGACGATTGCCGTCAGCGCGATCCCGTGCGCTCGGCTATTGGTAGGGCGGGTATTTGGCATGACATATCCCAAATGAAGCGTGATGCGCCCGAATCCGGCGAACGCCAAGCTGGAGCGGCGCTGCTAACGTGAACCTGTCTTCGTCGCGGCGTAATCCTGATACGACTTCTCTTCCACAAGTTTCGATCCGAGTTTGACATTGATCGCACGCTTCACCGTTGCGCGCTCGTCGTTGCGGAAATAGACCGAACGTGCCAACTCGATGAACTCCGCATCGAACGCCCGCGCCTTTTCCTTGAGCCGGATGCGATCCTCGATATCCCACAACGCCTCGTTCACCGCTTTCAGCAGAGCGCGCTCGGGGTCGATATCCACACGCGACGCCGGGTGCCCATTCCAGGTGCTGTTGAGCAGGTCCAGTTCAGTGCGCACGTTGGCGACCTTGGCGGCGTCGTGGATGCGCACGGACTTGATTTCGAGAATCGTGATCTTGTCGATCAACTCGCCGATGGAAATGGGTGTGGACAGTTCGGTCATGCGGGTGCTCTAAAGAAACAAGAGCACGCAGTTTAGCGGACTTGATTGGAGGTGAGATGGTTCGTCTCATCCTGAGACTCACCCTCGCTGCGCGAGGGCCAGCCTTGGCTGTCCAAAATCGTTCCTGACGATTTTGTCGAACCGTTGTGGGTTCGTCCACCCATCGCTCACCATCAGACATGCAAAAGGGGCCGACTGGCCCCTTTTGCATGTCTGGCGGAGAGGGTGGGATTCGAACCCACGGTACGTTCACACGTACGCCTGATTTCGAGTCAGGTACAATCGACCACTCTGCCACCTCTCCGTAAATCGATCTTGCTGCAAGCTGGTCGGGCTTGCCGGTACATTGCTCGTCTCATCCTGAGACTCGCCCTACGCGCTGCGCGCTCCGGGCCAGCCATTCGGCTGTCCAAAATCGCTCCCGGCGATTTTGTCGACCACTCTGCCACCTCTCCGGAAGATGCGTCGATCGGTCGATCGAAGGCAGCGCATGATACGGGCGACGCCGGCAAGTTACAACTTTGCGCGACACTCGTCCGCACACTTCCGCGGCCCTTCATCCCCCGCCCGCAAGCGCGCCCATGAAACGGCGGTAGTAGCGCAATTCCTCGATCGAGTCGCGCACATCCGACAGCGCGGTATGCGTGGATTCCTTGTTGAGGCCCTTGTATACCTCCGGAGCCCAGCGCCGCGCGAGTTCCTTGATCGTGGACACATCGAGGTTGCGATAATGGAAAAAGCGCTCCAGACGCGGCATCAGCCGGTGCAGGAAGCGGCGATCCTGACAGATGGAATTGCCGCACATCGGCGATTTGCCCGCCGGCATCCAGCGCGTAAGGAAATCCATTGTCTGAGCTTCGGCCGTCGGGATATCGACCGCAGAGTCCAGTACCCTCTGCCAAAGCCCGCTCTTGCTGTGCTGATTGCGATTCCATTCGTCCATCGCTTGCAGTCTCGCGAGCGGATGCGCGATGGCGAATTCAGGACCATCTGCAATAATATTCAATGACTTATCGGTTATTACGGTAGCTATTTCCAGGATTGAATCCCGGTCGGTGTCGAGTCCGGTCATCTCCAGATCAATCCAGATCAAATGGTCTTCGTGCGGGGTCGGTGCGGTCATCGTTTAAGGGCTTCCGGCGATGCCGAACGATACCACCCGGCGCCGATTTTCGCAGCGCCGCGCGGATGCAGCAGCACATGCAGCGCGTCGCAGCGCATCACACCCAACACGCAACGGCTGCGTTATTATCGAAGTCAAGGAAGGCGACCGCAGAGGATAGCTACGGTGCGGATGGCTACATTCGATTCGCGTTTGGAGAGGAATGCGATGCGGAATGCACGACTGCTCGGTTTGGTCCTCGCCACTTCGCTGATGCTCTGCGCGTGCAGCGGCGGCAGCAATTCGGGCAGTTCTGTGGGGACTTCGCCACCACCAGCGCAAGCGACGCCCGATTCGGGCTGCACGGGTTCCTGCGCAAACGCCTCATCCTTTCTCAGCCAGACCGACGTGCAGACAGTCATCGCGCAGGCGGCCGCCGAGGCGCAGGCGCAGGGCAAGCCTGCGGTCATTGCGGTAATCGATCGCGTCGGCAACGTGCTCGCTGTATACAAGATGGCCGGTGCGCCGATGCTGACGACGATCACTTCCAACCGTGGCGTGGTCGGCGGTCTGGAAAATCTGCAGGTACCCGGCGAACTCGCCGCAATCGCCAAGGCGGTGACCGGCGCCTACCTGTCGTCCGAAGGCAATGCGTTTAGCACGCGCACCGCCAGCCAGATCGTGCAGGAGCATTTCAATCCGGGCGATCTGGGCACGCCGGCCGGACCGCTGTTCGGCGTGCAGTTCTCGCAATTGCCCTGCTCCGATCTTTCCCAGCGCTTCATCGCCGGCGCTGGTGCCGGTGCGGGGCCGCACCGCTCGCCGCTCGGACTGTCGGCCGACCCCGGCGGTTTCCCATTGTATAAAAATGGAACTCCGGTCGGCGGCATCGGCGTAAGCGCAGACGGCGTTTACGGCCTCGATGCGAATGTCGCGGACAAGGATCGCGACATGGACGAGTACATCGCGATGGCCGGCACCTACGGCTACGGCGCCCCGGCGGACCGCCGCGCCGACACGATCACCGTGGGCGGCATCACGCTGCGTTTTAGCGATGTGGAATATGCCAACCTCGCCACCTCGCCGCCCAGCGCGCCACCCTATTCCGCGCTGACCGGCGCACTTCTGCCGGTACCGGGTTACTACGACGGCAGCGCAATACTCGCCGGCACCGCATTCGGACAGGTCGCTTCGGGCATTCGTCCCGATACGACCCTGTACCCCGGACTGGACGCCTTCGTGCTCGACGACGGCAGCGGCAACAATCGCTATCCGCCGATCGCGGGCACCGACGGCAGCAACGCGCTTAGCGCAAACGAAGTGCAAATGCTGGTGCAGCAGGCGCTGATGGTCGCCAATCACGCGCGCGCGCAGATTCGCAACCCGCTTGGCAGCCAGGCACGCGTGTCCGTGTCGGTCGTCGACACCAACGGTGTGGCGCTCGCGATCGCACGCACGCGCGACGCGCCGCTGTTCGGTACCGACGTTTCGCTGCAGAAGGCGCGCACCGCCGCATTCAATTCCGGCGCCTACGCGGCCAACGATCTGCAAACCGCCACGGCGCCGACCCCGCTGATGACGACGGCCGCTGCCGATTATCTGGCCGACACGGTGAACGTCGGTGCCGGCACCGTTACTCTTACCACCGTCGCGGTCAGTCATCTAAGCGACTATGTGGCCAATGTGCGCGGTTTCCTCGGTCTGCCGAACGCGCTCGGCGATGGCGCGATCGCTTTCACCGACCGCGCCGGCGGCAATATGGCGCGGCCGTTTTATCCGGATGGCGTCGACGGCAATCCGCCCGGACCTTTCAGCTTTCCGCTCGCGCAATGGAGTCCGTTCAAGGTCGGTCAGCAGCTGGATCTGGTCTACAACCGGCTTGCGCTGCACCTGGCTTTTTATCTGCAAAACGCGCCGCTGCCGGCGCCGATCAATCATTTCAGCGTATCGCTCAACGGCACGACGCTGCCTGCGCTCGGCGATGTTGCGCAAAACTGTACAGGTATACCGCGCCTGGCCAACGGCATCCAGATATTCCCCGGCAGCGTGCCGATCTATCGCGGCAACGTCCTCGTCGGCGGCATCGGCGTGTCCGGCGACGGTGTCGATCAGGACGACATGGTCAGCTTCCTCGGCCTGTACAACGCCGGCGTCGCGCTGGGCGGCAAAATCGGCAACGCGCCGGTGGCGATGCGTGCGGATCAGCTCGCTCCGCAGGGCAGCCAACTGCGCTATGTGGAATGCCCGCAGGCGCCGTTCCTCGACAGCAACGACGCCAACGTCTGCGAGGGGAAGTGAAATGTGCCACATGATGCTTGCGGCCCAGAGCGCCCCCTTCCGGCGCTGCGCGCCACCTTCCCCCGCGGCGCAGGGGAAGGATCTTGATTTTCCCTTCCTCCGCGCAGCGGGGGAAGGTGCCGAAGGCGGAAGGGGGCGCCCTTGCTTGCGGGCAACCAGGATACTGGTTGCGGCATTTGCCGCATTTTCCATAATGGGAAATATTCAGGCGCAACAGAGCGCGCAATTGGCGACGGACTGGCTGGAGTTGATCGGCGTCCTGCCCGGGCCGACTTACGATCCCTACACCTCGCAGATTCCGCGCCGGCGTCCCGGCCATCCCTACGAGCCGCTGCCGGAATTCACGGTGCAGAACCCCGACGGCGTGCCGCCTGCGCCGGTCGATCAGGCCGGCGCGTTCCTGCCCGTGCCGGATCGCTGGCGCATCATGGAAACGCTCGGCTTCAAGTTTCCGTTGAGCGATCCGTACAACCAGAACGTGCTCAAGGGCGACAAGCCGATCGACGGCAAGGATCATTTCCTCGCGCTGAGTTTTATCTCCGACAGTTTCCTCAAAGCGCAGAGCGTGCCGACGCCGGTCGGCCCGCAGGGCACCGGCCGGCCCGGCGAGCTCGATGTGCTCGGGCATGTCGGCCAGTCCGCCTTCGTGCAGAACTTCATCGCCAGCGCCGACTATTACCAGGGCGACACCACGTTCAAGCCGCCCGAGATCGAATACAAGGCGACGCTCGCATTCAACTACAACCGCGTGAACACCGACGAGGCGCGTGCGCTGCAGATCGACCCGCGCCTCGGCACGGCGCGCGACGACGGCTTCCTCGGCGTGCAGGAACTGTGGGTCGACAAGCATCTGCGCGACGTGGATTCGCGTTACGATTTCGACAGCGTGCGCGTCGGTATCCAGCCGTTCTCCAGCGACTTTCGCGGCTTCCTGTTCCAGGACAGCGAGCCCGGCATCCGCCTGTTCGGCGATCGCGACAACAACCGCTGGCAATACAACTTCGCCTATTTCCGCCGCCTGGAAAAAGACCTCAATTCCGGCCTGAACGACGTGACCAAATCGCCGCGCCACGACGATATCCTGCTCGGCAACGTGTATCGCCAGGATTTCCCGTGGACCGGCTTCACCTCGCAGGCGACCATCGTCTTCAATCACAACAGCGACGGCCGCTTCTACGATTCCAACGGCTTCATCGAGCGGCCCGCGGCGATCGGCGTGCAGCTGCCACGTACCTACGACGTCACTTATCTCGGCTACAACGGCGACGGCCATATCGGCCGCGTCAATCTGACCGCGTCCACCTATTATGTGATCGGTCATCAGTCGCATGGGGTATTTGTGGAGGAATCTACAAGTATACGCGCGGGCTTCGCTGCCGCGGAAGCGTCGATGGACTTCGACTGGGTCCGCGTGCGCCTGTCCGGCGCCTACGCGAGCGGCGACAAGAACGCCTACGACAACCGCTCCACCGGCTTCGATGCGATCTTCGAAAATCCGATCTTCGCCGGCGCCGACACCAGCTACTTCATCAGCCAGGGAATCCCGTTGATCGGTGGTGGTGGTGTGGCTCTGGTGCAGCCGAACGGCATGCTGCCGGACCTGCGCACGTCGAAGGCGCAGGGCCAGTCGAATTTCGACAATCCCGGCTTGCGCCTGATCGGCATCGGCGCGGACTTCGACCTGACGCCGGCCTCGCGCGTATCCGGCAATCTCAACGAATTGTGGTTCGACAACACCGCGACGCTCGAAGCGCTGCGGCAGCAGGCCGATATCGGTCGCAGCATCGGCACCGATGCGTCGGTCGCATGGATCTACCGACCGTTCTTCACGCAGAACATTGTCTTGCGTCTGTCCGGCGCGGCGCTGCTGCCCGGCTCCGGTTTCAAGAGTCTCTACGGCACCGACCACTCGGTTTACTACTCGGTGCTGGCCAACGTGATCCTGACTTATTGAGGACGCGACGATGACCCACACGACGTCCCCCAATTCGTCATTCCCGCAAAAGCGGGGTTTTCAACAGCGAAGCTGGTCATCCAGTTTGTTTTTCTCAAGAAAGGCAAAATCAAGATGGATTCCCGCTTTCGCGGGAATGACCATGTTGTTTTTTTCCACGCTTGGCGTCCACGCCGGCGAAGAAGAAAAACCCGTCGAGCGCGGCTACGTGGCCGCCCCTTCCGCACCTGCTTTCCAAAGCTGGAACGACGCGCACAGGAAATCCGCAGGCTGCGTGTCGTGCCACACGCAGTCCGATCGCAAGACCATGCACGCGAGCGAAGCGGTCGTGCTCGGCTGCACCGATTGCCACGGCGGCAACGCAAGCGTCCTTGCGCCGCCGGGCGAGACCTACTCCGCCGACGATCAGCATGCCGCGCGCAACTGGTCGAGCGAATATCGCGCGAGCATGGACAAGGCGCATGTGCTGCCGCGTTATCCCGAGAACTGGACCACCAGCGCCAACCCGCAGCGCAGCTATACCGCGTGGATGAAGGAAGCGCCTGAGTTCGTGCGTTTCGTCAATCCCGGCGATCTGCGCGCCGCGACCGCAGCCTGCGGCGCCTGCCACCTGCCGATAATCCAGGCCAACAAGAAGAGCCTGATGGCCAACGCCGCCATGTTCTGGGGCGCGGCGGCGTATAACAATGGAATTTTACCCTACAAGCATTCGGTGCTAGGCGAAGCCTACACACACGACGGCGTCGCTGCGACCACCGACAGCGAGCTCAAGCTGGATGCCAACATGCGCAAGCACGGCATCCTGCCGAAACTCCTGCCGATGCCGGCGTGGGAAATCACGCCGCCCGCCGATGTCTTCCGCGTGTTCGAGCGCGGCGGACGCAATATCGGCACGACATTTCCTGAAATCGGCCTGCCCGACGAATCCGGTCTGATCCAGCGCCTCGAAGAGCCCGGCCGCCCGGACCTGAAGCAGTCCAACCGGGGGCCCGGCACCGGCCAGCGCGTGGCCATCCCGGTATTGAACATCGTCAAGACGCGGCTCAACGATCCGTTCATCTGGATGCTCGGCACCAACGACAATCCGGGCGATTACCGCTCGTCCGGCTGCTCGGCCTGCCATGTGATCTACGCGAACGATCGCGATCCCTACCACTCGGCGATCTACGCGAAGTTCGGCAACACCGGCACCTCGCAGCAGATCGATCCGACGATCCCGAAAAACGAATCCGGCCATCCGCTCAAGCACGAATTCACGCGCCGGATTCCGACCAGCCAGTGCATGATCTGCCACATGCACCAGCCGAACATGTTCATCAACACGATGCTCGGCTACACGATGTGGGACTACGAGTCCGATGCGCCGTCGATGTGGCCGGAAAAGCAGAAATATCCGAGCGCTGAGGAGCAGCGCAGGATTCTCGAGCGCAATCCCGAGGAGGCGGCAGTCCGCGGCAAGTGGGGCGACCCGGATTTCCTGAAAGACGTCAGCCTGCTCAATCCGCAACTCAAGGACACGCAGTTCGCCGATTACCACGGCCATGGCTGGAATTTCCGCGCCGTCTATGCGCGCGACCGCAAGGGCGATCTGCTCGACAAGAATCGCCGGATCGTCGCCGACAACGATCCGGACAAATGGAAGAAGGCCGTACATCTGCAATCGATCCATGTCGATGTCGGCATGCAATGCGTGGATTGCCACTTCGCCCAGGATGCGCATGGCGACGGCTACATGAAAGCCGAAGTCATGGGCGCGATCGAAGTCCAATGCCAGGACTGCCACGGTACCGTGGACAAGCTGCCGACGCTGAAAAGCTCGGGCCCGGCCGCCTCGCCCTACGGCAAGGATTTCCTGCTGATCCGCAATCCGGACGGCAAGAAGCGCTTCGAGTGGATCGACGGCAAACTGATCCAGCGCTCGGCGGTAACGCCAGGCCTGCAATGGACGATGTCGCTGGTCAAGGAAACGGCCGATCCGAAGTCGGCGCACTACAACGCCAAGGCCACGCGCGCGCACACGATGGCGATGGACCCGTCGACCCAGCGCTGGGGCGCGGATGTGCCCAGGGAACAGCGCGCGCACAACGAAGACAAAATGACCTGCTACACCTGCCACACTTCGTGGACGACGAGCTGCGGCGGTTGCCATCTGCCGATTCAGGCGAACTGGAAAACCGAGCGGCACAAATACGAGGGTGGCGAGACGCGCAACTTCGCGACCTACAACCCGCAGGTCGCGCGCGACGACATGTTCATGCTCGGCGTGCATGGCGAGATCAAGAACCACAAGATCGCGCCAGTGCGTTCGTCCTCGGCGCTGGTGTTGTCGTCGACAAATATCAACAGCGAAAAAATATACATCCAGCAGCCGCCGATCTCGTCGGCCGGCTTTTCCTCGCAGGCGTTCGCGCCGCACTATCCGCATACCGAGCGCAAGACCGAAACCAAGGAGTGCGAGGACTGCCATCTGTCCAAGGCCAACGACAACAACGCGATCATGGCGCAGCTGTTGCTGCTCGGCACCAAGTTCATCGACTTCATCGGCTACCACGCCTGGGTCGGCGAAGACGGAGCGGTCGGCGCGGTGCAGGTCACCGAGTGGGATGAACCGCAGGCGGTGATCGGCAGTTATCTGCAGAAATACGCGTATCCGGATTGGTACAAACAGCATCAGGATCGCGGCCGGCAACTGCGGACCGCGGATCGAGCATAAAGCCGGCGAAGCGCAATGTGTCCAGTTGCGCGGCGAATACCTGTATCGCCGCCGAGGGCGATAAAGGCATGCGCGTATACGATGTTGCCAGCATCGGCAACAAGGGCTTTTCCGAAAAAATGATCACCGCGCCGTTCTCGCCGCTTGGCCAGGACACGCATATCGCCTCGAAGGACGCCACCTGCGTCGTGCTCGCGACCACGCAGCCGGTCGATCCGGCGCGCAACAAGAGTGCCCTGATGCAGGGCGCGAACGAAGAACAGCTTATGCATCCGATCTACCGCTACGCCTTCATCACCGATGCGCAAGAAGGCTTGATACTGACCGACATCACCACGCTGACCGACCGCGAACCGCGCAACAATTTCTTCAAGCGCGCATTGACCTGGAATGAAGGCGGCGTGCTCAAGGGTGCGCGACACCTGGCGATCGCGGGCGATACGTTCTATGTGGTCGCCGATGCCGGCATCGTGGTGCTCGATATGAGCGATCCGCTCAAGCCGGATCGGATCGGCCTGGTTCCGATCGCCGGTGCGCGCGCGGCGCAAGTGCAATTCCGCTATCTGTTCGTGACCGCCAGCGACGGCCTGCACGTGGTCGATATCACCCATCCCGCCAAGGCCGTCGAGGTTGCGGGCGCGCACATCGCGCTGCGTGATGCGCACAAGCTGCATGTTGCGCGTACCTACGCGTATATCGCCGATGGCGCGGACGGCATCGCGATCGTCGACGTGACCAATCCGGAGAAACCGTTCCTCTATCAGATGTTCAATGCCGGCGGCAAAATCAACGATGCGCGCGACATCGTCGTCGGCACCACCAACGCCTCGCTGTTCGCCTATGTCGCCGACGGCAGAAATGGTCTCAAAGTGCTGCAACTGACCAGCCCGGAATCGCAGCCGAAGTTCTACGGCTTCAGTCCGGACCCCAAACCGCAATTGATCGCGTGGTACCCGACGAAGGATGCGGCGCTGTCGTTGTCGCGCGGTCTCGAACGCGACCGCGCCGTGGACGAGTCGGGCAACCAGATCGCGGTCTTCGGCCGCATCGGCTCGCGGCCGTTCCACCTCGACGAAATGCAGAAGCTTTACTTGAAGGCCGACGGATCGCCTTGGACGGTAAGCAATTCAATCGACAGCCCGCCAGGTCCCAAAACTCAGGTCGCCGCCACCGCGTCCAAAGTCGGGCACGACGGGAACAAAGCAGGGACGCCGCAGCCAAACTGAATCTGGGCATTTGAAGCAGCACGGGCGTTGCATGGCCGCGCTACTGGCTCGCACCACGCTTTTCTGCTACACATTCAAGCCTCGGGCTCGCAACTCCGGAGACGCAACATGACCTCGATAATCGTGATCGCAGCGGTCCTCGGGGCGATATTCGTGGTGCTGCGGCTGCGCGGTTCCGGCGAACGCAGCGCGGCGCCGCCACGCGCCCTGGATCGGCATACGCCAACGGCCAGCCTCGCATCGCGCAATCGGACGATGGCGGTTTTGCACGTACCCGATATGGCGTCCGCTTGCGATTTCGCCCGCCATCAGGCCGGCACGGCCTGTGAATCGGCAAACGCCCCTGCTCTGCCGCTGCCAGGCTGCACCCGCGTCAACTGCCAGTGTCATTATGAGCGCGTGCTCGATCGGCGACGCGGCGAACGTCGCTCCGGCGAGGAGCGCCGCGACGCGATTCGATTCCCCGACAGCGATCGGCGCGAGAACCCGGATCGGCGCCGCTCAGTCCGCCCCTGGCAACGCAAGGAGCACTAAAGCGTTTGTGCCGGCGCCTGAGCGCCTTGACACTTATGGCTCGGCGCAAAAGAGCGAGCCGCATCGCAAACGATGCGGCTCACACGTCAAAGTCAATCAAATCCCGCGGTTTACGAACGGCGGCGGCGCGAAAAAACAATTCCGCCGAGCAGCACAAATGCCGCTCCGAGAAGGATCTTCGCCCATGTGGACAATGCAGGTGCCGCAATGGACGGCAGTCCAATGATCTGGCTTACGCTCAATGCGCCTTCCAAGGCAAACCACGCCGATGCTCCGTCCGCCAGCGCTGGGGAGAAGCCAACGGTGCCCGATGTCCCTGCGCCGTTAATCCCGCTGAAAAACACGCCTGGTCCGCCGTATCCACTCGCATCGCTGCTGCAGTTGGTAGGCCCCGGTGACTGGGTGCAAGGTCCATCGCTATCGAAGCCGAAAATGCTCACGGTGCTGTTGAGGTTAAACGATGTGATCGGTCCGCCGGAATTATTGATCACACCAACCAGCGTATCTTCCAGGCTGTCGTAGGGGCCATTATTCGGCGCACTCGGGTCCTCCGCTACGCTGAGACTGCCACCCGGACCAATCGTAATCAGGAACTGACAACCGGTATTGACCCCCGTCGCGGGACATTGCGGAAACAGCGGAGGAGTAGGAACCGCCGACGCCGTATTCGCAACGAAGGCCATTGAAACGAAAAGCACACCACCCAGAAACTTCGTTAACCCCATCCGAAATGCTGACATATGGATATCCCCAGTTATGTATCGCAAGCGCACTTACCGAGACGAACTTACTACTTCGTCCACTTTAACAAAAACTTACCAGCTAAGCCTCTCACAGAATCCGGCGTTGTGCAACCTTGGAATGAGCGATCGATCGATGCTGCCTCTAGCGGTTGCTTACCCACCCCGCATCGCTGCCGAGCCCGAGAAAACGGTGCGCAGACTGAAGCGGGTGCTTGAAGCCGCCCTGACGATGCGGGTGTAGCATGGCGCGGCGTTGCACGGATCGCTTTGGCGGTCCGTTCGGCCCAGGCACAACCCTTGATCCGAGGTGACGAAATGGTTCTCTGTCCAGTAGCGATTGCAGTCGGTTGCAGGAAGTGTCCGGTGTTCAGCGTCTGCCCCGTCAAGGGAATCATCGGCGACTACAAAGCGGACGCCGCCGCCGATCAAAAGACGGAATCCGCAAAAGACAAAAAGAAATGATCGCGGAATGACCCGGCAGACTCTGGCGGCGATTCTGTGCGGCGGCTTCGTCGGCGGCACGATCGACATCGGCGCGGCGGCGCTGATCAATGCGCTCAGCCCATTCGTCATACTCCAGGTCGTCGCGCGCGGCGTTCTCGGCAAGGCGTCCTATTCCGGCGGAATACATAGCGCGGCGCTGGGGATGATTTTGCAATGGGCGATGTCGCTACTGATTGCGGCCATCTTCGTCTTCGCCGCCACTCGCATGCCGATCCTGCGGCAACGCTGGATCGCGGCCGGCCTCGCCTATGGCGTCGTCGTGTTTTTCGTCATGAACTACGTGGTCATGCCGCTTTCCAGGATCGGTTCGTTGCCGCACTTCACGGCGTCGACATTCGCCATGAACATGCTGGCCATGCTGCTGTTCGGCTTGATCATCGCCTTCTTCGCCCGACGGTTCGCGCGTCCTGACTCTTGACACAGCGAGGCGCAAACCGCGAAATTGGGTCATGAAAACCCGCACTTCCTTCGGTCAGCACACGCTCGCGCGCGAGTACTTCGTGTCCGACGAAATCTTCAAGGCCGAGCACGAGCGGATTTTCTTCCGCTCCTGGCTGCTCGCCGGACACATATCGCAACTCGACAGACCGGGCAGCTATTTCCTGTTCGAACTCGAACGCGAGAGCGTGATCGTGCTGCGCGACGCGGCCGGCGACATACGCGCGTTCCACAACCATTGCCGCCACCGCGGCAGCAAGCTGTGCCAGCAGGCATACGGCACACTCGGCACGACGATTCAATGTCCCTATCACGCATGGACCTATGGTCTCGACGGCGCGCTGCGCAACGTACCGACCATGAGCGAAGTTGCCGAATTCGATGTCGCCAACTATCCGCTGCACCGCGTTGCGCTGACCAACTGGGAAGGCTTTCTGTTCGTCAACCTCGCGGCGCAGCCGCCGCCATTTGCCGATGCGATGCCCGGCCTCATCGGCCGCTTCAAGCCATGGCGCACCGCTGAGTTGCGCGCCGTGCAGCGCAATGTCTACGAAGTGGATGCCAACTGGAAGCTGATCTTCCATAATTTCAGCGAGTGCTATCACTGCCCGCTCGCGCATCCGCAGCTGAACAAGCTGACGCCGTTCCGCAATTCGGAGAACGATCTCGATGAGGGGCCGGTGCTCGGCGGGCCGATGTGGATGGCCAATCCGCGAAGGCAGCATGACGATCGGCGGCGAGCGCTGCGCGACGCCATTCGCCGAACTGACCGAGGAACAGCGCGCCAGAGTGTACTATTACACGTCTTCGCCAAGCGCGATTCCTGTCGTTCCATCCGGACTACGTGATGGTGCATCGCGCACAACCGCTGTCGCGCGAGCGCACACGCGTCGTCTGCGAATGGTATTTCCATCCCGACGCGATCGCCATGCCTGGCTTCGATCCGCGCCCGGCGATCGAATTCTGGGATCTGACCAACCACCAGGACTGGGAGCTGTGCGCGAACGCGCAGCGCGGCGTCGTTTCGCGTGCGTGGGAGCCGGGCCCCTACTCCGAACTGGAAAGCCAGCTCGCCGCGTTCGACCGGCAGTATCTGCGCGCGCTGGGCAGCGATATCGCCAGTACGCGGCGAACGGGCTGAAAGCACAGCATGTCGGCACGTCCCGAATCGCCAGTGCCCTACTCCGTCTCCGCCCAAAGCCTCACCAGCCACGCGCTCGACCGCGCCACCGGCGCCGTGCTCAGCGAAGGCAATGCAGTCGAGTTGCTGATCGACGCGCGTGCGAACTTCGACGCGTGGCTGGCGGCAATCCGCGCTGCGCGGAGAAGTATATTGCTGGAAAATTATATTATTGCCGACGACACGGTCGGCTGCGAATTTCTCACTGCGCTGGTCGAGCGCGCGGCGGCCGGCGTGCGCGTGCGCGTGACTCGCGATTGGCTCGGCTGTCTGGGTAATTCGAAAGCGCGATTCTGGCGACCTTTGCTGGAGGCGGGTGGCGAGGTGCGCGCCTACAACCCATTGCGCTTCGACAATCCGTTCGGCTGGCTGAGCCGCGACCACCGCAAGCTGCTCGTCGTCGATGGGAACGCGAGCTTCGTCTCCGGCATCTGCGTTGCGCAGAAGTGGCTAGGCGATGCGCAGAACGGCATCGCGCCGTGGCGCGATACCGGCGTGGCGATTCGCGGGCCGGCTTGCGCCGATATCGCGCACGCGTTCGCCGATACCTGGGCGCAACTCGGCCCACCGCTCGAAGCCAACGTGTTCGCCGGCGAGCCCGCACAGGCCGGCGATATCGGCTTGCGCGTGATCGCGACGACGCCGAATCACGCAAGCCTCTACCGCACCGATCAGTTCATCGCCTCGATGGCGCGCAAGACACTGTGGCTGACCGATGCATATTTCATCGGTTTCGCGCCTTACGTGCAGGCGCTGTGTGCGGCCGCGCGCGACGGCGTAGACGTGCGCCTGCTGGTGCCGGGCACGAGCAACCTCAAGCTGGTCGCGCGCTTGTCGCACGCCGGTTATCGCCCGCTGCTCGAAGCCGGGGTAAAAGTATACGAATGGAACGGCAGCATGCTGCACGCAAAAACCGCGGTCGCGGACGCGCGCTGGGCGCGGGTCGGCTCGAGCAATCTCAATATCGCCAGCTGGCTGACCAATTGCGAGATCGACGTTGCGATCGAAGATGCCGCGTTCGCGCAGCGCATGGCCACACAGTACGAAGCCGATTTGCTCAATGCGACGCAGATCGTCCTGTCCGAACGCAGCCGCGTCACGCGCGGCGGACCGGCCGTGCGCCGCGCGCGCCGCGGCAGCGGCAGCACAAGCCGTGCCGCGGCGGGAACATTGCGCCTGGTCAACACGTTCGGCGCCGTGTTCGGCAATCGACGCGTGCTCGGCAGCAAGGAGGCGGGGCTGCTGCCCCCTGCGGCCCTCGCGTTGCTGGTGTTGGGCGCTCTTGCCGCGATCTGGCCGCCGCTCGTCGCCTGGCCACTGGCGGCGCTGATGCTGTGGATCGGGTCCAGTCTGTTGCTGCGCTACTGGCGGCTGCGCCGTGCGCGCGCCGCGCTTGGCGCAAATACATCCTCAGGGTAACCTCAAGTCTCGAACTTCTTTTAGCTCGTCATTCCCGCGAAAGCGGGACTGCGAAGGCAGGATGCCTAAGCGAACATTCGCGTAGCGAATGGCCCGTAGGGCAGACCGCAGGAGCGGTCTGTAATCCAGTGTCTTTTGTATCCAAACCAGCGGGAAAGGCAAAGTACCTGGATGACCAGCCATTCGGCTGTTGAACCCCCCGAGAGCACGCGGGAAGGACAGATATTTTGCCGCACAAATCGACATGATCGAAAACACCAGCATAGCCGGAGCCGAACGTGAGATTTTTTCTCCGAGCATGCTTGTGCGCCTTGCGCGCGATCTGCTCGAGGACACGTTCCCGTTGATCTGGGTCGAGGGCGAAATTTCCAATTTTTCGCGGCCATCCTCCGGGCATCTGTATTTCAGTCTCAAGGATGCGCAGGCGCAGGTGCGCTGCGCGATGTTCAAGCCGCGCAGCGCGATATCTGCGCTTCAAGCCCGCCGACGGCATGCGCGTGCTGGCGCGCGCGCGCGTGAGCCTGTACGAGGCGCGCGGCGAATTCCAACTCGATCGTCGAACATCTGGAAGAAGCCGGCGAAGGCGCGTTGCTGCGCGCGTTCGAACAACTCAAGGCGAAGCTTGCTGCGGAAGGGACTGTTCGATGCCGCGCGCAAGCGCGCCGATTCCGCAGCTGCCGCGACGCATCGGTGTGATCACCTCGCCCACGCGGCGCCGCGATGCGCGACGTGCTGAGCGTGATCGGGCGGCGTTTCCCGTTGGTCGAAGTCGAGATCCTGCCGGTGCCGGTGCAAGGCAAGGAAGCGCCGCCGGCCATCGTCGCCATGCTGCAAGCCGCAGCGTCGAAAGCAGAGCGCCACGACGTGCTGTTGCTGACGCGCGGCGGCGGCTCGCTCGAAGACCTGTGGGCGTTCAACGACGAGGCCGTCGCGCGCGCGATTCGCGCCAGCGCGATCCCGGTAGTCAGCGCCGTCGGCCACGAAGTCGATTTCACGATCGCCGATTTCGCCGCCGACTTGCGCGCGCCCACGCCGTCGGCCGCCGCCGAATTGCTCGTGCCCGATGCCAGCGAAACCCTGCGCCACCTGCGCCGCGATCGTGGCGGCAACTCGCAACAATTCATGCGACGGCGCCTGCAAGCTGCCGCGCAACGCATCGATCAGGCCTATACAAGATTGCGCGCACAGCACCCACGCGCACGTCTGCTCCTTGGCGGCGAGCGCGCTTGCGCAACTGCATGCGCGCCTGCAATCGCAACATCCGCGCTTGCGGCTCGACCTGCAGCGCAAACGTCTGCACCTGACGCGCCAGCGCCTGCACACGAGCACAGCGCGCGGTCTCGAGTCCCGTACGCAGCACCTGAGCGAACTTGCGCGCACACTCAATGCCGTGAGCCCGCTCGCCACCCTGCAGCGCGGCTACAGCATCGTATTGGAACGCAACAGCGGCCAGATAGTCCGCAGTGTCGAACAAGCGCGTACGATCGAGCGCTTCGATGTGCGTTTTGCCGACGGCAGCTTGCCGCTGCGCCGCGACGACTGAGCTTGTAGGCTGGCCTGACAAGCCCAGCAGATTCTCTGTCCGATGCTGGGCATCGCTACGCTCAGCCCAACCTACGCGAGTGGTGGGTTTCCGCGCATCCCGCGGCGTTCGCGTAGAATTGCTCCACCAAGCAGAACAAGGGCCAGTCATGCTCAAACCGACTTATCCCTACTACCTCGCCAACGAAGCGCGGCAGCCGAACACCGATCTGGAAGTCACCGACAAATATACCGGCAAGGTCGCCACGCGCGTGGCGCTGGCTGATGCGAAGGCGATCGACGCGCGGCATCGCCGCGGCGGTCGAAAGCGCAGGAGCCGTGCCGCAAGATGGCGCCGTACCAGCGCCAGGCGGTGCTCGAGCATTGCGTCAAGCGCTTCCGCGAGCGCTACGACGAACTGGCGATGGCGCTGTGCATCGAGGCCGGCAAGCCGATCAAGGATGCGCGCGGCGAAGTCACGCGCCTGATCGACACGTTCAAGGTCGCCGCCGAGGAATCGGTGCGCATCGACGGCGAGGTGATCAATCTCGAAATCTCCGCGCGCGCGAAAGGCTATCGCGGCTTCACCAAGCGCGTGCCGATCGGGCCGTGCTCGTTCATCTCGCCGTTCAATTTTCCGCTGAACCTCGCCGCGCACAAGGTCGCGCCGGCGCTCGCGGTCGGTTGTCCGTTCGTGCTCAAGCCCGCCGAGCCGCACGCCGATCGGCGCGCTGATCATCGGCGAGGTGCTGGCCGAGACCGATCTGCCGAAAGGCGCGTTCTCGATCCTGCCCGCGCATCGCGACGGCGCCGACCTGTTCACGACCGACGAGCGCTTCAAGCTGCTGTCGTTCACCGGCTCGCCCGCGGTCGGCTGGGATCTGAAGGCGCGCGCGGGCAAGAAGAAAGTCGTGCTCGAACTCGGCGGCAACGCGGCGTGCATCGTCGACTGCCGATCAGGGCGACCGTCTCGACTTCGTCGTCGAGCGCATGATCTTCGGCGCGTTCTACCAATCGGGGCAGAGCTGCATCGGCGTGCAGCGCATCCTCGTGCAGGAGGATTTCTACGACGAATTCCGCGACGCCTTCGTCGCGGCGACGAAGAAGCTCGTCGCCGGCGATCCGAAGGACGAGAAGACGTTCATCGGCCCGATGATCGACGAGAAGGAAGCCAAGCGCCTCGACGGCTGGATCCAGCGAAGCGGTGAAGGCCGGCGCGAAGATGCTGTGCGGCGGCAAGCGCACGGGCGCGATGCTCGAAGCGACCGTGCTCGAAGGCGTCGATCCGCAAGCAGAAGGTCAGCTGCATGGAGGCGTTCGGCCCGGTCGCGCTGCTGCAGAAGTACAAGAACTTTCGACGACGCGATCCGCATCGTCAACGACAGCGACTTCGGCCTGCAGGCCGGCGTGTTCACCTACGACGTGCGCAAGGCGATGCGCGCCTGGGACGAACTCGAGGTCGGCGGCGTCGTGATCGGCGACGTGCCGAGCTTCCGCGTCGACAACATGCCGTACGGCGGCGTGAAGGATTCCGGCCTCGGCCGCGAAGGCATCCGCTACGCGATCGAGGACATGACCGAGCTGCGGCTGATGGTGATGCGCGATCCGTGACGTCGCGGCAGAGACGTCTACTCGTCCAGCGTGGCGTCCAAGCCAGGGAACAACACTTCGGTAAAACCGAATTTGGAAAAATCGGTGATACGCGACGGATACAGCCGGCCGATCAGATGATCGCATTCGTGCTGCACGACGCGCGCGTGGAAGCCGTCCGCGTCGCGCTCGATCTTCGCGCCGATCGGATCGAAACCCGTATAGCGGATCAACGAAAAACGCTCGACCGCGCCACGCATGCCGGGCACCGAAAGGCAACCCTCCCAGCCTTCCTCCTTGTCCGCCGACAGCGGCGTGATTTGCGGATTGAGCAAGATCGTGCGCGGTACGGGCGGCGCATCGGGGTAACGCTCGCTGCTTTCGAAACCGAAGATCACCAGTTGCAGATCGACGCCGATCTGCGGCGCGGCGAGGCCGACGCCGCCGGCCGCGTGCATGGTTTCGAACATGTCCGCGATCAGCGTATGCAGGTCGGGCGTATCGAATGCGCGCGCCGGCTTGGCGATGCGCAGCAGGCGCGGGTCGCCCATTTTCAGAATTTGGTGGATCATCGTTGCGTTTGGGTTGCCTGCCGGATCGTCATCTTAACCCCATGCGGATGGGCATTGCGTTACATGGGGCATGTCCGCTTTTGTGGTCACGGAACCCTTCTTCTTCACGCACCCGGCTGCGGCATGCGTGGCGGATACTTCCCACCCGCGAATTGTCGTAACCTTTGCTGGCATGGGGCCCGAGAAAACCGACGAGGAACTGATGCTGGCTTATGCGCAAGGCGACGCGCGCGCGTTTGATGCGCTTTACGCGCGTCGGCGTGGCATGTTGTACCGCTTCATCCTGCGCAGCCTTGCGGATCGGGCGAGCGCGGACGAGTTGTTTCAGGAAACATGGAGCCGCGCCATCGCGGCGCGCTCGCGTTACCGTGTCGAGGCGAAGTTCAGCACCTGGTTGCTGCAAATTGCGCATAATCTCATTGTGGACAATTACCGCCGCGCGCGCCCGCAAGCCGATGCCGAAGAGACCGACGAAGTCATGCGCCTGCTCGATGTGCCGGAGCACGCGCACCCGGATCAGGTTCTGAGCGAGTTCGAGCAGCGCCGCCGTCTGCAACTGGCGCTCGAAGCGCTGCCGCCCGAGCAGAGAGAGGCGTTCCTGCTGCGCGTTGAAGGCGAATTGGGCCTCGAAGAAATCGCCGAGGTCACCGGCGCAGGCCATGAAACAGTCAAGTCGCGGCTGCGCTATGCGTTCGCGAAAATACGCGAGAAACTTGCCGAATGAGCGACGAGAAGAAAATTCCGCGCGGCCGCTCCGAGCAGGAGTTCGACGAGTTTCTGCGCGACGACGATTCGCGCCTTGCCGCGCTCTACCGCAAGCTGCCGCAACCCGAGCCCGACGCGCAGCTCGATGCGCGCGTGCGTGCGCTCGCGCAGCGCCCATTGCGCGAACAGTTCGCGGCGGCAATGAAGCCTGCGCAACCGGCAGCACGGCGGCCTGTCCGCTGGCTACCCGCACTCAGCGCAGCGGCGAGCCTGATTTTCGTCGCCGGCATCGCCTGGCGCGTTGCGCCGCGCATATGGCCTGCCGAGAACCCAAGCGCTGCTGCGCAAAAAGCTGCGTCCGGCGCGATATCGCCGGAACAATACACGACAGCTTCAGCACCAGGCGAACCGGCTGCAGCGCCGCGCACGACGGCGGGGAGCAGCACGGGCTCGAACGCACCCACCTCCGCTGCAGACGCATTCCCCGCCGAATCGTCGGCGGCGCCAGCGCAACCAACGCGAACGGTTGCGGGCTCATCGCGGGCCGGGGCGCCCGTACGTCGTGAGACGCCCTCGACCGATGCCGAGCGCCAGGCACGGTCCGGGACGGCACCAAAGCCTGCTCAGGCTTTTCCGGCAGCGACCGCGGACTCCTCCGAACTGGCGCGCGACAAACTGGGAAAAGTGGAAAATGCCGCATCGGCTCCGATCGCGGCAGCGCCTGCGTCACCGGTTCCGGCCGCGAAGGCTGCGCGCTTCGACGAAAGCGAAGCGAAGCAGGAAATTTCCGCACGGCCTGCTGCGCAACGCGACGCAGTCGGTGATCGCGCCGCGAAATCGCTGCTCGGAGCGCCGCAAGCGGCCGCCTACTCCGCGCCGCAATCGAATTGTCCTGCAGCTTCGCACGGCGCGGACTGGCGCGGAATCTATCCACCCGATATCCCGCCCGATCCGGAATTGCGTTTTTCCTATGTCGGCGATCTCTTGCGCCAGGGGCATCGGGGTTTGGCGCTCAAGGCCTACGCGGACTTCCATCGACATTGCCCCGCTGACCGCTGGCGGCGGGATCTGCTCGACCAGCTCGGCGTGCAATGAGCGCCAGGCGTTATGCGCCTGGCAACACTCCACGGCGAACGCCCCCATACCGACGATGCAGAGTTGCGTCTCGCGTTGCTACGGAGCCCGGCGCCGAGTTGCGTGCGATGCTTGCCGATATGACGCGCGGGCGCAATGCTTTGCGCGTGATTGGTTGATTTCCACGCCAGCGGCACAATTGAACGAAGATTGCGTCGCCACCGCCGGGCCAAACCGGTTTTCGGTCGCGCCGGAAACTTCGCCTTCATCATAAATATCGAATCGATCAATGCCCGAACCCGTCAACGAGTCCGCACCCGCGTCGCCACGGCAACGCTTTTCCGCACTGCCCATGCTGCTGCCGTATCTGCGCAAGTACCGCGCGCTGCTGGTCGGCTGGCTCGGGTTTCTCGTGCTGTCGTCGCTGGCGACGCTGACCTTGCCGCTGGCCGTGCGCGTGATGATCGATCATGGCTTCGCACACGCGAATCCGGCGATGATCGATTCGAGCTTTGCCGCGCTGTTCGGCGTCGCCGCGGTGCTCGCGCTCGCTACCGCCGGGCGCTATTTCTGCGTCAGCCTGCTCGGCGAGCGCACGGCCGCCGATCTGCGCAGGCAGCTGTACGCGCATCTGCTCAATCTCGATCAGCCGTTCTTCGAACGTACCCGCGTCGGCGAACTGACTTCGCGGCTGGGTGCGGATACCGAACTGGTGCAGACCGTGGTCAGCTCGTCGCTTTCCGTCGCCCTGCGCAGCATGGTGACCGCTCTCGGCGGTGCGGCGATGCTGGTGGCGACCAGTCCGCGCCTTGCCGGCTACGCGGCGCTGGTGATTCCGCTCGTGGTGCTGCCAATCGTGCTCGCCGGACGGCGCCAGCAAAAGCTTGCGCGTGCCAATCAGGATCGCGTCGCCGACGCCGCGGCGATCGCCAACGAAACGCTCAATGCAACCTACTCGGTGCAGGCCTACGCGCGCGAACCGGTGGAAATCGCACGTTACGACGCGGCGATCGCGCGAGCTCTCGCTACCGCACGCCAGCGCATCGGCCAGCGCGCAGGGCTTACCGCATTAGTGATACTGCTGATCTTCGGCGCGATCATCCTGGTGTTGTGGAGCGGCGCGCGCAGCGTGACGGCCGGATCGCTCGACGCGGGCGTATTGAGTCAGTTCGTGCTGTATGCGGTTATTTCCGCCGGCTCGATCGGCGGCCTTACCGAAGTGTGGAGCGAAGTCTCGCGCGCATCCGGCGCGATGGAACGCATCGGCGAATTGCTTGCGACGACGCCGTCGATCCGCTCGCCCGATCAACCCGCGCATCTGGCGTTGCCGCTACGCGGCGAAATTCGTATCGAACATGTGGAATTCACCTATCCCTCGCGCCCCGAGGCGCCGACCCTGCACGATTTCAGCCTCGTCGTCGCGCCCGGCGAAACCGTGGCGCTGGTCGGCCCGTCGGGTGCCGGCAAGAGCACCGTTTTCCATTTGCTCCTGCGCTTCTACGATGTGCAATCGGGCACGATCCGCATCGACGGCGTCGATCTCAAACGTCTGGCCCTGCCCGAATTGCGCCAATCCATCGCCCTGGTGCCGCAGGACACAGTGATTTTCGGCGCCAACGCACGCGACAATATTCGTTTCGGCCGCGTCGATGCCGACGACGCCACGGTGATCGCGGCAGCGAAAACCGCCGAGGCGCACGACTTCATCGCCGCGCAACCAGAAGGCTACGACACCTATCTCGGCGAACGCGGCGTGCGTCTTTCCGGTGGCCAGCAACAGCGAATAGCAATAGCGCGTGCATTGCTCAAAGACGCGCCGATCCTCTTGCTCGACGAGGCGACAAGCAATCTGGATGCACAATCCGAGGCCGCGATCCAGCATGGCTTCGAGCGCCTTATGCGCGGCCGCACCACACTGATCATCGCGCACCGTCTGGCCACCGTGCAGAAGGCCGACCGCATCGTGGTCATGGACGGCGGCCGCATCGTCGCGCAAGGCACGCATGCCGAGTTGCTGCATGCCGGCGGCCTGTACAGCGAGCTGGCGCGCCTGCAATTCGCTGCCTGATCGCCGACCTGTCGCTTGGCGCATAAAGAAAAAGCCCCGCCAGCAAGGCGGGGCTCATCTATTTCAAGCGCAACGGGAGCGGCTATTTGACGATCTGAACGCCTGCCGCCTGGGAACCCTTCGGACCCTCGACCACTTCAAAATTTACTTTCTGACCTTGCTGCAAGCTGCGGAATCCTTCCGAGTTTATCGCCGAATAGTGCACGAACACATCTTCGCCGCCTTCCTCAGGTGCAATAAAGCCGAACCCTTTTGCATCGTTGAACCATTTCACTGTACCGGTACGCATTTACGACCTCGACACTGATTGGACGAGTGCACGGTTTGCCACGGCCTCCCCAGGTGCGCCACCCCATGCACGCGCACAAGTATAACAATGAATTAACATATTTTTGCAACTATGCCACTTTTGCAGCAGCGCTGGAGCGCGCTTCGTGCCTGGCGAAAATCTTTATCCGGCAGGCACTTGCCGCGTACAGCGGCATTCGCTTCAGGTCAGCAAGGCCGCCACGATCTGCGGCACCTGCGCGGTGGCGGCTTCGAGATGGGCGTAGATTTCCGGCAGACTGATTTGCGCCTGGTCGCCGCAGCCGGCAGCCCAGTTCGCCACCACAGCCAGGCAGGCATAGTCGATATTCAGTTCGCGCGCGAGGACGGCTTCGGGCATTCCGGTCATGCCGACGAGGTCGCAACCGTCGCGGCGCATGCGCGCGATCTCGGCCGCGGTTTCCAGGCGCGGTCCCTGGGTGGCGGCATAACAGCCGCCATCGACCACGACGATACCGGCGCGCGCCGCGGCGGCGATGAGATCGCGGCGCAGCTTCGCGCTGTACGGCTCGGTGAAGTCCACATGCTCGACCCTGGCACCGTCGATATCGCAGAAACTGCTGAAACGTCCGTGCGTATAGTCGATGATCTGGTCCGGCACGACGAACGCGCGTGGGCCCATGTCGGCGCGGATACCGCCGACCGCGTTCACGCCGATCACGCGGCGCGCACCCAGACGCTGCAGCGCCCAGATATTCGCGCGGTAATTGATCCGGTGCGGCGGAATCGAATGGCCGGCGGCATGCCGGGCCAGAAACGCCACGCGCCTGCCGCGCAGTTCGCCCAAAGTGATCGCATCCGAGGCTGCGCCGAACGGGGTTTCGACTGCGCGCGTTTCCACTTTTTCCAGACCTGGAAAATTATACAGACCGGTGCCGCCGACAATCGCCAGATCGAGCGCTGGATCGTCGCTCATATCGCGTAAATTCCCGGCAGGTTGCGGCCCTGCTCGTAATAGTCCATGCCGAAACCGAACACGTAGCGGTCCGGTACCGTGACGCCGACGAAATCCGCACGCACATCAGGCGTGGCGCGATCGTGCGCCTTGTCGCACAGCACGGCGATCAGCACGCGCACCGCGCCTTCGTCGATGCAGAAATCGCGGATCGCCTTCAAGGTGTGGCCTTCGTCGAGAATATCGTCGACCAGCAGTACCGTGCGCCCGGCCAGTTGCTGCCGCGGCTGCTTGACCCAGAGCAAATCGTTGCCGCGCGTGCCGCCGCGATAGCGCGTGGCATGCACGTAATCGAATTCCAAATCGCCCGGTATCGCCAGCGCGAGGATACCGCCGAAGATCAGCCCGCCGTTCATAACGGTGAGGAAAATCGGCACATCGTTCGCCAGCTCCGTGCCGATAGCCGCGCCCATTTTTTTTATCGCCGCATCCAGTGCCGGGCGATCGAACAGCAGATCGGCCTTTTTCAGCGCTTCGGCAAGCGCGGGACGTGTAGTCACGAGATCAACTCCTTGGTGGGTTCAAGCGCGCGCAGGTGTTCGGCGAAGATAGTGCGTTGCGGATTGTTCACCAGCGCATCCCAGGTCGCAGCGACGCCGCCGTGCAGCAACGCAAGGCGTGCGGGATCGCAAGGCATCGCATCGCGTACCGCGCGCAGTGAAGCGTCGACGATTTCCGGTTTGCAGACAAGGATCAGGTCGCAGCCTGCCTCGTGGTGCGCGGCGATGCGTGCGTCGATGCCGCCGGCGCTCTCGGCTGCGGTCATGCTGATGTCGTCGCTGAAGACGACGCCGCGGAATCCGAGCTCGCCGCGCAGGATGTCTTCGATCCAGATGCGCGAATAGCCCGCCGGCTGCGCATCGACCCGTGGGTAGACGACGTGCGCCATCATCACCGCCTCAGCGCCGGCGGCGATCGCATCGGCGAACGGCAGCAGATCGTCGCGGCGCAACTCGTCGAGCGGGCGCGTGTCGACGGCGTTGTCGACATGGGTGTCTTCGAGCACCGAGCCGTGCCCCGGAAAGTGCTTGATCGTCGCCGCCATGCCGGCAAGACGCATACCTCGCGCGTAAGCCATGCCGAGCGCGGATACCACGGCCGGTCGCGCGTGCAAGGCGCGCTCGCCGATCGCTCGATTGCCGCGCTGCAAGTCCACCACCGGCGCGAAACTGATATCGATGTCGATCGCGCGCATTTCCGTTGCCATCAGCCAGGCATGTTCTTCGGCGAGCGCGAGCGCCTGCTTTGGATCGCGATCGTACAACTCACCGAGCCGCGCGAGCGCGGGCAGGCGCGTGAAGCCGTCGCGAAAGCGCTGCACTGGCCCACCTTCCTGATCGACGCAAACGAGGAATGACTCACCACGCAGCGCGCGCAGTTGCTCGATCAACGCACCAACCTGCACGCGCGAGACGAAGTTGCGCTTGAACAGGATCACCCCGCTCACTTGCGGCGCAGCAATCCATCCCCGCTCGCGTGCGCCCAGTTCCGTGCCCTCGATACCGATGATCAACAAAGTTCAATCTCCTGCGCGTTCGCGCTCGTCCCAGCGCGAGTACGGATGTCGCAACAAGTGCAGATTGTAGTAGCGCAAACGGTCGCTGACTTCGCGGCCGAGCCAGTCGGGCCTGGCAAACGCCTGATCCACTGCATCAAGTTCGAGTTCGGCGACGACCAGTCCCGTATTGTCGCCGAAAAATTCGTCGACTTCGTAGGTAAAACCGGCATGCGGCACATAATGACGAGTTTTTTCGATCACGCCGTTGCAGAAATCGCGCAGCATGCGCTCGGCGTCGGCGACGGGAATCGGATACTCGTATTCCTGACGCGCTACGCCGAGATTCGCCGACTTGATGTTCAGCCAGGCCTGTTCACGAGAACTGGCAGTCGAAGATTGCCCGCCGACGTCCCTCTCTCGCGCAGCAGGAGAGGGGAGGACCACTTGCGAAGCGAGTGGTGGGGTGAGGGAGAAGACTGCCGCGTCCTGCGTCACGCTGCGCAGGGCGCTCCGGCGGTCTTCGCCGCCGATGCGCACACGCAAAGAACAGCGCGTGGCCTGCGCCTGCACGACATCGGCGTCGATCAGATAGCCTTGCAGCATGCGCTGCGAGCGCAATGCCTGTGCGCGCCATGCTTCGCCGGCGACGAGGAATTTGCGTTCTATCTCGATACCCATCTAAAGAATCCAAGCTCGAAGACTTACCACAAAGGACGCGAAGGACACCAAGGACAATCACAAGGAGAGCTTTTGCCTTCATCTACTTCCCTCTTGTCCTTTGTGTCCTTTGTGTCCTTTGTGTCCTTGTGTCCTTTGTGCCCTTTGTGCCCTTTGTGGTGGACGTTGCTCTTAACCCCGATCGAAACACGCAATCGATTCGACGTGCGCTGTATGCGGAAACATGTCCATTACCCCGGCGCTTTTGAGTACGAAACCGTGCCGCTCGACCAGGATCCCCGCATCGCGCGCCAACGAGGCCGGATGGCAGGAAACATAGACTGCGCGACGGGTCGAACGTTTCGGCAGATATTCGAGCACGGCATCGGCGCCGGAACGCGGTGGATCGAGCAGCAGCAACTCGTAATCTACCCTGGCCCACGCCGTGCCACGCTGGTCGGCTGCCAGATCGGCGCTGTAGAAAGCGGCATTCTCCACTTTGTTGCGCTGTGCGTTTTCCTGCGCACGCCGCACCAGACCCGCCTCGCCTTCCACGCCAACGACCTGCCCTGCGCGGCGCGCCAGCGGCAGGGTAAAATTGCCGAGGCCGCAGAACAGATCGAGCACACGATCGGCCGGCTGGGGATCGAGCAGACCCAGGGCGTGGTCGATCATGCGCCGGTTCATGCCGCCGTTGACCTGGATGAAATCCAGCGGGCGAAAATCCACTTCGACATCATACTTCGGCAGACGAAAACTGAGTTGCGCTTGCTCCGGCCATAGCGACACTACACTGTCGATGCCGCCGGGCTGCAGAAAAATCCCGAGTTGACAAGTTTTGCCGAATTCGGCGAGGGCGCTTTGGTCGTGCTCGGATAAAGGCTGCAGGTGGCGAAACACGAGCGCGACCAGATTGTCGCCCGCGGCGATTTCGATCTGCGCGATCTCGCGTTTCGCCTGCAGCGTTTCCAGCAGCGCGGCAATCGCCTCGATGCGCTCGCCGACAGCAGGATGCAGAACCTCGCAACGCCGGATATCGGCGACATAACGGCCGTTGTTCTCGCGGAAGCCGACCAGCATGCGGCCTTTCTTGTCGACGAATTTCACGCTGAGACGCGCCTTGCGCCGATAGCCCCAGGGCGTATCGGTCAGCGGCATCGAGCAGCGACTGCGGCCGCACCTTGCCGATGCGTTCGAGGTTTTCCAGTAACACGCGCTGCTTGGCGGCGATCTGCGCGGCTGGGTCGAGATGCTGCAGCGCGCAGCCCCCGCAGACGCCAAAATGCGCGCAGCGCGGCGCGACCCGGTCGGGTGAAGCGTGCAGAATTTCCTCGACGACAGCCTCGTCGTAATGTCGATGCTTGCCCGTGTAGCGCAATCTGCACGCGCTCGCCTGCCAGCGCGCCCGCGACGAACACCGCCTTGCCCGCGATATGTGCGACGCCGCGACCGTCGTGGGTCAGATCGGTGATATCGGCTTCGAGTGTCGTCATGTTGAATCGCAGGAGTTGCCCACCGTTCGCGGCGGTGGCGCGGCAGGAGGATTTCGCGAGCCGCGCATGATAACAGCAGGATGTGGAGCGGGTGCCGATCCGGACCGCGCACACTGCTATAGTTTTGCCATGACCTCATCTGCGCCAGCGCACATTCTCGTCGCCGACGACGATCCGGTGAGCCTGCTGTTTCTCGCGTCCACGCTGCGCGAGCTGGGTTGGGAAGTCACCACCGTAGCGAACGGAATGGCCGCGCTGGCGGCCTGCGAAAAACAGCAATTCGATCTGCTGTTGCTCGATCGTCGCATGCCCGACCTCGGCGGCGGGCCTTTGCTGCGGTCGTTGCGCGAACGGGGCCATCTCGCCGATGCCATCGCGACCAGCGCGGAACTCGATACGGGGCTGCGCGATGAATTGCAGGCCGCCGGTTATGTCGATGCGCTGCGCAAACCGATCGGCGTGGATCGTCTTGCCGGTATTCTCGCGCAACGGGTGCACGGTCGGGCGACGAACCGCGCGCACGAACCATCGACCCGCGCTGCGACAGACTCCGCTGCGAATTTGCTTGACGATGCCGGCGCACTCGCCGGTGTCGGCGGAGATGCACGCACACTGCGTGCCTTGCGTCGTTTGCTGAGGCAGGAGCTTGAGACGACTATCCCGTTGATCGCCGCAAACCCTCCGCAGATGTCAACGCAGGACTTGCGCGGCTACCTGCATCGGCTGCGCGCCAGTTGCCGGTATTGCGGCACACCCCTGCTCGCCGCCGCGGCGGCTCGACTCGAAGCACAGCCGGCCAGCGACGATCCGAGTATACAAGTGGAGCTTGCTGATTTCGTCAGCGCGTGCAAGCGGACGTCGGCAGCGCTGGCCGCTCAGCTTTCGCCGGAAGTACCCTGACCAGGCAAGGTCGAGCCGTTGAGCATGCGCCACGCACGCAGTTCGGCACCATCGAGATGCGCGCCGATCAACGTGCGCATCAGGCGGCGCAGCGCGGCGAGGTCTTCGCGCGCTGGCGCCTGGTCCCGGGCAAGCGCGAGCAAGGCCGAACCACGCAGACGAATGCCGTCGCGCGCATCGCGCCACGGCGCAGGGCCGTATTCGTGGCGGTAACAATAGTCCTGATCGGCTACCAGCGCCGCACCGCTGTCGCCTTCGGCCTCGAGCACGAGCGCGTACCCCAGATGCGCGAGCAGATCGCGCTCGAAGCGGCGCAATGTCCACGCCTGCGGCTCGCCGCGCGCGATGCGTGCCAATGTTTCCATGTAGTCGGCGAACAATCCGGCATGCCCGTCCTGGCGCGGGGTCAGACGTTGCACGAGTTCGTTGAGATAGAGCGCGCACAGCAGCGCGTCGCCGTGCAGAGCGAAGGCGGAACCTGCCGCATCGATCCGGGTAAGCGTGGCGAGCTCGCCGCGCCCGCTCCAGCCGAGTTGCAGCGGAGTCAGCGGTTGCAGCAGCGCACGTGGCGTGCGCGCTTGTTCGCGGCGTACTCCGCGCGCTACGAGCCCCACGCGCCCGTAATCGCGAGTCAGGCATTCGAGCAGCAACGAGGTTTCGCGATACGCGCGCGCATGCAGGATGAAGGCAGGCTGCTGTTCAACGCGCATATGAATTCACAACCCAATTGATCTACGGCGAGGGACAACGTACACGAAGTAATCGACCGATTCCTTGCCTCCGCGTCCATCGTGCCCTTGGTAAATTCTGGGCGCCTGGCTCTTCAGCCCGCATAACCGAATCGTTTCAGCGCGGCTTCGTCGTCCGACCAGTTCTCGCGCACCTTGACCCAGAGCTTCAGAAACACGCGACGCCCGAACAGCTTGATCATCGCCTGGCGCGCTGCGCTGCCGATCGCCTTGAGCTGCTCGCCGCCGTCGCCGATGACGATCGCCTTCTGCCCTTCGCGCTCGACCCAGATCGCAGCATTGATCTCGGCGACACCATCGTCGCGCTCGGCGAAGGTTTCGATCTCCACCGTTATCGCATACGGCAGTTCCTGCGCGAGGCGCAGCATCAATTGTTCGCGCACCAGCTCGGCGGCGAGGAAGCGCTCGCTGCGATCGGTGAATTCGTCGTCGACGAACTGTGCCGGGCGCGACGGGCAGATGCGCCGATGATCGCTGCGTTCCAACTCCTCGATGCCGTCACGACGGCGTGCCGAAATCAGGAATACACCGGCGTAAAAGCCGTCGTTCGCACTTTTTCCAGAAAGGCAAGAAGCGGCTTTTTATCTTTTTGCGCATCGATCTTGTTCAACGCCAGCAGTCTCGGCTGTACGCAATCGGCAAGCGCATCGCGCACCAGCTTGTCTTCCGCGGTCCAGCGCCCCGCTTCGATCAGTTGCACGACGACGTCGGCCTCGGCGATCGCATTGCGCGCGGCACGGTTGAGCTGGCGGTTGATGCGCGCGCGCGCCGTGCGCGTGCAGGCCCGGCGTATCGAGCAACAGAATTTGGCCGCGCGCGCGCGTGACGATGCCGAGGATGCGATGGCGCGTGGTCTGCGGCTTGGGACCGGCGATGCTGAAACGTTGCCGACCAGCGCGTTGACCAGGGTCGACTTGCCGACATTGGGCCGGCCGACGATCGCGGCGGTGCCGCAGCGGAATTCGCCTGCACCCGGGTTCGCCGGATTGCCAGCAATCATTGCGTTGACTGCTCGCGCGCCTGCAATTGCGCCAGTGCCGCTTGCCGCGGCGGTTGCTCGGCCGCGCGCCGGCTGCTGCCGCGGCCCTGTGCAGCGCAGGTCGAGCATTCGCGACTGCGCAGTCGACGTCGAATACCTTGGCGTGATCCGCGCCGGAAGTCGCCAGCAGTTCGTAGACCGGCAGCGGCTGGCGCTCGGCCTTGCAGCCAGTTCCTGCAACCGCGTCTTCGCATCCTTGTCCTCGCCTCTCGCGGCCTGCGTCGAGACGCGTCTCGAACAAGGCGCGCACGAATCTGCGGCAGGCGTTCCAGCCGCCATCCAGATACACACGCGGCGACCAGCGCTTCGAACGCATCGGCAAGAATCGAATCGCGCCGAAATCCACCGCTCTTCAGCTCGCCCGGCCCCAGCCGCAATTCGATCGCCGAGTTCGAGCTCGCGCGCCATATCGGCAAGCGCAGGTTCGCTGACCAGACGCGCGCGCAGGCGCGTCAGTTCGCCCTCGTCGGCTTGCGGAAATCGGTCGTAGATCAATTCAGCGACGAACAGATTGACCAGCGCATCGCCGAAGAATTCCAGCCGCTCGTTGTTGTCCGCGCCAACGCTGCGATGGCTCAGCGCGCGTTCGCGCAGCGCGTGTCGGCGAAGGTGTACGCCAGTTGCGTAGACAATCAGACCTTGCCCGCGCGGCCGCTCATATGCCGCTGTCGCGCAACAGGTTGTCGGAATGGTCGAAATGCGCGACCAGGGATATGTTGTACAGAAAGGGAACCTGGCGGTCGTAGACGATGCGCAGAACGCGCCTTCCGCCCTGTCTGTTCAAGCTTGATCGCGTCGGCCGGCAAGGTGTCGTCGTCGACATATTGCAAGTCGAAATTGACATCGAGTTTGCTTGCGGATTTCGCCCATGTTCCATGGTCGGGGCATTGATGTCGTTTGCGACCGACTTCATCGATTTCACCACGCCGAAATATTCGACTATAGACCGGGACCAGTTTCATCGCCGCGTAGGCGAAGAATCCGCCCACGATGAGGATCGACGACAAAGCCGATCAGCGTTATGCCTGTTTGCCTGTTCCGCGTGCTCATGTATGGTCCCCTATTTGATCAAGGTGCCCATTCGCTTGAAATCGATACCGCTGTCCCAGTTCATCCAGATCAGGAAGGCCTGGCCGACCAGATTCTGTTCCGGCACAAAGCCCCAGTAACGGCTGTCTTCGCTGTTATCGCGATTATCGCCCATCGCGAAATAGTGTCCAGCGGGAACATGAAACGTGCCTTCCGCTGCCATTTTGCGATGGCATGATTCAGGAACGGATGCTCCGCCGCGGGAAGCAATTCCTCCTTGATTTCCGATCCCTGCATATCACAGGCGTTTGGATCGCCGCTTCTGAACGGGCCGCCGAACGGGCCCACATCGTTCTGCGCAATCTCCTTGTCGTTCACATACAACGTCTTGTTGCGATAGGTAATCGTATCACCAGGCAGCCCGATTACGCGCTTGATGTAGTCCATTTTCGGGACGGGCGTCACGGGATACCCGCAGCGCTAGCCGCTGCGCACCTCCTTGCCGTCGCGTTCGCAGGTGTAACCCGGATAGACGAACACAAACACGTCGCCGCGTTTGGGTTCGCCGACGTCGAAGAACTTCGTATTCAGCACCGGCACGCGCAGACCATAGGCGAATTTGTTGACGAGGACGAAATCGCCGACCAGCAGGGTCGGCATCATCGATCCGGACGGAATCTTGAACGGCTCGGCGATGAACGAACGGAACAACAGCACAATCAGGATCACCGGAAAGAACGAACGCGCGTACTCGACGATGGCCGGTTCGCGCAGCGCTTCGGCCGCGCGCTGTTCGCGTTCTTTCTGACTGCCGCCGAGCGCGCCCAACGCCTGCGCACGCGCAACGCGGCGGTTGTACAAGAACAGTCGGTCGAGCAACCAGATAATGCCGGTAACGGCGGTCAGCACGACCAGCAACAAGGCAAAGTCAAAATCCATCCGTTGTTCCTTTCGATTTGTACTTATGCAGCAGTAGTTGATGCCATAAGGATCGCGAAGTACCAGGCAGCCGAGACCGGATATTAATGCATGGCATTTCCCGCATGGCGTTCTGGTCTTCCCGTGCGAATCAAATATCCGATATCTATTTATCCATTTGCAACACCACGAGAAAGGCTTCCTGCGGTATTTCCACGCTGCCGACCTGCTTCATGCGCTTTTTGCCTTCCTTCTGTTTTTCCAGCAACTTGCGCTTGCGCGTGACGTCGCCGCCGTAGCACTTGGCCAGCACGTTCTTGCGCAGGGCCTTGACGCTGGAGCGCGCGATGATCTGCGCACCGATCGCGGCCTGAATCGCCACATCGAATTGCTGGCGCGGGATCAACTCCTTCATCTTTTCGACCAGCTCACGGCCGCGGCGATCCGCATTCGTCCGATGCAGAATCAGACTCAAGGCATCGACGCGATCACCGTTGATCAGCACATCCACGCGCACCAGCGGACCGGCCTGAAAGCGCTCGAAGTGGTATTCCATGGAGGCATAGCCGCGCGACACCGATTTGAGCTTGTCGAAGAAATCGAGCACGACTTCCGCCAGCGGCAGCTCGTAGCTGATCTGCACCTGGCTCGCCATGTAGTGAATCGAGCGCTGCACGCCGCGCTTTTCCTCGCACAGTTTGATCACATTGCCGATGTGCTCCGGCGGGGTGAGGATATTGGCGACGATGATCGGCTCGCGGATTTCCTCGATGTACTGACTCGGCGGCAGCTTGGCCGGATTGTCCAGGGTCATCACTGTGCCATCGGTCTTGAGCACTTCGTAGATCACGGTCGGCGCGGTGGTGATGAGATTGAGGCCGTATTCGCGTTCGAGCCGCTCCTGGATGATTTCCATGTGCAGCAGGCCGAGGAAGCCGCAGCGGAAACCGAAACCCATGGCTTCGGAACTTTCCGGCTCGAATGCGAGCGCGGCATCGTTGAGCTTGAGCTTTTCCAGCGCCTCGCGCAGCGCCGGATAATCCTCCGCCACCACCGGAAACAGGCCGGCGAATACGCGCGGCTGCATGTGCTGAAAACCCGGCAACGGTTTTTGCGCGGGCCTGGCCGTCGAGGTCAGCGTGTCGCCGACCGGCGCGCCATGCACGTCCTTGATTGCCGCCGTGACCCAGCCGACCTCGCCCGCACGCAGTGCGTCCTTGGCCAGGCGCTTGGGTGTGAACACGCCAACCGAATCGACTTCATGACTGCGCCCGGTCGACATCACCAGCAGCTTGTCGCGCGGCTTGATCTCGCCCTGCATCACCCGCACCAGCGAGACGACACCCAGATAATTGTCGAACCATGAATCGATGATAAGCGCCTGCAAGCGGTCGGTATCGCGCGGTTTCGGGGGCGGAATGCGTGCGACGATCGCCTCGAGCACTTCGACCACGTTCAAGCCGGTCTTGGCGCTGATCGCAACCGCGTCGGTCGCGTCGATGCCGATGACCGCCTCGATTTCTTCCTTGACCTTGTCGATGTCGGCGGTCGGCAGATCGATCTTGTTGAGCACGGGCACGACTTCGAGACCCATCTCGACCGCGGTATAGCAGTTCGCGACCGATTGCGCTTCAACGCCCTGCGCTGCATCGACCACCAGCAGCGCGCCTTCGCAGGCGGCCAGGGAACGGCTCACTTCGTAGCTGAAATCCACATGCCCCGGCGTGTCGATAAAGTTGAGCATGTAGGTTTGCCCATCGCGCGCCGAATATGGCAGCGAAACCGACTGCGCCTTGATCGTGATGCCGCGCTCGCGCTCGATCGGATTGGAATCGAGCACCTGTGCTTCCATCTCGCGCGCTTCCAGTCCGCCGCACAGCTGAATGATGCGGTCGGCCAGCGTGGACTTGCCGTGATCCACGTGCGCGATAATGGAGAAGTTGCGGATGAGATGCATGGAAACCGTAGGCGCTGGGCGTCCCGGCGGGAGGAAGGCCGGCAAAACGATAATTATCGCATGAACACCGCGTTATTTTGCGTTTGCACAAAAGAAAATCGGGCCCCGCGGGGCCCGATTCGTCCTGGCAGACAGACCGTCAAATCAACCGTTCCTGGCCTTCGGTACCGCAATCGTGACGAATTGCGTTGCGTCGTTGCGCTTGACCAGCAGCATGACCGAATCGCCCGGTTTGACGTCCTTGACCGCAGCGTGGAAATCGCTCGCCGACTTGACCGGCTGGCGACCGACCATGAGCACGATGTCGCCCGATTGCAGACCCGTGCGCTGCGCCGCGCCGCCGACCCGCGAGATGACGACGCCGTTCTGGTCCTTGAGGCCCAGTTCCCTGCGCTGCTCGCCGGTGATGTTCTCGACCCCGAGGCCGAGCGCATTGCGCTGCTGCGCGCCACCACCGGTACTCAGGCTCGCCAGCGTCGCCTTGTCCGCGGGCAACTCGCCGACGGTCAGCGGCAGCGTCAGCGTCTTGCCATCGCGGAACACCTTGACCTGGGCGGTGCTGCCCGGCTTGCTGCTGCCGACCAGCATCGGCAGGTCGGACGACTGGTCGACGGGCCGGCCGTTATAGGCGAGGATCACGTCCTGCACCTTCACTCCGGCCTTGTCGGCGCCACCGCCCGGAACGACGCTATTGACCAAGGCGCCGCGCACCTCTGGCAGGCCGAGATTCTGCGCCGCGTCGCGCGTGACGTTCTGGATCTGCACGCCGATCATGCCGCGCTCGACATGGCCGGTGGTCTTGAGCTGTTCCACGGTATTCATCGCCAGATTGATCGGCACCGAGAACGACACACCCATGTAGCCGCCGGTGTTCGAGTAGATCTGCGAATTGATGCCGACAACCTGACCGTCGAGATTGAATAGCGGGCCGCCTGAATTGCCGCGATTGATCGGCACGTCGGTCTGAATAAACGGCACATATTGTTCGCCCGGCGCGCGCCCGCCGCGACCGACGTAGCTGACGATGCCATGCGTGACCGTATGATCGAACGCAAACGGCGAACCGATTGCCACGACCCACTGCCCAGGTTTCAATTTCGACGAATCGCCGATGGTCACCGGCGGCAGCCCGGTCGCCTTGACCTTGAGCAACGCGACGTCGGATTTTTCATCGGTACCGACTACCCTGGCATCCAGTTCGCGCCGGTCGGACAGGCGCACGACGACTTTCTCCGCGCCCGCCACGACGTGGTTGTTGGTCAGGATGTAACCGTCGCTGGAAATGATGAAACCCGATCCGAGCGATTCGCCGCCGATTTGCGGATGGCCGCCGCCGGGAGCGCCCGGACCGCCCGGGCCGAAGAAGCGCCGCAGGATGTCGGGCATGTCCTGCTGATCCGGCCCGTTCTGACCCGAGCCGTCCTGGTCGTCGGCGCTGTCGCCCGTACTGTTGTCGTCGCCCTGCATCGCCATCACATTGACTACCGACGGACCGTTCTTTTCGACCAGTTGGGTGAAGTCCGGCAGATCCGCTCGCGCCGCGCCAGCGGCGAAGGCGAACAGCAGGATGACGCTCGTGTAGTATACTTTGCGCATATGTGTACCTTTAAGCTGGCGTGTTGCGTACATGGAAGATGGTTCTTGCGGAAGGATATTCAAGAAAGCGGCCTTGCGATGATCCAGGTCGTGCAGCGTTTGGATCGCCGCGACGCAGTCTGGTTCCCGGACCGCTGCGCGTTCGACGATTCCCTGTCAGCAGGCGTTAAGCTGCGGCGCACACGCCTATTGCGGCGAAGCGACGTTCTGCACCGGCGCGGCTTGGGTACCGACAGGGCGCCGAGCCGGCGTAAGGTACAGCACATAAGGCACCCTGAGCATGGGCAGATCGCCGCTCGAAAGCACATTGCCGCGCGGGGAATAATAGTCGGGCAGCACCGAATCGAAGCTCGCCGGCAGCACATCGTTGGCATTGAACCCGGCCATCGGCAACGGATTGGCGATCGCCGCGGGCGGCAGTACCGGCAGATAGGGCGCGCGCGCTGGCTGCGCGGGAACCTGTTGCGCGACGACCGGACCGAGTGTCGTTGCGGACAGTGCGCCGTTGTCGCCAATCGGGCGCGACACAACCAGCGCGACCACGGCCACGGCAGCGGCGATGGCACCGCCGCCGACCCAGCGCAGCGCGCCGAGGCGGCGGCCATTCGCTGCGGCAGCGCGCTGCGCATCCAGTCGACCGATCACGCCGTCGGCGAAATTCGCCGGCAGCGACACCGCGACATACTCGTGCCGCAACGTCGCGCTGATTACGTGATAGTTCGACCAGCGCCTGGCCAGATCGGACTGCGCTTCGATGCCGCGCAGCAGAAAGCGCACCTGATCGCGCGCGAGCTCGCCGTCCATCAGCGCGGACAACTGTTCGCAAATCTGTTCGTTGGCGTTGGCTCGGATTTCTTCACTCATGGTCGGACACCTTGGTATCGGACAGCAGCGGACGCAGTTTCTGATCGATCGCATCGCGGGCGCGGAAGATGCGCGAACGCACCGTACCGATCGGACAATCCATCTTTTCCGCGATTTCCTCGTAGCTCAAACCGTCCACCTCGCGCAGCGTAATCGCTGTTTTCAGTTCTTCAGGCAGCTGTTCGACAGTGTCGAACACCGTTTGTTCAATTTCCTGACGCAAAAGTTCGTGTTCCGGCGTCGCCCGGTCCTTGAGCCAGGAGCCGCCATCGAGCAGCACCGCGTCATCGACCGAGATATCGTCCCTGGGCGGGCGCCGGCCCAGCGAGACCAGATGATTCTTCGCCGTGTTGATCGCAATCTTGTAGATCCACGTATAAAACTGGCTGTCGCCACGGAAGTTGCCGATCGCGCGATAGGCGCGAATGAACGCTTCCTGGGCGACGTCCTGGCATTCGCTCCAGTCGGAGACATAGCGCGAAATGACGCTCACCAACTTGTGCTGGTACTTGCGTATCAGCAGGTCGAAAGCGCGCTTGTCTCCCTTCTGTACCCGTGCTACCAGGGCCTGATCGGTATCTGTCTCGCCCATCCGGGCCTTGCTCCGTTATACGACCCGATCAAGCTGCGTTGCTAGACCGTGTGTCGTCGCGATAAGTTCATTGCCGCCATCTTCCGCTGCCGTCGTTCCGCGATGGATTGGCGGAATCCGGTTGCCACGGAAGGCAGCTTGCTGGCGCGATGTGCGTGTTGCATCCCTGCGCCCTGAACCCCGGCAATCCCTGCCGGGGTGACCGCCGCTGTGCGTCGGTCAATTGACCGGGACCGCGGCTTGCGCGGATTATAGCCGTCTTCCCTGACTCGTTCGGAACCGCCATGTTCGAAGGACTACGCTTTTCCCACTGGCAAGCCGACACCGGCGCCGACGGCATCACGGTTTTGACCCTCAACCGCGCGGACGCGTCGGTCAACGCCATCAATCGCGCCGTGCTCGACGAACTGGCGCAGATCGTCGAGCGCCTGTCGTTCGAGCCGCCCAAGGGCGTGGTCATCCGCTCGGGCAAGGCAAACGGTTTTATCGCCGGCGCGGATATCCGCGAGTTCGAAACCTACGAAAAACAGGGCGGCGTGCTCGCCAGCATCGAGAACGGTCAGCGCGTGTTGCAGAACCTTGCACGTCTGCGCTGCCCGACCGTGGCGGCGATCCACGGCTTCTGCATGGGCGGCGGCACGGAATTGGCGCTCGCCTGCCGCTACCGCGTCGCAACCCGCGACCCGTCCACGAAAATCGGTCTGCCCGAAGTCAATCTCGGCATCCATCCCGGCTGGGGCGGCACCGCGCGCCTGCCGCGCCTGATCGGCGCTCCGGAAGCCTTGCCGATCATGCTGACCGGCCGGGCGCTGTCGGCCGAAACCGCCAAGGCGCTCGGCGTCGTCGACGTTCTGAGTTCGCCCGAACTGCTGGTCGCCACAGCGAGGGAATTGATCGCGCATCCGCGTGTGCGCCCCCTCGTGCAGCGAGCCACGGCGTGGGCGACGAACCTGTGGCCGGTGCGGCAGATACTCGCGCCGATCATGCGCAAGCAGACGGCAGCCAAGGTGCGGCCCGATCAATATCCCGCACCGTTCGCGCTGATCGAAGTCTGGCGCCGCGGCGGGTCGAGCATTGTCCAGCGCCTGAAGCTCGAAGCGCGCTCGGTCGCCAGGCTCGCGCTGACACCGACCTGCCGCAATCTCGTGCGCGTATACTTTTTGCAGGAACGGCTGAAAGGCCTCGGTGCCGGCAGCGACGCGCAGATTCAGCGTGTGCACGTGGTCGGCGCCGGCGTGATGGGCGGCGATATTGCCGCGTGGTGCGCACTGCGCGGCTTCGACGTCACGCTGCAGGATCGCGAGATGAAGTTCATCCAGCCGGCGCTGGATCGCGCGCAGGAATTGTTCGCCAAACGCCTGAAAACGCCGGAGCGCATCGCGCCGGTGGCGGCGAAACTGAAGGCCGATGTCGACGGCAAGGGCATCGCCGATGCCGATCTCGTCATCGAGGCGATCTTCGAAAATCTCGAAGCCAAGCAGGAGCTGTATCGCAAGACCGAACCGGCGATGAAGGCGAGCGCGCTGCTCGCGACCAACACCTCCAGCATTCCGCTGAACGAACTGCGTACGGCCGTGAATGCGCGCGAGCGTTTCCTCGGCCTGCATTATTTCAATCCGGTCGCGCAGATGCCGCTGGTCGAAATCGTGCGCCAGGATCAGCTCGAGTGCGGCCAACGAAAAACACGCATTCGCGTTCTGCAAGGCGATCGACAAGCTGCCGGTGCCGGTCAAAGGCACGCCGGGATTTCTCGTCAATCGCATCCTCATGCCGTATCTGCTCGAAGCGCTGCGCCTGTTCAAGGAGGGCGTGCCCGGCCCGGTGCTCGACAAGGCGGCGAAGAAATTCGGTATGCCGATGGGGCCGATCGAGTTGGCCGATACCGTCGGTCTGGACGTGTGCGCATCGGTCGGCAAGGAAGTGGGCGAATTCCTCGGCCTCGATATTCCCGACGGCCTCGACGAATTGATCAAGGACGGCAAGCGTGGCAAGAAGACGGGCGAGGGTTTGTACAAGTGGGAGAACGGCAAAGCGCTCAAGCCCGAAGTCGACCCGAAATATCAGGCCCCGCCCGACATCATCGAGCGCATGATTTCGCCGATGCTCAACGAGGCGGTCGCCTGCCTGCATGACGGCGTGGTCGACGACGCCGATTTGCTCGATGCCGGCGTGATCTTCGGCACCGGTTTTGCGCCGTTCCGTGGCGGCCCGATCCAGTACATCCGCAGCGAGGGAGCGGACAAGATCAAGGCACAACTCGAAATATTGGCCGCCAGGTACGGCAAGCGCTTCGAACCGAAGCCGGGCTGGGACAGCGCGGCATTGGCCGCGAACTGAGGTTGCCTAATCCCTGGTGGGCGCTTTTCTCACGCCGACATCAAGCACCGCAGTCATCTGCTGGGCGATGTGCCGGTGCATCGTGGTACCGGCCGTCTCCGCAGCCGCGCATAGCACCAGATCGCGACAAGGTTGAGAGCCACCCAGGTGCCGAGAACCAGCGCGATCAGCATGCCAACGCTCCGTTTGTTCAGCGCAGACGCCGCGGCGCTCTGGTCGAATCTCCCGCCGCGCGAAAATCACCCTGCTTGGGTACACTCAAGGCATGATTGGTTCCCCGCGCGCTCAAGCTTGCTGAAATGACTGCGAAGACCATCACGATCGTCGGCGCCGGGCTGGTCGGTGCCCTGCTCGCGGCACTGCTCGCCCAACGCGGCTTCAATGTCAGTGTATTCGAGCGCCGGCCGGATCCGCGCAAGACCGGTTTCCTCGGCGGGCGCTCGATCAATCTCGCGCTCGCCGAACGCGGCTGGCATGGCCTGCGCCTGGCAGGCCTGAGCGAAGCGCTGCGCCCGCTGGCGGTGATGATGCGTGGGCGCATGGTGCATCACCTCGACGGCCACACCGAACTGCTGCGCTACGGCCGCGACGATTCGGAAGTGATCTGGTCGATCAATCGCGGCGCGCTGAATATCGCCCTGCTCGATGCCGCCGAAGCAGCCGGCGCGCAGCATCCATTTCGATCGGCGCCTCGAATCGGTCGACTGGAACGACCACATCCACGCTGCACCTGCGCGACGAAGCGGACAATGCCGCATTTTCCCATTTTGCCGCGTCGCATCATCGGCGCCGACGGCGCGGGATCGGCGTTGCGCCGGGACGATGGACCGCGAATGCCGATCTCGGCGAACGCTTCGAGCCGCTCGATCACGGCTACAAGGAACTCGAAATTCCCGCACAGCGCCGGCGTCGGCCGCTTCGCGATGGAAGCCAACGCCCTGCACATCTGGCCGCGCGGCAACTACATGTGCATCGCGCTGCCGAACGCGGAAGGCAGCTTCACCGTCACGCTGTTCCTGCCGAACAGTCAGGGCGAACCCGGGCTTCAGCACGATATTGCAGCGGCGCGGACGCACGCGCGCTGTTCGCGCGCGATTTCGCCGATGCGCTGCCGCTGATTCCCGAACTCGAAACCGATTTCGATCACAACCCTACCGGCATACTCGGCACGCTGTATCTGCGAGCGCTGGCATTTGCGATGGCCGCGCATTGCTGCTCGGCGACGCCGCGCATGCCATCGTGCCGTTCCACGGTCAGGGCATGAACTGCGGCTTCGAGGATGCGGTGGAACTGGCGCGAACTTCTGCAGAACTCCACAAGTACGACTCGCGCATGCGTTCGCCGAGTTCGAGCATCGGCGCAAACCCGAATGCCGATGCGATCGCCGCGATGGCGCTGGACAACTACGTCGAAATGCGCGACCGCGTCGGCGATGCGCGATTTCCTGCTGATGCGCGCGCTCGAACGCACACTCGCAGCGCGCCACCCCGGACGTTTCGTACCGCGCTACTGGATGGTCACCTTCACGCGCCTGCCCTACGCGGTCGCATTCGAGCGCGGCGAAATCCAGGCGCAGATCCTGCGCGAACTCAGCGCGGGCAAGACGCACCTCGACGAAATCGATCTTGCCGCTGCCGATCGGCTGGTGCGCGAGCGGCTGACGCCGCTGCTGGCCTGATCGGCGTGCTGGCGCCCGGCGCGGCCGCCCGCTAGCATTGCCGCCCCATGCCTGCGATCGATCTTGCCGACACGCCGCCGTTGCTCGCAGCACGGGCGCTGACCTACGCGCGCAACGACGAGCCGATCTTCGGTCCACTGGATTTTTCTCTGCGATGCGGGCGAGATCGTGCTGATCGAAGGCGACAACGGCAGCGGCAAGACGACGCTGCTCAAGGTGCTGTCCGGCCTGCTCGAGCCGACCTCGGGCGAGGTGCTGCTGCACGGCACGGCGCTGACCCTGGCTCGACTGTCGCATCAGGTTGCCCTGCTCGGCCATCTGCTCGGCCTGAAGATGGAACTGTCCGCGCTGCAAAATCTGCGCTTCGCGGTCGGCCTCGGCGGCATCCGGCCCGGCATCACGCCGCAGACTCGCGCTTGCCAGCGTCGGCCTCGAAGGTTACGAAGATCAGCCGCTGCGCCTGCTGTCCGCCGGGCAGAAAAAACGCGTCGCGCTCGCGCGCCTGCTGCTCGTTCCGGCCGCGCTGTGGCTGCTCGACGAGCCGTACGCGAATCTCGATCGCGGCGGCATCGACCTCGTCAACCGCCTGCTCGAAACGCATGCGCGCCGCGGCGGCGCGGCGCTGATCACGTCGCACGGTGCCTACGCGTACACCTCCGGCACGCCGCGCCGGATCGCACTGCAGGCCGTGGCATGAAACCCGGAACGACATCCGCCGCCTGCGCGGCGCTGCTGCGGCGCGATCTCGCGCTGACCTGGCGCCGGCGCGGCGATGCGCTCAATCCGTTGCTGTTCGCGATCATCGTCGTCGCGCTGTTTCCGTTCGCGCTCGGTCCGGAAGCCGCCGTGCTCGAACGCATCGCCGCCGGCACGATCTTCGTCGCCGTGTTGCTCGCCGGTGTTGCTGTCGCTGGACAACCTGTTCCGCAGCGATCTCGAGGACGGCTCGCTCGAACAACTCGTGCTGTCGCCGCATCCGCTCGCGCTGCTGCTCGCGTGCAAGATCGCCGTCCACTGGCTGACGACCGCATTGCCGCTGATCGTCGATCGCGCCGCTGCTCGCCCTGCTGCTGCATCTGCCGGATGCCGTGCTGCCGGTGCTGCTCGCCGCGCTCGCGCTGGCCACGCCGTTGCTCAGCCTGATCGGCGCGGTCTGCGTCGCGCTCACAGTCGGCATGCGCCGCTCTGGTATGCTTTTGACGTTGCTGGTGCTGCCGCTGCTCGTGCCGGTGTTGATCTTCGGCGCCGGCGCCTGCAACGCGGCGCAGAGCGGCCTGCCGTTCGCCGCGCCGCTGCTGTGGCTCGGCGCCTGGCTCGTGCTGGCGTTCGTGCTGGCGCCCTTGGCGACCGCGGCCGCGTTGAAGATTTCGCTGACCTGACCATGAATTTCCTGATCCTCTGGTTCCACAAACTCGGCTCGCCGCCGAGTTCTATCGCGTCGCCGGACGCATGCTGCCATGGTTGTACGCGATCGCCCTGATTGCGCGGCGTGGTCGGACTCTACGGCGGTCTCGTCGTCGCGCCGGCGGATTACCAGCAGGGCGATTCGTTCCGCATAATCTACGTCCACGTGCCGTGCGCATGGATGAGCCTGTTCGTCTACGCGTTCATGGCCGCGAACGGTTTCGTCGCCCTGGTCTGGCGCATCAAATTGTCGGAAACGCTGGCGATGGCCAGCGCGCCGGTCGGCGCGGCGTTCACCTTCATCACGCTCGTCACCGGTTCGCTGTGGGGCAAGCCGATGTGGGGCACGTGGTGGACCTGGGATGCGCGGCTTACCTCGGAACTGGTGCTGCTGTTTCTGTATCTCGGCGTGATCGGCCTGTATCACGCGATCGAGGACACGCGCCAGGCCGCGCGCGCGGCGGCGTTTCTCGCCCTGGTCGGCGTCGTCAATCTGCCGATCGTGCATTACTCGGTGATGTGGTGGAACACGCTGCATCAGGGCACGACGGTCAGCCTGATCGGGCCAGTCGCAATATCACGCGCGACATGCTGTGGCCGCTGCTGACGATGGCGTTCGCGACCCACGTATACTTTTTCGCCAGCCTGCTCGCGCGTTCGCGCGCGATGCTGCTCGAACTCGAATCCGGCAAGGACTGGGTGCGCGGATCGTGCTCGCCGCCACGCAAGCGCGAGGCATCGCGCATGTCTGATTTCTTCGCCATGGGCGGCTACGCTGCCTACGTGTGGGCGCGTATGTCGTGTTCTTCGCGGTCCTGCTCGCCGATGCGTTGACGCCCGTTGTGGCAGCGCCGGCGCATCGCTGCGCGAATTGCGCGGCGCGCCTGCAAGCGCGAAACGGCAAAGAACATCCTGCCCGGGAGCGGGCCATGACGCCGACGCGCAAACGCCGGCTGATCGCGGTCGCGCTGATCCTCGCCGCGGTCGGCATCGCCACCGCGCTGACCGTGATCGCGCTCAGCCGCAACATGACTTATCTGTTTTCGCCGAGCGAAGTGCTCGCCGGCAAGGCGCCGGCCGGCGCCAGCGTTCAAGCTTCGGCGGCGTCGTGCTGGAAAATTCGGTACAGCCGCGATCCGGCGTCGCTGACCGTGGATTTCATCGTCACCGACCGCTTCCACGACATGCCGGTCGAATACACCGGCATCCTGCCCGATCTGTTCCGCGAGGGCCAGAGCATCATCGCGACCGGAAAGATGGACGAGTGGCCGTTTCGTCGCGCGCGAAGTGCTGGCCAAGCACGACGAAACCTATATGCCGAAGGAAGTCGCCGACGCGATCGCCAAAGCCAAGGCGGCCAAGGCCGCAAGCAGGCCGCAAAGAGCGCAAGCTTCGCACCACTGCGACGTCGGATTGAACGTTCACGACTCTGCGACAGAAATGCACACCAGCGCAAGAGACGCTACTTCATCGCACGCGGGGTTGCGCGTACACTCGACAACGGTTCGATCCATGCGTGCGTCGTTTCGCTCGGAATTTCGTCGATCGCGCGCGTGCTGAAATTCGGATCGACCTGCCAGCCAGTTCTCATCAGCCAGCAAAGGTGTACAAATGAAAAAAGTAGACAATTCCACTACGCAGGAAATGGATGGTGGCCGTCGCCGCTTTTTCGTCGGTGCAGGCAGCGCACTCGGCGCTGTCGCTCTCGCCAGCCTGTTGCCGCGCCGCGCACGCGCCGCCGATCTGCCGCATCTGACCCCGGACGACCCCACGGCGAAGGCGCTCACCTACACTGAAGACGCAAGCACGACCAAGGCGCCGACCGCATGTGGCCGGCTCCGCCTGCGCGAACTGCAACTTCTTTCAGGGCGGCGCGACCGCCTACGGCCCGTGCCAACTGTTCCCGGGCAAGGCAGTCAACGCCAAGGGCTGGTGCGCGGGCTACGCCAAGAAAGCCTAGGAGAAAGCGCCGCCGCATTTTGCGACCAGCGGGCCCGGCCTTCCCCGCATGCGGGAGGGTCGCGGCCATCGCCTCGCTTCGTCTTCTCGCGTAATCTAGCGGCCCTCAGCTCCGGGTCGCCGTCGCTTATCACATGCTTCCCGAACTCGGTCAATTCGCACTGATCCTGGCCTTGCTGCTCGCCGGCGTGCAATGCGTACTGCCGATTGTCGGCGCATGGCGCGGCAATGCCGCGCTGATCGCCGTCGCGCGGCCCGGCCGTCGCCGGCCAGGCCGTGTTCGTCGCGCTCGCGTTCGGCGTGCTCACCTACGCCTTCGTCACCCAGGATTTTTCGGTCGCCTACGTTGCGCAGAATTCCAATCTCGCGCTGCCGTGGTATTACCGGTTCTCGGCGGTGTGGGGCGCGCACGAAGGCTCGCTGCTGCTGTGGCTTCTGATTCTCAATATCTGGACGGTCGCGGTCGCCACGTTCAGCCGGCGCCTGCCCGATGCGCTGATCGCGCGCGTGCTCGGCGTGCTCGGTTTCATCGCGTTCGGCTTCCTGCTGTTCACGATCCTCACCTCCAATCCGTTCGTGCGCCATCTGCCGGCGCTTGCCGACGGCAACGATCTCAATCCGATCCTGCAGGACCCCGGCCTGATCATGCATCCGCCGATGCTCTACACCGGCTATGTCGGATTCTCCGTCGCCTTCGCGTTCGCGATCGCCGCCTTGCTCGGCGGCGAGCTGGACGTTGCGTGGGTGCGCTGGGCACGGCCGTGGACCAACGTGGCCTGGGCCTTTCTCACGCTCGGCATCACGCTCGGCAGCTGGTGGGCCTACTACGTGCTCGGCTGGGGCGGCTGGTGGTTCTGGGATCCGGTCGAGAACGCCTCGTTCATGCCCTGGCTGGTCGGCACCGCGCTGATCCATTCGCAGGCGGTGACCGAGAAACGCGGCAGCGTTTCGCGCCTGGACGCTGCTGCTATCGATTTTCGCATTTTCCCTTTCTCTACTCGGCACGTTCCTCGTGCGCTCGGGCGTGCTCACCAGCGTGCACGCATTCGCTTCCGATCCGCGCCGCGGCCTGTTCATTCTCGCGTTTCTTGCCACCGTCGTCGGCGGCTCGCTGCTGATCTACGCGATCCGTGCGCCGAAAGTCGCCGGCGGCAAACCGTTCCATATGCTCTCGCGCGAAACCCTGCTGCTGATCAACAATCTGCTGTTCGTCTGCGCGGCGGCGATGGTGCTGCTCGGCACGCTGTATCCATTGATCGGCGATGCGCTCGGCGTCGGCCGCATCTCGGTCGGTCCGCCGTATTTCGGTTTCATGTTCGTGCTGCTCATGCTGCCGGCCGTTCTGCTGCTGCCGTTCGGACCGATGTTCCGCTGGGCGACGGCCGATTGGCGCAAGACCTGCGCGCGTGCTGACCAAGGCACTGCTTCTCGGCGCTCGCCGCGGCGATCGTCGCCAAGCTGCTGGTTCCGCGATCTTGGCTTGCGCGGGCTCGCCGGCGTCGCCGCGAGTCTGTGGGTCGGAGTCGGCATCGTGCTGTACGCATTGCAGCGCTGGCGCGACGCGCCGCGCGGACGCCGCTACACGCCCGAAATGCTCGGCATGATCCTCGCGCATTTCGGCGTTGCGCGTATTTCTCGCCGGCGTGCTGATCACGCGAAGCTACCAGCGTCGAAAGCGATCTGCGCTTCGTTCCGAACGAAACGAAGACCATCGCCGGGCTCGACTTCCGTTTCCGTGGCGTCGCGCGCGCCAAGGGGCCGAATTACGTCGCCGATCAGGGGCACGATCGAAGTGCTGCAGCGGCGGCAAGGTCATTGCAACGCTATATCCGCAGAAGCGCCAGTATTCCAGCGGCGGGCCGGTGCAGACCAAGTGCCGCCATCAGCGCGGGACTGTTTCGCGATCTGTACGTCGCGCTCGGCGAATCGCTCGGATGAAACAAACCGGCGCCTGGGCGGTGCGCGTCTACGTGAAACCGTTCGTGCGCTGGATCTGGCTCGGCGGCCTGTGCATGATGCTCGGCGGTTTCGTTGCCGCGGCCGACCGGCGCTTTCGCGTATTGCCGGAACGCGCGCAAGGCAAGGCGATGGCCTCCGCCAGCGCGTCGGCGTCGACACCTTCTCCAGCCGACCCTGCCCGCGAAGGGGAGGGTCTTGCATGAACCGCGTGCTGCCGTTGCTCGGCTTTCTGGCGCTGGTCGCCTTGCTCGCGTTCGGCATCCACTGGAACACGCTATCACGAAATCAACGAAGTGCCCTCGCCGCTGATCGGCAAGCCGGCACCGGAGTTCACTCTTCCACTTTTATACGATTCCACAAAATCGCTCAGCCGCAAGGACCTGCTCGGCGCGCCCTATCTGCTCAATGTGTTCGGCAGCTGGTGCGCGACCTGTCAGTACGAACATCCGATCCTGATGCAGGAAGCCAGGCCTTCGGCGTCAAGCTGATCGGTCTGGACTGGAAGGATCGAAGCCGCGGATGCGAAGCGCTGGCTCGCGCAATTCGGCAATCCCTACGACGCGATCGATCGCCGACACCGACGGCCACGCCGGCATCGAATTCGGCGTCTACATGGCGCGCCGGAGACCTTTCTCGTCGACGCCAAGGGCGTGATCCGCTACAAGCGCATCGGCATGTTCACCCCGGAGTTGATCGACAGCGAGTTGAAGCCGCAGCTGGCGAAACTGGAGAGCCAAGCGCAATGACACCTGCCGTTCTTTTTCCTTTCCCCCGCGTGCGGGGGAAAGCCCCCCTTCCGCCTTCGGGCACCTTCCCCCGCTTCGCGGAGGAAGGGACAACACTGCTCTTGCGGTGTTGCGACAGGTTTGCGTTGCGTTTCTGTTGTTGTTTGCCTGCATTACCGTGCACGCCATCGACCCGCTGCCATTCAAGGATCGCGCCGAGGAAGTGCGCTTCCAGAACCTCACCCGGCAGTTGCGCTGCCTGGTCTGCCAGAATCAGGACCTCGCCGATTCCGATGCGGATCTGGCCAAGGATCTGCGCAAGCAGATCTTCGACATGATGCGCAGCGGCAAGAGCGACGCGGAGATCAAGCAATATCTGGTCGCGCGCTACAACGATTTCGTGCTCTACGATCCGCCGCTCAAGCCCGGCACCTGGCTGCTCTGGTTTGCGCCGTTCGTCCTGGTGCTGATCGGCGCGATCGTGGTCGTGCGCATCCTGCGCCAGCGCGCGCGGCTGGCCACTGGTCGCGGCGCAGTCGAGCGCGAACTCGCCGGGCGCCCTCACGGCCGATTCCGCGGAAGACGACTGGTGACGATCGCCTTCGTGTCCCTCGCCGCGCTGATGCTGATCGTGGCGCTCGCGTTTGTGCTGACGCCGCTGCTGCGCGGCGGCTCCGGCGCGGCCGATCCAGCCGCCGAAGCGCGCCGTCGGCTGCAGGGCGCTCGAGCAGGCGCGCGCGGACGCCATCCTCAGCGACGCGGAATACGCCGCGAAACGCGCCGCGCTCGGCGAAGCGCTGCTCGGCCTCATCGATGCAAAACCGCAGCGCGCGCCCGCGACGTTCTACGCCGCACTCGCGGTCGCGCTGCTGCTGCCAGCGCGGCGCCATCGTGCTGTATCGCTACGTCGGCAATCCGCGCGCGCTCGATCCCGAAGCGCTCACCGCGCAGGCGCCCGCCGATCACGGCGCGGACATGCAGGCGGCGATCGCCAAGCTTGCCGACAAGCTCAAGCAGAATCCCGACGACGCCGAAGGCTGGGCCCTGCTCGGCCGCGCGTACAAGGCGACACAGCGCTTCAGCGAAGGTCGCGACGCCTTGAAGCACGCGCACGATCTTGCGCCTGCCGACGCCGACATCACGGTCGAATATGCCGAAGCGCTCGCCCTCGCCAGCCCGCAGCATCGCATCGCCGGCGCGCCGCGCGAACTTCTCGATCAGGCGCTCAAGGCCGATCCACAGAACCAGCGCGGCCTGTGGCTGTCGGGCATCGCCGATTCGCAGGCCGGCGACTACGCCGCGGCGATCGCGACCTGGAACCGGCTGCTGCCGTTGCTGCCGAAGGATTCCGACGTGGCCGCATCGATCCAGAAACAGATCGCGCAGGCACAGGCATTGCGCGACGGCAAACCGCTGCCGGCCGAAGACGAAGCATCCGCGCCGAACGCAACGGCGACGCCGGCGGCCGCCAATGTCGACGCCGCAACAGGCGGCGCAACCGCAAGCGGGCCGCAGATCGTGGTCGATGTCGCGCTCGATCCGAAGCTCAAGGAAAAGGCCGCACCGGGCGACGTGCTGTTCGTCTTCGCCAAGGCGGCGAACGGACCGCCGATGCCGCTGGCGATTCAGCGCCTCAGCGCCGCACAACTGCCCGCACGCGTCACGTTGACCGACGGCATGGGCATGCTGCCGAGCATGAAATTATCCACATTTCCACAAATCATCATCGGCGCGCGCATTTCCCGATCTGGTCAGGCACTCGCGCAAAGCGGCGATCTGCAGGCGCTGTCCGCGCCGATCGCCAACACGCGCCGCGAACCGGTCGAGCTGACCATCGATCAGGTCGTGCCCTGACCCAGACTGGCCGGCAGCGGGACAGGCGCACGGCGAATTGTGCTGCTTTTTCTTGAACCGAAAGGTATTGTATTCAGCCGATGCGTCCCTACTCAGGGCAACGACATCGACTGCGTTGCTTGGGGGGATTTTCGTGAAAACGATTTGCGTGCGGCTGTGCGTGCTCGTTGCATCCGTGCTTGGCGTCAGCGCCGCGACGCGCGCGGCCGATTCCGCTTGGCTACCGGTGCGCGATCAAAACCCGTTCGTGCTCGGCAGCGGCCTGCCGCTGCTACCAGCGCCCGCGCTGCGCGCCGGCAACTGGAGCATCGATGCCAGCCTGGTCGAATCCAACACGCAACTGATCAGCAGCGAGCACGGCCTGCTCAGCAACGGTCCGGGCATCCATCTCGTATTCGGCGCGGAAACGCGTGAATCGCGTATCGCCGTCAGCTACGCGCTCACCGACGACTGGAGCGCGCGTGCCACGCTCGGCGACGAATGGATCGGAGTCGGCTTTCTCGACCGGCCGATCCGCGACTTTCACGAACTCATCGGTGCGCCAACGGGATTTCGCGGCGGCCGGCTCGGCGAGAAGCCGCCGGTGATCCGCGTCAGCAACGATGGCGACGTGCTGTACGCGCTCGATCGGCCCGGTCAGGCGCTGGCGCCGCTGTTGCTCGATCTCACGCGCAGCTGGAATATCTCCGAGCACGCGAACTACGGCGTCTCGTTCGGCGTCAAGCTGGCGACCGGCGACACGCAACGCCTGAGCGACACCGGCGACACGGGCGCGTCGCTGGCGGCGTTCGGCAATTGGCTGGTGCACGGCAATATCCAGGTCGGCGCGCGCATCGGCTATTTGTATACAAATGGAAACGATGTTTTGCCTGGCCTCGCGGTGTCCTCGGCACCGTTCGGCGATGTCTATGTGCGCGCTCTGCTGATCGGCAAATGGAGTGCGCAATTCCAGTTCGATGCGCACGGCGCGTTGTACCACAACGTGCCGATCTTCCTCGGCTACGCCGGCATGTATACCTTCGGCTTCGTGCGTCCGATCGGTACGCGCTCCGAGCTGCTGCTCGGCGTCAGCGAAGACCTGCCGATCGGTCACACGCAGGATGTTTCGTTGCTGGTTGCGTTCAGATACCGGCCGCACGGCTAGTGTGCCGTCCCACAAATACCTTCTCATGTAAAGCTCAGTTTCTTTCCCTTCTCCCGCTGACGGGAGAAGTGAAGCACCTTGGCGCAACGCCGCAACGCGGTATAAGCTCGCCTGCCCCTTGCCCTGCATCCGAAACGACCCACGCCGCATGAACGACGCCCGCCAATATTTCGGCCTGCCCTCGCCTTTCGCCATGACGTCGCGGCGGCGCGCTTGATCGGCGCGCAGCTCGCGTACGAAACCTGGGGCACGCTCAACGCCGCGCGCGACAACGCGATCCTGATCCTCACCGGCCTGTCGCCCAGCGCGCATGCCGCGGCGAATGCGGCCGATCCGTACGCCCGGCTGGTGGGAAGAGATGGTCGGCCCGGGCAAGCACATCGACACGAACCGCTGGTTCGTGATCTGCGTCAACTCGCTCGGCAGCTGCAAGGGTTCGACCGGCGCCGGCGTCGATCGATCCGCAAACCGGCAAAGTATACGACTGGACTTTCCCGAGCTGACGCTCGAGGACATCGGCAACGCCGCGTTACGAACTCGTGCGCGGCCTCGGCATCGAGCGCCTCGCCTGCCTGATCGGCAACTCGATGGGCGGCATGAGCGCGCTCGGCTATCTGGTGCATGCACCCCGGCAGCGTGCGCGCGCACATCAGCATCTCGACCGCGCCGCAGGCGCAGCCGTTCGCGATCGCGATCCGCTCGCTGCAGCGCGAGGCGATCCGCCTCGATCCGCACTGGAACGAAGGCAATTACGACGACGAGCACTATCCCGAAGCCGGCATGTCGATCGCGCGCAAGCTCGGCGTGATCACCTATCGCTCGGCGATGGAATGGGTCGGGCCGCTTCGCGCGCATCCGCCTCGATCACGACCAGCGCGAGGACGACGATCCGTTCGGCGCCGAGTTCGCAGGTCGAGTCGTACCTCGTCGGCCACGCGCAGAAGATTCGTGCGCAGCTTCGATCCGAACTGCTACCTGTATCTGTCGCGCGCGAGCGACTGGTTCGACATCGCCGAACATGCGCCCGCGGATTGTCGCGGCAACGGACAAGGTCGCCGCGGCGCTGACGCGCATCGACGTCGAACGCGCGCTGGTGATCGGCGTCACCACCGACATCCTGTTCCCGCTGTCGCAGCAGGAAGAAATCGCCGAAGGCCTGCGCGCGGCCGGCGCCGAGGTCGATTTCGTCGCGCTGGATTCGCCGCAGGGCCACGACGCCTTCCTCGTCGATATCGCGCGTTTCGGCGCGGCCATCGCGCGGCTTCCTCGCCGACCGGCTGCGTAGAACTGCATCTGTGTCCGATGCGATCGCCTGATCGCGAAGATCACAAAGCGCGGCTATGCCGTTAGAACCCGCACTCTCCGAAAAGACCGCCATGCTCGCCCTCGAATTCCCCGGCTCGCGCCATCTCGTCAACGCGCTCGATCGCGCCGTGCCATCGCGACAGACCGACCGAAATCACCGACGCGCTGCGCCACACGCCTGTGCGAGCTGATCCGCGATCCGTCGGTCGAAGCTGCCGCGATTGCGTGTTCGAAGCCGGCCGCGATCACTACGCGCGCCGCGAGCTGTATCGCAGCGACGAACACGGCTACAGCGTCATCGCGATGACCTGGGGGCCGGGCCAGGGCACGCCGATCCACGATCACGCCGGCATGTGGTGCGTCGAAGGCGTGTGGCACGGCTCGCTCGAAATCACGCCGTACGAACTGATCGAGCAGCGACGAGCGACGCTACCGCTTCGAATCGCGCGGCACGATGAAGGTCGGCCCCGGTTCGGCCGGCAGCCTGATCCCGCCGCACGAGTACCACACGATCCGCAATCCCGGCAGACGACTCGATCGCCGTGACCCTGCACATCTATCGCGGCCCGATGACCCAGTGCTCGGTGTTCCGCCCGCTCGAATCGGGCTGGTATCAGCGCGACCAGCGTCAGACTTGCGCTCGACGCGACGCACTGAATCGGCTGGCACGCGAGCGCCATCCCGACGCGTCATTCCAGCGAACGCTAGTCGTTCCCGCGCACGGCTCGTCATTCCCGCGCACGGCTCGTCATTCCCGCGCACGGCTCGTCATTCCCGCGCAGCGCTCGTCATTCCCGCACAGCGCTCGTCATTCCCGCGCACGGCTCGTCATTCCCGCGCACGGCTCGTCATTCCCGCGCAGGCTCGTCATTCCTCCGCATTGCTCGTCATTCCCGCGCAGGCGGGAATCCAGTGTTTTTCGCTTATAGCTTGTAACCCTGCACCGAAGAAAAAACGGTCGTACCCGCCCGCACTTTGGATATAATGCGCACCCCTCATCAAAGCCGGTGTGGCGGAATTGGTAGACGCGCTGGACTCAAAATCCAGTTCTGGCAACAGAGTGTGGGTTCGATTCCCTCCACCGGCACCAACGTTAGGTTTATCAATGAGTTAGGTAGTAAATCGCAAGTTGCGTCACCCCTTGGTACACAACGTGGTACACAAGGAGAGGAACTTGACGCACACCTATGTCGTCCGAAGACGTTCGGTCTTCCACTTTCGTATTCGCATCCCCACTGATCTCATCGCGGCTGTTGGCCGCCGTGAAGTGCGCATGACCCTCGGCGAGGTCGCGCACAAGCAAGCAGCGCTCAAGGCATCGCAACTCGTACTCCACTCCCAATCCTTCTTCACTGCTCTCCGCTCATCCATGAAACAGCTGTCGCCTCAACAAGTAGCCGAACTCGTTACTACCTGGCGCGACCGGATGAAAGAACGGGACGCGGAAATCCGGCGACGTATCGAAGTGGGGCTGCACCCGCGGACTCTCGAAGGCTATGCAGACCATTGCGCTGCGAATGCGGGAGTGTTCGATGACCTACTTGAGCAACTGACCCCTACTCCCGCGTATCGCTCAAGCACACCAGATCAGCGCAAGCCGGCATCCAAGCCGGAGGAACGCGAAGCGGCGTATCGCACTACAGCAGACGCGATGACCGTGGACGATGAAGCCGAGTCCGACCTCGTACCCATCATTGATGCGGTGACGTTGAAGAGTCTCGACGCCCTGTCGCAACGCGATCTAGCCAAGAACTACCTGATGGCTGCTGCCAGCATCTATGCGGCCAGAGATAACGCCTCGTCCTCGTTGACATGGTCAAGCCAAACGACCACTCCGCGCCAATCTGACGCACCACCGCCACGACCCGAGGCGGTGCCCACGGTTCCTCCAAGCTTGCGCCTCAGTCAAGTGTGGGAGGCGTACTGCGGCGAATGCGAACAGCGCAGTCGAGGTTGGAAGGACGGCGTGCCAGAGAAAGCCGCCCTTGCGCACAAGGACTTCATCGAACTCATCGGAGACAAGCCGATCAGAGCGATCACGCGAGCCGATTGCACAAGGTTCAGAGACTTCCAGGAGAAGCGCCCGAAGGGCAACGTTCGTCAGTACCGTAACATGACGGCGGCGCAGCTGGAGCCGATGAATGTCCGCAAGGAAGACAAGCAGTCCAGCCAGAATGCCGAGCACAAGATCGCACAGCTAGTGACCTTCTTTCGCTGGTGCGCGAACGAGCACTTAATAGACAAGAGTCCCGCGGAAAATCTGAAGGTTGCAGCCAGCGACAGCGAGGGTGTTCAACCTTGGTCGCACGACGAGATGCGCACGCTGCTGACTCCGGAGAATCTACGCGAGCACAGCGGCATGCAGGATGGACGGTCAACGTTGAGCTACTTCCCTTGGCTGGTGGTGCTCGGCGCGTATACCGGCGCCCGCATCGCGGAAATCGTCAACGTTCGCATCGAAGACTTCCGACCCAAGGACGAAGTCAGCGATGGCACCGTCCAAGTGATGATCGTTGACGAATACGAGGGCAGGACGGTCAAGACTGAGCAGGCAAAGCGCAAGATACCGCTCCATCCAGACCTGGAGAAGCTTGGGCTTTGGGACTACATCGCGGCTCGTCGTCAACGCGGAGAGACGATGCTGCTTGATTGCCCGATGAAGGCTGGCAAGCGCAGCAAGTCGGCAACCGAGCGCTTCACCAAATACACAAAGCGAATCGGTCTACACCGTCATCGTGTCAAGGTCTTCCACAGCTTTCGACACTCGTTCAAGACGTGGCTGGAGGGCTACATCGCGAAGAGCGACATCGACTTGATCGTCGGTCATAGTCGCAAAGATGCCGCTGGCGATGCCTATACGCATGCTTTCGACGTGCCGGTGCACCGTCACCACGAAGCCATCAGGCAGCTCAAGTTCGACTTGGATATCGGCGGGCTGCGGAGAGCTCTTGCTCGCTGACTTGTCCACGAAATGATCCGGCGTAGAACCAACGACTGAAACTGTCTGGACGGTCCGGATGATTTGTTGCTCGGATTCGTCAGGCCTTCTGACACGAGAGCGTCGTGAACTTTCCCCCGTACCTATCGGTACCGGTAACGAAGTTACGAGGGCCGCTGCGCATGCGGCAAACCGATCGCATCCATCTAGCGGGATACCGGACCAAGGCACAAGTTGATTGATTTGGCTATTCCAATGCAAAGGTCCCGCTTCCTGCCACAGCGCCCCCAATGGATATGTTGACCTGGTACGTTCCGGCGCCAAGCGACTTGGTGGCAAGGTTATAGACGTATTGGCACCCGCTGACGCGGTAATTCGATCCACTGTCCGACGCCTGAAGGTAGGTACTCTCGTCGATGGACCCCGTGACGGTGCCTGATGTGCGATTGAGGGAGATGGTCGCGGCGGGCAATTGGCAGGTTGCAACGCCGCCGTACATGATGCCGAACTTCACCGGCACGACGCCCCGATGGACGTTGAACACACTTGATCCGTCTGCGTTGATGGGCTGCTGAACCTGCGCTTGGGTGATCGCGTTGGCAAGTACGAATGGGCTGAGTGACGACACGCTGGCGCAAATCGTTTGCGGCGGAACCCCGGGACAAGACACCGTCACGTTCGCCAATGCACCACCCTGGTAGTGGAAGACCTGCAAATTCGTCGTATCCACGTTTGGCGGCACCTGAAACGCGATGATGATCGGCGTGGAGTACGCTGCCGTTGTCGTGACCTCAAAGGCCAGATAGGTTCCGCTGGTTGCACTGGTGCTTAGTTGATATCCGGACGGCAGCGTTCCGGCAATGGATGGATCGATCTGCGCAACGGTTGTCACGCCGGCGTTCGTGATGGTCGGGAATGTCAGACTCACAGTTGCCGGTCCTACCGTGCCGGCATTGACTGCCACGTTGATTCCAGTGGGCGTTTGCTGCGTAGGGGTTCCAATGAATCCGTCAGACACATTGCCGTCGCCGGTCCCATCAAATCCGCCTCCGGTCCCAACGGTGCCGCTGATCTGACCGCTGTTGTTGAAGCCATTGAGATACGCAAAGCCCGTATTCAGGTCGAGCGTAGGTGGATAGGTAAGCACATAACCGGTCGAGGGGTTACCGACGGGGTTGCCCACCCAGGGTACAGAGGTGCCTATCGAATACTCATCGAGTCCCCATCCGGCCATCAGTCCGGCGTCATTGATTCCTCGCACGTTCGTGTGGGGCTTGCCTCCGATAAAGTCGGTGATGTTTATGTAAGTTAGGCCAGCTACCGGGTCGTACAAGTAACCAATTTGGCCGCCAGTAGGCGGATAATATTCGCCGACGACCTGACCTACAGTGTTGATCGCCCCCGCGCGTACGTACGCCGCGCCCGAAACCACGATGTCCGTGTATACCCCGGTAGTGGGATTGTAGATAAAGGCTACCCCGCTGCCGATTAGGTTACCTGATCCGTCAAGGTTTACGGCGAATCCTGCCACAAGGCCAGCAGCATTGATGCCCCGCCCACTGTGTTATTCATCGAGGGATGAGAAAAGGACGTGTACGTCGAACCATTCAGAACAAACCCGACTGAGGACAAACCGTCAGCCGACGGTGTGGTGCCAACGATCGTCCCGCTGTCGTTCATGTTGTAGGGGATGGACCCGCTCGGAAGGCTAGGCAAATCAGCACACAAGTAGGTGCCGTCGGGTTGCCTGACCGCCTCCATTGGTGTGTTGCTTGCGCCGTAAAGGCCAACAACTGTGCCGACATTGCTGATGCCCCATACACTCGTGGCACCAACCGCTCCCGAGCAGTCGACCGTTGTGTACACATAATTACCTAGCGCCTGCGCTTGCGCCTGCTCTGACGCCACCATAAGGAAGCACGCGACTAGCAGGCAGCAGAGCAGTCGCTGGTAGGCCGTGACTCTTTTCATATCAACCCCCATAGTTGATGACGATACGCGTCACTCCGTGTCGCGATCCGCCGCCCTGCGCGGACCGAGGGTGGTGCAAGCTGATCTTACGAGTGCCTGCACAGCCCCTAGAACTGTGACGCGGCTCTCATCATGCTCCCTGGGTGGTTAGATATCCATCTGATCCGTCAAAACGAGCCGCAGACGGACTTGGACCAGTCCACGCAGACAGTCGATCTTGCCCTGCTCGATCGGTCAAGTTGACTGCATACCGAGGCGGGTACATGATGGCCTAACGCACGTTAGTCCATATTGTACCAAGGGGAAATCGCATGAAGTACGTCACCTACCTTCGCGTCTCCACGCGCAAGCAGGGCATCAGCGGGCTCGGCCTCGCCGCGCAGCGCTCCAGCATCGATGCGCTCGTCGCACAACGTCGTGGGCGCGTGCTGCAATCGTTCACCGAGGTCGAGAGCGGCAAGAACAACGATCGGCCTCAGCTAAAGGCAGCAGTGCATCTCGCGAAGGTGACAGGCGCGACACTGGTGATTGCCAAGCTTGATCGTCTCTCGCGCAACGCGGCGTTCCTTCTCAAGCTTCGCGACAGCGGCGTGAAGTTCATCGCAGCGGACATGCCGGACGCGAATGAGCTGACTGTGGGCATCATGGCGCTAGTCGCGCAACAGGAGCGCGACGCCATCTCTCGGCGCACGCGAGAAGCGCTTCAGGCGGCCAAGAGGCGCGGTACGCGTCTGGGTAACCCCAACGGTGCGGCGGCTCTGCGCCGGGCGCAAAAGGGCAATGCGGCGAGCGTACGCGTGATCTGCGAGAACGCGGACCATCACGCACTCAACTTGAGGCCGGTCCTCGATTCACTTGCTGATGAAGGCATCACGAGCCTCGGACGAATTGCCGATGCGCTCAACGAGCGCGACATGCTCACCCCGCGTGGTTGCCGGTGGCACAAGTCGTCGGTGCGCAATCTCGTTACGCGCCTTGAAGCATGCGCGGGCTGACAGGCACCGCGTCGCCGTGGATACTTGTCACCGGGGCGTCCGCAGACAGCGTGTCGTCCTGAACAATGCTTGATCAAGGGGAAGCCGCAGCGTGGCAGCCGATCTAGTCGCCGTCGAAAACAGACTCTGGGCCGCAGCGGATCAGCTGTGGGCGAACACGGGGCTGCGCCCTGCGGATTTCTCGGAGCCGGTGCTCGGGCTGATCTTCCTGCGTTACGCGGACAAGCGATTCGCGGAAGCCCGCGAAACTCTGCTTGCGAAGGGCTTCGCCGATAACGAGCTGGAGGCGCACGACTACCAGGCCGAAGGCGTCGTCTACCTGCCCGATCACGCACGGTTCTCATACCTGGTGACGCTCAAGGAAGGCGACAACATCGGCAAGGCGTTGAACGAGGCAATGCTGCTGATCGAGGGCGGCAACACCGACCTCAAGGGCGTCTTGCCGCGCAGCTATAACCGTCTGCCCAATGCGACGCTGGTCGAGTTGTTGCGCCTGCTGTCGCCGCTGGACCTCGCGGGCGACGCGTTCGGCAAAGTCTATGAGTATTTCCTCGGCAGCTTCGCGCGAGCGGAGGGCTCGAAGGGCGGCGTGTTCTACACACCGACCAGCATCGTCCGGCTGATCGTGGAGATCATTCGACCCTACCACGGCCGCATCTTCGATCCCGCCTGCGGCTCCGGCGGCATGTTCGTGCAGTCGGCCGACTTCGTGCAGCGCCACCAGAAGAACGCCACCAACGAACTGACCTGCTTCGGCACGGAGAAGGATGCCAAGACGGTCAAGCTCGCCAAGATGAACCTCGCCGTGCACGGTCTGTCCGGCGACATCCGCGAGTCCAACACCTACTACGAAGACCCGCACAAGGCGCTCGGTCGTTTCGACTTCGTCATGGCCAATCCGCCGTTCAACGTGTCGGGTGTCGACAAGGATCGCCTCAAGGACGACCGACGCTTCGCCTTCGGCCTGCCAAGCACGGACAACGCGAACTACCTCTGGATACAGCTCTTCCACGCCGCACTCAACGACACGGGCCGCGCCGGATTCGTCATGGCCAATTCAGCAGGTGACGCGCGTGGTAGCGAGTTGGAGATCAGGAAGAAGCTGATCCAGTCCGGCGCGGTGGACGTGATCGTCAGCATCGGCTCCAACTTCTTCTACACCGTCACGCTGCCGTGTACGCTGTGGTTCTTCGACAAGGGCAAGCGCCACGGCAAGCGCAAGGACAGCGTGCTGTTCATCGATGCACGACCCTACTTCAAGCAGATCACTCGCGCGATCCGCGAGTTCACGCCGGAGCAGTTGGAGTTCCTCGCCAACATCGTGCGGTTGTACCGCGGCGAGAAGCCGGAGTTCGAGACCGACAGTCGCGCAGCGCTGAGGGAGAAGTTTCGCGAAGCTCACCTATGCGGATGTGGCGGGGCTGTGCAAGACCGCGACGCTGGCCGAGATCGAGGCGCAAGGCTGGAGCCTGAATCCGGGGCGCTATGTCGGCGTCGGAGAGCGGGCCGCGGATGAGTTCGATTTTGCCGAGCGGTTGGAGGAGTTGAACGAGGAATTGGAGACGCTGGCCGCTGAGGCGGTATCGCTTCAGGCGACCATCAGTGGAAATATCAACTCAATCCTCACTGGCTCCTAGTGCTTCCGACCCGCTGGCCAACCACCCCGATAGAGCGTCTATGTCACCGCGTGACGAGTGGCGGCACTCCATCTCGGGCTAATCCGGCCTACTACGATGGCGGGACGATCCCATGGATTAAGACAGGCGAACTCCGGAACTGGTACGTTGACGAAATCGAAGAACACATTACTCCGCTCGCCATAAGGGAGTCGTCCGCTAAGGTTTTTCCTCCAGAGACCGTGCTGCTTGCAATGTACGGTGATGGCCGGACGATGGGCTCAGTCGGATTGGTGAGAACGCCCGCCGCAACAAATCAAGCTTGTTGCGCGATGGTTGCGAACCCTGAGGACTGTGATCCGAAGTTTCTGATGTACTCGCTGATGTACTACAAGCCGGCGCTGTTGAAGCTTGCCATCAGCGGAGCGCAGCGCAACCTCAATGGGAAAAGCATCAAGGCTTTTGAGATTGGGGTGCCGCCAGTGACGAAGCAGCGCCGCATCGCCTCCATCCTTTCCGCCTATGACGACCTGATCGAGAACAACACGCGGCGCATCGCGATCCTGGAGGAGATGGCCCGGCGCATCTACGAGGAGTGGTTCGTCCGCTTCCGCTTTCCCGGCCACGAGAACGTGCGGATGGTCGAGTCCGAGTTGGGGCCGGTACCGGAGGGATGGCCCGTTGTCGCGGCTTCGGCGGCGATTCACATCGATCCGACAACGAAAGTACCCAAGGAAGGGCTCAAGCCGTTTCTAGCGATGAACTGCCTCGCTGATGGGTCGATGCTGATCGACGCATGGGAAGAGCGATCAGGGAACAGCGGATCGAAGTTCCGCAATGGAGACACGTTGTTCGCACGCATCACCCCCTGCCTGGAAAACGGCAAGACTGGGTTCGTGCAGTTCTTGCCAAGCGCAGAGGCCACGGCGTTCGGCTCTACGGAGTTCATCGTTCTTCGTTCGGGCACTCTCACTCCCGAGTTCGTATACCTACTGGCACGCTCGGGACCGTTCAGGGACAACGCCATCAAAAGCATGTCCGGCGCATCGGGCCGACAGCGCGTCCGCGACGCCTGCTTCGATACGTTTTTGTTGGCGCAGCCAGACGGCGAAACGCTAAGGGTGCTCTCGGAGAAGGTGAAGCCGATGTTCCGATTGATTTATGTTCTGGCGAAGAAGAACTCCAACCTTCGTACCACGCGTGACCTCCTCCTCCCCAAGCTTATCTCCGGCGAGCTGGACGTATCGACGCTGCCCGAAACGGAGGCCGCCGCGGCATGACCACACAGCCGCGCATCGTGATCATTGCCGGCCCCAATGGTGCGGGCAAGACGACCTTCGCTCGCGAGTACCTGCCGCGCGAGGCGCATTGCCCGGACTTCATCAATGCCGATCTGATCGCCGCCGGATTGTCGCCCTTCAATCCGGACGCCGCGGCAATTCGGGCAGGTCGTCTGATGCTGAAGGAGATCGCGCAGCGCGTGGAGCGAGGCAGCAGCTTTGCATTCGAGACCACGCTCAGCGGCGCAGCTTACGCACGGCAGATTCCGGTGTGGCGGCAACGCGGCTATCACGTCAAGCTGATTTTCCTCTCGCTGCCCAATGTGGAGATGGCTATCGCCCGCGTGTCCGGACGCGTGGCGCAAGGTGGCCACGCCATCGCGGAGCCGGTGATCCGCCGTCGCTTCACGTCGGGTCTGCGCAACTTCGAGCGAGTCTACAAGCCGCTGGTCAATGCTTGGGTGTTGTACGACAATGCGGGTGAAGTCCCGCACTTGCTGGACGGGAACGACAACCCATGACCCCCGCCGCCGCCAAACTGCGCGACCCTGACCTGCTCAATGCCGGCAAGGCGCTGCGCCGCGCGTCGCTGCGGGCGCGGGAGATCGCACAGCAGACCGGCACCGCGTGTTACGTCTGGAAGGATGGCCGCGTGGTCGACATCGCCGCCAATGGCGTACGCACCGGGTCCAAGAGCGTGACGGCATCCGTTCGCTGATACGTCGCTCATTGGATGAGCCCACCTCCCTCCGTCCAGGAAATTCGCGCTAGCTACGGCGAAGACATCCTCGTGGAACAGACCGCCATCGCGCTCGCGGTGTCGATGGGCTGGTCGCACGCGAACCTCTATGCCGAGACTTTCGGCGAGTACGGCACGGAGGGCCGCGAGAGCGAGCACCAGGTGATCCTCACGCGCAGATTGCGCAAGGCGCTGGAGAAGCTCAACCCGGGCCTGGCCGACGATGCTTATGTGCAGGCTATCGACCAGCTCGCGCAGGATCGGTCCAAGCAGATCGCGGTCAACGCGAATCGCGACGTGTATCGGTTGCTCAAGGATGGCGTGAAGGTGACCGTGCCGGACGAGCACGGCGGTCGTAAAACGGAGACGCTGAGGGTGATCGACTGGACCACGCCGGCCAACAACGACTTCTTCCTCGCCTCGCAGATGTGGGTGGCGGGCGATATGTACCGGCGCCGCTGCGACCTGCTCGGCTTCGTCAACGGATTGCCGCTGGTGTTCATCGAGCTGAAGAAGCCCACGGTGCCCCTGCAGCAGCGCGTACGACGACAACCTGCGCGACTACCGCGGCCAGTCGATGCCGCAGCTCTTCCATCCCAACGCGTTCATCATGCTGTCGAACGGCTCGGACACCAAGGTGGGCACGCTGACCAGCGAGTGGGAGCACTTCTTCGAGTGGAAGCGGGTGAACGACGAGGCGGAAGCCGGCAAGGTGTCGCTTGGAGCGAGTGATGCGCGGACTGCTGCGAACCGGCGCGGCTGCTGGACTACGTCGAGAACTTCATCGCTGTTCGAGGAAGGCAAGGGCGGCCTGGTCAAGAAGGTGGCGAAGAACCACCAGTTCCTCGGCGTGAACAAGGCGATCGCCCGGCTGGTGGAGTTGCGCGAGATCCAACGAGCGCGAACGCAAGCGCTGGGCGTGTTCTGGCACACGCAGGGCTCGGGCAAGAGCCTGTCGATGGTGTTCTTCTCGCAGAAGGTGCTGCGCAAGGTGCCGGGCAACTGGACGTTCGTGATCGTCACCGACCGCGAGGAGCTGGACGACCAGATCAGCAAGACGTTCAAGGCCACCGGCGTCACCGAGGAGGACGTGCGGGCGACCAGCGGCGAGCACCTGCGGCAACTGCTGCGCGAGGATCACCGCTACGTCTTCACGCTGATCCAGAAGTTCCGCACCGAGAAGGGCGAGGCCTACCCGGTGCTATCGGAGCGCGAGGACGTGATCGTGATCACCGACGAGGCGCACCGCAGCCAGTACGACATGTTCGCGCTGAACATGCGCAACGCGCTGCCGAACGCCGGCTTCCTCGGCTTCACCGGCACGCCGCTGATCGCGGCGAGGAGGAGCGGACGCGCGAGGTGTTCGGCGACTACGTGTCCGTCTACAACTTCGCGCAGTCGATCGAGGACGGCGCCACGGTGCCGCTGTACTACGAGAACCGCATCCCCGAACTGCAGCTCGACCAACCGGACTTCGACCGACGACCTGGAGGCGATGGTGGAGGACGCCGAGCTGGACGAGGAGCAGGAGAAGAAGCTGGAGCGCGAGTTCGCCCGCGAGTACCACCTCATCACGCGCGAGGACCGGCTGGAGGCGATCGCCAAGGACATCGTCGCGCACTTCATCGGGCGCGGCTACCGCGGCAAGGCGATGATGATCTCCATCGACAAGGCCACGGCCGTGCGGATGTACGACAAGGTGCAGGCGCACTGGAAGGCGGAGATTGCCGCGGCTGAAGGCGCGAGCTGACGCGAGCGCATGGCGACAGCGCGCGAGGTCGCTGATCGCTCGCATTCGTCTGATGGAGACCACGGACATGGCGGTGGTGGTGTCGCAAGGCCAGAACGAGATCGAGGAGATGCGCAACGAAGGGCCTCGACATCGCGCCGCACCGGCAGCGGTTGTCAAGGAAAATCTGGACGAGAAGTTCAAGGACCCCGAGAGCAACCTTCGGCTCGTGTTCGTCTGCGCGATGTGGATCACCGGGTTCGACGTGCCGACGCTGCTCGACGATCTATCTCGACAAGCCGATGCGAACCACACGCTGATGCAGACCATCGCCCGCGCCAACCGCGTGGCCCCCGGCAAGGAGAACGGGCTGATCGTCGACTACGTGGGCATCTTCCGTGATTTGCAGAACGCGCTGGCGATCTATGCGCGACCGGCGCCCGGAGGCGGTACCGGTGAGCCGATACTGGACAAGTCGGCGCTCGTCGGTGCGCTGCGAGAGTCCATGCGCGGAAGCACGGGCGTTCTGCGAGCAGCGAGGCGTCAACCTTGAGGCCATTGCGCAGTCCCAAGGGTTCGAGCGCATCGGCCGCGATCGATGAAGCAGTGGAGGCCATCCTGCGTCACGCGATGCGGAGAAGAAGCAGTATCTGCAAATCGCCTCGCGGGTCGCGCGGCTGTTCAAGGCGATCCTGCCGGACCCGATGGCGAACGAGGCGGCACCGCTCGCCGTCCTCATGGCGTACCTCGCGGCGAAGATCAGGGCCGAGATCGACCCGCCGGACATCTCGGCGGTCATGGGAGAAGTGGAAGAGCTGCTAAACGACTCCATCGCCACCGAGGGTTACCGCATCGGCCCAGCAAGCAAGCCCGAGGCCCTGATCAATCTGTCCGAGATCGACTTCGAGGCACTGCAAGCCAAGTTCGCGCAGAGCCATAAGCGCACCGAGGCGGAGAAGCTGCGGCGGCTGATCGAAGGCAAGCTGACGCAGATGCTCCGCATGAACCACTCGCGCGTTGACCTCGCAGAGAAGTTCCAGAAGCTGATCGACGAGTACAACGCAGGCAGCAAGAACGTCGAAGCTCTTGTTCGCCGAGCTTGTGAAGTTTGCACGCGAGTTGACCGAGGAAGAGAAGCGCGGCATCGCCGAAGGGTTGACCGAGGAGGAGCTGGCGCTGTTCGACATCCTCACCAAGCCGGAACCGACGCTGACCAAACAGCAGGAGGCCGACGTCAAGAAAGCGTGCCGTGATTTACTCGACAAGCTGAAGCGCGAGAAGCTGGTCCTGGACTGGCGCGAGAAGCCGCAGCCCAAGGCGGCCGTGATGCAGACCATCAAGCTGGCACTGCGTGGACTGCCACCTCCGTACACCCGTGACCTCCAGCACGAGAAGTTCGCGCGAACTTTCGCGCATGTCTACGACTCATATTCGGGTGCTGGGCATAGCGTCTACGTCTAGATCGTTAGCCACGTACGTATGGTCAGGCCAGACGTTCGCGCATCTTCACTGGAGAAGCCGGGACCACTAAAATAGATGTTAGCTGGCGACTTACGCCTTGAGCGTGGTACCAGCATCACGTAGCGTCGGTCATGGGTAGATGACCGAGGCTGTTTTTTCCGATGTCCACGTGCGCGTGGGTGAGGGTTGTCGAGTTTTACGGGGAGTTGAATGGACGGAGCAATTCAGGACCGCGAAGAGGCGGTCGAGCGGCGTTTTGACCCATCAAGGGTGCCGGCCACTGACCGGATGAGAGCACTGATTGACGAAGTTCGTCATCAGCTGCTGAGCTACGAAGAACATCGCAGGCCGCGCGAGCGGCGGCGCCGAGTAGAAGATCAGCGGCGCTTCGACCGCATGGTGAGTGCATTGGTGTGTGACCTCGTGCACAGCGCCCTGGTTGATCCAGCGCAGTGGAAGATCATTTCACTGTCGAACTCGAAGCTTGGTCGTCGCGGCGTCGGACCGGAGTTCATGACCGAGGCTCTGCGCACCGTCGTCGACTACATGGCCAAACCCGAGATGGAGTGGCTCGAAATTGACAAGGGCGTGCGGACCCCATTCGGTCGGCGCATGTCGACCATCCGCGCGACGGCACACCTTCGGAGACGCATCGAGGCATTCGAGATCAATTTCGAGGACATCGGACGAGACCTCACGATGTTGGGTGATCCGATCGTATTGCGATCGCCGAAGGTCAAGGGCAAAGCAGAGGACTTGGCGGTTCCACCTGCCGAGCCTGCGGACACCTACCGCGCCGAGATGACCAAGATCAACGAGTGGCTTGCGGGCGCGAACATCGTGTGCACAGGCTCAACCAAAGCTGGCGAGGAGCACGACGCCGGCGATCGATGGCTGAAACGCGTCTTCAACAACGCGAGCCTAGAGCAAGGCGGTCGCCTGTACGGCGGATTCTGGATGAAGATGAACGCAGAGGACCGCTTACGCGACATCTACATCAACGAGGAACCCGTGGTGGGTCTGGACTTCGGTCAGTGCGCAGTGCGCATCGCCTACGGCCGCGTGGGTGTGGAGCCACCGGCAGGTGACCTCTACAGAGTTCCCCGGCTTGAGCCATTCCGTGAAGGCGTAAAGCGCGTGCTCATTGCGCAGTTCTTCAGCGAAAAGCCGCTGGATCGAAAGCCAATGGGCACGGCCAAGCTGCTTCCCAGGTACAGCAGCATCTACGACATTGTGGAGTTGATCGTGGCACACCATCGCCCGCTCGAAAGCCTCTTCCGTGTCGGGTTCGGGATGGCTGCTCTGTTCATCGAGAGCCAGATATTGGTCCGCACTTTGCTGACCTTGGTCGATCGTGGACACGTCGCTCTTCCGGTTCACGACTGTCTGATCGTGCCCCGGTCGAGTGTGGCTGAGGCGACAGCCGTCATGCGCGACAGCTTCAAGGCCGTATCCGGGGCCTCGGGAGTAGTCGAGAAGAAGACTCTCAACCACTCGCTGCCAGCGAATCGCCGCGAGGATTTCTAGCCCAGGGCACATGGTCTACCAAGGGTGACCTATAGGTAACTATAGGTATAGCTCTCTCTTGATGGGGTCCTCTCTCCCTATCAGAGGGGGTGGTAAGGCAGCGTCCCACGCCGGCAATTGAGGGGCCGTAAGGATGTCTAGACGCCCAAATGAGGGGTCGTAAGATTGTGAGAACTGGACACATATGACAGTGAAAGACGTATTCCGGCGCAGAGCACGTGTTGCCAATCTGCGAAAGCGAATCGCTGGACCACAGGACGCCTACGAGCGATGTCGGGTTTACCCGTGCAGCAACCGTACGACGGCAGATCGCGGCAAGGGCTTGAGCCGCCTGTACTGTCGCCGCCATGTGGAGTTCTATCGTCGGCACGGCAGTTACGTGAAGGGCAGCTACGGTGCAAGCGAGCTTCGTCCCTACCGAGTCCGCGCCCTGCAATGGCTCAAGGAACATCGCGACGACCACGCGGTGCAGTCGGCAGCGAACGCTGTCCTGCGCATCTACCGATCCGCTGGTGCGCATGTCGAAGCATTCCGGCTCCCTGGTAAGCCACCACCGGAACGCGCGAAGGCGACATGGGCGCAGCTACGCGAGCGTCGCGTTGACCCGTTGGAGGTGCTCGCGATCTGGCTCGCGGTTGACGCTAGGTTGCGCGACGATCCGCAGGCGGACCGGCACGAGGAGCACCGGCATGTACAGGTCGCGAAGCTTGTACATCGCATGGCGGGCGGAGCGCACAAACGCTGGAACCAAGACAGGCCCGACGGTCACGTGAAGGTCGTGGAGTTGCACGTGCATCCTGCGAGCCGGGGTCGCGTCCTGCGTGTGATTGGTGGCGCTGTCGCGCAGGCATGCGACGGTCTCGCATCATCGACAGGTTGAGTGTTCCACGAGCCGGGCTCGGCAGCCCACCTCAGCTACCTGGAGGAAACAATGTACAAAGCCGTCACCTACACACGAGCCGATCTATTCGACAAGGTCTGGACGACTCCGTTGCTAAGGCTCGCCAAGGAGATAGGCGTCTCCGACGTTGCCGTGGGCAAAGCATGTCGTCGAGCCGGAATCCCCCTCCCCGGTCGCGGGTATTGGGCAAAGAACACAAAGGAGCGGCAGAGGCCATCGCTCCCGGGCGGGACGGACAACATCCACGACATCATCGAATTCCAAGTGTTCGCCGGTGATCTGCCTTGGCGACCCAAGCTCGCGGCTGGCGAGAGAGAGAAGCGAAAGCCAATCGAGGTCCCTGAGACCTTGCTACATCCGCACACGCTGGTGAAGCGCACGCTCGATGCCGTGAAGAAAGACAAGATTGAGAATGGGCGACTGAGACTGGATCACATGCATACGTTGGATATACGCGTGTCTCCAACTGCACTAGATCGGGCGCTGCGATTGCTCGACGCACTGATCAAGGCATCAGAGCAGGAAAGTTACAAGTGGACCATCTCTGCGGACGGCAAAACGATGATCACTTGTGACGGAGAGTCCATGCGAGTCGAGCTGAAGGAGCGAATCACCAAAGAAGACAAACCGCGTGCGCCTCAGACTCTCTCGTCGCGGCACAGCGCATGGGAACCAATGATGCCTACGTGGCCGACACACGAATGGATACCGACGAACGAACTTACGTTCTATGTCGATGGGCACACAACGACTCGGGCACAACGAACCTGGCAGGACACAGCGCACTCGTCGCTCGAAGGTAGACTGCCCGACATCATGGCGGGACTTCCGGTGATAGCCGCAGGAGTCAAGGCTAAGCGTGAGGAACGAGAAGCGAGGGAGCAAGCATATGCCGAGCAAGCAAAAACGGCAGTGGACCGGGCACGCGCTCAGGAGGCGTTGCGGTTAGGGCGAAAGCAATTGGTAGATTCGATCGAGGCATGGGAACGAGCAGCACGAATACGCCACTTTTGCGACTCGATTGACTCGTACACGGCGCAGCTTCCATCGCGCGAAGCGAGTGAGTTAAATGGATGGGTGAAATGGGTTCGCCAGCAGGCTGACCTACTCGACCCTCTCAGACGAGACCTATCGAATCTTCGTCCTTGGGAGGTCAGGGTGCCAGATCACTTCACGGGTAACAGCTCGTGGGAGAAATCCAAGCAGGATTGGTGGGCGACAACACCGCTGTTGCCGGATTGACCAGCCGCTGAATTTCGTTTGCTGATAGTCTTGACCCTTTTCCAGCATTTGTTTTCGGGAGGAATACCTATGCCGTCTCAACCGCTCCTAATCGATCTAGCCGACCCTACGCTAAAGCAAAAAGTCCAATCGTTGCCTCTATGCCCTGGCGTTTGCGTCTTTATTGATGTCGTTGGATCGACGGCAATGAAGCAGGCAGCAATCACCAACTGGGTGGCGCAAATCCAAAACGCTTTCTCTGTCTCGCTATCATTCCTCAGCGCTTTCCCGCCGCTCAAGGGCATTGGTGACGAATTGATGTACTTCATCGAAGACGCGGACTTGCAGCAGTCAGGCTACAATTACCTGCAAATCTATGATGCGCTTTTCCAAATTGCTTGCTCCAATGCACCAGGCTCCATCCCCGCGACGAAAATAGTTGCTGCGTATTGCCCCTCTGCATACGCAATGACATTCCTCAAGGGCAAGCCAGACTACTACGGGGCGGACATCGATCGGACTGCTCGATTGAAGAGCGTGCGGCCGCCCTTGCAAAGCCGCGAAATCGTGGTTGATGACCAACTGCACTTAAGAATACTTTCAGACTACCGCACGGCCGGTAACCAGCCTTCGTTTCAATCCGTCATGGAGATCCAAGGCCCGCACAAACACAAGGCTAAAGGTATACCCAAGCCAGTCTTGTTCTATCGCGCGATGGCGTCACGCACGGTTGGGGACTTCGTCTAGCCACATGCAACAACCGCTCGAAAGCCTCACTAACTTGTTGCTCTCGATTGGAAGCGCCGCAGATCGACTCCCAAGAGCCCAGGTAACAGGCTTTCTCGCGGTGACCGGAACCTGCTACTCGGGAGAGCTAATGGTGATTGGCCGGTCGGTCAATGGATGGACGGACGGTATTGAACCGCAAAGATTGTCTGACCAATCAACAGCTCGTAGCTACGCCATCCAAGTTCAGGACAGCGTCGCTGGAAATGGTCGCTGCCCGATGATCTGGGTCACCGATTGCTGGGGGGAAAAGGATGGATACAACACAAGGAGTTCGGCATTCTGGCGAACTATACGACTGGTGGTTGGCGAGCTCTGCATCGCAGACATCGAAGACCGAACTTGGCCTTCTCATCTCGTCTGGTCGAACCTCTACAAAGTTGCACCCGTGGGAGGCGGTAACCCTGGACAGGCCTTGTGTACGGCTCAACTGCCTTCCTGCATCTCGTTGCTCGGGGAAGAGATCGAGCGCTTCGCACCAAAGCGAATTCTGTTGCTAACAGGCATGAGCTGGGCCGAACCATTCCTTGCAAGCTTCACTCGTAGAGTAAGCATGGCTTCCTTGGGATATGTGGAAGCACTTGGTCGAATTCATCGGCAAGCCGGAGGTGAGACGAGCATTGTCGTGGCGACTCATCCACAAGGAAAACGTCAAGCTGATTGGGTCACTGACGTAGTTAATGCCTTTTCCGTGGATCGCATCATTTGAAGAACCAGCGTTGCCTCGCCCACCTGACGGAACAAGGGGCGCTTGCGGGACGTGTCCGTTAAGATGGCAGAACATTTCGAGTGCTCTCGGGGAGAGCCATGGGCGTCGAAGCAGCAGATAGGCAATCCCATCAGTCAACGGACGGGGCTCAGACCATAGTCCTCTCGGGGGCCGGCCACGGATCGTGGTGGGACCAAGCGTCTGGTGGGCTCGTCGCTGCTGTCCCAGGAATCGTTGTCGCGATCCTTGTGACTTATCTCACTCACCGCTATGCCACCAAACGCGATCTGATCCGGATAAGGTTTGACCAACGCGCGGCGAATCTGAAATCAAAGGCCGAACGCAACGAGGCGATCCGAGAGGAATCCAACAAACGAAGGATCGATGCCATGGAAAAGCTCGCCCAGAACACTGTAGGCATGATGCAAACGCTAACGAAATGGTCAGTTGCGGCTCACAACGCAACGGTAACTGACTCCGAATTTGACGATCACTCGTCTCATCAAATAGCGCTCGCGATGTTCACGCTCTATTTTGCCCATAACCTACGCACGGAATGGATGCCCTTCGAGCTCGCCTATTTCTTTGCCTGTGGCAAAATTCTCGAAATCAAGCAAGAAGCACTGGGTGTCCGCGGAGCTAGCGACGAGGCTGCACGGGTTGCTGCAAGCGCTCGAAGGACGGCTGCGATGACCGAATACAACACGGCCTACAAAGACGCTCTCACAAAGCGAAACGTACTCCTCTCCCGGATTCATGTGCTCATGAGAGACCTGACACCCCATCCTGGATAGGGTGAACCCACGAGGCTTTTGTGCCCGCACCGAACCGGCAGCGCTAGCGCGACGAGACCCTTGCTGGGTACACGGGGTGGTACACTTCCTACATCCAAGGTGAGTTTGCTGCTTGCGCAGCTACCTAAGCGGAGACCCAGCGTGACCGTGAGATGCATAGGTTCGATTCCCTCCACCGGCACCAAGACCTCATTCCGAGGCGTCCAGCAAAGTCCCGTAAGCCGCCGAAAGCCGCATAAATACAGGCTTTATTGTATCAGGCCGTTCCGCTTCGTCTGGCAGCCGCGCCTTGCGCGCTGTATGGGCAGCTGACGATCGTCAGTTACCATTCGTTCCTCTCAGCTTGTACGTCGAACCGTCGACCATCTGCCTCGTATGATCCCGCAATCTCCAATAGCGTGGAGGAAGTACGTGGCCATTCGAGCTGAGTCTCAGCAGCCCAGCGACGATAACGGGCAGCTAAATCTCTTTCTTGCATGCCGCCGTCTAGGATTCCCCGGCTGGTCACACCGCGCCTGTTCTTGACACCCAGCGCAAAACCGATTTGTAAATGTTTGCTGCGCGCAGTCTCGATCACCTCACGAATCGGAACGGGAGGCCAAATTTCATCACCGCGCACAGGTGCTGCCGCGAGGATATTACCAATGCACTGATCACCGATTTCCGCTCGGCCAGCGTTCGCGCACAGGATTCGCGCCTGCTTCACCCATTCTTCGAGGGTGGCACCATCGATCTGACCGGCCTCATCGCTGCCAGGCACACGGCGCCAATCGTGCAGGAGTCCCCATGCCTGCGACGCCATTATCTTGGCACGCTCCTTGTCCATCGGTTCGGCCTCCACTACGCCACTTTCGGGCGTAGGCCGGTACACGAGCCTGAGCAAATCCACAAAGAATCCCGGGTCAGACGCCAACGCAGCATACAACTGTCTCGTGCGGCGTCGCGCATTGCGCAACGCTGGAAAGTAGATCCATTCGAGCTGAGCGATCCGCTCTGGCGCAAACGATTGGTTACCGTCCAACGTGTCGAGAATCTCTCCTACATAGTGCGCGAACATAGTCGCTTCATTACCCGCGTCGATCTTTGATTCATCTTGTGCAGCAGCGCGAAGGGCCTGGTCGAGCAACTCCGCATCCATTTCAGGCCGAAGATGTTGTCCAGCAAAAAAGACAGCCTGCCTACCGTGGCCCAACTCGATTTGCTTGCGTACTATGAATGTCAGGTCGGCCGTTGGGGCATCGTTCGGCACGGCGAAGATTTGTGCGATCTTCCAGTACTCGCGTTCGATTTCGGAACCCAAAGACGCAACAAGGTCCCAGGTCGCTCTTTCCATTGGCATAGCGCGGAGAACGCGCACACATACGGCAGCGGACCAAGAATTCTTAATGGCTCGCTGCATGAGGGATTTTGCCCATGCCTTGCCAATCAAATCCCGACCTCTGACGAGCATGCCGTGCGCAAGTATCTGGACATTTGCGCGCTCGCTATTGAAGGCCTTGTCTATGATCTCGGCGATTGTCTTTTTCGACGGTTTCGATTCTATGATCGCAGCGCCGACGAATCCCGGCCATGGCACTGCGTCAGCAAAGGCAAACAGGAGCGTCGTATCTCGTTTCTTGAGGATCGCGGCGACAGCTTCGAGTCGTAGCTCTGAAAGCACTCGCTGGTGTGTTTCCCAAGACGAATCAGGCAAACGTGGGATAGTCGGGTGATTGGAAAAAAGCCAGGCGTGCCTCGCAATCAGGTCATCTGGTTCGGTACTTGAATAGATGTTCTCAAGCGCATCAAGTTCGTCGGAGCCCATCGCCCATTTGGCGTCAGGGAACTGCCGGTGATGACCTATCAATCGCCGCAGAGCATCCCGCAATGGCTCGTACGCTGACACTTCAATAGAAGGTAAGGTGTTTGCAAGCTCCTGTGCGATCTTTGCCCGAATGTCCGTTGGAAAATTCGACAGCGATTGGATCATTTGAGTCCATCGCATTGCGCTGTTGCCGACATCGGCAAGCAAGCGCGAGGCGATCTCACCGACGCCCTCGGCAATTATCGCGTACGTCACGGGCTCGACATCATCAATTCCAAAGTCGCGCCATAGAGGATGCGCGCTAGGCGTCGAAGTCTCATATTCGCTCGGAATAAGTTTCAGCATCAATTTCCAAGCGACATCCGCGTGACTACTGCGCAGTCGGTCAAGAACTTTGATTCGTTCAACCAACGTCAGTGTGGTTTGCGGCGACCATAACGAAAAAGTGTCACGCAATGAGTTAGCCGGACGGTTTGAAAAGCGACCCCCAGGATCGATTGCATCAAGACTGGAAAGAATTTGTGCGACTCGTGCGAAGTGAGCTCTCGACCATGCGAGTTGCTCGAGTGCCCGCAGCATGCCGGACAAGTGTTCTCTACCGAAAACATCTTCCTTATCTTCCCCGAAAAGTACCGAAAGCGGAGACTGATCACTGCTCAGTGCACTTTCCAGGGCACTCAGAAAAGCGTCAGGTGCCGCTTCGGCGAGCCGGCGGAAATCATTTCGCAATGACCACCATCGCGACTCGTCGGCTTTCTCCAGTATCGAATCCACCAGCATAGCAACGCGCTCTGCGGGTTGAGAGACCCCCTTGCTTCGCTCACCATACAGTCCGAACAGAATTAACGTTTCTCCCAGGCCCTGACGAAGAAGCGCGGAATACTTTGCATTCACACCACGGACCGGCGCCATCCATCGCTGCTCGCCCGTGAGCGAAAACAGCGGGTCGCGCTCGCCGAGCGCCTTTCTGGCATCTGAGAAGAATCGCGTCGCTAGTGATTCCGTGAGGTTGGGTGCAAGCAATAGCCAGGCATCGCGTGGCGATACTATCTTCCAAGCATCACCCGATTTTTGGACGGGGCTATCGAGGAATGTCGCAAGCCTTGTCAGTTCTTGCGATAGCTTGTCGTACGGCTCACCTGAGAGTCTCTCCAAGATTTCTCGATCGCCAGGATTCGAGTCGCTCCATGCTCCCGCTACTAGCGCAGCGACTAGCGAGGGCACAGCATTCGATGCCCAGAATGGAACACGTCCTGGAGAGGCGGGGATCAAGCGCCGCAAGATCGTCAGACTGCGGCCCGCATCGTTTGATAGCCGCTCTATCTCCGCCTCCCGGAATCCCATATCTTGGAGTGCTTGCCGTACCTCTTCACGATGGGGCCGGGGTAGAACGATGTTACCGACATCCGTTCCGGCTTCCGCCCCCAAGGCGACGAAAACGTGATGTCCATGCAGCGCCATGTCTTGGCACAAGCCCGGTTCATTTTCCGGTGTGGCTATGGTCAACGGCGTGAGCGACTGTTTGAGGGCACGCGTCGCCTCGCCGGTCGTCGAGACAAGACAGTGAGCTATTTGGGATTCGCGATATTGAGGAGGAAGCTGAGCAATCGTTGCATGCAGGAACGCGATCGCTTCTTCCGACGTTTCCGCTTGCACGGTAAGTACCGAAGGAGGCTGCAGTAGCCAACGTAGTACGCGAGCAGATTCTTCATCGCGGTTAGCGAGCACCAGTTGCCACGGCAATGTCGGTGCTGTAGCAAGTGCCCACTCATCCCAGACTTCGCCGAGCTGACGCAATCCAACTGGACGCTTTCCGATGACGACCGCAAGCCAGTGGCCAACCCCTGGATGGCGCTCAATCCAGTGGATCAAATCGTCGCCATCGAGCACGCGCACTGCGCGCCAATAGTGCTCCGCTTCTTTCGACGCTGCCCATTGTCCCTTACCTGGCCACCTTCGTGGCGTTACTTGAACATAGGTGGTACCCGCGGGATCAGCATCGAGCGGATTGGTCTTGCGATGTGCGTAGTCCTCATTTGCCTTATCGGCAATGCGATTCTTCTGAGCACCAAACTCCCAGCGCGCAGCGCCACTAGGGACAAAGGAATTGTCGCTATCGACAAAGCTTGCGCCGTCCCATCCCGCGAACTGAACGCTATCGCCAAATGGGAACCGAAGGGCGGCGTGCGTGCCGTACTGGGCCAGGATCAATCGAGCCACTAGCTCCGGCAGCATCGCTTGGCCGTCGCGCCGATCTGCCCAATGTGAGAGATCAGTGGAATCAATCCAGCGTAACGGCATGCCACTTGAAAACTGCGGCACCGGCGCTGAAGGTCTACCTGCAACTGCGCCGCCCGATAAGAAAGTGATGCCAGAGTTTTCAAGCACGCTCCGGATTGCGTCGATGTTGTTCGCCACCGGTGTACGGGAGCCGCGCTCGAAATCGGCGACTGTCGAGGTGGCCACTTTGGCCTGTTTGGCGAGTTCGCTCTGCGACCAAGCAAGCAATGCTCTCGCCGCACGCACTTGTGCGGCGGTTGGAGGACTTTCGCTATTTTGTGCCATGTCAGCGTTTTTATATGATGTTGTATCAAAAATACGCCTAGGCATGCACCGAAGTCAAGCCCACGAAGCTAAAGGCTTTGCCGATCGACGGGGACCCAATAGTCACGAATCAGTCGGGTCAGACTCGATTGATTCCGGCTTTGGCAACTCTTTGATTGCCAACCATGCTGCGATCGGCCGAAAACTCATTCAGGCAACCGCCTGCAAACCCTTGTCCTTCACAACGTGGAGCAGCTTGAGCGAAGGGCCGCCGGGCGCCTTGCTTCCGGTCTCCCACTTCTGGACGGTCGACAGGCTCGTGTTGAGCACGCGTGCGAAGACGGCCTGGCTCAGGTGATTCGCGCGGCGGATTTTGCGAATCTCTGTGGGACTGAGCATCTTGACGGGCGGCAGACAAAGCGCTTTCAGCTCACGCAGGGTAACTTCACCCATGACGCCGGCATCTCGTAGTCCTTGGGCTGTCTCCACAATCGCTTGTTGGATCGTTTTACGCATCTGAAATTACCTCGCTCAATTGATTCCCTTCGATCGCCAGCGCAATCGACGCGGCGTCATAGCGCTGCAGATCAGCGGCCAGAATGCGAAAGGCCTCCAATTCGTCAGCATCGATGTTGTCACGCTCGTTCTTGGCAAAGCCATACATGAAGAACGTATGGTGATCCGACCGGTAGGCAACGATGCAGCGCGCGCCACCTCTTTTGCCACGGCCTGGCAGCGGAATGCGCTTCTTGACCACATGGCCTCCCAAATCGGCATCCACAAGGCCGGTATCCATTTCCGCAACTGCCGTCGACAACGCAGCGTCCTTGACGCCTTGTTTGCGCGCCCAGCGCGAGAACCACTTCGTCTTGAATACGCGCACAGTACAAGTATAGCACTTGGTGCTATGGTAGCAACATCCCGATGGACGATTTGGCGCGCCGTTGGCGGGGGCCTTCGTGGCGTGATTAGTCGTTGCGCGCCGTTTTATGTGGCGCGATTACCGAATCGCGCCACATAAGAGGGAAAGGTCTGCGTCTTTCGGAATCAGCGGCGACGTCCTGATCTTGTGAGTAACTCCGTGAGTAACATTGCGAAGGCGGTTCATTGAAAGCATTTGCAAACAACTACTTGAGCCGCTTCTTCGATTCCCTCCAACACACCAAGCACAGGTTTCACTGCACCTACGGCATTCCGAAAACACTGAAACGCTTCGCATTCAGGACGAATCGCGCACCTGCGTGGTTCCGGCTAGCGCGTTTCCTGATTTGCCACACTCGCCGCACTTGCGCAGATTTGTCCTGGAATTTTTTCGCAAGTCACTTTTTGAGTTCGCGCAGCGCATCCACGTGCAGCGGAGTGCCGCGAAAGATCAGTTGGACATGCAGCCAGTCGCCTGCGCGTTCGATGCTGGCCGGCAAGAACGCGCGCTTGCCGCCGAGGCCCATGCCTTCGACGGCACACGGCTCGCCTTCCGAGTGCGCGGCAATATGCGACGTGCCGAAATCGCCGCGCAACGCGCAGGCTTCGAGTGAAAGCCACTGCGCCTCATCGAAGGTAGCGGCGTTTACGGTCGTGGCATTCACCGACGGGCGCAGCGTGTACGGAATAAGCGAAAGCGATTGGTCGAACGCTCGGCGCGAGGTCTTCATCGCCCAGACCGCGTCGAGCGCGGTTTCCGGGTCGACGTCCATATGCACGCGCCATAGCGCCCAGTCCGCTTTTTGCGTGGGTTCGATGGTGACGGTCACGTGTGGCGGAGCGGGATTTTCGGCCGTCGCCGTGCCCTGCGTACGTGCCACCTGCGCGGCGTTGTCGTAGCGTCCCGCCAGCAAGGCGTCGATGCTGGCGGTCGGGACGGCTGCGGCGTCACGCTCCTTGCAGTGTGCTGTCTGGCAGACAGCGAGCACGCCCAGGATCAACGCCACTCGCAAACCCATTGGTTTTGGCATGGACAGCGCCTCTCGTACAACGAACTTCACAACTTCCAAACCTATACCGGAGTGTGCTGTGCGTCCAGCGCGCGCAAACGGGGTATTCCAGGAACGAAGACGAATTGGCGGCGGTAGCCGCTCGCGAGGTGACACTAACGGTCACCCGGTGACGCCGCCGGACGCTTCAATCAGCCGCGATCGAATCCTCACTGTGATCGACTGCGCACAATGAGAGGTCTGGCGCTTGGCATCGAGCTTGCTGGGAATCAGCAAATTTGCCCACTCATCGCGAGCTGCCGAGCCCATGAATAACCTTGCCGTCGCCTTTGACACGCCGCTGGAGGATGAGGAACAGGCTCAGACCGACAAGCGCGTGATTTTCGTCTGCTCGCATGTGTTCGAGAGTACGCGTCCGGTACTGCTGGTCGTGCGCGAACACGGCGACTGGACGTTTACCTGCGGCTCCACGGATCACGGCGCAAACGACAGTCACCTCGCGGGCATCGGTCATATGCTGGAACGCGATCCGAGCCTGGGCGAATGCCTCGATCTTCTCGAAGGTTTCGAGGCGCAGCGGACCTGGATCGGTGTGCCTTGGCTGCGCAGCAGAATCGGCACTCCACCCTACGTCGAAATCGACGAGCCGGAACCAACTGCCGGCGGCGATGAGCCAATCATCGCAGACGAGAAGCCGATCTTCGCGGATGCGGAGTTGAGCATCGTCGATGCCGACTTGGGCATCGTAGGTGAGGAACTGGGCGCGTAGTCCAACTTCTCTTTGTTTCGATTACGGTCGCGTACTTCGCCGCGTTCTGCAGAAAAGTTGGATTGCCGCGACCAGGTCACAGCGCCGGCAAGCGCCGCCGACTTAGACCTTGATGAATATTCCGCGGCGATAAAGTCCGTAAACCGGTAGCCAGCAGACCGCGACAAAGAGCAACGAATAGATCAGGGCCGCGAGTGCGCCGTTCGGCGCCATGCGTAAAATCGGCGCGTAGATCCATTGCTGCACGCTGAGTTGGTGGCCGACGTGGATCGCGTCCAGCAGCGATTGCAGCAACTCGGCGAACACATAGGCGAAGATCGAGTTCGTGCCGAATACGAGCAGCGGGATATGCCAAGCCGGCATGGTCGAGCGGCTCTCGCCTGCCCTGCGCAGATCGGCGATCCAGAGAAAGAACGCGAGCAGCAGCAGGCTCCAGCCGCCGGCAAAAAGCACGTACGAACTGGTCCAGAGTTTCTTGTTGATCGGAAAGTCGACGTTCCACAGTCCTCCGAGCAGCAGACAACCGGCGCCGACGATGACGATGCCTCTCGCCTTCTGCGCGAGCGTTCTGTCGCTGCGCAGCCAGTAACCCGTGAGCAGTCCGATCAGCGTGGTCGCCAGCGCCGGAATCGTGCTGAGCAAACCCTCAGGATCGCGCGTGCGTTCGTACAAATGTGCCGCCGAGAAAATCTGGCGATCGAGCCACGCCGCGAGGTTTCCGTCGCGATCGAGCAAGGCCACGCCGTGCGTGGGAACGCCGTAGCCAGGCACCGGTACGAAGCGCATCAGCGCCCAGTAACCGAGCAGCGCGGCGATGCCCAGTACGAGTTTGCTGCGCCACGCGGGACTGAGCAGGTGCAGCGTGGCGACGATCAGGTAGCAGATCGCAATGCGCGGCAGCACGCCGTAGTAGCGCATCGTGTCGAGGTGGAAGAACGGAAAACTGTTCACCACGATGCCGAGCAGATACAGAATGACGCTGCGGCGAACGATGTGGGTGAACAACGAAACTCTCGTCGCGCCCTGCTGCAATCGCGCGGCCGTCGAATAGGCGATCGACACGCCGACCAGAAACAAGAACGTCGGAAACACGAGATCGGTCGGCGTGAAGCCGCTCCAGTCCGCGTGCTTGAATGGCCAAAACGCCTGTTCGGGGCTGTTGTTGACCAGGATCATCAAGGCGATGGTCAAGCCGCGCAGCAGGTCGATGGCTGCGAGTCGTCCGGCGTTTGCCGGTGCCGCCGTTCTTGTATCGACTGGTGTTTGCATCGCTCCAGAATATACGACGAAAAAGTCATGGCCGGATATTCCATTGCGGAAAATACTCGCTCTGCATCACTTGGGGCGGGCTGGAGCGCGCTTTATTCCGCGCCGGACTGATTGGGCTGGTATTGCCTCGTAATTCTCTCGGGCGATACGCCATCCATGCCGGAAGTCATGCCGTGCGCGGCCAATCGCGGCTTTGCGACCATTTTCCAGTTTTGCGCATCGTATACAACGATGACTTCTTGCAGATGCGCGTGCGCCGACTCTGTCTGATGATCGTCACGCAACGACACGAAGACGTCGCCGTTGCAACAACCGTATCCCGCACAACAGCGTCTCGGAGGAATCATGCTCAACGGCAAATCAAAAAACACCGTGTTGAAAATCAGGCTGACTCTGATCTGCGCCATGCTTGCCGCCAGCAGTGCGGTTTGCGCGACGGATACACCGAATCTGCGCGGCCAATGGATAGGCAATTCGCTACTCGAAGGCCAGCACGCGAAGGCGAAGACCTCGCTTACCCTCGGCGCAGCGGACGACGAGAACGCGACCATGCACATCGAAGACAGAAACGATTGCACGCTTAAAGGCGGCAAGTATGCGACTCAATCCGGCGCAGACGGCGTGCCCGCGTGGTCGCTGTCATTCAAGGAAGCGCGCGGCGGCGAGGTCTGCCAGCGGCTCGCCAAGGCCGATTTCTCGCTGCGTCTCGGATCCAGGCCGCGCACGCTGGAATTCGACGTCACCTATCCGGCGGCGGACGGCACCCAGCATCATCGCATCGGCGTAATGGGCCGCTATCCGTGATTGTTTGACTCGATGGCGTCTGGTTTTTTCTGCAACCCGGACCTCCCCAGGCAAGCTCGAACGGCGAACCGACTTGCCTGCGCTTGCGGTGGCAATACGCGACGGAGTAACGTTCATCGCATCCATCACGGGCGGCCGAGGAGAAAAGTATGGACTGGCAGAAAGGGCGTGAAAGCGACAACGTCATCGAGGACGATGGCAGCGGCGGTGGTGGCGGTGGCGGCGGCGGATTGCAGTTCGGCGGCTTTCATCTCGGCATCGGCGGCATCATCCTGGTCGTCATCATCAGCCTGGTGCTGGGCAAGAATCCGCTCGATATGCTCTCGCTGCTGTCGGGCGGCGGCACGTCGGACAACACCTCGCAAAGCGCTCAGCAGGTTCCCGCACAACCAGGCGGCAAGGCCCCGGACGAGAGCGATCCCCAGGTCAGGTTCGTCAGGGTGATCCTCGCCAGCACAGAGGATGTATGGGGCGCGTATTTCCAGGCCAGCAACCAGCAATACACACGGCCGAAACTCGATCTGTTTCGCGGCCACGTCAATACTGCCTGTGGCGCAGCGTCCGAAGCGATGGGACCGTTTTACTGTCCGGGCGACCGGCTCGTGTATCTGGATCTCGATTTCTTCCAGGAGATGGATACGCGCTTCCACGCCAAGGGCGATTTCGCACGCGCCTACGTGATCGCGCACGAAGTCGGCCATCACGTACAGAATCTGCTCGGCATCATGAACAAGGTCGACCAGGCACGCCGTCAGGGCCAGCCGATGGAAGGCGCGAGCGGTCTCTCCGTGCGTCAGGAATTGCAGGCCGACTGCTTCGCCGGCGTGTGGGCAAATAAATCGCAAGCGCAAATGAACTGGCTGCAGGCGGGCGATATCGACGCCGCGCTCAACGCCGCCGCGCAGGTCGGCGACGACACGCTGCAGAAAGAGGCGCGCGGTTACGCGGTGCCCGATTCCTTCACCCACGGCACCTCGGAGCAGCGCTCGCGCTGGTTCAAGGCGGGCTTCGCCTCCGGCAATATCAACAACTGCGATACTTTCGGTACGCAATCGCTGTAGTACTTTTCCGAGTCGTCGAGTCAACTCGATTCGACGACTCGGCAACTCCCCTGTCGCACCGCTTTCGATTTCCGCGTCGGTGCGAGGCTGCCACCGTGATCGCGCGCTTCCACAAAACTTTACATCGCCGGCCGACCAACCCGGCGGGTTTTCTGGAATAGTATGACGATCCCAAACGACGCCATCGACATGCGAACCAGCCTGCGTATTTTTGTCTGCCTTTTCATTCTTTGTCTGACCGCCTGCGCATCGCAGCCGCCAACATCGACACCGACATCGACATCGAAAAGCGCCTACACGCCGCTGATCCTGATCTCGTTCGACGGCTTTCGCGCCGACTACATCGAGCGCGGTATGACTCCGACCTTGAGCGCGCTCGCCGCCGATGGCGTGCACGCCAAGGCGATGCGTTCGGCATTCCCGACCCTGACCTTTCCGAATCACTACACCCTGGTCACCGGCCTGTATCCCGATCATCACGGCATCGTCAACAACCGCATGCTCGATCCGCTCAGCGGCAAGCGTTTCGTCTACAGCAACAAGACCCTGACCGCCGATCCGGGCTGGTGGGGCGGCACGCCGATCTGGGTCAGTGCCGAGCTTCAGGGCAAGCATACCGGTACGATGTTCTGGCCAGGCTCGGATGTGGCGATCGAAGGCGTGCGGCCGAGTTACTGGGTGTCGTTCGACAAGAACATCGCACCCAACGCGCGCGTCGATCATGCGCTCGCCTGGCTCGACCTGCCCGCGGACAAGCGGCCCGCGTTCGTGACCCTGTACTTCGAAGGCGTCGATCACGCCGGCCATGAGTTCGGTCCGGATTCGCCTGAGGTGAACGCGGCGTTGAGAGAAGTCGACGCCGCGCTTGCGCACCTGCTCGACGGGCTCAAGCAGCGCGCCATCGATGCCAATCTCGTCATCGTCTCCGATCACGGCATGACCGCAGCCGGCGTGGACAAGATCACGGTGCTCGATCGCATCGTCGATATGCACAAGATCGATCTGATCGGCTCGGGTGTCGTCGCCGGTCTCGTGGCTAAACCAGGCGACGAAGCCGAGGTCGACAGGGCCCTGCTCGGCGCGCACGATCACCTGCGCTGCTGGCATAGGTCCGAACTACCCTGGCGCTTGCACTACGGCGCCAATTCGCGCATTCCGCTCATATTCTGCGTCGCCGACGACGGCTGGGTGATCAGCACGCAGCAATATCTCGACAGCCCGAGGCACCATATTTCCAAAGGCGAGCACGGCTACGACAACGACGATCCGAAAATGCAGGCGTTGTTCGTCGCGCACGGCCCGGCATTCAAGCGTGGCCTCGTCGTGCCGGAGTTCGACAACGTCAACGTGTACTTGCTGTTGACGCATATCCTCGGCATCCAGCCGGCGACCAACGACGGCGATTTCAAAGTGACGCAAGGGATGTTGCGCTAGCGCTTCACTGCCTTCTCTCCGATCCGCGCGAGGCTCGATCATCCGGGCCGGCGTGCGGCCGGCATTGCACCGTGCGGCAGGGGCAACGGCACCCACAGGATTTTCTCAACCCTGCCATTGGCTTGCGGGCTGAGTCGTCGCGTCTTATCGATATAACTAAACTTCATGGTATGTAATTGCCTTGACAACTATTGTTCAGACAATATAATTGCCGCCATGAGCCAAACCACTTCCATATCCGAACTGCGCGACGACGCGAATCTGGCGGTTTTGATCCGCCAGGTGCGCGAAGGCCTGTTGCGCAGGCTCGATCGCGATCTGGCCGCGAGCGGCATCGAGTTGAATCACAGTCAGTACCTCGTGCTCAAGATCATCTCCAAGCACGGCCCGCAGATGCCGGGCGATCTGGCGCGCTGGCTGGACCACAATGCGGGCGCCATGACGCGGCTTCTCGACCGCCTGCAGGACAAAGGCTATGTGCGCCGCCAACCGCATGCGGAGGATCGGCGCGCATTGAGCATCGAGCTGACCCAGGCCGGTCATGCGCTATGGCACACGATCAGTGCGTGCAGCGAACGTATGTTGAGCGCCGCTTTGCACGACTTGAAGAAAAACGAGCGCGCCACCCTACTGGCCCTGCTAAAGCGGGTGCGCGACACGCTGGAGAAATCCCAATGACACGCAGACATTTGCTCAGGCAATCCTATACCAGCAAGTTCGTTTTGCTGTTCGGTTTGGCTGCAACGGTGGCGCTGGCCGGCTGCGCGAGCACGCACGGACTGCGCCCCGACGGCCAGCTTGCCGACGCTGCATCCCTGCACGCCGAACGCAGCGTCGCCAAGACGGCAGTCACCCCGGCGGCATGGCCGGCGACGGATTGGTGGACGCGACTCAGCGATCGCCAGCTCGATGCGCTGATTGCCGAAGCGCTCAAGGACAACCCCGATCTCGCCAGCGTCGATGCGCGCGCGCGCGCCGCGCAAAGCCAGGTCGATGCGGCCAATGCCAAACGCCTGCCGACGGTCAATGCCAGTGGCGCCGTTACCGGTGTGTATCTGCCGAAAACTGCGGTGTCAATCGGCGGTTCGTTCGAGACCTTCCCGGCAATGTATGCCAGCTTCAACTGGGGCATCGATGTATGGGGCGGCAAACGCGCCGCCTGGGAAGCGGCGCTGGGCCAGGCACGCGCGAGCGAGATCGATGCGCATGCCGCGCGCCTGATGCTCTCGGGCAACGTCGCGCGCGCTTATGTCCAGTTCGGCTATGCGTTCGCCGCGAAAGACGTGGCCGACGCGCAGTTGAAGCGCGCCAGCACCTCGCGCGAACTGGTCAAACAGCGTGTCGCCGCCGGTATCGACAATCAGATGCAGGTCAGGCAGGCCGATGCCGAAGTCGCCGGTGCCGACCAGCAAGTCGCAGTCGCCGACGAAGCGATCGCCTCCGCGCGCATCGCGCTCGCAGTCCTGCTCGGCAAGGGACCCGATCGCGGACTCGATCTCACGCGCCCGCAAGTGTTGCAGCCCGCGGTGCTCGCCGTGCCGCCGAACTTGCCGGCCGATCTGCTCGGCCGCCGCGCCGACCTCGTCGCCGCGCGCTGGCGCGTCGAGGCCGCGAGCAAAAGTATCGCCGCGGTCAAGACCGAATTCCTGCCGAACATCAGTCTCGGTGCAATGGCCGGCCTGGCCTCGTCGAGTTTCGGCAACCTGCTTTCCCTGCCCGCGCGCTTCTACGAAATCGCTCCGGCGATCAGCCTGCCGATATTCGACGGCGGTCGCCGCCGCGCCGACCTGAAGGACGCCGACGCGGGCTACGACCTCGCGGTCGCGCAGTACAACTCGACCCTGATCGGCGCGCTCAACGATGTTGCGGACAAGCTCTCCGGCCTCGATTCCCTGCATGTGCAGATCGTCGCGCAACAGCGCGCAGTGGATGCGGCGCGCCAGGCCTACGATCTTTCGCAGCAGCGCTACAAGGCCGGCGTCGGCAGTTATCTCGATACGCTCAGCGTGCAACAGCAATTGCTCGGCGCCGAGCAGCGCATGGCGTCGCTCGACGCGCAACAGATCGATACGTCGGTGCGCCTCGTGCAGGCGCTCGGCGGCGGCTATCGGGCTGCCGGCGACACGGCGCCGTTGGCCGATGGCGTGCCTGCCGGTATGTCGTCGGGCGCCGCGCCACAGTGACGAGAACGCCACAGGCGCTCGCAAATCGTTTCCAAAAAAAAATCGCAGGGTATCCAACCATGAGCACTCCCAATCCCACCAACGGCAATGGCAACGGCGCCAATCAGGACGCCGCGCCGCCGAACGGCAACCGCCGCCGCTTTCTGCTGCGCATGCTGGTCCTGATCGTGCTGGTCGCGGCAATAGTCTACGGCGTGTGGTACTACAGCATCGGGCGCTGGTACGAAGGCACCGACGACGCTTATGTCAACGGCAACGTCGTGCAGATCACGCCGCAAGTGGTCGGCACCGTGGTCAAGATCGACGCCGACGACGGCGACCTCGTGCACAAGGGCGACGTACTCGTCGAGATCGACGGCAGCGATGCGCGCATCGCGCTGCAACAGGCCGAGGCCAATCTCGCACGCACGGTGCGCCAGGTGCGCGGGCTGTACAGCAACGTGGAAAGCGGCCAGGCCGTGGTTGCGGCGCAGCAGGTCGCGCTCGATCGTGCACGCGCGGATTACGCGCGGCGTCAGGGTCTCGTCGCGACCGGCGCGATCTCCGCCGAGGAACTCGCGCATGCACGCGATGCGCTCGCCGCCGCGCAGAGCTCGCTGGCCTCCACGCGCCAGCAGTTGAGCACGACGCGTGCGTTGGTCGATGAAACCGTGATCGCCAAACACCCGGATGTACTCGCCGCCGCCGCGGCCCTGCGCAACGCCTATCTCAACGTCATGCGCGCGAAGCTGCTCGCGCCGGTCGACGGCTACGTCGCGCGCCGCAGCGTGCAGGTCGGCCAGCGCATCCAGCCAGGCTCGGCCCTGATGGCCGTGGTGCCGTTGCGTCAGGTCTGGGTCGATGCGAATTTCAAGGAAACGCAGCTCGCGCACATGCGCATCGGCCAGCCGGTGACGTTGACGTCCGATCTGTACGGCGGCAGCGTCGAATTCCACGGCAAGGTGCAGAGCCTCGGCGTCGGCACCGGCAGTGCGTTCTCGCTGTTGCCGGCGCAGAACGCGACCGGTAACTGGATCAAGATCGTGCAGCGCGTTCCGGTGCGTATCGAACTCGACAGCCGGGACCTCGACAAGAACCCGTTGCGCATCGGTCTGTCGATGCAGGTCGACGTGAATCTGCACGATCAGTCCGGCCCTGCGCTGGCGCAGCAATCGCCGACGCAGCCGGCGTTCACGACCGATGTGTATCACGGCCAGATGCAAGGCGCGCAGGCCGATATCGACCGCATCATTCATGCGAACGCGGCGAAAAACGCGGCCGACGGCGACGCACAGGCCGCGCCGTAAGCTGCCGCGCGCCCTCGCCGCCGATTAAAAAAAAGCCATGAACAACGCCTCGTTCCGCCCGGCAAATCCGGGGCTGACCACGATCGGCCTCGCCCTCGCGACTTTCATGCAGGTGCTCGACACGACCATCGCCAATGTGTCGCTGCCGACCATCGCGGGCAATCTCGGCGCGAGCGCGGATCAGGCCACCTGGGTCATCACTTCGTTCGCCGTCAGCAATGCGATCGCGCTGCCGCTGACCGGCTGGCTCACGCGGCGTTTCGGCGAGGTACGCGTGTTCGCCGCCGCCACGCTGTTGTTCTGCGCCGCATCGTTTCTTTGCGGTATCTCGCAAAGCATGGGCATGTTGATTTTCTTCCGCGCGCTGCAGGGTGCCGTCGCGGGACCCATGTATCCCATCACGCAGAGCCTTCTGCTATCGATCTATCCGCCGGCAAAACGCAGCCAGGCAATCGCACTGCTGGTGATGGTAACGATCGTCGCACCGATCGCAGGTCCGATACTCGGCGGCTGGATCACCGACAACTACTCCTGGCCGTGGATTTTCTTCATCAACCTGCCGGTCGGCATCTTCGCCGCGCTCACCGTGTTCACGCAAATGCGTACCCGAGTCGAAGAAAAGGTGCGGCCGAAGATGGACTATGTCGGCCTGATCAGCCTGGTGATCGGCGTCGGCGCGCTGCAGATCGTGCTCGACAAGGGCAACGACGAGGACTGGTTCGGATCGACCTTCATCATCCTCACCGCAATCGTCTCGGCGATCGGCCTGGCCGTCTTCCTGATCTGGGAACTGACCGATCGCGAACCCATCGTCAACCTGCGTCTGTTGCGGCATCGAAACTTTTTCGCCGGCACGCTATCGATGACGCTGGCCTACGGCGCGTTCTTCAGCATCAACATCCTGGTGCCGCAGTGGCTGCAACGCATCCTCGGCTATACCTCGACCTGGGCCGGATTCGCAGCGGCGCCGATCGGTATCCTGCCGATCCTGCTCACACCGCTGATCGGCCGCTACATCAATCGCTTCGACCTGCGCGTGGTTGCGTCGTGTTCGTTCATCATCATGGCTTCGACCAGCTTCATGCGCTCGGGTTTCTATCTGCAGGTCGACTTCTATCATGTCGCCATGGCCCAGTTCATCCAGGGCCTGGGGGTCGCCGTGTTCTTCATGCCGATCACGCAGATCCTGCTGTCCGACCTGAAACCCAACGAAATCTCGAGCGGCATGGGGCTGGCCACGTTTATTCGCACGCTCGGAGCGAGTTTCTCGGCGTCGATCACGAACTTCCTCTGGCAGAATCGCGCAGTCTTGCACCATGCGCAGCTCGCCGAGCACCTCACCGCCTACGACAGCGACACGCAGCAGGCGCTCGCCAGACTCGGCCATGGCGACAACGCCACGGCATTTGGCGTACTCGAGCGGATGATCAACCTGCAGGCGTTTCAGATCTCGTTCAACGAGCTGTTTCACCTGCTCGGCCTGATCTTCGCCTCGTTGGTCTTCGTGATCTGGATCGCGCGCCCGCCGTTCACCGCGAAGGCCGGCGACGCCGCTGCGGGCGAACATTGATTGCACGCGCCAGCGTTTGGCGCTGCACACCGCCCGCCGGAGCGACTCACGCCGCGCGCTTCAACGACTCCATATCGATGACGAAACGATACTTCACGTCGTTCCTGAGCAGGCGCTCGTAGGCGTCGTTGACCGCCTGGATCGAAACCATTTCGACATCGCTAACAATGCCGTGTTCGGCGCAGAAGTCGATCATCTCCTGCGTCTCGGCCATGCCGCCGATCGCCGAACCGGCGATGCTGCGGCGTCCGCCGATCAGGCTGGCGCCGGCGAGCGCCGGCTCGAGTGCGGTAAGCGCGCCGACCAGTACCATCGTTCCCTCGCGCGCGAGCAATGCGGCATACGGATTGAGGTCGTGCCCGTTCGGGATCGTGTTGAGCAGAAAATCGAAACTGCGCGCGTGGCGCTTCATCGACGCGACATCTTTCGATACCAGCACTTCGTCGGCGCCGAGACGCAACGCATCGGCGCCCTTCTCCGGCGAAGTGGTAATCATCACCGTGCGCGCGCCCAGCGCCTTGGCGAACTTGATGCCCATATGGCCGAGGCCGCCCAGACCGATCACGCCGACCTTCTGACCCTTGCCGACACCCCAGTGGCGCAGCGGCGAATAGGTGGTGATGCCTGCGCACAGCAGCGGCGCGACGGCTTTGAGATCCAGGCTCGCCGGAATCCTCACCGCGAAGCGCTGATCGACAACGATCTGATCCGAATAGCCGCCGAAAGTCAGTTGCCGGCTGGCGCGTTCGCGCGAGTTGTAGGTCAGCGTCGAGCCTTCCTCGCAATATTGTTCCAGATCCGCATTGCATGCCGAACAGTGGCGGCAGGAATCGATCATGCAGCCGACGCCGGCGAGGTCGCCGGCCTTGAATTTTCTCACTTCTGCGCCGACCGCAACCACGCGGCCGACGATCTCGTGCCCGGGCACCATCGGATACAGCGAATTGCGCCAGTCGTTGCGCGCCTGGTGCAGGTCGGAATGGCAGATGCCGCAATACAGAATCTCGATCTGCACATCCTGCGCGCCGGGATCGCGGCGCTCGAACGCAAACGGCACGAGCGCAGACTTCGCGTCGAGTGCGGCATAACCTTTGGCTTGAAACATCGAAATGTCCTGATTGGGGGAAAGTGTCGGCGGCTCGCATGCGGGTCGCACTACTGCGCTTATTATGCGCGTTGCGATCGGGTCGAAAAAGCCTGATTCTATGCATCCGGCACAGTCGCCATAGCGAAGCACTCGAATACAGCGCGGGAGGGAATCATGCCAAAAATAGTGTTGGCGTCCGGCCTTGCACGCTGGCTGCGCGATGCGGCCGCGGCACAATCGGGTGAAGCCACGATCGACGTCGCTGGTGCCTCGCTCGGCGACGCGCTGGAAAGCGCCTTCGCCCAGTATCCGCGCATGCGCGGCTATGTCGTGGACGATCAGGGCGCCGTACGCCATCATGTCGCCGTCTTCGTCGACGGCGTGGCGATCGCCGACAAGGTCCGTTTGCAGGTGCCACTGCGGCAAAGTACAGAAATATACATCATGCAGGCTTTGTCCGGAGGTTGATCATGTCAGATCGATTACTGGTTTCCACACGCAAGGGTCTGTTCTCGCTGGCACGCGCGCAGGACCGATGGCGAATCGAGAGCACCGCGTTCCTCGGCGACAACGTCACCCTCGCCCATGTCGACGCGCGCGACGGCGCCTGGTACGCCGCGCTCAATCTCGGCCACTTCGGCGTGAAGCTGCGGCGCTCGACCGATCAGGGTAAAATCTGGGACGAAATCGCGGTGCCGGCCTATGCCGCTGACGACATGGTTGCGACCGGCGACGGCAAGCCGTCACAGCCGGCCACGCTGAAACAGCTCTGGTCGCTGCAAAGCGGCGGCGCTGCGGAGCCGGGACGGCTGTGGGCCGGCACGATTCCGGGCGGGCTGTTCCTGTCCGACGACTGCGGTGAACATTGGCAGCTGGTGAAAGAGCTGTGGGACCGCCCCGAGCGTGCGAACTGGTTCGGCGGCGGCTACGATTTTCCCGGCATCCATTCGATCTGCGTCGACCCGCGCGATGCGCGCCGGCTGCGCGTCGCCATCTCCTGCGGCGGCGTCTGGCAAAGCAGCGATGCCGGCGCGTCGTGGACGGTGACGACCAAGGGCATGTTCGCCGCCTACATGCCGCCCGAGCGGCGTGAGGATCCGGCGGTCCAGGATCCACATCGCATGGTGCAGTGTAGCGATGCGCCCGATCATCTGTGGGTGCAGCATCACAACGGCGTGTTCCGCAGCAGCGACGGCGGATTGTCGTGGCAGGAAATCGCCAACGTGCCGCCATCGGTATTCGGCTTCGCCGTCGCCGTGCATCCGCGCGATCCACAAACCGCCTGGTTCGTGCCCGCGGTCAAGGACGAACGCCGCGTTCCGGTCGATGGCAAACTCGTCGTCGCACGCACGCGCGATGGCGGTGCGACATTCGACACCTTGCGCGACGGCTTGCCGCAACAGGATGCCTACGATCTGATCTATCGCCACGCGCTCGCGATCGACGCGAACGGCGATCGTCTCGCGTTCGGCTCGACCACAGGCAATCTGTGGGTCAGCGACGATCAGGGCGACCGCTGGCAGGCCGCGCCGATGCACTTGCCACCGGTGCATGCACTGACGTTCGCCTAGACGCAGGGAAGCGATGACCGGATCGACCGTCGGCAATTTCGCGGTCGCAACGCCATCTCCAGCAAACATGTGTAGCTTGACACATGATTTCTTGTCTTGTATTTTACCAATAGGTTAATTAACTTATTGGTTTGATAATGCCATCCGATCACCTTAGCAGTACCTTTGCAGCTCTCGCCGACCCGACGCGGCGGGCGATCCTTGCGCGTCTTGCCCTTGGCGAAACCTCGGTCAAGGAAATCGCCGCGCCGTTCGCGATGACGCCGCCGGCCGTGAGCAAGCATCTCAAGGTGCTCGAACGCGCCGGCCTGATCGTGCGCGGACGCGAGGCGCAGTGGCGGCCTTGCCGGCTCGCGCCGAAGCCGCTGCGCGAAGTCGCCGACTGGGTCGAACACTACCGCCGACACTGGGAGCAACGCTTCGATCGTCTGGAGTCCTACCTCCGCGAAGTTCAGTCACAGGAGAAAAAGCATGTCCGCAAAAAACGCTAGCCCTTCCGCCGCCGTGTGCTCCGCGCAGCACGCGACGTTTGCCATCGACCGTGCGTTCGCCGCAACTCCGGCGCAAGTATTCACTGCATGGTCATCCGCGCAGGCCAAGTCTCGCTGGTTTGCCGCGCCTTCCAATGAGTGGAATCAGCTCGATCGCGAACTCGATTTCCGCGTCGGCGGACGCGAGCGCCTGCGCGGCCGCTGGGCCAGCGGCCTGATCACGGATTTCCAGGCGATCTACACCGATATCGTGCCGGGCCAGCGCATCGTCTATACCTACAACATGCATCTGGACGAAAGAAAGATTTCCGTCTCGCTGGCGACGGTGGAGTTCAAGCCGGCGGACGCCGGTACGCTCCTGATCGTTACCGAGCAGGGTGCGTTTCTCGACGGCTATGACGACGCCGGCTCGCGCGAACGTGGTACGCGCGCGTTGCTGGAGCAATTGGCTGCGTCACTGGGCGGCTGATCGGCAAGGCGGATTACGATCTACGACTTGGCCTGGATCGCCTGCACCTGAATGCGCAACGTCACCCACATTTTGAAGCCGTACTTCTTGCTTGTGTTGATACCGAAGTCGGAGCGATCGAAGGTGGCCAGTGCATCCGCTCCGCAGACTTCGCGCTTGACCAGGCGATCCGGCATGCATTTGAACGAATCGATTTTCAGGGCCAGCGGCCTGGTGACGCCGTGCAGCGTCAGCTCGCCGACGACCCGCGACGGCGCACCATCGACGAAACCCTCCAGTTTGCCTTTGTACGTTGCCTGTGGATATTTGGCGACATCGAACATATCGTCGCTTCGGGCCTTTTTGTTCATCGCATCGAGCCCGAAGTTCACACTGGACATGTCGACGACGATATCCACGGTGCCCTGGCCGGCCGCCTTGTCGAGCACGACCGTGCCGGATGTCCTGTCGAACTTGCCGCGCCAGATCGACAGGCCATCCTCGTGGTCCGCTTCGAAACTGGGATACGTGTGCTTCGGATCGATCTTGTAAGTGACGGGCGCCGCGACTGCAACAGCACAAAAGGCCAGGGTCATCAGGCAGAGCGGCAGGCGCACTTTCATCGCAGGTTCCTTCGTTCGATTGCAGAGGCGATAATCTAACATCTGGGCCTGGCGTGACAGCGATTCCGTCGCGCGGGTATTTAGGAATGTTTCAGGCCTGAGCGATCCCGCTGACTTGGCCGCGATACGGAGACATGATGCAAAACGCAGCGGTATCGACGGCCATTATCCCGGATGGCTCGCAATCCATCGTCTCCGTGACGGGTGTCGGCAAGACCTACGCCGGCGGCTTTCAGGCGCTGAAGCAGGTCGATCTCGACATTCGCCGCGGCGAAATCTTCGCGCTGCTCGGGCCGAACGGCGCCGGCAAGACGACGCTGATCAACATCATCTGCGGCATCGTCAACGCGAGCACCGGCAGCGTCGTCGCCGACGGCCACGACATCGTGCGCGACTACCGCGCGGCGCGCGCGAAGATCGGCCTGGTGCCGCAGGAACTGCACACCGATGCGTTCGAAAGCGTGTGGGCGACGGTGAGGTTCAGCCGCGGCCTGTTCGGCAAGCCGCCGAATCCCGGCGCATCTCGAAAAAGTGCTGCGCGATCTGTCGCTGTGGGACAAGAAGCGACGCAAAGATCATGACGCTGTCCGGCGGCATGAAGCGCCGCGTGATGATCGCCAAGGCGCTGGCGCACGAGCCGCACGATCCTGTTTCTCGACGAACCCACCGCCGGCGTCGACGTCGAGCTGCGCCGCGACATGTGGCAGATGGTGCGCGGGCTGCGCGCAGAGCGGCGTCACGATCATCCTGACCACGCACTACATCGAGGAAGCCGAGGAAATGGCCGACCGCATCGGCGTCATCAACAAGGGCGAACTGATCGTCGTCGAGGACAAGGCCGTGCTGATGCGCAAGCTCGGCAAGAAGCAGCTGACGCTGCAGCTGCAGAGCCCGCTGCGACGCATTCCCGCACGAACTGGCCGGCCTGCCGCTCGAGCTCTCCGACGACGGCCACGCGCTCGATCTACACCTTCGATGCGCAGGGCGACGCAGACCGGCATCGCGGCGCTGCTGCGCCGGCTCGGCGAGCACGGCATCGACTTCAAGGACCTGCATTCGAGCGAAAGTTCGCTGGAGGACATCTTCGTCAGCCTGCGTGAGGGCGCAGCCATGAACATCCACGGCGATCCGCGCGATCTACCGTTTCGAAATGGCGCGCACGTTCCGCACGCTGACGCAGAGCATCGCCTCGCCGGTGCTGTCGACCTCGCTGTATTTCGTCGTGTTCGGCTCGGCGATCGGCTCGCGCATGGGCGCAAGTCGACGGCGTCAGCTACGGCGCCTTCATCATTCCCGGCCTGATCATGCTGTCGCTGCTCAACGAGAGCATCTCCAACGCCTCGTTCGGCATCTACATGCCGAAATGGTCGGGCACGATCTACGAACTGCTGTCGGCGCCGGTGTCGTCCGTCGAAGTCGTTGATCGGCTATGTCGGCGCCGCGGCGACGAAATCGGTGATGCTCGGCGTCGTTGATTCTGGTCACCGCGCGGTTCTTCGTGCCGTTACGAGATCGCGCATCCGGTCTGGATGGTTGGTTTCCTGGTGCTGACCTCGGTGACGTTCAGCCTGTTCGGTTTCATCATCGGCCTGTGGGCCGACGACTTCCAGAAACTGCAGGTCGTGCCGCTGATGGTCGTCACGCCGCTGACCTTCCTCGGCGGCGCCTTCTATTCGATCAGCATGCTGCCGCCGCTCTGGCAGAAGATCACCCTGTTCAATCCGGTGGTGTACCTGATCAGCGGCTTTCGCTGGAGCTTCTACGGTATGGCCGACGTCAATGTCGGCGATCAGCCTCGGCATGACCGTGGGGTTTCTCGCGCTTTGCCTTGCCGCCGTGTGGTGGCTGTTCAAGACCGGCTACAAGCTCAAGCGCTGAGCGCGGCGCAGGCTTACGTAACGCATTTGGTCCGCCGCTAACTAAATCCAATTTAAGGTCCTTTTCAGGTGCCAGCAAGGTTGGAGGGCTAGCGTCCCGGCGCAACATACAACCGGGAGAGAACGTGCAGCGCCTTACAGTCCTCGCCATGGCCTTGGCCGCCGCAGTGTCGGCGCATGCGGTCGATGCAGCCAAGAAAATCTACGCGCAGGAGTTGGTCGACAAGATCGTCGCGGCCAATCCGGCGGTCGTCGCGGTGGAGATGCATGTAACCCCACCCAAGGCGACCGACAACATCGTGGTCGCTTCCAACCATGGCCATCTGGGCCAAAAGGCCGACCCGGACGACCTCGACGTGATTTCCACAGGGAAAACACGAGCCGAGACGAACAAGGCGGGCGACCGATACGAGGTCGAACTCGTGATGCTCGACGCGTCGCGGCGACCCGCAGGTGCGCTGGAACTGCAGTTTCCTTACAAGAGCGGGACCGATACGGCTGCCCTGCAGAAAAAGGCCGTAGGCATCCGCGACGACCTCGCGCGGCATATCTCGCACGTCGGCAATCTGATGGAGCGGACGCCGATGGATGCTTCCATTCCGCAACACACGTTCGCGCAGAAACTCGTCGATCAGGCCTTGGCCGCGAATCCCGACATCGTCATCATCGCGATGCACATCAAGGCGCCGACCAATCAGGCTTACCCGATCGTCGCCTCGAATATCGGCCGCATCGGCAAGAAGGCCGACGCGGACGACATGGAAGTGATCAACACGGCCAAGCCGCGCCTCGAAATCAACGACAGCGGCGACCGCTTCGAGTCGGAAGGCGCGTTGCGCGATGCGAAAGGCGAGGTCATCGGCGCGCTCGGTGTCGTGTTTCCATACAAGAAAGGGCAGGACCAGGCGCCTTTGCACGCACGCGCCGAAGCCATTCGCAGCGAGATGGCGAAACAGATTTCCAAACCGGAGAAATTGCTCGAAGCGCCCTGATTCGCGGGTGGAATGATTCGACGCGTCGCCAAAGCAGCGACGCGGTCGAATCGTGGCATGAGGAAGGCATGCCGTAGCGGCATCGCACGCCGGCAAGGGATGCACGGACATGCACGATCGCCCCGGCCGGCCGGCCGGGGGACATCTCTTGGGAGAAGAGTGATGAAGACCTTGGCACCGAACGCATTATCACGGCGCACCGCATTGACGGCGTGCATTCTTGCAGCGTTCCTCGCGAACGGCGCCGGCTATGCCGGCGTCGCAAACGCGGCGACGGCGGCCGCTGAACAATCGCCCGCTGCCGGGCCAGACCAAAAGAAGGAAAGCGCGCAACTTGGAGTAGTGACCGTCACCGGCACGGCACTGCCGGGTTCGCCTGACGAGGTCGCGGTGCCGGTCGTCACGATCGATTCCGCGCAGATCGCCCAGCTTGGCGTCACCACGAACGCACTCGAAATCCTGCGCAAGGCGATGCCCGCGTTCGCCGGACGCAGCAATACCGGCACCAGCAACGCCAATAACAACAACCAGAACACGGCGGGCGGATCGCAACTTCAGTTGCGCAACCTGCCGACTCTGATCCTGGTCAACGGACGACGCGTCGCCAACAGCGGCATCGGCGGCATCAACGGCAAGAATTTCGTCGACGTCAGCCAGATTCCCGCAGCGGCGATCGATCGCATCGAGATTCTCGCCGACGGAGCCTCGGCGTTGTATGGGTCGGACGCGATCGGCGGCGTTGTCAATTTCATCCTCAAGTCGGACTACGAAGGTTTGAGCGTCGGCGCGCGAATCGGCGCTGCCGACGGCAACTACGGCGAGCGCTCGGTCTATGCGACAGGGGGCACGACTGTCGCCGGAACGAGCATTGTGGCGACCGTGAGTTCAGCGCGCTCCGATCCGCTGTTTCAGAACACACGCTCCTTCACGAGCCCGCTCTATGGCAAGTCGTCGGCGATACCCGGCGTCGTCGGTGGAGGCAGCTATATTCTCAACGGCGGACTGACATCGCCCAGTCAACGCAATCCAACCGGTGCCGGTGCAACAGCGGGCTCGATCACCGATCTGGTCAACAACGGCACCTATCTGCCGACCACATCGGGCGCCATCTCGAACGGTTTCGATGTATCGCAATATCAGACGCTGCTGCTGCGGCAGAACAACGATGCGCTGGTCGCGACTTTTTCCAATCACCTGATCGAAGACAAGCTCGAGCTTTTCGGCGACGTCATGCTCTCGCATAATCAGAGCTACACGCGCTGGTTGCCAGTGGCCTCGACGGGCAACACCGTGCCGGCGGGCGCGCCCTACAACCCGCTGACAACAGCCTTCACCGGCGTCACGTTCGCCTACCTTCCGTACACGCACGATTTCTACGACGATGTCAGCGCACAACGCTTCAGCGCCGGACTGCGCGGCGAAATCACCAGCGACTGGTCGTGGGAGGCTGGCGTCGTTTACAGCAACAGCGATCTCGAGCAGCAACAAACAAATCTCATCTACAAGCCGAACCTCGCGCTTGCGATCGCCGGCGGCTATGACTCCAGCGGCAATGCCGTCGCCGGCGGCAACTACAGCAAGGTCTACTCGGGCTATTCGTTATCCGGCCCGCTGACGCTGGTGCCGGCGCTCGATCCATTCGCGCTCGCCGCCGGATTCGATCCCGGTGCGCTGACCAACCTTTACGGCACGGAATTGATCAATGCGAACAGCAAGCTGACCTCGTTCGACGCAAAGGTAGTAGGCCAACTGTTCGACCTGCCTGCCGGCAAGGTCGCGATCGCGGTAGGTGCCAGCGCGCGTCGCGAATCGGTTTCCGGATATACCGACCCTAACGGCCGCGTCACCGATCCGGTGACGGGAAGCACAACGGGCAACGATCAGCAATGGCTGGGCGGAACCTATGCCGACCCATTCTCCAGGAGCCGCGATATCGACGGCGTCTTCACCGAATTGCGTATCCCGATAACCGGCGAGAAATGGAATTTCGCCGGCGCCCACGCGTTCGATCTGACGCTGTCGGGGCGTGAGGAAAAATACAGCGACGTCGGCTCGTCGTTCGTACCGAAGATCGGTTTTCTTTGGGAGCCGCTCGACAGGCAATTTGCGCTGCACGGCAACTACGCCAAGTCATTTTCCGCACCGGCGCTCTATTCGCTTTTCGGCCCGACCGACACGCGCCAGGTCGGCGCAGGGGTAATCCAGGGTATCTTCGGCAACAACTACACCGGCATGCCGATCAACGGCGAAGACGGCAACAACCCCGACCTGAAACCCGCGAAGTCGACGTCCAAGCTCCTCGGTTTCACAGTGAGGCCGGATTTTGCGCAGGGTTTCTCGTTATCCGCGGACTACTCGGACATCAAGCTGAAAGGGTTCGCCGGCGGCATCGGATTCAACACGATTCTCGGCAGCGTCAATACGCTCGGTTCGGCCTCCCCGTTCTTCGCAAATCTCGCGGTCGATGCATTTCCGGGCACGACCGGCGCGACACAACCGTTCGTACATCCGGGCGATCTGCTGGCATTCCTGACCAACGCATCGACGGGCAAGGGTGATCCAAACCAGGCCGAGCGCCTGTACCTCGTGGATCAGTTCCGCAACCTCGCTTCGTTGCAGGAGAAGTCGTTGGTGATCTCGGCGAACTATGTGATTCCGACCGAAAGCGCAGGTACATTCAGGCTGGCGACGAACGGCGCCATATTCAACGAGTTCAAATTCCAGGCGCTGCCAGGCACGCCGTTCATCGAATATGCCGGGCACTCGAACAATACCGGCGTGTTCGGCGGGACGTTGCCGAAGTATGGCTTTTACTCGAGTCTCGACTGGAACAAAGACGATTGGGAGGTGACGATTGGAAATACCTACATCTCGTCAACTACCGACACCGGTGCGAACGGCACCTCCACGCCACTGATTCACGTCTCCAGCTATGTGACCTGGGACTTGCGTCTCGGCTGGGACTTTCATGCGGCGAACTCGGGGCCACTCAAGGTCGTGAAGTTCGGCGTCGGCGTCAATAATATCGGCAATCGCATGCCGCCCCTGGCACCGCGCGCGTTCCTCGACAACAACGCCGATGTGTCCACTTTCTCACCGATCGGCCGGCTGATTTACACAACCGTGGGGGTCGACTTCTGATCTGGAAGACGATGAGAACTGGACAGGCAGGCTGGCGGAGAGGGAGGGATTCGAACCCTCGATAGAGTTTTTGACCCTATACTCCCTTAGCAGGGGAGCCCCTTCGGCCTCTCGGGCACCTCTCCGTATTCGAATTGTATCAAGGCTGCGGATTTTGCGGGTAGAGAGAGAGATTGTTCGTCTCATCCTGAGACTCACCCTGCGCGCTCGCGCGCTCCAGGCCAGCCTGCGGCTGTCCAAAATCGTTCCGGACGATTTTGTCGAACCCTCGATGGGTTTCGATCCGTACTCCCTTGGCAGGGGAGCCCCTTCGGCCTCTCGGGCACCTCTTCGTATTCGAATTGTATCAAGGCTGCGGATTTTGCGGGTAGCGTTGGGATGGATTGCTCGCCCCACCCTAGCCTGCCGTCGATCAAAATCGTTCGCAACGATTCCGGCACGAACGCGACGAACGTCGCCCCGCTTACAGCGGGGCGCGGAATATAGCCAGTTCACATGCCGCGGTAAAGCTCATGCCACGGTGGGAGGCGGCGCTTCGCTCTGCTCGCTGTGTTCGCGCTTGATGCGCTGGAAAATTTCCTCGCGATGCACGGCGACGTCTTTGGGGGCGTTGATACCGATGCGAACCTGATTGCCCTTGACGCCGAGCACGGTCACGCTGACCGCGTCGCCGATCATGAGGGTCTCACCCACACGGCGGGTTAAAATAAGCATTTTCAAACTTCTCCTGCAGCCAATTCGTCGTTCCCAACGACTGTTATGCGCGTCATCGACCTTGACGGCACGCACACGGCAACGGCTTTTATTCGATTGCGAGCGTCAGCCCGCACCCTCCCTAAATTCCATGAAAAGACCCGTGCGTTGCCTCTTGGAGACCCCCTTCAACGAGAGCCAGCGCACAGTTCCGCTTGGACATCGGATACTAGCGGAGGCCATGAGTATGCGCAACGACACGTTTGTTTATCCATAAATGTGATATACATCACGTTATTTGCGAATTTATCCACTCAGGTACCGCTTGCAGCGCGGCTGCAAGCGCGGGCGTGTCTTCGCCGCCACCTTGCGCCATGTCGGCGCGACCTCCGCCCTTGCCGCCGATCTGTCCGGCGACATGCGCGACCAGTTCACCGGCCTTGATCTTGCCGAGCGCGGTGCCGCTGACGCCGGCGACCAGCGCGATCTTGCCGTCGCTGCCGCCAGCCAGCAGCACCACGCAGTCGCCGAGTTGCTGTTTGAGCTTGTCCACGCTGTCGCGCAGGGTTTTTGCATCGGCACCGTCGAGGCGCGCGGCGATCACCTTGATGCCTTGTATACTTTTGGCATTTGCAGCAAGGTCGCTGGTCGCGGCGCTCGCGGACATGGCCTTGAGCGATTCGAGTTCGCGTTCGAGCTTCTTCTGCCGCTCGAACAACTGGCGCAGCTTGTCGACGACATCGCCACCGCTCGCGGAAAGCAGATGCGCGACTTGGCCGAGCTTGGCCTCTTCCGCGTTGACGTAAGCAAGCGCGCCCGCTCCGGTCAGCGCCTCGATACGGCGGATACCGGCAGCAACGCCGCCTTCGCTGACGATCTTGAACAGGCCGATATCGCCGGTGCGGCCGACATGCGTGCCGCCGCACAGCTCGGTGGAAAAGTCGCCCATCTTGAGCACGCGCACCTCATCGCCGTACTTCTCGCCGAACAAGGCCATCGCGCCGAATTCGATCGCATCCTTGTAAGGCATGAGGCGCACGTCGGCGGCGACGTTGCGGCGCACTTCGTCGTTGACGAGGTCTTCGATGCGTTGCAATTCGTCGCGTGTCACCGGCGCGAAATGCGAAAAATCGAAGCGCAGTCGATCGGGCGCGACGAGCGAACCCTTCTGCGTGACGTGCTCGCCGAGCACCTGACGCAAGGCCGCATGCAGCAGATGCGTGGCCGAATGATTGAGCACGATCGCCTGACGTCGCACGCCATCGACCGAGCCGGACAGCGGCATGCCAAGACGCAAGGGCTTCGATCCCGCCCATCGACCGACGTGACCGTGGAACGTACCAGCGAGCTTGACGGTATCCTTGACTGTCAATCTGCCGTCAGCGTTGCTCAGCAAGCCAGTATCACCGACTTGTCCGCCAGACTCCGCATAGAACGGCGTAGCATCAAGGATGAGGGTAGCCTCCTGTCCATCGCTCAGTCCGGCAACCTCACGCCCATCGTGGACGATGCCGACGACATTCAGCGCGTCCGCTTCGAGCGCTCCATAGCCGAGAAACTCGGTCGGCTTCAATCGCTGCACCAGATCGGCCGAGATCGATGCCTTTGTTTCGAACTGGCTAGCCGCTCGCGCGCGTTCGCGCTGTTCGTTCATTGCCTTTTCGAAACCTTCCATGTCGACGGTCAAGCCGCGCTCGCGCGCAACGTCGGCGGTGAGGTCGACCGGAAATCCATATGTGTCGTAAAGGCGGAACGCCGTCTGCCCATCCACAACGCGGTTCTCAGGCCGGCTGTCATCAACGAAGTTCAAACTTATGCCCCGCTGCGCAGCGGTTGATTCAAAAGCTGCCCTTATGTCAGGTCGTGGCTCCTTGTTCAAAACAACGACCCATTCCGTCGTTTCTTCGTTGCCCTTAGCCGCACCACGAACAACGTCTTTGAAGTAATCGGCGTTTGGATTCGAGAGTGTCATCACATGGACGTGCGTTGATCCACCCGAGCGATTGAGGTATACAAATCGTAAGTATCGATCGTTACCCATCGGAATTTCCACAGGAAGGACGGACGGCTCACCGCGTGATCGAATTATTTTTCGGGCCGCCCTCCAATCCGGAGACGACTCTTTCTCGAAAATCCTCATACCGTTCTCTAGCGTCTCACCGAAGCGCTCTTCCTCGGCTTTCAGCGCCTTTGCGACCGTGCCGCGTTTCGCCGTGAGCTCGGGATACGCCTGCCCCATCTCGGCGACCAGCGCATCGACCAATTTATAAAAGAACGGCTCCTTCTGCCCCAGCATGTAGCCGTGGCGCAGCGCGCGGCGGATGATCCGGCGCAGCACATAACCACGGCCCTCATTTGAGGGCAACACGCCGTCGACGATGAGGAAACTGCAGGCGCGGATGTGGTCGGCGATCACGCGCAGCGATTTGTCTTCCAGATCAGTCGTGTCGGTCAGCTTGGCAGCGACCTTGATCAGATGCTGGAACAGATCGATCTCGTAGTTGCTGTGCACATGCTGCAGGATCGCTACCAAGCGCTCCAGGCCCATGCCGGTGTCGACACAAGGCGCAGGCAATTTTGACAGCGTGCCGTCGGCCGCACGGTCGAACTGCATGAACACGAGATTCCAGATTTCGATATAGCGATCGCCGTCTTCGTCCGGCGATCCAGGCGGGCCACCAGCGATATCGGAGCCGTGGTCGTAGAAAATTTCCGTGCACGGTCCGCAAGGTCCGGTATCGGCCATCTGCCAGAAATTGTCGGACGCGAACGGCGCGCCCTTGTTGTCGCCGATGCGGATGATGCGTTCGAGCGGCAGACCGATTTCCTTGTGCCACAGATCGAAGGCTTCGTCGTCGGTGTGGTAAACAGTGACCAGCAATCGGTCCTTCGGCAGCTTGAACACGTCGGTCAGCAGTTCCCAGGCCCAGAGGATCGCTTCGCGCTTGAAATAATCGCCGAACGACCAGTTGCCGAGCATCTCGAAAAACGTGTGATGGCGCGCGGTGTAGCCGACCGAATCCAGATCGTTGTGCTTGCCGCCCGCGCGCAGGCAGCGCTGCACGTCGGCAGCGCGCACGTAGGACAATTTCTCGCTGCCGAGAAACACGTTCTTGAACTGCACCATGCCCGAGTTGGTGAACAGCAGGGTCGGATCGTTGCCAGGCACGAGCGGCGCCGACGGCACGATGGTGTGGCCCTTGGCCTTGAAGAAGTCGAGGAAGGTCTGGCGGATTTCGGAGCTGGTTTTCATCGGTTTTGTAGATGTGACCGGACGCAGATACACAACGCACCACAAGGAATCGTCATTCCGGCGAAAGCCGGAATCCAGTGTCTAATCTTGCATCAGGAAAATCAAAGGAGCTGGATCCCGGCTTCCGCCGGGATGACGAGCAAAGAGACAACCCTGACCGTACAACGTTCGCCGAGTATCAGTCCGACGCGTCTGGCAAATCGTCTGCACCGCTATCGCTGACTACTAGTTTAACAGTGGTGGCGTCGAAACCGCGACGCAAGAGGAAGGCCGCGCGCTTATTGCGTTCGGAGAAGTCCTTGGGACGCTTTCCACCGTAACGGCGGCGCAGTTGGCGGCGGATGAGCTCGGGCCAATCGGGCTCGGCTGCTTCGATCAACGCATGCGCCGCTGCCTTCATCGATGCCATGCGTGCGCAGCTCGGCGACGATCCAGCGCGCACCGTAGCCGCCTTCGAGCCGCGTGCGCACCAGCATCTCGCCGAAGCGCGTATCGTTCTGGAAATCCTTCGATTGCAGCTTGGCCAGCGCCGCAGCTGACTCGTCCGCATCCAGCCCGCGTTGAGCGAGCTTGGATTTCAACTCGCGCGCGGAGTGTTCGCGGCGCACGAGAAGGGCCAGCGCTTTGTCGTAGGCCGCGCCCGGCTTGTTGCTATCAGCGCGGCGAGCCATCAGACCAATCGAGAGGCTTCAATGTGTGTATAGCGAGATTTGATGGCGAGTCGCGACTCTCACGCCGCCTTCAGGATCAATAACCGCGTTTGCGACGGCAATTCCACCGGCGCGAAGAAAGACTGCGGATAAAGATAGTCTTCGCCCGACTCGTCGATGATACGCACCTGGCCGTGCTTCGCAGCCTCGTCGTCGGGCAGCATTTCGTAAAGCTTTCGCACTTCAAGAGAAGCGCTATAAGTCTCGTTGCTGATGCAGACGACAAATGTATGCTGTGTCATGTCTTAGTCCAGATAGCGCTTGATTTTATACTCGCGTCTGCCAATTCCCGTTGCTTCATACATGCAGTTCGACGATGCAAATGGATTTATCCACGAGACGTATGGACGCGGTTCCCTTGCGTTTTCTCCAACGCCCCACGCCATAAATTTTACGAACTCGGGAGATTCGCGTATCCCGGCACCACGGGCTATCGTCTCGATATCCTGGATGTCACTGACGATCTCGAAGTCCATTCAAACATCCAATCCATGCGCCTGCAACCCATCGCTTAAATTAAACCTCCTCCAGTTCCTCCGCCTGCGGCGCGGCGGCGGCAGCCTTGGGCGCCAGCGCAGCGCGCAGCTTGTCCTCGATTTCCTTGGCGGCGGTCGGGTTGTCCTTCAGATACTGGCGCGCGTTGTCCTTGCCCTGGCCGATGCGTTCGCCGCCGTAGCTGTACCAGGCGCCGGATTTCTCGACGATCTTGTGCTCGCTGCCCATGTCGATGAGTTCGCCTTCGCGCGAGATGCCCTCGCCATACAGAATCTCGGTGATGACCTGCTTGAACGGGGGCGCCAGCTTGTTCTTGACCACCTTGATCTTGGTCTGGTTGCCAACGACTTCATCGCCCTTCTTCACTGCGCCGATGCGACGGATATCCAGGCGCACCGAGGCGTAGAACTTCAATGCATTGCCACCGGTGGTGACCTCCGGACTCTGGCCCGGCATCATCACGCCGATCTTCATGCGCAACTGGTTGATGAAGATCACCATCGTGTTCGAGCGTTTGATATTGCCGGTGAGCTTGCGCAGCGCCTGACTCATCAGGCGCGCCTGCAGGCCTGGCAGCTGATCGCCCATCTCGCCCTCGATTTCCGCACGCGGCGTGAGTGCGGCGACCGAGTCGATCACGACCACGTCCACCGCGCTCGGAACGCACCAGCATGTCGGCGATTTCCAGCGCCTGCTCGCCCGTATCGGGCTGCGACAACAGCAGATCGTCGACCTTCACGCCGAGTTTTTCCGCGTAAGTCGGATCGAGCGCGTGCTCCGCGTCGATAAAGGCGCAGGCACCGCCGAGCTTCTGCGCCTGGGCGATGACCTGCAGCGTCAGCGTGGTCTTGCCCGACGATTCCGGTCCGTAGATTTCGACGACGCGACCGCGCGGCAGGCCGCCGATGCCGAGCGCGATATCGAGCATCAGCGATCCGGTCGGAATCGACTCGATCACATCGACGGCGCGATCGCCCATGCGCATGACGGCGCCTTTGCCGAACTGTTTTTCGATCTGGCCGAGAGCGGCGGAAAGGGCCTTGCGCTTGTTGTCATCCATCGGTGCTTCCTCATGAATATGCGATTGAACAGACTGTGTGCTGAGTCCGTCTCAAAATCTGCGACCATTTCGCGCCTGGCAGATGCGCTAGGGTTCACATCAAATTCGTTACTGGACCTGGCGTTCAGTGGCGCCTCCGGCGCCGCTGCAACGGCAGGAGTTATTCCGACGGCTTCAAATCGGGATAACAGTAATTATCCCACACCGCAACCCGCTGCTGCATGGGCGGATTCCCTCGTCAGCTTGTAAGAATTTTCTGCAACACCGCGCAGCGCCGCGGCGACAGTCTGCCGGCGCACTGCTTCGCGATCGCCGTCGAAATGGAACAGCTGCGTCTGCGCGTAACCGCCGCGCCGCTTCCAGCCGATCCATACGGTGCCGACCGGCTTGTCGTGCGTGCCGCCACCCGGCCCCGCAATGCCGGTCACCGCGACCGCCACCGTCGCGCCGAAGCGCGCGAGCGCGCCGGAAACCATTTCGGTCGACCGTTTCCCTGCTGACGGCGCCATGCAGTTCCAGCGTCTCCGGGCGCACGCCGAGCAGCGCCTCCTTGGCCTCATAGCTGTAGGCAACGACGCCGCACTCGAACCACGCCGACGAACCGGCAATATCGGTCAGCGTCTTCGCGATCCAGCCGCCAGTGCACGACTCCGCCGCGACCAGCGTCGCACCGCGCTGGCTGAAAATCGCCGCGATCGTCTGCGCGAGCTGCGTTCAAATCGATGATCGGTGGCGACAGCGGACGAGGACATGGCTAACTCCACTACAATGCGTGCCTTGCTTCAGCCAATTCCTTCTAACCGATTTCCCCTCTCCGCGCAAAGATGAATCGCGACGATCTCGCCTCCCACACACCGCTGATGCGCCAGTACCTGAGCGCCAAGGCCGAGCATCCGCAGACGCTGCTGCTTTTCCGCATGGGCGATTTCTACGAGTTGTTCTACGACGATGCGCGCAAGGCCGCGCGCCTGCTCGATATCACGCTGACCCAGCGCGGTGCATCGGCTGGCGCGCCGATTCCGATGGCCGGCGTGCCGTATCACGCGGTCGAAGGTTATCTGGCCAAACTCGTGAAACTCGGCGAGTCGGTGGCGATCTGCGAACAGATCGGCGATCCGGCGCTGGCGAAGGGTCTGGTCGAGCGCAGGGTGGTGCGTGTCATCACGCCGGGGACGGTGACCGACGAGGCGCTGCTCGAGGAACGCCGCGACAATCTGCTGCTCGCGATCGCCGCCGGCAAGAATGGGATACGGCCTGGCGTGGATCGATCTGGCCGGCGGCCGTTTCCTGCTCGGCGAAGTCGCCGACGCCGAACAGCTCGCCTCGGAACTGGCGCGGCTCGCGCCCGCCGAGACTCTGGTCAGCGAAGACGTGGCGTGGCCGCAGTTCGTCGCCGGCCTGCCCGGCCTGCGCAAACGCGCGCCGTGGCATTTCGACGCGCGAAACCGCGCAGCGTCAGTTGACGAAATTCTTCGGCGTGCGCGACCTGTCGGGATATGGCTGCGAGAACATGCCGCTGGCGATCGCTGCCGCGGGCTGTCTGCTGGGTTACGTCGAGGAAACGCAGAAAGTCGGCGCTGCCGCATCTGTCCGGGCTGGCGGTCGAGAATCCGGACGAAACGATCGCGCTCGACGCGGCGACGCGGCGCAATCTCGAACTCGACACGCATCCGAGCGGACGCACCGAACACACCCTGCTCGGCGTGCTCGATCGCACAATCACGCCAATGGGCGCGCGCGCGCTGCGTCGCTGGCTGCACCGTCCGTTGCGCGATCGCGATATGCTGCGTCGGCGCTATCAGGCGATCGAAAGCCTGATCGAACAACGCCGCTTTGAGAACCTGCGCGAAGTGCTGCGCGGCATCGGCGACCTCGAACGCATCCTCGCGCGCGTGGCCCTGCGCTCGGCGCGGCCGCGCGATCTGTCGACGCTTGCGCGACGGTCTTGCCGCTGCGCCGGCGCTGCGCGAGGCACTCGCCGGCTGCGACAGCCCGCTGCTCGCACGGCCTGCTCGACCAACTCGGCGAGCATCGCCGAAACGGCGCAGCACCTCGCCGCTGCCGTGCTCGAACAACCGCCCGCACTGCTGCGCGACGGCGGCGTGATCCGCGCCGGCTTCGATGCCGAGCTGGATGAACTGCGCACGCTGTCGACCAACGCCGATCAATTCCTGATCGATCTCGAAGCGCGCGAAAAGGCCGCCACCGGCATCGCGACGCTGAAGGTCGGCTACAACAGCGTGCACGGCTACTACATCGAGATCAGCAAGGGCCAGTCCGACAAGGCGCCGACGCACTATACACGGCGGCAAACGCTGAAAAGTGCCGAACGATACATCACCGAGGAACTGAAGGCGTTCGAGGACAAGGTGCTGTCGGCACGCGAGCGCTCGCTGATGCGCGAACGCGCGCTGTACGAAGCGCTGCTCGACTTCCTCGATCGAACGCCTGACCGCGCTGCAAGCCAGGCCGCTGCCGCGGTAGCCGAACTCGATGTGCTCGCCAATCTGGCCGAGCGCGCCGACGCGCTGAACTGGAAGGCGCCGCAGCTGGTCGAGAGCGGCGGCATCCGCATCGTGCGCGGCCGCCATCCGGTCGTCGAGCAGGTGCGCAGCGATCCATTCGAACCGAACGACCTGACCCTCGACGATGCCCGGCGCATGCTGATCATCACCGGCCCGAACATGGGCGGCAAATCGACCTATATGCGCCAGGCCGCGCTGATCGTGCTGCTCGCGCATATCGGCAGTTTCGTGCCCGCCGAGTCGGCAAGCGATCGGTCCGATCGACCGCATCTTCACCCGCATCGGCGCGGGCGACGACCTCGCGCGCGGGCAATCGACGTTCATGGTCGAGATGAGCGAGACCGCGAACATTCTGCACAATGCGACAAAGTACAGTCTGGTGCTGATGGACGAAGTCGGTCGCGGCACCTCGACCTACGACGGCCTCGCGCTGGCGCGCGCCTGCGCCGTGCAGCTTGCCGCGCACAATCGCGCCTACACCTTGTTCGCGACGCATTACTTCGAGCTGACCGAACTTGCCACGCAATACGACGGCATCGCCAACGTGCATCTCGACGCCGTCGAATACGGCGACCAGCTGGTCTTCATGCACGCGGTCAAGGACGGCCCTGCCAACCGCAGCTTCGGCTTGCACGTGGCCGCGCTGGCCGGCGTGCCCAAGGCCGTGATCGCCGACGCGAGCCGCTATCTGCGTGTACTCGAAGCGGGTGGGCAGCGTTCATCCGCAGCGCCAGCGACAAAAACGCAAGTGCCGCCGCAACTCGGGCTGTTCGAAACCGCCTCGCCAGTCGAAGACGCGCTGCGCGAAATCGATGTGGACGCGCTTACACCGCGCGCCGCGCTGGAACTGCTGTATCAATTGAAACATCTTCTGCCGCGAGGCTAAAACGCGTCGATATCGCCGAGCAGCCGGATCAGGCGCCGCGCGCGTTTGTCCGGCTTGGTCGGCGGCTTCGCGTAGCCCGCGCGCTCCATGCGGCGCTGCTCGGCCAGCGCTTCGCGGCTCGTGCGGCTGGCTTCGGTCTCGCGATACAGACTCTGCGCAGCCGCGCCTGATCCACGCTGCTCGCTGAGCGCAACCACGTCGATCTCGAAGCGTTCCTCGCCGCGCGAGATGCGCAAGCGATCGCCGACATGCACGGCTTTGGCCGCTTTGCCGGCCGCCTGGTTGATTTCGATCTTGCCGCCCTCGATCGCTTGCTTGGCCAGCGAGCGCGTCTTGAAGAAGCGCGCTGCCCATAACCAGACGTCCAGACGCACCACAGCGCCCGCGGCACCGTCTGCGTCGGCGGCCCGCGATTTCACAACTGGTGCGCCAATTCAATACTTCTCGGCGCGGCCAGGCCGCCGAAATGCTCGTCCAGTTCCTGCAATTGCTTGTTCGCTTCGCGCTTGTTGCCGGCTGCAATCAACTTTTCGATTGCGGCCGATTGCGCCGCGATCTCCTGCGCACGATGCTCCCGGCACGTATCGAGGTCGGCATCCGGCTTTCGCGGCGACATCAGCGCAGTCAATGCGCGATCGAGAACCGCCCCATTGAGCATCTCATGTCCGCGGCCATTCATCGGCAGAGTCTGCAGGTCGAAAATACACAACGCCCGCGCGGAGTCGCGGCTGTGGCTGTCGATCACGAGGTTGATGTCATCCTCGGTACCGGTGGCGTAGATCAGGCGGCTGCGTTCCTCGAATTGCCGAAACAGCGCCGGACCCGGCGGACTCAACACATCCGTTCCAAAACTATCGCTGCCGGCGTTGAGCAAAGCGCCGCGAAATACGTCCGGAAATGCAAGCGCGATGCGCAAGGCGATGCGCGAACCGCCGGAGAGACCGCCGATGTAGACTCGATCGGGATCGACTGTGTAGCGCCGCTTGACGTTCTCGTAACCCGACAGCGCCAACGGGATGCGCCGCGAAAAGATGTTGGCGGAATTGCCCGATCCCATTGCCATTACGCAAATCACTCCGTGCCGATCGAGTACAGGCAGCCATTGCGACGGAATAGCCGGCCGGTTCCAGGGCATGATGAAAACCAGCAGACCATAGCCGCCGAGCGGCACGTCGCCTGCAGGCACGTACAATGTGAAGCGCTCTTGTGCGAGATCGATGCTCTGCTCGCGAACCGCCAATCCGGCAGACGCCAGTTTGCTGCGCAGGTGTTCGGCCAGCAACGGGTGGAACAGCCGATCGATCAGTTCTGTATCGCGCGCCAAGGGCGAGTAGGTATCGAATATGACCTGCTTCTGCAGACCTGTGCCGGACTGTGCCTGGGCGCTTGCCGGGATCGCGAGCATCGAAGCAAGGACGAGGATGACGCGCTTCAGCGCGGTCATAGGATGCCGGCCCTGGCGCACGCTGCTGGTCGATTTCATGGACGAAGGGTTCCCGATGGTCCGCACATTATCATTTCCGGTAACCACAGAATATGCCCAATCCGGACAGGTTTTTGCCATGTGTTGCCCGCATGCACTTATCTTGTTCGAGCACGATGGCGCGCCTGACCCGCACAGCCACAGGAATCCCATGCAGTTCTCGCTTATCGCCTTGTTGGCCGCAACCCTGGCGATCGGGGCGACCTCGACTGCGCAGGCCGGTGTCGACCCCGTGACACAGGCCACTCAACCCGACCACGAAGCCTTGTGGAACCTGCCACAGACACCCTTGAAAATCTACGGCCACACCTACTATGTCGGGGTCGCCGGCTTGAGCTCGATCCTGATTCGCAGCGACGCCGGACTGATCCTGCTCGACGGCGACCTGCCGCAGTCGGCGCCGCTGATCGAGGCGAATATTCGCAGTCTCGGTTTCAGGGTCGAGGACATCAAGCTGATTCTCAACTCGCACGCGCACCGCGATCATGTCGGCGGCATCGCCGCGTTGCAACGCGCCAGCGGCGCCGAAGTCGTGGCGAGCCCGTCCGGGGCGAAAGCGCTGCGCGAGGGCCACGTCGCGACGGACGATCCGCAGGCGGCGATCGTCGAAACGGCGCGGTTTCCAGCAGCGGCCGGGGTGCGCGAGGTGCACGACGGCGAAACATTGCATGTCGGCGGCGCCGCAGTGACCGCGCATTTCACCCCGGGCCATACGCCCGGCAGCACGACCTGGACCTGGAAAGACTGCGAGGGCGGCCGCTGTCTTGACATCGTCTATGCCGACAGCCTGAGTGTCGTCTCCGCGCCGAACTTCCATTTCCTCGCCGATGCGACGCACGGCGACCTCACCGTCGCCTTCCGCCACAGTATGCAGACGGTCGCGGCGTTGCCCTGCGACATACTCATCACCGTGCATCCGGAATTCGCCGATATCCCGCGCAAGCTCAAACAGCTTGCCGCCCATGGCACGCCGAATCCGTTCATCGACACGAATGCGTGCCGTGCCTATGCCGCGGCGGCACTGACGAAACTCGATGCGCGCATCGCCGAGGAGCGCGGGGCGGCGCATTGACGCCAGGTGCGTGCGTATTCCCGCGTCGCACTGAGCGCCACGGCAGCTAAGGGGGCTGACTTCCGCCTTTGCAGCCCCGGCAAATCGGCGTCAGAATTTGCAGAATTTCAGGCCGCCAAGGCGCCCTGACCGCGTGCGGGTCGAAAATCCCGCGCGCAAATGCAAAAATAGCCGCATGACCTGTGCCGACCGGCGTTGCGACCTGACGTTCACCAAATCGCTCGGCACCGCTTCGGCGCGTGCGGCCGCTGCGTCGATGCTGCGCGCCGCTGCGCTCGCGGGAAGCGTTGCGCTGTTCGCAGGCTGCGCTCCGATCCACACCAGGGTACCCGACCTGCCCAGCGAGGTGCCGGCCAAATGGCAGCACGGCGCGCCAGCCACCGAGGGCCTGCAACCGGACCTGGAGCATTGGTGGCGTGCATTCGACGATGCCACACTCGACCGGCTGATCGAGCGCGCCCTGCACGACAATCTCGGCATCCAGATAGCGGGCGAACGCCTGCGCGCCGCGCGCAGTCTGCGTCATCGCGCGCGCAGCGAGTTCTGGCCGAATTTGAATTTCCGCATCTACGAAGAAACGGCGCCGGGCGGTTCGACCGGCTATCTGGAGCTGGGCTTCGATTCGACCTGGGAATTCGGCTTCTTCGGCCGCGCGCAGGCAAGCTCGCGCACGAATCTCGCCGACGAGAACACAGCGGTCATCGACGCCGCCGCGGCGCGTGTGTCGGTGATCGCCGAAGTCGCCAGGAACTATATCGAGCTGCGCGCCGCGCAAGCACGTGCGCGCATCCTCGACGATCTCGTCGCGCTGCGGCGCCGGCAGGTCGATCTTGCGCAGACGCGACTGCGCACACGGCTTGGGTCGGCGCTTGAAGTCAGTCGCGCGCAGGCCGACTTGCAGCAGGCTTTGAGCGATGCCGGCGAGCCGGCACTGACCGCCCTGCAAACGCAACAGGCGCTGGCCATCCTGCTCGGCAGCGACACGCCCGAGCCCGCGTTGAACGATGCCGGCGCGCAGCCAGACCTGCCGGCGCTCGATATCCGGCAAACACCGGCCGACCTGCTGCGCACGCGCCCGGAAATCCGCCGCGCCGGCCAGAACGTGCTGCGCGCCGCGGGCGAACTCGGTATTGCGCGCGCCGATCTGTATCCGCGCCTCGGCATCGTCGGCACCTTGATCTCGTCGACCGCGCTGACCGGCGATCTGGACCATCCGAACAAGGCCGTGCCCCTGGCGGGTCCGCTGCTCACGATCCCGATCCTCGACTGGGGTGCGCGCCGCGAGCTGGTCAATGCGCGCGAAGCGGCCCTGCGCGCGGCAGTGCTGGCTTATCGCGAAGCGGTACTCGAAGGCGTGGCCGAGGCGCAAACCGCGCTGGCCCAGTTCGATGCTAAAAGTTTACTTGTGGACAATGCGGCAAAATCACTGGCCCTGAACGAGCGCGCCGCGCAATCCGCGCACACTCTGCAGCGCATCGGCCTGAGTGACGGCCTCGACACCGCGAGCGCAAACCTGGCCCTGGCCCAGGCTCAGCTGCAGCATACGCTGGTACTGCGCGATCGCGCGCTGAGCTACATCGCGGTGTACAAGGCATTTGGCGGCGCGATCCCGCCGCTGCAATCCGGACAAGAGCGGACGCCCGCGCAATGATCGTCGCGCTGGCCCGCAAAACGCTGATTTACGAGTGGCGCAAGTTTCTGCCGGCGGCGCTCGCGGTCGCGTTTTCCGGCCTGCTGCTGCTGATGATGACCGCGCTGATGTTCGGCATCTTTTCCAGCGCCGGTGTGTATGTGAGCAAATCCGACGGCGATATCTGGGCCGGCTATCCGGGCACGCAAACCGTCGAACTCGGCCGGCCGGTTCCGCGCGATACCGAAGTGTGGCTGCGCATGGATCCGGCGGTCGTGCAGGTCGAACCGTTCCAATGGATCGATGGCGACTGGCGCGGGCCCGCCGAGCGCGGCAGCGTATCGGTGTTCATCTCCGGCATCGATCCGGCGCCAAACGGCTTGATGTTCGCGCATGCGCTGACCATGCAACAGCGCGCGGCGCTGCTCGAACCGCTCAGCGTGATCGTCGACGCCGCCGATCTGCCCAAGCTCGGCCTCGGCGTCGGCGGCACGGCGATGCTCAACGGCCATCGCGTCAAGATCGTCGCCGCCGGCAACGGCTTGCGCGCGCTCGGCGGGGTCAACATCGTCACCTCGATCGCCACCGCGCGCACGCTCGTCGGCGATCCGACCGACCGCGACAAGATCGCCTACTACATCGCGCGACTTGCGCCCGGTGCGAATGTCGACGCGGTGCGCGACCGTCTGGCAAAGGTCGGCGCCAGCCACCGGTTTGCCGTGTGGACGCGCGCCGAGTTCGCGTACAACGCAGCCACCTACTGGATGTTCGAAACCGGCGCCGGCCTCGGCTTTCTGTTTCTCGCGCTGGTCGTGTTCATCGTCGGCGTGGTGATCACCAGCCAGACCCTGTTCGCCGCGGTCGCCAGTTCGGTGCGCGAATACGCCATGCTCAATGCGCTCGGCGCCGGCCTTGCCGCACTGCGCCGGGTGATTCTCGAACAGGCGTTCTGGGTCGGTACGATCGGCATCGTGATCGGTGCGCTGGTCAGCCTGGCGCTGGCCTTGCTGGCGAGCAGCCAGGACGTGCCGATCACGTTCGACCTGTTCGCCGCCATCGCCTGCGGTTTGCTGGTCATGACGATCGCATTGATCTCGGGTCTGCTCGCGGTCGGTGCGATCAACGAACTCGAACCTGCGAACCTGCTGCGCTGACCTCGTGACCGCACTCGTCGCCGAAAGCATCGCCAAGTCCTACACCACGGGACGCGTCGAGACGCGGGTTCTGCAGGGACTGAGCATGAGTCTGGAACAGCGCGAGTTGACCCTCGTGCTGGGCCCGTCGGGTTCGGGTAAAAGTACACTTCTCGCCATTCTGAGCGGACTGCTCAAACCCGACAGCGGCAACGTTTCCGCGCTGGGCGAGGATTTGTGGAAGAAGTCGCGCGCGGATCTGGAAAAATTCCGTCTCGAACACACCGGTTTCGTGTTCCAGGGCTTCAATCTTTTTCCGGCGCTGAGCGCGCTCGAACAGGTCATGTTGCCGCTGGACTATCTCGGCCTGCCCAAACATGCGGTACGCAATCAGGCGCTGGCCTCGCTCGAGGAAGTGGGCCTCGCCTCACGCGCGCATCTGCGTCCGATCGAATTGTCCGGCGGCGAAAAGCAGCGCATCGCGATCGCGCGCGCGCTGGCGAAGAAGCCGCAATTCCTGTTCGCCGACGAACCGACCAGCGCGCTCGATTCGGTCAACGGCAAGAACGTGATCGATGCGCTGCATCGCGTCGCACGCGTATACGGCGCAACCGTGGTCTGCGTCAGTCACGATGTCCGCCTTGCCGCCGACGCCGACCGCATCATCACCATGGCCGATGGGCGTATTCTCAGCGATATTGCGCAACCAAACGGTAAGGCGCAACCGATAACCACATCTAGCGCGGAAGGCACAACATGACCGGATTCGACCAACGCAAGCTCGTCATCCCCGCTTTTGCCGGAATGACGTTGCTGCTGCTCGCCGCGTGCGGCAAAGCCCCACCCGCCCCGTCAAACCCCACGACGTCGGCGCCGCAGAACTTCGTCGCAATCGCGCGTGGCAAGGTCGATGTCGAAGGCGGCCTCGTGCATGTCGCCGCGGCGCGCGACGGCGTCGTCACCGCGGTGCGCGGAGAGGTCGGCACCCTGGTGAAGGCAGGCGATGTACTCATCCTGCTCGATGCCAGGCAAGCGCAGATCGCGGTCGATCTGGCCAAGACCGAACTCGACGCGGCGAACGCGCAAGCCGCGCTGCTGCGCGCCAAGCTGCCGGGTCTGCAGGAGCGCGCCGTGCGCGTGCGCGAGGCGAGCCAGGCGGGCGCGGCGAGCGGACAATCCGCGGATGACGCGAAGCAGGCGCTGGCCGAACTCAATGCCGAGATCGTAGTCGCCGACACCGGGGTCGAGGCGGCGAAGCAGAAGATTCGTCAGGCCGTGTTCGAAGTCGAGGCGCGCGCGTTACGCGCACCGGTCGCCGGCCGCATCGTCGCGCGCAATGTGCATATCGGCGACGTCGTTTCCGCACAAACGTCGCCCGACCTGATCGAACTGCTGCCGGACGCGCCGCGCATCGTCCGCGCGGAACTCAACGAGGGTTTCGTCGCCAAGGTCAGCCCGGGCATGAGCGCAGAAGTCTATTCGGAAGCGGACAGCGCGAAAATCTATCCGGCCAAGGTCACACGCATCGGCGATGTGTTCGGCCCCAGCAAGCTGCGCGACAGCGGCGAGGAAGCGACCGACACGCGCGATGTCGAATGCATCCTGGAACTGACCAATTCCGATCTCAAAGTCGGTCAGCGTGTGCAGGTACGGTTTTTGGCGCAGGGGAAATAGGCGGGTGTATCGAGCCGTTTTGGGATAAAACGCGCGAAGGCGGAGTGCGCTTCGCTACTCTCGCCTTACTCGGGTTGATTCCGGTTTAGTTTTGACAAAATACTTATATTTACTTATAATCATTCTGTGAACCTGATCCAGTGGAGAGCCAAGGCGCTCAAACAGGCCTGCAAAATTCGTAACCGTGCGGAACGCGCAGCGATTTACGATGGCGTGCAGGCGCTTGCGAATTTCCCTGAATGCAGCGGAGTCAAGGCTTTGACCCGTCACGAATTCAGCTATCGGCTGCGCGTCGGCAACTGGCGCGTGTTCTTTGAATTCGACGGCACGGTTCGCATCGTCAGCATCGAAGAGGTGAGAAAGCGCAATGAACGCACCTACTGAATTCCAGACCATCCTCGGCGCGGACGGCAAACCCGAATTCGTCGTAATTCCCTACGCTGCATTCGTGCAGCGCTACGGTGCCGAAAGCGACTTGATTCCGAATGAAGTAGCCGGCGCGGTGCTCAAGGGCGGCGTTTCCATTACCCGAGCTTGGCGCGAGCACCTGGGATTGACGCAAGCGGACGTCGCCGCGCGCGCGGGCATTTCACAAGCCGCACTTGCCCAGATAGAAGCGGCCAAGCGCCCGCGCAAGGCCACCGTTGAAAAGCTCGCGACAGCCTTGGGTATCACACAAGCGCAGTTATCCATCAACTGATACCAGACGCAGCTTGTCCGGTCCTGCGGATTTCGGCCCCGGTTATCGTATTTATTTCTCTCGTCGCGGTCTCGAAATCATTCTGCTCCTGTGCGGCGGCGACAAGTCCAGCCAAGTCCAGGATATCAAAGCGGCGCTGGCTATTGCCGCGCAGCTAAAGGAAACACAGCCATGACCAAGATCAAGTTGAAAAAATGGGACTCCGCGGAGCATTTGAAAACCGACGAGGACGCCGCGCTCTACTTGCAAGCCTGTCTTGAGGAAGCGCCCGACGATGCTGCGTTTATCGCCAAGGCGTTCGGTACGATCGCTCGTGCGCGCGGCATGACCCAGCTTGCCAAAGACACAGGCTTGGGACGCGAGAGCTTGTACAAGGCGCTATCCGGCGCGGGAAATCCCAGCTTTGAAACCGTATTGAAAGTAGCCCATGCGCTGGGCATTCGATTGCGCGCGACGGCAACATAAGAACCGCAAAGAACCGCTTCTCGTTCGTCATTCCCGCGAAAGCGGGAATCCAGTGTATTGACGGCACCTAACTCGTCGTAATAACATTGTTATCATCATGAAACCGCTGCATGTCGCCATTCGCGAAATCGGGAACAGCAAGGGGATCGTCATCCCCAAGCCCGTACTTGCGCAGGTCGACCTTGACCGCGAAGCGGACATGACGGTCGAAAACGGCGCGATCGTCCTGCGCAAACCCGCCAAGCCCGTGCGTGCCGACTGGGCGCAAGCGGCAAAAGCGCTCGCCGAGCGAGGCGAAGACGCTCTCGCCATGGGCGAGTTCGGCAACTCAGACGACGCCGAGCACACATGGTGAAACGTGCCGACATCTGGCTCGTCAACCTCGACCCGACCCAAGGCAGCGAGATCAACAAGGCGCGTCCGTGCGTCGTCGTCTCTCCGGTCGAATTGAACGATCATCTGCGCACCGTCATCGTGGCACCCATGACCTCGAAGGGCTTTGCCGCACCATTCCGCATCCCCATAACACATGCAGGTACGAAGGGCCAGATCCTGCTCGATCAACTCCGCACAATCGACAAAACGCGCCTGCTCAAGAAACTGGGCATGGTTTCGCCCAAAACCCTACGCGCCGTCCTCCTGACGTTGCAGGAAGTGTTTGCTGAGTAGTCGCGGATGGCATCATGGTTATTGAAGCGGCGCGCAAGCTCGGCATCACCCGCGTTGCGCTTTCGCGTGCTTAATGGCGCGGCGAGCATCAGCATCGATATGGATTTGCGTTTGTCCAAAGCGCTAAACACCACAGCGGGCATGTGGCTCAAAATGCAGACGGCCCATGATCTTTGGAACGCACAGCGCAACTTTCGCGCGAAAGTGGAACCTATTGTCCGGGATGCGGTCCTGGACGACTCAGCATACAATCAAAATGGTGAAATAACGCCTAGCCGACATCGTCTACAATTCGCCGGATATTTTGCAACCAAACCACAAACGACTATAGAAAAAGTGTCGATCACAATTTGCCAAGCACCGCCGCAAACTTGGCGGTCACGGCCTCGAAATTGCTATCAGCCGACACGGCTCAGTGGATCGAGATCTATACGATCTAGCTCGGATAGATATTAAATGCGCGCCCTAATTCACTGGCTCACACGTTGATCGGATTCCTCGAGTTACCCCACAGGTGATGATGTTCCAGACTTCTTTTTCGTTTGTTATATAACCAGTGTGAGCGGTTGCGGGATTCTCAATCAGCCAGAACCAACGAGTAGCATTGTGCACAAAGACATTGGTTATGCGGATACTGGCGATACCAGCTACGCCACCGTACCAATCGGGCAACGAATAGCTCAGCAGATCGTTGGGATCGTTGAAAGCGACTATATCGAGCATCCCTGGAATGGCAGGAGAATTTGGCTGGAAGAGGGCGTCTCGACGCGCGATTATGAGACCCACCAGCAAGTCTGAGTGTTGCGAGTTCATAGTTGCCAGAACCGGTCGTAGCCTTGTCCATTGTTCCTTCGTTGTAGTCGCAGTCGATTGTGAAAGCAAACCAGAATCCGTTGACGTTAGCTCAGTGGTATTCAATGAGATCTGTTTCGCCAGCTTTATAAGCCTGACACCACCATCTTCCGAGGTCATCTCAGGCTGCGCGTAAGCAAGCCCAAGGATCGGCAGCTGATTTGCCATCATGTAGATGGACATTGTTCTCGCTAGCAGTTGACTTATCGCAGCGTGTGCTTGAGCGGGTTCACCGTTCTTGAACACAACGGTATCGGGACGCATGCGTTGACCAAGAAGCTCTAACAGCGTGTCATAGACGATGCGACTTCCGAGACTGTGCGTTACAAACATAAATCGCATCGGGGGGTCGGAAGGAACGGTTGACCAATCACAAAGGTTATTCGCGTCATTCTGCGACCAGTCATCTTTCAGGGTGCGGCACAGCGCGTCTGCAACTTCGCGCTCGATTTTTGCCCCGTAGCTTCCAGAGTAAATGACTACGTCGGCAAGTTTGCGGTCCATCAATCCGTCCTTGAAATATCGATTGACCGGCACACGCCACTGGCTGAATGTGCCACCCACCGGTTTTACACAGTTGAGAATCTCGTCGCCCGGATTCAGCTTATCCGGCGGAGGTGACGGTAACCTGAGTGCGGATATGTCGTAGCCGAGCTGGTTGTCCTTCAGCCAGCGGTCCAATCCAGACCATGTAATTTCGATGGCATCCACTCGTTTATCAGTGTTGCCAACGGTATAGCGGTTGCGCTGAACAACGAGTGTAGAGTTGCTGTCGCTATTCTCGTGGTCGGGAACAATGAGCGTATCGTCGGCCTTCCCGATCTCAGACCGCTTAAGACCGATGGATCGAGAAACTTTCGAGGAGAACCATCCAAGACGTTCATCAAGCGCATAGCCGGGGCAAGTGTCGTCCATACCATGTACGAAAAAAATTACGGTTCGATCAGTCGTTTCCTGGATACGCTGACGAAGACCGGGGATCGTCGCGGATGAATTTGTCGTCGCTTTCGCAGCGATTGTTTCTCCATGTGGTTCTACCATGGTTTTGATGATCGGGCCTGAGCATCCCAGCAGCAGTATCGACAAAGCTAAAAATGGAACGAAGCTTTTCATGTTATTGCTCCTACTATTCCAGTTCAATCAATCGCCTGGCAATACAGAGCGCAAGCGCTAAGTATGGTTTCTGATGCTGTAAGGTTTAATAAAATGATGCTGCTGCGCCGATCCGGCTTTACATCACTGAATGTTTTATGGCAGATAGCAGAATCAAACTGCGCAATCCAAGATTGGATACACAGATTTACATACGCCGATTATTACTACCTAGCCCCTTGACGGCCAAAGTAGTAGCCAAGGACTAGAGTAAATCCATTTGCGAGGATCGGAGGTACATCAGTTGCACCAACTTTATAAATAAGAACATACAGACAAACCGTTATTAGTATTACGACCGCGAGAAAGCCAGGTATACCGCCTCGGAGCATTGCATTCAAGGCAAATTTCCATTGACTTATCCGTTCAAATTTTCCGACCCATTGCGCCAGCTCCGAACTGTTCGCAAATAGCCTAAATTTTTCTTCTGGCTTTGAGTAAACAAGGCACTCATATACACCGTCATCAGTCAGGGTATAGTTGTACACCAGCAGTTCGCCTTCGAGAAATTCTTGCACATGGCTCACAAGCGTCCACGCACGGCCCCGCGGGTAAGCCTCTTTAGCCTGATTTAATGCGCGTTCTTGTAGTGTCTGATTATCGACTGACATAACACGGTTCCCATTTCGCCGGGTTGAGAGCAGCGATACCTCTAGCTACACAAGGCGTTGGGTTTCGCTGCTATAAGCCCAACCTGCCGCGCTGGACGTTTCGACCAAATCAAGGCTTCGACCCGACGTGCTCTGATACATGCATCAATACAGGAGTATCGATAGCTGGATTTGTCTCAAGCGCACTACCTTCAGCTAGTTCCCCAAACAATTTAATTGCCTTCGTCTCTTCTTCGTCAATGCACTTCATAACGTTGGAGTTCGGGATAGTTCCGCAACACCGCACACTGCTTATCGACGGACCGAATAGCTCCTGCCAGCATCTCGCCGTACAGGTAGCCAGTCACGCGCATCGCATATTTCACCGCAGCAATATCTGATTCACTATGCACTAGCCTGCTCAAATAGTCCTTCATCAGCTTGTTGTGCCCCGTATCAATGGTCATGTGTTCATGGAGGAACGTCGTGGCACTGTCTGGCACCCCGGCCGCCTTCAGAGCGCCCATGTATCCGGCCCCAGCTTGGGTGGGCATATATTCGAGGAAGTAGAGATACCCCAAGTAGCCGATTGGATTGTGGTATTGGATTTGATAGAACGGAAATGCCGTGAGCGCAATCGTGGTCGCAAGAGGCAAGCTTGTAGGGATTAAAGATACGTCCTCACCCAGCGCCTTGAGATCGTTGAGCGCCAGTTGATCGTGACCAACTTCCGATGTGGCGTGTCTCAGAAACATTTTTACTAACGCGCGATCTTCACCGCGAAAGTAGACAGTGGCCAGCGCTTGGATCTGCGGATCTTCCTTTGAATAGTGATAAATCTCTCTCAACACTGCCTTGTACTGCGGTACCTGAATGGAACCTTCGGCAAGTTTCTTCATCGCTGACGATGCAGAAAAGTCAGCGAGAACATCTCGAAATTCATCATTAAACATCTGAGCGTGGCTCATGATCGGCTACCATAATTTCAAGGAAATTGAACGCATTCACCGGAAGCGGTCGTCATATGCCGTGTCTCGTTTTCCCATCGGCTGAGCGGCGACACAAAAGGAGATGAGACGCTATCCAGATGGGCTCGGTCCCGAAGCGTAAGACGCATCGGTTGGACCTCGCCGTATTCGTAGTGAAGTTTCTCGGATATATGTCGTACAAAACCCAATCGGGTGAAAAATGAAACCAGATGAGCATTGCAGTCAATGAAATTGTGTGTGATGCCTTCCGCAAGGCCGAGTTCATAGACCGCGACGCTTAAGCGTATAGCTAATGGCGTCAGTCTGTGCTCGGGCGAAGTCATTAATCGAGTGCAGATAGACGTACTCTTGGGGTGCGCCTCGCCAGCACTTACCATTGAATAAAACTCGTCATACCCACTAAGGTCGCCATCGCGCGAAAAATTTGTCCGCACTGTTCCGACAACTTCGTCTTTTGAGTCCCATGCAATCAGATTCTTCCCCTGGTCATCAAGCGGGTCCCGAATGCGTGCGTGTACATGGTCGGCATATTTTTGTTTCCGATGCATCTCTTCGACATAGATGCGGTATCGAAATGCGTAAAGCTGATCGAGCTCCGATGCGCTACTCGCTAGGCGAATCGTCGGTCGCTGCAGGTAATGTCTCGTAGGCATAGTTCTCATTGCCTTTATGCGTCCTCGATGCACGCGTTCCGTCTCGAGCATGTAGCTATTGTTGTGGCCCAAGACATCCCTATGCCAAATGCTGAAAGCAGAATGGTGTGCGCGGCGGGCATTTCGTCGAGCACATAACGCAATGCAATCGGCACGGACGACGACGTTGTATTGCCAATCTCCCCGGCGACGAACGGCGTCCTATTCTCAGCACCGATTGCTTTTGCTATATCCTCGACCACACAGCGGCTTCCCTGATGCAGCAGAAAGCGATCGACGTCGGCCAGCGCGAGGTTGTTGCGCGCCAGCGTGCGCTGGATGCTTTTTGGAATCTCGCGCAGGCAGAAGCGCGTGACAGCCGGGCCATCCATGCGCAGACGACGACGCTCATCTGCGCGCAGGCACTGCGCGTGTTCGCCGGACGTGCCGAAATCGAAGCAACCGAGTTTCCACGCGCCATCGCACGCGATCAGCGTGGCGCTAGCGCCGTCCCCGAACAGCAGCGCGGTGCCGTGGTCGTCGGGATCGACAATCTTGCTGTACGGATCGGCGGTGACAAGAATACCGACGCGCATGCCTTGCATCGCGAGAAAACTCGATACGACGGCAAGGCCATAGACATAACCCGAGCAGCCGAGCGAGAGATCGAAAGCGGGTACTGTCGTTGGCCAGCCGAGCCGGCCATGCAACAGCGCCGACACTTGCGGAATGCCAAAGCCGTCCGGGTTTTGCGTGACTACGACCAGGCAACCGATATCCGCTGGATCAACCGGATGGCGACGCAGCAAATCCTGTACGGCATGAAAGGCAAGGTCGGAGGTCTCTTCGCCGTCGGCCTTGCACGCGATCGCTTCGAAACCGATGCGGCCGGCCAGCGTATCCGGCGAGATGCCCAGTGCAGGCGCGCGCGGTGCAGTCGGTATGCGTCGTTCGGGTATGTACACGCCGACATCGGCAATGCCATAACCGAAAACCACATTGTGCTGAAAGCGCACCAGCGATTTCGGCGCGAGCCTCAGGCGGCTGCACACCGGCCCGCAAGCCGCTGGCGTTTCGCTCGATGATCGAAACGGGATCGTTTTGCACCAGCATGCCCGCCACCCTGTCGCCCCTTTCGCACGTCGAACCGCGCCCGGCCGTCGATGCTGCTAAGTTCGCCCTAATCGGCTTCCGGCATTGATAAGGAGTATTGCCGCGCGTGTTTGTCCCAGCCCCGTGCTATCGACGAGGAACCTAGGCGCTTGGGGGCTTGTGCGCATCATCCATTTGGATGATGTCCGCGCGACGCGGCTGGAGAACGATTATGTCTTCGTCAGATTCGCGATCAGTTGCAGCAACTCGGCTTGGCGGCGCGCATTGGTCTTGGCCAGCAAGGCGCGCAGTTGCGAACGCACGGTGTTGATGCTCTTGCCCATGCGTTCGCTGGCGCCTCTGAGCGTAAGCCCTTCGCTCAACAGTACGGCGAGCTGCGTCTCGGCGGCCGTCAGACCGAATAACGTGCGCAGCGTATCGGCCGCCGCCTTGGGCTGCGACTTCAACGGCTTGATGAATGCGACGACGGCAGTGCGCGGCTCCGACCAGGTCATCGTGGTCATCGGCGGCACGGGCAACAGCAGTAACATTGCCGCCGCAGTGCCGTATTTGTCGTGCAACGGCAGCGGCTGAGGCGATGCGGCGATCAGTCCGGCGCAGGCGCGATCGATGGCCTGCTTCAATGCGTCTTGATCGGGATGCCAGACCACGCGCAGCCGGCCGCCCACCTGCGTGATGCCGGACTGCTCTGCGCAAAGTCGTTGCGCCGCCGGATTGCTGAAGACGGCGGCGCCGTATTTATCGAGCAGGCATACGCCAAAGTCGAGATGGTCCAAAGCAGCGCGGAAACCGGCGGCCACGGATTCGGCCCAACTTAGCTGTTGCTGCAGGCGGTATACATTGCGAACATGGGGTAGCAGGCGCTTGGCAAATCGCAACTCATCAGCGCGAAATGATCCATAGCGCCGGTCGCGATTAACGGTAATGGCGGCGACCGGTGCGTCGGCACCTGAGGCCAGGTTGAACGCCATGCCGTAGCGAGTTTCTATGCCGCGCAGAAATACCTGGAAGAACTCGGTTCCTTCCAATTCATCCGCAGGAACAAGGCCTCGATCATCACACACACCATCTTTAAGCAGCGTCGACGACGCACTTTCGAACCATAGATGAGCGCCACCATAACGCCGAAAGATCCTGTCTACTTCGATTGAACCTGCGCCCACGCAGGCTTCCAGGTGCCCCATCGAGTGATCGAGATCATGAATGTGAATTGCGGTGAGATGCGAGTTGAAAGCATCGCCAATACATCGCAGGGAGTGATTCACCCATTGCGGGTCGGTGCCGCATTCGTAGAGGGACTGCAGTATCTCGTCGAACTTCTCACCAGCCATCGCGAGGCTCCCATTGAGCCGTCGCTTCGCTTACACGCGCGCGAGGCATGGCTGCGGTGAGCGGTGAGCGGTGAGCGGTGAGCGGTGAGCGGTGAGCGGTGAGCGGTGAGCGGTGAGCGGTGAGCGGTGAGCGGTGAGCGGTGAGCGGTGAGCGGTGAGCGGTGAGCGGTGAGCGTATCCGCAAATTTCAAGAGCACAACAGCAATCGAGCTTGCGCCCAATGCGTGACCCAACGACTGAATGCCGCTCGTCCATCGCATGCCCCTGCAACAGTTCAAGCGTACTACTGGCTAAGCCGGGTTATCAATTGGCATTACATGCAATTACATCACTTGCATAATCGTAAGGTTTATCAAACATTCTCGACTAGAGCGGGAATTTTTCGCTAAGCAGCTCCCGCCTGCACCAGTTGCGCAAGCCGGCGCACGGCGACCGAGACGATCGGGTAATCGGTCACCACTTGCGAGCGCATGTCGGCGAACATCGCCAGGGTGAACTTGAGCGAGGGATCGTCGCGATTGAGCCATGCGCTGACCAGCTCGGCGCCCCTGCCTTTGCCGCCGCGGTCGAGAATCTGCGCGGTGAGCGCGCGGTGCTGCGCATAGAGTTCGTCGCGCAGGCCGCCGCGCGCCTGCGCATGCCATTGCGATTCGACCGTCAGCTCCTCGATCTTCTGCATCAGCCAGTTGAGGTTCAAGCGACTCGCCCAGACCGAAATAGACTTCGGCCGCGCGCTGCGATCTTGAGCTTGTGGTCGGTCGGCACATGGATGATATCGAGGCCCGAACCGGGCGTGCGCAGCCCGGCCAGTTCGTCGCCGAGCGCGTCGGGGAAGCCGGCGTCCTTCCAGCGGCGCAGCTCGCCGTCGTAGATCGTGCGCTCGCTCGGCGTGACGACCTGATGCAGCTGCTTGCGCAGCTCGCGCATGCCGTCGTGGTACTTCGCCACCGCACCGGCGATATCGAGCGATTCGTCGGCGTGATTGAGCAGCCAGCGCGTGGTGCCGCGCAGGCATTGCCAGATCACCAGCAGCGCGTCGATCTGCGCATTGCCGCCGACCTTGCCGTCGAGCGCCTCGATCTGCGTCCACATCGCGCGCGCATCGAACACTTCGCGCGCGATGTTGAACGCGCGCGCGACCTGCGCCGGCGTCTTGCCGGTGTCCTCGCCCATGCGCAGGACGAACGTCGCGCCCATGCGGTTGACCATCGAATTGGTCACCGCGGTGGCGATGATCTCGCGCTTCAGGCGATGGCGCTCCATGTGCGCGGCGTATTTTTCCTGCAGCGGCACCGGGAAGTAGCGGCGCAGTTCCTTGGACAGATAGCGGATCTTCCGGCACGTCGGAATCGAGCAGCTGCTGGAAAAGCACGATCTTGGAATACGACAGAAGGATAGAAAGTTCCGGACGCGTCAGACCGAGGCCGCGCGCCTTGCGCTCGGCGAATTCGGCATCCGACGGCAGGAATTCGATCTGCCGGTCGAGCAGGCCCTGCGCTTCGAGCGTGCGGATGAAATGCTGCTTGGAGCCCAGGCGCGAAACCGACATGCGCTCCATCAGGCTGATCGCCTGGTTCTGGCGGTAGTTGTCGGCCAGCACGAGACGCTCGACTTCGTCGGTCATCGCCGCCAGCTGCATGTTGCGCGCGTCCATGCTCAGTTCGCCGCGCTGCACCGCGTCGTTGAGCAGGATCTTGATGTTGACCTCGTGGTCGGAGGTATCCACGCCGGCCGAGTTGTCGATGAAGTCGGTGTTGAGCAGCACGCCATTGAGCGCCGCCTCGATGCGCCCGCGCTGCGTGCAGCCGAGATTGCCGCCTTCGCCGACGAGCTTGCAGCGCAGTTCCCTGCCGTTGACGCGGATGGCGTTGTTGGCGCGGTCGCCGGCGTCGGCATTGGTTTCGGTTTCCGCCTTGACGTAGGTGCCGATGCCGCCGTTCCACAGCAGGTCGACCGGCGCCTTGAGGATCGCGCGCATGAGGTCGTTCGGCGACAGCGACTCGACGCTTTCCTCGATGCCGAGCGCCGCGCGCACTTCTGGCGACAGCGGAATCGATTTCGCGCTGCGCGGGAAAATGCCGCCGCCTTTGCTGATCAGACTCTGGTCGTAGTCGGCCCAGGACGAGCGCGGCAGGCTTGAACATGCGCTCGCGTTCGGCGAAGGACTTGCGGCGATATCGGGATTCGGGATCGAGGAAGATATGGCGATGATCGAACGCGGCGAGCAGGCGGATGTGCTTCGACAGCAGCATGCCGTTGCCGAACACGTCGCCCGACATGTCGCCGATGCCGACGCAGGTGAAATCCTCGGTCTGGCAATCGCGGCCGAGCGCGCGGAAATGGCGCTTGACCGATTCCCAGGCGCCTTTCGCGGTGATGCCCATGCCCTTGTGGTCGTAGCCGACCGAGCCGCCCGAGGCGAACGCGTCGCCGAGCCAGTAATCGTGCTCGCCCGAGATCGCGTTGGCGATATCCGAGAACGTCGCCGTGCCCTTGTCGGCGGCGACGACGAGATACGGATCGTCGCCGTCGTGGCGCACGCAGTTCTGCGGATGCACGACCTTGCCTTCGACGAGATTGTCGGTGATGTCGAGCAGGCCGTTGATGAACAGGCGGTAGCAGGCCACGCCTTCGGCGAGCTGCGCATCGCGGTCGCCGGCGACCGGCGGACGCTTGACGAAGAAGCCGCCCTTGGAACCGACCGGCACGATGACCGTGTTCTTGACCATCTGCGCCTTGACCAGGCCGAGCACTTCGGTGCGGAAATCCTCGCGCCGATCCGACCAGCGCAGGCCGCCGCGCGCGACCGGGCCGAAGCGCAGATGCACGCCTTCGACGCGCGGCGCATAGACGAAGATCTCGCGATACGGGCGCGGCTTGGGCAGGTCCGGCACGCTTGCGCCGGATCGAACTTGAAGCTGATGTACTCGCGCGGCTTGCCGCCGGGCGTCTGGAAATAGCTGGTGCGCAGCATCGCGCCGATCAGGCCGAGATAGGCGCGCAGGATGCGGTCTTCGTCGAGGCTCGCGACCTGGTCGAGCAGCAGCTTGATCGCCGCCACCGTCGCCTGTATCTGCGCCTCGCGCGCTTCGCCGCGCGCCTTCACCGAGCGTCGTCGACGATCACGCCGTGATGTTTGTCCATCGATTCCGGCAGCAGGGTTTCGCAGTTCCTTCTGCAGGCGCTTCCTGCGCCTGCTCGAGCGCCGTCCTTGCCCGGCGTCTCGCGCGCCGGATCGAACTTCGCCTCGAACAACTCGACCAGCAGACCCGGCGATCAGCGGATAGCGATTGAGCGTCTCCTCCATGTACGATCTGCGAGAACGGCACGCCGGTCTGCAGCAGGTACTTGCACAGACCGCGCAGCATCGCGACCTGGCGCCAGTCCAGGTTGGCGCGCGAGGATCAGCTGGTTGAAGCCGTCGTTCTCGGCCTGTCCGCGCCAGATGCGCTCGAAGCTGCTCTGCGAACGTGTCCCTGATCTGGTCGATGTCGAAATGGGTCGCGAGCGCATGCGTCTGCACCTCGAAATCCTGGATCACGATCGTCGAATCGCCGAGATGCATCTCGTACGGATGCTCGGAGAGGATCTTCAGCCCCATGTTCTCGAGCATCGGCAGCGCTTCGGACAAGGTGATCGGCGCGCCATAGCGAAACACCTTGAAGCGCAGGTCGTTGCCCTTCGCGCGCGACCGGTACAGCGAAATGCGGATGTCGTCGGCGTCCTTCAGGCTCGCCGCGCTTTCGACGTCGGCTGCGGCGACATGCGGCGTGACTTCTTCGATGTAGCCCGGCCGGCAGCGCCTTGCCGAATCGGCTGGCGAGCTTGCCGCCTTTTTCCTCGCCATGCTTCTGCACGCAGGATGTCGCGCAGTTCGTCGTGCCAGTTGCGCACGATGTGGCCGATCTTGCGTCTCGAGATCGGCGACGTCGTAGTCGGGCTTGTCGCCGGGTTTCGGACGGATGATCAGATGCAGGCGCGCAAGCGCCGATTCGCCGAGCTGGATCGCCGAATCGAGGCGCTCGCCATGGAACGCGCGCTTGAGCAGACTCTCGATGCGCTCGCGCACATCGGATGTGAAGCGATCGCGCGGAATGAACACGAGGCACGAGAAGAAACGCCCGTACTTGTCGCGCCGCACGAACAGGCGCGAACGCGCGCGGCCCTGCAGACTGCATGATGCCGCTCGCGGTCGCGAACAGTTCGTCTTCGCCGGACTGGAACAATTCGTCGCGCGGCAGCGTCTCGAGGATATTGCGCAGGGTCTTGCCCGAATGCGAATCGCGGCGCAGGCCCGAGCGGTCCATCACCGCCTCGTATTTCTGCCGCACCAGCGGAATCTCCCACGGCCGGCGCGTATACGCGCTCGAGGTGAACAGGCCGAGGAAGCGGTGCTCCACCGTCGGCATGCCGGCGCGCGTCGAACTCGAGCACGCCGATGTAATCCATGTGGCCGGGGCGATGCACGGTCGAGCGCGCATTGGTCTTGGTCAGGATGATTGCGTCGGTCGTGCCCGACATGCGGCAGGTCGTGCGCGACCAGCGATTTGAGCGAGCGCGGCGCCACCGAACGTTCGCGACTTGCGCAGGATGCCCAGACCGGAATCTTCCACCGCCTGCAGCACTTCGTCGCCGCCGGACTTGACCACGCGATACTCGCGATAGCCGAGGAAGGTGAAATGATCCTGCGCCGCCCAGCGCAGGAATTCCTGCGCCTCGGCCACGCCTTCGGCAGTCGAGCGGCAGCTTCTTGCTCGCCCAGGCTCTCGGCGATCTCGCAGCATCTTGTCGCGCATCGCCGGCCAGTCGTCGACGCTGCGGCGACATCGTGCAGCGCCGCCACGATCGCCTGCTGCAGGTGCTCGAGTTCCGCCGGCGTCGGCGAGGCGGTCGACTTCGACATGCATGACCGATTCGGCCAGCGCCGCCGTCCTGCCCTTGCCTGCATCGTCGGCCGCGAGGCTGAGCATATGCCCGCCTGGATCGCGCGCGACGAAATATACCGGATGGATCACCCCATGCAGCAGCAGACCCGATGCCTGCGCCGCGATGCTGACCGAGTCGACCAGGAACGGCATGTCGCGAGTCACGATCTCGACCACCGTGTGCGTCGATTCCCAGCCGTTATCGTCGCGCGTCGGGTTGAACACACGCACGGCCGGCTGGCCGGGTGCGCGCACACGCACGAAATCGAGCAGGCCGCGCAACAGCGCCGCCCAGGTCTCCGCCGGACGCGCGGCGATATCGTCTTCGGCGACGCGTTGGAAAAAATGGCTGACGAACACACGCGCCTGCTGGTTCTGCGCAGCGCTCAGTGTCGGCTGCAGCAGGGCCAGAACGGAGTCCACGGTGTCGTTGGCGGGTTCGAGTTTCGCATTCATGACGAAGGGATTTCCGTTTTCCCGGCCGCTGCCGGATAAGAATGCGAATTATAGGGCCTCAGCCATGGCGTTTTTCGCGACGCTTACATTGCAGCGCACAAATCGATTATCGTGGCATTCAGCGCAGATGCGCTCGCAACGCCACCACAGCATGCGGGCCGGACCCCGCCATGGAACTGCGGCATGTGCTCGAACGCTCGCGTCCGATGGGCGAGGCAGATGCGGTACGGCGGCACACTCTTTGGGTACACTCCGGCTATCTGAAATCGATGCGCTGCCGCCGAAACCGAGTTTCCCGGAAATGACCGAGTTGACCAGCGACATCGATTCCGTGCCGAGCCTGCTAGCTGCCTATCAACGCGATCCGCTGCGCTATCACGAACTGATCGACGCGCACGGCAATGTGCGCCCGGCCTGGCAGCGCATGCTGGCCGGCATCGAGCGCGCGGATCCGGCGCAGATGCGCGCGCGCCACGATTTCGTCGCGCGCCAGGTCCGCGAGAACGGTGTCACCTACAACGTCTACGCCGATGCGCAGGGCACCGACCGGCCCTGGGACCTCGACCTGCTGCCGCAGATCATCGACGCCGCCGAATGGCAGACGCTGGCCGCCGGCATCGCTCAGCGCGCGGCTTTGCTCAACGCGGTGCTCGCCGATCTTTATGGTCCGCAAACTCTGCTCGCGGAAGGCCTGCTGCCGGCGGAACTTGTCTTCGGCCATGACAATTTCCTCTGGCCCTGCCATGGTGCGAAACCGTCAAGCGGTATATTTTTACACATTTACGCGGTGGATCTCGCGCGTGCGCCGGACGGCGCGTGGTGGGTACTCGCCGATCGCACGCAGGCGCCGTCGGGTGCGGGCTACGCCGTCGAAAACCGGCACATCATCTCGCGCGCGTTTCCGGATCTGTTTCATGAGATGCGCGTGCAGGACCTGTCCGCCTTCATTCGCGCGTTGCAGACCTCGTTGCAGGAGCTTGCGCCCGCGCCCGCGGGCGAAGCGCCGCTAGCGGTGCTGCTGACGCCGGGGCCGTTTCAACGAAACCTATTTCGAGCATGTGTATCTGGCGCGCCATGCTCGGCTTGCCGCTGGTCGAAGGCCAGCGACTTGACCGTGCGCGCCGACCGGTCTTCATGAAAACGCTCGGCGGTCTGAAGCGCGTGCACGCGATCCTGCGCCGCGCTCGACGACGACTTCTGCGATCCGCTCGAGCTGCGCGGCGAATCGGCGCTCGGCGTGCCCGGTCTGCTTGAGCGCAGCGCGCGCGGGCACACGTGCTGATCGCCAACGCGCTCGGCTCGGGCGTGCTCGAATCGCCCAGGCCTGCTCGGCTTCCTGCCGCGCATCTGCGAACGTCTGCTGCGGCGAAGACGCTTGCGCTGCCGTCGATCGCGACCTGGTGGTGCGGCGAGCATGCCGGCGCTGCGAGGAAGCACTGGGCGAATCTGCATCGGCTGGTAATCAAGAGCGGCGTTTCCTTCGCACCGCGTGGAGCCGTTGTTCGGCCGGATCTCGACCGCGCGCGGCTCGCCGAATTGCGCGCGCGTATCGAGGCGCACCCGCAATTCTGGGTCGCCCAGGAACTCGTCGATCTGTCGCAGGCGCCGGTCTGGCAACGCGCGGCGACGCACGCACATATCGTGCCGCGCGCGATCAGCATGCGCGTATTCGCGGTCGCGACCGGCGACGGCAACTACAGCGTCATGCCCGGCGGCCTGTCGCGCATCGCCGCGCGCCCCGGTGCGCGCATCGTCTCGATGCAGCGTGGTGGCAGCAGCAAGGATACCTGGGTGCTGGCCGGTGGCAGCGTCGATGTGGACACCTTGAGCCATCGCCAGTTCGGCGCGCACGACATCGTGCGCAAGGACGACTTCCTGCCTTCGCGCATGATCGAAAACCTGTTCTGGGTCGGCCGCTATTCCGAACGCAGCGACGATTTAACGCGCCTGCTGCGCGTGGTGCTGTCGCGCTACATCGACACCGCCGGCGCGACCACGACGAGCGCGCTGCAATCGGCGCTCGATGTCTGCCACCACGTCAAGCTGATCGAATCCAAAGCCCCCATGCGCGAGGCATTGATGGCCGCGCTCACCGACGCGTCGGCACCGCACAGTCTCGCCGGTATCCTCAATCGTCTGCTGTGGTCGGCCGCGCAGGTACGCGGGCGCCTGTCGCAGGAGAATTGGCGCGGTCTGATGGAAGTGCAGCGCGAAACGCAGTCGCTCGAACCGGGCGGACTCGACCTGGGCAATGCGCTGGAGCTGCTCAATCGCCTGCTCATGGAAGTCTCGGCACTGTCGGGTTTCGCGCTCGACGACATGACGCGCGACGACGGCTGGCGCTTCCTGATGATCGGCCGGCGCCTGGAGCGCCTGCAGTTCACCGCCGATGTACTCGCCTGCGTTCTGCGCCGCAGCGCGCTCGAACAAGGGCCGCCGGATGCGACGACGCTGGAATGGCTGCTCGAACTCGCCGACAGCATCATCACCTATCGCATGCGCTATCTGTCGTCGCCGCAATTGATTCCGGTGCTCGACCTGATCGTCTGCGATCCGGCCAATCCGCACGCGCTGCTGTTTCAGGCGCACGAGTTGCACCTGCACCTGCAGATCGTCGACGCCACATTCGGCGGTTCGAGTGCGCCGGAGTTTGCCGAGATGAAAATGCGCCTCGCCGATTGCGACCTGTCCGCGCTGGAAGCCTACTTGTTCGGCGATCGCCAGCACAGCGGCGCCATGCAGGGATTCGCCGTCATGCTTGGCGGCATCGCCAACAGCGCGCGCAGGGCATCCGATGCGCTCGCGCTGCGTCACTTCGCGCATGTCGATACCGCCAGCCGCGCAACCCTGTCCGCATGAATGCGCCCATGCCGACAAGCATGCGCTACCGCGTCATGCATGAAACCGAGTATCGCTACGAGAGCGAAGTTTCGGTCTCGCGCCAGGCGCTGCATCTGGCGCCGCAAAGCACGCCGTATCAACGATGCAGTCGCCATGCACTGCGCGTGGAGCCCGCGCCGACGCATCGCACCGACGAAATCGACTGTTTCGGCAACCCGCTCACGCGCCTCGAAATCGACCAGCCGCATCGCCAGCTGCTGGTAGTCGCCGAGATGGACGTCGAGGTCTGCGCGCGCGTCGCGCATCTCGATCTCGACGATTCGCCGGCCTGGGAAGCAGCAGCAGCGCAATACGCCTATATCGCCGGCCGCGTACCGGATGCGTCAGCGCTCGACGCGGGCCGCTATCGCCACGAATCGCCGTTCATCCGTGTCGATGCGCAGTTCGCCGATTTCGCGCACGACTGTTTCGCGGCAGGCACACCGCTGCTGCGCGCCGCGCAACGCCTGATGAGCAAAATCTACAGCGAGTTCCGTTTCGACAATACGGCAACGCAGATCGCCACACCACTCGCCGAGGTGCTGGAGAACCGGCATGGCGTGTGCCAGGATTTCGCCCATCTGATGATCGCAGGCATGCGTGCGGCCGCCCTGCCTGCGCGCTACGTCTCCGGCTATCTGCTGACCACGCCGCCGCCCGGCATGCCGCGTCTGATCGGCGCCGACGCTTCGCATGCATGGGTGTCGGTGTGCTGTCCGCAACACGGCTGGGTCGATTTCGATCCGACCAACAACGTGCTGCCCGACCTCGGCCACATCACGCTCGGCTGGGGTCGCGATTTCGGCGACGTATCGCCGCTGCGCGGCATCATTCTCGGCGGCGGCGAGCACCAATTGAAGGTGCGCGTAACCGTCACTCCCGCCGCCGCGTAGCCGCCTCATAGCGGCTACGCCGGAGGATTAGGCTCTACTCAGCCTAGTGCTTGTTATCGTCGTGATGATCCTTGCCCTGCCCCTCTTTATGCGCCGCAGGTGCCTGCCCGTGATTATTCTCGTGGGCCTGATTTGCGTGGTTGCCCGGAGCATAGTTCGCAGGGCCATGATTCGTCTGGCCATGATTTACCGGATTATTGTTGTGGTATTGCGCTGGCCCATTATTGTGGTATTGCGCCGGTGCGTTACCATGATATTGAGGCGCGTTGTTGTGGTATTGGGGCGCATTGTTGTGATACTGCGCCGGCGCGCCATGGTATGCGGAATGCCCCGCATAACCGGCGTGTCCGCCATGGACTCCCTCGCGGGCGTAGTCGTGCAGCGGCCCGGCGAACGCGCGCGGCGGAGCATGATGCACGTAGGGACGATTGAACCAGCGCTCGCGCTGCCCCCAGAACGGGCGGTTGTGGTAGTAACGGCCCCAGTAATCGGCGATCACGAACGAGACGATGGGAATACCGATCGCCGCCCCGTAACCCGACAACAGAACCGGCTGATTGTTGTAGTCGTACTCGATGAAATTGCCCGCGACCCAGCCGCGCTCGTCGCCCCAGATCACATCGCACCATTCATAACCATCGGTGCAGCCCTGGACGGAAACGGGTTCCCCGGCCGGAATCAGGTCGACGACCGGATAGCTGATATCGGGCCCGGCGCGCAGATTCATGTCGCCCGTAACATAGCCCTCGTCGGCCAGAGCCGAAGTGGAAACCCCCGCAATTGCACAAGCCAACGCAATACCGATCAAGCTACGCATACGCCTACTCCCGTGGACGGTTGCTCCGATTATCTGCCCCTGTCGGCGCAGGAGCAAGAAGCTCGCGGCACTGCTGCGACGCTTGGTCGCGAGACGTTCAGTTTCGCCGCGTCAATTAATCGCTGCAACCGAAATCCGAAACCAGCGCCAGACGCGTCAGCGGAAACTGACCGCTGCCGAAGTTGACCGGATTCGATTGATAGTTGAACTGCGCCAGCGGGCAGCTCGTCAAGTCGTTATCCCCAGTGTTCAGCGCAAGAATCGGTTCAGCGTAAACCCGTTTCGTTGCGCGCGATCACCATGCGCTGGATTTCGCTGGTGCCTTCGTAGATTTCCGTGATCTTGGCGTCGCGGAAATAGCGTTCGAGCGGCATTTCCTTCGAGTAGCCCATGCCGCCGTGGATCTGCACGGCCTGGTGGGTGATCCACATCGCCGATTCCGATGCGGTGAGCTTGGCGACCGCCGCTTCGGTCGAGAAACGCCCGCCGGTTTTTTCCGCCTGACCCTTGGCGAACGCCGCGCGCAGCGTCAGCCAGTACGACGCATCGAGCTTGCATTTCATGTCGGCGATCTTCGGCCTGGGTCATCTGGAAGCTGCCGATCGGCTGGCCAAAAGCCTTGCGGTCTTTCGCATAGGCCAGCGTCGCCTCATACGCGGCGCGCGCCAGACCCACGGCCTGCGAGGCGATGCCGATGCGGCCGGCGTCGAGCACGCCCATCGCGATCTTGAAGCCCTCTCCTTCTGCACCGATCAGATCGTCGGCGGAAATCCGGTAGTCGGCGAATTCGATTTCGCAGGTGGCCGAGGCGCGGATGCCGAGCTTGGGTTCGGTCTTGCCGCTTGTGAAAACCCTCGCGCGCGGTGTCGACGATGAACGCGCTGATGCCCTTCGCGCCTTTCGCCGGATCGGTCATCGCGAACAGCAAAATATACTTCGCCACCGGGCCCGAGGTGATCCAGCTTTTCTTGCCGTTGACGACATAGCTGCCGTCGGCCTGCTTGAGCGCGCGCAGCTTCATCGCGGTCGCATCGGAGCCCGATTGCGGCTCGGTCAGCGCGAACGCGCCGATCGCTTCGCCCGTGGCGATCGGTTTGACGTACTTGAGCTTCTGCTCGTGCGTGGCGAATTTGAGCAGGCCGTTGCAGTACAGCGTGTTGTTCACCGACATGATGGTCGAATGCGCGCAATCCGCCGCCGCGATTTCGATCATCGCCAGCACATAGGAGATCGAATCCATGCCGGCGCCGCCGTAGTCGGTCGGCACTTCGATACCCATCAGGCCGAGCTGACCCATCTCGCGGATATTGTCGAGCGGGAATTCGCCCTTCGCATCGAATTCCGCCGCAACCGGCGCGATGCGTTTCTGCGCGAAATCGCGCGCGATGGCCTGGATGGACAGCTGGTCTTCGGTGAAATTGAAATCCATGATGAACGTCCTCGTTGCAGTTCAACTCGCTGGCGGGAGACAAAACGGCAGGATTGTCGTTTTGCACGGCACCGCCGCCCGCAGGGCGAGTGCCGTGGATGGCACGAGTGTACGTGCCGAAGGCGGATGAGGGTGGCGCAACGCCAATACGCCGGCGCCACTCTCACCCGGCGCACGATGCGCGCCGACCTCTCCCGCCAGCGGGAGAGGTGAAGCCGGGTCACGATTCTAGCGCTTTGTGTAGTCCGAAAAATCGCACGGCTCGCCGCGCAAATGCTGGCTGAGCATCCACACGAGTAATCCCGGGGTCGCATAGGCCTGCTGCCAGATCACATGCATCTCGTTCGGATATTCGGTATAGCGCGGCTTGCCGCCCATCGCGCGCAGCGCGCGCACGACCGCGCGCGAGCCGACCATTTCGCCGCCGTAGCCGGTCTCGACATCGGTGTCGTTATCCTTGCCGCCATGAAAGACCCATTGCGGCACATCGACGATCGGCGCGAGGCCCGATGTTTCCGTCATGCCGGACATGGGCACGCCGGCGGCGAAGCAGGCCGGCCAGGTCTTCAGCGCATCCCATGTGCCCGTGCCCCCGTCGGAAATACCGGTGAGCACGACGCGCCGCGGATCGATCGGAAAACGCCGGAGCGCGTCGCGCACCACGGCCGCCACACGCGCCGGCGGCCAATAACCATGCGTCGTTTCCGGCGCGATGTATACAAGTGGAATTCCTTCCGCGAGCGCCTGATCGACCAGTTCGAGCGAGCCGTTGCCGTAGCCGCCGAGCTGCGATTCGTTGTCGGTGCCGTCCTGCCAGTCGCCATGCAGGAACACGATCAAGGCCAGGCGCTCGTTGTTCTCGCGCCCGGGCGTGACGATCGCGCGATATGGCACGTGCAAAGCGTCGGGCGTCCAGTATTTTCCGAGCGCGGACTCATCCACGGCCTGGCTTGGCGCGCCGATCAGCAGGGCCAGAATGGCGAACAGGGATTGCGCGAAACGCAAGTTCATTGACTCTGTATTCCTCACCGAATGTTGCCTTCCGCTCGTCATTCCCGCGCAGGCGGGAATCCAGCTCTTTTTCAGCGTGGCGAAACCGGATCCCAGCTTGACCAGCTTCGCTGTTGAAAGCCGCTGGGATGACCAACAAAAGCGTCGACGGCAATTGACGCTATGCCTGCACAAGTATACGCTGCGCATACATCTTTCAATCAAGATGAAAGGATACATTTTGGATCTGGCCTCGACATCGGCCCTGCTGCGCCTGCTGTCCGACTCGACGCGGGTGCGTCTGCTCGCCCTGCTGGAACGCGAGGAGTTGACCGTGGCCGAGCTGTCCGGCGTGCTGCGTCTTGCGCAGCCGCGCGTATCGACCCATCTGGCCAAACTCAAGGAAGCCGAACTGGTGCGCGACCGCCGCGCCGGCGTTTCCGCCTATTATCGCTTCAATTCCGAAATGCGATGCGAAATCCGCGCGCCCTGTTGCACGCGTTGCGCGAAAATATCGACGACGCCCTGATCGCCAACGATGCGCAGCGCCTGCCGACGATTCTCGCCCAGCGCGCGCGCGCCGAGGGCTGGGCCGACAGCGTCGCCGGCGACATGGAACGCCACTATTCGCCGGGCCGCACCTGGGAGACGCTCGCGCGCGCGACCTCAGGCCTGATCGAAAGCGGCGACGTGCTCGATGTCGCCTCCGGCGACGGCATGCTCGCCGAACTGCTCGCGCCGCACGCTCGCATCGATCGTGTGCCTGGACGCGAGCGAGCGCGTCGTAGGCGCCGCGCGCACGCGCCTGAAGAGCTTTCGCAACGTCGAGGTGAAGCTCGGCGACATGCACGCGCTGGATATCGGCGCGCGCCGTTTCGATCTTGTCCTGCTGATGCACGCCCTCACCTACAGCGACCGGCCCGCCAAGGCCGTCGCCGAAGCGGCGCGCGCGCTGCGGCCGGGCGGACGCCTGCTGGCGACGACGCTGGCGCATCACGCGCATCGCACGGCGGTGGAGCCTTTCGATCATCGCAACCTCGGCTTCCGCGAAGAAGAACTGCGCGATTTCGCGCGCAAGGCCGGCCTCAAGGTCTTGAGCTGCGGCCGCATCACGCGCGAACGTCGTCCGCCGCATTTCGAGGTGTTGAGTTTGTTGGCGCAAAAGGCTTGATACAAATAAGCATAGAAAAATTCTGCTTGTTTCCTGCTCGTCATCCCGGCGAAAGCCTGTATCCAGCGACTCTGCTTCGTTACGACGGGAGCGAAAGACGACTGGATGACCAGCTTCGCTGTTGTGAGCCCGGCTTTCGCCGGAATGACGAGCCAAAGAGCACTTGGATTGGAGTCATGCGATGAAAAACAACTTATCTTGGCTGCATCCCGAGCGCACGCAATTGCTGCTCGACGCGCTGGCGCAGCGCATCCTCGTCATCGACGGTGCGATGGGCACGATGCTGCAGACCTATAAACTTGACGAAGACGGCTATCGCGGCGAGCGTTTCGCCGAAGGCCGCGACGGGCAGTACGCGCACGATGCATCACGGTCCGGGTTGCGATGTCAAAGGCAACAACGATCTGCTGTCGCTGACCCAGCCGCAGATCATCCGGGCCGTGCACAACGCCTATCTCGATGCCGGCGCCGATCTGCGTCGAGACCAACACCTTCAACTCCACCACGATCAGCCAGGCCGACTATCACTGCGAGCATCTGGCCTACGAATTGAATCGCGAAGGCGCGCGCCTCGCGCGCGAATGCTGCGACGAGCCGAAGCCCACGCACAGAAACGCCAGCCAGCCAAGCCGCGCTTCGTGATCGGCGTGCTCGGCCCGACCAGCCGCACCGCCTCGATCTCGCCCGACGTGAACAATCCGGGCTTCCGCAACGTCACCTTCGAGGAACTCGACGCAGCCTATCGCGAAGCCACGCGCGGACTGATCGACGGCGGCGCCGACGTGATCATGGTCGAAACCATCTTCGACACGCTCAACGCCAAGGCCGCGCTGTTCGCCATCGCGCAGGTATTCGACGCGGCGCGGCGCGCGCGTGCCGATCATGATCTCGGGCACGATCACCGACCTGTCCGGCCGCACGCTGTCCGGCCAGACCGCCGAAGCGTTCTACTACTCGTTGCGCCATGCGCGGCCGTTGTCGATCGGCCTCAACTGCGCGCTCGGCGCGACCGAGCTGCGCGCCTATGTCGACGCGCTCGCGCAGGTCGCCGACTGCTACGTCAGCGCGCATCCGAACGCGGGCTTGCCGAATGCGTTCGGCGAATACGACGAAACGCCGGAGCAAATGGCCGCGATGATCGGCGAATTCGCGCGCGAGTGGCCTGGTCAACTTCGTCGGCGGCTGCTGCGGCACGACGCCCGCGCATATCCGCGCGATCGCCGAGGCGGTGCGCGACGTGACACCGCGCGCACTGCCGACCATCGAATCCCGAGCCGCTTAGCTTGTCATTCCCGCGAAGGCGGGAATCGACGGCATAAAGAAAAGCAACGAAAGATCATGACCGAATACGCCAGATACACCGCCTGTCCGGCCTCGAACCGCTGGTCATCACGCCGGAGCTGCTGTTCGTCAACGTCGGCGAGCGCACCAACGTCACCGGCTCGGCGCAGTTCAAGAAGCTGATCAAGGAGGACCGCTACGACGAGGCGGTGGAAGTCGCGCGCCAGCAGGTCGCCAACGGCGCGCAGATCCTCGACGTCAACATGGACGAAGGCCTGATCGATTCCGAAGCGGCGATGACGAAGTTCCTGAACCTGATCGCGTCCGAGCCCGACATCGCGCGCGTGCCGGTGATGGTCGATTCGTCGAAATGGACGCGTGATCGAAGCCGGCCTGCGCTGCCTGCAGGGCAAGGGCGTGGTCAATTCGATTTCGCTGAAGGAAGGCGAAGACGATTCCTCGAACACGCGCGCAAGGTGCTGCAGCTACGGCGCGGCCGTCGTGGTGATGGCGTTCGACGAACAGGGCCAGGCCGACACCGAGACGCGCAAGGTGGAAATCTGCGCGCGCGCCTACAAGATTGCTGACCGAAGAAGTCGGCTTCCCGCCCGAAGACATCATCTTCGATCCGAACATCTTCGCGATCGCGACCGGCATCGAGGAGCACAACAACTACGCGGTGGATTTCATCGAGGCCACGCGCGAGATCAAGGCGACGCTGCCGCATTGCCATATCTCCGGCGGCGTCTCCAACGTGTCGTTCTCGTTCCGCGGCAACGAAACCGTGCGCGAGGCGATCCACGCGGTGTTCCTGTACCACGCGATCAAGGCCGGCATGGACATGGGCATCGTCAACGCCGGCGCGATGCCGATCTACGACGATCTCGATCCGGAATTGCGCGAGCGCGTCGAGGACGTGGTGCTCAATCGCCGCGCCGACGCCACCGAACGCCTGCTGGAAATCGCCGAACGCTACAAGGGCAAGAAAGGCGACGGCCGAAGTCGAAGCGCAGGCCTGGCGCGAGATGCCGGTGCGCGAGCGGCTGAGCCACGCGCTGGTGCACGGCATCGACGCAGTTCGTCGTCGAGCGACACCGAAGAGGCGCGCCAGCTGTCCACGCGCCCGCTCGACGTGATCGAAGGCCCGCTGATGGACGGCATGAACGTGGTCGGCGACCTGTTCGGCGCGGGCAAGATGTTCCTGCCGCAGGTGGTGAAATCCGCGCGCGTGATGAAGAAAGCGGTCGCCTACCTGCTGCCGTTCATCGAAGCGGAAAAGCTGCGCACCGGCGAAGTCGGCAAATCCAACGGCAAGATCGTCATGGCCACGGTCAAGGGCGACGTGCACGACATCGGCAAGAACATCGTCGGCGTGGTGCTCCGCTGCAACAACTTCGACGTGATCGATCTCGGCGTGATGGTGCCTGCGCAGAAGATTCTCGACGCCGCCAGCGCCGAGCAACGCCGACATGATCGGCCTGTCCGGCCTGATCACGCCGTCGCTGGAGGAAATGAGCCATGTCGCCGCGAAATGCAGCGCCAGGATTTCCACATGCCGCTGCTGATCGGCGGCGCGACCACCTCGCGCGCGCACACCGCGCTGAAGATCGAGCCGCACTACAAATCGCCGACCGTGTGGGTCAAGGATGCCTCGCGCGCGGTCGGCGTGGCGCAATCGCTGGTCAGCGAAGGAACTGGTCGACGATTTCCTGGCCAAGGTGCGCGCCGAATACGCCGACATCCGCGAGCGCCACAAGGACCGCGGGCCGGGCAAGCGACTGGTGTCGCTCGCAGCATGCGCGCGGGCAGGCGTTTCAGCGGCGACTGGGAAAAGTATACGCCGCCGCTGCCGAACAAGCCGGGCATCACGGTGTTCGACGACTATCCGCTCGCGCGAGCTGATCGAACACATCGACTGGACGCCGTTCTTCAACACCTGGGAACTGGCCGGCCACTATCCGCAGATCCTCGACGACGCGATCGTCGGCACGCAGGCGCGCGAGCTGTTCGACGATGCGCAAAGCATGCTGGACAAGGCATCGTCGCGGAGAAATGGCTGACCGCGCGCGGCGTGATCGGGCTTCTGGCCGGCGGCGCGCGTCGGCGACGACGTCGAAATACAGCTCCCTCTCCCCCAAGCCCAGCTTGGGGGAGAGGGTCGGGGTGAGGGGGCTGCGCCACGTATTGGCGATACGCCACCAAAAAGCGAAGAGTCTCCCCCTCACCCGACCCTCTCCCCCGAGCAAGCTCGGGGGAGAGGGCTTCTAGCGCATTTCCTGCGCCAGCAGGTCGACAAGCCGCCGGGCGGCCGGATTTCTGCCTCGCCGATTTCATCGCGCCGAAAGAGAGCGGCGATGCCGACTGGATCGGCGGCTTCGCGGTCACCGCAGGCATCGGCATCGAGCGCAAGCTGGCACGAGTTCGCGAAGCGACCACGACGACTATTCGTCGATCCTGCTCAAGGCGCTGGCCGATCGCCTCGCCGAAGCGTTCGCCGAACACATGCACGAACGCGTGCGCAAGGAATTCTGGGGCTACGCGCAGCGACGAGACGCTCGCCAACGACGAGCTGATCGCCGAGAAATATCGCGGCATCCGTCCCGCGCCGGGCTATCCGGCCTGCCCCGACCACACCGAGAAAGCGCACGCTGTTCGCACTGCTCGACGCGACGAAAAACACCGGCATCGAACTGACCGAAGGCTATCGCGATGTATCCCGCCGCCGCCGTTTCAGGCTGGTACTTCACCCATCCGGACAGCCAGTATTTCGTGGTCGGCCGCCTGAGCAAGGAACAGGTCGAGGACTACGCCGCACGCAAGGGCTGGACGCTGGCCGAAGCCGAGCGCTGGCTCGCGCCGAATCTGGACTACGATCCGGAGTAGTTGTCCGTCTGCATGAAACCAGCGGTCGCGGATGGCCGCCGCGCGGCTCTCGCGATCGCAATCGAGCGCATCGGTTACGTCTCTTCCGACCCGCCGGGCTCAATCACCTCGGGCTTGTGCTGGCGCAGATGCACGGCGAGGTTGTACACCGACACGAACGTCGGGAACAGGTTCGACATGATGCCGACCGAATCGTTCTTGCCGAAGATGAAATACGACAGCAGCAGCGCGCTGCCGGTGATCGACAACCACCAGAACGAAATCGGCATGACCACGCGCCTCAGCTTCTTCGTCGCGTAGAGCTGCACGAACCAGCGCGCCGTGAACAGGAACGCGCCGATGTAGCCGATCAGTTTCCATGGCGTCACGCCGATATGGTGAATGTGGAACAGAACTTCGTTCATGCGGAATTCCCCGGTTCGGCGCCACAGTGCGCAACGGCGATTTTATCAAGCCCGCGCTACGCAAACCAAAAAACTTGCAGTGAGCTTCTTGCGATAGCTTGCTGCCGCTGGGCAATGCCCAAAGGAACTCGCTCGCCGCAGGCGAGTGAAAGGTCTTGCTCTCAAGAAACCGGTAATCGCTGGCGCGCCATCGTCATCCGTTAATATCGCGCCATGCTCAAGACCCTGACCCGGATCAAACCGCGCGACGTGCCGCTGATCGTCGCGCTGCGCAACAGCGCGGCGGTGGTGCTGCCGCTCGCGGCCGGAATCATCAGCGGTCATGTGTCGATAGGCCTCGGCATCGCCAGCGGTGCGCTGAACACGATGTTTCTCGATCAGCCCGGGCCCTACCGGCTGCGCATGCAGCGCATGCTGCTGACCGCACTCGGCGCGGCGGTGTCGGGTTGCGTCGGCAGTCTGGTCGGCGCGAATTCGCTGTTGATGGTGATCGTGTCGCTGATCTGGGGCGTTGGCGGCGGCATCCTGGTGGCACTCGGACCGAACGCGGGGCGCGCGGGACTCGCGTGCATGATTCTGCTGCTGGTCATGAGCGCGGTGCCGCGAACCGCGGCGGATGCATTCAGCACGGGATTGCTGATCTTCGCTGGCGGCGCGCTGCAGACGCTGTTCGCGCTCGCCGCGTGGCCGCTGTTGCGCTACCGACCCGAGCGCGACGCGCTCGCGCGCGTATGCCACGAGCTCGCCGCGATTACCCATCGGCCGATCGCCCCCGATCGGCTCGATCGCGCTCCGCCGGTGACCCAGGGTCTGCTCGATATCGAGCAGTTGCTGCACGGCGCGCATCGCGCACGCGGCACCGCGATGGAGAGTTTTCGCGTGCTCGCGCGCGTCATCGAGCGCATGCGCCTGGAACTGCTCGCACTCGGCGACGTGATCAGCAGCCTGTCCGACGACGGGACTCAAGGCGAAGCGCGGCACACACTGCTGCGTCTGCGCGAATACACCTCGCGCACGCTCGCAGCGATCGGCGACGCGCTGCAGCGCGGTGCCAGCCCGCTCGCTGCGAGCGCCGCGATCGAAGGTTACGATGCCGCACTGGCTGCGCTTGAGGAACTCGGCCACCACTGCGACGCCAGCCTGCAACGCCAGCTCACGATCGCGCTCGCGCGCGCGCAGGCGCTCGGTGGTCAACTGCGCGCGATGGTTCGCAATGCCGATTTCGCCGGCAGCCGCGGCGAACTGCGTGCGGAAGAAAACGAGGCGCGTCTGCCGCTGCGAACTGCGTCAGCGACAGCGCCCTGGCCACGCTACGCGCGAATTTCCATCTGCAGTCGGTCGCATTCCGGCATGCGCTGCGCTGCGGCGTGTGCCTCGCGCTCGCCGTCGCCGGCGAACGTGCTTATGGCCATGCATTTGGTGGCGTCTGGCATGGCTTCTGGGTGCCGATGACGACCGCGATCGTGCTCAAACCCGATTTCGCCGGCACCTTCAGCTTTCGGTCTGCTGCGTGTCGCCGGCACGCTGGCCGGGCTCGTGCTGACCACAGCGCATCGTGCATTACGCGCTCGGCGACGTCTGGGCGCAGCTCGCACTGCTCGCCGTGCTGTGCACGGGCTTTCGCCTGCTCGTCACGGTGAACTACGGCCTCGGCGTCATGCTGCTTACCGGCCTCATCGTGATCCTGCTGTCGTTCTACGGCATCGCGCCGGGCGAGGCGATGCTCGTGCGTGGCGTCGCGACCGCGATCGGCTGCGCGTTCGCCCTGCTCGCCTATGCGCTATGGCCGACCTGGGAACGTCTGCGGCCCGCGCTGGCGACGATGATCGATTCGTACCGGGAGTATTTTTCAGCGTTGTTCGATGGCGATGCCAGTACCCGCCGCATCGTGCGAACCGCTTCGCGCAGTGCGCGCACGAATGCGCTCGCCTCGCTCGAACGACTGCGCGGCGAGCCGCAGGCGCGATCGCGCAACTGATTGCGCTGGCCGAAGGCGTGTTCGCCAATGCCAATCGCCTCGTGCGCGCCAGCATGTCGCTCGAAGCCGTGCTGCAGGACAGTGCCGAGCGGCCGGCGCAGGGCGAGGTGCGCGAATTCGCCGCGCGCGTGGACGCGAGCCTGGCTGCCATCGCCGACGGATTGCGCCACGATCGTCCGGTGCATGTCGAGAACCTGCGTCAGGCCGAGCGTGGACTGGCGAGGAAGCTCAACGCGATTGCCGAGGGCGAAGGGCGCGCCGTTGCGATCGCGATCGGCGACGCTTGCGACCGCATCGTCGACTCGATCAATACGCTCGCGCATCTGTCGGGCGGTTGACATCCACCCGGCGGTGCAGAAGTCGGCCTACAAACTGCAACCGGCCGGCGTCGGGCCCACGCGCACGAGATTCATCGTGCCGTTCAAACCCTGATTGGTTCCGCCGGTGAAGTTGTACGCGAGGGTCATGGCTGCGCAGCTTTGGAACGTGATGCTCGCCGTCCCTACCTGGGTAGTCGTTACCGCGGTCGGATCGTGGAAAACGCCGCCGGTCGTCTCGTAGATGGGAACGCCGGTCGCCGAACTGCTGCCGGCCGCGAACTGATTGCTCTGAATCGTGTACCAGCGCTGGCTGGCGCCGCCGCCTGTTTGTTGTCCCGTCGGCGAATACGTATACCAGGCCGCGCCGAGGACCGATTGCGCGGGGTTGATGTCGAATATCAGGCCCTGACCGCTGGTGCTTGGGTTGTACCAGCTCCCCGAGAGCAGATAATCCGACGCCGCCGCGCCATTGTCGCCGGCCGCGGAACAGGTGGTGTTTCCGGTCAGGCGCAAGAGCGGGATACTGCCGCTGCGGCTGCTGCCGTCGGTGAACGTGTAGTTGAGCAAGCCGTGCGTGCAATCGGTGAATTGCAACGTCGCCTGTCCGACCGCTGTCGCGCTGACGCTCGGTGCGGCGTTGAAGTTGCCGCCGGTACTTGCATAAATGGTCAGAGATGCCAGGGAATCGGTGTTGCTCACGTCGCCTTGCAGGGTGTACCAGCGCTGTCCGCCGGTGGAGGCGACATCGAAGGTGAACCAGCCCGCGGACAATACGCCTTGTCCCGCGCCGTGCATGTCCGGAAAGACCTCGACCGCCAGGCCCTGACCGCTGGTGCTGGGGTCGTACCAGGTGCCGGTAAGGCCGTGTTGATCGAGATTCACAGACGCGGAAGATCGGGTGATCGCACTGAAACTCGGGGTCAGACCGGTCGCGATGGTGGTGCCGTTGACGACGTTGACGCTCAAATCGATCACGGAAACTGTCGCTTCGCCGGAGTTGCTGACGTAGGCGTACGACCCGTTCGAATCGATTGATATGCCCAGTGGCAGATAGCCCACCGGCACGACCGCGACCACCGTATTGGTCGCCGCGCTGATCACAGATACCGTGTTGCTTATGTAGTTGACGACATAAACGAACGTGCCTGCCGGGTTGATGGCGATGCCATCGGGGCCGATGTCGACGGGCACCGTGGCAACGACCGTGTTGTTCGCCGTGTCGATGACCGAAACCGTATCGTCGCCGTAATTCGTGACATACGCTGCCGTTCCCGCCGGGTTGACCACGACACCCAAAGGATTGACGCCCACCGGTATCGTCGTCGTGACCGTCTTGCTTGCGGTGTCGATCACCGCAACCTTGGCGAGATTGGCTTCGGTGACGTAGACGTGATCGCCCGCCGGAGAAACCGCCACCCCCACCGGATAACCGCCAACCGTGATCTTGCTGCTTTCGGTGTTGCTGGCCGTGTCGACAGCCGAAACAGTACCGTCTTGCAGATTGGCGACATAGACCGATACTCCGTCCGGGCTCATGGCCAGCAACTCCGGCTCGTTGCCCACCGTAACGGTAGCGGTAACTGCATTGGTTGCGGTATCGATAACGGAAACGCTGGCCGAACCGAAGTTGGCAACGTAGGCGGACGTGCCGGCGGGATTGATCGCCACACCCAATGGACTGGTGCCCACCGTTATCGTCGCGGTCGATATGGCGGTTGCGGTATCGATCACCGAAACCGTGTCGTCGCTGTAGTTGGCGACATAAGCGAACGGCGCCGCATACGCCGAATTCGCACCGAGCAGCGCCAACGCACACCAACCCGCGAGCCTGCACATGCGGCGGAACGTTTTCAGCAATTTCGGTGCGCCGGACGGAACCGGCGTGGTATTCAGCGGCAGACCGCCCGACGCGTTTGTCATGCGTGTACTCGTTTCCGGTTTATGTCCATTCATGATACGGCAAAATCATGTTTCGCAGCGGCCACGCCGAAGCGGGTCCGCCGCGGTCATTCAGTTGCCATTCTCCTTGCTGCCTGTCGCTATGCGCGGACGCAAGCGCAGCCTTGAGGCCAGGGGATGGCTCCGCATCGAGCGATAAAAAGAATAAAATCAGCCGATGCCGACGTCCGCAATGCTCAAGATCGACACCCACGCCCATATCCTGCCGCCGCGACTGGCCGAACCTCGCCGACAAGTACGGCGACGACCGCTTCCCGGTGATGGTGCAATACCGAAGGGCGCCATCGCATCTACAAGGACGGCAAGTTCTTCCGCGAAGTCTGGGAGAACGCGTTCGACGCCGAAGCACCGCATCGCCGACTACGCGAAATTCGGCGTGCAGGTGCAGGTGATCTCCACCGTGCCGGTGCTGTTTTCGTACTGGGCCAAGCCCAATCAGGCGCTGGAACTGCACCGTCATCTCAACGATCACACCGCCGAAATCTGCCGCGACGTATCCGCGCCACTACGCCGGCATCGGCACGGTGCCGCTGCAGTCGCCGACGCTGGCGATCCAGGAAATGGAACGCTGCGTCGAGCAGCTCGGCCTGCAGGGCGTGCAGATCGGCTCGCACTGTGGACGACTGGAACCTCGACGCGCCGGAGCTGTTTCCGTTCTTCGAGGCCGCTGCCGATCTCGGCGCGGCGATCCTGGTGCATCCCTGGGACATGATGGGCAGCGGACAGCATGCCGAAGTACTGGCTGCCGTGGCTGGTCGGCATGCCGGCCGAGCAGTCGCGCGCGGCGTGCTGCCTGATCTTCGGCGGCGTGCTCGAGCGCCTGCCGAAACTGCGCGTCTGCTTCGCCCACGGCGGCGGCGCGTTTCCCTACACGATCGGCCGCATCGAGCACGGCTTCCGCATGCGCCCCGACCTCGTCGCCACCGACAACGCGCGCAATCCGCGCGAGTATTTCGACCGCATCTACTTCGATTCCTGCGTGCACGACGACGCGCGCGCTGCGCTATCTGCTCGATGTCGCCGGCGTCGACACGTGATGCTCGGCACCGACTATCCGTTTCCCGCTCGGCGAGCAGGAACCCGGCAGCGGCATCGCCGCGCTCGGCCTCGACGCCGCCGAGCAGCGAGCGCCTGTACCACGGCACCGCGCTGGAATGGCTCGGCCTGCCGCTGTCGCACGTTTCGATACCCGAACGCCACTGCGCACTGGAGCTCGTGCATGACGCATCGCGCAGCACTGCGCACATTCGCGATCACCCTTGCCGCATCGCACCCTGCTGCTGTGCGCTGCCGCCGTCGCAGGCCGCGCGACGTACAGCATGCGCTCGACGGCAGCGATGCATCAAATTCAAGCGCGCCGGCGGACTGGCCGGTGATCATGAGAAGACCGAAGGCGATCCGCAGTTCGTCGTCTTCCAGGTGCCAGGATCCGGCCGATCACAGGCAGCGGCGACATCGAGCCAGCGTGACGGTCGAAGCGAGACTGCTCGACGACGTCGGCGATCTTCCAGCCGCATGGTCAACGCGCGACCGACAAGGCCAAGCAGATGCCCGGCTACGAACAGCGTGCCGACGGCGTGCGATGCCGACCGCGCATGCGCTACTTCGCGCATGAACGGCAAGACGCGCTACGAGTACCGCGAAACCTGGTATCTGCGACGGCCACTGCTCGTCCAGGTGCGCTGCTCGCGGCCCGATGCTGCGCGGCGACGACGGCCGCATGGACCGACGCCTACGAACAAGGGCTGCGCGCGAGTCATGCGCAGTCGATCGAAGCCGCATTGAAGCGGCTGCCGCATGAATCGCACGATGTCGCATACGCTCACGGACCGCGCCTGGGCGCTCGCGCGCAGGACGCGGCCGATCCGCTGCGCGCGTTCCGCGACGAATTCCTGATCCCGCCGCACGGCGGCCGGCGAGCAGGTATATTTCTGCGGCAATTCGCTGGGCCTGCAGCCGCGCGCGACGCGCGCAGGCGCTCGATCGACGAACTCGACGACTGGGGCGAGCTCGCCGTCGAGGCGCACTTTCGCGGCAAGCATCCGTGGATGCCCTACCACGAGTTCGTGCGCGACGCATCTCGCCGAGCTCGTCGGCGCGCAGCCCGCCGAAGTCGTGGCGATGAATTCGCTGAGCGTCGAATCTGCACCTGATGATGGTGAGCTTCTACCGGCCGACGCGCCGAGCGGCCGGCGATCCTGATCGAGAAGAAGCGCGTTTCCCTCCGATCGCTACGCGGTCGAATCGCAGATCCGCTTCCACGGCTTCGATCCGGCGACCGCGCTGATCGAGCTGCGACGGCGACGAAGCCGAACGGCACGATCTCCGATGCAGCGATCGAGCGCGCGCTCGACGAGCACGGCTCGCGCATCGCGCTGGTGCTGCTGCCCGGCGTGCAGTACCGCACCGGCCAGGCATTCGACCTGCAAGCGCGATCACCGAGCTCGCGCACGCGCAAGGGCTGCGTCGTCGGCTTCGATCTCGCGCACGCCGTCGGCAACATGCCGCTGCAACCTGCACGACAGCGGCTGCCGACTTCGCCGTCTGGTGCAGCTACAAATACCTCAACTCCGGCCCCGGCGCGGTCGCCGGCTGCTTCGTGCACGAGCGCCACGCGCGCAGCCGACGCTGCCGCGCTTCGCCGGCTGGTGGGGGCACGACAAGGCCACGCGCTTCCAGATGGGTCCGGATTCGTCCCGACGCCCGGCGCCGACGGCTGGCAGTTGTCGAATCCGCCGATCCTCGCGCTCGCGCCGCTGCGCGTGTCGCTGGAGATCTTCCATCGCGCCGGCATGGCACGCCTGCGCGAGAAGTCGATCGCGCTGACCGGCTATCTGGCACTGGCTGATCGAGAGTCAACTTGCCGACATTGCTGGAAATCGTCACGCCGCGCGAGCCCGAACGCCGCGGCTGCCAGCTGTCGCTGCGCGTCAACGGCGGACGCGACGCCGGCCGCGCGCTGTTCGATCACCTCGACGCGCAACGGCATCATCGGCGACTGGCGCGAACCCGACGTGATCCGCGTCGCGCCGACGCCGCTGTACAACCGCTATGCCGATTGCCTGCGCTTCGTCGATGCGGCAAGCGCATGGGCGGCACAACGCGCGGGCTGATCGTCGATCAATCATCGTCATCGAAGCGTTGCGAGCCGAACGGTTTCTTCGCATTCGCGGGTGGCAGCGCATTCGCTGCCACGCCCTGCCACACCGCCAGCGCATCGCGCGTCGCCGCGACATCGTGCACGCGCACGATCGATGCCCGCTTTCTGCACCGCGATCAAGGCGCGGCGGCGGAACCGGCAGCGCGCTCACGCGACGTTCGCGCGGCCGGTAAGCGTGCCGATCATCGCCTTGCGCGACAGCCCAACCAACACGCGGCCGCCGAGTTCGCGGCAAACGATCCAGAGCGCGCAGCAAGGCGAGATTGTGTTCCAGCGACTTGCCGAAACCGAAACCCGGATCGACCAGAATGCTGCGCTTGTCGATGCCGGCCAGCTCGCAGGAGAACACCGGTCGGCCAGGAAACGGTGCACCTCGTCGACCACGTCGTCGTAGTGCGGTCGCTCCTGCATCGTGCGCGGTTCGCCCTGCATATGCATCAAGAACACCGGGACTTTCAGTTCAGCCGCGGCATCGAGGGCGCCGTCGCGCCGCAGCGCGTAGACGTCGTTGATCAGACCCGCGCCGGCCGCGACCGCCGCGCGCATCACCTCCGGCTTCGAGGTATCGATGCCGATCGGCACTGCAACGCATTTTGCGAGCGCTTCAATCACCGGCACCACGCGCGCGATTTCTTCTTCGGCATCGAAACTTCGTCCGCACCCGGTCGAGTGGACTCGCCACCGACATCCAGCAGTCCGCGCCCTGCTCCACCATCGCCACGCCACGCGCCAGCGCGGCATCAACGTCATTCCGCAAGCCGTCGCCGGAAAACGAATCGTCGGTAAGGTTGAGCACGCCTGCGATGCGCGGACGGTCCAGTTTCAACGAACGGCCGCCGCAAGCGAGCGTTGCAATGGTGTCGAACATGGGCGCAGTGTACGCGCTCATTGGCAGACGAATGCATCGGGGCCACTGGCCGGCGCGGGCTGGCACAGGTCCGGCCAGCCGAATTGTTTCCAGTAGGCGACCATGCCGATGCGCTGCGCGAAACCCTGGAATGCGGGATCGCGGCGCGCCTTGCGCGACCACGGTTCGGGTTGCCACAGCCAATTGAAATATCCGTCGGATAAACCGCTGGGGCCGTGTTCGTACAGATCGAACGATCGCGCCGGTTCCCCCAGTTGCAGCAACAGGGTCGGCGCCCAGTCGTCATCCGCATGGCCGTCGATGATTTTCAGCGCAGCCTGATGCTGTGCGGCATCGCCATACGTACCGCGATAGATCGCCTGCAAATCCACGGGGGAAATCTTCGTGCCCATCTTGCTCGTCGAATTGGCGAACTGCCGGGCCGCGCCCGCCATGTCGCCGCGTGCGGCGTCATAGAACTCCAGCATCTGCGCACCGAACGGAGAATCCGCAGCGCCGCCGCGGTGTATGAAATCGAGTGCGCCGGCCTGGTCGCCTTCGCGCCAGCGCGTCATACTCTTGTAGAACAGCAGCAGAATATTCGCCGGATCGTTGACCAGCGCCGCGTCAATGCGCGCTTCCGAGGCGCGGGTGCGACCCATCGCAGCCAGTTCGTTGGCGGCCCAGTAGTTCACCGCGACATTGTCCGGCGCCAGTTCCAGCGCGCGCTGCATCGGCGCGACCATTGCCACGTAATGCCGTTGCGAGAACTGGTTGTAGCTGAGCGCCGCATAGGCCTCGGCATCGTCCGGATCGAGGGTGAGCGCGCGATGTGCGGCATCGTCGGATATGCGCCAGCTCGTGTTCCAGTCGCTCGCCGTGTACTGCGGCAGCACAGCGTATGCAACCGCGAGCTTGGACCACGCCCGCGCGAATTTCGGGTCGAGTGTCGTGGCCTTCTGCAACAGCGTGATCGCGCGTGGCAGGCTGTCGCCCACCCGCTTGTTGACCAGCGTCTGCGCGGTGACGAAATCCGCATAGGCCTCGGCGCTGGTGGTCGCCACCGGCACCAACCGCGCCTGTTCATTGCCGCTCAGGACGATTTTCAGATGATCGGTGATGGCGCGCGCGATGCGCTCCTGCACATCGAAGATATTGCCCAGATCGCCGTCGTAGCTTTGCGACCACACCTCGAAGCCGTCGCCGGTACGGACCAGTTGCACGCTGATGCGCACCGCATCGCCCTGCGTGCGCACCGCACCCTGCAGCACGTTGGCCACGTTCAGCGCCTTGCCGATGGTGCGCAGATCGGCATTGTGGCTGCCGTAATAGAACGACGAAGCGCGGCCGGCGACTTTCAGATCCTGCACCCGCGCCAGCGCGTTCAACAATTCCTCGGCCAGACCGGAAGCGAAATAGGCATGATCGTGGGCCGGGCTCAAATCGTCGAACGGCAGCACGGCGATGGACTTGGCGGGGATGGCGGAAGCCGCGTCGTCTTTCGGCCCCGTGCTCTTGCGCCACAGGAAGGTGTTGGTTAGTAACAGCACGACGGCAATGGCGAGCACCGCGATGATCCAGCGGTCGAACTTCTTGCCGGTGTGCGCCGCGATCGAATCGTCCGGTGCGATTTCGCTCTCGCGCTTCAACCCCTGCGGCGTGAATTCATAAAACCACGCAAACGCGAGCCAGAACGGAAAGCCGATCACCGCAGCGACGAGGAACCAGCGCGTAACCCAGTCCGGCGCACCCACCGATGGGCCCAATTGCGAGATACCTTGTGCCAAAGCCCACACGCCGGCCGCGTACAACGCGCCCGCGCGCAGCACGTTGCGGCGGCGCAATTCGGCAAGAAACGACCCGACGCGCATGAAACCCCTTTTGTCTACCGCCGACGGCGGCGAGGCAGTTTGCGAAAGCGCGGCTGATAGTGCAAGCGATGGCGTAGCGCCCTTCACACAAACGCAAAGGCCGCCCATGGGCGGCCTTCGACATTTACACAGGACGTGTCAGTGCTGCGTTGCTGTCCCGCCGATCGGTGTCGCCGGTTTGCCGGCACTCAGGCTGGCGCTGAGACCGCCGTCGGTCGGCTTCTGCCAATCCTTGGGCGGACCCGGCGTGCGGCCTTCCATGATCGCGTTGATCTGCTCGCCGTCGATGGTTTCGTACTGCAGCAGGGTCTGCGCCATCGTGTGCAGCTTGTCGATATTCGTCGTCAACAAATCGCGCGCGCGATGGTAGGCGGTGTCGATCACGCTGCGCACGACCTCGTCGATCTTGCGCGCGGTTTCCTCGGACACATGCTTGTGCTGGGTCACCGAGCGGCCGAGGAAGACTTCGTCCTCGTCTTCGGCATAGGTCATCGGTCCAAGTTCCGGCGACAGCCCGTACTTGGTGGCCATGTCGCGCGCCAGTGCCGTGGCGCGCTGGATATCGTTCGAAGCACCCGTGGTGACCTTGTCGTCGCCGAAGATCAATTCCTCGGCGACGCGCCCGCCATACAGGCTGGCGAGGCGGCTTTCGAGGAAGGTCCTGCTGTGGCTGTAGCGGTCGGCTTCGGGCAGGAACAGGGTCACGCCGAGCGCGCGACCGCGCGGGATGATGCGTGACTTTGTGCACCGGATCGTGCTCGGGCACGAGGCGGCCGACGATCGCGTGGCCGGCTTCGTGATACGCGGTGAGCTTCTTCTCGTCTTCGCTCATCAGCATCGAGCGGCGCTCGCTGCCCATCATGATCTTGTCTTTCGCGCGCTCGAAGTGATCCATGGTCACGTCGCGCGAATTGTTGCGCGCCGCGAACAACGCTGCTTCGTTGACCAGGTTCGCCAAGATCGGCGCCGGAAAAACCCGGCGTTGCCGCGCGCGATCATGGTCGCATCGACGTCTGCCGACAGCGGCACCTTGCGCATATGCACCTTGAGGATCTGCTCGCGGCCGCGCAGGTCGGGCAGCGGCACGACGACCTGACGGTCGAAACGGCCGGGACGCAGCAGTGCCGGATCGAGCACGTCGGGGCGGTTGGTCGCGGCGATGACGATGATGCCTTCGTTGCCCTCGAAGCCGTCCATCTCGACCAGCAACTGGTTCAAGGTCTGCTCGCGCTCGTCATGCCCGCCGCCGAGGCCGGCGCCACGATGGCGGCCGACCGCATCGATTTCGTCGATGAAGATGATGCACGGTGCGTGCTTCTTCGCCTGCTCGAACATGTCGCGCACGCGGCTCGCGCCGACGCCGACGAACATCTCGACGAAGTCCGAACCGGAGATGGTGAAGAACGGGACTTTCGCTTCTCCGGCAATCGCCTTCGCGAGCAGCGTCTTGCCGGTACCGGGCGAACCGACCATCAGCACGCCGCGCGGAATGCGGCCGCCGAGTTTCTGGAACTTCGACGGGTCGCGCAGAAACTCGACCAGCTCCTGCACTTCGTCCTTGGCCTCGTCGACGCCGGCGACGTCGGCAAACGTGATCTTGACCTGATCCTCGCCTTGCAGGCGTGCGCGCGAGCGGCCGAAACTCATCGCCCCGCGTCCACCGGCGCCGGCCTGCATCTGGCGCATGAAATAGACCAAGCAGGCCGATGAAGATCAGGAACGGCACCCAGTCGAGCACGATGCGCCACAGCGCGCCGCTGTTGTCGGTCGGTTCGACCGTCACCTTGGCGTGCTTGCTGATGTCGTCGACGGTCTTGTCGGTAAGCAAGGCAGTTGTGTGCAGCTTGCTGCCGTCCTTGCGCTTGGCGTCGATCGTGCGGTATGTCGTTGTGAATCAGCACGTCGCTGATATCGCCGTTGGCGACCTGCGCCATGAAATCGGAATACGAGACGGTGGCCGGGTCGTTGCCGCCCACCTTGAAGCTCTGCACCACGGTGACGAGCACCACGGCGATCACGACCCAGAGCAGAAGATTCTTGACCATCTCGTTCATCGTTTTGACTCACACGCGGCCCGTTGCCGCAAAAATTTTCAGTACAACCATCCATGGTGCCTGGTGCCGGCCTCGACATCCATGTCGAGTCGCTCGTCGGCGCGAACTGCGCTTCAACGCAGTTCGCGTCATTTCCCGACTCGCCCAGTTGCCAAGCGCATAAACCTCGGCGCTGCGCGCTCGCGACGCCTTCGGTTTCCGAATGCTGACGCGCTCATAGCCCGAGCGCAAGTTTTTAAGGTATTCGTCGAAATCCCGTCCCTGGAACAATTTGACCAGGAACGCACCACCGGGCTTCAGGTGGACGGCGGAAAATTCCGCTGCCAATTCAGCAAGATGCATGGCGCGCGCCTGGTCGGCCACGCCCACTCCGCTGATATTGGGCGCCATATCGCTGAAGCACAAGGTCGACAGCGGCGCCGTCCAGCGCCTTATCCAATTGTTTAACCACGCTTTCCTCGCGAAAATCGCCCTCGATGAAGTCGACACCCGCAATGCCCTGCATCGGCAGGATGTCGAGCGCGATCACGCGGCCCTGCCATTCGCCTTTTTTTTCGCCGAGGCGCTCGCGCACCATCTGCGACCAGCCACCCGGCGCAGCGCCGAGATCGACCACGACCATGCCAGGCTTGAGCAGCGGATCGCGATCGAGTAGTTCTTCGAGCTTGAACACCGCGCGCGAGCGCCAGCCTTCGGCCTGCGCGCGCTTCACATAGGGATCGCTGAAATGTTCCTTCAGCCAGCGTTGGCTGGATTTGCTGCGGGGCATGCTTGTGTTCGCCGCGGCGAACGCGGATCGACTCAACGGGACAGTGCTGCATGATACCCTGTATACCCTGCAACATCCCGATTCGACAGTATATTTTCAATATGAGCTTATCTCCCAGTCAGAAACGCTATCTGCGCGGTCTTGCGCACGCACTCAGCCCGGTCATCATGGTCGGCAACAAGGGCGTTACCCCGGCCTTGATCAGCGAATTTTCCAGCGCTCTGGATCGCCACGAACTGGTGAAGGTGAAACTCGCCGGCGACGATCGCGCCGCGCGGCGCGAGCAGATCGTCGCGCTTGCCGATGCGCTCAAGGCCGATCTGGTGCAAAGCATCGGCCATGTCGCCGCCTATTTCCGGCGCAATGTGGACGAGCCGAAAATCGCATTGCCGCGATAATCCTCGGGATGGAACGGGGAATGCCCGACGTTTACCTCTGCCCTTGCGGGCAAGATCAGCATGCGCCGCGTGCCGGGAGGGGGAGATGCAACTGACCGAGCATCGCAACGAGCAGCAGTTGTTCGTGCGCAAGGCCGACGCGCACATGCGTCAGCGTGATCGACCGCGAGTTCACGACCAGTCTCGCTGCTCAGCGCAAACGCGGCGAGTCGACGATTTTCCCGCGCGCAACGTCGGCGAACTCGACTCAGCCGCGATCGAGAAAATTCTCGCGCTCCAACCCGAGGTCGTGCTGCTCGGCACCGGCGCGCGCACGACGTTTCCGAGTCAGGCCGTGCTCGGCGCGTTCCTCAAGCGCGGCATCGGTCTGGAGACCATGGACAACGCCGCGGCCGCGCGCACCTTCAATGTGCTGGTCGGCGAGAGGCGCAACGCGGTTGCGCTGTTTCTATTGCCCGGCTGATTCGCGCTCGACCAGACAACGCAGGCGCGCCAGCGCCTCGCTCTGGATCTGCCGCACGCGCTCGCGCGTCAGGCCGAGTTCGGCGGCGATTTCCGCGAGCGTCTGCATGGCTTCGTCGTTGAGTCCGTAACGTCGCTGGAGTACGAGGCGCTGGCGCGCGCGGCAACTGTTCGAGCCAACGGGCGACGCGCGTATCGCCCGCGTCGCGCGCGCCGCGCACAGCGACCGCATCCGCGCCTTCGACGATCAATTGTTCGATCAGCGCGCGATCGTCGCTGGCCGACAGCGGCGCGTCGAGCGAGCTGATGCGATCGGTCACGGTTGAATAGACCGGCAACGTCGGCGCCAGGTTTGCCGACATTGCGCGCGAGTTCGTCGATGCTCGGCATGCGCCCCAGATCGTGGGTCAACTGGCGCCGCGCGCGCAACACCTGGGCGAACTCGCGCAGCACATGCACGGGCACGCGCACCGTGCGTCCCTGATGCATCAGCGCGCGCTGCACGCCGTCGCGGATCCACCAGGTCGCATAAGTCGAGAAGCGCAGCTTGCGCGCGGCGTCGAATTTTTCGACCGCGCGGATCAGGCCGAGATTGCCCTCGGCGATCAGATCGAGCAGCGGCACGCCGCGCCCGACATAGCTGCGCGCGATGGCGACCACCAAGCGCAGGTTCGACTCGATCATGCGCCGCCGCGCATCGGCGTCGCCGCTACCCACACGTTGCGCGAGTTCGAGTTCCTCGTGCGCTTCGAGCAGCGGAATCAGACCGATTTCTTTGAGATAGGCGCTGGTCGAATCGCGCGCCTCGTCGTCCTGCTGCGGCTCGATCGCGTGGATCAGCTCAAGCAATTCTTCCGAATCGATTTCGTCCGTGCGCACATCGGAGCTCATGCGCGCAGCATAGCGCGAGTCGATGCGCATTTCCGCCGATTCCGCAGTGGCTGAAACAGACTCAACGCGCCGGCAGATAGTCCAGCGGATTGACCGGCTTGCCGTTCTTGCGGATCTCGAAATGCAACTCGTCGCGCGAGCTTGCGCTCGATCCCATCTCGGCGATCTGCTGGCCGGCGCGCACCTTCTGGCCTTCCTGCACCAGACGCTTGCGGTTGTGCCCGTAAGCGGAAAGAAACGTCGCATTGTGCTTGACGATGATGAGTTCGCCGTAGCCGATCAGGCCGTTGCCGCTGTAGACCACATCGCCATCGGCCGCCGCAATCACCGGATCGCCCGCGTTGCCGGCGATATCGATGCCCTGCCTGATTTGATCGCCGGCGACGAAGGCGCCGATCACCTTGCCTGCGCTCGGCCAGCGCCAGCTGACGCCAGCGACGTTGGCGGTGGCGCCTTCGCTGATCGGCCGTGCCGCTGGAGCCGGTTGTTCGGCAACCGGTCTGGACGCTGCCGGCGGCGGCGTAACCGGAACCGGCATGGGTGCGGCGGCTGGCGGCGGCGAAGTCGCTGCCTCTGGCGGCGGTGACACGGGCTCGGGTGCAGGTTCGCTTGCCGCGACTGACGCGGTCTTCGCAGGCGCGCTCGGCACATCCTCGAACAAGGCGCCATTCTTCGTCGCGGGCGCGGGCGGCGTGCCAGTAGCGCTTGTTGAAGACGGCGGCACGCTCGACACGACCACCGGCGTCGATGCCGACGCTATCGGCGCATGCGCCGCAGATTCCGGCACTTGCGCAAGCGCGCCGGGCGGACTGAGGCGCAGCCACTGCCCGGCCAGAATCTTGTACGGCGGCGCAATGCCGTTCCACCCGGCGACGTCGCGATAATCCAGGCCGCGCTTGAACGCGATCGAAAACAACGTGTCGCCGCGTTCCACGTGATAGCTGCCGGCAGGTACCTGCGGACTCGAACGCACTGGCGTCTGTGCGGTTTGCGGCGCCGAGGTGTCGAGCGAAAGATCCTCGACTTCGGCCGGCTCGGATGCGCACCCAGTCAGCCACAGCGCAGCAGCGATCAGCAGCCATGGCAGGCAACCGCACGCCGCGGTTTTCATCCGGTTCGAATCGATCAGGCTCGAATTCATCGCTTTCGAATCTCAATGCAGGAATTTGAAATACAGCACAGCCAGCACGATCAATGCAATCACCGCCCAGCCTATCCATTCGATCCAGCGGTGCAGCGCTTCCTCGGCGCGCTTGCCGCCGAGCCGGATCAGACCGCACAGAAGATATACGCGCTTGCCGCGGCCGATCATCATTCCGGCGATGAATGCCGGCAGCGGCACGCCGACGATGCCCGACGCCCAGGTGAAAATTTTCAGCGGGATCGGCAGAAATCCGGCGAGGACGAGCAAGCCGAACGCCTTCCACGAATTCTGCGCCAGATCCTGATGCAGTTGCGCCACCATGCTGTCGATCCTGGGCAGCCAGCCGAGGTCGGCGAACAGCGGGCGCACGAAATCGAATGCGTAATGACCCAGCGCATAGCCGACGAAGCGAACCGAGTACCGAACCGCACAGACTGATCGTGGCGTAGCGCGCCCAGCGTTCGGGCTTCGCCAGCGTCATCGGCGCCAGCATCACTTCGGGCGCAACCGGAAAAATGAAGGCTTCGACAAAGCTCAGCAGCGGCAGGATGCGCTGCGCCAGCGGATGTGCGGCCCAGACCAGCGCTTTTTCGTAAATCGGTTTGAACAGTTTCAAGACCTGGCAATCCTTTGACGCGCGGCGTATCGCATCAGCCCAGACCGCCGAGCAGCGGCACGAAACTGACTGCGTCGAGCGCCTCGCCGACCCAGCCGCTTTTTCGCCGTCTCGACATGGCGATAGCGCAACAGCTTCTGTGCGCCCGGGCGGCCCGACCGGCGCGACCAGCACGCCGTCGGGCGCGAGTTGCGCGAACAACTCCGCGTGCGACCGCATCGTCGGCGGCAGTAAGCATGATCGCGTCGTACGGCGCGTGCTCCGGCCAGCCGAGCTTGCCGTCGTCGTGTTTCGAGCGCAGGTTCTCGATGCCGAGCTTGCGGAAACGCCGCCGCGCGTTGCGCAGCAATTCCTCGATGCGCTCGACCGTGTATACATTTTCCACCAGCGCGGCGAGCACCGCGGCCTGATAGCCGGAGCCGGTGCCGATCTCGAGCACTTTGTCCGGCAATGCTGTGCTCGATCAGCGCCTCGGTCATGCGCGCGACGACCCACGGCTGCGAAATCGTCTGGCCTGGCCGATCGGCAGCGCGGTGTCTTCGTAGGCGCGCGAGGCCAGCGCTTCCTCGATGAACAGATGGCGCGGCAGGCGCGCGGATCACATCGAGCACGCGCCGGTCGGCGATGCCGTTCGCCTTGAGGCGTTCGATCAGACGATCGCGCGCGCGCTGCGAGGTCATGCCGAGGCCGCGCGCCTCCGGTGTCAGCCGCCGCAGAATACATCAAGCGCTCGTTCTCATGCTGTCGCTCATGCGGCCGTATCCGAGTTCGAGCGACAGCGACTCGACCCAGCTCGCTGACTTTTTCCAGCGCCTGGTAGCGGGTCAGATCGACATGGATCGGCGTGATCGAGATGTAGCCCTCGCGCACCGCGTGGAAATCCGTGCCCGGACCGTCGTCGTCGACCTCGCCGGCCGGCCCGATCCACCAGATCGGACGGCCGCGCGGATCGATCTGCGCGATGCACGGCGCGGAACGATGGCGCTTGCCCAGCCGCGTGACCGCGAAGCCGCGCAGCTCGTGCCAGGGACGATCCGGCACATTGACGTTGAGGATCGTGTCGGCCGGCAGCGGATCGACGAGCAGGCGCTGCATGATCGCCAGCGCCGCCTGCGCGGCGCTTTCGTAATGCTGGCCGGTGTGATCCTCGCGTGACCAGCGACACGGCGATCGCGGGCAGGCCGAGAAAGCGCCCTTCCATCGCCGCCGAAACCGTGCCCGAATAAATCACGTCGTCGCCGAGATTGGCCGAATTGTTGATGCCGGAAACGACGATATCGGGTTCCTTGTCGAGCAAGCCGGCACAGCGCCAGATGCACGCAGTCGGTCGGCGTGCCGGCCACGCGATAGCGATTTTCCTCAAGCCGGGTAACGCGGATCGGCTGATCGAGGGTCAGCGAATTGCTCGCGCCGGAACGATCGCGATCCGGCGCGACGATCACGACCTCGCCGACGACCGCAAGCCGGCGCGCGAGCACATGGATACCCGGCGCTTCCACGCCATCGTCGTTGCTGACCAATACCCGCATGCGAATCCTCGTGCGGCGCGCCACGAATGCCGTGTGCCTGTGGATCGCATTGTAACGGAGGCGCCGGGCAAACTGAACGCGCTTGCGAGTGCGCGTTTGCTATGGAGTCGCCAGCGCTAGGCGGGCGAGTAGGCCGTTTCGAAGTTTTATCTTCTTGTTCATGAAGTCTCTCGGGGTGTAGTTCTCCGTAGAGATCTGCGGTTGCGTCCTGTTGCTGCGATGCGCGGCCGCGGCAAGTGGTAGTCGATTGTGGTCGCCCTCGCGATTGCGGGAGCGCCCAATCTACTCCCGAATGCCAGTCTGACTGTGATTCTTCTGAGAAGCCGCAGACGCACTCTGACCAACAAGCCAAGACCTTAGTGCTTCCCCGAACCACTGGGTGGCAATACATCCCCTGATAGACCACCAGAAAATGATCTTAGCTCGCCATCAGCACCTATCCAGAGCTGATAGTCACCGTATTTACAAGTAACCCAAAGGGACCACTCGTCTCTGAGTAGCATTGCAACGTCTATGCGTGGGCTTGTACAGCTAGATTTTCCTGTCCAAATACGCAAAAAAACCTCAGCCAACGCCGTGTCGGTAATGATCGCACCATCACCATATTTGTTTTTTGCAATCTCCTCCTCTTTCGCAAAATCATACACGATGTTCACGGCACCGCTGCGTTTAATTTCAATCGAAAAAACCGTCGTATTGGTCAGGCTTTCCCGAACACCATTAATCTGACACATTATCGAACCATCAGATCTGGAATCATTAGTTGACGCAATTACCTTCGTCTTAGCGTTATACAAATGAGTCTCTTGCAGTACAACGGGATTCTGCAAGAATTTGCTACAACCTTGTACATCTGCCGTCGTAGAAAGCAGAGCGCTAAATAGCATGTAATTAATCATTACTTGCTCCGCCCCACTGTCCCAGCGTCCAACGATCTCACTTCACACGCACGGTGATTTTCTTCGACACCAGCGGCGGGTCGAATTGCATGTGCGCACGATCGCCGAAATCCAGTTGCAGCGTGTGATCGCCGGGCGTGAGGTGGATCGTGTCCTCGGTCTGACCCTTGCCGTAATGCTTGTGCGTCGCGTCGTTCGGAATCGGCGCATCGCCGGGCGGCAGTTCGGCCACGTCGATCAGCAGATGGTGGTGTCCCGTGTTCGGCGTCGGATCGCCGGCCGGGCGGATCGCGATGCCCTTCACGCCGAACTTGACCAGCACGTCCTGACCGACCGTTGCGCCATTCTTGGGCGAGACTATGAATACTCTCGCGCCGGCGGGCGCCTTGGCGCGTGGCGGACTCGATGGTTTTGCCGCGTCGCCCGCAAACGCCAGACCGGCGCACACGAGACTCGTCACAACCAGCATCAGGATCGTACGCATCGCACTTCTCCGCAGTGAGACTGCTTGAATGATACGCTGGCCGCTCGTTATCGGCTTGTGAAGCTATCGGCCATCCCCATCTGAATGCGATGAATTCCGCCACGCCTCCGCCGCGCGCCACCTTGATCGGCGCGTTTGCGCGCCTGATGCCGACGGTACGGCATTACAGCGGGCGCGTGACCGTGGCCCTGTGTTTCCTGGTCACCGCGAAACTGGCGAATATCGGCGTGCCGCTGGTGCTCAAACACCTCGTCGACGGACTCGATGTCAAACCGTCGCCTCTGGTGATTCCGCTACTGCTGCTGATGGCCTACGGCGCGCTGCGCCTGTCGACCTCGCTGTTCCAGGAATTGCGCACGGTGGTGTTCGCGCGCGTGCTCGCACGCACCTCGCGCGAGATCACTCTGCGCGTGTTCGCGCATCTGCATTCGTTGAGTCTGCGCTTCCACCTCGACCGCCGTACCGGCGGCGTCGCGCGCGATGTCGAACGTGGCATGACCTCGGTCTCCGATCTGCTCGACTGGACGATCTACACGATCCTGCCGACCCTGTTCGAGATCACCCTGATCTGCGGCATCCTGATCGTGCGCTACGACTGGGGCTTCGCCCTGATCACGCTGGCGACGCTGGTTGTGTATATCACGTTCACGTTTTCGATGACCGAATGGCGACTGCGCTTTTACCGCGCCGCGAACGAGGCCGATACCGAGGCGAACGCGCGCAATGTCGATGCGCTGCTCAACTACGAGACGGTCAAGTACTTCAACAACGAGCGGCACGAGTTGAACCGCTTCGACGGCAGCCTGCGCAATCTCGAAGAAGCGACCGTGCGCAGCCAGAAGTCGCTCGCTGCACTGAATGTCGGCCAGACAGCGATCGTTGCGGTCGGACTTACGTTGTTGCTGTGGCGCGCCTCGGCCGGCGTCGTCGCCGGGCGCATGACACTCGGCGATCTGGTGCTGGTCAACGCGTTTCTGATCCAGTTGTCGATCCCATTGAATTATCTGGGCATGGTCTATCGCGAAGTGAAGCAGGCGCTGACCAATATCGAGCGCATGTTCGTTCTGCTCGACGAGCCGCAGGAAATCCGCGATGCGCCGGGCGCAAAACCGCTGGCCGCTGGCGGTGGCGAAGTACGCTTCGAGAACGTGTCGTTCGGTTACGATCCGGCGCGCGGCATTTTATACAACGTGGATTTCTCCATTCCGGCCGGCAAGACCGTCGCCGTGGTCGGCACGACCGGCGCGGGCAAGTCGACGCTGTCGCGCCTGCTGTACCGCTTCTACGACGTCAGCGGCGGGCGCATCCTGATCGACGGCCAGGATATCCGCGAGCGTGACCCAGGATTCGCTGCGCACGGCGATCGGCATCGTGCCGCAGGACACGGTGCTGTTCAACGACTCGATCTACTACAACATCGCCTATGGCAAACCCGACGCCACGCGCGAGGAAGTCGTCGCCGCCGCGCGCGCGGCGCATATCCACGACTTCATCGCGAGCCTGCCGCAGGGCTACGACACCGGCGTCGGCGAGCGCGGCCTGAAACTCTCCGGCGGCGAGAAACAGCGCGTCGCGATCGCGCGCACCCTGCTCAAGAATCCGGAAATTCTCGTGTTCGACGAAGCCACCAGCGCGCTCGACACGCGCACCGAAAAAATCATCCAGGGCGAACTCGAAGAGATCGCGCGCGAGCGCACCACGCTGATCATCGCGCATCGCCTGTCGACGATCGTCGATGCCGATGAAATCCTCGTGCTCGACCACGGCCGCATCGTCGAGCGCGGCAGTCATGCGCAATTGCTCGCCCAGCGCGGACGCTATGCCGCATTGTGGACAATGCAGCAGCAATCGCGCGAATCGGTGCCGACCGCCGCGCAGCCCGCGACGCCGGAATTCGCATCGCCCTAGCATTTTCGATTTTGATGAATACAAAGTCAGGAGCGCCCCCTTCCGGCTGCCGCCACCTTCCCCCGCTGCGCAGGGGAAGGATTCTCGCCTCGCAACGACCTGATCTTTCCCTTCCCCCGCTGCGCAGGGGAAGGATTCTCGTCTCGCAACGACCTGATTTTCCCTTCCCACGCTGCGCAGGGAAGGATTCTCGTCTCGCAACGACCTGATTTTTCCCTTCCCCCGCTGCGCAAGGGAAGGATTCTCGTCTCGCAACGACCTGATTTTTCCCTTCCCCCGCTGCGCAAGGGAAGGATTCTCGTCTCGCAACGACCTGATTCTTCCCTTCCCCCGCTGCGCAAGGGAAGGATTCTCGTCTCGCAACGACCTGATTTTTCCCTTCCCCGCTGCGCAAGGGAAGGATTCTCGTCTCGCAACGAGCTGATTCTTCCCTTCCCCTGCGTAGCGGGGGAAGGTGCCCATAGGGCGGAAGGGGGCGCTTTTGATCTCGCAAGCGAACGCAAAAGCGCTCTAGATCGCGCGTAACCCGATCGTCACCTTGCTGTAACGCCCGATTCAAAGCCGGCGGTTTCTGAGAACGTGCTGCGACGGGCTCGGCACCAACGGTGTCTTGTTCAGAGTTTCTCTGGCGCTGCCTCACGCCGTCTTCTGCGCACGCAAACCCAGCTCGTCCGCCATCGTCTGGCGCAGAATATACTTCTGCACTTTGCCGGTGACGGTCAGCGGGAACGCTTCGACGAAGCGGAAATACTGCGGCACCTTGTAGTGCGCGATCTCACCGCGGCAGAACGCACGCAGTCCGGCCTCATCGACGCCGGCGCCGGGCTTGAGGATCACGCAGGCGCACAGCACTTCACCGAATTTCGCGTCCGGCACGCCGACGCATTGCACATCGTGGATCTGCGGATGGCGGTAGAGGAATTCCTCGACCTCGCGCGGATACACGTTCTCGCCGCCGCGGATCACCACATCCTTGGAGCGGCCGACGATATTGCAATAACCTTCGGCGTCGAGCGTGGCCAGATCGCCCGTGTGCATCCAGCCGTTGCGATCGATGGCTTCGGCGGTTTTCTCCGCATCGTCCCAGTAGCCGAGCATGACCGAGTAGCCACGCGTGCACAGTTCGCCCGGCGCGCCGCGCGGCACGATGCGCCCATCGGCGTCGACGATCTTCACCTCCAGATGCGGTGAGATGCGGCCCACGGTCGACACGCGACGTTCGAGCGGATCGTCGGGTGCGCATTGCAGGCTCACCGGCGAGGTCTCGGTCATGCCGTAGGCGATCACGACTTCACGCATGTGCATGCGCTCGACGACCTGCTTCATCACCTCGATCGGGCACGGCGATCCGGCCATGATACCGGTGCGCAGACTGGACAGATCGTATGTGGCGAAATCCGCGTGCCCCAACTCGGCGATGAACATCGTCGGCACGCCATACAGCGCGGTGCAGCGTTCGGCGTGGACTGCCACGAGCACGCTCTGCGGATCGAACCCGGCGTCGGCGTAGACCATCGTCGCGCCATGGGTGAGGCAGCCGAGATTGCCCATCACCATGCCGAAGCAGTGATACAGCGGCACCGGAATGCACAGGCGGTCGCCGGGCCGCAGGCGGATGTTTTCGGTGACGAAAAATCCGTTGTTGAGAATATTGTGATGGGTCAGCGTCGCGCCCTTGGGCAGGCCCGTCGTGCCCGAGGTGAACTGGATATTGATCGGATCGTCGAACTGCAAGGTTGCCCCCAACGCAGCGAGATCCTCGCGCTCGCGTTCGCTGGCCTCGCTCAGCAAGCTGTCGAAGTTGTACATGCCCGGAGTCGCCTCGACGCCGAGCCGGATCACGCAGCGCAATTCCGGCAGCCGCTGCGCAGCGAGCGCGCCCGGCGCGCAATGCGCCAGTTCCGGCGCGAGATCGGCGAGCATGTCGAGATACTTGCTGGATTTGAAACCTGGCGCGAGCACGAGCGCCCTGCAGCCGACCTTGTTCAGCGCGTACTCGAGTTCGCTGCGCTGATACGCTGGATTGATATTGACCAGGATCAGGCCGGCCTTGGCCGTGGCAAACTGGGTCAGCGTCCACTCCGCGCAATTGGGCGCCCAGATGCCGATGCGCTCGCCCGCAGCCAGACCCAGACGCCGCAGCGCCACCGCGAGATTGTCCACGCGCTCGCGCAACTCGCGATAGGTCCAGCGAACGTTCTGGTAACACACGATCAGCGCGTCGCGATCCGCGTGTGCATCCGCGATCTTGTCGAAATGCGCGCCGATCGTGTCGCCGATCAGTGGCAGCGCGGAAACGCCGCTGACATAGCTCGGTTCGGCCTGCATCGCATTCTCCCTGCGGCTTTGCGTTGTCTCGACGCACAACTATTGCGCCGATTTCCGGCAGGGTCAATGCGACCAGAAGCACGAGCTTCCGCTCGCCTGCGGCGAGCGGGTCACTTTCTCTTCACCAGCCAAGAGAAAGTAACCAAAGAGAGGCCGCCCCCGATGCCGCGCTCTGCGGGCTTCGCCCTCCGAGTACGCGAGGTCCCGGCGGGGTTCGCTTGATGGACATCCATGTACATTCGCGAACGGGCGCACATCGTGTGCGCCCTCCTGCCGGACGATTCCGCCGCGCGCCCGCCGCGGCAAAGGGGGGACCAAGATCACAAGCGCGCAAGGCGCAGTCCAGGGATGGACGGGTTCGTGCAACCGAGGGCGCCTTTCGCGGTGCCGAGCGTCGCAGGCTGCGGCGGAAAACGCCCGCAGGGGCGCACGCACGATGCGCGCGCGTGAGCGAATGTACATGGAGGTACATCAAGCGAACCCCGCCGCAGCCGAGAAGCGCAGTGCATTGTGCTGCGCTGACGCGCAGCACAACACCGCGTCAGGTGCCTAGCCTTTTGGTTACTTTTGGGCACTGCGCCGCAGGAGCGGCGCGAACAGCGAAGCTGGCCGCAAAGCGGCGGAGGGCAGGATGCCCGGAGTCATGCCAAAAGTAACTCGCTCGGCGCAGGCGAATGAAAGCAGTTGATCTTCCGCGACGCAGAAAGAGCGGGAGACACTGGATACCGGCCTGCGCCGGTATGACGAGCAAGACGACTTTCGCGGGAATGGCGAATTCCGGGTTACGCGAGTTTTTCAACCCGCGCGCGGACGACATCGGGCCGCGCCTGCGCATCCCAGTCGACGGGCACGGCGACTTGTGCATTTTGCAGCGTTGTATCCAATGCCGCGAAATCCACTTCGGCGATCAGCCAGGTCGCGCCCGGATCGGCGATGACGAGGATCCCGTCCGCCGGCAGGCCACGATCGCTCGGCGCATAGAGCGTGGCGCGGCCGGTGTTGGTATCCAGCGCCGGGTTGTCCGGCGCCTCGCCCGTGGTGACCGACTGCGCGACGTAGAAACGATTTTCCAGCGCACGCGCCATGCAGCCGACGCGCACACGCGTCGCGCCCGCGTCGGTGTCGGTACAACTCGGCACCAGCAAGAGTCTGGCGCCGGCCTGGCGCTGCGCACGCGCATACAGCGGGAATTCGGCGTCGTAGCAGATATTGATCGCGATGCGCCCGTACGGCGTGTCGAATACTTTCAATACGTCGCCCGGCTCGATGACGCCGGCCTGTTTCTCGAACCCGGTCAGCGTCAGTTTGTCCTGGAACACGTGCTTGCCGTCCGCCGTGAAGAAGTACGCGCGATTGCGGTAGCGGCTATTGGGCTGAGCGAGCAGAAACGTTCCTGCAACGAGGTGGACGCGATGCTCGCGCGCAAGACGCGCAAACAGCGCCAGCCAGTCTTCATGCAGGGGCTGCAAGGCCGCGAGCGTGGCGACGAAGTCCGCGCGCAGCATCGGTGCCAGTGTCGTGGCAAGTTCGAGCGCGAGATATTCCGGGAACACGACGATCTGCGCGCCGCCACTCACGGCTTCGGCAACCGCTTTGGAAATGCGCGCCGCGAACTCGCCGAAATTCGCCGGCGAGCCGATGGTCCATTGGGCGAGTGCGAGACGAAGTTTCATCGTATCTAGATGATGTCGCGCAGCCAGAATCGCAAGCGCTGCGTGCTTGGCGCGGCATCGCCGATCTGCTGCCAGTCGATCGCACAGAACATGTCCTCTTGACGCCGATAGCCGCGCTTGTTCCAGAACACATCGTTCGGTCGAAAATTGTCAGGCTTGCGTGGATCGCTCACGTCGCGTTCGACCGCACAGAATGCGGTCAAAGCGAAGCGGCCGAGTCGGCGCGCATAACCCTCGCGCTCGTCGAAGAAGCGATGGCCGAGCCCGTGCCCGCGATAGTCCTTGAGCAACACCGATTCGCCGAAATAGAAAACGTCGGCGAGCGCGATGCCGCAATCGATAAACGGTTTCTGGAATTCGGCCGTTTCGTCGGTCAATGGAATGCCGGTCGATGCGCCGATCACGCGCTCGCCATCGAAGGCGAGCACGAACAGACTCTCGGGCGACTTCGCATAGGTCGCCAGATATTTCTTCTCGTAGTCGCGATCGCCGGCGTACAGATACGGCCAGTCGCGGAACACGGCGATGCGCAAGGCGGCCAGCGCATCGAGATGCGGCGCGACAGCGGCGCCGGTGAAGGTATGGATCTGAATCATTTCGCTACGTTGATGAATCTTGCACGGACCGCAAACATAATCATCGCCAATTTCACCATCCGCACAAACCCGGTACGGTCACAGTTTCTGATAGACCAGAATGCCACAGTCTTTGACGTTCCGAGGAATATCAGACCAGGTGGCATTCTCGATATATTGATTGAGGTCGATGGTGAATTTGAGAAGTTCCTGCAACTCGGTTTCCCATCTCTTGCTGCACGGCAGCTTGGTAATCGACAGGACTTCCTCTTGTATAGCTTCCTGTGCCGTTGGACGTGGTGAGCGTGATCGATTCGCCGTCCACAGTGCCCGACATATTGAGACTTGTTCCGAGCGAGACAGGGGGCTTCGCAATCAGGGTGATCGAGTTCCCGTTGGCGACCCCTGAGAGATTGAACGTGTTCTCTGCGATTGTCCCGTTGGCATTCAGCGTTGTGCTTATCATCGACCCAAGCAGGTTACCATCCTGCCCTTGGGTTAGCTGGATCATTTCGACAAAATTCTGCCCGCGCTCGACATAGGTGCCAGAAACCACATACGCCGAACACCCGTTGCAGACCATCGCCATCACTACGCCGACGCAAGCAATCCACCAACGGTTCATACCATGACTCCATCCCTAGGACGGGTCGGATTCTATGGCAGAACAACCAGGGGCGCCAAAGCAACTTGATGTTAGGTCATGGCTTGAGGGAATACGGCTTAACAGCAACATCAAAGCTGCAGCCACTGCGCCGCACCCTGCCCCGCGATGCGTCCGCTGGCAAGGCACGCGGTCAGCAGATAGCCGCCGGTCGGCGCTTCCCAGTCGATCATTTCGCCGGCACAGAACACGCCGGGTAATGTTTTCAGCATGAGGCTTTCATCGAGCGCATCGAAGCGCACGCCGCCTGCGGTGCTGATCGCTTCATCGAGCGGGCGCGCACGTTGCAGGCGCAATGGCAGGGATTTGATCGTCGCGGCGAGACGCTCCGAATCCTGCGTCTCTGTCTTGCTCAGCACCTCGTAGAGCAGCCCCGCTTTGACCCCATCGATGCCGGCCTGACGGCGCAAATGCTCGCTCAGGCTGCGGCTGCCACGCGGGCGCGCGAGGTCGCGCGCGAGACGCTGCGCGTCGCGGCCGGGCGCAAGGTCGAGGCGAATTTCAACGCTTCCATGTGCCGCAATCGCATCGCGCAACTGCGCACTGAACGCATAGATCAAACTGCCTTCGATGCCGGGCGTGGTGATCACGAACTCGCCCTGCCGGCGCGCCACCGCGCCATCGGCGGCGCGCCATTCGACGACCACCGGTTTGACCGGCCGCCCCGCGTGACGCGCGGCGAAGTGTTCGCTCCAGCCACCGTTTATATCGAAACCGCAATTGGACGGTTGCAGCGGCGCGATGGCGATCTGCGCGCTGTTCCAGCAGCGGCACCCAGCTCGCGTCCGAACCGAGCACCGGCCAACTGCCGCCGCCAAGCGCAAGCACCAGCGCATCGGCGCGTATACTTTTCTCAGCGTCCGTGTGCGCAAAGCGCAATGCGCCATCGTCGCTCCAGCCGAGCCAGCGATGGTGCACATGGAAATGCACACCACTCGCACGCAGCCGGCGCACCCAGCCGCGCAGCAGGGGCGCGGCCTTGAGATCGCTCGGAAATACACGGCCAGAACTGCCAGTGAAGGTTTCGATCCCCAAACCGCGCGCCCATTCGCGCAACCCGTCCGCATCGAACCGGCTTAGCCAGGCGCGCATTTCCTTTTCGCGTGCGCCATAGCGTGCTACGAACGCCTCGAATTTTTCCGCATGGGTGAGATTGAGCCCGCCCTTGCCGGCGATCAGGAATTTGCGCCCGACCGAGCCCATGCGCTCGTAGACATGCACCTCGACGCCCGCCGCGCGCGCGACTTCGGCCGCCATCAAGCCAGCCGGGCCACCGCCTATAATCGCGATCATCGGCGCGATGCGCGAACTCGCGTCGCCGCGATCAACCTCCGGTCGCGACGGCATGGCGATTTCTCATTGCTTACCCATCGGCGGTTCGCGCTGAATGCGCGCTCCAGTCCATGGTAACAAGCGCGCCCTCGCATCCGCAGGCGCGCCGCAAAAAAAATTACCACCAACCGAACCGGTGGTGCGCGTGGCCGCGCGTGAACATCCAGACCCAGAACATGGCGAACGCGAACTTCATCAGCTTGCGCATGCCGCGCAGCAGGAAGAACCCGCCGACGACCGCAGCCGCGACGATCAACCACTTGTTGAACTCGCTGCGCTTCTGGCCATCGGCCACGCTCTGTGCCGAAGCCGATGTACAAGCCTGGTGCACGACCTCGACGATATTGGCGAGACCTTGCGAGGTCGTCGCGCCCGAGCTGTTGCGCAGGGTGTCGATTACGCTGGCGATACTGGTGTTCATGATTCGCTCCCGGACCGAAACGGCGGCCGCAGCAGCATGATCGGCAATCGCCCGCGCATACGTCAGTCGCAGCCGTCAGCGGATCGGGGTGACATTCGTCAGGTCTGGCACGCGACAACGGAACGCAGCGTCGCACGCATGGTGGTTCCCGGATTCCCATCTGTGGCGCATGCTTGTCATCCGATAGGAAACCGAAAAAATGAAAACTTCCCGCATGCCCGCGCTGTTCGTCGGCCACGGTTCGCCGATGAACGCGATCGAGGAAAACGCGTTCACGCGCGGCTGGCAGGACGCGGCCGCGCGCATTCCAAAACCGAAGGCGATCCTGTGCATCTCTGCGCACTGGGAATCGCGCGGCGTATTCGTCTCCAGCGCCCGGCAGCCGGAGACGATTCACGACTTCTATGGCTTTCCGCAGGCACTGTTCGATGTGTGTTATCCGGCACCGGGCGACCCCGCACTGGCACAACGCGTCGCGGCCATGGTTAAAAGTATAAAAGTAAACACGACGCCCGAATACGGCCTCGATCACGGCGCCTGGAGCGTGCTGCGCGTGATGTATCCGCAGGCCGATATTCCGGTGGTCCAGCTCAGTCTCGACACGGCGCAACCGGGTGCGTTTCACCATGCATTGGGCCGCGAACTCGCGCCGCTGCGCGACGAAGGCGTGCTGATCTGCGGCAGCGGCAATATCGTGCACAACCTGCGCCTGCTGAATTTCCGCGATCCGGCGGCGCCGGATTGGGCCGTGCGCATCGATGACGCCGCGCGCGCGCGCATCGCCGAAAATCGCCATGCCGAACTGGTCGACTGGCGCAATCTCGATTCACAAATTTCACTTGCCATTCCGACGCCTGAGCATTATCTACCGCTGCTTTACGTGCTCGCCGCCAGGCACGACGGCGACGAAACCCGCATTTTCAATGCCGAACTTTTCAGCACGATCTCGATGACCTCTGTGCTGTTTGGCTGAGGTAATGCCTCCCTTCTCCGTCAGGGGAAGGTGGCGCGAAACGCCGGATGAGGAGAGACCGCACAAAAAATTTGCCGTTTCTATCCTTCAAGCAAAGCTTTTCCCTCATCCGCCCTTCGGGCACCTTCTCCCGGTGGGAGAAGGAAAACTCAAAGGCAGAGCCGCACGCCGAGGACGAATCGGGCCGATCCTCGTCTTAGGCGCATCCCGCCAGCGCAATGCCTTGCACACAACGGCGGCGTGAAAGGGAATTCGCGCAAGGATCGGAGGAATTCATCGAACACGGGACCGGTTGGGATGGCATCACATTGCTACACTGGACAGCCTTGCACAAGCTGCCGCGGCATTTCGCATCCCGATGAATTATCGCCACGCCTTCCACGCCGGCAATTTCGCCGATGTGTTCAAGCACGCCATCCTGGTCGGCCTGATCCACGCGCTGAAAGCGAAACCGACGCCGTTCTGTTACATAGACACGCATGCGGGCGCGGGCAAATATGATTTCCGCGACGAGGAGGCGCGCAAGACCGGCGAACACGTCGACGGCGTGCAGCGCCTGCTGATCGCCGCCGTCGTTGCCCGATGCATTGCGCGCCGTATTTCGATTTGCGTGCGTGCGGCGAACTCAGCGGACGCGAACGGGCATCTGCACGTCTATCCCGGTTCGCCGCTGATCGCCAGTCTGCTGATGCGCGCAACACGATCGCGCCGTGCTCTGCGAATTGCAGCCCGACGAAGCGGCGAAACTGCAAAGCGCTGTTCGCCCGCGACGCGCGCATCGGCGTGCATCAGCGCGACGGTTATGCCGCGCTCGAAGGGCTGGTGCCGCCGAAGGAACGCCGCGGCCTGGTGCTGATCGATCCGCCGTTCGAGGCGCAGCACGCCGAATTCGGCCTGATCCGCGACGCGCTTGGAGTCGGCGTATGCGCGCTGGCCGACCGGCATTTACGCGGTCTGGTATCCGATCAAGCTGCGCCGCGCGGTGTTGCCGTTCTAGCGCCGGTTCGCAGCGCAAGGGGATCAAGAAAACGCTGTTGGCGGAACTGATGCTGCATCCGGACGATTCGCCGCTGCGCCTCAACGGCTGCGGCATGGTCATCGTCAATCCGCCCTGGCAATTCGATCGCTGGCTAAAGGAATTGCTGCCCGAGCTGGTGCGCCTGCTCGCGCGCGACGCGCACGCAACGCAACGTGTGGAGTGGCTGACGGCAGAGTAAGCCGCCTTGCAAAAATCGGTGAGCACCTTTCCTTCCACATGCGTAACGGCCACCGAATCGTCGCGGAACGCGGCGAGCGGCCAGAATCCCAAAAAGTGCCGGCACCGTTTCCGGTACCGGCTCGATTTGCCCATTTACGCAGATGCTTCGCGTTGGGCGCCGGAGTTATGCGGCCGCGGCCCACTTGCGATCGCGGATCGACTCGAACTGCTTGCGCATGACAGGCAGGTAGTGAGTCACCACGTTTTTCACCGACACCGGCACGCCCTGATCGTGGGCCACGTTGTCATAGGCCTTGAGCAGGCGGTCTTCACTGGCCTGCACTTCGCCGGCGAAAGCGAGGTTCTTGTCGCCGAGCTGGCCACGGATATCCGTATACAATTTGTGCCAGGTCGCGCGCACGTTGCTGGCCGGCGCCGTCGATTTCACCGGCGCGGTCTGCAGTTCCTTCGCCAGCGCATCGACGAAGCGCGTCCTGGTGTCCTTCATTTCCACGAAGATGCTCTTCAGCTGCGGATTGGCGACCTGGTTGGCCGCTTCGCCGAAGAAGGTCGCGCCGTCGCGGGTGATGTCGACCAATTCGTTCAGGGTGCCGATATTTTCGGTGCGGATGGTTTCAATGGTAGTCATGAGAGTAGTACTCCAATTCTGGGTGGGCGCGCGGGCGCGTTGCTGTCGTGGTACGGACGCGCGCAGGGATCGCGAGTGCCGGAACTCTCGCTCGTTGAGGGGCTCTGCGCGGAACCACAGTGCGGCGCTGTAAACAGCCCGGGGGAAGTGTTCCGGATTCATCAATGATAGTCGCCATTACCTGAACTCAACGTTAAATTTTTTTGCCACATTATATACTTATATACATCATCGCACACGTAACGAAACGCAAACATTCCGGCTATTGGCGAACGCCGTCACATGGCCAGGAATTTCTTCGCCGTTGCGCGAAACTCGTCACGTAATCGCATCGCGAAAACTTTGAACTTAGACAGTACGCAGTCGCGCGCGTTGCCTGCCGAAGCAGGGCTATCGCAAACGATTGGTACGGGGGCGCGTCGTTGCCTGCTTCGACCTTGCAACCCGGAGAACCGTCATGTCCATCAATCCCGTTCGCTACGAAATTCCCGCCTATACCAACCTGCTGGAACTGCTGCTTCTGATCAGAAAGGACCCGGAGAACAACCCCAAGGCAAAAACCGCCGTCGGCGAGTTGCTCAGCGCAACCCTGGTCCACGAAATCGCCGGTCAGATCGGAGACGTCCGCGCGAGCGAAGCGATCCGCAAAGCGGCCGGCGCGGTGATGACGGAAAAGGTGCGTCAGATCGCTGCAGCGTAATCGTGCGCAACGCTTGAGCGAAATCCGCCGATAAACATGGGGAGACGCAGCAGGCGTGCTGCGTCTCTCCGGTGCATGAAATGCGCCGTCACCGGTTCGTCGGATTCGACGACAGACGCCGGCTCGTCTGCAGCACGCCGATGTAATACAGAATGTAGTAGCCGACCACGACGCCGAAAATCGCCAGCGTGAGCGGGCTCCTCTGATACGCGGCAAACGGATTCTGATTCGACTGCGCCGCCGCGTGCATGGACGGATAGACTGCCAGAAACCGGTACGCGATACGTCCCAGCAGCAGCGCCGACACGATCAGGCCGATATAGGTGTGCGGCGTATAGAAACTCCCCTGCGCGGTGGTCTCGAACTTGGTCATGCGCAAGCCAAGCCAGCCGAGCGCCGCGCCGATCGCCACGCCCGCGAGCAAGGCGCCGAGCAGATTCATGTCACGTGTCGCAGCGAACGCGATCAGCGCGCCGACCACGCACAACAAACCGATGCGAAACTGCATGCGCCCCGCGCTCACCCGCTGCCGCCCGATATTGCGGCGCACACGTCGGTAGATGGCGAACAGCACGAGCGCGCCCATCAGGATGGGGAAGATCAGTTTTTGGTCCATGGGTTGGTTCCGAAACGAGGCGTGTCGAATTCTACGTCAGTCGCGGTGGATCAAGCGACTAGGTTAATCAGCCGTGGGCGTTGTAACATCACATAATGAGTCCAACGATCTTTCGCGAAGGCGCGTTTCGATTCTATTTTTTTTCGCGTGAGGAAACTCGCTTGCATGTTCATGTCCACGCGCCGACCGGTGAAGCCAAGTTCTGGATCGAGCCGGACATCGAGTTGGCCCTGAACCATGGTTTGAATGCGCGCGAGCTATCCTCCGCGAAACGTCTTGTCGAGGCACACGCAGATGAAATCCGCACGGCTTGGAAAACACATTTCGGAAGTTGAAGTCACCAACGTCACTACTCATGGCTTCTGGCTGATGCTCGGAACCCAGGAGAAGTTCGTTGCCTTCGATACGTTCCCCTGGTTTCGCGATGCATCGATCCGTCAAATCACGATGGTCGAATGGCCTAGCGCGGGACACCTTTACTGGCCGGAGCTGGATATCGACCTCGCTGTCGATTCGATCGATCATCCTGATCGCTTTCCGCTGATGAGCAGAACAATGCGCTAAGCCGGACCTTCGCGGTTGGCTAAGCATGATCGCTAGATATGAAGCTGAAAAACCTGCCGCACTCTATTCAACCGCTGATGGGTGATTTGCTAGATCGCGGCATAGAGATTTGGCTCATTGGTTCTCGCGCGAACCCGACAGACAAACCACCTTCCGATTGGGATTTGATGATTTTCGGCAAATCTGAATTGGTAAGTGAGCTTTCAGCCATGCCTCCGCCCAAAGATATTGATCTGCTGGTCGTAACTGATGGGGAGAATTTCGAGTGCCCGTGGCCCCGATCACCTGACGGACTAGTCAAGCGTGGCGAGCTAGCAAAATGGCAGTGGACTCGCACTTCTGAGAACGCAGCGCACTACGAGGGTACAAAGTGGCCCGACGATTGGGGGTCGCAAAAGAACGCCATACGTATCGAGCGGTAGAGCGCCAACAAATCACCGTTCGCGAAAGGCTATACAAATCCTACCGTCGGTCGATCTTCCGGCCTCTGCAACCAATTATCCGCCGGATACACACACGCGCCATCGACCGCATGCAAGGTATACGCATGCCGCGCCTGCGCTGAGCGATTCGCGTTGGACAGATGCGGGAAACAGCCGTTGAACACGATCAGGGTGCCGGCTGGTACTTCGAGCCATTCGAGGCGCTGCATGTCCCAGTCGATGGCGTCGACGACCGTTTCGGTATCGAGTCTGACCATCGGCCTGGCGGCGGAACAGGTTCTTCATGCCCTTGCGATGCTCGCCGGGCAGGCCGCCGAGACAGCCGTTGCCGGTGTGCGCGTCGTCGATCGCGAACCAGTAGCCGATCACCGACATCGGCTCGGTGTAGAGATAGGTCGAATCCTGGTGGCAGACCACTTCGCCGCCGATACCGGGCTGCTTGAAGATGTACATCGACTGCATCACGCGCGGGTCGGCGACGCCGAGACTTTCGCTGATCGCCTGTAGTGCACTGCCCTTGGAAAATTCCGAGAACACCGGATCGAGGTCGTGCATGGCGTGACCGAGCTTGTTCACCGCCAGCGGCAGCGGGTACGCGAGCTTGCCCTGCGCATCGAACGCCTCTTCCTCGAAGAACACGCCGATGCCGCAGGCCGAGTCGAGAAAGTATTGGCTGTCCTGATGCTGCGGACGCTTGGTCGAGAAGATCGTACCCGCGGCCTTGGGGCCGTGTTCGAGCACGAGTTCGTTCGCGCGCGTGCGCAAGGCCTCGCATTCATCCCTGCTCTTGAAGCCCTCGACGATCAGCACGCCATCGCGATGGAAGGCCGCGACCGCCTCGTCAGGAAGGCGGCCCGATGGGCGCGTTGAGCAGCGGGTGATGGGCAAGGCTCAGTCCGTCACATCCGGCTCGAAAAAGCTCCAGCGGATTTCCGGAAACCGCGCCTTCATCGCCGCTTCGACGACGTTGATCGCATCGACCACGTGCGTCGTCAACGGATCGCCCGCCATCTCGGCCTTGATCGCGACCATTACTTCGTTGCCGAGCTGCAGCGTGATCACGTTGAACACGCGCTTGACTTCGACACGGCCGTTGAGGAAATCGAGGATCGCCGCGCGGGTTGCCGGATCGGCGCTCTGGCCGATCAGCAAGCCCTTCACTTCGGCGGCGACGAACATGGCAACCACGACCAGCAACGCGCCGATCGCGAGCGTGCCGATCGCATCGTAGATCGGGTCGCCGCTGGCGTACGTCGCCAGCACGGCGGCGAGCGCGAAGGTAAGGCCGAACAGCGCGGCGAGATCCTCGCCGAAGATCACGATCAGCTCGCTTTGCCGGCTTTGGTGGAACCAGCGCCACAGCGAAAGCTCGCCGCGCGCCTTGTTGACTTCGGTGAGACAGCCCCACATCGAAAAACTTTCGGCGACGATGCCGAATGCGAGCACGCCGACCGCGACCCATGGCCAGCGCAGCGGTTCGGGCGCGATCAGCTTGTGCACGCCCTCGTAGAGCGAGAACGCCCCGCCGACGCTGAACAGCAACAGCGCGACGAGGAACGACCAGAAGTATATTTCCTTGCCGCGCCCGAGAGGATGGTCGGGCGTCGCCGGCGCGCGCGCGCCGCGCATGCCGAACAGCAGCAGCAGCCTGGTTGCCGCAGTCGGCGAGCGAATGCACGGCCTCCGCGGTCATCGCGCCCGAACCGGTGAGATAGGCCGCGACCGCCTTGGAAGCGAAGATCGCGAAATTCGCGCCGAGCGCATAAAAAATCGTTTTGAGCGAATCAGGCTTGCCGGACATTGGGGCTCAGTTCCCCGCCACCACGCTGTAGAGAACGGAGTCTAACACCGGAGGAATGATGCGCAGCGTGCCTTTCGTTGGATAATCGCCCCGATTAAACCGTATTTTCTACAGTCACCTTGCTGAACCGGGGCCGCCTGAATTAGGTAGCCTGCTCCAGATTGTGGTTGCATGCTCAAGCGCATGAACAATGTAACCAATCATAGGCAACAGGCCGAGCGCCGGATGCACTCGCGCTTCGGCATGCGTCCGCCGCCGCCCCGCAGTTTCTTCACGCGCGCTCCGCAACGCGCAAACGATGTCGTCGAAACGACGACCGCGCGCGATGGTACGCGACTCGTGTTGCGCCAGATCCGTGTCGACGACGTCGAAGCATTGCAGCGCTTCTTCAACCGCCTCACGCCCGAGGAAGTGCGCATGCGTTTTCTGCATCCGCTCAACGAATTGCCCGAATCGTTCGCGCGCGAGCTGTGCGACCTCGATCCCGCCCGCGCCTTCGCCTGGGTGCTCGCCGCGCCGGACGATGCGGATACGCCGGCTATCCATGGCGTGGCGCGCGCGCACGTGCTCGACCACGCCGAATTCGCGATCGTGCTGGAACATCGTTTCACCCGGCATGGACTCGGCACGCTGCTGATGCGGCGCGTGATCGACTCCGCGCGCAAGCTCGGTGTGGTCGAGCTGTGGGGCGACGTGCTAATCGAAAACGGCGCGATGCTCGCCCTGTGCGATGCGCTCGGCTTCCAGCGCAGCATGACGATTCACAATCCGGGTCTGTTGCGCGTGCAACTGGCGCTCTAGTCAGCACTCAAAAACTTTTCTGGTTTGCGCCAAACCGACGATGCGCTAGGCTGCGTCACTTTCGGACGGTGAAATCGCGATGCTGATGCAGCACAACGGCGCCGGCGCGCGTGCATTGTCGAATCGCAACCGCGGCATCGATGCGCTGCGCGGCGTGTCGATCCTGCTCGTCGTCATGCATCATGTCGGCATTCGCATTCCATTGAAGAAGACCGCGCTCGCCGCTTTCGTTCCGTCCTGGCTGCTCGACGGCATCAACTGGAATGGCAGCGAAGCGGTCGTCGTGTTCTTCGTGATTTCCGGTTTTCTCATCACGCGCCGCTCGCAGATTCGCTGGGGCGAACCGCGCGATATCTCGCTGCGCGGCTTCTACTGGTTTCGCGCGACGCGCATCGTGCCGGTGCTGCTGCTGATCGTCGCGCTGCTGAGCCTGTTTCATCTGCTCGGCGTGCCGCGGTTCGTGATCGACAAGCCGAATCAGTCGCTGGCCGGCGCTGTCGCTTCGGCGCTCGGCCTGTATATCAACTGGTACGAAGGCGCGACCGGGATATCTGCCCGGAGGCTGGGACGTGCTCTGGTCGCTGTCGATCGAAGAAGCGTTCTATCTGGCGTTCCCGCTGGTCTGCCTGAGCCTTGGCCGCACGCGGCTGTTCGTGCCCGCGCTGATCGCGCTCGTCCTCTCGCTGCCGTTCACGCGCGCCGCGCTCGCCGCACAGCACAACGAAATCTGGTTCGAGAAAGCGTATCTGCCGGGCATGTCGGCGATCGCAATGGGCGTGCTCGCGGCGTGGCTCGCGCGGCGTATCGCCGCTCCGGGGCGCATGTTCTGCATCGTCTTGTCCGGCACCGGAATCGCGGGCCTGTGCGCCGTGCTGTTCGCCGGCAGGACGGTCTGGACACTGCTGCACCACGGCTATGGATTGCTGCTGCGCCGGCTCGGCGGCCTGCATCGTGCTCGGCGCGCACTGGCTCGATCAGTCGGCGCCGAACATGCGTTTGCGCGGACTCGGCTGGCTATGCGCCTGCGGCCGCCTGAGTTACGAAATCTATCTGTTCCACATGTTCTGCGTTTTCGGCGTGCTGGCCGTGGCGAATACAAGCACCGTTGCGCCCGCCTTCGGTTTCGTCTGGTACGTGCCGGCGATCTTTTTCAGCTGGCTGCTCGGGCTTGCGATCGCGCGCGGATTTTCCGAGCCGGTCGAGCGCTGGTTGCGCCGATCTTTCCGAGGCAGACCTGCGCGCGCGGACGCCGCGAGCGCCGCAGCTTGATGATGCGAATCCAGGCCGATCAGTCTGCGCCGGCCGCGGTCGGCGCGCCATTCGCGCGATAGACGACGCCGCCCTTCATCACGAACTCGACGTGCTGCAATTGCGCGGGATCCTGCAGCGGATCGCCGGCGACCGCGACGATATCGGCGAAGCGTCCGGCCTGCACCGAGCCGATGCGATCGGACGCGCCGATCAGATCGGCGGCGTTGCGCGTGGCGGCGAAGATCGCCTGCATGCGGACTCATGCCGTTGGCGATCGAGCAGCGCGAACTCCATTGCGTGATCGCCTTCGCCGATATCGGTGCCGTAGGCGATCTTGACGCCCGACTTGAGCGCCAGCGGCAGGTTCTTTTTCGGCAGCAGATCGTTGGCCAGTTCCTTCGGCGCGGTGCCCGGCGTCAGCAGTTCCGGATGATCGCGCGCGACCGCATAGAACACGTCGTATACGGTCAAGCGTCGGCACCAGATAGGTGCCATGCTCCTTCATCAGGGCGAAGGTCTGCGCGGTCGCGAACGAACCGTGCTCGACCGAATCGACGCCGGCGCGGACCGCGTTCTCGATCGCGCCGGCCGGATAGATATGCGCGGCGACTTTCATGCCCAGTGCGTGCGCGGTCTCGACCACGACGCGCATTTCCTCGTTGGTCATCAACTGCTGGCGCGGATCGTCGCCGGTCGAGGCGATGCCGCCAGACGGCATCATCTTGATCAGGTCCGCGCCGCGGCGTTTGTGCTCGCGCACGCGCATGCGCGCCTCGTCGGGCGTATCGACGATGACCGTTCTGCCAGCCTTCGTGCACGAGCTTCGGATCGAGCCCGTTGCGCGGATCGCTATGCCCGGCGGTCGGCCCGAGCGGTTCGAGCGAAACCCACAGGCGCGGCCCGGCAATGCGTGCCTGCGGCGATCGCATCGCGTACGGCGACGGTCTCGTCGCCGCCGCCGACATCGCGCGCGCTGGTGAAACCCTGCTGCAGCATCTGCCGGGTATACAAAGCGGCATCGAATGCGCGGTCGATATCCGTAGTGCGTGAGCCAGTCCTCCGTCGCATTCGTGCGGCTCGGCAACTTCGCGGATATGTGTACATGACAATCGATGAAACCGGGCAATACGGTCGCCTTCGACAGATCGATCACGCGCGCGTCGGCCGGCGTCTTGAAGCCGTCTTCGACCGCGACGATCCTGTCGTCGTGGATCATGATCGACACTTCATGGCGCGGCGTTTGCGCGACGCCGTCGATCAGGGTGCCGGCGTGAATCACGAGATCTTTCGCGCCGAGGTGTGCCGTGCAGGCCAGGGCGAGCACAAGTGCGGCGCCGGATCGATAGGCTGGAACCACGAATTTTCCCGAATGAGGATGGGCGGCCATTAACGCCGCAGTTTACACCAGCCTCGGCCCGCACCCGCAACGCTTCGCGCGCTGCGCATATCGGCGGCCAATTCGTTTTTCAATTGGCTGGCGATTCGCTACGCTAGCGTCTCGGGCGCCACGGGCAAATCCACGATGACCAAGGGAACGACCATGAAAAATCGCGCAATGGGACCTTTCGACGTCAAGCTGCAAGCGCTCGATGTCTACAACCAGGACGCCGGCACCGGTCTTGCGCGCATGTCGATCGACAAGCAGTTCCACGGCGACCTCGACGCGATGAGCAAAGGCGAAATGCTCAGCGCGATGAGCAGCGTCAAAGGCTCGGCCGGCTATGTCGCGATGGAGCGCGTAACCGGCACGCTGCACGGGCGCAGCGGCAGCTTCGTCCTGCAGCACAATGCGACGATGACGCGCGGGCAGCCGTTCCTCAACATCATCGTGGTGCCGGACTCGGGCAGCGGCGAGCTCGCGGGGCTCGCCGGCACGATGAATATCATCATCGCCGACGGCAAGCATTCCTACGAATTCGACTACACCCTGGGCGACGGCTGAGCGATCGGTCAAACGCCCGGTGTGCCCGCACGCGCGAGCGCAGCCGGTTGCGTGCGCCCGCGGCGACGCCGCAGCCAGCCCTGGAAGTGATCGAAATAAATGTAGATCACCGGCGTCAGGTACAGCGTCAGCACCTGCGAGGTGAGCAGGCCGCCGACCACGGCGAGACCCAGCGGACGCCGCGACTCGGCACCGGCGCCCAGACCGAGCGCGATCGGCAGCGTGCCGAACAGCGCGGCGAAGCTGGTCATCATGATCGGCCGGAAGCGCACCAGGCAGGCCTCGAAGATCGCCTCCTCCGCGGTCTTGCCGCCGCGTTCGGCCTCGACCGCGAAGTCGATCATCATGATCGCGTTCTTCTTGACGATGCCGATCAGCATGATCAGGCCGACCGCCGAATACAGGTTCAGATCGATGTGGAAAATCAGCAGCGTCAACAAGCGCGCCGAAGGCTGCGGTCGGCAGGCCGGAAAGGATCGTCAGCGGATGGATGAAACTCTCGTAGAGGATGCCGAGCACGAGATAGATCACGAAGATCGCGAGCACCAGCAGCATGCCCATGCCGGCGACCGACGACTGGAACGCCTGCGCCGTGCCCTGGAACGAGCCGGTGATCGTGTCGGCATCTTCAGATCTGCGCCACTGCGGCGTCGATGCGTTCGCACCGCCTGGCTCGAGCGACACGCCGGGCGCGAGATTGAACGACATCGTGACCGCCGGCACCTGGCCGAGATGGCTGATCGTCGCCGCGCCCACCGACTTGTCGAAATGCGCGACCGCCGATAGCGGCACGAGCTGGCCGCTGTCGGAATGCACGTAGATCTGGCTGAGCACGCCCGGATCGTTCTGCCGCTTCGGATCGACCTGCATCAGCACCCAGTACTGGTCGATCGACGTGTAGATCGTGGACACCTGCTGCGGTCCGAACGCCGTGTACAGCGCGCCCTCGATCTGCGCCGCGGTCACGCCGACGGCCGCCGCCGCATCGCGATCGATCTTCACATCGATCTGCGGCGTGGCGATCTGCAGATCGCTGGTCACGTCCTGGAACCCGGGCAGCCTGGCGATCGCCGCGACGAGCTTCGGCACGAAGCGCGAACAGTTCGTGCGTGTCGATATCCTGCAGCGTGTACTGGTATTCGGTCTTGGTCAGATGACGCGCCGATGCGGATGATCGGAATGTTCTGCAGATAGACCTTGAAGCCCGGAATGCCGGTCGAGCTTCGGCCGCAGTTCCTGGATCACCTCGTCGGGCGTGCCGCGCTCGCTGCGCGGTTTCAAGCGTCACGATCATGCGGCCGAGATTGAGCGTCGCACTGCTGCCGGATACGCCGATGAACGACATCACGCCCTGCACGTTCGGGTCCTCGCGGATGATCTTCGCGGCCTCGTTGTGCTTGCGCGCCATCTCGTCGAAGCCGACATCCTGAGTCGGCCTCGGTGAACACGAACAACTGGCCGGTGTCGTCGCTCGGCAGAAAGCCTTTCGGCACGATCGACGAACAACGCCGACCGTGGCGATCAGGATCGCGGCGAATGCGAGCATGACACCATGCGCTGGTGGGCGAGGCAGGTGCGCAGCGTGCGCCGGTAGAAATCCTGCATGCCGTCGAAGACGATGCTCGAAAAACTGCGTAGACACGGCCATGGCGTCTCGCCGTGGTGCGGCTTCAGCATGCGGCTGCACAGCATCGGCGTGAGGCTCAGGGAGACGAATCCGGACACCAGCACCGCGCTGACGATGGTCACCGCGAATTCGTGCAGCAGGCGGCCGATGATGCCGCCCATGAACAGCACCGGGATGAAAACGGCGGCCAGCGACAGCGTCATCGACACGATCGTGAAACCGATTTCGCGCGCGCCATCGAACGTCGCCTGCAAGCGCGCGACTTGCCCATCTCCATGTGGCGCGAGATGTTTTCCAGCATGACGATCGCGTCGTCGACGACGAAGCCGACGCACAGGGTCAAGCGCCATCAGCGACAGATTGTCGAGGCTGTAGCCGAACGGATACATGATCGCGAACGTGCCGACGATCGACATCGGCAGCGCCAGCGAGGGAATGATCGTCGCCGACAGGTTGCGCAGGAAGACGAAGATCACCAGGACCACGAGGATCAGGCGCGAGGAGCAGGCTGAACTGCACGTCGTCGACCGATGCGCGGATGCTCTGCGTGCGGTCGTAGAACACCTTCAGTTCGACGCCGGCCGGCAGCTGCTTCTCGAATGCCGGCAGCACGGCGCGGATGCGCTCGACCACGGCGATCGTGTTGACGCCCGGGCTGCTTCTGGATCGCCAGCAGCACGCCGCGCCGGCCGTCGAACCAGGCGACGATGCTTGTCGTTCTGCGACGCCGTCGTAGACATGGGCGATGTCGCGCAGGCGCACCGGCGGCGCCGTTCTGGTAACTCACGATCAGATCGGCGAACGGCTTGGCCGCCGTCGAACTGGCCGTTGACCATGACGTTGTAGGTACGCTTGCTGCCGTACAGCGTGCCGGTCGGCAGGTTGACGTTGCCGTTGGCGACCGCCGCCTGAACCTGATCGATGCCGATGCCGCGCGCGGCCATCGCCGCCGGATCGAGGTCGATGCGCACGGCGTATTTCGCCGAGCCGTAGACGTTGACCAGGGCGACGCCGTCGATCATCGACAGACGCTGCGCGAGCAGCGATTCGGCGTACTCGTCGACTTTCGACAGCGGCAGGGTGTCCGAGGTCATGCCGACGTAGAAGATCGGCGCGTCCGCGGGATTGACCTTGCGGAAGGTCGGCGGCGTGGTCATCGTCGGCGGCAACTGTCTCAGCGCCGCGGAAATCGCCGACTGCACGTCGAGCGCGGCGGCGTCGATGTCGCGGTCGAGGGTGAACTGCAAGGTGATCTGGCTTTGCCCGATGCCGCTCAACGAGGTCATCGAATCGAGTGCGGGAATCGACGAGAACTGTTTTTCGAGCGGTGTCGCCACGGCCGACGCCATCGTCTCGGGCGATGCGCCGGGCAACGTCGCGGTGACCTGGATCGTCGGAAAGTCCACGTTCGGCAGATCGGACACCGGCAGCAGCCGATAGGCGACGATGCCGAACACGAGGATGCCGATCATCACCAGCGTGGTCATGACCGGACGGCGGACGAAGATTTCCGAGACGGACGTCATGCGCTGGCGCTCACTGGTCGATCGCCGCCTCGTCGCCCGCGTTGCCGGCGCCGCCTTCGGCGGGTTTGCCCGTGGCGATCTTCACCGCGCTGCCGTCGACCAGGCGCGACTGGCCGTCGGTGACGACGATCTCGCCGGCGCTGAGTCCCTTTTCGATCACGCTCTCGCCCTGCACGCTGCGCGCGACGCTGACGCTGCGCTGTTCGGCGTGCTGGTCGGCCTTGATGACGAACACGTAACTGCCGTTCGGCCCGGCCTTCACCGCGGCATCCGGAACGACGATCGCGTTGGCGTCGGTGCCGAGGGTCAACACGATGTTGACGAACTGGCCGGGCCACAAGGTCTCGTCGGCGTTGGCGAAGGTGGCGCGCAGTTTCACCGTGTTCGTGGACGGATCGACGGCATTGTCCACAAAAGCCAATTCTCCACTTTGCGGCTTTTGCGCACCGCCGCCCTGAGCTTGATCGAAGCTGGCCTGCACGCCGAGCGCGCCCTTTGCCTGCGCGGCGCGCACACGCTCCACGTACGCGCCGGGTACGGCGAAGTTGACGAAGATCGGCACAATCTGGTTGATCACCAGCAACGCATTGGTGTCGTTCGCCTTCACCAGGTTGCCCGGCTTGCACGAGAATGCGGCCGGCGCGACCGGCGAACGGGGCGCGGATATCGGCGTAGCCCAGGGTCAGTTTCGCCGCGGCGATATTGGCCTGATCGACCTTGACGCTCGCCGCCGCCGCTTCGAATGCGGTCACGTATTGCTGCATCTGGTCGGCGGAAATAAAACCCTTGGCCGCGACCGGCTGGTAGCGATCGACCTGCGCCTTGGCCAGCTCGCGCGCGGCAACATCTTTGGCCAGCGCGGCATCGGCCTGGGCGAGCGCTGCCTGCGCCGGCCGCGGATCGATCTTGAACAGCAACTGCCCGGCTTTGACTTCTTCGCCGTCCTTGACCGCGCTTTCCAGCAACTGGCCATCGATCAACGATTTCACCGCCACGCTGTTGATCGCCTCGACCGTACCGACCGCGCCGATCAGATCGGGCACGCTCTTGCGCTGCGCGGTGGCGACGCTGACCGGAGCGGGAGGCACCGCTGCCGGCGGCGGCGGCGCGGAGCAGGCGGCGACCGCAAGTATCAGCGCGCTGAGAATAACCGCCGCACACGCACCGGAGTTCGCCGACTGACCGCTGCCGGCAGGAATAAGCTTGGGTGCTCTCATGGCGCAATTATCGCCTACCGCCATGTCATCCGAGACACCTTAACTGTAAAAAAATGTGAGACTTCGAAGCGGTGAAGATGCAAGACGCTGAATTCCTTGCCAAGCCGCAACGCGGTAAAGTTCAGCAATGCAGAGAGCTCTGTCGCCAGCCGCGTCTTCCGTCTGCCGCGTCGTTTTTCTGGTCGTGCTGGCGGCATTCATGCAAAGCGCGATCGCACAACAAAGCTACTTTCGCCTCTACGATCAAACCACCGGGCTGAATGTCGGACAAATTGCAGCGCTCGCTCAGGACGAGACGGGGTTTATCTGGATCGGCGCACATCGTGGGCTGGTCCGCTTCGATGGGCACAACTTCATCGCCTGGGCGCCGGACCAGGTCGATGAGCTGGTCAACCGGATTATTCTCGGACCCAGCGACGAACTGCTCGTTGGCACGGCACGCGGACGCGCGTGGAGACGCGCAGGTTCAAGTCTTGAACCGCTGATCGGACCCGACGCGGCGTCCATTGCGAATCTGGCGGCGTTCGACTTCGATGCGCGCGGCGATCTGTGGGCCATCCTCGGTCGCGACTTGTGGCGGCGCGACGCATCACAGCGTTGGCAGCGGATCGACCATGGTATTCCTGCGCAGGAAACGCCGCGCTTCGTTCGCGCAATTGGCGACGATGTTGTAGTGCTCACGGATCAGGCCGCGTGGCGCCTGCGTAATTCCAATCCGGCCGAAATCGTGCTGCGCGAGCCCCATCTCTGGTCGGTCGCCGGCAATCGGCAATCGCCATTGTGGCTGGTCACGCATTTCGGTCGTCTCTGGCGCGTGGATGCGGAGGGCGCCAGCGAGGTTGCAACGCCGCACAGTCGAGTGCTCGACTTGCGCATGCGTGGTTCGACATTGTGGCTGTCGCTCGACACCCAGCTCGTCGCTATCGGCGCCGACGGACATCAGCGACGCATGGGAATAGAGGATGGGCTGCCGAGCGGCGGACCGTTGTTCGTGGATCGGGAAAGCAGCTTGTGGCTTGGTAGTTTTGTCGGATTGGTGCAGTTTCCCGAGCCAGACACGTGGCAATGGGGCCTGCACGAAGGGCTGCCCTCGATGCACGTGCACGCACTGGCCGAAGCGGAAAGTGCGATCTGGGTGTCCGCATGGGTGAACGGGCTGACGCGAATCGACGAGCGCACGGGACAGCTCACGCTGGTCGACACGGAAATCCCCGCAGGAGAAATTTGTACGACCGGGAAACGAGGCATCTGGACTTTGGATGGCCGACACATTCTCGCCTGGGACAAGACGCATTTCCGAACGGTTGCCGATTTGCCGGTACCGGCACAACTCACCAGCTGCGTCGTCGATAACGTCGACAACTTGTGGCTCGCGACAACTGCGAACCTGCTCCGCCTCGCATCGGCTGCCGTAACCCCGGCCACGATCAAACTCGACCGTAATGAGACCTTCGACCTTGTCTGGCTCGACGGTGACCAGTTGTTCGTTGCCAACCAAGCGCACGCGTGCCGCTTGCGTCCTGCCGGCGACAGCGCCGCGCTGGAGGATTGCATCGCCACCGATATGCCGCGCGACTGGATCTCGCAGGCGCGCATCGGCCAGCGACGCGACTGGTTAACCGCCACGGACGGACTGTTCGAATATGACGGCGAACACCTCCGCCGCCTGCGCGGCAATCACGACGTGGAGGGCGGAATCATCCAGAAGCTTAGCCCGGCGCCGAACGGCGACTGGTGGGCAGCCGGCGCCGGCGTGCTGATGCGCATCCACTCCTGCGCCGCCTGCGAATCGGGCTTCCGGATCAAGGAAACACCAGGGCTCTGGCAAGGTGTGCCGGGCGACGCAGCACTGGATGTCGTCGAGACCAGCAGCGGAGATCTGTGGATCGCCGGCAACCGCGGAGTATGGCGCGTCCTGCACGCAGTGCGCGGCTTGCCGACGCAGGCACCATCGATCGTGCTCGTGCACGCCCAGATCGACGCCGATGCGCGCCCGCCCGCGGCGGCAATCGAACTGCGGCCGCAGGACCATCGCCTCGAATTGGAATTTGCCGCGCTGAGTTTTCGCGATCCTTCGCTCTTACGCTATCGCTGGCGCCTGGGCGTCGAAGGCGCCTGGTCGGCGCCGGTGCGCGACCCGCATCTGCAATTCGCCGCACTCGAGCCCGGCGCCTACCATGCCGTAATGAGCGCCAGTCTCGACGGAGTGCATTGGTCCGCGTCGCCCGCCACGGTCGAATTCACCGTACTGCCGCCGTGGTACCGCACAGTTTGGGCACGCATTGCGTTAGCCGTGGCGACGATTGGCTTGCTTGCCTGGATGTACCGGCTGCGCGTCGCCGCGCTGTTGCGTGTCGAGTCCGAACGCACGCGCATCGCGATGGACCTGCATGACGAGATCGGCGCGGGTCTTGGCAGCATCGGCATGCTCGCCGGCGCCGCCGCACGTACGCGCGCCGATGCCGAGGAACAGCAGCGCATCGTGCGCGAAATCGGCGACGTCTCGAATCTTCTCGGCAGCGGCCTGCGCTCGCTGGTGTGGTCGCTGCGCAGCAGCAAGGCGGGTGTCGGCGAACTCGGAGAACAGATTGCCGACCACGCACGCCGCCTTTTCCCCGGCCGCGAGCCGCAGCTGACGATTCGATTGCCCGGCGCCGACGCCACGCTGCCATTGGCCCCGCAGGAACGCCGGCATCTGCTGCTGTTCGCGCTCGAAGCGCTGCATAACGTTTCGCGCCACGCCCACGCAAACCGGGTGAACGTAAGCCTGGAAGCAATGGCGCAAAGCGGCCTGCGTTTGCTCATCGAGGACGATGGTCGTGGTTTCGACAGCAAGCACGACGCGCGCGGCACCGGTCTTGCCAGCATGCGCCGGCGGGCTGCGGCGATCCACGCAGAGTTCGATCTGGCCAGCGCGCCTGGCAACGGGACACGCATAGCGCTGACCTATCCCGCGCCACCCAGGCACGCATGATCATGTCGTTGCCAGCGCATGCCAGTCAGGGCCAGCCTACGCGTATGAGTACGACCGCTGTCATGCGTCTGGCCACGGTGGAGGACGACCCGCGGTTCCGCAGCAGTTTCGCGCTGTTGCTGCGCAGCCTGCCCGGCTTTGATCTTGCGGCGAGTTATGCGAGCGCCAAAACCCTGCTCGCTGCCGCGCGGCATGCTCACCAGCTGCACCTGCCTCTGCCATTCGAACTCGTACTCACCGATCTGGGCCTGCCCGAGATCGATGGCATCGCGCTCACGCGCGAATTGAAAACGCTGTTTCCGCAATTGCGCGTCATCGTGTTGTCGGTATTCGAAGATCCGGCCAACGTACTCGCGGCAATTTGCGCCGGCGCCGACGGCTACTTGCTCAAAGGCGTATCGAGCGAGGAAATGATCGCCCAACTCGAACAAATTCGGCTGGGGCGGGTTACCCTGAGTACGGCGCTCGCCGGCACCGTGCTGCGCCTGGTAAGGGAAAGCAACAAAACCACTTTCTCCAACGCAAGCCTGCCGCAGGACCTCGGCCTGAGCGTGCGCCAGCTCGACGTCCTGCGCGCGCTGGTCGACGGCTTGTCGTATAGGGAAATCGGCGAGCGGCTCGAGATCGCCACGGACACCGTACGCGGCCATATTCGACAGATCTACTCGACCCTGCAAGTGCACAACGTGGCCGAGGCCGTGACCTACGCGCTGCGACACGGCTTGGCATAACCTCAACGACACGCCGACAGAATTTACATCAGGCGAGCGAGCGACCAGCATATTCATGCTATAGCCCGGACACACACTTGTCGCTATTTTTGGCGTAGTCCGCCAGCGCATGGAGTCGGGGAATGAATCGCGTGATCTTGTTTTTCGGTTTGCTGCTGTCCACCTCATCGTTCGCAACGACGTACACCTACACCGGGCCCACCTACACAGCCGGCGTCTTTACAGGCACAGGCACACCCGCCTATACGCCCTCGATGCAGCTTTCCGGCTCGATCACGACGGCGAGCCCATTGCCTGCCAACTTGTCCCTGACGGATATCGGTCCGGCCGGCTCCAACTTGATCCAGAGCTGGAGTTTCAACGATGGCTTGTATACTTATACTCCGGCGACTTCGTCCATGTATCAGAGCTCCTTTGTCGTATCGACGGACAACAACTCCAATATCATACAGTTCATTTTCGAATTCTTTTCACCTGGCCCGCCGAATACGATCGGACAATTGGTCAACGTTTTCAAGGCGGAACTGTCCGGCGGGAACGCTTTCACTACTGCGACGTCACAAGCGACCTGTGACGGATTGGACCCAACCAATAACAATGCGTGCGTTGGTATTAATGGCACCCCTGCCAGTCAAATGCTGCTGCAGGGAGTCGGGACATTCGCGACGGGCGCTGCCCCGCCACCGCCACCCCCGCCGCCGCCACCCACCACACCGGTAGCCGCGCCCGCTCTCTCGGACGCAGCCCTGATCGGCCTGATCGCATTCTTGCTGGCAGGCGGTCTGCTCGGTTTGGCTGCCCTCCGTCGTCGTCAAGCCGATTAGGCCGGCGTCGGCACGCAGACAGTACGACTTTCGCGAGATTGCCGGCAATCCGGCATTCTCGCGAAACGAGCGCGTGAAATTTAATGGTTGAGAGGGGCGGCGCTCTAGAAAGCGCACCGCCGATGGCCCGGGAAACGCCGTTGCGCTGAATCGGCCAGGCCAACAAAGAGCTGTAGCTCTCGGCTCGTCGGCTACAATGGCGCACAAGCACGCTGGGCGCACCTCGCGTCCGGGCGGCGTTTTGCTTTTGCGAATCCATGCCCGAATCCTTGCTCATCCATCCGCCGCTGCCGCACGATATCAAGCAGCGCCGCTACTGGAATGCGCCGCACGGCAGCGCGCTCGCGCTGGCGATCGCCGCGGCCGCGCGCGCGCATGCGGGCGTGGTCGTCGCGGTGACGCGCGACACACACGCGGCGCACACGCTGGAAACGGATCTGCGCGCATTCACCGATGCGCATTCTGCGGCGAGCGATATCGACGTGCTGCATTTCCCCGATTGGGAAACCCTGCCCTACGATCTGTTTCCACCGCATCCGGAAATCGTCTCGCAACGCATTGCCGCGCTGTATCGCCTGCCGACGACGCGCCGCGGCGTGCTCGTGGTGCCCGCCTCGACCCTGATGCAGCGGCTCGGCGCCGCGCAGTTTCATCGGCGGATCGAGTCTGCTGCTCGCGCTCCGGCAGACGCTCGATCTGGGCAGCGAGCAGCGCCGCCTCGAAGCCGCCGGCTACCGCAATGTGCCGCAAGTGCTCGAACCCGGCGATTTCGCCGTGCGCGGCGCCCTGCTCGACATTTTTCCGATGGGCAGCGCCGAACCCTATCGCATCGAGCTGTTCGATCGCGAAATCGATTCGATCCGCACCTTCGATCCGGAAACGCAGCGCTCGGCGCACAAAGTGGAAAAAGTCAAGTTGTTGCCCGCGCGCGAATTTCCGCTGACCGAGGAATCGGTGAAGGCGTTCCGCAACACGCTGCGCGAACGCTTCCCGATCGATCCGCGCCGCTGTCCGATTTATCAGGACATCAAGGAAGGCACGACGCCGGCCGGCATCGAATACTACCTGCCATTGTTTTTCGAGCGCACCGAAACGCTGTTCGATTATCTGGGCGCGGAATCCGTGTTCGTCCTCGCCGACGACGCGCTCGATGCGGCCGAAACTTTCTGGCAACAGGCGCAGACGCGCTACGACAGCCGCGCACACGATATCGAACGGCCGATCCTGCCGGTGGCTGAGCTGTACCTGTCGCCGCAGGATCTGCGCGAACACTTGAACCGCACACTGCGTGTGGAAATTGTCGCAAAGGGTACAAATACACACGCCATCGATCTCGGCACGCAACCGGCGCCGAGCGTGCCGCTCAATCAGCGCGGCGAAGAACCGGCGCAGGAACTGAAACGTTTTCTCGATGCGTATCCGGGCCGCGTGCTGATCGCCGCGGATTCGGCCGGGCGGCGCGAGGCGCTGGTCGAGCAGCTTGCGGCTGCGGATTTGCGGCCGCAGACCATCGCCTCATGGCGCGACTTTATGCTTCCCTTCTCCCGCCGGGAGAAGGTGTCCGAAGGACGGATGAGGGAACAGCCTCAGCCTCCAACCGACCTTCACGATAGGGATGACCGCCCCCTCTCCCCAACCCCTCCCCCGCGAGGGGGAGGGGCTTAAGAATATCGCCAACGTCGATAACCTTGACGAATGACCAGTTCACCTCTCCCCTTGCGGGAGAGGTCGGCGCGCGCAGCGCGACGGGAGAGGGGGCGCCCCGCTTCGCCATCACCGTCGCCGCGCTCGACGACGGCTTCGCGCTGAGCGAACCCGCGCTCACCGTCCTCACCGACCGCCAACTCTATGGCGAGCGCGCTCGGCAGACGCGGCGGCGCAAGCATGCGATTCGCGAACCCGAGGCGATCCTGCGCGATCTGTCGGAACTGGCGATCGGCGCGCCGATCGTGCATGCCGATCACGGCGTCGGCCGCTATCAGGGGCTGCTCAAGCTCGACGTCGGTGGCCGCCTGCGGGGTGGCGACGAGCCCGGCGAGTTTCTTTGTATCGAATACGCAAAAGGCGACAAGTTATACGTGCCCGTCGCGCAGCTGCATCTGGTCTCGCGTTACTCCGGCGCCGCGCCGGAACTGGCGCCGCTGCACGCGCTCGGCGGCGACGCCTGGGAGCGCGCCAAGCGCAAGGCCGCGCAGAAGGTGCGCGACGTCGCCGCCGAACTGCTCGGCGCTGTACGCCCAGCGCGAAGCGCGCCAGGGCCACGCGTTCACCTACGACCGCACGCTGTACGAGCAGTTCGCCGCATCGTTTCCGTTCGAGGAAACACCGGACCAGTTGCAGGCGATCGAAGCGGTGATCGCCGATCTGGCGTCGGGCAAGGCGATGGATCGCGTGGTCTGCGGCGATGTCGGTTTCGGCAAAACCGAAGTCGCGCTGCGCGCGGCCTTCGTCGCCGCGATCGCCGGCAAGCAGGTCGCCCTGCTGGTGCCGACCACCCTGCTCGCGCAGCAGCACTACCAGAATTTCCGCGACCGTTTCGCCGACTGGCCGGTGCGCGTCGAAGTCATTTCGCGCTTCAAGTCGAAGAAGGAAATCGACGCGGCGCTGGTCCAACTGCGCGACGGCCGCATCGACGTGATGATCGGCACGCATCGCCTGCTGCAGGCCGACATCAAGTTCAAGGACCTCGGCCTCGTCATCGTCGACGAGGAGCAGCGCTTCGGCGTGCGCCAGAAGGAGGCGCTGAAGAAGCTGCGCGCCGAAGTCGACCTGCTCACGCTGACCGCGACGCCGATTCCGCGCACGCTGAACATGGCGATGTCCGGCCTGCGCGACCTGTCGATCATCGCCACGCCGCCGTCGCATCGCCTCGCCGTGAAGACCTTCGTCGCGCCCTACGACGCGGCGCTGGTGCGCGAGGCGTTCCAGCGCGAACTCGGCGCGCGGCGGACAGGTATACTTCCTGCACAACGAGGTCGAAACGATCGAACAAGACCGCGCGCGAACTTGAGCGAACTGATTCCCGACGCGCGCCTGCGCATCGCCCACGGCCAGATGCCCGAGCGCGAACTCGAACAGGTGATGCTCGATTTCTACCGCCAGCGCTTCAACGTGCTGGTGTGCACGACGATCATCGAATCGGGCATCGACGTGCCGAGCGCGAACACCATCCTGATCAATCGCGCCGATCGTTTCGGCCTCGCCCAGCTGCACCAGTTGCGCGGCCGCGTCGGACGCTCGCACCATCGCGCCTACGCCTACCTGATCGTGCCCGACCGGCGCTCGATCAGCGCGGACGCGGAGAAGCGTCTCGAAGCGATCGCCTCGCTCGAAGAACTCGGCGCCGGCTTCACCCTGGCCACGCACGATCTGGAAATCCGCGGCGCCGGCGAACTGCTCGGCGAGGAGCAGAGCGGGCAGATCGAGGACGTCGGATTCTCGCTGTACACCGAACTGCTCGAACGCGCCGTGCGCGCGCTGAAGAGCGGCAAGGTGCCGGACTTCGATCTGGTCAACGAGCACGACGCCGAAGTCGAACTGCATATTCCCGCGCTGATTCCCGACGACTATCTGCCCGACGTGCACGCGCGCCTGACCCTGTACAAGCGCATCGCCAGCGCGCGCGACGCGGACGCACTGCGCGAGTTGCAGGTCGAGATGATCGACCGTTTCGGCTTGCTGCCGGATCCGGTCAAGAACCTGTTCGCCGTCGCCGGCGCTCAAGCTCGCCGCCACCGCGATCGGCATCCGCAAACTCGAACTCGGCGAAAAAGGCGGACGCATGCTGTTCAAGCCGCAGCCGAACATCGACCCGCTGCGCGTGATCAAGCTGATCCAGACCCAGCCAAAAGTATACTCGCTCGACGGCCAGGACAAACTCAAGATCCGCATGGAGCTGCCCGGCGCGGCCGAACGCATCGGCGCGGCGCAGACGTTGCTCACGGCGCTCGGCGGACACATCGCCGAATAGTTGCTGCGAACGCTTCGCGCGCCCCTGTCAGGGATCGAGCGAATCGATCATTTCGCGGCGCAGAATGGCGTTGATACGCGATTGATAGCCCCTGCCCTGCGACTTGAGCCAGGCCAGTACATCCGCATCCACGCGCGCGGTGATTTGCTGCTTCAGCGGCTTGTAGAAACGTCCACGCACTCCGTGCCGCCATTGCGCCGCGGTCAGCGCAGGAATATCGCTATAGTCAATCTCGCCGTCCGGCCGCGCGGCCAGCGCATTGAGCCGGGCGCGTCGCGCCGGCGTCAGCGGCGGCAACGTGTCGAGAGTATGGCTAATCGCTTTCTTCTTCATAACGCCGCCTTTCGGTTCGATCGGCACGCCGGGCCGAAATGATACGAATGATTTCCGCGCCGGGATCGGCGCTTTCGATCCTCACGGTATGCACTACAACGAGCAGCAACACGCCTGCAACCGCACCGATGGTCTGCCAGCGTTGCTCGCGACCAACGGTCCGCTCCAACACGGATATTTGAAACGGGTCGAGAAAGACCAAACCGGCTTCCTCGAAGCCCACGCCATGCTTGCGCCGGTTGGAGCGGTTTTTCGCCGCGTCCCATTCAAATTTTATGAATGTCATAATTGTAACTACATTTTTGTTGTTATACAAGCATCAAATTTCGCCGGTTGCAGCGTCGCGCATCAGTTCGCCCGATCGAGCGGACTCATCACGCCGTGGCCGCCGCGATTGAGCACGTGCGTATAGATCTGCGTCGTCGCGACGTCCTTGTGACCAAGCAGTTCCTGCACCGTGCGGATGTCGTAGCCGGCCTCGATCAGATGCGTCGCGAACGAATGGCGCAAGGTGTGCGCGCTAAGCGGTTTGACGATGCCCGCCGCGTCGCGTGCGCGCTTGAGCGCCCGCGTCAGCAACGCATCGTCGACGTGATGGCGGCGGACCGAACCGCTGCGCGGATCGCGCGAGCGCCGCGCCGAGGCAAACACATACTGCCAGCCGAATTCGCGCGCGGCCTTCGGATACTTGCGCGCCAGCGCATGCGGCAACCAGGTTTCGCCGAAGCCCGCAGCCAGATCGCGCTCGTGCTGCAGGCGCGTACGCTCGACCTCGCGCCGCAGCGGCTCCAGCAACATGCGCGGCAGCACCGTATGCCGGTCCTTGCCGCCCTTGCCGTCGCGCACCACGATCTCGTTGCGCGCAAAGTCGACGTCCTTCACGCGCAGGCGCAGGCACTCCATCAGGCGCATGCCGGTGCCGTACAGCAAGCTGGCAAGCAACCAGGCGCGTCCGTCCATCGCCGCGAGCAGCCGCCGCGTTTCATCGGTCGACAGCACCGTGGGCACACGGCGCGGCCGCTTGGCGCGGACCACGTTTTCCATCCACGGCAAGTCGATGCCAAGCACCTCGCGATACAGGAACAGCAGCGCCGAGAGCGCCTGGTTCTGCGTGCCTGCCGCAACGTCGCCATCGGTTGCAAGCGTACTCAGGAAGCACTCCACCTCCTGCTCGCCCATCTGACGCGGATGGCGCTTGCCGTTGGCCAATATGAACCGACGTATCCATCCGCTATACGCCTGCTCGGTGCGCAAACTGTAGTGACGCACGCGCAACTTGCGCCGGACTTCGTTCATCAAGCGCGGTTCGCGCGACGGTAGCTCACTCGCTGTTACGCCCGCATTTTCATGCCTGTAATTCATACGCCTTCGCTCCCGGGATGTTGCACGGAAGCATGCAACGCGAGTGACCCTGCGGCTATCAGGCAAACCTGTGTTTTTGTGTAGGAAAACCGCTTGACGTCAACGCGGCGGAGTCTGAACATACCGTGCAACACCCCGTTTTTGGGGTCTATTTGTAGTTAGGCTGCATCTGTGGCAAGGGCCGAGAAAGTGTGTACTTTTTCCTACAAGGCGGCGCTGAGATTTCCGCTTTTCGAGTGTCAAAATCCATGCTACAAAGCGTCACTGCAAGAGTGAAGCGCATAACTCGAAGCAGTTGATGCACTTCACTCTTGCAGTGACGCTTTCTACGTGGCCAAAAACTTTCCTTTCGTTCTTCCGAAACGCTTACCAACCTCGTTAGGTCGAAGCTACCAAATCATCACGTCGATGTGCAGATCCACCCTAACCACTCGTTCAACCGGACGCCATAGTGTTGTTCATTCGGTTTCCTGCTGTCTCGCCAGCGGCGCCGGTTAACTCGGAACGTTAGGCATCACGTGAAGCTCTTGGATATTGTTAGTCAGCTCGCCCGAGCTGGATCGAGAACAGGTCATCTATGCCGTCGCGCCGTGGAGCGAATCATCTGAGGCGGCGCTAGCTCCCGAACCAGAGGACCGCCTCGTGCCAGAGCACCTTTCCGCTGCGGGCTTCACCTACTTCCTTGAAGTGTTTATCGCTCAAGACTTCATCTCAGACCTATCGCATTCCCATTCTCCATCAATTCCCGCGCAACTTTGCCAGCGGCTCATTCAGTATGCCGAGCGTGATGCCTAACTATTCCGTAAGAGACTTCCCGTCAACCCCGGCAAATTGATGCTGTCGATGCGGCGCTAGCCGTATCGTTGCTTTTGTTGCGTTGTACACATTTACCTTTCTGCTTCAAGCCAACGGCAACGGGTGCCAGACTGCATTTCCGTAATCGGCCTTGTGGGGCGGCGTTTTGCCCGGACCGCTGTATAAACCGCACCTGCGCGCCTCTCTCGTTCACTGGTTATGCCCGCGCCCGGAGATCAGCCGGAGCGCGTGGTGGCATCCGTATAGTTAGTCAGGCTCTGCGCAGGTCGGTCTGACCTGTTGGTTACCGTTGTAGCTCTGGCGTAAAGGTGAAACGGTTGTTGCGTCAATCGTCTTTCGTAAATGGGTCTATGCCCGGGTCATGCGGCTGCCCGCGTGGTCTTGTTTCGTTGCGTCATCGGATGCCTGATCCACGCGTGCGCATCGTAGGCCTCACCCCGCGCGAGCATGGCCCACAGCTGCCGCGCATGTTTGTTGGCCACGGCTACCAGTACACGGCCAAAGGACATGCGCGTGGCCAGTTGCTGAATCCAGATCTGTTCGGGCGTGGCTTTGTCCAACGTCACCCGGCGCGCCTGGTTCACGCTGCTGCGCGCGCCCTGGATGAGCAGGGTGCGTAAATAGCTGTCGCCGCTACGGCTGATGCGCCCGAGTTTTTCATGACCACCGCTGGAGGTCTGCTTGGGCACCAGGCCCAGCCATGCCGACATCTGCCGGCCGTGCTTGAAATCCCGTGCGTCGTTGACCGTGGCCACGGTGGCATCGGCCGTGAGAGAACCCACACCCACCAGTTCCTGCAGGCGTACGCAGCGTTCGTCGCTATGGGCGTGCGCCGTGATGCGTCGGTCACACTCGCGCAGCCGTTCCTGCACCCGTTTGCAATGATCACTTACGTTGCCAATCAGTTCGATGAACTCCGCCGGCAGATCCCCACGCTCCGCCAGATCGGCCAACGCACGGCGCAATGCCGCAGGGGATTGCGCAATGACGATGCCGAACTCGGCCAGCAGACCGCGCAGGCGATTCATGACCGCCAGGCGTTCGGTCTTGTAGCCTTCGCGCACCCGGTGCCAGGCCAGACGTGCTTGCTGTTCGACCGTCTTGACCGGCACAAAGCGCATGTTGCCCTGGCGTGCGGCGGTGGCGATCGCCTCGGCATCGTTGCGATCGTTCTTCGCGCTACGGCTCTTGCGAAACGGCGTCACGAACTGCGCGGCCATCAGGCGCGGCCGCAATCCGTGCTCAACGCACAACCGTCCCCAGTCGTGCGCACCGCTGCACGCCTCCATCGCCACGATCGTGCCGGCAGGCAACTGCACCAGCCACGCCGCCAATGCCTCGCGGCGTAGCTGCAAATGCCGCAACACTCGCCCTTGGCCATCCATCACGCACACCGCAAAGATCGTCTTTGCCAGATCCACACCCACGGTTGTAGTATTCATTTGCAGACTTCCCCTCTCAGTTGGATTGTAGATACCAGTCACAATCGTGGCACATTGATGCCGAAACGCTCACGCGGTCTGGGATGGGGAAGTCTCTTTCTACTCGGTCAAGCGGACTGCCGATGTCGGTCTGCGCTAAGATCGTGACGTCCGCGGCGGCAGCTGCTTACCTCAAGCGTTAGGGCCCACACCGAATGTTTGTAGGTGTTCACGATAGTCTTCTCGTTGGGTATTCCGTCAACTCGGAGACGCAAACGCTCGTACTGTCTTTGCAACCGCATCACGGCGCCGCGCCTACGCCCTTCAATGTTCTCTTTCATGGCGTTGTTGCCCACCACTTTGATGCGCCTCTCTTGCCGGCAATTCTTGCTCAGATCATCCCAGTTTCTGCCGAGTGGCTCATCACTGATCAGTGGCAATGCATTGAGCGTGGCTTCAAGGCAGTTGGCTGGCCTGGCCCATGGGCTGACACGCGGGCCAATGCCACTCGCTTTGCGCAAACCTCAAACGTACAAGGCTTCCAAATTGAGTCAAGCTATGGATTGTCAGGTTGGGTGCTAGCTCGGTCAGCCGAGGTTCCCGCAAGTGGGCCCTAACAATTCAATCAAGCGGACGTGCCTCCGGCACGCCACTTATTTCAAGCGTTAGGGTGCTCATCATGCATTTTCGTTCCGCATTGCTTTGTTTCTTTGCCTTGAGCAACGTGGCGCTCGCTCAAGAGGTCACACTTCAGGCACATCCCTTGTGCGGCTCTGCGAAGACGGGAAATTCCACTGTTATATCTGCTCATCGCGAGAGTGATAAGGTTTCTGTCCATGTCGTTTCATCATTTACATGCGGCACAACACCAGCCCAGGCGAAAATTGGCGTGTGGCGGGACAGCGCAACCATTTCGATCGTTGAGTACGCGAAGCTCGGGCAACCCTTGGCAGCTTGTGTTTGCGCACAAGACCTTTCTTTCCAAGTCACGCATATGCCACCCGGCGTCACGTCAATCTATTATGTGCAAGACGGTTTGGTTCGTGGGCGCACATTCGCACCCTAACAATTCCGTAAGAGACTTCCCGTCAACCCCGGCAAATTGATGCTGTCGATGCGGCGCTAGCCGTATCGTTGCTTTTGTTGCGTTGTACACATTTACCTTTCTGCTTCAAGCCAACGGCAACGGGTGCCAGACTGCATTTCCGTAATCGGCCTTGTGGGGCGGCGTTTTGCCCGGACCGCTGTATAAACCGCACCTGCGCGCCTCTCTCGTTCACTGGTTATGCCCGCGCCCGGAGATCAGCCGGAGCGCGTGGTGGCATCCGTATAGTTAGGGAAGGTCTGAATAAGTCCTCGTAGCGCCGCCCGCCCAGGTAATTTTGACGGCGTCGCGAGTGCGAATGAGTTCGGAATTGTTGAAATCGGTCATTGGCTCTTCGCTTTTGGCTTCATCCTGCGAATTGCGGACGCAGTGACCCTGTCATCGCCAATAATTTTCGTCGCGCCATCCACAGATTCGACAACGCGAACAAGGTAACGATGTGCGCGGTGTTCTTTGCCAAGCCCCGGAAACGCACCTTGACCAACCCGAACTGGCGCTTGATCACGCGGAATGGGTGTTCGACTCGGGCGCGGATGCTCGCTTTGCGCTTCTCGACCTTCTCCGCAGTCCGCTTGGCACGGCCTTGCGGCATCGCCTGCACCTTGCCACGCTTGGCGGCAATCTCCCAACGCAGATTCTTGCGCGTCACGCGCTTGTCCGCTCCGGTATAGCCCGCATCGGCATACACGACTTCTTCCTTGCCGTGCAGCAGTTCCTCTGCGACTTCTACGTCGGCCTCGTTGGCCGATGTTGTCACCACGGTATGCACCAATCCGGACTGCGCATCGGCCCCAATGTGGGCCTTCATCCCGAAGTACCACTGATTACCCTTCTTCGTCTGGTGCATGTCCGGGTCGCGCTCGCCGTCGGCGTTCTTCGTCGAGCTCGGCGCCGCAATGATCGTCGCGTCCACCATGCTGCCGCGCTTGACCAGCAAGCCTTTCCGGCTCAGGTAGGCGTTCACTCGCGCCAGGATCTCCGGCGCCAGCTCGTTCTCTTCCAGCAACCGCCGGAAGTTCAAGATCGTCGTCTCGTCCGGTATCGGCTTGGTCAAGGTCAGCCGTGCAAATTGACGCATCGACGCCATCTCGTACAGCGCTTCTTCCATCGCCGGATCGCTCAACCCGAACCAGTTCTGCAGCAGGTGCACGCGCAGCATCGTCGCAATCGGATACGGATGGCGGCCACGGCCTGCCACCGGATAGAACGCCTCGATCAGCGCCAGCAGCGAATTCCAGGGAACCACTTGTTCCATCTCAGCCAGAAAGATCTCACGGCGCGTCTTCTTCCGCTTGCCGCTGTACTCCGCATCCCCGAAGCTCATCTGGCTCATGCGCACATCCTTGGTCATCCCGATGCGCATAAGTATACTATCGATGTGAGGACTTGTTCAGACCTTCCCTAGTCAGGCTCTGCGCAGGTCGGTCTGACCTGTTGGTTACCGTTGTAGCTCTGGCGTAAAGGTGAAACGGTTGTTGCGTCAATCGTCTTTCGTAAATGGGTCTATGCCCGGGTCATGCGGCTGCCCGCGTGGTCTTGTTTCGTTGCGTCATCGGATGCCTGATCCACGCGTGCGCATCGTAGGCCTCACCCCGCGCGAGCATGGCCCACAGTCTGCCGCGCATGTTTGTTGGCCACGGCTACCAGTACACGGCCAAAGGACATGCGCGTGGCCAGTTGCTGAATCCAGATCTGTTCGGGCGTGGCTTTGTCCAACGTCACCCGGCGCGCCTGGTTCACGCTGCTGCGCGCGCCCTGGATGAGCAGGGTGCGTAAATAGCTGTCGCCGCTACGGCTGATGCGCCCGAGTTTTTCATGACCACCGCTGGAGGTCTGCTTGGGCACCAGGCCCAGCCATGCCGACATCTGCCGGCCGTGCTTGAAATCCCGTGCGTCGTTGACCGTGGCCACGGTGGCATCGGCCGTGAGAGAACCCACACCCACCAGTTCCTGCAGGCGTACGCAGCGTTCGTCGCTATGGGCGTGCGCCGTGATGCGTCGGTCACACTCGCGCAGCTGTTCCTGCACCCGTTTGCAATGATCACTCACGTTGCCAATCAGTTCGATGAACTCCGCCGGCAGATCCCCACGCTCCGCCAGATCGGCCAACGCACGGCGCAATGCCGCAGGGGATTGCGCAATGACGATGCCGAACTCGGCCAGCAGACCGCGCAGGCGATTCATGACCGCCAGGCGTTCGGTCTTGTAGCCTTCGCGCACCCGGTGCCAGGCCAGACGTGCTTGCTGTTCGACCGTCTTGACCGGCACAAAGCGCATGTTGCCCTGGCGTGCGGCGGTGGCGATCGCCTCGGCATCGTTGCGATCGTTCTTCGCGCTACGGCTCTTGCGAAACGGCGTCACGAACTGCGCGGCCATCAGGCGCGGCCGCAATCCGTGCTCAACGCACAACCGTCCCCAGTCGTGCGCACCGCTGCACGCCTCCATCGCCACGATCGTGCCGGCAGGCAACTGCACCAGCCACGCCGCCAATGCCTCGCGGCGTAGCTGCAAATGCCGCAACACTCGCCCTTGGCCATCCATCACGCACACCGCAAACATCGTCTTTGCGAGGTCCACACCGACGGTTGTAGTATTCATTTGCAGACTTCCCCTCTCAGTTGGATTGTAGATACCAGTCACAATCGTGGCACATTGATGCCGAAACGCTCACGCGGTCTGGGATGGGGAAGTCTCTTTCTACTCGGTCAAGTGGACCGCTGCGGTGAGGCTGCGGTATCTTCGTACGACTCGTGGCAGCGGCCACTTACCTCAGACGTTAGAACGCACAACAAACGGGGCGCGGTCTTGAAGGAAAGAACTGACATGCATGCCGCGCAATGGAAAGCTTTGCGCTTCCGAAACAGGCTTTTTTGGTGTGTTCTCGTGGCAGGCTTAGTTCTACTGTTCGTCGCATCATTCCCAAGGTTTGCGCACTACGAAGGCTATGCAGCATGGTCGTGGTTTGCATTGCTTGTTCTGGCAAGTTCGTACTACGCCGCGTTTCAATGTCCACGATGTCACAAGCCATTCTTCAAGCCCGGATTCCTGCGGTATAACACCCTTGCCAACAAGTGCCCACACTGTGGGCTCGGCAAGTGGTGCTAGGGTCGCGGTGCGTTCTAACATCTCCGTAAGAGACTTCCCGTCAACTCCGGGCACTTGATGCTTTTGCCTTGAGCTTTCGGGCCGCTGCTGGTCATCGTGTTGTTCTGCTTGTTGTGTTTACGCGTCAGTGCATTGCGCATTGCAACGATTGTCAGACTGCATTTCCGTAACGGTCTTGTTGAGTCGATGCTGCCGACTCGGACCATGTGTATAAACCGCACCCGAAGACCTCATTCGTTCATCGGACTGTCCGGTGGGCGGGGATCAGCCGCAACACCGTTTGGACGTCCATCTGGTTAGTCAGGTTCTCTCCGGGGTGGTCTGACCTGTTGTCTACCGCTTCGCGCTGACGATGAATCGATACCTTGTTTTTAGGTGCGTGCGTGGACCGCATGGGTTTGTCGGTGCATCGGATGGTTCAGACAGGCGTACGGGTCGTAGTCCACATCGTGCGCCAGCATCGCCCAGAGCTGCCGGGCATGTTTGTTGGCGATGGCCACGATCACCTTGCCGAATGGCATGCGTCGGATCCAGTGAGCGTATCCACAACTGCTCGGGCGTGGCGTTGTGCGATGGCCACGGCCTTCGCGCGCTGCAGACTGCTGCGCGCGCCCTGAATCAGCAAGGTGCGCAGGTACCCATCGCCACGACAACTGATCATGCCCAGGCGTGCCCGACCGCCGCTGGAGTGTTGGGTTGGCACCAGTCCCAGCCACGCGGCCAGTCTGCCGCCCGTTCTTGAATTCGCGTGCGTTGCCAACCGTGGCGACCGCCGCATCGGCAGTGATCGGTCCATCGACCGCGCACGTCGAAAACACATTCTTTGCCAAGTCCACGCCGACGGTTATAGTGTTCATGGAGACTTCCTCTTCTGCTGACGGTTGTAAAACCATCATGGCCCTCGAGGCCGTATGAAGCAGGAAGTCTCTTTTTACTCGTTCAAGCGGCTTCACCCGCTGCGCGGGTTCGCGCCGGTTACCTCAAGCGTTGGCCGACATCCGAGCATGTGAGAGGAGAGTCATGAGCAAAGTATTCGTCAACATTGGACTTAGCCTCGATGGCTACATGGCACCGGAAGGAATGACCATGGACAAGCCTGAGTACAAGAACTGGGGCGCTAAGTGGGGTGCGATGATGGCCTGGATATTCAATCAACAGTACTTTCGCGAGAACCTCCTCAAGCTCGGACCCGGGGGAGAGACCGGCCCGGTCAATGACCTGGTTCGCAGCACCGCCGAGCGCATCGGCGTCAACATTATGGGCAAGCGAATGTTCGACCAAGGCGAGATCGCCTGGCCGGAAGAGGCCCCGTTTCACACACCGGTATACGTTCTTACCAATAAGAAACGCGAACCCTGGGCGCGCCCCGGTGGGACGACCTTCTACTTCATCAATGACGGGCCGGAGCGTGCCCTGGAGCTGGCTCGGGAATCCGCAGGCAGTCGTGATATTCGTATCGCGGGCGGAGCGGATGTGATCCAGCAGTACCTGAACCTGGGTGTCGTCGACGAGCTGGAAATCGCCTTGGCACCCGTGTTGTTCGGCGGCGGGCGGCGTCTCTTCGAGAACCTGCGCGAGCCCGGGCCGCAGTTTCGCATTGACAGGGTTCTTGATGGTCCAGCCGCCACGCACTTGCGCTATGTGCGTCGGTGAGGGCGGCCTACAACCGGTTGCAGCGGACAGTCCGCTGTGCGGCCCGCCGCTGAACCGGAGCGTTAGCCCCCACAACATGCGCACAGACACGCAGAGGCTGCTGAAGTCGTTCGCAGTGAGCGCGCTGCTCGTCTTGACCGCGTGTGCGTCTTCGCCTGCCGCGCTGCTGACGTCCGAGGCAGTGACCTCGCAGCGCCTGGCGCACTACGCGGAGCTTCTTCGGCGCCAGGATTCATCGGCCATTGCGGCTATGTTCGAGCGTGCTGGCTCCATGGCACATCAGGGGCAGCCGCCCATCGTAGGTCGTGCCGCCATACAAGCGTTCCTGGAGTCGTTTGCCAACTACAAGGTGCTAGCTCAGCAAATGCAGCTCACGTCTGCAGTTGCGCAAGGTCACACGGTCCAGCAAACTGGCACGTATGCACAGTCTGTTCTCACGCCCGAAGGCCGTACACTTCAGGTGCGCGGCACATTTACTGCCGTCTGGCAGCAAGAGGAAGACGGACAATGGCTCATTCAGAGCATGCGCACCGCGCCTGCGGGTGAGGACTAACCCCTCCATCGCGCGGGCGTCCCAAAGACCGCTTCACCCCATTGCGCCGCCGCTCATGTCGAACGTCAGGCCGGTTCAACAACTACATAAGGATAAGTACAAACGAAATACATGATCACCTGGTCCGAACGTCCGCAAGGTTCAGCGATAGAGTACGAGAATGCCCAGAAGCGGATACTGGAGGTTTTCACCCAATGGCAAGCGCCCGACAACTTCAAGATCGAGCTGTTCGTGATACGAGTCGGCGACTGGGGTGGGTATATGATGTTGGATTGCGACGATCCATTGGCGGTGCACAAGTTTTGCTTGATGCTGCCTGCTTTTGAGTTCGCGGCGCGTCCTGTGGTTCCCGTGATGGACGCTGTACGAGTGGAACAGGAAGCGATGGCCTTTCGTGATGGACTCAAAGGTCAGTGAAGTAGTGGACGATGGGCCTAACCAGGCGCTGCGGCGGACGCGGATTAGTCGCCAGCTGCTCTCCTTGGCGATCCGTCCGCGTCGCTGAGCGTCCAAGCGGGTTCTCGGCCCTTGGACCAAGCAAATCTCAACAGACAAAGCGTTAGGTGCGCCATGGATCGAACAACAGGCCTTGGCAAGCGGCAGCTAGCCATGTTGACTGCGCTGCTGGGGCTCGCGATTTTCGCCCCACTGCTCTTGCGCACCAGTTCCAGGTTCCCCTGGATTCCTTCCTGGTTGGGCGCGGTCAGCGCATTTGTCGGTCTGGTTGGAGCGCTCCTGGTCTTGCGGCAAACCGGTGCGTTACGCATCAGGTTCCTTGTACTGCTCTTCGTTGGGGCTGGTGTAGCCGCAGCTTGTGGCGCGCTGCTTGGCCACACCTAACCCGCCGTTGCAGGGGGACGGCTTTGCCGCCGCTTGCCTCCAACGTCAGGCTGCTTCTGATTGCTATGGTTACGTGACGGAGAAAGCCATGAACGAGCGCAGCAAACGTGTTCGCAATCGATTACTCGCCGCCACATGCGTGTTGCCCATTCTCGCAGCAGGCCATGCATCCGCGTCAGACACGTCGGATGTGAATGCCACTATCCAGAAGTGGGTTTCCGATTTCAACAAGGGCGATTTGAAGTCAGTCGTTGCTGCTTGCGCGCCTCGCGCTGCCATTGTTGACGGCTTCCCACCGTATGCTTGGCAAACGTGCACCGACTGGATCAACGGCTATGAGGCGAACAACAAGGCCATTCAGGCGACCCATGGCTCGCTTTCGATCGGCAAACCGATTTATACGGAATTGATGGGAGACCGCGCGTATTCGATCTATCCCGCGACGTTCGCCGACACGCAGAAGGGCAAACCGGTCGTCTACAAAGGCACTTGGACGATGACGTTGCAGAAAACACAGGGCGGCTGGGTATTCACAGGCTCGGCGGCGGCCTGGGGCGTGAACAGTTTGTAGTGGCTGGTGAGAGGCAACGCACGTAGATCCGAGCCTCAGCAGCCCGGCAGTTCGTCAATCAAGCGGACGTGCCTCGGCGTGCCGCTCCTTGTAATTCTTTTTCATCTCGCATACACGTTGGTTTCAGGCATCATCTTTGGCGTAGTCGCAGTCCTCCAGGCAATTCTGGCTTTCAACCAATGGCCCGTGCAAATTGGACCTATCGCGGTACCCGTTTGGTTCTCGTGGTTGGCTGTGGTGGCCGCTGCCGGTCTTTGTGTCTGGGCATTCAAGTCACGCAATCGCTGGCAGCTCCTCCACAATTCCCGGCCGCATGGCGGTCAAGTGGACCGCTGCGATGGGCCACGGTAATCTGACCGCACTGTGGCAGGGGCCACTTGTCTCAAGCGTTGGGCCTCATGAGCACCGCCGGCTACATCCTGATGAACGTGGCTTGGATCTGCCTTATGCTCTGGCAGCTCCACACGGGCGTGGCTGCGGGGAATTGGCGGCGGCCACGGATCCTTCGCGACGAAAGTCCTTTCGCCTACTGGTCGATCATGGCTCTACAATTTTTCATCCTTATCCTCTTCCTCGTGAAGGGCAGGTCAATGCCCTGGCACCGCTAGGTGCACCCCCAGCGTTTCCCTTTCGGGCTCGTCGGCATGCTTTCCCACTCTCGTTCAAGCAGGCTCAAATCCATGCGCGCCGTGTGTTCGCAGGGCCAAAGCTCAGGGCTCGGCCTGACCTTGCGCTCAACTCGGATCCGGTCTGCATTGCCTTTCGTTCTCTGTAAACTTCCGCTTCCTTGGCTTCTTTTCGGTTAGCCGACCCTCACGGCGGTTTGCGCAATCACGGGAGTTCGTCATGATCGAGATTTTGTCCAATTTTCCTGACAACATCGTCGGCGTTGCCGCCTCCGGACACGTCAGCGGCTCTGACTACGAGACGGTAGTGGTACCGGCCGTCGAAACTGCGCTGAAAAAGCACGCCAAGGTAAGGCTCCTGTACGTGCTGACAAGCGACTTCGCCGGCTTCACGCCGGGCGCGATGTGGGAAGACGCGAAGCTGGGTATGGCTCACTTCACCGCGTGGGAGAGAGTCGCTGTCGTAACTGACGTAAGCTGGGTCGCCAACGCGACAAGCATGTTCCGGTTCCTCATGCCATGCCCGCTGCAAGTCTTCTCTGTCAATGACCGAGCCAAAGCCGAGGCGTGGATTGTGGCTTAGCCCTTCGTTGAGCGGACGTGTTCCGCAGGCTGCCCGCCTGCGCGCCCGCTCATGCCAAACGCTGGGCCGCAGGAGAAACCGATGAAGCGCACATGGACAATCATTGGCGTTGCCGATGTCGCTCGCGGCTTCAGGTGGTATCAGTCGCTGTTCGGTCAAGCGGAGGCGCCTCCTGCCCATGACTACTTCGGACAAATCCTCGACACGGATGGAACGGTCTTGCTTTGTCTTCACCAGTGGGGCGCGCACGAACATCCATCCTTGACCAGTCCCGACAGGTCGCAACCTGGCAACGGCCTGCTCCTGTTTTTCCGTGTGGATGATTTTGACGAGGCGCTTCCACGGGCGCGCGCACTCGTCAATCGACTGGAAGAGGAGCCCCACGTGAACCCCAGCACCGGAACCAGAGAGTTCGCACTGCGCGATCTCGATGGCTATTACGTCATGATCAGTGCGCTCGCCGCGGTCTGACATCGAGGAGATTGCAATGAATCTGAAACCTGTCATTTTGAGAAATATTGCGTTGATGCTGGTATTCGGCGCAGTAGGATTGACCACGTTCACCGAAAATGTGCGCATGGTCCAAATCGTGGGGCTGATGGGCTGTGGCGGGGTTATCGGTGCCGCGCTTACATTGATTGTTTTTGCGCTCAGATCAAAATAGACGGCCATGAGGCGATTCTTCATGGGTCTGCTCTGCGCGATAGTCGGCTATCCGGTTGCCGCCTTTGTCGGCTACTTTCTCATCGATCTGCTCTCATCGAATACGCATGACCGATCAGTTGAAGCCGCAATGACGAGCGCTTTTGTCATCGGCCCAGGCGGCGCCATCCTTGCGTTTATTGTCGGCTTTGTTCGAAGCGGGCGAACACATGGTTGAGCCCGCAGCCCAGCTATTCGTGTATGGGCGTCGGGTCGCAAGGAAAAAATCATGGCCGCGGATGACGACACTCTCGCCGATGTGAGCCGAGAACTTGCCGCGCGTGAACCGATTTTCCATCGGCCTGAGTTCGGCATCACGCGCGAAGACTTCGAGCGCATGCTGACGGAGGAGTTCCGGGAGGTCGGCGCATCGGGTCAGGCCTACACCCGCGCGTTCGTCCTCGACACGCTCGAGCAACGTCACCGCGAACCTGTCCTGGAAGACTTGGCGGTGTCGGAGTTCCGTTGTCAGCGCATCGCGGACGATCTCTACCTCGCTACTTATCTGCTGGACCAGGCTGGCAGACTCAGCCGGCGTGCCACGCTGTGGCGCAGATCCGGCGCGGACTGGAAAATTGTCTATCACCAAGGCACGCTGGTCGCGTGAACGCCAAAGTCCCCGAGCAACTTGTGGCCCAGTCGATTGCCTGGATCAAGAATCGTCATGGCCAAAGCGCAAGTGGCAGCGGACGCGGTACGCACCATCCTGTGTTCGAACATTGGCAAACCGCCAGACCATCGCCATGCGCATGATGCTCTTCCTCGTGCTGCTGGCTGCCAGCGGCCCCTGCGCTGCGCAAACCGTTGCGCTATCCATCGTGCGCCTCGGTTGCGGCTCGCCGCTATCGCCGCTCGTCACTCCGCCGGCGTCGCCGCAGGAGCGCGAGCAAATCTCGGCGGACTGGAGCGGGCCGGACGAGTTGACGGTCGAGATGTGGGACGATGAAAGCGCTAACAGTCGCGTCGATCCAGGTTCCGCGAAGATGCGGCTCGACGGCTCGACGCTGACGCTTTCGTATGCCTACAAACGATCCGGCGACGCAGCGGACAAGCCCGCTCCGGCATGCGCGTTTCTGATAAAGCTTTTCTTCACGGTCTCGGACTTGCCAAGGTCGCGCTACGATCTTCGCATCGAGGACGGGCACGGCATTGTTCACGCGCTCGCGATCGCTGGATAACGGAACAAGCGCATGCCATGTTGATCGACGGTCGTTGTCACTGCGGGAATATCTCGTTCTCCCTCACGTGGGATACCGAACCCATCGAGATCCCCGCGCGCGTGTGCGCCTGTTCGTTCTGTATCAAGCACGGCGGCGTGTGGACCTCCAGTCCGGGTAGTGCGCTGCATGTGCTGATCGAAGATCCGGCGCTCGTGTCGCGATACCGATTCGGCTCCGGGACAGCGGATTTCCATATCTGCTCGCGCTGCGGCGTCGTTCCCCTTGTCACCTGCTCGATAGACAATCGCCTTTACGCCGTGGTCAGCGTCAACTCGCTCGAAGCTGTCGATCCATCGCTGCTTCGCCGCGCGCCTGCGAGTTTCGACGATGAAGAACAGGAGGTTCGTCTCGCGCGGAGAAAGCGCAACTGGATTGCGAATGTCGTCATCGAGGGTGACTGTCGGTCCGCGAGCGTGATGAAATAGCGGCAACCGCGACCCAGCCCGGAGTGTTTCATGTGCAGAAATATCAAGACCCTTTTCAACTTCGATCCGCCGGCGACCGACGCTGAAATTCTCGCGTCGTCACTGCAGTTCGTGCGCAAGCTGAGCGGATTCAACGCACCGTCGAAGATCAACGAGGCCGCGTTCAATCTTGCCGTGCAGCAAGTCGATACCGCGGCGCACACCTTGATCCATTCTCTGGTCACGCTGGCGCCGCCGCGCGACCGCGAGACGGAACGGGCAAAGGCACTCGCCGATGCCACCAGGCGTTTCGGCGCCCGTTGACTCGGTTGTGATCGATCGATGACATTGCCCGGGCAGCCACGGACATGCAGGTGACTTGATGGCGATTCTGGGCTCTCCCATTGCGTTGGCGCTCGTTTGTCTTTTTACCTATTACGCCTTGGGTGCGTACGAGGCACGCTTCGAAGGCGACAATCACGGTATTCTCTGGGCCGGTCTGTCGGCGTTCGTTTCCCTGCTGGTACTGTCCGTATTCAAGGCAGGCTGGTCATGGCTGGTGCTCGCGCAGATCGGGCTTTATCTGGGCATCGCCGTATTTCGGGCGGCGCGCGAGCCGTAGCTCCCAGTCCGGCATTCATGATTGCAGTCGCGGTGATCCATTCGGACCGCCGCAGCTACTTCGGGGGAGACCGTCAATGAAACTCGCTTTGGCAGTTGCGCTTTTCGCAATCCTCGGGGCGCGCAGCAGACCACGACCTGCGCCGGAGTTCCGGTGCCGAGTCCGGTCTGGGTAAGTTCGCTGTACATCAGGCGCTGTGGGCGCTGGCTGAACGCGGTGTACCAGCAGACGCCGACGAGCAGATAATTCCGGCGATGCCAGCGCTGAGCAATCCACTCAATCGGTCAGCCGTTTCACGCTATCGCGATAGCGTGCGGCGATGCGTTCTTCGTTGCGATGGCGGAAGTCGCGCACGATCCATTCGCCATCGACCATCGCGTGCCGCACCAGATTCGCGTTGCCGGCGAAGATGAAACTGTCGATCGCATTTGCCGGCGCGCGTGCGGCGAGCAGCGGCGCATCGTGATCGAGCACCAGCAGATCGGCGCGTGCGGCCGCCGCGAACGCGCCGCTCGCCGCACCCGCGGCGCGCGCACCGCCGGCCAGCGCCTGACTCCATAGCGACTCGCCGACGCTGTCGCTCGATGCGCTTACCGCGATATTGCGATGGCGCGTCGCCAGGCGCTGGCCATATTCGAGCCAGCGCAATTCCTCGACCGGCGAAACCGAGATCTGGCTGTCCGAACCGATGCCGAAAGCGCCGTGCGCGTCGAGATACGGTTTGAGCGCGAACAGACCGTCGCCTAGATTGGCTTCCGTGGTCGGGCACAGCCCGACGACGGCGCCGGATTGCGCGACGCGCGCAGTTTCCTGCGCCGTCATGTGCGTGGCATGCACCAGACACCAGCGCGCGTCGACCGGCGCATGCTCGAGCAGCCATTCGACCGGCCTTGCGTTGCGCAAGGCGAGGCAATCCTGCACCTCACCGATCTGCTCGGCGACATGGATGTGCATCGGCGCCAGGTCGACGAGCCCTGATTGCAGGACCGCATGCATCGCATCCGCCGGCACTGCGCGCAGGGAATGCAGCGCCGCGCCGATGCGCAATGTGGAATTTTCCATTTTATCAATTGCCGACAAAAGCGCCAGATAGCCATCGATGTCGAAGGCGAAACGCCGCTGACGCTCGGACAGCGGCCGGCCGTCGAAACCGCCGCTCATGTACAGAGTCGGCAGCAGGGTCAGACCGATGCCGGCCTCCTGCGCCGCCTCGATCAGCGCCAGCGACATCGCCGCTGGATCGGCATACGGTCTGCCGTCGGGCTGGTGATGCAGATAGTGGAATTCGCAGACCTGGGTGTAGCCGGCCTTGAGCATCTCGACATACAGCTGCGCGGCGATCGCGCGCAGATCGTCCGGACCGATGCGGCTGGCGAACGCGTACATCGTCTCGCGCCAGGTCCAGAAACTGTCGCTGACATTGCGTCTGGCGCTCGGCCAGCCCGGCCATCGCGCGCTGGAACGCGTGCGAATGCAGATTCGGCATGCCGGGCAGTACATAGCGGCCGAGGTATTCGGCGTCGCTCCGCGCTGCGCCCGCCTCCACTGCAAGCAAGGTTCCTGCGCGCGCCACGCCGTTGTCGACGTCGATGCGCACGCCACTCGCCCAGCCATGCGGCAGCCAGGCATGGTCCGCAAAAAAAGTCCGCATCGGCAAGCTCGCAGGCACAGGATGACAACGCAGGCTAACCTCGTTGCGCGCCTATTTCCAGCACGAGGAACGCTCGCTCGCGGATATATCGTCAAGCTCGCGGCACGCTGCGACTGGCGCGACTCTGCGATAATCGCCGCATGTCCCAACCCGCCGACAACAAACCCACGCGCCGTTTGAACGCCCTGCTCGGCCACGAGTTTTTCGCGCCGGCGCAATGGAAGCGGCGCGTGGCGTTGTGGAGCGGCGGCATTCTTGCCGGCCTCGCTGCGATCATATTCGCGCGCGCCAGCGATCTGGCGTATGCGGAGTTTCGCCGCGTCGTGGAATTTTCGCTCTGGCTGCCGTTGCTGCTCACGCCCGCGGTATTCACCCTGCTCGCCTGGCTGACCCAGGGGCCGTTGCGCGCGACGCGCGGCAGCGGCATTCCGCAGGTGATCGCCGCGCTCGATGTCGAGGATGCGGGTTTCCGCCAGCGTCTGCTGTCGCTGCCAATCGTGCTCGCCAAGATGCTGCTGACCCTGATCGGCCTGGCCGGCGGTGCGTCGATCGGCCGCGAGGGCCCGACCGTGCATGTCGGCGCGGGCATCATGTACTGGCTCGGCCGACGCTTCGGCTTCAGCGATCCGAAGGCGATATCGCGCTTCATTCTGGCTGGCGGCGGCGCCGGCATTGCGGCGGCGTTCAACACGCCGCTGGCCGGCGTCGTGTTCGCGATCGAGGAACTGGCCGGTACTTACGAACATCGCTTCAGCGGCATCGTGCTGACCGCGGTGATTTTCGCCGGCGTCGTGTCGCTCGGCGTGCTCGGCAACTACGCGTATTTCGGTCGCGTCGACGCGGTGCTGCCATTGGGCCAGAGCTGGCTCGCCGTGTTGCTCTGCGGCGTCTGCGGCGGCATCGGCGGCGGCATGTTCGTGCGCATGCTGTTGCTGGCCAATTCCGGTCCGCTCGCCTCCGTGGCCGAGTGGCGTTTGCGCTGGCCGGTTCCGTTTGCGGCCGGCTGCGGCCTGGCTCTGGCCGTGCTCGGCATCATCGGCGGCCTCAACGGCAGCGGAATCTACGGCACCGGCTACGCCGAGGCACGCGATCTGGTGCAGTCCACGCATGGCGAAGCGGCGCAGTTCGGCCTGCTCAAACTCGCCGCCAATATTCTGTCGTACTGGGCCGGCATTCCGGGCGGCATATTTTCTCCCGCACTCGCCGTCGGCGCTGGCATGGGTAATACGCTAGCCAGTTTGTTACCCAGCGCCGACACCGCGGCGGTCGTACTGCTGGGCATGGCGGGGTTCCTCGCGGGCGTAACCCAGGCGCCGCTCACAGCCGCCGTGATTTCACTGGAACTGACTGCGAATCAGAGCATGGTCATTCCGATCATGAGCGTGTGCCTGCTCGCGCGCGCAATTTCCGCGCTGTTCAGCCCGGAGCCGGTCTACCGCGCATTCGCCATGCGTCTGGTTACCGAGTTCGAAGCCCAGCAAGCCGCTACGCCGGTAGCAACTGAGGTTCCAATGTCCGCGACCGAGACAGCGGACGACAACGAGACGCCGGCGTGACCCCGCGCTGGGACGGACTGCTGCTCGATTGCCGTCTCGCAACGCTTGCCGACAGCGGCGCATCGTTCGGTCTGATCGAACGCGGCGCGCTCGGCTGGCAAGACGGAAAAATCACCTTTGCCGGTGCGCAGTCCGCCTTGCCGGAGCACGCCGATGCGCTCGCTGCACACGTCGAATCGGTGCACGGCGCGCTGATCACGCCAGGTCTGATCGACTGCCACACACATCTGGTCTTCGCCGGCAATCGCGCCGAGGAATTCGACCAGCGTCTGAACGGTGCGAGTTACGCGCAGATCGCCAAGGCGGGTGGCGGTATCGTTTCGAGCGTGACGAAAACGCGCGCGGCGAACGAAGAAGATTTGTTCGCGCAATCGCTGCCGCGTGCACGCGCCCTGCTTGCCGATGGCGTGACCACGCTGGAAATAAAATCCGGCTACGGCCTCGATCTCGACAGCGAAATGAAAATGCTGCGCGTCGCGCGGCGCATCGGCGATGACCTCGGTATCACGCTGCGTACGACGTTTCTCGGCGCACACGCCGTGCCGCCCGAATTCGCCGGGCGGCAATCGGATTATCTGGACGAAGTCTGCATTCGCATGCTGCCCGCGGTCGCGCACGCGGGGCTGGCCGATGCGGTCGATGCGTTCTGCGAGCACATCGCGTTCACGCCGTCGGAAACGCGGCGGGTATTCGAAACCGCGCACGCATGCGGGTTGCCGGTGAAGCTGCATGCCGATCAATTGTCGGATTCGGGCGGCGCCGCATTGGCCGCGCAATCCGGCGCGCTTTCCGCCGACCATCTCGAATATACGAACGAGGCCGGCGTGCGCGCGCTGGCCGCAGCCGGCTGCGTCGCGGTGATGCTGCCTGGCGCTTTTTATACTTTGCGCGAAAGTAAACTTCCGCCTCTCCAGGCACTGCGCGAACACAAGGTGCCGCTGGCCGTGGCCAGCGATCTCAATCCCGGCACCTCGCCGCTGCTGTCGCTGCGTCAGGCGCTGAACATGGCCTGCACCTTGTTCCGTATGACGCCGGAGGAAGCGCTGCGCGGGGCCACGGTCAACGCCGCGCGCGCGCTCGGCCTGGGCGATCGCGGTACGCTCGAATGCGGCCGGCGCGCCGACTTCGTCGTCTGGGACGCCGGGCATCCGGCCGAGCTGTGCTACTGGATTGGCGGCGCGCTTGCGCGGCGCGTGTATTCCCGCGGCGGGATTCTTGCGCCTTCAGACTGAATCCGACCTCGTCGCTAGCCCCGGTAGCGCAGCGCGTCCACCAGCAATGCAAATGCCGGTGACGACTGGCGGCGACTCGGATAATAGAGATAGTAACCCGGAAACGGCGGGCACCAATCCTCGAGCACGCGCCTGAGCTTTCCGCGCAGCACATGCGCCAGCACCCTGTCCTCCGGCACATGGGCGATGCCAAAACCGGCCAATGCCGCATTGACGACCTGAGTGACGCCATTGAAGATCAGCTGACCTTCGACTCTCACCTTGAGCTCACGATTGCCTTTCTGAAACTCCCAGGCGTAAAGCCCGCCATAGGACGGCAATCGGATATTGATGCAGTTGTGCCCGGTCAGATCGCGCGGCGTTTTCGGCAGCGACCGCTTGGCGAAGTACGCAGGGGTCGCTACAGCCGCCATGCGCGTTTCCGGACCGATGCGCACGCCGATCATGTCCTTGGCGACCTGCTCGCCGAGGCGCACGCCGGCGTCATAGCGCTGGGCGACGATGTCGGTCAGCGCATGCTCTACGGCGATCTCGACCTTGATGTCGGGGTACTTCGGCAGGAACCTGGCCAGTGCGGGCCACAGAATCGTGTCGGCCGCGTGCTCGCCGGTCGTGATGCGAATCGTGCCGGCCGGCTTTTCCCGCAGTTCGATCAGCGACGCCAGTTCGGTCTCGATCTCGGCAAAGTGCGGCGCCACGGTGCGTAACAAGCGTTCGCCCACTTCGGTCGGCGCGACGCTGCGTGTCGTGCGATTGAGCAGGCGCAGGCCCAGCCGCGTTTCAAGTCCGCGCAGCGTGTGACTCAACGCCGACTGGGAGACCCCGAGCTTCGCTGCCGCCCTGGTGAAACTACGCTCTCGTGCAACGGCGAGAAAGACGAGCAGATCGTTGACGCTTGCGCGCGGCATTTCATGAACTCATCTCATAAGTACATGCGCAATATACCATCTTATCAACGGAGGCCGCAGCCATTAGATTGTATGCATCGGCAAGAATCCCTTCCACCTCAGAAGAGAACGAACCATGCAAAAGCGCAAACTTGGCAACGATCTGCAAGTCTCGGCCATCGGATTCGGCTGCATGGGACTGAGCTTCGGCTACGGTCTGCCAACCGACAGGCAGGACGCTATCGCTCTGCTGCGCGCGGCCTTCGATCTCGGCGTCACGTTCTTCGACACCGCCGAAGCCTACGGCCCGTACCTCAATGAAGAAGTCGTGGGCGAGGCGCTCGCGCCAATGCGCGAGCAGGTCGTCATCGCAACCAAGTTCGGCTTCGATTTCGATGTGCAGGGTCGGCAAAAAGGACTGAACAGCAGGCCCGAGCATATCCGGCAGGTGGCCGAGGCATCGCTCAAACGACTCAAAACCGATGTCATCGATCTGTTCTACCAGCACCGCGTCGATCCAGACGTGCCGATCGAGGACGTCGCCGGCGCGGTAAAGGATCTGATCCAGGATGGCAAGGTGAAACACTTCGGATTGTCCGAAGCTGGCGTGCAGACGATCCGGCGTGCGCACGCCGTGCAGCCGGTGACCGCGCTGCAAAGCGAATATTCGCTGTGGTGGCGTGAGCCCGAGCAGGAAATCCTGCCGACGCTCGAGGAACTCGGTATCGGCTTTGTGCCGTTCAGTCCTTTGGGAAAGGGATTCCTCACCGGCGCCATCGATGAGAACACGAAGTTCGACAGCAAAGACTTTCGCAACCTTGTTCCACGCTTCACCTCCGAGGCGCGCAAGGCGAACCAGTCCGTGATTGAAGTGCTCGGTGAGGTGGCAAGCCAGAAACAGGCGACGCTTGCCCGGGTGGCGATTGCGTGGCTGCTTGCCCGCAAGCCGTGGATCGTTCCGATTCCCGGCACTACCAAACTGCACCGCTTGAAGGAGAATCTGGGAGCCGCCGGTGTCGATCTGACCGCAGACGATATCGGCAAAATCGAAAGCGCGCTCGCCAAGGTCACCGTGCAGGGGAACAGGTACCCGGCACATCTGCAGAAACTGGTAGGTCGCTAAGCGCAGATTTTCAAATTCGTCCCATTAAGCCCTCAGGAAATCACATCATGCCCAACCAACCCAATACAGCACACAAGGCGTTCGGCCATATCGCGCCCGCGCTCGCCGAGATCACCGACAAGGTCCTGTTCGGCGATGTCTGGCAGCGGCCGGGACTGTCGCCGCGCGATCGCAGTCTCATCACGGTAGCGTGCCTGGTCGCCCTCTATCGCATCAACGAGCTGCCGTTTCACCTGAAGAAGGCGATCGAGAACGGCATCGGCAAGGACGAACTGATCGAACTGATCACGCATCTCGCGTTCTACTCAGGCTGGCCGACGGCGAGCACCGCGCTGCCGATCGCGCAGCGCGTCTTCGACGAGCTCCGAACCTGATCCCGTCGAATTGCAGAGAGACAATCATGTCTCGTGTCATCGTCAAGCATTACCCCGAAAAATCCGGGCAGCAGAAGGATACTCGCGCAAGCAATCGTCAAAGACGCGACCGGTATCGTGGGTCACGCGGAAGACTCTGTTTCGGTCGCTGTACAGGAAATCAGCCCGGGCGATTGACCGGAAAAGGTGTATCAATCGGATATCGTCGACAAGTCGGACCAGCTCTACAAGAAACCGGGCTACCCGATGTGAATGCAACAAGCATCGACGACACCGAGCCCAACCAAAATCGGAGGTAATTCACATGCGTGCAACGGTTATACACGGAGCCGGAGATGTCCGGATCGAGAACGTCGCCGACGCGACCATCGTCAACCCGACCGATGCGGTGGTACGCGTCACGCGCGCCTGTATTTGCGGCAGCGACCTGTGGCCGTACCAGAAGATGGCTCCTAGCGACGCCGGGCAGCGTATCGGCCACGAGGCGATCGGTGTGGTCGAGGCCATCGGTCGCGATGTGCGCACGCTCAAGACCGGCGACTTCGTCATCATGCCGTTCGCCTACTCTGACGGCAGCTGCGCGTTTTGCCATGAGGAGTTGTATACCTCGTGTGTCCACGGCGGCTTCTTCGGCGTCGGCGAAGTCGCAGGAGCGCAGGCCGAAGCGGTGCGTGTTCCATACGCGGACGGCACGCTCTACGCCTTGCGGGCGTCGGTGGACGAGGCATCGATGCCGTCAATCCTTACCTTGTCGGATGTCATGGGAACGGGTCATCATGCGGCTCGTGTCGCCCAGGTCGCCCCGGGCAAGATCGTCGCCGTGGTCGGCGACGGCGCGGTTGGCTTGTGCGGCGTGATCGCCGCGAAGCGTCTCGGTGCGGAGCAGATCATCATGCTCGGCCGCCATGCGGACCGCATCGCGCTCGCACGCGAGTTTGGCGCAACCGACATCGTCAGCGAACGTGGCGACGCGGCCGTCGAGCGCGTGCGCGAACTTACGGGAGGCTACGGTGCCCACTGCGTGCTGGAATGCGTAGGTCACGGTCAGTCGACGCAGACCGCGATCATGGTCGCTCGTCCCGGCGGCACGGTGGGCCGGGTTGGTGTTCCACAGGAAACCGCCATGCCCGCATCGCAGCTGGCGTTCTATCGCAACATCACCGTAAGCGGTGGTCCCGCTCCCGTACGCGCCTACATCGAAGAACTGCTTGCGGACGTGCTCGACGGCCGCATCAATCCGGGGCGTGTCTTCGATCGCGTGAGTAGTCTTGACGGTGTGCCAGACGGCTACCGCGCAATGAACGAGCGCGCAGCCATCAAGGTGATGGTTAAGCCTTGAGCCGCAACGATTGCGCAAATGACATACGAGCCAGCCATAAACAACGCCGGACCAAGGAATACGTTATGGAACTGAAACGCGCAGGATCTCAGCCGTCGATCAAGGGCCCCGCCGAGTTCTTCACCGGCACCGTCCGCATCGATCCTTTGAACGCAGCGCCTGCGCCGGCCCGCGTTTCGTGTGCCAGCGTCACGTTCGAACCGGGAGCACGCTCGGCTTGGCACACACACCCGCTCGGTCAGACGCTGATCGTCACCGCCGGTTGCGGCTGGACCCAATGCGAGGGCGAGCCGATCGTCGAAATTCGCGCGGGCGATGTTGTTTGGTGTCCGCCCGGACACAGGCACTGGCATGGCGCAACGCCCACCACATCGATGACCCATATCGCCGTGCAGGAGGCACTCGACGGCAAAAATGTGGAGTGGATGGAGAAGGTCTCCGACAAGGAATACATGACAGGTCCGGGAAAGTAATTCTCGTGCGCAGCAGCGCTGCCTGGTGCTGGTCCAGATGCCGTCGCGAATCGCGCTTGCATCGGGGATGCGATCACGCGCAGCGTGTGCTTCGCGGTCGAGCGTCCGCTTCCGGTGGAAAAACAAAACCCCGCACGCAGCGGGGTCTGTGTACGACGCGAAGGAAGAATCAGACCGATTTCTTCGCCGGCGCAGCTTTCCTGACTGGCGCGGCCTTCTTCGCCGGCGCTTTCGCGGGCGCGGCTTTCTTCACGCCGACCACGGCCTTCTTCTTCACCGCGTGCGGGCGCGCGTTGCCGTAACTGCGGATTGCGGTCTTGCCTTTCTTGGTTTTGCGATCGCCTCTGCCCATCTTGAGTGCTCCTGTACAGGTTCGGAAAAGGTCGCGTAGCTTACCAGCAAGGCAGGCTTGAGACGAGCGCCGTCGCGCTGGGTGCGCGCAATTTCGCAAGGTACCCAGGCAGGCCGCCAACTGCGTCCGCCACCATCACGATCAGCACCGCCGTGCAGGATGGCCGCGCACACCGGCAGGCGATCGCCTAATGCGCCTTGGCGCAGTCGTCATGCAGGCAGCCGTACTGCTCGATCTGTACCGTCGCATGCGCAATGTGGAATTGTTCCCTTAGTATACTTTGTACACGCAGCAGCGCTGCGTGCGTGTCCGCGCCTTCGGCGATGCGCGCGTGCAGGGTGGCGAGACGCCTGCCGCCGGCGAGTTGCCAGACATGCACATGATGCACGTCGGCGATGCCCGGTTCGCGCCTCACGGTTGCGCTGACCAGCGCCGCATCGACGCCGTCGGGCGTGCCTTCGAGCAGGATATGCGCCGAACGCCGCAGCAAGCGCCAGGCGCTGGCAAGAATGAGTACGGCAACGAGAATTGAAATCGCCGGATCGGCCCACAGCCAGCCGAAGCCGCGGATAATGAGCGCAGCCGCGACCGCGCCGAGCGAGCCGAGCAGATCGCCGAGCACATGCAGACGCGCGCCGGCGGTGTTGAGATCGTCGTGATCGTGACCACCGAGCACTTGCAGCACGATCAGATTGACGACGAGGCCGATCAGCGCGACAGCGAGCATGATCCCGGACATGATCGGCGTCGGCACAGCGAATCGCGCCAGTGCTTCGACGACGATCCAGGCGACGATGCCGAATTGCGCCAGCGCGTTGGTATAGCCGACCAGCACTTCGAGGCGCGCATAGCCGAAACTGCGCTTGACGTCGGCCGGGCGCATGGCGAAATGTGCGCCGGCCCAGGCGAGCAGCAAGCGCAAACGCATCGACAAACATATGTCCCGCGTCGGCAAGCAGGGCGAGCGAACCCGAATACCAGCCGCCGGCCGCCTCGACGATCAAGGTCAGCACGGTCAGCACGAACGCGAACAGCAGGGAGCGTTCGCCGCGGTGCGCGTGCGCATGACTGGGGTGATCGTGGCGATGGGCGGCGTGGGCGTTCATTCGCGGTCGATACGCGCGGCGCGCGGGGCGTGATGCGCGCCGATCTTAGGGCCCACGGGCGACGTTACACAATTGCGATCGTGCAATCCGGCGCTGTTCCACACCGACGCATTCGCGCGCCGCAACGACGAATCGCAGAGCGCTTTCACTACGCCGCCGGTCCGGCAACGGCGTGGCAACATGCGTTGGACAAGTGCGTCTGCCGCAGATTGCGGATATGCGCGTAGGCGAGCAGGCAGCCACCGGTGGTGACGAGAGTGGCGTGCAGCGGTAGCGAGGATTCGGCATCGAAAATCCACGCGCCGACCCAGAGCAGGATCAACCCCGGCACTGCAATGCGCAACGGCGTGGCGACGTGGTGGCGGCGGTAGCCGCGGATCAACGCGGCGAGCGCAAGGCAACTCGCGCAGGCAATGAAGATGCGCTCGAACTTGTGATCGGCCAGAAACCCGAGGCCGAGCGCGGGCAACACGGCGAGCACGAACGGCAGCGCCGCGCAGTGCACAGCGCAGAGGAACGACGCGGTTGCGCCAACGCGGTCGGCGATGTGTGCGAACGCGTCATGCGCAGCCGCAGCGGACGCGGAACCGGGCAGTTCAGGGGCGGAAGGGCTGTTCATGGCGTGGTTACAACATATCAGAAATAGGGGCAAATCCGGCACTCTAGCCAAGCGCAGATTTTTGATCGGAACGATTCGGGGGGCGACTTCACTTCAGGGTTTGGCGATTCACTTTTTGTTACATTATAACATACTGGCACATATTTACATCTCAAGGCAGACGATTCAGCGCAGCCAATGACCAGGCCCAGGCTTGCTCCAGCTTGCGCTCGCCACCGCAGCTTGCTTGCATGCTGTTGGCAAATGCCGCAACCACTGCTTCCCCGTCGATTGCGCAACCAGTGGGGTGCGGCATCGGCACCTGCGCGCCGCAGTTTACGGCCCGCGCGGGCCTGTATTCGGACCTGGCAAGAAGTCTGGCGCAGCGCACGGGCCAATTAGTGCCAGAAGCGAAGCGAAAATACGCGCTTCGCTTATTTGTGCGCTCCGGGTACGATAGTGCCGCACCACGGGAGTCCAACAGGGGGACGCACGATGGAAAAGGAGCGGCGCAAACCAGCAAGCGAGCACGCGCGCACGATGAAGCGCGAGCTCAATGCGGCACAGACGATCACGCTGGTCAATCTGGAACGGTTCGGCTGGGAACTGAAGTTCATCCGCCATCCGCTGTTCCAGCAGCCGGTCGCGGTCGTGTTCGATTCGGATCGCAAGCACTACGCGATACTGGAGCCGGACGGCACCTTGAACGAAAAACCCGACTTCGATATCCGCAAGTAGATCGGTTGGCGTGCGCTCAAGCCGGCCCTACGCGCAGCGCTTGCAAACTCCGTGCACTTCCAGGGTCTGCGCGCGCGCGCGGAAGCCGAGCGCCTTGGCCTGGTCGTTGAGTTGCTTGGCCACGCGCTCGTCGCAGATCTCGGTGGCCGACTCGCACACGTCGCAGATCAGGAACGGCACGTGGTGCACCACGCTCGGGTGGTGGCAGCTGACGTAGGCGTTGATCGATTCGAGTTTGTGGATGAAGCCGTTTTCCAGCAGGAAATCCAGCGCGCGATACACGGTCGGCGGCGCGGCGTTGCTGCGGTCGTCCTTGAGGCGGTCGAGCAGATCGTAGGCCTTGACCGGCTTGTCCGACGCTCGCGATCAGGTCGAGCACCTGCTGGCGGGTTTCGGTCAGGCGCAGGCCGCGCAGGTCGCACGCCGCAGTGACTTCGCGAACGAAGGCGTTGGCGTCGTGGTGATGGTGATGCGCGCTGGCGGCTTTGGCGGACATGGGCAGGCCGGTATTCGATCTGCTTGATCATAACACCGTCGAAATGGGGGCAGCCGACGCGCCGGGCAAGCCCCTCAATCGACTTCTCCGGCTCTCGGGCAAAGGTTCAGGTCTTGCGCGGATGAGCGCCGCGCCGCAATGGCGGCAATGCTGGTCGCCCGCATCGACCACGCGCTTGCAGGCCGGACACGCCGGTTTCGCTTTCACCGCCGGCAACAGCAGCGAAATGATCCAGCCGATCGGCCCAAGCGCAAGGCCGAGCAAGGTGTCGCGCGCAACGGCATTTTTATACTTTCCGATCAGCGCGCCGACCAGCGGCGCAGACGATGGTGAAACCGATCGTCCAGTACCACGTGGTCGGATCGGTCAGCGCGTCGGTGCACTGCTGGAGCAGGTTCAGCGCCTGCTCGGGATCGCCCTGCACCTGGGACAGCGTGGCGAAATCGCAGCTCATGGCATGCGCGACATCAGGCGCCCGCCCTGGCGAGCGCGTCCTCGATGCGCTTGAGCGCGCGTTCGCGCCCGACCAGGTACACGGTGTGATCGATCGACGGCGACACCTGGGTGCCGGTCATCGCCACGCGCAGCGGTTGCGCGACCTTGCCCATGCCTTCGCCGATCGCCGCGGCCGCGTCGTCGATGGCCTGGTGTACATTTTCCACGTTCCATTCCTGTACTTTTGCGAGATTGCAGTGCACCGCCTGGAGCGCGGGCACCGCGGTCGCCGATTTCAGATGCTTGGCGATCGCCGCATCGTCCCACTGCGTGATCGGCCCGTACCAGACGCTGGCCTTCTCGGCCATTTCCTTGCAGCGTCTGCGCGCGCTCGCGCAGCGCCACGATCACATCCGCCGGTGCGGGTCCGTGCGCGGGATCGAGACCCTGCATGGCGCAGATGCCAGTCAAAATGCGGCGCGATTTCCAGCGGATCGTCGCTCTTCAGATACTGCTGATTGAGCCACTGCAAGCTTTTCCACATCGAAGCGCGCGGCGGCCTTGTTGACGTCGGCGACGTCGAACAACTCGATCATCTGCTCGCGCGAGAAGATTTCCTGATCGCCATGCGACCAGCCCAGCCGCACGAGGTAATTGAGCACCGCATGCGGCAGAAAGCCGTCGTCGCGATACTGCATCACGCTGACCGCGCCGTGGCGCTTGCGAAGCTTCTGCCCGTCGGCGCCGAGAATCATCGGCAGGTGTGCGAATTGCGGGACTGTCCGCGTTCAAGCGCGCTGTAGATGTTGATCTGGCGCGGCGTGTTGTTGACGTGGTCGTCGCCGCGGATCACTTCGCTGATGCGCATGTCGATGTCGTCGACGACGACGGCGAAGTTGTAGGTCGGAAATCCGTCCGAGCGCACGATCACCAGATCGTCGAGTTCCTCGTTGCTCCACTCGATGCGGCCCTTGACCTTGTCGTCGAACACGACGCAGCCGTCGTGCGGATTCTTGAAACGGATCACGCGATTCGGGTCGTCGCGCAGCGGCTCGTTGCGGTCGCGGTAGAGGCCGTTGTAGCGCGGCTTGAGCCCTGCTCCATCTGCCTGCGCGCGCATCGCGTCGAGTTCTTCCTGGTCTCGTAGGCGTAGTAGGCCTTGCCGGCCGTGACCAGGTCCTCGGCGACCTGGCGATAGCGATCCATGCGCAGCGTCTGGTAGAACGGACCTTCGTCGTGATCGAGTTCGAGCCAGCGCATGCCGTCGAGAATCGCCTGCACGGCCGCGTCGGTCGAACGCTCGCGATCGGTGTCCTCGATGCGCAGGATGAATTCGCCGCCGCGATGGCGCGCCTCCAGCCAGCAATAAAGCGCCGTGCGCGCGCCGCCGATATGCAGGAATCCGGTCGGGCTGGGAGCGAAACGGGTACGTACGGTCATCGATGAAAGACAATTGCAGACGGCCTGCAAGATTAGCAGATGCGCCCGCGCCTTTCCTTCCGGCACGCGCGACACGGCGACTGGTCGACGCGTTAAACTTCGCGGTTCGCCAGAACGGATCGTCGCAATGCATCGAATCACACCTGTGCCTGCCTGCCTGCCTCGCCAGTCTCGTCCTCAGCCGCCTGTGCGACTGCAATCAACCGGACAACGGTCACCGGGTTCCGCCGGTGGCCGGCACGCGCTGCGGATCGGCATTGCTGGAGACGACCGATATCCACTCGAACGTCATGAGCTACGACTACTACAAGCTCGCCGAGGACGCGATCTCGGTCTCGAGCGCGCGGCCGACACTGATCCTCACGGCGCGCAAGGAATTCGACGAACAGCCTGACTGTTCGACGCGGGCGACACCATCCAGGGCACGGCGCTCGCCGACTAGCAGGCGCTGGTCAAACGCCGTAGCCTGCGATCAGGAACTGGCGATCTACAAGGCGATGGACGCGCTCGGCTACGACGCCGGCACGATCGGCAATCACGAATTCAACTACGGCCTGCCGTTTCTGAGCCAGGTCACCGGCACGCCGTTCGATGTGACGGGCGTGCCGGTCGAAAAATGCAAAGGTCCGAATTTTCCGTTCGTGCTGTCCAACGTGTTCAGCGCGAAGGACGGCAAGCCGCTGTACGCGCCGTGGCGCGTGCTCACGCGCACGATCCAGTGCGCAGGCGCCGGATGGCAGCGCGCGCGAGGTGACGCTGCGCATCGGCCTGCTCGGCTTCACGCCGACCGACGATCATGGAATGGGACAAGCGCAACCTCGACGGCAAGGTCACCGTCATGGGCGTGGTCGAGGCCGCGCAGCAAATATGTACCGCGAGCTGAAAAAGGCCGGCGTCGATCATCGTCATCGCGATCGTCCACGGCGGCATCGACACCGTCGCCGTACACGCCGAACATGGAAAACGCCGGCTGGCACCTGGCCGGGGTGCCCGGCATCGACGCGATGCTGCTCGGCCATTCGCACCAGATTTTCCCGGATCCCGGACGATCCCAAATCGCGCTACGCGCACATGCCGAGGTCGACAACGAGCGCGGCTTCGTGCGCGGCGTGCCCGCGGTCATGGGCAACTACTTACGGCAAGGACATCGGCGTGATCGATCTGGCGCTGGTTTACCGCGACGGCCGCTGGCAGGTCGATCGCGCGGCGACGCATAGCCGAAGTGCGTCTCGGTGAAGAAGGCCGATGGCCGCTATGTCGACGTCGATCCCGCGATCGCGCCGCTGGTCGAACACGAGCACCAGGCGACGATCGCCTACGTGAAGACGCCGATCGGCAGCAGCGATTTCGAAATGAGCACGTATTTCGTCGCCGCCGGCGACACCTCGGCGCTTGCGCATCGTCAACAGCGCGCAACGCGACTATGTGGAAAAGTATATCAAGACGAATCTGCCGCAATACGCGGACGTGCCGGTGCTGTCGGCCGCGTCGCCGTTCAAGGCCGGCTTCGGCGGCCCGCGCGACTACACCGACGTCCGGCCGGCCCGCTGTGCGATCAACAATGCCGCCGATCTGTACCTGTATCCGAATACCGTCACCGCGGTGAAGATCGACGGTGCCGGCGTCAAGGCATGGCTGGAAAAATCCGGCAACCTGGTTCAATCGCATCGATCCGGCAAAAACCGAACCGCAGGAACTGATCAACGCGCGCGTGCCGACCTACAACTTCGACGTGATCCAGGGCGGCCTGACCTATGCCATCGACGTCACCAAACCGCGTCGGTCAGCGCATCGGCGACTTGCGCTACCACGGACAACCCGTGAGCGGCGACGCAGCCGTTCATCGTCGTGACGAACAACTATCGCGCCAGCGGCGGCGGACATTTTCCCGGACTCGACGGCCGCAACATCGTGTTTTCCGCGCCCGATGCGAACCGCGACGTGCTGATCGACTACATCCGCGACACACGCGAAATCACGCGCGCGCGCTTCGGCAACGAGCACAACTGGCATTTCGTACGCGTGAAAACCGCCGGACCGGTGATCTTCAAATCGGCCGCCGGCAAACTCGATCTCGCGCGCGCCGCGGGCCTTGAGAATGTCTCAGTGTGGAAGGACGACGGCGACGGATCGGAGATTTACTCCCTCGATTTGTCGCGCTGAGGCGCGTTTGCTTCTTTTCCTGGGCTGCGCTTTGAATCGGGCACTGCGTTTGTTCGTCATACCGGCGAAAACCTTCATGCAGAGCCGTTTCTTTGCTTTCAGTCTTGAGCAGAAGGCTTCCACTCGCCTGCGGCGAGCGGGTAACTTTCTCTTGCTTACCCAAGAGAAAGTCACCCAAAGAAAATACACCCCGGTGCCGCGCTCTCCGCACAATCCTTGTGCTCCGAGTGCGCAAACAGGCGCAGGGGTTTGCTTGATGTACGTCCATGTACATTCGCAATTCCTGCGCCTGTTCGCCGCGCCACAAGGGGCCCCTTTTTGGCGGCATCCTGCCGCAGAAGCAACATCCGTCACTATCGGGTGTAGTCCATGGATGGACGGGTTCGAGCAAGAAACGGCGACCTTCGTGGTGCCGAGCATCGCAGGCTGCGGCGGAGAATGCCCGCAGGCGCGCGCACACGATGCGCGCGCGTGAGCGAATGTACATGGATGTACATCAAGCGAACCCCGCCGCAGACGAGAAGCGCAGGGGATTCTGATTCGCACGATGCGAATCAGAACGCCGCGTTGGGCGCCTAGCCTTTTGGTTACTTTTGCGCGATGGCAAAAGTAACCCGTGCAGCGAAGCTGCGCGGAAGCTCTGCTCTGAAAGTAACTCGCTCGCCGCAGGCGAGTGAAAGCCTTTGCTCAGAAGCGGAACAAACAAAAGAAAAGACTCTGGATGGCCAGCTTCGCTGTTGAAAGCCCGGCTTTCGCGGGAATGACGAGCAAAAAGACTTTCGAGCAGATGACGAGTGAGTGGCGCAAGCGCACGCAGCCGGCGATACAATTGCCCGAACTCACGCGTGCGGACAGATTAATGATCGACAGCAATTTCAGCGTGGAACCGGTCGACTGGTCGAACCCGCAGCAACGCGAGGCCTGCCGCGGCGTGCGCGAGGAAGTATTCGTCGTCGAGCAGCGCGTGCCGCAAGCCGACGAGTGGGACGATCTGGACGCGGTCTCGCAGCATGTCGTCGCGCGCGATCTGGATGGTCAGGCGATCGGCACCGGCCGTCTGGTGCCGCCGCAAGCCGGCTCGCCAGCGCGCATCGGCCGCATGGCGGTGCTCAAGAGTTGGCGCGGACGCCATGTCGGCGAGGCGATTCTGCAGGCCCTGGTCGATCGCGCCCGCGCGTCCGCCTACGCCCACCTCGAAATGCACGCGCAATCGCATGCGTTAGCGTTTTATACGCGCTTCGGCTTCACGGCCTATGGCGAAGAATTCTTCGAGTGCGAGATCGCGCATCGGCACATGCGGCGCGAGCTCGAACCGCTGCGCGGACCGGATCGAAACGGGCTGGTGCGCGGCGTCGCCGTCGCCTCGCGCGAACAGGCGGCCGCGGAAATGCTGGCACTGATTCAAGCGGCAAAGTGCGAACTGCGTCTGTATACACGCGACCTCGATCCCGCCCTGCTCGACAACGAAGCCGCACTCGCGGCGCTCAAGCGTCTGGCGCTGGCCGCGCGCGGCACCGGTATCCGCATCCTCGTGCTCGACGCGCAGGCGGGTCTGCAGCGTGGACAGCGCCTGATCGCGCTCGCGCGGCGGCTGACCAGCGGCATCGCCCTGCGTACGCCGGACGCGCAGGACCGGGACTACGCCAGCGCGTTCTGCCTCAACGATGGCTACGGCTATCTGTTCCGCCCGTCGGGCGAGCGCTACGAGGGCGACGCAGCCGCGTACGGGCCCGGGCGCCATGCACAGTTGCAGGAATACTTCGATCAGGTCTGGGAACGCGCCGAACCCTGCGAGGAGGCGCGCCGGATCGATCTGTGACCGGCGCCGCAGCGAGGGCGCTGCGGGCATGTGACAAAGTGTCACTCGCGCGCGCCTTCGGCGTATAATTCGCGGCCGCGATCCGCTGCCTGTTTCGACAGGGCGATCGGCTGAATCGCGTCTGCTTTTTCACGGTCCGGTATGCCAGCGTGAGCGCCAATCTACTCCAGCAATTCGCCGCATCCTCGCAATTGTCGGGCGGCAACGCCGCTTTCATCGAAGACCTCTACGAAAGCTATCTGCGCGATCCCGCATCCGTCGCAGCCGGGTGGAAAAAATATTTCGACACATTCAAGGGCCGCGAAGCCGGCGACGTGCCGCACAGCGACGCGATCCTGCGCATCGAGCGCGCGCAGAAGCTCAACGGCCATGCCGCGCTGAACGGTAGCGCGGCGTCCGCGGGCCTGGATGCGCAGGGCCAGAAGCAGGCTGCCGTTTCCAAACTCGTGACCGCCTATCGTTCGCGCGGCCACCTCGCCGCCAGGCTCGACCCGTTGAACATGCGCGGAACCTGGTCCGAGGCGGACTTGCAGGCGATCGGGCTGTTGCCGCGCCCCGGCGCACCCGATCTCGACCCGGCCTCGCACGGGCTCGGCGCGGCCGATCTGGATACCGAATTCAACACCGGCTTTCTCGGCGGTCCGCAGCGCCTGAAGCTGCGCGATCTGCTCGAGCGGCTGAAAAAAACCTACACCGGCGGCATCGGTGCGGAATTCATGCACATCCGCGACGTGGTCGAACGGCGCTGGGTGCACCAGCATATCGAAAGCGCAGGCGGCGACTATGCGCTCTCGGCCGAGGAAAAGCGCTGCCTGCTCGACAAGCTCGTCCAGGCCGACGGTCTGGAGCGCTATCTGCACACCAAATACGTCGGCCAGAAGCGCTTCTCGCTCGAAGGCGGCGACAGCCTCATTCCGCTGCTCAGCGAGATGCTCACTCGCGGCGCCAGCGATGGCCTGAAGGACCTGGTCGTCGGCATGGCCCACCGCGGCCGTCTGAATGTACTGGTCAACATTCTCGGCAAGGCGCCGAACAAGCTGTTTGCCGAATTCGAGCAGAAGTTCGATCACCCCGACGATCCGGCGCACTCGGGCGACGTGAAGTACCACATGGGTTTCTCCGCCGATGTGAAGGCCGCCGGCAAGACGGTGCACGTGGTGCTCGCGTTCAATCCCTCGCATCTGGAGATCGTCAATCCGGTGGTCGCCGGCTCGGTGCGCGCACGCCAGACGCACCGGCACGATGTCGAACTCGAACAGGTGCTGCCGGTGCTGATCCATGGCGACGCCGCATTCGCCGGCCAGGGCGTCAACATGGAACTGTTCAACATGTCGCAGGCGCGCGGTTTCGGCATCGGCGGCATCGTGCACGTCGTGATCAACAACCAGGTCGGCTTCACCATTTCCAATCCGCACGACGCACGCTCGACGCTGTACTGCACCGATGTGGCCAAGATGGTCAATGCGCCGGTGCTCCATGTGAACGGCGACGATCCCGAAGCCGTACTGTTCGTCGCGCGCATGGCGTTCGACTATCGCGCCAAGTTCAAACGCGACGTGGTCATCGATCTGGTCTGTTACCGGCGCCACGGCCATAACGAGGCGGACGAGCCCGCCGCGACCCAGCCATTGATGTACCAGATCATCCGCGCGCGTCCGACTGCGCGTGAGCTCTACGCCAAACAGCTGGTCGCCGAAGGCGTGATCGCCGAAGGCGACGAGCAGAAAATGGTCGATGCGTACCGTGCAAAACTCGATGCCGGGCAGCCGATCGCCAACCTCGATCCGAATTTCAAGGACGCGTTCGCGGTGGACTGGACGCGTCATCTCGACGCGCAACTGGACCAGGTCGTGAATACCGGTGTGGCCAAGGACAAGCTTGCCGCACTCAATTCAGTGATTCTTGCAAGGCCGGCCGATTTCGTTTTGCAATCGCGCGTAGCGAAGATTTACGACGACCGGGTCAAGATGGCGGCCGGCGAGCAACCGATGGACTGGGGCTTCGCCGAAAACCTCGCCTACGCCACGGTCATCGACGATGGTTACGACCTGCGTCTGGTCGGTCAGGATTCGGCCCGCGGCACCTTCTTCCATCGTCACGCCGTGCTGCACGACCAGAACAGCGGCCGCCGCATCATACCGCTGGCTTGCGTGCGCAAGGAAGCAACCGTGGCTGTGATCGATTCGCTGCTCAGTGAAGAGGCCGTGATGGCCTTCGAGTACGGCTACAGCACGTCCGAGCCGCGCACCCTGGTGCTGTGGGAAGCCCAGTTCGGCGACTTCGCCAATGGCGCGCAGGTCGTGATCGACCAGTTCATTTCTTCCGGCGAAGCCAAGTGGCAGCGCTTTTCCGGACTCGTGCTGCTGCTGCCGCACGGCTACGAAGGACAAGGACCGGAGCATTCGTCGGCGCGCCTCGAACGCTATCTGCAACTGTGCGCCCTGGAGAACATGCAGGTCTGCGTGCCGACGACGCCGGCGCAGATGTTCCATTTGTTGCGCCGGCAGATGGTGCGCGATGTGCGCAAGCCGCTGGTGGTGCTGACGCCGAAGTCCTTGCTGCGCCACAAGCTTGCGGTTTCCACGCTCGACGAACTCGCCGGCGGCGGCTTCCAGCTGCTGATTCCCGATTCGACCGCGAAGAATGCAAAAAAAGTGCGCCGCGTGGTGCTGTGTGCGGGCAAGGTCTACTACGATCTGCTCGAGGAAGCGGCCAAGCGCAAGCTCAGCGAGGTCGCCATCCTGCGCGTCGAACAGCTGTATCCGTTCCCGCGCCCCGAGCTCAAGGCCGAACTCGCCAAGTACTCATCCGTGCAGGAAGTGGTCTGGTGTCAGGAAGAGCCGCAGAATCAGGGTGCGTGGTATCAGATCAAGCACCATCTGGTCGACTGCATCGGCGACGAGCACTCGCTGCACTATGCCGGCCGCGTGCGCTCACCCGCGCCGGCCTGCGGCCATCTCAACACGCACATGGTCGAGCAGACCGCGCTGGTGGCCGACGCACTGGTCAACCCGCCCGGCGCCGATTACGCGGCGGACTGAAGCGCGCGAGCTGCCGGCGCGGAAGTAAAGTATAACTTTCCATAAAGTATAAAAAAGGATATCTCATGACGCTCGAAGTCAAAGTTCCGGTCCTGCCAGAATCCGTGTCCGACGCCACCATCGCCAGCTGGCACAAGAAGCCCGGCGAAGCGGTCAGGCGCGATGAGAATCTGGTCGATCTGGAAACCGACAAGGTCGTGCTCGAAGTACCCGCGCCGGCCGACGGCGTGCTCAAGGAGATCAAGTTCGAAACCGGCGCGACGGTGACGAGTCAACAGGTGCTCGCGATCCTCGAAGAAGGCGCGGCCGCGGCCGCACCCACCGCTGCTCCTGCAAAGACCACCGCCGCGCCGGCAACGCCGGCACCTGCAGGTCCCGCGCCTGCGCCATCGAGTGCCGCGATGGACGAACTCTCCCCGGCCGGCCGCCGCGTAGCGACCGAAAACAAGATCGATCCTGCGCAAGTCGCCGGTACCGGCCGCGGCGGCCAGGTGACCAAGGAAGATCTGCTCAACTACATCAACACCGGCAAGTCGGCGCCCGCTGCAACCGCTGCGCCGGCCGCTGCGAAGGCGCCCGGCCCACGCAGCGAAGAGCGCGTGCCGATGACGCGCATGCGCGCGAAGATCGCCGAACGCCTGATGCAGTCGAAGAACTCGATCGCGATGCTGACCTCGTTCAACGAAATCAACCTGGCCAAGGTCGCCGCGATGCGCAAGGAACTCGGCGAGCAGTTCGAAAAAGCCAACGGCATCAAGCTCGGCTTCATGAGCTTCTTCGTCAAGGCCACCGTCGAGGCGCTGAAGCGCCGTCCGGTCGTCAACGCTTCGGTCGACGGCAACGACGTCATCTATCACGGCTATCAGGATATCTCCGTCGCCGTTTCCACCGACAAGGGTCTGGTTACGCCGGTGCTGCGCGACGCGCAAAACATGGGCTTCGCCGATATCGAAAAAGCGATCGCCGCGTTTGCCAGGAAGGCGCGCGAAGGCGGCATGACGCTCGAAGACCTGCAAGGCGGCACCTTCACGATCACCAACGGCGGCACCTTCGGTTCGCTGTTCTCCACGCCGATCGTCAATCCGCCGCAGAGCGCAATCCTCGGCATGCATACGATCAAGGAACGCGCGATCGTGGAAAACGGCGCCGTCGTCGCCGCGCCGATGATGTACGTCGCGATCAGCTACGACCACCGCATCATCGACGGCAAGGACGCCGTGCTGTTCCTGGTCGATATCAAGAACCAGCTTGAGAATCCGCAGCGGATGTTGCTGGGACTTTGATTTTTCGCTCATCATCCCCGCGAAGGCGGGAAGCGCTTTACAACAGCGAAGCTGGTCATCCATTTTGATATCAAGCGTTCATAAAGAAGCTGGATGACCAGCCATTCGGCTGTTGAAAACCCCGCTTGACCAGCTTCGCTGTTGAAGATCGCCTCGCGGGAATGACGGCCAACTATTGAGACTACAGAAATGAGCGAACAATTCGATGTCATCGTCATCGGCGCCGGTCCGGCCGGTTATCACGCGGCGATCCGCGCCGCGCAGCTCGGCCTGAAAACCGCCTGCGTCGATTCGTTCATCGGCAAGGACGGCAAGCTCGCGCTCGGCGGTACCTGCCTCAACGTCGGCTGCATCCCTTCGAAGGCGCTGCTCGATTCGTCCAGACAGTTTCATCTGCTGACCCATTCGTTCAAGGATCACGGCATCAGCGCCGCCAATCCAACGATCGACGTGGCCACGATGGTCGGCCGCAAGGACAAGATCGTCAAACAGTTCACCGGCGGCGTCGCCCTGCTGTTCAAGGGCAACAAGGTCACGACCTACGGCGGCTTCGCCACGCTGCAACCCAATCACATTGTTTCGGTCAAGGGCTTCGACGGCAAGGTGAGCGAACTCAGCGCGCCCAATATCGTGCTCGCCGCCGGTTCGACGTCGATCGAGTTGCCGTTCGCCAAGTTCGACAACAAGCTGATCGTCGACAATGCCGGTGCGCTCGATCTTCGAAGCGGTGCCGAAACGGCTGGGCGTGATCGGCGCGGGCGTGATCGGCCTTGAACTCGGCAGCGTCTGGCGTCGGCTCGGCGCCGAAGTCACGATCCTCGAAGCGCTGCCGGATTTTCTCGGCACCGCCGACAAGGACATCGCCAAGATCGCCGCGCGCGAATTCGCCAAGCAAGGGCTCGACATCAAGCTCGGCGCGAAAGTCAGCAAGGCCGAGATCAAGGGCAAGACGGTCGAACTCACCTATACCGACGCCAAGGGCGAGCAAAAACTCGTCGTCGACAAGCTGCTCGTCGCTGTCGGCCGCCGCGCCGCAACTGCAGGCCTGCTCGCCGACGGCACCGGCGTCAAGCTCGACGAGCGCGGCCGCATCGTCGTCGACGAACATTGCCATACCGGCGTCGAAGGCATCTGGGCGGTCGGCGATTGCGTGCGCGGCCCGATGCTCGCGCACAAGGGTTTCGAGGAAGGTATTGCGGTCGCCGAGCTGATCGCCGGCAAGCCCGGCCACGTCAACTACGACACGATTCCGTGGGTGATCTACACCGAACCGGAAATCGCCTGGGTCGGCAAGACCGAAGCCGAACTCAAGGCCGCGGGCATTCCGTACAAGACCGGCAGCTTCCCGTTCGCCGCAGTCGGCCGCGCCGTCGCGATGAACGAAACCGCTGGCCAAGTGAAGGTGATCGCGCACGCGGAAACCGACCGCATCCTCGGCGTGCACATGGTGGGGCCTGGCGTATCCGAGCTGATCGCCGAAGCCGTCGTCGCGATGGAATTCCACGGCTCGGCGGAAGACCTCGCGCGCATCATCCACGCACATCCGACGCTGAGCGAAGCGGTGCACGAAGCCGCGCTGTCGGTGGACAAGCGGGCGATCCACAAAATCAACTGATCACGGAGGAGTTAATGTATCTCTATCAAATTCCGGTCGCAGCACCAGAACCGAAACTCATAGAAACTGGCAGCGATGTTGAAGCGCTAAAACGACGCGCAGAAGCTTTTGCTCGAGAGGACTTAAATATAAAGACACTTTGGAGCTCTCAGTACCTAATAAAAGCTACAGGCTAGTAATCAGAAATTGGTGAGAAACGTGAGCGATGCCTTCCAAGCCTTCCGCATCCACGCCGATCGCGACAACTATCGCGCCGGCATCGAACAGATGCGCATCGACGATCTCTCGCCCGGCGAGGTCGTGGTCAAGGTCGCCTACTCGTCGGTCAATTTCAAGGATGCGCTCGCCGGCACCGGCAAGGGCAAGATCCTGCGCAGCTCGCCGCTCAACGGCGGCATCGATGCGGCGGGCTACGTGGTCGCGTCGAGCGACGCGGCGTTCAAGGAAGGCGATCAGGTACTGGTAACCGGCTGCGGTCTGTCGGAAACACGCGACGGCGGTTACGCGCAGTACGCGCGCCTCGAATCGAAGTGGACGATTGCGCTGCCCTCGGGGCTGACCCTGCGCGAGTCGATGGTACTCGGCACGGCCGGATTCACCGCCGCGCTGTCGCTGTATAGAATGCAGCAAAATGGACAAGTAGCGTCGATGGGACCGATCGTCGTCACCGGGGCGAGCGGCGGCGTCGGTTCGCTGGCGATCGATATCCTGACGCGCGCGGGTTTCGAGGCGCATGCGATCAGCGGCAAAGTCGAACACTTCGACGATCTGATCGCGCTCGGTGCGAAGCAGTGCATCTCGCGCAAGGATCTCTACTGGGGGCAGCGCCCGCTCGAAACCAGCCGCTGGGCCGGCGCCATCGATAACGTCGGCGGCGACATGCTCTCGGGCCTTACGCGGGTGATCCATCCCTACGGCAATATCGCCAGTTGCGGTCTTGCCGCCGCGCCGGAACTTGCAACCACCGTGATGCCGTTCATCCTCCGCGGCCTGAGCGTACTAGGCATCGCCTCGGCGGGCACCGCGCGTGATATCCGCGACGCTGTCTGGCAACATCTGGCCAGCGACTGGAAGCCCGCGCATCTGCAACGCATCGCGACGCGCGAAGTCGGCCTTGCCGGATTGCCCGAGGTGTTCGAACGCATGCTTGCGGGTGGCTCGTTCGGGCGCACCGTGGTCAAACTCTGAGGCGGCACCCTGCAGCAAACGAATCTGCCGGCGACGCAAGCGAGGCCGCAATCGAGCGACCGGGCGCCGTTATTTGGTCCGCTTCACAACTGCGCATACAATGCGCGATCGCATCGACAAAGGTTTTCTCATGGCACGCATCCTGATCGTTGACGATTCGCCGACCCAGTTGCTCAGCCTCAAACGCATCGTCGAAAAACTCGGCCATCAAGCGTTCACGGCCGAGGACGGCGCCGCCGGCGTGGAGATCGCCAAGCGCGAGGTGCCCGATCTGATCCTGATGGACGTGGTAATGCCCAACCTCAACGGCTTCCAGGCCACGCGCACGATCGCCCGCGACAGCAAGACCAGCCATATCCCGGTGATCCTCGTGACGACCAAGGGCCAGGAAACCGACAAGATCTGGGGCATGCGCCAGGGCGCCAAAGCCTACGTCACCAAGCCGATCGATGAGAAGGCGCTCGCGCAGACGATCATGACCGTCCTGCCGGCAGCGTAGACGCGATTTACGTCGTCTCGGCGAACTCCTTCGCCATTTGCTCGTAGAGCTTGCGCTGCGCCTCGGTGCGCGCAGGCGGTGCGTGGATTTCCAGCGTGACGAACTGATCGCCCGGTTCCTTTGCGGGCATACCTCGCGCACGCAAACGCATACGCTTGCCGGAATCCGAACCCGCAGGAATTTTCAACTCCACATCGCCGGCGAGCGTCGGCACCGTCACCGTCGCACCGAGTGCCGCCTGCCACGGCGCGATGGCCAGCGTCAGCAACACGTTGCGTCCATCCAGTTGAAAACGCAGATCGCCACGCACGGCAATTTCAAGCAGCAGATCGCCCGCAGGCGCTCCCGGCATGCCCGGCGAGCCCTGCCCGCTCAGGCGGATCTGCTGACCGGGCAGGATACCCGCCGGGATCTTCACTTCGAGCACGCGCTCGCCGCCATTGGCATCGCGCAAGGTAATGCGTTCGCGGCCGCCACTGAATGCGGTCGCGAGCGGAATCTCGACGCGCGCCTGCATATCGCGTCCGCGCCGCGGAGCGGAGGCACGTCCGCGCGGCCCCGCGCGCGCGCCGAACAGCGATTCGAAGAAATCGCTGAAACCGCCTTCACCGAGATCGGAGAAATCGAAACCTTCGCCCTCGCCGAAATTCGGCGGCGGATGGAATTCCTGACCCGGCCGATAGCCCTGCGCGCGCAACTGATCGTAGGCGCGGCGCTTGGCCGGATCCTTGAGCGCTTCGTAGGCTTCGTTCGCCGCCTTGAATTTCTCCTCGGCGCCCGTTTCCTTGCTGACATCGGGATGAAATTTGCGCGCGAGCTTGCGATACGCGGACTTGATCTCCGCCTCGTTCGCTTCGGGCTTCACCCCGAGAATGTCGTAGTAGTCTTTGAACTGCATGTTGGGTCGTCACCTCTGCGATCGTCCTTGATCGCGAAGATCAAGAAGCGGCCATCCATGGCCGCACTTCTCATCAAAAAACAACCAAACCCGCGGCCAGCATAGCCGACCACGGGTGCAGATCAACAGATGAATCGAAGGCTTAGTGCGTTACTTCGATCTTGCGCGGCGCGGCCTGCGCCTTCTTCGGGATGGAGATTTCCAGCACGCCGTGTTTGCCGGCGGCGCTGATACCTTCCGCTTCGACGCTGTCCGGCAGCGAGAAGGTGCGCTGGAACGAACCCGAGCTGCGTTCGACGCGCGTCAGCTTGCCGTTCTCTTCCTTGCGTCTCGGACTTGCGCTCGCCCTTGATCGAAAGCACGCCCTTGTCCGTACTGATTTCGATGTCCTTGGGCTCGACGCCGGGAATGTCGGCGAGAATGACGAAGCGCTGCGCTTCCTCGCGGATATCCACACGCGGCGTCCACTCGCCGGTCTGTTGCCGCGTCGCCGTCGGCGAAGAAGCGGTCGAGGACACGTCTGAAATCGGCGTGGCGGATGTCGTTCTCGAAGCGCTGCGGACGCGCCCAGGAGTGGTACTGCATGATGGTCATTGTCGGATCCTCAATGGTATTCGGGCTGGATCGCCCGCTGCACGGAAAGATGCGGATGGGGGAAAAATTTTCAAGAGTGCACGTTGGCGGACATTCAACTTGCCGCCGCTCAGTCGCAAAATCGCCGAGGTTGGCCGTATCATCGAACTCCCACCCCATGAGGCCGGAGTCATGACGATCAAGGTTGGCGACAGCATTCCCAATATCACGTTGAACTATCTCAAGGACGGCGTGCAGGCCGTCAACACGGACGAAATTTTCAAGGGCAAGAAAGTCGTGCTGTTTTCCGTACCCGGCGCGTTCACGCCGACCTGCTCGGCCAAGCACCTGCCCGGATATGTGGAAAAGTTCGCGGAGTTCAAACGCAAAGGAGTGGACGTCGCCTGCATTGCGGTCAACGACGCTTTCGTGATGAACGCCTGGTCGAAGAATCAGCACGTGCCCGCAGGTCTGTGGATGCTTGCCGACGGCAACGGCACATTCACCAAGGCGCTCGGCCTGGAAATGGATGGCAGCGCGTTCGGCCTCGGCATGCGCGGCAAGCGCTTCGCACTCTACGCCGACGACGGCGTGGTCAAGGTGCTGCACCTCGAAGCGCCGGGCGAGTTCAAGGTGTCCGACGCGGCATCGATGTTCGCGGCGATCGGCTGAGGCGCGCAGGCCGCGACGAGAAACGCGTCGCCTATCTGTGTACCGGCGGCAAGCGGTTACAGCGTCGAATCGACGGCGCTGTCGCCGACCGTTCGCCCGCATCGCCGCTGTCATCGCCACCCAGATTCTCGATACCGACGACGCCGACCAGCGCCTCGTCTGCGGGCAAGCGGATCAGGGTGACGCCTTGCGTGTTGCGGCCGACGCGCGCGATTTCCGCCGCGCGCGTGCGCACCAGCGTGCCCTGGTTCGAGATCAGCATGAGTTCGTGCGCGTCGTCGAGTTGCACGGCGCCGACCAGGTTGCCGTTGCGCGCAGAGCACTGGATCGCGATCACGCCCTGCGTACCGCGGCCCTTGCGCGGATAGCCGGCGAGTTCAGTGCGCTTGCCGAAACCGTGTTCGGTCGCGGTCAGGATGTCGCCCTCGCCTGCGGCCACGATCATCGACACCACATGCGCGTCTGCGGCAAGACGAATGCCGCGCACGCCCGACGCGGTGCGACCCATCGAGCGCACTTCGTCCTCGGCGAAGCGCACGGCCTTGCCGTTCGACGCGAACAGCATCACGTCGCGCGTGCCGTCGGTGAGTTGCACGTCGACCAGCGCATCGTCCTCGTCGAGACCGATCGCAATCTTGCCCTTCTGCAGCTGAAACGCGAATTCGGTCAGCGGCGTTTTTTTCACCGTGCCGCGGCGCGTGGCGAAGAACACATAGCGGTCGGCGGAAAATCCCGGACCGGAATCGGCGCGCACCGGCAGCACGGCCTGCACCTTCTCGCCTTCCTCGAGTTGCAGCAGGTTGACGATGGGCCGGCCGCGCGAATTCGGGCCCGCATCCGGGATTTTGTATACTTTCAACCAATAAACGCGGCCGAGGCTGGTGAACGCGAGCAAGGTGTCGTGCGTGTTGACCACCCAGAGATTCTCGACGAAATCCTCTTCCTTGATCGCGGTTGCTGAACGACCCTTGCCGCCACGTTTCTGCGCGCGATAAATGCTGACCGGCTGACGCTTCGCATAACCCGCATGCGAGAGCGTGACGACGACGTCTTCGGGCGCGATCAGGTCGAGCACATCGAGATCTTCCTGGCTGGACTGGATCACGGTGCGGCGTGCATCGCCATATTGCTGGCGGACTTCGTCCAGCTCGCCGCGGATCACCTGCAGCAGGCGGTCGGGATTAAGCAGAATCTCGATCAGTCCGGCAATCGTCGCCAGCAATTCCCTGTATTCGTCGGTCAGCTTTTCCTGTTCCAGACCGGTGAGCCGCGCAAGCCGCATTTCCAGAATCTGCTGCGCCTGCACGTCCGACAACTGGTACCCGTCCGCGGACAGGCCGACGTTGGGCGCCAGGTCTTCCGGCTTGGACGCGTCGGCGCCGCTCGCGGCGAGCAGGCTGCTCACGAGGCCCGGCGGCCAATGCCGCGCGAGCATGCGCTGCCTGGCTTCGTCGCTCGACGCCGAGGTCTTGATCAGCTCGATCATCTCGTCGATGTTGGCCAGCGCGACGGTCAGGCCTTCGAGCACATGCGCGCGATCGCGCGCCTTGCGCAGTTCGAAGATCGTGCGCCGCGTAACCACTTCGCGGCGATGGCGGATGAACGCCTCGAGAATTTCCTTGAGATTGAGCAGACGCGGCTGGCCGTCGACCAGGGCGACCATGTTGATGCCGAACGTCACCTGCATCTGCGTCTGCTGATACAGGTTGTTGAGCAGCACATCGGCCATCGTGTCCTTGCGCACTTCGATGACGATGCGCATGCCGTCCTTGTCGGACTCGTCGCGCAGGCCGTCAGGCGAAATGCCCTCGAGCTTCTTTTCCTTGTGCAACTCGGCGATCGCCTCGATCAGGCGCTTCTTGTTCACCTGATAGGGCAACTCGGTGACGATGATCGTCTCGCGGCCGTTGTCTTCGGTTTCGATGTCCGCCTTTGCGCGCACGAGGATGCGCCCGCGTCCGGTCTTGTACGCCTCGATGATGCCGGCCGCGCCGTTGATGATGCCGTAGGTCGGAAAATCCGGACCCGGCACCAGACGCAGCAGCGCGTCGAAGGCGATATCCGGATCGTCGATCATCGCGATGCAGGCATTGATGATTTCGGTGATGTTGTGCGGCGGCACGTTCGTCGCCATGCCGACCGCAATGCCGGCCGAACCGTTGACCAGCAGATTGGGCACGCGCGCCGGCAGCACGGTCGGCTCGAAATCCTTCTCGTCGTAATTCGGCTGGAAGTCGACGGTTTCCCGGTCGAGGTCGGACAGCAATTCCGAAGCGAGGCGATCCAGACGGCACTCGGTGTAACGCATCGCCGCGGCGTTGTCGCCATCGACCGAACCGAAGTTGCCCTGTCCGTCGACCAGCGGATAGCGCAACGAAAAGTCCTGCGCCATGCGCACCAGTGCGTCGTACACGGATTGATCGCCGTGCGGATGGTATTTGCCGATCACGTCGCCGACCACGCGCGCGCATTTGATGTACGAGCGGTTCCAGGTGTTGTTCAATTCCTGCATCGCGAACAGCACGCGGCGGTGTACCGGCTTCAGGCCATCGCGTACATCCGGCAGGGCGCGGCCGACGATCACGCTCATCGCGTAATCGAGATAACTCTGGCGCATTTCGTCTTCGATATTGACGCGAATGATTTCTTTGGCCAGCTCAGCCATCTTGGAATTTTTCCCGCTATTTCGATGAGGACGCAGCGCGTCGCAGATGCCCGTCGCAGACTCGGTTGGGCAACAACAATTCTATCACAATCGAGGCTTGTTCAGTGTCGTAACGACATCAAAAAAAACCTTATTTTATATTGACTTAACAAAGCTTTTTTAGTCGCAAAGCATTACCTCGCCAGGCCAGCCGGGCGAGCGCGAAAAAACCCCGCCAACAAGCGTGAATTTTTGCCACAAATAGATTTTTATACTTGCGCTTGCGATACGCAATGGCGCACGCCGACCGCCGCGGCGAACCCGTGTTCGCAGGCAGTGATCAAGTGCGAAAGTCAGTCGTGGTCGGCGCTCGCCGTGGGCGCGACATGCGCATCCGCATGATGCGTCTTGCGGTAGATCCAATAGCGCGATGCGAGGTAATTGACGCCGAGTCCGGCAACCGAGCCGGCGGCCACCGCGAGCACCAGCCATTGGCGGTCGACATCGAACGCAATCACCAGCGCCGAGTACGCCGCGAAGTTGCAGGCGAAGCCGCCGCTCATCGCGAACACGTAGCGCGCCCACTCGCCGAAACGGCTGTGCCGCCGCGGACCACGAAAGGTATAGTTGCGGTTGAACAGCCAGGTCGCCGTCGCGGCGAACAAAAACGAAATCAGGCGCGCGCTGAAACGATCCCAGGCAAACCCGGTGACCAGAATCTGCAGCACGCCGGCATCGACGATGAAGCCGATCACCCCGCCGAAGCAGAACATGGCGAAACTGCGCACTGCCATCAGCCTTGCCCTGCCAGCTTGCGCATGCCCGTTGCGCCAGGTCGCTCGATCGCGCCACGCTCGGTGACGATCACGTCGATGAGTTCCGCCGGGGTGACGTCGAACACCGGGTTCCACGCATCGGCGCCATCGACGACCGTGCGCTTGCCGGAGATCGACAGCAGTTCGGCCGGATCGCGCAGCTCGATTTCGATATCGTTGCCCTGCGCGGTGGCCATGTCGACCGTCGACCATGGTGCGGCGACCATGAACTTCACACCGTGCCGCCGCGCGGCTATCGCGAGCTGATAGGTGCCGATCTTGTTCGCCGTATCGCCGTTGGCGGCGATGCGATCGGCGCCGACGACGACCCATTGCAGCGCACCCGACTTCATCAGATGCGCCGCGGCGGAATCGGCGATCAGCTTGGCCGGAATGCGCTCGCGTACGAGTTCCCACATGGTCAGGCGCGCGCCCTGCAGCCAGGGGCGCGTTTCGCCGGCGTATACCTGTGCAATTTTGCCTTTTGCGTAGCCGGCGCGGATCACCCCGAGCGCGGTGCCGAAACCGGCGGTCGCCAGCGACCCGGTATTGCAGTGCGTGAGCACGCCGCTGCCGTTGGCGAGGAACGCCGCCCCGAGTTCGCCCATGCGCCGGTTCGCGGCCAGGTCCTCGTCCTGAATCGCCTGCGCCTCCGCCGCGAGTACAGCGACCTTGCCGTTTGCACGCGCCACCACCGCGCGCATGCGTGCGAGCGCCCACGCGAGATTCACCGCAGTGGGGCGAGCCGCGTTCAGGCCGGCCATCGCGTTGTCCAGACTGCGTGCGTCGACCTGCTCGCCCGCGCCAGCCAGCAGGCTCGCCTGCAGCACCACGCCCCACGCGGCGGCAATGCCGATGGCCGGTGCGCCGCGCACGGCCAGCTGGCGAATGGCCGTGGCGACGTCATCGGCGTTGCGGCATTCGATCTGCGTTTCGACGAACGGCAATTCGCGCTGGTCGAGCAGACGCAGGACACCATCGCTGTAGACGACGGCGCGGATCGTGTCATGGAGGTCGAGCCCGGGCATGCTCTTTGAATTCGAAATCGCGGCAGGCGCGAAGAATAACGCATGATCGTCCTGCGTGCGGGTCTGCGTAAATCCGCATCGCGTTCTGGCGACGCACCGGGGAGTTCCGCTAGCATGCACGCATGTCGAGAACGAAGGGAAAGGCGCTTGCGGTTGCCCGCGAACCCAGCGAGCAGATTGTCGCCGTGCGCAGCGGCCGCGATCTGGATGCCCAGTTCGTCGCCCTGCTGCGCGGCAAGTGCACGCGTGCCGCGGTCACCGGTGCGCTCACCGCGGCGATCGAGGCGATACCCGGCATGGGCCGGGTGCTCGGCTATATTTTCGGCGAAGTGCTCGACGCGCAGTTTCTCGCACGCGTGCAACGCGAATTGATCGAGGACACGTTCAAGCTGTACGCCTTGCAACTGCCGGCGCCGTTGCATGCGGAACTGGTCAGCCGCGTGCAGACCTTGGGCACGAGCGCCAGTATCGCGAGCGACGCCCTGATCCGCGGGGTCATGCGGCGCAGCGCCAGCCGCGTCGGCGGCGCAGTCGCCCGCCGTCTGCTGCCATTCGCCGCGATCGTTTCCTCCGCGGTGAGCAACGCCAGCGTCACCTATGCGATCGGCAAGCGCGCGCAGGCGGTGGCGAAATGGCGCGACGCGCCGATCACCGGCATGCCCGACGTCGTGCGCGCATTCACCGGCATCGACGAGCGACGCATCCTCGACTGGTCGGTCGCTGGCGTGAAAACCTCGCTCGGCCTGATCGGCGACACCCTGCGCCGCATGCTGCGCTGGCCGCGCGCAAAAAACTAGAGCGCTATCACTGCACCGCCAGCGCGCGGTAGCACCAGGCGATCAACGGACCCCAGAAGACTCCGAGCACAAGCAGCGCGACGCCGTTGAGCGAGAGCAGCCAGCGGAAGGCGACATCGGCCGGCAGCGACAACGCCGTTTTGTCGGCGGGTGCGTCGAAATACATCACCTTGACCACGCGCAGGTAGTAGAAGCAGCCGACGATGGCGAACACGATGGCGACGATCGCCAGCCACCAGAAACCTGCATCGATGGCGGCCTTGAGCACCAGCAGCTTGGCGAAGAATCCGAACAGCGGCGGCACGCCGGCGAGCGAGAACATCGCCAGCAGCATGATGAACGCATACCACGGGTTGCGCTGGTTCAGGCCCTTGAAGTCGTCGATCTGCTCGGCCTCGAAACCGGCGCGTGCCAGCAGCAGGATCACGCCGAAGGCCGCGGTGCTCATGATCGCGTAGCAGATCGCATAGAACATCGCCGCGGCGTAGCCCGAGGGTGTCGCGTTGAGCAGGCCGAGCAGGAGAAAGCCCATATGCGAGATCGTCGAGTACGCGAGCATGCGCTTGATATTGGTCTGCGCGATCGCAACCAGGTTGCCCAGGATCAGCGACAGCCCCGCCAGCGCGGCCAGCATCTGGCTCCAGTGCGGCGCAAAGCCGCCGAGGCCGCTGTCGAGCAGACGATACGCCATGCCGAACGCAGCCAGCTTCGGCGCCGAACCGATGAAGATCGTCACCGCCGTCGGTGAGCCCTCGTAGACATCCGGCAGCCACATGTGGAACGGCGCCGCGCCGAACTTGAAGGCGATGCCGACGACGAGGAACACGACGCCGAACGCGAGCAGCACATAATGCGGATTCGCCGAGCCGAGCGCGGCAACGGTGTGCACCTTGGATAGATCGAGCGAGCCCGTCGCACCGTAAATCATCGACATGCCGTAGAGCAGCAGACCCGAGGCGAGCGCGCCGAGGACGAAGTATTTGATGGCCGCCTCGGACGACAGACCCGAGTCGCGATTCATGCCCACCAGCGCGTACGACGACAGGGTAAACAGTTCCAGACCCAGATACACGATGACGAGATTGTCCGCCGCCACCAGCAGCATCATGCCGAGCGCGGCAAACAGGCACAGCAGATAGAACTCGCCGATATACAGACCACGGTCGCGCAGATAACCGCGTCCATAGACAAACACCAGCGCGGTGACGCCAAGGATGAATACCTGCAGCACCGCGGCGACACCGTCGTGCATGATCATGCCGCCGAATGCGGTCTTGGCCGGGTCCTTGTCGATCAGCACGAGGACGATCGTGCCGAGCAACGCGGCAAGCGACAGCCAGTGCGTGATATCGCGCTGCGCAGGCTTGAGGAACAGGTCGACAAGCAGGATCGCGCAGGTCGCGCCGAGCAAAAAGTTCTCGGGCAGCAGCAGGATGAGATCGTGGAGGTTGAAGTTCATTGCCGATTCCGTCTCAAATCTTCACGACCAGCAGTTGGTCGACGACGTGCTTGATCGAGGCATCCATCAAGTGCGTCAGCGGCGCCGGCCATACGCCGAGGATCAGCACGCCGGCGGCGAACACGCCGAGCACCAGGGCTTCGCGCGGATTGATGTCGCGCAGCTTGGCGACGTGTTCGTTGCCGACCTCGCCGAAGATCACGCGCTTGACCAGCCACAGCGTATAGGCAGCACCGATGATCATGGTGAACGCGGCGCCCGCGGCGACCCACGGGCTCATCGCGAAGCTGGCCAGGATCACCATGAATTCGCCGACGAAGCCGCTGGTCCCCGGCAGGCCGCAGTTGGCCATCGAAAACAGCACCCAGAACGCGGCGAACCAGGGCATGACGTTCACCACACCGCCGTAGTCGTGGATCATGCGCGTGTGCATGCGGTCGTAGAGCACGCCCACGCACGAGAACATCGCGCCGGAAATGAAGCCGTGCGAGATCATCTGCACCATCGAACCCTGCACGCCGAGGTACGCGGCATCGGCATTGCCGGCCACGCGCAGCAGTGCGAAGGCGATGAACAGGCCGAGGGTGACGAAACCCATGTGCGCGACCGAGGAATACGCGATCAGCTTTTTCATGTCGTCCTGCACAAGGGCGACGTAGCCGACATAGATGATCGCGATGAGGGACAACGCGATGATCAGCCAGGCGAAGTGCTGGCTGGCATCCGGCACGATCGGCAGCGAGAAACGAATGAAGCCGTAGCCGCCGATCTTGAGCATGATCGCCGCCAGAATCACCGAGCCCCCGGTCGGCGCTTCGACGTGGGCGTCGGGCAACCATGTGTGTACCGGCCACATCGGCACCTTGATCGCGAAGCCGAGCAGAAACGCGAAGAACAACCACGCTTGCGCGGTCGCACCCAGACGCAGCGCCGTCAGTTGCGACAATTCCCAGGAATGCGCGTGCAGATACAGATAGATCAGGCCGATCAGCATGAAGATCGAGCCAAAAAATGTATACAAGAAGAACTTCAACGTGGCGTAGACGCGGCGCGGGCCGCCCCAGACGCCGATGATGACGAACATCGGGATCAGCATGCCCTCGAAGAACACGTAGAACAGCAGCGCATCCATCGCCGCGAACACGCCGATCATCAGGCCTTCGAGCACGAGGAACGCAGCCATGTATTGATTGACCTTGTCGTGCACCGCATCCCAGGCGCCGAGGATCACGAGTACCGTAGTTAGCGTGGTCAATGCGATCAGCGCGACCGAGATGCCGTCCGCGCCGAGGTGATAGTCGGCGTTGATCGCGGCGATCCAGACATGGCTTTCCTGGAACTGCATCGTCCCCGCGCCGGCGTCGTAGCCGGTGAGCAACGGGATGCTGACCGCGAGCACGAGAATGGAAACCGCCAGCGCCAGCCAGCGCGAGCGGTCCGCGTTGGCGCCACCGGCGAGCGAGACCAGCGCACCGCCGGCAATGGGCAGCCAGATCAGCAACGATAGCAGGATGGAATCGGAGGTCATGTCGTTCGTCTTCCCTGCTTAGACTCTAACCACCCACCACAACCCACCGAGCAGTACCACCAGCCCGAGGATCATGGCGAAGGCATAGGTGTACAAGTACCCCGATTGCACCCAGCGCACTGCTGCGGCGATGCTGCCTGACGCCGGCCGAAGTGCCGTCGATCAACACGTTGTCGATCACGCCCACGTCGCCGCCTTTCCACAGACCGCGCCCGAGCGCGACACCGCCACGCGCGAACACGAGTTGATACAACTCGTCGAACCAGTATTTGTGGTCGAGCAGATTCCACAGCGGATGCAGCGCTTTCTTCGCGCGATCGGCCAGCGCCGGGTTGAAAAGGTAGACATAGGTCGCGACGGCGAACCCGGCGAACGCCAGCCAGAACGGCGGCGCGGCGAATCCGGCCAGCATCGTGGCGAACGATCCGCCGAAGACTTCGCCGCTGTGTTCCGCGGCGGCACGGATCGCGCTACCAAAATAATCGCCGTGCAAAATCGGTCCGACCGTCAGCCAGCCGATGACCAGCGAAGGAATCGCCAGCAGGATCAGCGGCACCGTCACCACCCAAGGCGATTCCTGCGGTGCGTGGGCGAGATGGCCGGGTCCATGATGGCCATGATCGTTATGCTTGCTGTGCGCGATCACGAAGCGTTCCTCGCCGTGGAAGGTCAGGTACAAAAGTCTAAAACTATACAAGGCGGTGACGAACACGCCGAGCAGCACGCACCAGTACGCGTAGCCGGACCCCCAGCGCGTGGATTCGTGCACCGCTTCGATAATGGCGTCCTTGGAGAAAAATCCGGCAAAACCCGGCATGCCGATCAAGGCCAGCGTGCCGACCCACATGGTGATGTAGGTGATCGGCATGTAGCGACGCAGGCCGCCCATGTAGCGCATGTCCTGCTCGTGGTGCATGGCGATGATGACCGAGCCGGCGCCGAGGAACAGCAGCGCCTTGAAGAACGCATGCGTCATCAAATGGAAAATGCCGGCGCCGTAGGCCGAAGCGCCGAGCGCCGCGGTCATGTAACCGAGTTGCGACAGCGTCGAATACGCGATCACACGTTTGATGTCGTTCTGCACGATGCCGATCAAACCGGTGAAGAACGCCGTGGTCGCGCCGATCACAAGCACGCTGGAAAGTGCCGTGTCGGAAAGCTCGAACAGCGGCGACATGCGCGCGACCATGAAGATCCCGGCGGTGACCATCGTCGCGGCGTGGATCAGCGCTGAGATCGGCGTCGGGCCTTCCATCGAATCGGGCAGCCACACATGCAGCGGCACCTGCGCCGACTTGCCCATCGCGCCGACGAACAGGCACAGGCAGATCACCGTGGCCGCCGCCCATGGCGTGGCGCCGAGGATGTCGAGCGTTTTGCCGTTCAAGCTGTCGGCATGCGCAAACACCGTCGCATAGTCGAGGCTATGGAAGAAATACAGCACACCCGCAATGCCGAGGATGAAGCCGAAATCGCCGACGCGGTTGACCAGGAAGGCCTTGAGGTTGGCGAAGATCGCGCTCGGCTTCTTGAACCAGAATCCGATCAGCAGATACGAGACCAGACCCACGGCTTCCCAACCGAAGAAAAGCTGCAGGAAGTTGTTCGCCATCACCAGCATCAACATCGAGAAGGTGAACAACGCGATGTAGCTGAAGAAGCGCTGATAGCCCGGATCGTCGGCCATGTAGCCGATCGTGTAGATGTGCACCATCAGCGAGACGAAAGTGACGACGACCATCATCAATGCGCTGAGCCGGTCGATCAGAAAGCCGACGTGGGTGGAGAAATCGCCGACCTGGAACCAGGTGTAGACGTTTTCGTTGAACGTCGGCGCCCCGCCGCGGACCATTTGATAGAGCACGTAAAACGACAATACGCAGCTCGCGCCGACGCCGGCGATGGTGACGCTGTGCGCGCCGACGCGGCCGATCTGGTTGCGCAACAGGCCGGCCACGATGGCGCCGACCAGCGGGGCGAGGGCGATGATCAGCAGGATGGAAGGACTCAAACTCATGCCAGCACCTTAGGTCACCGTCATTCCCGCGAAAGCGGGAATCCACTTCGCCTTTGGACAGCCAAAAGCAGGATCAATCTGGGTTCCCGCTTTCGCGGGAATGACGATGCAAATTTCCATTTCACCCCTTCATCGAATCGATTTCTGCGACATTGATCGTCGCGCGGTTGCGGAACAACACCACCAGAATCGCCAGCCCGATCGCCGACTCCGCCGCGGCCACCGTGAGGATGAAGAACACGAACACCTGGCCGGAGACATCGCCGAGAAAGCGCGAGAACGCGACAAAATTCGTGTTCACCGCGAGCAGCATCAGTTCGATCGCCATCAGCAGCACGATCACGTTCTTGCGGTTGATGAAAATGCCGGCCACCGAGATGCAGAACAGAATCGCGCCGAGCACGATGTAATGCGACAAGGTAATCATGGCGCTGGGGTTCCCTTGGTCACGCTGGCCATCTTGACGATGCGCACGCGCTCGGACGCCTTCACCGCCACCTGTTCGGCCGGATTCTGGTGGCGCGTGCCCACGCGGCGGCGCAGGGTAAGCATGATCGCGGCGATGAGAGCCACGGTCAGGATCACCGCGGCGATTTCGAACGGCAGCAGGTACTGGGAGAACAGCGCATTGCCGAGCCAGGCCGTATTCGACGCGCCACCCGGATCGGCCGGCGCGGCAATCGCCAATGTTCGGACGCCGATCAAGCCGATCATTTCCGCGAGCATCGCGACCGCGACGATGATGCCGACCGGCAGATGGCGGATGAATCCCTCGCGCAGCGGCTCGCTCTTGATATCGAGCATCATCACCACGAACAGGAACAGCACCATGACCGCACCGACGTAGACCAGCACCAGCGCAATGGCAAGAAACTCCGCCTGCAGCAGCAGCCACAGCGCGGCGCTGGTGAAGAACGTGAGCACGAGAAACAGCGCCGCATGCACGGAATTCTTCACGCTGATCACGGCCAGCGCCGCCAGCACCAGCACGGTCGCGAACAGGTAGAACAGGATCAGTTCAAAACTCATGCACGGCTCCTAGCGATACGCCGCGTCTTGCGTACGCGCTGCGGCGATCTCTTTCTCGAAACGGTCGCCGATCGCGAGCAATTGCGTCTTGTTCACGATGTTCTCGCCGCGCTTCTCGAAGTGGTATTCGTGGATATTCGTCTCGACGATCGAATCGACCGGGCAGCTTTCCTCGCAGAAGCCGCAGTAGATGCACTTGAACAGGTCGATGTCGTAGCGCGTCGTGCGGCGCGTGCCGTCAGCGCGCTGCTCGGAGTCGATCGTGATCGCGAGCGCCGGGCATACCGCCTCGCACAACTTGCAGGCGATACAGCGCTCCTCGCCGTTCGGATAGCGGCGCAGCGCGTGCAGGCCGCGGAAACGATTCGACTGCGGAATCTTCTCCATCGGATAGCGCATCGTGTACTTGGGCTTCCACATGTACTTCATGGTCAGGCCCAGGCCCTTGAACAACTCGATGAGCATCAGACTTTTGAAATAACGCGCAACAGTACTCATGACACCACCTGATCCGGCGTGCTGATCACGCCGAAATAGACGAAGCAGCCCACTACCAGGATCCACACGATCGCGATCGGAATGAACACTTTCCAACCCAGGCGCATGATCTGGTCGTAGCGGTAACGCGGGAACGCCGCGCGGAACCACAGATAGAAAAACGCGAAGAAGAAAGCCTTGGCGAACAGCCACCACCAGCCGCCAGCGCCAAGCGGGCCCCACGCCACGGGAAACGGCGACAGCCAGCCACCCATGAACAAAGTGGCGGCCAGAAACGAAATCAGAATCATGTTGGCGTATTCGGTGAGGAAGAACACCGCGAACGGCGCGCCCGAATACTCGACATGAAAGCCGGCGACGATTTCCGATTCGCCCTCGGCCACGTCGAACGGCGCGCGGTTGGTTTCGGCGACACCGGAGACGAAATAGATCACGAACAACGGCAGCAGCGGCAGCCAGAACCAGCTGAACATGCCGTAGTGCCCGCTCTGCGCGCGCACGATATCCGACAGATTCAAACTGCCCGCGCAGATCAGCACGCCGACCAGGGCCATGCCCATCGCGATTTCATAGCTGACCACCTGCGCGGCCGAGCGCATCGCGCCGAGCAACGCGTATTTGGAGTTCGACGACCAACCGGCGAGGATGATGCCGTACACGCCCATCGAGGTCATCGCGAGCAGATAAAGCAGGCCCGCGTTGACGTTGGCCAGCACGACCTTGTCGTCGAACGGTACGACCGCCCAGGCGGCGAACGCCGGCACCAGCGCAATCAGCGGCGCAAGGACGAACAACAGGCGGCTGGACTTGGCTGGAATCAGATATTCCTTGAGCAGCAGCTTGAACACGTCGGCAAAGGTCTGCAGGAGACCCGCGGGCCCCACGCTGTTCGGGCCCATGCGCACATGCATCCAGCCGAGCACCTTGCGTTCCCACCACACGTAAAACGCCACGCCGAGAATCACCGGCACGGCGATGGCGAGGATGCAGAGCACCAGCCAGATCAGCAGACCGATGACGCCGAAGCCGAGCAGCCAGCTGTGAAATCCTGCGATCACGCTCAGGCCCTCGTCACCGTCAGAACTCCGCCGTTACCCGGCAGCACGCGCGTTTCCGACCAGGTCTTCTCGACCCATGCGCCCCCGCGCGGTACCGCGCGCGTGATCACCACCGGCAGTTCGACGTCGCCGGTGCCGCCGCTGACCTTCGCCTTCGCGCCATTGGCCAAGCCAAGCGCCAGCGCGTCCTCGGGATTGAGGCCGATCGAGCATTCGCCCGTGAGCGGATGCGCCTGCAGTGCAGGACAGCGGCGCAGGACGGCGTCGCTGCGGTAGATCGGCACGGTGGCGATACGTTCCAGGCCCTGCGCTGTGCCTGCGGCGTTTGCGGTCATCTTCTGCTCGCCAGCAGCAGAGACGCCAGAACGCGTCCTGATTGACGTGCCGGCGGCGATGGCCGCGCGTACATCGGCAATCTCTACCGAGTCGAACCCCGCCAGACCGAGCGCCGCGCCGAGCGCACGCAGAACACGCCAGCCCGCACGCGCTTCGCCGGGAAGCTTCCCGCCGGCAGCCACGACTTGTTGCGTGCCGTCGACGTTGACGTAGGTACCATCGATTTCGGGTGGCAAGCCGACAGGCAGCACGGCATGCGCGGTGCGTTTCACGCCCGCGCAGGCAAATGCGCCGATGTAAACGCCGAAACCGATTTCGCTGCGCACTTTATCGTAGCCGGCAGGCGCACTCGTATCCTGCGATCCGAGGTGATAGCTGATCAGCGCCCTGGGCGGCTGCGCGAGCATCGATGCGGCACCGTGGCCGCCCGATTGCGGCACGGCGCCGACGCGCGTGAGGCCGACCGCATTTGCGCCGCTCGCGACTTCGTTGAACGCGCTGTTGGTCGATGTCGCGATGAACTTTGCCAGCTCGCGCAGCAACGACGCCTGCGCGTGTTCGACCGCGAAATCGCCGAAGATCAGCACCGACGACACGCCGTCGCGCAACGCCTTGATCGTCGCGCGATGAGCGTCGCCGGCTTTCGCCTGCGCAACCACATCCGCGAGTTGCGCAGGAATCGTCGCGCCCTCGCCCGCCGCTGCGGCAAGCGCGGCAAGCTCGGCCGCGAAACGCGAAGGCAGCGCGATATGCTTGCCGCTGACCTCGAAATTGAAGTCGTGATCGAGCGGATTGACCGCGTAAACCCCGGCGCCATGCTTCGACGCCTTGCGAATGCGGTGCGCGAGCAGCGGCTGCTCGTGGCGCGGATTGCTGCCGACCAGTAGGATACTTTTTGCTTTTTCCACTTGCGCCAGTGGCAACTCGAAGGTCGCACCGGCAGCGCCATCGGCGAAATCGCTGACGCGCAGGCGATGATCGATATTGTCGCTGCCGAGTCCGCGCACGATCCGGGCGAGCAGAAATCCTTCCTCGTTCGAGGTCAGCGGCGCGACCAACGCGCCAAGATCGGCGCCGTTCTTCTTCAGGCCGTCGGCGACGAAGGCGATCGCTTCTTCCCACGTCGTTTCGACGAGCGCGCCGTTCTTGCGGATCATCGGCTTCGTCGCGCGATCCGCCGCGTAGAGTCCTTCATGCGAATAGCGGTCGCGATCCGGCAACCAGCATTCGTTGATCGATTCGTTGTCGCGCGGCACGCTGCGCAGCACTTCGCCGCGGCGCGTGTGCAGCCACAGATTGGAACCGAGCGCGTCGTGATAGCCGATCGATTCGCGCGCGATCAGCTCCCATGCGCGCGCCTTGAAGCGGAACACCTTGTTGGTCAACGCGCCGACCGGGCACACGTCGATGATGTTGCCGCCGAGCTCGCTGTCGATCGTCTTGCCGATATAGGTGCCGATTTCGAGGTTCTCGCCGCGGCCCATGCCGCCGAGTTCGGGACTGCCGGCGACCTCGGTCATGAAGCGCACGCAGCGCGTGCACTGGATGCAGCGCGTCATTTCGGTTTCGATCAACGGTCCGAGATCCTCGTCCGGCACGACACGCTTGCGTTCGACGAAGCGCGACACCGAGCGGCCGTAGCCGACCGAAAGGTCCTGTAATTCGCACTCGCCGCCCTGGTCGCAGATCGGGCAATCGAGCGGATGGTTGATCAGCAGGAATTCCATCACGTTGCGTTGCGCGGACAGCGCGCGCTGCGACTGGGTGAAGATCTTCATGCCTTCCATGACCGGCGTCGCGCAGGCCGGCTGGGGCTTCGGCACCGGCTTGCCACCCATTTCGGTTTCGACCATGCACATGCGGCAGTTGGCCGCGATCGGCAATTTCTCGTGATAACAGAAGCGCGGGATGGGGATGCCGGCCTTGTCGGCCGCGGCGATGATCATCGAATTCTTCGGCACCTGAAGTGCCTTTCCGTCGATTTCGATGTTGACCATGTCCGGAGCGGTATTCGGCGTGGTGGGCTGGGCGCTCATGCGTCGTTTCCTTGTCGCTCACCCGTCATGCGCAAAACCTCTCCCGGCGTCATTCCCGCGCACGCGGGGATGACGACCGAAAACAAACGCATCGCGCCGTTCATGCCGCAACTCCGAGTCGCGCATCGACGATGCTGCGCTTGTTCGCGACGTAGTATTCGAATTCGTTCCAGTAGTGACGCAGGAAGCCCTGCACCGGCCACGCGGCGGCTTCACCGAATGCGCAGATCGTGTGACCTTCGATTTGGCCGGCGGCTTGCTTCAGCATCTGCACATCGTCCATCGTCGCATTACCTTCGACGATGCGCGTGAGCACGCGATACATCCAGCCGGTACCCTCGCGACAGGGCGTGCATTGCCCGCACGATTCGGCATAGTAGAAGCGTGCGATGCGCTGACACGCGCGCACCATGCAGGTTGTGTCGTCCATCACGATCACCGCGCCCGAACCCAGACCCGAGCCGGCCTTCTGCAGGGCGTCGTAGTCCATGGTCAGCGCCATCATCGTGTCGCCCGGCAGCACCGGCATCGACGAGCCGCCCGGAATCACCGCCTTCAATTTGCGCCCGCCGCGCACGCCGCCGGCCATTTCCAGCAGATCCTTGAACGGCGTGCCGAGCTTGATTTCGTAATTGCCCGGTTTGGCGACGTGGCCGGACACCGAAAAGATCTTCGGGCCGCCGTTGTTCGGCTTGCCTTGCGCGAGGAACCACTCCGCGCCCTTGCGCAGGATCGCCGGCACCGAGGCGTAAGTCTCGGTGTTGTTGATCGTGGTCGGTTTGCCGTACAGGCCGAAGCCGGCCGGGAACGGCGGCTTGAACCTCGGCAGGCCCTTCTTGCCTTCGAGCGATTCCATCATCGCGGTTTCTTCGCCGCAGATGTAGGCGCCGGCGCCGAGCGCGGTATGAATATGCACATCGACGCCGCTGCCGAGGATATTCCTGCCGAGCAGTCCGGCGGCGTAGGCTTCCTTGAGCGCCGCTTCGCAATGCTCGAACGGCTCATGATGAAATTCGCCGCGCAGATAGTTGTAGGCGACGCTCGATCCGGTCGCATAGCAGGCGATCGCCAGGCCCTCGATCACCGCATGCGGATTGAAGCGCAGGATATCGCGGTCCTTGCACGTACCCGGTTCGGACTCGTCCGAGTTGCACAAAATATACTTCTGCATCGTGCCTTTCGGCATAAAGCTCCACTTCAAACCGGTCGGAAAGCCGGCGCCGCCGCGGCCGCGCAGCGAACTTTTTTTCAACTCGTCGACGATGCTTGCCGGCTCGGGCTTTTCGGCGAGAATCTTCTTCCACGCCTGATAACCGTCGGCCTGCAGATAGCTGTCCATCGACCATGGCCGATCGAGATGCAGCGTCGTGTAGACGACTTGATGTTCCTGCGGTGCGGGGCCAACTGCCATAACCTGATCCGATAACCAATTCTTCGTCGCAAATTTCACTGCCGTCATTCCCGCGCAAGCGGGAATCCATCTTGGTCTTGCTTCCCAATGTAAAAGCAAATTGGATTCCCGCTTGCGCGGGAATGACGAGCCTTATATCCAGTGCCTCAAATACCTACTTCAAGTCCCCCAGAATTTCATCAACTTTCTCGTTCGTCAGGTGCTCGTGGTAATGGCCGTTGACGACCATCATCGGCGCACCGCAGCAAGCGGCGAGGCATTCTTCTTCCTGTTTCAGATACACGCGACCATCGGCCGTGCTTTCGCCGACCTTGATGCCGAGCTTCTTTTCGCAGTGGCGCAGGATGTCTTCGCCGCCGTTGAGCCAGCACGAGATATTCGTGCATACCGCAACGTTGTTGCGGCCGACCGGCGCGGTCTCGAACATCGAATAGAAACTCGCCACCTCGTAGGCCCAGATCGCGGGCAGACCGAGGTATTTCGCCACGGCCGCAATCAGCTCGTCGGTCAGATAGCCGCCGTTCTGTTCCTGCGCCGCGAACAGCGACTGGATCAGCGCCGAGCGCTTGCGGTCCGGTGGAAATTTGGCTGCCCAGTGATCGATGTGTTCGCGCGTGTGCACACTGAGCGCAACCAGCGGATCGACATCCTTGACTTCGGCGTAGTGATTGGTCGCCTTCACGCGCAGCAACCTCCCCCGCTCGTCATTCCGGCGAAAGCTGGAATCCAGCTCCTTGCCGTCACTCGCAGCGCGAGAGCTGGGTCCCGGCCTTCGCCGGGACGACGAGAGAAAAACATCAAGCGCGCGCCGAACAAAGTCACCGATCGACCTCCCCAAACACGAGGTCATACGTGCCGATCATCGCCACGACATCGGGCAGCATGTGGCCACGCACGATCGCATCCATCGACGATAGATGGGCGAACCCGGGTGCGCGCAATTTCACGCGGAACGGCTTGTTCGCACCGTCGGAAATCAGATAGCAGCCGAACTCGCCCTTCGGTGCCTCGATCGCGCAATAGGTTTCGCCGGCCGGCACGCTATAGCCTTCGGTGAACAGTTTGAAGTGATGGATCAACGCTTCCATGTCGTCCTTCATTTCCTCGCGGCGCGGCGGCGACACCTTGAAGTTGCGCAGCATCACTTCGCCCGGATTGGCCTTCAGCCAGGCCACGCACTGCTTGATGATGCGATTGGACTGGCGCATTTCCTCGACGCGCACCAGGTAGCGGTCGTAGCAATCGCCTTGCACGCCGACCGGAATATCGAAATCCATCTTCGCGTACATCGCATACGGCTGCTTCTTGCGCAGATCCCATTCGACGCCCGAGCCGCGCAGCATCGCGCCGGTCATGCCCCAGGCGAGCGCCTGTTCGGGCGGCACCACGCCGATGCCGACCGTGCGCTGTTTCCAGATACGGTTGTCGGTCAGCAGGGTTTCGTACTCGTCGACCTTGCCCGGGAAATCGTCGGTGAAGGCTTCGAGGAAATCGAGCATCGAGCCTTCGCGCCAGGCATTGCGCTGCTTGAGGTCGTTGCTCTTGTGCCAGCGCGATTCCTTGTACTGCGGCATGCGCTCGGGCAGATCGCGATAGACGCCGCCCGGACGATAGTAGGTCGCGTGCATGCGCGCGCCCGACACCGCCTCGTAGCAATCCATCAATTCCTCACGCTCGCGGAACGCGTAGAGGAACACCGCCATCGCGCCGAGATCGAGCGCGTTCGAGCCAATCCACATCAGATGATTGAGGATGCGCGTGATCTCGTCGAACAGCGTGCGGATGTACAACGCGCGCTCCGGCGCCTCGATGCCGAGCAGCTTCTCGATCGCGCCGACGTAGGCGTGCTCGTTGCACATCATCGACACGTAGTCGAGCCGATCCATGTAGCCGATCGACTGGTTGAACGGCTTGGACTCGGCGAGCTTCTCGGTGCCGCGATGGAGCAGCCCGACGTGGGGGTCGGCGCGCTGGATCGTCTCGCCATCGAGTTCGAGCACGAGGCGCAGCACGCCGTGCGCGGCCGGATGCTGCGGACCGAAGTTGATCGTGTAGTTCTTGATTTCCTGCATTGTGGAATTCTGTAATTATTTATTTTGCCGCATCTGTACCGAGATTCTTTTCCGCCTGCGCCTGGTCGTAGCGCGAGTCGTTGCGCACAGTGCGCGGCACAAGCACGCGCGGCTCGACCGAGGTCACCGGCTCGTATATCACGCGCCCCAGCGTTTCGTCGTAGCGCACCTCGACATTGCCGATCAACGGGAAATCCTTGCGAAACGGATGGCCGACGAAACCGTAGTCGGTGAGGATGCGGCGCAGATCCGGATGGCCTTCGAAGACGATGCCGAACAGGTCGAACGCCTCGCGTTCGAACCAGTTCGCGCCCGGCCACAGATTGGTCAGCGACGGCACGACCGGCAGCGCGTCGTCCTGCGCGTGACAGCGGATGCGCACGCGCTGGTTGTTCTTGATCGAGAGCAAATGCGCGACCGCAGCAAAACGCTTGTGCCCGCCCGCGCCGATCAGCGGCCGGTTCGACCACTGGAAGCGTCCGGGACCGTCGCCTTCCACGCCGCGCGAAAAGCCGGTCGAGGAGACATCGGTCGTGTCCCACTCGACCTGGCCGTAACTCAGATAGTCCACACCGCTGACGTCGATCAACAGCTCGAAATGGAACTCATCGGCGTCGCGCAGCGTCTGTGCAACGGCGAGCCAGTTCTCCGGCAGCACCTCGACCGTGGTTTCACCGAAGGCTTCGGCCACGCCGATAATCTTGTTGCCCAGCTGTGCGCCGATGTGCTGCGCCAGAGTCGTCGCCGCTGCCGAGGCCGGCATGGATGAGACGGAAGCGTCGGTCATGTGCGCGCGATGACGTTGTTCAAAACGACCGACTTCGGCGCAGCGCCACTCGATGCAATCTGCTTCTCGCCGATCGGACTCGAACGACGGATCTTCTTTTGCAATTGCAGGATGCCGTAGACCAATGCCTCGGCGGTCGGCGGACAACCCGGCACATAGACATCGACCGGCACGATACGATCGCAGCCGCGCACCACCGCATAGGAATAGTGGTAGTAGCCGCCGCCGTTGGCGCACGAACCCATCGAGATCACCCACTTCGGATCGGGCATCTGGTCGTAGACGCGACGCAGCGCCGGAGCCATCTTGTTGACCAGGGTGCCGGCGACGATCATCACATCGGACTGGCGCGGACTCGGACGGAATACGACGCCGTAGCGATCCAGATCGATGCGCGCTGCACCGGCATGCATCATCTCGACCGCGCAACAGGCGAGACCGAAGGTCATCGGCCACATCGAACCGGTGCGTGCCCAGTTGATCAGACTGTCGAGCGACGCGGTGACGAAGCCGCGTTCGAGCAGCTGATTGTCGGCGCCCGGACGCAGGATATCCTCGACCGGCCCGGTCGGCACCGGGTTGTGGAACAGGTTCTTGGTGACGGTGGTATCGGTCACTCCCACTCCAATGCTCCCGGCATGGATGCCATGAAATAAGATTCGTCGCGCGCAGCGCGACACCGAACGCTCCCCTCTCCCGCTCGCGGGAGAGGGCAAAGGGTGAGGGAAAGGGCGCGCGTTGTCGCACCCACGGGTATCATCATTCCCATTCGAGCGCGCCCTTTTTCCAGCAATACACAAATCCCAAAAGCAGCAGCGCCAGAAACATCGCCATCTCAACCAGTGCGACGATTCCGATATGCTTGAACACGACAGCCCATGGAAACAGGAACGCGATTTCCAGATCGAAGATGATGAACAGGATCGCGATCAGGTAGTAGCGCACGTCGAACGGCAGGCGTGCATCGTCGAATGCCTCGAAGCCGCATTCGTAAGGTTCGGCTTTTTCCTTGTTCGCGCTGCGCGGACCCAGAACCGCGCCAATCGCAAGAAGCGCCAAGCCGATGCCGCCGGCGACGACGAGAAACAACAGAATCGGCAGATATTCGGCGAGCACTGGCAGCTCCGCGCCTCCTCGACGCAGCGATCGCCGTGCACGCGCACGGCTGTGGGAAACATGAGCGCCGCGGGCCGACAAACTCCCGGGAGACAGAACCCGCAAGTCACTGCCGCGAGACAATCCGCGGCGAAGATAAACGACGAGTTACTTAATGCACGGCGATCTTGACTGCTACATGATACGGCTCCGCGTCGCTGCTTGCCAACGGTTGCGCGACGCAACAATCTGTGCCTGAGGCACCAGCCCTGCCGGCTTGCACAATCGCCGACCCGGTTCGCATGTCGCCGATGCAACGAAAACCCCTGCAACGGAACACTTGCATTCTCGCGGTTGCGAACTACCGCCACGCATCGCTACCCTGCATTTCCACAACGTTGCAACAAGGTGATCGCCCATGTCGCGCCGCAAGCTGGTTGCCGGAAACTGGAAAATGCACGGCTCGCGCGCATTCGCGCGCGAGCTGGTCGGCGCGATCGCCGCCGGCCGCGGCGAGATGGCGGATGTCGATATCGGTATTTTCCCGCCGGCCATCCTGCTCGCCGAACTGGTCGCGCAGCATGCCCAGTCCGGCCTGATATTCGGCGCGCAGGACGTCAGCGAGCACGCACAGGGCGCCTACACGGGCGAGACCGCCGCTGCCATGGTCAAGGACATCGGCGCCACGCACACACTGGTCGGCCACTCCGAACGGCGCATCATGCATCGCGAGAACGCGTTCTGCGTGGCGGAGAAATTCGGTCAAGCGCAAGCGGTGGGATTGATGCCGATTCTGTGCATCGGCGAAACCGCCGAACAGCGCGATCGCGGCCAGGCCTTTGTGGTCGTCGCCGAGCAGGTCGGCGCTGTGCTGGCCTCGTCGGGAGTCGGCGTGTTCGCACACGCGATCATCGCTTACGAACCGGTCTGGGCGATCGGCACGGGCCGTACCGCGAGTCCGGCACAAGCGCAGGAAATGCACGCGTTCATCCGTGGCAAAATAGCCGAGGCCGATGCTATAATCGCCGGCTCGCTCCGACTCCTTTATGGCGGCAGCGTCAAGCCGGGCAATGCGGCCGAGTTGTTCGCACAAGCGGATATCGACGGCGGCTTGATCGGCGGCGCTTCGCTGGTGGCGTCGGATTTCCTCGCGATCTGCGCAGCCGCGCGGTCGTGATCGACAGGCTGGACCATGATACTCAACCTCTTCAACATCTTTTATGTACTGATCGCGATCGCCATGATCGCCCTGATCCTGCTACAGCGCGGCTCCGGCGCGCAGGCCGGTTCGGGCTTCGGCGGCGGTGCGTCCGGCACCGTATTCGGCGCGCGCGGCGCGACCACGTTTCTATCGCGTAGCACCGCGATCCTCGCCGCCCTGTTCTTCCTGCTGAGCCTGACGATGGCCTGGTATCTGGGCCATGCAGGCGCGAGCAAGCCGGCGGACGATCTGGGCGTGATGAGCGGCGTCGATGACTCCAAAGCCGCAGCGGCACCCGCACCGGTGAAAGGCGATGTGCCGGCCGCGGCACCAGCCGCAGCCGCGCCGGCACCGGCCAGCGACGTACCAGCCGCCCCGGCCGCCGCAACACCAGCAGCAGCGGACGTGCCGAAAGCCGAAGGTGCAACGAAAACCGAAGCATCCGCGACAAAGCCGGCACAACCGAAGAAACACTGAGCCTCGAATTTTGCCGGCCGCAGCCGGTATCATCGACGCTCGAAAATCACAAATTGCCCAGGTGGCGGAATTGGTAGACGCACTACCTTGAGGTGGTAGCGGCGAAAGCTGTGGGGGTTCGAGTCCCCCCCCGGGCACCATACTGTAGGACCTATATGCCCGCCTTCTGGCGGGCTTCTCTTACAGACAAATCAATGATTTACCAGCCATTGCACGCCTTGGCCTCATGCGAGGACAAGACCCGTGCGGAAGCGTTATGTTCACAGCCCGTTCCCAATTTGTTCCCATCTATCGATCAAACGCGGCATCTATCACTATCGCCGCATCCTGCCAGTCGGTAACACCGAACTGACTATCTCTCTGCGTACGTCCAACTATAGGGACGCCCGATACACAGCAAGCGTGCTTGATCGGAAGTACGCGCAAATCCTACAAACGCACGTACACATGGCCGACCTGAAAGCGATCCTTCGTGACCAACTCAAGCAAGCCCTGCAAGACGACCTAGACCAGCACCTGCGCACACGACCGGGTCGCACGGTCTACGCCCACTCGCCGCCCGCAGATGACGACCGCGAACCTTGGGCTATCGATCTTGACGTTATCGACTCCGTGCTAGACACAACCCGCGACATGCTCGTCACGCGCGATACGCGGGCTGTCGCTGCGCTGGCGGCCGATCTCGTACAGCGGCACAACATCCCGAAGGAACAACACAACGCGCTTGCACTGGGCCTGTTGCAGGTTCAGGTGCAGATGTTGGAGGCCGGGCGGCATCGCCTGTTGAACGGCGCGGTTGAACCTATCGCACTTGAGGACAGCATCGCGCCGGTCTCGGCCTCGACGGCCGCCCTTGCTACGGGGCCGCTCCTATCCGAAGCATGGGCTGAGTTCGTCGCGCTCAAGCTGAGAGGTGCGAATCCGTGGCGAGGCCACACCCAGGAGCAGAACAAAGCATCCTTTGCCCTATTCCTCGCACACTGCGGTGATCGTTCGGTGACCAGCTACACACGGTCTGACTTCGCCGGTTTCTTCGCCATGCTGGGAACGCTTCCGTCGAACTGGGGCCGGAGTCCACGCTACAGAGGCAAGCCTCTTGCCGAAATAGTGGCTTGTCGTGACCCTACGGATAGAACGCTGACCACCAAGACAATGAAGCGACACAAGGCGGTATTCACCGGCCTGTGGAAGCACTTGATCGAGAGCGGGAAGTACGAAGGCGTGAACCCTGCATCCGGTCATGCAACGTCCATGCGCGGCAGCGCGAGTAAGGCGCGGCAGATATGGGAAGGCGACGCACTCCGCAAGCTGTTCACCTCGCCGCTATTCACCGGTTGTAAGGCGAAGCGCTCACGTCGCGAGGCAGGCTCGCACGTCTTTCAGGATGCGTACTACTGGCTTCCGATTCTTGGCATCTACCACGGGAATCGGCTTGAGGAATTCGCGCAGCTTCTACGCAGCGACGTACGTGAGGAAGGCGGTATCCACTTCTTCGACATCAACGATGAGGACGCCAAGCAGGTCAAGAATGACCTGTCCAAGCGCCGCGTTCCGATCCATCCGCGAGTGCTTGCCTTGGGCTTCCTCGATTACGCGGAAGAGACCGCGCCCGAACCGGGGAGCCCGCTGTTCCCCGAGCTTGAGCGCGGTGGCGCCGACAGGAAACTGGGCTACGCCTACACGCAATGGTTCACCACTTATCGCAAGGCCATCGGGGTCTATGCGGGTGGGCTTGACTATCACTCATTCCGTCACACCGTGTCGCAACGGCTGCTCAACGCAGGCGTGCCGCCGAATGTCATCGATGAGTTGACCGGGCACGCAGCCGAGGGCACAACGCTGCGGGTCTACGCCAATCGTGGTATGCCGTTGCCGACACTCCACGCAGCGCTGTCCAAGCTCGCCTATCCCGAAATCACTCTGACCCGCCCAGCCCCGCTTGCTTGACCGGATAACTAGGCGCGGCGCAGGGCATTACGCAACCACCAAAGCACCGGAAAACCCACCAACGCAACCAGTATTGCATTTGCCAGCAGGACGTTGAATTCGGCGCTGGGGTAAGAAGCGGGGCCACCTCCCGAGGGATTCAGGACGCTGAGCGCGATGGGGTAGGTAACGCTACCTAAGCCCCATAGCGACAAGACCGCGACAACCAAGAACAGCGCACGACGATTGATGGAGCGCCAAGCAACAGCGGTTGCGGCGATGGCAAGCAGGATTGGCGCACCCACCATCGCGATGAGCCCAAGCAAGTGCCAATGCTGAATGTCCATGTTTAGTGCCAACGTGGAAACGCGTGGGGTCGCCGCACGCTGGATGTTGTACCGGCTGTTTTCGGTCGTCAAGCGGGCTCAAGTGAGACGACACAAAAGTAGTAGCGCTTAATCGCCACCATGGGCTGCTTGACGGCTCTCCCTTTCGTAGGTATAAATCTGCCTATCGGTCGTTACGCCGTATTATACCAAGGGGAATTCAGCATGAAGGTGGTCACGTACCTACGAGTCTCGACGCCGAAACAGGGCGATAGCGGTCACGGCATGGCCGCGCAACGGACGGCCATCGACGCCTATGCTTCCCAGCGTCGCTGCAATGTGCTGGCGACGTTCAAGGAAGTCGAAAGCGGCAAGCTCAACAAACGCCCTCAACTGACCGCGGCGCTACATCTTGCCAAGGTGACGGGTGCCACCTTGGTCATCGCCAAGCTGGACCGTCTCTCACGCAATGCTGCCTTCCTGTTGGCGTTGCGCGACTCAGGCGTCAAGTTCGTTGCCGCCGACATGCCCGACGCGAACGAACTTACGGTAGGCATCATGGCCCTCGTGGCCGAACAAGAACGCTCTGCAATCTCCAAGCGCACGCGCGAGGCGCTGCAAGCGGCGAAGGCAAAGGGCACGCGCCTTGGCAACCCGAACGGTGCCGCCGCGTTGCTTCGCGCGGGCAAGGGCAACGCTGCGGGTCTACGGGCGATCCGGATCGCCGCCGATACTCACGCGCGGAACCTTGCGCCGGTCATCGATGCATTGCGCGATGAAGGCGTGACCAGTCTGGGCGGCATCGCCACTGCGTTGACCGAACGCGGCATGTTGACCCCACGCGGTGGTCACTGGCACAAGGCGAGCGTGCGCAACCTGATTGCTCGCCTCAAGGTGGCCGCGTAGGTGGGCAGTAGTCAGACTGTTCGATCCGCGCGGGAGAATCCTGCACGCTCCCTGCGGGTCCAGACGCGTGGCCACGGGGGGCGCTGCGCGAAGTCGAAGCGTTGAATGCCCTGCCAATTGCCTGCGGTGAAACATTGGCTGGTTGTACGCCTGAGTTAAGCGGCGCCGGCCCGCGTACCACTTGATTGCACCGCGACCCGCCGCAGCGGTTCGCCTCAGTCAATGCATCTAAGGTTCGGCGTGACCACTTGGTGCCAGCGAGCATGGCATGATTGGCAAAGGAACGACCTGGGCCAGCGCTCCGACTCGCCTGCGAATAGTGCGAATGGCGCCCAGTGGTGGTTCTCGGCGCCAATCGCGCCGCAGACAGCACAGCGAGGAAGTGGACTTGTCGCCTCGATAGGCTCTGGAATAATGCCGGCTTTCTTGACAGCTTTCACCCCGACGTGATGCTGGGTGCGGTGCCCGCAATGCCCACAGACAAAAATACAGGTGTTTTGACCGCCCGCGTTCTTGCAGCTACGGACGTCCCACTGTCGCTGAAGCTCGCACTTTGGGCAGGGGTAATCGGGCCACTCGAACAGTCTTGCCATTGGCTTCCGATGAAACCTAGCGCTGAGGTAAGCGGGCCACTGCCTCTGGCCCTCAGACAACTAACCTTGAATAGAGGTCAGAACACCATTCTCAAAATATAGATACCAAAGAGGCATGCCGTTGATGTCGGTAAATACCCATTGCTCTCTGACGCCCTTAGCCGTTTCCGTCGTGTTTACATGGTCCGGCGGGTAATGAAACTTGAGGCCAGTGATATGGGTAGCCTGCTCCTTGGTCATGCCTATGAATGGCTCAGCAAACGTCTCCGGCGGTTTGGGTTTGTCTGGTGGTGCGGCGTTTCCGACACACGCCGATTCGCTCCAATTGCCGTCTTTGTCCCTGCATTTATAGGACGCTGCATTAGCACCTCCCATCAGACAAGCCGACAAGATAGCAAACAAAGTTCTTCCCACCAGCATTGCGCCCCCAGTTTTAGCCTACTCACAAGACCCCGTGACACTTCCGATGAGGGCCAGCCACAAATAGACCCCGCATCCGGGGCGTTGCACCGTATGGTCTGCTGGCCGTTCCCGGTCGTCAAGCCATTGCCCCGTTCGGGGCATTTGCCCTTACTCTGTGGGGCATATTGGGGCATTTGCTTCCTCTGTGGCCACCTTCGCTTACCCAAACCTTCGCGAAAGCGGAGGGTTGCAGTGACCGTCGGAGACAACCGCTCTTCAAGGTGACCTGATGGTTGACCGTGCACAGGTGAAATCCAACAGGACTTGTGTCTGGACCTCCATCCCGGCTTAGGCAAAGGGGTCCTCTTCCTCGCTCGCCTTGTCCTCCTCCCCCAAGTCCTCGTTCGCTTCTCGCACTACCTCTCGCAAGATCGCCACAACCGCCGCAGCGCCAAAGTCGTCCACCATCGCTGCGAGTGTTGCAGCGGCCTTATTCCGCCGCTTAAGGTCGGCCTCTTGCGACGTGTCGCCTTCCTCAGGCCGCAGTCTGCGGCAAACGTGCTTCCACGTCGGCCAGCCGGTGACAGCGTTGCACTCACGCTCTGGCACTACGTCGCCTTTGCGCAGTTCATCGGCGAACTGCATGTGCTTCATCATCGTGCCGACGGTACTCTTGCTGCGGATGCCGAACACCTCCATGACTTTGCGTTCCGATGTACCCGCTTTCCTGAGCGTACGACGCCCACCGAGTGTGATCTCGATGAGGTACCTCCACAGGCTTTCCGCTCTCTGCCCACTCGTCAGGAGCATCGCCCTGTGGGTGACGTTCACGAGCGTCGATAGCAACATCGCGTGACGCAGGTTCATCGCCTTCGTGCGCACCGGCACCATTTGCCTCATCGTGCTTCGATAAGCCGCGAGGCGATGATGCCCATCTACCACGTATCGCTTGCCGTCGATCATTGCCACGAGCAGCGGTTCAAGCTCGGTGCCCAAGTCCGCCTCAAGGGTCGCCGTCAGGCTCCCGATGTGCTGCTGCGATTCACGCGCCTCGTGCTTGAGCTCGGCATACCGCGTCGCGAATTCGTCTCGCGGTTGCAACCCTCTGTGTGTCTTCACGGCCTTGACCCGTACAGTCTCGACCTTCGCATTCCGCCACTCGTGCAATTCGCTTTGCGGACTGGTCATGCGGCCTCCCGTGGCACGGCAAGACCGTCGCACGCCTTCGCAACATCGCGGCCGATCAGACGCAGGACGAGCCCACGGCTGACCGGATGCTTGTGCAGACTCGGTGACCTTCACGCGGCCGTCTGCTCGCTCTACCTCCCAGCGCTTGTGCGTGCCTCCCGCCATCCGATGGATCAGCTTCGCAACTTGCACATGCCGGTACTCGTCGTGTCGATCCTTTTGCGGGTCCGTGCTCAGCATCCGGTCAACCGCCAGCCATGCGGCGACTACCGCCAGCGGGTCAACCTTGCGCTCCCGCAATCTCGCCCATAGGACAGCGGCACGTTCCGAAGGAGGCTTGCCGGTGACTCGGAAGGCTTCGACGGCTGCTCCCGCCGAAGTGTATCGACGGCGTACGGCGTTCGCCGCGAGTTGCACTGCATGGTCCTCACGGTTCGCCAGTAGCCAGCGCATGGCTTGGTCACGGTACGGGCGAAGTTCGCCAGCCCCGTAGGAGCGCTTCACGTAGCTTCCGTGACGACGGAAGAACTCAATATGACGACGGCAGTAGAGACGGTTGAGTCCCTCCCCGCTGTGCGCTGTGGTTAGATTAGTGCAGGGATAGACCCTGCATCGTTGGTAGTCGGTCCGCCTCTCGGCGATGCGCTTGCGTAGGTCAACCACGCGTCGGCGTCGCCGGAACACTGCCGCGTCATTGCGGCCCTCTGTTGCTCGATACATCCACTTCTCTCAATACTAGACACCCCTCAGCCACGCGCAAACGGGCGGCCCAACATGGACGTTGGTCATGAGGCATCTCGACCGTCTACCCACGGTCAAGGTCACGCTACGGGGCTGGGCAAACGGGACCCCTCCCGATGCGTCAGCGGCGCGTACTGTAGTCGGTCAGGCTTCCAAGGGGAAGCCAGTTGCGGCGCGTCTCGTCGCTTGCCATGTTCCCAATTTGTTCCCACAATGCGCACACATTCTGCTGTTACTGCTGAGGCGTGCCTTGCAGAATCATTGACTTAGCGGCACGGGCGGGGTTCGAGTCCCCCCTTGGGCACCAAAGATGTCAACACGTTCTGCAAATGACTGATATAACCGAACCCGCAGCCCTCGGCGGGATTTGTCAGTTGGGCATGCGCATTAAAGTTCTTATCGTCTTTTTTTTACTTCAGGTCACTCCAAGCCGCACCTGCAACTGGGGCTGACGGTCCGCCTGGGCCGACAATTGAGGGGGATGCCCCGCCTATCTATCTTACGCAAAACGAATTCGCCAAGGATCGTAAACGCTGGAATGGTTTTGTACTCATGCTTGAGGCTATCTCAAGTACGACCCCGGGCAAAGACTTTATTATCGATGCGCAGAAGGCCCGAAGTGCACTGTTAATAAAACCACTGTTCTAACAATTCCAAGCTCTATTGAAGCAAATCTGTGGCCTGGCGTTGTCGGAAAAAAATTGGAACTTACTGGTCTATATAAAACGAGCAAGTCCAATAGCGAAACCGCCGGTAACTTTGAAGGGCGCAACAATTGGCTGCTAGAATATTTTCGGAACCAGAATCTACGGACAAGAGAGGCGTCATCTTGACTCGCAGGCTGTTCGTCTCGCTAATCTGTTGAAGTGCAGCCTTGCAGCCTTTCATGTCACCGCGCTTCTACCCTCACATCGACGCGCGCATTCCTGGACGCTCCACAAGCAAATGACGGCGCGATGCCGAGCACGGAACGCGTACGAATATGCGTGCCGGTAACGATGACGGCTGGACTCAGAATATCGAGCCGGTAGCGTTGTCCGCTGGCGTCCTGCGCAAGATCGGAGAATGCGAACGCAGCACTTGCATCGGCCGCGCGGAATTCGGTCTGGTGGGTTTGCAGGTCGGTGAGGCGGATAACGGCGGCCGGCAGAGGATGTCCGGAGTAGTCGTACGCCGTGCCGCTTATGTGGCAGGTGTCGGTCGACGCTTGGGCGTCGACGGCGAACGTCGCGATCAGAGCGGTTAGCACCATGCGGATCATCGTAAGCTCCAACTCGAAGCATGCAGACAGCGCGGTGGGCTGGATTCTAGCGCATTGGAAGAAAGGTGCCTGTGCGCGCGACGCAAGCAGCATCGCCGAAGCGCTGGCGATCATTGTCACCTGAGTGAACGCGATTCGAGCATCGCCCGGTCTGATGCTCATCTTGAACCCGACGCGGAGTGCTTTCATGACAAGTCTTCTGGCCCGGCTTGGCGCCGCGGTTCTTGTTCTCGGTCTTTGCAGCGCTGACACGCTTGCCGCGGATTTCGCGTCCGGCCCCACGAAAATCAGCCCGATACTGCTGGGCACGTCGCTACCCGACGCAGCCGTGCAGCGCCTCGACGGAACGGCGACGACGCTCAAGCAGGTTGTCGGCGGCAAGCCTGCGATCCTGGTGTTCTACCGCGGTGGCTGGTGCCCGTACTGCAATCTGCAATTGAGTCAGTTGCGACTGGTCGAGAAGGACCTTCAGTCTCTCGGATATCAGGTGGTCGCGATCAGCCCCGACCGACCCGAAGAGCTGAAGAAAACGCTGGACAAGGATTCGTTGAATTACACCCTTGTGTCCGATAGCTCGGCGAATGCGATGAAAGCATTCGGTCTGGCCTATCGGGTCGATGCCGCAACACTTGCCCAGTACGCCAAATACGGCATCGACCTGGAAAAGTCCTCGGGCGAAAGTCATCACTTGTTGCCGGTGCCCGGTGTGTTCGTCGTCGATGGCGCCGGTGTCGTCCAGTTTTCCTACGTGGATCCGGATTATCGCGTGCGCGCACCGGCGGAAGTCGTGCTCGCGGCCGCGCGTGCGATCGCCGAGGGCAAGCACAAGCTCAAACCGGCGCATTGAGATTATCGGGGGCGATGCCCGCGAGCCGCCTGTCGGCCGCCGAGAGAACAGCCATGACCAATGCCGAGAAAGTCGAAATCACATCGATTCCACTCGTCGGAATCGGCTTCTGGCTGCTCGCATCCGATTTGCCGCACAAGCTCGATCTCGGGACCTTGCTGGCGACAATGTCGATTCTGCTGTTGTTCCAGGGTCTCGTCCGCGATCTATGGCTGCTGGCGAAAAACGGACGAGCGCAATCGAGCGCACCGAGAACGGCGCGCTGCATGTGCATGGAAACCACGCTGGGCGTCAGCGGGCTTGTCGCGGGCGCGATCCTGCTGGGCGCCGGAATCGGCCGCACGATCGTTGTTGCGAAGTGGGAATGGAGCCTCATGGCTATGGCGATCATGGGCGCGGGTTTCCTGATAAAGGACTTTGTCATCCATTCGAGCCCCTGGCGAATCCGTCGCGACAAGGATCACATGAACATCGTCTTTGTGTGGAAGACACAGCGCTAAATCCAACGCCGCCATCATCGATGGTGAAAGCCCATTGCGCAAAATTACCGACCGCGTGCGCAAAGAAACGGGTTGGAGGCGGCCGTGCCGGGTATACTTTCAGCCTCATACCTCGCGTTCCTATCGACCCGGAGATTCAGTGCATGTCGAAATTGCTCAACCATAATCTGCTGACCGGCGCCCTGCTCGCGCTGGCCGTAACGGCGCCGGCATTTGCCGACGCACCAAAGGCATCCGCGCAAACCGCAGCGGACGCGTCCTTCGCCGCGCTCGCCGACGAGTTTTTCGACAGCTACTACTTTCCGAACAATCCGACTCAGGCCACGCAGGACGGTATCCACCGTTACGACGACCAGCTTGAGGATTATTCGCGCGCGCAGGTCGACCGCGAGATCGCCGCGCTGCGCAAACTCGATGCGCGCTTCAGCGCGGTCGACCCGCAACCGCTGGACGAGATGACGCGCGGCGATCGCGATCTGGTGCTCAACTACATCCACAGCAATCTGCTCACCCTGCAGACGATCCGGCCGTGGGAGAAGAATCCGGACACCTATTCGAGCGGCATCGCCAACAGCGCGTTCTCGATCATGGAGCGCAAGTTCGCGCCGGCGCCCGAACGGCTGCGCCTGCTGATCGCCCGCGAAAAACAGATGCCGGCCGCACTCACGGCAGCGCACGCGAATCTGAAGAATCCGCCGAAAATCTTCACCGAGATCGCGCTCGAACAATTGCCCGGACTCGTCGAATTTTTCAGGCACGATGTGCCGACCGCATTTGCCGACGTCAGCGATGCCACGCTCAAGCGGCAATTCGCCGAATCCAACGGCGCCGTGATCAAGGCGCTGGCCGATTACCAAGCATGGCTCAAGCGCGATGTGCTGCCGAAATCCAACGGCGACTTCCGCCTCGGCGCGGACACCTACGCGAAGAAATTGCAGTACGACGAGATGGTCGATATCCCGCTCGACAAATTGATCGAAATCGACATGGCCAACCTGCGCGCGAATCAGGCCGAATTCGCCAAGGTCGCCAGGGAAGTGGACCCGCAGAAGACGCCGCGCCAGGTGCTGGCCGAACTCGCCGCCGATCATCCGCATCCGGCGAAGTTGCTCGACGCGTTCCGCAGCACCTTCGATGGCCTGATCAAATTCATCGCCGACAAGCAGATCATCACGGTTCCCTCGCAGGTGCGTCCGATCCTCGAGGAGACGCCGCCGTTCATGCGCGCGACGACGTTCGCGTCGATGGACACGCCGGGGCCGTACGAGACAGTGGCGAAGGAGGCGTACTTCAACGTCACCTTGCCCGAGCAAGAGCTGGGACAAGAAGCACACCAGCGAATTCATGGCGCAGTTCAGTTATCCGGTGATCAGCAACGTCGTGGTGCATGAAGCCTATCCCGGACATTACATCCAGTTCCTCTGGATGCAGAAAATCCACGACCGCGTGCGCAAGCTGCTCGGCGCCAACACCAACGTGGAAGGCTGGGCGCATTACTGCGAACAGATGATGCTCGACGAAGGCCTTGCCCAGTCGGTGTTTCCGCACGACCCGCGCCAGCAGAAATTCCTGCGCCTGGGTCAGTTGCAGGATGCCCTGCTGCGCAATGCGCGCTTCGTCGTCGGTATAAAATTACACACCGGCCAGTTCACTTTCGATCAGGCGGTGGATTTCTTCGTCAACGAGGGCTACCAGTCGCGCACCGTCGCCGAGGTGGAAACCAAGCGCGGCACCGGCGATCCGACCTATCTGTATTACACGCTCGGCAAGCTGCAGATACTCAAGCTGCGCGCCGATCTGAAGGCGCGCGAAGGCGCGGCGTTCAATCTCAAGCAGTTCCACGACAGCTTCATGCAGCAGGGCTTTGCGCCGATCAAGATCGTGCGCCACGCGATGCTGCACGACGATTCGCCGACGCTGTAACTCCTGCGCGCATTGCGGCCGGGCGCTGCGCACGACACGTCACGTCCTCTGCGGCAGGAACACCCCGTCGGCGCGCGCAATGCACGCCGACGGGATTTTGCGCCGACGCTTTTTCAGCCGCGACAAGGTTGCGGAAGCGGCTCAGCCCTTGGCACCGACGCGCATATCGGCCGGCGCCTTGACCGGATCGGCCGGGCGCGGCGGCAGGCTGACCGGCTCGGCCCGGATCGCCTTCTTCAATTCCTCGATCGCGCGGTCGAGCTGCGGATCCTTGCCGGCGAGCTGCGCGGACACGTCCTGCTCGACGACGATGTCCGGATCGACGCCGTGGCCTTCGATGACGTACTGCCCTTCGGTGTTCGCGGTGGCGAACTGCGGCACGAAGATCTGGCCGCCGTCGATCAGCGGGACCCCAGTCGGTGATGCCGACGACGCCGCCCCAGGTGCGCGTGCCGATCAGCGGGCCGAGCTTGGCCTGCTTGAACATGTACGAGAAGATGTCGCCGTCCGATGCCGTGGTGCCGTTGCACAGCGCGGCGAGATGGCCGAGGAACGTCTGCTGCGGATAGGTGCCGGTGATCTCCGATGCCGCGCCCGTAGTCCAGGCCCAGCAGCTTGCGCGACAGGCGCTCGATGATCATCGCCGAGACGTTGCCGCCGCCGTTGTCGCGCACGTCGACGACCAGGCCTTGCTTGCGCAGCTGCGGATAGAACCACTTGATGAATTCGCGGATGCCGTCGCCGCCCATGTCGGGAATGTGCAGATAGCCGATCTCGCCGTTGCTGGCCTTCTCGACGTAGTCGCGGTTGTGCTTGACCCAGGCGAAATAATCGAGCGGCTCCTCGCTGTCGATCGGCTTGACCAGCACCGTGCGCGCGCCGTCGCGTCGGCGGTGCGTGTTGACGGTGAGCTGCACGAGCTGGCCCGGCGCCGTGCGCAGCAGACGGTACGGATTTTCGCTGCGCGTCAGCGCCTGGCCGTTGATCGCCAGCACGTAGTCGCCTTCGTGCACGTCGACGCCGACTTCGGTCAGCGGCGAGCGGTAGCGCTCCTCGTCGTTCTCGCCCTGGCAGGATCTTGCGCGATGCGGTAGCGGCCGCTGGCCGCGTCCAGCTCGAAGCGCGCGCCGAGCAGGCCGACGTGCGGCTTCGGCGGCAGGCCGAGATCGCCGCCGCCGACATAGGCGTGTCCGATTCGACAGCTCGGCGACCATCTGGCCGAGCACGTAGTTGAGATCGGTGCGGTCGCCGACGTAGGCCAGCAGCGGCTCGTACTTCGCGCGCAACGCGTTCCAGTCGTAGCCGTGCATGTTGGTGACGTAGAAATAGTCGCGATAGCGGCGCCAGACTTCGCGGAAGATCTCGGCGTATTCGGCCTTCGGATCGACCAGCGCGTACAGGCCGTCGGTCTTGACGTCCTTGGGCTCCGGCTTGCTGCGCAGTGAGGTCGATGTATTTGTATGCGCTTGTCGTTCTTGACCAGACGCCGTGTTGCCGTCGTCGGACGAGCGAGATGTCGTCGATGCCGTCGAACACGTCCTCGCTCTTGCGCTCCTCGAACGACCACTTCTTGAGCTTGGGCTTGAACGCGCCGTCGCGGCCGTAGTACTGGCCGTCGGCGACGACGTAGAGAAGCGCTTTGCCGGTGACGCGCGATGCCACTGCGATGTTGTCCGGATCGATCGGCGCGCGCACGAGGCGGTTTTCGAGGCCGTCGAAATCGATGCGGTCGTCGATCTCGCTCGGCGCGGTTTCGGCTTTTCCTTCTTCTCGTCGCCGTCCTTTCGTCTTGTCGGCATCCTCGTCCTTCTTGTCGTCCTTCGACGGCGCTGTCGTTGCGCGGCGCGAACGGGTTCGTCGACGTCCTTGCGCAGCGTCGAGCGCGAAGATCGCCGGTATTGCGGTTCGCGGCGAAATTCCACTCGATGCTCGAGATCTGCGGCGTCCACTCGCGGTCGCCGAGGAAATAGAGGTACTTGCCGTCCGGCGAGAACGCCGGCGAGTACGCATCGAAATTCGCATCGCCGATGTGCACGCTCTTGCCCGCGGCGAGATCGCGCACGTAGAGCTGCGAGTTGCTGCGTGTCCTTGTCGGTGATGCGAATAGGCGAGGTAGTGGCCGCCCGGCGACCAGGCATAGTCGCGCCGCGAGATCGCCGGATCGTCGGCGATCACCGGCGCGGGGCCGCCGCTCGCACGCGACGATGCGCAGGCGGCTGTCGCTGTCGACAAAGGCGATGCGCGCGCCGTCCGGCGACCAGCGCGGCGCGTACAGGCGGCCGAAACCTTCGTTGGTGAGCTGACGCGGATTGTTGCCGTCGGCGTCGCGCACCCAGATCTCTTCTTCGCCGCTCTGGTCGGACACGTAGGCGATGCGCTTGCCGTCCGGCGACCATTGCGCCTCGCGCTCGTGCGCGCCCGGCGTATGCGTGAGATCGAGCGTGATGCCGTCCTTCAGCGGCACGCTGAACACGTCGCCGCGCGCGGTGAACAGCGCGCGCTTGCCGTTGTCGCTGAGAGCGCGAAGTCTTCGATCTGGTCCTTGACGCTGCGTTCTTCGGCGCGCGTGCGCACCAGATCGCTCGGCACGGTGATGTCGAGCGCGCGGTCCTGGTTCGCGGTGGTGTCGTAGACGTGCAGCACGCCGTCGACTTCGAACGCGATCTTGCCCTTTCGCATCGCCGCTCGCCCAGCGCGCGTCGGCGCCTCTTGTAGTCGGTCAGCTGCTTGGTCTCGCCGCTGCCGGTGTCGTAGCGGTAGAGATTCAGATGCTCGCCGCGGTCGGCGAGGAAATAAATGCCGTTGCCGATCCAGACCGGATCGCGGTCGGTGTTCGGATCGTTGGTGATGTTCTTGGCCGACTTCGTGGCGAAATCGTAGATGTACAGATCCTGCGCCCAGCCGCCGACGTAGCGATCCCAGGTGCGGAAGTCGCGGTACTTGGGCGAGTAGACGATCTGCTTTCCGTCCGGCGAATAGCGGCCGACGCCGGCGACCGGCATCGGCAGCACGGCCGGCAAGCCGCCCTCGCGCGGACACGGTGTAAAGATGCGGATTGCGAAATCGCTGGTCGAATCGCGCCAGCGCGCGGAACAGGATCGACTTGCCATCCGGCGTCCAGCCGTAGACCTGGTTGTCGAAGCCCCAGCGCTGCGGCAGCGGACCCTGCGCCGGATAGAACGTCAGCTGCTTCGGCTCGCCGCCGCCGGCCGCGATCGATGTAGACCTGATCGTCGCCGCCGTACTCGCCGGTGAACGCGATGCGGCTGCAGTCCGGCGAGAAACGCGCCGATTGCTCAAGACCGGGGCCTGCGGTCAGGCGCGACGCGGTGCCGCCCTGCGTCGACACGGTCCACAGATCGCCGGCATAGGTGAATACCACACGATCGCCGCAGACATCGGGAAAACGCAGCAGCTTGGTGCCGGCCTGGGCTGCCGGCGAAACGAAGGCACCGGCAAGCGCGGCAACGAGCAAGACAAATGGCAGTCGCATGGGAATTCCTTCGGGGCAAAAAGGGGATTGTTTTTATCGCATATGCGGGCATCGACGCATGCGCCAGCAGTCACGCGGGTGCCGGACAGGCGCGTCGCGATGTCTCGACACCAGATGTTTCAGGCCGGCGCCAGACATTGTAACCCGCGCCGGCAGCGCGCCGGCAAATCGCCAGCCACACGCAACTGCCGCGCATGCGATCATTGCGCATGTCCAATTTCTCCGCACTGTCTCTTTCACCGCCGTTGCTCAAGGCGATCGAGGCGCTCGGCTATGCGCAGATGACGCCGGTGCAGGCGCAAAGTCTGCCGCCGATGCTGAGCGGGCGCGATGTGATCGTGCAGGCGCCGACCGGCAGCGGCAAGACGGTCGCATTCGGCCTCGCATTGCTGCATCGCCTCGATCCGGCGCTGATCAAGACGCAGGCGCTGGTGCTGTGCCCGACGCGCGAGCTCGCCGATCAGGTCGCCAAGGAAATCCGCCGTCTGGCGATCGGTATCCCGAATTTGAAGGTGCTGATTCTGACCGGCGGTGTCGCGCTCGGTCCGCAACTGGCCTCGCTGCGCAAGGATTCGCATGTCGTCGTCGGCACGCCGGGGCGCATCCAGGAAATGCTGCGCAAGCACGCGCTGAGTCTGAGCAAGGTGCGCACGCTGGTGCTCGACGAAGCCGACCGCATGCTCGACATGGGTTTCGAGGAACCGATCCGCGAAATCGTCGGCAAGACTCCGCCGAAGCGGCAAAGCCTGTTGTTCTCGGCGACTTATCCCGACGCGATTCGCGCGATGGCAAAAAGCACGCTGCGCGATCCGCTCGAAGTGACCGTCGCCGGCGCCGTCGAGCAACCGGCGATCGAGCAGTTGTTTTTCGAGATCGACCTCGCGCGCAAGCCTGCGGCACTCGCCGCCCTGCTGCTGCAGCATCGTCCCGAATCGAGCGTGGTGTTCTGCAATACGCGACGCGATACGCAAACGGTCGTCGAAGCACTGGCCGAATTCGGCATTTCCGCGCTTGCGCTGCACGGCGATATCGAGCAGCGCGATCGCGACGAAGTGCTGGTGCGCTTCGCCAATCGCAGTTGCAGCGTACTGGTCGCCAGCGATGTCGCCGCGCGTGGTCTCGACATCAAGGAACTCGCCGCGGTGATCAACTACGAATTACCGCCCGATCCGGACATCTATCTGCATCGTATCGGCCGCACCGCGCGCGCGGGGCGCACCGGTCTTGCGCTCAGCCTGTGTACGCCGCGCGAGATAACGCGCGCGCTGACCCTGGAAAAACTGCAAGGCACACCATTGCGTTGGCAGAAACTTCCGCCCCTCAACACCAAAGCTGCGAACGTGTTGCAGGCGGCGATGGTCACGCTGCGCATCGACGGCGGGCGCAGCGACAAGCTGCGGCCCGGCGATATCCTCGGCGCCCTGACCGGCGCTGCCGGCCTGCCCGCCAGCGCGGTCGGCAAGATCGACGTGTTCGCCACGCGCTCGTATGTCGCAATTGAGCGCCAGGTCGCGGACAAGGCGCTCAATCGCCTGCGCGCGGACAAGGTCAAGGGGCGCAATTTCCGCGTGGCGCGGATCTGATGCGGTGAGCGATCCGTCGCCGGAAGCGCAAGCGGCGGATACGCAAATCATCCGCGCCACGCAACACTGGCGCGCGCTATCCCGTGGTGACGGCCGCGAGATTTGAGAAGCGCGCGTGACTTGGCCTGCATTGCGTTGCCGAAGTAAGATGGGACAAGCTGCGCCGGCCGCAGCCAAATCATCGACTTACTTGCGAGGAGAAGATCATGAGCAAAGGCATGAACCAGAAGAAAGACGCCAAGAAAAAACCCGCCAAGAACATGAAGGAAAAGCGCTTGGAAAAGGCTGCGAAGAAAGCCTCAAGACCCGTGCACTGAACAGCGTCACCACTCGCTGCGCTGCGGCAACAAGCCGCGCAATTCCAGTTCGCTCAAATTGCGCCACTGCCCGACCTTCAGCGCACCGAGTTTGATGTTGACGATACGCACACGGCGTAGCTGGGTGACGCGATAGCCGAACGCCTCGGCCATCAAGCGGATCTGCCGGTTCAGGCCTTGCGTAAGCACGATGCGGAAGCCGAACTTGGCGATCCGCGCGGTCTTGCACGGCTTGGTGATCTGTCCATGCACGCGCACACCGCGCGCCATGCCTGCGAGAAATTCGGGCGTGACGGCCTTGTTGACGCCGACCAGATATTCCTTTTCGTGGGCGTTCTCCGAGCGCAGGATTTCGTTGACGATATCGCCGTTGCTGGTGAGCAGGATCAGGCCTTCGGAATCCTTGTCGAGGCGTCCGATCGGAAAAATGCGCTCGCGATGGTCGACGAAGTCGACGATATTGCCCTTGACGTCGTGCTCGGTCGTGCAGGTGACACCGACCGGTTTGTACAACGCGATATAGACGTGCCGACGCCCCTTGCCCGCCGCGCGCCGCGGCAGCAGCGGCTGCCCGTCGATCAGCACTTCGTCCCCTTCCTCGACCTGACTGCCGATACCGCCGGGCTTGCCGTTGAGTACGACGCGCTTGTCGGCGATCAACCGGTCGGCCTCGCGGCGCGAGCAGAAACCGGTTTCGGCGATGTGTTTGTTCAGACGCATGGTTGGTCGAACTGCGGCAAACGCCAAGTGTAATACGCCATCGCGCGTGCCGGATCGCATCACGGACGGTACAGACGCTTTGCCGGTGGCCGTTGCATCTACAATGCGATCGGCGCTCTCCGACGCAGTTCATGCTGACTTTTCTGCCGACATTCATCCGCCTGCCGCTGGCGCTTTTGCTGGCGGCGCTCAACGTCCTCGTCCATTCCGCGGTTTTGCTTGCTCTGGCCGTGCTCAAGGCGCTGGTGCCGATCGCCGGGTTTCGCCGTGTCATTTCGCGCGCGCTGGTCGCAATCGCCGAACAATGGATCGCGGTGAACGGCCTGCTGTTCGCCTTACTCACGCGCACGCGCTGGATTGTCGACGCGCCGCAAAGCCTGCGTCGCGCTGGCTGGTATCTGGTGCTCAGCAATCATCAAAGCTGGGTCGATATTCCGGTGCTGCAGAAAACCTGCAACCGGCGCATTCCATTTTTGAAATTCTTCCTCAAGCAACAATTGAAGTGGGTGCCGGTTCTCGGCCTCGCCTGGTGGGCGCTCGATTTTCCGTTCATGCAGCGCTATTCGAAGGAAACTCTCGAACGGCATCCCGAGCTGCGCGGCAAGGACAAGGAGGCCACGCGCATTGCCTGCGAACGCTTCCGCGATTCGCCGGTGTCGGTGATGAACTTCGTCGAGGGCACGCGCTTCACGCCGGAAAAACATGCGCGGCAAGCCTCGCCATTTGTACATCTGCTGCGCCCGCGCGCGGGCGGCATCGCCTTCGTACTGGAGACGATGGGCGAAATCCTGCAGTCCATCGTCGACGTGACCATCGTCTATCCGGACGGACGGCCGACAGTGATCGATCTGCTCGCGGGCCGCGTGCGCGAAATCCGCGTTAACGTCCGCGAATTGCCGATCCCCGCGGACTTGATGCATGGCGATTACGAGAACGACACGCAATTCCGTGAACGCTTTCAGGACTGGACCAACGCACTGTGGGCGGAGAAGGACGCGCTGATCGCCGGCCTGCTGGCTGTTCCCGATCCAGCCCGAGCGCTATAAACTCAGGTGTCTTTTTACACGCCGCCCGGTTCCTCAGCCAAATCGATATCGTAGGGGATAGTCGTGAATTCCATACCGCTGTTGCGCTCGATCGAATTGTTCGACGGTTTGTCGGACGAGGATCTCGCCGCCCTCGCGAACGAACTGGACATGAAAACGTTCGCCGCCGGGCAGAAGGTGTTTTCCCAGGGCGATACCGGAAACGCGATGTTCATCGTGCAGGATGGTTCGATCAATATCTACCTTGGGGATGACACTACGAGCGGAGTTTCGCTGCAGGACCTCGGGCCGGGTGCTTACTTCGGCGAACTGTCGTTGTTCGGCAAGAAACCGCGTAGCGCCAGTGCGCGCGCAGTAACCGATTCCGTTCTCCTGCAGTTGCAGCACGCAACGATCGAGGCCTTTCTCGATCGGCGCCCACGCGCCGCGATGGCGATTCTCAACACGATCAGCGAGCGCCTGCGCGAAACCAATGCGCTGCTGTCGGCACGCGCCGCGCGCAACGTCTATGCGGAAATCGAGCAGAATCTTTCCTGGAGCGATCGCCTGGCCGACGAGGTCGCCGAGCTGAACGGCAGTTGGAAGTTCATCATCATCCTGTTCGCCTTGATCGCAGGCTGGTGCGTGGCGAACACCAATCTCCTCATGGGGTCGCCACCCGATCCCTATCCGTACACGTTCTTCAACCTCTTGCTGGGGATCATAGTCGCCCTGCAAGGCCCATTGATCGTGATGAGCCAGAATCGTCAGGGGCGCAAGGATCGCGCCAACGCCGAATCCGATTACCGCGTCAATCTGAAGAACGAAGTCAACATCGAAACCCTGATCCGCGAACTGCGCGAATTTCGCACCGAGATCAAAAGCACGCGCGATCACCGAGCTTGAGGTTTGCGCGCGCGCGCCAGGGCAATGCCATCACTGCGCAGCAGCAACCAGAGCCAACACCAGCAGCAAACCGATCAGCGCCAGATACACGTTCATGTGTCCCGATTGCAACGGGCGCAAACGTTCGGCGAGCGTGTCACCGCGCGCATCAGTGGACGAAACAGGAGCGGACCGAACACTGGAGCGACGGCATGGTCGAAACGCAGCCGATGCACGAAATATTCGCGCTCGCGATGCTCATGCGCCACGTCGAGCGTCGGCCGGTAGACGAAGCTGTAAAACACCCGCATCGCATTGGAGAACGTCAGCGCGGTAGTGGCCACGCGCGCAGACTCCCGCGCGAATCCGCCATACCAGACTGGCGCGCGGCGCAGGCGGTAACGCCGCGCCGCAAGCCAAAGCAACGACACGGGCAACAAGGCCAGCAGCGGGCAGACGATAACCAGCAACGTCGGCGAGATGAAGGCGAATTTCGCCGTCAGTGGCACCAGCAGCACACCATCGCGCATGGCAGCGGCAGCGTGCTCACCAAAGCGCAACCAGACGCTGTCGTCCAGCAAGCGAAGCCACCAGGGCATGCCGACGGCGAGCGCGAGAACCAGAAGACCGAGGATGCCGCTGCACAGCGAATACGCGACAGAGACGCGCGCGCAGCGCACTTCATCATCCCCTTGAGTACCAATACCGACGACCTTGACGAAAGTCGCCAAAGCGATCGCCGCCGTGAGCGCCAGGCCAGCACCCGCCAGCGCAAGTATCAGGCGACCGGCGAGACTGGGCATGTGAAAGCCCTGAAAGACGGTTTGAAACGCAAACCACTCGCTGACGAATCCGGCCTGCGGCGGCATCGCGGCCAAACTCATGCCGGCGAAAACCACGCCGACGCCGAACAGCCACGGGCTGCGCCGCAGCAGGCCGCGCTGGGCGATACGGTATTCGCCCGACGCGCCGAAGACTCCGTCGGCAGCGATGAACAAAGCGCCTTTCGCCAGCGCATGGCCAGCCAGATGCAGCAACGCTACCGTCCAGGCCAATGCTGCGAGCGCATCGAATCCGTCGACGCGGAACAACAGCGCAGCGCCGAGCAAGGTAACGGCAATGGCAGCATTCTCGGCGGAGGAAAAACTCAGCAATTTGCGCCAGTCCTCTTGCTGGAACGCGTACAGGATTGCGAGAATTGCGCTGCTCACGGCCAGCGTGATGACGATCGCGCCGAGCGCGAAGTTTCCGGGCAACCATTGCACGAGTCCACGCGCGAGAGCGAAATACGCGGCGTTGAGAACGACCCCGGACAACAGCACGCCGCTGGCCCCGCTACCCGAACCATAGGCCCCCGGAAACCACTCATAGAACGGCAGCAGGCCGAGCTTGGCGCCGAATCCGATCACTAGCAAGATTCCGACGAGGACCTGCATGCCCGGCGACAACAAAGCTGCCGCTGCGGGAAAGTCGGCAAAGGCCAATGAACCCGCCGCATGACCCAGCGACAGCATCGCCGCGATCAACGCCACAGAGCCGACTTCGAGCAAGCCGAGCATGAACAATGTCGATTCGCCGAAGGACGAGTCGCCCAGGCGTTCGCTGAGCAGCAGACAGGCGCCGCCCAGACTCATCAGTTCCCACGCAATCAGAAACGACAACGCATCCTGCGAACCGAACACGCCGAGTGCCCCGATCATCGCGATCGCTGCGCCGGCGGTCCAGCCGCGATGACCTTTCGCAGGCGTCCCCAGCAGGCAGGCCAGCGCGGCCGGAATGAAGCCGAAAAGACCGAGCCATAGCGCTTCGGCATCCAGCCGAAAAACGAGCGCACGATCGCCGAGCCCGATCGCCAGTTGCAGCGTTGCGCTGCCCGCAGGCAACACGGCGATGGCGCAAACAACTACCGCAAAAGCCCCAAGAGCCAGAAGTCCGCGCGCCAGCGACTGCAAGCGCCCGAGCATCGCCAACAACAACGCCAGCACCCAGCAGGCGAGTGCGAATGCAAGCAACTCACTCATGCACGCGTCCTCCCCACACCCGTTGCTCGGCGCGGCCGACCAGCACCAGCAATCCGTCGATGATCGCGGCGGGATTCGGCGGGCATCCCGGTAACCAAAGATCCACTGGCAGCACGCCTTCGAGTCCATGCCCGCAGGCGTAACCGCCTTCGGCGATGCCACCGGACACCGCACAGGTTCCAAGCGCCATCACCAGACGCGGCTCGGGCATCGCTTCCCAGGTCGCCAGCAGCGGCTCGCGCATCGCCTGCGTCACCGGGCCCGTGACCAGCAGCAGGTCCGCGAAGCGCGGCGAGGCAGTGAAGAAGATACCGAGGCGGTGCAGGTTATAGAACGGATTGTTGAGCGCCTGCAGTTCCGACTCGCAACCGTTGCATGAACCGGCATCGACATGACGTACATGCAGGCTGCGCTTGAAGGTGCGCTCGATGCGCTCGTGCAATGCGCGCGCCGGCGGCGCTGCGATCGCTTCGTTCCCAGTTGAGATCGTCGCGGCTGCGGACACCGAATGCCCAGTCGCTACTCGGCTGTAGCGCGGCGGGCGGGCACGCTTCGACGCACAACTGGCAGGCGATACAGCGGCCGTAGTCGAGTGCGATCCGGGCCTTCGCGTGCGCATCGGCCAGGGTGATAGCCCGCGTCGGACAGACGTCGGCACAGATGCGGCAGTCGGGCGTGCAGCGCTCGGGCTGCAGCCGCGGCATGCCGAGCACGCCGATTTGTCCGTCGTCCGCGCCGGACTCGGGCCAGTCCGTGGTCGCCACTCCCTTTGCCAGTCCTATCAATGTCCAAATCGGCATCGCCAATCTCCTAGCGGTCGCAGCCGGCGATGGAGAGACCGAAACTGGCCTCGTTGATCGCGTAGTCCATCATGTTGGTGTCGTGCACGGTGAACGGAAACACGCGCCAGTTGGAAAACGAGGGCGACTTGATCTTGACGCGCGCCAGACGTCCTTCGCCGTTCAGATGCACGGCGTAGAACAGCGCGCCGCGCGGCGACTCGGCCCAACCCAATCCTTCGCTGCCGGGGAGCGGCTCGCAGGGAACACGGATCGGTCCACTCGGCAACTGCGCGAGCGCGCGACGCAAAATAAGGACACTGGCGGCAAGCTCGGCAGCGCGCACCTCAGCGCGCGCAAAGGCGTCGCCGTCCTCATGCACCGGCACGGGAAATTCGATCTCGGCGTAACTCGCATACGGATGATCCCGGCGCAGATCGCGCGCGCAACCCGAAGCGCGCTCGACCGGCCCGCTAGCGCCTTGATCGAAGGCGAGCTGGCGCGACAGTTGCCCGGTGGTGATCAGACGATCCAGATAGCTCGTCGTGCGTTTCAATTGGTCGAGGTAATAGCGTGTCTGCTCCCACAGCGTATCGACCTGCGCCTGCAGATCGACAGGCAGAATCAGATCGCGGCGCAATCCGCCGGGAACCAGCACGTTGCGCAGAAAACGACTCCCGCTGATCCGGGCCGCGAGTTGTTTGACGCGCTCCTCCAGAAACTTGCCTTCGGCCTGGCCGACCTTGAGCGTCGTCGTATCAGCCAGATGACCGAAATAATGCAGATGGTTGTAGAGCCGCTCTAGTTCAGCGAGCAGCGTTCGCAACCAGCGTGCGCGTGCCGGAACCGCGCACTCGGCCGCCGTTTCGATAGCCTGACAGTAGGCCAGCGCGTGCGCAAAACTGCCGACACCCGATACGCGCTCGGCCACCGCCGTCCCGGCGGCCGGGTTCAGCCCGGCGAAGCGACGTTCCATGCCACGATGCTTGAAGAACAGGCGCGGCTGGTAGCGCAGGATATGTTCGCCGAGATAAAAGAATTCGAATTGCGCCGATTCGAGTACGTCCCCGCGAACCGGTCCGAACGGAAGCTGCTGTACGTCCGGCCCAAGAACCTCGGGCCGGAAAACCGGCGCACGCAGTCGCTCGTACGGCTGCGCATCGGCCGCTCGTGCCGGATCGAGCGGTGGTCCGTCCTGCCCCTCGAACAGCAGCGGATAAGGTTCCGGGTGACCGTCGAAACGCACACCGCAAAGGTCGCTGATCTCGCGCTCGTACCAGCCGAGCAGCGGCGCCTGCGCAGCCAGGCTCGGCAGGCATCCGTCGACGGCACGACAACGCCAAAGCTGGAACGGCTGCTGCAACGGCGCGGCCAGATAACAGACTTCAACCACATCTGCTGCCGGAAACCAGCCATAGGCCATCTGCATGCGTCCGCCGTCGTCATGCAGCACCTTGACTCGCGCAACGAGTTCGGCGGCATCGCAACGCTGCTCGCGGACGCCGCGCATCATGGCGCGCCGCCCAGATCGTGCGCGATCGTCGCAAACAGGTCGCGCAATGCCTGCGGCCACCACAAGCCGAGCGCCAGCAGAGGAATAAGTGCGAGCCACATCGGCACGATGCTGATTGCGCCGGGTCGTTCACCGGTCGGCTGCGCTACCGGTTCGCCGCTGAAATACATCACGCGAAAATGGTTGAGGAAGCCGATAAAGATGACGATCAGCAGAACGAGCATCAGTATCGCCGCCCATGCGTGATCGCCCTGCCAACCGGCGCGCAGGATGGAAAACTCACTCAGGAACAGGCCGAACGGCGGTGCGCCCGTTATCGCCACGGCGCCGGCCAGCCAGAGCAGGCCGGATACCGGAAACTGACCGAGCACGCCGCGGATCTTGTCGATGTCCGTCGTGCCGTAGCGGCGCATCGCATTGCCGGCGCCGAAAAACATCAGCGACTTGTTCAACGAGTGGTTGAACATGTGGTAGAGCGCACCGGCGATGCCGAAGACGCCGCCGAAACCGAAGCCGAGCGCGATGACACCCATGTGCTCGACGCTCGAGTACGCCATCAACCGCTTCACGCCGCGCTGGCGCACGATGAACAATGCAGCGATCAGCAGCGACAGTGCGCCGAGCGCGACGAGTGCGCCATGCGGCAACGCGCCGGCATGCGCCGCATCGGTCGCCGCCAGCGTGCGCACGATGCCGAGCATCGCCGTGTTGAGCAGCGCGCCCGACAGCATCGCGGAAACCGGCGCGGGGCCTTCGCTGTGCGCATCGGGCAACCAGGCGTGCATCGGCGCCAGACCGGTCTTGACACCGTAACCGATCAGGATCAGCAGGAAGCCCAGGCGCAGCAGCACCGGATTCATGCGCGGCGCCACCGACGCCAGAGTCTGCCAGGTGAGATCGTAGGTTGGTCCGAGCACCAGGCTGCCGCCCCAGTACAGCATCGTCGTGCCGAGCAGTGCCAGGCTGATGCCGGCCGAGACGATGATGATGTATTTCCAGGCCGCTTCCATGCTTTCTGCGCGGCGTTCGAAACCGACCAGAAACGTGCTCACCAGCGTCGTCAGCTCGATCGCGATCCAGTACACACCGAGGTTGTTGACCAGGGGTGCAACGAGCATGGTCAGGGCGAAACCGGCGAACAATGCATAGAACACCGGCAGATGGGTATCGCCTTCCCGTTCGAGACGCATGTAGCCGATGGCGTAAAACGACGACAGCAGGTATACGCTCGCCACGCACAGCAATACCCACGCGCCGAGTCCGTCGAGAAACAGATAACCCGCAGCAAAATAATGCGGCGCGGCCGGCACGAACGGCAACGAAACCACGCTGGCGAAAACGACGATGCTGGCCGCAAGATTGCTCCACTCCGCGGCGCGCGCGCCGCGGCTCAGCAATGCGATCAGAATCGCGACGACAGGGGCGATCAACATCAGGACGAGACGCATGTCCATGGCTAGCCCGCCAGCCGTTGCAGCTCACGGCTGCTGGTGCTGCCGACATGCGTCAGCAGATAGCGAATCAACACGCCGAAGCAGGCCACGGCGACGAGCAGGTCGAACAGCAGCACCAGTTCGATCAGCATCGGCATCCCGGGCACCAGAATCTGCGAACCGAGAAAGATCCCGTTCTCGAGCAGCATGATGCCGAGGATGTGGCTGATCGCTTCGTGGCGCACGGCAAGGATCAGGAAGCCGATCAGTTTCATCGACAGCATCACCGTCAGCGCCAGCACCACCACGTTCTGCGCAAGCCCGAGCGCCGCGGCGATCCGATAGGCGACGATCAGCGCGAAGACCACCGCCAGCGCGCCGATCAGCAAGCTTGCCGAAGGCTGCAGAATCAGGTGCAGCTCGCGGTTGACTTTCAGGCGCCTGAGGATGCGCAGGATGAGATACGGCAATACCAGACCGCGAAACAGAATCGTCAATGCGGCGATGAAATACAGCTCCGGATAGCCGCCGTAGTAGGCAATGGTCGCGGACAGGAAACCGATCAGCCACGACTGCACGGCGAAGGCGTACAGGTAGTCCTTCAGCCAGCGCGAACCGAGCATGACGAAGGCCAGCACGAGACACAGTATCGCCAGGAAACTGAACAACGAAGCGGCGAGCGGATCGAGATGCGTGGCGAGCATGGTTCAGCGGATCTGGTTGGCGATGACAGCGAGTACTGCCAGCATGAATGCAGCGGCCAGCGGTTCCTGGTAGCGATAAAAGCGCAGGCGCGATTGCGCCGTCTCGACGCCGATCACCACCACCGCCACGACGGCGAACTTCGCGAGCAGCACAACCGCACTCGCCGCGATGCCGAGCGCGGTGCCTTGCCGCGAGAGCCCCCAGGGGAACAGCAGCACGTTGGCGAAGAGGGTGTAGAGAATGAATTGCTTCATCATCGACGCCCACTTCAGCAGTGCCAGCAGCGGGCCCGAATATTCGAGTATCCGCGCCTCCTCGATCATATAGACCTCGATATGCGTGCTCGAATGGATCGGCAGCCGATCGGTTTCCGCGAGCAGCAGCACGAAGAACGCCATCACCAGGAAAAGATGCGTTGGATTGAAGTAAACCGCCGGCTGCTGTACGAGCAGATGATTGACGACGAACGGGAGCATCGACTGCGCCATCAGCGTTACGCCGACGAAGACGAGAATCAGGGTCGGCTCGGCGAGGATCGTGATCATCGCCGTACGACTGCTGCCGATACCGCCATAAGCGCTGCCGGAGTCGAGCGCGGCGAGGTTCACGAAAAACGTGCCGACGGTGAGAATCAATCCGCCGCCGAGGATATCGCCCATGTCCGAGAGCGGCAGCGGGTAGTTCGTCAGCACCGGAATCAGGATCGGCACAGTCAGCATCGCGGTAAACGCGACCAGCGGCGCGGCCCAGAACACCCACGACGCGGATGCCGGCACGACCAGTTGTTTGTGAAACAACTTGACGAGGTCGCGGCAGGGCTGCAGCAGGGACGGCCCGCGACTGCGTTGCACGCGCTCCTCGAACCGGTGAATGAAGCCCTGCAGCAGCGGCGCCAGCAGCAGCACCGCGAGCACCTGGGCGATCTGCGCTAAGACATCACGCAGCATGCGCACGCAGCTCCGGGTCGCAGATCGCCATGGGCAAAGTCACGGTTTGGGATCGCCGTCGAACAACAGGATCTCGGCATCCCATCGAGCCGCGACAATATGGACTTTTTCTTTCGTTACCAGCTCCAGCAGCTTGTCCGCCTCGGTATCCGTAACAATGAACTCGGTAACCACGGTCAGGTCTCCGGCCAATTCAAAGAAATGTTGTTCGTGCATCACGCCATGGCGACCGTAGCCCGCGATCGCGCGAAACGCAGAGCCGCCGTGAATGCCCATCTTCCTGGCTTGTTCGAGCAGCCACTCGTAAAGCAGGATTCCATGCAGCTTGCGGTTCTCGTGCACGTAGAACCGGAGAACAGTGGCCTTCATCATGCCTCCCTCGTCATGCGCGCTAGCCAGGCAGCGCGTCGACTGTCTGTGCGGAAAAAATCGAAAATATGGCGCCACGGGTCGGCGGAAACGACGCGCGCAACGTGGCCGTCGGCCGCGTCGGGGAAACCGGATTCAATCGGGAAACTCGCGCGCCGACCGGGCGCTGCGCCGAGCGCGACACCTGCAGACGAGCAGACCGATGCGGCCGGGAACATGGCATTCTCCAATGCGTCGCACATCAAACGCATCGTGGTGCAAGGAGTCGCGGAAGAACTGCGTCTACGCGTCAACGGCTCCGAACATCTCGGTGCGAACGTAGGCATCATCAGCCGTGCGGCAGTTTGGAACTCCAGGAGGAATGCCATCTCCCGCGCACGAGGTTATGGGATTTGCAATGGCAATGCAAGCCGATGCCGCAGACCCGAAAGCAAAGGAACGTGCTACTTCCAGAAGTAGATCTGCAACGCGTCCTCGCGCGATCTGGGCGGGATATCGGCCAGCACGTCGCGGTGCTTGCGGAAATTGAGCGCACTGCGCTGCAGCAGGTGATAAGACTCGGTTGCATTACAGCGCGACCGACAACTATGTTCGGAGGCGGATGAGCAAAGCAGATCAGCGGCGCTCGCCCTCCGCGGCGCAATCTTTACGATATTTCCCCCAGATCAACTCCGGCAGGCAGCAAAAGACGATCGTCCCAAACAAAATCGTCAGGCTGATCAGATTCCAGCCATTCTTGCCCAACGGCAGGATATCCAGCCCGTACAGCAACGTGACGATCGCCATGAGCAGGAAGAATGGACCGGTGGCGTAACAGTGTATCCGCCCGCATCGCATCGCATTGACAAGGCATGCCGTCCCCATGGTGCCTAGCGCCGCCGTCCATAGTGCGGTTCGCCAGCCCACGCCGATATCCGATTGCCCTGCCACAACGATTACGATGATCGGCAGGCAAAACAAGGCAAGGGTAAACCGCGGACTCGAAAGGATATCGCGTGAATGGGTCCTGCTTGTGCCTAGCTGCAGCATGTCCCGCTCGCAGTTTGCACGGGTGGGCATGGAACCGTTGCGTATGAGCAAAAAACGCAGCAGTCGCCGGGCAACGGTTTGAGCAGGGCGCGACAACTTTCGCACTCGTAGAAATAGGTGCAGGCATTGGTCGGCATCACCTCGACCTTGGAGTGACCGCAGGCTGGGCAGGTGAGCGTCGATGACAGTTGCACGGCGGATTTCGATGACATCGCGTCCCTCATTGTGCGCCAGTTGAGAACACTTGAGCGACGCAATGGTGGTCAATCCGATCTTGCAGTTGGGCGCATAGCCAAATCACGCGCGGCGAGATACGCCGCGTCACGGCCCGCGTTCCAGTCTTCAAACCTGAGAGGCACAACGATATCCGGCTGCAGGCTCTTGACTCGGACGGGATAAAACCAATTGAGCCAAAAACATTTGTGCCAGTCGTCGCAGGAATGTTCGTAGTCGTGCTTGCCCGTTTGGTAATACACGCAGACTTTCAGGTTTGGCAGACAGGCTTCGCCGCCTTCAGAAAAAAAGGACAAGCGGTCGCCGACCGGCTCGCCGATGATGATGACCCGATCGCCACCGGCGTCCTTGACGAACGCGGCAGTGGTGATGGCTGCGGAAAAAGTCAGCGAATCGGTAAGGATGAAGATGCGACCGCCAGGCGCGAGCAAGCCCGGCAGTGCATGCGCGAAATGCCAGGTATTGGTGTAGTCGCCGCCACCGTCGCCGCGCAGATCCAGGATAACGGCGCAAGGTCGGTTGACGCGAAGCGCAGCCTCTGTCGCCGAGAGGAATGGCGCAATCTTCTGCTTGTCTGTGTCGCCGATACTCTGCAATCGCACTACTTGCGCGCAGCTGTTTGCGGCGGGAAATAGACGAAAGTGATTGTCGAAATCCCGCCACGTCTCCGGCACCGCTCCGGACTGCGGGCGGTAAGCGATCCAATCCTTCTCGACGCCTTTGGCCGGCTCGGATGACAGCCAGCGTTCGCCGGACGGCAGGTCGTCGCCCTGGTGCAGCGAATAACTGTCGAGCCGATTCGTCACCGATCGACCGTCGGGTAGTGTCACAGTCCATGTCGAAGCTTTGGGATCGGTAGCGATGCCCAGCCCATACAGCAGATCCTGAACGATGATGTACTGCGCAGCATTCTCGCGACGGAAGCCGGCCACGCCGCCCCGCAGCGTTTCGAGCCGAGGCAAGATCAGGTCGATAGCCTGCCCGTCGATGCTATCGACACGGCCGCCAAGCATGTCGCGATAGGGCGCGGCTGCCCGAGTCACATAGAACCCTTCCGCGAAGCGCGTGACTCGTATCGGCAGGATCAGCGTGCCCTCGCCCGCCGTCGCTCCCATTCGAGAATGACCATTGTTGGCCAACGCCATCACCTGCATCAGCGCAACCTGCAACTTGGGTGATGGCAACGCCTCCGACAAGGACCCGAGAGCAGCGATGCGCCCGTCGGCGGTCGCGCGCGCGGCGGGCGAAAAGGCGCGGTCGAGCGCCATTGCCTTTGCGAAATAGTCGAGGTCCTGGCGCTGTGCTTCGAGCGCCGATTTTGGCGCGGGATAGTTGGCGCCAGGCGCGAAGTGATGAAAATTGAGGAGGAAGGCGAGGTTCAACCCGCCCATGACGACAACAACGGTGAGGATCGCGCCTGCTAGAACAAAGGCCAGTCGGCGAAGAGTGGTGGCGGGCATTGATTACCTGTTATTCGATATAAGTCGAACAGCCAAGTCCATTGAGACATTGCCTTGAGCGGCGCAAGCAGAATTGGCGGTTGGCATGAGCGCGCCAGGTAGTTGCAACAGTTTGAGTCAGCGGACCGCAATCTCGGTAGTGCCAGATGTCACGTAAACGCTGCCGCCGAAATTCCCGACGATCAACGCGCGCAGCGAAGAAGCCACGACGAAACCTCTACTGCGCGCTGCGTGGCCGCAGCGCCGTTGCTTGATCGCGGCACGCGACCCTTGCCGCGCAGACGTTCAAGATATCGACGTGCGTGAACTCGCCGCGCAACGACGGGCCGGACGTGCTTGTGCGTCTGGTCTGCCCGGGGCCGGAATCGAACCGGCATGAACCTATCAGGGTTCGGCGGATTTTAAGTCCGCTGCGTCTACCGATTTCGCCACCCGGGCATGTTCTCGTGAAAGTGCGGACAAGGATGGTCGCTTTGATTCCCGCGATCATGGACGAGCGCAGGATACTGGAGGCGAGGGTCGGAATCGAACCGGCGTACACGGCTTTGCAGGCCGCTGCATGACCACTCTGCCACCCCGCCTCAACTGAAGATGGCTTGCGGACAGCCTAACAACGCTGCCCGTAAAAAACAAAAACCTCGGCACACCGAGGTTTTGTCGCCGGAAGATTCTGGGGAAGAAGCCTTCCGCGTAAAAATCTGGAGCGGGAAACGAGACTCGAACTCGCGACCCCGACCTTGGCAAGGTCGTGCTCTACCAACTGAGCTATTCCCGCGCGAGCCGCGCATCATACGATTTGCGCGGCATGTGTCAACTTTTTTGTCGCAATATACGCTCATGATCGCGGCCAGATTGGCGTCGCACCGTCCTTTCAGCCCTTTGCGCGTATGGCCGGCCAGGCCGCACGCAGATACTCGAGTGCGGACCAGATCGTCAGCCCCGCAGCGACCACAAGCAGGGCCTCGCCGACATGGAACAGACGCAGGCCTTCGAGATCGTGCTGGTACAGCAGCACCTCGATCGCGACGATCTGCATCACGGTCTTGACCTTGCCGAGCGCGGCGACATTGACCCGCGTGCGCTCGCCGATTTCGGCCATCCATTCGCGCAGCGCCGAGATGCGTGATCTCGCGGCCGACGATCACCGCGCTGGTCACGGCGAGCAGCGGCGTCGGATTCTCCTGCACGAGCAGAAACAGCGTGACCGCGACCATCAGTTTGTCCGCCACCGGATCGAGAAACGCGCCGAACGCGGACCACATGTTGAAGCGGCGCGCGACATAGCCATCGAGCCAGTCGGTGATCGCGGCGAGCAGGAAGATCAGCGCCGCGGCGACATTCGCGCCGGCGAACGGCGATATAGAACACGACCACCATCACCGGCAGCAGCGCGATGCGGAACAGGGTCAGGATGGTGGGCCAGGTCAGCAGCATGATAGTGCGTCGTGAAATCGATCGTGCGCAGCTGTCACATGGAAGCACGTGGACGTCACGCGTCACGCCGCGACGTTCGAGCTTGCGGAATCGTGGCACACGCCGGCGTGAGTCTGAACAGCGGAATTCAGGCATGAAACAGCGCGTAGATACGCTCGGCGAGTTCGCGACTCACGCCTTTGACTTGGGCGAGTTCCTCGATGCCCGCGTTGCCGACGCCGGCCAGCCCACCGAAATGCTTGAGCAACGCCGAACGCCGCTTCGCGCCAATGCCGGCGATGTCTTCGAGCCGGCTCGTTTCACGCGCCTTCTGCCGCTGCTTGCGATGGCCGGTGATGGCGAAGCGATGCGCCTCGTCGCGCACGTTCTGGATCAGATGCAGCGCCGGCGGATTCGGGACCGGGCCATAGCGTTTTGCCGCTCGCGCCGAGAATCAAGGTTTCGTGTCCGGCGCGGCGCTCGACGCCTTTGGCGACGCCGACCACCAGCACGGTGACGATCGCCAGATCGGACAATACCTCGCAGCGCCTGCGCGACCTGGCCTTTGCCGCCGTCGATCAGCAGAATATCCGGCAGCACGCCCTCGCCCGCCTGCGACGCGCTGGAAGCGCCGTTCCAGCGCCTGGCGCATCGCGGCGTAGTCGTCGCCCGGCTCGATGCCGGCGATGTTGTAGCGCCGATACTGCGATTTCTCCGGCCCTTCGGCGCCGAGACACACGCACGAGGCCACGGTCGCCTCGCCCATCGTGTGACTGATGTCGAAGCACTCCAGATGCGCTGCGGCAACTCGTCGAGCTCGAGCAGATCGCGCAATGCCTCGAAGCGCTCGCGCTGCGTTTCGTTGCTGGCGAGGCGCGCGGCCAGCGCGGCATCGGCGTTCTTCGCCGCGAGTTCGAGAAAGCGCGCGCGATCGCCGCGCACGCTGCGCTTGATCTCCACCTCGTGCCCGGCCTGTGCGCCCAGCGCCTCGGCCAGCAGCACCGCCTCGTCGGGCGCATGTTCGACGATAATTCGCGCGGCACCGGCTTGTCGAGGTAATACTGCGCGATGAACGAGGTCAGCACATCGCCTTGACTCGCATCGAGCGGCAGCTTGCGGAAAGAAATCGCGCGAGCCGAGGCTGACGCCATTGCGGAAATACAGCACCGAGACGCAGGCGATGCCGCCCTTGAGCCGGCAGGCGATCACATCGAGATCCGCGCTCGCGCCTTGCACATAGTTTTTTGCGAGCAGCCTCTTCAGCGTCGCGACCTGATCGCGCAGGCGCGCGGCCCGCTCGAATTCGAGCGCGGCGCTCGCGCGCTCCATCGCGGCGACCAGTTCGTCGATCACCTCGCCGCTCTTGCCGTCGAGGAACATCGCGGCGTGACGCACGCTTTCGGCGTATTCGTCCGTGCCGATGAAATTCACGCACGGCGCGCTGCAGCGCTCGATCTGGTATTGCAGGCACGGCCGCGAGCGGTTGCGGAAATAGCTGTCCTCGCACTGGCGCACGAGGAACAGTTTCTGCATGCAGGTTGAGGCTTTCGCGCACCGCCCATGCGCTCGGGAACGGCCCGAAATACGTGCCCTTGCCACGTTTCGCGCCGCGATGAAACGCCATCCGCGGAAAATCTTCGCCCTGCCGACAGATAGATGTACGGATAGCTCTTGTCGTCGCGCAGCATGATGTTGTAGCGCGGCTTGAGCGACTTGATCAGCTGCGCTTCGAGCAGCAGCGCTTCGCCCTCGGTGCGCGTCAGCGTGGTCTCGATGCGCGCGATCTGCGCGATCATCGCGGCGATGCGCGGCTCCATGCGCGGCTTGAGGAAATAACTGCCGACGCGTTTCTTCAGATTGCCGGCCTTGCCGACGTAGAGCAGCTTCGCCGCTTGCGCATCGAACATGCGATAGACGCCCGGCGAACTCGTCAGCGTGCGGACGAATGCCTTGCCGTCGAATTGCGTTGTCGCTGTACTCATGTTTCAGTTCGTCTCGAACGGAGCTTAAGACTAGAGATTCACCACAAAGGACACGAAGGACACAAAGGAAAAGCTTTTTCAATGTTAATCGCTTCCTTCGTGTGCTTCGTGTTCCTTGTGGCAAGTCTTTGAGCTTGACTATGGGTGCATGAGCTTTGCGATCAAGCCGTCGACGCCGAGTTCGGCCAGCTCGATCACACGCTCGAAATCGCGTGCGCTGCCGGAGTACGGATCGGGCACCTCGACCGGCTTGCCGATATTCGCGAACGGCAGGAACAGATCGACGCGCTGCATCTGCTCGGGCGAGAAATAATCGGCGAGCGCGCGGTGATTGATCCGATCCATCACCAGCAAGGCATCGAAATTGCGAAAATCCGCGGCGATCACCTCGCGCCCGCGATGCGTGGAAGCATCGTAGCCATGCGCCAGCGCACTGGCGAGCGCGCGTGAATCCGGACGCGCGCCAACGTGATACGCCTCGGTACCCGCCGAGTCGACGGCGATATCGAGCCCCGCGCGCGCGAAACGCTGGCGCGCGACCGCCTCGACCACCGGCGAGCGGCAGATATTGCCCATGCACACGAACAAAATCCGCATTTCTTCACTCGATCAAGCGTCGGAGAGAGCCGAACGGACCGCGTTCGCGTAGCGCTGGAGAAGGCTTTCGAAATGCCTAGCGCCTCGTCTTGCGCAAGCTGATCCATGCGGCTTCCGCGTCGCGCAGTTTCGTACCCGGGCTTTGCAGAAAGTACACGAGCGAGGTGCCGCTGACAAAGCAATACAACTTGCCGGTATCCGGACTCACCCAATTCAGCGAGCAATCGGCGGGAATCATCGCACCGGCAGCGAGCCCCATCGGGTCGAAATTATCGAATTCGCCGTGCATCTTGCGAGGCGGCACGACAGCTTTCCAGATGCCGCCGGCGGCCGGCGGCGGCGCGTCGTCCATCTTCGGCGCAGGACGGGCGTTTTGCGCCTGCGCCGTGACGAAGGCGCCCGCGACAAGAGCCAGAGCTGCTGCGCTCGCACTGATAAAGCGATGCATCGTATCAACGACCGACTGGGCTTGCGGTGGCGTGGGATGCCGAACAGGTTAATGGAAACGCAGGTTCCGACACAATGTGCGATCCGCATTCAGAGCCGGGTGCTTCGCTCATCGATTTGAATCTTATCCGCGGCTGGGCAACATGCGCCGCAGCACGTTGTCCTTCAAGATGAAATGATGCGCCAGACCCGCAGCGGCATGCAGCCCGGCGAGTACCAGCAGGGTATTCGCGAACCATGCGTGCAAATCTTCCACCTGTGTACGCAAGGCCTTGTTGCCCGGATCGAACGCCGGCACGCTAAACAGATTGAACAGCGTGTCGCCGCGCACCCAGACATTGGCCACGCCGAGCACAACCGTGCCCACCAGCACCGCGTAAAGCGCGAAATGCACCAGCGTCGCCAGTGCCTGGATCGCTCCCCGCCCGGCCGGCGGCAGACGGCGGCCCGGCCCGGCACGCCACCAGATGCGATAGCCGAGAATCACTCCGAGGATTACGCCGAAACAAATGTGCAGGCTGCGCGCAGCGACCCGCGGCGTGCCTTTCGGAAACCAGTCGATCGTCTGCCCCACGCACCAAAGGGCGATCACGAGCAGGGCGGTAATCCAGTGCAGCCAGATCGAGCTGCGGTCATAGCGGAGTGGCATTGGTGCTGCGGGTGTGCCGGTCATGGCTTCGCTTCCTCTTCGATCGGTTTTGCAGTTGAAGTCTCGTGTCCCGTGCCGCGCCATTCACCCCCTCTGGCACTTACTTTAACCGACGGCGCCAAATATCGGAGGGGCACATCACCGACAAATCGACCAGCCAACACATACCTGCCACACGTTCGTCAGCGGACAGCAGGACATCGGCTATTGATTTGATCAAGACTGTTGAGAGTGCCTGGAAAGGCGTGTTGGCAATACGGATCGTATCGCATCCACTATCTCTACATGGCCGTCCGATGATTCAATCGATTCTGCACAGTACATCACGATGGCGCTCGCAAGCACCCAGAACTCGATCATCGCGCATCGCTCAGCGCCTTGCCGAGCCTGGATCAATCGCAATGTCCGCAGTCACAATGCTGTGCATGGGAAGGCTTGAACTCCACCACGGCGACGTTATCGATCAAGTACAGGCTGTAGTCCTTGGTAGTCCGCGTCGCGCTGGTCTGGCAGATCCTTGCCAGAAGGTTTGCCTTCAGCTTCACGGTTTCGGGATCGGTCGTAAGGCGCATGTCGTCCATGTCCGGGATGAAGTAAAGGAGAAATATATGCGTATGGAACATGTCGTCCGCTGAAATGTAAGTGGGGATCAGTGAACGAATGAGGGGAAACTGCTCAACAACATGCGCTGTTATTGGCGAATATCCGGCAGTGCCGTCCAGCAGAAAGGCTTTAACGGAGTCGGTTGCACGAAGGTCCGCGAGATCGTCGGCGAGGCGCGCTGCGATGCGCTCCTCATAGTCCTTCTGCTCACCCAAGGCGTTGCCGTAGGCGCTGGCGACGGCGCACATGCCAAGGGCCAGAAAGCAAGCCACCGCTAAGGACCATTTGTCCGAACGCCCCCATTCCCGGAACGCGGCGTGCATGATGATCAGTGCGGCCACCAGGAGGGCCCCAACGCCGATGAGCACGCGCGGAACGATTAGCGGCTTGACCAGCAACAGCATGGGACCGAGAACGCTGGCAAGAAATGCCACCGGCATCAAGAGGCCGATGACGAACAGAACCGCGGTAACGCCAGCAGGTTGCGTGCGACGTGACTTGAGCGCGTAGCGGATGCCGACAGCGACGGGAAACAGCATCATCAATGCGAGGATCGGAGCGAAGTACAGCCACCACTGCTCGCCGAAGCCGGCACCAATATAGTTGTAAAAATCCACGAAATTTGTCTTGATCAGGGGCAAATCATGCAGGCTGCTGATTTTTTCACTGTTCTGCCTTACCCATCCGTTGACGTGAATGCCCACGATGAGCTGATACGCGAGCATCACCAGACCTGCCTGCATGGAGCGTGAGGAGAATTGAACCAGCAATTGCCGCAGCGGCTTGTCTCGTAGCTGCGCAAGCACGACATCCAGCAGGATGAAAACCAGATAGGCGTTGAATGCCGGCTGGTACAAGTTGAGACTTGCGAACAACGAAAGGAAGCCAAGCCACCATCCGCGGCGATCGTTCTTGAGTGCGAGTATCGGCAGCAACGCCAACAGCACCGCCAGACTCATGCTCAGGGCGTCAAACTTGTAGGAAAGGTTTTCGAGGTAGAACGGCTGGGCGCCGAGCGGAAAAGCCGCCAATGCTGCCATCCAGGGCGAGCCGATTGCATATCGACGCCCAATCAGCACCCCGATCCACGCCAGTACTACGATCGCTCCGAACTGCGTCAACGGCGAAATGTCGACCAGTGCGTGGTCGTAGCATTGCAGAAGCCTCATCAGCAAGTTGGTCAACGGCCGGCCGGTGGAATCCCAGCCGGTGCGCCCGATCAGCGCTCGCTTCAGGTCATCGTTGTAATAGCGATTTGCGCGCAGGATCGGATAGAGGATCAGAAAATAGAGTGCTAGCAGAATGGCGAAAATGCTGCGCTCACTTTGCGAACGATTCGAGCTGACGCTGATCGGATCCATGATGCGAGTGTCGGGTGACAAAACCCCTATTGCCGCCGAACGTCGCTGGGCGAGACCACGAGTCCAGGCGGGCCCAGTTACTCGAATCAGAATTTCTTCTTGAACCCGATAAAGACGCCGTGGGGCATCCAGCTCAGGATCAGAGGGTTGTCGCGGGCATGCGCATAGAAACCGAAAGCCGTGCCGAGACCCGCGCCGACGATCACATCGCTTTGCCAGTGCCCGCGTACTTTGACGCGCGCAACCATGTCATACAAAACGAGGCCCTCCAGACCATATACCGCCGGATGTTCCTGCCCATATTCCACGACGAACGGCGTGACCGCTCCGGCGATTTCGGCGACTTCTCCGCTGGGAAAGCTTTGATTGCCGCCGCCCTTGAAAAATTGGTTCGGATCGGCGGTTATCGAGGGGCGCTCTCTTGAGAACGTCACTTTCATCACTTGTGCCGCAGCCACAGAAAACGCCATCGAGTCGAAGGATTGCCAGAAGGTGCGCCCCAATCGATCGTCGCCGCCCTCCCACAGCGCACCGCCGATTACACTCAGGGCCGTAGCGTATTCGAGGTCCAGCTGGACATTGCGGTTCCAGATGCCGCTGTTGTCGTAGGCAATACGGTGGTCGATGCCGAATGGTCCATCGTTCGCCCGCGCTGACGGCGGCATGGCACATAGCAGCGCACCGACCATCGCGATCGCGAAGATTGCACGCATGAATTTCTCCGATGCTGTCAAACGCGTGATGCTCACGAACCGCCGAAATGAGGGCGAGCGCGCAGCGCGTCGCAATTGCAAATTCAGCAAGAGCAATGCCAGCACTCGGTGAAGCGGCGAGCACACGGATTTCAAGCCTATGGGAGCGATCGACGAGAGGCCGTGGATGCCACCTACTGCAAATATCGTCGACAAATCTTGCAGAAAGATCGCTCGATGGCGATCAGGAATTTTCCTGCTCAGGCCGATATTTCTTCAGCTTGTACCAGAGCGTCCTTTCGCTGATATCGAGCAATGCCGCAGTCTTTGCCTTGTTGCCGTCAGCCTGTGTGAGAGCGGCATCGATCAGGCGGGATTCCAGCTCCTCGACCGCCTGATTCAACGGCACCGGTAGCGTAGCTTCATCGGGCAAAGGAGGTCGCTTCATCACGCCGGCGGAGACCGGTTCGGGCTGGAAATTGCGCTCATCGAGCATCCCGCTATTGCTCAGAATCAGCGCTCTTTCGACCATGTTTTCAAGTTCACGGACATTGCCGGGCCATGCATAGCCCTGCAGGCGCTCGATGGCCGCGCCCGTCAGGCGCGATTGAGCGCTTACACCACCGTGCTTGACGAGGAAATGCTCGACCAGGCCGGCGATGTCTTGCGTACGTTTGCGCAACGGCGGCAACTCGATCAAAAACACGTTGATACGGTAGTAAAGATCCTCGCGCAGCTTGCCGTCGCGCACCGCTTGGCGTACGTCGCGATTGGTCGCCGCGATGAAGCGAATATCCAGGCCGATCGTGCGATTGCCGCCGAGGCGTTCGATCGTGTTTTCCTGCAGCGCGCGCAACAGTTTGGCCTGCAGTGCGATCGGCATTTCGGTTATCTCATCGAGAAAGACGGTGCCGCCGTCCGCAAGCTCGAATTTGCCGATGCGCTCCTTGACTGCGCCCGTGAACGCACCCTTCTCGTAACCGAATAGCTCGCTTTCCAGTATGTCGGCGGGAATCGCCGCGCAGTTGATCGGAACGAACAACTTGTCGCGGCGCGGCGAGGCATTGTGCACGGCGCGCGCCGCGAGTTCCTTACCGGTCCCGGTTTCTCCGGTGATGAGCACCGACGCCTTGCTCGGTCCGACCCTCTGGATGAGATCGTAGACGGCCTGCATCGGCAGGCTCGTACCGACGAAAGCATCCCAGCCGCGATCGATCTCCTGTCGCAGGAAGGCATTGTGTCTGACCACCTCGACACCGGTCAGCGCGCGCTCGATGGCGAGTTCCAGGACGTCCATATCAAATGGACGCAGAATGTAATCGCTAGCTCCCTGTTTCATCGCCGCAACCGCGGTTTCGATCGTTCCATGCGCGGTGATCACAATGACGGGCACGTCGGATTCCTGCGCACGCAGGTTGGCGAGCAATTCGATGCCATCCATTTCCGGCATGCGCAGATCGGCGATGATGAGGTCCGCGGTGCTGGCGCGAAAATGCGCCAGCGCCTCGCGACCGTTGCCGGCACTCAAAACCCGATGGCCCATTTTCTGCAGCATGATTTCGAGGACGCGACGCATTTTCGGCTCGTCGTCCACGACAAGAATTTGTCGCCCTTTCATGATTCTCCGACCCTTGTGCGCGGCAGACGTATGCGGAACAACGCCCCGCCCAACCGGCTTTCCGCTGCCTCGATCTCGCCGTGATGGGAGCTTACGATTTGCTGCACGATGGCCAGCCCGAGTCCGATGCCCCCTTCGCGCTTGAAGAAAAAGGCCTCGAAGATGCGTGCGCGTTCCGCGGGGTTTATACCTGGCCCGTCGTCGGCGATTTCGACGTACAAATGGTTGCCGTCGTCGCGAGTGGAGAGTTCGATACGACCGCCGTGGCGCAGGATCTGCAGCCCGTTCATCAACAGGTTGAGCAGCACTTGCGTCATCTGTTCCTCGTCACATTCGACCACGGCGTTGGATGCATGCAGTTGCGTACTCACCAGAATTTCGTTGTTGCTGGCCTGCGCGGCAAGCAGAGAAACACTCTTCCGAATCAGTTCATGCATGTCGGCCGGCCCGAACGAAGGAGCGCGCGGACGTGCCGTATCGAGCATCGCGGAAACCAGGCGATTGAGCCGCTCGGTCTCGCTTTCGATGAAGCCGACGAGTTCGCGTCCTTCGTCGCTGATCGCCGTCTCGCGTTGCAAAATCTGCGCCGATGATCGGAGGATGCCTAGCGGCGTCCTTACTTCGTGTGCAATGACCGATGACATCTCGCCGACCACAGCCAGTTTCGATGCGCGCACGAGGTTCTGCTGCGATTGATCGATGTCGCGTACCATCTGCACGAATGCATTGGTGAGTTCCCCCACTTCGCCGGTACCTGCCGAAGCCGGGGCCTCCAGAACCTTGTTGCGCACGTACGCGCGGGCCAGCCCGGTCAGCGCCACAATGGGGCGTGCGATCTCGCGGCTCACCCAAGTCGCAATCAGCAGGGTGAACAGTACGATAAGCGCCAGCAGCCCCAGGAATATGAAGCCCATGCGATGTACCGGTTCGAGCGCCTGGTCGATGGGTTGTATGATCAGGGTAGTCCAGCCGAACCCGGCAAACTGGCTGTACCCATGCGATACCGCGGCACCGGCGATGACATCCGAGTTGATGATTGGCGGACCGGGGTGTTCCGCGACACTCCCCTTGAGCGATCGCCAGTCGGCCAGCGCAGGGCTCAACAGCAGCCCGCGCTTGCGCAGCGCGTACGACGCGGCAATCACTCTGCCGCTGCCGTCCAGCACCGCAAGCATGCGTCGACCGCCGCTGCTTGCTTGATCCAGAACGTCATAGATGTTGGTCCAATCCAGTTGCAAGCGCAGCGCGCCAATGGATTCGCCGGTAAAGGCGGAGCGCAGCGGGACCTGGATGGTGACGTCGACCGGGGATTTGTCATGCTGCAACCCCAGTTCAACCTTCGCCCCGGAAAGGGACGACTCAAGCCAAGGCACGATGTTTGCTACATCGCTGTCGACCATTGTCGCATTGCTGCTGCTGACTACACGACCTTGAGTATCCGTGCATGAAAGATTCAGATAAACATCCCGATAACCGTCCTGCAGATCCGCAAGGAAACGCGACAACCGCTTGTCCACGTCGCGAATCTGCAGGTCCTGCATAATGTCGAGGCGGCTCCATATCGCTGCGTTCTGCAGCCGTTCGAACATCATCTTGTCGATTTCCGCGGCAACGCCCGCTGCCTCGACGGCCACGTTGCGCTCGATCTCCGCTTGCAGGGCCTGCCGCGCCTTGATAAAAGCCAGGCTCGTCAGAAGCGCCGCGGAAACCAGGCCGACGCAGAGGAAAGCGAGAAGTAGCGTCTTGCGAATGGTCACGGCAGGATAGTATCCGAATGAATATCGGCGATGGGGCGACGCTTGGCGACGGCGCGGAAAAAGCGATTCCGCCTCGAGTTATTTGTCCGCGGCGAATACGCAATATGCCAACGCGGTGGACCTTCGTCATTTCCGCCCGACAATTGGGCGTCGCGTTGTGTCTGTTCTGCGCGGCGTCGCTCGCCTGCGCGGACGAGAATCCGCCGACCGACGTCAACTACCGTCTCCTGGAAGGATTGCAGATCCCCGGTACCGGCCTGAGTGTCGGCGGGTACGCGACCGGAAGCTACGACGACCCGAGCGACGCGCCCCCCAGACTTGCGATCGACAACCTGAGCCTTTTCATCTGGTGGGAAGGCGACGGGCGCTGGAAATTCTTCTCCGAACTCGAATACGACAATTTGCTGTTCACACGATCCACGGTCAAGGGCAACAACGGCTATCTGTCGCTGGAGCGCTTGTATCTGGATTACGCCCTGACCGATACCACGGACATCCGTCTAGGCAAGTTCCTCACGCCTGTCGGACGCTGGAATCTGATCCACGCCACACCCTTGGTTTGGACGTCCTCGCGGCCGCTGGTAACGACACTGGTGTTTCCGACCAACATGACCGGTGTGATGGTCACCGGAACCGTGCCGAATCTGGCCAATGGTGTCGAATACTCCGTGTATGGCGCGCATGGAGGCGACCTGAGAACCAATCCGTCGATAGATCCATTCTCGTCGGCTATCGGCGCGCACGTAACGGTACCGTTGCTGGCCGGTAGCGAGCTCGGCTTTTCCTTAGCCGACTTCGAGCAGGAAAATACGCGCCCCGAAAGAAAGCAATTGCTGGGAATGGATTTCGTTTGGACGCGCAACCGTTACGAATTCAGCGCGGAGGCAGTGTATCGGTTCTCGGCTTTCGGCAACGCCTGGGATGAAAAAGGCGGCTTCGCACAATTGGTCGTGCCGCTGTCGGAAAAGCTCTACGCGGTCGGCCGCTACGAAACGTTTCGCACAGCGCTGGACTCCCACACCACTCAATTGACGGTAACGGGGTTGAACTACCGGATTACTCCCGCGGTGGTACTCAAAGCCGAATGGGTCGGCAGCAAACACAACACCGTCGGCGCACCGGACGGGTTCCTGTCCTCGATCAGCATCCTCCTCTGACATCGCCCATGCCGTCATCGCATAACTTGTTGGCGTCGGCTTTGCTGTGCTTCGCCATGGCAGGACAGGACGCGCGCGCGGATGATAAATCGTTCGCGGTCATCGTCAGCGCCGAAGCCTCGGGGCATCGTCTCTCACGCGAATCCGTCGCGCTCATCTTCAAGCGCAAGCAAAACTATTGGGACAACGGTTCGCGCATACACCCGGTCAACCTGCCGGCCGACCACCCGTTGCGCCGGGCGTTCTCGCAATGCATCCTCGGACAGGCGCCGGAGGAAATGGAAGACTACTGGCGTGAAATGTATTTCCACGGCGTGCTCCCGCCGCATGTTGTCGCCTCCGAAGCGGCGGTCGTCCTGTTCGTCATGTCGACACCCGGAGCGATCGGCTACGTATCGTCCTGCCCCCCGGAACGCGAAGTCGTTGTGGTTCTGACGGTCGGCGAGGTACCCAATTGTCCCAGGCGAAACGCGACCTGCGCATCCCTGCAAAATTAGTCGTCAAGACTTGCAGGTTTCCGCACGCCCAGTTTTTGCGTGGACGTCGCCAACGCCATCGTCGCGTGGAACTCGCTACTTAAATCAGCAGGTTGACGCCGCGCCGAAGCGGATCTCGATAGCTGGCATGCGTATTGCGTTGCGTTCGCGTCCGCTTCGTTCCTGACCCGGCAGCGCAACCCATGACCATTTTGTACCCGCCAGATTCATTTTCACCCTTTGAACTCCGCTCGCCGATCAGATTCCTGCGCTCCTTGTTCCGGCACCCGGCCAAGTTGCCCGTGGCGACTGAAGGCGCATCTTCGAACGCGAACTGTGGACCGACTTTCGAGATGTTTGAACACACCGGCGCCGATCGCGCCGTGGCGGAGAAATTCATCAATCGACGATTTGCCGAACGCTTCGGCGCCCGCGTAGAAGCTTTCATGCCGCGCCTGTTCACCGTGCGCAATCAGGACGGATTCGTCTGTGGCGCGTTCGGATTGCGGGCCGCCAGCCACAAGCTTTTCGTCGAGCACCATTTTGACCAGCCAATCGAAAAAATCATCGCGGTGCACAGCGACGATACCGTCGATCGCCTCTGCATAGTCGAAGTCGGCCATCTTTCCGCGACCCTTCCCGGCGCGATGCGCGCAATGATCTGGCTGATGACCGAGCGCCTGCACCGCGAAGGTGCCAAATGGATCGTATTTACCGGTTCGGCAGGTCTGCGCAATACCTTCCTGCGCATGGGCTTGGCGCCGATCGGAATCCGTCTGGCCGGGGTCGAATGCGTTCCGGCTGAAACACGCGCCGCCTCCGCTGGTTATCACAGTCACTCGCCCTGGGTTTTGATAACCAAGATTGAGGAGGGTTATCGGACGCTGGTCCGAAATCGAAAAAACGCATCCGACGGCATGCTCGCGCTGGATCGCGCCAGACCTGCGCAACACCTTGGCGATCAATCCAACGCCGATCCGAAAAGCCGCGGGAGAAAAGCGTGAAGGGCGAGCGAGCGCCGGTTGCATGGCTCAAGAACCGCGACCTCAGAAGGCACGTCGTGTGTCGCCTGCTGGGTTTTATATTTCGCTCCGCCGAATCCGCGCTGGCCGGAGTGCGACAGCTGCGTATTGCGGAAATTCACCGTGTCCTCGTCATCAGGCCAAACCACCGGTTGGGAAATACGCTCTTGCTGACGCCTTTGCTCGCCGAGCTTGAGCGAACGCTGCCAGGCTCGGAAATCGACGTTCTAGCCGCCGGGCCGGCAGCACGGGACGTTCTCGGTGGCTTCTTCGCCCTGCGCTGCATTCACACGCTGCCTCACTACATTGTCAGGCATCTGCCGATGACCTTGCGGATGATCGCCACGCTCAGACGGACGCATTACGACCTGGCGATCGACCCGAGTCCGGAGTCATTCTCAAGCCGTCTGCTGCTGGACCTGATAAAACCGCGATTCGCGATCGGCATCCCCGACCCACAATCGGAATGCAACGCAAACTGGGCGCGCGTGATGCGCTCCGCCCCTCGTCACCTGGCGAAGCTTCCAGTCTTCGTGCTACGGCACGCGCTGGCGTCCGCGCGAACCGTGGATGAGATCAACTACCCGGGCCTGGACGTTCGCCTCACCTCGATTGAGCGTCGGGCAGGACGGCGCGCCCTGGAGACATTGATGGACGGGGAAAGCAGATGCGGTCGTCCCGCGGCTATCGGAATTTTTGCCAACGCCAGCGGCGCAAAACGCTATGGCGAATCATGGTGGCTGCATTTTCTTGAAGTCCTGATCGCGAACCATCCCGGATGCGCGATTCTGGAATTTGTGGCAGCCGATGGCATTTCACGTCTGGGAGCGCGCTTCCCTACGTATTACTCGAGCAATCCAAGAAAGCTGGCATCGGTGATGTCCAACCTGACCTGCTTCATCAGCGGCGATTGCGGCGTGATGCATTTGGCGTGCGCCTGCGGCGTGCCTACGATCGGACTCTTCTGCGCAACCGAATTGTCCCTGTACGAGCCTTACCACCATTACAACCAGGGCGTGCGCACACCAGGCAAGAGCCCGCAGCATGTCGCGCAAACGGTAAGCCGCATCGTCGAGACCGTGGTTTCCCGCGGGGTCGCGGGCGCAAAGCAGGGCAGGCCTTTGAAGCAGCCATCGACAGCAGTTGACCCCCAGCATACCCTCGGCAACGCGGCAGAAGCGCAGGTCACGGAGGCGATTTCCAGCGTTGTCTCGCTTTAATCATGTGCGAAATTGGATGCGTTGCGTACTTTCGCTGCCGCTACGGCTTTGCTGTCAGCAGACGCTCGACATGCGCCAGATCCTCGGCCGTATCGACGCCGGGCGGAAATGCCTCAGGCGCGATGCGCACGGCGATGCGGTAGCCGTGTTCGAGCGCGCGCAATTGCTCAAGGCACTCCGCGCGCTCCAGAGGCGTCGGTGCGAGTTTCGCGAAGCGGCGCAGGAATCCCGCACGATAGGCGTAGATGCCGATATGGCGCAGAAACGGCATGTTCGCCGGCAAGGCATCGCGGTGTGTCGCGAATGCATCGCGCGCCCACGGCAGCGGCGCGCGGCTGAAATACAGCGCCGACTCGTCGGCAGCGCGTACGACTTTGACGCAGTTCGGATTGAACAATTCGTCTATGTTTGCGAGCGGCGTCGCCAGCGTCGCCATCGGCACATCGCTGCTCGCGAGCGCCTCGGCCACGGCACGGATTCCGCTGGCCGGCGCCAGCGGCTCGTCACCTTGCAGATTGACGACGATCGCGTCGTCGGCCCAGCCCAAGCGTTCGGCGCATTCCGCGAGCCGATCGCTGCCTGATGCATGTTCGGCGCGCGTCATCGCCACCGTGGCACCACTACCTTCGAGCGCGGCCGCGATACGCGCATCGTCGGTCGCAACCAGGACTTGCGCAGCCCCGGCCGCCTGCGCGCGACGCACGACGTGGCGGATCATCGGCTCGCCCGAGAGCGCCAATAGCGGCTTGCCCGGCAGGCGCGTCGAGGCATGGCGCGCGGGTATCGCAACGATAAAGCCGGTCGTGGACATGATGTGCCGCTGCTGGTCGAGATCGGTGGTTCCATTGTAACCGCCGCAAGCGGCCAGCTGCCGGTCGCCTCGCTTCGACTAGAATCCACCCATGCAGACGGTTTCCCCCGCCGCTACTTCCCCGGTCATGGCTGCGCCGCCTTCGACGCCTGGCCCGGCATCGGCGCAGTCGACGTTTTATGCCCCCGCCCTGATGACAACGAGCGCCGTGTCGTTCGCGCTTATGGCGATCACGCTGCGCCTTGCCACGGCGCACGTGAGCGCATTCGAGGCCGGCTTCTTCCGCAGCCTGTTCGGTCTGGTTTTCGCCCTGCCGCTATTGATCAAACCGGGCCTGGCGCTGCTGCGCACCAGGCACTTCAGTCTATATCTGCTGCGCAGCGTGTTCGGTACGCTGGCCATGCTCGGCAGTTTCTGGGCGCTTGCGCATCTGCCGCTGGCCCAGGCCGTGTCGATTTCCTATTCGACGCCGCTGTTCGTGACGATCGGCGCGGTGTTTCTGCTCGGCGAAGTCGTGCGTGCACGGCGCTGGAGCGCGATCGTGATCGGCTTTATCGGCGTCATCATCATCATGCGTCCGGGCGCGACGACTGAGTCAATCAAGCACGATTCGCTGGATATGCTCGTTGCGCTAGCGGCCGCGGCCATCGCAGCGGCGTCGTACATCAGCATCAAGTTTCTGGCGCGCACCGAGCCTGCGGACGCGGTCGTGGTCTACATGAGCCTGATCATGACGCCGCTGTCGCTGATCCCCGCCGTCTTCTTCTGGACCTGGCCCGAGGCGGCCGGCTGGTTCTGGCTGGTACTCACCGGCCTGCTCGCCACGGTCGCGCAAACCTGCATGACGCGCGCCTATCAGGCCGGCGATGTATCGGCGCTGATACCGATCAATTTCATCCAGCTGCCGATCGTTGCGGTGTGCGCGTACTTCGTGTTCGGGCAAGCGCTCGACGCGGGCACGGTGATCGGCGCGGGGATCATCATTGTGGCGAACCTCTACATCGTGCATCGCGAGGCGCAGCTTGCACACCGGATGGTTACCGATCCGGCGATTGCGCAGAGCGAGTCGGGGCAGGGGTCCGCCTGAAACGCGGCGCGCTCAGGCGCGCGTAAACTTGCGCTCGATGTAGTCTTCGACCACGCCGACGAATTCCGCGGCGATGTTCTCGCCACGCAGGGTCATCGCCTTGGCGCCGTCGATGAATACCGGCGCCGCCGGCGCCTCGCCGGTACCGGGCAGCGAGATGCCGATATTGGCGTGCTTGGATTCGCCCGGGCCGTTGACGACGCAGCCCATCACCGCGAGCGTGAGATTCTCGACGCCGTCGTATTTCATGCGCCATTCCGGCATCTTCGCGCGCACATGTTCCTGCACGGTCTTGGCCAGTTCCTGGAAAAACACCGAGGTCGTGCGCCCGCAACCGGGGCATGCGGTGACCAGCGGCGTGAATGCGCGCAGGCCCATCGTCTGCAGCAGCTCCTGCGCGACGATCACTTCGCGCGTGCGCGATTCGTCCGGTTCGGGCGTCAGCGAAATGCGGATCGTGTCGCCGATGCCTTCCTGCAGCAGCACGGCCAGCGCAGCGCTCGATGCGACGATGCCCTTGCTGCCCATGCCCGCTTCGGTCAGGCCCAGATGCAACGCGTAGTCGCAGCGCGCGGCCAGGTCGCGATAGACGGCGATCAGTTCCTGCACGCCGGAAACCTTGCACGACAGGATGATGCGGTCGCGCGTCATGCCGAGTTCCTCGGCGCGCGCGGCCGAATCGAGCGCCGAGCGGATCAGCGCTTCGCGCGCCACATGCGCGGCGTCCCACGGCTCGGCGCGCGTGTGATTCTCGTCCATCAGCGCCGTAACCATCGCTTGATCGAGCGAGCCCCAGTTCGCGCCGATGCGCACCGGTTTCTCGTGCTTCAGCGCGAATTCGATAATTGTGGAGAATTGTACATCGCGCTTCCTGCCGAAGCCGACGTTGCCCGGATTGATGCGGTACTTGGCCAGCGCTTCGGCGCAGGCCGGCTCGGCGCGTCGAGCAACTGGTGGCCGTTGTAGTGGAAATCGCCGATCAGCGGCACGCCGACGCCGATCATGTCGAGGCGCTCGCGGATGCTTCGGCACTGCCGCAGCGGCTTCGGGCGTGTTCACGGTGATGCGCACGAGTTCGGATCCCGCGCGCGCGAGTTCGGCGACCTGCTTCGCGGTGCCGGCGACGTCGGCAGTGTCGGTATTGGTCATCGACTGCACGACGACGGGCGCACCGCCGCCGATGGCGACGTTACCCACGCTCACACCAACGGATTTGCGCCGCAGCCAGACACCGGATTGTTGCAACTCACTCAGCATTTTCGCGTCGTTCTAATCGCATGCGTTTGCAGAGCGCGAAGTTTACCTGCTGCCTTGGCCGCTGCGGCAGATCTGTCGTCGCGCCATTCATTGCGCGGCCAGGGCCGCGAGAACCATGCGCCGCGTCAAGCGCTCGCGCAACCCGTGCGGACGTTGCAAATTCAGACGCTCCAGCAGCGACTCCGCATCCGCCGGGGGAGATTTCGGGAAAAAAGACTGCAACAGAAACGCCACCATGCGCAACTTGCTCGCGGAGACCTTCTGCAACTTGACCAGCGCCGGCAGCAGGCGCAATTCCTCGGCGCTGAAATCGCTGCCGAACGGAAATGACGGGAACAGTGCAGCCATCTGCGGTGAAGCCAGCGCGCGCGCCAGCTCCCGCACCGTATTCTTTTGCCATTCGGCGGGAATAGCGAAGTCCTTGCGCAGCTTGCCGGCAGCCTTGGCCTGCGCGGCGAGTTGGCCCTGAAAGCGTGCATCGGTGATCGCCAGCATCGCGATAATGCAATCCTCGTCCGATTTCCCGCGCAGATCGGCGATGCCGTATTCGGTCACGTAGATGTCGCGCAGATGGCGCGGGATCGTGGTGTGTCCGTAGTTCCACAGGATATTCGACTCGAGCTTGCCCGCGTGCGTGCGCGTACTGCGCAACATCAGCACCGAGCGACCACCGGCGAGCGCGTGCGCCATGGCGACGAAGTTGTACTGGCCGCCGACCCCGCTGACGACTTGTCCGTCGGCGAGCGCGTCCGACACCGCGGCGCCGAGCACGGTCGCCATCATGCAGATATTGAAGAAGCGCGCGCCGCGCCGCTGCAGCGCGTCGAGACCTTCGCGCCCGCCGTAAAGCTGGTTGATATCGGAGACGCGCGTCATCGACAGGCCGTCGAAATCGTCGCCGCCGAGCCCACGCAGCCAGGCGTAGAATTCCTTCGAACCGAGATAGAACGCGCCGCGCAGATAGCGCCCGTCGCGCAACTTGCGTCCGGCCAGCGCGCGGTTCCACTGCTGGCGCGCATCGCTGCCGCTCAAGTCGGCAGGCAGGCTCGACCCATCCGGCAGGTGCAGGGTGGATGCGTATAATTGTGTATTTTGCGGCAAAATCCCGAATTTCGTCAGGCGCGCGAGTTCGCGCTCGTCGATGCGCTCTGGCAAGGCGCCGCTTGCGTGCAGGGCATCGGCCGCATGTTCGTGCAGCGTATCCGCAATGCGGCCGTCCTCGAGCGCCTGCTCGAGCGCAAAATCGTCGTAGACACGGCGTGTGAGAATCCCGGCCCTGGCAAGATGCATGAAACCGTCCATGACCATTTCGCTGGCGCCGTACAGGCCGCGCGAAAACGCATCCAGTCCGCCGATGCGCGCGCTCAGGCTGTCCGCGCCGATGGCGTCCGCATCGAGCGCGCGCAGCGCGCTGCGATAGTTTGCATTCTCGCGCTGGCGCAGCCGCAGCGCGTGCACCAGCGCATCCGACAGGGTGCCGATGCCGATCTGCAGCGTGCCACCATCGCACACCAGGGTGCTCGCGCGCAGGCCGAGCGCGTGTTCGGCCACATCGACCGGCTCGCGCGGCAACGCGAACAGCGTATGCCGGCAAGTCTGATCGAACAGCAGCGCGCCGAAGAATTCGGCCTCGACCTCGGCTTCGTTGCCGACGAAGGGCAGGTCCGCATGCACCACGCCGACCACGAAGGGTCGCGCCACACCGGCGGCCTGCATCTGCTCGAGCAGATCGAACGTGACGTCGGGGTTGCAGGCGAGGCTGTAGCGCACCTGACCGGCTTCCTCGCGCGCCGCGACCAGCTGCACGATCACGTTGATCTTGCGCTCGACCAGATCGCGTGCGACGTGAGTGTAATTAAGGCTCGCGTAGTCGCGCTGCGCCGAAGCGACGCCGAGCATCGCGCCCGATTGCAGGTAGAACTCGTGGATGCGCACGTTTGCGGGCAGCGTTCCTGCGTGCTGGGCAGCGACATACGCCAGGTCGGGGTAGTCGGCGCCGAAATGCCGCGCGAGAAACGGCTCAAGAAAACGCTGCTCCAGATCGGATTTGGCCTTGGGCCGCGCCAGCGACAACGCGGTATACAAATCCAGATGCAGCGACGCAGCGACGGCCACGCGCCGATAGATCGCATTCAACAGCACGTTCGGCTTGCCCAGCCCGAGCGGCGCGGCCAGCCGCAATTGCACACCCGCGTGGGCGAGAATGCGCTCGACGCAGGCGTCGACGCTGGTAATCCATTCGGGGTTCATGCTCACTGCGACAATCTCCGTATCGACGCCGCGTATCATCGCAGATCGGCGCGATCGCGGTTACATGACACGGTCTTTCGCCTGGTAACGCCGGCTGCCTGGTCGCTGCGGTCGCGTTGCCGTCAGGATGCGCCGACAGCAGGCGCGCGCTGCGGCCGCCTGCTTGGCTGTGAGCGGAATAAAGCGCATGCGATCCTTGGCAACCACTTGCTGGCCTTGCCGGCTGAGTACAAAGTCCAGGAATTCTCGCAGTAGCGGCTCGACCGGCTTGCCGGGCGGGCGATTGAAACCGAGATAAATCTGCCGGCTCAGCGGATAGTCGCGACGCACGACCTCGGCAGGAGTACCGGAATAGAACGGGCCGCGTGCGCTTTCGGCCAAGGCAAGCGTCTTCGCCCCGCTTGCGGCGTATGCAAAACCGCTGTAGCCGATGCCGAGCGGATCGGCAGCCACGCGGTGCACGATCGCTTCGAGCGCGGTTTCGCCGGGCTGGTCGGTCTGCTCGCGAATATCGCCGCGAAACTCGCCGCCGCGCAGCACGCGCTGTTGCAGAAAATTCACGATACCCGGCGGATTGCCGGTCTCGCGCCGGTGCAGCATGCCGTAGGCGTGGATTGGCCGCCGCGCCCAATCGCCGCCAAGTCCGAGCTGGCCCCAGGTGGTGATTGCAGCCGGCGCGCCGCGACGGCGCTCGCGCGAATAAATCGCGTCAAGCTGGGTGAGCGTTAGCCGCTGAAGCGGATTGGTCTGGTTGACGTAGATGCCGAGCGCATGCGTGCCGCTTCTGGTCGCATAACTGCCGCCAGCTACGTTGACCAGGGTCGGCGGATAACCGAACCTGGCCACGAATGCGCCCAACTCCGAGGCGAACGGCTCGCGCACGAAGGTCACGATATCGATACGCCCGTCGAGCAGCTGGGCAAAACCTTCCGCGGAGAGTTTGGTCGTGCGTCCTGAGCGCACCGTTGCGCCGGGTTGGAAGATCTTGAACTTGCGCGCCCAAGCCGCGACGAGATCCTGCATCGTGACGCCGCCGCTGCACGAAAGCTGGCCGGCAACCTGGATGGTCGGCGCATAGTCTGGCAGCGCGGTATCGATGCCCTGCGCGCGCAACAACGGCGGCAGCAGAATTCCACTCAACGCGCCGAGCAGGAATTCCCGGCGCGGCATCGGCGGCCGTGGCGGCAATGTCGATCGCATGATTTTCATGGGCTGTCGCCGCGCATGTGAACGGTCCCGATGACGCGGACCACGATAGCGGGCGAATCTAACATCAGGCTGAAGCAATCCTGAAAAACCGTTAATGCACCGCCGCCGATGGACGGACGGCCACAAGACATGATCGGCAGTAGATTCGGCACCGCGCGCAACGGATGCACGCCGGGAGGGCACTGCGGCTGCGATGGCAATCGCTCCCGCGCCAGCCTTGCTATGATGGAAGGCGGGAGGCGGCGCATGCCGGAACGCTTCAAGATCGCGATAGTCGGCTCGGGCCCGGGCGGCATTTCCGCCGGCGGCGCGCGCGGCCGAGCGCGGCGTGGCGCACGTGCTGCTCGAAGCCGAGGAGCATCTGTCCAACACGATCTACCGCTACCAGAAGGGCAAGTTCGTGATGGACGAGCCCGGCATTCTGCCGCTGCGTTCGCCGGTGCCGTTCAAGGCCGGCTCGCGCGAAGGCATTCTCGACGGCTGGAACGAAGCCGCACAGCGGCTCAAGATCAACGTCAAATACAAGCACGAAGTCACCGCGATCAAGCAGGAAGGCAGCGGCTTCACGCTGAAGTGCAAGAACGGCCAGAGCGTCGAAGCCGATTGCGTCGTGCTCGGCATCGGCCTGCAAGGCAACATCCGCAAGCTCGGCTGTCCCGGCGAGGATCTGCCCTTCGTGCAGTATCAGCTCGACGATCCGGACGAATACGAAGGCGAAACCATCGTCGTCGTCGGTGCCGGCGATGCGGCGATCGAGAACGCGATCGCACTGGCAAAACAGAACAACGTCGTCATCGTCAATCGCAAGGACGAATTCGCGCGCGCGAAGAAGGGCAACGAAACGGCAATCCTCAAGGCGATCGAAGACGGCCTGATCGAGTGCTACTACGACTCCTCGCCCGAGCGCGTCGATGCGCTGACGGTCGGGCGCAAGAAAGGTCGCATGATTCTCGCGACCAAGAACGGCAAGGCGCAAATCCTCATCGACCGCGTCATCGCGCGCCTCGGCGCGACCGCGCCGCGCGGCTTCGTCGAGGGCTGCGGCGTGACGTTCCCGAACAAGGACCCGGCCTCGGTACCGGCGATCAGCCCGCAGTACGAATCGAACGTGAAGGGCCTGTACATCGTCGGCGCGCTCGGCGGCTATCCGCTGATCAAGCAGGCGATGAACCAGGGTTACGAGGTGATCGAATACATCCTCGGCAACGAGGTCGAGCCGGCCGACGAGCCGCTGCTCAAGGCCAAGTTCGCCGCCTTGCCCGGCTTGCGCAGCGTCGACGAAGCGCTCGGCGCGTCTGCAGAAGAACGTGCCGCTGCTCGCGCATATCACGCCGCTGCAATTGCGCGAGTTCATGCTCGATTCCGAGCGTGCGCACGCCGAAGCGCCGGGCGAGACGATCTTCCAGCGCAACGACTACACGAACACGTTTTTTCAGCATCGTCGAAGGTCGAGGTGCGACGTGATCGTCGACGCGGAAATCGGCGCCAGCGATCCCGCTGCGCCGCGGCGAGTTCTTCGGCGAGATGGGCCTGATTTCCGGCCGCCGCCGCTCGGCCAGCGTGCGTCGCCGGCGCCAACTGCGTGCTGATCGAGACGCCGCGGCGCTCGATGAACCGGCTGATCAACTCGGTCGAGGCGGTCAAGCGCGAGATCGACGAGGTGTTCGTGCTGCGCGCGGTGCAGTCGCGCTTCGCGCCCGAGGCCGATGCCGGGCAACTCGCCGATGTCGTCGCCGCGGCCAGGCTGCAGAAGTTCCAGGCCGGCGAAGTGCTGTTCAGCGAGGGCGAGCCCGGCGACAGTCTGCATCTCGTGCGCGTCGGCTCGCTGACGATCTCGCGCAATATCGGCGGCAAGGATGTGGTGCTGAGCTACGTCGCCGCCGGCAACTACGTCGGCGAGATGGCCCTGCTCGGCGAAGCGAAGCGCTCGGCCACCGTGCGCGCCGCGATCGCGAGCGAGACGATCCAGCTCGACGCCGCCAGCTTCATGAAACTCATCGCGCGCATTCCGGTGCTCAAGTTGCGCCTGCAGGAAGAGCATCAGCAGCGCACCGCGGCGAACCTGGCGATGCAGGCGACCCCGAAAAGCGGCGACATCATCTCGTTCCTCCTCGCGCAGGGCGCGGGTGAGGCGACCGATATCCTGCTCATCGACGAATCGCTGTGCGTGCGCTGCGACAACTGCGAGAAAGCGTGCGCGGAGACCCACGGCGGCAATTCGCGCCTCGACCGCGAAGCCGGCCCGACCTTCGCCAGCGTGCACGTGCCGACCTCGTGCCGGCACTGCGAGCATCCGCACTGCATGAAGGATTGCCCGCCCGACGCGATCCATCGCGCGCCGAACGGCGAGGTCTTCATCGCCGACAACTGCATCGGCTGCGGCAACTGCGAGCGCAATTGTCCATACGGCGTGATCCACATGGCGATCAAGCCGCCGCACAAGCCCGGTCTGCTGCAATGGCTGCTGCTCGGCCGCGGACCAGGACCCGGCCAAGTGCCAATCGAGCAAGAAGGACAAGAAAGCTGCAACCGGCAAGAAAGCGGTGAAATGCGACATGTGCAAGGGCATCGACGGCGGACCCGCCTGCGTACGCTCGTGCCCCACCGGCGCCGCGATCCGCATTTCGCCGGAGGAGTTCTCCATTTATGCGCAATCGCGGCGTTAGCCCACAGGTGTGCAAAGCCCCCTACCCCGACCCTCGTCCGGGGAGCCGGCACCCGTCTCCCTCTCGCCCAACCGCTTCATCGTTGAGGGAGAGCGTTGGGGTGAGGGGGCTGAGTGCATCGTACGCCCGCAAAAGCTCCCCCTCACCCAACCCCCTCTCCCGCGGGCGCGGGGGAGAGGACTGACAAGCCATGGCCGGCCACGACTCCATCCTCACCTACGCCAGATCGCGTTATCTGTGGATCAGCGTTGCGCTGAGCGGCATCTCGCTCGCCGCTTATCTCTGGCACGATCCGGGCGGTCCGCCGAACGGCGGCACCTGGCTCGGCTACACGCTGGGCACGATCGGCGCACTGCTGATCGTCTGGCTCATGTTCTTCGGCATTCGCAAGCGGCGTTATCTGAACAACGTCGGCACGCTGCGCGGCTGGTTGTCCGCGCATATCTACCTCGGCACTTCGCTGATCCTGATCGTGCTCCTGCACGCCGGCTTCCAGGTCGGCTGGAATCTGCATACGCTCGCCTTCGTGCTCATGCTCGCGGTGATTTTCTCCGGCTTCTTCGGCCTCTACACCTACCTGCGCTATCCCGCATTGATGACGCGCAACCGCGACAGCGCGACGCGCGACGCGATGCTCGATGAAATCGCCGATATCGACCAGAACGCACTCGCGCTCGCCGACGGCATCGACCCGAAAGTGCACGCCGTCGTGTTGCGCTCGATCGAACGCACGCGCCTCGGCGGCGGCATGTGGTCGCAACTGCATGCGCGCGACGGCTCCGACAGTGCGCTTGCCTCGCTCAACAAGGCCATAGAAGAACGCAGGAAACGCCATGCCGCGGCGAGCGGCAATACGCTCTCCAGCCGCACCATGTCCGGACGCAGCATGCCGACCCTGTTCTTCATGGTCGACTTCCTCGCCCGCGACGTGAGCGACAAGCAGGCCGAAGCGTTGCGCAAACTCATCGACATGATCACGCGCAAGAAGGGGCTTGCGACCAAGGTCGCACACGACATGCAGTATCAGGCGATGATGGAAATCTGGCTGTATATCCACGTGCCGTTGTCGTTTGCGCTGCTCGCGGCGCTGATCGGGCATATCGTGTCGTCGTTCTTTTATTGGTGATCTGAATGACGACGATGCGCTATGGCTTATGCTCGTCATTCCCGCGAAAGCGAGGCCTTCAACAGCGAAGCTGGTCATCCAGTGTCTTAGCTCGTGTTCTGCCCAAGACCAACAGCTTTCACTCGCCTGCGGCGAGCGAGTTACTTTTGGCATTGCCCAAAAGTAACCAAAAGGCTAGGCGCCCGACGCGGTGTTTCGCTGCGCATCGTGCGCAGCGAAATGCTCTGCGCTTCTCGGCGCCAGCGGGCCGGCGCGAACTCGCACATCCATGTGCTCAGACAAGCGCGCCTTGCTCCCGCTGGCGCCTGCGATGCTCGGCACCGCGAAAGGCGCCGTTTATTGCACGAATCCGTCCATCCATGGACTGCGCCCCGGTGCTCTGCGCGCACGATGCGCGCAGCTCCTGGTCCCCTTTGCATTGCGGCGGCAGCGGCCGCGATGCCCGCAGGGGCGGCGCGATGAATCGCGCCGATTCCGCTGTCAGCACACGGATGTGCTGTCAGCGGAACACAGGCCGAGGCCGCGCACTTTTCGGGCACGATGCCCGAAAAGCGCAATGCCAGGGGCGTGTTTCTTTTGCTTACTTTTCTTTGCACGAGCAAAGAAAAGTCAGCCGCTTGCCCGCAGGGCGAGTGGAAGCACTTGCTCGAAAATGCACAGCGCAAAATAGAGAAGGCCAAAAGCGGGAGCGTACGTCGTGAAATGGCTCATCCGCCGCGTCCTCAAGAAAGGCAAGGGGGCCGTCAGTTATGAGGAAGACACCCACTACGGCGACGTCCTCACGATAGGCCGCGCCGCCGATCAGGCTATCTTCCTGCCCGATCTGCGCGCCGCACTCAACCACGCGCGCGTGACCCTGCTCAGCAACGGCCGCTACAAGATCGAGTCGCTGATTCTCGCCGGCATCCGTGTCGACGGCGAAATCGTCTACACGACGACCGCACCGGTGGACGCGGTCATCGAAATCGGCAATACGCGCCTCGTGTTGCTGCCGCCGGCGGACGGCTACGACGGCGCCGTGGAAGTGGCCACGCTCGACAAGGGCGAACAGCAGACCGAGAAGGACAAGCGCGCGAAGCCGACGCGGCTTGTGCAGACCGGCCTGCGCAAGCGCTGGCCTTCGTGGGTTTTGTTCATAAGTATACTCGTGCTCGGCCTCGGTCTGCCGATGCTCGGTCACTACAAGCCCGGCTTCGGCGAACTGCTGCGGCATACGCCGCTGCCGAGCACGCTGGCCTGGAATCCCGGCACGCTCGACGCCGCGCATCGTTTTTTTGCCGGCGACTGCACGCGCTGTCATCAGACCGCGTTCCATACGGTGCGCGACAGCGCCTGCCTCGCCTGCCATGCGAACACCGCCGCGCACGCCGACGCGGTGAAGTTCAATCTGCCCGAACTCACCAACACCGAATGCCGCACCTGCCATCAGGATCATCAGGGCCTGCGCGGCCTCATCCGCCAGGATCAGCGCCTGTGCGCGGATTGTCACGCCAACCTGAAGGCGCGTACAAAAAACGCGAGTACGCTGGACGACGTGCGCGATTTCGGCACGCTCCATCCCGAGTTCAAGATCAATCTGCCGGCCTGGGACGCGAACGGCAAGTTCGCGCCGCAGCGCGTGACGCTCGCCGCGAATCTCCGGGAAAATTCCGGCCTCGCGTTCAATCACATGAAGCATCTGAAACCCGACGGACTCAATACGCCGAAGGGACATCGCACGTTGGGCTGCGCGGACTGTCACCTGCCCGAACCCGGCGGCGCGAAGATGCGGCCGGTGAATTTCGAGGCCATGTGCCACGACTGCCATACGCTCGGCTTCGACACGCTCGCGCCAGCGCGCGAGGTGCCGCACGGCAAGGTCGCCGAAGTGCTCTACATGCTCAGCGAGTACTACGCGAAATTCGCGCTCGAGGGCGGCTATCTCGATGCCAAGGCGCCGACCATCGTGCAGGAACGCCGCCGACCCGGATCGCCGCCGCTGTCGCTGCAGGAAAAAACCGAGGCGCTGGCCTGGGCGCGCGAACAGACCGCACGCGTCACCAACAATCTGTTCGCCTCCGGCAGCAACGGTTCATCCAATTCCGCCGGCAGCGGTCAATCCGCCGCCGAGCGGACCGGCTGCCCGTTGTGCCACAAGGTCAGTGCGCCGCGCGACGCCGCCGACACCTGGCATATCGCCCCGGTGCGCGTATCCGGCGTCTGGTACGCCGACGCAAAATTCACCCACGCCAAGCACGTCACGGTGAAATGCGAGGACTGCCACAAGGCACGCGACTCCAAAGAGTCGGCCGACGTGCTGATTCCGGGCATCGCCAACTGCCGCGCCTGCCACGGCGGCGCCTACGCGAAGGACAAAGTCCCGACCACCTGCATCGCCTGCCACGATTATCATCAATCGACGACGTTGAAACTCGGCAAGCCCTAGCTTCGCCCGCGCTGCCGACCAGTCAGGCAGCAGACCGCGCCACGAGTTGCTCCAGCTCCGCACTGCTGAATCCTGCGGCGCGGCGCGCGGTTTCGTTGAACGGCGGCTTGAGCACGCCCGCATGTTCATCGACCAGGCGGGCGAATGTCGTTTCGGGATCGACGTGGTCGCGCGCGCAGCACCAGGCGAACCAGCGCGAGCCCGCGGCGACATGGGCGACTTCCTCGCGCAGGATCAGTTCGAGGATCTCCACCGTGCGCGCATCGCCGACGTTGCGCAGGCGCGCGATCATCGCCGGCGTCGACATCGAGTCCGCGCGCTTCGAGCACGCGCGGCACCAGGGCCATGCGCGCCAGGCACGAAGTGGACGTCTTTACCGCCATTTCCCACAGGCCGTTGTGCGCATCGAAATCGCCGTAGTCGTGGCCGAGCTCGGCCAGGCGTGCGGCAGCAGGCGGAAATGGCGCGCCTCGTCGGCCGCGACGGCGACCCAGTCGCGATAGTAGTCGGCCGGCATGCCGCGGAAGCGGTAGACCGCATCCCAGGCCAGATTGATCGCGTTGAATTCGATATGCGCGACCGCGTGCATCAGCGCGGCGCGGCCTTCGCTGCTGCCCAGGCCACGCTGCGGCAAGGCGCGTGGCTCGACCAGGCGCGGCCGTGGCGGACGGCCCGGTTGGGTGATTGCTCGCGGCGGCAGCGCGTCGTTGAACGTGAATCCGTCCGCGGTAATCGCCGTGAAGGCAGACTCGCTGCGCTGCAACTTCGCCTCGATCGTCGATGCCGCAAGGCTGGCTTCGGCAAGCGCAAGAATATCGATGCTCATGCAGCGCCATTCCCGCTCAGGCGGAAATCCGGTTTGCTCCTGAACGACAAAGAGAAGATCAAGATGGATTCCCGCATACGCGGGAATGACGGCATGCAGTGATCTTCCGCACTACACGGCATACGGCGATGTTCCGCAGCACTACGAAACATGCCGCCGCTGCGCCTTTGTCTCGTCCGAGCGCGCGAATTCCAGCTCGCGCAGATAGTTCGACTCGACGCCGGTCACGTATTCGCCGGAGAAGCACGAGGTATCGAAATGCTTGAGCTCCTCGTTGCCGTCGGCGACCGCGGCGACGAGATCGTCGAGATCCTGATACACCAGCCAGTCCGCGCCGATGAACTGCTGCACTTCCTCCTCGGTGCGTCCGTGCGCGACCAGTTCGGCCGCTGCCGGCATGTCAATGCCGTAGACGTTCGGAAAGCGCACCGGCGGCGCGGCCGAGGCGAAATACACCTGGCGCGCGCCCGCGTCGCGCGCCATCTGGATGATCTGCTTCGAGGTCGTGCCGCGCACGATGGAATCATCGACCAGCAGCACGTTTTTCTTGCGGAATTCCAGATGCACCGGATTGAGCTTGCGGCGCACGGATTTCACCCGTTCGCTCTGGCCCGGCATGATGAACGTGCGGCCGATGTAGCGGTTCTTGACGAAGCCTTCGCGCATCGGGATGCCGAGCGCCTGCGCCAGCGAACTTGCCGCCGTGCGCGCGGTGTCGGGAATCGGGATCACCGAATCGATATGATGATCCGGACGCATGCGGCGGATCTTCTCGGCCAGGCGCTCGCCCATGCGCAGGCGCGCCTTGTACACCGACACGTCCTCCATCATCGAGTCCGGCCGCGCCAGGTATACATATTCAAAAATGCACGGCGCATGCAGGTCGCCGTCGGCGCATTGGCGGCTGAACAGCTGGCCGTCGTTGCTCAGCAGCACAGCCTCGCCCGGCGTCACATCGCGCACGAGGCGGAAGCCGAGAATATCCAGTGCCACCGATTCGGAGGCGACCATGTATTCGCGCCCCTGCGCCGTATCGCGCTCGCCGAGCACGAGCGGGCGGATGCCGTGCGGATCGCGGAACGCGACGATGCCATAGCCGAGCACCAGCGCGACGACCGCATAACCGCCCTGCGCACGCGCGTGCACGCCGGCGACCGCCTTGAAGATGTGATCCGGGGTCAGCGCGTGGCGCTCCTGGATCTGCAACTCGTGGGCGAAGATGTTGAGCAGGATTTCCGAGTCGGAATCGGTGTTGATGTGACGCCGATCCTCCTCGTACATCTGCCGGCGCAGCGCATCGGTGTTGATCAGATTGCCGTTGTGGCCGAGCGCGATGCCGTACGGCGAGTTCACGTAGAACGGCTGCGCCTCGGCCGTGCTTTCCGAGCCGGCGGTCGGATAGCGGCAATGGCCGATGCCGATACTGCCGCGCAGCTTGAGCAGGCTGTCGCGGCCGAACACGTCGCTGACGAGACCGGCGCCCTTGTGCAGGCGCAGCTTGTCGTTGTCGACCGTGGCGATGCCGGCCGCGTCCTGCCCGCGGTGCTGCAGGACGGTCAGCCCGTCGTACAGCGCCGCGGCGACTTCGGACTTGCCGACGATTCCTATGATTCCGCACATGGCGTTTACTCGGTATAGAATTACAGAATTACAAAAATCAAGTCGTTGTCGATTTCTTCTGCGCATCCGGCGCAGGCGCCGCGGGCGGCGGCGCGTGTGGTATCTGTGGCAGCAGGCCGCGCAGATCAAGGTATTTCGTCACTTCCGGCGGCATATTCGCCGACGGCCCATTGGGCGTACCGCTGGAAACCCGGCAACAGCTGCGACTGGTGCCACCACGGATCGCGCGGCAACGGCGTGAAGCCGAGCATGCAGCACGGTCAGCGTGACCAGCACGAGGCCGCGCGCGAGTCCGAACAGCATGCCGAACAGCCGATCGGTACCCGACAGTCCACTGCTGTTGATCAGCTTGCGCATCAGAAAGCTCACGATCGCCCCACGCGATCAACACGGCGATGAAACACAGCACATAGCCGAGCAGCAAGCGCGCCGACGGCAGGTCGATCGGGTGAACTGCGCGGCGACCTGCGGGCCGAATTTCCACGCCACCCAGAACTGCGACCACCCAGCACGACCAGCGCGAGCACCTCGCCGATCAGGCCGCGCCACAAACCCATCAGCACCGAGAGGCCCAGTGTGGCGAGGATGCAGTAGTCGGCCCAGTTCATTGCCCGATGCACGCGAGCATCGCTCGCCGCACGCACGATTCAGGCTGGGTCGTGATCATGCCGTGATCTGGAATTTCTGTTTGATGCTCGCCAGCGCGCGCTGTCCGCACCGCCGCGATCCGCGTACGGACCGGCGCGCACCTTCCACAGCGTCTGTTCGCCGTTGCCGGCCTTGTCGATGAAAGCGGCGACGCCGCCGTTGCGCAGGCGATCGCGCAGCTTGTTCGCCTCTTCCTCGGACTTGAATGCGCCGACCTGCACCGCGTAACCGCCGGCGCGATTCGCCGCCAGGGTCGGCGCCGGCGCGGCGGCTTCGGTCGCCGCCGGCTTGGCGCTATCCCCGGTTTCGACCACGCTGCTCGGCACCTTGCTCTCGGCCTGCTTGATCTTCAGCCGCACGCTTTCCGCAGCGGCGCGATCGGCGATACGGCCCGACGCGCACGCGCTGCGCGGGCTTGCCTTGATACTCGGTCGCCTCGGCGAATGCCGGATAGCCCAGTTTCTTGACTCTCGCCGACCAGCGCATCGGCGCCGCCAGCATCCGCATACACGCCCAGATTGACCAGGAATCGTCCGTCGGTCTGCACGGCCGGCGCTGGCGGCGGCTCGGCGCGCGGCGTTGCGGGCGCTGTTGCGGCCGCCGGCTTTGGTATTACCGGAGACGCTGTTGCCGGCTTCGGCGTGGCGCTCTCGGGTGCTTCAAACGTCGGCGGCGCGCCCGTGGCCACCGCGGTCACCTTGTCGCCGCTCGCAGCCGGCGAAGATGCTGGATTGGATGGAGCCTCCACCGCTGGCGCAGGCGTCGCGCCCTGCGGCGTATCGACGGCCAGATTGCGCGTCTCGAAATTGCGTTCCGGTGCGGGCGGAATATTCAGTCCCAGCGTCGTGTTGTCCTGCTTCGGCGGCTTGATGCTCGAGAGAACATCGGCACGAAAAATGATCGCGAGCGCGATCAAGACGGCCGCGCCCAGCAGGCGTTGTTTCAAGGCAGAATCCATGACTGACCTCCAGATGCGTCGATTATACCCGGCGCGACCGTGAACCGGGATTTGCATGCAACATCATTCACGCGCGATTCGCGTACGTGCCTGGCAGACGCCTGCGGCGCCGCCCTCTCCGCCGCGCTGCGCGCGTCGACCCCGGATCAAGTTCGGGGCAGGCTCTCTCCCTCGATGGGAGAGGTGGAGGGTGCTAGCCGATATCGACGGCTCGAAAGCCGTTTTGCCCCGCCCATGCAAGCGCCGCGGCGGCAACGAAGAACGAACCGAATGCGAGAATGCGGTCGGCTCCGCGCGCCAGGTGCGCCGCGCGCTTCGAGCGCCTCCCTGATCGTTGCAAGCGCTCAACTTCGGCGTGAACATCGGCGCTCGTCATGCGCGCTGCAAGATCGGCGGCCAATAGTCCACGCGGCGTATCGGCATCGAGCCCGCCGGCAAGCCAGCGCGCGATGTACGGCGCCAGCGGCGCAACGATGCCGGCGACATCCTTGTCCGCCAACGCGCCGAACACGGCCAGATTGCGGCCGCGCGGCGGAGCCGGATGTTCTTGCAGCCATTGCGCGAGCACGCGCGCGGCCTGCGGATTGTGCGCGACATCGATGATGAGTTCGGCCGCGCCGGGTTTGACGAAGCGCTGCAGGCGGGCCGCGAGGCGCGCATTGCGCACGCCCTGGGCCAACGCTTCGCGACCGACTGCGATGCGACCGCGCAAGGCATGCAGGACCGCGATCGCCGCCGCCGCATTCGCGCGTTGCACGGGCGCGGCCAGCGCCGGATCGGGCAGCATCGAGTTGCAGATCCGCGGCACGCCACGACCAGCCTTGCGCGGCGGAAGCGACCTGGTAGTCGCGCCCTGCGCAGAACGAGTCGCGCCCTGACTGCGCGCCCGCCTGCGACAATGCCGCCGGCGCGATCCGCGTCGCCGATGATCGCGGGCCGGCCGCTGCGGAAGATGCCGGCTTTCTCGCGCGCAATGCTGTCGCGGTCGTTGCCGAGCCAGTCCTGATGATCGAGATCGACCGTCGTCACGATCGCCGCGTCGGCATCGATGATATTCACCGCATCGAGGCGGCCGCCCAGCCCGACTTCGAGCAGCGCCGCATCGAGCCCGCTTTGCGAAAAAATCCACAACGCGGCGAGCGTGCCGAACTCGAAATAGGTCAGCGGCACACTTCGCCCATCGGCGTGCGCGCCGCTCGATACGCTCGAATGCGTCGATCAGCGTCGCATCGTCGGCGTCGCGGCCCGCGACGCGCACGCGTTCGTTGTAGCGCAGCAGATGCGGCGACGTGTAGCAGCCGACGCGTTTGCCTGCCGCGACCAGCATCGCCTCGAGAAAGGCCACCGTCGAGCCCTTGCCGTTCGTGCCGCCGACCGTGATGACGATCGGCGCGCATGCGGCGCGCCCATGCGGCGCCAGACTTCGCCGACGCGCGCAAGGCCCAGGTCGACGCCGAGCGCATGCACGCGCTGCTGGTAGGCGAGCCATTGGTCCAACGTATGCGGATGGGATCGGCAGCACTCATGCGCGCGCATGGTGACGGCAGCGCGGCGGCGCTGCAATGGGTCCAGCCGTGTCATCGATTCGTTCGCACTGCATCGCTGGCGCGACGCGCCGATGCGCACGAAGGGCGATCGCAGTTCACTTGAGCCATGCGTGAAGCGCTGCGAGGGCCGCGCGGCATACCGCGACAGGTCGTCAACTGCAGCACCCGCTGGCCGATGATCGCCCCCGCCGCACACGTTGCAAATTGACGCCGCCTCTGGCGTGATGCGCGCATGACTGCCCCTTCCCTCGCGGCGACGATAGACGAGGCGCTCGCCGCGCTTGCGCCTGGACCGATCGTGGTCGCCTACAGCGGCGGCTGGATTCGAGTGTCCTGCTGCACGCGCTCGGCGCGAGCCCGCGCGCGCGCGCGCGCGGATTGCGCGTGATGCATGTCGATCATGGCTTGCATGCCGACAGCGCGCGATGGGTCGCACATTGCACCGCGAGTCGCCGCAGCGCTCGGACGTGCCGTTCGATCGACGTGCGACGTCGAGGTCGAGCGCACGCCGGCGCGGTCTCGAGGACGCGGCGCGGCGCGCGCGCATGGCCGTCGTTCGCCGCGCAATTGCGGCCAGGCGAAATCCTCGCGCTCGGCGCATCATCGCGACGACCAGGCCGAGACCGTGCTGCTCAAGCTGCTGCGCGGCGCCGGTCCCGAAGGACTCGGCGGCATGCGCGCCTGCGCGGATTCGGCAGCGGCTGCCTGTGGCGGCCGTTGCTCGACGCTGCCGCGCGCGGCACTTGCGCGACTACGCGAGCGCACGACTTGCGCTGGATCGAAGATCCGAGCAACGCGGACACGCAGCTCGAGCGCAATTTCCTGCGCGGCGAGATCCTGCCGCGCCTCGCGCGAGCGCTGGCCCGAAGCCGACAGCGCGATCGCGCACAGCGCGGCATGGGCGCGCGCAGCGGCCGGATTTCATCGACAGCGAGGCGCGCAAGGCGCTCGCCGAGCCTGCAGGGACTCGATCCGGCGACGCTTGCTTGGCGCGGATGGCTGGAGCTGCCCGATGCGCTGCGCGATCCGCGTGCTGCGCCTGCTGGCTGCGCGACCTCGGCGCTGGACGAGCCGACGCAGTTCCAGGTCGCCGAGCTCGAGCGCCAACTGCGCGAAGCCGGCGAGGATCGCCTGCCCTGCGTGCGCTTGGCGCAGCGCCGAGGTGCGCCGCTATCGCGATCTGCTTTACGCGATGCCGCCCGCGCCGACGCCGCCGGGACTGGAGGCGGAGTGCACGGCGCAGCGCTCGCGCTGCCTGCCGAGCGGCGCGAGCTCGTGCCTCGTCAGGCCGGCGACGAACGTTCGCAGCAGCCCGCTGCACGTGCGCTATCGCCGCGGCGGCGAACGCTTCAAGCCTGCGGGCGGCGCGCATACGCGCGAACTGCGCCTGCTGTTGCAGGAAGCCGGCATTCCGCCGTGGCAGCGCGCGCGCATTCCGCTGATTTGTGCGCGAGCGACGAACTGCTCGCGGTCGGCGATCTCTGGATCTAGCGATGCCGGGCGGAACTGCTGCGCTGCATCAGACTGCGCGGCATTGGCGCGACGCATTGTGCTGCACAGTCGCACCGACCGCCGATTGATTCCTGCCGGTGCGCTGAGGTAGCGTGCGCGCCATGCCGCAGACCGCCGCCGAGCCGTCCCAGATCGCCGAGTTCGAAAAGTCGCTCGACGAGCTCGAGCAACTGGTGTCGCGCATGGAACAAGGCGAGCTGAGCCTCGACGACTCGCTGAAATCCTTCGAGCGCGGCATCGCGCTGTATCGCAACTGCCAGAACGCGCTCGAACAGGCCGAGCTGCGCGTGAAGCTGCTCTACGATCCGGCCAGTCCGGATGACGATTCGACGCAGACGCCGGCGACTTCGAATTCCGAAACGCCTTGAATTTCGCCGCACCGGCAATTTCGCGCCGCGCTGGCGTTGTGGAGCGGCGCGCCGATGACGTGCTCGCGCGTGCGCTGCCGCCCGACGATCAGCCGCCGGTGGAATTGCATCGCGCGATGCGCTATGCCGTGCTCGGCGGCGGCAAGCGTCTGCGTCCGTTGCTCGTCTATGCGACCGGCAACGACGCTCGGCGCGCCGCTCGAACGACTCGATGCGCCGGCGGCCGCGGTCGAGATCATCCACGCGTATTCGCTCGTGCACGACGATCTGCCGGCGATGGACGACGACAGCCTGCGCCGCGGCCGTGCCGACCTGTCATGTCGTGTTCGGCGAAGCGATGGCGATCCTCGCCGGCGACGCGCTGCAGGCGCTCGCGTTCGAAGTGCTCGCACACGATGCCGCGCTCGACGTCGCCGCCGACGTGCGTGTCGCGATGCTGCGCACGCTCGCCGCGGCCTGCGGCTCGCACGGCATGGCCGGCGGCCAGGCTTTCGATCTCGCCGCGGTCGGCAAGACCCTGAGCGCCGCCGAGCTCGAGCGCATGCACGTGCACAAGACCGGCGCGCTGATCCGCGCGTCGGTGCGTCTGGGCGCGCTCGCGGCCGGCTGTCGCGCGATGCGCGATGCTCGCTGCGCTCGAACGCTACGGTCATGCGATCGGCCTCGCATTCCAGATCCGCGACGATCATCCTCGACATCGAAGGCGGCAGCGCGACAGCTCGGCAAAACCGCGGGCAAGGACGCGGCCGACGCGAAGCCGACCTATCCGGCCATTCTCGGCATGCACGGGCGCGCAAGCGCACTGCGCGAACTGACGCCGGCAGCGCTCGCCGCGGTCGATCCGCTCGGCGCGCGACTGCGCAACCGCTGCGCGCTCGCGCGTTTCGTCGCCGAACGCGAATCCTGACTTTCGTCGACTGTCATTTCGTCCTTGCCTTCCCTGGCTCCTGGATCCCGGCAATCCATGCCGGGATGACGAGCCTGCAACTCGTCACTTGATCAGCCGAAGCTGAACGGATAGCGATAGGCACGCCGTCGTTGGCCTTGATCGCGGCGATGATCGTCAGCACGAGCCAGCCAACGCCGACGAACAAGCCAACCGGCACGGTAATCATGAGACCGACGAAGAATGTGCCGAGCGTGAAGACCAGCAGGATCAAGCCGATGATCGCCAGGGTGATGTTGAAGTTCAGCGCTTCTTTGCCCTGATCGTCGACGAACGGCAGCGTGTCGCTCTTGATCAGCCAGATGATCAGCGGTCCGATAAAGCAGCCCCAGCCGAAAGTGACCGGTGACAAATGCGCCGAGATCGCCGACAGATGCGCGAACATCGCCCACTGCTTTTCCTCGGCACTCGGCGTACCGGCTGGCGCCGGCGGCGGGGTCAACGACTTCATTCGGCGGATCGCTCATCGCAGTCTCCCAAGGATTGACGGCGCGCGTAGTGTCGCCGCAAAGCATCGATGCAGACAAGCGTCGAAGGTCACTCTTGAATCGGCGCGGGGCGGCGCAACCTGCGGCCGGCGAACGCATTCAGGCACCGGCAACCGTCATGCGCTCGATCAGGATCGAGCCGGTGAGGATGTGCGAGCGCGGATCGACGTCGGCGCCGATCGCAGCGATGCCGCGCGAACATGTCGCGCAGGTTCGAGGCGATCGTGATTTCCTCGACCGGATAGGCGATCTCGCCGTTCTCGACCCAGAAACCCGAAGCGCCGCGCGAATAATCGCCGGTGACGATCGAAACGCCCTGCCCCATCACTTCGGTGACGAGCAGGCCGCTGCCGAGCTTTTTCAGCATCGCGGCAAAATCGTCCGTGCCCGGTTTGACGATCAGGTTGTGGATGCCGCCGGCATTGCCGGTGCTTTGCAGGCCGAGCTTGCGCGCCGAATAGCTGCCGAGCACGTAGCGCTGCAGCACGCCGTCGCGCGACCAGATCGCTATCGCTGCGTCGCGACGCCTTCGGCATCGAAACTGCCCGAGCCGTGCCCGCGCGGGATATGCGGGCGTTCGACGATTTCGACAAAGTCCGGAAGTATGCTTTTGCCGACATGATCGACCAGGAAACTCGCCTTGCGATACAGCGCGCCGCCGCTGACCGCCGAAACGAGATGCCCGATCAGGCCGCGCGCGATTTCCGGCGCGAACAGCACCGGGCATTCGCGCGTGTCGAGCTTGCGCGCGTCGAGCCGCGCGAGCGTGCGCTCGGCGGCCTTGCGCCCGATGCGTGGCGGCGTCGGGAAAATCCGCTGCCGCGCGCACCGACTCGTACCAGTAGTCGCGCTGCATGCCGGCGTCGTCTTCGGCGATCAGCGCGCACGACAGCGAATGCCGCGTGCCGCGCTCGCTGCCGATGAAGCCCTGCGAAGTCGCGTACGCCGACAGCGACGCGCCGGCTTGCACCGACGCGCCTTCGGAATTGTCGATGCCGGCCGAACGCGCGGCCGGCGTCCTCGATCTCGATGACCGAGCGCGGATCGCCTCCTGCGCGTCGATGTCCCACGGATGCCACAGATCCAGATCGGGAAACTGCGCGCCAGCCGCGCCGGATCGGCCAGGCCCGGCCGGATCTTCCTCGGTATACCGCGCGATCGCGCAGGCCTGCTCGATCGTCTTGGCGATCGAATCCGGATGCAGGTCGGCCGTGCTCGCCGAACCCTTGCGCTTGCCGAAATACACGGTCACGCCGAATGCGCGGTCGCGCGTGTGTTCGACCGTTTCGACTTCGCCCAGGCGCACGTTGACGTTGAGGCCCGCGTCGATGCTCGCGCCGACTTCGGCTTCGCTCGCGCCCGCCGCGCGGCAGCGGCGGATCACGTCCTCGGCAAGATTCGCCAGGCGATCAAGCTGGGCCAGGCTGTCGTCGGAACCGGCGACAAGGTTGTTCGATGCGGCTATGCTGTTCACTAGGCAGTTCCCTGATTGAAGAATCCGGCGTTCCGCCGCAGCGTAGCTGGCGGCTGGAATGGCGGAAGTTATTGTTGCGGCGCAGCCGCCAACAATAACAGTACGATATGCAGCCTCGACGAACACGAACTCAACCGGCCCGATGCCGAAGACGACGAAGCACCGAGCCGCAGCCAGCTGCGGCGCGAGGCGCTCGACGTGCTCAAGCTCGCGCACACGCTGGCCGATTTGTCCGATGCGCAGCTGCACGCGTGCCGCTGTCCGACGACATCCGCGAAGAAGTCCAGCGCACGCGTGCGGTCAAGCAGCAGATCGCGCGCAAGCGCCAGACCCAGTTTCTCGCCAAGCAACTGCGCAAGCTCGACGACGCGGAAATCGAGCCGATACGCGCCGCGCTCGAACACGACAAGGACCACGCGCGCCGCGAAACCGCCACGCTGCATCAGATCGAAAGCGGCGCGAGCGCCTGCTGCGGCGGGCGACGACGCGCTCAACGAGCTCGTCGCCGAGCATCCGCAGGCCGATCGTCAGCACCTGCGCCAGCTTGCGCGCCAGGCGCGCAGCGAGCGCGAGCAGAACAAGCCGCTGCACGCCTATCGCGAATTGTTTCGCGCGCTGCGCGAGACGCTTGGGGAGTAGCAAGACTCCAAATACGTCATTCCCGCGCAGGCGGGAATCCATGCTTCTGTTTTGGGGCAACCCGCGCTATGGGCTTGCGGTGAACGGATTACGATTCAGTGCGGCAAGCGCGGCCCAGGCGGTGGCGCCGAGGTGTGGACGGCGATAGTAGTAGAAATCCGCCGATGTGCTTTCCGGCCCGACTGCCAGGCCCGTTGTGATGCGCGGTTCACGCGTCGCGTAGACGAATCCACCCGTGGAAAATTGCTGCGCAATCGTCGTGAACAGCTTTTGCGCGTCGGCTTCACGACCGAGCTTGCGATAAACCAGCGCCGCTTGTGCGGTACCTTCCAGCCATAGCCCGTCGCGATCGGTATTGAAATCGAAGCCGCCGGCGACGCCGTGCTCGCGCTCCGCGTAGGCAATTGCGCGCTGCCACGCGCGTGGTGCGTCCGGCAGCAGCTGTGCCCACATCTGGACATCAAGACCTGAAGTGGCGCGATTCGGTGTCACGCCGTCGGGCAAGGTGCCGACGAAGAAATGCCCGCTCGCCGCATCCCATTGCGACTCGACGAAACGACGCGCGGTTTCGGTATACTTTTTCCAATCGCCGGGCGCATGCTCGCGCGCGAAGCCAGCCGAATACGGCGACGAGATCGATATTCTGTTCGGTCGATTTCCAGGCGAGTTTTTGCGGCTCGGCATCGAAGCCGTCGATACCTCCGGTAAATCCTCCCGATGCGCGCGTATCGGACGTATTGGCGATCGCCCAATCGGCCAACTTGACCGCGGCATCGCGCCAGCGCACATCGTGCGGTTGCATCGTGCAGTTCTAGCATCGCCAGCGCAACCCAGGCGACATTGCCGGTCGCCGTACCATTCTGGTAGGCGTCTTCGAGCCAGCGATTCTGTTTTGCATCCCACCAGCCGTTCGGCAACACCTTGTCGCCGACGGCACCTGCGCGATAGGCGTTGCGCAGCCGGGCATCGCCGCTCGCCGCAAGACGCAGCGCTTCGCCCACGCGCAATGCCTGCGCGCGCCTGTCGCACGCGAGCAAAGCGATCACCGCGAGCGCGTTGTCGTAGGTGAACGCCGCCGTTTTCAGTGCAGGTTCGTCGGCAGCCCCAGCTCCGCGCTCGTTATCGTAACTGCGCAGAAATATTGGTGAGTCGCCGAATATTCCATCGACGCGCTCGGTAATAGCGGCGCACGCACGTTTCGCGATGTTATCCGCAGCAGTTGCGCCGCCATATGCGGCATTGCAAGAAAACATCAGCGCCGAGGCAATCAGCGCGACGCACTTCACGCCGCCGTACCGCCTACCGTCATCGCGTCGATGCGCAGCGTCGGCTGGCCGACGCCGACCGGCACGCTCTGCCCTTCCTTGCCGCAGACGCCGACGCCTTCGTCGAGCTTGAGGTCGTTGCCGACCATCGACACGCGCGTGAGCACTTCCGGTCCGGAGCCGATCAGGGTCGCGCCCTTGACCGGACGCGTGACCTTGCCGTTCTCGATCAGATACGCCTCGCTCGCCGAGAACACGAACTTGCCGTTGGTGATGTCGACCTGGCCGCCGCCGAAATTCACCGCGTACAGGCCGCGCTCGACCGAGGCGATGATTTCGCCCGGATCGCTCTTGCCCGCGCAGCATGTAGGTATTGGTCATGCGCGGCATCGGCAGGTGCGCGAACGATTCGCGCCGGCCGTTGCCGGTCGAACGCATGCCCATCAGGCGCGCGTTGAACTTGTCCTGCATGTAGCCCTTGAGCACGCCGTTCTCGATCAGCACCGTGCATTCGCTCGGCACGCCTTCGTCGTCGATGCTCAGCGAACCGCGCCGGTCCGGCAAGCGTGCCGTCGTCGACGACGGTGCACGCTCGGCGCAGCGACTTTCTCGCCGAGCCGGCCGGCGAACGCCGACGTGCCCTTGCGGTTGAAATCGCCCTCGAAACCGTGACCGATCGCCTCGTGCAGCAGCACGCCGGGCCAGCCGGGCCCGAGCACCACGGTCATGCGTGCCGGCCGGCGCCGGCACCGAATCGAGATTGACCAGCGCCTGGCGCACCGCTTCGCGCGCGAACGCATGCGCGCGGCCGTTGGCGAGCAGTTCGCGATAACCGTAGCGTCCGCCGCCGCCGGCCGGAGCCTGATTCGCGGCGGCCGTTCTGCTCGGCGATCACGTTCACGTTCAGGCGCACCAGCGGACGCACGTCGGCCGCGAGCGTGCCGTCGGCCGCGGCGACCAGCACCGTATCGAGCGTCGGCGGACAAGGCTGACGATCGACCTGCGCTGATGCGCGGATCGAGCGCGCGGCAGAATTTGTCCACTTCGCGCAAAAGTGTAATTTTCTCCTCGTTCGGCAGCGATTCGACCGGATCGATGCGGCGCGTACAGCGATTGCGCGTTCGCGCGCGGCCAGCGCATGGCCGTCGCTGCGATCCGCCCGACTGCGCGATCGCGCGCGCGCGACTGCGCCGCGGTCAGCAACTGCGGCAGCACGATCTCGTCGGAATAGGCGAAACCGGTTTTCTCGCCGCTCATCGCGCGCACGCCGACGCCCTGCTCGATCGAATGGTTGCCTTCCTTGACGATGCCGTCTTCGAGCATCCACGACTCGCTGCGCGAGTGCTGGAAATACAGATCGGCCGCGTCGATGGACGGACCGATCAGCTGCGAGAACACGCGATCCAGGTCGCCGCGGCAAGGCCGCCCGGGCTGAGCAGGCGCTGTTCGGCGAGAGCAAGCAAAGTCATGAAAGTCCTTCAAAACAAAAGGGTGCAAGAGAGATAGGATCGATGATGCGTGGTTGCAAGTCTACTTGGCCGTCATTCTCGCGAAAGCGGGGCTTTCAACAGCGAAGCTGGTCATCCAGTTTTTCTCGCCGTTAAAGCGAGAAAAACTGGATTCCCGCCTTCGCGGGAATGACGAGCCAAGGCGGGCTTGCGGTACAACTTGTGCCGCACCGCCATTTTCGGCATTGTGCATGGATTCAAACAACCGTTCGATGCGCATGACCGCCGCCGCAGCCACAAATCCGCCGGATCCAAACCGATATTACCCGCATCTGTTTGCGCCGCTCGATCTCGGCTTCGTCACGCTGCCCAATCGCGTGCTGATGGGTTCGATGCACACCGGGCCTGGAAGATCATGCGCGCGACTTCGCCAAACTCGCCGCGTATTTCGCCGAGCGCGCGCGCGGCGGCGTCGGGCTGATGGTAACTGGCGGCCTTGCGCCGAATATCGCCGGCTGGCTCAAGCCCTTCGCCGGACGCCTGTCGATGCCGTGGCATGTGGCGCGGCATCGCCGGGTCACGACGTGCGGTGCACGCCGAGGGCGGCCGCATCTGCCTGCAGATCCTGCATGCGGGCCGCTACGGCTACCAGCCGTTGTCGGTCGCGCCGTCGAAAATCAAATCGCCGATCACGCCGTTCACGCCGCGCGCGTTGTCGAGCAGCGGCGTGGAGAGGACGATCCGCGATTTCGTCAACTGCGCCAGACTCGCGCAGGACGCCGGCTACGACGGCGTCGAGATCATGGGCAGCGAAGGTTATCTGCTCAATCAGTTCATCGCCGCAGCGCACGAACCACGCGCAACGACGCCTGGGGCGGCAGCGCCGAAAAACGCCAGCGCTTTCCGATCGAGATCGTGCGCCGCACGCGCGCGGCGGTCGGCAGCGAATTTCATCATCATCTATCGCTTGTCGATGCTCGATCTCGTCGACAACGCGCAGAGCTGGGACGAAATCGTGCAGCTGGCCAAGGCGGTCGAAGCGGCCGGCGCGACGCTGATCAACACCGGCATCGGCTGGCACGAAGCGCGCGTGCCGACCATCGTCACCAGCGTGCCGCGCGCGGCGTTCGCCTGGGTGACGAAGAAACTCAAGGGCGAAGTCGCGATTCCGCTGATCACGACCAACCGCATCAACATGCCCGAGGTCGCCGAGAAGATCCTCGCCGACGGCGATGCCGACATGGTGTCGATGGCGCGCCCGCTGCTCGCCGACCCGGATTGGGTGAACAAGGCCGCCGCCGGGCGCAGTCGCGCATCAACACCTGCATCGCCTGCAATCAGGCCTGCCTGGATCACGTGTTCGAGAACGCGCGCGCGATCGTGCCTGCTCAATCCGCGCGCCTGCCACGAAACCGAACTCATCGTCGCAAAAGTCGCACAATGCACAAAAAGTATCGCCGTCGTCGGCGCCGGCCCTGCCGGCCTCGCCTGCGCGACGACGCTGGCCGAACGCGGCCACGCCGTCACCCTGTTCGACGCCGCGGCGGAAATCGGCGGCCAGTTCAATATGGCCAAGCGCATTCCGGGCAAGGAGGAGTTCCACGAATCGCTGCGCTACTTCGGCCACCGCATCGACGACACCGGCGTCGAGCTGCGCTTGAACACGCGCGCGACGGTCGACTCGCCTGCGCGGCTTCGACAGCGTGATTCTCGCCACCGGCGTCACCCCGCGTGCGCTGACGATTCCCGGCGCGGATCGCCCAACGTGCTGAGTTATCTCGACGTGGTGCTGCTCGGCAAGCCGGTCGGCAAGCGCGTCGCGATCGTCGGCGCCGGCGGCATCGGTTTCGACGTCGCCGAATTCCTTACCCAAGCCGAACCCTCGCCGACTACCGACATCGCGCGCTGGTCGCACGAATGGGGTGTCGACCAAACGTATGCAAATCGCGGCGGTCTCGCCAAACCCGCGCCCGAACCCTCCGAGCGCGAAGTCTGGCTGCTGCAACGCACGCCCGGCACGCCCGGCAAGCGCTTGAACAAGACCACCGGCTGGGTACATCGCGCGGCGTTGAAAATGAAGAAGGTGAAAATGCTCGGCGGCGTGAGTTACGAGCGCATCGACGATGCCGGTCTGCACGTCGTCATCGACGGCGAGCCGCAAGTGATACAAGTGGACAATGTGGTCGATCTGCGCCGGCCAGGAGCCGCGCCGCGAACTATTCGATGCGCTCAAGGCAGCAGGCATCGACGTGCATCTGATCGGCGGCGCCGATGTCGCCGCGGAACTCGATGCGAAGCGCGCGATTGCGCAGGGGACGCGGCTTGCAGTCTCGCTGTAACCGCGCCGGACAATCTGTGCTGATCGCGCAGACCCAATATTTTTCGCGCATTCTTGGATACAATCCGGGACGGCGACGCGAGAATTTCCGAGCAGGACTTCAGCATGTTGATCAAAGGGCCCGACGACAAATCCAAGGACCTGGCAACCCTCGAATTATTGCGGGGCCGAACCGGCGCGAGCGCGGCAACTCGCGAGCGCATCGAGCAGGAAATTCGCAACATACGCTCCGGAATCACGGGTGAATCAGAAGCCGCATATGAAATGGAATTTCACTACGGCGATTCGAAGAACCGGATGATCTTGCATGACCTGCGTCTTGAATGCGCCGGTCGCGTCGCGCAGATTGACCACCTTCTGATCAATCGTGTATTGGAAATTTACGTGTGCGAAAGCAAACACTTCTCTGAAGGCATCCCAGCGGAAGGCGAATAGCTGATCCGTATACGTTTCCACCACCACACTGAAGGGTACTTGCGCCGATGTATACAAAATCGCCTCGTGCCGCAGTAGTGCGTGCGGGATACGCAAGGGCTCGCGCCCGGCATTTGGCCCCGACATTTCCCAACCCCGTGGCAACGGCGACCACAACAACTTTGCTGACAAGGTGCGGCGCTGGAAGCCGAGCGATTTGACGACCTTGCCGAACGGCTCGTCGGTGGTGTCGAGCCGGCGATTCATCTCGGCGCTCAGGCGGCCCGGCACATACCAGTTGTCGGCTTCGGACAGCACATGGGCGCCGCACATTAGCTGCACATGCCGATAAGCAATCGGCTCGGCTGCGTCGACTGCAAGCTTTGCGCGCAAGTCATCGGGAATCGGTTTGGCTGCGTCGTGCAGGCGCCGGGCGACGATGCGCGCCGGATCGGCGAGGCGATGATCGGCGCACCAGCGTTCGAGCGTCAGCGTGGCGCTGTCGTGGCTCAACAGATCCGCATTGAGCGTTTCGATCAGCGCGAGCAGTTCGACGCGTGCGACGTAGTCCTTGCGAACCGGCGCTGCCGCGCAGCCGGCAAGTGCGGTGGCGAGCAGGCAACATAGGACGACGCAGATTCTCATGGCAGATGGCGTGACATTGCTTGGAGAATTGCATGCGCGCCCTGCCGCTGTCGATATGACAGCTGGCCAAACTGGATTCCAGCTTTCGCTGGAATGACGGGCAAAGCAGTTGAAAGGACGAAAGAAAGCCGCAGGACTGACGAACGAAAGCCGCAGGTGACGAACGAGAGCTATTCGTCTAAGCGCCGCATTCGTATCAAGTGCGCTGGTCGATCGGCACAAACACGCGATCGTCCGGCCCGATGTAGTTGGCGCTCGGGCGAATGATCTTGTTGTCGATGCGCTGCTCGATGATGTGCGCGCTCCAGCCCGAGGTGCGCGAAATGACGAACAGCGGCGTGAACATCGCGGTCGGCACGCCCATCATGTGATAGCTCGACGCGCTGAACCAGTCGAGATTCGGGAACATTTTTTTCGTGTTCCACATCAAGGTCTCGATGCGCTCGGAGATGTCGAACAGACGCCGGTTGCCGCCCGTCCTCGCACAGCTTGCGCGAGATTTCCTTGATGATCGGATTGCGCGGATCGCCGATCGTGTACACCGGGTGGCCGAAACCGATGATGATTTCCTTGCGCTCCACGCGCGCGCGGATGTCGGCCTCGGCCTCGTCCGCGCTGCGATAGCGCGAGATGATTTCCATCGCCGCCTCGTTGGCGCCGCCGTGCTTGGGCCCGCGCAACGCGCCGATCGCGCCGGTGATCGCGGAGTAGAAATCGCTGTTGGTGCCGGCAATCACGCGCGCGGCGAAGGTCGAGGCGTTGAATTCGTGCTCGGCATACAGGATCAGCGACTTGGTCGAGCGCACGTGTATGCAGCTCGCTCGGCCTGGCGTCCGTGCAGCAGATGCAGGAAATGTCCGGCGATCGATTCGTCGTCGGTCTGCGTATCGACGCGCCTGCCATTGTGCGACCAAGTGATACCAGTACAGCAGGATCGAGCCGAAGCTCGCCATCAGCCGATCGGCGATATCGCGCGCGCCCGCTGATGGCGTGATCGTCCTTCTCCGGCAGCACGGTGCCGAGCACCGATGCGCCGGTGCGCATCACGTCCATCGGATGCGTCGCCGCGGGCAGCACTTCGAGCGCGGCCTTGACCGGCGCGGGCAGGCCGCGCAGCGCCTTCAGTTTCGCGCGATAGGCCGCAAGCTCGGACCTGTTCGGCAACACCTCGTGCACCAGCAGACAGGCGACTTCCTCGAACGTCGCGTGCTGCGCCAGATCGGCGATGTCGTAGCCGCGATAGTGCAGATCGTTGCCGGTGCGACCGACCGTGCACACCGCGCTGTTGCCGGCGGCCACGCCGGACAGGGCAACGGATTTCTTGGCTTTCGGCAGAATTTGTGCTGGTTCGCTCATTCTGTATCTCCCGTTCAGTACCTGCCTCCTTGCCGTCATTCCCGCACAAGCGGAAATCCATTTTGCTTTTTCAGAAGCGGCGCAAGATCACGCTGGATTCCCGCTTGCGCGGGAATGACGCAATTCAATTCGTCAGCCCTTCTCCGATGTACCCGCGAACAGCGCGTCGAGCCGCCGTTCGTATTCGTGGTAGCCGATGCGCTCGTAGAGTTCCTCGCGCGTCTGCATCGTGTCGAGCACGTTCTTCTGATGGCCGTCTTTGCGGATGGCCGTATAAACAGCTTCGGCGGCCTTGTTCATCGCGCGGAACGCCGACAACGGATACAGCACGATGCCGACGCCGACGCTGCGCAATTCGTCCACGGTGAACAGTGGCGTCTTGCCGAATTCGGTGATGTTCGCGAGCACCGGCACTTTCACCGCATCGACGAAGCGCTTGTAGGTCGGCAGATCGTAGGCGGCCTCGGCGAAGATGCCGTCGGCGCCGGCTTCGACGCAGGCGATCGCACGCTCGATCGCGGCATCGACGCCTTCCACCTGGATCGCATCCGTACGCGCGATGAGGAAAAAATCCGCATCGGTCTTCGCATCGGCCGCGGCTTTGACGCGATCGGCCATTTCCTGTTTGGAGACGATTTCCTTGCCCGGCCGATGGCCGCAGCGCTTGGCGCCGACCTGATCCTCGATATGGCACGGCGGCCGCGCCGAACTTGATCAGCGACTTGACCGTGCGCGCGATATTGAACGCGCTCGGCCCGAAGCCGGTGTCGATATCGACCAGCAGCGGCAGATCGCAGACGTCGGTGATGCGGCGCACGTCGGTCAGCACATCGTCGAGCGTATTGATGCCCAGATCGGGCAAACCAAGCGAACCGGCCGCGACGCCGCCGCCGGAAAGATAGATCGCGCGATAACCGGCGCGCTTGGCGAGCAACGCGTGATTGGCGTTGATCGCGCCGATCACCTGCAGCGGCTTTTCGGCGGCAAGCGCAGCGCGGAAGCGCGCGCCTGCGGACGATGGACTCGAAGATGGGCTCATGCAACCTCCGCAAGGGACCGCTATTTTAGCATCTTGGCGTTGCTCGACGTTCCTGCTCGGATCGGCGCACCGCCTGCCGCGTTTGCGCGAAACGCGGACTTCGTGCAGTCTTGCCAGCACATGCTGTAACCGATACCAGTCCTTGGAGTGCGCATGACCAACCCCCACGAACCGGCGGCTGCGGCAACTTGGCCGGAACGCAGGCAAGAGCAGGCTCCGGACGCGGGCGAAGTGAGCACATTGCGCGACGCGATACTGCGCCGCCTCACCTACTCGGTCGGCAAGAACCCGATCAGCGCGAGCGAATACGACTGGTATCAGGCCGTGGTCTACGCCACGCGCGACCGCATCGTCGAGCAGTGGATGGAATCGAGCCAACGCCGCCTATGTGCACGGGCCCAAGCGCGTGTATTACCTGTCGCTGGAATTCCTGATCGGCCGCCTGCTGTTCGACGCCTTGAACAATCTCGGCCTGACCGACGCGATGCGCGCGGCGACCAAGGGTCTGGGTGTCGATCTCGACCGTCTGCGCACGCTTGAACCCGATGCGGCGCTCGGCAATGGCGGTCTCGGCCGTCTCGCCGCGTGTTTCATGGAAAGCATGGCGACGCTTGTCGATCGCCGCGCATGGTTACGGCATCCGCTACGACCATGGTCTGTTCCGTCAGGCGATCAAGGATGGCTGGCAACAGGAATATCCCGAAGATTGGCTCGCGTTCGGCAATCCCTGGGAGTTCAAGCGGCCGGAAGTGAATTATCCGATCGGCTTCGGCGGCGCGGTCGAGGAAAACACTTCGCTGGAAGGCGCGGTGCGCCACACCTGGAAGCCGAACGAATATGTCGAAGCGGTCGCCTACGACACGCCGATGGTCGGCTGGCGCGCCCGGCATGTGAACACGCTGCGCCTGTGGTCCGCGCGCGCGTCCGAGCCGCTGATGCTCGATGCGTTCAACGCCGGCGACTATGTCGGCGCGCATGGCCGGCAAGGCGCGTGCGGAAGCGATCTCCAAAGTGCTCTATCCGAGCGACGAAACGCCGGCCGGTCAGGAACTGCGCCTGCGCCAGGAATACTTTTTCGCCTCGGCCTCGCTGCAGGATCTGCTGCGCCGGCATCTGAAGCAGTACCAGGATCTGCGCACGCTGCCCGAGCACGTCGCGATCCAGCTCAACGACACGCATCCGGCGATTGCCGTCGCCGAGCTGATGCGCCTCCTGTTCGACAGCACGGCATCGAATGGCAAGAAGCCTGGCGCATCACCAACGCGACGATCTCGTATACCAACCACACCCTGCTGCCCGAAGCGCTGGAAAGCTGGCCGGTGCCGCTGCTCGAACGCCTGCTGCCGCGGCATATGCAGATCATCTACCTGATCAACGCGCTGCATCTGGACGGCGTGCGCAAGGCCGGCCATACCGATGCCGGTTTCATTTCCTCCGTGTCGATGATTCAGGAAAATGGCGGCCGGCGCGTGCGCATGGGCCATCTCGCCTTCATCGGTTCGCACAAGGTCAACGGCGTCTCGGCGCTGCACACCGAACTGCTCAAGCAAACCGTGTTCCGCGATTTCAATACGCTGTATCCCGAACGCATCGTCAACAAGACCAATGGCATCACCTTCCGGCGCTGGCTGTTCGAGGCGAATCCGGGACTGACACGATTGCTCGCCGACGCCGCCGGCGACGCGGTGTACGACGATCCGTCCGCGCTCGACGAGGATCGAGCGCTACGCCGATGATGCGGCGTTTCAGGACAGCCTCGCCGCGATCAAGCGCCAGAACAAGGTCGCGCTGGCGCAGGATCATTCTGGAGCGCTGCAAGGTCAAGGTCGATCCGGACGCATTGTTCGACGTGCAGATCAAGCGCGTGCATGAATACAAGCGGCAGCTGCTCAATATCCTCGAGACGATCGCCTTGTACGACGCGATGCGCGCGCATCCGCACGCCGAGTGGGTGCCGTGCGTGAAGATTTTCGCGGGCAAGGCCGCGGCGAGCTATCACAACGCCAAGCTGATCATCAAGCTCGCCAACGATGTCGCGCGCGTGGTCAACGGCGATCCGACGCTGCGCGGTCTGCTCAAGGTCGCCTACCTGCCCAACTACAACGTGAGTCTGGCCGAATCGATCATTCCGGCGGCCGATCTGTCCGAGCAGATTTCCACCGCCGGCATGGAAGCCTCGGGCACCGGCAACATGAAGCTCGCGCTCAACGGCGCGCTGACCATCGGCACGCTCGACGGCGCGAACGTCGAGATCACGCGAAAAGGTCGGCGACGAAAACATCTTCATCTTCGGCCTGACGACCGCCGAGGTTGAGGCGAGACGCGCGCGAGGTATCGACATGAGCGAGGAAATCGCGAACTCGCCGGTGTTGCGCGAGGTGCTCGACGCGATCGGTTCGGGTGTGTTCTCGCCGGACGACCCGGCGCGCTATCGCGGCCTGGTCGACATCCTGCGGCATCACGATCACTTCATGGTCTGCGCGGATTTCGACGCCTATCTCGAAACGCCAGCGCGACGTCGCCACGCACTGGCGCAAGCGTTCGGCATGGTGGCATTCGAGCGCGCTCAACACCGCACGCATGGGCTGGTTTTCGTCGGATCGCACGATCGGCGAATATGCCGCGGACATCTGGCAAGTGCCGGTTGCAACCAGGACCTGAGCCATGAGCGACGCCGGATGGCAGGCAAGCCAGGCGGATATCGACGCGATCCTCGCCGCACGCCATGCCGATCCGTTTGCCGTGCTCGGACCAGCATGCGACGCGCTCGCGGTGTCGCCATTCGCTGCCTTCGTTCCGCACGCGGATACGCTCAGCGCGATCGGTCCGGGGCGATCGTGATTGTTCCGCTCAAGGCGCGCGGCCACGGTTTTTTCGAGGGCTTGGTCAGCGACCGCAGGAAGTTGCCCAGCTACCATCTGCGCGCCGCGAATGCCGGCGGCGAGTGGGAGTTCGACGACCCGTATACTTTTGCACCGGTGCTTGGCGCAACCGACGACCATCTGCTGGTCGAGGGCACGCATCGCAAGCTGTATGAGCGACTCGGCGCGCAATTGCTCACGCATCAAGGCGTCGCCGGCGTGCATTTCGCTGTATGGGCGCCGAATGCACAGCGTGTATCGGTGGTCGGCGATTTCAACCGCTGGGACGGGCGCACGCATCAGATGCGCAAGCGTATCGATTCGGGCCTGTGGGAAATCTTCGCTCCCGGCCTCGGCGCGGGCACGGTATACAAATTCGAGATCGTCGGCGCCGGTGGCAGCCTGCTGCCGCTCAAGGCCGATCCGTTCGGCTTCGGCGCCGAATTGCGTCCGTCGACTGCGTCCGTGGTTACGCGCGCCGACGATTTCGTCTGGAACGACGCCGATTATCTGCGTCGTCGCGCCGACGCGCGACGGCAGCCGATGTCGACCTATGAAGTCCATCTTGGCTCATGGCGGCGCCGCGACGACGGCGGTTTCCTGAGCTACGACGAACTCGCCGCGCAATTGCTGCCTTACGTTGCCGATCTCGGCTTCACCCATATCGAATTGCTGCCGATTTCCGAACATCCGCTCGATGCGTCCTGGGGTTATCAACCGATCGGCCTGTTCGCGCCGACCGCGCGCTTCGCCGCTTCCAATGGTGCCGCCGCTGCGGGCTTCGCGCGTTTCGTCGACGCCGCGCACGCACTCGGCATCGGCGTGATTCTCGATTGGGTGCCGGCACACTTCCCCACCGATATCCACGGTCTCGCCCAGTTCGACGGCGGGCCGCTGTACGAGCACGCCGATCCGCGCCGCGGCTTCCATCCGGATTGGAACACCGCGATCTACGACTTCGGTCGCCGCGAAGTCGCCAGCGTGCTCGCCGCGAATGCGCTGTACTGGCTCGAGCGCTTTCATGTCGATGCGCTGCGCGTCGATGCGGTCGCCTCGATGCTCTATCTCGACTACTCGCGCAAGGCCGGCGAGTGGCTGCCGAATCCGGACGGCAGCAACGATAATCGCGATGCGGTAGCGTTCCTGCAGCAGGTCAACAAGCTGGTCTACGGCGAACATCCCGGCGCCACAACGATCGCCGAAGAGTCGACCGCATGGCCCGGGGTGTCACATCCAGTGCACGCCGGCGGGCTCGGCTTCGGCTTCAAATGGAACATGGGCTGGATGCACGACACGCTCGAATACATGGCGCACGAGCCTGTGCATCGCAAGTGGCATCACAACAAGCTTACGTTTGGCCTTCTATACGCCTTTACCGAAAATTTCGTGCTGCCGCTGTCGCATGACGAAGTCGTGCATGGCAAGGGTTCGATCCTCGGCAAGATGCCGGGCGACGAATGGCAGCGCTTCGCCAATGCACGCGTCTACTACGCGTTCATGTGGGCGCATCCGGGCAAGAAACTGTTGTTCATGGGCCAGGAATTCGGCCAGACGCGCGAATGGAATTTCGACGCGGGCCTCGAATGGCACCTGCTGCAATACCCGCTGCATCAAGGCCTGCAGGCGCTGCTGCGCGACCTCAACCGCGCCTATCGCAACGTCCCCGCCCTGCACGCGCGCGATTGCGAAGGCGAAGGTTTCCAGTGGATCGTCGCCGACGATGCCGAGCAGTCGGTCTACGCATGGCTGCGGCGCGGTGCGCCGGGCGACGCGACAGTCGCGATCGTGTGCAACTTCACCCCGGTGCCGCGTCACGCCTACCGCATCGGCTTGCCGCAGGCCGGCCGCTGGCGTGAAATCCTCAATTCCGATGCGCAGGTTTACGGCGGTTCGGGTACGGGCAATCTGGGCGGCGTCGATGCGCATGCGCATCCAGCGCACGGATTTCCGGCTTCGGCCGAAGTCACGATTCCGCCGCTGGCTGCGGTGTATTTTGAGTTTGAAGCATAAGATTTTCACCGCGAAGGACGCAAAGGACGCGAAGAAAAGAAATTAGTATATTTTGCGTCCTTTGCGGCGAATTGCTCTTGATGCAAGTCAGAAGTGGAATGGGAGGAAAACACATGAACGGCAAACTCAACGCGAGCGCACCCCTTGCGCGTTCGGCGATGGCTTATGTCCTCGCCGGCGGGCGCGGCAGCCGCCTGATGGAGCTGACCGACATCCGCGCCAAGCCCGCGGTCTACTTCGGCGGCAAGTCGCGCATCATCGATTTCGCGCTGTCCAACGCGGTGAACTCGGGTATCCGTCGCATCGCGGTGGCGACGCAGTACAAGGCGCACAGCCTGATCCGCCACTTGCAGCGCGGCTGGAACTTCTTCCGTCCCGAGCGCAACGAGAGCTTCGACGTCCTGCCCGCGAGTCAGCGCGTTTCCGAGGAGATGTGGTATCTGGGCACCGCCGATGCGGTGTACCAGAACATCGATATCATCGAAGGCTACGATCCGCAGTACATCGTGCTGCTCGCCGGCGATCACATCTACAAGATGGATTACGAGAAGATGCTGCAGCAGCACGTCGATCAGGGCGCCGACGTGACCGTGGGCTGCCTGCAGGTGCCGCGCATGGAAGCCAGCGGTTTCGGCGTCATGCACGTCGACGAAAACGACCGCATCATTTCGTTTCTGGAGAAACCCAAGGACCCGCCGCCGATGCCGGGCCGGCCCGACATGGCGCTGGCCAGCATGGGCATCTATGTGTTCGAGACCAAATTCCTGATCGAGCAATTGAAGCGCGATGCGGCCGACGCGCAATCCTCGCGCGACTTCGGCAAGGACATCATTCCGTATCTGGTGAAGCACGGCAAAGCCGTCGCCCACCATTTCTCGCAGTCCTGCGTGCGCTCGCGCGAGGAGGGGGAGGCCTATTGGCGCGACGTCGGTACGGTCGATGCGTATTGGGCGGCGAATATCGACCTGACCGACGTCGTGCCCGACCTCGATCTCTACGATCGCGACTGGCCGATCTGGACCTACGGCGAAATCACCCCGCCGGCAAAGTTCGTGCACGATACCGAAGGCCGCCGCGGCGAAGCGATTTCCTCTCTGGTGTCCGGAGGTTGCATCATCTCCGGCGCCGCGCTCAGGCACACCCTGTTGTTTACCGGCGTGCGCGTACATTCGTTTTCGAGCGTGACCAACGCGGTCGTGCTGCCATATGTGCGCATCCATCGCAACGTGCATCTGGACAAGGTGGTGATCGACCGCGGCGTGCAGATACCTGAGGGCCTCGTCGTCGGTGAGGATGCCGAACTCGACGCGCAGCGTTTCCGCCGCACCGAGCAGGGCATCTGCCTGATCACGCAGCCGATGATCGACCGCTTGCAAGCCTGATCGATGCGCGTTCTCAGCGTCGCCTCGGAAATTTTTCCGCTGATCAAGACGGGCGGCCTCGCCGATGTGGCCGGCGCTCTGCCGCGCGCGTTGGCGCCGCTCGGTGTCGAGGTGCGCAGTCTGCTGCCCGGCTACCCGGCCGTGCTGAGTGCGCTGAAAAATGTGCAAACTGTTGCAAAGTATACGAACTACTTCGGCGGCCCGGCGCGTATTCTCAGTGCCAGCGCGGCCGGGCTGGATCTGTTTGTCCTCGAGGCGAAGCATCTGTTCGGCCGCTCCGGCAATCCGTACAGCGGCGCCGATGGCAAGGATTGGCCGGACAATGCGCTGCGCTTCGCGGCGCTTGCGCGTGCGGGCGCAAATCTCGGTCAGGGAGCGGCACAGGATTTTGTGCCGGATATCGTGCACGCGCACGACTGGCAGGCCGGATTGACGGCTGCGTATCTGCACTACGATGGCAAACCCAGACCGGCAACGGTCGCCACCGTGCACAACCTCGCCTTTCAGGGTCAGTTCGACAAGGCACTGCTGCCCGCGCTCGGCCTGCCGCCCGCCGCGTTCGCGATAGACGGCGTCGAATACTACGGCACGATCGGCTATCTCAAGGCCGCGCTGCAATTGTCCGATCGCATCACCACGGTATCGCCGACCTACGCGCTGGAGATTCGCCAGGCCGAGGCCGGCATGGGACTGGATGGTTTGCTGCGCGCGCGCGGCGCGGCGGTGAGCGGCATCCTCAACGGCATCGACACCGAAGTATGGAATCCGGCCGGCGACGAATATCTCAGCGCACGCTACGACGCGCGCCGGATCGCCGCGCGCGCGAAGAACAAGGCGGCGCTGCAGGCGCGCATGGATCTGCACGTCGATCCCGATCTGCCCTTGTTCGGCGTGGTCAGCCGCCTGTCGTGGCAGAAGGGATTGGACTTGCTCCACGACGCGCTGCCGGCACTGCTCGATGTCGGCCAACTGGCCCTGCTCGGTGCCGGCGAAAAGCCGCTCGAGCAAAAGTATACCGCCGCCGCACAAACGCATGCGGGCCGCATCGGCTGCGTGCTCGGTTACGACGAAGAACTAGCGCATCTGATCCAGGCCGGCGCCGACGTGCTGCTGGTGCCATCACGCTTCGAACCCTGCGGACTGACCCAACTGTGCGCCCTGCGCTACGGCGCGGTGCCACTGGTCGCGCGCGTCGGCGGCTTGAACGACACGATCATCGACACCAGCGAAATGGCGCTCGCCGCGGAGGCCGCCACCGGCATCCAGTTCGCTCCGGTGAATGCCGTGATGCTCGATGCGGCCATCCGCCGCAGCGCCCTGCTCTACCGCGACAAGCCGGCGTGGAAACGTCTGCAACTCAACGGTATGCGCACCGACGTCTCGTGGCGGCATCCCGCGCAGCGCTACGCGGCGTTGTATCGCGAGCTGCTGGTGGCGCGTACCGCCTGACGTTCCGGCTCTGGCCGGAATAACGACATCTCTGATACGTTCTTCCACCATGGCCTACCGCGTCACTCCCGGCTCACCCGAACCCCTGGGCGTCACGCCCGACAGCGGCGGCGTCAACGTCGCCGTTTTTTCGGCCCACGCCACGGCAATCGAATTCTGTCTGTTCAACGAAACCGGCGTAAAGGAACGCCAACGGCTGCTGTTGCCGGGCCGCAGCGGCGATATCTTGCATGCGCATATCGCCGACGTGCCGCTCGGCGCGCGCTACGGATTGCGCGCGCAGGGGCCGTACGCGCCACGCGTAGGCCATCGCTTCAATCCGGCAAAGTTGCTGGTCGATCCGTATGCGCTGCAACTCGACCGGCCGTTCGCCCTGCATGCGTCGATGTTTGGCTTCAACCAGGGCGATCCCGATTCGGACAACCGGATAGACACCGTCAACAGCGCCGCCGCCGTGCCCAAGGCCATCGTTGTCGACCGTAACGCCTTGCGCACAGCGCCGACGTCGGTGCGGGTACCTTGGTCCGACACGGTGATCTACGAACTGCATGTGCGCGGGTATACGAAGCGCCATCCGGATATCGCCGGAACCATTCGCGGCACCTTCGCTGCGCTGGCCGAGCCCGCGGCGGTCGCGCACCTGGTCCAACTCGGCATCACCACGGTCGAGATCATGCCGGCCGCGGCCTGGATCGACGAACGCCATCTGCCGCCGCTCGGCCTGCACAACTATTGGGGCTACAACCCGATCGCGATGATGGCGCCCGATCCGCGTCTCGCGCCCGGCGGCTGGGCCGAGGTTCGCCTGGCGACCGACGCGCTGCACGTGGCCGGCATCGAGGTGCTGCTCGATGTCGTGTTCAACCATTCGGGCGAGAGCGACCAACTTGGCCCGACCTTGTCGTTGCGCGGCCTCGACAACGCGAGTTATTACCGTCTCGCTCGCGACGCGCCGCAGCGCTACGTCAACGACACCGGCTGCGGTAATTGCCTCGCACTCGATCGCGCGCCGGTCGTGCGCCTGGCGCTGGACAGCATGCGCACCTGGATGCAGCTCGGCGGCTTCGACGGCTTTCGTTTCGATCTGGCCACCTCGCTCGCGCGGCGCGAATCGGGTTTCGACGCCAGCGCGCCGCTGCTCGCCGCGATCGAGCAGGACCCGCTTTTGCGCGAGGCCAAGCTGATCGCCGAGCCGTGGGACGTCGGTCCCAGCGGTTATCAGGCCGGCAACTTCCCGGAAAGCTATGGCGAGTGGAACGATCGCTTCCGCGACGACGTGCGCCGCTACTGGCGCGGCGATGCGGGGCTGCGCGGCGCGCTGGCGACGCGTCTTGCAGGTTCCAGCGATCTGTTCGGCGCGAAAGGCCGGCCCTCGCGCAGCGTGAATTTCATCACCGCACACGATGGATTTACCCTTGCCGATCTGGCCGCCTACGAGCGCAAGCACAACGACGCGAACGGCGAACAGAATCGCGACGGCAGCGACGCCAACTATTCCTGGAACCACGGCGTCGAGGGCGCCAGCGGCGACGCACGCATCATTGCCGCACGGCAACGCGACCAGCGCAATCTGCTGGCCACGCTGCTGCTCGCGCGCGGAACGCCGATGCTCGCGATGGGATCGGAGCTTGGCTTCAGCCAGGCTGGTAACAACAATGCCTATGCACAGGACAGCTCGAGTTCGTGGATCGACTGGCCGCATGCCGATCGCGACTTGATCGACTTCACCCGGCGCCTGATCGCGCAGCGACGTACGCATCGCGCGCTGCGCGACGACCGCTTTCTTGCCGGCGCGGTGCTCGATGCCAGGGGCGTCGCCGATATCGAATGGCGCAGCGCGGAGGGTGCGCTGATCGAGCCGGCGGACTGGGAAAAATCCAATTCCGACACCTTGGTCGCGGCCTTCTACGCCGGTGCCGATGAAGCGGTCAGCGATCGCGTCGCGATCGCGATTCATCGCGGGCGCAACGCTATCCGCGTCGCGCTGCCGAGTCCGCGCGCGGGCTATGTCTGGCGCCGCTGCCTGGATAGCGCGAGGTCCGCCGTCGCGGTGATGACGCCCGAAGCGGGAAGCGCGGATATTTCCGCGCGCTCGGTCGTCACCTTTCTGGAAGCCGCGGACGACAGAAAATCGCGCAACAGCGGCGCCGACGACGAGATCCTGAATCGGCTCGCGCAGGCTGCGGGCATCGCACCTGAATGGTGGGATGTCGCCGGCACGCACCACGCGGTCGGCGCGGAAACCAAACGCGCGCTGCTGGCCGCGATGAACCTGAGCGCCGAAAGCGCGGCGCAGGCGCGCGAAAGCCTCGAGCGCATCGTGCAAACCCGACAGCGCCGCCTGCTGCCGCTGGCGCGAGTGATTCGCACAGGCGCGCCGGTCGATCTGCGTGTTGCGCTGCCGGCCACGCAGAGTCCGCCGCGCGGCGGCGCGACGGTACGCAACGAGGTCGGCGACGTGGTCGCGCAGATCGCCAATGCCGACCTCGCCACGCAGATTCTGCGCGACGCGCTCGGCCGGCGTCTGCGCGTCTGCGAACTGCGCCTGCCGCTGCTTGAAATCGGCCGCTATCAGGTGAGCTTCGATGCGGCGCCGGACACGGTCTGCTGCCTCACGATCGCACCGCGTCAATGCTTTCGTCCCGCTGCGCTCAATGCGGAGAAGCGCGGCGCGATGCGACCCTTCGGTCTTTCCGTGCAGGCGTATTCGTTGCGCCGTGCGAACGATTCCGGCATCGGCGATTTCAGTGCGATCGGCGAATTCGCGCTGCAGGCCGCGCGCGCCGGCGCGGCCACGGTCGGCATCAATCCGCTGCATATGCTGTTTCCGGCGGACCGCGATCGCGTGAGTCCGTATCACCCTTCCGATCGGCGCTTTATCGATCCGATCTATCTCGATCCGGGCGCCTTGTACGATCTGCCGGGTTTTGCCGAAGCCGGCCTGCAATGGCAGCAGAACCGGTTCCGCGCTCACCTCGCCGCGCGCGACGAAATCGAATATTCCGCGGTGTGGGCGCTGAAAAACAATGCGCTGCAAACCTTGTTCACGTCCATGCAACGCGCCATGCGCGATCAGCCGGATAGCGCGGTCGTACAGGAATTCGCCGACTTCGTGCGCGCCGGCGGTGAATCGCTGCGCCGCTTCGCCACCTTCCAGGCCATCGCCGAAACCCACGCAGGCAGCGCATGGACGAGCTGGCCGAACGCGCTGCGCACCCCGCAGCGCGCCGAAGTCGAAGCCTTCGCCGCGCAGCAGGAAGGACGCGTGCGCTATCACCAGTTTCTGCAATGGCTGTGCGAACGCCAGCTTGGCGCAATCGCGACGAAGGCACGCGCCGCTGGCCTTACCTTCGGGTTGTATCGCGATCTCGCGGTCGGCGCCGCGCCCGACGGCGCCGAGTCCTGGTCGAACGCCGCCCAATTGGCGCGCGATGTATCGATCGGCGCGCCGCCCGATCCGCTCGCGCCCGCCGGTCAGGTGTGGAATCTGCCGCCGCCGAATCCGCTGGCCTGGTACGAGCACGACTACGCGTCACTGCGCGAAGCGGTCGCGGCGAACATGCGCCACGCCGGCGTTCTGCGCATCGATCACGCGCTCGGACTTGCGCGGCTGTTCTGGGTGCCTGCGGGTGGCAAGGCTGCCGACGGTGCATATGTCGTGTACCCGACCGAGGATTTGCTCGGCCACCTCGCATTGGAAAGTCAGCGCCGGCAATGTGCGGTGATCGGCGAGGATCTCGGCACGGTGCCCGAAGGCCTGCGCGACAAGCTTGCCGGCAACGGCATGCTGCGCTATCAGGTGATGCTGCTCGAACGCGATCGCGCCGCTTTCAAGTCGCCGACAGGCTATTCGGCGAATGCCGCGGCTTGCGCGTCCACGCACGATCTGCCACCGCTGGCGGGTTGGTGGCAGGGAGCGGATATCCGCGAGCGCGAAACGCTCGGGTTGATATCCGGCGAGGAATCCGCGCGGCAACTTGCGTTGCGGCGCGAAGAGAAACGTCTGCTGGTCGAAGCCGCTGCGCGCGACGGTATCGTTCTACACAACGATGCCGATGCGCCGCTCGCTGCCGCGGCGATGGCCGCACTGCATGCGTGGCTGGCGCGCGCACCGTCGGCCTTGCTGCTTGCGCAGGCCGCGGACCTCGCCCTGGAAACGATCGGCCAGAACCTGCCCGGCACGGATCGCGAACGGCCGAATTGGCGCCGGCGTCTGCCGCTCAGCATCGAAGAGCTGTTCGGGTCAACGGCTGCGCAACAGGTGCTTCAATCCTTGCATGCATGAATCGCCCCCTTCCGGCTGCCGCCACCTTCCCCCGCTAGCGCGGAGGAAGGATTTCACACCGCATCTTCATGACTCTTCCCTTCCCCTGCGGCGCGGGAGGGTGTCGAAGGCGGATGGCCGCGCTTTTCAATTTTGTCGTTCGCGCTGCGTTACCCGCCGACATCCGGTCCGCGCAATAAAGCGTTGCGGATATCCTCGAGCGCATTCGGATCGTCCAGGGTCGACAGATCACCGGGGTCGCGCGCCTCGGCCAGCGCCTGCAGCGAGCGGCGCAGCAACTTGCCGGAGCGCGTTTTCGGCAACGCATTGACGATATACACGCGCGCCGGTCGGGCGATGCTGCCGAGGCGTTCGACCACGCATTGCTGCATGCCGCCCGCTGCGTCGCGCTTCGCGGCGGCGTCTTCTGCGCCCGATTTCAGCGTGGCGAAGACGATCGGCACCTGACCGCGCAGTTCATCGTGGATGCCGATCACCGCGGCTTCGGCGACGCTCGCATGCGTGGCGACCGCTTCCTCGATCTCGCGCGTACCGAGGCGATGGCCGGCGACATTGATCACGTCGTCGGTGCGACCGAGGATGAAGGTATAGCCGTCCGCGTCGCGGATCGCCCAGTCGAGCGAACTGTAAAGCAGCTCCCTGAAATGGGAAAAGTAGCTTTGTATAAAACGTGCGTCGTCGTTCCAGATCGTGGTGAGGCAGCCTGGCGGCAGTGGCGGCACGAAGGTCAGCACCCCTTTCTCGCCCGGCGCCGCGTCTTCCCCGCTCGCCTCGTTGATGACGCGCAGCTTGTAGCCGAAATTGGCGAAGCCGGGCGAACCGAAGCGGATCGGCTTCATGTCCATCCCCGGTTGCAGACACAACACCGGCCAGCCGGTTTCGGTCTGCCAGTAGTTGTCGATAACGGGCTTTTCTAGCCCCTGCGAAATCCACTGCGCGGTCGGCTCGTCGAGCGGTTCGCCGGCGAGGAACAGATACCTCAACGCCGACAGATCGTATTTCTTCAGCCATGCCGCATCGTGCTTTTTCAGCACGCGGATCGCGGTCGGCGAAGAGAACATCGAGCGCACTCGGTATTTCTCGCACAGCCGCCACCAGATGCCGGCGTCGGGATTGATCGGCAGGCCTTCGTAGAGCAGCGAGGTCGCGCCGACGATCAGCGGACCGTAGATGTTGTAGCTGTGACCGACCGCCCAGCCGACATCGGAGGTGGAAAACATCACCTGCCCGGGGCCCACATCGAAGACCGTGCGCATCGACAGCGCCAGCGCGACCGCATGGCCGCCGACGTCGCGCTGCACGCCCTTGGGTTTTCCGGTCGTGCCGGAAGTATACAAAAGATAACTCGGCTCGTTGGACTCGAGCCAGGCGATCGGCACCTCGGCAGCGGCATGTGCGGTGCGCAATCCGGCGTAGTCGAGATCGCGCCCGGCCACGCGCCGCAAGTTCGGGTCGAGTCCGCGCGCAACGATCAGTACATGCGCTGGCGGAAACTGCGCCTCGCGCAGCGCCTCGTCGACCAGCGGTTTGTAGGGAATGAGCTTGCCGCCGCGCATGCCGGCATCGGCGACGATCAACAACCGTGGCTTCGCATCGTCGATGCGCAGCGCGAGATTGTGCGCGGCGAAACCGCCGAACACGACCGAGTGGATCGCACCGAGGCGTGCGCAGGCGAGCACGGCGAACACCGCTTCGGCCATGTTCGGCATGTAGATCACCACGCGCTCGCCGCGCGTAACGCCAAGCGCGGCAAGCACAGAGGCGAACACGTTGACTTCGCGATACAGCTCGCGGTAACTGACTTCGCGTGTGACGTTGGTCTCGGTCGAGATCGCGACGATCGCCGCCTGATCGCCACGCTCGGCCACATGCCGGTCGACCGCGTTGTAGCAGAGGTTGGTCTCGCCGCCCACGAACCAGCGCCGGAACGGCGGGTTGCTGCATTCAAGAATCTTCTGCGGCTGCACATGCCAGTGCAGCGCCTGCGCGGCGTCCGCCCAGAACGCTTCCGGCTGCTCGATGGAACGACGATATTCCGACTCGTAGCTCATTGTGCATCTCTCCGATTCGCGCTCGCCGCCGCTGTCCACTCTAGCGCGCCGGTGCACCCATGACCACGCCGCTGCCTGAATCGTTGCCGACCATCGGCTGCGTCGCGTAAACGACGCGCGCATTTGCGCGTTGGTACGCAGCAAGTACCCCGAGGAGCGTCGCGATGAAATATCTCAGCAGAATCGTATTGCTGACCGCAGTCATACTTGGTCTGTCGCTTGGCGGCTGCGTCTACGTACCCGCGCGCGGCGCCGGCTGGGTGCCCGGTCACTGGGCAGGCTATCGGCATGATGCGTGGGTACCGAGCCACTACCGCTGATCATTGCGCTGCGCCATCCGGCCTGACGGCAGCCGCCGGAGCGGATGGCCTGACTTTCGCGGCGCTTGACATATTCAACCTTTTGGTTGAATATAAGAGCATGATCTCACTCGACCTTGCCTTCGCCGCTCTTGCCGACCCGACGCGCCGGCGCATCATCGCGCGCCTCGCGCGCGGTCGCACGCGGGTGACCGATCTCGCCCTGCCGTTCGACATGTCGCTCAACGCGGTGTCCAAGCATCTCAAGGTGCTCGAACGTTCGGGCCTCGTGAAACGCGAACGTCTGGGCCGCGAACACTACCTGCGCCTGCGTGCGGCGCCGCTGCGCGAGGTCGTACGCTGGGCGTCGCAATATGAACGCTTCTGGAACCAGCGCCTCGACGCGCTGGGCGAATTTCTGTCGACTCAACAGGAGAATGGCAATGGCCAAGAGAAATGAAAAAGCGATGGGCGGCTTCACGGCAATGGTTTCGCGCAGCTACGATGCTACGCCCGAACAAGTATTCCGCGCCTGGACGGATCCGGCGAGCGTGCGCACGTGGCTGGGAATGGGCGGGTTGACCGTGGTCGATCCGCGCGAGGACGGCTTGTTCTACATCGGCATGCCGGTCAACGACAAAGTCGTCCCGCATTACGGCCGCTACCTGCGCGTCGAATCGCCGCGTGTGCTGGAGTTCACCTGGGTGAGCGAGCATACCGGCGGACTGGAGTCGGTCGTGCTGATCGAAATCAGTCGCAACGGCAAGCAGACCGACCTCAAGCTCACGCACGATGGCCTGCCCAACGAAGACAAGGCAAATGCGCATCGTGGCGGTTGGGCGAAGTTTCTCGAAGACCTCTCACCGCGCCTGGCCAAGCAGGCCGCATAAGGCAAACATAAAGGGCGCAGTCGAGACCGCGCCCTTGGGGTTCATTTGCCGAAGCGCAAAACGCCTCAATGCTTGCGTGCGGCCTCGATTTCCCTGACCAGACGCTCGGCCTTGTATACTTTGTGCAAGGCTTCGAGGATCGCACCCGAATGCACGGCGACGGTGCGATTGAGGCCTTCGTCGAACCAGTAGTCGCCACCCAGTGAATGAATATTGCCGTCGAACACCAGGCCGATGATTTCACCATTGCGGTTGATCATCGGACTGCCCGAGTTGCCGCCGATAACGTCGTTGGTGGTGACGAAATCGAGGCGCTGCTTCAAGTTGAGCGTGTTCTCCGCGTCAAGCCACGACTGTGGCAGCGCGAACGGTTCGAACCCGGTCGCATGCGCGAACGCGCCAGCGATGTCGGTGAACGGTTGTATCCAGGTGCCCTTCTCGTCCCAGCCCTTCACCTCGCCGAACGAGAAGCGCTGGGTGAACGTGGCATCCGGGTAGACGCTGGTTCCATATTTCTCGAACCGCGCCGCGGCAATCAGCTCGGAGTTCCTGTCGACGACGGAATTCACTTCATTCTCCATGCGCTTGCGGATCGCGCGCGCATCCGGATCGATCCTTCGTGCCAGCACGATGAACGGATCGTCCGATTTTGCGATCGCGTCGGCGCCACCGTCCCATAGCGCCTTGCGCACAGCAGGGTCGCCGAGCCTGGTCGCGGCAATCCACTTGTCGGCGAGCGCCTGCGGGGATTCCTTGCCGAGCACTTCGCGCACGTACGAATTATCGGTGCCAAGCCACTCGCGCATCTTGGTCAGCGACCAGACGAGCTTTACCTTTTCGAATTCCGGGTATACCGGCGCGGTCGAAAACAGATTCTGGGTGACGCTCGGCAGCCTCGACTCGGTGAATTCGCGCAGGCGCTCGGCGTTCGGCTTCCCGCGCTCTTCCGCACCGCGCACCAGGGCGCGCGCGTAGCCGAAATATTTCGACGATATACCGCGGCCTTCGGCAAAATAGTAGAGCGCCTCGATATTGCGATAGATCTTCTGTGCCCTGGCGATCTCGTCCCATGCCGCGCCGTACTTGGCCTTGCGCGCCGGATCGGCGTCGACGTAGTCGCGCAGCTCGGCTTCCTGCTTGCGCTTTAAATCGAACACTTGCGGGTCCTGCAGGGCTTCCAGCCGACCCTTGAACACCTTGTAGGAATTTTCGACGCTAAACAGGGTGCTCTGAGCGATGCGCGCGTGCTCGGCGCTCTCAGCGCCGAACTGCTCAAGCAGGCCGCGCAGTTCGGCCAGCAGGAGCAGGCGCTGAACGGTGGTGACATCGCGCGTGGTCTCCAGCTGCGAAATCGTCAGCTGGCGATCGGTGCCGCCCGGGTTGCCGACCACGATGGTCAATTCGCCTTCCTCGGCACCGTTCTTCGAGAACGGAAAGTAGTCCTTGACCTTCGCCGGCTTGCCGTTCTCGTACGCGCGCAGCACGCCCATGTCGAGGTCGTAGCGCGGGAAATTGAAATTGTCGGGATCGCCGCCGAAGAACGCGATTGCCCCCTCCGGCGCGAATACCAGACGTACGTCCTGATAGCGATGGTACTTGTATACATCGTAGACGCCGCCGTGATACAGATCGACCACCTGACAGCGCGTATGCTGCGCGTCGTTGCCCGCGCATTCGCTTTCGATGCCGGTCTTCACCGCCTTTTCGGCCTTGCTGTATTCCGCGCCACTCTTGCCCGCTGTCGCCTTCTTCACCCGATCGGTCACGTCGCTGATCGTGTCGAGCCGGTTGATCTCGATCTCGGGACACTTGATCTCGTCCTGTTCCGTCTTCGCGTAAAACCCGGTGGCAGAAAAGTCCCTGACCGCGGTGGACAGTTGCTGCACGCAGGATCTCACGCAATGATGATTGGTCAGCACCAATCCGCTCGGCGAAACGAACGACGCCGAGCAGCCGCCGGCGATGCGCACGGCGGCTTCGCTTGCGTGATCGGTCCACTTCGCGTCAGGCGAAAATCCATACTTTTGTTGAAGCTGGGCCTTGGGCAGATTGTCTGGTGTCCACATGCCTTCGGCGGCGAACGCGCCAGCGCTGACGACGAGCGCGCAAAACAATGCGATAGCGATTTTCTTCATTTACGAAACTCCGCCGGGGGGTTTTCCAATATCGGGTCTTGGTTGAAGCACCTTCTCCCGCGGGCGGGAGAAGGTGCCGACTGCGAAGGCAGGATGCCGAAGCGAGCGGCGGGCGAAGCCGGCCCGAAGGGCACGCCGCGGGAGCGGCGTGTAACGCGGATGAGGGTGGTTCATCCGAAGACAAACGAGGTGAATAAACCAGACGTTACCCTTACCCCCGCACCGAGCGCGGCGACCTTCCCCCCAGCGGGGACAGGTGGGTGTTCGAAATCAGCGCTTGGCAAACAGATGCTCAACGCCGGCGCGCTCCTCGCGCAGTTCCTTGTCGGTCGCATTCATGCGCGCACGCGAAAATTCGTTGATCGCGAGCCCTTGAACGATGCTGAACTTGCCGTCCTTGACCGTCACCGGATAGCCGTAGATCACGCCCGGCGCGATGCCGTAGCTGCCGTCGGAAGGAATACCCATCGACGCCCAGTCGCCTTCGGCCGTGCCCAGCGCCCAGGTGCGCATGTGATCGACCGCGGCCGCAGCCGCCGAGGCCGCGCTCGATGCGCCGCGCGCCTTGATGATCGCCGCGCCGCGCTGCTGCACGGTTGGTATAAAAGTATCCTTGTACCAGGCCGGATCGATCAGGCTCATTGCGGCGGCGCCCTTCACGGTCGCATGATGCAGGTCGGGATACTGGGTCGAAGAGTGATTGCCCCAGATCGTCACCTTCCTGATCTCGGTCGTGTGCGCGCCGGTCTTTTCGGCAAGCTGCGACAACGCGCGGTTATGATCCAGGCGCACCATCGCGGTAAAGCAGTCCGGATCGAGATCGGGTGCGTTCTGCTGCGCGATCAGCGAATTCGTGTTCGCCGGATTGCCGACCACGAGCACCTTGACCGTGCGCCTGGCATGCTCGTTGAGCGCCTTGCCCTGCGGCGAGAAGATCGCGCCGTTGGCTTCGAGCAGATCCTTGCGCTCCATGCCCGGTCCGCGCGGACGCGCGCCGACCAGCAGCGCGTAGTCGACGTCCTTGAACGCGACGCTCAGATCATCGGTGGCGACCACGCCGGCCAGCAGTGGAAACGCGCAATCGTTCAACTCCATCACGACGCCGTTCAACGCCGGCAACGCGGGCGTGATTTCGAGCAGGTGCAGGATCACCGGCTGATCCTTGCCGAGCATGTCGCCCGCGGCGATGCGGAACAGCAAGGCGTAGCCGATCTGGCCGGCGGCGCCGGTGACGACAACGCGAACGGGGGATTTCATGGACAAGCTCCTTCATGTTCCTGCCCTTCTCCCGCGGCGGGAGACGAAAGCGGGGGCGGTGGTAACTCACCCTCTCCCGCTGGTGGGAGAGGGCCGGGGTGAGGGTGGGGTCAGGAAGTGCGCTGCGTTTTCAGGCTGCGCCACCCTCATCCGCCCTTCGGGCACCTTCTCCCGCCAGCGGGAGAAGGCATGCGATATTCAATTCAACTCGGCGAAAAATTCCTTGATGCGCTGCATGCCATCGGTCAACTCGGCCGATTTGCATGAATATGAAATACGCAGGGCGCGTGGTTCGCCGAACGCCGAGCCGGGCACGCAGGCGACGCCTTTTACCTCAAGCAATAAATTACAAAAATCCACATCGTTGCTTATTACACTCGCGCCATGCCGCTTGCCGAACGCCACGGAAATATCCGGGAACGCATAGAACGCGCCCTGCGGGCGCGGACAATGCACGCCTGGAATGGCGTTGAGCACGGCCAGCACCTGGTCGCGTTTGTGCGCGAACTCGGCGCATTTCTGCACGGTGATATCCTGCGGCCCGCTCAAGGCCGCGGTCGCCGCGGCGCTGACCACTTCGGGGATATTGGTGATGTGATTGGAATTGAGCGTGACCACTGCCTGCGCCACGCTCACCGGCGCCGCGATCAGACCCACGCGCCAGCCCGGCATGCCGTAACTCTTCGACAGCGAATCGACCACAATCGTGCGCTCGCGCAGCTGCGGCTGCGTGTGCAGGAAATTGTGATAGCCGATGCCGTCGAAAATCAGGCGGTTGTAGATATCGTCGAGAATGATCCACGTATCGGGATGCTTGGCGACCACGACAGCCAGCGCGGCGATTTCCTCGCGCGTGTAGACCATGCCGGTCGGATTGGACGGATTGTTGAACAGGAAGACCTTCGGTTTCGTCGCCAGCGCCTGATCGAGCTGTGCCGGTGCCAGCTTGTAGTTCTGCGCGGACGGACACGGCAGCGTCGTCACCTTCGCTTCGAGGATATCGGCGATATCCATGTACGTCGTCCAGTACGGCGCCGGGAAAACGATCTCGTCGCCCGGATCGAGCAACGCCTCGGCGAGGTTGTACAAGGTGTGCTTGGCGCCAATGCCGACGGCGAGGTTCGCGCGCGCATAACCGGGCAGACCGCTGCCTTCGAGATGCTTGAGAAATGCGTCCAGCAACGCGTCGCTGCCACGATTGGATCCGTACTGCCCGCTGTCGTGCGCCAGCGCTTCGCGCGCGGCGGCATACACGTGATCGCCGGGCAGGAAATTCGGCACGCCGATCGAGAAACTGATGATGTCGCGCCCCGCCATCTTGAGCTTTTTCGCCTTGTCGGCCACTGCCATGATGGCACTGGGTTTGGCGCGGCTCATGCGCTCGGCAAGCTGGAGCATTGCAGTTCCCGGGGAGTTGGAGCAGGGTCCCAAATTCTAACACAGCGTGTTGGCGGCCAGCCCCGCCGAGGCCACCGCTGCGGCGTTCGGCCGCTACCCTGGGCGCAGCGCCAGCCAACTCGGCGCCGTTGACCCGCCAGCGCCGGAATTTGCTAAGCTGGCGCTCGCGTCGCTGGGGAATCGCCGGGGTGGGCGCAACCTACAATCAAAAACCAACGGAGGTGAGTATGTTGCATCTGATCTGGTCTGTTATCGTCGGCTTTTTTGTCGGCTGGATCGCGAACATGTTCTTTCACAGTGTGAGCGGTTTCTGGATGACTGCGGGCGTCGGCATCGTGGGCTCGCTGATCGGTGGCTTCATCGGCGGCATGATCAAGAAGCCGGCCGACGGCGCCATGTTCCATCCGGCAGGGATCGTCATGTCGTTCATCGGCGCGATCATCCTGTTGTTCGTGCTGCGCATGGCCGGTATCTGACAATCGATTCCGACCGAACAAAAGGGCCGCCGAAAAGGCGGCCTTTATTTTTTGATCCACAGTGAACAGGGGACGCTAGTTGCGCCCTGATACTTTTCTCCCACGCTGCAAGGGCTGCGTTTCCCACTCGGTCCGCCTAAAGTTGTACGCGACTGAATTGAGCGCGGAACGAGTTGCCTCCAGAAACTTGTGCCCATTGGAAATGTCCGGCTCGAGATAAGCGCCCTCACCCCACTCGTTCCAGGCGTTGATGAAGATCAGTTGTTCGTCGCTGCGCCGGTGCAGGCTGGTCCAATCCACCAACTCGCTCAGCCAGCGCTGGTACTCGGTCGACTGGTTACCGGCAAAAATGCGCGCTCGCGGACCGACGCGCGGCGTATTGTCCCAGCCCGGGAATGCACCGCGAAACCAGACGTATCCTGGATCCGGCCTTTTCAGCGCGCCATCCACCATCCACGGATAGTTGTTCAGCACTCCGCGAAATTCGGGATCCAGCAATTGCAGATAGCGGTTGTCGAACATCCACACTTTCTGGTTCATCGGCGGGAACTCCACCGCAGCGTCGTAACCGATGGAGCGTGGATCGACGACGTCGAACGAGTGCACATTGGCCAGATATATTTCGCCGATGCCTTCGGCACGACACACTTGGCGCCAAATGTTCGCGGTTGCAGCGGGGTCCGGTAACGAGCTGGGGCGGTATACCAGAATGAGCGGACGACCATCCACGCGGATATAGCGCCGATCGTCGAGCGTGACGAAAAGATCGCGGATAAAGCGTTCCTGCCAATCGCCGCTGTATTCCTGCGCGATCAGGATCTCGTGGTCGCTTCCATCCCAGCGGCGCGTCCAGTTTTCATTGGCCCAGCAAACGCAAAACGGGAAATCCGGTTCGCCGGAAGCCAGCACCTCGTTCAACGGGCGCTCGAGCAGGCGCCGTCCGTTGAACCAATAGTGGTAATAGCAGAACCCGTGCACGCCGTAGGCGCGGGCCATGTCCGCCTGCGCGAGCCGCGTCTCCGCTACGCGCAGATCGTAAAAACCCAGATCGGCGGGAATGCGTGGCTGATAGTGTCCGACAAAGCCGGGCTTGGCGCGTGCGACGCCACGCCATTCGGTGAAACCCTTGCCCCACCACGCATCGTTTTCGGGAATCGGATGATACTGCGGCAAATAAAAAGCGATCGCACGAACCGTCACTGCAATTTTCCTTGTCTTTCCAGGCCACCCCCTTGGGCCGATTGCGTGTGGTGAATGAAAGTAAAGCCGAAGCCGCTCCGAAGTCAGCGTGCACTCAACACGCGATTCCACTCGTCGAGCTGCGGCTGTACTTTTGCAAAAAGCGCAGAAGTATCGCCGACGATCGCGATCGATTCGATCTTGTCGCCCTGGCGGATGCCGTTGACGACGTTCTGATCGTCGGCGCTTATCACTTCGCCGAACACCGTGTGCTTGCCGTCGAGCCACGGCGTGACTATGTGCGTGATGAAGAACTGCGAGCCATTGGTGCCCGGCCCCGCGTTGGCCATCGACAGCACACCCGGCTTGTTGTGCTTGAGCGTCGGAACAAATTCGTCGCCGAAACGATAGCCCGGACCACCACGGCCGGAGCCTTCCGGACAGCCACCCTGGACCATGAAGTCCGGAATCACCCGGTGAAAACTCAAGCCGTCATAGAACTTGCGCTGCGCGAGATTGGCGAAATTCGCCACCGTCAGCGGCGTATGTTCAGGAAACAAACGGATATGGATCGTGCCGCGCTCGGTCTTGATCTGGGCTTGCAGGTTCTGGCTCATCGTCTTCTCCAAAAGGGGCGGGAATGATACATGCTTCCCTTCTCCCGCCTGGAGAAGGTGCCGAAGGCAGATGAGGGCAAAGCGCAACGACCCTCACCGAGCTTGAAGATCGCACTACCCTCCCCTCATCCGTCGCTTCGCGCCATCTTCTCCCGGCGGGAGAAGGGAAAGCACACACAATGCTGCGCCGCAGTATTCAGCGGGAATTCCGGGTATAATTCGCGGATTCCACTTTTATCGCACCTGCCGGCAGCGCAGGTCTATCGCCATGTCCATCGAAAATCTGCGCAACATCGCCATCGTCGCCCACGTCGACCATGGCAAGACCACCCTGGTCGACTGCCTGCTGCGCCAGTCCGGCACCTTCAGCGAGCGCACCGTGCTGGCCGAGCGCGTGATGGACTCCAACGACCAGGAAAAGGAACGCGGCATCACCATCCTGGCCAAGAACACGGCGATCACCTGGCGCGAACAACCGCATCAATATCGTCGATACGCCCGGACATGCGGATTTCGGCGGCGAAGTCGAGCGCGTGCTGTCGATGGTCGATTCGGTGCTGCTGCTGGTCGATGCGATGGACGGCCCGATGCCGCAGACGCGCTTCGTCACCCAGAAAGCCTTCCCGATGGGCTTCAAGCCGATCGTGGTGATCAACAAGGTCGACCGCCCGGGCGCGCGTCCGGGCTGGGTGCTGGACCAGACCTTCGACCTGTTCGACCGCCTCGGCGCGACCAACGAGCAGCTGGATTTCCCGGTGGTGTACGCCTCGGCGCTGCACGGCTATGCCAGCCTCGATCCCGATGCGCGCGAAGGCGACATGACGCCGCTGTACGAAGCGATCATGAAGCACGTGCACGCGCCGCAAGGTCGATCCGGACGGCCCGTTCCAGATGCGCCTGTCGCCAGCTCGACTACAACAGCTACGTCGGCCTGATCGGCATCGGCCGCATCCAGCGCGGCAAGGTGCGCACCAACATGCCGGTGGCGATCGTCGATCGCGAAGGCAAGAAGCGCAGCGGCCGCGTCCTGCAGGTGCTCGGCTTCATGGGCCTGGAGCGCCGCGAAGTGCCCGAGGCCGAGGCCGGCGACATCGTCGCGATTTCCGGCATCGAAGCCTTGAGCATTTCCGACACCCTCTGCGCCGTCGATGCGCCCGAGGCGCTGCCGGCGATGACCGTGGACGAACCCACGATCAGCATGACTTTCCAGGTCAACAACTCGCCGTTCGCCGGCACAGGAAGGCAAGTTCCTGACCAGCCGCCAGATGCGCGAGCGCCTGATGCGCGAAGTGCTGCACAACGTCGCGCTGCGGGTCGAGGAAACCGAAGATCCGGACAAGTTCAAGGTCTCCGGCCGCGGCGAACTGCATCTGTCCGTGCTGATCGAGACCATGCGCCGCGAAGGCTACGAGCTCGCCGTGTCGCGTCCGGAGGTGATCCTCAAGGAAGTCGACGGCGAAAGCCACGAGCCCTACGAACAGCTCGTCGTCGACATGGAAGAACAGTTCCAGGGCGGCGTGATGGAGCGCCTCGGCACGCGCAAGGGCCAGCTCAAGAACATGGAGCCCGACGGCACGCGGCCGCGTGCGCCTGGAATACCTGATTCCCGCGCGCGGCCTGATCGGCTTCCAGACCGAGTTCCGCACGCTCACCGCGGGCACCGGCCTGCTGTTCCACGTGTTCGATCACTACGGCCCGCGCGCGGAAGGCGCGATCGCCAAGCGCCAGAACGGCGTGATGATCTCCAACGGCACCGGCAAGGCACCGGCCTATTCGCTGGTCGCCTGCAGGAGCGCGGCCGCCTGCTGATCGACGAAGGCGCGGAGATCTACGAAGGCCAGCTCGTCGGCATCCATGCCAAGGACAACGACCTCACCGTCAACGCGCTGCGCGCCAAGCAGCTCACCAACATCCGCGCCGCCGGCAAGGACGAAAACGTGCAGCTCACGCCCGCGATCAAGATGTCGCTCGAACAGGCGCTGGAGTTCATCGACGACGACGAACTGGTCGAAGTCACGCCCAAGGCCATCCGCCTGCGCAAGAAGCACCTGACCGAAAACGATCGCAAGAAGGCGTCCAGGCAGGCGGCTTGAGTGCCGTGCCTTGAACCGGTGGGTGAACCTGCTCGTTTCAGGGCCATGCGGATGGCCCGATCGCGTACTACCCGTTAGCTTTGGCAGCGCGGAATTTGTCTTGATGCCGCGTACCCACACGACGGCATCCACGATTAGCTTCAAGGAGCGCGGTTCCTTAGGGAAGGTCTGAATAAGTCCTCGTAGCGCCGCCCGCCCAGGTAATTTTGACGGCGTCGCGAGTGCGAATGAGTTCGGAATTGTTGAAATCGGTCATTGGCTCTTCGCTTTTGGCTTCATCCTGCGAATTGCGGACGCAGTGACCCTGTCATCGCCAATAATTTTCGTCGCGCCATCCACAGATTCGACAACGCGAACAAGGTAACGATGTGCGCGGTGTTCTTTGCCAAGCCCCGGAAACGCACCTTGACCAACCCGAACTGGCGCTTGATCACGCGGAATGGGTGTTCGACTCGGGCGCGGATGCTCGCTTTGCGCTTCTCGACCTTCTCCGCAGTCCGCTTGGCACGGCCTTGCGGCATCGCCTGCACCTTGCCACGCTTGGCGGCAATCTCCCAACGCAGATTCTTGCGCGTCACGCGCTTGTCCGCTCCGGTATAGCCCGCATCGGCATACACGACTTCTTCCTTGCCGTGCAGCAGTTCCTCTGCGACTTCTACGTCGGCCTCGTTGGCCGATGTTGTCACCACGGTATGCACCAATCCGGACTGCGCATCGGCCCCAATGTGGGCCTTCATCCCGAAGTACCACTGATTACCCTTCTTCGTCTGGTGCATGTCCGGGTCGCGCTCGCCGTCGGCGTTCTTCGTCGAGCTCGGCGCCGCAATGATCGTCGCGTCCACCATGCTGCCGCGCTTGACCAGCAAGCCTTTCCGGCTCAGGTAGGCGTTCACTCGCGCCAGGATCTCCGGCGCCAGCTCGTTCTCTTCCAGCAACCGCCGGAAGTTCAAGATCGTCGTCTCGTCCGGTATCGGCTTGGTCAAGGTCAGCCGTGCAAATTGACGCATCGACGCCATCTCGTACAGCGCTTCTTCCATCGCCGGATCGCTCAACCCGAACCAGTTCTGCAGCAGGTGCACGCGCAGCATCGTCGCAATCGGATACGGATGGCGGCCACGGCCTGCCACCGGATAGAACGCCTCGATCAGCGCCAGCAGCGAATTCCAGGGAACCACTTGTTCCATCTCAGCCAGAAAGATCTCACGGCGCGTCTTCTTCCGCTTGCCGCTGTACTCCGCATCCCCGAAGCTCATCTGGCTCATGCGCACATCCTTGGTCATCCCGATGCGCATAAGTATACTATCGATGTGAGGACTTGTTCAGACCTTCCTTAGAGCGCCAGCTGACGACAGTCAATCAATTTCTAAGCGTCGTATCGTGGGCGTACAAGCAACCACTCGTCCACAAGTTTGACCGCTCATGCACGCGCACTCCTACTGCATTGCTTGCAAAGGCTCTGACCGGTGATGTCAATCAGGCTTTCTTGAATAAATGGAAACCACTACCTGAAAAAGAACAAAGGTTGGCGGTGGCCATTTATCGTGAAGCGCTCTTGCTGAACAGTCTGCCTTATCGATTTCTCGGGTTCTACAAGATCATCAACATCAAACTTAAGGATGGGAAATCCGAACAATTAGATTGGATCAACAAGGCGCTCATAAAATTGGAAGACCCGCATGTGTTGGAGCGTCTGGAAAAGCTAAAGCAAATGAAAAAGAACGTTGGTAAACACCTATGGGGCTCGTGTCGTGCCTCCGTTGCGCATGCCTACGATTCGCGTGCACTAAATCCCGATGATTTTGATCATGTGCAACGTCTGTCAGAAGACATCGACGTTATCAAGGCTCTCGCGGAGTACATGATGATCAACGAGTTGAAAATACCGCCATACCCGTAGCAGATTTCCGTGGCACTGGCCGGTCCTTCCAATAGGAGAATCCGTCGTACTTTCTCCACGGTCAAATAGCGGTTAATCACTCGTTGGCAATCTCCGGCACTTCTAGAAGGCTACTCAACCCTACGGCGCCACCAGCGCCCCATACGAATCCGGGCGCCGATCGCGATAGAACTGCCAGACGTTGCGTACTTCGCGGATCTTGTCGAAATCGAGTTCGGCGGTGACCAGTTCGCTCTTGTCGCGCGAACCGGTGGCGAGGAACGCGCCGCGCGGATCGCAGAAATAGCTCTGGCCGTAGAACTCGCCGATGTTCCACGGCGCTTCGGTGCCGACGCGGTTGATCGCGCCGACGAAATAGGCGTTGGCCACTGCGTGCGCGGGTTGTTCGAGCTTCCACAGGTATTCGGACAGGCCGGCGACAGTCGCCGACGGATTGAACACGATTTCCGCGCCGCCCAGGCCCAGCGCGCGCGCGCCTTCCGGGAAATGGCGGTCGTAGCAGATGTATACTCCGACCTTGCCGTACTGGGTCTGGAACACCGGATAGCCGAGATTGCCGGGACGGAAGTAGAACTTCTCCCAGAAGCCCGGCAAGCAGTGCGGGATATGGTGCTTGCGATACTTGCCCAGATAGCTGCCGTCGGCGTCGATCACGGCGGCGGTGTTGTAGTAGATGCCGGGTTCGTCTTCCTCGTAGATCGGCACGACGATAACCATCTTGTGGCGCTTGGCCTGCTCCTGCATCAGCTTCACGGTCGGGCCATCGGGAATGCGCTCGACCGCCTCGTACCAGCGCGGGTTCTGCTCGGCGCAGAAATACGGACCGGTGAAGATTTCCTGCATGCACAGCATCTGCACGCCTTCGCGTCCGGCCTGCTCGATGAAGCCGAGCGTCTTCTCGATATTCGCGCTGCGAATCGTCGCCACCGTTTCATCGACGCCGCAGGCCATCGATGTCTGGATCAATCCGCATTTGACGATTCTGGGCATGGCATTGCGCTCCTTGGTCCGGATTGTTTAGCGAATCATCCCACAGCATGGGCGCTGGCGGAAACCGTGCACCGCATCCGTCCGGCGGCATGGTCGGCGTCGTGCGCTTCGCATAGAATCGGCGCATGGGGAAATACTCGCGTCGACTTCTCTCGCTTCTGCTTTGCGCTGCCGTCGCCATCGCCGCCGCGTTCGCGGACAGCACGCCACCCAGCGCATTCGCACTTGACGAGGTTTCCATCGCCCAGCTGCAGCAGCGCCTTGCCGCCGGCGAGCTGACCTCGCATCGACTCGTGCAGATGTACCTGGATCGTATTGCGGCGATCGACAAATCCGGCCCTGAGATCGACGCCGTGATCGAACTCAATCCCGATGCGCTGAAGATCGCCGACCAACTCGACGCCGAGCGCAGGCACGGAAAACTGCGCGGACCGCTGCATGGCATTCCGGTGCTGATCAAGGACAACATCGACACCGCGGACAAGATGCATACGACCGCCGGCTCGCTGGCGCTGGCGGATTCGATCGCGCTCAAAGATTCGACGGTCGCAGCGAAGCTGCGCGCAGCCGGGGCGATCATTCTGGGCAAGACCAATCTGAGCGAGTGGGCGAACTTCCGCTCGACCCATTCCAGCAGCGGCTGGAGCGGGCGCGGCGGGCAAACGAAAAACCCCTACGCGCTCGATCGCAATCCCTGCGGTTCCAGCGCAGGCACGGGTGCGGCGAATTGCGGCGAATCTCGCCGCTGTCGGCGTCGGCACCGAAACCGATGGTTCGATCGTCTGCCCATCGTCCGCGAACGGTCTGGTCGGGATCAAGCCGACGCTGGGCCTCGTCAGCCGCGCCGGCATCGTGCCGATTTCGCACAGCCAGGACACGGCCGGGCCGATGGCGCGCAGCGTCGCCGACGCGGCTGCGTTGCTCACGGTGATGGCGGGCGCCGACCCGCGCGATGCGGCCAGTGGCGCGGGCGAGCGGCACCGCACCGACTACACGAAATTTCTCGATGCGCATGGATTGCAAGGTGCGCGCATCGGCGTCGTGCGCAAGTTCGCCGGCTTCAATCCCGACGTCGATAAGGTGTTCGACGCAAATATCGCGGCGCTGAAAGCCGCGGGTGCGGAGATCGTCGATACGGTCGAGCTACCCAATCGGGGCAAGTACGACGAGGAGGAAAACATCGTTCTGCAATACGAGTTCAAGACCGATCTGAACGCCTATCTTGCCGGGCTCGGACCCGCGGTGAAGACGCGCAGCCTCGCCGATCTGATCGCATTCGACAACAGCGAGCGAGCGCGCGAAATGCCGTGGTTCGGCCAGGAATTGTTCGAGCAAGCGCAGGCGCGCGGCCCGTTGAGCGACAAGGTATACAAGGACGCGCTCGCCAAAGCCAAAGCGCTGTCAGGACCGCAGGGCATCGACGCCGCGCTGCGGAAAGACAAGCTCGATGCATTGATCGCCCCGACCGGCGGACCGGCCTGGCTGACCGACTGGGTGGATGGCGATCATTTCGGTGGTGGCAGCTCATCGCCCGCAGCGGTGTCCGGATATCCGGCGATCACCGTGCCCGCAGGGTTCGTGCATGGACTGCCGGTTGGATTGACCTTCTTCGGCAGCGCATGGAGCGAACCGACGCTGATCCGTCTCGCCTACGCATTCGAACAGGCGACGCATGCGCGCAGGCCGCCAACGTTTGTCGCACACATCGATGCCGATTCCCGATGACCGGTCCGACACGATGATTTGCGGCTCTACGCGACTGCGGGTGGCGATGCTACGCCGCCACGTTTGCGCACGATCAGCATGGCGATTTCCAACGACTGCTCGTAGTTGAGGCGCGGGTCGACCGTGGACTTGTACGCGCGCGCAAGATCGATCTCGGTCAGGTCGCGCGCACCGCCAAGGCATTCGGTGACGTTTTCGCCGGTGAGTTCCAGGTGCACACCGCCGAGGCGCGTGCCGCAGGCGGCGTGAATATCGAAAGCGTGATCGAGTTCGGCGCGGATATTCGCGAAACGCCGCGTTTTCACGCCATTCGCCAGCGTTTCGCCATTGCCGTGCATCGGATCGCAGCACCAGAGTACGCGCTTGCCTTCGGCCTTCACCGCGTTCAGATGCTGCGGCAGTTCGGCCTGGACCTTGGTCGCGCCCATGCGCGTGATCAGGGTCAGGCGCCCGGCCTCGTTGTCCGGATTGAGCGCATCGATCACACGCAGCAATTGCTCCGGTTTCACGCCAGGTCCCACCTTCAGGCCCATCGGATTGCGGATGCCGCGGCAGTACTCGACATGCGCGCCGTCGAGCTGCGCGGTGCGCATGCCGATCCACGGAAAATGCGTGGACAGATTGAACCAGCCCCAGTGGCGCGGCACCTGGCGCGTGACCGCCTGCTCGTAGTTGAGCAGCAACGCTTCGTGCGAAGTATAGAAATCCACTTTGCTGTAACTGCCGAGCGATTCGCCGGCCAGGGTTTCCATGAAGCGCACGGAATCGCCGATCGCCTCGACCATGCGCCGGTACTCGCCCTGCAACGGCGAATGCTCGACCCAGGCCAGATCCCAGTATTCGGGATGGTGCAGGTCGGCGAACCCGCCGTCGATCAGGCCGCGCACGAAATTCATCGTCAGCGCGGATTTGGAATGCGCCTCGATCAAGCGCTGTGGATCGGGCTCGCGCGCCGCCGCGGTGAATTCCGGCGCGTTCACGATGTCGCCGCGGTAGCACGCCAGGGTTACGCCATCGCGCGTTTCGCTGTCCGCCGAGCGCGGCTTCGCGTACTGACCGGCGAAGCGGCCGACGCGCACGACCGGCAGTTTGAGTCCGTGCACGAGCACCAGACTCATCTGCAGCAATACTTTCAGCCGATTGGCGATCAACGACGAATTGCAGTCGCTGAAACTCTCGGCACAATCGCCGCCCTGCAGCAGAAAGCAGCGTCCTTCCGAGGCGTCGGCGAGCTTGCGCTTGAGCGCGAGCACTTCCCACGAGGTGACCAGCGGTGGCAACTCGCGCAGTTCGGCAACCGCGCGATCGAGCGCCGCGGCATCGGCGTATATCGGCTGCTGCACCGCCGTCCGCTTCTTCCACGACGCCGGAGTCCAGTCTCTGACGTCGCTGACCGGCGCAAGATTTTTTTCGTCCGCACGCATGACCTTGCTCATCGATTCTCCATCCTCGTGCATCATGCCAGATTGATGCGGCACGGCAACCATGAACTCAGCGTTTGCGGAAGCCCGCCCACACCGCGCCCGCGCCGAGCAGCACATAGCAGACGAGGGTCCAGAACGGCATCGCGAGGCCGAGGAAGGTCCAGTTGATTTCAGCGCAATCGCCATGGCCGCTGAACGCCATTTTCAGCGTCTTGCCGATCGGGAAATTATCGACCATATAGCTCCATCCCGGTGTGCAGCCGGCGAATGGATCGGGCGGAAGATGCTGCTCCCACAAATGGTAGGCGGCGATACCGATGCCGGCGCAGGCCCCCAGCAGAACGAGGGAAGCGTAGACCCTGCGGCCCGATGCGCCAGGGTTGTGCAGCCCGCCGATCAGGAGAAAGATGCCCATCGCGATAAACGCAAAGCGCTGAAATTCGCACAACGGACACGGCTCGATGCCGAGATCGAACTGCACGTGGATCGCATAGGCGAGCAGCGCCGCGCAAACCAGGAAGCCGGCGAGGTATTGACCGCGGTACGACCATTGGAACGGATTGAGCATCGTGATTCCCGACCGTGGCGACGTGGATCACAGACAGCGCCATACGCATGACGTTCCACAATTTTCAAAACAAAAAGGCCCCGACGATTTTGCGTCGAGGCCCTTTGCTGGCGAACGTGCTTGCGGCCTACTCGGCCGCGGCAGCGTCGGTTCGCGGGCGATCGACGAGTTCGACGTAGGCCATCGGCGCATTGTCGCCGACGCGCTGGCCGCATTTGAGGATACGCAGTATAGCCGCCCTTGCGCTCGCGGTAACGCGGGCCGAGTTCGACGAACAGCTTGCCGACGGCAACCTTGTCGCGCAGGCGCGCGAAAGCGAGGCGGCGGTTGGCGACGTGTCGACCTTCGCGAGCGTGATCAGCGGTTCGGCGACGCGGCGCAGTTCCTTGGCCTTCGGCAAGGTGGTGCGGATCAGTTCGTGCTTGATCAGCGACGCGGCCATGTTCTTGAACATCGCTTCGCGATGGCTGCTCGTGCGGTTGAGTTTGCGGCCGGATTTCATGATGGCGCATAAATAATTCCTAAGTTATATAACTTTATAATTGTATCTTTTGCGGAAAAACTCTGCGAAAAGTGAACTCTTGGTTCGTGAACGTCCTTGTTTCTGTCGTCATTTCCGCGAAGCGCTTTTCAACAGCCGAATGCTGGTCATCAAGCCGGTCGACATGATTCCGCTTCGCGGAATGAGCTGATCTTTCGGCGAATCTCAATTCATCTGCATGCCGTGCTGCAGACCGGACGGCGGCCAGTTTTCCAGCTTCATGCCCAGCGACAGGCCGCGCGTGAACAGCACGTCCTTGATCTCGGTCAGCGACTTCTTGCCGAGGTTCGGCGTCTTCAGCAACTCGACTTCGGTGCGCTGCACGAGGTCGCCGATGTAGTAGATGCTCTCGGCCTTCAGGCAGTTCGCCGAACGCACGGTGAGTTCCAGATCGTCGATCGGACGCAGCAGCACCGGATCGACGCCGGCCTTGTCGGTCTTCGTCGTCTGCGCTTTCGCGGCGCGTGAAATCGCCGAACACGGTAAGCTGATCCTGCAGGATTTCGGCGGCCTTGCGCACGGCTTCTTCCGCATCGATCGTCGCCGTTGGTCTCGATGTCGAGAATCAGCTTGTCGAGGTCGGTACGCTGTTCGACGCGCGCGCTGTCGACTTCATAGGCGACGCGGCGCACCGGGCAGAACGACGCATCGAGCTGCAGGCGGCCGATCGGACGGCTTTCCTCGTCCGGACGGCGGCGCGAGGTGGCCGGCTGGTAGCCGACGCCGCGCGCGATCTTCAGGCGCATGTTGAGCGCGATGTCCTTGCGTCAGATGGCAGATCACGTGATCGGGATTGAGGATCTCGACGTTGTGGTCGACCTTGATGTCGCCGGCCGCTGACCACGCCCTTGCCCTTTTTCGACAGGGTGACGCGTGGTTTCGTCGAGGTTGTGCAGGCGGATCGCGACGTCCTTGAAGTTGAGCAGCACTTCGATGACGTCTTCCTGCAGGCCTTCGAGCGTCGTGTACTCGTGCAACACGCCGTCGATCTCGACTTCCGTGATGGCCGCGCCGGGAATCGACGACAGCAGCACGCGTCGCAACGCGTTGCCGAGGGTATGACCGAAGCCGCGCTCAAGCGGCTCGACCGAGACTTTGGCGCGATTGGCGCCGGTGCGTTCCACATGCAGGCCGCGCGGGCGCAGGATGGTAGTAGGCGAAGAGCCATGAACTACACTCTCCGATAATGAGGGTTGAAAAGGGATACAAATAATATTTTGGTGCAACAGCGGGTTCGTCATACCCGCTCGGTCGCCGCATCCGGCATTACTCCGGCCAGCGGTACGACTATTACTTGCGAATACAACTCGACGATCAGGCTTTCGTTGATGTCGCTCGGCAGATCCGAACGTTCCGGCAGCGCTTTCAGCGTGCCCGCGAACTTGCTTCGCGTCGACTTCGATCCAGCCCGGCGCCAGATCCATTTCCTGCGACAGGGTCAGCGCTTCCTTGATGCGCAACTGGTTGCGCGACTTCTCGACGACCGCGACCAGATCGCCCGGCTTGACCTGCGTACGACGGCAGGTTGACCTTCTTGCCGTTGACTTCGATCGCCTTGTGCGAGACCAGCTGGCGCGCCTGCGCGCGCGTCACCGCGAAGCCCATGCGATAGACGATGTTGTCGAGACGGCTTTCGAGCATGCGCAACAGGTTCTCACCCGTATTGCCCTTGATCTGCGACGGCCTTGACGTAGTAGTTGCTGAACTGGCGCTCGAGCAGGCCGTAGATGCGCTTGACCTTCTGCTTCTCGCGCAACTGCACGGCGTAGTCGGACAGGCGCGCCTTCTTGCCCCGCCGGCGCCATGCTGGCCGGGCTTCTGCTCGAGCTTGCACTTGGAATCGATCGCGCGCGCCGGACTCTTGAGACTCAGGTCTGCGCCTTCGCGACGAGCGAGCTTGCAGGTAGGACCGATATAACGTGCCATTCGATACTCTCTTCAAACCCGACGGCGCTTCGGCGGACGGCAGCCGTTGTGCGGAATCGGCGTGACGTCGATGATGTTGGTGACCTTGATGCCGAGCGCGTTCAGCGAACGCACCGCGGACTCGCGGCCCGGGCCCGGGCCCTTGATGCGCACTTCGAGCGTCTTCACGCCGTATTCCTGCGCCGACGCGTCCGGCCTTTTCGGCCGCGACCTGGGCCGCAAACGGCGTGGACTTGCGCGAACCGCGGAAACCCGCGCCACCGCGAGGTCGCCCACGACAACGCATTGCCCTGACGATCGGTGATCGTCACGACGGTATTGTTGAACGAGGCTTGCACATGCACGATCCATCGGTGACGACGCGCTTGGTTTTCTTCTTGGTCTTGGCAGCGACCGGCTTATTCATGAGTCAGGATTTCCGCAAAAAGTTTGCAGAATTATCAATTTTTCTTGATCGCGCGGCGCGGACCCTTGCGGGTGCGCGCATTGGTGCGCGTGCGCTGGCCGCGTACCGGCAGACCGCGGCGATGACGCAAGCCGCGATAGGTGCCGAGGTCGATCAGGCGCTTGATGCTGATGCCGACTTCGCGGCGCAGGTCGCCTTCGACGATGTACTTCGCCACTTCCGTGACGCAGCTTGTCGACTTCTGCCTCGGTCAGCGACTTGATCTTGGTCGCCGGATCCACGCCGGCCGCGACGCAGACCTGCTTCGACCGCGCGCGGCCGATGCCAAAAATACTCTGCAGTCCGATCACGACATGCTTCTGGACCGGCAGGTTGACGCCTGCAATGCGCGCCATGTTTCTCTCCGAAATTCCTGCAGGCATCCTGCCCCAAGAAAAAGCGGCCATCCGGGCCGCACTTCGCGATTTTCTCTAACTTATGCGCATCGGCGCAGTGAACTGTGAATTATACCTGTATTTTTTCCTATCGGAAGCTCTGAATCGGCGCCCGGATCACGAAATTTTTCTGTCGAAATCGCGTCTGAACGCCGCTCAGCGCGCACCGCCGCCGCGGCCGTAACCTTTCAGATTCGCCTTCTTCAGCAGGCTCTCATACTGGTGCGACACCAGATGAGCCTGCACCTGGGCGGTGAAATCCATCACCACCACGACCACGATCAGCAGCGAAGTGCCGCCGAAATAGAACGGCACGTGCCAGCTCTGCTGCAGGAACGTAGGCACCAGACACACCGCCACGAGATACAGCGCGCCGGCACCGGTCAGGCGCGTCAGCACGCCGTCGATATATTCGGCCGTCGACTTGCCCGGACGGATGCCCGGAATCAGCGCGCCCGACTTCTTCAGGTTCTCCGCGGTCTCGTTCGAATTGAAGACCAAGCGCGGTGTAGAAAAACGCGAACACGATGATCAGCGCCGCGTACAGAATTTCGTACAGCGGTTCGCCCGGACTCAGCGCGGCGGTGATCTGCTGCAGCCAGCGGATATCGGCGCCGTTGACGAACCAGGACGAGGCCGTCGCCGGGAACAGGATCAGCGACGAGGCGAAAATCGCCGGGATCACGCCCGACATGTTGAGCTTCAACGGCAGATGCGAACTCTGGTTCATGTACGCCGAGACTGCCACCCTGGCGGCGCGCGTAGTTGACCGTGATGCGGCGCTGGCCGCGCTCGATGAAGACGACGAAAGCGGTCACCGCCAGCACGATCACCAATACCAGCAGCACCTTGACGAAGTTAAGTTCGCCGTTCTGCGACATCTGCAAGGTACGCACCGATCGCACTTGGCAGACCGGCGACGATGCCGGCGAAGATCAGCAGCGAAATGCCGTTGCCGATGCCGCGCTCGGTAATCTGCTCGCCAAGCCACATCAGAAACATCGTGCCCGCGGTCAGAGCCGATCACTGGCGGTGAAAACAAAGCCCGGGCCCGGTGCATAGACCACATCGGGCTGGTGCATGCAGCATGGTCGCGATGCTGAAAGACTGGAATGCCGCCAGTCCGACCGTGCCGAAGCGCGTCCACTGGGTCAGCTTGCGCCGGCCGGATTCGCCTTCCTTGCGCAGCGCCTGCCATGACGGGATCACCGAGGCGAACATCTGCACGATGATCGACGCGGAAATGTACGGCACTACGCCGAGCGCAAACAGCGAGAAACGCTTGAGCGCACCGCCGGAGAACATGTTGAACATGTCGATCAAGCCGCCGCCCTGACCCTCGATCAGTCTGGTCATCGCGTCGGAATTCACGCCCGGTACGGGAATGAACGAGCCCAGGCGATAGACGACCAGCGCGCCGATCACGAACAGGAGGCGCTGCTTGAGCTCGGTCAGCTTGCCGAGTCCCGAGCATGCTTGCCCTGGGATGCCGCCACATGTTTACTCCACGCTGCCGCCGGCCGCGAGGATCGCGGCCTTGGCGCCCGCGGTGACGGCCACGCCCTTGAGCTTGACCGCGCGCTTGATTCGCCCTTCTTCACGATCTTGGCGCGCATCGGCGCGCGTCGCCGACGAGTCCGGCGGCCTTGAGCGCGGCGAAATCGACGGCGTCGCCGTTGACGCGCTTCGAGCTTGTACAGCAGAACTTCGGAGATGTCGCTTGGCACGCTTCGAGCGGAAGCCGACCTTCGGCAGACGGCGCTGCATCGGCATCTGGCCGCCTTCGAAGCCCGGCTTGACCTTGCCTTTGCCGGTGCGCGCGTACTGGCCCTTGTGACCGCGGCCGGCAGTCTTGCCCAGGCCCGAACCGATGCCGCGGCCGACGCGCACGCGCACTTTGCGCGAGCCCTTGGCTGGTTTGAGAGTATTAAGACGCATGATGTAACTCCAGTATACTTTTGCGCAAACGCACCGTGGATTACGCGCTTTCTTCGACGCGCACCAGGTAGCTGACCTTGTTGATCAGACCCCGCACCTGCGGCGAGTCTTTCAGCTCGCGCACGTCGTTGAGCTTGTTCAAGCCGAGCGCCTTGACGCTCAGACGATGCTTCCACTGGCAGCTGTTCATGCTCTTGAACAGGCGCACGCGGATCGTTCGCCGCCTTGTCCGTTGTCTTAGCCTTGGCCATAACCGCCCACCTCTTCGACTTTCTTGCCGCGCTTGGCGGCGATGCGCTCCGGCGTCGCCATCGCTTGCAGGCCCTTGATCGTCGCGCGCACCAGATTGATCGGATTGCGCGAACCTGACGGCCTTGGCCAGCACGTTCTTCACGCCGACCACCTCGAGTACCGCGCGCATGGCGCCGCCCGCGATCACGCCGGTACCTTCGGACGCCGGCTGCATGTACACACGCGCCGCACCATGGTTGGCCTTGACCGCATGCCACAAGGTGCCGTTGTTGAGTTTCACGCTGGTCATGCCGCGGCGTGCACGTTCCATCGCCTTGGAGATCGCGACCGGCACTTCGCGCGCCTTGCCATAACCGAAACCGACCTTGCCGTCGCCGTCGCCGACCACGGTCAGCGCGGTGAAGCTCATCTGCCGGCCGCCCTTGACCGTCTTGGCCACGCGGTTGACGGCAATGAGTTTTTCCAGCATGCCGTCGCTGTTTTCACGTTCGTTGGTTGACATCTGTTTTCACCTTGTTGCCGCCCGAGAATCGGTGCGGACTTTTACTTGCGGCAATGCCGCTTAGAGTTGTAGATAAATAACGCGCAATGACTATCTCAGAACTTCAGACCCGCTTCGCGCGCCGCATCCGCCAGCGCCGCGATACGGCCGTGATAGCGGAAACCGGAGCGATCGAACGCAACGCTTCTCACGCCTGCCGCCTTGGCTTTCTCGGCGACCGCCTTGCCGACCGCAGCGGCGGCCGCCTTGTTTTTCGTGCCTTTCAGATTCGTCGGCGACGGCCTTCTGCACGGTCGATGCAGCGGCCAGCACTTTGTCGCCTTCGGCCGAAATGACCTGGGCGTAGATGTGCTGATCGCTGCGATGCACGGTCAGGCGCGGCACGGCGAGTTTGCGGATATGGCTGCGCGTGGCTTTCGCGCGGCGCAGTCGGGTTTCGTTTTTCTGACTCATTGCATGGTCTCCTGGAGCGAAGGCTTTTCGAAAAGTGTGATCCGAGATTGGATCGCTGCTTCGCGGAAGCATCCGCATTACGCCTTCTTGGCTTCTTTGAAACTGATCTTCTCGCCCGAGTAGCGCACGCCCTTGCCCTTGTAGGGCTCGGGCGGACGGAACGCGCGGATCTTCGCGGCGACTTCGCCGACGCGCTGCTTGTCGGCGCCGGCGATCAGGATTTCGGTCTGTGTCGGCACGGTGATCGTGATGCCTTCCGGCGCATTGAACACGACCGGATGCGAGAAGCCGAGCGTCAGATTCAGATCCTTGCCCTGCAGCGCGGCGCGATAACCGACGCCGACGAGTTCGAGCTTGCGCTGATAACCTTCGCTCACACCCTTGACCATATTGGCGACCAGCGCACGCGCCGTACCCGCCAACTTCAGGCTGTCTGCCGGTCGTCGGCCCTGAACTGGATTCGGTGCCCTTGCACGCCGATTTCGACGCCCCGCAGACGCTGCGAACTTCGAGCGTGCCTTTCGGACCCTTGACGGTGACCGCGTCCTTGGCGACGTTGCACTCGACGCCCTTTGGGGAGCGCAATCGGTTTTTTGGCTACACGTGACATAATTCATGGTCTTCTCCGAAACTGACCGGCATCTGGACCGGACTTTTAGTCAGACGACGGTGCCGATGACTTCGCCGCCGACGCCCTTGCGCGCGCGCCTGCGCGTCGGTCATGATGCCGGCCGGCGTGGAAACGATGGCGATGCCGAGACCGCCCATCACCTTCGGCAGTTCGTCCTTGCCGCGATACACGCGCAGACCGGAGCGGCTGACGCGGTCGAGCTTTTCGATCGCCGGCTTGCCTTCGAAATACTTCAGCGCGATTTCGAGCTCGGCCTTGTTGTTGTCGGCCTTGCTGACCTGGAAGTCGCGCACGTAGCCTTCGTCCTTCAACACCTTGACGATGGCCTGACTTTGAGTCTTGGACGCCGGCATGCGCACCGTCGGCCTTGGCCGTGGCCTGGGCGTTGCGGATGCGCGTAAACATATCGGCGATGGGATCAGTCATGCTCATTATTCGATTCCTCGGCATCGATATCAGCATCGATATTCGTGATTTCTTACCAGCTGGCCTTGCGCAGACCGGGCACGTCGCCGCGCATGGTCGCTTCGCGCAGTTTGTGCCGGCCAAGCGCGAACTTGCTGTAGACGCCGCGCGAACGGCCGGTCAGCGCGCAACGGTTGCGCTGACGCGAGGGGCTCGCGTCGCGCGGCAACTTCTGCAGCTTGGCCTGCGCCGCCATCTTTTCGTCGTACGAAGACTTTCGGGCTGAGCACGATCGCCTTCAGCTCCTTGCGCTTCGCCGCATATTTCTTCACGATTTTCGCGCGCTTCTTCTCGCGCTCCACCATGTTTGTCTTGGCCATTGTCGTATCTCTTGAAAATTAATTACGGAACGGAAAACTGAAAGCTTCGAGCAGCGCCTTGGCTTCCTCGTCCGTGCTTCGCCGTGGTCGTGATGGCGATATCCATGCCGCGCATCGCATCGACCTGGTCGAAATCGATCTCCGGGAAGATGATCTGTTCCTTGACGCCCATGTTGTAGTTGCCGCGGCCGTCGAACGCGCGGCCCGGACACGCCGCGGAAGTCGCGCACGCGCGGCAGCGAGATGTTGACCAGGCGATCGAGAAACTCGTACATCTTGGCGCGGCGCAGGGTGACCTTGCAGCCGATCGGCCAGCCATCGCGGATCTTGAACGTCGCGATCGACTTTTTCGACAAGCGTCGCGATCGGCTTCTGACCGGCGATCTTGGCCATGTCGGCCAGCGCGTTTTCCAGAACCTTCTTGTTCGCCGCGGCCTCGCCCACGCCCATGTTCAGCGTGATCTTGGTGATGCGCGGCACTTGCATCACGTTCTTGTAGCCGAAGCGCTCGATCAGCTTCGGTACGACTTCGTCTTTGTAAATTTTTCCAAACGGGTCGTCATGGCCATTCTCCTCATGCGTCGACCTGCTTCGCCGCTGCGCGCGATACACGCGCACCTTGCGGCCGTCGTCGAGCGTCTTGAAACCGACGCGTTCGCCCTTGCCGGCCGCCGCATTGAACAGCGTCACGTTGGACAGATGGATGGACGCCTCGCGCTCGACGATGCCGCCGGGCTGGTTGGCCTGCGGATTCGGCTTGGTGTGGCGCTTGACCAGGTTGATGTTCTGCACGACGACGCGATCTTCCGCGACGCGCAGCACTTCGCCTTTCTGGCCCTTGTATTTGCCGGTGATCACGATGACTTGATCACCTTTGCGAATTCTGTTCATAACTTAACCCTTGATTTCAATGAAGCCCGGGCCGTTGTTGACTTCGACCCACGCTGCAGCACTTCCACAACCCTGCTTTCCCGCCCCTTGACTTTCGCCGCCCCCTTGACTTAAGGAGGCTCAAAAAAGCATTTTCTTTGTCGTTCCTTACAGCACTTCCGGAGCGAGCGAGACGATCTTCATGAAGCGTTCGCTGCGCAGTTCGCGCGTGACCGGTCCGAAGATGCGCGTGCCGATCGGCTCGAGCTTGTTGTTGAGCAGCACGGCGGCGTTGCCGTCGAAACGGATCAGCGAACCGTCGGCGCGCCGCACGCCCTTGCGCGTACGCACGACGACCGCGTCGTAGACCTCGCCCTTCTTGACCTTGCCGCGCGGAATCGCATCGCGGATCGATACCTTGATGATGTCGCCGATGCCGGCATACCGGCGCTTGGAACCGCCGAGCACCTTGATGCAGAACAGCAGCTTGGCGCCGCTGTTGTCTGCCGCGGCCAACGTGGATTGCATCTGGATCATGTTGAGTCTCCTTAACCTTCCACGTTACTGCGCAGCGCGCGTCAGCACTTCGACCACGCGCCAGTTCTTGGTCTTCGACAAGCGGACGTGCATTCCACGATGCGCACCATGTCGCCTTCCTTGCACTCGCCCTTCTCGTCGTGCGCGTGCACCTTGGTCGAACGGCGCACGATCTTGCCGTACAGCGGATGCTGCACCTGGCGCTCGAGCAGCACGGTGACCGTCTTCTGCATCTTGTTGCTGACGACACGACCTTCGATCGTGCGCTGGGATTTTGCTTCTGTTCGCTCATGCTCATGTCTTGGGCCTTCACTTCGCCGCCGGCTTCTGGCCGAGCAGGGTCTTGATCTGGGCGATTTCGCGGCGCACGCGCTTGAAATGATGCGTCTGCGTCTGCTGGCCCGCGCCCTTCTGCATGCGCAGGTTGAATTGTTCGCGACGCAGCTCGATGAGCTGCTCGTTCAAGTCCTGCGCGGATTGTTTGCGGAGATCTTTGAGTTCCATCACAGCACCGTACGATTCACGAATTGGGTCTGCACCGACAGCTTGGCCGCGGCAAGGCGAAACGCTTCGCGCGCCTCGACTTCGGTCACGCCTTCGATTTCATACAACATGCGGCCGGGCTGCACGACGGCGACCCAGAACTCGACGTTGCCCTTGCCGTTGCCCATGCGCACTTCGATGGGCTTCTTGGTGATCGGCTTGTCCGGGTAGACGCGGATCCACAGCTTGCCGCCGCGCTTGACGAAGCGCGTCACGCAGCGGCGCGCAGCTTCGATCTGGCGCGCGGTCAGATGGCCGTGCGTGGTCGCCTTCAGGCCGTACTCGCCGAAGCTGACCTTGTTGCTGACGAAAGCCAGGCCGCGATTGCGGCTCTTTTGTACCTTGCGGTATTTGGTGCGTTTGGGTTGCAGCATGATCTTCGATTCCTGACTTTGCGGCGCGCTTACTTCGCGGCGCGCGGTTCACGCGCTTCGCGCTGATCCCGATCGCGACGCTCGCGATGCTCGCGCGGTTCACGCCGCTCGCGAGCGCGGCGGTGCTTCGCGGCCTTCGTCCTTGCTCTCCTGGCATTCGCGGCGTGCGAGATCGAACACTTCGCCCTTGTAGATCCACACCTTGATGCCGATGATGCCGTACTGCGTCTTCGCCTGGGCGAAGCCGTAGTCGATGTCGGCGCGCAGCGTATGCAGCGGCACGCGACCTTCGCGATACCACTCCGAACGCGCGATTTCCGCACCGTTCAAGCGTCCGCCGACGTTGATCTTGATGCCCAGCGCACCCAGGCGCATCGCGTTGCCGACCGAGCGCTTCATCGCGCGGCGGAACATGATGCGGCGCTCGAGCTGCTGCGCGATCGATTCGGCGACCAGCTGCGCGTCGATCTCGGGCTTGCGCACTTCGGAGACGTTGATGTGCGCGGGCACGCCCATCATCTTCGACACGTCCTTGCGCAGCTTCTCGATGTCCTCGCCTTTCTTGCCGATCACCACACCCGGACGCGCCGTGTGGATCGTGATGCGCGCGGTCTTGGCCGGACGCTCGATCTGGATCTTCGACACGCCGGCCTGCGCCAGCTTCTCGCGCAGCAGTTCGCGCACCTTCAGATCGGCGGCCGAGATATTGCGCGTACTCGCGCTTGTTGGCGAACCACTTGGAATTCCAGTCCTTGGAAATCCCAAGGCGAATGCCGGTTGGATGAACTTTATGACCCATCGTACGTTTCCTGGTTAGCTGCCCACGACCACGGTGATGTGGCTGGTACGCTTGATAATCTGCGAGCCGCGGCCCTTGGCGCGTGCGTGCATGCGCTTGAGGTGCGGACCTTCGTCCACCATGATCGTGGCGACTTTCAACTCGTCGACATCGGCGCCGAGATTGTTCTCGGCATTGGCGACCGCCGACAGCAGCACCTTCTTGACCAGGTGCGCCGCCTTCTTGTCGCTGAACGCGAGCAGGTTGGTCGCGCGCCCGACCGGCAGACCGCGCACCTGATCGGCGACCAGGCGCACTTTCTGCGGCGGAAATGCGCGCGCTGCGCAGAATGGCTTTTGCTTGCGGTGCGGTGTCTCATGTCTTTGACTCGCTCTTACTTCTTGCCTCGGCGGCCTTCTTGTCGCCGGAGTGGCTTTTGAAGGTGCGCGTCGCCGCGAATTCGCCGAGCTTGTGCCCGACCATGTTCTCGTTGACCAGCACCGGCACATGCGCCTTGCCGTTGTGCACGGCGATGGTCAGACCGACCATTTCCGGCAGGATCATCGAACGCCGCGACCAGGTCTTGATCGGACGCTTGGTATTCGTCGCCGAGGCCGCTCTCCACCTTCTTCAGAAGGTGCAGATCGACGAACGGGCCTTTTTTCAGTGAACGTGCCATGGTCGTTTTCCTATCAACCTCGACGATCGCGCACGATGAACTGCGTGGTGCGCTTGTTCTTGCGGGTCTTGTAACCCTTGGACGGCTGGCCCCACGGCGACACCGGATGCGGGTTGCCCTGGCCGGCCTTCGCCTCGCCGCCGCCGTGCGGATGGTCGACCGGATTCATCGCCGCGCCGCGAACGGTCGGACGGATGCCGCGCCAACGCTTCGCACCGGCCTTGCCGAGCTTGCGCAGGTTGTGTTCGGAGTTGCCGACTTCGCCGATCGTCGCGCTGCAGTCCACCGGCACCTTGCGCATTTCGCCGGAGCGCAGACGCAACGTGGCGTAGCCCTTTCGCGCGCGATCAGCTGCACCGAGGCGCCGGCGCTGCGTGCGATCTGCGCGCCCTTGCCCGGCTTCATCTCGACGCAGTGCACGGTGGCGCCGATCGGGATATTGCGCAACGGCAGCGAATTGCCCGACTTGATCGGCGCATCGCGCCCGGCCATCAGCTGATCGCCATCCTTCACGCCCTTCGGCGCGATGATGTAGCGGCGCTCGCCGTCGACGTAGCAGCAGCAACGCGATGTGCGCGGTGCGGTTCGGATCGTATTCGACGCGCTCGACGCGGCAGGCGATGCCTTCCTTGTCGCGCTTGAAATCGACCACGCGGTAGTGCTGCTTGGAGCCGCCGCCCTTGTGCCGCGTGGTGATGCGGCCATAGTGGTTGCGTCCGCCGGTCTTGGCTTGCGCCTCGGTCAGCGGGGCATACGGATCGCCCTTGTACAGCCCCGGCGTCGACACGCGCACCATGGCGCGGCGTCCCGCAGAAGTTGGCTTCAATGTAATCAGTGCCATTGTCGTTCGATTATCCCGATGGACTCACGCGCAGCTTACAGGCTTGGCCGTAACGTCGATGGTCTGGCCTTCGTGCAGACGCACATAGGCCTTGCGCCAGCCGTTGCGCGAACCGGCGCGCTGCGGAACGACTTGACCTTGCCTTTCACATTCACGATGTTGACCGACTTGACCTTGACGTTGAACAACGCTTCGACGGCGTCCTTGACGAGTCTCTTGTCCGCATCCGCGGCGACTTCGAACACGTACTGGTTGTGTTCCTGCGCACGCGCACTCTTTTCCGAGATGTGCGGCGCACGGATCACGCTGTAAGAGCTTCTCGTTCTTGATCTGCTCGCTCATGCCAGCCACTCCTCGATCTTCTTGACCGAATCGACGGTCATGACCACTTGCTGCGCATCGACCAGGGTCACCGGATCCATCGCCGCGACATCCACCACCGCGACGCGATGCAGGTTGCGCGCGGACAGGAACAGGTTCTGCTCCACGTTCTCGGTCACGATCAGCGTGCGGCCGGTGTGATCCTTGAGCTTGGCGGCCAGCGCCTTGGTGCTGACCTTGTCCACGCCGAACGACTCGACGACTCTGCAGGCGGCCCTGGCGATTGAGCTCGCGACAGAATCGCCTGGATCGCGCCGCGATACATTTTCTTGTTGACCTTCTGCGCGAAGTTGCGCGGACGCGCGGCAAACGCGCGGCCGCCGCCGACGAAGATCGGAGCGCGGTAATCGCCGTGACGCGCACCGCCGCCCTTCTGCTTCTTGAATTTCTTGGTCGTGCCGGACATGTCCGAACGCGACTTCTGCGCCTTGGTGCCGGCGCGGCCCGCGTTGCGGTAGGCGACGACGACCTGATGCACGAGGCCTTCGGAATACTCACGGCCGAAGATCGCGTCGGAAACCGACAGAGGTTTCTTCGCGCCTACGACTTGCAATTCCATGATCCTAGCTCCTCAACCCTTCGCCGCCGGACGGATCACGACGTTGCCGCCCGGCGCACCCGGCACCGAACCGCGGATCGCGATCAGGTGCCGCTCGGCGTCGATCTTGCACGACTTCCAGATTCATCATCGACTGGCGCGTCGGCGCCCATGTGGCCGGACATCTTCTTGCCCGGAAACACGCGGCCCGGCGTCTGCCGCTGACCGATCGAACCCGGCGAGCGATGCGACAGCGAGTTGCCGTGCGTCGCGTCGCCCATGGTGAAGTTCCAGCGCTTGATCGTGCCCTGGAAGCCCTTGCCCTTGGTCACGCCGGCGACGTCGACGATCTGACCGGTCTTGAATACTTCATCGGCCTTCAGTTCACCGCCGACGTTGTACTTGCCGATGTCTTTCGCATCGACGCGGAACTCCCACAGACCGCGGCCCGCTTCGACCTTGGCCTTGGCGTAATGCCCGGCGACTGGCTTGCTCACCAGCGCGGCGCGCTTGGTACCCGTCGTCACCTGCACGGCGCTGTAGCCGTCGTTCTCGACCGTCTTCACCTGGGTGATGCGGTTCGGCGTCGCTTCGATCAGCGTCACCGGCATCGATTCGCCGCTCTCGGTGAAGATTCGCGTCATGCCGCATTTGCGACCAATAATTCCGATAGTCATCTGCGTAATCTCAATAAAGCCCGGCTCAATAAAGCTTGATCTGCACGTCCACGCCGGCGGCGAGGTCGAGCTTCATCAGCGCGTCCACGGTCTTGTCGTTCGGATCGACAATGTCCAGAACGCGCTTGTGCGTGCGTGTTTCGTACTGATCGCGCGCGTCCTTGTCGGCGTGCGGCGAGGTCAGGATCGTGTAACGCTCGATCTTGGTCGGCAGCGGAATCGGTCCGCGCACCTGCGCGCCCGTACGCTTGGCCGTCTCCACGATCTCGCTCGCGGAACGATCGATCAAGCGATGATCGAACGCCTTGAGCCGAATCCGAATCTTCTGGTCCGCCATTGCCGTATACCTCAAAGAACTGGTTGAACAGCGCGCCGTTTCCGACGCGCCAAGTTATGACTCGATTATTTGACGATCTTGGCCACCACACCGGCGCCGACCGTACGGCCGCCTTCGCGGATCGCAAACCGCAGACCCTCTTCCATCGCGATCGGGTGGATCAGACTCACCACCATCTTGATGTTGTCGCCCGGCATCACCATCTCCACGCCTTCCGGCAGATCCACCGAACCGGTCACGTCCGTCGTGCGGAAGTAGAACTGCGGGCGGTAACCCTTGAAGAACGGCGTATGTCTGCCGCCTTCTTCCTTGCTCAGCACATAGACTTCCGCCTCGAAGTCCGTGTGCGGAGTGATGCTGCCCGGCTTGCACAGCACCTGGCCGCGCTCCACTTCGTCGCGCTTGGTGCCGCGCAGCAGAATGCCCGTGTTGTCGCCCGCTCTGCCCTCATCGAGCAGCTTGCGGAACATCTCCACACCCGTGCACGTCGTCTTCTGCGTCGGCTTGATGCCCACGATTTCGATTTCGTCGCCCACCTTGACGATCCCGCGCTCGATACGACCGGTCACCACCGTGCCTCGTCCCGAGATCGAGAACACGTCTTCCACCGGCATCAGAAACGGCTTATCCAGCACACGTACCGGCTCCGGAATGAAGCTATCCAGCGCATCGACCAGCTTGATGATGCTCGGTACGCCCATTTCACCCTGGTCGCCTTCCAGCGCCTTCAGCGCCGAACCGTGGATGATCGGGGTCTTGTCGCCCGGGAAATTCGTACTTGGTCAGCAGGTCGCGCACTTCCATCTCGACCAGCTCCAGCAGCTCGGCGTCGTCGACCATGTCGCACTTGTTCATGTACACCACCACGTACGGCACGCCGACCTGGCGCGCCAGCAGGATGTGCTCGCGCGTCTGCGGCATCGGGCCGTCCGCAGCCGAGCACACCAGGATCGCGCCGTCCATCTGCGCCGCACCGGTGATCATGTTCTTCACGTAATCGGCGTGGCCCGGGCAGTCGACGTGCGCGTAGTGGCGGTTCGGGCTTTCGTATTCCACGTGCGCCGTCGAGATCGTGATCCCGCGCGCCTTCTCTTCCGGCGCTGCGTCGATCTGGTCGTAGGCCTTGAACTCGCCGCCAAACCGTTCCGCGCCAACCTTCGTCAGCGCTGCCGTCAGCGTCGTCTTGCCGTGATCCACGTGGCCGATCGTGCCCACGTTTACGTGCGGCTTGGTGCGTTCGAATTTGCCTTTTGCCATGGCTGAAACCTCAGAGCTGTCAAAGTTGTATACAATGATAAAAATTAGACTGATTTAATCAGGATTTCTTGATTACGGCTTCGGCGATATTCGTCGGCGCTTCCGCGTAATGATCGAATTCCATCGTGAACGTCGCGCGACCCTGGCTCATCGAGCGCAGACTGGTCGCGTAACCAAACATTTCGCCGAGCGGCACCTGCGCGTCGATCGTCTTGCCGGACGGGCTTTCGTCCTGCCCCTGCAGCACGCCGCGCCGGCGTGAAAGATCGCCCATCACGTCGCCCATGTAGTCTTCAGGCGTCACCACTTCGACCTTCATGATCGGCTCGAGCAGGACCGGGCTGCGCCTTGGCGAAGCCTTCCTTGAACGCCATCGAGCCGGCAATCTTGAACGCCATTTCGTTGGAGTCGACTTCGTGGTACGAACCGTCGATCAGGCGCACCTTGACATCGACGACCGGGAAGCCGGCGAGCACGCCGTTGCCGAGCTGCTCGCGAATACCCTTTTCGACCGCCGGGATGTATTCCTTCGGAATCACGCCACCGACGATGCCGTTCTCGAATTCGAAACCTTCGCCGCGCTCACGCGGGCCCAGCTCGATGACGACGTGGCCGTACTGGCCGCGACCGCCCGACTGGCGCACGAACTTGCCTTCCTGCTTGACCGCCTTGCGGATCGTTTCGCGATACGCAACCTGCGGCTTGCCGACGTTCGCTTCGACGCTGAATTCGCGCTTCATGCGATCGACGATGATGTCCAGGTGCAGCTCGCCCATGCCGGCGATGATGGTCTGGCCCGATTCCTCGTCCGAGCGCACGCGGAACGACGGATCTTCCTGCGCGAGACGCGACAGCGCGATGCCCATCTTTTCCTGGTCGCTCTTGGTCTTCGGCTCGATCGCCATCGCGATGACCGGCTCCGGGAAGGTCATCTTCTCGAGCATGATCACTTTGTCGGTCGCGCACAGCGTCTCGCCGGTGGTGACGTCTTTCAGGCCGACCGCCGCGGCGATATCGCCCGCGCGGACTTCCTTGATCTCTTCGCGATTGTTCGCATGCATCTGCAGCAGGCGGCCGATGCGCTCCTTGCGCCCCTTGATCGGATTGAACACGGTGTCGCCCGAGTTCAGCACGCCCGAATAGACGCGGAAGAACGTCAGCGCGCCGACGATACGGATCGGTCGCGATCTTGAACGCGAGCGCGGAGAACGGCTCGCTCGTCGTCGGCCGCGCGCGTGGTCTTCCTTGTCGTCTTCGTCGACGCCCTTGACCGGCGGACGATCGGACGGCGCCGGCAGATAGCGGATCACGCCATCGAGCATCGCCTGCACGCCCTTGTTCTTGAACGCCGAGCCGCAGAACACCGGGATCATCTTGTTCGCAACCGTGCCGCTGCGGATGCCTTCGATGATTTCGGCCTCGGTCAGCTCTTCGCCTTCGAGATACTTGTTCATCAAGTTCTTCGGACGTTTCGGCGGCCGACTCGACCATGTGCTCGCGCGCCTTCTTGGCCTTGTCGAGCCAGGTCGGCGGGAATGTCGATGTACTCGAACTTCATGCCCTGGGATTCCATGTCCCAGTGGATCGCTTTCATCTTGAGCAGGTCGATGACGCCTTCGAAATGATCTTCGGCGCCGATCGGCAACTGCATAGGCACCGGGTTCGCACCGAGGCGCGACTTGAGCTGGCCGACGACCTTGTCGAAGTCCGCGCCGGCGCGATCCATCTTGTTGACGAACGCAACGCGCGGCACGCCGTACTTGTTGGCCTGACGCCAGACGGTTTCCGACTGCGGCTGCACGCCGCCGACGGCGCAGAGCACGAACACGGCGCCGTCGAGCACGCGCAGCGAACGCTCGACTTCGATCGTGAAGTCGACGTGTCCCGGCGTATCGATGATGTTGAAGCGATGCTGCGGGAACGAATGATCCATGCCATTCCAGAAGCAGGTCGTCGCAGCCGACGTGATCGTGATACCGCGTTCCTGTTCCTGCTCCATCCAGTCCATCGTCGCCGCGCCTTCGTGCACCTCGCCAATCTTGTGATTGACGCCGGTGTAGAAAAGGATGCGCTCCGTGGTCGTGGTCTTGCCGGCATCGATGTGGGCCATGATGCCGAAGTTACGGTAGCGTTCGATTGGCGTGTTGCGAGCCACTTTAAATTCCTCAAATCCTCTTTCAGGGTCCGCATATATGGAGGCGACACCAGCAAAATTCATTACCAGCGGTAGTGCGAGAACGCCTTGTTGGCGTCCGCCATGCGATGCGTTTCTTCGCGCTTCTTGACTGCGCCGCCGCGGTTTTCCGCGGCTTCGAGCAGTTCCGCGGCGAGCTTGCGCGGCATCGAGTTCTCGCTGCGCTTGCGCGCCGCTTCGATCACCCAGCGCATCGCCAGCGCCATGCGGCGCGAGGCGCGCACTTCGACCGGCACCTGGTAGGTGGCGCCGCCGACGCGACGCGACTTGACTTCCACCGCCGGCGCGACATTGCCCAGCGCCTTTTCCACCAGTTCGACCGGGGTCGCGTTCTTCTGGCCGATCTGACGCGATCGCGCCGTAGACGATGCCTTCGGCCACCGACTTCTTGCCGCTCTGCATCACCATGTTGATGAAGCGGGAAATCAGCTGGCTGCCATGCTTGGGGTCGGGCAGCAGCTTCGCGGGTTGGGGTATTGCCTTTTCTCGACATGATCGATGCTCGGTTATGTAGCGACGGCTTAAGATGCTTTCGGGCGCTTGGCGCCGTACTTCGAACGGCTCTGGCGACGCTTGGCCACGCCGGCCGCATCGAGCGAACCGCGCACCGTGTGGTAGCGCACGCCCGGCAGATCCTTGACGCGGCCGCCGCGGATCAGGACCACCGAGTGCTCCTGCAGGTTGTGGCCTTCGCCGCCGATGTAGCTGATGACCTCGAAACCGTTGGTCAGGCGCACCTTGGCGACCTTGCGCAGGGCCGAGTTCGGCTTCTTCGGCGTCGTCGTGTACACGCGCGTGCAGACGCCGCGGCGCTGCGGGCAGTTTTCCAGCGCCGGCGAAGCGCTCTTGTAGGTCTTCGGGCTGCGCGGCTTGCGCACCAACTGATTGACTGTCGACATTCTTCGATTCCAGATCTTGCGGATTCCGAGACGAAAAAACAGGCCGGGGAAAATCCGGCCTGTTAGCTTTGAGAGTGTAGCTGGCGTTTGGCGAAACCGTCAAGCAAACCGCTCGACCATCGCGCCGAAAATCCATCTAACGAACACAAGGAACTTCCTGTCCCTCATTTCGGTTTCACGCCTTCAAACCTTTTCGACCGCGCACACGCAGGCGATTTAGCCTGAGGATTATAACGCGGGCGTTACAAACTTGCAAACCAGCTCGCCACAATCGGACTTGCGCCGCGCAAAACCAGATGGCATCCGGCATGCCGGAGCGCGCCACATGAATCGGGCCGCTTGCGCGGCCCGATTTTCATGCGCCAACTTGGACCGGCCTAGCTTTCGCTCTGCGCCTCGCCGACGAACTCGGTGACACCGCCGCGCAGCGTTTCCAGGTCCGAATCGCTCAGACCGCCCGCTGCTTTCTTGCGCCGCTTGCTGTGGTAGGCAAGCCCGGTACCGGCCGGAATCAGGCGGCCGACGATCACGTTCTCCTTCAGGCCGCGCAGGGTATCGCGCGTTACCGCGCACGGCGGCTTCGGTCAGCACGCGCGTGGTTTCCTGGAACGAGGCGGCTGAAATGAACGACTCGGTCGCCAGCGACGCCTTGGTGATGCCGAGCAGCATCGGATCGAACACCGGCCGGACGCTCGTCGCGCGCCTTGGCGCGGGCGTTTTCCTCGTATGACGCGCATGCGGTCGGACTGCTCGCCGCGCAGATAGCGCGTATCGCCGGTTTCGGTGATCTCGACCTTGCGCAGCATCTGGCGAATGATCGTCTCGATGTGCTTGTCGTTGATGCTCACGCCCTGCAGGCGGTAGACGTCCTGGATTTCCTTGGTCAGGTACTGGGCCAGCGGCTCGACGCCGAGCAGACGCAGGATGTCATGCGGATTCGGCTCGCCGTCGACGACGGTCTCGCCCTTCTCCACATGCTCGCCTTCGAACACGATGACCTGACGCCACTTCGGAATCAGTTCCTCGTGATCGTCGCCCTCGGCATCCTTGATGACCAGGCGCTGCTTGCCCTTGGTGTCCTTGCCGAAGCTGACGATGCCGGAAACTTCCGCCAGGATCGCCGGTTCCTTCGGCTTGCGCGCTTCGAACAGGTCGGCCACGCGCGGCAGACCGCCGGTGATGTCGCGGGTCTTCGAGGTTTCCTGCGGGATACGCGCGACGACGTCGCCGACGCCGACTTCCGCGCCGTCCTGCAGCGAGATGATCGCACCGGCCGGCAGGAAGTACTGCGCCGGAATATCGGTGCCGGGCAGACTGCAGTTCCTTGCCCTTCTTGTCTTCCAGACGCACGGTCGGGCGCAGATCCTTGGCCTGCGTACCGCGGCGCTTCGGATCGGTGACGACAGACGACTTCCAGTCCGGTCAGTTCATCGGTCTGCGCCTGCACGGTGATACCGTCGATGAAGTCGATGAAGCGCACCCTGCCGGCAACTTCCGAAACGATCGGATGGGTATGCGGATCCCAGTTCGCGACGATCTGGCCGGCCTTGATCGCCGCGCCGTCCTTGACCGAAATGGTCGCACCGTACGGCACCTTGTAGCGCTCGCGCTCGCGGCCATGCACGTCCATCACCGACAGTTCGCCGGAACGCGATACCGCTACCAGATGGCCCTGCGTTGTGATGCACGGTCTTCAGGTTGTTGAACTTGAGCGAACCGGTAGTCTTGACCTGCACGTTATCCACCGCCGCCGCACGCGAAGCCGCGCCGCCGATGTGGAACGTACGCATGGTCAGCTGCGTGCCGGGTTCGCCGATCGACTGCGCGGCGATGACGCCGACCGCTTCGCCCATGTTGACGAGGTGGCCGCGCGCAAGATCGCGCCCGTAGCAATGCGCGCAAACGCCGAACGCGCGATTCGCAGGTGATCGGCGAGCGCACGAGGATGTTCTGCACGCCCGCCGCCTCGAGTTTTTCCACCCACTTCTCGTCGAGCAGGGTATTGCGCGTGACGATCGGCTCGTCTTCGTTGCCCGGCGCATAACGTGTCGGACGCGACGATGCGACCGAGAACGCGGTCGCGCAACGGTTCGACAACATCGCCGCCTTCCACGATCGGCGTCATGGTCAGGCCGTTCATGGTGCCGCAATCGGGCTCGGTGACGACGACGTCCTGCGCGACGTCGACCAGACGACGCGTCAGGTAACCCGAGTTCGCGGTCTTCAGCGCGGTATCGGCCAGGCCCTTGCGCGCGCCGTGGGTCGAGTTGAAGTACTGCAACACGTCGAGGCCTTCGCGGAAGTTGGCCTTGATCGGCGTCTCGATGATCGAGCCGTCCGGACGCGCCATCAGGCCACGCATGCCGGCGAGCTGGCGAATCTGCGCCGCGCTACCGCGCGCGCCCGAGTCGGCCATGATGAAGAGCGAGTTCATCGACTTCTGCTCGACGTCCTTGCCCTCGGCGTTCTTGACCTTGTCGAAGCCGATGCCTTTCATCATCGCGGCAGCGACCTGCTCGTTCGTGCGCGACCAGATATCGACGACCTTGTTGTAGCGCTCGCCGGCGGTGACCAGGCCCGAAGCGAACTGCTCCTGGATTTCGGTCACGTCCTTTTCGGCGACGTCGAGGATGGCTTTCTTCTCGCCTGGAATCTTCATGTCGTCGATGCCGATCGAGATGCCCGCACGCGTCGCGTAATGGAAGCCCGTGTACATGAGCTGGTCGGCGAACACGACCGTGTCCTTCAAACCCAGACGACGGTAGCAGGCATTGATCAGGCGCGAGATCGACTTCTTGGTGAGCTCGGTGTTGACCAGCGCGAACGGCAAACCTTCCGGAATGATCTCCGCCAGCAATGCGCGGCCCACGGTCGTATCGACGATCGAGGTCTTCTCGGTGCGGTTTTTCTGTTCATCGATTTCGATCTGGCGCAGGCGCACCTTGATCCTGGCGTGCAGTTCGACCGCGCGGTTCTGGTAGGCACGATGCACTTCGGCGACATTGGCGAAGACCATGCCCTCGCCCTTGACGTTGATCAACTCGCGCGTCATGTAGTACAGCCCGAGTACGACGTCCTGCGTCGGCACGATGATCGGATCGCCGTTGGCCGGCGACAGGATATTGTTCGACGACATCATCGAGCGCACGCGCTTCGAGTTGCGCTTCGATCGACAGCGGCACGTGCACGGCCATCTGGTCGCCGTCGAAGTCGGCGTTGAACGCGGTACACACCAGCGGATGCAACTGGATCGCCTTGCCTTCGACCAGCACCGGCTCGAACGCCTGAATACCCAGACGATGCAGGGTCGGCGCACGGTTGAGCAGCACCGGATGCTCGCGGATCACCTCTTCGAGGATATCCCACACTTCGGCTTCTTCGCGCTCAACGAGTTTCTTGGCAGCTTTGATCGTGGTGGCGAGGCCGCGGCGCTGCAGCTTGGAGAAGATGAACGGCTTGAACAGCTCGAGCGCCATCTTCTTCGGCAGGCCGCACTCGTGCAGCTTGAGCGTCGGACCGACCACGATGACCGACCGGCCCGAGTAGTCGACGCGCTTGCCAAGCAGGTTCTGGCGGAAACGGCCCTGCTTGCCCTTGATCATGTCGGCGAGCGACTTCAGCGCGCGCTTGTTCGTGCCGGTGATCGCGCGGCCGCGACGGCCGTTGTCCATCAGCGCATCGACCGCTTCCTGCAGCATGCGCTTTTCGTTGCGCACGATGATGTCGGGTGCGTTCAATTCCAGCAAACGCTTCAGGCGGTTGTTGCGGTTGATCACGCGGCGATACAGATCATTCAGATCGGACGTCGCGAAACGGCCGCCATCCAGCGGCACCAGCGGGCGCAGGTCCGGCGGCAGCACCGGCAGCACGGTCATGACCATGTATTCGGGGCGATTGCCGGATTCGATAAAGGCCTCGACCAGCTTGATGCGCTTGGACAGGCGCTTCAGCTTGGTTTCCGAATTCGTCGCGGCGATTTCCTCGCGCAACCTGATCAGCTCGGCATTGAGGTCGATGGTCTTGAGCAGTTCGTAGACCGCTTCGGCACCCATGCGCGCATCGAACTCGTCGCCATGCTCCTCGACCGCCTGCAGATATTGTTCTTCGTTGAGCAGTTGGCTGCGCGTGAGCGGGGTAAGGCCCGGATCGACCACGACATAGGCTTCGAAATAGAGAATGCGCTCGATATCGCGCAGCGTCATGTCGAGCATCAGGCCGATGCGCGACGGCAGCGACTTGAGAAACCAGATGTGCGCCGTCGGGCTGGCCAGTTCGATGTGGCCCATGCGCTCACGGCGCACCTTGGTCAGGGTGACTTCGGTGCCGCACTTCTCGCAGACCACGCCACGGTGCTTCATGCGCTTGTACTTGCCGCACAGGCATTCGTAGTCCTTGATCGGTCCGAAAATCGCCGCACAGAACAGACCGTCGCGCTCGGGTTTGAACGTGCGGTAGTTGATCGTCTCCGGCTTCTTCACCTCGCCGAACGACCACGAGCGGATCAGCTCCGGTGAGGCGAGCGCGATCTTGATCGAGTCGAAATCGAGCGACTGGCGGGTTTGGTTGAACAGGTTCAGCAGGTCTTTCATCTTGTTTCTCCGGGAGGAGTAAATCTTGCGTCGATGGCGAAAGTCTCGGGTTCTTGCGCAGGCCGGATTCGGTGGCGTCGCCGCTTGCGATCACCGGCCCTTGCTCACCGTCAGCGCTCTTCCAGCTCCATGTTGATTGCGAGCGAGCGGATTTCCTTCACCAGTACATTGAAGGACTCCGGCATGCCCGCGGCCATCTCGTGATTGCCGTCGACGATGTTCTTGTACATCTGGTTGCGGCCGGGCACGTCGTCGGACTTCACCGTCAGCATTTCCTGCAGGGTGTAGGCCGCGCCGTACGCTTCGAGCGCCCAGACTTCCATTTCGCCGAAACGCTGTCCGCCGAACTGCGCCTTGCCGCCCAGCGGCTGCTGGGTGACCAGCGAGTACGGACCGGTCGAACGCGCATGCATCTTGTCGTCGACCAGATGGTTGAGCTTGAGCATATGCATGTAGCCGACCGTGACCTGGCGATCGAACGCTTCGCCGGTACGCCCGTCGATCAGCGTTGTCTGCCCGGATTCGGGCAGGTCCGCGAGCTTGAGCATCGCCTTGATCTCTCTTTCCGCCGCACCATCGAACACCGGCGTCGACATCGGCACACCATGCTGCAGATTGTCGACGAGGGTGAGGATTTCGTCGTCGGACAGCGATTTCAGCCGGATGCGCTCGCCGAACGTTTCCTTGTCGTGGTTGTAGATCTGATCGAGGAACTTGCGCAGCTCCGCGACTTTTTCCTTCGCCTCGAGCATGCGCTGGATCTTCTCGCCCAGACCCTTGGCCGCCCAGCCCAGGTGCACTTCGAGAATCTGGCCGATATTCATGCGCGACGGCACGCCGAGCGGATTGAGCACGATATCGATCGGCCGTCCGTTCGCCATGTACGGCATGTCCTCGACCGGGCGGATCATCGACACCACGCCCTTGTTGCCGTGACGGCCGGCCATCTTGTCGCCCGGCTGCACGCGGCGCTTGACCGCGAGGTATACCTTTACCATTTTCAGCACGCCCGGGGCGAGATCGTCGCCCGCGGTGATCTTGGCCTGCTTGGCCTTGAAGCGCTTGTCGAACTCGGCGCGCTGCGCGGCGATCTGTTGCTGCACGCGTTCGAGCATCTCGGCGCTTTCCTCGTCCTTCATGCGCAGCGAGAACCATTCGTCTTTCTTGAGCTCATCCAGATAGGCCGCGGTCAGCGCCGTGCCCTTCTTCAGGCCGGCCGGGCCGCCATTGGCGACGGCACCGATCAGCTGCCCGCGCAGGCGCTGGAAAATCGCGCCTTCGAGAATGCGAAACTGGTCGTCGAAGTCCTTCTTGATGCGCTTGATTTCCATCTGCTCGATTTGCAGCGCGCGCTTGTCCTTCTCGATGCCGTCGCGGGTGAACACGGTGACGTCGATGACCGTGCCGTCCATGCCCGGCGGAACGCGCAGGGACGAGTCCTTCACATCCGAGGCCTTCTCGCCGAAGATCGCGCGCAGGAGTTTTTCCTCCGGCGTGAGCTGCGACTCGCCCTTCGGCGTGACCTTGCCGACGAGGATGTCGCCCGCCTTCACTTCGGCGCCGATGTAAACCACACCGCTTTCATCCAGACGCGCGAGCGCCTGCTCGCCGACGTTGGGGATATCCGCGGTGATTTCCTCCGGGCCGAGCTTGGTGTCGCGCGCGACACAGGTGAGTTCTTCGATATGGATCGTCGTGTAGCGGTCTTCCTGGACCACTCGTTCGGAGATCAGGATCGAGTCTTCGAAGTTGTAGCCGTTCCACGGCATGAATGCGACCAACATATTTTGACCAAGGGCCAATTCACCGAGATCCGTCGACGAACCGTCCGCCAGCACATCGCCCTTCGCCACCACATCGCCCACGTTGACCAGCGGACGTTGGTTGAGGTTGGTGTTCTGGTTCGAGCGCGTGTATTTGGTCAGCGTGTAGATGTCCACGCCGGCGTCGTCGCTCGCCGATTTCGTTCTCGTGCACGCGCACGACGATGCGGCCGGCGTCGACCTGATCGATCACGCCGCCGCGGCGCGCAGCCGCGGTCACACCCGAATCGCGCGCTACCGGGCGCTCGATGCCGGTACCGACCAGCGGCGTCTGCGAGCGCAGTGTCGGCACCGCCTGGCGCTGCATGTTCGCGCCCATCAACGCGCGGTTGGCGTCGTCATGCTCGAGGAACGGCACGAGCGCGGCGGCGACCGATACGGTCTGCATCGGCGAGACGTCCATGTACTGGATGTCCTGCGAGTGACGCAGCTCGGACTCGCCCTTGAAACGGCAGGCGACGAAATCCTCGGCGAAACTGCCATCCTTGTTGAGGATCGAGTTCGCCTGCGCGATGACGTATTCGCCTTCCTCGATCGCCGACAGATAATCGACCTTGTCGGTGACCTTGCGGTTGTTGACCTTGCGATATGGCGTTTCGAGGAAGCCGTACGAATTGGTGCGCGCATACACCGCGAGCGAGTTGATCAAGCCGATGTTCGGGCCTTCCGGCGTTTCGATCGTGCACACGCGGCCGTAGTGCGTCGGATGCACATCGCGCACTTCGAAGCCTGCCCGTTCGCGGGTCAAACCGCCCGGACCGAGCGCGGAGACGCGGCGCTTGTGGGTGACTTCCGACAGCGGATTGTTCTGATCCATGAACTGCGACAGCTGCGAGGAGCCGAAGAATTCCTTGATCGCCGCGCCGACCGGCTTGGCATTGATCAGATCCTGCGGCGTGAGCCCCTCGGCTTCGGCCAGCGACAGGCGCTCGCGCACCGCACGCTCGACACGCACGAGACCGATGCGGAACACGTTCTCGGCCATTTCGCCGACCGAACGCACGCGCCGGTTGCCCAGATGGTCGATGTCGTCGACCGTGCCGCGGCCATTGCGGATATCGATCAGCACACTTGCAGCACGTCGAGAATGTCCGAGGTCTGGCCGAGCTTTACGACCAGGGCCTTGGAATCGGCGTCGTTGCGCGTGGCGAAATACTTGCGAGTCGTACAGCACGCCCGCGCCGGTGACTTCCTTGCGACCAACACGGCGGTTGAACTTCATGCGCCCGACCGCCGACAGATCGTAGCGCTCGAAGGTGAAGAACAGGTTGAAGAACAGGTTCTGCGCGGCTTCCTTGGTCGGCGGCTCGCCCGGGCGCATCATGCGATAGATTTCGACCAGCGCCTCGAGCGGCGTCTTGGTCTGATCGATGCGCAGCGTGTTGGAAATGTACGGACCGCGATCCAGATCGTTGACGAACAGCGTGCCGATCTTGTCGACACCGGCCTTGCGGAAATTCGCCAGATGCGCAGCATCGATTTCCGCGTTCGCCGCAGCCAGCAGCTCGCCGGTCTTCGTGTCGACGATGTCGTGCGCAAGGATGCGGCCGACCAGATAGTCGTCCGGCACTTCCAGATTCTTGAACTTTGCGCTCTGCAAATCGCGCACGTGGCGCGCGGTGATGCGCTTGCCGGCCTCGACGATGACCTTGTCGCCGGAGCGCAGATCGAAGTTCAGGGTTTCGCCGCGCAGGCGCTCGGCGATCGAGCTCGAGCTTGGCGCCTTCCTTCTTGTCCAGATGGAAGACGTTCTTCTCGAAGAAGATGTCGAGGATTTCCTCGTTGTTGTAGCCGAGCGCGCGCAGCAGCTGCGTCACCGGCAGCTTGCGCCGACGGTCGATGCGCGTGAACAGCGCGTCCTTCGGGTCGAATTCGAAGTCGAGCCACGAGCCGCGATAGGGAATGATGCGCGCGGAGTACAGCAGCTTGCCCGAGCTGTGCGTCTTGCCGCGGTCGTGATCGAAGAACACGCCCGGCGAACGATGCAGCTGCGAGACGATCACGCGCTCGGTGCCGTTGATGATGAAGGTGCCGGTGTCGGTCATGAGCGGCAGTTCGCCCATGTAGACTTCCTGTTCCTTGACGTATTTGATCGCCTTGTTGCTGGCCGGCGATTCCTTGTCGTAAATGACCAGGCGCACGAGCACGCGCAGCGGCGCGCCGTAACTCATGCCACGCGAACGGCACTCGCGCTCGTCGAACGCGGGCTCGCCGAGGCGGTAGCTCACATACTCCAGCGCCGCGTTGCCGGAATAGCTGACGATCGGAAACACCGATTTCAGCGCGGCGTGCAGGCCATGCTCCTCGCGCTGGCCGCCCGCCCTGCCTTCCTGCAGGAACTCGCGGTACGAATCGGTCTGGATCGCCAGCAACGGCGGTACGCCGAGCACGACCGGGCGCTTGCCGAAATCCTTGCGGATGCGCTTCTTCTCGGTGAAGGAATAGGTGGTTGTCGTCATGGGAGGGTACCGCCTGCGTGAGCGTAAAGTGAGGATGAAGAGCTAGGAGTTAGAAGTCAGGCAGATGCCTCAACTCCTTACGCCTGACGCCTCACCGCATGTGCAAACAACTAAAGCCCGGGGGCTTGCGCCCCCAGGCTCGTTGCCGTCATTCCCGTTTTTTCGGAAATCCAATGAACTGATATTTTCCAAATCGATAAGACACTGGATCCCGGCTCAGCGTGCATCCATGCACTGGCCGGGATGACGGCATCCTGCCGTCACTTGATCTCGACGGTCGCGCCGGCGGCTTCCAGTTCTTTCTTGAACTTGGCGGCGTCGTCCTTGTTCACGCCTTCCTTGACGGTGGCGGGAGCGGACTCGACCAGATCCTTGGCTTCCTTCAGACCGAGGCCCGTGATCGCGCGAACCGCCTTGATCACTTCGACCTTCTTCTCGCCGGTCGCCTTGAGCACGACGGTGAATTCGGTCTTCTCCTCGACTGGAGCGGCAGCGGCGGCAGCCGCCGCCAGCGGCGGCCACGGCCACCGGAGCGGCAGCGGACACGCCGAACTTGTCTTCGAACAACTTGACCAGATCGATGACGTCGATCAGCGGCTAGGATGGCAATTGCTTCAAGGATTTCTTCGTTGCTAAGCGACCATTGTGATTTACCTCCTGAAAGTTTATCGAACAGCTACCAAAGTTGCTGTGGATGATCTGCCGGATCAAGCCGCGTTCGCCTTCTGCTCGCGCGACCTGCCGAGCACGCGCGCGCCAGTTGCGACGCGGGTTCGGCCATGACGCGACCAGCTTGGTGATCGGTGCCTGCAGTAGCAGACCGGCCAGCATCGACAGGGCCTGCTCGCGGGTCGGCAGCGAAGCGAGTTTCTCGACATGAGAGCCCGGATACATCTGCCCACCGATCGCGACAACCTTGGCGACCAGCTTTTCATTCGCCTTGGAGAACTCCTTGATCAACCGGCCTGCAGCACCCGGATCTTCCTCGGAGAAGGCATACAGCATCGGACCGACGAGCGCGTCCTTGACGCACGCGTAGTCGGTACCTTCCACTGCGCGCGAGACCAGGGTGTTCTTCGCAACTTTCACGAACACCTTGGACTGGCGCGCCTTCTTGCGCAGCTCGGTGAGCTGCCCCACGGTAAGACCGGAATACTCGGCGGCGACCAACGAGTGCGCCTTGGCGGCCACATTCGCCAGTTCGGCAACGACGACTTTCTTTTGCTCCAGATTGAGCGCCATTGCTTTTCCTTCCGAACTTGGACCGGCGTTTCGCATCTCTTGCGATCGCCGATCCGTGAATTCACACGAATCCGCACATCCTTGTGGATTCGCTGGCATCCTGCGATGCCGATACTGGTGGCCGTTCGAAAAATTCTCACGGGCATGCACCATCTGCGCAGGTTGTCTTCCCTTTCGATTAAGGTCTGATATCGCTCGCCTTGAACTGCGCCTCGTGCGCTTGCGAGTACATCCTTGCGGCGACACTTCAACCACCTGCGGTCTTTGACGGCTTCCGTTTTCACTGCTGAAACCGGGCGCCCTCAAAATTCTGTAGCGCAAGACCGGGCATCGTGTGCGCGATCTTGCGGTTGACTAAACCGGCAGCGTGGACTGATCCACGGCGATGCCCAGACCCATCGTGCTCGACACACGAAACCTTCTGCAGGAATATGCCCTTGGCAGACGACGGCTTGGCCTTGTTCAGATCGGCGAGCAACGCATGCAGGTTTTCCTTGAGCGCGTTGACCTCGAAATTCACCTTGCCGATCGAGGCGTGCACGATGCCGGCCTTGTCGTTGCGGAACTTGACCTGGCCGGCCTTGGCGTTCTTGATCGCGGTGACGACGTCGGCGGTGACCGAACCGTCTTTCGGATTGGGCATGAGGCCGCGCGGACCGAGCAACTGGCCCAGTTTGCCGACGACGCGCATGGCATCAGGAGTGGCGATGATGCGACCGAAATTCAAGTCGCCGCCCTGCATCTTCTCGGCGAGATCGTCCATGCCGACCGCATCGGCGCCGGCGGCCTTGGCCGCTTCGGCCTTCTCGCCGGCCGGGCAGAACACCGCCACGCGCACGGTCTTGCCGGTGCCGTGCGGCAGCAGCGTCGAACCGCGCACGCCCTGGTCGGACTTCTTCGCATCGATGCCGAGGCGGATCGCCACGTCGACCGATTCGACGAACTTGGTCTTGGCGTTGTCCTTGACGAATCTTCAGAGCCTCGTCGATCGCATAGACCTTGCCTGCCGCGACCTTGCCCTGCATTGCCTTGAATCGTTTGCTGATTTGTCATGGTCAAATCTCCGTCATCAGGCCCATGCTGCGCGCGCTACCGGCGATGGTGCGCACCGCGGCATCCATATCGGCGGCGGTGAGGTCCGCCATCTTGGTCTTGGCGATTTCCTCGAGCTGCTTGCGCGTGACCTTGCCCACCTTCTCGGTGTTCGGACGCTTGCTGCCCGATTCGATGCCCGCGGCCTTCTTCAGCAGGATCGACGCCGGCGGCGTCTTCATGATGAAGGTGAAGCTGCGATCCGAATACGCGGTGATGATCACCGGAATCGGCAGACCGGGTTCGACCTTCTGCGTGGCGGCGTTGAACGCCTTGCAGAATTCCATGATGTTCAGGCCGCGCTGACCGAGCGCGGGACCGACCGGCGGCGAGGGGTTGGCCTGACCGGCCTTCACCTGCAGCTTGATGTAACCGACTACTTTCTTTGCCATTGTGTTTACTCCTCGAGTGCGAACGCCTGCACGTCTTGCACTCGGGCTCCTCGCTTGCATTGGATTCGGGCGATGGCGAACCGTAGAGGTGAGATCGAAGCCAGACGCTTCGTCTCCCGTTTTCCGTCTCGCTATCTCGGCCGGCCTTTAGGCTTTCTCGACCTGGCCGAACTCCAGTTCGACCGGCGTCGAACGCCCGAAAATCAGCACCGCCACGCGCAGGCGGCTCTTCTCGTAATTCACTTCCTCGACCACGCCGTTGAAGTCGTTGAACGGGCCATCGGTGACGCGCACCATCTCGCCCGGCTCGAACAACACCTTCGGCCGCGGCTTTTCGACGCCTTCCTGCACGCGTTGCAGGATCGCATCGGCTTCCTGAATCCTTGATCGGCAACGGGCGGTCGGCGGTACCGCCGATGAAGCCCATCACCTTCGGCGTTTCCTTGATCAGATGCCAGGATTCGTCATCGATCTTCAGCGCCTTGTTTTCCGTATTCGTCTCGATCTGCACCAGCACATAGCCCGGGAAGAACTTGCGCTCGCTGCGGCGCTTCTGCCCGCCGCGCATCTCGATCACTTCCTCGGTCGGCACCAGCACATCGCCGAACTTCTCCTGCATGCCGGCACGCGCGATACGCTCCTTGAGCGCGCGCGCGACCTGATGCTCGAAGCCCGAGTAGGCGTGGACCACGTACCAGCGCTTTGCCATGTTAGTTAGTCACCTTTGCGCTCATCCCTGATCGCTAAAATCAAGAGCCGGCCATCCTGGCCGGACTTTTCAATTAATGCCGCTTGAGCAGGAAATCCAGGATCGACCATTTCAGGGCCCAGTCGATCAGACCCAGAATCAGGCTCCAGAATCACCACGACGAAAATCACCAGCGTCGTCTGGATGGTTTCCTGGCGCGTCGGCCACACGACTTTGCGCAGCTCGAAATTCGCCTCGCCAGGAAGTCGCGCAGCGCGTGCCCGGCGCGGCGTGAAGAACCCGATCGCACCGGCCACTCACGAAGCCGCCGAGCAGGATCAGCAGGCGCTGCCAGGTGGCGAGATCGTTGTACCAGTAGTACGCGAACGACGCCCGCCAGCAGGATCACCAGCGCAGCGTGAGCTTCGCGATATCGGCGGCGGAGTTGCCGCCTACTTGTTCAGCTTTTGCGTTCATAGTTTTATTCTTTATGCGCGTCCTGCCGGATCCTCTCAACATGCTATCAACCGTCGACCAGCCATCGCAAATGGCACGCCAGGAGGGACTCGAACCCCCAACCTGCGGTTTTGGAGACCGCTGCTCTGCCAATTGAGCTACTGGCGTGTGTTCGTTCCGACCTCTGGCGCGCATCGTTTCCGATGCGCTGCATTTTGTAGCGGACTCAGAAACTGGATCCCGGATCAGCGTACATCCCTGTACTGTCCGCGATGACCTCATCCTGGTCACTTGACGATCTTCGCCACCACGCCGGCGCCGACCGTACGGCCGCCTTCGCGGATCGCAAACCGCAGACCTTCTTCCATCGCGATCGGGTGGATCAGACTCACCACCATCTTGATGTTGTCGCCCGGCATGACCATCTCCACGCCTTCCGGCAGTTCCACCGCAGCCCGTCACGTCCGTCGTGCGGAAGTAGAACTGCGGACGGTAACCCTTGAAGAACGGCGTATGACGGCCGCCTTCTTCCTTGCTCAGCACATACACTTCCGCCTCGAAGTCCGTGTGCGGGGTGATGCTGCCCGGCTTGCACAGCACCTGGCCGCGCTCCACTTCGTCGCGCTTGGTGCCGCGCAGCAGAATGCCCGTGTTGTCGCCCGCTCTGCCCTCGTCGAGCAGCTTGCGGAACATCTCCACACCCGTGCACGTCGTCTTCTGCGTCGGCTTGATGCCCACGATCTCGATTTCGTCGCCCACCTTGACGATGCCGCGCTCGATACGACCGGTCACCACCGTGCCGCGGCCGGAGATCGAGAACACGTCTTCCACCGGCATCAGAAACGGCTTGTCCAGCACACGCACCGGCTCCGGAATGAACGTATCCAGCGCTTCGACCAGCTTGACGATGCTCGGCACGCCCAGTTCACGCCTGGTCGCCTTCCAGCGCCTTCAGCGCCGAACCCTTGATGATCGGGGTCTTGTCGCCCGGGAAATTCGTACTTGGTCAGCAGGTCGCGCACTTCCATCTCGACCAGCTCCAGCAGCTCGGCGTCGTCGACCATGTCGCACTTGTTCATGTACACCACCACGTACGGCACGCCGACCTGGCGCGCCAGCAGGATGTGCTCGCGCGTCTGCGGCATCGGGCCGTCCGCGGCCGAGCACACCAGGATCGCGCCGTCCATCTGCGCCGCACCCGTGATCATGTTCTTCACGTAATCGGCGTGGCCCGGGCAGTCCACGTGCGCGTAGTGGCGGTTCGGGCTCTCGTATTCCACGTGCGCCGTCGAGATCGTGATCCCGCGCGCCTTCTCTTCCGGCGCCGCGTCGATCTGGTCGTAGGCCTTGAACTCGCCGCCAAAACGTTCCGCGCCAACCTTCGTCAGCGCCGCCGTCAGCGTCGTCTTGCCGTGATCCACGTGGCCGATCGTGCCCACGTTCACGTGCGGCTTGGTGCGTTCGAATTTGCCTTTTGCCATGGCGATCAATACCTCGGGTAGTTCAAGGTGGAAAGCGAAAAAGTATAAAAATCAGTGAATCGGACAACGACGAAATGGTGCTCACTATTGGAATCGAACCAACGACCTCCTCCTTACCAAGGAGGTGCTCTACCGACTGAGCTAAGTGAGCGTGAATATTTCAATTTTCGAAAGATTGGGCATCCGTGCCGCAACTTTCGCGAAAATGGTCGCGGCAAAGCCGCGCCACATTTGCCGCTTCAGCGCTACGCGCCATGCGTCGGCGCATCCTGCGCCGATGACATATTCCTTTCCTTGCCGGCAGCTTCAATGGAGCGGGAGACGGGAATCGAACCCGCACTAGTAGCTTGGAAGGCTACAGTTCTACCATTGAACTACTCCCGCCCAGGGGTACTTCTCATCTCGTCGCAGCAACTCTAATCCAGCATGGATCAAACAAATTGTGGTGGAGGGAGGTGGATTCGAACCACCGAAGGCATGAGCCAGCAGATTTACAGTCTGCCCCCGTTGGCCGCTTGGGTATCCCTCCGAAATTCTCAAACGTCAAATACATTCCTCATCGAGCACGCGGAGGTGGATGACTCCGGGCATCCTGCCCTTCGCCCTGCGGGCCATGCCGCTACGCGACATGTTCAAAATCGTTCCAGACGATTTTGTCGAACCACCGAAGGCATGAGCCAGCAGATTTACAGTCTGCCCCCGTTGGCCGCTTGGGTATCCCTCCGAAATTTTCAAACGTCAAATACATTCCTCATCGAGCACGCGGAGACGGCTGACTCCAGGCGTCCGGCCGCTTGGGTATCCCTCCCAAATTCTCAGAACCTGAATCAGTGCTACCTCGCAGACAAACCATTCAGGGGCGGATGACCCAAAGCCTCAAGCGGACAATCCAGCCTGCAGACAATAGTCGCCCACGAGCCGCCTATTTTCGGCTCGCGAGCCTGCCTTGTCAAGGCGGCATGGAAATGTCAGGCCGTGCTAGCTGGAGGCGCGGCCAGGTGCGCGGCATCCCGATAGCGGGCGATTTCCTGCTCGATATTCTTGTCCAGCTCCATGAGCTTCTGCGCATAGGCGGCCAGGGCCTTGTCGTCATCGCTCTGCGGCTGCCATTTCGGCACCGGACGTCGGTTTGCCAAGCGTTATCGGTCGCCACCATCACGACCACGCAATGGGTGGCGAGCATCTCCTCGCCGGTTTCAGACAGCGCGCGATGACGTCCACGCAAAATGCATGCTCGTGTTGCCGGTGTAGATCAGCTGGCAGTGCACGGTGACCAGTCGCCGATCAGGATCGGGTTGACGAAGCGGATGCCGCCGACCGCCACGGTGACGCAATAAATGCCGCTCCAGCCGACCGCGCAGGCATAGCCGGCCTGATCGATCCACTTCATCACCATGCCGCCGTGCACCTTGCCGCCGAAATTCACGTCGGTCGGCTGGGCGAGGAAACAGAAGCGGCACTTCGCGATCTTGACCGGGCATGGCAGCACTCCTTTGGCGATCAGGGCGACAAACTATCAGACGTTGAAGCGGAAGTGCAGCACGTCGCCTTCCTTGACGAGGTATTCCTTGCCTTCCAGGCGCAGTCGGCCCGCCTCGCGCGCGCCGGCTTCGCCCTTGTACTTGATGTAATCGTCGAAGGCGACCGTTTCGGCGCGGATGAAGCCGCGCTCGAAGTCGGTGTGGATCACGCCGGCGGCCTGCGGCGCGGTGGCGCCCTTCTTGACCGTCCACGCGCGCACTTCCTTCTCGCCGGCGGTGAAATAGGTCTGCAGGCCGAGCAGCTTGTAGCCGGCGCGGATCACGCGGTTCAGGCCCGGCTCGTCCAGGCCCATGTCCTGCAGGAACGCGAGCTTGTCGGCGTCGTCGAGCTGCGAGAGCTCTTCCTCGATCGCCGCACACACCGGCACGACTTCGGCGCCTTCGGCCGCGGCGCGTTCGCGACCTTGTCCAGATACGGATTGTTCGAAAACCCGTCTTCCTTGACGTTGGCGATATACATCAGCGGCTTGAGCGTGAGCAGGAACAGGTCGCGCACCAGCGCCTTTTCGTCGTCGTCCAGCCCGGCCGCGCGCGCGGGTTTGCCTTCGTTGAGCCGGCCGCGAGTTTCTGCAGCACCGGCCGCTTCGCCAGCGCTTCCTTGTCGTTGGCCTTGGCCGCGCGCTCGGCGCGTTGCAGCGCTTTGTCCACCGAATCCAGGTCGGCCAGCGCAAGTTCGGTGTCGATCGTCTCGATGTCGGAGATCGGATCGATCTTGCCGGCCACATGGACGATGTCCGGTGTTCTCGAAGCAGCGCACGACGTGCGCGATCGCATCGACTTCGCGGATATGCGCAAGGAACTTGTTGCCGAGTCCCTCGCCCTTCGACGCGCCCGCGACGAGGCCGGCGATGTCGACGAATTCGATCGCCGTCGGAATGATCTTCAGCGGCTTGGCGATGGCCGCGAGCTGCTTCAGGCGCGGATCCGGCACGGGCACGACGCCGATGTTCGGGTCGATCGTGCAGAACGGGAAGTTCGCCGCGGCGATGCCCGCCTTGGTCAGCGCGTTGAAAAGCGTCGACTTGCCGACGTTCGGCAAGCCGACGATGCCGCATTTGATACCCATCGGAATGACTCCGGGGCTCGGAAAAGCGCGCTGCAAATGAGTATTCAAGGAAGTTCCAGGTAGAAGGATTTCGGAAGAATACGACGGCTCTCACGAGTCCTGGATTTCGGTCCCTATTCGCGCGTGTATGCAAGCGCTTCATCGCCTCGTTGAATTCGCCCGCGACCGCCAGCGGCAGGACGTCCAGCGCATCGCCGACCGCGCCGATGATCGCCTTTTCGTCGGCAGCGCCCGGCCGTGCCGAGCACCCAGCGCAGTCACGCGATCCTTGTGTCCCGGATGACCGATGCCAAGACGCAGCCGATGAAACCGGCCGTGCCCCAGATGCGCGAAGATGTCGCGCAAGCCGTTCTGCCCGCCGTGGCCGCCATCGAACTTCAGGCGCGCCGCGCCGGGCGGCAAGTCCAGATCGTCGTGCGCGACCAGCATTTCCTCGGGCTCGATCTTCCAGTAACGCAGCGCGCGTCGCGACCGCGATGCCGCTGTTGTTCATGAACGTGGTCGGCTTGAGCAGCCACAGCGGCTGGCCATCGACACGATCTTCGCGGTCTCGCCATGCAGTTTCGACTCGATGCCGAAGCGCGCGCTCTCGCGCCGCGCGAGGGCGTCGACAAACCAGAACCCGGCGTTGTGCCGGGTTCGTGCGTGTTCGGCGCCGGGATTGCCCAGGCCGACGATGAGGCGCAGTGAATCCATCGATCGCAAGCTGGATCCCGGATCAGCGTACATCCCTGTACTGTCGCGGGATGACGCCATCCTGAAGCGTCACTTCTTCTCGTCTTTCTTCGCGCGGCGGCAGGCGCGGCAGCAGGGCGGCGTAGCGCCGCGCACCCGGGCAGCGGCGGCGCCTGAGCGGCAGCGGCTGCAGCCTGGCGTCGACGACCGGAGCTGCTTCGACTTCCTCGCTTGCATTTCCTGCGCGGTGACGACGGCAGCGTCGTGCTCCTTGCCGAGACGCAGTTCCGGAATTTCCACGCCGTTCGGCAGCTTCAGGTCGGACAGGTGGACGATGTCGCCGACATCGAGCGTCACCAGATCGACCTCGATGTACTCCGGCAGATCCTTCGGCAGGCAGGAGATTTCGATGTCGTTCAGCGCATGCGAAATCAGGATGCCCGCCTTCTTGCCGGCCGGCGACTTTTCCTGATTGAGGAAGTGCAGAGGCACGCGGATGCGGATCGCCTTGTTCTCGTCGACGCGCTGGAAATCCAGATGCAGCAACTGCGGCTTGAACGGATGGCGCTGCATGTCGCGCAACAGCACTTTCTGCGCCTTGCCGTCGAGCTTCAGATCGAGAATCGCCGAATAGAACCACTCGTTCTGCGAAGCCAGCCATGCGTCGTTGTGCTCGAGCTGGATGCTGGCCGGAGCGTCGCTGCTGCCGTAGACGATCGCCGGCACCTTGCCCGGTCTGACGCAGGCGGCGGCTCGCACCTTTCCCTTCGTCCTTGCGGCTTTCCGCCGGAATTTCATGAATCGTTGCCATTGTTGCTTACCTTCTTCACTCAAGTTGACCACCTCGCGGCGGCGATGAAACTCCCCCGCGACCAGGGGAGTTTGGTTTATATCGTTCATTCCTCAATCCACGTACAACGAACTCACCGACTCGCCGAAAGCGATGCGGCGGATCGTTTCGCCGAGCAGCTCCGCCACGCTGAGCTGGCGGATCTTGCTGCACGCCTTTGCCGCTTCCGACAGCGCGATCGTGTCCGTGACTACCAGTTCGTCGAGCTGCGAGCCGGTCAGATTCTGGATCGCCGGGCCCGACAGCACCGGATGCGTGCAGTACGCCACGACCTTGCGCGCGCCATTCTTTCTTCAACGCCGCCGCCGCCGCGCATAACGTGCCTGCGGTATCGACGATATCGTCGATCAGCACGCAGCGTCTTGCCTTCGACCTCGCCGATGATGTTCATCACCGCGACCTCGTTGGCGCGCGGCCGGCGCTTGTCGATGATCGCCAGGTCCGCATCGTCCAGACGCTTGGCGATCGCGCGGGCGCGCGCCACACCGCCGACGTCCGGACTGACCACGATCAGTTCGCTCCGGCACGTTGTAGCGCCAGATATCCGCCAGCAAAACGGGCGAAGAGTATACATTGTCCACCGGCACATCGAAAAATCCCTGGATCTGGTCCGCATGCAGATCCACCGTCAGCACGTGGTCGGTGCCGACCGCTGGAAATCATCTTCGCCGCCACCTTCGCCGTGATCGGCACCCGCGCCGAGCGCGGCCGCCGATCCTGGCGCGCATAGCCGAAATACGGGATCACCGCGGTCACGCTGGCCGCCGATGCGCGCTTGAGCGCATCGATCAGCACCAGCAGCTCCATGAAGTTCTCCGCCGTCGGCGCCGAGGTCGACTGGATCACGAACACTTCCTGGCGGCGCACGTTCTCCTCGATCTCGACCTGGACTTCGCCGTCGGAAAACCGGCTGATCATGCGCCTTGCCCAGCGGCATGTTCAACTCATGACACACCGCCAGTGCCAGCGGGCGGTTCGCGTTGCCGCTGAATATCTGTATCCCCCCGCGCGTCGCCGCGGTCGCTGCGGAAAAGTGCCGGAATAGCCCGCCGGATTGATCGTGTTCACACGCTCACCTTGACCGCTGACCCGCAAACATGGCTGGGACGGCAGGACTCGAACCTGCGAATGCGGGGATCAAAACCCCGTGCCTTACCAACTTGGCGACGTCCCAATTTTATGCGAAGGATTGGGCATCCTGCCGCAACCTTCGCGAAAACGGACGCGGCAGAAGCCGCGCCTCGTTTCTCGCCTCGGCGCGGCGCGCCTCGCGTCGGCGCATCCTGCGCCAATATCCTTCGTTCAACACCCGGGCATCCTGCCGCAACCTTCGCGAAAACGGACGCGGCAGAAGCCGCGCCTCGTTTCTCGCCTCGGCGCGGCGCGCCTCGCGTCGGCGCATCCTGCACCGAATCCTTCGTTCGCTGTTCTGCCGCAAATTTCCGCTCTTCAGCGCTAGCTAACCGTACCACGATACACGTCCAGCGCCTTGTGCAACGGCGACATCGTGACAGCGCTCGCGCGGTACGCGCGAAACCCGGGCGGGCAGGCACGCAGGATGGACTCCGCACGCGCGCTCGATTCCACTGCGACAAACACACACCCGCCGCTGCCCGACAAGCGCGCCGCACCGAACTGGCTCAGCCAGTCCATTGCGACCGCAACCTGCGTGTAGCGCGCGCGCGCCACAGGCTCAAACGCGTTGCTGGTTTCCATACCGGAAAGATAGCCGACTATTGTCGTGGGCGCTGTGTTTCGTGTCAATTCAGGTGCTTGGAAAAGCGCCTCTGTCGGTACCTGGACACCAGGGTCGACGATCACGAAAGTGCGCGTTCGGCAAGTCGATCGGCGCAAGTATTTCACCGATACCTTCCGCCCATGCGGTGCGCCCGCGCACGAATACCGGCACGTCCGCGCCGAGGGTCAAGCCCAGTGCGGCGAGCTGCTCCAGGGACAGGCGGGTCTGCCACAGCTCGTTCAGCGCCACGAGCACCGTGGCCGCATCCGAGCTGCCGCCGCCCAGGCCACCGCCGAGAGGTATGCGCTTGTCGATGCGGATGTCGACGCCGGCACTCGTCCTTGTATGCTCGCGCAACAGCTGTGCGGCGCGAACGCCAAGATCGCTCGCCGCCGACACGCCGGGCACGTCGTCGACGCGCACGATCGCACCATCCGTCGCGCGGCCGTATGTGCACGCTGTCGCCCCAATCCAGCAACTGGAACACCGTCTGCAACAGGTGATAACCGTCCGCGCGACGGCCGACGATATGCAGAAACAGATTGAGCTTGGCCGGCGCCGGCCAGACCGTCCATTGCGAATTCATTCGTCGAACGACCAGGTCTCGATCGCCATCTTCACACGCGTCGTCGCATGCGACGGCGAACACGATGCGCGGCAGCGGCGGCTTGCGCTCGGCGAACCAGTCGCGATATTCGATCTTCCAGCCGTCCTGCTCGATCAGGGCCGGCAGATTGTGTTCGTCGTATTGCGACGCGCGCCGGCGTTCCCGGCGCGCGCAAGCCGCGCACCCAGGCGCGCAGCGACGCGAGCGGCACATCCCAGCCGACACGCTCGCGCAGCAGGCGCTGCACGTCGCTGTCCGCGCTGGCTGCGCATCGACGCCTTCGAGCACTGGCATGCTGAGCATCGCCGGTGAGTTTCCAGGTCTTGCCGGTTATCGGCGCGCGCACGGTGAACGCATAGGCGTCGCCGGCCTGCCGCCAATCGAGATCGCCGCTGCCTCGAATCGCGGTCGGTGGAGACACCGATGTGCGCATCCAGCGTCCAATGCGTGCGCGGCGCGAGTGCCGCTTCGCGCGCATCCTGCGCTGCCTCCGCCGCCGGCGTCGACGCGTGCATTTTCACGCGCACGGCGCGCACGCTGCGAGCACGAGCGAAAGCAAACCCGCGAACGCGAGACGGACTCGCGCGATCGTGCACGAGCGCCGTCTTCACGAGGTCAAGCCGCTTGATCGTTTCCAGCAGTACTTTGTTCTTCGCCGTCCTTCTTGCGTCCCTGCTCCCAGATCCTGACGCGCTTCGTCCTTCGCCCGGAAACCCAGAGCACTTCGCCCAGGTGCGCGGCGATTTCGGGGTCGGGCTGCTTGCGGTAAGCCGCGCGCAATTGCTTCACGGCGTCGTCGAGATGGCCGAGGCGGTACTGCACCCAGCCCAGACTGTCGATGATCGCCGGCTCGCCTGGCTTGAGCTCAGCGCCTTCTCGATCAGCGCCAGCGCCTCGCCGATCTGATCGGTGCGACTCTTGTCGGTACGATCGGCCAGCGTGTAGCCAAGCGCGTTCATCGCATCGGCATCGTTCGGCTTCAGCTGCAGCACGCGGCGCAAGTCGCGCACGGCGGCATCGACATGATCCAGATCGTCGTTGAGCAAGGCGCGTGCGTAGATCAGCCGCGTGTCGTCGGGCAGCGCCTGCAGGCCGCGGTCGTAAACCGCCACCGCTTCGTCGCCGCGCTTGTGCGCGGTTGAGCAATTCGGCTTCGAGCATGAAAGTCTCGCCGAGTTGCCTGCTATCGTCGCCGGCGCGCGCTGCAGTTCATGCAGAAGACTCAACGCGTCCTCGATCTTGCCGGCATCGTTCAGCAACACGGCGGTACGCATCTGCGCGCCGAACCAGTGCTCGTCGTCGCTCGGCACCTGGGCGTACCACTTGAGCGCCTCGGCCTTGCGTTCGAGCAACTTCGGCAAGTTGTCCGAGCAGATTCAGCCCGCGCCGGCGGACGCGGCTCCAGGCAGCGCGTCAAGTTCCCGGTACAGTGCCTCGATCTGCGGTTTTGCCGCCTTGTCGTCGCTGCGCGCGAGATAGGCTGCGCGCGCCGCATAGTGAATAGTCGCCTTGCGGCCCGTCGGCGAGCACGCGTGCGGCGTCCGAGGTTGTCGCCAAGATCGCCGAGCATGGTGGCATAGGCGATGCGCAGACGCGGAGTCTTTGGCGTCATGCGGATGCTTGCGCAGAGCATCGGCGAAGAGCGCACGCGCGCCATCCTTGTCGCCGCCGCGAGCTTGAGTTGCGCCGCCCAGGCGTAGGCTTCGGCGTGGCGAAGCGCGTGACCGCACTGCTCTGCCAACTCCCGTGCGAGCGCCTTCTTGTCGAGGCGCAGGGCCATCTGGCTGACCGCGATCCAGGTCTCCGGTTTGGCGCCCAGCGACTCCGTCTTGAGCGCGCCGGTTTTGCCGCGGATCGGCCGCCAGCAGGCGCTCGGCGAGGTTGCCTGCGGCCGCCCGGTCCTCGGCGCTGAGCAAGGCCTGCGATACCGCGCGCCAGCCAGTGCCGTCGGGCTTGCTGCGCCAGTCGTGCAAATCTGCAGTAGGCAGCTTCCGGCTCGCCATCGTGCATGGCGAGCATCGCGCGCGCCTGGCGCAGACCATGGTCCTCGCGGCTGCAACGCCTGCCAGCGCGCGACTGCGATGCGCGCCAGCGTCCCAGTGCTTGCCGGCGATCGCGACATGCGCGGCCTGGTCCGCAACGACAGGATCGTCGCTGAGCTGCGCACGCCTCCGCGAATTCGCGCGTCGCCGCTGGCAAGATCGTCGCGATCCAGCGCCAACTCGCCGGCGAGCAGGTGGGTGAGCAGCATCGCGCTCGCGGCCGTATCGGGCGGCACGATCACGCGCTGCAGCGGCTGCACGGATGTTGGGGCGCTGCCGGCCGGCACGCTTGCGCAACCGGCCAGCACGAGTGCGCCGGCACAACCCAAGACAAGGTTATGCAAGGGTTTCAAGGTATACAAAATACTCATTTATACTGACCCACGAACCCCGCGGCAGATTGTCGCGACGCATGCTCATAGTTGCGCCGGCGGGCCGACCATTCAAGCGCTCCGGCTTGATATCGCATGCCGCGCGCCGCACAATTTCCATTCTGCCATCTCGCTGCGTTCTTGTCGTCCGCACGACGCTACCGTATGACCTTAGTCGCCCTCGGACTCAACCACCTGACCGCGCCGCTCGATCTGCGCGAAAAGGTGGCGTTCGCGCCGGAATCGACGCCGCAGGCACTGTCAGCGATCTGGCGCGCCAACCCGGCGATCAACGAAGCGCTGATCCTGTCGCACCTGCAACCGCACCGAGTTGTACGTCGATGTCGAAGCCGGCGCCGAAACCGTACCGCAGCGCTGGCTGCTCGACCATCACCAGTTGACCGAACGCAGGCTCGACGAGTTCCTCTACCGGCACGCGGACAACGCCGCCGTACGCCATCTGTTCCGCGTCGCGACGGGCCTGGATTCGATGGTGCTCGGCGAACCGCAGATTCTCGGTCAGGTGAAGAACGCCTACCAGGCCGCGCGCGCGGCCGGCACCCTGCGCGCGCCGATGGAACGTCTGCTGCAGCAGACCTTCGCCGTGGCCAAGCGCGTGCGCACCGACACCCGCATCGGCGCCAATCCTGTTTCCGTCGCGTTCACCGCGGTGCGCCTGGCCGAACGCCTGTTCCCGATCTGAGCGAGGCCTGCGTGCTGCTGATCGGCGCGGGCGAGACGATCGAACTGGCCGCGCGCCATCTGAGCCGAATCGCGCGTGCGCCGGCTGATCGTCGCCAATCGCACGCTGGAAAACGCGCAGGCGCTGGCCGGACGCTTCGGCGCCTATGCGATCGCGCTCGCCGACCTGCCGCAGCATCTGGCCGAAGCCGACATCGTCATCACGCTCGACCGCGAGCCGCGAGCCGGTGCTGAGCACGCGCGCATGGTCGAAGACGCGATCCGCGCGCGCCGGCGCAAGCCGATGTTTCTCGTCGATATCGCCGTGCCGCGCGACATCGCAGCCGACGTCGCCGAAGCTCGACGACGTGTTCCTGTACACCATCGACGATCTGCAACAGGTCATCGACGACAACCTGCGCTCGCGCCAGGTCGCGGCGAACGAGGCCGAAGCGATCATCGACCTGCAGGTCGAGCACTATCTCGCCTGGCGCCGCGCGCTCGACGTGCAGCAATCCGCTGCCGCGTCTGCGCCGCGACGCCGAGAATCAGCGCGACGCGGCTGCTGGAAAAGGCGCGGCAACTGCTCGCCGGCGGCCGCACGCCCGAGCAGGCGCTGGAATTTCTCGCGCACACGCTGACCAACAAACTGCTGCATGCGCCAAGCGCGAACCTGCGCGCCGCAGCGCTGCGCGGCGACGTCGAACTGCTGCGCGCCGCGGAACAGCTTGTTCGACGCGGCCGTGCGGCGGACACGAGCCGGGACAGCGGGCGCGAATGAATCCCTCGATCCGCCGCAAGCTCGACGAGCTTGCCGAGCGTCATCAGGAAGTCGCGCTGCTGCTGGCGCAACCCGAAGTCGTCGACGACAACGCGCGCTTCCGCGATCTGTCGCGCGAGTTCGCGCAGCTCGAACCGCTCGATCGAGTCGCTGCGCGCCTATGATGCGGCGGGCGAGGATCTGCAGGCCGCGCAGGCCATGCTCGACGATCCGGAGATGCGCGAGCTGGCCGAAGGCGAAATCGCCGAACTGCTGGCGCAGCGCGACGCGCTCGACAGCGAGCTGAACCTGCTGCTGCTGCCGAAGGATGCGCGCGACGACGCGAACATCTTTCTCGAAGTGCGCGCGGGTACCGGCGGCGACGAGGCGGCGATCTTCGCCGGCGATCTGTTCCGCATGTACGCGCGCTATGCGGAAACGCAGCGGCTGGCGCGTCGAAATACTGTCGTCGAGTCCCGGCGAGCACGGCGGTTTCAAGGAGGTCGATCGCGCGCATCGAGGGCAAGGGCGTGTTCTCGAAGCTCAAGTTCGAATCAGGCACTCATCGCGTGCAGCGCGTGCCGGAAACCGAGGCGCAGGGCCGCATCCACACCTCGGCTGCGACCGTGGCGATTCTGCCCGAGATGGACGAAGTCGAAGACGTCGATCGAATTGCGCGATGCCGACCTCAAAGTCGATACGTTTCGTGCTTCGCGGAGCGGGCGGCCAGCACGTCAACAAGACCGACTCGGCGATCCGCATCACGCACCTGCCGAGCGGCATCGTCGTCGAGTGCCAGGACGAACGCAGCCAGCACAAGAACCGCGCGCGCGCGCTGTCCCTGCTCAAGGCGCGCCTGCTCGACGAGCGAACGCGCAAAGCAGACCGCGCAACAGGCCGAATCGCGGCGCCTGCAGGTCGGTCAGCGGCGACCGCAGCCAGCGCATCCGCACGTACAATTTTCCGCAAGGCCGCATCACCGATCACCGCATCAACCTGACCCTGTATCGGCTGCCCGAAGTCATCGACGGCGATCTCGACCCGCTGATCGGCCCTCTCGCGCTGGAGTATCGAGCCGAGCAGATGCAGTCGCTGACCGAGAACGGACTGACCTCGCAATGAGCGAGGCGTTGCTCGCCCAGGCGATCGACGCGATCGGCACGCTGATCGAGCGCGGCGATTTCTCCGGCGCGGAACGGCGCGCGCAGTTCGCGTTGCAGAGCGTGCCGTCGCATGCCGAAATCTGGCGGCTGCTGGCGATCGCACAACTCCAGTCGGGCAAGCGTGATGCCGCGCTGCGCAGCCTCGAACACGCGCGGCGGCTCGACCCGCGCTCGATCAGCGTGCTCTGCAATCTCGCCACCGTGCAAAGCATGACTGGCAACCTCGACCACGCGCAGACGACGCTGGAGCAGGCGCTCGCGCTCGTCCCCGATCATCCGACAGCGCTCACGAGTCTCGGTCGCCTGTTCTATGCGCGCGGCGACTATGCCGGCGCCGCGCGCTGTTTCGAGCGCAGTCTCGGCGCCGGCGTGCCGCCTGCGGAGGCGCTGATCAACCTCGCCAACGTGCGCATCGCGCAGGCCCGCTGGAACGAGGCCGAGGCGAGTCTGCAGCGCGCGCTCGCTACCGATCCGCAGTCCGCGGATGGCTGGTACCTGCTCGGTTTCCTGCACGAGCGCCAGGGCAAACTGCGCGAGGCGATCGCTCCCTACGAAAAATCGATGGCGCTGCAGCCGCGACCGCACACCGCGCACAACCTCGGCCTCGTGTTCGACCAGCTCGGCGATTGGCAGGCGGCCGTGGGCATGATGCGGCGCGCGCTTGAGCTCGATCCGAATCTGCTCGAAGCCGCCGCGCAGCTTGCGTTCGGTCAACGCCGTCTGTGCGAATGGGACGGCCTTGATCAACTGAGCGCGCATATGCGCCGTGCGGTCGACGCAGGCGCGCATGGCGTCACGCCGTTTTCGTTTCTCGCCGAGGATGCGACGCCCGCGCAGCAATTGCAGTGCGCACGTCTGTTCGCACGGCAGTTCGCGGCCAACGCCCGGCCGGCGCGCGCGCTGACTGCGGACGCTGATCGTCAACTTCGCGTTGGCTTCGTCTCGTCAGGCTTCAACCGCCACGCAACCGGACTGCTGATCGTCGAACTGATCGAACTGCTGCGCACCCAGCCATTGCGCACGATCGCGTTCGCGACGACTGCCGCGGACGGCACACAGATGCGCGAACGCCTCGTTGCGGCTTTCGACGAATTCCACGATGTCGCGCTGCAACCGCCAGCCGATGTCGCCGCGTGCATCCGCACCGCCGATGTCGACATTCTCATCGATCTGGACGGTTACTGCATGGGCTCCGTACCACAGTTGTTTGCGTTGCGACCCGCGCCGCTGCAGATCAACTGGCTGGCCTATCCGGGCTCGCTTGGTGCGCCGTGGTACGACTACCTGATCGCGGATCGCTTTCTGATTCCAGGCGCACAGCGCGCGTACTACGAGGAAAAGATCGCGTATCTGCGACGCTGCTATCAGCCCACCGACACGACGCGTGCGCTTGCCGAAGCCCCGCCGCGCGAAGCTTGCGGACTGCCTGCCAATGGTTTTGTCTACTGCTGCTTCAACAACACCTGGAAGATCACGCCGCAGCGTTTCGATCAGTGGATGCGCATCCTCGCCGCGACCGGCGGCAGTGTCCTGTGGCTGCTCGACGGCCCGCCCGGCAATGGCATCGCCGAGCGCCTGCGCGCAGCCGCGCGTGCGGCAGGAATCGCCGCCGAACGCCTCGTCTTCAGTCCGAAAGTCGAGCACGCGGAATACCTCGCACGCCTGCGCTGCGCCGATCTTTTCCTGGACACGGCCCCTTACAACGCGCATACCACGGCCTCCGACGCGATCTATGCAGGCTGTCCGGTACTGACGCGGCCGGGTGAGACATTTGCATCGCGCGTCGCCGGCAGCCTCAATCGGCAACTCGGGCTCGACGAATTGATCGTCGACGGCGACGACACCTATGTCGCGCGGGCGATCGAACTTGCCACGCAGCCGCAACAGATGGCCGCACTGCGGGCCAAACTCGCAGAGCCAGAACGCCGCGCGCGCCTGTTCGACATGCGCGCTTACGCGGAAGATTTCGCCACCCTGCTCACGCGCATCGCCGAGCGTGCGCGCCGCGGCGATGCGCCAATCGATATTTCGCTGTAGCTTCCCTGCCGGCGATAGGGAAAGCGTTTGCGCGGATGTATGCTGCCGAACATGCGCCGCTGACATTGCACATTTTTTATGACCGCCACTCAGGATTTCAAACCGCTCAGGCTGTGCGTACTCACCGTGTCGGATACGCGCAGCGCGGCGAACGACACCTCCGGCGATTATCTTTGCGACGCACTCGCCGGCGCAGGCCATCTTTTGCACGAACGCGCGATCAGCCGTGACGACCGCTATCGCCTGCGCGCGATCGTCTCGGCGTGGATCGCGACGCCCGGCATACACGGCATTCTGATCACGGGCGGCACCGGTTTCACGGGTCGCGATTCGACACCTGAGGCGATCGCTCCGCTGCTCGACAAGGAAATGCCGGGCTTCGGCGAAATGTTCCGCGTGCTTTCATTCGACGAGATCGGCACCTCTACCTTGCAGTCGCGCGCTTTCGCCGGACTGGCCAGCGACAAGTTCGTCTTCTGCCTGCCCGGCTCGACCTCGGCGTGCCGCACGGCGTGGGAAAAGCTGATCCGGGCGCAGCTCGATTCGCGCACCAGGCCGTGCAACCTCGCCGGCCTTGTTCCACGCTTGCGCGAAACATGAAGCGGACGGAGCGCAAGCCTCACCACGAAGGACGCCAGGCACACAAACAGAAGGAAAATTTTGTCCTTTTTCCTTCGTCTACTTTGTGTCCTTCGTGGTGAATCCTGAAGCTTTCTTTTTTGCGCACGGAAACGAGGATGAAAAAGCACAAATACGAAAAGCACCTGAAGCAGCTCGCCGTCGAACTGGTCGAATTCCAGCGCTGGCTGATCCAGACCGGCAAGCGCGTGGTCGTACTGTTCGAAGGCCGCGACGCCGCCGGCAAAGGCGGCACGATCAAGGCGATCAGCGAATATCTGGACACGCGCCACTACCGCATCGTCGCGCTGTCCAAACCGGACGAGCGCGAACGGACGCAGTGGTACTACCAGCGCTACATCGAGCACCTGCCCAGCGCCGGCGAAATCGTCCTGTTCGATCGCAGCTGGTACAACCGCGCCGGTGTCGAAAGGATCATGGGTTTCTGCAGCGATGAGGAATACCGGCGCTTCCTCGCCGAATGCCCGGTGTTCGAAAAAGGTCTCACCGACGACGGTATACTTCTGTACAAGTACTGGCTCGCGGTCGATCAGGAAGAACAGGAACTGCGCTTCGCCGAGCGCGCGCAGAATCCGCTCAAGCGCTGGAAGATTTCAGCGGTCGACATCGCCGCGCGGGGAAAGTACCGTGACTACGGCAAGGCGCGCGACGCCATGTTCGAGGCGACGCACACCGACTACGCTCCCTGGCATGTGGTCGACTTCAACGATCAGCCGCGCGGCCGGCTCAATCTGATCCGCCATCTGCTCGACCACTTGCCGGACCGCAAGCTGCCGGTCAAACCGCTCAAGCTGCCCAGGCTCAAGGGCGATCCCTGCGTGGAAGAACTGCCCGACAAATCGCTCTGGGTGGAAAAAGTATACTGAAGACTCGGTGAACAGCATGTGGGCATGACGGCTGAAACAAGTCAGCGACAAATAGCCGTGGCGATCATCGGCGGCATCGATTTCGATAATTTGACCGGCTATGTGCAGTTCCGCGCGGAACTTCAAGTCGCAGCGTTTTGTGCGAGCAAAGCCCGGCGTGCCGGGGCTTCGTATTTGCAAATCCACGGCGTCAAAGCACGCGAAAGCCGGTCATCGCCGCCGCGTCGTCATCGACTTCACTGCGTCCGACACCGGTCACACGCGCCAGCGGCGGCCCATCCTGCAGCCATTCCTCCAGCGCATCCAACGCCGCCGCGTCGCCGCAGCCCAATACTTCTACACTGCCGTCGGCCAGGTTTTTTGCGTGCCCGCACAACCCCAGGCGTTGTGCTTCGGCGCGCGCCGAAGCACGGAAGAATACGCCCTGCACGCTGCCGCTGACGATGAATCTCGCGCAGGTCATGCCGACCGCTCAGGGTTTCGCGCTGGCGATCACCGCGTCGAGATCCCTGGAGGTGATCGGCCCGAGAAACGCCTTGGCGACATGCCCGTCGGGCGCGATTACGTAGGTATTCGGCAGGCCCTTGGGCACGTCGAAGTCCTTCGGGCGGTTTCATCGTGTCGACCTGCGCGACCGGGTAACTCAACGGATGGCTCTTGAGGAATTTCTCGACGTCGGCCTTGTCGCTGTCCTCGAAGTCGAGCCCGATCGCCGCGACCTTGTCCTTGTGTGCGCTGACATAGGCCGAGATGTCCGGCAGCTCCTTCAGGCACGGCCCGCACCAAGTCGCCCAAAAGTTTACAATGACCCATTTTCCACTTTGTGCGGAAAGATCGAAGGTCTTGCCGTCGAGCGTGGCGATTTTCAGCGTTGGCTTGCTCGCGGTTGCGGCATGTGCAGTCAGCGCAAGCAGCAGCGCGCAGACGAGGAACGAAAGCTGTTTCATGGATAAACCTCTAGTGCGTTGATTTGTCATTTTCCATGCCATCAGACCGCGCTGGCGCAGGAAAAATTTCGGACAGCGGCGCGGCAAGCGCCGCGCGCAGATCGCGTGCGGCGAGATCCAGGTGCAGCGTCGCGGCAGCATCCAGCGCGCCATCGCGACCGGCGGGCAAGGGTTCATGCAATGGAATGCGATAACCCGTGTCGACATACAAATCGTACAGGCTCATCGAGCCAAGATCGCGCGCGAGCACGAAATCGCCGCGCTCGCTGCGCCGAATCAGTCTACTGCGATCGAGATCGCCGAGATAGCGCTGGGTCAGATCGTCGCTGAGAAACGGCTCGCGTTCGCGCAGTTCGTTCGCCGACAAAGCGCGTCCTTCGCGCTGAGCCTGCGCAAAGTGCGCGAGCACGCGCACGAGGCCGCGAAACTCGTCGCCGGGCGCCAGGCTCGGCGCATCGGGACGGTAATCGAACGCGGCCAGGGTCGCGGCGATCGAAGCGCCGATCAACACGATGATCCACGACAGATAAATCCAGACGATGAAGATCGGAATGATCGCGAGCGCGCCGTAGACCTGGCTGTAGCTGCTGCCTGCGGTCACGTAGGCGGCGAATCCGCGCTTTGCCGCCTCGAACGCAATGGCCGCGAGCAGCGCACCGATCGCCGCATGGCGCACACGCACGCGGCAATTCGGGATCAGCACGTAACACGCGCACAAGGCGAACCACTGGATCAGGAACGGCAGCGCGCCGAGCAGGCGCGCTTTGGCCTGAAAAGACTCGCCCGCTGCGGCAAGCAGCGGCAGCGCAACCACATAGGAACTGATCGCCAGCGCGCCGACCAGCAGCAGCGGTCCGGCAGTCAGCACGGTCCAGTACATGATCAGGCGCGACGCGGTCGTGCGCCCGGTCGGTACACGCCAGATGCGATTGAACGCATCCTCGATGCTGATCATCAGCGATACCGCGCTGAACAGCAGTACGAGGATGCCGATCGCGGTGGCCTTGCTCGCGCTCGCCGCGAACTGGGTGAGGTAGTCCTGAATCACATCGCCTGCGGCCGGCACGAAATTCTCGAACATGAATTTTGTGATCCCGTCGCGCCATTCGGCGAATACCGGAAATGCGGTGAGGATGCCGAGCACGGCCGCGATCAGCGGCACCAGTGCGAACAAGGTCGTGAACGCAAGCGCGCCTGCCACCTGCAGGCAACGGTCGTCGAGAAAGCGCCGCAGCATGAAGCGCGCAAACGCATTGACCCAGGCGCGATCGAGGCTCATGCGGGAATGATAGCGGGACTCGGACCCCGGCAAAGATATACTTGCCGAACCCCGAGTCCCGAGTCGCGAACGAATGCCCGAGATCCTGATCGTCTACTACAGCCGCACCGGCAATGTCGCGCAGCTGGCGCGCATGGTCGCGCGCGGCGTCGAGGAAGTGCCCGGCATGCGCGCGCGTTTGCGCAGCGTGCCGCCGGTGGCGCCGGTCACCGCCACGGCAATGCCACCGGTGCCGGAGGAAGGCGCGCCCTACGCGACGCTCGACGACCTGCGCGAATGCGCGGGCCTGATCCTCGGCAGCCCGACGCGCTTCGGCAACATGGCCGCGCCGCTCAAACACTTTCTCGATTCGACGGTGGCGGAGTGGGTGTCCGGCACGCTGGTCGGCAAGCCCGCCGCCGCGTTCACCTCGACCGGGACGATGCACGGCGGACAGGAATCCACCCTGCTCTCGATGCTGCTGCCGCTGCTGCATCACGGCGCGCTGATCGTCGGCCTGCCGTTTACCGAACCGGCATTGAACGCGACGACGACCGGCGGCACGCCGTACGGTGCGAGCCACGTCGCCGGGACCGATGCCGATCGCGCGATCAGCGAAGATTCGCGCTCGCTTGCGCGCACGCTCGGCCGCCGCGTGGCGACGATCGCGGCGAAGCTCGCCTCGTGAATCCGCCGGCCGGTAAAGTTCTGCGCCTCGGCCTGCTTGCGGCGATCGCGCTGCTCGCGCTGCAGATCGTCTGGCATGCCTGGCTTGCGCCGCCAGCACCGGCGCTGCTCTGGCCGGCGCTCGCGCTCGCGCTCGTGCCGCTGCTGCCCGGGCTCTGGGCCGCGCGCGAATCGTTGCGTCGCGGCGTACTGATCTGCGCCATCGTCGGTCTGTTTTATTTTTCCCACGGCATCGCCGAGCTGTGGAGTGGCAATGCGCCGCGCTGGCTGGCTATCGCCGAAATCCTGCTCACCCTGATGCTGATCGGTGCGTCAGGCTGGGACGCGCGCGGCTACAAACGCGCGAAGAAACCGGCGGCCGCGCTTAACAGTCCTGGTGGACCGGCTGGCGCATAATCGACACGGATAGAATCTGGTCATCCTCATGTCTTTCGTGCAGCCCGCGCCGCAACTCGGCAATCAGTACCGCGACGATCGCGTGCTGCGCTCCTATCTTCATCGCGCGCTTGCTCCGGCAACGCTGGCCGCAATCGAGTCCGATCTGCTGGCGCTCGGCAGCAACGCCGCCGATGCCTGGAAAAGCACGCGCCGGCGCAATGCGGAAGAACCGGTGCTGACCCATTGGGACGCTTGGGGCAACCGCGTCGATCGCATCGAACTGACGCGCGCCTGGCGCACCGCGCAGCCTCTGGCCGCGCGCTACGGCCTCGTCGCCGCCGGCCACGATCCCGCCTTCGGCGCATCGCGCGCGTGCACCAATTTGCGCTGGTATACCTGTTCCATTGCGCCAGCGAGTTCTACACCTGCCCGCTGGCGATGAGCGACGGTGCCGCGACCGCGCTGCAAGGCTTCGGGCAATGCAGCAACTGATCGAACGCGCGCTGCCGCATTTCTTGAGCCGCGATCCGGCGCAGCACTGGATCTCCGGCCAATGGATGACCGAGAACATGCGGCGGCTCGGACGTTGCCGGCACGCGAAACCGTCGCGCAGGCTGGTCGACGGCGAATGGCGCCTGTACGGGCGCAAGTGGTTCACTTCGGCGATCAACGCGCAGATGGCGCTGGCGCTGGCGCGGCCCGCAGGCGCGCCGGCCGGCGCCGACGGACTGGCACTGTTCTACATCGAAACACGCGACAGCCGAAGGGACGCTGGCGAACATCATCCTCGACCGCCTGAAGGACAAGCTCGGCACGCGCGAGTTGCCAACCGCGGAAATCCATCTCGATGGCACGCCGGCCGAACTCGTCGGCGACGCGCGGCACGGCGTGCGCCAGATCGCGCCGATGCTCAATGTCACGCGCACCTGGAATGCAGTCTGCGCGCTGGCGACGATGCGCCGGCGCTCGCGCTGGCGCGCGACTACGCACAGCAACGGCACGGCGTTTCGGCCGCCCGCTGGCCGAACAGCCGCTGCATCAGGACGACGCTGGCCGGATCATGCAGGCCGAGTTCGAGGCGGCGTTTCATCTGACTTTTTACGTCGCCGAATTGCTCGGCCGCGCGCAGACCGGCCACGGCCGCCACGGCACAACAGAACTTGCTGCGCCTGCTCACGCCGCTGGCGAAACTGTGGACCGGCAAGCTCGCCGTCGCGATCGCATCGGAAGCCTGCGAATGCTTCGGCGGCGCCGGCTACATCGAAGACACCGGCATGCCGCAATTGCTGCGCGACGCGCAGGTGTATTCGATCTGGGAAGGCACGACGCAACGTGCTGGCGCTGGATTTCCTGCGTGCGCTGCATCGGCACGGGCGGCGTAGCAGACCCTGCTCGATGCGCAAGCCGCGTTGCACGTGGAAGTCGAATCCGCCGCACTCGACCGCCTGCGTCAAAAGCGCGCGGGAGACCGCGGAACAGTTCGCGGCAAGTCTGCAATCGCTCGCCGGCGATCGCGAGCGCTCGAAGCCGGCGCACGCGACATTGCCATGGGCTTTGCACAAGGTCTCGCGCTGAGCTTGCTCGCGCGCCATGCGGATTGGGCACTGGGCAACGAAAACGATGCGCGCCCCGCTGCTGCCGCACGGCGCTTCGCCGAGTTGCTGCCGCAGCCGGCGGCGCACCGGTATGACGATACCTGCACGCTCAGCGTGGACCGCGATTGAAGCGGGCGCTGCCTGATAAACTTGCGCCTCGGATACCAATGCGGATTGCGGCCATGCTCGAGCACCTGACCATCGTCGACCACCGGCGGCACGATCGACAAAATATACTTCGACGACAAGTCCACTTTTCAGATCGGCGCGCCGCAGATCGGCGAGATCCTCACGTCGCTCGGCGTGGCGTTCGCGTTCGAGGTGATCCCGCTGCTGCGCAAGGACAGCCTGCACATCGACGACGCCGACCGCGACCTGATCCGGCGCACGATCGAGGCGCAGCCGCATCGCCAGGTGCTGGTCACGCACGGCACCGACACGATGGTGGAAACCGCGCGTGTGCTCGAAGGCATCGCAGGCAAGGTGATCGTGCTGACCGGCGCGCTGAATCCCGCGCGCTTCCAGGGCTCGGATGCGGTGTTCAATATCGGCTGTGCGGTGGGCGCGGTGCAGACCCTCGCCGACGGCGTCTATATCGCGATGAACGGACGCATCTGGGATCCGGCGCGCGTGCGCAAGAACCGCGAGGCGAATCGCTTCGAGGAAGCTGCGGGCTAGAACCTGCGAATCTGCCGCAAGCGGAATCCGCGCCGGCCGGCCTACATCATCCCGGTTTCAAGCTTGGCCACGTCGGACATCATCGAGTGGTTCCACGGCGGATCGAAAGTCAGTTCGACGTCGGCTTCGGCAACGGTGGGGATCGCCTCGACCTTGGTGCGTACGTCGTCGACCAGGATGTCGCCCATGCCGCAGCCCGGCGCGGTCAGGGTCATCGCGACCTTGACCTTGCGCTGCGCATTTTCCACTTTTTCTATTGTACATTCGTATACAAGACCGAGATCGACGATATTGACCGGGATCTCGGGGTCGTAGCAGGTGCGCAGTTGCTGCCACACCAGTTTTTCGACCTCCTCGTCGCCGGCGCCTTCGTCGAGCGTCAGCGGCATGGGCGTTTCCTTGCCGAGCGCATCGGCATCGGCGCCGTCGATGCGGAACAGGTTGCCGTCGACGAACACGGTGAAACTGCCACCGAGCGCCTGCGTGATATAGCCGCTCTGGCCGGCGGGCAAGGTGACGGCCTGCCCCTGCGGCACCATTACGGCGGCGCAGTCGCGCTCGAAGACGATCGGTTCGGAAGTCTGGCTGTAGCCGCCCATGTACGTTCAAGTGCCGTTGGCGAAAGGAAAGATGCGAGCGAGCGATTATCGCAGGTTCGCGCTGCATGTTTCACGATGTATGCGCGCGCACCGCAAATGCAAGCGCGGTACTGCGCTACGCGATTTCGTGCAAGGTCTCGCCGAGCAGGCGCATCGCGGCCTCCAGATCGGCGGCGGGCAGATCGGCGAAGCCGAGCAGCAGCCCGGGGCGCGGCGACGGTTTGAGAAAATACGGCGCGATCAGATACAGGCCGAGCCCCTTCTCGCGCGCGCGCGCGACCAGCTTGCGTGCCGCGGCGTGGCGCAGGCGCGGCAGCCAGGCGAGCAGATGCATGCCCGCGCTGGAATCGGCCACCTCGACCGCAGCGCCCGCATATCGGCGCAACGCGGCGAGCAACGCCGTACGCCGGGTCTTCAGCGATTTCGCCGCGGCACGCAGATGGCGCTCGAATGCGCCGGACGCCATCAGGCGCGCGAGCGCGGCCTGTTCGATCGACGGGCAGCCGCGATCGGTCAGCCATTTCGCCGCGACGAACGCATCGCGCAGACTTGCCGGCAGCACCATGTAGCCGAGGCGCAGCGCCGGGAAAAGCACCTTGGAAAAAGTGCCAATGTATAAAACGCGGTCGGCGCGGTCGAGCGACTTGAGCGCGGCGAGCGGGCGCGCGTCGTAGCGGAATTCGCCGTCGTAGTCGTCCTCGATCAGCCAGCAGCCGCGGCCTGCGCCCATGCGAGCAGATCCATGCGCCGCGCCAGGCTCAGCACCGCGCCGGTCGGAAACTGATGCGACGGCGTGACCAGGGCCAGGCGCGGTCCGGCCTTGCCGACTTGCCCGGCGCGGCAGTTCGGCGGTGACGATACCGTCAGCATCGACCCTGCAGCCGACGAATCTTGTGCGCCGCTGGCCTGCATGATCTGACGTGCGCCCTGGTAATGCGGATCCTCGAGCAGGACGCGATCGCCTTCGTCGAGCAGCACTTCGGCAGCGAGCGTGAACGCCTGCTGCGTGCCGCTGACGATCAGCACGTCGTCGGGCATCGCGACGATGCCGCGGCGGCGCGCGAGATAGTCGCAAACCTGCTCGCGCAGCGCGAGCAAACCTTGCGGATCGGGATAGTCGGTCTGCGCGTGCGCCGCTGCGTGAGTTGAATTCGCGCCGCCACGCGCTCGCCAGCTGCGGATTCGTCATCGGCATGCCGTACTGCAGGTTGTAGCGCAGGCCGCGATGCTGGCGTCCGGGAATCATGCGGTCGTAAACTTGCGCATGCGCTCGCCGCGGCGTGCAAGTTTCGCCGCGCGCACGCGGCGCCGGCGCACGCGCGGGCTTGCCAGCCGTTGGCCGCGCGCGCGCCGACGCAAACGCCGCCACGTAGCAGCCCGAACCGATGCGCCCCTCGATAAAGCCCTCGGCGGCGAGCTGCTCGTACGCGGCGAGCACGGTATTGCGCGAGACGCCGAGTTCGCGCGCGAGTTCACGCGTCGGCGGCAAGCGCGAATCCGGTGCGCAGCGACCGCTCAGGATCGCCTGTTTCAGCGCCTGGGTCAGTTGCGCATAGCGCGGTCCCTGGCCATTGAGTTCTAGAAACATATTGGCTCTGTTCGTCGCACGGTTTTTGGAACTGGATAGTACCAATAACCAGGCCTAGTCTGAGCATGGCTTGTTTCCTCGAGATGCCTCCGCGCGCCATGAAAGCCTCGCTGCCCGAACTGCTCGCACGTATTCCCGGCCAGCCTTCCGCGCAGTGGCCGCTCGGTGAGCGTTATGCGCAGGCGTTCGCGCACGGCACGATGTCGGTCGGGTACTACGCGCCGCTTGGCCACGATCCGCAGCAGCCGCATGCGCGCGACGAGATCTACATCATCCATGCCGGCAGCGCCGAAATCCTGATCGCGCAGCAACGCCATGCCTGCACGCCGGGCGACCTATTCTTCGTCGCCGCGGGCGTAGAGCATCGTTTCGAGAACCTGTCTGCCGACTTTGCCGCCTGGGTGGTTTTCTGGGGGCCCAGCGGCGGTGAGAAGCCTTCCGCAGGATGAACATGTACAGTGCGGCATTCATCTTCGAGCCCGGCGTCTACGATGCGCGCTTTCACGAACTCAATGCCTTGATCGATCAGGCGGCGAAGGCCACAGAAGGCTATCTGGGTGTCGAATCGTGGCGCTCGGCGGACGGAAGGAAATCCAACGCGACTTATTACTGGGCGACGCTCGATGCGCTCAAGCAGTTTTCCAATCACCCGAAACACCTCGAAGCCAAACGCGAGTACAAGAAGTGGTATCGCGGCTATCACATCGTGATTGCACAGGTGATCCGCGCCTACGGCGATGGCGCGATCGAACATTTCACGCCGAATGAGCGCGCCGGCGCAACGCAGAATTCGAGAGCTTGACCATGTCCGCGATCATCCGCCAGGCCACGATCCATGATCTCGAAAAGATCGTGCCGCTGTTCGATGCCTACCGGCAATTTTATCGGCAGCCCGCGGACGTCGAGCTTGCATTGCGCTTTCTGCGCGAGCGTTTCGCGCATCACGAATCGGTGATTCTGCTTGCGCTGGATGCCGGCGACTCCGCAATCGGTTTCACCCAGCTCTATCCGCTGTTTTCCTCGGTGCGCGCCACGCGCAAATACCTGCTCAACGATTTGTTCGTGGTGCCGGCCGCACGCCGGCATGGGATCGCGGCGAACTTGCTCGCCGCAGCGGCGGAATTTGCGCGCACCAACGGTGCCGCATCGCTGTCGCTGACCACCGCAGTCGACAATCTGCCGGCGCAAAAGCTGTACGAATCGCTGGGCTGGCGGCGCGATGAAGGATTTTACGAATACAACCTGCGACTCGCGGACTGAGCAACGATGACCTGGCCAACCCCGATCACATTGTGCGGCGCGCGCGCAACTCTCGAACCGCTATCGCAACAACACCATGATGGTCTGGTCGAAGCAACCCGCGATGGCGAGTTGTGGGAGCTCTGGTACACGACGGTAACCGCACCGGAAAACATGCACGGCGAAATCGAACGCCGGCTGCGCCTGCAGGCACAGGGCAGCATGCTGCCGTTCACGATCATCGACAAAGCGAACGATCGCATCGTCGGCATGACGACCTACATGAACATCGACGCGACCAATCGACGCGTCGAGATCGGCAGCACCTGGTACGCGCGCAGCGCCCAGCGCACGGCGATCAATACCGAATGCAAACGCATGCTGCTGGCGCACGCGTTCGAGCAACTCGATTGCATCGCGGTCGAGTTGCGCACGAGTTTCTTCAACCGCCAGAGCCGACGCGCGATCGAACGCCTCGGCGCCAAGCTCGACGGCATCCTGCGCAACCACATGCGCCATCCCGACGGCACGCTGCGCGACAGCTGCGTCTACAGCATCATCGCGGGCGAATGGCCGGCGGTGAAGGCGAACCTCGATTGGCTGCTCGCGCAGCCGCGCAACGCGAACTGAGCAACAACGCGGCCCAGGCCTGTCATTCACCCTTGGATACTTCAGCGCCTGCCCCGGACTCGGCGCTGAACGGAATCCGCGCCGCGCAATTGGAATCTATTTGACCTCGATCACCGCGAGCCCCTGCGGCGGCAACGCCACGCTCAGCCTGCCATCCTTGATCGCGACGTTCTCCGGAGCGGGCAGCTGCGCTGCCTCACGCAGCGTCTTGATCTGCGCAGGTGTGGATAGACCGGCGAGCCCATTTTCGCGTAGGCCCCGCGCAGATCGCCGTGCTGCGCGTCGACGCGCGCGATCTGCGCCGACTGCGCTTGCGTATTTGCGAATTTCAACGTCACGGTGATCGGCGCGTTTGGGGCCTTGTCGGCCTTGTCGGCATCCTGTTGCAAGCCCGACGGCGCATAGTTCCAGACGGCAACGACGAGCGTGCCGTCGGCCTTGCGCGTCGCCAGCACCTGATCGGAATCGACCTCAATGCGCTGATCGCCCAATTGGTGCAGCACCTTGAACGCGTTGTAGGCCGGCTTGGGCAGATCGTCCTCGCCGATCAGGCCGAAACCGCCGTACAACGGCTTCTTCACGATGCCCTGCTCCTCGAACACGTCGGAGAACGACCAGTAGGACATGATATCGACCAGTCCGTCGCACTGGCTGATGGTGCCCGCCATCCACGGGCCCATGTAAGTCGAGTCGGTCACCGCCGGCGTGTTGTCGTAAGCGGCGTTGAACTCGCTCCAGATCAACGGCGTGTTCGGCGCGGCCGAGGCCTTGATCTCGTCGTGCACCTTGCGCACCGCGCGGCACACCATCTTGTTGCGCGGAATGAGTTCCTTCGACTTGACCGGATCGCCCTTGAACACGTTGTCCGCGGTGTCGTTGCCGTAGACATGGGTGGAGACGAAGTCGAAAGGTATATTTTTATCCTTGCAATGCCTGATGAAATCGCCGACCCACGCCGCCTGCGCGGTGGACGGGCCGCCGACGCGCAGGCGCTTGTCCACAGCCTTGAGCGCCAGAGCGGTGTGATCGTAGAGTTCCCAATACGTTTGCTTGAACGGTTTACCGCCCCAGAAGCCGATATTCGGTTCGTTCCACACCTCGAAGTACCAGCGAACTACTTCCGCGATGCCGTAGCGTTCGATCAGATGCCTGGCGAACGCAGCCATGAACGCGTCCCACTTCGCGTATCTCTTGGGCGGCGAGATATTCGGGTGATACCAGAACGCATGCGGAAGTCCGTCGCCGCGAGCTTCTTCGGCATGAAGCCGAGTTCGACGAATGGCTTCACGCCGTCGCGCGAGCAGGCCGTCGTAGATCTGGTCGACATAGGACCAGTTGTAGATCGCATTGCCCTGCGCGTCTTCGTCGTAGACGCCGATTCTCGTCGTGGAAAATCGCGTGGAAGCGGACGTATTTGAAATCGGTCGCCTGTTTGACCTCGACGCAGATCGCGGCGATACGCGTCGCGCAACGCGAGGTTCGCGCGACCCGAGCCGAACATCTGCTCCCAGAAATGCGGAAACGCGTGCGCCGGGGCCGCAGCATCGATGGTGATGTCCTGTGCGCGCAGCGACGTCGCGGCAAGGCCGGCCAGCAAAATCAGGACTAGCGTAGTCGATTTCATTGCATCTCGTTCCATGCTGAGGTGGGGGCCGCGCCCACTCGAAGGGGCCGTGCATGATCGCGGTGAACAAACCGCGAAAGCAAGTGGTCCTCTACAGGGTAGCCATGATCGGCGCTGATCGGTCATCATCCGACTGCAATCCGGAGATCGCCTTGTCAGTTTCGCCGACCCGTCCAACGCCGCGCCGCGCTGCGGCCATCGCCAACTGCGTCGCCGCGACCGTTTTCGGCGCGCTCGCCGGCGGCGTGTTGTGGTGTTTCGCATCGGTATCGACGAGCCATGACACCACCCTCCTGATCGTTCCGATAGGCATCGCACTGGGATTGTTCATGCGCTGGCAGGGCTACACGCGCCGCGTCGCCATGCCATGCGCCGCGCTGGCGACATTGATCGCCTTCGCCTATGCCGAATACCTGTTCGCCGCGGTGCGCATCGCGCAATCGCTCGGCCTGCCCATGCGCGACGCCCTGTTCAAGGCGGGTTTTGCGCTGACATCGGATATTGCCTGGAGCAATCTGCACACGCACGACGGCGTTCTGCTGGCGATCGCGGTCTTGCTCGCCGCGGCCGCGGCCTCGTTGCGCTCGGCGCAGCGGTCTTGAACGTGCGGACGCGCGCCGGCTAAAGCGGATTGCGCCGTCTGAACTCTTCGACCGGCAGGCCGCCGATACCCCAGTTCTCCATCGGCAACTCGTCGATCGTCACCACCGTAGTCGCCGGATTCTTGTTGAGCACGCGCAGAAGCAGATCGGTGACGCCCTTGATCAATTCGGCCTTCTGCGCTTCGGTGGCGCCTTCGCGGGTGATACGGATATTTACATAGGGCATCGTGATCGCACCCGTCCTTCAGCGCGCGTTCGCTCAGTGCCCGCCGCCGCCATCCACCGCCTTGAGTCCGGCGATCAGCTTGTTCGCGGCTTCCTTGCCGTCGTCGTAGAGCATGCTGCAGTTGTCCTGATAGAACAGCGCATTCTCGATGCCGGCGAAGCCGGTGCCCTTGCCGCGCTTGATCACGATGACCTGCTTGGCCTTGGCGACGTCGAGGATCGGCATGCCGTAGATCGGCGATGACTTGTCGGTCTTGGCGACCGGATTCACCACGTCGTTCGCGCCGATCACGATGGCGACATCGCAGTTCGGGAATTCCGGATTGATGTCGTCCATGTCGGCGATCAGGTCGTAGGGCACGCCGGCTTCGGCGAGCAGCACGTTCATGTGGCCTGGCATGCGTCCCGCGACCGGATGGATCGCGAACTTCACGTCCTTGTCGCGCTTGATCAGTTGCTGCGACAGTTCCCAGATCTTGTGCTGGGCCTGCGCCACGGCCATGCCGTAACCGGGCACGATGATGACTTTCTCGGCGAGATACAGCAGCGATGCCGCATCGTCGGCTTCGATCGGCTTCATCGAGCCCTTGATCTCCTGCCGCCGCGCCGCCGCCGCCGCCGAAGTTCGAGAACAGCACGTTGCTGATCGAGCGGTTCATCGCCTTGGCCATCAGCCGCGTCAGCAGCGTGCCCGCCGCGCCGACCACGGTACCGGCGATGATCAGCGCCACGTTCTGCTGCACGTAGCCTTCGAAGCCGACCGCCAGGCCGGTGAACGCGTTGTACAGCGAGATCACCACCGGCATGTCGGCACCGCCGATCGGCAGCGTCATCAGGATGCCGAACAGCAATGCGAAGACGAAGAACAGCACGATCGCGTGCGGCCACATGTGATGCACGACAACGAAGCCGCCGAACACGGCCGCAGCGAGGAAGCACAGCGCCGTTGACGAGCCTGCTGCCCGTTGAAGCGGAAGGTCTTGTCCATCCAGCCCTGCAGCTTGGCGAACGCGATCAGCGAGCCGGTGAACGAGATCGAGCCGATCAGCGCGCCGATCACGGCGAGGACCTTCTGCGTCGTCGTCAGCGCCGATGTCTGGCGTCGCGCGACAGCGCGACGCCGAGCAGCGCGCTCGCGCCGATCGCCGCAGCCGAACCGCCGCCCATGCCGTTGTACAGCGCGACCATCTGCGGCATGTCGGTCATCGCCACTTTCTTGCCGCTGTACCAGGCGAGCGCGTACTGATCGCGATCGCGACGAAGATCAGCGCCGCGTTTTCGATCAGGATGTGCGGCGGCGTCACCGTGGAAGAACGTCGACGATCACCGCGACCAGCACGCCGACGCCTGCCCACTGGATGCCGCTGCGCGCGGTCACCGGCGAGGACATGCGCTTGATGCCGATGATCAGCAGCACCGCGGCGACGAAGTAACTCGCCTGGATCAGCAATGAAATGATGTGTGGAGGTATCCATCACTTGCTCCGCCTCACCGGCTTCTTGCTCGACTTGAACATCTCGAGCATGCGTTCGGTCACGACATAGCCGCCGGCCGCGTTGCCCGCGCCGAGGAACACGCCGATGAAGCCGATGACCTGCTGCAGCGGCGTGGTCGCCTCGCCGAGCGCGACCATCGCGCCGACCAGCACGATGCCGTGCACGAAGTTCGAACCCGACATCAGCGGCGTGTGCAGGATCACCGGCACGCGCGAGATGATCTCGTGGCCGGTGAACGCGGCGAGCATGAACAGATACAGAGCCAGGAATCCGTCGATCATTTTACTTCTCCGTCGATGTTGCGACGTATTGTTTTATTCTCGTCATTCCCGCGAGATGCTCTTCAACAGCGGACTGGTCAAGCGGGAATCCAGTTCTTGCTTCAGCGATCAAGATCAAGATGGATGAAGCTTCACGCTGAGACTTCCCGCTTTCGCGGGAATGACGAGCTAAGAGGTGACGCCGCCTTCCACCAGCTGCCTTCGTCGCTTCGTGCTTGATCTCGCCCGCATGCGTGACGCAGGTCTTGGCGATCAGTTCATCGTTCCAGTCGAGGTTCAGGCCGCCGTCCTTGATGCTCAATTCGAGAAAGTTATACAAATTCTTCGCGTACATCTCGCTCGCATGGATCGGCGTGGTCGCGGCGAGATTGACCGGACCGATGACGGTCACGCCATTGGCCGGTGACGACGGTCTTGCCCGCTTCGGTCAGCTCGCAATTGCCGCCGGTTTCCGCGGCGATGTCGACGATCACGGAGCCGGCGCTTCATGCCCGCGACCATCGACGCCGTGATGATGCGCGGCGCCTTGCGGCCCGGCACCGCGGCCGTGGTGACGATCACGTCGACACCCTTGATATGTTCGGCGAGCGCGGCCTGCTGCTGCGCGCGTTCTTCGGCGGTCAGCTCGCGCGCGTAGCCGCCGGTGCCCGCGGCGCTGACGCCGAGTTCGACGTATTTGGCGCCGAGCGACTGGATCTGTTCCTTCGTTTCCGGACGCACGTCGAAACCCTCGACCTGCGCGCCGAGCCGGCGCGCGGTCGCGATCGCCTGCAGACCGGCGACGCCAGCGCCGACGATCAGCACTTTCGACGGCCGGATCGTGCCCGCCGCGGTAGTCAGCATCGGGAAGAATTTCGGGACTCGCCTCGGCCGCGATCAGCACCGCCTTGTAGCCGGCGATACCAGCCTGCGAGGACAGCACATCCATCGCCTGCGCGCGCGTCGTGCGCGGCAGCAGCTCCATGGCGAAACTCGTGATCTTTGCGTCGCGCAGCGCGCGGATGCGCTCGGGTGCCAGATGCGGCTGCAGATAACCGATATACACCGCGCCGGGCTTGAGTGCTGCGATCTCGTCGATCGACGGCGGCTGCACCTTGAGCAGCACGTCGGCGCGGTTGAGCGCGCTGCGCGCGTCGCCGGCGATTTCGGTGTCCTTGTACGCGTCGTCGGGAAAGCTCGCCGCGGCGCCGGCATTGTGCTCGATCAGCAGCTTCACCGCTTTCGCCTTGAGCTTCTTCGCCACATCGGGAGTCAGCGCGACGCGACGCTCGCCGGCCAAGGTTTCGCGTACCGTGCTGATCGTCACCGCGTTATCAGAATCGGCCATGGGCAACTCCCCGGTGGTGCAGAAGAGGAATCCTAGCTGAGCTTGGCCGCATCTGCCAGATGTTATGCTGCGTTCTTCAGTCTTGCTGCGCTCAATCGATGCAGAATCTGCATTTTCTCAGGACACGCCTGTCCGTCACATCGCGCCAACTGGGCGAACCCGCGCCGACACCGGCACAGCTGGAGCAGTTGCTCGCCGCAGCGATCCGCGTGCCCGATCACGGCAAGCTCGCACCGTGGCGGCTGTTGCTGATTCGCGGCGAGGCGCGCGTGCGGCTCGGCGCCGAACTCGCGGCGCTGCATCTGCGCAAGGAACCCGAGGCGCCGTCTGCAACAATCGAGAAGGATCGCGAACGCTTCTCTTTCGCGCCGCTGATTGTCGTGGTAATCGCGCGTGTCGTCGAGCACCATCCGAAGGTACCCGTGCAAGAACAGATACTGTCGGCCGGCTGTGTCGCCTACAACCTTCTGCTCGGCGCGCAGGCGCTCGGCTTCGGCGCGCAATGGCTGACCGGCTGGGGGGCTTATGATCGCGACGCCGCAAGCTTGCTCGGCCTCGCCGAAAACGAACGCGTGGTCGCCTTCGTGCATATCGGCACGGCGCGTGAAAGCGCGCCGGAACGCACGCGACCGGCGCTGTCCAATCTGGTCAGCGAATGGCAGGGTTGAGTTAGTGGCCTGTAACAGAGGAATTGAAAGCAGCTCGCTGGGTCTCGCGGCGCTGTGCTTGATCCTCAATCGGCCCATAGCTTCGGCTATGGGCCTCATTGCGGACCGGCGCCCAGCACCCCGATCCCGGCGCGATCCCTCTTCCCCTTCCTCTGTTACAGGCCACTCGTGCAAACCCTGCATCTGATCGACTCGAGCCTGTACATTTTCCGTGCCTGGCATTCGATGCCGCCAGAGTTCGTGGATGTCGACGGTGCGCCGATCAACGCCGTGCACGGCTTCACCCGCTTCCTCTGCGATTTTCTCGAGCGCGTGCAGCCCACGCACGTTCTGGCCGCATTCGACGAATCGCTGGTGAGTTCGTTCCGCAACGCGATCTATCCGGAATACAAGGCCAATCGCGAGCTGCCGCCGGCCGAACTCAAGCTGCAATTCGACTACTGCAAGCAGGTCGCCGCCGCGCTCGGCCTGGCCGTGCTCTCCGACGCGCAGTACGAGGCCGACGATCTGATCGGCAGTGCCGTGGTCATGTCGCGCGCGCACGATTTCCGCGCGGTGATCGTCTCTGCCGACAAGGATTTCGGCCAGCTTATCGGTGCGCACGACGAACAATGGGATTTTTCCAGAAATGAGCGTTGGGACGCGCGCGGCGTCAAGCTGCGCCTGGGCGTGCGTCCGGATCAGGTCGTCGATTACCTCGCGCTGACCGGCGATGCGGTAGACAACATTCCCGGCGTGCCGGGCATCGGACCGAAAACCGCGGCGACCCTGCTCGCACATTTCGATTCGCTCGATGCCCTGCTCCTGCGCATCGAGGAGGTGCCGTATCTGCGTCTGCGCGGCGCCGCGCAAACGTATGCGCGGCTCAAGGAGCATCGCGAACAGGCGCTGCTTTCGCAAAGGCTGAGCGCGATCGCGCTCGACGCGCCGGTACCGGATCACGTCGACGCGCTGTGTCGGCGCGATCCGGATGCGGCCGCGCTCGATCGTCTGTTCGAGCGTCTTCGCTTCGGTCCACTCACGCGCTCGCGCGTGCGCGCCCTGCGCGCGAACGCGTAAACGAACGCTACGGGCCTTTCGATGCCTGCCCAGGGGCGGCCATCAGCGGCACGGTGCCGCCGACGCCCTTGTCGTCCCAGGCGAAGCGCAGATTGCTGCGGAAGATATGCACCGGTTCGAGCTTGGCGGCCTGGGTGAGCACGCCGTAGCGGTCGTACAGATCCTTCTGGCTGTTGGCGATGGAATACAGGCCGTCTCCCGACACCGCGCCCGTCGCCAGCGCAGTGAACGCGGGCTGGGCGACATCGAGCGGCATCGCACTGGCGACGCTGCGGCCGTCGGCGGAAAGCTTCAGACGCATGACGCGTTGCGGCGACATGTCGTTCTGGATCGCCACCAGCGCGCCGTCGTACCAGTACAGACCGTCGATGCCGCCGAGCGCGAGTTTGTCCTGATTGTGCGCAAGCTCGAACGGCTTGCCCTTGGTCAGGTCCATGCCGAAAATGCCGAGGCTGAAATCGGCGAAGTACAGCGTCTTGCCGTCGCCCGACACGGCCATGCCGCGGATTCCGGTCAATGCAGGATTCTGCACGAGCGGCCTCAGCGCACCGTCGTCGAGACTGAATATCTGCTGGTTCACGCCGTCGGCGACGAAGACGCGGCCGTTGCCGCCGACCGCGATGCTCGACAGGATATGCGTGGTATTGTCTTGCGGCAATGTATACTTGTGCAGAAATTTGCCGGTGGCCAGCGAGAACTCGAACAACCCGGCCTTGCCGAGCATGTCGGCATTGAAATTCTTGAAATGCGGCACGCCGTTGCTCAGCGCGTAGAGTTTGTCGTGCGCCGCGTCCACGGCGATGGCATACACCGCCCACATGCCGTTGCTCGCATCGGCGCTGATGAAGTCGTCGAGCTTGCCTGTGCTGTCGACCCGGTAAATCTTGCCCTCGCGCACGCTGCCGGCAAGAAACTGCTTGCGCTTGGGATCCCAGGCGATCGATTCGAGCAGAAGATCGCCCTTGGGCAGATCGAACGCCACCTTGCCTTCGCCGAAGGGTTTGCCGTTGTTGCGCAGGTTGGTGACGATGTAGTCCCATACGCGCGTATCGTGCACGGAATTGAAACGAGGATCCTTTTCGATATCGTAGGAAAAGCCGAGGTTGACCAGCTTGACCAGCGCATCGTAGGTTCTGGTCTTGTCGCCGAGTCCGGCATAGGCCATCGCCAGCTGCAGGCGCAGATTGCCCGAGCTCGGCATCAGCGTCGTCAGGCGTTCGAGCGTCCAGATGAAACGTCCGCTATCGTGCTGACTGTTGTACAGCTGCGCCAGCTTGCTCAGACCGGCGAGGTCGAGCGACTGCTTGATCTGGTCCTGGGTGAGAGCTTCGGCCTTCTTGATCAGCTCCGCTTTGGCCGCTTGCGCAGGCGACTGCTCGGGCTTCGGTTGCGCAGCTGGCGTCGCGCTGCTCGATTCCGGCGTTGCGGCGGCAGGCGCGGGATTTGCCGGCGCCGGCTTCTCCTGCGTCGCTGCGGTCGAATCCGCGGGCTTGCCGGAACACGCACAAAGACCGATCGCGAACACGACCGCGATCAGCGATTGAAATTGGATTTTCATGGTTGCAGACCTGATGATGACCGGCGCTAGGACAATGAAATCGAAAGCAAGTTCGCCTGACCGCCAATCCGAAACGGGGAACCCGTAACAATGACCGAAACGCAGGTACTTTGCAATGGCCGCTGGTTGCGCCTGATGCGGCGCGGACGCTGGGAATACGCCGAGCGCACCAACGCCGGCGGCGCGGTGATCATCGTTGCGCTGACCGCGCAGAACCGCGTGCTGTTCGTCGAACAGTGGCGCGAAGCGATCCAGAACAGGACCATCGAGATGCCGGCCGGCCTGGTCGGCGATCTGCACGGCAATAAAGACGAATCGGCCGTCGTCGCCGCGCAGCGCGAGCTGCTCGAAGAGACCGGCTACCGGGCCGCACGCATCGAATACCTGATGGAGGGACCGTCCTCATCGGGCATGAGCACCGAAATCATCGCCTTCGTGCGCGCCTACGATCTGGTGCGCGAGCACGGCGGCGGCGGCGACCACACCGAGAATATCGTCGTGCATGAAATCCCGCGCGAACAGGCCGCGCTGTGGCTGCTGGAAAAAATGCGCGAAGGTTATTCGATCGATCCGAAGCTGTTTGCCGGCCTGTATTTTCTCGATTGCGGCGAGGCGTTGTTCAAGACGCAATGATTTGCCTGACTCAATGCGCTTCGAGCCGGTTGCCGTGGCGTACACCGCTCAGGCTGATTTCCCCGGCGGGCACGATGCGATAGCTGATGCGCAGCGTGCCGATTTTTGGATGTGCGGCGTCGCCGCCCGCGTAGAGCACGCCATCGACGACGCTGAACGTGGCCGCGAGATTCGGCGGCAGCGCGCCCGGCTTGACGGCGTAGTCGATTGGCGGATGCTGCGCGGCGACCAGATCCGCATCGACGCTGAGCCCGCCCAACCGCAAGTCGCCGGCAAAGCGCGCATCGGCGAACGGCGCGGCCGGATTCTCATGCCCTGCGCGGACGCGGAACTTGCTCGAATCGACGCGCCGGGGCGACCACTCGGCGGCATAGCGGCAAGTGCCGCCAGCGCAATGCTCCTGCCATTGATACATCGCAACGCTGCGCAGCAGCAGTGCCGCGTCGCCCGCGCTCACGCCAAGTTCGGCGTCGCGCGGCGGCGATTGAATCTGCAATTTGCCGCTGACCTGGACACTGGCTGCCGGCCCAGCCGACGTGGTTGGTGCCGGCAGAACGGGTTTCGTGCCGCCGATAGAGATGGGCGGACGAAGTTGGCTGCGATGCTGCCAGGCCCAACCGCCGAGCAGGACCAGCAGCGCAATCGCCACCCAGCCGGCGATGCGTCGCGACGACAATTTTTTCCTGCGCGCCATACCGCGGTTCCCGCCCGATGAGCCGCGCGCTACTTGACCACCGCGCCGCCCGAGGGCTCGCGCGGATCGGTGCCGGCGTGCAGTTTCCCGCTCTTCTTGTCCCAGCTCACCGCATTCATGAAACCCCAGCGTCGTTCCGCAACGTTGACTTTGTGGCCCATCGCTTCGAGGCCTTTGATCTCATCGGGCGTGAATGCGTCTTTCTCGGCCGAAATCACATCGGGCAGATACTGATGGTGATAGCGCGGGTTGGCCGACGAATTTCTCCGGCACCTCGCCGTCGATGAAGGCGAGAATGCCTTCGAGCACCATGGTGATGATGCGGCTGCCGCCCGGCGTGCCGATCACGCCGACGCGGTCGGCGCCGATCACGAAGGTCGGCGTCATCGACGACAGCGGCCGGCGGCCGGCCTTCGGCGCATTGGCATCGTTGCCGACCAGGCCGTAGGCGTTGGGCTTGCCGGCGACGAGCGCGAAATCGTCCATCTCGTCGTTGAGCAGGAAGCCGGTGCCGGCGACGACCATGCACGAACCGAACGACGTAGTTCACCGTCTGCGTGGTCGCGACCATGTTGCCGTCCGCGTCGATGATCGAGAAATGCGTCGTGTGCAGGCCTTGTGGCGGATCCATGTAGCCGGGCAGCAGATCGCTCGGCGTGGCCTTGTCCGGATGGATCGAGGCGCGCAGGCCGGCGGCGTACAGCGGACTGGTCAGTTCGGCGAGCGGCATCTTCACGAAATCCGGATCGCCCAGATATGCGCGCGATCGCGATAAGCGCGGCGCATCGCCTCGACGATCAGGTGCACGCGATGCACGCGATCGAACTTGTCCAGGTCGTAACCCGACAGGATGTTGAGCATCTCCGCGAGCGCGATGCCGCCGGAGGAAGGCGGCGGGGCGGTGACGATATGCCAGCCGGAGCACTGCCCTGGCGGACAGGGCGGTAATCGAACGCGATCGGCTCGCGCTCCTTGGCCTGGTAGTTGGCCAGGTCGGCCAGCGACCAGCGCCGCCCGCCGCGCGCACGCCGTCGACAAGTTTCCGCGCCAAGTCGCCGCGATAGAAACCGTCGTTGCCGTGCGCCGCGATCAGCTCCAGCGTGCGCGCCAGATCCGGCGTTCTTGAGCACCCAGCCGGCTTTCGGCACCTCGCCGTTATCCAGATACAGAGCGGCGGAAGCGGGATAGCGCTTGAAAATGTCCTTGCGATCGCCGACTTCGGCGAGGAAACGCGCATCCGGCTCGAAGCCCTCGCGCGCGATGCGGATCGCCGGCGCGAGCGATGTCGCCAGCGGCAATTTGCCGTAATGCTCGGCCATCCAAACCAGACCCGCCGGTTCGCCCGGAATCGCCGCGGACAACGGGCCGTTCAGCGAATGATCTTGTCCAGGTCGCCGTGCGCATCGAGATAATCCTTTGCATCGACCGCGGCCGGCGCGGTTTCGCGCGCGTCGATGAAGATATCCTTGCCGTCGCTGGCCCGGTGCAGCAGGAACATCCCGCCACCGCCGATGCCGGAACTCTGCGGCTCGACCACCGACAGCATGGCCGCGACCGCAACCGCCGCGTCGAACGCATTGCCGCCCGTGCGCGAGCACTTCGAAACCGGCCTGCGTCGCCCGAAAGTTGGCGCTGGCGATCGCCGCGTGGCCGGGTTTGTCGGCGGCCTGCGTGCCCGCAGCGAGCGACGAACAAGCAGACAGCTAATGTATACACGTATCTCATTACGCATTTTTTTCCTTTGCCGCTTCATTCTCCGTGCTCAGCGCGCGGTATTTGTCGAGCAGCTGCTCGCGCGTTTCCGCATGCAGCGGATCGACGATGATGCATTCGACCGGACACACCTCGACGCATTGCGGCGCGTCGAAGTGACCGACGCATTCGGTGCAGCGCTGCGGCGCGATCTCGTAGATCACCGCGCCCAGAGAAATGGCCTGGTTCGGACAGACCGGCTCGCACACGTCGCAATTGACGCAGGTGTCGAGAATCTTCAGTGCCATCGACAACTTCACGCGCGGCGCCGCCGCGCGTGAACGATTTCCGTTTCCCGTCGTTTCGCTTACTTACATTTCGACGAAACGGAAGGTCGCGCCGGTCTTTTCGATCGCTTCCTTGACGCGGTCCTGATCGGCCGGCGCGCCGACGAACAGCACGACCACGCCCTTGAACGAGCCGTCCTTCGCGTCCTTGAACGCGTCGACGACGAGGTCGGCGGTTAGCTTCGAATCCGGGCCGCCGAACGCCATCATGTTGCCGGGCAAAACGCCGCGCTGCAACGACGGTCGGACACGTTGTCCAGCTGGTTCTGGCGCGTCGCTCTTGGCCGTATCATCGTCGCCGCCCGGCACATAGTACATGTAGCGGATGGTTGGTCTTCATCGCCCTGCGTGTTTGCGCATGAACGGTCACCACTGCCTCGAAGTACGTCTGCCAGGCGGCCTTGTCATCGGTCGTTCGGCAGCGCCAGCGCGGCCTGTTCGGCGGCCATCGCCGCCGCTGCCGCGGCTGCTCGGCGGCTTTCTGCTTCTCTTCGTCGCTCGGCCCGCAGGCGACGAGCAGCAGCGCCGCGGTCAGCGCAAGAATCAGACGCAAAGTATATTTTTTCATGTTTGTCTCCCTTTCAGGATTGTTGCCGGAAGACATCAGCCGTGCCCCAGCGTTGGCGCAGCGCCTGCTGCACCGCCGGATGCACGAAGCCGGAAACATCGCCGCCCAGCCGCGCGATCTCGCGCACCAGCGAGGAGGAAATGAAACTGTACTGCTCGGCCGGCGTCAGAAACAGCGTCTCCGCATGCGGGATCAGGTGGCGGTTCATGCTGGCGAGCTGGAATTCGTATTCGAAATCCGACACCGCGCGCAGGCCGCGCAGGATCACGCCCGCGCCGACTTCGTCGACGAAATGCGCCAGCAGCGAGGCGAAACCCGCGCACTTCGACATTGGCGACGTCGGCCAGCGCCATCGCGCGCCAGCGCGATGCGTTCGTTCAGATCGAAGCCCGGCCCCTTGCCCGGGCTTTCGGCCACCGCCGACGATCACGCGCTCGAACAGCGGCGCGGCGCGGCTGCACCAGATCGGCATGGCCGTTGGTGATCGGATCGAACGTGCCCGGATAGACCGCGACGCGCGCGCGGTCGCTGGAAGTATTCGGCTTGCTTCGGCATCGTCAAGATCGCGCTAGGCTCGGGATCGCTTTCAACTGCCGCCAAGCTTAACGGATCGGCGATAGAGCGCATAGCGCACGGCGCCGGCGCGACTTTCGCGGTGCAGCTGCCAGCTCGCCGGCAGCGCTGGATCGTCGGCTCGCCGGCGATTCGACGTAGATCCAGCGCATTGGCGCTCAGCCAGCCACGCTGCTTCGAGCCGCAGCGCAGCCTCGTCCCACAGATCCGCGTCGAACGGCGGATCGAGAAAGACGAGGTCGTAGCGCCGTTGCGGCGGCTCGCGAGCAAGCGCAGCGCATCGGCGCTGCGCACGCGTCGCAGCGCTCTGCTTGAGCCGCGCCAGATTCGTCGCGCAGACATTGCGCCAGCCGCGCGTCGCGTTCGACGAAATCGACGCGCGCCGCGCCGCGCGACAGCGCCTCGATGCCCAGCGCGCCGGTGCCGGCGAACAGATCGAGGCAGCGCGCGCCCGTCGATCATCGGCGCGAGCCAGTTGAACAGCGTTTCGCGCACGCGATCGGGCGTCGGCCGCAGACCCGGCAGCATCGGGCAACCGCGAGCTTCGAGCCGCGCAGGCTGCCGCCGATGATGCGCACGCTTGCCAGCGTCCGGCCTGCTTGAAGTGCGCGTCAATGACACAGAATCCTAGCCTCGGCGCCAGTGTTAGCATGGCGCCATTGTCATTCAAACGAGCAGCAATGCTCAAGTTCTGGAAGAAGAAGGCGGATGCGCGGAGCTCGCAGCTCGCGACTCAGGACGCGGAAGCCGCACGAGATCCCCGACTCGTAACGCCAGAGTCCGATCGCACCCGCGCGCGAATCGCAGCGCCGACAGCCCGAACCGACGTCGAGCTCTGCCACCGAGTCCCGCGTCCCGAATCGCGAGTCCCGATGCGTCGACCAAACGCACCTGGCGCGAGCGTCTCGCCGGCAGCGTTTTCAATCGCGATATCCGCACGTTGTTCGCGCGCCATCCGAAGCTCGACGACGCGCTGCTCGACGAACTCGAAACCACGTTGATCACCGCCGACGTCGGCGTCGCCGCGAGCACTGAGCTGGTCGAATCGCTGCGCAAGCGCATGGACAAACGCGAATTCGCCGATGCCGATGCGCTGCTCGCCGCGCTGCGCGAGCGACTGGTCGCGCTGCTGCGCCCGGTCGCGCAGGCGCTGCTCATCGACACGGCACAAGGCCCGTTCGTGATCCTGATGGTCGGCGTCAACGGCGTCGGCAAGACCACCACGATCGGCAAACTCGCGCGCCGCTCTGCAGATCGCAAGAGCACGGCGTGATGCTCGCCGCCGGCGACACATTCCGCGCCGCCGCGGTCGAACAACTCAAGACCTGGGGCGAACGCAATCGGGTGCCGCGTGATCGCGCAAGGCTCGGGCGCGGATTCCGCCAGCGTGATCTTCGACGCGCTGCAGTCGGCGCGCTCGCAAGGACATCGATGTGCTGATCGCCGACACCGCCGGCCGCCTGCACACGCAAGGCGGACTGATGGACGAACTGGCGAAGATCCGCCGCGTGCTCGGCAAGCTCGATGCGCGACGCGCCGCACGAAGTGCTGCTGGTGATCGACGGCACCACCGGCCAGAACGCGATCAATCAGGTGCGCCAGTTCCGCACGGCGATCGGCGTGACCGGCCTGGTCGTGACCAAGCTCGACGGCACCGCCAAAGGCGGCGTGGTGTTCGCGCTGGCGCAAGGAGTTCGGCCTGCCGATCCGCTTCATCGGCCTCGGCGAAACCGCCGACGACCTGCGCGAGTTCGATGCCCGCGGCGTTCGTCGACGCACTGCTGCCGGCGAGCCTCGGCGAAGCGGAATGCCTGAAGCACGATGGACGATTTCGCCGCCCGCCTGCTGCGCTGGTTCGACGCCACGGGCGCAAGACCTGCCCTGGCAGCATCCGCGCACGCCGTATCGCGTGTGGCTGTCGGAAATCATGCTGCAGCAGACGCAGGTCGCGACGGTCATGCCGTACTTTTTGCGCTTTGTGGAAAAGTTGCACGATCTACGCGAACTCGCCGCAGCACCGCTCGACGACGTGCTCGCCTCGTGGTCGGGCCTCGGCTATTACAGCCGCGCGCGCAACCTGCATCGTGCGGCGCAGATTTGCGTCGAGCGCCACGGCGGCGAGCTGCCGTAGCGATTTCGATGCGCTGCTCGCGCTGCCCGGCATCGGCCGCTCGACCGCCGGCGCGATCCTCGCGCAAGCGCATGGAATCTGCGCTTTCCGATTCTCGACGGCAACGTCAAGCGCGTGCTGGCGCGCTTGCACGGTGTCGCGGCTGGCCCGGACGACCGCGAATACGCAGAACGAGTTGTGGACTATTCGCCGAATCGCACACGCCGCATCGCACGCGTCGCCGACTACACGCAGGCGATCATGGATCTCGGCGCGACGCGTCTGCACGCGCATCAAACCCACGCTGCGCGCGAATGTCCGTTGGCGACGGATTGCGTCGCGTATCGCGACGGACTTGACCGTGGCGCTGCCGGACGCGCAAACCGCACGCGCGCTTTGCCGACGCGCACGACGATGATGCTGATACTGCGCGACACGCGCGGCCGCCTGCTGCTCGAACGCCGCGCCGCCGACCGGCGTCTGGGCCGGATTTGTGGAGCCTGCCGGAAGCGCACGACGAGCAGACGCGCGCGATTCGACATCGCGCACCGCGCACGATCATGCCGCACAACGACGATCGTCTTCCGCACGTTGCCTGCGTTCACGCACACGGCTTCAGCCACTACCGTCTCGACGTGACGCCGCTTGCCGCGCGAGATCCAGCCGTCGCATCGCGCATCGCCGACGCCGACGATCGACGTTGGCTGCTATCCTGCCGAAGCCGCTGCGCTGGGCCTGCCCGCGCCGGTGCGTAAACTGATTGCGAAACTTTCCTGAGCGAGAGGAACCGCAATGGCACGCACCGTGTTTCTGCAGCAGATTGCAACGCGAAGCCGAGGGCCTCGCCTATCGCGCCGTATCCCGGCGAACTCGGCAAGCGCATCTTCGAACATGTCTCGAAGGAAGCCTGGATGCAATGGCTGGCGCATCAGACCATGCTGATCAACGAGAACCGTCTGTCGCCGCTCGATCCGAAGGCGCGCAAGTTTCTCGAAGGCGAGATGGAAAAATATTTCTTCGGCGCAGGCTCCGAAGCGCCTGCCGGCTACGTAGCGCCGGAGCAATGAAGCCGCTGAGCGTAGTGCTTCGCAAATATTGATAGCTACCGCGGGGGGCTGCCCCCTGCCGGCTGCCGCCACCTTGTACTCGCCACATCCATGCGGCTCGCCCTTCGGGCAGCTTTGCTGCAAACATCGGCTGTCCTGCCGATGTTTCCCCGCAAGCGGAGGAAGGGTTCCACCTTGCTGCTTTTAGCTTTCCCTTCCCCTGCGAAGCCGAGGAAAGGTTCCACATTGCTGCTTTTGGCTTTCCCTTCCCCTGCGAAGCGGGGGAAGGTGCCGAAGGCGGAAGGGGGCGCTTTTGTTCGGCATAGACTAAGACTTGTCCGCCGGTTTCGCCGCCTGATCCGCCGGCTGATTGTCCTTGCTCATCGCCGTCAGATCGATCGGTTGAATTCGCGAAATCGTGCAGCGCTGGTCGTCGAACGCCACGAAGTCGAATTTTTTCGACACTGTCCATTTCTGCGACTGAGTCAGACCCAAGCCATGGGTCCATTCCAGATTGGTGCATGGCAGATCCACCGTGATCAGATAGGCCTTGCGGATCGTCGACCAGGCGACCACATTCCGCGGACCGACAACCTGCCAGCGAAACAACGAAACCATCCTGAATTCGTCGACGGGCGCGCTCGCATATTTCTGATAGCGGACCAGTTCCTGTTTCTCGTACGCGCCCGTGTCGGCTCGCGCACCGCTGACCAGGCACAAAACCAGAGAAGCCGAGATCAATAGCTTGCGCATGGGAAACTCCTTGGCTTTTGTTACTTTATAACCTATCACCGATTTCGACCCGGCACAACGCGCCAGCGCGGAGTTTTACAAACCTTTTCCAAAGCAAACGCATATTGACATTCAAGGCTCGGCCAGCGAGTTGCTCCGCACGCTGCGCGCTTGACTCGCTGCGGTCAAGCCGATGTAATACGCGCCCTTCCGCGGCCGTGCCTTCTGCGCGCCGCACATCTGCAACGCATGCGGCCAGGTAGCTCAGTTGGTAGAGCAGGGGACTGAAAATCCCCGTGTCGGCGGTTCGATTCCGTCCCTGGCCACCATAAACGCCCTCGTGGGTTCGGCAAGTCTATGCACCGTCGCAACATCGTCGCTGGAATCGAACCGTAAAACCGCAGTTCGATGATTCGCCCCATCCTCGGGGCTCGCACTTCGTGCCGGCTGCGCCGTTCGCGCACGCTCCCGGCGTGCGCAGTCCATCCCTGGCCACCACGACCAATCACTGAAAACACGTTGCGCCGCTTTGCCGGTCACGCCGCAGCGCGTAGACTCGACCGACATCGAAAAACGTCGGGAAGTATCAATCTCAGTTGAGTGTGCTGGAGGCCGTCATGTTCCAAAGACATCTTTTTGCATTCTTCTGTTTTCCTTTACTGGTTCTGGCGCTGTTCGCGGCGTCGCCCGTTTTTGGCGCAACGTTGACGGTGACAAGCACTGCCGACGATGGGAGTGCCGGCACCCTGCGCTATGCGATTGCGAACGCAGCGGCCGGCGACACGATCAACTTCAGCCCCACCGACATCACCTATCCGGCGACGATCACGCTGAGCCTACCGGCGTGCTCGATCTCCTGTACGAATTGGCTGACGATAGCCACGAACCTGACGATCACCGGTCCCGGCGCTTCGAGTCTGACGATCAGCGGCGGCGCCAATAACAACGTTCTCGTGGTGAACGGCGGCGTGACGGCCGCCATCTCCGGCCTGACCATCACGAATCTGGACTCCGACGACTGCGGCAACTACTACAGCGGCAACTGCGCCGGCATCCTCAACAATGGCACGCTGACCCTGACCGACTGCACCGTCTCAGGCAACAACATCGATGTCTATATCGGGGGCGGCGGCATCACCAACACCGGCACGCTCACCGTGACCAACAGCACCTTCTCAAACAACTACTCCCGCTATTTGGGCGGAGGCATCTGGAACGACGGCGGCACGCTTACCGTGACCAACAGTACCTTCTCGGGCAACTCCAGCAACGCGGGCGGTTTCTGGGGCGGCGCCATCTACAACGGCGGACTCACGTTTACTCCATGCTGCACCTTTCAGAACAACACTGGCACGATGACCGTGACCAACAGCACCTTCACAGGCAACACTTCCGGAGTCGGCGGCGCCATTGTGAACTGGGGCCCGGGGACCGTGATCAACAGCACCTTCTCAGGTAACTCCGCCGGCGGCCGTGGTGGGGCCATCGACGTCGAGGGCCCGCTGAGCGTGACCAACAGCACCTTCTCTGGCAACTCCGCCCCGCTCGGCGGAGGCGACATCGTCGTCAGCATTTTCAGCGTCACCACGGCGACTCTGAAGAACACGCTTCTGGCAAATAGCCCTTCAGGAGGGAACTGCTCCATACCCTTTGGCGGAGTCATCGCCTCCGATGGGCACAACCTTTCCGACGACGGCTCCTGCTCCGGTTCTTTCACCGGGACGGGCGATCAGAACAGCGTTAGTCTTGCGCCTTATCTTGGCCCGCTGGGTAACAACGGCGGCCCGACGCAGACGATGGCACTGCTGCCTGTAACCGGAAATCCCGCCATCGATGCCATTCCGGTCAGCCCCACAAATTACTGCACGCTGACCGATGGGGTCACTCCGGTTGCTACCGACCAGCGCGGGATCACGCGCCCGCAAGGGCCAGCCTGCGACATTGGAGCGTTTGAGGTCGCCGCGACGCCCAAAATGCTGGTGACCGAGCTACTGAGCTATGTGACTGTGAACAAGATCGGGCCGGGCAAGAGCCTTCCTAGCCAACTCACGCAAATCGCCACGGACATCAACGTTGGCGCGATCAGCCTGGCCTGCGCGGATCTCAATACGTTCGCCGGTGAAGTCAAAGCGCAAACGGGGAAAAAGATTACGGCTTCTGAATCGAGCTTCCTTCTGGCCACGGTAGCAGTCATGGAGTCCAGCGCGCCCGGACAACTCAACTGCGGCGGATGAGGCCGGGCCCAGTCCACTGACGAGCTGGCTCACGCTTCGATAGAGGGAGGAAGGTTCAGACGACGCGAGACGACTGCCTCGGTGTCCTCAGGCCTCGCCCGGCTTTTGAGCAGCATCTTGATGGCCTCCAGCGGACACGCTGCGCTTGTGGCTTACTCCATGTCCGTGCCCTCGTCGGCACCATCCTCAGGGCCAATGCAAAATCTGATGTCTGCCTCGTTTGCCAATCCATTGGTGTTGCTGATCGTGTCGCTCATCGTCGGTGCCTGCTTCGGTTATGCGTCCGGTTGGCTTCTCGAAGAAGCTCACGAAGGCGTAAATCGCGGTGGCACTGTTTCGTGCTGTACGACATTTGGGGCACTCGCGAGCCCCCCTTTTTCGCCCCAGAAGCGTGCGCGTTTTTGTGCGTTTTGAGTTTCAGCGAAAACTGCCGCACTTTCGGGAGCGCCGCCAGGAAAGTTTAGTTCGACCGAGCGCCGGGATGCTCGGAAGCTGTCGCTCATGACAGTCCGTAGTGGGTCGATTCCAGACACGTGGCGCCTACAGCAACAGTCTAACTGTGTCGCAGGGAAGTGCGCTGAGATATCAGTGAAATGACACAACGAAAAACAGCAAGCGCCGCAAGTAGCTGATTTAGTATATTTTTATCAAACTACCAAGCCCGGCTGAAAATCCCCGTGTCGGCGGTTCGATTCCGTCCCTGGCCACCAATTAAGTCAATTGCTTTTAGGATTTTCTTAGCTTAGCCCCTGTGGCCGTAGCGTTACTCGGTGCCCGTATGGTGCCCGTTGTGCGCCGACTACCAGTAGGCATCTCTTTATGCTATGCCATCGGCCAAAAAATTTTCTGGCAACGTTGGAACCCCTCAGCCGGCGCTTTCCTTCGGCTTCCCTCTCGGGCGCATGTGAGCCAGGCTCTATGGGCACTCGCATTGTGTGTCGGGAGCGAAGTCGATCAAGATGGCAAAACCTAGAGCGTGAGCGTGTAGGAAAATTCCTGCAAGGCTCAATATGCATCGGCAGGAATCGGCCACTTTGAGATGGTCGTTGTCTCTGTCAGTCACCCAATAGCGGCCATTGGAGCCTTCCTTGGTCCAGAGATTTTTTTTGGCGGAGGATTATCGCGACGATCGCAGATCGTGGGACCTGATCCGTGTGACGTGGTGGGAGTGGACCACCTCGCGTCGAATCGGATTTAAGAATTGGGCGTATTCTGGTTGGTCGATCCGGTTCACTGAAATATCGGTTGCAACTGCCTATGCGGGCCAATCGGGGTCGGCGGCAACAGGTTTATACGCAATGAAACCTTCCTCCGAGACCAGACACCCAATGTGTAGAATCGGGCCGTTTTTGAGATTGAAAAGGTGATTCAGGGTGAAAGACGCCGGCGCCCGCCACCCGCCGCCTATTGCGGCCCTGCTTCTCTTCGGGGGCGCGGCGGTAGTCGTCCTCGTCGTGCATCTCGCCACCAACGGCACCCTCGGCTTCCACACCGACGAGCTCTACTACATCGATTGCGGCCGGCACCCCGCGCTCGGATATGTCGACTTTCCGCCGATAGTCCCACTGCTCGCGCGTCTGGAGACCGATCTCCTGGGAGCCACGCCATGGAACCTCCGCCTGCTCCCGACCCTGCTCGGCGCGTTCATGGTTGTTCTCTCGGGCGCGTACGTGCGGCGCCTTGGTGGCTCGCTTCGGCTGCAGGCCCTCGCCCTACTGATCGCCGTCACGGCGCCCTACTTCCTCGGCGCGAACTGGGTCTATCAGACCGTGACGTTCGATGAGGCGACCTGGATGGTCGCGTTCTACTGGTTTCTGTGCCTGGTCCTAGAGCACCGGCCCAGGTACTGGATCTACCTCGGTCTCTCGCTCGGCATCGGCCTCGAGGTCAAGTACACGATCGGGGGCCTGGCGGCTGCCATCGGGCTCGCCATCCTGTTTACTCCCGCGCTGCGCTCGGACCTGCGGACGCGGTATCCGTGGATCGCAGCCGGCATCGCGCTGCTCATTTGCGCGCCGAACCTTGCGTGGCAGGTTGCGAAAGGTTTCCCTTCGCTTATCTACATAGCCAATCACCAGGGCTCCGGCGGCGGCCTTGTCGCCAACTTGGTCCTGATCGGGGTTTATCTCTTCTTCTTGATTCCGCTCCTGGTGGCGGGATTGGTGTCGCTGTTTCGCAGTGCCACCCTGCGGCCCATCGGGATCGCGTGCCTTTTTCCTCTCGTCCTTTTCATGTTCGTGGGCAAGTCCTACTACGCGGTGGGTACCGTGCCGATCGCCCTTGCTCAGGGGCTCATGGCGATCGGCCGCGTCAAGCGGCCGAGGCTGCGCATCGGTTTCCAGATCGCAGTCGCGGTTGCCTGCGCGCTCCAGTTGCTCACGTTTGCTCAGCTGACGCTTCCCATCACGACGCCGGACCGGATTCACTCGCTCGGCCTCGACGCCAAGAACGAGCTTTTCGCGGACAGCGTGGGATGGGAGGACGTCGCCCACGAGGTCGAGTCGATATACGGCAATCTCCCCGACTCGGAGCGAACGGGAACGATCATCATCTCGGCCTATTACGGTGTTCCAGGTGCGCTGCAGATCTACGGCGACAAGAGATCGCTCCCCGCGGTCGTCAGCCCTCAGCTGAGCGACTGGTACTGGCTTCCCAGCGATCTGGTGGCGACGAACGCGCTGATGGTTGACTACCAGCCTTCGGACGTCGCCTGGATGTGCTCATCCGCGACTCTCGTGGGGCACTTGACGGTCCCGTACGGCGTGCAAGGCCTGGAGCAAGGCGCGCCGGTCACGTTCTGCGTGCTCAAAGCTCCGATCCAGCAGGATTGGAGCCGGCTCCGCAACTTCTCCTGAGGGTGGTGATTGCGTGCGGCGGTGTATTGCTGCCTCCCCGGAGGCTGTGAATTTTTCTGGCTGAAGGACGGCCGCGGAGCGATGCTGATCGCGATCGATCGACTCGACCGGTGAGTCGCCAAGCGGTTGCTGAGGTCAGAAGGCCGTCATGCACAGGTCTAGGTTGGCATGTTCGGGGATACAGTGCGATGGGCTGAGGGCTGCACAGTGCGTCGTTCATCGATGGATGCCACAACGGAACAGTCAGGCCGATTTTACCGTTTGCGTTTTTTGCGGAAACGCGTCCATCAGCGGCCTGATCAGATCCAGCGGCAACGGAAACACGATAGTGGAGGACTTGCCGTTGCTGGACATGTCGGCCAGCGTCTGCAGGTAGCGCAGCTGCAGCGCCTGCGGTTGCTGCGACAGCATCGCGGCGGCGTCGCGCAGTTTTTCGGCGGCCTGCATCTCGCCTTCGGCATGGATCACCTTGGCGCGGCGTTCGCGCTCGGCCTCGGCCTGGCGGGCAATCGCGCGGACCATGGTTTCATTGAGGTCGACGTCCTTGATCTCGACGTTGGCGATCTTGATGCCCCAGGGGTCGGTGGCCTCGTCGAGGATCGATTGCAGCGTGCGGTTGATCGACTCGCGCTGCGACAGGATTTCGTCCAGCTCATGTTGGCCCAGCACCGAGCGCAGGCGCGTCTGCGCAAGCTGGCTGGTGGCCTGGTAGAAATCCACCACCTGCAGCACCGACTTGTCGGGCTCCACCACGCGGAAATAGACAACCGCATTGACCCGCACCGAGACGTTATCGCGCGAGATCACGTCCTGCGGCGGCACGTCCATCACGGTGACGCGCAGATCCACCCGTATCATGCGCTGCACGACCGGGACCAGCAGCACCAGACCCGGCCCCTTGGTGCCGGTGTAGCGGCCCAGCGTCAGCACCACACCGCGCTGGTATTCCGGCAAGACCTTGACCGACGCGAACAGCAGCAATGCGCCGAGAACCACCAACACGCCGACAAATCCGAACATGACTTTCTCCCGTCAATTCTGGTGAAGCGGTTGCCAAGCTGTCGGTTTTGCCCGACATGCGACCGCCCGCTCCTTCATTCCGGCACGACCCACAATAGCAGGCTCTGCCGACGCACGATGCGCACGCGCGCGCCGGCCGGCATGCGCCACGTCGCTATGCACTTGCCAACGCTCGCCGCGTACCGTCGCCCACGCCTTTCCGCCGGCAATCAGCGGCTCCAGCAGTTCGGCCACTTCAGTGAGCATCGAGTCGTCGCCGATGAACCGTCGCGCTCGCCGCGCCCGGAATACCAGCCGCAGGATCACCGTCAGCAGCGCAGCGGCAGTCACGGCAATGCCGGCGATGATGCCGAGGTTGATCTGGTATCCGGGCACGCCGGTCTTCATCAGCATGATTGAACCGACGACGAAGGAAATAATTCCGCCGATACCGAACGCGCCGATGGTTGGGTTGAGCGCCTCGGCCACCAGCAACCCGCCACCCAAGGCCATCAGCGCCAGCCCGGCGTAGTTCACCGGCAACAGTTGCAGGGCGTACAGACTGACCAGAAGACAGATGCCGCCGACGATACCGGGAAGCAGCGCACCGGGATGCGTGGCTTCGAGGAACAGCCCGAACATGCCGACAAGCAGCAGCAGGTAGGCGATGGTGGGATTGGTGATGATCGCCAGAAAGCGCAAACGCGCATCCGGCGCGTAGTCGCGCACGGCCAAACCCTTCAGCTTGAGCGTCACCGAATGATCACCGACCTGGACTTGCCGGCCGTCGGCCTGGGCCAGCAGGCTGGGGACATCTGCGGCAACGAAGTCGATCACGTGCTTTTGCAGTGCTTCGCTGGCCGTGAGTGTGGCGGCGCCGCGCACGGCATCTTCCGCCCATTCCGCGTTGCGCCCGCGCAGTTCCGCCAGCGAACGGATATAGGCGATGGAGTCATTGACGACCTTTTGCGACTCGGCGTCACGGTCAGCGACCGGTTTGGCTTGCCCGGAGGCATCGGCCGGGGGCGGTGCGTGGTCCGCGACGGGCGGCGGCATCGGCGTAACGCCACCGAGACTTACCGGCGTCGCCGCGCCGACGTGCGTAGCCGGCGCCATTGCTGATATCTGGCCGGCGTAAAGGATGTATGTGCCGGCAGATGCGGCGCGCGCGCCACTCGGCGCGACATACACCAGCAGCGGGATCTTTGAAGCGAGCATGCTGGTGATGATCTGGCGCATCGAATCGGCCAAACCGCCCGGCGTGTCCAACCTCAGCACGATCGCCACGGCACCGTCGTCCGCAGCACGTTTCGACGCATCGTCGAAATACTCCGCTGCCGCCGGCCCGATCGGACCATCCAGCGCAATCTGCGCCACGATGCCGGTGGTAGCGGTGCCATCGGAAACAGCAGCGCTGTCGGAGGCGGCCAATGCGAATGCTGCGCAACCGACGGTGACCGTCACAGTCCACAGCCATCGCGTCATCTCGAAACCTCCACTTGAGGTCAGCGTCGCGACAGCCACTGTAGCGCAAACCGCTGACGGTGGCGTCGGCTTCGGTTAGGGATGCGAACCTGATTTCCCTGTCATTCACGAATGGCCTGACCGGTCATCGGCCGTCAGATCACGCCAGCTTCGACTTGATCAGCGGACCGGAACGAATGTGTGGGCCTTTGGTCAAGCCCTGTCGCAGTTCGGTCCTGGCTGTGGCTTGCGGATTGGGCAACGCGCCTGGCTCCTGCGCCGTTGTTTTTTTTTGTCACCCAAGCTAGTCTGCCGAGGAGAACAGGAGAGGGGAACAAGATGACCAAATATAGTTTGTTTGCCGGTTTATGGGCGATTTCACCGGGCATATCGAGGCGTGTTGCAGGGCGCAAAGGACGCGGCAATCTCTCGAACGCGATCAACGGCGCTCAGTCCAGCCGGATGCATGTAAAGAAACTGTCGGCGTTGCTCATGCTTGTGCTCGGGCCGCTTGGCATTGCCTCGAACGGCTACGCGGTCGAGTACGAGAAAATATGTTCCCTGTACGGAGCAGGCTTCCACTATGTTCCCGGTACGGACATCTGTGTTAATGAAACTGGCGATACCCGTGAGGAAACGGCAGGTGGCGTGTGGAGATGGTCGGCACCAGACAGCGAAGGACGCTGGGTTACGAATCCGACATCGGAATGTGCGCCAGGCAAGCTGGTCAAGGTCGGGGCTTTCAGTCCGAGCGATCTCTCGCCGAACGGCTATTACGGGAACTACGTAGCCAATCCGTTTGGGCTGACACTCAAGTCCAATGAATTCATCTCGAAAGTCATGGTGAGCGGCGGCTTCTATGACCCGAACCAACCGCATACGCGAGCCGGCGCCGGTGCAGATGGAAAACTGACTGCGTTTTGCCTCAACAGCGCAGACCCCAATTTTCAACTGACTACGGGAGGCAATCTTCAGCCCCCAAGCTATTGGTGCAATAGTCAAAGGCCCTTGGCCTGCGTGAGTCCTTCGTTGCTCCAAGGCATGCAAGGGACTTATACGATCCCGGTGACCACGGCCTATCCCAACGTTTATTACAATACCGACAGCAACGGCAACGCGATCGGTAGCCAGCCCGTTACTTGCGGTAGTCAGCTCGTCGTGACCACGACTCCGAATTGGGATCCTACGATGGTCAACAATGCCATTAACCAACCGGTCGAAGCTGCGGGCAAGCTGTCTGTCTCGGTTTGCGTCGAACACACAAGTACAAGTAACCAAAATTCCCAGTAGCGGGGTGCGAGAAGAGGGGAGGACATCCTTCAGGCTCAATGTGTCATTGAAAGAGGCTTCGGTTCGATTCCGTCCCTGGCCACCATAAACGTCCTCGTGGGTTCGGCAAGTCTATGCACCGTCGCAACATCGTCGCTGGAATCGAACCGTAAAGCCGCGGCTCGATGACTCGCCCATCCTTGGGGCTCGCACTTCGTGCCGGCTGCGCCGTTCGCGCACGCTGCCGGCGTGCGCAGCCCGTCCCTGGCCACCACGACCAATCGCTGAAAACACGTTGCACCGCTTTGCCGGTCACGCCGCAGCGCGTAGACTCGACCGACATCAAAGATCGTGGTGTCGGTGAAAGGCGGCGACAACGTAAACGTGGCGATGGTGCGCGACCTCGCGCATGTGGTCGCGCGCGAGAAAGCCGAGATCGGCCTGTTTGTGACGCTGGCCGAACCGAGCAAACCGATGACGACCGAGGCGATCAAGGAAGGTTTCTACACCTCACCGGCGATCAACGCCGAATTTCCGCGCATCCAGATCCTCACCACCGCCGGCCTGCTCGACGGCAGCGAACGCGCGCGTTACCCCGACCTCGCCCAAGGCGGCCACACATTCAAAAAAGCAAAAGTGGATTTGGGCAAGAAAGACCAAGGCAAACTTTTCTAGCGAGCGCGACCTGAGATGCCAACCCCAGCAGCCCTGTTCGGCCTTATCCTGTTCGGCGCCATCGGATTTGCCGCTTTCCTCTATGGCAAGAAAACGTCCGAGTGGAAGCCGCTCGTCGTCGGCGTCGCGCTGATGGCGTATCCGTATTTCGTTTCGCAGACGTGGATCCTGTATGCCATCGGCTGCGGCCTGTGCCTGACGCTATACTATTTTCGCGACTAGCCGCGCTCGCTCACATCGAATCGGCTTGGCAACCACGGCAGCGCAGGGCGATCTCGCGCATCGACGGCCAATCGATGTAAGTCTTGCGGGTAAATCCGGAATACACTTCGCAGGCAGCGATCAGCCCGGGATGACTTAGCGATGACAGGCCCTTCCAAGCCCCACGATTTGCGGCCGGAGAGCCTGCATCGCATTCTCGAAATCACGCGCGATCTTGCGCGGCCGATCGAACTCGAAAGCATGTTGTACCAGGTGGTGGACGCGGCCAAGGAGCTGCTCAACGCCGAAGGCGGCACGGTCTGGCAATACCTGGCCACCGAACATCAGCTGGAAATGCGTGCCGCGCGCGGACTCGGCGCGACGACCATACGTGTTCCCGCCGACCGCGGCATCGTCGGCGAATGCGTGCGCACGCGCATTCTGATCAATGTGCCCGATTGCTACGCCGACCCGCGCTTCGACCGCAGCGTCGACCGCACGACCGGTTACCGCACGCGATGCATGTTGACTCTGCCGCTGCTCGGACACGACGATGTTCTGGTCGGTGCCCTGCAGGTGGTCAACCGGCGCCAGGGCGTGTTCGACGCCGACGACGAGGCGATGGCCAGCGCGCTCGCCGCGCAATGTGCCGTCGCCCTGCAGCGCGTGCAGATGACCGAACGCCTCGTGCAATCGGAGAAGCTGCGCCAGGAAATCGAGGTGGCGCGCGAAATCCAGCAGAGCACGCTGCCGAAATTTGCGCCGGAAATAACCGGCTACGATCTCGCCGGCCGATTCCGCCCGGCCGACGAAACCGGCGGCGACACCTACGATTTCGTGGCGACTCCGGGTGGCGGCCTGATGCTGCTGATGGGCGACGCCACCGGGCACGGTATCGGCCCTGCGCTGTCGGCGACCGAGGTGCGCGCGATGCTGCGCCTGGCCCAGCGCCTCGGTGCCGGACTGGACGACACCTTCCGCCACATCAACGATCAACTGGTGGTCGATCTGCCGGACGACCGCTTCGTGACCGCGTTCCTCGGCCATCTCGATCCGGCCACCCACATCCTGCATTACCACTCCGGCGGTCAGGGGCCATTGCTGCATTTCAAGGCTGCCGATCTCGACTGCGACGTGCGTGCGCCGACGACCTTTCCGCTGGGCGCCATGCAGCAGTTTGCGCTGCCGGCGCCGAAGGAAATCGCGCTCGCGCCCGGAGATATCTTCGCCCTGCTGTCCGACGGCGTTTTCGAGTATCAGGACAACCGCGGACGCGAATTCGGCGAGCAGGCGGTGATCGATCTGCTGCGCCGCTATCACACCTGGCCGATGACCGACCTGCTCGACAAACTGCTCGAAGCGCTGTCGCGATTCGGCCGCGGAGCGCCGCAACTCGACGACATCACGGTCGTTCTGGTCCGCCGGCTGGCCGCCAGCGAACCGGCGGCGACCCTGGCCGCAGGCACGCAGAACGGCAAAGTCGCACAGCGCGCGTTCGTGCGCAGCTTCGATTCGCTGGCGGAAATTTTTGTGTTCATCCAGGAAACGCTCGCTGCCTACGGCGCCGGCGAGGCTGATCGTTACCCGATCGAGTTCACGGTCGAAGAGCTGTTCACCAATATGGTCAAATACAACCCGGCGGGCACCGGCACGATCGAATTGGCGATCGAACGCAGTGGCGCCGAGTTGATCTGCCGCCTGACCGACCCGGACAGCGATCGCTTCGATGTGACGCTGGCGCCCGATGTGGACATCAATATGCCGGTCGAGGCTCGCCGCCCGGGTGGTCTGGGCCTGCACCTGATCCGACGGCTGGTGGATTCGGTCGAGTATGATTACTCTGGGCGGCGCAGTCTGATCACCTTCCGTAAGACGCTTGGGAGCGCGTGATGTTCGAAATTCAATACGCCGAAAACGGGGCAATCGCGTTCGCCGGGCGGCTCGATGCGGCGCAATGCGGCAAGGCGCAGGCTTTCCTGGATGCGGCAAGCGCAGCGGATGTATTCGATTTCGGCAAGCTCGAGTACATCTCCAGCGCCGGGCTCGGCGTGCTGCTCAAGGCGCACAAGCGCCTGCTGGCCAGCGGCGGCGGCTTGCGCCTGATCAACGTCAACAGTCATATCCACGATATTTTTCGCTATTCGGGCCTCGACCAGGTTTTCAAGGTCGAGCGGTCGGGCGGCTGAACCCCGCGCGTGACATTTCCAACCTTTCGCCCCCATGGCCGTACTGATGACTGACGATTCCGACGCTGTGTTGGTTCTTCAATGCAAGAACGGCAACCGTCATGCTTTCGAGGCCCTGCTGGCGCGTTACGAACGGCAGGTCTTCGGAGCGGTATACCGGATACTCCATCATCGCGAGGATGCTACGGACGTGACCCAGACTGCGTTTCTCAGGGCCTACGAACATCTTGATCGCTACGATCCGGGTCAGCGTTTCAGCAGCTGGCTGTATCGGATCGCAGTGAACGAGGCGCTCGACCTGGTGCGCAGCCGGCGGCCTTCGGAACCGTTGCTGGACGATACGCTGACCGACAGCGCCGGCCCCGATGAGATGGCGGTCCACGACGAAAACGAATCCACCATGCGCAGCGCGCTGATGGGCCTGAAGATCGACTACCGGACAGTGATCGTGCTCAAGCACTTGCAGGATTGCAGCTACGAGGAAATGGCACACATCCTCGAATGCCCGGTCAAGACGGTGAAGTCGCGTTTGTTCACGGCACGTCAGGCGTTGCGCGATGTATTGGTCGCCCGAGGACATTTGAAATGATCGACGAGCGCACACTTGAGTTGATTCACGCCGAGATCGACGCCGAACTCGATGGCGCCACGCGCGCCGAGCTCGAGCTTCGCCTGCAGGGCGACGCGGAAGCGAGTTCCTTGCGCAGCGACCTGCGCAAGGTCGCCGCCGCGCTGGCACGGATGGCCCCGGTAACGATACCCACGCGGCTGCACGAGCGCCTGACAGCAGCCATCCAGCCCGCCGAACGCACCCGGCAATCGTGGCCGAAACGCTGGTTCCGCGGGCGTTCGCGGGCTACCGAAACAAGCGGCATTCACCGGCGCACCAACTTTTCTGCCGCTGACCCGTATTCCAGTCATTCGCATAGCAAACAGCAACCGGCAACTCCTCACTTTCACCTACATGGGAAGAAGACGATGAATACCTCGAAGAAGTTGGTCCTGAGCGGCTTGGCCGTTAGTATCGCCGCCGTCGTTTATTTCGGCCTTGGCTATCCGCCAAGAATGGATCAGGTTGCCGGCACGATCGCCCCCGCGCAGCGCTATCGCGCGCCGGCCGTCGACAGTGTGGAGCTTGGCGACCAGAGCATTCCGCAGCTTATGCAGACCGATACCTTTACGCAGCTGGTCAAGGATCCACAGTTCCGCGCACTGGTCGCGAATGCCGACTTCAACAACCTGCTCAAGAACGGCGACTTCAACAACCTGGTCAAGAACGGCGAGTTCAACAACCTGCTCAAGAATGGCGATTTCAACACCCTCGTCAAGAATGGCGACTTCAACAACCTGCTCAAGAATGGCGACTTCAACAGCCTCGTCAAGAATGGCGACTTCAACAACCTGCTCAAGAATGGCGACTTCAACAACCTGCTCAAGAATGGCGACTTCAACAACCTGCTCAAGAACGGCGACTTCAACACCCTCGTCAAGAATGGCCAGTTCAACAACCTGCTGAAGAATGGCGAGTTCAACAACCTGCTGAAGAACGGCGACTTCAACAACCTGCTCAAGAACGGCGAGTTCAACAACCTGCTCAAGAACGGCGATTTCAACAATCTGACCAAAAACGCGGATTACAATAACTTGCTGAAGAACGGCGAGTTCAACAACCTGCTGAAGAACGGCGACTTCAACAACCTGCTCAAGAACGGCGACTTCAACACCCTCGTCAAGAACGGCGAGTTCAACAACCTGCTCAAGAACGGCAAGTTCAACAACCTGCTCAAGAACGGCGACTTCAACACCCTCGTCAAGAACGGCGAGTTCAACAACCTGCTCAAGAACGGCGAGTTCAACAACCTGCTCAAGAACGGCGAGTTCAACAACCTGCTCAAGAACGGCGAGTTCAACAACCTGCTGAAGAACGGCGACTTCAACAACCTGCTCAAGAACGGCGAGTTCAACAACCTGCTCAAGAACGGCGACTTCAACAACCTGCTCAAGAACGGCGACTTCAACAACCTGCTCAAGAACGGCGAGTTCAACAACCTGCTCAAGAACGGCGAGTTCAACAACCTGCTCAAGAACGGCGAGTTCAACAATATGCTCAAGAACGGCGAGTTCAACAATATGCTCAAGAACGCCAACCTCAACAACACCAGACAGTAACCGTCAATCGAAATTCCTTGGGGGAACTGGGCCGGTTGCTGGATAGCAACCGGCCTTTGTTTTTTCCGCTATGCTTGGCAGGTCAGCAGTCTCGCTTTCTCGGGGAAAGATCGATGCGTCGAGCCGCCATATTGGCCGTCACTGCGTTCGCGTGTGCACTGGCCGCCGCCCATGCGGGCGAAAACGACGGCAAGAGTGACAGCGGCAATACCCCCCTCCAACAACTCACTACCGACGACCTCCGCGTCATCTGGTTCCACCCCACCGAGGATTACCTGGCGCCGCTTGTTGCGCGCAGCGCCGAAAATGCCTTGGCGTTCCAGAAGCGCCTTTGGGGCTGGACACCCGACGGCAAGGTCAATGTGCTGATGAAGGATGAAAGCGATATCGGCAATGCCGGCACGCTTTCGACTCCGGTGAACGCGATAATCCTGGATATCGCCCCACTTTCGTACACCTTCGAGACTGAAGTCAGCAGCGAGCGCATGTTCTCGCTGTTCAATCACGAGACGGTCCACTCGGCAAACCTTGATCAGTGGACCAAGGCGGACATGTTCTGGAGACATGTGCTTGGCGGCAAGATCGTGGTCGATGACAAGCATCCGGAAACGCTGCTTTACAACTATCTCACCGTACCCCGCACGGTCGCGCCGCGCTGGTATTTCGAGGGTCTTGGCCGTGTTCTTCGAGACCTGGGAGTCCGGCGGTTTCGGTCGCGCCCAGGGTGCATACGACGAAATGGTGTTCCGCGCGATGGTCCGCGATCACGCGCATTTCTACGACCCGGCCGGCCTTGCCGCAGAAGGCACCAAGGTCGACTTCCAGGTGGGGGTAAACAACTATCTTTACGGAACCCGTTTTATCTCCTACCTCGCGTTGAAATACTCACCCCAGCGCGTGGTCGAGTGGGGTGCGCGCCGCGAAGGCAGCCAACGCTACTATGCCGATCAATTCAAAAAGGTGTTCGGCAAGCCGATGGAGGTGGTCTGGAACGACTGGATCCAGTGGGAACATGGCTTCCAGAACGCAAACCTGGCCGCGATTGCCAAGTATCCGGTGACCCACCTGCAACCCTTGTCGCAGCGCGCTCTGGGCTCGATTTCGCGGGCTTTTTACGATCCGGATCGAAACGCAATCATTGCCGCGTTCCGCTATCCGGGAGTCGCCGCGTTCGTCGGGGTCATGTCGCTCAAGGACGGCAGCATCAGACACCTGGTCGACGTCAAGGGACCCATCCTTTACACCGTTACATCGCTAGCCTACGACCCGAAAACGAAGACGGCGTTCTACACCACCGACAACGCTGGCGGTTACCGCGACATCGTCGAACTCGATACGGTGACCGGCAAAACGCACATGCTGCAGGAGGATGCGCGTATCGGTGACCTGGTATTCGACCGCAGCGATCGATCGCTGTGGGGAATCCGTCATCTCAACGGCTTGGTGACCCTGGTACGCATGGAGTATCCGTACACCGATTATCATCAAGTCTTCACTTGGCCGTACGCCCAGATTGTCTACGATCTGGATATCTCCGCGAACGGGAAACTGCTCAGCGCCTCGCGCAAGGCCGTGAATGGCGATCAATCGCTGGATATCATGCCGGTGAAGTCGCTGCTTGCCGGCGACGCAACCCCTGTGCAGAGCTTCAACTTCGGCACTGCGGTGCCGGAGGGTTTCGTGTTCTCGCCGGACGGCAAATCGTTGTATGGCAGTTCCTACTACACCGGTGTATCCAACATCTACCGTTACGAACTGGCCTCGAAAAAAATCGACGCGTTATCGAACGCGCAAACCGGCTTTTTCCGGCCGCTGCCTTTACCTGATGGACGCATGCTTGCCTTCGATTACACCGGGCAGGGTCTGGTACCCGGATTCATCGACGCCAAGTCGCGAGACGATCTGGCCGCGACCACCTTCCTCGGAGCGCAGATCGCGGACAAATATCCAATCGTCAAAACCTGGAATGTCGGCTCGCCATCCAAGATCGATCTGGACAAGATAACCGTCAGCAAGGGCGAATACGATCCGCTGCACGAAATCCAGCAGCAGGCACTGTACCCGATAGTTCTGGGCTACAAAGACAGCTGGGCGCTAGGCATGCACGGCACCTGGTCCGACCCGCTCAGCCTGGCTCACGTCGGCGTGAACCTGGCCTACAGTCCGGACAACTCGCTGCCGAACTACGAGCGCATCCACTTCGACGCCTTGTTCGAAGACCAAGGCTGGCGCTTCGGTTACAAGCACAATGGCGCGGACTTTTACGACCTGTTTGGTCCAACCAAGGTCAGCTTGCGCGGCAACGAATGGCTAGTCGGATACAAGAAGGCTCTTATCTACGACGACCCCCGAACGCTGGACCTCGACATGTCGCTGCAAGCCTTCAATGGGCTCGATACCCTGCCTGGCTTCCAGAACGTTGCCTCGCCAAGCGACAAGCTGGTAACCGCCGTTGCGCGGCTGAAATACGCTTACGTGCTCAACTCGCTCGGCGCCGTCGACGACGAAAAGGGCATGCGCTGGAACTTGAATCTCGCAGTCAACCGCGAAAACGGCTTCACTATTCCCGCGCTTTACGGCGGCGTCGATTTCGGCGTGCCGTTCCTGTTCGACCACTCCTCGGTTTGGTTGCGCAACTACGCCGGTTGGGCGCACGGGAATGCCGACGACCCCTTCGCGAACTTCTACTTCGGCGGGTTCGGCAACAACTATGTCGACGACGGCGAAGTCAAACGCTATCGCGACTACGACAGCTTTCCCGGTTTCGACATCGACGAGCTGAACGGCCGCACCTACGCACGTTCGATGCTGGAATGGAATCTGCCGCCCGTCCGCTTCAGCAGCATCGGTACCACAGGAAATTACCTGAGTTATGCGCGGCCGGCCTTGTTCGTCGGCACGCTGGTCACCAATCCGAACGACTCGGCGCAATCGCGCACGTACAACAACGTCGGTTTTCAAGTCGATTTTCAATTCACCGTCCTCCATCGCCAAAAAATGTGGTTCTCGATTGGCTCGGCCATGGGTTTCGGAAGCCAGAGCGCCGGGCACAACGAATGGATGGCCTCGCTGAAAGTGCTGGATTGACGGCCGCCCTGAGTTCTGGCGCGCCAGGCTATTCACGATGATTGAATCCGCATTGATCATTCGTGCCGCGATCGGCCTGCTGCCGGTGCTCTGCTTCCTCACCGCGTTGCTGGTGCTGGACAGCTACAAGCTCGTGCGCTTGCGCATGGTCGTGACCGTTATCGGACTGGGTTGCGTCGCCGCGGGCGTCTGTTACGTGGTGAACTTCGCAGCCATCTCCTTGCTGAATCTCGACTTCGCGACATACTCCCGCAACGTTGCGCCGCTGGTGGAGGAATCGATCAAGGGCGCGGTGATCCTGCTCTTGATCCGCACCAACCGCATTGGCTTCCTCGTCGATGCGGCGGTATTCGGATTTGCGGTCGGCGCCGGATTCTCGATGGTCGAGAACCTCTACTATCTCGGCGAGCTGGCCGACTCCCATGTCACCGTGTGGATCGTGCGCGGTTTCGGCACCGCCATCCTGCACGGCGGCATACAGGCGATTTTCGCCGCGATGGTGCTGGCCAATACCGACCGGCGCGGCGCGATGGATTTTCGCGCCGTTCTGCCGCCGTTGATCGTCGCGATTGTGGTGCACTCGGCTTTCAATCACTTCGTCCTGCCGCCGATCTACCAGACCCTGCTGGTCCTGCTCTGCCTGCCGCCGCTGTTGCTGTGGGTATTCGCGCGCAGCGAACGCGCGGTCGAGAGCTGGATCGGCACCGGCTTCGACGCCGATCGCGAACTGCTCGAACTGCTCGACTCGGGCGCGTTTTCCGAGTCGCCGGCCGGCAAATACCTGACCGACTTGCGCACGCGATTCTCCGGCGAAGTCGTCGCCGATCTGGTCTGTTACCTGCGCCTGCATGTGGAGCTGGCATTGCGCGCCAAGGGCGTGTTGATGATGCGCGAGAACGGAATCGAAGTGACCGCCGACGAGCAGACGCGCGAGAAATTCGAGGAGATGCGCTATCTGGAACGCAACGTCGGTCCGACCGCGTTGCGCACGCTGCAGCCGCTGCTGCACATGAGTCGCCGCGATCTGTGGCAGTTGTACATGCTGGGCAAGTGAACGGCGCGTGCGGCGTTGCGCGCTCCGATCGTCCGCTGCGGCTAGACTAGAGAAGTCGGATTCGCGTCCCCGGTTCTTCTCATGCATCTGCAGATTTTCGATCTCGACGGCTCGGTCGCCGCGCAAGCCTCGCTGTGCGATGCGATGCCGTGGTCGTCGGTCAGCACGATTGCGCTGCGCGACCTTGCTCCGCGCCTGCGCCTATGGAGCCGCGCAGCAACTATCGCCGCCTTGCGCGCGCGCATGCACGCTGCCAACGCCCGAGCGGTGGACACCGTCACGCTGCTTGGTTCGGGAGATTTCCATCACCTCGCCGTGCTGCTGTTGGAGCGTGCGGCCGGGCCGTTCACGTTGCTGCATATCGACAATCATCCGGACTGGGTGCGACTTGCGCCGCGCTGGCATTGCGGCTCATGGATCAATCAGGCCTTGAAATTGCCGCAGGTCGCGAAGGTGATCACGCTCGGCGTGTGCAGCGACGATCTGCTGCGGCCGGATTTGAAAGGCGGCAATCTTCCTGCGCTTGCAAACGGTCGTCTTGTCTTGTTTCCGTGGCGGCACGCGCCGTCGCGCGTGTGGACGCGCATTGCCGATGGCGCCGGTTATCGCTACGAGAATGGTCAACTGATCTGGAACAATCTCTGCCAAGGCGATTTCGCCGCACATCTGGATACCGTGCTTGCACAGATCCAGACCGACAGCGTCTGGATCACGATCGACAAGGATGTATTTCCCGACGGCGAAGCGCTGAGCAACTGGGATCAAGGCCAGATGCCGGTCGCGCGCGTACTGGAAACGATCCGCGCGATCAAGGCGCGCAAGCGCATCGTCGGCGCGGATATCTGCGGTGAATATTCGCCGTTGCAACACGCCAATCTGTTCAAACGCATCGAAGCGCGCATGGATCAGCCACGGCGCGAGGTGAATGCGGCCGCGCTCGCACGCAACGAACAGATCAATCGCGCGCTGCTCGCCGCGATCGCGGAACCAGCTCCGAGCGCGGCGAAATCGTGATCCTTACCTTTGCCCTGCTCAGCGCCACCGTGATGCTCGACATCATCGGCCAGGTGTGTTTCAAGCTCGGCGTCGGCCACGACGACGGCAGCGTTGTGCAGGCCGACGATCGCCTAGGCGTCAGAGGATTTCTGCACAGTCTCGTCGGCTCGCCGTTGATCATTGCCGGCGTGGCGGTCTATGTCGTCGAATTCGTCGTCTGGTTTGCCGCGGTCAGCCGTGCACCCTTGAGCGTGGCCTTTCCGTTCAACGCGCTGGCCTATTGTGGCGTCGTCCTCGCCAGCCGCTACGTGCTTCACGAAACGGTGTCGACGCGTCGTTGGCTGGGCACGCTCGCCATCGCCACCGGCGTGTTCATGGTGCTTTGGGCCTAGAAGCTACTGGCTTGTTCTCAGGTTCTCTGAACAAGTCTTAACGAATTCTTATGATAAAATGAACGATTCAGCAACGTATAACATTCGCGCTGCCATACTGACGACATGATCAAACCCGTCGATTTCTACATGCCCGGCGGCCGTTCCGGCGTCCTGCTTGATTCACGGCCTGACCGGTACGCCGACCGAAATGCGCCTCGTCGCCAAGGGCCTCAACCGCAACGGATTTACCGTGTACGGCATGCAGCTCGCCGGACATTGCGGCAGCGAAGAAGACCTGCTCAAAACCGGCTGGCACGACTGGTATCGCAGCGTGTGCACGGCTGCCGACCGGTTGCGCAGCGACGTCGACCAATGTTCGTCGCCGGGCTGTCGATGGGCGCCCTGCTCGCACTCAAGCTCGCCGCCGACCGCCCCGACGAAGTCGATGGTCTTGGCCTGTACGGCACGACGTTCTTCTACGACGGCTGGACGATTCCGTGGATCGGCAAGCTTTCGTTCATGCTGCCGCTGGTGTACCGGTCTGGGCTTCGGCCGGCACCGCAAATTCCACGAGTGCTTTCCGTACGGGATCAAGGACGAGCGCATCCGCCAGCGCATCGCCGGCAGCATGCTCAACGGCGACAGCGCGGCCGGCCGGCCTGGCCGGCAATCCGTGGCCGTCGCTCGCCGAGTTCTATCGCCTGTCGTTTCTCGTGCGCCGGCAGTTGCGCATCATCCAGCACGCCGTGCCTGGTCGTGCACGCGAAGGACGACGACGTCGCCAGCCTGAAAAACGTGCGCATGATCGTGCGCGGCGTGAGCGGTCCGGTGGAAACGGTGCTGCTGGAAAACAGCTATCACATGATCACCGTCGATCAGGAGCGCGACCAGGTCATCGAGCGCTCGTCGCGCTTCTTCAACCATATCGCCGACACCCGCTTCGTGCACATGCCCGAGCGTGCACAGGTACTCGCTGCCACGGAATGATGGACGTCGTCGTCGCCACTTCGATCGAGGCCTTCGGCCGCGACGAATGGAATCGGCTGTTTGCGGGCGAACTCGAAGATCACGCCTACTATCTGGCCGTGGAAAAGTCCGGATTGCCGGATTTCGAATGGCTGTATTTCGGCATCCGCGACAACGGCGAACTGCGCGCCGCGGTGCCGGCATTCATCACCACCTACGAACTCGACACCACGCTGCGGGGCAGGCTGCGCCGGATAACCGAAGTGCTTCTGCGCGCGTTTCCGCGCCTGCTGAAGCAGCGCCTGCTTGCGCTCGGCTCGCCGGTGAGCGAGACATGCCATCTCGGATTCGCGCCCGCCATGACGCATGCGGAGAAGCAGCGCTGCCTTGGTATACTTTTACGCAAAGTGGAAGAAGTCGCGGGCCAACGGCGCGCGCAGTTGATCGCCGCCAAGGATGCCGCGTCCGCGCAGGACGAGCTGTGGGCCGCCGCCGGACAACACGACGGACTGCGCCGCCAGCCGGGGCTGCCGACCGCACTGCTGGATATCCGCTTCGCCACGCTCGACGACTATTTCGCCAGCCTGAGTCGCGCCACGCGCAAGGACCTGCGGCGCAAGCTCAGGGCCGGCGCCGCGCTGCGCGTGGAATGGCGCGACAACATCGACGATATCTGCACCGACGTGATGCGCCTGTATGGCGCGACCTACAGCCACGCAGACCTTACCTTCGAGGAACTCACGCCGGATTATTTCAGTGGTGTGCTGCGCGAATGCGGTGGGCGCGCGGCTTGCGTCACCTATTGGCTCGACGAGCGCCTCGTCGCATTCAACCTCGTGCTGCGCGACGGAGAGCGCCTGCTCGACAAGTTCCTCGGCATGGACTATGCCGTCGCGCGCAAGTACAATTTATATTTTTATACTTGGATCGAGAATGTCCGCTACTGCATCGCGCATGGCATTGCGCTATACCAGTCCGGTCAAGGCCTGCATCGCGAGAAACTGCGGCTCGGTAGCCGGCTCAGTGCGAACTGGCTGTGGTACCGGCATCGCAATCGCCTGTTCGACAAGGTCTTCGCCGCGTTCGAGCGCCTGTTTCGCCTCGACCGCTTCGACGCCGAGCTTGCCGCGTTGAATCCGGGGCCCAGGAATCCGCCCCCTTCGGTCGCTATCGACACCACGCCGATCAGGCACGCTGGTGCCGCGACGAAGACCAGGCTCAGCCCCGTCCTCATCGCCTGGGCCTGTCTGCTCGGCTGCGAAGTGCTGTGCCAGATTTCGCTCAAGTTCGCCGGCAGGGATACCGGCGCGTTTGATTTTTCCCTGCACGATTTTTCCGCGGCGCTGCATTCGCCATGGCTGTGGGTGGCGATCGGCAGCTATATCGGCAATTTTTTCTCGTGGATGCTGATCCTGCGCAAGTCGCATCTGTCGGCAGCGTTTCCGACCAGCGCGATCGTCTTCATCGCTGTCATGTTCGCATCCTGGCTGGTATTCGCCGAATCGATCGAGCTGGCATCAGGCGCTAGGCGCCGCAGTGATCGTCTTTGGCATCGTTTTGCTCGGCAGCGGCGCGGACGAAGTACAATCCGCTGCCGTGACCAACCCCGTGGTGCTCGGCGATCGCAACAACTGAAGATCGCCGCCGCCGAACCCTTGCCATACCATCAACGCTTCAGCGGAGATTTTCCATGAGTCAAGTGCAGGATACCCCGATTCAAGGCACGATCTTCGGCATCATCGCCAAGGAAGCGAACATCGACATCGGCAAGATCACGCCTCGATTCGACGCTGAAGGATCTCGACATCCAGTCGCTGGATGCGGTGCAGATCATTTTCGAGATCGAGGACCACTTCAAGATCACCCTGCCCGACCGCGATCCGAATTTCGATACCGAATCGGTCAAGGGTCTGGTCGAGGCGGTCGAAAAACTCGTCGCGGAAAAGCCGCGCGGCGATGCGCCGCCTGCGCAGAGCTGAGCCGGTTCACGGGATACCCGTCATGAACGGCCAGCGTCGCGTCGTCATCACCGGCATGGGCGCGATCTCCGCGCTCGGCCACAACGCAGCGGCCGAACTGGGACGGCGATGCGCGAGGGCCGCTCGGGCATCGGCCCGATCGCCAATATCCCGACCGACCTGCTCAACATCAAGATCGCCGCGGAAGTGCGCGGCTTCGATCCGGCCGCGCACTTCGAGCACAAGCGCCTGCCGCTGCTCGATCGCGTCTCGCAGTTTGCGCTCGTCGCGGCGCGCGAGGCCGTCGCGCAGTCGGGACTGGATTTCCGCAGCGACGGGCTGCGGCGAGCGCACGGCCTGCATCGTCGGCACCGGCATCGGCGGCGAGAACTCGCACAACGAACAGTCGCAGCGTTTCTTCGGCGACAAGAATCCGCGCGTGCATCCGCTGACGATCCTGCGCGTGATGGCGAACGCGCCGGCCTGCCACATCGGCATCGAATTCGGCCTGACGCGGACCGGCCTTCGCCGTGGTCAGCGCCTGCGCCTCGGCCAATCATGCGATGAGCCAGGCCTTCGACATGGTGCGCAGCGGCAAGGTCGATTTTGCCGTCACCGGCGGCACCGAAGCCTGCGTCACCGAGCCGACGATGAAAGCCTGGGAGGCGATGCGCGTGACCGCCGACGACACCTGCCGCCCGTTCTGCAAGCAGCGCCGCGGCATGGTGCTCGGCGAAGGCGCCGGCATCTTCGTGCTCGAGGAATACGAGCACGCGCGCCGACGCGGCGCGACCATCCTCGCCGAATTCGCCGGCGCGGGCATGACCGCCGATGCCGGCGACATGGTGTTTCCGTCCGAAGTCACCGTCGCGCGCGCGATGCAGCACGCGCTGACCGATGCCGGACTCGGCGTCGATGAAATCGACTACATCAACGCGCACGGCACCGGCACGCCGGCCAACGATCCGACCGAAACGCAAAGCGATCCGCCGTGTGTTCGGCGCGCACGCGGACAAGCTTGCGGTGTCGTCGACCAAATCCATGCACGGCCACGCGCTCGGCGCGGCCGGCGCGATCGAACTCGTCGCCGCGATCGGCGCGCTGCGCGACGGCATCGTCCCGCCGACCGCGAATTTCATCGATCGCGGATCCCGAATGCGATCTCGACTACGTGCCCAACGTCGCGCGCGAGAAGAATCGTGCGCGCGGCGCTGAGCAATTCGTTCGCGTTCGGCGGACTGAATTCGGTTATCGCACTGAGACAAGCGCCCTGACCGATTCGCCCGAGGCAAGGCGGTTGCGGTTGCCTGATCGGCTTGCCTCGGCTATCCTTGCCGCCCCCGCGAAGGCGCTTCCGCAGCCTTCCACATTACCGGGCGCGTAGCTCAGCGGTAGAGCACTACCTTGACATGGTAGGGGTCACAGGTTCGATCCCTGTCGCGCCCACCAATAAATCAACCGATTAGCGCGATCTACGCCTTCTGGCGGGGCAAAAGTGGGGCAAACCGTGCCCCAAATCCTTTGCGGCTCGCTCCGTCGTTCCCTACGCGACGAAACGCGATGAGCGCCAACAGTCAGAGGCAAAGTGCCCTCCGCGAACGCGCAAGAAACTACCTCTGCCGTACAAGCCTGCAACGTTGGGCATCTGATACGTTTTATTACACAGCTTAACTTGCCCATGCCTGAAAACAGGTGTAGCGTCGATTGCAGAGGGCACCCACATGGAGGACTGACATGAAATTCTCTCTTTGGCTTGTTCCGCTTTTGATCGCGTTCTCCGGCGCGCCGCAGGCTGCGGAAAACCGCTGGGTCGTGACCGATGCACAATCCTTCGATGCCGCCGCCGCGCAAGTGCGCACGCAGTTGGCGTCCGGCCGCTATGCGCAGCTGCCGAGCGACGAGAAGAAGTCGATCGACACAGAGATGACACAGATGCACGCGTTGTTGACCCGCTACGGTCCGCTACGGTCGCTCAACCGCGCGAATGGTGTCCGCTATTTCAACCTACAGGAACACGTGGACGGGTTACTCTTCGGCGATCTTGCACAGCGCCAGCACTGCAACTATTTCAGAGGTGACAATGTCGTGACCTGCGCGACCTATGCTCACCTGCGCGCGCAGGGAGCTGCCACCAGCCTTGGCCCGGTACCTGCGAACACTGCCTGGACCGGGCAGGAGCTTACGCAGACGATGCCCCCGAACCCGCAAGGATCTCAAGCCGGCCGCTGAATCGGCGACCGAATCGGCGTGTCCGAGCAGTTCGTCGCCGCCAGTCCCTGATCATCCGTCGCGCCCCGCGCGCAACTGCGGCAGCTGGTGCAGCTGCAGGGACGTTATGCAGCGTTTTGATTTACTGGACTATGCATCCAGGAGTTCGGGGCTGCGCGCAAGCGATGGCGCGCGTGTGCGGTACAGCGACGATCAGGCATGACATTAGCTCAGCCAGTACGACGCGCCGGTTGAATCGATAACAGAACTCCGACAGATAGCGCTCAAGATATTTGCCATCTGTCGTCACCCGCCGGCTTGCAGCGCAGAAATCGCGAGCATTCGCTGCCCGATCCCCGACAATCCATGACGACAACTGTGTTCGGCGCGCTGGACAACGGATCGCGCGATCGTCATCGTTCCAGGATTCTGGTGAGGGCTTGCCATGACTGACAACAAATTTTCACCTCTCACCCGGCGCGAATTCGGCACGACGGCGCTGGCCGGACTTGCGTCGCTGCTACTGCCGGCCCTCGGCGGCGCGGAAGACTCCACACACGATGTCGTCGTCCTGCACGACGTCATGGTGGCGATGCGCGACGGCGTGCATCTGGCGACCGATATCTATCTGCCGGCGCGCGACGGCAAGCCGGTCGCGCAGCGCTTTCCGGTGATTCTCGAACGCACGCCCTACGACAAGACCGCGGACAGCCGTTCCGAGCGCACGCCGACAGACCCGCAGCCGAAATCGCGCGCCCAAGTCGCCGCATTCTTCGTGCGCCGCGGCTACGTGGTCATCTATCAGGATTGCCGCGGCCGCTACAAGTCCGAGGGCAAGTTCGTCAAATACCTTGCCGACGGCAACGACGGCTACGACACCTGCGCGTGGATCATCAAGCAGGCGTGGTCGAACGGACGCATCGGCACGATGGGCCTGTCGTATGCGGCGCACACGCAAGGCGCGCTCGGCAGTGCGGGCGCGCCGGGCGTGAAAGCGATGTTCCTCGACTCCGGCGGCTTCGCCAACGCCTATCAGGGCGGCATCCGCCAGGGCGGCGCGTTCGAGATGAAGCAGGCCACCTGGGCTTACAGCGAGGCGCTGCAGAGTCCGCACGTACGCGCCGACGCAAAAGCCCTGTCCGCACTGAAGGCGGTCGACATCAAGCAGTGGTTCCATCGCCTGCCCTGGCATCGCGGCGATTCGCCGATCAGCGCCGCGCCCGAGTACGAAAGCTATCTGTTCGACCAGTGGGAGCACGGCAGCTTCGATGCCTACTGGAAGCGTCTGGGCATCTATGCCGAGGGCTTTTACGATCAGTTCTGCGATGCGGCGATGGTGCACATGTCGTCGTGGTACGACCCGTATCCGCGCACCGCGACGCAGAACTACATCGGTCTGTCGCGGCGCAAGCGCGGCCCGGTGCGCCTGATCCTCGGTCCGTGGACGCATGGCGATCGTCAGTTGACTTACGCCGGCGATGTCGACTTCGGCGCCGCCGCGACCGTCGACGGCAATCTCGCCACCGATTTCCTGACCTTGCGTCTGCGCTGGTTCGATCGCTGGCTCAGGGGAATCCGCAACGGCGTGGACACCGAGCCCGCCGTGCGCCTGTTCGTGATGGGCGGCGGCAGCGGGCGGAGGAATGCGCAGGGGCGTCTGGATCACGGCGGCCGCTGGCGCGCGGAAACCGATTGGCCGATCCCGGATACGCGCCAGACTGCCTACTATCTGCATCGTGACGGCGTACTGTCGGCGGAAAAATCCGGCGAGGCGTCGGCATTTCGGGAATATGCCTACGATCCGCGCAACCCGGTACCGACGATCGGCGGCACGGTCACCTCGGGCAAACCGGTGATGGTCGGCGGCGCGTTCGACCAGCGCGAAGCGCCGCAGTTCTTCGGTTCGCAGGCGCCGTATCCGGCCCTCGCCGAGCGCGCCGATGTGCTAGTGTTTCAGATCCGCACCGCTGGCCAACGATATGGAAGTCACCGGAGCGATCTCGGCGCTGCTGTGGATCTCGTCGGACTGCCCGGACACCGACTTCACCTTCAAGCTGATCGATGTGTATCCGGCGAACGAGGACTACCCGCACGGTTTCGCGATGAATCTGACCGACGGCATTCTGCGCGTACGCTACCGCGACTCGTGGGAAAAGCCCGCACTGATGACGCCGGGACAGATCTACGGGATCCGCATCGATGCGTTTCCCACGAGCAACCTGTTCAAGCGCGGGCACCGACTGCGCATCGATGTGTCGAGCAGCAACTTTCCGCACTTCGACCTGAACCCCAACAGCGGCGAGGCGGAAGGGCATGCGGAAAAAATGCGCGTCGCGACCAACCGCGTGTACCTTGACAGCGCGCGCTGCTCGCATGTGGTGCTGCCGCTGGTGCCGAAACGCGAACGCTAGGAACTTTGCTATCTGCACGGAGACAAAACGATGTATCGTGCAGCACCGTCTGGCGCAGAGGCATTGCGCTGGCTGGCACGCCTCACCCGAATTCGATCGACATCACGGCTGCGATGCAAGAAACCACCGATACCGGCAGTAGCGAAAAGCCGCTTGCGGCCAGGCAAGAAGCGGACGTTTCCGCCATTCGCACGAAGATTCGGATTGGCGATCATCTTGGGGCCTACGACGAAGTTTCCACGGCGTTGGAAGCCGCCCCAAAAGATCCGCAGCTGCAATATCTGCATGTGCTCGCCCTGTGCAATCTCGGCTGCACCAATGATGCGCTTGCGAAATACCGTGCCTATGGGCTGACGGACCGGGCCGACGAGGATTCACTGGCGCTCGCCGGACGCCTGCTCAAGGACCGCTACGCAGCAGCGCCGGCAGGCACGCGAACGGATATCGCGCGCCGCTCGGCCGAAGCCTACGAGCGCGCCGCTGTCGCCACATCCGGCTACTACTCGGCGTCGAACGCCGCTTCGATGTTCCGACTCGCCGGCCAGGAAGCGGCATCGCAGCGTTGGGCGGCGGAGGCGATCGCGCGATTGAACCGCGATACTCCTTCCACTCAGGTGGGACGCTTCTTCCATTTTGCGACACGCATCGAAGCCAACGCCCTGCTCGGCGACAAGGACGCCGCCGAACATGCGCTGCGAAATTTCCAGCCGCTCATGTCCTCGCAGCCGCACTGGCTCGCGCGTCTGCGCGAGCAGTTTCGCTTGCTGGAACGGGACGGCAGCCTGGCGTTTGCGCTCACCGACCGCATCGTTCCGGAACCGATTGGAATTTCGCTGCATGCCAGCGAAAGAAGCGGCTCTTTTTCGGCTGACGAAAATATCGGCTCCCACGTATCCCAGGCGTTCGTGCTATTGAGCAGTCCGGCGACGGCAACAGCGGCGCTCAAGTTGATCCGTGCCGGAATCCATGTGCACTGCTTTTTCCTCGGCCCGAAAAGCGAGTTCCTGACCCAGACCGAGGCCCAACACGGCACCACGGGCCTGACCACGATCCACGAATGCCTGGCGAAGGCGAGCGCGGAAAGCGAAGTTTCCGCCTTCGTCGAACGCGATTCGCCCACCGCGATCCGCTACGCGCAAGATCTCTGCCGCGGCGCCGCAGCGCACGTCGCGTCGACGCTGGGAACTCGAGTGATCGATCTCGACCAGCGTGCGCAAGGCACCGATCCGCTAATGTCGGGCGCGCAGCAACCGTTATCGGATGCGCAGCGATTTTGTGCGTCGGTATTGTTTGCCGACTTCCAGGCTTTCTCCAAACTCAGCTTCGACGAAGTCAGACAATTCCAAAGCACGATCCTGCTGCCGCTCGGCAAAGTACTCGACCAGCAACGCACACCGGCGTTGCTGCGCAAGTCCTGGGGCGATGCCATTCATGCGATCTGCCCGGATGTCTCCTCCGGACTCGAACTCGCGCTCGGCTTGCAGGAAGGTGGTGGCGCGAACCCGCAAGACGAGTTGCATCAGCGCCTGCCGCTGCGGATCGCGCTGCACTTCGGGCCGATGGAACACGGCTACGATCCGATCGAAAGACAGCCGACGATCTACGGCGCGGGGCTGACGTTTGCCTCGCGCATCGAACCGATAACCCCGGCGGGCAGCGTGCTTGCGTCCGAGGCGGTGGTGTGCGAAGCGGCGCTGCGCTGCCCAGGGCAGTTCGAATTCCGCTATGCCGGCAACCTCGCCCTGGCCAAAGGCTATGGCCATCATCGTGTTTTCATCGCCGCGCGCGCCGCATCCGCTTCCTGAGGCGTAGGAAAAAATCACTCATGCTTTGTATCCCCGGCGGCGTTCGCAGTGCGCGGCTCGATCAATGCCTGGAAGCGCGGGTCGTCGCGCAAGCTGTCGAAGTCCGGATCCAGGCGCAGGAAGGCTGGCGTGAGCGGCGGCATCAGACCGCCATACGGGACGCTCAAGAGGTAGCGCAGTTCGGCGATGGCCTCGGGTTTGTGGCCCAGGCGCGCAAACACGCGTGCGCGAAATTCCCGGAACAAATTGTTGTCGGTGGCGTCGTTCGAATCGGGACGTGCCACTTGTCGCTGAGCCATCGCAGCCAACGCGCGCGCTCCATCGCCAACACCTATCTGCGCGAAGGTGAGAACGGCGAACGCCCAGTTGTTCTCGGGCTCGCGTTCGACCAGTGGCAACATCAGTTCACTTGCATGTCGGTAACTGCCGACCGCGGCGGCGTGATCGCCATTCAATTGCTGCAAGTCGCTCAGATCCACATAGCCGTTTCCGATTTCGATCAGGGGTGTACTCGCGTCGGTCTGCTTCAGCAGCTCCTGTAGCCACGCGATGATCGGCCCCGGACGACGCTGCATGCGCGCGAGCACGACATATTGATGGCATTGGTCCGACAGCTTCGTTGGCAGCTTGTCGAACGCCTGTGCCGCGCGCAGGAGGTCGCCTTGCGCCAGATAGACGTCACCTTGCACCTGGCGCGTTTCCTCGTCGCCCGGCGCCAGCGCCAGTGCGCGATCGGCCGCCGCGAGCGCGAGGTCGAAGCGGCGCTCGTTGGTGTTGGTGACCGCGATGTCCCTGTAGATGCCTGCGTTCAACGGGTCGAGTCGGAGGGCCTGTTGCTGGACGTCGTCGGCTCGCTCCCAATCCCCGAGGCGCCTGATCGTCCTGCTGAGCGCAAGCAGGGTATGGACATCGTTGGGCCAGCGCGCGTGCAGATCCTCGAGGCGCTTGCGGGCATCACCCATGTCGTATTGAACAGTGGCGACGTAGACGGCGCGCGCATAGAGCGCATCGAGGGCGTCCGGCTGCAGGCGCTCGGCGGTTTCCAGTGCGTGCAGGCATTCGGCGCGCCGTTCCGGCGAAGAGTCCCATCCGATGTAGATCATCCTTGTATCCAGAACCGCCAACGCCGCCCACGCCTGCGCAAAGCCTGGATCGGCCTTCACCGCTTCCTGGAGTGCGTGCAGTGCAGGAACCGAATCACTGTCGGAAAATCCCTTGTAGGTCAGGGCGACACCCCGTAGGTAGGCATCGAGGGCCGCACCGTTGCGCGTCTGCACCATATCCACTTCGCGCTTCGCCGACCCGTTCAGCGCCGCACCCAGGTGATCGGCGATCGTGCCCGCAACTTCGCCCTGCACCGTGAACACGTCGTCGAGGGTGCGGTCGTAGGTTTCGCTCCACAGGTGCGAGTCGCCCTGCGCGCGGATCAATTGCACGTTGATGCGCACCTTATGCCGACCCGCTGCACGCTGCCTTCGAGGATGTTCGCGACGCCGAGCTTGCCGGCGATCTCGGGGAGGTTTTCCGGGTGGCTCGCGAACTGCAAGGTCGAGGTGCGCGAGATCACCCGCAGCGTGCCGATCTTGGACAGCCGGGTGAGGATCTCGTCCTGCATGCCGGCGGCGAAGTAGGCGTTGTCCTTGTCCGAGGAAAGGTTCTCGAACGGCAGTACGGCGATCGACTTGTCGAGGTTGGCAGCGGAGGCCTTGTCCGGTGCAGCGAGTTGCCGCGCGCGAAAAATGGCCGGCGCAAAAATCACAACCGGAATCGCGAGTCCGATCAGCGACAGGATCAGGATATAGACGCCTATCTTCGACAGCGTAAAGGCGCTGCCGGAGCGTGGCGGCGTTTGCGCGGCCACCGCGTTGAACTTCCCGGGCAGCTCCGGATTGCCCAACTCGTCGTTGTACAGATTGACGATATCGAGGCGAACGCCGTGCTTCACGACGCATTCGCCCAGTTCGTGCAGATAAGGCTGCCAGTGTCGGTATTGCGCCAGATCGTCGGCGACGCGCTTGGACAACAGAATATGTCCGGCATCGCCGCAGTCCATCACGCGCTGCGCCATGTTGATCCCCGCGCCGGTCACGTTCGCGCGCTCGTTGACGTCAATCACCTCGTTGATCGGCCCACTGTGGATTCCCATGCGCAGTTGCAGCTCCGGATGCTGCTTGTCTGCGCGGCTCAGTTCCAGGGCGCACTTGACCGGCGCTTCCAGATTGTTGCGAAACACCAGCGCCATGCCGTCTCCGGTGGCGAGTCGGATCAGCTTGCCTTGCGCGTCTGCAATGCGCACTTGTTCCGAGCCGCGCACCATTTCGTTCAAGTGTTCCAGCAACTCGGTCTGTTCGTTGATCAGCAGCTTCGAGTAGCCGACGATGTCGACAAACAGCACGTGGCCGATTTCGGCTTTGAGGTCTGAGGAAGCAGCGGACGACATGCGGTTCGTTCCTATCTGAAAACGCCGGCCTCAGCGAGTCGATTTCGATCCAGGATTCCGAAATTATCCAGCCGCCCTTGCGCAACCACGCGGCGCCGAAGGTTTGCAATTCGCGCTAAAGCCCCTTCGTGCGGATCGCCCCTGTGGCAAGCTCCGGGATAAGAGCATAGCAGTCGCCACGCCCTAGCGAGCCGGGCGGTCCGCGTCGACATTTCCGAATGTGCCCGGAAACGTCAGCGGGAGCCCGACAACGCCTCCTGAATGTCTTCGAGCCCGTACCCGCGCGTTTCGATACCGCTGCGCAGCAGCATGAAGCCGGAGACCGCCATCGGCAGCGCGATCAGCGCGGCGGAGAGCACGAAGTGTTCGAAGAACCCGGTCACGCCAAGGCCCGCGCCGAGGATGCCGCCGAACTTGGAGCTGGCCGCCACCAGACCCGAACCGGTACCGCGCAGCTGCACGGGATAGATTTCGGCGGCATACGGAATCAACATTGCGATCACACCGCTGACGCTGACCAGCAAGGCCGCGGTGGCGATGATGGTTGCGCTCGCGGATTGCACATGCGCCAGCGCCATGAAGAAGAAGGCCAGCAACGCGAACGTGGTGAGCGCGATGAACAACACCAGCGAATGAATCGAACTCCAATGGTGATAGAGCCAGACCACGAGGCCGATGCCCGGCAGCGCGAGGACGGCCGACCAGGTCAGCAGCGCACTGGTGTCACTGGCCTGCACACCGAGATTGGTCAGGTTGACCGGCAGCCAGAGCACGAAGCCGAAATTCACCAGACCCCACGCGGTGCCGCAGACCAGCAGCCCCCAGGTGATCGGCGCGTGGCGCCCACGCAGCAACTGACGCATGCCGATGACCGGATACAACCCGTCGGGAATCGCGCTGGCGACGGCGTTGTCGGCGTCCGGCGTAATGCGGTTGCGTGCTTCGGCGGTCGATTTCGCGCCGGAGAATTTCAACAAGACCGCGCGCGCTTCGTTTTCCATGCCGACATTGGACAGGAAGCGTGGGGACTCGGGGATCCAGCGGTTGAGCAGCAGGATGACCGCACCGGTCGGCAGGCCGAGCAGCCAGAGCACGCGCCAGCTGAAGCTCGGTTCCAGCAGCATCGCCGCACCCGCCGCCAGAAGGTAACCTGCGGATGTGCCGATGCCACCCAACGCGACAAGCAGCCAGCCGCGTTGCGCGGCGGGAATGGTCTCGGCCATCAGCGTGAACGCAATCGGCAACAGGCCGCCGGCCGAGACCCCCATCAGGAAGCACATTGCGAGGTTCCAGCCGAACGCCGGCATCGCGCCGCAAATCGCCGTGCCCATGAACATCAACGCGGATAGCAGGATCGCCGCGCGCCGCCCGAAGATATCGGCCAGCCGTCCCCACACCACCGAGCCGAGCGTGGTGCCGGTGAGCGCGACGAGGGCGAGCAAGGCGCCGGCCTGGTTTGTGATCTCGTACTCGGTGGTCATGCCCGGCATGACGAAACCGAGCGCAGCCGGTTTCATCACGTCGATGGCCAGGGCCACGATCAGCACGATCACCAGCGTCCAGTGCTCGCGATTGAGCGGCACGCCGTCGGCGACATGGAAATACGCGTGATCGCGCGCGCCTTGCAGCGTCTGCCGCATCGACTCGATGCGCGGCATCAGACCGTAAGCGGAAAGCAGCAGACCGAGCGGAATGATCGCCATGCCGGCAAGCATGAGCGGATCCATCGGCATGCCGGCCAGGTGATAGTGCGTATGCGCGCCCATCGCCAGCATCGGCCCATGCGACAGCACGCCGGCGACGAGCAGCGCACAGCCCAGCCAGAACGCGACCGGATGGTGAAACGAGATACCCTTCGTTGTCATTGAGTGAGCGGCGTTCCCCGGCGATGAGATGGCACGACCCCACGCGCCCGGCGCGCATCTTCACCGGTCCGACAAGATAATTCAAACGCAATATTGGGGACGAGGAGCTGCGCAGTCTTGGATGCGCAAACTATAGCGGCTTCGATCCTTTCCGAAAAACGCGTTCGCGCTCGAATTCCTCTTCGTAAAGCTGCTTCGCGGGCTTCAACAGATCGCTGCGGCTGACGAACCCGACGAGACGTTGGGACTCCGCCGAATCGATGACCGCCAGCCGTTCCAGTCCGAACGCGGCCATGCGCGAGGCAACGGAACGACAGGTTTCGTTGGGCAGCGCATATGTGGATTCCTGTTGCGGAATAACCGCGGCGATGGCTGGATCGCCGGCCTGCGCGAGCGCCTGCAGGCTGGATCGATCCACCGTGCCGACGAACTTGCCGTCGACGACCACCGGATACGCGCGCTGCTTCTGCGTCGGCCCGAAGAAATTTGCCAGCACTTCGGATACCTTCTGTTCGCCTGGAATCGCAACGACATTTCGCGTCATGACTTCGTCGATGAAATGCTTTTCCAGCGGATCAAGACCGTATTCGCGGTAGACGTGCTTGCCTCGGCGCGCGATTTTCTCGGTCAGGATCGAGCGCGGCATGGCGACCACGGTGAAGCCATACGCGACAGCGCAACTCAGGAGTATGGGCAACACCGCGTTGGCGTCGTGGGTCAATCCGAACGCGAACAGCACCGCCGTCAGCGGCGCGCGCATCGTGCCACCAAGCGTGGCCGCCATGCATACCAGCGCCCACAGCTTCACGTCGCCGCCGGGCAGCCAGGTACCGATCACGCAGCCCAGCCCCGCGCCGATCATGAGCAGTGGCGCGAGCACACCACCCGATGTTCCCGAACCCAGGGCGATTATCCAGATGATCGTCTTCACGACAAGCAGCGCCGCAACCGTGGACAGCAGCAGATGATTGTTGAGCAGATCGCCGATGACGTCGTAGCCGACACCGAGGGCCCGCGGTTGCAGAAACCCGCCCAGGCCGACCAGCAGACCGCCCAGCGCAGGCCACCACATCCAGTGCAGCGGCAGGCGGCCGAACGCATCCTCGACGCGATAGAGCAGATGCGTCATCGCGCTGGAGAGCAAGCCCGAGGCCAGCCCCGCGACAACGCATGACAATAGCGCGAGAAGGGAGGGCGCGGCCGACTGCAGCGGGAACAGCGGGCCCGCATCGGCCCACAGCGGCCGCAGAAACGCGGCGACGGCGCAGGCCACCATCACCGGCAGCAGGCTGCGCGGGCGCAGCTCGAACAACAATAGTTCGACGGCAAGGAGCACGGCCGCGACAGGAGTACCGAACACCGCCGTCATGCCCGCGCAGGCGCCTGCCACCAGCAGCGCCTTGCGTTCCACCGAAGTCAGATGAAACGCCTGCGCCAGCAGCGAGGCCGTAGCGCCGCCGGTCATGATGATCGGACCTTCCGCGCCGAACGGACCGCCGCTGCCGATCACGATCCCGGACGAGATGGGCTTGAGCACGGCGACCTTCGGCGACATTTTGCTCTTGCCGAACAGGATCGCCTCCAGCGCCTCGGGAATCCCGTGACCGCGGATTTTCTCGCTGCCGTAGCGCGCCATCAATCCGACGATGAGTCCGCCAATCGCCGGTACCACGATCACCCACGCGCCGAGGTGATTGCCTGCGGGCGAGTGGAATTCGGTCGACAGCGTCTGATAGAAAAAAAGATTGGTGAAAAACCGGATCGCCGCAAGCAGGACGACCGCGCCGAGCGTGCTGATAGCGCCGATCAGGAGCGCGAGCAACGACAGCATGAACAGGCGTTCGCCGCCTGCGAAATCTCGTTTGTGCATAAAGGTTCCGTTGGGCCTGCAATGCAACGTGCCGCAAAGGCACTTCCTATTTCGCCGCCGTGAAGTTCGTCGCCCGCAACACGCCACCGAGCCGTCTAAGCTCATTCTTGTGTACGCCGGCAACGCGCTCGAGCAAGGCCCTCGCCTTCGCGGTCAGGTGAATTTCGACGCGACGCGCGTCCGCGAGACTTCGCCGCTTGGTGATCAAGCCGTTGCGTTCACAACGTTTGACCAGCGCGACCGTACCCTGATGACTCGCGCACAGCCGCGCCGCCAGTTCGCCGATGGTCGCCCAATCGCGCTTTGCAAAACCGCGCAAATGCAGCAACAACAAATATTGCACGGGCTGCAAGCCGGCGTCGTGCGCGGCGTGTTCGCTGAAACGCAGAAACTGTGCCAGGCGCGAACGGAACCCGGAAAGCGCGACATATTGGGCCTTGCTGATCACGCTGGCCGGAAATCCTGCGGCGGAGAAATATACAACGAGGTGATATTTTACGGCAAAAGCCGTCGCCTGCGCCAACCGGCGTTCGGCGATCCGCAGCATGCGATTGAGGCGACCTCGCTTGTGCCATCGGGCGGGGCCGGAAAATACGGCACGCTGGTTGTTTAGCGACAAATCGCGAAGCGCAGGCGTGTTTGCGCCCATCGGCGTGACTGAAATCGCGTTTTGCGGGATACTCCCGGCCCTGTGCGCGGGTGCCGCATGCAGGGGGCTTCGAGGTTAATGACCAGCACGAACGGAGCCGAGAAAAATGCCGTCATCGGGGCTGCCACAGCGGCCGGCGAGGGCCGGCGATTTTTTGCCTTCATCAGCTACAGCCACCAGGACGAGATCTGGGCGCAATGGCTGCACAAGGCGCTGGAAACCTATCGCGTGCCCAGCCGCCTGGTCGGGCAGACCACGGCGGCCGGCCTGATCCCGCGACGCCTGACTCCGGTCTTCCGCGACCGCGACGAACTGGCCAGCGCGACCGATCTCAACCGCAAGGTCAATGAGGCACTTTCCGAATCGGCGAACCTGATCGTGATCTGCTCGCCGCGCTCGGCGACCTCGCGCTGGGTCAATGAAGAAGTGCTGGCGTTCAAGCGTCTGGGTCAGAGCGAACGCATTTTCTGCCTGATCGTCGATGGCGAACCCAATGCCAGCGATCTTGCCGGCCGCGAGGCCGAGGAATGTTTCGCACCGGCGCTGCGTTTCCAGCTCGGCACCGACGGCCAGCCGACCGCCGAGCGCACCGAACCGATCGCTGCCGATGCGCGCGCGGGCAAGGACGGCAAAGGCAACGCCCGCCTCAAGCTGATCGCCGGCATGCTCGAGGTCGGCTTCGATGCGCTCAAGCAACGCGAGCTGCAGCGGCGCAACCGGCGCATGGCGGCGATCACCGCGCTGGCCCTGATCGTCATGGCGATCACGACCACGCTGGCGATTACCGCCGTCATTGCGCGCCACGACGCCGAGCGCCGGCAGAAGCAGGCCGAGGATCTGGTCGGCTTCATGCTCGGCGATCTCAACGACAAATTACAGGAAGTCAGCCGGCTCGACATCATGGAAGCGGTCGACAACCATGCGATGGCGTATTTCGAATCGCTGCCGACCACCGACGTTACCGACGAAGCGCTGGAACAACGCGCCAAGGCGCTGGAAAAGATTGGCTCGGTCCGCTATGCCCAAGGGCATCTTCCGGCTGCAATGGAATCTTATCAGGCGGCCTTGAAACTCTCTGGCCGCCTTGCGGACGCGGCGCCCAACGATGCAGATCGGCAGATCGCCTATTCGCGGGTTTGGGCGTGGGTCGGCTATACCGACTGGTATCAGGGCAAGCTCGACGCCGCACAGCAAAGCTTCGAATCGGCACAATCTGTCTTGCAACGCACCGTATCACATTCCGCCGATGACCCCGAACTGATCTACCAGTTGACCGCTGTAGAAAACAACATTGGTCACGTACTCGAAGCGCGCGGGAAACTGGATGAAGCCGAAGTGCTTTACCGGCAAATGCTGGTTCATTGCAGGCAGTTGGTTTCGGGCAAGGTTGCCAAAGCCCTCTGGACAGCGCAATTGGGCGCGGCGCATAACAATCTGGGCAAAGTAGCCCTGATGCGCGGGGATCTCGCGACGGCGATCGCAGAATACAGTGCGGATGACGCCATCGAGTCGAAGCTGTCCGCAAGCGACCCCAAGAATAACGATCAACTTTCCAATACATTCACGGTGCGCGCAATTCTGGGGCGAACGCTTGCTTTGAGCGGCGATGTCGAAAATGGCATGCGCGATCTGCAGCAGGCGCTGGATATCGCAGAGCGGCTGATGAAGGTGGACCCGACACAGACGGGGACCGAGGAGGATCTCGCGCTTTACCAGATGCAGTTGAGCCGATTGCTGCGCCTGACCGGCAAGTTACCCCAAGCCAAAGTGTTGACTGGCGAGTCGCTGCAGGCGTTCGCGAAGCTGACCAAACAGGACCCGGCCAACGCCGATTGGCAGCGTGAATTTGCAGAAGTGCGCACCGAACATGCGGCGCAGGCGTCTGCCGACGGCGATCGAAATAATGCACGCGTCGAGGCGCAGGCAGCGCTGGATATGCTCGCCCCGCTACTTGCCAAAAAGCCGGACGACCGCGCCCTGCTTTTGGCCGCGGTCAATGCGAAGCTGTTGCTTGCAACCGTCACCGACGACGCGCAGGCTGCGCAGCAACTGCGCCAGGACGCGTTGAGCGCAATCAATGCGGTGAAAAGCGGCACATCGGATCCGCGCCTGCTTGCATTGCAAGTCGAGGCGTTGTTGGGGCTCGATAAAAAACCCGAAGCGCAACCGTTGATCAAGCGCCTGTGGGAGTCTGGCTATCGCGATCTGGCGCTGATCACGGTCTTGCAGCGCGAGCGTATCGACTACCCGGTCAATACCGCGTTTCAGGAACGTTTGCAGGCGGCGAGCAACAAGGATTCTTGATGAGCGACGACAAATCAGCGCGCCCTGAACGATTCGCACAAACATGGATTCGACGATTGTTGCGATAGCTTCTCAGCCCAACAACCGTTCACCGAGGCGTTACGGCCCGCTGCACAAAGTGCCGTCAATCGCAATTCGAAGGAGTAAGTTATGGCTAAACAGATACAGTTGATAAAAGTAAAGCTCGATCCCAAAGCGAATCCACCGGTGACAACGGACCCTGGTCAGCTGCCGGTTACACAAGGCAACCAACCAATCCTGTGGATACCGTCCGGCAAGAACACCTTTACTTTTGTTGCGGTAAATGGACTGCCGTACACGCCATTTTCCAAATTATGTGTTACCGATTCGGTGATAGCGGTGCAGGACAATAACACTGGCACTGACCCCAAAGTGTTTTCGTATGTGATCTTCGTGACCGATGGAACCAACACTTACAGCACGGAACCTACCTCCGCTCAGCGCAATGCACCGCGTTCGGGGGTCGGTGGGCCTGCTAGTCCGACTATCAAGAACAACTAGCGAAGATGCGCGCCTTAAGCCAATGAATTGGATAATGTCAAACGCGTGCCGAAATGCCGGCATCTGGCATGGCTGGCTTGGGAAACTGCATTCGACCGCTGCTCAGACCAACAAGAGTTCACCAGGCGTTACGACCCGCCGTATAAAAAGTGCCGTCAACAAGCGCAATCACAAGGAGTAAAATCATGGCTAAACAGATACAAGTGAAGCTCGATACCACCGCCAATCCACCGGTGACGACGATCCCGAATAAGCTATCGGTTAACAACGGCAACCACGCCATCGAATGGACACCGTTCGCGCAGCAGACCTTCACTTTCGTTTCGATTAGTCCGCTGCCAGACCCTCCATTTTCACAGTACGTCAATTCCGGCTCGGTGGTAACGGTGCAAGACAACAACAGTACTGCCGGCGAGTATGCGTATACAATCGTCGTGGCCTATCAGGGCACCAACTACACCTCGGACAGTACTACCATCCAGAGTAAAGCGGGGCATCCGATGGTCGGTGGGCCTGACGGCCCGACGATCAAGAACAACTAAGCTGACTTGCCGCACAAGTGTCGAACCGAAGAAGTTGCCTTGAACCGCGGTAGCCAAGGATGCAGCACTGCCGAACAGCGGCGGCGAGCGCTTCGCCGAGCAATGATCTGAAGGTATTCGCCGTCGTAAATGCGCATCGACAATCCGTCGCTTTCAACCATCAGGAGGCAAACATGTCCAACAACCCCAAAGCAAACAAGACCACCGAGACCGAACCTGCAACCACCGCCAGCGAGGAGCAGGTCCCCGCCACGAACGAGCAGACCCCTGAAGCCGTGTCGCTCACCATCAAGACTCCGATGATCAGTACGGGTCCGACAATCAAGAACAACTGACCTTGCATCGTGAGACGGGAGCCGCCGGTGGCTTCCGTCAATTCAAGACAGTTTCCGCACCCATACCCCGGGGTGCGGTGAGACGACAACGCTGCGTTGAGATCGTGAGTTGGCAAATCGTCCTTTGCAAAGGAACTCGTCATGGCGAATATTCTGAAGGTGACGCTGGACCAAACGGCAACTCCCTGGGTGGTCGTGGTCGATGAATCCGGCAATGCCAACCGGGTAAAGCGCGACCCGAAGAAGCAAACGATCACCTGGAAACTGTCTGGCAACGCATATCAGGGTACGTTTGTTTCTTTTGCGTGGCTGCCCAACCCCACGCCCGCAACTCCATTTGGCGGCGCTGTGCCGACGCCGAAGAAAAAACATCTGAAAATGAGCGATCTCAACAACAGCCCCGGCACCAAGGGAAGCTGGGGATACAAGCTCAAGATCGAGGTTGGCGGCAAGAAGTATTCGACCCTAGTGAACTAGCCCGGCGCCGCCTGACCTGCCCGCCCCGATGCCGAATCCTGCGCCGGCAAATCCACGCCTACAAAACGCCGTGCCGCTGGTGATCGGCGTTACCAGCCATCGCAATATTCCCGCGCGCGAAGAAGCGGCCGTGCGCGCGCGCATCTGCGAGTTGTTCACGATCATGTGGCAGGAGTTTCCCGACCTTCCGCTGCTCGTGCTTTCGGCGCTGGCCGAAGGCGGCGATCAATGGGTGGCCGAGGAGGCGCTGGCCGCCGGCGCGCGTGTGATTGCGCCGTTGCCGATGGCGCGCGCGCAGTACGCCGAGGATTTTTCCAACCCCGCGTCACGCGCTAAATTCGACGCGCTGTGCGACCAGGTGGAAATCATCGAGCTGGCCGACAGCGACGAAGACGAGCACGATGGCGAGCGCGATCTTTCGCCCGCGAACAAACGCGACCGCTGCTATGCCAACGCGGGGATCTATGTTTCCGCCCATTGCCACATCCTGCTTGCGATCTGGGACGGCAAGGAAACGGAACTGTTCGGCGGCACCTCACAGATCGTTCGCTATCACCTGACAGGACTCAAACCCGCCTTGATCGAGCGCCGGCAGAACTCGGGCAAGACCAACCTGCTGGCCAACGATCACGAACGCCTGCTGTTCCACATCGTCTGTTCGCGCGATGTGCCGAACGGTGCGCCGGCGGCGCCGCTGCAGCCGTTGCAGACGTTCTGGCGCGTCGCGCGCACGGTGCTGCCCGGCGCCGGGCCGATGCCCATCGAATTCCACGCGATGTTCGCGCAGACCAGCGAGTTCAACGCGGACCACACGAAGTATCGCGCCGCATATCGATGCGCGCGAGGCGCTGCGCCGGGCCCAGGTCGGTGAGGACACGGCGGCCTCGCCTTCGGTCCTCGACTGCCTGTTCCGTGCGGCCGACTGGCTGGCGATTCATTTCCAGCGCCGCGTGCTGTTCGCGATGCGCTCGCTGTACACCTTGGCGGCGCTCATGGGTATTGCATTCACGGTCTACGACAATCTGCCCGCGCAGGACGACATGCTCTATGTGTTTCTGCTGTTGTTCGCGCTCGGCGGTTTGATCGCGGCGATCGCCAATCGCCGCAGCTGGCATCGCAAGTACCTCGACTATCGCGCGCTGGCGGAAGGCTTGCGCGTGCAATCGTATTGGCACCGCGCCGGGATATCGCTCACCGGCGATCCGGAGTTCGCCCACGACAATTTCCTGCAGAAGCAGGATGTCGAGCTCGGCTGGATTCGCAATGCCATGCGCAGCGCCGCGCTGGACAGCTCGATCGGCGCGCAGGACCCGCCGCTCGAATTGCGCAGCGTGATCCGCGAGTGGGTCGGCAACGCCGAGCAAGGCGGGCAGCTCGAGTACTACCAGCGCAAGGCCGCGCAGCGTGCGCGCACCCACCGCGCCACCGAAGCGATCGGCGCTGCGGCGCTGTGCGTGGGCGTCGGCATCAGCGTCGTGCTGGCGCTGCTCGCGTCGCAATTGTCGGCGGATGCGAAGAACTTCCTCGTCGTGACCATGGCGGTGTTTTCCATCACCGCGGCAGTGCGCGAGGCGTATACGTACAAGAAGGCGGACAAGGAATTGATCAAGCAATACCGTTTCATGCAGCGCCTGTTCGGCGACGCGCGCGACGCGCTCGAGCGCACAACGGACGCCGGCGAGCAACGCGAAATCCTGCGCGTGCTCGGCGAGGCCGCGCTGGCCGAGCACGTGGAATGGGCGTTGATGCACCGGCAACGGCCGCTGGAATACGCGCGCATGTAGACGAGTGGATCGCTGCGTTACGGCACGGGGGCTTGCATCGCAATATCGGTGGTGTAGTCTTTGCTCATCGACCTTGACGGCGACGATACGCGATCACTGGAGCTCCCCGCGTCCACGCGGCGCACGCGAACCACCTCGACGCATCTTCGCAAGCCGTCAGGCACAGTGGCGAACACAAGGGGTTGAAGGTGAGCGAAGGCAGCGCAGACAAAGTCGACCATATCCAAGGGGAGGCGCCATGACGGACGCCACCCGCAACGCATCCGACTACGCGGAGATGAATCTCGATCCGTACTGGATGCCGTACACGCACAACCGCTATTTCAAGCGCACGCGGCCGCTCGATCGTCTGATCGTCGGCGCGCAGGGTGCGTACTTCACGACCGCCGAAGGCAAGCAGGTGTTCGATTGCCTGTCGGGTCTGTGGTGTTCGGTGCTCGGTCACCGGCCGGCGAAAATCGTCGAGGCGGTCAAGCGTCAGCTCGACACGGCCGACTACATTCCCGCATTCCAGATGGCGTCGCCGGAAACCTTCCGGCTGGCCGAACGCATTGCCGAGATTGCGCCGGCGGATTTGAATCGCGTGTTCTTCGCCAACTCCGGCTCCGAGGCGGTCGACACCGCGATCAAGATGGCGATCGCCTATCACCGCCTGCGCGGCGACGCATCGCGCACGCGCATCATCGGCCGTGAGAAGGGTTATCACGGCGTCGGTCTTGGCGGCATTTCGGTCGGCGGCATGGTCGCCAACCGCAAGATGTTCGCGCCGGCGATGATGCTCGGCGTCGATCATCTGCCGCACACGCACAGCCTGAAGGACATGGCGTTCTCGCACGGTCAGCCCGCCTGGGGCACGCACCTCGCCGAAGAACTCGAGCGCATCGTCGCGCTGCACGACGCATCGACCATCGCCGCGGTGATCGTCGAGCCGATGCAGGGCTCGGCCGGCGTGATCGTGCCGCCGGTCGGCTACCTCAATCGTCTGCGCGAGATCTGCGACAGGCACGGTATACTTTTGATCTTCGACGAGGTGATCTGCGGTTTCGGCCGCCTCGGCCACTGGTTCGGCGCGCAGGCGTTCGGCGTCACACCCGACCTGATCACTTTCGCCAAGTGCGTGAACAACGGCACCGTGCCGATGGGCGGCGTGATCGCGCGCCAGGGCATCTACGACACCTTCATGCAGGGGCCCGAGCACGTCGTGGAATTTTTCCACGGCTATACCTATTCCGGACATCCGCTCGCGGTCGCCGCGGCGAATGCGACGCTGGATATCCTGCACGAGGAAGACGTGCCCGCGCGCATGCTTGCGCTGGCCAAACTGCTTGAGACAGCCGTGCATTCGCTCAAGGGCGAGCCGAACGTGATCGACATCCGCAACGTCGGCGTTTCCGCCGCAGTCGAATTCGCCCCGCTTGCGGGTCAGCCCGGCGTGCGCGCGCTGCGCATATTCGAGCAAGCCTTGCAGCGCGGCATGCTGTTGCGCTTCACCGGCGATATCATCGCGATGGCGCCGCCGGTGATTTCCACGCCGGCCGAGATCGAACGCATGATCGCGGTGGTGGGCGAATCGATCCGCGCCGCCGGGTGATCCTGCCGCAAAGCGATGCTGGAGCGCAGGGCTAATTGGGAACACGTCATTCCTGCAGGGACTGCCGGGCTCTTAACAGCGAAGCGGTCATCCAGATTGCACGGATGCCGATCGAATGTATACTTTTCTCAGGAGTTGCCTTCCATGGCTCCTGGATTCCGGCAATCCCTGCCGGAATGACGCTTTTTAGCCTGGTATAAACATCAGCAGGGGATCAGATGCCGCGTAAAGAATTCGCCGATATTGCCGCCGGGCGCCTGTCCGCATCGGCGCTGGCCGACAACTATGCCGACATCGCGCCAGCCACTCGACCGGCAGGCCGCGCTGATCGCCGCGCAGCGCTGCCACTTCTGCTTCGACGCGCCGTGCATCGCGGCCTGCCCGACCGGCATCGACATCCCGCAGTTCATCCGCGGCATCGCGACCGACAACCTGCGCGGCGCGGCCGAGGAAATTCTCGGCGCGAACATCCTCGGCGGCATGTGCTCGCGCGTGTGTCCGACCGAGGTCCTCTGCGAAGGCGATTGCGTGCGCAATCATCCGCACGAGAAGGCGCCCGTCGCGATCGGCGCACTGCAACGCTATGCGACCGACTGGGTGTTCGACACGAACACGCCGCTGTTCGAGCGCGCCGCCGATACTGGCAAGAAGGTCGCCGTCGTCGGCGCGGGCCCGGCCGGCCTCGCCTGCGCGCACGCTCTCGCGCGCGCCGGCCATCGCGTGACGATCTTCGACGCGAAGACCGAAAGCCGGCGGACTCAACGAATACGGCATCGCGCGCTACAAGGTGCTCGACTTCGCCGCGCGCGAAATCGAATGGCTGCTGTCGATCGGCGGCATCGAGGTACAGACCGGCAGGACGCTCGGCGGCAATCTCAAGCTCGTCGAGTTGCGTCGCGATTTCGACGCGGTGTTTCTCGGCATCGGCCTCACTGGCGTCAATGCGCTCGGTATCGAAGGCGAGCAGCTCGCCGGCGTGCGCAATGCGGTCGATTTCATCGCCGAGTTGCGCCAGGCAAGAGACCTGTCGAAGCTCGCGGTCGGCCGCCGCGTGGTCGTGATCGGCGGCGGCAACACCGCAATCGATGCGTCGGTGCAGAGCCGCAAGCTCGGCGCCGAATCGGTGTCGCTGGTCTATCGCCGCGGCGCGCGCGACGATGAGCGCGACCGCAGTCGAGCAGGAATTCGCCAAGAGCGAAGGCGTCAATGTCGATCAACTGGGCCGCGCCGAAACGCATCCTCGCGCGCGACGGCGCAGTCAGCGGCATCGAGTTCGAATACACCCAGCTCGACGACGCCGGCCGCCTGCTCGGGACAGGCGAGGTGCTGCATCTGGATGCCGATATTGTGCTCAAGGCGATCGGCCAGATATTGGTGCCGGCGCCCGACGGAGCCGGCGCCGACGTCTTGCAGATCGCCGGGGGCCGCATCGTGGTCAACGCCGACTACGCGACCTCGCTGGAAAAAGTATACGCGGGCGGCGATTGCGTCGGCGGCAAGATGGATCTCACCGTGCAGGCGGTCGAGGACGGCAAGCGCGCCGCGCAGAGCATCGATCGGGCGCTGCGTCGTGCGAAATAACCCACTCGTCATTGCGAAAGCCGGAATCCGGACTTGGCTCTGATTCGGCAGCAGAAAGACCTGGATTGCGCCGAATGACGGCAAATAAAAGGCAAAGACGATGGCTGATCTTTTCACGAATTTCGTCGGCGTCAAATCGCCGAATCCCTTCTGGCTCGCCTCGGCGCCGCCGACCGACAAGGCCTACAACGTCAACCGCGCGTTCGAGGCCGGCTGGGGCGGCGTGGTGTGGAAGACGCTCGGCCTCGACCCGCACATCGTCAACGCCAGCTCGCGCTACGGCGCCGTGCAATGGAACGGTCAGCGCATGGCGGGCTTCAACAACATCGAACTGATCACCGACCGGCCGCTGCAAGATCAATCTCGATGAAATCCGCCAGGTCAAGCGCGACTGGCCCGAGCGCGCGATGGTCGTATCGCTGATGGTGCCCTGCGACGAAGCCTCGTGGAAGGAAATCCTGCCGCAGGTCGAGGACACCGGCGCCGACGCGGTCGAGCTCAACTTCGGCTGCCCGCACGGCATGAGCGAGCGCGGCATGGGCGCAGCGGTCGGCCAGGTGCCGGAGTACATCGAAATGGTCGCGCGCTGGGTCAAGCAACACTCGCGCCTGCCATGCATCGTCAAGCTGACGCCGAACATCACCGATATCCGCAAGCCGGCGCGCGCAGCGTTCACCGGCGGCGCCGATGCGGTGTCGCTGATCAACACGATCAACTCGATCACCTCGATCGATCTCGACCTGATGGCGCCGACGCCGACCGTCGATGGCAAGGGCACGCATGGCGGATATTGCGGTCCGGCGGTCAAGCCCATCGCGCTCAACATGGTCGCCGAGATCGCGCGCGATGTGGAGATGCCGGGCCTGCCGATCTCGGCCATCGGCGGCATCGGCACCTGGCGCGACGCCGCCGAGTTCATCGCGCTCGGCGCCGGCAGCGTGCAGGTCTGCACGGCGGCCATGCACTACGGCTTCCGCATCGTCGACGACATGATCTCGGGCCTGTCGAACTGGATGGACAGCAAAGGCTACGCAAACATCGAGGCGTTCCGCGGCAAGGCCGTGGGCAATGTCACCGACTGGAAATTCCTAAACCTCAACTACGATATCAAGGCGCGCATCGATCAGGATAAATGTATAAAATGCGGACTTTGCCACGTCGTCTGCGAGGACACCTCGCACCAGGCGATAACCAGGGAGACGAACGGCAAGCGCATGTTCGAGGTGGTCGATGCCGAGTGCGTCGGCTGCAACCTGTGCATGCACGTCTGCCCGGTCGAAAACTGCATCACCATGGAGCGCGTCGACACCAAAGCCGCGGCGAACTGGACTACGCACCCGAACAACCCGATGGCTACCCCGGCCTGAGTGCTGAAAGCCGCCCTCGCGGACGGACGTTTGCTTTTAAGCCTCTCTCCCCTTGCGGGAGAGAGGTTTGGAGAGAGGGGCGCCGAAGCCAAGTCGCTGGGCGCTTCGCAGGTCTTTTCGAAGACCGCGCCCCTCTCCCGGCGCGCTGCGCGCGCCGACCTCTCCCACGAGGGGAGAGGTGAAGATTGTTTGCTACGATTTGCGAGAACCGATGAACGAGACGAACAACATCGAAGACGGCGCTCTGTACAACGCCGACCTTGCACCGACGACGCCCGCGCAACGAACCTGGGTCTGGTACCACTATGCCGCGCTGTGGGTCGGCATGGTGATGTGCATCCCCTCGTACACGCTTGCCGCGGGGCTGATCGACCAGGGCATGTCGCCATGGCAGGCGGTGTCCACAGTGCTGCTTGGCAACCTTATCGTGTTGGCGCCGATGCTGCTGATCGGTCACGCCGGCGCGAAGTACGGCATTCCCTACGCCGTGCTCGTGCGCTCGTCGTTCGGCACGCGGGGCGCGCGATTGCCCGCGCTGCTGCGCGCGATCGTCGCCTGCGGCTGGTACGGCATCCAGACCTGGTTCGGCGGTCTGGCAATGTATACCTTGCTCAATATTCTGAGTGGCGGTGCTTTGGTCGCCGAGCCGATCGGCTGGCTCGGCATCAATCCCGCGCAACTCGTGTGCTTCCTCGCTTTCTGGGGACTGCAACTGTATTTCGTGCTGCACGGCACCGACTCGATCCGCTGGCTCGAATCGTTCAGCGCGCCGGTCAAGATCGTCATGTGCCTTGCGCTGGTCTGGTGGGCGCTGGGCCATGCGGGTGGCTTCGGCACGATGATGCATCAGCCGTCGAAGTTCGTCGAAGGCGGCGAGAAAGCCGGGCAATTCTGGAACGTGTTCTGGCCGTCGCTGACCGCGATGGTCGGTTTCTGGGCGACGCTCGCACTCAACATACCCGACTTCACACGCTTTGCACGCAGCCAGAAAGATCAGATCGTCGGTCAGGCGCTGGGCCTGCCTCTGCCGATGGGTCTGCTCGCGCTGATGAGCGTCATCGTCACTTCGGCGACCGTGGTGATCTACGGCAAGGCGATTTGGGATCCGGTCGATCTGTGCGGACGCTTCACCGGCATCGGCGTCGGCATCGCACTGCTGATCCTCACGCTCGACACGATGAGTTGCAATCTGGCGGCGAACCTGGTCGGTCCGGCCTACGACTTCGCCAGCCTCGCGCCGCGGCGCATCAGCTACCGCACGGGTGGACTGATCACCGCCTTCATCGCGCTGTTCGCCTGCCCTTGGAAGATACTCGCGAGCACCAACGGCTACATCTTCACCTGGCTGATCGGCTATTCCGCCCTGCTCGGCCCAGTCGCCGGCATCATGCTGGTGGACTATTATTTTCTGCGCGACACCAAGCTCGACACGCAGCAATTGTTCGAGGAACACGGTATCTACAGTTACCGCAAAGGCTGGAACAGCGCCGCGGTGATCGCTCTCGTCGTCGGCGTGTTGCCGAACCTGCCCGGCTTTCTGAATGCGGCCTTCCCCGCCACGTTCGCGGGCGTGCCCGGCTGTTCAAGGCGATTTACACTTATGCGTGGTTCGCCGGACTGGCGATTTCCGCTGTGGTCTATGCGCTGCTGATGCGCCGTGCTGCACCGCAGGCTGCGCTGGCAGGCGGTTGACTAAAAGCCGTCATTCCGGCGAAAGCCGGAATCCAGTACCTTACGCTTTGCTCTTTCCCAGTCCAAAAAAAGCAACAGGCTCCCCGTAAAATTTCATGCAGACCTTGAATAGCCAAGCGCGAGATCCGTCTGAACTGCTCGATGCCCTAGTGCGTCACTGGGCGTGCTGGAACCAGTACGAAGTTTTTTATTTGACGAAGCTCGCGCCAGGCCTGGTTGCAAATCCAAACAGCGGCGACGAGAAGGAAAGAGTGATCCTGAGCGAGCTACAAGGATTACTTAGCGAAGAGGAGTGGCGTGATCTTCCGAGGCTCATCGCAGAACACCGCGGTGGAATACTTCGCGAGTTGGATATCCAGCGCGCGCAAAAGGAAACATTGGAAAAGGAGCGGCAAGAAGTTAGGCGCATCGCTGCGCTGAAACGAGAAGAAGAGGAGCGTGAGCGCATCAGGCGACAAGAGCGGCGTAGGCGGGAAGAGGATATACGACGCTCTCTGTTGAGAGCGATTCGAGATCGACTCCGATCCGATTTTCTCAGCGCTGATCTGTTCTACCAGGAATCCTGCGCGGACGTTGTCATGCAGGATGACTTCACTAAGGAGAAATTGTCGTTTGTCAGATCGTGGATAGCCGAGAATACCCCGAAAGAAAAGGACGAAAAAAACAGCGTCCCAGACGACGAACAGATCGCAGCGATCGCAGCAGTGCATGGGAACATTCAGGTGGTGGCTCGCGCTGGGAGCGGGAAAACCTCCACGCTTGTTAACCGAACGCTCTTCTTGATGAAGCATTGCCGCGTCGACCCCGCCGAAATCCTTATCCTGGCGTTCAACAGAAAGGCAGCCTTGGAGGTTCGCAAGCGATTGCTTACACGCCTGGATGAGGCTGCAGAAGCGCATCTGGAGGCTGATGCTGATCGCCGCCGTCGCGAGCAAGTCAAGCGCGGTCGCAATTTCCAAGATGAAATCCAAATCGAGTCCAGCGCGGTGGACACAGTCGCGGCGGACCTTGGTGTTGCGCTGCCGCATGTAATGACGTTTCATGCGTTGGCTTATGCGATCGTCCATCCTGAGAATCTCTTGGTCGACAGTTCCGACGAAACACTGTCTCTCAGCAGTGCTTTCCAGCAGGTGGTTGACGACCACCTTCATGATGTCGAATTCGAGGAGCAGATTAGGAAACTGATGCTGGCCCATTTTCGGGAGGATTGGGAGCACATCGTTCAGGGACGGTACGATCAAGACAGGGAGGAACTGCTGCGATATCGGAGGTCCCTGCCGCGAGAGAGCATCGGCGGGGACTATGTCAAATCCTACGGTGAGAAACTCATCGCAGATTTTCTTTTCGAACACGATATTCCATATAAATACGAGCGGAATCACTGGTGGAATAGGGTCAACTACCGGCCTGATTTTACGATCTTCACGAGCGAGCAAAGAGGAAAAGAGAGTGGCATCATCATCGAATACTTCGGGCTCGCCGGTGACTCTGACTATGACGAGATGTCTAATGAAAAACGCATATATTGGGCGAAGAGAGCCCACTGGCGACTGATCGAATTTGGTCCAATTGACGTTGCGAGCTGCAATGAGGCCGAATTTTGCGAGCAAATGGGAAAGCGGCTCGCGGAAGTTGGCCTTTCCTGCACTCGCCTTTCCGAAGACGAAATCTGGCACCGCGTCCGGGACCGCGCCATTGACCGGTTCACCAAGAGTTCCGTTAGCTTTGTTGGGCGGTGCAGGCAGCTATCGTTGTCTCCGGAAGAACTCAAAGAACGGATCGACGTGTACACACCGCTTTCCGACGTGGAAGCCATGTTTCTTGGTGTCCTGCAGCCGCTCTATGCTGCCTATCTTGGCCGGCTATCTGCCACCGGTGATGACGACTTCAATGGACTCATGCAGCGAGCTGCCGATGTAGTCAGGTCAGGCGAAACTGAGTTTCGTCGAAAATCGAGTTCCGGCGAGTTCACTGTTCTGCGATATATCTGCATCGACGAGTTCCAAGACTTCACCCCTTCGTACTTTCGACTGCTTAGCGCCATTCGAGAGAGAAACGGGATGGCCGAGCTATTCTGCGTCGGTGACGATTGGCAGGCTATCAACGGATTTGCGGGATCGGATCTGCGATTCTACGAAAACTTCCCGGAGTACTTCGGCGAGTCGCGCCGTATGTATATCTCGACGAACTACAGGTCCTCGACCGCTGTAGTTGCGATTGGCAATTTGCTGATGGATGGACTGGGCAAACCTGCAAACCCGCACAAGAGGTCGGCCGGAGGAGTCTTCCTAACGGATCTCAACGAATTCGAGCCATCGATTACCGAAAAGGAGCAGCATCGCGGCGATCTTATTACGCCGGCAGTCTCCAGACTGGTGAGCAGGATGATTTCAGACGGGAAAAAGGTAGCGATTCTTTGCCGACGAAATGGACTACCTTGGTACATAAGTCTTCGGGGTGAGGCACGACGGGATGGTCGCGACCACTGGCGGTTTCTCGACACCGTGCGATCTATCCTTCCTGGCAACGATGAGAAAATAAATATTTCTACAGTGCACAAGTACAAAGGATTAGATGAGGCAGTCGTTATCATTCCCGACGCCGTTGCCCGAAGTTACCCGCTGATTCACCCAGACTGGGTGTTTTCCAGAATTCTCGGCGAGACCCCTGAAACGATTGTCGCCGAAGAACGCCGGCTTTTCTATGTTGCACTGACACGCGCTGTAGATACGCTCATCATCATCACTGACGGCCGGAACAGATCGCCTTTTCTCGATGAATTGGAACACACGATTGACCCAGTCGATTGGGCGGATTTTCCGTGCCCTCCTAGTGATACCGCCCGCCTCGTAGTAAAGATCGGTAACCTTGAATTCCGTGGCAGCAGTCCGACACACGCCATCAGGGACTTGTTGAAAGCTGCCGGATATCGCTGGCAATCGACCAGCTGGCCTGCATGGGTGAAGAGCACTTCCGGCTGACGTATTCAGATTTGAGGTTCTCAAACAGGAGGTCTGGTGGGGGCAGGTAATCGACGGAATAGAGGTGCGAGTGTACGACCAGTCCGAGGTACTTATTTCCCGCCACATATTTGATCGAGGTGAGTGGCGGCCGATTCGGGAAGCGCCGGCTCGACCCGCGGAGCCGTTCGCTGAACGTACGTGATCAAACCAGCATCGATGAACTTGAATGACACGCGCCGGTGAAGCCACGCCGTCCGCCGAGCACGGTGTTGTCCCGCGAACTGACCATCGATTCCTCCTAACGGGTGTATATATGTCGCACGTTGAATCTCAACTGCGCTAGCACTTCGTCGGTAATTGTGGTTCCGCCTTCGCCGGAATGACGAGCAAAGGATGAGATGTCATGTCATTATTGATACGCGGCGGTACCCTCGTCGATGCGACGCGCAGCCTGCGCGCCGATGTGCTGTGCGTCGATGGAAAAATCGCGGCCATCGGCACGGAGCTCGATGTTCCGACCGGCACCCAATCCGTCGATGCGGGCGATCTGCTCGTAATGCCCGGCGGCATCGACCCACACACGCATATGCAGTTGCCGTTCATGGGCACGGTGGCGAGCGACGATTTCTACAGCGGCACCGCGGCGGGTCTCGCCGGCGGCACCACGAGCATCATCGACTTCGTCATCCCGAATCCGCGGCAGCCGCTGATGGCGGCGTTCAAGGAGTGGCGCGGCTGGGCGGAAAAGGCCGCATCCGACTATGCCTTCCATGTCGCCGTGACCTGGTGGGACGAGAGCGTGCATCGCGACATGGGTCTGCTCGCCAACGAGCATGGCGTGCAGAGCTTCAAGCATTTCATGGCGTACAAGAACGCGATCATGTGCGACGACGAGATCCTCGTGAACTCATTCCGCCGCGCACTCGAACTCGGCGCGCTGCCGACCGTGCACGCGGAAAACGGCGAACTCGTGTTCCAGCTGCAGAAAGAACTGCTTGCGAAAGGCATTACCGGCCCCGAGGGTCACCCGCTGTCGCGCCCGCCCGCAGTCGAGGCCGAGGCCGTGAACCGCGCGATCCGTCTGGCCGAGGTGATCGGCGTGCCGCTGTACATCGTGCACAATTCGGCGCGGCAATCGGTTGAGGCCATTGCGCGCGCGCGCGGTGAGGGCCAGCGCGTGTTCGGCGAGGTGCTGGCCGGGCATCTGCTGATCGACGATTCGGTCTATCGCGACCCGGATTTCACGCGCGCCGCCGCGCATGTGATGAGCCCGCCGTTTCGCCCGAAGGAGCATCAGGAGGCCTTGTGGCGCGCGCTGCAGGCCGGTTATCTGCAAACCACGGCGACCGATCACTGCTGCTTCTGCGCGCCGCAGAAGGCCGCGGGCAAGAACGATTTCACGAAGATTCCGAACGGCTGCGGCGGCATCGAGGATCGCATGAGCGTGCTCTGGCACTACGGCGTCAATGCCGGCCGCCTGACGCCGAACGAATTCGTCGCGATCACCTCGACCAATGCCGCGCGCATCTTCAATCTGTATCCGCGCAAGGGTGCGCTCGACCTCGGCGCCGACGCCGATATCGTGCTCTGGGACGCGAATGCGACGCGCACGATCTCGGCGAAGACGCATCATCAGAACGTCGACTTCAATGTCTTCGAAGGCCGCGTCGTGAAAGGTCTCGCGCGGCGCACGATCAGCGCCGGCAGGTTGACCTGGAACGACGGCGATCTGCGCGCCGAGCGCGGCGCGGGTCGTTATCTGCCACGGCCGCTCAACGGCGCCTATTTCGAGGCGAATACGAGGCGCCGCGCGTCCGCGTAAACGCGCATTGCCGGGTGCCGCGAATCAGGCGCTGGCCCGATCCAGCTGCGCGATGTCTTCGGCGCTGAGTTGCAAGCGTGTTGCCGCAAGAATCTCGTGCAACTGCTGCACGCTGGTCGCGCTCACGATCGGCGCAGTCACGCCGGGGCGCGCGATCAGCCAGGCCAGCGTGATCTGTGCCAGCGTCGCTTGCTCGCGCGCGGCGACCTCGTCGAGCGCCGCAAGAATGCGCAGCCCGCGCGCGTCGAGATATTTCTTGACGCCCTTGCCGCGCGGACTCTGCTGCAAGTCCGCTTCGCTGCGATATTTCCCGGTCAGAAATCCGCTGGCGAGGCCGTAATAGCTGATCACGCCGATCTGCTCGCGCAGGATCAGCGGTTCGAGTTCGCCTTCGTAACCGCTGCGCGAGACCAGGTTGTATTCCGGTTGCAGCGACTCATAACGCGGCAGATTGTGCTGCGCGCTGATCGCCAGCGATTCGGCTACGCGCGCCGCGCTGAAATTCGAGGCGCCGATCACGCGCACCTTGCCCTGTTCGATCAGCTTCGCATAGGCGCGCAGAGTCTCCTCGATCGGCGTCGCCGGATCGTCCTCGTGCGATTGGTACAGATCGATTGCGTCGGTCTGCAGGCGGCGCAGCGAATCCTCCGCCGCCAGCGCGATGTTGGCCGCGCTCAGGCCGCGGCGCGATTCGAGCTTGGCGACCTTGGTCGCGATCAACACACGCTCGCGCTTGCCCGACTGGCGCAGCCAGCGACCGATGATCGCTTCGGACTCGCCGCCCTGATTGCCCGGCACCCAGCGCGAATACACATCGGCCGTGTCGATCAGATTGAAGCCCGCATCGACGAACGCATCGAGCAGCGCGAACGAGGTTTTTTCGTCCGCGGTCCAGCCGAACACATTGCTGCCGAGTGCGATCGGTGCGACGTTCAATGCGGATTTGCCGAGTTTGCGCAGTTGCATGGTTACGCCAGCCTTCTTGGGGTCGACAGGTAATCTGGGCGCAGGGCAAAACTTCAACCCGAGCGTTCGGCCCGCGTGCATCCGAACGCCTTGCGCCTGCGTATTGTCGATCAAGACCGCACCAGGTTGCCAGTACATACCACGAACATGTATCAGCGCTCAAAACCCCGTTCGACCCGTCGCCGCGATCCCGCGTGGATAGCCACACTGGCGCTCGCCTGCTGCGCAATCGCGCCGGCGAGCGCAGCGTTGCATTACACCGGGGCAGCGCGAAGCAGGAACGGCGCCATCCTGTATCGCGAATCGCACTGGCTCTACGAAGAAGACCATATCGACACGCGCCTGGTGTTGTACACCTGCCCCGATGGCAAGGCGTTCGCGCGCAAGACCGTGTGGAATCGGCCGAACGCGCAGGCGCCGGATTTCCAGTTCGACGATTTGCGCGACGGCTACAGCGAGGGTGTGCGCAGTGAGGGCGGCACGCGCCGCGTGTTCGTGCGCGCACATGCGGGCGCGCCTGAACAGAGCGCCGCCTTCGAGACCACGAGCAATACCGTTATCGACGCCGGCTTCGACGCTTTCGTGCGTGCGCACTGGGATGCGCTGGCCGCGGCGCACGCCTTGCCGATTTCCTTTATCGTGCCGAGCCGGCTCGAAGCGATGAACTTCAGCGTGCGCCAGGTCGACGACGAGCGCATCGGCGGACGCGAAACACGCCGCTTCCGCCTCGTGCTGGCGCGCTGGTATGGCGGCTTCCTGCCGCATATCGATGTCGTCTACGATGTCGCGACGCACAGCTTGCTGCGCTACGAAGGCATCGGCAATATCCGCAGCGCAAGCGGGGGTAATCTCGATGTGCGTATCGATTTTCCGGCCAGCGCGCGCGACGAGAAAGCCACCGACGCGGACGTCGCCGCGGCCGCATCCGTTGCACTGGACGGGACCTGCCGGCTGCCATGAACGCCAGCCGCGCGAAAGATTTCCGGCCCACGGCCGATCTTGGTCTGCCATGGCCGCTTGCATCGTCGGAGAATTGTGCTGCGCCCAATCCGAACTCTCACCGGCAAGGAGTAAGTCCGCCGTGGTCCGCGCCTATCTCTATTGCAACGCCGCGATCTACCTGCTGTTCGCGGTCTGCTGCACGCTCGCGCCGGTCGAAACGGCGCAACAGGTCGGGTATGCGGCGCTGTCGCACTCGGGTCTTTCGGAATATCTCGTCGTCTACGGCGGTATCGAACTCGGACTCGGCGTGCTTTTCTTCCATTGCGCGCGCAACGGCGAGGAACGCGCCGGACTGCGCCTCGCACTCGCGCTTTACATCCCGATCGTGCTCTATCGCTGGGCCACACTGGTCTGGTTATGGCCTGTGGCGGACACGACCATGGCGGTCGGCACACTGGAAACGATCCTGCTCCTCTTCGCGCTCGCACTGTGGCGGCGCTCGCGGGCAAGGATTTCTCTTTGAACGCGCTCTGCCGCTATCATCCGATGCGCGGACTGCGATGCGTGGAGACGGCTGCATGACGACCGATGCGATACAACCCGACCAGGAGCGTCTGCGCGATCTGCTCGGCGCGATAGCGGGCGGCGACAGCGGCGCTTTCGAGCAATTGTACCGGTCGACCTCGGCCAAGCTGTTCGGCATCTGCCTGCGCATCCTGCCGCAGCGCGGCGATGCGGAAGACGTGTTGCAGGAGGTCTTCACCACGATCTGGCGCAAGGCTGCGCAATACGATGCGGCGCTCGCCAGTCCGATCACCTGGCTGGCGATGCTTGCGCGCAATCGCGCGATCGACAAGTTGCGCGCCAGCGCCAATGAACGTCAGGCGGCGCCCATCGACCTGGCCGACAACGTCAGCGATTCGGCGCCCTCGCCGGCCACAGCCAGCGAACTCGGCGACGAGCGCCGGCGCCTGAATTCCTGCCTCGACCAACTCGAAGCCAGCGCAGCAAGCTGATCCGCATCGCGTTCTTCGACGGCGCCACCTATGAAGAACTTGCCGCGCGCTGCGGTTCGCCGCTCGGCACGGTGAAAAGCTGGATCCGCCGCGGTCTGGCGCAACTCAAAGCGTGCCTCGAACGATGAACACGCGCGCTTCCGACATGCTCAGCGAACCGCCCGATGGTGCCCTGACGGCGGCCGAATATGTGCTCGGCGTACTCGACGCCGCCGCGCGCCGCGCTGCTCAGCTACGCCTCGCGCGTGAACCCGCGTTCGCCTCCGACGTGGCCGCATGGCAGGGCCGTCTCGCTCCGCTGATCGAGGAAATCGTCCCCGTACCGGCGCCCTTGAGTCTGTGGCCGCGCATCGCGCGCGCAGCCGGCATCGACACTGCGGCGACGCGTGCAACCCCGACGCGGCAAGCCGACGATTCATTGCTGTGGCAGAGCCTGCGCTTCTGGCGCTGGCTCAGCGCAGGCGCATTCGCCGCAGCCGCCGCGAGTCTGTTCGCGCTGTTCTTCGCGGCACGTGCGCCGCAGCCGATACCGCCGCAGCCAAGCCGGGAACTGGTCGCCACGATGGCCCAGGACGATGGCAAAGCCGTGTTCGTCGCGACCATCGATGCGCAGAACGGCAAGCTCGTGGTGCTGCCTGTCTCGGTCACGATTCCCGCCGGGCGCGTCGCTCAACTTTGGCTGATCCCGCCGGGCGGCGTGCCGCATTCGCTGGGTCTGCTCAATGCGCAGCACGCGCAGCCGGTGTCGGTGCCCGCGGATCTGCGCGCGGCACTCGGTCCGAAGTCGATTGTCGCGGTCACCGTCGAACCGCCGGGCGGTGCGCCGGGTGGCAAACCGACCGGACCGATTATCGCCAAGGGTGAAATCGCACTGCTGTAGATCGGGCGGGATTGAGCAAGTCCGCCTGAGACTTGTTCAAGCACGACGAGTCCTTTTGTCAGCGGATTGCCTTGGCTGAGGTGGCGCTCGTCCTGCGATTCACGGGTACAGAATTCGTTTGGCCAAATTCCGAACCGCTTGCAGCGGCAGGCATGCTGCATCCGGATGCCGCCGCGCCGCGTATCTCCATCTGCAAACGTAACCCACCAGCGGAGTCTTGCGGATGAGCCACCAAGCCAACCTCGTAGCGAAAGCGCCTGTGCCGACAGCACCTGGGCGCGTGGCCACGCTCGCAAACTCGCTGGCACGCTGGTTCGACAGTTCGGTCGAGCCCGCATCCGACGCGCAGAGCGGATGCCGGGGACGATCGCATCGACTGGCTGCGCGCGATCCCGTTCATCGCGATGCATCTGGCCTGCCTCGGCGTGATCTGGGTCGGCGTTTCGGGATTGCGCTCGCTGTCGCGGCCGCGCTGTATGCGCTGCGCATGTTCGCGCTGACCGGTTTCTATCACCGCTATTTCGCGCACAAGACGTTTCGCACTTCGCGCGCCGATGCAGTTCGTCTTCGCCGTGATCGGCAGCATCGTGCGTGCAGCGCGGGCCGCTGTGGTGGGCGGCGCATCACCGCAATCATCATCGCCACGCGGATACCGCACGCGACCTGCATTCGCCACGCGTCGCGGATTCCTCTGGAGCCATATGGGCTGGTTCCTGACCCGCGCGCGGGTTCCGCACCGACTGGTCGGTGATCGGCGACTCGCGCGCTATCCGGAACTGCGCTTGCTCGACCGCTTCGATATCGCTCGTGCCGTTGCTGCTCGCCATCGGTTTGTTCTTCCTCGGCCGCTGGCTGCAGCACGCGCATCCGGCAGCTGGGCACCAGCGGGCCGCAGATTGCTGATCTGGGGATTCTTCGTCTCGACCGTCGTGCTGTTCCACGCCACGGTGACGATCAATTCGCTCGCGCACCGTTCGGCAGCGCGCCGCTTCGCCACGCGCGACAACAGCCGCAACAACTGGCTGCTCGCGCTGATCACGTTCGGCGAAGGCTGGCACAACAACCATCATTTTTTTCCGGGCTCCGCGCGCCAGGGATTCCGCTGGTGGGAGATCGACGTGACCTACTACCTGCTGCGCGTGCTCGCGCTATGCGGCGCTGGTGCATGGGATTTGAAACCGGTGCCGGCCTGGGTGCGCACGCAGGCGGGGCGCTGAGCGCATGCGGATCGCACGGTGCGTGCGGTTCGGGCATTGCGGGACTGGCCAGCGCGTGGCTGCTGTCGCGGGAGCACGAGGTGACGCTGTTCGAGGCCAACGACTACCTCGGCGGCCACACCCACACGCACGACGTGGAGATCGACGGCCGCGACGCTACGCCGTGGACACCGGGTTCATCGTGTTCAATCCGCCGCAACTATCCGCTTGCTGAGCAAACTGTTCGCCGAACTCGGCGTCGCCTCGCAGCCGACGACGATGAGTTTCTCGGTGCAGAACGAGCGCAGCGGACTCGAATACAACGCGACCAATCTGGCCGGCCTGTTCTGCCAGCGCCGCAATCTGGTCTCGCCGCGCTTCTGGCGCATGCTGCGCGATATCGCTGCGCTTCTACCGCGAGGCGCCGGCGCTGCTCGAGCACGGCCGACGCCGGACCCGACGCTGGGCGAATATCTGCGCCGCGCACGGCTACTCGCGATGCTTTCCGCGACGATCATCTGGTGCCGATGGCCTCGGCGCTGTGGTCGTCGCCGTCGGCGCAGATCCTCGACATTTCCGGCTGGCTATCTGGTGCAGATTCATGGCCAACCACCAGATGCTGCAGACGCGCGGCCGCCCGCAGTGGCGCGTGGTCGCGGGCGGATCGCAAGCTTACGTGCGCGCGCTGCGCGCGCGCTGGCACGTGCGCGAGCGCATCGGCGATGCGCGGTGACGCGCGTGCGCGCGGGACAGCGACGCAGTGCGCATCGACAGCGCTGCCGGCAGCGAGCGCTTCGATCATGTCGTGCTCGCCTGCCACAGCGACCAGGCGCTGGCGCTGCTCGCCGATGCCGAGCGATGCGCGAGCGCGACATCCTGGGCGCGATGACGTACCAGGCCAACGACACCGTGCTGCACACCGACGCGAGCCTGCTGCCGCGCCGGCGCAAGGCCTGGGCGGCGTGGAATGCGCATCGTGCCGCGCGACGCCGACGAAGCGATGCACGGTCAGCTATTGCATGAACCTGCTGCAATCGCTCGACTGCGCCGAGCCGCTCGTCGTCACGCTCAATCGCACGCGCGCAGATCGACGCCGGCAGAAGATACTGCGGCGCATGCGACTATCACCATCCGCGTGCTACACCCAGGCCTCGCGTCGCCGCGCAGAAACGCAAGGCGGAGATCCAGGGCGCCAGCCGCACCTGGTTCGCCGGCGCGTACTGGGGCTGGGGCTTCCACGAGGACGGCATGCGCAGCGCCGTCGAAGTCGCGAACGCGCTCGGAGTGCGCTGGCCATGAGCGCCGTCTGCCGCAACGACCGCCAGCGAGATCGCCGTCGCGCGCGAGGCACTCGCCGATGCGATCGCGGCGAAACGCGCTGACACGCCGGCCGCAGCGAACGCCGAGTCGCAATTCGCCAGCGCGATCTATGAAGGCTGGGTGCGCCATCGCCGCCATGCGCCGCATGCGCATGCGTTCCGCTATCGCATGTACATGCTGTATCTGGATCTGGACGAACTCGATCGCGTTTTCGCCGGGCGCTGGCTGTGGTCGGTCGACGGCCGCAACCTGGCGCGAATTCCGCCGCAGCGATTATCTCGGCGATCCGGTCAATGCCGCTCGACGCGCGCCGTGCGCGCACGCGTGTGCGAAGCGCTACCGGCACGCGCCCGCCGGGCCGATCCGGCTGCTCACGCATCTGCGCTATTTCGGACATTGCTTCAATCCGGTCAGCTTCTACTACTGCTACGCCGAGGACGGCGCGACGCTCGACACCATCGTCGCCGAGATCACCAACACGCCGTGGAAGGAGCGCCACAGCCTACGTGCTGCCGGTCGCCGGCGCGACGCGCCACGGCGCGTGCGCTGCGCTGGGAGTTCGCCAAGGCTTTCCACGTCTCGCCGTTCCTGCCGATGCAGCGCGACTACGACTGGCGCTTCACCGCGCCGGACGAGGACCTGCGCGTGCACATGGACGTGCATCGCGCGACGGCAGAGCGCGCGAATTCGACGCGACCCTGGTGCTGCGACGCCGCGCCGCTGAACGCGCGCGAATCTCGCACGCGTGCTGCTGCGCTATCCGCTGATGACGCTGCGCAGGTCGTCGCCGCGATCCACTGGCAGGCGCTGCGCCTGTGGCTGCGACGCAACCCGGTTTACGATCATCCGGAGCAATCTGCGCGATCGATGCCGACACGTCATGCAATATCTGCGAAGTCCGACATGCGCCATGAAACCGTTCCGACGTCGCCAACGACCCCGCCCAGCCGCTTTCGATGCGCTCGATCGCGTGCTGCGCCACGCGCCTGCTCGCGCAGATGCAGCATGCTGCGCGATAGCGCAGCTGCGCGATCGACGATGCGCTGCGGCGCACGACACTGCTGGGCACGCCGGCGGCCGATCCGCGCAGACACCTTGCATGCGACGCGTGCGCGTGCACGACCCGGCGTTCTATCGCATGATCGCGCTGCAACGGCAGCGTCGGCGCCGGCGAGGCGTATATGGATGGACTGTGGGACTGCGACGATCTGGTCGCGCTGATGCGCATGCTGGTGCGCAACCGCGACCTGCTCGACGCCATGGAAACCGGCCTGGCGCGGCTCGGCGGCATCGCTGATGCACGCCTGGCACGCGCTGCAGCCGCAACACGCGCGCCGGCAGCCGCCGCAATATCGCCGCGCACTACGATCTCGGCAACGATTTCTTCCGCCTGTTCCTCGACGACAACCTGATGTATTCGTCGGCGATCTGTCGCGATCCGCGGACGAGTCGCTCGAAGTCGCCTCGACGCGCAAGCTCGATCGCATCTGCCGCAAGCTCGCGCTGAACGCCGAACGATCGCGTGGTCGAGATCGGCACCGGCTGGGGCGGTTTCGCGCTGCACGCGGCGCAGCACTACGGCTGCCACGTCACCACCACGACGATTTCGCGCGAGCAACATCGACTCGCGCGCGAGCGCGTCGCCGCGGCCGGCCTGCGACGATCGCGTCGACCGTGCTGCTCGAGGACTATCGCGACTTGACGGGCACGCTACGACAAGCTGGTGTCGATCGAGATGATCGAGGCGATCGGCCACCAGTATCTGGACACCTATTTCCGCAAGGTCGGCAGCCTGCTGCGCGACCGACGGCATGGCGCTGATCCAGGCGATCACGATCGAGGATCATCGCTACGCGCAGGCGCTGCACGCGGTCGATTTCATCAAGCGCCATATCTTTCCCGGCAGCTTCATTCCGTCGATCAGCGCGATGCTCGGCGCGCTGGCGCGCACCAGCGACCTGAAACTGTTCAACCTCGAGGATATCGGCCCGAGCTATGCGCTCACGCTGGAGGCCTGGCGCGAGCGTTTCCTCGCGCGCCGCGCGCGAGGTGCGCGCGCTGGGTCTACGACGAGCGCTTCGTGCGCATGTGGGACTTCTATCTCGCCTATTGCGAAGGCGGATTCCGCGAACGCTCGATCGGCACGCGCAGATGCTGCTGACCAAGCCGCGCTCGTGTTCGCAGCAGTTCACGCCGGAGCTGCCGGCCTGATGTCCGCGCGCGCCTCCATCTGGATCAACGCGATCTTTACCAGCTCGTACTGGATCGCCAGCGTGGGCGGCGCCGCGCGTGGCGCGTGGTGGGCCGGACCGCTCGCCGTCGGCGTATTCGCTGCGTACCAGTTCGCGCGTGGCGGTCATGCGCAAAGCGGATGTGTTGCTGATCCTGCTTGCTATCGCGCTCGGCTTCGCTGCCGACAGTCTGCTGGTCGCAATACCATTTCGCCAGCTATGCCGCAGCGCTGCCGTCGGACCGCTCGCGCCGATCTGGATCCTCGCGCTGTGGGCGAATTTCGCGCTGACGCTCAATCATTCGCTGGCCTGGTTGCAATCGCGTCCGTGGCTCGCCGCCGCGCTCGGTGCGATCGGCGCTCCGCTTGCGTATTTTTTCGCTGCACGCAGCTGGCACGCATTGACGCTGGCCGATCCGCTCGCGACGACGCTGGCATTGCTGGCGGCGATCTGGGCGATCGTGACGCCGCTGTTGTGCGAGGCCGCCGCACGCTTGAGCCGATCTCGCACAACAGCGCGCGCGGCGATATCGATCGGAGAGTTGCACCGATGAGTCCCTGGCCGATCCTGATCGTGTGGCTCACGAGCAGCCTCGTCATGCTGGCAGGCTGGCTGCATCCAGGTCGCACGCGCAATGCCGGCATCGTCGATGTAATCTGGTCCGCGTGCATGGCCGCAAGCGCGGTCTTCTACGCCGCAGTCGCGCACGGCGCCACGCTGCCGCGCATATTGCGTCGCGATTCTCGGCGGCTCTGGGGATTGCCGCCTCGCCGCGCATCTGGCCGCGCGTGCTCGGCGAACCCGAGGACGGGCGTTACCGCTACTTGCGCGAACACTGGCATGACGATCAGAGCAAGTTCTTCGCCTTCTTCATGGCCCAGGCGATTGTTCACCGCGCTGTTCTCGTGCCGTTCTATATCGCCGCGAGCAATCCGGTTCCGGCGTGGACTGCGTGGACGACTTGCGGCGTCGTGATCTGGGGCATCAGCCTCGCCGGCGAAGCGATTGCGGACAGACAGCTTGCGGCTATCGCTGCGACCCCGCCAATCGCGGCACGACCTGCCGGCGCGGACTGTGGCGCTACTCGCGCCACCCGAATTATTTCTTCGAATGGCTGCACTGGTTCGCGTACGTGTTTCTCAGCGATCGGCATGGACAGTATCTGGCTGGCGGTGACTCTGCTGGGTCCGATGTTGATGCTGGTGTCGCTTTGCTGGCTGACCGGGATTCCGTACGTCGAAGCGCAGGCACTGCGTTCGCGCGGCGACGACTATCGCGAATACCAGCGCACCACCAGCGCACTGATTCCATGGTTTCCGCGCAAGCTCTGATCAGTCAAGTATATATTTATATAATTCAAAAAGGATACAAATGTCATGAATAGCGAAACCATTCCGTCGCCCATCGCCAGGCACTGGCAGGACAACGACGCAGCGAGCAACACGACAGCCGCCGGCTTTTCCCCGATTGCACTCGCCGAGCGTGGCTGGCTGCCGGATGCGCTGCTGCGCCTGGGCATGCGCCGGCTGTGTGCGCAGCGATTGCGCGAAGAGTCCGCCGGTGGCCTGGAATCCGCGTGGCTGCGCTTCCAGACCCTTTTGCAGCAACTGCGTACGAGCCCGATCGCGATCGAAACCGATGCGGCGAACGCGCAGCACTATGAGTTGCCGCCACGATTCTTCGAACTGTGTCTTGGCCGCCGGCTGAAATATCAGTTCCTGCTATTGGCGATGAAAACGCCGACCTGAATGCCGCGGAAGAACGCATGCTCGCTCTGTACTGCGAGCGCGCGCAGCTCGCCGATGGCCAGGACATTCTCGAACTCGGCTGCGGCTGGGGTTCGCTGACCCTGTGGATGGCCGAGCGTTATCCGAATGCGCGCATCACCGCGGTGTCCAATTCGCGGCCGCAGCGCGAATTCATCGAGACCCAATGCGCGCGGCGCGGGTTGCGCAATCTGCGTGTCATAACCCACGACGTGAATCGGCTGGAACTCGATCCGGCGCAATTCGACCGCATCGTCTCGATCGAGATGTTCGAGCACATGCGCAACTACGAGAGTCTGCTCGCGCGCATCGCCGCGTGGCTGAAGCCGGGCGGCAAACTCTTCGTGCATATCTTCTGCCATCGCGAACTGATGTATCCATTCGAGACCGAAGGCGACGACAACTGGATGGGCCGGTATTTCTTCACCGGCGGCCTGATGCCCGCCGCCGATACGCTGCTGCATTTCCAGCGCGACCTGGCGCTCGATGAGCAATGGCGTTTGTCGGGCAAGCATTACGCAAAGACCGCGAATGCCTGGCTGGCCAACCAGGACGCGCAATCGCGATGAAGTGCTTCGGGTGCTGGCCAGCACCTACGGCGCGCGCGAAGCACAGCGCTGGCATCAGCGCTGGCGCATGTTCTGGATGGCCTGCGCCGAGCTGTTCGGCTATCGACGACGGCGGCGAATGGATGGTCGGGCACTACCGGTTTGCAAGGAAGTAGTCAAAAAAGGGCCGCCCACCGAATTTTTTGCAAAATCACTGCATCCGCGTCGCACCGCGCCGCGTAACTCCCTGCGGCACAGCAATTTCGCTGTGCGCAATTTTCCGGGAGGCAGATATGCGATTTCCAGCAAAGACAGCACTGTGTGCGGCGCTGTTTGTCGCGCTGACGGGCGCGGCGTCCGCGTCGAGCCATCGCGAGGCGCCATTCACGGCGGCAAACCCCAAAGTGGACGGAACGGATTTCTACATGTTCCGCAGCTATGAAAGCGGTCGCAGTGCCTATGTGACCCTTATCGCGGATTACATTCCGCTCGAAGACGCTTACGGCGGTCCGAATTACTTTGCCATGGATCCCAATGCGCTGTACGAAATCGAAATCGACAACAACGGCGACGCCAGGGAAGACATCACCTATCAGTTCCGCTTCACCGATACCCATCCGAACGCCGCGCTGAACATCGGCGGCAAGAGCGTGCCGGTACCGTTGCTCAATATCGGCCCGATCGGGCCCGGCGTGACCGACGGCGATGCCAACAAGAACCTGATCGAAAACTACACGGTAAGCGTAGTCAAGGGCGATCGGCGCCACGGCAAGGCTGATCTGGCGACGAATCTGACCAGCGGCGGTACCAGTTTCCGCAAGCCGTTCGACAATGTCGGCAACAAGACGATCGCGGACTACCCGACCTATGCCAACAACCACATCTTCTCGATCGGTCTGCCCGGCTGCAGCACGCCCGGCCGCGTATTTGTGGGCCAGCGCCAGGATCCATTCAAAGTGAATCTGGGCGAGATCTTCGACCTGGTCAATCTCAATCCGCTCGGCTCACCGAGCGCGGCGCCCAACGCCATCGGCGACAAGAACGTGACCTCGATTGCACTCGAAGTGCCGATCAGCTGTCTGACGAGCGGCAACGACCCGGTCATCGGTGGGTGGACCACCGCCAGTCTGCGTCAGGGCCGGGTGCTCAATCCCGCACCGGCCGGTAGTAACGGACAAGGCAAACCCACCGAAGTGGTCGGCGGTGCCTGGACCCAGGTTTCGCGCCTGGGCATGCCCTTGGTCAATGAAGTCGTCATAGGTCTGCCGGACAAGGATCGCTTCAACGGCAGCCAGCCCAAGGACGATGCCCAGTTCCTCACTTACGTCACCAACCCGACGTTGCCAGCGCTGCTCAACGTGCTTTTCGGTGTGACGGCGCCGACCACGCCACGCACCGACCTGGTGGAGGTGTTCCTGACCGGCGTACCGGGCTTGAACCAACCGAAAAAAGTCACCCCGTCGGAAATGCTGCGCTTGAATACCTCGATCGCCACGGTTCCAAGAGGGAGCCAGCAAACGCTTGGTGTGTTGGCCGGCGATACGGCAGGTTTTCCGAACGGTCGCCGACCCGGCGATGACGTCGTGGATATTTCGTTGCGCGCCGCGATGGGCGTGTTGTTGCCGGTGAGTCAGGCGCCTTCAGGCCAGTTGCCGTACACAGACGGTACGCCGATAGCCGATACGGACTTCGGTTCGACGTTTCCCTATGTCAATCCACCGCTGCCGGGTTCGCCCAATGGTGCCAACGGCATAACGCCGGGAGATGGCCCATGAAATTCGCATTGACGATTTCGACTCTGCTCTTGGCCGCGAGCGGTAATTCGTTTGCAGCGGCCACGCGCATCGCGGTGCCGGCTCCGAACAACAGCACGTCTCTTTCCTCCGATTACGCTCCAGCTTATTACGAGCCGGTCCTGATCTATTTCGCGCTGGTCACGCAGACCACGGACACTTCGACTCCGGTCGATGTAAACGATCTGAACCTCAACACCGACCTCGACGACGACGATCTGAATGTCTTCTACAACCTTCTCATCGATTCGCTCTAGCGGCGATTCATTGCGGCGGCGTCATGCGCCGTCGCAATGGCGTTGGTCGCTCCCCTTGCCGCGGGCGCGGCTCGTGCGGGTGGCGAGTCCTGCTCTCCCGCACTTGGCAATTGACACCGTCATTGTCGATTGCGCCGAGGCGGCATACTCTGCGTATTCGGTCCATTGGTGGCAGGAGATCGAAATGATGAATCCACAGCCCGGTTCCCTTCAATGACGATTCGGGATCTGGCACCGCCGCTGCCGCTAGCGACCGGCCCGATGCATGTATCGGGTCAGCGTGGCGACGCGCGCTTCACCCGCGGCGAATGGGTGTCCCTTGCCGGACTGTATGGCTTTGTCGCCTTGCTGCATGTCGTCGGCTGGGGCCTGTTCCTGCACTACGCCGCGCACTACCCGGCGATGGTCGGCCTGGGTTTTGCCGCCTACATGTTCGGTCTGCGCCATGCATTCGACGCCGATCACATCGCCGCGATCGACGATACGGTCCGCTATCTGTTGCAGAAGGGCAAAAAACCGCTCGGCGTCGGATTCTTCTTTTCGCTCGGCCACTCGACGATCGTATTGTCGCTGGCGGTTGCGGTCACGTTCGCCGCGACGGCAGTCAAGGAAAATCTGCCCGCGCTGAAAAACATGGGTGGCGTCATCGGTGCCGGCGTATCCGGCGTCTTTCTCTGGGTCATCGGGATTCTCAATCTGCTGGTGCTGCTGGATATCCTCAACGTCTGGCGCAAGGCCAAGAGCGGCCAGCACAGCCACCAGCATCTGGAGGAACTGCTGACCCAGCGCGGTCTGATCAATCGTTTGTTCGGCGGACGCCTGCAGAAGTTCATCAACCACAGCTGGCAAATGTATCCGCTGGGCGTGTTGTTCGGCCTTGGTTTCGACACCGCTTCGGAAGTCGGCCTGCTGGCGATGACCGCTGGCGCTTCCGCCGGCAACCTGCCGGTACCGGCGATCCTGTCGCTGCCGATCCTGTTCGCAGCCGGCATGTCGATGATGGACACTACCGACGGCGTACTCATGTCGAAAGCCTACAACTGGGCGTTCGTCAATCCGCTGCGCAAGATTTTCTACAATCTCACGACCACCAGCCTGTCGATCGCCGTCGCTCTGGTGATCGGATCGATCGAACTCCTGCAAGTGTTCATCAGCGTGCTCGACTTGCATGGCGCGTTTTTCGACTGGGTCGCGGGACTGGATTTCGGCGTGCTCGGCTATGTGATCGTCGGTGTATTCCTGGCGTCGTGGATCATCTCCGTGGCAATCTGGAAATTCGGCCGGATCGAGCAGCGCTTCGTACAACCTGTCATGCCGCACGAACATGTGCATGAGCATGCGAGCGGCATTCGCCACGCGCACGAACACTTTCATTGACCGGGCACGCGGAAAATTCCATGACAAGGTCGAGCGGACGACGGCGACAATTCTCCTGCGCGATATTGCGCGGACTGCGTCTCGCGACGTGGGCCGCGATCGGCTTGATCGCCGGTACGCGGACCAGCTCGGCCGACTCGGTTGCCACCTTGCTCGGCAATTATTCGATCAGCCAGCTGGTACGCATCGACCTCGAATCCGATCGGATAAAGCTGCATTACGTCGTCGACATGGCGGCTCTGCCGGCGCTCAAGACCTTGCACCTGGCCGATGCGAACGGCGATGGCTCGACCTCGAGCGAAGAGCGCAACGCGTATTTGCGCACCCTGCTGCCGGAATTGACGCGCAATTTGAATCTGCAGATCGATGGCGAAAATCTCGCTCTGCGGTTCGTTGCGATGTCGAGCACCTTGCCGCCGGAACAGGGTGGCTTTTCATTGCGTTTCGATACCGATTTCACTGCCGCGCTGCCGGGCGCGGCCCCTTCGCCGCGGCGCCTGTCCTTGCGCAACACCAATTACGCCGGCCAGTTTGGCTGGCACGAAATCGTCGTGGTCGCGGGCAAGGGCATCACTGCCTACGACACCAACGCTTTCAGCACCTCGGCAACCGACAACCTCAACATGAATCCGCAGATCCTGCCGGCAAGCGGTCCGCTCGACGAGCGCGCGATTCATATGGTCTTCACCGATACGGATGCGGGCAGCGCAACCAACCTCCTGCAGCCGCGGCCGGGCTATCCGCCAGGATCGCAACTGGCCGGCGATCCGTTCAGCGCCGGCGCAAGAACAGGCGCAAAAAGCAGCAAGGCCGATACGCGCGATTTCTTCACCCGTTACACCGACCGCCTGGTCGGGCTGATCTCCGCGACCCGGCTCTCGCCGACGACCATGACCGTCGCCTTGCTCGTGGCACTGTTGCTCGGGGCGTTGCATGCGCTCTCGCCGGGACACGGCAAGACCGTGGTCGGCGCGTATCTGATCGGTTCCCGTGGCACTCCGCGGCATGCCGCGTTTCTCGGCGCGACGGTGACGATCACGCACACGCTTGGCGTGTTTGCGCTTGGCTTTGCGACCTTGTTTGCCTCGCGCTACTTCGTTCCACAACGGATTTTCCCGGTCCTGACATTCATCTCCGGCATCCTGGTGGTGGTTATCGGCGCCACCTTGCTCGCACAACGCGTGCACCAGATGTGGCGGGACAGAAAAGGTCACCTCGAATTTGTACTGCCCGACGGCGGACCAGTGCGCGGCGCGGATTCATTGGTATTCGCCGGCGCGTATCAGCATAGCGTGGCGGCGCATGCTCATGACCACTTCCACGCGCACGATCACCCGCATGACGGGACGGCTGGCCTCGCGCACGCGGCCTTGATGCATTCGCATGGCGGCGTCACGCATTCGCACTTGCCACCCGGCGCGGATGGCGAGCCGATTTCCTGGCGCAGTTTGCTCTCGCTCGGGATTTCCGGCGGTCTCCTGCCATGCCCATCGGCTCTGGTGCTGTTGTTATCCGCGGTGGCGCTGCATCGTACGGGCTTCGGCTTGGTGCTGGTCGTTGCGTTCAGCGTTGGTCTGGCGCTGACGCTGACCGCCATCGGCATGATGTTTCTTTACGCCAGGCATCTGCTGCGCGGGCCGGTACGGTCCAACCGTCTGCTGAAGCTCCTGCCGATCATGAGCGCGGCGGTAATCACGCTGCTCGGTTGCGGCATCTGCTTCGGCGTATTGGCAACCGGCTTGTGAGCCTGGAAAGCGCGCGGCGCCCTGCTGTTGTGCAGCGGATAATGTTGGTCAAGCGACTCGGCTGGGCCATTGCCGCAAGCGCGTTTCTTGCAGTGTCGGCCAATCAGTCGCATGCCGCCAGCTACATTCCAACGAACGCGGACGAAATACTGCAAAAAGTACCGGCTCAATCCGACGCCCGGGTTCACCGATATCTCGATTTGAAGCGCCGGCTCGCGGCGGACACGGGCAATGTCGGCATCGCCGATCAGCTGGCCAACGCATATATCGATTTCGGTCGCGAAACCGGCGATGTGCGCTATCTGGGTTACGCCGAGGCGGTCATCAAGCCCTGGCTGCGGCAGACAACCGTGCCAATCCCGGTCGCGATCAGTTATGCGACGATTCTGCAGAGCCGGCATGCTTTCGCGGAAGCCCGCAAGTTGCTTGAGGAAATCCTCAAGCGCGCCCCCGGCAACCTGCAAGGCTGGTTGACGCTGGCGACGGTCGCGCAGGTGCAGGGCGATATCCCGGCGGCCAATCATGCGTGCATGCGCAGCGCGGATACGGGCGGGCCGTTCTTCGGCATCGCCTGCACCGCGCAATTGCGTCTGGTCACCGGGCACGCCGATCAGACCTATGCACTTCTGAGCCAGATCGAGATAGGCGCGACCGGCGAACCGAATGGGGTCAAGGCCTGGGTCGAGGGACTGATGGCCGATGCGGCCGCTTACCAAGGTGAATTCGAGCTTGCCGAAACGCACTTCAGGCAGGCGCTTGCCGAATTACCCGGCGACAATTTTTTGCTGGCCGAGTACAGCGATTTCCTGCTCGACCAAAACCGGCCGCAGGAGGCGCTCGACCTGCTCAAGGGCGATACGCAGTCGGACACCTCCTACCTGCGCATGGCGTTTGCGAAAGTCGCCTTGAAGACGCCCGATGCGGCGATGATGGTGTGGACCATGGCCGCGCGATTCGCGGCCATGGACGCCGTCGGCAGCCACCTTTATCAGCGCGAGCAGGCGCGCTTTGCGCTGTCGCTGCAGAACGATCCGCACAAGGCGCTCGCATTGGCCAGGGAAAACTGGATCGTGCAGCGCGCGCCATGGGATGTGCGAATTTATCTCGAAGCCGCCCTGGCCGCGGACCAACCGCAGGCGGCGCAGCCGGTTCTCGATTTTATCGAGCAGACCCACTTGCACAGCGTGCAAATCGACCCGCTTGTCGACAAAGTGCGCGCGGCTATTTCCCGCAATGCAGCCAGCAAGACGCCATGAAAAGAACAGCGCGCTGCATGTTGTTGCTGTTGACCCTGTTTCTGCCGCTCTCGCTGCAGGCGCATAAAGTCAGCACCGCCTATTTGACCTTGACCGCGGACGCGCAAAGTCCGCAACTGTTCCACGGACAGTGGGACCTGGCGATTCTCGATCTGGACTTCGTCCTCGGCCTCGACGCCAACGGCGATGGCAATGTCACCTGGGGCGAGTTGCAGCAACACGAGCAGGATATCGCCGGATACGCGCTGGCGCATCTGCTGATCCGTGGCGACGGACTTCCCTGCAAGCTGGAACCGATTTCTCAGGCGATCGACAGCCACACCGACGGCTCGTACGACGCGCTCAGTTTCGATGCGGTGTGCAGTTGGGATGTGCCGGACAACCTCAGCCTTACCTACTTGTTATTCAACGACGTCGATCCATCTCATCGAGGCATCATCACCCTGCGCGATGGCGACGAGACGGCAAGCGCGGTTTCATCTCCTGCAGAGCCGAACATCGGCAGTCCGGGAGTACGTATTCGATTGCCGGCGCATCCGTTTGTGAAGTTCGTCAGCGTTGCGCTGACCGGGATTGAAACTTTCGCCGCGTCTTGGTGGGCGCCGATCGCGATCGCACTGCTCATGCTCGGCATTGTCTTTCCAGGCGCGCGGCGCGCGCGCCAGCCCGCGCCGAGTTCGTCGGATCGCGATCACGAGTCGCGGATCGATCGAACGAATGCTGTTCTCCACGGGCGGTTGCTCGCACGCGGCTTGCTGGCGGCCTGCCTGTGGCTGCTGGGTATGGCTTTGACCATGTACCTGGTGCCAACACGCTATTTACCGCTAACGCGCGTGCCTTTTGCGAGTTTGTCGCTCGCCCTCGCCGCCGCTTCGATATGGGCCGGCAAGCATGACGGCGTGCGCTGGTGGCTTGCGGCATTTTCCGGCATGAGCCTCGGAGTAGTGCTGGCAATAGAGTTCGGCGCGCTCGACCTGCTGGCTGTCGCACGCGCGCTGTGGCTCGCCGGCTTTTGCGTGGGTTATGCGCTTGCAAGCGTTGGTCTGGCCGGTTCGATCCTGTGGCTCGGCGGCAGAATCGCGCGCAATTGAGCGCTTGTCTTCGGGTCGCTGGAAATCGCCGGCGGAGGGCCTGAGAGGCAGCGTGCGTCGTGCGTTAAAGATACTTTGTAATCGTCTTGAATTCGTCGAGGGAATTCCCGGCCGGCGCGTCGCCGGCGTCATGACTGGCGTGCTGCAGGCAATGATCGATGTGATCGTGGATGAGCTTCTTCTTGGCCATCACGATCGCTTTCTCAATCGCATGCAATTGCTGCGCGAGTTCCAGGCAAGGACGCCCCACTTCGATCATCGCGATCGTCGAACGCAAATGGCCGGTGGCGCGCTTGAGCCGCGCAACAATCGCCGGATGCGTCTCATGAACATGCTGCCTGTGCACGATCAATCCTCCGGGGGTGGATAAGACAACATCTTGTTTCTCCTGTGGAAGTATAAAATGCATCTTTTTCCCACTTTTCCACGTATCAATTCCTCGATGCGACCGCCATAGTCGTTGCAGGCAACGAATTATTTTGATCATCGCAGGAGCGACTCGATGCTAACCCGGAACCACGGCAAGGCGCTATCGTTTGCGCTGGCAGCAAACCTGGTTATCACGATGCATGTCCGCGCGGACGATGCGACGGACGCATCGTCCACGACCTTGCCGGCCGTGCAGGTGAGCGGACATTACGACAATGCCGTAGGCACTTCCGATGCCGCATCGCAGGGCGTCATTCTCGGATCGCTGTTGCAGGACATCCCGATCTTGCGTCCGGGCGAAGTACTCGAAGCCGTGCCCGGCCTGGTCGTCACCCAGCATTCGGGTGAAGGCAAAGCAAACCAGTATTTCCTGCGTGGCTACAACCTCGATCACGGCACGGATTTCGCCACCAGCGTCGACGGCGTACCGGTAAACATGCCGACCAACGGGCACGGCCAGGGCTACAGCGATTTGAATTTCCTGATTCCGGAACTCGTGCAACGGATCGAGTATCGCAAGGGGCCTTATTTTGCCGAGACCGGCGACTTTTCCTCGGCGGGATCTGCCGACATCCTCTACCGCAATACGCTGGACTCGCCCATTCTCAACCTGACCGTCGGCGAAGACGGCTACCGGCGCTTGCTCGCAGCAACCTCGTTCCCTCTCACGACGTTTGGTGCGAATGCAGGTCAGGGTCCGAATCTGTTGAGCGCGCTGGAAATCCTTGAGGAAAACGGCCCGTGGGTGAATTTGGACGGCATGCACAAATTCAACGGTCTGCTGCGCGCCAGCGACGGCGATGCAGCGCGTGGCTGGTCGATCGACACGCTGGCTTACGATGCGCATTGGAACTCGACCGATCAGGTGCCGCTGGAATTGATCGATTCCGGTGCGCTGTGCCGATTTTGTGCGCTGGATCCTAGCGACGGCGGCCGCTCTGCCCGGGAAATCCTTTCCGGCGAATGGCACAACCACGACACGGATGGCTACGTCAAAGCGTCGGGCTACTACGAACACTATCGCCTCCAGCTCTGGTCGAACTTCACCTATTTCGAATCCAACCCCGTCCTGGGCGATCAATTCAATCAGCGCGACGCGCGCAATATTCTTGGCGGAAAGTTTGCCAAAGGCTGGACGCACTCCCTGTTCGGTCACGATTCGATCACCGAGGCCGGCGCGCAGGTCCGCCACGATTTCATTCATGTCTCGCTGTTCGATACGCATCAGCGCGATCCTTTTCAAACGGTCAGCGACAATCTCGTCGACGAAACCGAAGCTGCGCTGTATGTAGAAAATACGACGACCTGGAACGATTGGTTCCGCAGCCTCGTGGGGGCACGATTGGACGGGATCAACCTGGACCTGACCTCACAGACCTATGCCGCCAACAGCGGCCACATATCGGACAATCGCGCGTCGCCGAAGATGTCGCTCATTTTCGGCCCATGGGACAAGACGGAATTCTTCCTCGACGCCGGCAACGGATTTCACAGCAACGACGCACGCGGCGCCGTGTACAGCTTCGATCCTTCCACCGGCCAGCCGGTTACGCGCGCTCCGGCGCTGGTCGGCAGTCTCGGCAAGGAGATCGGCGCACGTACGGAAATCGTTCCGGGACTGCAGAGTTCGCTGGCCCTGTGGAGTCTGAACAGCGCATCGGAACTGCTCTACGCCGCGGATTCTGGCGGCACCGAGATCAACGGCGCGAGCAAACGCTTCGGTATCGAATGGAACAACCACATGCGGGTTAACGAGTGGCTGCTTTTCGACGCCGACCTCGCCTGGACGCACGCGCGCTACGCCGACAAAAACGCCAACGGCGACATCGGCAACCAGATCCCCAATGCCGTCGGCAAGGTCGCCTCGGTCGGCCTGTCTGCGCACCACGTCGGTAAATGGTCGGGCGATATCAAGCTGCGCTATATCGGCCGCTATCCGTTGTCGCAGGATGGCACGCTGCGCGCGCCGTCGGCGATTACGACCGATGTACGCGTGCAGCGCGAGCTGAATTCCCGGGCCGCGCTGTCGCTGGATGTGCTCAATCTGTTCGACCGCAGGTTTTTCGACATCGCCTACGAACAGGACTATCAGATCACGCCTGCCAGCCCGCTGGTCGCGAACGGCGTCACCGTGCATCCGGGTCAGCCGCGTCAGCTGCGCCTGACCCTGCGTCTGAACTTGTAGGTGCATCCGCGTGTCTGCGCATCGAGAGGCGGCCGCACGCTGGCAACCACGCCGCGCGCGCGCTACCCTCGCGCGCTATGACCGACCTGGCCCATCGCGAGCTTGCTCTCGAACCCGACGACGGCGAACGTCTGGCCAATCTCGCCGGCCCGTTCGACGAGCATCTGCGCCAGATCGAGTTGCGCATGGGCGTGGAGATCGCCAATCGCGGCAATCTGTTCCGCATCAGTGGCGTGCGCCATTCGGTGCAACTCGCCGAGCGCGTGTTGCGCGATCTGTACGCGGCGACGGAAAACGAGACGCTGAACGGCGCGCAGATCAATTTGCGTCTGTCCGAGTCGGGCATCGATGCGCTGGACGCCCGCGCCGGCGAGGCGCAGGAGGTCACGATCAAGGTCAAGCGCGGCAGCGTGCGCGGCCGCGGCGCGAACCAGCAGCGTTACCTGCACGCGATCGCGCGCCACGATATCAACTTCGGCATCGGCCCGGCCGGCACCGGCAAGACCTATCTTGCGGTCGCGATGGCGGTGGATGCGCTCAACGACAACCGCGTGCAGCGGCTCGTGCTTGTGCGCCCCGCGGTCGAAGCGGGCGAGAAACTCGGCTTCCTGCCCGGCGACCTGTCGCAGAAAGTCGATCCTTATCTGCGCCCGCTCTACGACGCGTTGTACGAGATGCTCGGCATCGATCGCGTGACCAAGCTGATCGAGCGCAATGTGATCGAGATCGCGCCGCTCGCCTACATGCGCGGCCGCACGCTCAACGACTCGTTCGTGATCCTCGACGAAGCGCAGAACACCACGGTCGAGCAGATGAAGATGTTTTTGACGCGCATCGGCTTCGGTTCGGTCGCCGTGGTAACCGGCGATGTAACGCAGACCGACCTGCCCCGGCACATCAAGTCCGGGCTGCGCGACGCGATCGACGTGCTGAGCGCGGTCGATGGCATCACCTTCACGTTTTTCACCGCGAAGGACGTCGTGCGTCATCCGCTCGTGCAACGCATCGTGCGCGCGTACGAAGCAGCGCAGGAGCCGGTGCTGGTTCAGCCGAAGAATGTGCCGAACGAGCGGACGCAGGGCTGAGCGATGTCCGGCAAGACGCACGGTCGAATGGCTGATAGAGCGGCGAACAGCGATGTCGCCGTCAGTTACGCACTGTCACGCCGCGGCTTGCCCGCCGCAAGCGCCTTCCGGATCTGGGTGGCAGCCGCAACGGCTGGCGCGCGCCGGCGCACACCCATCGCGCTGTCGATTCGTCTGGTGGATATGCGCGCCGGCCACGACTTTAATCGCCGCTATCGCGGCAAGGATTACGCGACCAATGTGTTGTCGTTCCCGGCCGAACTGCCGTCCGGCATCAAGCACCCGTTGCTCGGCGACCTGGTGATCTGCGCGCCCGTCGTGGCGGACGAGGCCGCCGAACAGAACAAACCAGTGCGCGATCATTACGCGCATCTGACCATCCATGGCGTGCTGCACCTGCTCGGCTATGACCACCAGACGGACGCCGATGCGCAGCGTATGGAAGGTCTGGAGCGGCGTATTCTCGCGCGCCTCGGCATCGCCGATCCCTATTGAACAGCGGTGTTTGTGGCCGGATTTTATATCGGGTCTATCATTTAACTTGCTGAATTTACTTGTTTTATTATCCAGTCACGCGAAATCTGATAAGCTGCGCTGCCGCCCTTCCGGGCTTTGCACGCAGAGCGATGAACGAGGATCCCCCGAGTCCGGCACCCACGCGATCGTGGCTGGACCGCATTAGTCAACTGGTTTCCGGCGAACCGCGCAATATCGACGAGTTGCTCGAAGAACTGCGCGGTGCACAGGCCAACGGCCTGCTTTCCAACGACACGCTGTCGATGGTCGAAGGCGCCATCGAAGTGGCCGACCAGCACGTCGGCGACGTGATGATTCCGCGCGCACAGATGGTATCGCTGCCGGTGGATGCGCCATTCGACGAAATCCTGCGCCGGGTGATCGAATCCGGGCATTCGCGCTTTCCCGTAACCGACAGCGACAGCGACGAGATCGTCGGCATACTGCTGGCCAAGGATCTGCTCAAGTGCCTCGTCGACGGGGCGGCGCGCGATATCCGCGGGTTGCTGCGCCCGGCGGCGATGATTCCCGAATCGAAACGGCTCGACATCCTGCTCAAGGAATTCCGCCTGTCGCGCAATCACATGGCGATCGTGATGGACGAGTACGGCGGCGTGGCCGGATTGATCACGATCGAGGACGTGCTCGAGGAGATCGTCGGCGAAATCGATGACGAGCACGACGAGGAGGATCCGGCGCGCAAGAAACTGATCCAGGTGCAACCTGACGGCCGTTTCGTCGTCAACGCGCTCACTCCGATCGCGGATTTCAATGCGCGCCTCGGCAGCCGGTTTTCCGACGATGAATTCGACACCGTCGGCGGCATGGTGACCTCCGAGTTCGGCCACCTGCCCGAACCCGGCGAGGAAGTCGCGCTCGGTGGCTTTCATTTCCACGTCACCCGCGCCGACGACCGCCGCGTGCTGCAGTTTGCGGTGCGCGTGAATGATGCATAGCAGGGTTGCACATGTCGTCATTCCCGCAAAAGCGGGAATCCACTTTGCCTCCGACGCAGAAAGATCACGATGGATTCCCGCTTTCGCGGGAATGACGGGGATATTTGCGAAACTACCTTGCCCACATTTCCTCTTGGCCGTATTTGCTTTGGTTCTTTTTTTTGCGTCCTCCTTCTCGCACGCCCAGAATACAGTTACGGCTGCGGATGCGCCCGGCACCAGCCTCTCGGTTTCCATAGTCACCTTCGGCCCGGGCGAAGAAATCTGGGAGCGTTTCGGCCACAACGCAATCGAAATCCGCGATCGCTCCGGCGGCTCGGCGCTTTTGTATAATTATGGAATTTTTGACTTTTCCCAGAAGAATTTCTTCCTCAACTTCGCCCGCGGCCTGATGACCTACCGCGCGGCGGCGGGCGACCCGGCCGAGGAATTGCCGGTCTACGTCGCCGAGGGGCGCTGGATCGTGCAGCAGGACTTGAACCTCACGCCGACACAGCGCGAGAAACTCGCCAGCTTCCTCGCCTGGAACGTGCGCCCGGAAAACGCACAGTACCGTTACGATTATTTTCGCGCCAACTGCTCCACACGTGTGCGCGACGCGCTCGATGCCGCACTCGGCGGTGCGATCAAGGCGCAGACCGCCGCGCGCTCGCGCGGCTTCACCTATCGCATGGATGCGGATCGTCTGATGCGGCCTGAACCGGCGATCATGCTGGCGATCGACGCCGGCCTTGGCCCCTACGCCGATCGGCGCCTGTCGGATTGGGACGAGAGTTTCGTGCCGATGGAATTGATGCGCCATCTGCGCGCGATCAGGGTGCATGACGAGGCGGGCAACGAGATACCGCTGGTAGCGAAGGAAACGCGGTTGGCCCAGGCGCGGATCGCCGAACCGCCGGAATTTGCGCCGGACTGGAAATGGCCGGCGCTGGCCATCGGCATCGCGTCGGCGCTGATCCTGCTCGGTCTCGCGCGCCTGCGCGCACATGCGTGGGCACGCTTCGCGTTCGCGGGCAGCGCCAGCGTTTGCGCTTTGGTATTCGGTATTGCCGGCCTCGTACTCGCTGCACTCTGGCTGCTGACCGATCATGTTGCCGCCTGGCGCAACGAAAACCTGCTGTTGTTCAATCCGCTGTGCCTGTTCCTGCTGCCCGCCTGGCTCGGCGCATTTCGCCGCCGCTGGCGGCCTTCGCGGTTCGCGAGAAATCTCGCTTGCGCGATCGCGGCGCTCGCTGCCCTCGCCTGGTTGGCAAAAATCCTGCCGGGCTTCGTGCAAGACAACCGCTTTTGGATCGCGCTGCTGATACCGGTACACTTTGCGTTCATGTTGGCGACCGCTATCGGCGATTTTTCACCTGCGGATGGGCGAGATTCAGCCAGGACAGGACAAGCTGCATAACGAATAACGGGACGTGTCCGGGAAGGAGAATGGAATGAGACTGCGCCTGCAATTCCTCAACCGTATCCGCTCTGAAAGCCGCGCGCGCCGGCTCAGGTGCCTGTCCACGCTGCCAGGTTGCGCGGTTGCCGCAAGCCTAGCGATATGCGCCGCGAATGCGGGCTTCGCCAACGATCCTGCTCGCGTATCGACGCCGGCGGCGACCATCGCCTTGGCCCATCAACAAGCGCGCTGGGCCACGGCGCAGAACGATCTGGGCGCCATCGCCGACGACGTGCCGCTGCGTCATCTGACCTTGGTCCTGCAGCGGCCGCCCGCGCGCCAGCAGGCATTCGAGCAGTTCCTGCAGGAGCAGCAGGATCCGCAATCTCCGAATTTTCAGCGCTGGCTGACGCCGCCGGAATTGGGCGATGAATTCGGCAATTCGCAGCAGGATATCGATGCGCTGAGCCAATGGATGCGCGCGCAAGGTCTGCACATCGACCGCGTCGCGAACAGCCGTACGCGCATCGACTTCAGCGCGTCGGCAGCGCAGGTCGACGCCGCCTTCCAGACCCGCATGCACGCCTACCGCGTCGCCGGCGAAACACGCGTCGCCAACGCCTCCGCGCCGCGCATACCGGTCGCGTTTTCCTCGATGATTCGTTCGATCAGCGGGCTCTACACAATCAAGGAGCGCGCAAGCCACGGCGCCGGTGCGGTATCCGTGAAGCGCGCCGCGCGCCGCGCAGGACCCGGCGGAACATTCTGTTCGGGAATCAATTGCACGCAGTATATTTTTCCGGCGGACTTCGCAAGGATCTACGACATCAATCCGCTTTATCAACAGGGCATCGATGGCAGCGGCCAGACGATCGCGATTATCGGTCGCGCGCGCGTCTACCTGCCCGATATCGAGAATTTTCAGCAACGTTCGCAGTTGGGAGTCAAGGATCCGACGATCATCGTTCCGCCTGCGGGCGTCGATCCGGGACCAGCGTCCTCGTCCGGCGGGCTGAGCGAGGATCAGCTTGAAGCGACCATCGATGTCAGCCGCGCCACCAGTGTCGCGCCCGGCGCAACCATCGACCTGGTGATCAGCGGCGGTACCGCCTCGCAAAGCGGATTGGCTATCGCCAGTGAATACGTGGTGGATACAAATCCCGTCCCCGCCCGCATCATGAGCATCAGTTTCGGTGCCTGCGAAGCCGACGCGGGGAAGTCCGGAGTCGACCTCTACGACAACCTGTTCAGTCAGGCGGCGGCTGAGGGCATTTCGGTCTTCGTGATCTCCGGTGATGCGGGCGCCGCAGGATGCGACCCCTACAACGCCACGCCGCCGGCCACGCAAATCGCCAGTTCGAATTACATTTGTGTCTCGAGTTACGCCACCTGCGTCGGCGGCACGCAATTCGCCGACACGGCCAATCCAAGCCAATACTGGGGTTCGGGCAACGCCGCGGGCTTCGGTTCCGCGCTCGGCTATATCCCCGAGGGCGCGTGGAACGAACCGCTCGCCGGCGACGGCACAACGCAGGCATCGGCCAGCGGCGGCGGCATCAGCACCTTCATCCCGACCCCGAACTGGCAAACCGGTACCGGCGTTCCCGGCAAGCAGGGTCGCTATACCCCGGATGTCTCGTTCAGCGCATCTGCGCACGACGGCTATTTCGGTTGCATGGCGGCGATCGGAAGTTCGTGCGTCGTGGATACGCAGGGCCAGTTCCCGTTCGCCTATTTCTACGGCACGTCGGCATCGACGCCGGACATGGCTGGCATTGCCGCATTGCTGAATCAGAAGTTCGGCAGCGCGCAAGGAAATCTGAATCCACACCTGTACGCGCTGGCGGCTACGCCGCAAAATGGCGTGTTCCACGACACCACGCTGGCTTCTAGCGGAGTCGCCACCTGCGACGTGTCCGTACCGAGCCTGTGCAACAACAGTACGCCGGGAGCGGACGGATTGTCCGGCGGGCTCGCAGGATTCCAGGTCGGAACGGGATACGATCTGGCTACCGGACTCGGATCGATCGATGTTGCCAATCTGCTCGCGCAGTGGAACAACGTGACGTCGTCCGTGAATCTCGACCAGATCGGCATTACCGGCGCCTGGTACAACCCCTCGGAAAGCGGTCAAGGTCTGGTCGTGCAGGTGATCCCGGACCTCACTGGTCCGGGACAGGGGTTTTTCTTCGGCGGCTGGTTTACGTTCGATATCACCGCCGCTGGCGGACAACGCTGGTATACGATTCAGGGACCCGTGAGCCGCACGAACACCAGCGCCACGCTCCAGGTTTACGCGACCTATGGCGGCAACTTCAATGCAGCGCCGACCGTCGGCGCGACATCGGTGGGCCAAGCCACGATCCAGTTAAGCGATTGCACGCGCGCCACGCTTACCTACCACTTGAGCGACGGCAGTGCACGCAACGGCACGATTCCGCTGAACCGTCTCGGCGCCAACGTCACCTGCGGCCCCGCTGGCGACAATGGCAACAGCGCATCGGACTTGCTTCTTTCCGGCGCCTGGTACGACCCGAATACCAGCGGCCAGGGACTCGTGTTCGATGTCAATCCGGTCGACAAGGACCTGTTCGCCGCCTGGTATACTTTTGCGCAAAATGGCCAGCAGATCGGCGGGGGTCCGAGCCAGCGCTGGTTCACCCTGCAACTCGGCGGCTTCGCGCCGGGTACGACTACGGCCAGCAATATCCCGATCTACGCGACGACCGGCGGCGCCTTCGACAATCCTGCGGTGGTGCAGACCACGCCGGTCGGTACGGCGAGCATCGCTTTCCAGAGCTGCACGGCGATGACGCTGACTTACGCGTTCTCCAGCGGAGAGAACATGGGATCGAGCGGTACGATCAACTTGTCCCGGCCCGCGTACCTCGCGGCCGGGTGCCAGCTGTAGACCATGCCGCGACGCCGCAGATGGCGATTGCGGCAGTCAACACAACTCCGGCATGATGGGGCGCGCGTCGGCGCAGCTAATTTATGGATACACCTGTCCGCCCGATCGATTCATCACCGGCCGCATCCGCTGCCATGCTGATCAACTGCGTCGCCTACGGCAAGGACGGGCGCAGGCTCGGCGATATCTCGCTCAACGCGATCAGCGACGTACTCAAGGATCCCGATCAATTCATCTGGGTCGGCCTGCTCGAACCGGACGAGGCGTTGCTCGGCAAATTGCAGGAGGAATTTGGCCTGCACGACCTGGCGATCGAGGATGCGCACAACGCGCACCAGCGGCCGAAGATCGAAATCTACGACGACACGCTGTTCATCGTCCTGCATACCGCACAGGTGGTCGCGGGCAAGATCGAATTCGGCGAGACGCACATCTTTTTCGGTCCGCGCTTCCTGCTCACTGTGCGTCACGGCGCCTCGCTGTCGTATGCGCCGGCACGCAAGAGCTGCGAGCAGTCGCCCGAGTTGATGGCGCTGGGCCCGAGCTACGCGCTGTATGCCGTACTCGATTTCATCGTCGACAACTTTCTGCCGATCGTGAGCACGTTCAAGGAAGAGTTGCACGAACTGGAAAAGGATATTTTCGAGGATACTTTCAAGCGCGAGGTCATCGAACGCCTGTACCTGCTCAAGCGCGAACTCGTCACCCTGCGCCTTGCGGTGTCGCCGATGCAGGATATCCTGAATCAGCTCACGCGCTTTCACGGGCGCCTGATCTGCGACGAGGTCAAGCTCTATCTGCGCGACGTGTTCGACCACGCCACGCGCATCAGCGATACGACCAACGCGATGGGCGAATTGCTGTCGTCGGCGATGAGCGTGAATCTGGCGATGGTTTCGGTCGCGCAAAACGAAGTGGTCAAGCGCCTCGCCGGCTGGGCCGCCCTGCTCGCCGCACCGACCCTGGTCGCCAGCTGGTACGGCATGAACTTCCGCAACATGCCCGAGCTTGCGACGGACTACGGCTATTTCGTCGTGGTCGGCATGACTATCGCGATCTGCATTGGTCTGTTCGTCGGCCTGCGCCGCGCAAAGTGGCTGTAAGCCGACGCGCACTGACCGGGAAAGACGGACGCATCCTCACTGCCTGTTCGATGCGATGCCGGCAATCCAACGTTTCGGCATTGACTCCGCAGACGCAAATTGCATCTTGACCTGACAGGTTCGGTTCGCCGAGTCTTGGGGCGTGTCGTCCATTCCGGGGAAGCTTATGCGCCGCCTCCTGCTGCTCGTGCCATTCATCGGCCTTTTGTGGTTGCCGTTCTATAACGCACGCGAACCCTATCTGTGGGGATTCCCGTTCTTCTACTGGTACATGTTCGCCTGGGTACCGGTGGCTTCGCTGTGCACGTATCTCGTTTATCGAGGGGAGAAATCATGAACCGCGAAGTCCATTGGACTGCGTGGATCGTCTTCGCATTCTTTTTTGCGCTGGTCACCGCGATCGGATTTTTCGCCTCGCGCTGGAAGGCTGGGGATCTATCGGAACTGCATGAGTGGGGCCTTGGCGGCCGGCGCTTCGGCACCTGGATTACCTGGTTCCTGCTCGGTGGCGATGTCTACACCGCCTACACCGTCGTGGCGGTACCGGCATTGGTATTCGCGATCGGCGCCTACGGATTTTTCGCCCTGCCGTACACGATCATCGTCTATCCGCTGGTGTTCGCGACGATGCCGCGGTTGTGGAACGTCTGTCGCAAGCATCACTACGTGACCACCGCCGATTTCGTCGAAGGCCGCTACGGCAGCCACAGGCTTGCGCTCGCCGTCGCATTTACCGGCGTGCTGGCGACAATGCCGTATATCGCGTTGCAACTCGTCGGCATGCAGGTCGTGTTCGAAGGCATGGGCTTCGGCGGCGTCAGGGAAGGCAGCGAAATAGCGCTGGTCATCGCCTTCATTATTCTCGCGCTGTACACCTACACCAGCGGCTTGCGCGCACCGGCGCTGATCGCGTTCGTCAAGGACACGATGATCTACATCTTCGTGCTCGCCGCGATCATCATCATTCCGGCACAGTTCGGCGGTTACGGCGCGATGTTCGAAGCCGCCGACAAAGCGTTCACGGCCAAAGGCGGAGCAACCGGCATTGTCCTGCAACCGTCGCAAGTCATGGCTTTCGCAAGCCTGGCGCTCGGATCGGCGTTCGCGTTGTTCCTGTATCCGCATGCGACGACCGGAACGCTGGCCGCGTCGAGTCCCAACGCGATCCGGCGCAATGCGATCTACCTGCCCGCCTACACCATCGCGCTCGGCTTGATCGCGATGCTTGGTTACATGGCGATCGCCGCGCATGTAAACGCCAGGGGCACGGCCGTGGTACCCGCGCTGATCATGCAAAGCTTCCCCGAGTGGTTCGCCGGATTCTGCTGCGCGGCGATCGCGCTCGGCGCGCTGGTGCCTGCCGCGATCATGTCGATCGGCGCGGCGAATCTGGTCACGCGCAATATCTGGCGGCCGTACGTGAACAACAACATGACGCGCGGCGCAGGAATCCAACGTGGCCAAGGTCACCTCGCTCGTCGTCAAGATTGGTGCGCTGGCATTTGTCGTTTTCCTGCCGCTCGATTTCGCGATCAACCTGCAACTGCTTGGCAGTATCTGGATCCTGCAGATTTTCCCGGCGGTGATCCTCGGCCTGTACACGCGCTGGTTCAGTGGGCGCAGCCTGCTCGCCGGCTGGCTGGTCGGGATGCTGCTCGGCACCTGGCTGAGCTGGTCGCAAGGACCAAGGCCGGTGCCAGTCTACGAGTTGCCCGGCATGGGCAAGGTCTACATCGGCCTGATTGCGCTGGCCGTCAATATCATCGTCGCCGCGATCATCACCGTGGTCGTCGGCAAAGATGGCGCTGCAGACGCGACACTGCCCAGCGACTACGCGGACGCTGCGGACACAGCGGACACAGCGGATTGATTCTGCGTGGCAGCGCGGCGGATCGGCGCGCGAGACGTTGCGCTCGCAAGTCGGGAATTTTTCCCGAGAGATTGTCGCTGGCCGTCTCGTATACTCGATTCATCAAATCGGCATCCAACCAGTAACGCGACTACGCGCACGACTGCTGTTGGCGACCCGTTCGGGCCGATGAACCGTGACCGTTGTCCAGAAGAGAGAGGGGACGCAACCTATGCGAAAGATTGCGTGGCCGCGGGTTTGGGCTGGCTCGGCGTTCTTTGCATTTTCGCTCACCGCGTCGGCAGCCGAGACCGCGCCGGCGCCGCCGAATAATCCTGCCACAGCAACCGAGCTTCCGCAGGTCGATGTCATTTCGAATACACCCCTCGAAGGGCTGGGCCTGCCGTTGAACCAGATTCCCTCGAATGTGCAGACCGCAACGAGCAAGGATATGCAAAACCAGCAGGCGCTGGGCGTCGCGGACTACCTCAACAATAACTTCACCGGCGTCAACGTGAACGAGAGCGCGGACAACCCGTTTCAACTCGACGTCAACTACCATGGGTTTACCGCTTCGCCACTCCTCGGGACTCCCGAAGGTCTGTCCGTTTACGTCGACGGCGTGCGCGTCAACGAATCGTTCGGCGACGCAGTGAACTGGGATCTGATTCCGCAATCCGCCATCTCGACCATCACGCTGATGTCGGGCTCCAATCCGGTGTTCGGCCTGAACACATTGGGCGGGGCACTGTCGATCAGGACCAAAAGCGGCCACGATGACCCAGGGACCGAGGTCGAAGGATACGCCGGCTCGTTCGGGCGGCGTTCCTTTGAAGGAGAGACAGGCGGCGCCGTCGGCAATTTCGACTATTTCTTCACTGGTAACTACTTCGATGAAACAGGCTGGCGGGACAACTCGCCCAGCCGCGTGTATCAGGGTTTTGGCAAGGTTGGGTGGCAAAACGAGAAGACCGATATCGATCTGAGTTACACCTACGCCGATACCAGTCTTTACGGCAACGGTGCCGCACCTGCGAGTTTGCTCGCCTTCCGCCGCCAGACAAGCTATACCCCCGACTTCACGGCGAACCTGCTGAGTTTTCTGAACCTTACCGGCACACAATTCCTGACCGATAACCTCCTGTTGTCAGGCAATATCTACTACCGGCATCTGAATACCGACGCCGACAACGGCAACGTCAACGACAGCTACCTCGATAGCGACTACAGCGGGTCGCCGTTCGATTGCTCGCAACCAGCCGATTCCCGCGTGGAACTTGCCTACTGCGAACCGGGGCAGGACGCAACATCGAGGTTGCTACAGCGCACCACAGGCCTGGGGATCCAGCTGACAGACACACAGGACATTTTCGGTTGGAGCAACCAGGCAATACTCGGTGCCGACTACACGGATTCCAACGACACCTTCTCCCAAGCCTCCCTGTTCGGCGGTTTTACGGCGGACCGACATCTCATTTATGAGAACAGTCCTTTCAATGACGAGACGGTCATTTCCCTGACAGGAAGCAACAAAATATACGGTGTGTATCTGACCGACACGCTTTCCCCAAACAAGATGCTGCATCTCACGTTCTCGCTCAGGTACAACCGGAGCACCGAGACGTTGAATGGTTATAGCGTCGATACCGATATTGGCGATTACGGCGCTGGTTTTGATGAGGCGAATCCGCTGAGCGGAGATCATACGTTCAGCCGCGCAAATCCTGCGTTCGGATTTACTTTCACGCCCACCGATAGCTTGACGTTCTACGCCAACTACAACCAGGCGAGCCGGGCGCCCACCGTGATCGAACTCGGCTGCGCCAACCCGGATGCACCCTGCGGCCTGCCCAACGACTTCGCCAGTGATCCCGACCTGAAGCAGGTTGTCGCGCGAACCGTAGAAGGCGGAGCGCGCGGCAATCTTGTCGACCAGGCGCTGACGTGGAGTGCGAGTGTGTTTCGCACGGTCAACAGCAACGATATCCAGTTCGTTGCCACCGCGACCAACGCAGGTTACTTCGACAATGTCGGCAATACGCGACGGCAAGGATTCGACTTGGCCCTTGGCGGCAAGGAAGGGGCATTCCATTGGCACCTGGGGTACAGCTTCGTCGACGCCACGTTCCAGTCGAATTTTACGGTCGATGGGGAATCCAACAGCTCTGCCAATGCGGCCGGCGACATCACAATTACTCCCGGTGATCGCATTCCCCTTATTCCGAAAAACACAGGCCGGTTGGTTCTCGACTACGACCTCACCGACAAATGGAACATTGGGGGCAATCTGGTCGCCGCATCTGGCTCCTACCTTCACGGCAATGAGAACAACGCCAATCAGTTGGGGGGCACGAACGGCGAAGGCGCTTATGTCACGGGTAGCGGAAGGATAGGTGGCTACGCCGTGATCAATCTGCACAGCACCTTTCACCTCAACAAGCATGTCGAGGTCTTCGCGCGCGTGAATAACCTGCTGAACCGACAATACGCGACCACCGGATTCCTGACCAGCAACTCGTTCAATCCGAACGGATCGTTCATCGCGGATCCTGGCAATTGGTCCAATGAAAACGCCGTTTCTCCGGCTGCGCCGCGCGCAGCCTGGGCCGGGATACGGATCAGGTGGGATTGAACCTCCCGGCGCGGCAAGCGCAGGCTTATTGAGCGATTACGCACGCCGCGCGCGTCTACCAGCGGTGCGGATCTAACCCAGCAGATTGTGGCGCAGGGCCAGGCGCATCAGTTCCACATCGCTGCCGACATTGAGCTTCTGCTTGATCAGGGTGTGGTAGTTCGCCACGGTTTTCGCGCTGAGGTTCAAGGTGTCGGCAATCTCATTGGCCGTCTGTCCGGCGACGATCTGCTGGAAAATCTCGAATTCGCGCGAGGTCAGCTGTTTGAGCGGATCGTTCTCTCCGGCAAGCTTGAACTGCACCAGTGCATCCGCGATGTCGGGACTGAGAAACACCTTTCCAGTGGCAACTTCAAGGACTGCCTGCGCGAGCACGTCCGGCGCGTTGCTCTTGCTCACATAACCACGCGCACCCAGCCGCAGCGCGCGATCGGCCAGCGCCGCATCCTCATGCATGCTGAACACGATCACCTTCGCCCCCGCTTCGCGCGCCAGCAGGCGGCGCAGGATTTCCAGCCCGCCTGTATCCGGCATCGACAGGTCGAGCACCGTCACGTCGGGTATATGTTCGACGAAGCGACGATAGGCCTGCTCCCCCGTATCGGCTTCGGCCACGACTTCGATCGTCGGATAACGTTCGAGCAGCCGCCGGAATCCCGAGCGCACGATGGCATGATCGTCGACCAGCATCACCCGCAGGCGTGCGCTACTCATCTTCCTTCTCCGCCGGCGCTATCGCTTCACGACCGGGCAACGTCGCTACGATGCGCGTACCCGCGCCATGGCGACTGTCGATATGCAGTTGGCCGCCCAACGCCTGCACGCGCTCGCGCATGCCAAGCAAGCCGTAGCCCGAGGTCTGGGCGCGCGGATCGAAACCCTCACCATCGTCCGCAAGCGCCACAGTCAGAGGCTGTGCCAGGGCTGGATTTCCATTTCGCCCCGCAGGCACGACGCGAACTTCTATGCTGACGTTTTTCGCCTTCGCATGACGGGTGATATTGGTCAGCCCTTCCTGGATAAGGCGATAAACCGTCCTGGCTATTTCACCGTCGACGCCTTCGGCCTCGGCGTCGATATGCAGCCGACAACCGAGGTCGGCATTGCGCTGGCGGAAGGTGGAGACCAGTGCGGTCAACGCAGCGTCGAGACCGAGTTCGTCGAACGCCATGGGGCGCAACCGCTGCAACATGCCGCGCAACAAATGCTTGATGCGGGTCGCTGCATCAACGATCGCGGCCGCACTCTCGCGGGCGGCACCCGGACCACCACCGCTTGTGCCGGTGTCGTCGTGCCGATCGGAGTTGGCATGCTGGATCGACGCCGCCTCGGCATGAATCGCGGTGATGCACTGGCCGATTTCATCATGCAACTCGTGCGCGATGCGTGCGCGTTCGTCTTCCTGGGTCTTGATCAGGCGCTGGGTGAGGTGCAGGTTTTCCGCCGTGCTGTGTTCGAGGGCATCGGCCATGCGATTGAATTCGTGGCTCACACCGGCGAGTTCCGGGAGGTCGAACGGCGGCAGACGCATACGCAGATTGCCGCCACCAAGTTGCTGGAGCGCGTCGCGTACGCGCTCGATCGGGCGCATCGCGCGCACGACGGCCCACCAGATCAATGCATTGGCGGCTACGAAGAACACCAGCAGCAAGCCGAGCAGGCCGCGTGCGACGTTCCAGATTTCGTCCATCTCGTAACTCGGATCGGGGTGAATCACGATATCGCCGATGCGCACGCCATCGAACGCGACGGGGCGTGTCGTATCTGGAATCGGCACGAAGGAACGCTGCACGAGCCAGGCAAACCAGCGTGGCGCGCGCAGCTTCTTTGCATGCGGATCGACGCTGGTTTCCACCAAGACACCGGCGTTCGTGTAAAAAGATACTTGGACGTGGTGCACATTGCGCAGTTGCGCCAGCTCGAGCCGCGGCAGGATGTCGTTGTTCTGCTGCCACGCCACTTCCGACAGCGCCAGTTGCGCACCGAGATAACGCTTGATCAGGTCGGTGGCCGAATGCATTTCTCCACGGATATCGCTCTGCGCACGCGCCACGATATACACGCCACCGGCCACGCAGAGCAACGCCATCAAGGCGGTGATCAACAGCAGCAGGCGCTGCTTGAGGCTGAGGCGCCAGCGCCGCATCATCGCCTCGGCCTGCGCGGGCCCGCATATATGCGGACCTGACCTCGCCGTATTTGCCGCGCGACGACCGCCCGACGCCGGGAAATTTTCCCGGCAGACACGCGAGCGTGCGAAGAAGTGATTGAGGAAAGGAAGCCAAGCATGTTAGAACTTTCGCGACTCGCAACGATCCCATATACGAACAAACAGGATATTCGCATGCCGATGCCCACAACACACTCCCCCGCCTGCCGGCGACGCGCCGTGGCCGCAATACTTGGGCTGCTGGTCGGCGCACCTGCGTTCGCCACCGAGTTCGCCTACGTGCCGAATCAGGCCAGTGGCACCATTTCAGTCATCGACACTGCGCGCGATCAAGTCGTGCGCACGCTGCGCGGCGAAGGCAAGCTCGGCACGCGTGTGCGCGGCGTGGTCGTGGATCGTGGCGACAAGACCTTGTTCGTGGTAGACGCGGAGGGCGGCAAGGTCAATGTCATCGATCTTGCAACGGACAAATTGAAAAAGCAGATCGCAGTCGGTCATGGACCGGAGGGTATAGGCATCTCGCCGTCTGGCGATGAAGTCGCCGCCTGTGTCGAGGATGACAACTGGGTCACCCTTGTGGACACCAGGTCTCTCGACGTGATCAAGCACATCCCGGTCAAGGGCAAGAACCCCGAGCACTGCGTGTTCAGTCCAGACGGCCACTGGTTGCTTGCCAGCAACGAAAATTCCAACGATGTCGATGTAATCGATCTCAAGCTCGGTGCCTCGCTCGGCACGGTGAAGAGCAGCGGTCATCCGCGTGGCATGGCCTTCCTGCCCGGCACCGACACCGCTTATGTGGCCGCCGAAGCTGGGAATTCGGCCGATGTGATCGATGTGCCCGCGCGCAAGCTCGTACGCAGCATTCCGACTGCGCTGCGCGCAGCCGGAGCGATAGCGAGCCCTGACGGGAAATTTGTATACATTGCGAACGGCGGTGCCGGCAGCGTCTCGGTGATCGATGTCGCCGCGCACAAGTCCATCGCGCAAATCCCGGTCGGCAAGCGGCCGTGGAATATGGCTCTGACTCATGATGGCAGGAAGCTGTATGTCGCCAATGGCCGATCCAACAGCGTGAGTGTCATCGACACGGCGGCGAGAAAAGTCATCAAGGAAATCCCTGTCGGTGAGTTGCCATGGGGTGTCTACATCCCTTGATCGGGTTCGCTCGCGCCGGCTTCTCCGCAGCACCATCGATCGGCGCCGGTGATTGACGCCACATGGCGCATGGCTGCGCATGCATCGCACGCAGGCACCAATCGCACAAGTCACACGCTGCACCGATGGCGCAATCACCCGCGTGCGGGTGTAACGGCTAGGGCACACTTTCTGTCGCGTCGCAGCAATATTTGCTCTGGGCGCGTCCAGCAATATATTGATTTGCAAATATATTTGCGCATACAGACAAAAAATTTCCACATCCTCGCAGCTGGCATAGCCATTGCTTGAGTTGCGGCCATGATGCAAGGCGGATCAAGTGCCGCTAGTTTGCATTCCACTGTCCGGCCCGGGCGGCGGGTTTGCGTACGCGGCTACGCCACAAGAACTAAACGTCACGAAGGAGGGAGGTACATCTGAGTGAACACAAAAGATCATCACGTGTTGTGCACGGCACCCAGGGTAACGACTGTGTGCCCAATGTTCCCCGCGCTCGCGGGGAGTAACACAGATCCCTGGTGGGAGGAGACTTAAGATGAGATGGTTCACATTGCAACAGCAGTTGAAATTGACATGTGCCGTTACCGCGATGATTGCGGTCAGCGGTTTGGCAACAGCCTCTTCGGATAGCGAACAATTCGCACGTTTCAAGGACCCCAGTCAATGGGGAGCGCCCGCGGGCAATCTGAATCAGACACGCTTCAGCGAACTCAAAGGCATCAACACCGGCAACGTCAAGGACCTGCAATATTCCTGGTCGCAATCCAGCGGCACCCTGCGTGGCCATGAAGGCCAACCCTTGGTGATCAGCGATGTCGGCGGCAAGCCGATGATGTTCATGGAAAGTGGCTGGCCGAATATTGTCCAGGCGCTCGACGTTTCCAACCCCGAGCATCCGGTGCAGGTGTGGAGCTACGTCAAGACCAGCGGCCGCGACGAATCCGCCGTGCCGCGCGCTTGCTGCGACACCGTGAACCGCGGCATGTCATATGCCGAAGGCAAACTCGTGTTCGGCACCCTCGACGGCTATGTCATTGCGCTCGATGCGGTAACCGGCAAGGAAGACTGGGTTGTCAAGTCTGCACACCCGGACAAGGGTGAGACGATCACGCCCGCGCCAATCATCGCCAACGACAAGGTGTTCATCGGCTTCGGCGGCGACGAGTTCGCAGCGCGCGGCCGCGTGACCGCGTACAACCTCTCCGATGGCAAGATAGCATGGCAGTACTGGAGCAATGGCACCGACGAAGACATCGGTCTGACCCCTGAGACCAACAAGGCGCATCCGGAATACGGCACTGCCGGTCATAATCTCGGCAAGACCTATCCGGGCGACGAGTGGACACGTGGCGGTGGCGCGGCGTGGGGCTGGTATGCCTATGACCCGGTTCTGCACAACATCTACTACGGAACCGGCAACCCCGGCCTGTGGAGCCCATCCTTCCGTTGCGGTGCCAAACCACAGACCGAGGCGGCCTGCAACGACGGCAAGTGGGACAACAAGTTTTCAATGTCGATCTTCGCGCGCAATGTCGACACCGGCAAGGTCGTATGGGTCTACCAGAAGACGCCGTTCGACCAGTGGGACTATGACGGCATCAACGAAGTCATCCTGGTCGACAACATTCCCGACAACAACGGCAAGAAGCACAAGGCGCTGGTTGAGTTCGACCGTAACGGCTTCGCCTATGTGGTTGATCGGGTCGACGGCACGCTGCTGCACGCGCACAAGTATGTGACCGTGAACTGGGCCGAAAAAGTCGATATGAAGACCGGCCGTCCGGTCAAGGTCTACGAGCACTCGCCACTGGAACCGTTGAAGAACGTCCAGGCTTGTCCGTCGGCGATGGGCGGCAAGGACCAGCAGCCCGCTTCGGTGGATCCGAACGATCCGGAGAACTTCTACGTGCCGACCAACAACTGGTGCATGGAGTTGAATCCGCAGGAGCGTTCGCACACGCAGCAAGGTACCGTATACGTGTTCGCCAATGTCTTCATGTATCCCGAGAAGCCCGGCGTGACCGGCAAGCTGAAGAAGTTCAATGTCGTTACCGGCAAGACCGAGTGGGAAATCCCCGATCAGTACCCGAATTGGGGTGGCACGCTCACGACGGCCGGCGGTCTCGTGTTCTACGGCAGCTTGGGCGGCGACTTCCGCGCGGTGGATCGCAACACCGGCAAGATACTGTGGTCGCGCAAACTCGGCTCCGGCATCATCGGCAATCCGATCGCCTGGTCCGTGGGCGGCAAGGAGTACGTCTCCGTATGGTCGGGCATCGGCGGCTGGATCGGCCTGCCGGTTACCGCGGGTCTGGATCTCGGCGACAAGTTCGGCGCGATCGGCGCAACTGCAATGACCAAGGCTGCGGGCTTGAACCACATCCCGCAAGGCGGTACGTTGTATACCTTTACCATCGGCGGCTGAGCATCTAAGCTGCGTTCAAGTCTCAAGCGCCCGACGCAATTCGCGTCGGGCGCTTCCTCCGGCAACAGCCAACTGCAACTTTCAATCAGGGGATTTTGCGTTCCTCGTCGGTCGGTCTACCCTCGCGGGGTCGGAATTTAATGCATCGCCCGCTGTCCAAGCTCCATCCCCCGGGAGGAAGCAAGATGAAAATCAGCCTCGACAACCGATTGCTTGGTGCCGCCCTGTTCGCAGCTCTGTTGGCGACCGCAGCAGCCGCACAAGCAACCGATTCTCCAGACCCGTCCCTGAAGTCTCTGACCATTTGCGCCGACCCCGGCAACATGCCGCTGTCGAACGACAAGGGCGAGGGGTTCGAGAACAAGATCGCCCAGGTACTCGGAAAGGAGCTCGGCACTGGTGTGAGCTACTACTGGCGGCCGTCGGTCGAGCGCGGATTGATGCGCACGACGCTCTCCGCACGGCAATTGCGATATCTGGATGGACATGGCCTCCGATACGGACGGCGCGGTGACCACCAAACCTCTGTATCGATCGACCTTCGTGTTCGCTTATCGCAATGACAAGGGCTATGGCACGTTCAAGACGCTCGACGATCCGCGTCTGCAGAAGCTGCGTATCGGCGTATTTCAGGTTTCCGCCATCCGCCAGGCGCTGGCCGAACATGGCGTGATGTCGAACACCGTCATCCACTATTTAAGTCACAACGGCGATCTGGTCCCGCAAAACCAACCGTCCTACCAGGTTCAGCAAGTGATCGACGGCAAGCTTGACGTCGCCGCCGCATGGGGACCGATGGCCGGTTATTACAAGACGATGAAACATGCGCCGCTGATTATCCAGCCGGTCAACCTGATCGATGACACCGTACCATTGGAATTCGACATGGCGCTCGCGGTGCCACGCGGACGGCCCGATATCATGGCGGCTGTCGATCGTGCGCTCAACGCCCGCAAAACCGAGATCCACCAGATTCTTGACGACTTCGGCGTACCCTTGGTGCAATGCGATCATTGCATCATTTCGGGCAACCTGCCCTCGCATGGCGCCTACAAACGGCTGCCGCCTACGCAGGTGGCCGACAGCGGCGAATCATCGGGCGTGACCATCGCTCAGCTCAAGGAATGGCTGGCAAACGGCGCCAACCCGAATGATGAACTCAACGATGCGATCGTTGCGGCGGACTTGAAACGGGTCAGCTACCTGCTCGATCACGGCGCGAATCCGAACGTGCGCTTCGGCGACGGCTACACGCCGCTGGTTAACGCGACGCGTTTCGGCTTTGGCGCGGTGGCGACCTATCTCGCCGAACACAAGGCAGACCCGAATCTTGCCGATCAGAGTCATTGGACACCATTGATGTACGCGGCATGGGTCGACAACCCCGACGAAGTGCGTATGCTGATCGCGCACGGCGCAACGCACGCCGCATCGGAAGACCAGGGTCTGACTCCACTCGCCGTCGCGGCGGAGAATGGCAAATTCAAGGCCGCGGCAGCGCTGATCGAAAACGGCGCCGACTTGAACCACCCGGTCGGCAAAGCCGGCTACACGCCGCTCATGCTTGCTTCGATGGCGCGTTCGCCGGAAACGGTCGAACTGCTGCTCAAACACGGCGCCAAGGTGAACGCGAAAAATCCCGGTGGCGTCACCGCATTGATGATCGTGGCGGCGAACAACCAGCCGAAAATCGGCACGCGCCTGATTGAGGCCGGCGCCGATTTGAATGCGCGCAGCGACGACGGCCGTACCGCGATGAGCATCGCACAAGCGAGCAACAGCGAAGATGTGCTCAAGCTGCTGAAAGAAGCGGCCGCGCACGCTGGTACAAAGTCCGGTTGACTGTTGCATCGAAATGTCTGCGTCATCGCCGCTACGTATTGCGGACGGCGGCGACGACGCGATTGGTGGCTTCATCTGGAAAATGGAAACTCAAATTGCATAACAGCATGGCGTCGCGAATATCTTCGCCGAAAACACAAATGTCATCGCAAAGAGGAGGAATTTGATCGTGATCAAGAAAGCCCTGGGTGGAATTGCCCTCGCGTTCGCCGTTGCCGCGATCGGCTATACGTTGGATACAGCGATCGCAGCCGATACCGCCAAAGCGGTCGACTACACGAAGATCAAGCCCACCGATCTGGTGGCAAGCACGCCCAAAGGCAAACTCAAGAATCCGTACAAGGACACGCAGGCCGATATCGTCGCACAAGGCGAAAGCCTGTTTCTGAGCTACGGTTGCAGCGGATGCCATGGCGGTGGCGCTGGGGGTGGTATGTGCCCGCCGCTGACCAACGACATCTGGGTTTACGGCGGCGACGACGACACGATTTTCCGCCTGGTCACGCTCGGCAGCGACGCACTGCAGAAGGCCGGTTATACGCGCAATGGCCAGGAACACGTGGTCGGCCCGATGCCGCCGTTCGGCGGGATCATCAAGAATGCCGACGACCTATGGAAGATGTTCGCCTTCGTCCGCTCCAGGTACTCCAGCAGCGCCGACCCGGCCTACAAGTACGGCACTCCGCCGGACCAGCAGTAAGTCGAAGCGCGTGTGCAAGCAACGCGGCCTGACCGCTTGTAGCGAGTGGCTCGGCGTCTCACTGTCCCGGAATTGGTACATTTTTCGCATAGTTGTTGCAGTGCAGTTTGCGCCAGCAATCGGCATAGGGGCGAGGCTTGCGTCCTGCATGGACGCCTGCGCACCACAGGGCAAGGCGCAATGCTTTGGCCTGCGGCGATCAATGCAGGATCCGAAATTCCAGCCTTCAGGCGGTCGCAATGAGCAACCTAAATATCGCTTCGAGCCACGCTTCGCGCATCATCCATGTGGTGCAGAGCGGCCTGCAAACCCGCCGGTATCGAGCCGCACGTAACGCGCTCGTGGCATCGCTGCGTGCAAGCGAGTACGGCATCGAGCCGACGGCCGCGCGCCAGAGTCGCCGTACTCGATCCGCAGTCGGTCAAGGAATTGCAGCAACGCATGGGCGAACTGCTGCGCGTGGCGCGCGCGGAAATGGAAAGCCTGTACGAACAGATCGCCGGCTCGGGCTTCGCCGTAATCCTGTCCGACTCGCAGGGCGCGGTACTCAGCACGATTACCGATCCGACCTTGCAACGCGAATTCCGCCAGGCCGGCCTGTGGCTCGGCGCACTCTGGGACGAACGCCACGAAGGCACCAACGGCATCGGCACTTGTCTGGCCGAGGGCGTGCCGGTGACGGTGCATCGCGAGGAGCATTTCCGCGGCTACAACATGAGCCTGTCCTGTTCCGGGTGCGCCGATCCTCGATCCGCATGGCGCAGCTGCTGGCCGTGCTCGATGCCTCGACGGTGAACTCGAACGACAGCCGCCTGATTCAGCGCCACACGATGGCGCTGGTGAACATGTCGGCGAACCTGATCTCGCGCTGGAATTTCCTGCGCGAATTCGACCACGCCTGGGTGCTGCGTTTTCACAGCCGCCCCGAATTCGTCGGCCTGCTGCACGAGGCGCTGGTCGCCGTCGGATGCGAACGGCACGATCGTCGCCGTCAACGAAAGCGCGATGCTGCAGTTGGGTAGTTCCAATCGCAAGCGTTCGATCGGCAAGCCGGTCATCCAATTTCTTCCAGTTCGACTTCGAAACGCTCGAACAGCGCGCGCAGCAGCGAACCGAGCACGATCTGGCCGGTGCGCGATGTCGCCCACGGCCGCCGCTTCTTCGCGCTCGTGCGCGCACCGTCGAACAAGGCGCGTCGCGCGCTACCGCCGATGCACGCCGCATCCGCCGAGCAACGCACAGTCGCGGCGAGACGGCGAGCCCGGCGAACGCGGTCCAGCAGCACGTCAGCGAAGATCCGCAGATGCGCAAGAACCTCGCCTGCGGCCGCCAGTTGTTCGCCAAGCAGGTGCCGATCCTGCTGCAGGGCGCAACCGGTACCGGCAAGGAAGCGTTCGCCAAGGCGCTGCATCGCGACGGCCTGTGGTCCGACAAGCCGTTCGTCACCGTCAACTGCGCGGCGATTCCGGAAAGCCTGATCGAGAGCGAGCTGTTCGGCTATACGCGCGGCGCGTTCACCGGCGCATCCAAGGACGGCCGGCACGGGCAAGATCCTGCAGTCCAGCGGCGGCACCTTGTTCCTCGACGAAATCGGCGACATGCCGCTGATGCTGCAGACCCGGCTGTTGCGCGTGATCGAGGAGCGCGAAGTCGTGCCGCTCGGCAGCGATCAGGCGATTCCAGTCGATCTGCACGTCATCAGCGCGACGCACCGCGATATCCGCCAGATGGTCGCGAACGGCGAATTCCGCGAAGACCTGTACTATCGCCTCAACGGCATCACCCTGCATTTGCCGCTGTTGCGCGACCGCAGCGACAAGGCCGAATTGATCCAGACTTTGCTGCGCGACGAAAGCGCCCGATGCGGCCGTCGAAATCGCGCGAGGACGCATTCCAGCAAGCCTGCTCGACTACGCGTGGCCAGGCAATATCCGCCAGTTGCGCAACGCGCTGCGCACGGCCTCGGCACTGTGCCGCGACGACGTCATCCGCTTGTCGAATCTGCCGCAGGAAATTCTCGACACGGAACTTGCCGATGCCGGCTGCCGAACGTCGATGCGTGAGGCTGCCGCACGCGAACTCGTCGCACAGCGATCGCGCCTTCGGCCGCGCTGCGCGAAGCCGAATGCGCCGCGTTGCTGCGCGAACTCGAGCGCATGCGCTGGAACATCAGCCGCACAGCCCAAGCGCTCGGCATCAGCCGCAACACGCTGTATCGCAAAATACACAAGCACGGGATCGTGCTGTCGCAGTAGTTTCCGTTGTTCTTCGGCTGACACATAACGCCGCACTCGATGCGGCGTTTTTGTCGCACATTTCGATCAAACCATGCGCCCAGCGAAATTCATGAATTTCGTGAGGTACATGAGTGCGCGCATCGCTAGCATCGGATCGAGGCTGCATTGCCGCACTGGTAATTCAAGCGGCGGCGAAAACGATGGAGGATCGATGAGCAAGAGTCACTTTTTTCCAAACTGCGTGCTGTGCCTGCCGCTCCTGCTGCTGTATGCGCAGGCAAACGGAGCAGACCCGGCCGATCAGACCTTGCCGCCAGTCGTCGTCACCGCCACGCGTAGCGCGCAATCGTCATTCGATGTGCCGGCGTTCGATCGACGCGGTTCAGTGTCGATGACCGAGCGAATACGCTCGGCGTCAATCCGTCCGAATATCTTGCAGGCATCCCCGGCCTGCTCGCACGCGACCGCCAGAATTATGCGCAGGACGAACAGATTTCGATTCGCGGCTTCGGCGCGCGCTCGACATTCGGCGTGCGCGGCGTGCGCCTGTATACCGACGGCATTCCGGCAACAATGCCGGACGGCCAGGGCCAGGTGTCGAATTTCAGTCTCGGTTCGGCCGATCGCATCGAAGTGCTGCGCGGTCCGTTTTCGGCGCTATACGGCAATTCATCGGGCGGCGTCATCCAGATTTTCACCGCCGATGGCAACGGATCCGCCCGAGTTGCGCTTCGGCCTCAATGGCGGCAGCTACGGCACCTACCGTCTCGACGCGAATGCACGCGGACGCGACGGTATGCTTGGTTACAATGTGGACTTGTCGCAATTTTATACAGACGGTTATCGCGGCCACAGCCGCGCCGAGCGCGAAAACGGCAATGCCAAATTCAACGTCGATCTCGGCGACGGGCGCAAGCTTACGCTGATCGCAAATACGGTTGCGTTGCCGAATGCGGACGATCCACTGGGGCTGACCCGCGCCCAGTTCGACACCGATCCGCGCGCGCCGCAACCGGTTGCCGTGCAGTTCGATACACGCAAAAGCGTGCATCAGGAACAGGGTGGCGCGATTTACGAGCAAAGCCTGAGCGACAGCCAGGGCATCCGCGTTCTTGGCTACTACGGCCAGCGCGATGTGCAGCAATTCCAGTCGATCCCGGTTGCGACACAGCAGAAGGCCAACCAGCCCAGGCGGCGTGATCGACCTGGATGGTGGCTATGGCGGCACCGACGCGCGCTGGACCTATCGCGGCGCACTCGCCGACAAGCCTTTCGACCTTGCGGCCGGGGTCAGCTACGACCGTCAGGACCAGCATCGCCTCGGCTACAACAATTTCTTCGGTAACGTGCTCGGCGTGCAGGGCGCGCTGCGCCGCGATGAGCAGGACGACGAATACAATTTCGACCAATACGTGCAGGCGAACTGGAGTTTTGCCGAACGCTGGCTGCTGAGCGCGGGCGCGCGTCACAGCGACGTGCAAATTCTCCTCAGACGACAACTACATCGTAGCGGGCAATCCCGACGACAGCGGCAACGTGGACTACACCGCCACGACTCCCGTAGCGGGCCTGCTGTATCGCGCGAGCGCACGCTGGCACCTGTACGCGTCATACGGCAACGGATTCGAGACGCCGACATTCAACGAACTGGGCTATCGTCCCGACGGCAGCGCCGGCATCAATTTCGGTCTGGTGCCCGCGCGCAGCCGCAACGGTGAGATCGGCTCGAAGCTGTTGATCGGCGACGGCGGCGAATTCAACGTCGCCCTGTTCCAGGCCGACACGCGTCACGAACTCGCGGTCGACAATTCGACCGGCGGACGCACCACCTATCAGAACGTCAATAGTGCGCGGCGGCGCGGCGCCGAGGTGAAGTTCGATTACCCGATCGCGAAGGACTGGCGCGTCGCAACTCGCGTATACATTGCTCGACGCGAGATTTCTCTCCTCGTTCCTGACCTGCCCGGCCGCTTCGACCTGTACGACGCCGAATACGCTGGTGGCTGCGGGCGCGCGCATTCCCGGCGTGCCGCGCTCGGATTTCCAGGCCGCGTTGCGCTATGGCGAAAAACTGGGCTGGAATGCGGCGCTCGAAGCGAGCGCGGCGAGCAATGTCGCGACCAACGACCTCAATACGCAATTCGCGCCCGGCTATGGCGTGATCAATCTAAGCGGCGGTTATGTGTTCGCGCTGCACGATGCGACGATTTCCACATTCCTGCGTTTGAACAATGCCCTCGACAAGAGCTACATCGGCTCCGTGATCGTCAACGAGAGCAACGGCCGCTATTACGAACCCGCACCGGGACGCACGATTTTCGGCGGTGTGCAGATCGACTGGAAGTGACGTGTGACGTAGCGGACACAAAAAAAGGCCGGCAGCAAGGCCGGCCTTGGGAAGTTGCCAACCCTGGGGGAGATTGGGCTGGCTTACGGGATTTCTTTTCTTATCGATGCAACTTCAGGATTTCAATACACCTGCCATTTTGGCGGCGTGGGTCGCGAGCGCGTCCATCAATGGCGGATTGAGGCAATCGTAGGGTTCGAGACCGATTTCCTTGAGCCGGCTGCGCACCGCGCCCATGTTCGCCGGATCGGCGCCCGCCTCGATGATCGAGGAAACGAACGCGGCAAAGCCCGGCGCGGCCCAGCCCATCTGCGGCGACAGTTCGGTGTGTACGAAGTCGAGCCCGTAGAACGCGTGCTTGGTATTTTCGATGCGACTGTACATGTGTACGCCGCATCCCTTGCACGCGTACCGCTGCAGAGTTTTGCTGGGATCGACTATCGCGAGCTTGTCGCCGTTTTCGACGACGGTTACCTTGTCCTTCGATACAACCGCGATCTGCGAGAACAGGACCCCTTCGGGCCTCCAGCACTGGGTGCAGCCGCAGATATGGTTATGCGCGGTCTGTGCATCGACCTTGACCTTGACCGGTTTATCGGTGCAATGGCAAACGAGGGTTCCGCCCGCGAAGCCGGCTGCTGCCGGTTTGATGCCGTTATCGACGGCTGGATGAATTGCAACTGCCATGACTTTCCTCCCGATGATTTTTTTAACCGCCGTTCAACACGGCCCGACTCGCACTTGCTCTCACGCTCAGTACTTGATGACCGAGCGTACTACTTTGCCTTCGTGCATCAGATCGAACGCGTGATTGATCTGATCCAGCGGCAGGGTTTCGGTGACGAACTCGTCGACTTTCAACTCGCCGGCCAGATAGCGATCGACATAGCCGGGCAATTGCGAGCGGCCCTTGACGCCGCCGAACGCCGAGCCGCGCCAGACACGGCCGGTGACCAGCTGGAACGGCCGCGTGGAGATTTCCTGACCCGCGCCGGCGACGCCGATGATGACCGATTCGCCCCAGCCCTTGTGGCAGCACTCCAGCGCAGAGCGCATCACGTTGACATTGCCGATGCACTCGAACGAGAAATCGACGCCACCGTTGGTCAGATCGACGATGACCTGCTGGATCGGCTTGTCATAATCCTTCGGATTGACGAAATCCGTCGCACCCATCGCCTTGGCCATTTCCCACTTCGATGGATTCAGGTCCACCGCGAGTGATGCGTGAGGCCTTGGCCATGACCGCGCCCTGCACGACCGCAAGACCGATGCCGCCGAGGCCGAACACGGCCACAGTCGCGCCCGGCCAGACCTTTGCCGTATTCAGCACCGCGCCGATGCCGGTGGTGATGCCGCAACCGAGCAGACAGACCTTGTCGAGCGGCGCCTTCGGATTGATCTTCGCCAGCGAAATTTCCGGCAGCACCGTATATTCGGAAAACGTGCTGGTGCCCATGTAGTGCAGGATCGGCTTGCCGTTCATCGAGAAGCGCGACGTGCCATCCGGCATCAGGCCCTTGCCTTGGGTCACGCGGATTTTCTGGCACAGGTTGGTTCGGCCGGACTTGCAGAATTCGCACTCGCCGCATTCGGGCGTGTACAGCGGAATGACATGATCGCCAGGCTTGACGCGAGGTCACGCCGGGGCCGATTTCCTCGACGATGCCGCCGCCTTCATGGCCGAGAATGACCGGGAACAGCCCTTCCGGATCGGCGCCCGATAGCGTGAATGCATCGGTGTGGCATACGCCGGTCGCGACGATGCGCACCAGCACTTCGCCGGCCTTCGGGCCGGCCAGGTCGACCTCTTCGATGCTCAGTGGTTTGCCGGCTTCCCAGGCGACTGCGGCTCTGGTTTTCATTGTCCTCGTGCTCCTATCCAACGTTGGCTTGAAGGTTGCGTCGCATGCCTGTTTCTACAGCAAGTAAGCAGTATGCATGCCAGTGCTGGCGGCGCTTCTATAGTGCATTTACATCAATGGCTTGCGCGTCCCGGGTGCCGGCGTGCCGAGGCCGTGCGCCGGTGTTGTGTCTGTTCCGCAACACTCGCTGCGACAAAAGCGAAGCAGGACGTGGCCCGCGAGTTCTCATGCGCGCAACGCCGCCGCGTGATGACGCAGATGGTCTTCCACGAAGGTGCTGATGAAGTAGTAGCTGTGGTCGTAACCGGGCTGCAGGCGCAGACTCAGCGGTTGGCCGACCCGCTTGCAGGTGTCGGCAAAAATATCCGGGCGCAGGGTGTCATTCAAAAACTGGTCGGCATCGCCCTGGTCGATCAGGATCGTGCCTGGAAAACGCCGGCGCTGGACCAGTTCGCAGTCGCGTCGTATTGCTTCCAGGTTTCGCGGTCGGCGCCGAGAAAGCGTGGAAACGCCGTTTCCCCCCAGCGTACCTGAGTGGGCGCAACGATCGGCGCAAACGCCGATACCGAGCGGTATCGATCGGTGTGTTTCAGCGCGATCGTCAAGCGCTCCATGGCCACCCATCGAATGGCCGAAGATGCTCTGCCGCTGCGCATGTCGACCGGGAAATGTTCAGCGATCAGCGCCGGCAACTCGGCGCTGCACATAAGTATACATATTGAAGAACTTCGACCATGGCGCTTGCGGTCGCGTCGAGGTAGAAGCCGGCGCCGGCGCCGAACTGCCAGTCGTCCGCCTCACCTGGAATGCCGGTGTTGCGCGGGCTCGTGTCCGGCGCAACGAGCGATCAATCCGAGATCGGACGCGATGCGCTGCGCGCCGCGCCTTGATCGTGAAATTTTCTTCGGTGCAGGTCAGCCCGGAGAGGTAATACACCACCGGTACCTTGCCCAGTTTCGCCTGCGGCGGCTGATACACGGCAGAAGCGCATCGGCCCGTTGCAGGCCGTCGACGCGTGCCGGTAGAAACCCTGCACACCACCGAAACTGCATTGCTCGGAAATTTTTTCGATCGTCGCCATTCACCACTTCCCCGCAATCCGACCGGGACTTCGTCCTGAAGCTTGCACTCCCGCAACGCTTCACGGCTCTTGCAGGGATTGTAGGTCAGCCAACGCCGCGCGAGAGCGCTCTAATCCTCATCGTCATGTTTCCGCACAGACTGTCACGGAAGCGGGACAGTGGCTCAGGGCGACGTCCATTTCTTCAGCCAGGCATTGACCGTGTCATGCCACAACACGCTGTTCTGTGGTTTGCGCACCCAGTGGTTTTCGTCCGGGAAAGTCAGAAACTCGCTCGGAATACCGCGGCGCTGCAGCGCCGTGAATGCGGCAATGCCCTGTTCGATCGGAATGCGGAAATCCTTTTCGCTGTGCACGACCAGCATCGGCACGCTCCAGTCGGCGACGTAATTGACCGGGTTGAATTTTTCGTAGGCTTCGGGCTTTTCCCATTGCGTGCCGTGGTGCTCCCATTCGTCGAACCACAGTTCCTCGGTCGAATACGCCATCATGCGGCTGTCGAAGACGCCGTCGTGATCGACCAGGCATTTCCACGGCTGCGGCCAGTTGCCGGCAATCCAGTAGATCATGTAGCCGCCATAACTCGCGCCGAGCGCGCAGGCACGATTGCCGTCGAGGAAATCGTATTTCTGCAGCGCCGCCGCCCAGCCTTTCTGCAAATCCTCGAGCGGCTCGCCGCCCCAATCGCCCGAGATCGCATCGGTAAAGGCCTGGCCGTAGCCGGTCGAGCCATGGAAATTGACCGCGACCACGGCGAAGCCCTGACCGGCATAGGTCTGCGGGTTCCAGCGATAGTGAAATTCGTCGGTCCACGCGCCCTGCGGGCCGCCGTGGATGATGAAGGCGACAGGATATTTCTTGCCCTTCTCGAAATTCGACCGGCTTGACCACATAGCCCTGCACCATGTCGCCCTTCGGCGCCCTTGAAAGTGTAGAACTGGTAATCGCCCATCGCGACATCGGCGAGGCGTGCCGCATTGAAATGGGTCAGCTGCGTCGATGCACCGTCCTGCGCATTCAAGGCGAACAGATCCGCCGGCGCCTTCAGCGTGCTGCGCGCGATCACGATCGAATGGCCGGCGACGCTGAAACCCTCGACCTGCCCGGGGCCACCCAATTTCGTCGCCTTGCCGGTCTTGACATCGATCGCGAACAGCGGATGTTCGCCATTGTCGTCGGTCGTCGCATACAGGGTCTTGCCGTCCTTCGACAATTGCAGGCTGCCTGGCGAACGGTCCCACTGCGGATCGATTTCGCGCGTCTGCCCCGAGGCAAGGTCGAGCGCCATGATGCCGAAGCGGTCGGCCTCGAAGGTCGGGCGCTTCATCGCCAGGTAATACAAGGTCTTGCCGTCCGCGGCCGGCAGCGGATAGGCGTCCCAGGCCAGATTTACCGCGGTCAGGTTCTTCGGCGCCGACGAAGCGTCGGCGGCAACGGAATAGACGTCGAAATTGGTCGACCAAGGCTCCGTGTGACCGGCAATGCGCACATCGAAATAGACCGTACTGCCATCCGGCGAGAACGCGAATTCACTGTCGTCGCCGAACGGTTTGGACGGTATATCGCCGTCGATGCCTTGCGACAACAGCTTCGGCGCCCGCGATTTTTCCATCCGCGCCGATTGCCGCAATGTATAATTGTGAACGCCGGCCGTCGGCCCAGGTATCCCAGTGGCGGATGAACAGCTTGTCGAACAGCCTGCCGCTGGCCTTGTTCGCCGCCGTGTCGTCGAGGCGTTTTTTCGTGCAGGCGAATGCGTCCGCTTCTTTCGCGCACTCGGCAAACGTATCGACCGACAACAGAATCCGTTTGCCGTCCGGCGACAGTTTGTAATTGTTTACGTCCAGCGGAAGAGCGGTTACCTGCACGGCGGCGCCTTTGCCGTCGGCGTTGCGGCTCCAGACCTGCATCGCCTCGCCGCCCTTGGCCTGGAAATAGACCGTGGCGCCGTCCGGCGACCAACGCGGACTCGTCGCGTTCACGCCATTGTCCGTCAGGCGCAATGGCTTCGCGTTGCGCTCCTTCAGATCGAGGACCCAGATGCTGTTGCTGCCCTTGTTCGCCGCATAATCCGTCTCACGCAACTGATACGCGACGTGGGTTGCGTCCGCCGACAGCTGCGGGTCGCTGACGCGATCGAGCATGACCAGATCGTGTACATCGAACGCATGCGGCGCCGCCATGGCGCTCGCGCAGCACAATACCGCAGCCGCGGCTAGAAACATCTTCATGGGGTTTTCCCTCAGACCTGGAACGGCAATGTTACGCGCCGCAGAATCGCGGCGAAAGCAGGTTGTCGATTGCAGCCGGTTCCCCGGCGTTCGATTGTCTTGTTCAAGGCGCTTTCGCAGGCGCTCGCCCGTAGCGGTCTTCGAGACGCACGATATCGTCCTCGCCGAAGTAGTCGCCGCACTGCACTTCGATCAGATGGATATCCGTCGTCGTGGGGTTTTCCAGGCGATGCAGCGACTCGACCGGGATGTATGCCGATTCATTGCGCTGAAGCAGAAACTCGCGATCGCCGACGCGGACCTTGGCCGTGCCCTGTACCACCGTCCAGTGCTCGCTGCGGCGGTGATGCAGTTGCAAGCTCAACACTTGGCCCGGTTTCACCGTGAGGCGCTTGACCTTGCAGTCCGCCGCATCTTCGAGCACGGTGTAGCTGCCCCAGGGGCGATGCACGGTTTGGTGGACCCGCACGCTGTCGTGATTTTCGTCGCGCAGACGCTCGACAACTTGTTTGACCTGCTGCGCGTGGTCGCGATCGGACACCAGCACCGCATCGCCGGTATCGACGATGACCAGATTCTTCACGCCGACCGCCGCGACCATGCGCTTGTCGCTCTGGATGTAGCAGTTCTCGCTGTCGACGATGACGGCCTTGCCATGCACGCGATTGCCGGCGGCATCGGCCGCGGAACCGGATTGAATCTCGCTGATCGCCTTCCACGAACCGATGTCGCTCCAGTCGAACGCGGCCGCGATCACCGCGCGCCGCTGCGCGCGCTCCATGATCGCGTAGTCGATCGATATATCCGGCATGGCGAGAAATGCTTCCTTCGCGAACTCGACCGGGCTTGCATGACTGACCGCACTCGCATGGCAGGCCTGCGCGGCCGCGAGTACGTCGGGGCACGTCGTCCCTGCCGCGGCAAGCAAGGCGTCGGTGCGGAAACAGAACATGCCCGAATTCCACACGTAATCGCCGCTGGCAAGATATTCGCGCGCCTTGTCGAGAGCAGGCTTCTCCACAAATGTCGCAATTTCCGCTCCTATCGAATGAACCTCGATCGCAGGCCGGCCCGACTCCCCTTCCCCCGCTTGCGGGGGAAGGATGGGATGGGGGCCGGGGATCGCATTGCCGCGGCGGATGTAGCCAAAGCCGGTTTCCGGCTGCGTCGGCGGAATGCCGAAGGTGACCAGCCAGCCATCCCGTGCCAACGCCTGGGCCCTGCCGACGTCGGCGGCGAACGCATCGACGTTCAGGATCAGGTGATCGGCAGCGAGAACCAGCAGGGTCGCATCCGCGCCAAAATGTTCGCGTGCGTGCAGCGCGGCGAGCAGGATCGCTGGCGCGGTGTTGCGCCCGGCCGGCTCGAGCAGGAAATGCAGGTTGTCGAGATCGGCGCCGGGATGGCGCGCATATTCGTCGCGATTGAGAAAATAAAAATCGCGCCCGGTGACGGTGAGCACGTTGCCGTCGGCCGCAACGCGCAACGCGCGCGTCAAGGTCTTGTACAGCAGCGACTCGCCGTCGTCCATGCGCATGAATGGCTTGGGATACGCGCTGCGCGAAACCGGCCACAAGCGGGTGCCGGCACCACCTGACAGGATCACGGGTATCAACATGGTGTTCGCTATACCCTCTCTCTAATTTTCCACCAGTTCGCCGATCGTCGCGTCGAGCCCTTCCTGCCATGGCGGCAGAATCAGGCCAAAGCGTTCACGCAGCTTGGTCGTATCGAGCACGGAATAGGCGGGGCGCTGTGCTCTCGTCGGAAAGTCCGCCGAGCGTATCGCGGCGACCTCGGGTACGCGCCCAAGAATGCCCGCGCGCCCGGCGCGCTCGACGATCGCGCGCGCGAAACCGCACCACGTAGCCTCACCCGCAGCAGCGAGGTGATAGGTGCCATTGTACGCCGCGCGCTGTGCCTGATCAGACGCCAGCCAGCGCATCAGGATCACAGCGGTAGCCGCTGCGATCAGCCGGCCGACGTCGGCGCGCCGTGCTGGTCGTCGACGACGGTCAGTCTGTCGCGCTCCTCGCCCAGACGCAGCATGGTGCGCAGGAAATTGTGTCCGCGCGCGGCGTACACCCAGGCCGTGCGCACGATGAGGTGATCGCAACCCGCATCGCGCAGCGCGATTTCGCCGGCAAGCTTGCTCGCACCGTAGACGCCGAGTGGCGCGGGCGCATCGTCTTCGCGGTACGGCCGCGTGCCTTGGCCATCGAATACGTAGTCGGTCGAGTAGTGCAGCACGAGTGCGCCGCTGCGCGCCGCCCAGGCGCCGATCTGCGCGAGCGCGTCGCCGTTGATGCGCCCGGCCAGCTCGGGTTCGTCTTCTGCGTGATCGACTGCGGTATACGCTGCCGCATTTACGACAATGTCGCATTGTGCGGAGTCGAGTGCATGCGCGAGCGAATCCGTATCGGCGAGGTCGACGCGCAGGCAGTCGACGTTGCCGGGCAGCTTGCCGCTGCGAGTGGCAGCGGTCATTCCACCAAGCGGCGCCAGCGCGCGCTGCAGCTCGAAACCGACTTGCCCATTCGCGCCGAGCAGCAGGATTTTCACGTTACGCCTGGCAGCCTTTCGACCGGCACGTCGCGCAAGAACGGCGTGCGTTGATCCTTTTCCGAAAGCAGAGGCGCGCTCAGCGGCCAATCGACTGCAATGTCGGCATCGTTCCAGCGGATGCCGGTATCGGCTGCGTGATCGTAGAACGCGGTGCACTGATAGACGAACGTCGCGTGGTCCGAAAGTACGGCAAAGCCGTGGGCAAAGCCTTCCGGTATCCAGAAATGCCGCTTGTTGTCGGCGGAGAGCACGGCCGCGGCCCAGCGCGCGAACGTCGGCGAGCCGCGGCGGATATCCACGGCGACGTCGTAGACCTCGCCTTCGAGCACGCTGACCAGCTTGCCTTGCGGATTCGGCCACTGGTAGTGCAGCCCGCGTAACACGCCGTGCGCCGAACGCGAGACATTGGTCTGCACGAAACGCAGATCGAGCCCGGCATTTTTATACTTTTCCGCATGGAAGCTTTCATAGAAGAAACCGCGCGCATCGCCGATCGCCTGCGGCTCGATCACAAAGCAGCCTGGCAGGTCGGTCTCAATCAACTTCATGCGCACGTCCCTGCTTCACCAGTTGCTGCAGATACTGGCCATAGCCGTTCCTGGCCAGCGGTGCGGCGAGGCGCTGCACCTGTTCGGCATCGATCCAGCCACGCAGATAGGCGATCTCCTCGGGACAGCACACTTTCAGTCCCTGACGATTTTCAATTGTCTCGATGTAATTCGATGCCTCGGTCAGCGATTCGTGCGTACCGGTGTCGAGCCATGCGAAACCGCGGCCGAGTTTTTCCAGCATCAACGAAGAGTCGTCGAGATAGCAGCGATTCAGATCGGTGATCTCGAGTTCACCGCGTGGCGAGGGTTTGAGCGCGGCGGCGAAATCGCAGGCGCGACCGTCGTAGAAATACAGGCCGGTCACCGCATAGTTCGACTTCGGCTGGCGCGGTTTTTCCTCGAGGCCCGAGACTTTACCGCTGTCGTCGAACTCGGCAACGCCGTAGCGTTCGGGATCGCGCACCCGATAGCCGAACACCGTGGCGCCGTGCTTGCGCGCAGCGGCGCGGCGCAACACGTCGGTCAGACCGTGGCCGTAGAAAATATTGTCGCCGAGAATCAGGCAACTCGGATCGCCATCGACGAACTCGCGGCCGATGACGAAGGCCTGCGCCAGTCCATCCGGCGACGGCTGCACCGCATAGCGGATATCGATCCCCCACTGCGAGCCGTCGCCGAGCAGTTGCTGGAACAGCGCCTGCTCATGCGGCGTATTGATGATCAGCACGTCGCGGATGCCGGCCAGCATCAGCGTCGACAGCGGATAGTAGATCATCGGCTTGTCGTAGACCGGCAACAGCTGCTTGCTGATCACTTGGGTCAGCGGATACAAGCGCGTGCCGGAGCCGCCCGCGAGGATGATGCCTTTCTGTGTGCTCATTTGCGCATCTCGCATCAATTCCCGCCTCGCCCGAGGCGCTCGCCGCGGTAGCTGCCGTCGAGTACGCGTGCGCTCCAATTCTCGTTGGCCAGATACCAGTCCACGGTTTTTGCGATGCCCGACTCGAAACTCTCGCTCTGGTTCCAGCCAAGTTCGCGCTTGAGCTTGCTCGCGTCGATCGCGTAGCGCCGGTCGTGGCCGGGACGATCGGCAACGAAGGCGATCAGCGATTCGCGCCGGCCACCGTTCGCCAGCGGCCGGCGCTCGTCGAGCAAGGTGCAGATCGCCTTCACCACATGAATATTCTCGCGCTCGGCATCGCCGCCGACATTGTAGACCTCGCCCGGCTTGCCGGCTTCGAGCACGCAGCGGATCGCGCTGCAATGATCGCCGACGAACAGCCAGTCGCGCACATTGCGGCCGTCGCCGTAGACCGGCAGCCGCTCGCCGATTAGCGCCTTGTGGATCATCAGCGGAATGAGCTTCTCCGGAAACTGATACGGCCCGTAGTTGTTCGAGCAGTTGGTGGTCAGCGTCGGCAGACCGTAGGTGTGATGGAATGCGCGCACCAGATGATCCGATGCGGCCTTCGATGCCGAGTACGGCGAGTTCGGCGCGTACGCGGTTTGTTCGGTGAATTTGCCGCTCTCGCCGAGCGAGCCGTAGACCTCGTCGGTCGACACGTGCAGGAAACGGAAAGCGGCCTGTTCGCTCGGCGGCAGCGCGCGCCAGTGCGCCACGGCACTTTCGAGCAGACCCAATGTGCCGACGACGTTCGTGTGCACAAACTCGGCCGGTCCGTCGATCGAGCGGTCCACATGCGACTCGGCGGCGAAATTGACAATCGCATCGATGCGATGTTCGGCAAGCAGCCTGGCGACCAATGCGCGGTCGCCGATATCGCCTTGCACGAACACATGCTCGGAATTGCCAGACAAGGCAGCAAGCGTGTCCAGATTACCCGCGTACGTGAGCTTGTCGAGATTGACGACACGATGGCCTTGCGCAATCGCGGACAGCACGAAATTGCCGCCAATAAAGCCCGCGCCACCGGTGACCAGAAGATTCTTCATCAGGACATGTGTCTCATCGGCAAAAGGAGTATCTCAACTGTAAAAGGTATACGGGTGCTACGCTGCAACGACGGCCGCGCATTTTAGCGCAGATGGACGCTGCGTCCGGGAAAATGGTGCGCATTCGGTTGGCTCCACCCACGAATCGTTCGCGAACCCTGGGCAAAACAACCTGCGCCCGGCCCTGCTACACTCCACGCCGGCCAGCTTTTACCCGACAGGATGATCGACGAAGTCGCACTGGTTGTTTTTCTCGCCCTGCTGAACGGGTTTTTCGCGCTCAGCGAAATGGCGCTGATGACTTCGCGCAAGCTGCGCCTCAAACGGTTCGCGCAAACCAGCCGGCGTGCGCAGATCGCGCTCGATCTGGCGCAACGGCCGGAGCAGTTTCTGGCCACGGTCCAGGTTTTCATCACCCTGATCGGCATCGGCACCGGCACCGCACTCGGTGCGCGTATCGGCAACGAGATCGCGCATCTGCTCGACGCTCTGCACCTGCCTTTGCTCGCCGATTACGCCACGCCGATCGGTATCGCTCTGAGCGTGTCCGGCATCACGTTCGCCAATATGCTGCTCGGCGAGTTGCTGCCCAAGCGGCTCGCCCTGGTTCATCCGGAAAAATTCGCCATCGCCACCGCAATTCCGATGCGCGTGCTGACCTGGATCGCACTGCCGTTCGCCATTCGTGCTGATCTGGATCACCCGTTTACTGCTACGCCTGTTCAAGCTCGACCATGTCAGCAACGAGCGCGTCAGCGAAGAGGAGATCCGCCTGCTCGTCTCCGAAGGCGCCGAGCAGGGCGTGATCGATTCGGACGAGCGCAACATGGTCAACCGTGTGCTGCGCCTCGGCGATCGCAGCGTCGACAGCCTGATGACGCCGCGCCCGCGCATCGCCTGGCTCGACGTTTCTGCGCCACTCGCGGAAAACCTCGCCACGATGCGCGAGTCCTCGCACTCGCGCTATCCGGTCTACCGCGGCAGCGACAAGGATGTAGTCGGCGTGCTCCCGGTCAAGAACCTGATCGAGATTCTGGAAAATCCAAAAATGGATTTGTTCCGCACCCTGGCCAAACCCGTCTACGTGCCAGGTACTGCGCGCGCACTCGATCTGCTCGAGGAACTGCGCGAGGCGCAAACGCCGCTGGCGCTGGTCGTCGACGAATATGGCGATATCGACGGCCTGGTCACGCTCAACGACCTGCTCGGCGCGGTCGTCGGCAAGGCCGCGACACCGGAGCTGGAGGCGAATCCGACCGCAGCGGGCAGCGCGCCCATCGTGCGCCGCGAGGACGGCAGCTGGCTGATCGACGGCGCGCTCGGCGTCGACGATCTGCGCGAACTCACCGGCATAGCGCACCTGCCGCTCGAGGCGGAAGACGACTATCGCACCGCGGCCGGCATGGTGATCGCGCAGTTCGGCCGCATCCCGCAAATCGGCGAGCACTTCGACTGGAGCGGTTATCGCTTCGAAGTCATCGATCTCGACGGCGCGCGCATCGACAAGATCCTGATCGCCAAGGTCGGTGAAGCGAGCGTTGCCGAGGACGATAGCGGCTGAGCGGGACTCGGGACTCGGGACTCGGGACTCGGCGACTCGGGAAAAGAATAAAAGCTCCGTCATTCCGGCGAAAGCCGGAATCCAGCGACTACGCTTTTTTGCATTCAATGAGCGAAAGATACTGGGTTACCAGCTTCGCTGTTGTGAAGCGCCTCCGGCCTCCGCCGGAATGACGAACAAAAGCCCTCAGCCCTCAGCCCTCCCTCTCCTTCGCCAACCTCGCCATGCGCTGCGCATCGTCGAAAATGCCGCGCAGGATTCGTACCTCGCGCTGATCCAGATTCGCATGCGAGAACAGTCGGCGCAGGCGGCGTTCAATCGTCACCGGCGAGCGGCCCTTGTGGAAATCGATGTCGACGAGCATCTGCGACAGATGGCCGAAAAGGTGCTCCATCTGCTCGGCGGTCGCGGGCGGATCGGATTTCGAGCGGCACGTCTGATTGCGGCTGCGCTTCGAGCAGACTCAAACGCAATTCGTAGGCGAGCACCTGCACGGCCTGCGCGAGATTGAGCGAAGAGTAGGTCGGATCGCTCGGGATATGCACGGCCGCGTGGCAGCGCATCGAGCTCATCGTTTTCCAGGCCGGTGCGTTCGTTGCCGAAAACGAAGGCGACTTCGCCGGTGACTGCGGCCTGCGTCGACGCGCCGCGGCGGCCTCGCGCGGCGTGAATTCCGGCAGCTGCACGCCGCGCCGGCGCGCGGTGCAGCCGAGCACGAGCGTGCAGTCCGCGATCGCCTCGGCCAGCGTCGGCACGACGACGATCTGTCGAGCACGTCGTCCGCGCCTGCCGCCATCGCCGTCGCTTCGGCATGCGGATACTTGTGCGGCGCGACCAGCACCAGGCGCGTGAATCCCATCGTGCGGATCGCGCGCGCGGCCGCGCCGATATTGCCCGGATGCGAGGTGCGCACAAGGACGAAGCGGATGGAAGACATCGCGCGAGACGGAGAGACTGGAGACGGGAAGAGCGATAAGATCCTGCGTCGTTCCCGCGAAAGCGCAATGACGAGCGCAGGCTTTCCGTCTCACCGTCCGTCAATTCTCGGCCTTGCCGGCCTTTGTGCTACCCTGCGCGCCGCCGCGCGCAGTCCGCGGTACGTTCTTTTCCAGCTGCTCGACCGGAGTTCCACCATGCCTCGTCCCGCCGTCAATGTCGCGGTGAGAGCCGCGCGCGCCGCCGGCAACATCATCCTGCGCTACTGAATCGCGTGGAGCAGCTGGCCGTCGAGGAAAAGTCGCGCCACGACTACGTGAGCGAGGTCGACCGCCTGGCCGAGGCCGAGATCATCAAGCGAACTGCGCCGCGCCTATCCCGACCACGGCGTGCTCGGCGAGGAATCCGGCCAGACCGGCAAATCCAGACAAGGTGTGGGTCATCGATCCGCTCGACGGCACGCACAACTATCTGCGCGGCTTTCCGCATTTCTCGGTATCGATCGGCTTCCGCGATCACGGCGATCTGATCTACGGCGTGGTCTACGATCCGCTGCGCGACGAAATTCTTCACCGCGAGCAAGGGCGACGGCGCGTTTCGTCAACGACCGCCGCATCCGCGTGAGCAAGCGCGAGAATCTGCAGGGTGCGCTGATCGCGACCGGCTTTCCCTATCGGCAGCGCGAGCATCTCGAATGCGCAACTCGACGATGACGCGCGCGCTGCTGACCGAGGCGGAAGACATCCGCCGCACCGGTTCGGCCGCGCTCGATCTGGCCTATGTCGCCGCCGGACGTCTGGACGGCTATTTCGAAATCGGCCTGCAATCCCTGGGACATGGCCGCAGGCGTGCTGCTCGTGCGCGAAGCCGCCGGCCACACCTGCGATTTCGCCGGCCGCAACGGCATGCCCGACAGCGGCAATCTCATCGCCGGCAATCACTTCGTCGCCGCAGCGATGAGTCAAGGTGATTTCGGCGCAGGCGACGGCAAGCGCTGTTGAAGCCTGAAAATCGACGGCAAGTTAGCCGCCAAGAGCGCAACAAACGCAAAGGATGGCGAGAGCGTCTCCTGCATATCAAGAAATGCGCTGTTAATTTTATCTGCGCCTAGTTGCGTTAATTCGTAGGCTAGCTTTCTTTGCGTTTTTGGCGCTCTTTGCGGCTAGCGGCTTTTTGGTCTCTATCCCGCACTCGCGATACGTTGATCGAAAAAAGCGGCGGCGCGATCCAGCGCCGCCTGGAGATCGACAACTCAAATCTTCGGTCGCCTCGATACCGACCGACAGGCGCAGCAGGCCGTCGCCGATGCCGGCGACGCGGCGCGCCTCGGCGTCCATGCTCGCGTGCGTCATCGTTGCCGGATGCGCGACGAGGCTTTCGACGCCGCCGAGCGATTCGGCGAGGGTGAAGCAGTCTGCAGGCCGTCGACGAACGCCTCGACCGCGGGCTTGCCGCCGGCGAGATCGAAGCTCAGCATCGCGCCGAAGCCGCGCTGCTGGCGCGCCGCGAGCGCATGGCCCGGATGCGTCGCCAGACCCGGAAAATATACTTTTTCCACGGCCGGATGCGCGGCGAGCAGGTCGCGCCAGCGCAGTCGCATTCTCCTGATGCGCGCGCAGGCGCGGCTGCAGCGTGCGCAGGCCGCGCAGGGTCAGATAACTGTCGAACGGCGCGCCCGACAGACCCAGACAATTGCACCACCAGGCGAGCTGTTCGCCGACGCGCCGCATCCTTCCACACCACCGCGCCGCCGACGACGTCGGAATGGCCGTTGAGATACTTCGTCGTCGAATGCACGACGATGTCGGCGCCGAGCGCGATCGGCTGCTGCAGTGCCGGCGACAGGAACGTATTGTCGACCACGACCAGCGCATCGACCGCATGCGCGAGCCGCGCGACTGCGGCGATATCGATGATGCGCAGCAGCGGATTGCTCGGCGTTTCGATCCAGACCAGCTTCGGCTTGCGCGCAAGCGCCGCGGCGAGCGCGGCCTTGTCGGAGAAATCGACGAATTCGACCTGATACAGACCGCGCGCGGCCTGCGCCTTGAACAGGCGATAGCTGCCGCCGTAGCAATCGTGCGGCACGACCAGCAGATCGTCCGGGCCGAGCTGCGCGGTGATCAGAGTGATCGCCGCCATGCCGGACGAGGTGACGACGCCGCCCGCGCCGCCTTCGAGTTCGGCCAGCGCGCCGGCAAGCACGTCGCGCGTCGGGATTGCCCGAACGCGTGTAGTCGTAGCGCGCGTTTCTGCGCGAAACCCGCGAAGCTGAAGTTCGTCGACAGGTACAGCGGCGGCATCACCGCGCCATGCGCGGCATCGGCATCGACGCCCGCGCGCGCGGCGATCGTGGCGGATTGGCGCGCTTTCGGCGTAGACAAGCTCATGGCGTCGCCTCCAGCGCCTTGACGAACAGCGCGCCGACCACGGCCTCTTCTTTGAGAAACGCGTCGTGGCCGTAGATCGACGAAATCTCGACGAGTTCGCAACGGCTCGCCGGCGCGCTGCGGCGTATTCGTGCAGCAGCGACAACGGCACGGTCAGATCCTCGCGCACGGCGAACACCGTGGTCGGCACGCGCATCGCTGGCCGGATCGATGTCATGCGTATCCAGCGAACGTCCGAGGCAGCGGTAGGCGTCGGCATCGAAACGCGGCGACGAACTTCTCGCCGTGATGATCGATCCAGCCGGTCACACCGCCAGCGCACTGAGCCGATCCGTCGAAGCGCTGTTCGACACCTTCGGCCGTGCGATAACCGAGCACGGCCAGCGAGCGAGCGAGGGCGAGCGCTTCGGCTGACGCGGCATCGCCACCGAGATCGAGAATCGCGCGCTGCACATGGCGCAGCGCGAGGCCGAACTGCGCCGGCCGATGCGCCGCGCTGAGCAGCACGAGGCGGCGCAGGCGATCGCCGAGCAGCGCTGCGAGTTGCTGCGCGACATTGCCGCCGTAGGAGGCACCGACCAGCAGATGCACGCGGCGCACGCCGAGGCGGTTCAGCAACAGCAGCAGCGCGCGCGCCTGATCGGCAGTCGAGATCGCCGGGAAGTCCTGCTCATCCTGGCTTGCGCTGCGCGGGCCGGTCGAGGCATCACAGCCGCCGAGCCAGTCGATGCCGAGCACGCGGTAGCGATCGGTGTCCAGCGTCTTGCCCGCGCCGCATTGGCTTTCCCACCAGCCGCGGCGTAGACCTTGTCGGTATCTCGCACAGGCGCGGCGGTGCGCGGAAATGCCGCCGAGCACGACGATCAGCGGTGCATCGGCCGGGCCCACGCATTGCCAGGCGAGCTTCGCGTTATGCAAATGCGCGCCGGATTCGAGTACGAAGGGTTCGGGGAGCGCGAGTTCGCCCTGCTGCGCTTGCACGGCGGCAGGTGTCGCCGGGGTGGCGAACTGCAGCGGCGCAGTGCGACGCGATTGCAGTGGCAGGAAAAGCTCGGCGCTCATTGTATCTGTCTCGTCGTTCACTCTTGCCCCCAACGAGACGGTGCGCGATCTTGAGCGCTCGCCTCATCTTTCGGGGTTCACCACAGTCTTTGGGACTGTGGACCTCGCAGGAATTGGCACCAGTCGCGCGATGCGGCTTTAAACCGCAGTCTTGCAAAGGTTGCCCCGGCGTCGCTGGGCCTGCCCCTCAGCCGGTCTTGATGAGTACGAGGTGGATTCTACAAGACAAATTTTGGATGTCAAGACGTCTATACGTCTATATGATCCAAAGACCAGACGAAGGCTGCGTGATGCACAAGACCACGCCTGGAACCTTTGAACAAGCGTCGCGAGCGAAGGCAGGTTGTGCGTCGCCGGAGCGCAGGAACCGGAGTTCACATGGGAGTAAATGAGGATTCCGAGCACCGCCGACGCACAAGATGCCGAGCGCAGCAGCTTATTCGGAGGTTCCTGTTTTGCGCTGGCTGGCGACAAAAATGCCGAGCAGGGACAAGCCGAGGCCGAACCAGGCCAGCAGGGTCGTTGCGCGTGCGAACAGCAGCACGTCGAGAATGAAGGACAAACCTGGCTGCAACAGCAGCAACAGGCCGACCATCGACGCGGGCAACTGCGGCATCGCCTGCGCGATCAGCACCCAGCCAAGCACTTGGCCAACAAAGGCCAGCGCGAGCAGGGCGGTCCAGGACTGCATATCGGGAATCGCGAAGCTCTGCCCCTCGGCGACGACTGCGAGCGCGAGCATGAGCGCGCACAGCAGGCTGAGCAGACACAACGCGCGCTCCGGCGTCAGTTGCACGCGGCGCAATCGGGCCTGGCGCAAGCTCAGCATGTAGACCGCATACGCGACGCCGGTCAATACGCCCAGCAGGATGCCGAATCGATAACCCGCGTCGAGGCTGCGCCTGCCGAAGCCGACGAGCAGCCAGAGTCCGACCAGCGCCAGCGCCACGCCGGCCAGGAATCGCCAGTCGAGCCGCTCGCGATAGAAGACGACGCCAGCAAGCGCCATGATGAACACCTGAAAATTGCCGATCAGGGTCGCGAGGCCCGGGCCGATCAACTGGATACTGCGATGCCACATCATCAAATCCACCGCGAACGCGAGCGCCGGCACGATCAGCCAGAGCGCATCGCGCCAACCGACGCCATGCCATTGCCGGCGCACGGCGAGCAACACCACCAGCATCGCGCCGCCGAAGGCCACGCGATAGAACGCCGACACGGTTGGCGCGACGTGCGAGTAGCGTACAAAGATGCTGGTCGTCGAAATCAGCGCCGCACCGAGCGAGCATGCGCCAGAACGCAGCGCGCGGCAGCGCAGCGGCGGATGGGCGCGCTGCGCTCATACGCTGCGTTCGTGCAACACCGCGAGCGGCTCGGTCGCCGTCTCGGCCAGCCAGTCGCGCAGCGCGGGCAATGCGGCGATCGTTTCGACATAGGCGCACGCCGGCGCATCGAGTTCCACCGCATAGCTGATGAAGCGCAGCACGACGGGCGCATACATCGCATCGGCGATACTGAACTTGCCGAACAGAAACAGACCCTCGCTCGCGTGCCGTTCGCGCGCTTCGCGCCAGATTGACTCGACGCGTTCGACATCGCGCAGCGCCTCGGCGTTGAGTGCCGGCGTGGCCACCCGTTTGCGACAATTCAGCGGCAGCGCCGCGCGCATTGCCGCGAAACCCGAATGCATTTCTGCGCTGATCGCGCGCGCCCAGGCACGCGCTGCGCGATCGCGCGGGCCAGCCGCACGGCCGTCGAGAAAGCGTTCGTTCACGTATTCGCAGATCGCCAGCGAATCCCAGATGCGAACCTCGCCGTCGATCAGTACCGGCACGCGGCCGGCCGGCGAGTAGTCACCGATGCGCGCGTAGAACTCCGGCGTGTCCAGCGGCAGCTTGATTTCGGTAAAGACGACATCGAACTGCCGCAGCAGCAGCCACGCGCGCAGCGACCAGGAGGAATAGTTCTTGCTGCCGATAACCAGGGTCGGGGACGAGATCATATGGGTGTCGATAAAAAGAGGTGTTGCTACCCAGCCGGCGGCCCCTGGGAGAGCATGAGCTAAATCGATTCGGCGGCCCAGCCATCGTCGAAATCGGCGTCGCCGAGCGCGAAGCCCGACCGCCGCTCGCACAAGGCCGCATCGATGCGCTCGGCAATCGGCCGCGCATTCGGCCAGTCGCTGTACGCCACCATCACGTTGACCAGCGCGTTCAGCGGCAACTCGCCGGCTGCGCCGGTGAGATACTGGCCACTGACGAAGGAAACGATGCCAGCCGCCTCCAGCGCGTTCTTGACCAGATTCGCATCGATGATGTTTTCCGCCTGATAGACGATTTTCATGCGCAGCCTTTGCGAGCCTTCGCCGTCACGCTAGCGCATTCCGCGCGCGCAGGCAAAGCGGCGCCCCATTCGTTTTCCACCGGCTTATCCGTATACTTCGGTACTTTGGCCACAAACGGGCGCAGAGCCGCGCAAAACCAGAGAAGAATGAGCAGCGACACGCCCGTCAGCAACAATTTCATCCGCCAGATCGTGACCGACGACCGCGCCGCCGGCAAGCACGGCGGCCGCGTCGGCGACGCGCTTTCCGCCCGAGCCGAACGGCTATCTGCATCTCGGCCACGCCAAGTCGATCTGCCTGAATTTCGGCATCGCCGCGAGATTACGGCGGCGTCTGCAATCTGCGCTTCGACGACACCAACCCGGCCAAGGAAGACATCGAATTCGTCGAGGCGATCAAGGACGACGTGCGCTGGCTCGGCTTCGACTGGGACGCGCTGCGCCACGCCTCGGATTATTTCGAGGTGTTCTATCTGTGCGCGCTGAAACTGATCCGCGACGGCAAGGCCTTCGTCTGCGACCTCTCCGCCGACGAGGTGCGCGCATACCGCGGCACGCTGACCGAGCCGGGCCGCAATTCGCCGTATCGCGAGCGCAGCGTCGAGGAAAATCTCGATCTGTTCCGCGCATGCGCGCGGGCGAATTCGCCGACGGCGCGAAAACGCTGCGCGCGAAGATCGACATGGCCTCGCGGCAACATCAACCTGCGCGATCCGACGCTGTACCGCATCCGCAAGGTTGCCGCACCAGAACACCGGCGACGCCTGGCCGATCTATCCGATGTACGACTACGCGCATTGCATGTCGGACGCGGTCGAAGGCATCACGCATTCGCTGTGCACGCTGGAGTTCGAGGATCACCGCCCGCTGTACGACTGGTGCCTCGAGCAGGTCGATCTGCCGCATCATGCCGAACTGGTCGCAGCCGCTGATCGACAGCCGGCCTGCAGATGCCGGTATCGACGCCGCAGCAGATCGAATTCGCGCGCGGCAATCTCGACTACACCGTGATGAGCAAGCGCAAGCTGCTGCGAGCTGGTCGCAGGACAGGCTCGTCGACGGCTGGGACGATCCGCGCATGCCGACGCTTGTCGGGCGTGCGCCGGCGCGGCTTTCCGCCGGCGGCGATCCGCGCGTTCTGGGAGCGCGCCGGCGTGACCAAGCAGAACTCGCGTGATCGAATACTCGGTGCTCGAAGGCTGCGTGCGCGAAGAACTCGACGCGCGCGCGCCGCGCCGCATGGCGGTGCTCGATCCGCTGAAGCTCGTGATCACGAATCTGCCCGAAGATCACGACGAAACGCTGACGTTCCCGAACCATCCGAAGAATCGAGATCTTCGGCACGCGCGACGTGCCGTTCTCGCGCGAGCTGCTGGATCGAGCGCGAGGATTTCATGGAAATGCCGCCGAAGGGCTTCCATCGCCTCGTGCCGGGCGGCGAAGTGCGCCTGCGCGGCGTCGGCATCGTCAAGTGCGAAGAAGTCGATAAAGGATGCCGATGGCAATGTCGATCGCGAAGCTGCGCTGCACGCTCGATGCCGGCACGCGCGCACGGCATGCCCGGCGCGGATCGCAAGGTGAAGGGCACGATCCACTGGGTCAGCGCGCGCCACGCGATCGCCGCCGAAGTGCGCCTGTACGATCGCCTGTTCAACGTGCGCCGATCCGGACGACGACAGCGACGGCAAGACCTACCGCGACCATCTCAATCCGGATTCCGAGCGCGTCGTGCGCGGCTGGCTCGAAGCCGTCGCTGGCCGACGTGCGAGCCGGAGCAGCGTTCCAGTTCGAGCGGCTCGGCTATTTCGTCGCCGACCGGCGCGATCACGCGCCCGGCAAGCCGGTGTTCAACCGCACCGTGACGCTGCGCGATTCGTTCGCGAAGACGAAGCAATAAGATCAAGATTCAGTTCGCAAAGAGCGCGAACGCAAAAGGAAAAGTGAAAGGCTTTTTCGCTCACCTTTGCGCTCTGCGGCCAATTGCTCTCAGGCGGTCGATCCACTCCTCAAGGGAACTCGATGTACATCCTGCCTCCCTGGTGAATCTGACGCTGCCCGACTGGGTCGACACGAAGTCGACACGGCGCGGGTCTATGCCGACGACGAGTCGCGCGTCGCACTCGCGATCCGGCTGGCGCAACGCAATGTCGAACGCGCCAGCGGCGGCCCGTTCGGCGCCGCGGTGTTCACCGGCGAGGCCGGCTGGTTTCGGTCGGCGTCAACCGCGTCGTACCGCAAAACTGCTCGGTCGCGCACGCCGAAATGATGGCCTACATGCTGGCGCAAGCAACGCCTGCAACGCTTCCGGCTCAACGAACACGGCGGCCAATTCGTGCTCGCCACGAGCGCGCAGCCGTGCTGCCAATGCTATGGCGCGACCGTCTGGGCCGGCATCGACGAGCTGCTGATCGGCGCGCGCGCCGAAGACGTCGAGGAACTCACCGAATTCGACGAAGGCCCGCTGCCCGGCCGACTGGATCGGCGAACTGCGAACGCGCGGCGTGCGCGTCAAGCAGCGACATCCTGCGCACGCAGGCGCGCGAGGTATTCGTGCGTTACCGCCAGCTTGGCGGCGCGAGCTACTGAGCGGCCGCCGTTCGGCGATGACGACCGCATTGCCATGAGCGACGAGCGCGCGTCTGCACAGCGTCTGCTGCTTTACTGCCGCGCCGGCTTCGAGGGCGAATGCGCGCAGGAAATCGCCGCGCTGGCCGCGGCAGCGGGCATCCATGGCCATGTGCGTGCCCAACGCGATAGCGCGTTTGCCGAATTCGTCGCGCCGGCCGGGTGCGACGAAACCGAACTGCGCCGTCTCGCCGATGTGCGCGCGCTGATTTTCGCGCGCCAGTGCGGTGTGGTTTTCGCCCAGCTCGGCGATCTGCCCGCGCACGACCGCCTCACGCCGATCATGACCGCGCTGCGCGCACGCGGCGAGCGCTACGCCGAAGTCTTCATCGAAGCTCCGGATACCAACGAAGGCAAGACGCTGGCGACGTTCTGCCGCAGTTTCGGCAACGCGCTGATCGGGGCGCTGAAAAACGCGCGTCTGCTCGATGCGGCCGCGCCGCGGCGTCTGCACGCATTTTTCCCGCAAAGCGATAAAGTATACTTATGCAGCAACGAGGTCGCGTACAGCGCAGCGTGGCCGCAGGGTATTCCGCGCCTGAAGTTTCCGCGCGAAGCGCCGAGCCGCTCGACGCTGAAACTCGACGAGGCGTTTCTCGTGCTGCTCGACGAAGACGAACGCGCGCGCTGGCTAAAGCCCGGCATGAGCGCGGTCGATCTCGGCGCGGCGCCGGGCGGCTGGACCTGGCAGCTCGTGCGCCGTTCGCTACGCGTGACCGCGATCGACAACGGGCCGATGGATGCCGCGCTGCTGCAGTCCGGCCTGGTCACCCACGTGCGCGAGGACGGTTTCCGCTACCGGCCGAAGAAGGCGGTCGACTGGCTGGTCTGCGACATGGTCGAACAGCCCGGCGCGTCGCGGCGTTGATTGCGCAATGGCTCGCCCAAGGCTGGTGCCGGCACGCGATCTTCAATCTCAAGCTGCCGATGAAGAAGCGCTACGAGGAAACCCGGCTGTGTCTGGACTCGATGCGCAGCGAACTCGCCGCGCATGGTCATGCTGCCGATATCCGCGCGAAGCAGCTGTATCACGACCGCGAGGAAATCACGGTGTTTGCGCAAAGGCGCTAGCATCCACGCTATCCTTGCGCCCCTTCGCCGAGTTGGCCGTCGCCGGCCGGCTGGAAAATCCCTGACTGAATGAAACGCCTCCGCTCCTTTCTTCCGCTGCTCGTGCTGATCGCGATCGGCATCGTCCTGCTCTCGTCGGGCGTGCTCGATCGACTGCGTCCGCAGACGCTGGCGCTCGAACAGGCGAACCTGCAGGCGCAGATCGCGCTGCATCCGCTGCTTGCGTCGCTCGCGCAGATCGCGGCGATGACTCTGGCGATCTCGACCGGAATGCCGGGCGTGATCGTGCTGATACTCGCCGGCGGCATGCTGTTCGGCATCGTCGGCCGGCACGTCTCTGACGATGATCGGGGTGACCCTGGGCGCGTTGATCCTGTTCCTCGCCAGCCGTCACGCATTCGGCGATCACAGCCAGGCGCGACGCACCGGGCCTGGTGAAGAGCCTGCGCGGCGGCTATCTCGCGCATCCGCTCAGCTACACGTTTTTTCTGCGCCTGGTGCCGTTCTTCCCGTTCGGCGGCGTCACCGTCGCGCTGGCCTGGCTGCGCTGTCCGCTGTGGCTGTTCGTGACCGCAACCGCGGTCGGCGGCACGCTGATGACCGGCGGTCGAAACCGCGCTCGGCGCGGCATTGGCGCACAACATCGGCGAGCAGCAGCCGATCAATCTGAGTCTGTTGCACGACCCGGCGGTGCTGCTGCCGCTGGTCGGCATGGGCCTGCTCGCGCTTGATCCCCGTTCGTCGTCAGCAAGCTGCGTCGCGGCCCGGCTGCGCATCCACCGGCACTCCTGAGCGCGTGAATTTGAGCCAGCCGCCGCGCATTGGGCTATCCTGCCCGACTGCACAGGCGGCCAGGCCGGTCCACGCCAGCCGTCGAGTTCCCGGGACCCAGTTTTGACTCCAATCGTACGCACTTCCGCTCCGACCTCGTTCTGGCGCGCGCTGATGCCTCGCCGTGCTCGTCGCTGGGCTGAATATCGCGCTGTGGGCGGCGTTGAATCAGCCCAGCGCAGGTGCCCGACTGGGACGGCAAGATCGGCGGCTTCGCCTATTCGCCGTATCAGCGCTACCAGAGTCCGATCAAGCGTCATCTTCCCGACCACCGACGAGATCGACGCCGACCTCAAACTGCTGTCGCACGTACACCGACCGCATCCGCACCTACTCGTCGCTGGAAAACCCGGCAATTCCGGCGATCGCGAAGAAATACGGCCTGAAGGTGCTCGCCGGCACCTATCTGGACAATCGCCTGGCAGCGCAACGAGGACGAGATCGCCGCGCTGATCGAAGCCGGCGCGACGCAACGACAACATCGACCGCGTGATCGTCGGCAACGAGACGCTGCTGCGCGGCGACATGGGCGTGGACAGCTGATCGGCTATCATCGATCGCGTGCGCGCGCAGGTCAAGGTGCCGGTGTCGACCGCCGAACCGTGGCACATCTGGCACGAAGTACCCGCAACTGGCCAGGCACGTCGATTTCATCACCGTGCATCTGCTGCCGTACTGGGAAAGGATTCCGCGCAAGGACGCGATCGGCATGCGGCGTGCTCAAGCGCTACAACGAGCTGCAAAGCGCGTTTCCCGGCAAGCACATCGTGATCGGCGAAGTCGGCTGGCCGTCGAACGGCGACCGCATCAAGGCGCGCGACGCCGTCGGTCGCGGACGAGGCGCAGTTCATGCGCGAATGGTCAACGTCGCCGCGCAGCGCAAGCATCGACTACTACCTGATGGAAGCGTTCGACCAGCCCTGGAAAGAAGGCAATCGAAGGCCGCGTCGGAGCGTACTGGGGCATGTTCGGCGCCGATCGCCAGCCGAAATTCGCGTTCACCGGCACGCGTGATCGAAGATCCGACCTGGCCGTGGAAGGCCGGCCGTCGCCTGCGCTGCTCGCGCTGCTGCCGATGTTCTGGTTCGCGCGCCATTTCATCCGCTTTCAGCTGGCGCGGGCTGCTGTTCTTCTGCGCGCTGATCCAGATGTCGGCGTCGCTGCTGGTCTGGTCGGCGACCCTGCCGTTCGACTTCTATCTGGATCCGTTCGACTGGACGATGCTCGTGCTGCTGTTCCCGGCGCAGCTGGCGATCATCCTGATCCTGCTGATCAACGGCTTCGAGTTCACCGAGGTGCTGTGGCGCACGCGCTGGCTGCGCGACTTCGGCCTGCTGCCGCCCGAGCCCGGCGAGCAGCAGCCGTTCGTGTCGATCCACCTGGCCTGCTGCAACGAGCCGCCGGAGATGGTGATCCTGACGCTCGATTCGCTGGCCGCGCTCGACTACGAGAACTTCGAAGTGCTCGTCATCGACAACAACACCAAGAACGAAGAAGTCTGGAAGCCGGTCGAGGAGCACTGCGCGAAGCTCGGCGCGCGATTCCGCTTCTTCCATCTGAATCCGTGGCCCGGCTTCAAGGCCGGCGCGCTGAATTTCGGCCTCGAAGGAAACCGACGCGCGCGCCGAGGTGATCGCGGTGGTCGATGCCGACTACGAAGTGCGCGCGGACTGGCTGCGCGCGCTCACCGGCTATTTCCACGATCCGAAAGTCGCCGTCGTGCAGTGCCCGCAGGCGCACCGCGACTACGAGCACAACGCGTTCCGCCGCATGACCAACTGGGAATACGACGGCTTCTTCCGCATCGGCATGCACCATCGCAACGAGCGCAACGCGATCATCCAGCACGGCACCATGACCATGGTCCGGCGCAGCGCGCTCGCAGAGCACCGGCGCGTGGTCGGAATGGACGATCTGCGAGGACGCCGAACTCGGCCTGCGCCTGATGCACGCGGGCTACGACCTCGTCTACGTCGACGAAGTCATGGGCCGCGGCCTCACGCCGGCCGATTTCACCGCATACAAGTCGCAGCGCTACCGCTGGGCGTTCGGCGCGATGCAGATCCTGAAGGCGCGCTGGAACTGGATGACGCGCAACGCGGCCCGCTCACGCGGCGGCCAGCGCTTCCACTTCCTCACCGGCTGGTTCTCGTGGTTCGCCGATGCGCTGCACCTGGTGTTCACGCTGCTGGCGCTGCTCTGGACGCTCGGCATGATCGCTCTGCCCGAAGTATTTCAGCGCTGCCGATGGACCTGTTCCTTATCCCGGTCCTCGGCTTCTTCGTGTTCAAGGCCGCGTTCGGCATCATCCTGTATCGCGTGCGCGTGCCGTGCTCGTGGAAGGACACGCTCGATGGCGTCGATCGCCAGCATGGGCCTGTCGCACGCGATCGCGCGCGGCATCTATCTCGGCCTGTGGAAGAAGAAAGGCGAGTTCGTGCGCACCGCCAAGAGCCGGCGCCTGGCCAAGCGCCCGAATCCGTTCGCGGCCGTGCAGGAAGAACTGCTGATGTTCATCGCGATCGCGCTCGCAATTCTCGGCATGCTCAACCTGCCCGGCGCACTCGACAGCTGGCTCAGCGGCGTGCACGAGCCGCCCGGCACGCGCCACCTCACCGATTATGCCGAAGGCAAGCTGTGGATCGCGATCCTCTGCGCACAGGCGATTCCGTATCTTTCCGCGCTGATCGGCGCGACGGTCGCGGGTCGCGCGGGGGAAAAGAGCGGCTAGACCTGGCCAGCTTCGCCGGTCGGCTGCCGCGCGGCGTAGAACTCCGCAACGAATTCGCTCAGCCGCTGCGCGGCGATCGCTTCGCGCAGGCCGCGCATCAGGTCCTGGTAGTAGTGCAGGTTGTGAATCGTCGCCAGCATCGGACCGAGCATCTCGCCGCACTTGTCCAGATGGCGCAGGTACGCGCGCGAAAATCCGCTGCGGCAGGTGTAGCAGGCACAGGTCTCGTCCAGCGGACGCGTATCGCATTCGTACTGCGCGTTGCGGATGCGCAGCACGCCAGTGCGCGTGAAGATATGCGCGTTGCGCGCGTTGCGCGTCGGCATCACGCAATCGAACATGTCGATACCGCGCGTTACCGCCTCGACGATATCCTCGGGCCGACCCACACCCATCAGATAGCGCGGCCGCTGCGCCGGCAGCAACGGCACCGTGTCTTCGAGCGTGCGCTTGCGTTCGGCTTCGGGTTCGCCGACTGCGAGACCACCGATCGCATAGCCGTCGAAACCGATCTCGATCAGCCGGTTTGCGGATACTTTGCGCAAATGTGGAAAAGTACCGCCCTGCACAATGCCGAACAGCGCATTCGGATTGCGCAAGTCGTCAAACGCGCGGCGCGAACGCTCGGCCCAGCGCAACGACAGCTCCATCGAGTCGCGCGCCTGCTTTTCCGTCGCCGCTCGTTACCTGTCAAATAAGGCGTACACTCGTCGAAAATCATCGCGATATCCGAGTCGAGCGCGCGCTGGATGCGCATCGACTCCTCGGGCGAGAGGAACACCTGTGCGCCATCGACCGGTGAGGCGAAGCGCACGCCGTCCTCGCTGATCTTGCGTCGCTCAGCCAGCGAGAACACCTGAAAGCCGCCAGAATCGGTCAGGATCGGCTTGTTCCAGCCGATAAAGCGATGCAGGCCGCCGAACGATTCGATCACCGCCAATCCAGGCCGCAGAAACAGGTGAAACGTATTGCCCAGAATGATCTGCGCGCCGCTATCGACGATCGACTGCGGCGTCATCGCCTTGACCGAACCGTACGTACCGACCGGCATGAAGGCCGGCGTCTCGATCGTGCCGCGCGCGAACGTGATGCGTCCGCGGCGCGCGGCGTGGTCGGTGCCGAGAAGTTCAAATTGCATTGAGGTCATTCTTTTGATTGTCATTCCCGCGAAGGCGGGAATCCAGCGAAATCGCTTTCTTTCAACGCATGCAGAACTAAAGACCGTGGATTCCCGCCTTCGCGGGAATGACATATTGCTACTTCGGATTCTCATTGGCCGGCAGGATCAGCATCGCATCGCCGTAGGAAAAAAACCGGTAGCGCTGCGCGACGGCATGCCGGTACGCATCGAGAATCAACTCGCGTCCGGCATACGCCGATACCAGCATCAGCAAGGTCGATTCGGGCAAATGAAAATTCGTGATCAAGGCGTCCACGCTGGTGATGCGATAGCCGGGGAAGATGAAAATCTGCGTTTCGCCCGCGAACGGTTCGACCACCCCGTTGCGCAGCGCGGATTCGAGCGCACGCACCACCGTCGTGCCGACCGCGACCACGCGTCCGCCGCGCGTGCGTGTGCGGCGCATTTTCTCGATCAACCCGGCGCCGACATTGAGCCATTCGCGATGCATGACGTGCTCTTCGAGCCGGTCCTTGCGCACCGGCTGGAACGTGCCCGCGCCGACATGCAGGGTGATATAGCCGAAATCGACGCCATGCGCGCGCAGGCGGTCGAGCAGCGGCGCATCGAAGTGCAGTCCGGCGGTCGGCGCAGCCACTGCGCCGGGGGCGCGCGCGTAAACGGTCTGATAGCGCTCCGCGTCGTCCGCGCCGGCTGCGCGCGCGATATACGGCGGCAGCGGCATGCGGCCGAGGCGCGCCAGGAGTTTTTCCAGCGGTTCGGCCGCCTCGAAGCCCAAGGTATAAAATTCTCCCTCGCGTCCGCGCACCAATATCGCGCTGCCGTCTTCGAGCAAAATGCGCGAGCCCGCACGCGGCTTCTTGCTCACGCCAAGCTGGGCCAGCGCGTCGTGCGCACCGAGTACGCGTTCGATCAGTATCTCGACCGCACCGCCGGTTTCCTTGCGCCCGAACAGGCGCGCCGGGAGCACGCGTGTATCGTTGAACACAAGCAGATCGCCAGGACGCAGGTATTCGGTCAGATCAGCGAAGTGCCGATCATCGAACCTGCGCGCGGCGACATCGATCGCGAGCAGGCGACTGGCCGAGCGCACGGCCAACGGCGCCTGCGCGATCAGTTCGCGCGGCAGGTCGTAATGAAAATCGGATTTTTTCACCGCGCAATTGTACGCGGTGAAAAGCGGCACCGCGGATCATTGGCAGGCAGCCGTTCCTGGAACTCCTCCGTCGACGATCGCGACGCGCTTCAACGCATCGCGAGATCGACCCGCCAAGCAGCCATCCCCAAGTCTCCTCCGTTCGGCATCCATGCCTTACCTTTCGCATTTTCGCAATACGCTTCAACGCATTGCGAAAATGCTACAACCACCCTTTTTGTCTAGCCAGCCGGTACGCTTCGATACGATTGCCGACGCCGAGCTTGCCGATCGCCTCCGACAGATAATTGCGCACCGTGCCCTGCGACAAATGCAGTTGTTCGGCGATATCGCCCGCCGACATGCCCTCGCCCGCAAGGCGCAGCACCTGGCGCTCGCGATCATTGAGCGGATCGCGCTTCGCTCCAGGCCTCGAGCGCGAGTTGCGGATCGATCGCACGCCCGCCGCGATGCACTTTGCGCAAGGCCTCGGCAAGTTGATCGGCCGGTGCGTCCTTCAGCAAATAACCGCTGACCCCCGCGTCCAGCGCGCGACGCAAAAACCCCGGCCGTGCGAACGTGGTCAGGATCACCACCTTGCAGTCGAGGCCGCGTTCGCGAATACGCTGCGCAAGCTCCAGCCCGGTCAGGCGCGGCATTTCGATATCGGTAACGACGACGTCGGGGCCCCTGTTTTCCGCCAGCGCGCGTTGCATCAGCGTCCACGCCTCTTCGCCATCGGCCGCGCTGCCGATCAGATCGAGGTCGGACTCGAGCTCGAGCAGCGCGGACAAGCGCGCCACGCACCATGGCCTGGTCTTCGGCGAGCAGGACGCGGATCATGATCGACGAATGGGCTGCATGCCGGTCATTGTAGAGCCGCAATCCTGTTCGCAGCCATGCGTCGGCGCGGGCTGTCGTGTTGAGCGCCAATATGGCTCACGTGCTAAACGCGCTGCGCGACGGCCGACGGCGCCTGCGTGGAGCTTTGGGTTTGCGGCACCGGCAAGCTCACGCTCAATCGTGTGCCGCTGCCGCGCTGCGATTGAATGCGCAGCTCCGCGCCGATCGTCGCCAGACGTTCGCGCATGCCGGTCAGGCCGTTGCCGGGCATGATTGCGCCACCGCGCCCGTTGTCCTCGATGCGCAGGGTCACTTTGTTCTGCGCGGATTCGAGCGTGATATTCGCCTGCGTCGCCTGCGCGTGGCGCTGGATGTTGGTCACCGCCTCGCGCACCGTCATCGCGAGTACGGTTTCGACGTCGACCGGCATGGCGATATCGGCCAGCGCATAGTCGAGATGCACGCCGTTGGATTCGAGCAGCAGCTTCGCCGATGCAAGTTCGGCTGCGAACCCGGCCGCGCGAATCCCGGTCACCGCGCGCCGTACCTGGGCCAGCGCATCGCGCGCGACGTTCTCGACATCGGCCATTTCGCGTTTGGCCGCCGCCGCATCGCGATCGAACAACTTGTTGGCGAGTTCGGATTTGAGCGTGATCAGCGACAGCGTATGTCCGAGCAGATCGTGCAGATCGCGACCGATACGCTCGCGTTCAGCCAGCCCTGCGAGACGGCGCACTTCCTCGTGGCTGAGCCGCAGTTGCGCGTCGCGCTGCTGCTTGCGCATAAAATTGATGTTCATGAAACCGACCGCGAGACTGATCAGCACGCCATTGATCAGATACGGCCAGCCGAAGTCGAGCAGCAGCAGCCACTGCGCGCTGTACAGTGCAAGCAGCACGAATATGTTGCGCAACGCGATGCGCATGGAGCCGCTGAGCGCCAGATAGGCGCAGGCGTAAATCGCGTAGCACTGCGCGCCGGGGTTGAACGGGGTGACCGCGAAACCGAGTGCAGCAATTGCCCACGTACACCAGATCACCTGCGCGCGATCGCGATAGTAGATGCGATAAAACAGTCCGAGAAATACGACGAAGCTGCTCAGCGTCGGCCACAGCCAGTGCGGAAATGAATCGCCGGTCTGAAACAGCGGCGTGAAGAACAGCCAGAACGTCCATACCAGCATCAAGGCCGGCAGCCAGTGCGTCGAGCGCTTCGCTCCGGCGTGATCCGCGTAGCCGCACAGCAGCGAATTGGCGGATGGCGTGAAAATTCTGGTGAGCATGCCTGACATTTGGACTTATCGTGTGGCGACCGTCACGGAAGGATACGCCACCGCGCCATGCGCGACGACATGGGTTGCCGACGAGAACAGTGCGAGCAACGCCAGTGCGAGCAGGAACAGCGCTGCACGGCAGTAAAGCGTTCGCATGCTTCGCTTCCTCAACAGCGCGATCACGCCGCGCGCGCCAGCCAGCGCCGCGCGATGGCGAAGCAAACCGTGGTGAACCCGGCCAGAAAGACGAGATGCCCCAACGTACCACCCGTGTATTCGCGCCCGCTTGCGGCCAGCGCGAGTTGGGCCAGATGATACGGCGGCCACAGCGGCGCGATGTCGCGCGATGAAATCCGGCAGCATCGACAACGGCATCCACAAACCCGAAAGAAACGCCATCGGCAGATAGATGAAATTGACGATCGCCGGCGCCGCCGACGGCATTCACGCGGCTGCCGATCAGCAAGCCGAGCGCGCAGAACGGCAGCACGCCGAACACCGTGATCAGCGCCGAGCAGCAACCATTGCGCGAATTGCAGACGCACGCCGCCGAGCGTATACGCCATCGCCGCAAGCACGCGTAAATGATCAACGCGAACAGCATCGCCATGACCATCTTTGCCAGCAGATAGGCGCCGGGCGGCATCGGCGCAACGCGCTTGAGCGCGAGCCAGCCGCGTTCGCGCTCAATCGCCACGCCGACGCCGAAACCAAACAGGCCCGGCGCCATCACGCCGAACACGCTGTAGGTGGCGAACAGATAATGTGCCGCACCGCCGTTGCCGCGATTGAGCAGCAGGCCGAACAGCAGATAGAACAGCGGCGGGAACAGCAGCGTCGGCATCGCGAACGCGGGCGTGCGCAGCACGCGCAGGAATTCGTATTTCGCTTCGAGTGCGTAGGCGGGCAACGATGCGCGCGGTCCACGCAGCGACGGCGTGGTCGAATCGGCACATCGGCGTTCATTACGCAGCCTCCCTGGTGATTTCGACGAATGCTTCGGCAAGCCCGGCGCGCTGCACTTCCAGTTCGCTCAAGCGCGGCATCTTCGAACAGCAGCTGGCGCACCACGCTCTCGGCCGCATCGGTGACGATCTCGATGCGCTCGCCGTCGCGCGCGACGCTGCGCACTTCCGGCCAGCGCGCGATCGCGTCGCGCGGCAAGGCGTCGAGATGCAGCGGATGCGCCGTTGCGCGACGCGCGCGCGAATCGCGCCACGCTGCCTTCGGCGACGATGCGGCCGCGCGCGAGTACGCCGACACGGTCGGCCAGCGCTTCGGCTTCTTCGAGATAATGCGTGGTCAAGCACGACCGCGCAGCCTTCGCCGACCAGCTGGCGGATCGTTTTCCACATCGTCTCGCGCGCGTCGATATCGAGGCCGGTGGTCGGCTCGTCGAGAAACAGGATTTCCGCATGCCCGCAGATCGCCAGCGCGAACTGCGCGCGCCGCTGCTGGCCGCCGGACAGTTTGCCGTAGCGGCGCTTGAGCAGGTCCGCCGACGCCGGCCAGCGCGACGATGTCGGCGACCGTGCGCGGCCTGCGGGTAGTAGCTGCGGAACAGGGTCGATCAATTCGCCGACGTCAGCGTTTCCGGCACGCCGGTGGTCTGCAGCATCGCGCCGATGCGCCGGCGCGCGGCGAGCGACTGCGGCGCCTCGCCGAACAGCGTCGCGCTGCCGCTGTCCGCCTGCAGCAGGCCGAGCAGCAGCGAAATCGCCGTGGTCTTGCCGGCGCCATTCGGGCCGAGCAGGGCAAGCACCTCGCCGCGCCGCACATCGAGATCGACGCCGTCGAGCGCGAGCACGCTGCCGTAGCGCTTGCTGGCGCCGTCGAGCCTGGCGATCGACGTTCGGGTTGCGGGCTCATGCGCGTTCCTCCAAAGTGTGACGAGCAATTCTGCCGGCGCCGCGCGGCACAGTGTCAGTCGCGACCATCACGATCTGCGCATGACGAATGTCAGACTGGAATTGGCTCCAACAAAGTTCCCCGTCACACGAAATGGCACTTTGCCATACCAAAGAGCAATGCTAAAATCACTGGCAGGATCGATAATTGTTTGTCGCGAATCCCTGAATGCCGCCTTGCCGGCGCCGCTCGCGCATACCTGCCGCTGCTCCCAGCCATCGCGGATGGTCGCACGAAACCTGGAGAATATCGTCATGTCGCTGATCGCCAAACTCGATGAAATGCGCCAGCTTCGGCGGCGCCGCGCGCACGCCGGACTTGCCGATGCGACGATCGAGCGCTTTGCCGCGCAGCGATCTCCGGACTCTGGTCGCAGCGATCGACGAAGCGCACGCGCTGTTCAGTCAAGCTGCGCAGCGAAATGCCGGAACTGCTCAAGCTCGACGAGGCCGCGCAACTGGCGCGCGTGCAGGCCGACTTCATCAATTTCTATGCCGACGATGCGATCAATCCGTACGTCGCGCTGGCCGCGCGCGGGCCCTGGATCGTCACGCTCAAGGGTGCCGTGATGCACGATTCCGGCGGCTACGGCATGCTCGGCTTCGGCCACACGCCGAAGGCGGTGATCGACGCGCTGGCCGGACCTCAGGTGATGGCCAACGTGATGACGCCGAACTGTCAGCCAGCTGCGCTTCGCGCGACGCGCTCAAGCGCGAGATCGGCCAGACGCGCGGCGGCATCGCCGTACACGAAATTCCTCTGCCTCAACTCGGGTTCCGAAGCGGTCGTCGCTGGCCTGCCGCATCGCCGACGTCAATGCCAAGCTGCTGACCGATCCGGGTGCGCGCCACGCCGGCCGCACGATCAAGCGCCTCGCGGTCAAGGGCGCGTTCCACGGCCGCACCGAGCGGCCCGCGATCTATTCGGATTCCTCGCGCAAGGCCTACGTGCAGAACCTCGCCAGCTTCCGCGACGAGCGCAGCCTGCTCACGGTCGAACCGTACAACGTCGACCAGCTGCGCCAGGCCTTCGCCGACGCCGACAAGAACGGCTGGTTCATCGAGGCGATGTTCCTCGAACCGGTCATGGGCGAAGGCGATCCGGGCCGCGCGGTGACGCCGGAGTTCTACGCCGCCGCGCGCGAACTCACGCGCGCGCACGGCTCGCTGTTCCTCGTCGATTCGATCCAGGCCGGCCTGCGCGCGCACGGCGTGCTGTCGGTCGTCGACTATCCGGGCTTCGAGAAGCTCGATCCGCCGGACATGGAAACCTATTCCAAGGCGCTCAACGCGCGGCCAGTATCCGCTGTCGGTGCTCGCGGTGACGCGACAAGCCGGCGGCCTTGTACAAAAAGGGAATCTACGGCAACACGATGACCACCAATCCGCGCGCGCTGGATGTCGGCCTGCGCGGTGCTCGGCCCAGATCACGCCGGCAACTGCGCGCCAATATCCGCGCGGCGCGGCGCGGAATTCCTCGACAAGCTCGGCAAGCTGAAGGACGAACTGCCGGGCCTGATCACCAAGGTCCAGGGTACCGGCCTGCTGTTCTCCTGCGAACTTGCGCCGCAATTCAAGTGCTACGGCGCCGGCAGCACCGAGGAATGGATGCGCGAACACGGCATCGGCGTGATCCATGGCGGCACCAATTCGCTGCGCTTCACGCCGCATTTCGCGGTCAGTGGCGAGAGGTCGACCTGATCGTCGACGGCGTGCGTCAGGCCCTGCTGCACGGGCCGCGCCAGAGCGTGGATATGCCGAAAACCGCGGCAGCGGCCTAGGGCCCAATCCGCGGGGCTCACTGCATGGGTCGGCTACTGCCAACCGCGGATCGCGCGCGACAGGGCGGTCCTCAATCGATAAATTCCGACAACATTTTGCGCATTGCAACTACACGCACTCTGCGGGCTCGGCGTAAACTTAGCCATCCGGCATGACGCCGGTCCATGACAGGAGACCCCGATGAAATCCGCCGCACCCATTTTTGCCGCCATCGCATTCGCCCTTGCCCTCTGTGCCGGTTCCGCAACTGCCGCCGACACGAAGGCCCCCGGCGCCCAGCAGTCCAAGTTGGGCGCCTGCGCCAAAGAAGCTCACGCCAAGGGTTTGAAAGGTGACGAGTACAAGGCGTACATGAAGACTTGCCCCAGCGCCGCTGGCGCACCCGCGACCGCTGCGGCACCCGCAGCCGCACCCGTAAAAATGACGCAACAAGAAAAGATGAAGACCTGCAATGCCGATGCAAAAGCAAAAGGTCTGAAAGGTAAAGACTACAGCGACTTCAGGAATAACTGCCTGAAGGGCGATAGCTCCGCAGCAGCAACACATTAATTCGAAGTTTTCTCAGAGCAAATAAAACCGGGCTGCAAGGCCCGGTTTTTTTACCGAACATACTCCTTGACGTACGGCCTTACATCTTCCATTTTCAACTTGATGTTGCCTCGATCCAAAGCTTGGACATCGGCGAGAAATCTAAAGGGGGACATACATGAGTGCTCGCAATTTGGCGGCTCTTATCCTAGCTGCACTGAGTTTCTTTTCGGGCTCTGCGGTTCTCGCGCAAGACAGGCTCGACCTCGGCCACCTATCACAAGCACCTGCCGCACCAGCGCAAATTGAAGCGAACAAGGGCACGCTGTTTTCTCTAATTCTGAATAACAGCATTGATCATTTACAAATGAGCGGTCCACAAGGCTGGAAGAACTTTTCGGAGTACCTCGCGGCCGTCCTCAAGAATGATTACGGCGTCGCCATCGGGGCAAGCGATACCGAGCGAGCGCCGAAGAGAATGCCCTCTGGCGCCACGCCTCAAGTAAGGAACTACGCGCAAGAGCACGCAGATCTTCTTGCACAGGCAAGAGCAAACCAGGGGAAGGCGGATAGCGACCGTGAAAAGATGCGCGTAGCCTCATCTTTTCTGTACATTGCCTACCGGATGAAGGACTATTACCTGGTATCTTGGAGCGAAGGCGACAAGAGAATCCAGCAAGCAATAGCACGCGAACGCGGTTTCGCACTGAGCGAAAGAAGGCCAGATGTCGTTTCGACAATAATGCCGGTGCTGAACGACCTAAATGCGTACCTCAGCAACATTGCCTACCAAAGTAGCGGTCCCACCGCGTCGCTCGCAGGAGGAAAAGCCGCCCCACCCGATGCGCTAGCGAAAGGCCCAAGTCAAAGCCGCGACGCGCCACGCCAAGTCGCTCAAAACGACATCGATATGCATGACTATCCGATCAGAAGCCGGCACAACCAGAACGCCTAGCCCCAGATAAGGAAACCATGCTCAACTTCATAAAAGCGCACGGCGCTCAATCCATGAATAATAATAATGTGCCAGGCTGGGGTGGTGTAACCAAGGTGCCTGGCCAAGGTAGGATATTCAATCCCCCTTACCTCATCGCCGTTCTCAAGGAAGGTTATGGCGCTCGAATTCCCGCAGCTGTACTGCCACGTGGCGGTGATGGCCTGACCATACAAAACTGCATCACGATGGCGTATAGAGACATCGCTACGGCGTGGACTTCTTACTATGGTGCTGACGCCTATGCGCAATTTGTCAAATCCCACTATGGCAGCGTTGTATCGGCGGACGAGATCAGGGCCGACGCTAAGACACGTATCGCAAAAGCGCTACAAAGCATTCGAGATGGGCATTGCCGGAAAGTCGTTACGGACGAAATGTACGTGGCATTCCAAAATCTGCTTGATGATGTTCAATCAGTGGAACGCCAGAACATAAAAGTAAAATGGACGGACCACGGCGACTATATTGAAGAATCGGTAAGATAGTTGGCACCTGAGTTGTGTGCATTTCATCCGTTTGTGGTCCAACCAACGCCCAAGACAAACAGTGTCCCGGGAACCGAATAGCAGAAACCAACATGCGCATCTACCGCTACATTATCCGTCACGATGCTGGCACGGCACCGAATCCTTACGATGCGTGGTGCACGCTGGCGATATGCAAACCAGCGATTCGGCGTACCGCAGTCGTGGGCGATTGGATCGTTGGCTTCCATGCTGCACCGATCGAACGCGGCCACGTAATCTACGCGATGCGGGTCGCAGAATCGCTTACGTTTGCGGAATATTGGCGCGATTCGCGTTTCTCCATGCGTAAGCCTTCCAAGTTGAACGCGCACCCGGACAATTTCTACAAACCCGTGCTCCGGCCAGACGGAAGCGAATATCTGATACAGGCTCCCAATCACGTTCACGACAAAGGTTGTGCTGAGCGTGACGTTTCCGGCGGGCGCGTTCTCGTCTCAAAGCAATTTTGGTACTTCGGCAATCAGTCGACTGAAATGGACAAGCGCTTACCCCCGGAATTAATGCACCTTGCGCCTAGGACGCAAGGGCACGTTGTGGACGCGCGGAGGAGACCGAACGATATTGAATACCTGCTGCGTTGGCTTGGTAAATTTTCGGGCGGCATGCTGGGATCGCCAACTTTGCAACCAACAAGCAACGAACGCTGCCTGCCCTGCGGAAGTGAGGCAAAGACACCTCGCGTCTGCCTGGAACAGTAAGCTGTATGCGCGAACGATCGTCGCCCCACTCGCCGGTGTTGTCAGGGCGGTTGCCGGAAAAAAATAACCTTTCAGCGAAACCGATCGGTGGCGCTGACGAGTTCGTGCGTGATGCCAGGCTCGAACGCCGAATGACCCGCGTCGGAGACGATCCTTAAATCCGCTTGCGGCCACGCGCGGTGCAGATCCCAGGCGCTGCGCAGCGGGCAGACCACGTCGTAGCGGCCCTGCACGATCACGCGCCGGTATATTTTTCAACTTGTGCGCGTTGGCCAGCAACTGGTCGTCGCGCTCGAAAAATCCGCCGTGCACGAAGTAGTGACATTCGATGCGCGCGAAGGCCAGTGCGAATTCGTCCGCACCGGTCGAGGCGATGTAGTCCGCACTCTGGCTGAGGAAGCTCGTGCCGCCTTCCCAGATCGACCAGGCCTTGGCCGCCGCGACACGCACATGCGCATCGGCACTGGTCAGGCGCCGATAGTAGGCGCTCATCAGATCGGCGCGCTCGCCCGCGGGAATCGGCTTGAGATATTCCTCCCAGGCGTCCGGATAGATCGCGTCGCAGCCTTTCTGGTAGAACCACTCCAGCTCCCAGCGGCGCAGCATGAAGATGCCGCGCAGAACGAGTTCGCTGACGCGCTCGGGATGGGTTTCAGCGTAGGCCAGCGCCAGGGTCGAACCCCAGGATCCGCCGAACACCTGCCAGCGCGCGATGCCCAGATGCGCGCGCAGCATCTCGATATCCGCAACCAGATGCCAGGTCGTGTTGTCGGTAAGGTCCGCATGCGGCGTCGAACGTCCGCAACCGCGCTGGTCGAACAGCACGATGTGGTAATGCGCGGGATCGAAAAATCGCCGCGAACGTGCATTGCAGCCAGCGCCCGGCCCACCGTGCAGGAAGACGACCGGCTTGCCGCGCGGATTGCCGCACTGCTCGAAGTATACTTTGTGCAAAGGCGAGACCTGCAGATGGCCGCAAGCGAACGTTTCGATCTCCGGGTACAAAATGCGGTGCGAATCATTCGGGCTCATTGAAATTCCGGTTCCGGTATTGATTGATGATACGCGCGCGTCTGGACTATTGCGCCAGTGGCTTTGGCCGCCAGTCCGCGGCCCATTTCGACGGCTGCGCGCCCATAACGAAGTCGAGTTTGCCGCCCGCCTCGATCTGCGCGTAGGTGATGACGGGCTTGTCCAGCGGCTTGCCGTTGAGCGTCGCGGATTGGATATAGATATTGTGCCGCCGAATTGTTCGCCGCCGAAATCACGAAATGTCTCCCGTTCGGCAAATTCAGTTCGACGCGCGAAAACAACGGGCTGCCGATCAGATATTCCGCCGACGCCGGATTGAGCGGATAAAAACCCATCGCGGTAAAAATATACCAGGCCGACATCTGACCGCAGTCTTCGTTGCCGAGGATGCCGGTTGTTGTGTTCGAATACGCATCGTTGGCGATCTGGCGTACGCGCGCCTGGGTCTTCCACGGCTCGCCGGTGTAATCGTAGAGATAGCCGTAATGATGGCTCGGCTCGTTGTCGTGCTGGTTGTGGCCGCCATTGAAATGGGCGTCGAGTTTGGCAGCGGCCGCCTGCGGTCCGCCAAGCAGAGCCACCACGCCCGGGATATCGTGCAAGGCGGCGAACAGATAGACCCATTGATCGCCTTCGGTCCAGCCATCGTTCGGCGAAGCCCACGAACCGTCCGAATTTTTTGCCTGCATGAAGCCGCGCGCGCGATTGAACAGGTTGCGGTAGTTGCGCGAGCGATTTAGGAAGAACCGATAGTCGTGCGTGTTGCCGACCGCCTTGGCCACCTGCGCGACCGCGAAATCGTCGTAGGCTTCTTCCTGCGTGCTCGATGCGGACTCGGAAATCTTGTCCGCCGGAATGTAGCCGAGCTTGCTCGCATAGGTCAGGCCGGCGCGCGCCTCGTAGGGCGTGTGCGGCTCGCGATCGAACCAGCGCCGCGTGGTATCGCCGACGGGAGGAGTCATCGCATCCTTGTACACCGCAGCATAGGCGAGCTTGTAGTCGAAGCCCTTGAAGCCCTTGTTGATCGCCTCGGCAACCAGCGAGTCGGCGTGCGTGCCGATCATGATGTTGGTGTAGGAAGGATTCGGCCACTTCGGCATCCAGCCGCCTTCTTGGTATAGTTCTGCAGCAGCGCCTTGACCATGCCGTCGATGCGCTCGGGCGCGAACAGCGTGAGCAGGCTGTTCTCGGCGCGAAACGTGTCCCAGATCGAGAACGCGGTATACGAAGTGCCAGCGTGTACTTTGTCGTCGAACGCGCTGTAGTAGCGGCCATGTTCGGAGAACAGCTTCGGATACAGCAGCGCGTGATACAGGCCGGTGTAGAAGATATGGCGCTGATCGCGCGGGCGCGCCAGTCGATCGCGGCGATGCCCGAGCTTTCGATTCCAGGTCGCCTTGAGTGCGCTCGCGCGTGCTCGTCGAAATTCCAGGCCGGCAATTCCGCGTCGAGATTGGCCCGCGCCTGTTCGATGCTGATGAACGAGGTGCCGACCTGCGCTTCGACCACCCCGCTCTCGGCGGTATCGAAGGTGACAAAGGCGCCGACATTGGTGCCCTCGACCTCGATCCATGTCCGGCCACATCAACACCGCCTTCGTAGACAGCTCTTGCGCCGCGAACGCCTGCTTGAAGCGCACAACGAAATAGCCTTTGAAGTTGGGCAGGGTCAATGGGCCGAGATTCGAGTCCATGCGGTCGGGGTTGTAGCCGGAGACTTCGTGCTGGTCCGCATCGATTGTCACAAAACCTTCGATGCCGGGCCGCGTCGCCTCGATCAGTATGCTCGCATTCGAGCCCTGCGGAAACGTGAAGCGCAGATAGCCGCAATGATCGGTGGCCGTGATCTCGGTCCTGATGCGTATGCGACGCTTCCGCATCCATCTTCACCGAGTAGTAGTACGGCGTCGTGATTTCATCCGCGCGCGCAAAGGCAGCGCGCGCGCCTCGGGCGCGTATTTGATCGCGTCGAGTTCCGGGATCAGAGTGACGTAGCCGTAGTCGCCCATCCAGATCGCGGCCTGATGCGTGCCGATAAAGCCCTGGATGTGCCTGTCGTCGTAGTTATACGAACTCACGCTGATCCGATTCTGCCGCGTCTGCGCGGTCCAGTTGGTCATGCCGAACGGCGTGGTCACAAGCGGCATGGTGCCGCCGTATTCCGATCCGCTGCCGGCAGTGCCGATATAGGTGTTGACCCAATCGACCGGCGTGGCGGCGTTGTCCGCAGCCCAAAGCGTGCCGCAAAACACGATCAGACAAAGTACAACGAGCCACGCGCGCCAGCCGCGGGCCCTGGATTGGTGTCGAAGGCGCAGATCGGTAAGGCTCATGCAAGCTCCGTGTTGCCGACCGTTCAATTGTCCGTGGTGCGGACGCAAATGTCACACCCGGCTGCCGCCCAGTGCGCTTGCGGGCTGTCCCGGCGCACGCCAGAATGAGCATCGACTCTGCGCGACCGGATGCGTATGCGCACAGCATCGCCGTCGCCTGGCGACCATGCCACGCCCCGCCCTTCTGCCGAAAAGCTCATGCCCGCCACGATCGAGGAAGTCCAACTCACCGGCCAAGCCATCACGCTGAAGAATATCGTCGATAGCGCGCAGCCACTGGTGCTGCGTGGCCTGTGCCGCGACTGGCCGATCGTCGCGCTCGCCCGTCAATCGGACAGCGCATTTGCCAAAGGCTTGGCCAAGTACGACAACGGTACGCCGGTCGATGCGTTGCTGATCGCGCCCGGCGAGCAAGGCGTTATCGGCTACGACGCGGCCATGGACGGTTTCAACTACGAACATTTCCGCGTTTCGGTCACCGACGTGCTGCAGCGGCTGGCCGCGTATAGTCGGCGCGACGAGGTGCGCGGCCTGGCAATGCAGAGTGCATTGATCTCGAGCTGCCTGCCCGGCTTGCTGGAAACCCTTGCAGTCCCGTTACTGGATCCGACCATCCCGCCGCGCCTGTGGATGGGCAACCGCGTGACGACGCCGGCGCATTTCGACAGCTACCACAATATCGCGGTGGTCGCTTGCGGCCGGCGCCGCTTCACCCTGTTCCCGCCGGAACAGATCGGCAACCTGTACGTCGGTCCGCCCGACTTTGCACCGACCGCGGCGGCAATGAGCATGCCGCGACTGGAGGCGAGCGACGATCCGCGCTATCCGCGCCTGAAAGACGCGCTGGCTCACGCGCAAGTCGCCGAACTCGAACCCGGCGACGCGATCTATATTCCGCCTGTCTGGTGGCATCACGTCGCTTCACTCGAACAGCTCAACGCACTGGTCAACTACTGGTGGCGGTCGGCGGCATTTCCGGGCCATGTCGCCGAGCCTGGACTCGCAGCGCTGATGCACTGCATCCTCGCCTACAAATCCCTGCCGCGCGCGGAACGCGATGCATGGAAGACGTTGCTCGACCATTACGTTTTCGCAGACGAGGACCCGGCCGCGCATATTCCGGAAAGTCGCCGAGGCGTGCTCGGACCGCTGACGCTCGATGTCGTGGCCCGGCTGAAAAAGCTGATGCAACCTGGTCCGTGACGATCGATCGCGCACGACGGATCAATTCCTTCCAAGCCATGCCGCGGTTTCAGTCGAAAAGCTTGCCCGGATTCATCAATCCCTGCGGATCGAACACCGCGCGCAGGTTGCGCATCAGCGTGATTTCCGCGGCGCTGCGCGTGCCGGTGAGGTAAGGTTTCTTGACCAGACCAATGCCATGCTCGGCGGAAATGCTGCCAGCGTGGCGCGCAAGCACGTCGCCGAGCAGCCTGGTCACGCGCTCGCATTCGCTGACGAACTGCGCATCGCCCAGATCGGCCGGCTTGCACACATTGATATGCAGATTGCCGTCGCCGATATGCCCGAACCAGACCACATCGAAATGTGGATATTCGTGCGACAACAGCGCCTGCATCTCGCCGAGGAAGGCCGGCACGGCCGAGATGCGCACGGAAATGTCGTTCTTGTATGGGCGCAGCGGCGCCAGGCTCTCGGTTATACTTTCGCGCAATTTCCACAATGCAGCAGCCTGTGCCTCGCTCTGGCTCATGACGCCGTCGCCGACCCAGCCTGCGTTTGAGCACTGCTCGAACACCGCGATCGCAGCCTGCTGCTGCGCTTCATCGGCCGCGTCGAATTCGGCGACTACGTAATAAGGCGAGTCTTCGGCAAAAGGTTTCTGCGCACCGTGCGCGACCACATGATGCAGGGCGCGATCGGTGAAAAACTCGAATGCGCTCAAGGTCAGGCGCGAGCGGCAGGCGTCGAACACGCGCATGAGCGCATCCATCGCCGGCACCGCGAACAGCATGACCTGCGAGGGCGGCAGCGGATCGGTCAGGCGCAAGGTCGCTTCGACAACGAAGCCGAGCGTACCTTCCGCGCCGATCAGCAGATGACGCAAATCGTAGCCGCTGGAATTCTTGATCAGGCCACGATTGAGATCGAGCAGATCGCCATTTGCGGTCACCAGCTTCAACCCTGCGATCCAGTCGCGCGTGTTGCCGTAGCGGATCACGCGGATACCACCGGCGTTGGTCGCGATATTGCCGCCGATCGAACACGAACCGCGTGCGGCGAAATCGACCGGATAGATAAGACCGTGTTCCGTCGCCGCCTTGTGTACCGCTTCGAGCGCGATTCCCGGCTGCACGGTCAGCGTGCGATCGACCGCGTTGAAATCGAGCACGCGATTCATGCGCTCGAAACTCACGACCAATTCGCCGTTCGCCGCGACCGCACCGCCGGACAGACCGGTACGCCCGCCCGATGGCACCAGCGCGACTTTGTGCGCGCTCGCCCAGCGCGCGATCGCCTGCACTTCGTCGATCGTCGTCGGCAGCGCAATCGCCAGCGGCGCCGGCGTCCAGCGCCGCGTCCAGTCGCGGCCGTAGTGCTCGAGGTCGGCAGGCTGCGCGAGAAGGCGCAGCACCGGTGCGGCACCCGCGAGATCGGAAATCAAGGTTTCACTCATTCAGAAACTTGCTGACGGCAATGGACAGAGCGGAGCATGTTACGCGAGTACATCGATCGCCCCAAATTGCGAATAACCCGGGCCAGTATTGCATTTTTCCGGCTTCGGACACCTTCTGCCGCGGCGCAACAAAATGCGCGTAATTCTGGCATAGTAGCGCTCCGCCAACGCCCCGCTCTGACGCAAGCTCATGACCAAAACTTCTTTCCCCAAGCAGGATATCAAGGTGCTGCTGCTCGAGGGCGTCAGCAAGACTGCGCTGGATACGTTCGCGACGGCTGGGTATACAAATATAGAATTCCACGAGAAGTCGCTACCCAACGACGAACTCAAGCGACGCATCGCCGACGCGCACCTGATCGGCATCCGCTCGCGCAGCCAACTCACCGCCGACGTCTTCACGCACGCGAAAAAACTCATCGCGGTCGGCTGTTACTGCATCGGCACCAATCAGGTCGATACGGCGGCGGCGGCAGCGCTCGGCATTCCGGTTTTCAACGCGCCGTACTCGAACACGCGCAGCGTGGCCGAGCTGGTGATTGCCGAGGCGATCCTGCTGGCGCGCGGCATCCCACAGAAGAACGCGCAATGCCATCGCGGCGGCTGGGCGAAGTCGGCGGCGGGCAGCGTCGAGGTGCGCGGCAAGGTGCTCGGCGTGGTCGGCTACGGACATATCGGCACGCAGATCGGCGTGCTCGCGGAAAGCCTCGGCATGCAGGTGCTGTATCACGATATCGAATCCAAGCTCACGCTCGGCAATTCGCGTGCGGCGCAAAGCCTCGACGACCTGCTTGCGCGCGCCGATATCGTCACCCTGCACGTGCCGGAAACGCCGCAGACCAAATGGATGATCGGCGCGGCCGAACTGGCGCGCATGAAACCGGGCGCGATGCTGATCAATGCGGCACGCGGCACCGTGGTCGATATCGATGCGCTGGCGGCAGCGCTCAAATCCGGACATCTTGGGGGCGCCGCGATCGACGTGTTCCCGGTCGAACCCAAGGGCAACGATGATGCCTTTGTCTCGCCGCTGATCGGCATGGACAATGTGATCCTGACTCCACACGTCGGCGGCAGCACGCTCGAAGCGCAGGACAACATCGGCATCGAAGTCGCGGCGAAGATGGTGCGCTACAGCGACAACGGCAGCACCTTGTCGGCGGTGAATTTCCCCGAAGTCTCGCTGCCTGGGCATCCGCACAGCCAGCGCCTGCTGCATATCCACCAGAACGTGCCCGGCGTACTCTCGCGCATCAACGAAATCTTCTCGCGCGACAACATCAATATCGATGCGCAGTACCTGCAGACCGACGCGAAGGTCGGTTACGTGGTGATCGATGTCTCGACCTCGGCCGAGCAGGCGACGATGCTCAAGGAGGCGCTCGCGACCATTGCGGGAACGCTGCGTACGCGCGTCCTGTATTGAAGTGCGATAATTCGCAGGACAAATGCGTGCCCTGAAGCAATTTTTTGTGCGCTCTGCAGGCGCGGCGTGCCGACGCGTCTGCGTGCGTCTCGGCTCAGACAATGAATCGCTTTGGGACCAATGAAGAGACATCCCGAATGAGTTGTCACCGCGTATTCGGCCGTCGCGCCAAATGTCTCCTGATCGGACTCGTTGCGCTGTCGCCGATGTCCCACGCTGAAACGCCAGGCGGATCCAGCCTCGCCACGGGCGATGCCCGCTTCGAATTTCTGACGCCGTCGCTGGTGCGCATGGAGTACTCCCCATCCGGGACGTTTGTCGACGCGCCCACCGCGGTCGTGCAGAAGCGGGACTGGACTGCGGTCCGCGTCCAGTGGACGCGCAAGGATGGCTGGTTGACTGCCAGCACCGACGCGATGACCTTGCGCTACCGGCTGCAGTCCGGACCGTTTACTGCGGCCAACCTCGAAGTGACCTGGAACGCCGCCGGCAACGCGCACGACTGGCATCCCGGAGACGTAGACGCGCTGAATCTCGGAGGCCTTACCTATTCGCTGGACAACATCAGCAAGGTCAATTTGCCGGAAGGCAAGATGGACCTCGAAAGCCCGGTCAACGACATCATCCCGGGAATCGAAGTCCTGCTGGAAAAAGCAAAACCGGGCCTGCTGAGCCGCAGCGGTTACGCGTTCATCGACGACAGCCAGACCCCGGTGTGGAATGCGCGAAAAACATGGATAGAGCCGCGTCCCGAGCAGAAGGGTCAGGATTGGTATCTGTTTATCTACGGCCGCGATTACCGGCGCGTGCTCGGCGAATACGCCCAGCTGTGCGGACCCGTACCGATGATCCCAAGATATACGCTCGGGCCCTGGATAACCGATTTCAATTTCGAATATTTCCCCGACACAGCCGAGTCCAGACAGCCCGCGTTCGTCAGCTACAACCAGCAGCGTCTCGAGGACGAGATATCGAGGCTGCGCCGGGAACACATCCCGTTCGACACGCTCGTGCTGGATTTCGCCTGGCACAATTACGGTTGGGATGGCGGCTATGACTGGAGCCCGTTGTTCCCGCATCCGGATCAGTTGCTGCGCTGGCTGCACGGCCAGGGAATCAAGCTCAGCCTCAACGATCATCCGGGTTACGCCAATACGGACGAGAGCATCCTGTCGTTCAGCGACAGCCATGCACCGGCCGTACTGAAGGCGCTGGGGCGGCCGCTGCCGCCGAAGCCTTCGTTCGACCTGGATATCTCCGGGCAATGGACGTTTGCCACCGACCCGCACGATCGTGGCCTCAGTCAGCGTTGGTTCGCAGAGGGTAATCACGACGTGGCTTGGAAGCCGATCCAGATCGGCACGCGCTGGCAGGATCAGGGCTACAAGGGCTACCAGGGTGTTGCCTGGTACCGAACCTCGTTTCGACTGCCGGCGGCAATTCCCGACAAGCTGTACCTGTACCTGGGCGAGGTGCGCAAGACCTACCGGATATTCGTCAATGGCGAGGAAGTCGCGCACAGCAAGATCCGCTGGCCGCAACGATTGACCTATAGCGAAATCGCCGCCCATCTCAAACCCGGACAGGCGAACGAGATCGTCCTGCGGGTCGAGCCCGACAAGTACGGCGGCGGCATTCTCAAAGGCCCGGCTGCGATCAGGAATATCGAGCCGCCGGCGCGTATCTATTTCGACCTCTCCAACCAGCAGCAAGCCGACATCTCGATGCATTATCTGCACAAGCCGCTGATGCAGCAGGGCGTGGACAACTGGTGGGTCGACGGCGGCGGTGGCGCCGCGGATATGCCCGGTCTCAACAAACAGCTGTGGACCAACAAGGTTTTCTACGACTACAGCCAACAGGAAACCGGCCAGCGCGGATTCATCCTCAGCCGTTACGGTGATTGGGGCAGCGAACGCTATCCGGCGTTCTTTACCGGCGATACCTATTCGGAATGGCCGGTGCTGGCCTATGAGGTCGCGTTCTCCGCGCGCGGCGGCAATGTGCTGGTGCCCTATATCAGCCATGACATAGGCGGATTCCACGGCGCCAGGATCGATTTCGACCTGTATGCGCGTTGGATCGAATTCGGCGCTTTCAGTCCGATCCTGCGCATGCACAGCGCGCATGCCAATCCGCACGATGGCAACGCGCGCATGCCCTGGGTTTACGGCGATCAGGGTGTAGCCCTGATGAAGAAATACTTCACCCTGCACACCCAGCTCATCCCGTACACCTACACCTACGCCTCGCGCGCACACAGCGAATCCATGCCGATCCTGCGGCCGCTGTATCTGCAATACCCGGACCTGGAAGATGCCTATCGGCACACGCACGAATACTTCTTCGGCGACGAAATGCTGGTGGCTCCGGTACTCGACGCGAGCGGGAACCGGACGGCGTATTTGCCGCCCGGCCAATGGATCGATTTCTTCACCGGCAAACGCCATGCCGGCGGCGCCACATTCACGGCGCACTACGCACTGGACGAAACGCCGGTATTCGTTCGCGAGGGGTCGATAATTCCCGAGCAGGGCGTCAGCGACTACTCCAATGCCAAACCACTGGACAATCTCATTGTCAACGTCTACGGATCAGGCAGCGGGCATTTCGACCTCTACGAAGACGACGGCGCCTCGCTCGCCTACAGCCAAGGCCAATACGCCCTGACGCCGATGACCTATACCACGGCCAGAGACGGTTCTCATGAACTCGTCATCGAGCCGACCAAGGGATCGTATGCCGGCCAGGTGCCGGCACGCTCCTATGAATTGCGCATCCACGCGGTCGATAAACCGCCATCGATATCCGTCGACGGCAGCAAGATCAATCAGTGGACCTGGGATGCCGAACAAGCCACGGCGACGATCATGCTGGCGAAGCGCTCGATCCGGGATAGAGTCCGAGTCGTTTGGCCCGCGGGCAAGAAGTGAGAAACGGGAGCGGCGGGAAATTACAGAATGTGGAACCGCAATTGGTCGGGGCGACAGGATTTGAACCTGCGACCCCCTGCCCCCCAGGCAGATGCGCTACCAGGCTGCGCTACGCCCCGACTTTTGCGGTAATCGAAACTGCGGCCACAAATAGCCGCCTAGATTGGCGCGATCAACAGGATCGCAGCGGGGATTGTAGCAGATAGCCGCAGTGCATCGTCCGCGAGCGGATCAGTGCCGCAGGATTTGCAGCACTTCTTCGAGTTCCATGCGCACCTGGCGCACGATCTGATTGGAGATGCTCGTCTCCATGCGCGCCTGCTGGCCTTCGAGACGCTGGCGCGCACCGGTGATGGTGAAACCCTGTTCGTACAGCAGTGCGCGGATCTGGCGGATCATCAGCACATCGTGGCGCTGATAGTAGCGCCGGTTGCCGCGCCGCTTGACCGGCTTGAGATTCGGGAATTCCTGCTCCCAATAGCGCAACACATGCGGCTTGACGCCGCACAACTCGCTGACCTCACCGATGGTGAAGTAGCGTTTTGCCGGGATGACCGGCAATTCGTTATTGCTGCCTTGATCCAGCATAGGACTCGACTCGAATCTTCAGTTTCTGGCCCGGACGAAACGTGACCACGCGGCGTGCGGAAATCGGAATCTCCTCGCCGGTTTTCGGGTTACGTCCAGGGCGTTGATTTTTCTTGCGCAGATCAAAGTTGCCGAAACCCGACAGCTTCACCTGCTCGCCACGCTCCAGCGCTTCGTGCACAACGTCAAAGAACGCGTCGACGAATTCCTTCGCCTCGCGCTTGTTCAAGCCAACGTCGGTGAACAGACGCTCGGCCATCTCCGCCTTGGTCAATGCCATCCTTATCCCCTGAGTCTTGCCTGGCAGTCACGCTCGATGGCCGCCACCGCCAAACGGACGCAGGCGTCCGCATCGGCATCGGTAAGAGTGCGGTAATCATCCTGTAAAATCAAGCCGATGGCGAGACTTTTTACACCGGCTCCGAGATTTTTTCCGGCGTAGCGGTCGAAGACGAAGATTTCGCGCAAGGTCGGACCCACCGCTGCGCGCACGCTTGCCTCGACTGTGTCGTACGTCACACTTTCCGGCAATTCAAACGAGAGGTCGCGGCGCACCGAGGGAAAACGCGTGATCGCGATTGTCCGCGGCACCACGCGTGCGGCCAACGATTCCAGATCGCACTCGAAGACGTAGATATCGCTGTCGATATCCAGCGCCTTCAACAGCCGCGGATGCAGGGCCCCGTAGCTGCCAATGATGGCGTTGCCGCGCACGATGCTTGCGCTACGACCCGGATGCAGCCAGGCCGCATGCGCGGGCCCACTGCGAAATTCGGAGCCGGCGCCGGTCACGGCGAACAGGGATTCGATGTCCCCTTTCACATCGTAAAAATCCAACGCTCGCTTGCCCGTCGCCCATTGCAGCTCGGCCGCGTCGCCGCAGGCGACGCCGGCAATGCGATTTGTTTCGATCGGACCATCGGCGCACATCTTGGACGCGTTTTCCTCTGCAGGAGCCCGGTCGTCCCTGGCCGGACTTTTCAATTTGAACACGCGCCCTATTTCGAACAGACGCACGCGCTCATGCTGGCGGCGGCGGTTGGCGAGGAGCGCATTGACCAGACCCGGTAACAGCGATGTGCGCATCGTGCCGAGATCGGCGGCCAGCGGATTGGCCAGCGCCAGCGAGTCGCTGTCGAGCTGCCAACGTTTGAGCTCGGCAGCGTCGACGAACGCGTAGGTGATCGCCTCGCGATAATCGCGCGCGGCGAGTTGCCGGCGCAGATCGATTTCGTCGACGCGCGTTTCGCTCGGCGCGGCGACGCGGATTTCGCCTGCTGGCATGCGCGTCGGAATCGCGTCGTAGCCGTGCACGCGCGCGACTTCCTCGATTAGGTCTTCCTCGATCGCGATATCGAAACGACGCGATGGCGGTGTCGCACGCCAGCCGTCCGGCGTGGATTCCACCTGCATATCCAGCGCGCGCAGAATGCGCAGCACTTCGGCATCCGCAACGTCGATGCCGAGCACGCGGCGCAGACGCGCGCGACGCAGGGTTACGGCCGCGGGCTTGGGCAGAAACTGCGGCAGCGCCGCCTCGGTGATCGGGCCGGGCGTGCCGCCGCCGAATTCGGCAATCAGCTGCGTGGCGCGCTCGATCGCACGCCGCGGCAATTCGGGGTCGACGCCGCGCTCGAAACGATGCGAGGCATCGGTGTGCATGCCGAGTTTACGCGCGCGGCCGCTGATCGCGCCCGGCGCGAAATGCGCTGCTTCGAGAAATACATCGCGCGTAATGTCGGAGACACGCGTGTCGTAGCCGCCCATGATGCCGGCCAGGGCGACGGCCCGATCCTTATCGGAATCGGCGGCATCGGTGATCACCAGGAATTCGTTATCGAGCGTCACTTCATTTTCGTCGAGCAGCTTGAGCGTCTCGCCCGCCCGCGCGCGGCGCACACTGATCGCGCCGGTCAGAGTCGCCGCATCGAACGCGTGCAGAGGCTGGCCAAGTTCGAGCATCACGTAATTGGTCACATCGACCAGCAGACTGATCGGTCGCGAACCCGAACGGCGCAAGCGTTCGGCCATCCACAGCGGTGTCGGCGCGCTCGCATCGATACCTTCGATCAGGCGTCCGCAATAGCGCGGACAATCGCCACCGGCGCGCAGTTCGACCTTGCGCTCGTTCGACGTCGCCACAGCAATCGGCGCGATCACGGGCAACGCGGCGGTGACACCAAAAATCGCTGCGGCATCGCGCGCAAGCCCCTGCACCGAGAGACAGTCGGGCCGGTTCGGGGTGAGCTTGATTTCGATTCCCACATCGGGCAAGTGCAGATACTCGGCAAGTTGCAGCCCGACCGGCGCATCGTCCGGCAATTCCATCAGGCCCGACGCATCGGCGTCGATGCCGAGTTCCTTCGCCGAACACAGCATGCCCTGCGATTCGACGCCGCGCAGCGCGGCTTTATTTATTTGTATACCATTCGGCAGTATCGCGCCGATCATGGCCAGCGGCGCCTTGAGCCCGGCGCGCGCATTCGGCGCCCCGCAGACGATCTGCAGCGGTTCGCCGGTGCCGAGCGCTACCCGACAAACGCGCAATTTGTCCGCATTCGGATGGGGTTCGCAGTCAACGATCTCGGCGACGACCACGCCATCGAGTGCCGCGCCGAGCGGTTCGACGCCTTCGACTTCCAGGCCAGCCATGGTCAGGCGCTGACACAACTCGTCGCGATCGGCCTTGATCGGGACGAATTCGCGCAGCCAGTTTTCGCTGAATTTCATTCTTGTTCTCTACGCAAACTGCTGCAGGAAACGCACATCGTTGTCGAAGAACGCGCGCAAATCGTTCACGCCATAGCGCAGCATGGCGAGGCGCTCGACACCCATGCCGAACGCGAAACCGGTGTAACGCTCAGGATCGATCTTGCAGGCGCGCAGCACGTTCGGATGCACCATGCCGCAGCCGAGCACTTCGAGCCACGAGGCGCTGCCGTCATCGCGATCCCAGCGGATATCGACTTCGGCGCCCGGTTCGACGAACGGGAAATAACTCGGCCGGAAACGCATCTCGAAATCGCGCTCGAAAAATGCGCGCACGAATTCGGCGAGCGTGCCTTTCAGATCGGCGAAGACTCGAAGTCTCGTCGACGAGCAGGCCTTCGAGCTGATGGAACATCGGACTGTGCGTCTGATCCGAATCGCTGCGATATACCTTGCCCGGCGCGATCATACGCAACGGCGGCTTGCGTCCGCTCATCGCGCGGATCTGCACCGGCGAGGTGTGCGTGCGCAGCAGGCGTCCGTCGGGGAAATAAAACGTGTCGTGCATCGCGCGCGCCGGGTGATGCGGCGGGAAATTCAGCGCTTCGAAATTGTGCCAGTCGTCTTCGATCTCCGGACCGTCGGCGACTTCATAGCCGAGCCGCGCGAAGATATCGATCGATGCGTTCGAGCGTGCGCGTGACCGGATGCAGACTGCCGCGCGCACGCATTGCGGCCGGGCAAGGTGATATCCAGTTGCTCCGATGCCAGGCGCCGATCGAGCGCGGCCTGTTCGAGTACGCCACGCCGCGCGGCGATCGCCTCGTTGAGGCTTTCCTTGGCGCGGTTGACCATTTCGCCGTGAGCTTTGCGCTGCTCGGCCGGCAGCTTGCCGAGCGCCTTGAGTTGCTCGGTGACCAGCCCCGACTTGCCGAGCACGGATACGCGCAACGCATCGAGCGCATCCAGCGACGATGCGGCATCGATCTGGCTCAGCGCCTGTTCAACTTGGTTGTCGAGTTCGCATCACGGTTGCGATCCGCCTGGTCGACGATTCAATACGAAATCCACAAATGCAAAGGGGAGCAAGGCAATGCCCGCTCCCCTTGCGATCATGCAACAACAGAACGCGACAGGCGTTACGCCGCGAGGCTGGCCTTGGCTTTTTCGGCAAGCGCGCCGAACGCCTTGATATCGTGCACGGCGATATCGGCGAGCACCTTGCGGTCGACCGTGATGTCGGCCTTCTTCAGGCCGTTCATCAGGCGACTGTACGACAGACCGTACTGGCGCGCCGCCGCGTTGATGCGCACGATCCACAGCGCGCGGAACTGGCGCTTCTTCTGCTTGCGGCCGATATAGGCGTATTGCAGCGCCTTGGTGACCGCCTGCTTGGCGACGCGGAAGACCTTGCGCCGGGCGTTGTAGTAGCCCTTCGCGCGAGAAAGGATTTTCTTGTGCCGGCGACGTGCGACGACACCACGTTTGACTCGTGCCATGGTCTCGTCTCCTTATGCGTAGGGCAGCATGCGGGCGATGCGACCGGAGTCTTCCTTCCGCACGATGTTGGGACCGCGAAGACCGCGCTTACGCTTGGTGCTCTTCTTGGTCAGGATATGGCTTTTGAAGGCGTGGCCGGCCTTGAATTTGCCGGACGCCGTCTTGCGGAACCGCTTGGCAGCGGCCCGATTGGTCTTGATCTTGGGCATGACCCAACTCCTTTAGTTCGTATTTTTTACTCGCTCGAGCGGCGGCGTCGCACCGCGCTTTCCATCCTGCTCGAACTTGCTTGTTTAAGCCCGTTCGAAAACGGGCGGGTTCCAGTTCTTCAATCGCCTCTCCCGCCTGCGGGAGAGGGCTAACGGGTGAGGCGAAGTTTGCGAAATCCTCGCGGAGCAAAAACCACCCTCATCCGCCTTCTGCACCTTCTCCCGCCAGCGGAGAAGCGGAAAATCATTACTTCTTTTTCGGGGCGATCATCATCACCATCTGACGACCTTCGAAACGCGGAAAGCTTTCGATCACCGCTTCCTCGACGATATCGCCCTGGATGCGCTTGACCATCGCCTCGCCCAGTTCCGTGTGCGCCATCTCGCGGCCCTTGAAGCGCACCACGATCTTGACCTTGTCGCCTTCTTCGAGAAACCGCCGCAGATTGCGCAGCTTCACGTTGTAATCGCCATCTTCGGTCGAGGGACGGAATTTCAGTTCCTTGATCTCGACCTGCTTGGTCTTGCGTTTCGCCGCGTGCGCCTTTTTCTGCTGCTCGAACTTGAACTTGCCGAAGTCCATGATGCGGCAGACCGGCGGATCGGCGGTCGGCTGGATCTCGACCAGATCGAGGCCCGCGTTCCTGCGCCATCGCTCAGCGCTTCGTCGCGCGACAGGACGCCGACCTGCTCGCCGTCGGCGCCGATCACGCGTACCCGCGGAACGCGAATTTCCGCATTCTTGCGGTTAGCCTTTTCAGTGGCGATAACTCACTCTCCCTGAAGACCTGATCGACAATCCGCATGCGACGTTCAGGCGGCGTCGTATTGTGCTCGCGTCCCTGCTCGCAAAGATCAAAAAGCGGGCATCCTGCCCGATCCTTTTTCGGCTTATGCAACTATTCGCTGCGCAGCTTATCGGCGAAGGCAGCCAGCCGTCATGCTGCCCAGATCTTCGCCCGAACGCGCGCGCACGGCAACCAGCCCGTTTTCCTTCTCGCGATCGCCGACCACGAGCAGATACGGAACTTTTTGCAGCGTGTGTTCGCGGATTTTATAGCCAATCTTCTCGTTACGCAAATCGGCTTCGACCCGGAATCCTTGTTTTACAAGGGCTTGCGTCGACATCGCGGACTGCATCGGCCTGCGCATCGGTGATATTCATCACCACCGCCTGGACCGGGGCCAGCCAGGACCGGGAAATTGCCGGCATGGTGCTCGATCAGAATGCCGATAAAGCGCTCCATCGAGCCGACGATGGCCCGATGCAGCATGACCGGATGGCGGCGCTGGCTATGCTCGTCGACATATTCGGCGCCGAGGCGCTCGGGCATCATGAAGTCGACCTGCATCGTGCCGAGCTGCCAGGTGCGGCCGATCGCGTCCTTGCAGGTGGTATTCGATCTTCGGGCCGTAGAACGCGCCCTCGCCCGGCAGTTCCTGCCATTCGACGCCGGCCGCGCGCAGCGCCGAACGCAGCGCGTTCTCGGCCTTGTCCCAGGTCGCGTCGTCGCCGAGCCGCGGTTCCGGGCGCAGCGCGATCTTCAGCTGCACGTCGGTGAAGCCGAAATCCGCATAGACCTTCATCGCCTGGGCGTGGAAGGCCGTGACCTCGGGCTCGATCTGATCCTCGGTGCAGAAAATATGCCCGTCGTCCTGGGTGAAGCCGCGCACGCGCAGGATGCCGTGCAGCGCACCCGAAGGCTCGTTGCGATGGCAGCGCGCCGAACTCGCCGTAGCGGATCGGCAGATCGCGATAGCTGTGCAGGCCGTGATTGAACATCTGCACATGGCCGGGACAATTCATCGGTTTGAGCGCGTAGGTGCGCTTCTCCGACTCGGTGAAGAACATGTTGTCCTTGTAATTGTCCCAATGCCCCGAGGCTTTCCACAGCGACACATCGAGCACCTGCGGACAGCGCACTTCCTGGTAGCCCGAGTCGACGATAGACGCGGCGCATGTGCTGCTCGACCACCTGCCAGATCGACCAGCCCTTCGGATGCCAGAACACCAGGCCCGGGCCTTCTTCCTGCAAATGGAACAGGTCGAGTTGCTTGCCGATCTTGCGATGATCGCGCTTTTCGGCTTCCTCGAGTCTGCGTGCAGGTAGGCCTTGAGATCCTTGTCGTTGAGCCAGGCCGTGCCATACACACGCTGCAGCATCTCGTTGTCCGAGTCGCCGCGCCAGTACGCGCCGGCGACTTTCATCAGTTTGAATGCGCGCAGCTTGTTCGTATTCGGCACATGCGGGCCGCGGCACAGGTCGATCCAGTCGCCCTGGCCGTACAGCGAGATTTCCTCGCCCGGCGGAATGATGTCGTCGATGATCTGCGCCTTGTAGATCTCGCCCTTGTCCTTGAAGAACTTGATCGCGTCGTCCTTGGCCATGACCTTGCGCTCGACCGGCAGCGCCTCGACGACGATCTTCTTCATCTCGTCCTCGATCTTGGCCAGGTCGTCGGGCGTGAACGGTGTCTTGCGCGCGAAGTCGTAGTAGAAACCGTTGTCGATCACCGGGCCGATCGTGACCTGGGTATCCGGAAACAGGCGTTGCGTCGCCTGCGCGAGCAGATGCGCAGTCGAGTGGCGCAGGATATCGAGCGATTCGGGACTCTTCTCGGTGACGATCGCGACGTTTGCATCGCGATCGATGCGAAAACTGGTGTCGACGAGTTTGCCGTCGACCTTGCCGGCGAGCGCGGCTTTCGCCAGTCCCGCGCCGATCGAGGCGGCGACATCCTGCACGGTAACCGGATTATCGAACTGGCGCTGGCTGCCATCGGGGAGCGTGATATTGATCATGTGAATTTCCAACAAAAGTGCGGTCAATTTGCTCGTCATTCCAGCGAATGCGGAAATCCAGTGTCTCTATCCTTATGCATCCATGGCACTGGATGACCAGCTATTCCGTTGTTAAAAATCCGGCCGTCCTTGCCGGAATGACCCTTACGCAATCGCAGGGCAATAAAAAAGGCGCCAAGCGCCCCTGCTAAAAGGTGGCTCAGCGATTGCGTTTCAGGTTCGGAAAGTTCGCGTCGACATGTCGCACACTCGGCCGACAACTGGGCGCCGACCACCTTGCATGGATTGTCGCTGGATTTTCGCACGCATGCGCCCTGTCTTCAATCGGGACGCGACGGCGACGGTCGCAATCGCTACCATCGCGAGGTCACAGCAACAAGGAACCGGACATGGGCCAGAGCATCCATGAATTCGTCGACGATCCGCGCAATCGCGAGATCAGGATCTACGTGAACGGGGAATTCAAGCCGCGCGAACAGGCGATGGTTTCGGTGTTCGACTCCGGCTTCGTCCTCGGCGACGGCGTCTGGGAAGGGCTGCGCGTACACGCCGGACGTATAGCATTCCTGGACCAGCATCTGGATCGTCTATACGAAGGCGCGAAGGCGATCGACATGGATGTCGGCCTGTCGCGCGACCAGCTTGCGACGGCCCTGTACGCGACGCTCGCCGCGAACGGCATGCACGAGCATGTGCATATGCGCCTGATGGTGACGCGCGGAGTCAAGCGCACGCCGTATCAGGACCCGCGCGCGACGATCGGCCCGGCGACCATCGTCATCATTCCCGAATACAAGGTGCCGCGGCCGGAAACCCTGGAGCATGGCCTGCGCCTGTTCACCGTGCATGTGCGCCGCGGTTTTCCCGATGTGCAGGACCCCAAGCTCAACAGCCACAGCAAGCTCAACTGCATCACTGCGTGCATCCAGGCGACCAAGGCCGGCGCCGACGAGGCGCTGATGCTCGATCCGCACGGTTTCGTCGCGACCTGCAACTCGACTCACTTCTTCATCGTGCGCAAAGGCGAAGTGTGGACCTCGACCGGCATGTATTGCCTGGGCGGCATCACCCGCGCCAATGTGCTGCGAGTGTGCCGCGAAAACGGGATTCCTGCGTTCGAGAAGAGCTTCAGCCTGACCGACGTATACGGCGCCGACGAGGCGTTCGTCACCGGTACCTTTGCCGGGGTCGCGCCGGTGGTCGAGGTCGACGGCCGGAACATCAGCGCGACGCGGGGGCCGATGGTCGAGCGTTTGCAGAATCTCTATCGCGAACTGATCGTGCGCGATGTCGCAGCGCGCTCACGACCGGAATGAATCCCGCCGCCCACAAGCGTTCGACTGACTTCCGCAGAGCGGCGTCATTCCCGTGCAGCGGGAATCCAGCCTGATGTTCCCGATGGCGGCGATCGGAAAAAGCAAAATGGATTCCCGCCTGCGCGGGAATGACGGCATTCCATTGCCCAGGCGCTCCTGCTGAAGAATCCGATCGATGACAACACCCGTCCGTATTGCCATGTGGTCCGGCCCGCGCAATATCTCGACCGCGATGATGCGCGCATTCGAAAATCGCGGCGATTGCGCGGTGATCGATGAACCGTTCTACGCGCATTATCTCGCCGCAACCGGCCTCGATCATCCGGGCCGCGAAGAAGTGATCGCAGCGGGCGAAACCGATTGGCGCAAGGTCGCCGCCACGTTGACCGGTCCGGTGCCCGATGCGCGGCCGCTGTTTTACCAGAAGCATATGACCCATCACATGCTGCCGCACATCGGTCACGACTGGTTCGCTGCACTCACCCATGTATTCCTGATACGCGATCCACGCCGGGTGCTGGCGTCCTATGTCAGGAGCCGGCCGCACGCACACGTGAGCGCAGCGGATATCGGCGTGCCACAGCAGGCCGACCTGTATGACGAGATCGCCCGGCGCAGCGACAGCGCCGCACCGGTCATCGACGCCGATGCGTTCCTGAAAAATCCAGAAATCCACTTACGCGCATTGTGTACTTTGCTGCAAATTCCCTATACCGAACGCATGCTGTGCTGGCCAGCCGGCGCGCGCGCCAGCGATGGCGTCTGGGCGCCGCACTGGTACGACGCGGTGCGCAAATCCACGGGCTTCGAGCCCTGGTGCGAGCGCGACATGAGTCTGCCATCGCAATACGATGAAATCATCGCCGCGTGCATCCCGGCATACGAGCGATTGCGCAAGCGGAGTCTGGTGCCGGCAATAGCGCAGCTTTGATCCAACCATTCCAACAGGATCGCCGGATCGACCGTTGTGTCATAAACAGGACAGGGCAGACGCCCGTCCAGCAGCATTTTCACTTAATCCTTTCTCGTCCGCCGAGGCTGTGCAATATTGGGTGCAGACTGTGTGCGTCGACGTCAAACAAGAACTTCCGCCGGCGCGAGGTACTTTCAACCATCGGGAGGGAACATCATGAAAACCATCACCACAATCGTCGGCGCGCTGCTGATCGCCGCATCGGGTCTGGCCGCAGCCGCAGTTCCTCTGGTGCTCTCAGCGAGTGTATCGGTCGAGATCGATGCGCCGGCGGCGAAAGTCTGGGATGCGGTCAAAGATTTCAACGGTTTGAACACCTGGCATCCGGCTGTCGATACCGACCAGCTCGTCGAGGGCAAGAATAATCAGGCCGGCGCGGTACGCCTGTTGACGCTCAAGGGCGGCGGCACGATCAAGGAAAAATTGTTGCGCTTCGATGGCGCGCACCACAGCTTCACCTACATGATTCTTGAAGGCGTGTTGCCGGTCAGCAGCTACAAGTCGACGCTGACGGTGAAATCCGCCGGCGCAGGCAAGAGCCAAGTCATCTGGTCGGGCCATTTCAAGCGCAAGAACGTCGGCGATCATCCGGCCGACAATGAGAACGACACGACCGCGACTGACGCAATCTTCGGCGTTTATAAGAGCGGCTTGGACAATCTGAAGAAGGTCGTCGAGGCCAAATAGTTTCTGCGGCGAACCCATCGACCGCACGGGTGCGACTTCCAAGGTTGCACCCGCCCAGCGCTAGCCGGCCATTGCCGATGCGTGCGATATTGCCGCATCGCGGTGATGGAGTCAGCCGATGCAGGATTCACCAGCAACCCCGCCGGACGAGGCTGACGCGCGTGCGGTGGCCGAACCGCCGCAACTCGATGGCATGGAAGCGCGCATCCTCGGTTGCCTGATCGAGAAGGCCGCGATCACGCCGGATGTGTATCCGCTGACCGTGAACGCGACGGTCGCCGCGTGCAATCAAAAAACCAGCCGCGAGCCGCTGATGAATCTCGAACTCGGCGCGGTCGGGCATGCGCTGCGTGCCATGGCCGATCGCGGTCTGACCAGGCTCGACCCGTTTGCCCAGCGCGCCCCGCGCTATTCGCACTGCTTCGATTCCATCTACGGTGTGACGCCGCGACAGCGCGCCCTGCTCTGCGTGATGCTGCTGCGCGGCCCGCAGACCATGCACGAGTTGTTTACGCGTGGCGAGCGGCTCGCCGATTTTCCGAGCCTCGATGACGTGCGCGATAGCCTCGCGCGCCTGGCCGAGCGCGCTCCAGCGCTGGTCGTGCGCCTGCCGCATGGTGGCGGCCGGCGCGAGGATCGTTACATGCATCTGCTCAGCGGGCCGGTTGCGGCAGATGCGCAGGTAGATACGCCAGCCTCACTGCGCGAGCCCGCAGCAGGCGATTTGCGCGAGCGCGTGGCGAGGCTCGAAGCCGAGGTCGCCGGGTTGCGCGAACAAATTGCCCGACTGATCGAACCCGGCGAATAAATTCCCCGATCCTGCGCCGGCATCGACCGGCGGTGAAACGACCCGTTCCCGTGCTGCGCACCCGTCGTCGGCGACGGCGCCTACGGCAACGCGAAAATAATGATCGCGGACGAGCCGGTGCCGCCGAAGAATCCGGAAACCACACCCGAGGTCGTCGCGACATACTGCTTGCCGTCGATCGCGTAACTCAACACGCCGCCGCCGATCGAGCCGCCGGTATTGAATTTGTACAAGGTCTTGCCGCTCGCCGCATCGATGGCGAGGAAGTTGTTGTCGAGATCGCCGGTGAACAGCACGCCCCCCGCGGTCGCGGTGACGCCGGCGACCAGCGGTGTCGGCCACTGCTCGTGCCAGCGCACCGCGCCGGTCGTCGCGTCGATCGCATACAGCCAGCCGCGCGCCTGGTCGCGCGGATCGGGCGTAACCACGCCGCCGTAATAATGCGCGTCGAGCGCGAACGCCGGCGGATGCGGCAATTTGCTGAAGGTGCCGCACCAGTCGACCGTCGCGACATACAGCGTCTTCGCCGTCGGACTGTAGGCCGGACCGTTCCATTCCATGCCGCCGAGCAGCCCCGGACAACCGTGCACGCCCGCGACCGTGGGCTTCTCGTCGACACCGGTGCGCGTGGTAATCGGCAGCTCGTACAGCTGCTCGTGCGTGTCGCGGTCGAACACGCGCAACAGGCCGTCCTTGCCGCTGACGGTGACGAGATTGCGCGGCTTGCCTTTGACCGTTGCGCTGAACAGCGGGCTGACCTGCGACAGATCGCGATCGTTGACGTCGTTCGGACCGAACTGGTGATACCAGAGCAGTTTGCCGGTCTTGACGTCGAGCGCGACCAGCGAATTGGTATACAAATTGGCGCCGGGCCGTGCGGCACCGAAGAAATCCGGCGCCGGATTGCCGACCGGGATATAGAGCACGCCCTTGGCCGCATCGAGCGCGAGCGGCGTCCACAAGCTGCCGCCGCCGTGTTTGCGCGCAGCCGGGTCCGGCCACGAATCCGCGCCCGGTTCGTCGGCGTCTGGAATCAGGTTGAACTTCCACACGCGCTCGCCGGTTTCGAGTTTGAACGCGCCGATCCAGCCCTTCTCGCCCCAGTCGGCGCCGGCCGGTCCGTAGATGATCGTGTCGCCATAAATCAGCGGCGGCATCGACAGATACTGGCTGGTGCCCGGATCGGCGATCTTCTGGCTCCACAACAACGCGCCATTGGCCATGTTGAGCGCGATCAGATAGCCGTCCGGCGTGCCGCGCACAAGGCGGCCATTCGCGATGGCGACACCGCGATTGGTTTTCGACAGCGGCACGGATTTCATGTCCCAGGTGTTGGTCCATTTTTCGCGGCAGGTGGTGGCATCGATAGCCAGTGTGACGTTGTCGACCGTGAAGTAGAGTATGCCTTTGTATACAAGTGGACTGGTTTGCAACGAACCGGTTGCGCTCGACCGGTAGATGCACGCCGCGCGCAGCGTGTGCGCATTGGCGGCGTCGATCTGGTCCAGCGCCACGTAGCGTTGCCCGCTGTAGTCCTTGCTCGCGTACAGCCAACCCTGCGTATCGGTTGCCGAATGCAGCAGTTCGTCGCTGCTCGGACCGATCGGCAGCGGCGCCGGTGGCGGCGCGGCCGCAGCCTGCGTCGCCGGCGCGCCCGCCAGCGTGGCCAGATAGGCGATCACATTCGCGCGCGCTCCGGGGTCCGCGATCGCGACCGGCATCGACGTGCCGGGCACTTTCGTCGTCGACGAGGCCAGGAACTGATCGAGCGTGGCCGCGTCCCAGATCAGGTTCGAGTTCGCCATCGCGCTCGAATAGGTGTAACCGGCGAGGGCTCCGGATTTGCGTCCGATCACGCCCGCCAGCGAAGGTCCGAAGCCATTTTTGCCGACTTGCGTCGTGTGACAGGCCGCGCACTGATTCTCGAACACGGTCTTGCCCGCTGTGGCGTCGCCGGCCGCATGCGCGGCGCCGACGAGAAGAAGTATACCCAACCCCGTTGTGGCTCCTCTGAAACTGGCGGGCATATCGATCTCCTCGGCATTGGAACGGCGAACATCGTGTCGTAGCACCCATTGTCGCGCAGGAGCGCGTCCTTCGGGTGTGCCACGGATCAACCTTACGGGCAGTTCGTTACGCTTTTCTGAAATACGCGCTTCGCCTTTGCCTTCATGGCAACTATGATCGCTGCCTGCTGGTCCGCTGCGCGCACAAAATGAGCCCACACCCCGCCATTTCGCCCAAGCCCGTGATCGGCATTGTCGGCAGCCAGGGCGCATTCGGCCGCTGGCTGCGGCAATTCTTCGCAACGCGCATGGGTTTGCAGGTCATTGGCCGTGACCCGGCCGGCGACGACGCGCTTTCACCGCGCGACTTGATTGCCCAGGCCGACGTGCTGATTTTTTCCGCGCCGATTCGCGCAACGCCAGCGCTGATCGCCGAGTACGTGCATCTGGCAAATGGCAACGAACGCGGCAAATTGTGGCTCGACCTGACCTCGATCAAATCCGCCGCGGTCGCGGCGATGCTGCGCTCGCAGGCCGAAGTCGTCGGCCTGCATCCGATGACCGCGCCGCCGAAAACGCCGACGCTCAAAGGCCGCGTCATGGTCGTCTGCGAAGCGCGCGTGAGTGCTTGGCGCGGCTGGCTGGAACAATTCCTCGCTGCGAGCGAAGCCGATTGCGTGCGCGCCGATCCCGCGCGGCACGACCGGATCATGGTGCTCGTGCAGGGCATGGTGCACGCGACGCATATGGCGCAGGCCGCGGTATTGCGCGAATTCGCGCCGGAGCTCGGCGGCCTCGACGCAATTCATCCGTTCCGCACGGTCGGCTACGAACTCGACGGTGTGGTCACGCGGCGCATGCTCGCGAGCAACGCGGCGATCTATCAGGACATCCAGTTCGAGAGTCCGCATATCGGCGCGATGCTCGAGCGGCTCGCCGCGCATATCGATTTTCTGCGCGACTGCGTGCGCAGCGGCGACGAATCCGCGCGCGCGTCGATGCGTGCGCGCCTGCTCGACGACACACGAGATTTCTTCGGCGCGCAGGCGCTGGCCGACGGCAGCTACGAATTCGAGCGTCTGGGCTATCTGCTCGGCGACCTCGCCTCGCCGGCTTTCGTCGGCGTGTTCCTGCCGCTAGATCGACCGGGCTCGCTGCGCGCACTGCTGCAGGTGTTCGAGGAAGCCGCGATCAACCTCGATTCGATTCACTCCTCGCGCACGCCGGACGGCGAACTGCATTTCCGCATCGGCTTCGATCCCGCCAGCGAACCGGCCAGCGTGCAGACCGCGATCGCCATGATCGGCGAACGCGGCATCGGCCGCGTGCTGGGTTGACGGAATCAGTGGGCGGCGCCGGGCTCGAGTTTTTCCAGATCGATACCCTGCGCCTTGAGGATGCCCATCGTGCGCCAGGCATAAAACGCGAGGTAGGAAAAGCAGACCACGCCGACGATGTAGCTCATCTGGATGCCGGCGGAGTCCGACAGTTTCCCCTGAATCCAGCTGACGATGCCGCCGCCCATGATCATCATGATCAACAGGCTGCTGCCCTCGTTCGTGTTCTTGCCCAGGCCGGTGATCGCCAGCGCAAAAATACACGGCCACATCGTGCTGCAGAACAAGCCGACGCTGATGAACGCCACGGCGCTTACTTTGCCCGCGGTCAGCATGCCGATCAGCAGGGCCGCGATACCGCAGGCAGCGAAGTACAGCAGCATCTTCGACGGGTTGCCCCTGCTCGCCAGCGTCGCGAGAATCATGATGACGATGACGAAGGCATAGGCGAGGAATTGGGCGACGTCGTGCTGCGCGATCGCGTTGACCGCGAGAAACACGCCGAACGCGAGGTACGGCAGGATAAAGGTGAGGATTTTCTTGGCGCCGGCGCTGACGTCGAACGCGCCGGCCGCGCCGGTCCAGCGGCCGATCATCAGGCTCGCCCAATACAGGGAAACATAGGGCGCCACTTTCGCCGTCTGGATGCCGAGGCCGTGTTCCAGGTAGGCCGGCAGATTGCTGACCGTGGAAACCTCCACGCCGACATAGACGAAAATCGCCAGCATGCCGAGCACGAGTTGCGGATAGGCGAAGGCCGAGCTCTTGTGGATCAGCTTGGTGTTGTCCTCGGCCTCGGATTCGGTCACCTCGTCCAGGTTGATATGGTTTGGCACGGAGGAGAATTTCAGGAACGCTGCAACCAGGATGAAGGCCAGCCCCAGCATGAGGTAGGGATTCTTCACGCTTTCGATGCTGGCCTCGGTACCGCCCGCGGCGACGCTGCCGAAGATCGCCAGGCTGACGATCAGCGGCCCGACCGTGGTGCCGAAATTATTCACGCCGCCAGCCATCGTGAGGCGCTGCGAGCCGGTCCTCGGATCGCCCATGACGATCGCCAGCGGATTGGCCGCGATCTGCTGCAACGAGAAGCCCAGGCCGACGACGAACAATCCCGAGATCATCAGATTGAACGATCCCAGATTCGCGGCCGGATAAAACAGCAAGGTACCGAGCGCGGAAATCACCAGGCCGAGGCAGATGCCGTTCTTGTAGCCGATCTTGTTCAGCACATCCGTACCAATGGATTTGGAGATGCCGAAATAGATGATCGAGCCGACCGTATAGGCGACGTAAAACGCCACCGACACGAGCTGGCTTTGTGCCTGCGTCAGGCTGAAGGCCTTCTTGAACACCGGGATGAGAATGTCATTGCTCGCGGCAACGAATCCCCAGAAGAAAAATACGATGATGAGTGCACCGAACTGCGACCACCTGGTTTGTTGCGTCGTCATTGGCTGCTCTTCTTTTCCAATGGTTGATGACCGAAATCGCAGCGCGCCCTCACATCGCGCAACGATTCCCCGCATAATTGCAATCTCCGGCCCGGCGGCATTGCACCGTCAGGCCCGCTGCCGACTCTACCATCCGCACGCCGAAAAACCAGTTTTCTTGTTGCCGCTGGCGTAGCGCTATGCGCCCGGCGCAGCGAATGCGCCGCATGAAATCTTCACGCGCCCCTGCTAGCCTTGCGCACGACGCAGTGCCGCGTCGCCCACCGGAGATTCGAACATGTTCATTTCGATCCACATGTTGTCGCCACTGATCGCGCTGATCGCGGGCATCCTGATTCTGATCATGCCGCGCCTGCTCAATTACGTGATCGCCCTGTATCTCATCATTATCGGCCTGCTCGGGCTGTTCGGCGGACATCTGGGCTGACGCGCACGGGTCGGCTTCTCAGCCGCGTTTGCGCCTGAGCATCGTGCCTGTGCATTTCTGCGCGCCGCATTTGCACGCCCAGATTTTCTTCAGCCGCGGAGTCTGGCGTTCTTCGAGCGTGATGCCGTAGTCGTAGGTCAGTTCTTCGCCCTTGCGGATCGCGCGCCGCGTCTCGATCAAGATGCGGTCGCGGCTCCTGTCGCCGTGCTTGTTCTCGACGATCCAAGCTTGGCAGTTCGGCGCACAGCCGTGGTTGATCCAGCGCGCGTCGTTGCCGCCGTCGCCGCCATCGATCAGATACTTCTCGTTGAGCGTGAACAGGAAAGTGTGGCCCGAATCGGCGTCGTTCGCATACATGCGATTGGCCTGCGCGTGGGTGAGGCGGCGGCCGCGGTATTCGATGACTGAAGTGCCCTTGGGCAGGTCTTTGGCGGCAAACACACCGTTGCCGTGAATCGGCGACTGGCGCCGGATGATGCGTCGGGTCATGTGAAATTCGTCAGGTGCGGATCGGTCGTATGCCGATCGAAGCCAAGGGAATGCGAATCATAGCTCGATCGGCGTGTCCGCCAAATACGTCATTCGTGCGCAGCGCTGCGTTTGCCGCGCGCGCCGCCATGCCCGTATCATCGCCGCTCGACGCTCATTCCCCGCGATAACTGGAGGCTGCATGTCCGGCAAGTCCGTAGTCAAATCGATGCCCTCCGTGCTGCTCGGGCTGCTGCTCGCCCTGCTGGCCACTGCGCTCGCCGATGCGCGCAGCCATGGCAATCGCAGCGATAACAGACCGGGGCACTTCGACTACTACCTCATCTCGCTGTCGTGGTCGCCCAGTTATTGCGAAACCCATCCCGACGATCCGCAGCAATGCGCGAGCAAGGGTTACGGCTTCGTCCTGCACGGCTTGTGGCCGCAGAACCGCAACGGCAGCTGGCCCGAGCACTGCAGCAGCAACGGCGCCGCGCCGAGCGAAGCAACGATCGCGCGCACGCTGGCGTTCATGCCGAGCCGGCATCTGATCGAACACGAATGGCAGACCCACGGCGCCTGCACGGGGCTCGATGCCAAGGCCTATTTCGATCTGGCCGACGACGCCTTCTCGCGCATCAAGATTCCGCCGGCACTGATTACGCCGAAAACCTCGCCGTCGCTGAGCGCGGCCGAAATCGTGCAGGGCTTCGCCGACGTCAACCCGGGACTCGACGAGACCATGATCAGCGTGCAGTGCCGCGACGGCAGCAAACTCGAGGAAGTGCGCATCTGCGTGGACAAGGACAATCTCTCGGTCAAGGCTTGCGGCGGACGTGTACGCAGTTCGTGTCGGGCCGGCAAGCTCAGGATCCCGGCGGCGCGCTGAACAGTCAGCTCAATTCCGCCGGTTCGAGCGCAAGTTCAAGGCGTTGGTCGCGGCGCAGAAGCGTGAGCTTTATCGGTTTGCCAATGCTGTTCTCGTCGAGCCGGCGATGCAGCATGTCGATGCCGCGAATCGCCTCGCCGTCGAGCGCAATCACGATATCGCCCGCTTCGAGTCGGGCCCTCGCTGCGGGACCGTCCGGCGCAACTTCCACGACGCGCACCGCGCTCGTCTGCTCAAGTCCGAAATAACGCAGGTAACGCTGCGGCAGGCGCATATTCTGTGCGGCGACGCCGAGCGAACCGCGACGCACGCGGCCATGGCGCATGAGTTGCGCGATGACTTCGGCGACCGAGTCGATCGAGGTGGCGAAGCAGATGTTCTGCGCGCCGGCGATGATCGCGGTGTTCACGCCGACCACGCGCGCCTGCGCATCGAGCAGCGGTCCGCCGGAATTGCCCGGATTGAGCGCCGCATCGGTCTGGATCACGTCATCGATCTGGCGTCCGGTGGTCGCGCGCAGACTGCGGCCGAGCGCGCTGACCACGCCCGAGGTCACCGTGCAGTCGAAACCGAGCGGATTGCCGATGGCGACGACGAGCTGGCCGACGCGCAGCTCGCGCGCCGAGCCGAGCGCGACGTGCGCATGCGTTTCGTGCCCGCTCACGCGCAGCAGCGCGATATCGGTGTGCACGTCCTCGCCGATCAGATCGGCGGCGAACGCGCGCCCGGCAACGGTCGCCACCTCGATGCGTTTGGCACCGTGCACCACATGCGAGTTGGTCAGGATCAGGCCGTCAGGGGTGAAGAAAAATCCGGAGCCCTGACCGCCGTGGATGCGCTTGCCATTGGCGTCGACGCGCTCGTGAATCGTAATTGCGACGACCGCGGCGGCGGCGACGTCGACTACGCGCGTTACGATCTGCGAGTACGCATCGAGCGCTTGCGCTTCCGCGCGCTCATGCGAGCCGCACGGCTCCCATGTGGAATCGTGCGATTGGTCTTGATCGAGAATGCGAACAATTGAAGTTTCCATGCGCACGAAGTAGCGCTGCGCGGCGTGATTTCAAGATGCGTCGTCGATCGATGGGCAGCCGGCGGATCGCGCGCGATTGCGCAGTCGACTAGAGATTTTTCTCGAACACCGCCTGCTGTTTCGATACGCCGTACCCGCGCTTCAGATAGAAGCGGTGCGCGCGTTCGCGCACGACATTGCTGTGCACGCGCAATGTGACGAAGCCATGCGTACGCGCCCAGTCTTCGGCGACTTCGAGCAGCATGGCTCCGATGCCGAGACCGCGTGCGCTCTCGTCGACGACCAGACCGGCCAGTTCGACATAGGGTTCGCGCTCCAGTACCAGGCAGGGCGACGCATGCGTCCAGCCAACGACGCGGCCATGCGCATCGCTCGCCACGAAAACCTCACCAGCCCCGACTGCGCGCGCACGCGCAAGGCGCTCGCGCATTGCGGCGGCGGCGCACGGATAACCGAGTTGCGCCGCCAGTCCGGCAAGCGTCTCAGCATCGTCGGCGCGCGCGCTGCGGATGGTGACGCCCGCGCTAGTCGCAGCAGCCATCGCCGCCTTTGACGGTGTGCGCAGGCGACGCAGCGACGCCCATGGTCAATCCGTTTTGACTGGCGACATAGTGATCGGCGATCACCTTGGCCACGCACATCGTCACGCGCTTGCCGGTCGGGATATGGAGGAACTCGTTCGGTCCGTGCGCGTTCGAGTGCGGACCGAGCACGCCGGTGATGAGGAACTGCGCGCCCGGAAATTTCTCGCCGAGCATGCCCATGAACGGAATGCTGCCGCCCTCGCCCATGTACGCGGGCGGCGGCCCGAAGAATTCGCGCGAGGCCGCGTCGACGGATTGTTCGAGCCACGGCGCGAGCGCCGGCGCGTTCCAGCCGCTGCCGGCTTTCTCCAGCTCGAAGGTGACCTTGGCGCCGTACGGCGGATCGCTTTCGAGCAATTGCTTGAGTGCCGCGCCGGCCTTGTTCGCATCCAGCGTCGGCGGCAGGCGCAGGCGACAGCTTCACCGCGGTGAACGGGCGCAGCACGTTGCCGGCCGAGTCGAGCGGCGGCATGCCGCCGATGCCGGTGACCGCGAGCGCCGGACGCCAGGTGCGGTTGAGCACCAGTTCGCCGAGATCGCTCGTCACCGGCCGCATGCCTTCGACGAACGGGAATTTCGAATAAATCTCATCGCCGAGCACCTTGGCCGACTGCTGCGCCTGCTCGACGCGCTGCGGCGGAATCTCGACGTGGAATTCCGGCGGGACGATCCTGCCGGTGTCCTGATCTTCGAGCCGCGACAGCAACTGGCGCAGGATGCGGAAACTCGACGCGACCACGCCGGAGGCATCGCCCGAATGCACGCCTTCGTCGAGCACCTTGCACGGTCAGATTGCCGCCGGTCATGCCGCGCAGCGACGTCGTCAGCCACATCTGCTCGTAATTGCCGCAGCCCGAATCCAGACACACGATCAGCGACGGTTTGCCGATGCGCGCGGCGAGATGATCGACGTAATACGGCAGATCGTAGCTGCCCGATTCCTCGCAGGCTTCGATCATCACCACGCAGCGCGCGTGCGCGACGTTCTGCTCCTGCAGCGCAAGAATCGCCGCGAGCGAACCGAAGATCGCATAGCCATCGTCGGCGCCGCCGCGGCCGTAGAGCTTGTCGCCCTCGATCACCGGCTGTCCACGGCCCCAGGTGTTCGGCCCAGCCGGTCATTTCCGGTTGCTTGTCGAGATGGCCGTATAAAAGTACACAGTCGTCGCCGCTGCCGGGCACTTCGATGAAGATCAGCGGCGTGCGTCCGTCCAGCCGCACGACTTCGACCGGCATTCCGGGAATCCGCTGCGCCTTCGCCCAGTTGCGACAATTGCACGACCGCTTGTTCCATGTAGCCGTGCTCGGCCCACTCCTTGTCGAACATCGGCGACTTGTTCGGAATCCTGATGTAATCGACCAGCTGCGGAACGATCTGGCTGTCCCACAGGTCGGAAATGCTGGCGCGGGTCTGCGTGCTGTCCATGGAGGGGTCTCTTGAGTCGAGTCGCGCATTTTAAGCTGCCGGCAATCGCTCTGTCGCCCACCGCGCACTCGCGCAAGATGCACAAGCATGCGTCCCGTGCCATAATTTGCGGCCTTTTTCCGGCCCGACGGGCACTGCCTGCACGGCCACAACACGAGAACGCCAATGGATTTCCTTATTTCTAGTGCCTATGCACAGGCCGCTGGCGGCGCCGCGCAGCAACCGGGCTTGTTGCCGAACGTGTTGCTGTTCGGCGGTCTCATGGTCGCGATGTATTTCTTCATGCTGCGCCCGCAGATGAAGCGCGCCAAGGAACAGCGCACGATGGTCGAAGCGCTGGCCAAGGGCGACGAAGTCATCACCAATGGCGGCCTGGCCGGACGTATCGACGATATCGGCGAAACGTTCATCGGCCTGCAGATTTCCTCGGGCGTGAGCGTGAAGGTGCAAAAAAGCGCGATATCGATGGTGTTGCCCAAGGGCACGTTGAAATCCGCCTGACACGGCCAAACCTGACACCTCAACCCGATCGCAGCGCGCTGCCAGAGCGCGCCTGAAAAGAACGAATGCACAATCCGCCGAGCACGCTGCGCGGCGCAAGAGCGAGCTAAATGAACGAATTCCCGAAGTGGAAATATGCACTGATTGCCGTCATCCTCGTGCTCGGTGCGATCTACGCGTTGCCCAACGTTTTTGCCCCGCTGCCCGCGGTGCAGGTGTCGGCGAACCGTGGCGGCAGTGTCGACGAGGCGCTCAAGGAACGCGTGCTCGGCGTGCTGCAGAAGAACAAGTTCAAGTTCAAGAGCGTGGACATCAACGGCGATCGTCTGCTCGCGCGCCTCAACGACAGCGAAACGCAAGGCAAGGCACAGACCGCGATCAGCGCCGAGCTCGGCGACAAGTACACGGTCGCGCTGAACCTGGCCTCGACCGTACCGTCATGGTTGAGCGCGATCGGCGCCAACTCGATGCCGCTCGGCCTAGACCTGCAGGGCGGCGTGCATTTCCTGCTCGAGGTCGACCAGAAGGCCGCCCTCGACAAGATGCAGCAGCGCTTCCGTGACGACATCAGCACGGCGTTGCGCGACGCGAAGATCCACTATGAATCGGTGAACACAACGCCGGCCGGCGTCGTCATCACGCTCAAATCCGAGGACGATCGCAAGGCCGCCGGCAATATCATCGCCAAACAGGTGAACCAGCCGGAGAAGCTCGGCGACCAGCCGCCGCTGGAAATTGTCGACGGCACCACCACCGCCGACAGCTACGCGCTGATCGCCAGAGTGCGCGATGCCACCGTGCAGGCGCAGGCGCGCAGCACGATCGCCAGCAACCTGACCACGCTGCGCAATCGCGTCAACCAGCTCGGCGTGTCCGAACCGACCATCCAGCAGCAGGGCGCGAACCGCATCGTCGTCGAATTGGCCGGCGTGCACGACACGGCCGAGGCGAAGAAAATTCTGGGCGCGACCGCAACCCTCGAATATCGCGCGGTGGATGAGAACGCGACGGGCCCTGCAAACCAGAGCAATCCGGGCGCGCGCGAAATCGAAAAGAGCGGCAACGTGCCGCCCGAATCGCGCCTGTACTACATGCAGAATCCGGGTGCCGACGGCAAGCCCATCCCGATCATTTTGTCCAAGCGGGTCATCGCCACGCGGCGCCGAACTGGTCGACGCCACCGCAATTCCCGATCCACAAACCGGCCTGCCGGCCGTGGAGGTGCGCCTGAATGCCAAGGGCGGCCGCAGCATGCTGGCATTCACCCAGCAATCGGTCGGCAAACGCATGGGCGTGGTCTATATCGAGCGCATCCCGCAGACCAAGATCGTCGACGGCAAGGACGTGCGCACCTTCAAGGAAACCCAGGAGGTCATTTCGGCGGCGACGATTCAGGGCGTGTTCGGCCCGCGCTTCCAGACCACCGGCCTGAGCAGCATGAAGGAAGCCACCGAACTGGCGCTGCTGCTGCGCGCCGGTTCGCTCGCCGCGCCGGTCGATATCGTCGAGGAAAGCCAGATCGGTCCGAGCCTCGGCCAGCGACAATATCGTCAAGGGCGTCAAGGCCGTGATCATCGGCCTCTGCGCGGTGCTGATCGCGGCCGCGATCTACTACCACCTGTTCGGCCTGATCGCCGATATCGGTCTGGTGTTGAACCTGGTTCTGCTCATCGCCGTGCTGTCGCTGTTCCAGGCCACGCTGACCATGCCCGGCATCGCCGGTATCGTGCTCACGCTCGGCATGGCGATCGACGCGAACGTGCTGATCTGCGAGCGCATCCGCGAGGAACTGCGCAACGGCTCGACGCCGCTTGCGGCGATCAAGGCCGGCTACGAAAAAGCCTGGGCGACGATTTTCGACGCCAACGTCACGCATTTGCTTGCCGCGTTCGGCTTGTTCCTGTTCGGTTCGGGTCCGATCAAGGGCTTCGCCGTGACCCTGGCGATCGGCATCCTGACTTCGATGTTCACCTCGGTCACGGTCACCCATGCGCTGGTCAACCTGATTCACGGCGGGCGCAAGCTCAAGACCCTGTCGGTATGACGAACAAACCTTCTCCCGCGGGGAGAAGGAAAAACCAAGAGTATATTTATGGAAATTTTCAACCCACACAGCACGATCGACTTCCTGCGCCTGCGCAGGATCAGCCTGGCGATCTCGGCGATCCTGCTGATCATTTCGATCGGTGCGCTGTCCGTGCGCGGCCTCAACTACGCGCTCGATTTCACCGGCGGTGTGCTGGTCGAAGCCCAATACCAGCAGCCGGTCGACATCGGCGACGTGCGCGCCGCGCTTGACGGCGCCGGATTCCACAATGCGCAGGTGGTCAGCGTCGGCGGCGCGCGCGATGTCGCGATCCGTCTGCAGCTCGGCGACAACGGCAACGCCGAAGACAGCGGCAGCCACACGACGAAGAAGGCCGACCAGATCGCCGACCACGTGATCGCTGCACTCAAAGTCAAACGCGACGACGTGACCAAGAAGCGCACTGACTTCGTCGGTCCCGCGGTGGGCGCGGAACTCAAGAGCGACGGTATCGTCGCGGTGATCTTCGTCATCATCGGCATCATGATCTACATCGGCATCCGCTTCGAATGGCGCTTCGCGATCGCCGCGATCGCGAGCGAATTCCACGACACGCATCATCACCCTGGGTTTCTACGCGATCACCTACCGCGAATTCGACGTGACCGTGCTCGCCTCGGTGCTCGCCGTGGTCGGCTACTCGATCAACGACAAGGTCGTCGTGTTCGATCGCGTGCGCGAACTGTTCCGCTCGACGCGCAAGGCCGAGCCGGTCGACATGCTCAACCGCGCGATCAACTCGACCCTGTCGCGCACGATCATCACGGCGTTGTTCACCGCGATCACGATGGTCGCGCTGTATGTGTTCGGCGGCCCGGTCGTGGAAGGTTTCGCGCTGACCATGCTGATCGGCATCGTCATCGGCACGCTGTCCTCGATTTTCTTCGCCAACCCGATCCTGCTCTGGCTCGGCGTGTCGAAGAAGGACCTGATGCCGGTTACGCGCGACAACTCCGAACTCGCGCGCCGGCCGTAAGCGTGCCGGTGCGGCGAGCCTGAGCCCATCTCCATGCTGAACGCCATCGCCGATTTTCTCGGCGCCACAGCGTTCAGCGCGCTCAACACGCCGGTCACCCATGCCGAAGTCATTGGCTTCGTCACCGGCGTCGCCTGCGTCTGGCTCGCGGCGCGCCAGAACGCGCTGAATTTTCCGATGGCGATCGTCAACACGGCCACTTTTCTGCTGCTGTTCTCCGACAAGAAGCTGTACGGCGACGCCGGCCTGCAGACGATGTTCCTGACGCTCAACGCGTACGGCTGGTGGCACTGGTTCAACGGCGACGGCGAGCATCACGCGCTTGCCGTTTCGCGGCTTTCGGCGCGCGGCTGGATCGCGGTGGCCACGATCACGCTACTCGCGGTGCCGCTGCTGCAGCAGGTGCTGATCCGCATCAACGGGGCCGCGCCGTTCTGGGACGCGGTAATCACGACCCTGAGCGTGATCGCGCAGGTGCTGCTCAATCGCAAGACGCTGGAAAACTGGGCGCTGTGGATCGCCGTCGATCTGATCTCGATTCCGCTCTACATCAGCAAGGACCTGTATCTCACTGCCGTGCTCTACGCGATCTTCCTGTTGCTCTGCGTGAACGGATGGATCGCCTGGCGGCGCTCGTTCGCTGCGGACTCCGGCGTAGCCGTTGCTGCGACGGCCTGAAACCCCGCAGCTAGTCGACGCGCAGTCGCGCCACCGCGGCGACCACCGTCCGGCTCACATCGTCGAGCGCAAGATCCGCATTCACGCGTAACGCAGTGGGCGGCGGCGTGTCGAACCGCGCGCGCGCCTCGGCGACCATCGCCGGCCGGCGCGAGCGCGCAAGATGCGGCTGGGCCGCGAGTTCCCGCGCGATGCGCGCGCTGGCCACCTCGGTCGAACAATCGAGAAACACCGGGATCGACAGAAAACCGTATTGCCGGATCACCTGGTCCACACGTTCGAGATCCGCACGCCGCGCGAATGTCATGCCATCGATCACGCTGGATTCGCCGAGCAGGCAGTTGATCTCGAGCGCGAGCAGCACGCCGCGAAACGCAGCGCGTTTTTCCGCGAACGAATACGTGCAGTAGGGAAACAGGGCCTCGCGGATCGCCTCGCGATCGATGCGCCGCAAGCCATGTTCTTCGTACAGCGCCTGCGCGACTGCGCGCTTGCCCGCACCGGGTACACCGATAAGGGTGACGACGATCGGGCGCGCACGCCCGGCCGAGGCCTGCTCTGGCATCGGCGCCACTGCGATAGGCGCAAAATCACTGTGCTGCATGGTAATGCGGCCTCCCCCTGCGCCCTTTATACCCGCGCTTTTTTGCGTACACAACAGCTATCATGTTCAGCCAGCCCGAGCGCGCGTCGAATCCATGCCCCGTCTGTACGTTCAACGCTACCTGATTACCGGTCTGCTGACCTTCATCCCGCTGTGGCTGACCTGGGTGGTGTTCAAGTTCATCTTCAGCTTCCTTTCGCATGTCGGCGCGCCTGCGGTGGTCGGCACCTTCGCCTTGTTGAGTGCGGTGTTTCCCGACGCGACCGAATGGCTGAGCCAGGAGTGGCTGCAATCGATCATCGCCTTCGTCGGCACGGTCGTGGCGCTGTACCTGGTCGGTTTCGCCACCCGTTTCGTGTTCGGCCAGCGCCTGCTCGCCGCGTTCGAGAGGCTGATCGCGCGTATTCCGCTGGTGCACACGATTTACGGCGGCAGCAAGAAACTGATGACCCTGATGCAGAACAAGCCCGGTTCGACCCAACGCGTGGTGCTGATAGGGTTTCCCGCGCCGACCCTGAAAACCATCGGCTTCGTCACGCGTACCTTCGTCGGCGACACCGGCCAGGAATTGGCCGCGGTATATGTACCGACCACGCCCAATCCGACCGGCGGCTATCTGGAGATCGTGCCGGTAGAGGATCTGATCGCGACCGACTGGAGCGTGGATCAGGCGATGGCCTTCATCCTCTCCGGCGGCGCGGCAGGCCCGGAAAAGCTGCCGGACGCCCTCTCACGCGCGCCGGCCCTGCCGCGTTGACGTCATGCGCGCAATCGCTTTTCTCCTGCTGGCGTTAGACCAAGCAGGCAAAACTTGGTGCGGGATACTGACGACCGACTTTCTGCGGCAGAGATAATCCGCCAGATCGGTGGTCGATGAGGTGCATAGAAAAAGCAAAGGGCGCGGAATCCGCGCCCTTTTTCCTGCATGCGTCGACGCGTTATTTCACGCTGAAATTCGTGGTCGACACCGACTTGTCGTCGACGAGGATATCGAGCGCGTAGTTGCCTGCAGGGAAACCATCCGGCTTGGCGATGTGGAACTCGGTGATATTCGGCCCGAGATCCTTCAGGGTCTGCGGTTGCAGGGCGACCAGCTGCCCCCCCTGGTAAGTCCAGCGTGCGGTGATGGTTGCGTTCGGCTTGCCGGCATTGGCGCCGACCACGCCATAGATCGTGTCCTTCGGCGCGAACGTGGTCATCGGCGCCGTAACGTGGCCGCCCGCATCCACGGCATTGGCCAGAGTGACCGAAGTGACCTGCGCGAGATAGGTCGGCGCAGCCTCGGTGGCGGCGGCCTGGGCAGCGGGTGCTGGCGCTGCATGGGTTACCGCTGGGGCCGGCGCGGAAGCCGGTGCGGGTGGCGGCGTGGACTTGCCGCACGCGCCCAGCGCGAGAGCGCCTGCCAGTACGATAGGCAACGAAATACGGCTGCGAAATTCACTCATGTTCAACCTCTCCTTTAGCTGTGGTTTGCTGTCGATGCAGTCGGCCGCGGCAACGGATTACGCCGTCGGTATCGTCAGCACTTGTCCCGCATGGATCAGATCCGGATTTTTGATCTTGTCGGTATTGGCCGCGAAAATCCGCCGCCATTGATTGGCATCGCCATAAAAATGCCTGGCGATCTTCGACAAGCTGTCGCCGCCGACCACGGTATAGGTCTGCGTTGCCGCGCCGAGCGTTCTCGCGCCACTCTGCACGTTGCCGAAGTCCGGTTTCGTCGGTGGCGGCAAGGTCGTCGAACCACTTTGAACGTTGGAAAAATCGGGTTTGCCCGGATCGTTGCTCATGCTCCTGATCTCCTTCCCGTCGAGCGGGCGTTATGCGCTGCTGAAGCTAAGGAAACCTTACACGTTTTCCGTTGCGCTGGCATGGCTTCGCGCAAATCGTATTTGCTGCCGATTCAGACTACGCTGCGTAACGAGGACCTGACGAATACCGCATGCGCGGCCGGCGCCGTCAGCGCTGCCGCATCGCTTGTGCGCGCCAGAAACGCAGCAACACGAATCCCGCCGCCGCGCCGCCGAGATGGGCGAAATGGGCCACGCCTTCCTGCGTGCCGGTGATGCCGAGGAAGAGTTCGATCAGCATGTAGCCGATCACCGCGACCGGTGCTGGAATCGGCACCGGAAAGAACAGCAGGGCGATGCGCGCCCCCGGATAAATCATCGCGAACGCGAGCAGCAGACCGAATATGCCGCCGGATGCGCCAAGCGTCGGGTAGAAATCGCCCGCCTTGAAGAAATGGATCACCGTCAGCTGCGCGCAGGCCGCGCCGATCACGCAGACGAAGTAATAAAAGGTATAGCGGCGCGCGCCGAGCGCGTTTTCGACCGGGCCGCCGAACATCCACAGCGCGAACATGTTGAACCCGATGTGGGCGAAACCGCCGTGCAGGAATCCATACGTGACCAACTGCCACAGTTCGAATCCCACGCGCACCGGATTGCCGTTGCCCATGCGCAGCCATTGCGGATCGCCGAGCGGCCACAGTGCGTAGTGCGCCACGATGTAGTCGCCACTGACTTGCTGCAGGGCGAACACAAGGACGTTGGCAATCAACAGAGCGCGGGTGACTGGAGGAAGGCTTTGCATGCAGGCTCGTCGGTTCGCGGATTGGACTTACAAACGCCACAGTTCCGCATCGAGATCGCGCTGCCAGCCGAAGCGCGCAAGATCGACGCGACCGCTTTTCACGAAGACGCCTTCTTCGAGCAGGCGCGCACGCTGTTCGCGGAAACCACGGCTGCCAGGCGTGAAGGCAAAACGGCCGTCCGCACGCAGCACGCGGTGCCACGGCAACTTTGCTCCCGCGCCGGCCTCGCGCAGCACGCGCCCGACCAGACGCGCGCGCCGCGGCAGTCCCGCGCGCGCGGCAATTTCGCCGTAACTCGCCACGCGCCCGCGCGGAATCGCTGCGATCGTGCGCCGGATTGTGCCGTATTCGGGTCTGGCGCCTTTCTCGACTGACTTCATGACCGGCGCAAGGTAGCATACGCGCCTGACATAACGGAGCTTGCAGTGCATTCCTTCGAAGAAGTCCGCTCGCATGTCCACGCGCGCTTCAAGCTGCGCATCAACGATCCGTATCTGATCTGCTTCGACCTCGCGCTCGAAGGCGGCGCGCGGCATCAGGGCATGTACCTTGCCGAACTCGACGACGAGGCCGGGCGCACCTATCTGCGCATCTCCACGCCGATCGGTCCGCTTACCGGCTTCGATGCCAAACGCTGCCTGCGCTTCAACTGGGAGCAGCGCATGGGCTATCTCGCGATGAACGATCTCGACGGCTCGCCGTATCTGCACCTGTGCGAAAATCGTCCCTACGAACTGCTCAGTGCGGACGAACTCGACCGTCTGATCGACGAAATCGGGCCGCTCGGCGACAAACTCGAACAAGCAATTTCCGCAGGCGGCGATTCGCTCTAGCACGGGGAAAAACATGAAACGAATTGCACTGCTCGCGCCGATGCTGGCGTTGCCGCTCCTGTTGAGCGCTTGCGGCAAGGACGCGAGCGACAGCGCTGCATCCACCCCCGCCGCGACCGTATCTGCGGCCGCCGCACCAGCGCCGGCTTCAGCGCCTGCGCCGATCCCGCCCGCGCCGCCCCAGGCCGCGCCAGCTCCGCCGCCGACACCGCTGGGTCCGGGCGACGCGATCGATTACACGACGGTGGCCCTGGCGCGCGCAGCATTGAGCAAGCGCACGGACGTGCAGAGCCGCGAAGAAGACGGCTGGTTTATCGTCGCCGATCAGCGTACGAGCGCGCTCTGGTCGTTCACGCCGCCCGACGACGCGGCCAATCCGGCGGTGGTCAAGCGCACGATCCATGAAAAGAATGGCGTCGTTTCCGTCGCCATGGCGACGCTGTGCGAAGCGCCGAAGCCGGCTTGCGACGAACTCACGCGCAAGTTCGAGGATATCAACGTGCGCATGCAGGCGGATCTGCAGCATCAGGAAGAAATGCACAAGAAATAAATTGCACCGCGCGCTGCACAACCGCTCGCCAATCTTGAAGATTCTTCGGCAAACTTTACATCCGCATACGCGTTTGCCGCGTAGACTCGAATCGAAGACAAGGCGTTGCATGCGGCGAAAGGAGCAGCTTATGAACCCGTGCGCACGGTATGGATGGCGGTTGGTTCTACCCGCGTTGATTTTGTCTAGCGGTCTGCTTGCGGCGCAGGAGGCGCAAACTGATGACAGCGACTCCGCCTCGGCTGCCACGCCGACGGCCAACAACGCGGCGGCGGATTTCAGCCAGCCCGAGCTCGAACAAATGCTCGCGCCGATCGCGCTGTATCCCGACGCGTTGCTCGCGCAGATTCTGATGGCCGCAACCTATCCGCTCGAGGTCGTCGAAGCGGCACGCTGGTCCCAGGCCAATCCGAATCTCGGCGGCGACGCCGCTGTCGCTGCAGTAGCATCACAAGGCTGGGATGCGAGCGTGAAGTCGCTGGTCGCCTTCCCGCGCATTCTCGCCACGATGAGCGACAAGCTTGAATGGACCGAGCATCTGGGCGATGCGTTCCTCAGTCAACAAGCACAGGTCATGGACGCAGTGCAGGACTTGCGCCGGCTCGCTCAGGTGGCTGGGACGCTGGGCGACGACGCGGGCAAACTCGACGTCGAGCAGAACGACGGCGATATCGAGATCGGCGGTGACGATTCCGGTGAGCTCTACATACCTTACTGCGATCCTTTCATCGCCTACGGCGCGTGGCCCTGGGCGCAATACCCGCCGATGTCTTGGGCGCCGTGGCCGGACTACTACGGCGCAGATGGCTGCAGCTGGGGCGCGGGCATCTTCGTCGAACCCGCAGTTCTATTCGGCAGTTTCGCCTGGCCCAGGCATCATCTGCACGACCGTCGTTTCCATCACCCTCATGGCGGGCCGATCGTCTGGCGACACGACCCCATTCACCGTCGCGGTGTTGCCTACCGCGATCCGGCGATGAATCGGGCGCATCCACGCACGGCTGCAGCCGCGGCTGTGTCGGTATCGGGTGCCGCCGGGATTCCGCTGCCGCCCAGCGTGGTCTCGGGCTACACGTACGCCCCGGGTGTCATGCGCGCTGCACCGTATCGCTACGGCAACGGCACAGGCGCCCGCATGGCCAATGAACCCAGCCACAGTGCTTTCGGCGGCCGCTCCGCGGTGGCAAGCCATGCGAGCCCAACGATGCATGCAAGCGGCGGCGGTGGCAACAGCGGTGGTGGCGGTGCACATGCATCGTCGTCGGCATCATCGGGATCATCAGGATCGAGTCACTCACATTGACGGCCGCATCGAGTCCGCTTCGTGCGCACTGGCTGGATGATCAGCGGCGCGCGGCGAGTTCCTTGTGCCAGACCTGCAACTGAGCAAGATCGACAACACCGCGCTCGAGTGCCGCGCCGGCGATCACGATTGCCGGCGCCTGCGCTTCGCCGAAGTTGCTGAGCACGCTGAGCGCGCCGGTAAAATCCTGATCGTCGGTGTATTCGTTCAACGTGACCACGGTACGCAGCCCCGCGCTCAACGCGGCGCAGAGCCCGGCCGCGGAATCCTCGAACGCGAGCGCATCATCCGCGGCGACGCCGATTTCGCGCAGCACATACTCGTAAATGCCCGGATCGGGTTTCTTGCGCGCCGCGTTTTCCGCCGCGCCGATTGCCGCGAACCAGGACCAGGCGCCGGCCGGCAACGCGTGCGCGAGCAGGCTCTCGACATTGGCGCGCGTGGTCGTCGTGGCGATCGCGAGGATGACGCCCGCGTTGTGCGCCTCGGCGAGCAGGCGTGCGACGCCGGGACGCAACGTCACCGCACCCTCGTCGATCATGCGCAGATAGTGCTCGGTTTTGCGCGCGTGCAGATCGCGCGCAAGGGCCTCGCGCCGCGCAGCGTCGATTTGCACCGCACCGCTTTGCATGAAATGCAGCAGACGTTCGCGGCCGCCGGTGACCTGCAGCAATTCGCCGTAGCGCGGCACGTCCCAATACCAGTCGAGCCCCGCATCGGCGAAGGCGCGGTTGAACGCGACGCGATGACCGTCGCGCTCGGTGTCGGCCAGAGTACCGTCGACGTCGAAGATCAGGGCGCGCAGCACGATCGCTCCCCTTCTCCCGCCGGGAGAAGGGAAAGTCAGTTGTAGCGCGCAGCCATCTTCTCCAGCGCCAGCGGCTTTATCTTCGACGCCTGCCCGGCGCAACCGAAGGCGACGAAGCGCGCCTTGCAGATATCCTTGGCCGCGGCAGTCGCGGCCTTGAGCGCCTTGCGCGGATCGAACTCGCTGCGATCCTGGGAAAAGGTCTTGCGCATCGCGCCGGTCATCGCCAGGCGGATGTCGGTATCGATGTTGACCTTGCGCACGCCGCTTTGTATGCCACGCTGGATTTCCGCCACCGGCACGCCGTAGGTTTCCTTGATCTCGCCGCCGTATTCGCGAATGATCGCGAGCCACTCCTGCGGCACCGAACACGATCCGTGCATGACCAGATGCGTGTTCGGAATCCGCGCATGGATCGCCTTGATTCGCTCGATCGCGAGAATATCGCCGGTCGGCTGGCGCGTGAATTTGTACGCGCCGTGCGACGTGCCGATCGCGATTGCCAGTGCGTCGACTTTCGTTTTCTCGACGAAATCGGCTTCGCCTGCTCCGGATCGGTCAGCAGCATCGAATGATCGAGCGTGCCTTCGGCGCCGACGCCGTCTTCTTCGCCGGCCATGCCGGTTTCGAGCGAACCGAGACAGCCGAGCTCGCCTTCGACCGATACGCCGATCGCATGCGCCATGCTCGACGACGAACTGCGTGTTGTCGACGTTGTATTCGTAACTCGCCGGCGTCTTCTGGTCTTCGCCAGCAGCGAGCCGTCCATCATCACCGAGGTGAAACCCGAGCGCATCGACTGCTGGCACACCGCTCGGCGAGGCGCCGTGATCCTGATGCAGCACGAGCGGGATCTCCGGGTGTGTTTCCGACCGCCGCGAGCACCATGTGGCGCAGATACGGTTCGCCCGCGTATTTGCGCGCGCCGGCCGAGGCCTGCAGGATCACCGGGCTGTCGGTTTCCTGCGCGGCCTGCATGATCGCGTGAATCTGTTCCAGATTATTGACGTTGAATGCCGGCACGCCGTAGTCGTTTTCGGCAGCGTGATCGAGCAGTTGCCGCAGACTGATGAATGCCATGATCGTTTCCTCTTTAAGTGATAGCTAGTTGGTGTCGTCGCTGCACAGCGCAAACGAGCGCCGCTCGTGCGCGCCGACCCACGCGGGCAGCGCAGCGAAATCCTCGACGATGTCGCAGCCAAGTGAGCTCGCCGGCTCGCCTTCGTTGTAACCGTGCGGTACGCAAACCACGGCGCAACCAGCAGCCTGCGCGGCGGCGACGTCGTTGGCCGAATCGCCGACCATCAGCGTCAGATGCGGCGCGACATCGAGTGCGCGGCAGGCCTCCCATAGCGGCTCTGGATGCGGTTTGTGCCGGCTTACGCGATCGCCGCCGAGCACGATCTGCAAATGCGGTGCAATGCCGAAGCGCGCGAGGATCGCCTCGGCCAGATGCTGCAGCGCGTTGGTGACGACGCCGAGTTTGAGGCCGCGCGCCGACAGATCGCGCAGGCAGTCGAGCACGCCGGGGAAAATCTGCCCGTGCTTGCCGATTTGCGCTTCGTAGTGGCGCAGATAGGTTGTGAGCAACGGTTCGACGAGACGCGCACGCGCATCCGCACCCAGGGTTCGCTGCGAGTCGAGCACGCGCTGCGCGAGCACGCGCGGGCCTTTGCCGATAAAGGCGCCGATATGCGCCACTTCCAGCGTGCGCAGGCCGAATTCCTCCAGCGCGCCGTTCATCGCCGCGGCGATATCCGGCAGGGTGTCGACCAGCGTGCCGTCCAGATCGAACAGCACCGCCTCGAAGTGGAACCCGCTCACGGTTGCGCGGTTCCGCGACGCGCCAGCAACTCGCGCACATTCGCCGCCACATTCGCCGGGGTGAATCCGAACAGCTCGAACAATTGCGGCGCGGGCGCAGACTCGCCGAAGCGGTCGATGCCGATCACACGTCCGCCGTCGCCGACCAGACGATACCAGGGCGCAGTGACGCCGGCCTCGATCGCCAGTCGCGGCACGCCGCTTGGCAGCACGTGCTCGCGGTAATCCGCCGGCTGCGCATCGAAGGTCTCGATGCTCGGCATGGATACGATGCGCACTTGTATATTTTCCGCGGCAAGCGCCGCGCGCGCCGCAACCGCCGTTGCAACCTCGGAACCGGTGGCGATCACGACCGCGTCGGGCTTGCCATCTTGTGCATCCGCGAGCACATAGCCGCCGAGCGCGATCATCGCGACCTGATCGGCCGTGCGTGGCTGCGCAGGAAGATTCTGGCGCGTGAGGATCAAACAGGTCGGACCATCCCTGCGCTCGATCGCGGCGATCCACGCGGCCAGCGTCTCGGTCGCGTCGCAGGGACGCAGTACGCGCAGATTCGGAATCAGGCGCAGGCTGGCGACGTGCTCGATCGGCTGATGCGTCGGCCCGTCTTCGCCGAGGCCGATGGAATCGTGGGTGAGCACGAAAATCACTCGCTGGTGCATCAGTGCGGCCATGCGGATGGCATTGCGGCTGTAGTCGGAGAAGGTCAGGAAGGTGCCGCCGTAGGGAATGTAGCCGCCGATGCAGCGCGATGCCGTTCATCGCCGCGCTCATGCCGAATTCGCGCACGCCGTAGTTGATGTGGTTGCCGAATGCCGGGCCGCTGCCGTCGCGGCGCACCGCGATGGAGCCCTTGAAATTGGTCAGATTCGAACCGGTCAGGTCGGCCGAGCCGCCGAGCAGTTCGGGCAGTTTCGACGCGAGCAGATCGAGCGCATTCTGCGACGCCTTGCGCGTGGCGATCGCTCGGCATCGCGGCCTGCACTTCGGCGAGCTTCGCGCGCGCAAAGGCGTTCCAGTCGGCCGGCAATTCGTCCGCGGTGCGGCGCTTGAACTCCGCGGCAAGTTGCGGGATACGCCTTGGCGTAGGCATCGAAACGCTGCTGCCACTGCGCCTCAAGTCGCGCACCGTCGGCACGCGCATTCCACTGCGCGTAGACCGCATCGGGGATATCGAATGCGCGCATGCGGCCAGTTCAGCGCTTTGCGTGTCGCCGCAAGTTCGTCCGCGCCGAGCGGCGCACCATGCACATCGTGGCTGCCGGCCTTGTTCGGACTGCCCTTGCCGATCACGGTCTTGCAGCAAAGCAGACTCGGTTTGTCGCGCTGCGCGCGCGCGTCGATCAACGCTTTTTCGATCGCCGCCGGATCGTGTCCGTCGATCGCGCGCACGACATGCCAGCCGTAGGCCTCGAAACGCTTCGGCGTGTCGTCGGCGAACCAGTGCTCGACCTGGCCGTCGATCGAGATGCCGTTGTCGTCGTAGAAGCAGATCAGTTTGCCGAGTCCCAGCGTGCCGGCGAGCGAGGCTGCCTCGTGGCTGATGCCTTCCATCAGGCAGCCGTCGCCAAGAAAGACATAGGTGTGATGATCGACGATCGTGTGGCCCTCGCGATTGAACTCGCGCGCGAGCAGCGCCTCGGCCAGCGCCATGCCGACCGCATTGGCCAGACCCTGGCCGAGCGGGCCGGTCGTGGTTTCGACGCCCGGCGTCATGCCGTACTCGGGATGGCCGGGCGTCTTGCTGTGCAGCTGGCGGAAGCGCTTGAGCTCGTCCAGCGGCAGGTCGTAGCCGGTCAAGTGTAAAAGTGCATAAAGCAGCATCGAGCCGTGGCCATTGGACAGCACGAAGCGGTCGCGATCCGGCCAGGCCGGATTGGCCGGATTGTGGCGCAGATGGCGCTGCCACAGCACCAGCGCGATCTCGGCCATGCCCATCGGCGCGCCCGGATGGCCGGAATTCGCCGCCTGCACCGCATCCGCGGCGAGGAAGCGGATCGCGTTGGCGAGGTCTTGCTGGCTCGCTTCGACGGGGCGGATATTTGCGTTCATTCCATTTACTCAAATTGGAAAACTATGTTCTTCCTTCTCCCTCTGGGAGAAGGTGCCTGAAGGGCGGATGAGGGAAGAGCCTCGCAACAGCCAGCGACATCTCTACCGGAAATGCCCTTCCCTCATCCGGCGCTACGCGCCACCTTCTCCCGTCGGGAGAAGGGAAGCTACGCCGCCAATGCGCGCCGCTTGCGATCCAGCAATTGCAGGATCATCGGCGTGAAAATCAGCTCCATCGCCAGGTCCATCTTGCCGCCGGGCACGACGATCGTGTTCGGCCGGGACATGAACGAGTCGTGCAGCATGGTCAGCAGGTACGGAAAGTCGATGCCCTTCGGGTTGGCGAAGCGGATCACGACGAAGCTTTCGTCCGGCGTCGGGATGTAGCGCGCGATGAACGGGTTCGACGTGTCGACGGTCGGCACGCGCTGGAAATTGACGTGCGTGCGCGAGAACTGCGGGCAGATGTAGCTGACGTAGTCGGGCATGCGGCGCAGGATCGTGTCGGTCACCGCTTCCTGGCTGTAGCCGCGCATGCGCTGGTCGCGATGCAGCTTCTGGATCCATTCGAGATTGATGATCGGCACGACGCCGACTCGCAGGTCGGCGTGACGCGCGACATCGATCTCGCCGTCGACGACGGCGCCGTGCAGGCCTTCGTAGAACAGCAGATCGGTACCCTGCGGCAGGTCTTCCCACGCGCGTGAACGTGCCCGGGCTCCTGCTTGTACGGCGCGGCCTCCGCCGCGTCGTGCAGGTACTTGCGCACTGCGCCCGGTGCCGGTGTCGCCGTAGCTGCGGAACAGGTCCTCGAGCTCCTCGAACAGGTTCGCCTCCGGGCCGAAATGGCTGAAGTTGCGATCGCCGCGCGCTTCGGCCTCCTTCATCTCCTCGCGCATCTCCAGGCGGTCGTAGCGGTGGAAGCGTCGCCTTCGACGAGCGCGGCGTTGAGCTCTTCGCGCCGGAAGATGTTGACGAAGGTGCGCATGACCGAAGTGGTGCCGGCGCCGGAGGAGCCGGTGATCGCGATGACGGGATGCTTGTCGACATCGATCGGTCTCCTCGTTGGCTACGCGCGCGGCTTCGTGGACGAAACAGCGAGCGCTCGTTGAACAGCGGCGAGACGAACGGCTGGTCGGCGCCGGCGTCGAACTCGCGGTGGTAGCGCTCGATGCGCTCGACTTCGCCTTGCGAGCCGAGGATCACCGGCACGCGCTGGTGCAAGCTGCTCGGGCTGCTTGTCGAGGATGCGGTCGCGGCCGGTCGAGGCCAGCGCCGCCGGCCTGCTCGATCAGCATCGCCATCGGGTTGGCCTCGTACAGCAGGCGCAGGCGCCCGGCCTTGTTCGGCTCCTTGTTGTCGCGCGGATACATGAACACGCCGCCGCGCATCAGGATGCGATGCACCTCGGCGACCAGCGAGGCGATCCAGCGCATGTTGAAGTCGCGCGCCGCGCGGGCCGGTCTTGCCGGCCATGCATTCGTCGACGTAGCGCTGCACCGGCGGCTCCCAGAAGCGCTCGTTCGAGGCGTTGATCGCGAACTCGGTCGGTCTCGTCCGGCACGCGCAGGTTCGGGTGGGTCAGGATGAAGTCGCCGATCTCCTGATCGAGCGTGAAGCCGTGCGTGCCCTGGCCGACGTCAGCACGAGCATCGTCGACGGCCCGTAGATCGCGTAGCCGGCGCGCGACCTGGCGGTGCCGGGCTGCAGGAAGTCCGCTTCGAGCCGGGGCGTCGTCGCGGTCGTGCACGCAGCACCGAGAAGATCGTGCCGACCGCGACATTGACGTCGATGTTCGACGAGCCGTCGAGCGGATCGAACAGCAGCAGGTAGCGGCCGCGCGGATATTCGGCCGGAATCGTCGAACGGCTCCTCCATTTCCTCCGAGGCCATGCCGGCGACGTGGCCGCCCCAGTCGCAGTGGCGCAGGAAGATCTCGTTGGCCAGCACGTCGAGCTGCTTCTGCGTTTCGCCCTGCACATTCTGGCGTGTCCAGCGAGCCGCTGTTGCCGTCGAGCGCACCCTTCGCCGCGACCGCGCTGATCGCCTTGATCGCGGCTGCGACGTCGACCAGCAGCGCGGCAAGCGCATTGCTGTCCGGCGAACCCTTGCAGCTGTTCGATCAGGAATTTCGACAGCGTGGTGCGGCGATTGAACATGGCGCGTCTCCGTTGCAAAGCCACTGCATCTTGCTGTTTCACTTTCTCTTGACGAACTAAGAGATTTTGCTTTCTCCATTCAACCCGCCGCGAAACACGCGGCTGGCGCGGATGTCTTCGGGCGTAATCAACATCAACTGGTCTTTTTCCGGCACGGCGTTCGCATCCGCGCTCGCCGCGAACAGGCGCGACGCGTGCCGCAGGCGCGCGCGGTCGAGCGCGTTGCGGATCGAGCGCGCGTTGGCGAAATGCGGCTGCGTCGACGCGGCGCGCGATGTAGTCGCGCATCGCCGCGAGACCGCGCGTCGTCGAAGCGGTACTCCATGCTGCGCAGCGATCAGCTCGCGCGATCTGCGAGCAGTTCGTCCGCCGTGTAGTCGGGAAAATCGATGTGGTGCGCGATGCGCGAGGCCATGCCCGGATTGCTGCGGAAGAACGTCTCCATGCGGTCCTTGTAGCCGGCGAGGATCACGACCAGATCGTCGCGCTGGTTCTCCATGACCTGCAGCAGGATCTCGATCGCTTCCTGGCCGTAGTCGCGCTCGTTCTCCGGGCGGTACAGGTAGTACGCCTCGTCGATGAACAGCACGCCGCCCATCGCCTTCTTCAGCACTTCCTTGGTCTTCGGCGCGGTGTGGCCGATGTACTGGCCGACCAGATCGTCGCGCGTCACCGCGACCAGATGGCCGCTGCGCATGTAGCCGAGCCGGTGCAGGATCTCGGCCATGCGCAGCGCGACGGTCGTCTTGCCGGTGCCGGGATTGCCGGTGAAGCTCATGTGCAGCGACGGCGCGCCGGCGCTCAAGCCGACCGCGTGGCGCGCCTTGTCGACGAGCAGCAGCGCGGCGATCTCGCGGATGCGCGATTTCACCGGCGCCAGGCCGATCAGCTCGCGGTCGAGCTTGTCGAGCACCTCGCGCGATGCCGGACTCGCGGTACAGATCGCCGCAAGATCGACGGACTCGCTCATGCTGTCGGCTGCGCTGGCGTCGCGTCGACGCAACGTCGCGTCGATGGCAACGGCCTGTCAGTCAGTAGCGCTCGCCTTCGCGGCTTGTCGGTGGCGTAGCGAGTGAATCGTGTAGCGGATGCTGCGGCCGTCGACCTCCTGGCGTACAGCCCGAAGCCCGGCTCGGTCTTCGGGCCGGTTGACGATGAACGACATCGCCGGCGACTCCGACGCCGCGCGTCGAGTCGAACGCGGTGACGCGGACGTAGTGGTTCGGGAAGTCTTGCGGCAGTCGTTGATCTCCATGAGGATGCCGGCCGGATCCTTGAGGTCGAACATCGGGTTGCCGAACATCTCCCAGTAGGTGTTGCGCGGGTGCGGATCGTCGGTGTACTCGACGCTGACCGCCCAGCCGTTGTTCGAGCGCGTACTTGATCTGCGCGCGTGATCTGCTCGTCGGTCAGGTCGGGCAGGAACGAGAACTGGCCCTGGGTGACGCTGGTTCCGGTGTTGGTCATCATGGCGCGGTTCCTCCGGATCAGGCGCTGGCGGTGGCGGTGGGCACGAAGTCGGCGGTGTCGGTCGATTCGTAGTTGAAGCTGATGTCCTTCCAGGTATCGAGCGCGGCCTTGAGCGGCGTGCACCACTTGGCGGCGTGCTCGAGGATCTGCGGGCCTTCGTTCGCAGATAGTCGCGGCCTTCGTTGCGCGCCAGGACCATCGCTTCGAGCGCGACGCGGTTCGCCGTCGCGCCGGCCTGGATGCCCATCGGGTGGCCGATCGTGCCGCCGCCGAACTGCAGCACCACGTCTTCGCCGAGATAGTGGAGCAGCTGATGCATCTGGCCGGCGTGGATGCCGCCCGAGGCGACCGGCATGACCTTGTTCGAGCGACGCCCAGTCCTGCTCGAAGAACAGGCCGTGCTCGAGGCTCTGCGGCGTGTGCGTCTCGCGCAGCGTGTCGTAGAAGCCCTTGATCATCAGCGGATCGCCTTCGAGCTTGCCGACCACGGTGCCGGCATGGATGTGATCGACGCCGGCCATGCGCATCCACTTGCAGATCACGCGGAAGTTCATGCCGTGGTTCTTCTGCCGCGAGTAGGTGCGAGTTGCCGGCGCGGTGCAGGTGCAGGATCATGTCGTTCCGGCGCGCCCACTTCGCCATCGACTGGATCGCGGTGTAGCCGATCACGAGGTCGATCATGACGATGACCGAGCCGAGCTCCTTGGCGAACTCGGCGCGCTCGTACATGTCCTCCATCGTGCCGGCGGTGACGTTGAGGTAGTGGCCCTTGACTTCGCCGGTCGCGGCCGATGCCTTGTTGACCGCCTCCATGCAGTAGAGAAAGCGGTCGCGCCAGTGCATGAACGGCTGCGAGTTGATGTTCTCGTCGTCCTTGACGAAATCGAGGCCGCCCTTCAGCGCCTTCGTAGACGACGCGGCCGTAGTTGCGGCCGGACAGGCCGAGCTTCGGCTTGGTCGTCGCGCCGAGCAGCGGCCGGCCGAACTTGTCGAGGCGCTCGCGCTCGACGACGATGCCGGTCGCCGGGCCCTGGAACGTTTTCAGGTAGGCGACCGGAATGCGCATGTCTTCCAGGCGCAGCGCCTTGACCGCCTTGAAGCCGAACACGTTGCCGATGATCGACGCGGTGAGGTTCGCGATCGAGCCGGGCTCGAACAGATCGAGGTCGTAGGCGATGTAGGCGAAGTACTGCTGCTCGGTCTTGGTGCCCGGGCCCGGTGTTCGGCACCGGGTCGACGCGATAGGCCTTGGCGCGATAGAGCTCGCAGGCGGTCAGGCGATCGGTCCAGACCACGGTCCAGGTCGCGGTCGACGATTCGCCGGCGACCGCGGCGGCCGCTTCGTCCGCGATCGACGCCTTCCTGCGGCGTGATGCGGAACAGCGCGACGACGTCGGTGTCGTTCGGCTCGTAGTCGGGCTGCCAGTAGCCCATCTGCTTGTACTTGAGCACGCCGGCCTTGTAGCGCTTGGCGCCGCTCTTGATCTCGGTGTCTGCTTCGTTGACGGTGTCTTTGGCGAGTGCGTTCATGGCGGTTCCTGCACGTAGTCGGAAGTGGCTTGCGTGCAGCGACCATAGTTCGGGCGTATTATCAGGTACAGTCAGAATTTCTGACTATGCCATAAGGTTTTACTTATGTTGCGCCGAGTCACCTTCCGCCAACTGCAGATCTTCTGCGCGGTCACGCGCCAACTGTCGTTCGTGCGCGCGAGCGAGGAGCTGCATCTGTCGCAGCCCGCGGTGTCGATGCAGATCAAGCAGCTCGAGGAGGCGCTCGGCCTGCCCCTGCTCGACCGTTTCGGCAAACGCCTCGCTCTCACCGAAGCCGGCGTGCGCCTGCACGAGCATGCGTCGCGCGTGATCGGCGAACTGCACGACGCCGAGGAAACCGTCAATCACCTGAAAGGCTTGCGCGGCGGCAGCATCACGGTCGGCATGGTGTCGACGGCGAAATATTTCGTGCCCAAGCTGCTCGCGCGTTTCACTGCGCAGTATCCGAATCTGGAGTTGCGCATCCTTTCCGGCAACCGCGGCGTACTGCATGGGTACTTGCATCGCAATGAGATCGATCTGGCGGTAATGGGCCGGCCGCCGCGCGAACTGGAGATGGTGACCGAGGCGTTCGCGCAGCATCCCTATGTGTTCATTGCGCCGCCCGATCATCCCTGTGCCGGCGCGCGTGCCATCGATCTGTTCGAGCTGAGAAACGAAACCGTGCTGTTGCGCGAGCCCGAATCCGGCACGCGCATGCTCAACGACGAGTATTTCGCCAAGTCCCTGTTCAAGCCGCGGCGCATGATCGAAATGGGCAGCAACGAAATGATCAAGCAGGCGGTGATCGCCGGCATGGGCGTCGCCCTGATTTCGCTGCACACGCTCGGCCTGGAACTGCGCCACGACGTGCTGGCGATCCTCGATGTGCAAGGCACGCCGATCATGCGCACCTGGCATGTGGCGCATCTGGCCGACAAGCGCCATTCACCCGCAGCCAAGGCGATGCGCGATTTCATCCTAACCAACGGCGGTCATTTCCTCAACGAGGAATTTTCCGCGCATGTCGCCAAGCGCGGCAAGGCCCCCGGGCGTCGGCCGAAGCCACCGCTAAAGCGCGCGAAACAGGCACGGCACTCCAGGACAACCGCGAAAGGTAGATAATGCTGGCGTGGAAATCTGACCCACATTCTCGATACCGCAATAATCAATGGAGTCTGACCCCATTGATCCCCTGCCTACGTACTGATGACCAATCACGTGCATTTGCTCGTCACGCCGCACCATGCCGGCGCGATTGGCAAGCTGATGCAGTCCGTCGGGCGTCGCTATGTGCCCTATGTCAACGCCCAATATCGTCGTACGGGCACGCTGTGGGAGGGCCGTTACAAGGCGGGCCTGATCGACAGTTCTGGCTACCTGCTGACATGTTATCGGTATATCGAGATGAACCCGGTGCGCGCGCAAATGGTCGAGCACCCGCGCGACTATCGCTGGAGCAGCTACGCGACACACGCTCAGGGGCGCGCGGACGCCGTCATTAGCGACCATCGCGAATATCTTGCGTTGGGCGCGACCACTGATGAGCGGCAACAAGCGTATCGAACGTTGTTTCGCAGTGGTTTGGGCGCGCGCGAAGTCGATGCGATTCGTTCCGCCTTGAACGAGTGCCGAGTTTACGGAAGCGAACGGTTCAAGGATACGATCGAGGCGACATTGCGGCGTCGCGTGCGGCGGGGTACGCCAGGGCGGCCTCGAAAGGGCGATGACACGTAAAATTTGAGTCTATATTTGTGGACCCTATTTGTGGGGGCCTATTGAATAATGTAACCGTATCGGTTACATTGCAAGAATGATTCGATCCTTCGCACACAAGGGATTGGAACGGTTCTTCCGCGCGGGCAGCGCGAGCGGCATCCAGGCCAAGCATGCGAACCGGTTGCGCTTGATTCTTGCGCAACTCGACCAATCAACCGCAGTACAAGACATGGATTTCCCCGGCTCGCGCCTGCACCCGCTCAAGGGCAACCGCAAAGGCGTCTGGTCGGTAACCGTGCAAGCGAACTGGCGAATCACCTTCCGCTTCGAGAATGGCGACGCAGAGATCGTGAACTATGAAGACTATCACTAGGAACACGCAAACCCGTCAGCACAACCCGCCGCATCCGGGCGAAGTCCTGTCCGGCCTTTGGCTCGAACCGCTGGGCCTGTCCGTCACCGGCGCCGCGGAGGCGTTGGGCGTGTCCCGCAAGACGATCTCGAAGATCGTCAACGGCAATGGTGCGGTCACGCCTGAAATGGCCGTGCGCCTCGAACTCGCCTTCGGCGCCAGTGCGCAGTCGTGGCTAGGCCACCAAGCTGCCTATGACCTGTGGCACGTTGAGCAGCATCGCAAGGCGCTCGCGCGCGAGGTGCGGCCGGTGGAAATACCGGCCGCAGCATAAGCTTGCTGCGTGGCTAGCGCCTTGGCAGCAGGTTCGTGCTGCAAGTACCCGTAGCGCTTACCGATCAGCGCGCCGCTGGTGCGCGCTACCAAATCAACAAAATCAACGGGGTCAGACTCGATTGATCGAAGTAGACTGGGCCACTGAGCAGGCCGTCGGCAAAACTGCTGACCTACGCGCTGGTCGCGGCAGCTACGGCGCGCTCAACATCTCCACGCCGCGCACCATGATATAGGCCAGGGCGCCGGCAATCGGGATCGTCAGCAGCCAAGCCCAGACCATGCGCTCGACCACGGTCCACTTGATCGCGTTCGGATTCTTGGCGACGCCGACGCCCATGATCGCCGCGGAAATATTGTGCGTGGTCGATACCGGAATGCCGACGCTCGAAGCGGCGATAATCACTGCGGCTGAGCTTGCTTCCGCGGCGAATCCATTGATCGGATGCAGCTTGACCATCTTGTGGCCGAGCGTCCTGATGATGCGCCAGCCGCCCGCGGCGGTGCCTGCGGCCATGGTCAGCGCGCAGATCACCTTGATCCACACCGCGATATCGAACGACTTGTTCGCGTCCTGCTCGACGCGCAGGAAATGCAGGAAGCCGGGCAAGTGATCGAGCGAGCCGGCAGCGGTGGCGCCGGCCAGCGCAAGCGCGATGATCCCCATCGTCTTCTGCGCATCGTTCATGCCGTGCGACAGACCCATCGCGCTGGCCGAAACGATCTGCGCCTTGGCGAAAAACGCGTTGACGAAACGTGGCCGCCCGAATTTCTGGATCGCGCGGGTTCTTGCGCGCGCCGACCCAGGCGATAATCGCGAACAGCGCGCCCATAAGCGCAAAACCGATGACGAATCCGGCCAGCGGCGAGGTGATCATCGGCAGAATCACTTTCGGCCACAGGCCCTTGCCGGCCCACCAGTGCGCACCGGGCTGCGACCAGATGATCGCGTGCCAGTTGTTGTGTGCGCCGGCCAGTGCCGCGCCGCACAGGCCACCGACCAGCGCATGCGAGGAACTCGAAGGCAAGCCCCACCACCAGGTGATCAAATCCCAGATCGTCGCGCCGAGCAACGCGCAGATCAGCAGCGAGGGCGTCACGTCGACCAGGCCCGCATCGATCAGGCCGGTCGAGATCGTCTTGGCCACTGCGGTACCCCAGAGCGCGCCGAGCAGATTGGTCACCGCAGCGAGCAATACTGCCTGTGCCGGACTCAGGGCCTTGGTCGCCACGACCGTGGCGATCGAATTGGCCGTGTCATGAAAACCGTTGATGTACTCGAAGACCAGCGCGACGGCGATGACCAGAAGAACCAGCGAAAGGCTCACGCGAACCTCACGAATTCTTCAGGGCGATGGCATACACCACGTTGCCCGCGTCGCGGCAGCGATCGATGGCTTTTTCGAGCAGTTCGAACAGATCCTTGCGCAGCAGCAGGCTGCGCGCGTCGCTTTCGTCGCTGTACAACTCGCGATACAGGTCGAGAATCAGGCGATCGGCTTCGGCCTCGATCGCCTGCATGCGATCGTTCATTTCCTTCATCGTTTCCAACACCATGCCCTTGCGCAGCTGCGCCACCATTTCGGCGATCACTTCGCAGGCCTTTTCGAGCATGACGGCGCGCGACACGTAGTCGACGCCCAGCAGCTGGCCGGCGTACAGCGCGTAGCGCTCGGCGAATTTCTCCACGGTCTTGGGAATCTTGTACAACGCCGTCGACAACGCTTCGATATCTTCGCGCTCCAGCGCGGTGACGAAGGTGTGCACCAGCTCGGCGCTGATCTCGCCCATGATCTGCTTTTCGCGCCGGCGCGCGAGGCGAAACTCGTCGAGCGACGGGCTCGGCGTCTTCTGCTTGAGCAGCGCAATCAATGCGCGCGCACTTTGCCTTGCCGCATCCGCACTCGCCTCGAGCAGACCATAAAACTTGTCGCCTTTGCCGAAAATAGTCTGAAGTGAAAACATGATCGGTACTTCCCGCCGTGCGCAAGGCGCAAGTTTACCGTTTTGTTGCAGGATCGGGGTCGCGGCTGCGAACGGGTCGAGGAAAAGCCTCCAACCGGTTGAGTCGAAGCCTGGTTTCGTCCATTCGCAAACGAATTTTCAGCTCGCCGGCAAACGCGCGCTTATTTCTCGTGCCAGCCCGCATTCGGGTTGTCATAAAACTTTCGAAATCCACGCGTAGCCTGCTGCAGCGTCAGGAGACGTGCTGGCGAGTCGGGATAGCGGGCTGACTGCCGCCTCCGATTCTTATCTCTCAACGGAGGAATTCAATGTTCAAACGCATTCGTCACTCACTGACGGCTCTGGCCATCGGTACCGGTATGGCATTGGCCGCCGCGAACGCCCATGCCGTCGATATCACCGGCGCCGGCTCCACCTTTGTGCAGCCGGTCATCAGCAAATGGTCGGCCACCTACGCGGAAAAAACCGGCAGCCACATCAACTACGGCGGCGGCGGTTCGGGTGCGGGCATCGCCCAGATCAAGGCCGCGACTATCGATTTCGGCGCATCCGACAAGCCGCTCTCGCCCGAAGAACTCAGCAAGGCCGGCCTGGTCCAGTTCCCGATCGTGATCGGCGGCGTCGTGCCGGTGGTCAACGTCGAGGGTGTCAAGCCAGGCGAGATCAAGCTCACCGGCCCGTTGCTCGCCGACATCTATCTGGGCAAGGTCAAGAAGTGGAACGATCCGGCGATCGTCGCGCAAAACGCCGGCCTCAAGCTGCCCGACGTGGCGATCCAGACGGTCGAGCGTTCCGACGGCTCCGGAACCACGTTCAATCCGCGACGACATCGATGTCGACGCACTCGAACGCGATATCGAGGCGCGCGCGATCCGCGTGCTCGCGTTGCGCCAGCCGATCGCGCGCGATTTCCGCGAGGTGATCAGCACCCTGCGCATCGTCGTCGAACTCGAACGCATCTGCGATTTCTCCGCCAACATCTGCAAGCGCGTGATCGCCCTGAACAAGCACTCGCCCGACGATTGGCTCAACGAAATCGGCGAACTCGGTACGCTCGCGCACCGGCAGCTCGCCGCGGTCGTCGTCGCATTCAACGAACGCAATCAGGAAAAAGCGATCACCGTGTGGGCCTGCGACGAGCAGATCGACGACGCCTACAGCGGCACCTACCGTCACCTGGTCGACTATATGAAGAGCGATCCGCAGCACGTCGCGATCGGCGCGCACTTCATGTTCATCGCCAAGAACATCGAGCGCATCGGCGACCACGTCACCAATATCGCCGAGTCGATCTACTATCTGGTCACCGGCAACGTACTCGACGCGCCACGGCCGAAGGGCGACAAGACGAGTCTGGATCAGGTCAAAGGCACCGTCTGATCCTGCCGCAGGCGCTCAATCGCCGAGTTTTTTCAGCCACTCCGCGGCGCTGGTCGGCCCATTGACGATCGTGTCGGTGTGCTCGGCGATGGTCTGGCGAATGGCGATGAAGAATTTCGCCCCGGTCGGCGCGCCGAGCTTCTTCAGAGCGGCGTCGACGAGCGCGGACTTGGCCGGGTCCACGTCCTCGGGCTGAATCAGCAGAAAGTCCCACGACGCGCCATCCGAATGCACATAGAGCACGCGCGGCGGCAGCCCGGCCTGACGGTTCGCCTCGTCGTATTGTGCAATCAGCTTGAGGAATTCGACATGTTTGCCGGGCGCGATGTGATAGATCTCGATCACCTTGCGCGTCGGCTGTTCGGCAAATACCGGGGCGCCGAATGACAGTGCGAGAATCGCGGCAAGAATCAGTTTACGAAATTTCACGGGTTGCTCCTCGCTGAATGTGGAAAGCGGAGTCGATTCAATGCGCCCGCGCGGCAGCAGTCTCGGCGCGCTCACGCGCGAACCACTGCGTCGGCAACGGTCTGGATTCGGGATAGATCTCGTCGAGCGTACTGGCATCGTAGAGACGGCCGTTCTTCATCACCTGCGCAATCGCCAGCGTGTTGCGGATGTCGTCGAGTGGATTCTTGTCGAGGATTACCAGATCGGCATATTTGCCCGGCGCGAGACTGCCGATTTCGTCCTGTCGCCCGATGGTCTCCGCTGAGCCGATGGTGGCTGCGTGCAATACTTCATGCGGCGTCATGCCTCCGGCGGCATAAGCCTGCATTTCCCATTGCGTACCATATCCCGGTACTTCGCCATGCGCGCCGACGCCGACGAGCCCGCCGGCGCGCAACAGCTTCGCCGCACCCTGGGCGATGGCGCCGAAATAATATTCGTCCGGCGCGTACCAGTGACGCCGTGAAAATTTCTTCTCTGCCAGCAGCGGCGGAGAAAAATGCGAAAGCTTGGCGTCGTTCTGCGGCAGATCGCGCTCGATAAAGAAATTCTGCGCGGGCGGTCCGCCATGCGAGATCTGCAAGGTCAGCGTGTAGCTCACCCGCGTTTGCACGAGCAGTTCGATGACGTCCTTGTACAGAGGTGCGGCGGTAAGCGAGTGCTCGTTGCCTGGAAATCCATCCATGATCTGGGTGAGATCGAGCTTCATGTCGAGCGCCCCTTCGGTGGTGGGCTGCATTCCCAGCTCGTTGGCCGCCATCACCACCCACTCGCGCACGCGCCGATTGCCGGTGCGGTACTCCTTCAGGTTTTTGGTACGGAAATCGTCGACGTAGCGCGACAGCACATCCCTGACCTGTTGCAGGCTGGTGAATTCGTTGTACGAGAAAATCGCCGGGCCGGTGGAATACACGCGCGGCCCGAGCGAAATACCCGCATTCAGCAAATCCTGATAGGCAAGCATGTCGATGCTCAGCGGCGAGGGGTCGAGCCCGGCGGTCTTGCCATAAGCGAGGTCGGTGAGAAAGCTCCAGTTCTGCATGTCCAGCACGCCGCGACGCACTTCGGCCCAGTGATTGTGCGTATCGATGAAGCCCGGCACGATGAATTTGCCGGTGACGTCGCGAACGATTGCCTGCTCGGGGACTTTCACTTCGCCATGTTTGCCGATTGCGGCAATGCGATTGTCCACGATCAGTACATCGGCATCGGCGATGACCTCGTTGCCGCGCATTGTGATAGCGGTCGCACCGCGCAACAGCAGGGTTGCGTGCGGCATATCGCGCACTACCTGCACATTGACGGGAAACGCCTCGACGCCGTCGGTGCCTGGCCGCGGCTTTGCGCCGATTCCCGCATCGCCGGCCTTGTCGAGCGCAATGCTCGCCAGCGGCTGGCGGTAGAACGTCGAGCCGACCGCCCAGGTAATCGTTTTGCCGCCATCGGCCCAGCCGAAAAAATCCGCGCCGACGTTGGTGAGCTTGCGATGCGCAACCGGGGCCGCATCGACGTCGATGGTTTGTGCCGAGGCAGTCGGCATGCGCAGAAGATAAAGCTGCTCGACAATCTGCGCGAGCAACCACTTCCCATCGGGGCTGACGCGCAAATCGTCGACCGGTACGCGGCCCTCCTGAAAATAAAATCCGGGACCGGTAACGGCAACGATTTTGTGCCGACCGGAGCCATCGAGTCCGACCGCGTTCAAGCCATCGTCGAAAACCACGTCCACCGTTGCACGATCCGCGCTGAAATGCGGCGTGCCGCCCATCCGGCCGCTGGCAAGCACGCGCGCATCGCCGGCACCCAGCGGCAGCAGGACCAAATCTGCCTGGCGCAATGGACCGTATTCCATATAAGTGTGCATGCGCTCGGCATTGCTGGAACGCTGTGCGACGATGAATTTGCCATCGGGCGTAAAAACCGGATTCGTGTAGTACGCCGCTATCTGCGTGAGCGGCTTTGCGCTGCCGCCATTTGCGTCGATACGCCAGATGCGGCCCGCATCCTTCGCGTTCCAGCTGATATAAACGATAGATCCGCCATCGGGCGACCATGCCGGTTCGAACGCGGCAACTCCGGCTGGCGAGAGTACCTTCGGCTGCGCATTCTGTACAAGTTCCATTGTATACACGCGACCGAGAGCGGAGAACGCGATGCGCTTGCCATCGGGCGAAGCAACCGGAGCCTGAATGAGACGCGCGCGCACCGGTCCGGTTTCGTCCTTGAACGAGCGCCGCAGCGACGGGCCGATATCGAGATCGACGTGCGCCAGAAAGGGAATGACGCTCGATTTGCCGCTGGCGATGTCGATGCGCCGGATTTTTCCGGCGTAAGCGGCGATCAGTGCGCGTCCATCTGGCGTGAACGCATAACCGGGCATCGTGTCGCGTGATGGCGAACCTTCCTGATCGTCGTGCTGCACCGGATAAACGAGCTGACGATCGCCGCCGCTGATCAGGTCGCGCACGCGCAAACCCGTCTGGCCCTTGAAGCGCGCCGCATAAACAAGCGTCTTGCCGTCGGGCGAGAGTGCCGGACGCATGGCGCTGCCCTGGTTGGTGACGATGGTATCGTCCTCGTCGGTCCGCAGATCGCGCCGATGGATGCTCCACATCGGCAAGGTCATGTCTTCATCGAACGTGCCGTACCATCCGGCAAAGTAAAGCGAACGGCCGTCGCGCGCAGCGACCGCGCCGAGCGCACTGAAGCGTTGATCCTTCGGTTGCGCCGCATAAGTCTTGCCATGCGTGATCTGCTCGCCGCGGCCGCTGCCGTCGAGCGGGTAACGCCACAGCTCGTAGGCGGTCAGGTCGGGGTGGAAGACCGAGACATAGATCGAACTCCCATCGGCCGACCACGCTGGCGAGGTAAACACGGCATTGTCGTCGAGCAGCGAAATCTGGCGTGGGTGCGCACCGTCGACGTCGGCGATCCATACATTCTCGTTGCCGGTCCGGTCGCTGAGGAAAACGATGTGCCGGCCGTCCGGCGCAAAACGTGGTTGCGAATCGAACGGCAGCCCACGCGTGATCGCATGCGCGTGGCCGCCACCGATATCCATTAGATACAGGTCGCCAAGCAGTTCGAACACGATGCTGCGGCCATCGGGAGACACGTCGAGTGAGATCCACGTACCCTCGTCGGTGTCGAAGCGGATGTGCCGGGTCGGCACCAGCGGCAGTGTGTTCGTGGCCGCGGTATTTTCAGCCGCGCTGTCCGCGGATTGCGCGGCATTGCAGGGAAGCTGCGCGAGCGCAACCACGCCGAGCAGGAAAAGTCTGTTCCAATTCATGTCTGTCGACTCCGCCAACGGACCCGTTCAGTGATAAGCCGGCGGCCACGGATTCTTCAGCGCTTCCGGTGCATAGCGATCGCGCAGCAACGTCTGACGCGTGACCAGCGACGCCGGCACGCCTTTGACCAGAACCAGATCCGGTGCGCTGGCTGGCTCGAGCGGGTCGCCATCCCAGATCACCAGATCGGCATCAAAACCACGCGTCATGCTGCCGTAGTGATCGCCGATGCCGAACATATGCGCCGGATTTACCGTAAGCGCTTTGAGCGCCTCGATTCGTGGCAGGCCGTTGGCAACCGCAAGGCCCGCGGCTTCGCGTATCGCCTCACCGGCATTGTGGCTCAGATAAATCGTGTTGCCCGAAATAGTGAAGGCGATGGTCACGCCGGCGTGTTGCAGAATTGCCGCGCTGTCCGCACGCGAACCGAGTTCGTCGTAAGTCCAGGGCAGGTCCGCGTCCGGATCGATCACCACCGGCACGTTGTGCCGCGCCAGCAGCGCAGCGCAACGCCAGGCTTCCGCACCGCCGAGAATGATCAGCGGAATGTGGTAATCGTCGGCCAGACTCACCGCCTGGCGGATATCCGATTCACGCGATACCTGCATTACCAGCGGTGTGTGATTGCCGAGCAGCGCATGCACGGCGGCCACGTTGAGCCGATTTTGCAACTGGTCGCGTGGCGCGCCGACGGCGGAAACCGGCGTATACAATTTCGCCTCATCGAACGCGTTGCGCAGCAACTGCCATTGCGCGCTGCGCGAACCGCCCCCCTTCTTGGAAACGTTCCCGCCAATGCCGGCGTACATCGCAGCCTTGGCGCGATCGAGAATGTCGCCGCCCGGCTGCATACGCAGTACCGCGCCCATGCCGAGAAACGCCGCGTCCGACGCGGCACCGGGGCTGGTCACGGCACGCGTCAAGCCATCCGCGAGGACATTCGGCAACAACACCGAATTGGGATTCAATCCGTATTGCACATCGAACGCCGCGCCCAGCGGACCATCGGTGACGTTGTAGTCGCGCGTCTCCTCGAGCGAGGACACTTCGACGAGACCGAGATGCGTGTTTGCATCCATGATGCCGGGGGTGACGGTCCTGCCTGCCGCATCGATAACGCGTGCGCCCGCTGGTGCTTTCGCGCCTGCCTCGACCGATTCGTAGCGCCCATCGCGAATCACGATAGTGGCGTTGTCAATGTAACCGCGTGCGCCAGCCGCATCGGTCATCGGCCAGGCCTGCGCGTTCACGATCGCAATCGTTTCGCCATGTGCAACGCCAGCCGTGAGCAGCATGGCGGCAGTCAGGCAATTCCAGCATGGACGCCATGCGCGCCCGGTGAAATTATTCTTTGCCATCGCTCCGCCTGTTTGCCGGTGCATCCATGCTCGGCTGGCCAACTTCGAAGTCCGAGCGCGGCCGATGCTTCGCATCCGCACGGTCGAACACCAGCGCGCCATCAATGAATACCTGATCGGCCTTGCTGTAAACGCTGAACGGATCGCCCGACCAGATCACCACATCGGCGTTCTTGCCCCGCTCCAGCGAACCGGTCTTTGCACCGATACCCAGTACTTTCGCGGAATTGAGTGTCACCCATTGGATTGCGTGTTCACGCGTCACATGCAGACCCGCGCGGTTGCCCGCGGCCATGGCCTTGCCGGCTTCCAGGGTCAGGTGTTGCCCCAGCCATGGCGAATCCGAATGCATCGTCACACAGACGCCTGCGGCATCGACAAACGCGGCGTTCTCGCGGATGCCATCGAGTGCTTCCATCTTGTAGCCCCACCAGTCCGACCATACCACCGCGCAAGTGTGATTCTTGACGAACAAATCAGGAATCTTGTAAGCCTCAACCGCGTGATGAAATGCGGTGATATGAAAACCGGCTTCCTTCGCAGTATCGAACAGATTCGCCATGTCATCCGCGCGATAGCAATGCACATGCACGCGAATATCGCCGTCGAGCACGCCGGCCAGCGTGTCCATCTTCAAATCGTCGCCGGGCGCCTTGTCGCCCTTGCCGGACTCGTAGGCGATCCACTTCTGCCGATACGCGGCGGCCTCGATCCAGGCCGCGCGCACACCCGCGACATTGCCCATGCGGCTCGACGGGAATCGACCCTTGCCACCATACGTATACTTCGGATTTTCGCCACAGGCCATCTTGAGGCCGTATGGAGCGTCGGGAAATTTCATCGCCTGTACCGTCGTCGCCGGCACGTTCTTCAGCACGACCGTACGTCCGCCGATCAGATTGCTCGATCCCGGCAGGATCTGCAGCGTGGTGACGCCGCCGGCAAGCGCGTAGTCGAACGACGGATCCTGCACGTCGATCGAATGCTCCGCCCAGACGTTGCCGGTCAGCGGATCGGATGATTCGCTCACGTCGGAGTTTTGCGCATCGAGGCTGGTATATGGCGCGGGAAAATCGCCGTCGTGCGAGTGTACGTCGATGATGCCGGGCGTGATCCAGCGCCCCCTGGCATCGATGGTCCTCGCAGCGGCCGGAGCGGCAATCGTATTCGTGCCAATTGCGATGACCTTACCGTCGCGCAACAGCAAACTGGCATTGTCGAAGCGATGTCCCGCACCGTCGAGTATCGTCGCATTGACGATCAGCGTGTCCTGCCTCGGCAGCGGCTTGTAGGTGCTCGGATACGGATTGAGTTTCCACGGCAGCGGCTTTTTCGCGCCGGCGGCGGACTTGACGCCGGTCGCGGCCGATGCCGCAGACATCGCCCCGACGAGAACCAGAACGAGCGCGACGCAGGAAAAGCTGCGGCACACGTTCGGCGCCAATCGACGCCTGCGCGATAAAGGTCGTGCGCAGGCTGTCGATTTCATCGGCTTGGGCAGCGCAGGTTCAGAACTTGCGCGTAACCGTCGCATTGATCACTCGGCGCAGACCGTAAAAGCACTGCGCATCGCTTGAGCAACGCGACAGGTACTGTTTGTCGAACAGATTCGACAGATTGAGCTGCATGACCCATTTGTCCAGATTGTAATGAATCGTCGCATCCCAGAGTACAACCGACGGAGCCTTGTACACATTCGCCGAATCGCCGTAACTCGAGCCGACATAACGTGCGCCCAGACTCGCGCCCAGCCCGGCGAACCTGCCATCCTGCTCGGTGTAGTCGACCAAGGCCGAGAGCAGGTTCTTCGGCACTACCGTGAGTTCCTTGTGCAAGTCCGGACCATTGCTCTTGGTGACCTCGGAATCGGTGTAGGTGTAGGCCGCGTTGAAGCTCCAGCGCTCGTTGATGCGCGCCACCGCTTCCAGTTCGATACCCTTGACCTCGACTTCGCCGGTCTGCACGTTGAAGAATGGGTGGGTGATGTCGGGATCCGGCGTCAGCACGTTCTTCTGCGTCAGGTCGTACACGGCCGCGGTGAACAGCGCATGCACGCCGGGTGGCAGCTCGGTCGGCTGCCATTTCAGGCCAGCCTCAACCTGGTCGCCTTCTGTTGGCTTGAACGCGTTGCCGCTGAAGGTAGCGCCGGGCGTCGGCTGGAATGACGTCGCATACGACACATACGGAGCCACACCGTCGTCGAGCAGATAGTTCACGCCGGCGTGATACGAGAACTTGCGGTCCGTCTCGCTGTTGCCGGAATTGGTCTGGTCGACATTGTCATAACGCCCGCCCAGGGTCACGACCCAGCGATCGATCTTGATCTGGTCCTGTCCGTACAGGCCGGCCTGCTTCTGCACTTCCTGCACATACGGATACAGCGTGGTCGGCGTCACGATCGGCACACCATAGACCGGGTTGAACAGATCGATCGGCGGAGCGGACGCGAAGCCGTATTCGGAATCCTCGGTATAACGCCGATAGTCGAGACCGAACAGCAGGTGCTGCTTGATGTCGCCGCTGTCGATCTTGCCCTCGACGCGCGAGTCGACGTTGAACGACTTCGTGTTCTCGTTAAACGGAAAGTTGTAACGATCCACAGTCCGATAATCGGTGGGCACGCCATTGGCATCGGTTTCCAGGCCAGCCCCGTAGACCTGCAATATCTTCACATCGCTGGAGAAATATTTAAGGTTCTGCTCGAAGCGCCAGTCGTCGTTGAACTTGTGGCTGAAGTCGTAACCGACGCCGTACTCGTCGCGCTTGAAATGGTTGTAGTCGGTGTCGCCGAGGTTGGTGTCGGTCGGTACCTTGCCGAGCGGATTGGGTTTCGCAACGCCGAAGATCGGCAGGAACCCGCCGCCGTCGCCATAGACGTCGTCGTGCTGGAAATAGCTCAGCAAGGTGAGATTGGTCTCGGGCGAAACCACCCAGGTGAAAGCCGGCGCGATGTAGTAGCGGTCGGTATCGACGCCATTGGTCTGCGTGCCTTTGTCGAAATAAAGCGCAGTTAGGCGGCCGAGAAAGCGGCCGTCCGCATCGAGCGGACCGGTTACGTCGGCGGCGACTTGCGTGTTCGCGTAACTGCCATACTGCAATTGGCCCTCGCCGCTGAATTGTGCTTCGGGCCGGCGGCTGGTCAGGTTGACGATGCCGCCCGGGGGCGCAAGCCCATACAGGGTCGACGACGGACCCTTCAGCACTTCCACGCTCTGGAAACCATACAGATCGACGCCGACATTGCTTACCGATCCGATCGGCGCCTGCAGGCCGTCGATGTATTCGGGCGGGTAGAAGCCGCGCAGCGTCAGCCAGTCGTAGCGCGGATCCGCGCCGTAGTTCTCGCCGATCACACCGGCGGTGTAGCGCACGACCTGACTCAGGTTCTGCCAGTCGAGCAAATCGATCTGGTCGCGCGGAATCACCGTCACCGCCTGCGGCGTTTCGATCAGCGGGATCGTCGACTTCGCCGCGCCGTTGGTATCGCGCGGAACGTAGTCGGGAGCCGAGACGACGATGCTCTCGAGGGTGGCCGCATCCTTGTTGCTGTCGTCGGCCTGACTGTCCTCGGCCGCAGCGACTGCGCAGATATTGCCAGCCAACGCGAGCAGCACGCCGAGATGCAGCAAACGCCGCTTGCCGATGCGGCCCGGATTACGGAATTCATGAATAGTCATACGTCACCCCAAGACAATGATTGATGAGAGAAGCGTTCGCTGGACTGGCCCCAGGTTCAAAGATTCCGACTCCATTTGTCCGCTTTTAATTTGTTCCGATCCCCACGACGACGCACGCGTGCCGGGGTCTTTAATCATCGCGTTCAGGCCATCAGGCGCGCAGGCACGCGCGCAACCACGCAGCGCCGTCGTCGAGCGCGCGATCGGCGACGGCGGCAATCGACATCGCTTCGAGAAAGCTGTGCGTCGCCCCCGGATATTGCTTGAGCGCAGCCGCAACGCCGGCTGCACGCAGGCGCGCGGCGAATGCATCGCTCTGTTCCGCAAGTACGTCGCATCGCCCACTCATCAGGAACGCCGGGGGCAGGCCGTCGAGCCGCGCACGCAGGGGCGACGCCAACGGATTGAGTGCATCGGCGGGCGTCGCGAGGTAGTTGTCCCAGAACATCGCCATCTCGGCACCGGTCAGCAGATTACCTGCGCCGCCGAATTCGTTCACGGCCAGTTGCGAGAGCTCGTTGGTGAAGCAGCCGTAGATCAGCAGCATGCCGCGCAACCGGTTCGCCTCGCCCGCATCGCGCAGAAAAAGGCTGGTACTGGCAGCAAGATTTGCGCCGGCCGAGTCACCGCCGATCGCCAGACGCAAGGCGTCGATATTCAGGGAGGCCGCATTCGCATGCAGCCAGCGCACGACGCCCACGATCTGATGCAGCGCGAACGGAAATTTCGCTTCCGGCGACAACGCATAATCGACACCGACCACGACGGCGCCGGCACGCGCGGCAAGCTCGCGCATGATGCGGTCATGAGTGTCGAGGCTGAACATCGTCCAGCCGCCGCCGTGCAGATAGATCAAGCCGGGCTGGACATCGATGTTTGCCTGCGGACGATAGATGCGTATGCGCACGTCGCCCTGCGCGGTCGGCACCTGCAGTTCACGCGTCACCGCCATCGCCGGACCGCCTTCGCGCCAGGGTGCCCGGACTTTCTCGGCGATGCGGCGCATCTCGACGATCGAGCGCGCACCGGTATCGGGATATCGCTCCCATGCCTGCGCCAGTGCCGCTACGAAGCGCCGAATCTCTGGATCGAGCGGATCGGACGCGTCGGCAACGGGCGGCGCCGTATCCAGCCGCGCTGTCGGGTCGGGTGCCGAATCGTGGTTCATGCCGGTTGCGCCTTAGCAAATTTCATCGAAGACTCCGCTCCCCGGCGCCGCAGACCAGCTGCTGCCATGACGATTGCGTGATATTCGTTACTATGCGTAGAATCGAATCGCAGCCTCAATGTAATCCTCGCCCGAAAATGCGCTATCGAGAGGGGACCGTTCATCGTCTAGCGTGGGCCACATGGGTCGCAGCAAGAAAGGTATCGATTACCAGTTCGTACCGCGTCCGATAGCGGTACTGATGGATGACTATCCGCCCGGTTTTTTCGATCCCCGCCACAGCCACGTGCGTGCGCAGCTGGTCTACGCGACCAGCGGCGTGATCATCCTGAGCACCAACGACGCGAGCTATGTCGCGCCGCCGCAACGTGCGATCTGGATTCCTGCCGGAGTCGAACACGAAGTGCGTTGCCGCGGTCGCGTGCTCATTCGTACCTTGTATATTTCGCCCGACGCCACGCCCGACCTGCCGAAAACATGCCAGGTCATCGAAGTGTCAAATCTGCTGCGCGAACTGATTCTCGCCGCGGCGGAGCTGCCCATCGAATACGATCTGGAAGGCCGCGACGCGCGCATCATGGCGCTGATTTTCGACGAGATCCGCTGCGCGCGGCGCATTCCATTGTGCGTGCCGATGCCGGTCAACGAACGCCTCGCGCGCATCTGCAAGACGATTCTCGCCGACCCGGCGCAACACGATGCCTTGAACGACTGGGCCAGCGCCGCGGCGATGGGTCGGCGCACGTTCACGCGCAGCTTTCGCCGCGAGACCGGCATGAGTTTCGCGATGTGGCGACAACAGGTGCGGCTGATGGATGCGCTCTCGCGTCTCGCTACCGGTCATTCGGTCACGGCAACCGCACTCGACGTCGGCTACAACAGCCCGAGCGCTTTCACCGCCATGTTCCGGCGTACGTTCGGCGTATCGCCAACCCACTACCTGACCGACGAACCGGCACAGGCACTGACCAGCGAGTCTTGACCTGAGGCTCCTCGGCGCCGCCTCGTTCCCGGGCACGGCAACCAAGCTGAAATTTGACGCACGCTGGAAGCGGGCACGATGCGTATACCCGGCCGGCGGCAAATTGGCCCGGCCACGACAGCGAAAGTCCCCGGAACAAAGGTACGTCAGGAGTTTTCGGTCGAGATTGGCCGCATCCCAATTCTCCCATCATGGCGAAGCGAAGCGGCATGCGGTCGATCCTGCGCAACGCGCACAAATACCTCAGCCTGACCTTCGGCTTGCTGTGGATTTTGCAGGCGGCCACGGGAGTGATCCTCGTATTCCGCGGCGAACTCGACGACGCGATGCTGCCAGGGGCGTCGCAAGCTCTCGCGCCGCTACTGTTTGGCGATGCTGTAGCGAAACTCGTGGCCGACAACCCGACATCGACCCTGACCTATGTAATGGCCAGCGAAGGCTCGCGCAATCGTTTCGACCTGCTGTTCACCGACAAGGACGAGCACACGCGCACGCTGCGCGTCGACGGTACCGGCAGCGTGCTGCGCGAACGTCCACTGGACTACGACTATCCGGCGCCGGGCCTGTTCCAGACCGCGCACGATTTCCATGAGAGCTTGTTCGCCGGCGACGGCGGCAAGTGGTTTCTCGGTCTCAGCGGCGCGTTACTGCTTTCCAACCTGTTGCTTGGCCTGAAGCTGGCATGGCCCGCGCGCGGACAATCCTGGCGTCGCGTGCTGCTGCCACGCGCGGCGGGCTCGTTCAGTGCCAAAGTATACAAATGGCATCGCGCGCTCGGCCTGATGGTCGTGCTGCCGGCAATCGTGATCGTCAGTTGCGGCGTGCTGCAGGAATGGCCGTCGGATCGCTGGCTTGGCGTTGACGCACCCGTCCCGGTTTCATCCAGCCGCGCGCCTGCCGGTACCGTGACGCTCGGCGCTGCGCTGACCGCAGCAATGGCGCGCTATCAGGGCGCAAGCCTTTCGCTGATCCAGATGCCCGCTGGCGATAATGCCTTCTATCGGATTCGCCTGCGTCAGCCCGGCGAACTGCGCCGCGTATATGGCACGACGACCGTGTACGTCGATGCGCACGACGGCAGCGTGGCGCTCGATCGCAATGCGTTTGCATTGCCGCTCAGCGAGAAAATCAGCAACGCGTTCTATCCCGTCCACACCGGTGAATTCGCCGGACTTGCGGGACGCGCGATCGTGTTCTGCGTCGGCCTGTCGCTGCTCACGATGGCGGGACTCGGCGCCGGCATGTGGTGGACGCGGCGCGTGCGGCGACAACCGAATGACCTTCTTCGCACTCAGGCGGCAGCACGATGACCCAGACCCGTTTCTCACCACGCAGCGATCAGGATGTCGCGCAACTGATCGCCCGGCACCCGCTTGCCTGGGTCGTTTCGCGAGGCGGCAGCGCGACGCCACTGCCGTTGCGCATCGAACGCAGCGACAACGGCCGGGTCCTGAGCCTGAGCGGGCATTTCTCGCGCGCCAATCCGCAAGTTGCGCAACTGCAAGCCGATCCGCGCGCGACCTTGCTATTCATGGGTCCGCATGGCTACGTGTCGCCGTCCTGGTTCGAGGACCGCACTCAGGCGCCGACCTGGAACTATGCTTGCGCCAATTTCGATACGCGCATCGAATTTCTCGACAACGCGCAGGATCTCGATCGCATCGTGCGCGACCTCGTCGATGCGATGGAAACGGGTAGACCGCAGCGCTGGAGTGTCGAGGAAATGCATGCGCGCTACGCGCAATTGCTGCCGCGGATTATCCCGTTTCGTGCGCAAGTCGCGGGCATCCAGGCCAAGTTCAAGCTCGGCCAGGATGAGCGCGACGATGTTTATCCCGAGATAATCCAGGGTCTTGCACAGAGTGGCAACGATGCACTGATTGCCCTGATGCAGACTTTCAATCCACAACGCGACGGCAAGGGCGCAACACCATGAACACCTCGCGTCTGCTCGCACGCAAGTCGGTCGAAACGCTGTTGCAGGAAACGCGCGACAACGGCATGCGCAAAATACTCACGCCACTGCAACTCGTGCTGCTTGGCATCGGCTGCATTGTCGGTGCCGGCATCTACGTGATGATCGGTCCGGCCGCCGCCAATTATGCCGGTCCTGGCGTGATGCTGTCGTTCCTGCTTGCCGGTACTGCCTGCGCACTGACCGGCCTGTGTTACGCGGAACTCGCAGCCGCCGTTCCCGCTGCCGGCTCGTCGTACACCTATTGCTACGCGGCGATGGGCGAAGTGTATGCCTGGACGCTGGGTTGGCTGCTCATGCTCGAATACGGACTGGCCGGCTCCGCGCTCGCGGTCGGCTTTTCCGGGTACCTACTGAGCCTGCTCGGCGATTTCGGCATCCATTTGCCTGTAGCGCTGTCTACCTCGTTGGTGCAGTCGACTCTCGACAACGGCCACACCGTCTTCCACGCCGGCGCAAGCTTGAACATTCCCGCAGCACTGGCGCTCGCGCTGATCGCGATCGTGCTGGTGCTCGGCGTATCCAAGTCTGCTTGGGTCAATGCCTTGCTGGTGACCATCAAAATCGCCGTACTTGCTTCCTTCGTCGCGATCGGTCTCGGCGCCGTCGTTCCGCACAACTGGGTTCCGCTGGTGCCGCCGAATGAAGGCGGTTTTACTTATGGCTGGCAGGGAGTGCTGCGCGCCTCGTCGGTTTTGTTCTTCGCCTACCTCGGCTTTGAAACGGTCTCCACCGCCGGCGGCGAAACCGCAAATCCGCAACGCGCAATGCCGATCGGCATTCTCGGCGCGCTGGCCGCGAGCACGACGATCTACATCATCGTCGCCGCGGTGCTCACCGGCATCGTGCCGTTCCGCGAACTCGGCGTACCCGACCCGATCGCCGTCGCGGTCGATCGCATCGGCCATCCGGGTTTCGCAATGCTGATCAAGCTCGGCGCACTGACTGGATTGGCGTCGGTCCTGCTGGTCAACGGCTACGGGCATTCGCGCATCTGCTTCGCCATGGCGAGAGACGGCTTGCTGCCCGGGGTGTTCGGACGCCTGCACGAACGCTTTCGCACGCCGTGGATCGGCTGCATCCTGGTCTGTGTCATCTCGGCCGTGCTCGCTGCGCTGTTTCCGATTTCGATCCTCGGCGATCTGGTCAGCATCGGGACGGGATTGGCGTTTGTGATCGTGTGCCTGAGCTTGATGTGGCTGCGCAGCGCGCGCCCAGATCTGCCGCGTCCCTTCCGTGTACCGTTCGGCGGCTTCCACGTCGGCAAGGTCTGGATCGGCTACATCCCGGTCGCTGCGATCGTCATGTGCATCGTGATGATTCTGCCAGTGACGCTCGACATCATCGACCAGGCGCGCAAAGGCAATGTTCTGCCCGCCTCGATTCTGGGTGGCTATGCTTTGCTCGGCGCCGCGATTTACATCGGCTACGGCTATCGCCGCGAGCGCGATCCAGTCCGCACAGTCGCGGTCGAGTTGCAAGGCTGATCTAAGGACGGCAACGACCGCGCCAGGTGCCGGATCAACTCCTCGCGGCGCCAGCAGACGTTCGCGAAGTCGTCGTCCGAAAAAGCGCTACCACAAATCCTTGGCCAGGCGCACGCCGTCTTCGATGCCGCGATAGTAGCGCCGCACGAATTCGAACTCCGAGTAGCCGAGGCGGCGATAGAAAGCCCGCGCCTGCGCGTTCGACGAGCGCGCCTCGATGTAGACGACGCCGATTCCGGCGGTGAGCGCCGAGGCCTCGAGCCAGTTCATCAACGCCGCGCCCACGCCGCGCCGCTGGCGCTGCGGTTGTACGGCAAGCAGATGCAGCTGCGCTTCATCGTCGAGATATTTCATGATGCCAAAACCGACGAGATCGCCGCGCTCGCAGGCGACTGCGACATTGGCCGCGCGATCGTTGATGCTGCGCAGGACCTTGCCGGCATTCCAGCGCCAGCCCAGTCCGTGTTCGACGAAATCGCGCGACATCGCGGCGATCCGGTGCGCGTCCTTGGGCTGGGCGAGACGAATTTCGCAGTCGACGATCATTGCGCCAGCTTACTTGCTACCGATCAGTCGCCGATACCTCGACATGTGCTTGATCGCATCTTTCGGCTTTTCGATCTGCTCGTACAGCAGCGCCAGGTTGTAATGGCCGTCGGCAAAATCCGGATCGCCGCGCAGCGCCGCCTCGTAGGCCGCGATCGCTTCCGCCTTGCGCCCCATGTCGTCGAGCAGCACGCCCAGGTTGAAGAGCAGCAGCGGATCGCCGCCGCCCGATTGGATCGCGTCGCGGTAGACGCGCTCGGCCCGTGCGAGGCGCCCGGCCTCGTGCAGCAGCCGGCCGAGGTTGATGCGCGCATCGATGTGCGCCGGGTCGGCGGCGATCGCGCGCTCGTAGGCGCGCGACTGCGGCCTCGATATCTTTCTGTTCCAGCGCGACTGCCTGGCCGAACCAGTCGTCGGTTGCGGCGGCGGCTCTTCGGCCGCGCTCGATGACGCTCAGCGAGCCTTCCGCCGGGATCGCCGTCGAACTCGAGCAGGTACTGCCCGGACTCCGCCTGCCAGCGCTTGCCGCCTTCGTTGACGACGACGCGGTCGGCCACGGCGCCGATGCGCAGGCCGGACAGCGGCATCGCTTCGGGCAGATGGCGGCGCAGCTCTTTCAGCGACTTGCGTGATGCGCCGCTGCGGCACCTTCGCCGCCGCGAGCGCCTGCGCGGTGCGCAGCACGATCAGGTCCTGGAACGAGAACAGCCAGGCGTTGCGCGGTCCGCGCGCGGGCGACACGAATCCGGCGGCGACCAGCGCGCGGATCGTGCTGCGCGGCAGGCGCAAGCAGCTTCTCGACGTCGCGGACGCCGTACGGATGCATGACGTCGCTTCGATCCGCTCGGGCTATTTCTTGGCGCTCTTGCGCGTCGCGGCCGCGGCGTCGGCCTGCTGCGCGCTTGGGCGGCTTGCGCGTTTCCGGTTGCGGCTCTGCGGTTTGCGTCTGCCTGCCGTCGCCGGCGCCGCCTTTCTTCTCCAGGCTCGCGCGCAGCGCCTCCATGAGGTCGATGACCTGCGCGCCGCCTTCGGGCGCCTCGGCCATGGTGATCTCCTGGCCCTCGACCTTCTTCTGCACCGCCGCCTCGATGCGCGCGCGCACCTCGTCGGTGTATGCGCGTCGGATCGAACTTGTCGGAGGCCTGCTGCTCGATCAGCTGCTGCGCGAGCTTGAGCTCGGCGTCCTTCACCTCGGTCGTCCGGGATCTCGAGCTCCTTGATCGAGCGCACCTCGCCGGCGTAGAGGAGCTGCTGCATGACCAGGCCGTCCTCGACCGGGCGGATCATCACGATGTACTGCTTGCCGCGCGCGGCCCAGCGGCCGAGCGCGCAGCGCTTGGATTCGCGCAGCGCCTTGCGCGAGCAGCGCGTAGGGCTTGGCGCCGCCCTTGTCGGGCGCGAGGTAGTAGGCCTTGTCGAAGTACACCGGGTCGATCGGCTCGATCGGCACGAACTCGGTGATGTCGGCGGTGTGCGTGCCGGCCTCCTCGAGCGCCTTCAGCTCCTCGGGCGTGAACATCACGTACTGGTCCTTGGCGAACTCATAGCCCTTGACCATGTCCTCGCGCGGCACGAGCACGTCTTCCTTGACGCAGACGTACTGCTGCTTGAGGCGCGAGCCGCAGGCCTTGTGCAGCAGGTTGAACGAGATCGCGCGGCTCGCCTCGGTGGCCGAGTAGAGCTTCACCGGGATCGACACCAGCCCGAACGAGACGGTCAGCGATGCAATCGATCGTGCAGCCATGATCGTTCTCCGACTTCAAGTCACTGAATCTTCGGGCGTTGGCCTGAATCGTCATACGCTTTCGCGCGCTCAAGCGCACGCTCCAGGCTCTGCTTGCGGTTGAGGGCGTCGCGCCAGCGGTCGCCGGTCTGCGCCAGCCGCTCTGGCGCGTTCGTGATCCGGAAGTCGAGCGGATGGGCCTTCGCCAGCTCGTCCCAGGTGAGCGGCATCGACACCGGCGCGCCCGGGCGCGCCGCGCGGCGAGTAGGCGACGTTCAGCGTCTTGCCGCGCACGTTCATGTTGTAGTCCATGAAGATCTTGCCGGTGCGCTTGGGCACGCTCCACTCCACCGTGATGTCCTTCGGGTGCAGGCGCATCAGGTGCCGGCCGACCAGCTCGCGACACCTGGCGCGCGGCGTCGAAGTCGAGCGTGCGCTCGATCGGCACGAAGACGTGCAGGCCGGTCTTGCCCGAGGTCTTGACGATCGGCTTCGAGCGACATGCCCTGCAGCAGCTCGCGCAGCCAGAACGCGACTTCCTTGCCCTTCTCGAACGCGACCGTGTTCAGCTCGGGCTCGGCGCCCTGGGCTTCCTTGCCCGAGTAGATGTACGGATCGATGTCGAACACGACGTAGTCGGGATAGTTGAGCACCGAGGCCTCGAGCGCCTCGAGCGAGCTCGCGTAGTCGGTGCTCTTGCGATGCGGCGTCCGGACCCGGCTTCGCGCGCGAATGCCAGACGTGGAACTCGAGCGTGCCCGACTGCGCGAGCCACAGCAGCGTCGGCAGGTTGTTGCACAGCAGGTAGTCGTGGCTCTCGTCCTTGTGCCCCGAGAAGACGGTGATCGTCTTCGACGAAGTCCGGCCGCTCCTGCTCCCAGTGCTTCTGGAAGAAGCGCTGCCCGCGGATGCCGTCGGGCATGCGGATCATGGTGAGCGGCCGGTCGGCGAGGTGCGGCAGCATGTACGGCGAGACCTGCGCGAAGTAGCGCAGCAGGTCGCGCTTGGTGAGCGCCGGCTGCTTGCAGCGCCGGGTCGGCGGGCCAGTAGACGCGGTCGAGATGCGTGAGCTTGATCTGTCGCTTGCCGACCGCGAGCGTGAACGCGGTCTTCTTGCTTGTCGAGCTGCGCAGGACCTCGTCGATCGCGCCCGTCGGGCGCTTGGCGCACGTGACGCTGATGCGCTGGCACCGGCTTCCACGCGCCGCACCGACTTCGCGTCGATGTCGTCGCGCAGCCGCAGGAACACCGGGGCGCGCAGCGTGCCGTCGTCGGTCCAGCTCTGGAAGTTCACTTCGGCGACCAGCTCGGCTCGACCCAGGTCGTCGGGCTGTTCAGTCTCGGGCTTCTCGGCGAACGGACAGGTCTTGCGCTGCAGCGGCTCGAGCGCTGCCTTGCACCTGCGCGAGCGTGCGCGTCGTCGAACCCGAGCCGACGTGCGAGGCGTAGTGCAGCTTGCTGCCTTGTCCCAGTAGCCGAGCAGCAGCGCGCCGAGCGCCGCGCGCGAGCCCTTGCCCTTCGTGTAGCCGCCGACGACGAACTCGGCGCTCTGCGTCGGCTTGACCTTGAGCCACGCCGCCGAGCGCTGGCCGGCTTCGTAGCGGCTGTCCTTGCGCTTGCCGATCACGCCTTCGAAGCCGCTCGCGAGCGCCGCCTCGTGCAGCGCGACGCCGTCGTCCTCGGCGTGCACGAGCTGCACGTGCGGCGAGGGCAGCAGGCACTGCGCGAGATAGCGGCGGCGGTCGCGCATAGGGCGCCTCGCGCAGGTCGATGCCGGCGAAGTGCAGCAGGTCGAAGCAGTAGAAGACCACCGGCGTGCTCGGTCGGCCGCGGCGATCTCGCGCTCGGTCTTCAGCTGCACGCGATCCTGCAGCGCGCCGAACGACGGCTTGCCGCTGGCGTCGAACGCGACGATCTCGCCGTCGAGGATCATGCCCGTCGACGGCCTGCTTGCGCGAGCTCGGCGACGAGCTGCGGAAACGTGCGCGGTCAGGTCGAGGCCGCGCCGCGAGCGCAGCTTCACGCCCTTGCTCGTCGATGAAGGCGAGCACGCGGTAGCCGTCGAGCTTGGGCTCCCACATCCAGTCCGCGCGCGTTGAACGCGCGCGTCGCCGATCTCGGCGAGCATCGGCGCGAGCTTCGTCGGGCATCGGCTTCGACCTCGCCCGCGGGCGCGAGCTGCGCGGCCGGAATGCGCTGCACCGGCACGACCTTGAGGTCCTCGACCGCGACGCCCGAGAGCACCGAGCGGTTCTGCGCCGTGACGTCGACCTTCGGCGACGAAGCGGTCCTTGTGCTTGATCAGCAGCCAGTTCTTCGCGTCCTTCGGTGCGCACCAGCGCGAACGAGCCCTTGAGCTTCTCGCCGCGCAGCAGGACGCTGAGCTTGCCCTTCGCGATGCCGTCGCGCACCTGCGCGCTCGGCCTGCGCGCGGTCGTGGAACCAGGTCTCGCCGTCCTCGTCGGGCGAGTAGACGCCGCAGTCCCAGACGATCACCTCGCCCGCGCCGTACTGCTCCGGCGGGAATCACGCCTTCGAACGAGGCGTAGTCGTAGGGATGGTCCTCGGTCATGCACCGCGAGGCGCTTTTCGCCGGGATCGAGCGACGGGCCCTTGGGCACCGCCCAGGACTTCAGCACGCCGTCGCATTCGAGGCGGAAGTCGTAGTGCAGGCGCGTCGCGCGGAGTGCTGCTGCACGACGAAGAGCAGCGGCCCGCTGCCCGTCGGCGGGCACCGCCGGCGCCGGCTCGGGCGTGGCCGTCGAAGGTCGCGCTTGGCCGAGTATTCGCTGAGGCTTGCCTTTCGCCATGCGCGCGATTCTAGCTTGACAGGATGCGCGACGGATGGACAACATGCCACGCAACTCTGGCCGGCGCGAGCGGCTACTCGTTCAAGGAGTGGAAAGGCAGCTTCTATCCCGAGAAGATCAAGCCCGAGGACGATGCTGCGCCTGGTATGCCGAGCGCCTGCCGACGGTCGAGATCAACAACACCTTCTACCGGATGCCCAAGACCGCGGTGCTGGAGAACTGGGCCGCGCGACGCCGCCGGGCTTCCGCTTCGCGATCAAGGCGTCGCGCCGCATCACGCACATGGCGCGGCTCAAGGCGGATCGGCGACCGAGCCGACTCGGTCGCTATCTCTATCGCAACCTGGCCGCGCTCGGCGACAAAGCGCGGGCCGGTGCTGTTCCAGCTGCCGCCGATCCTGAAGAAGGACCTGCCGCGCCTGCACGGCATTCCTCGGCCTGCTGCCCGACGGTCATCGCGCCGCGTTCGAGTTCCGCAACGACACCTGGTTCGACGACGACGTCTACGCCGCGCTGCGCGAGGCCGGCGCGGCGCTGTGCCTGTCCGAGCGCGAGGACAACGCGCCGCCGCCGCTGGTCGAGACGGCGCCCTGGGGCTACGTGCGCCTGCGCCTCGAAGAATATTCGGACGACGATCTCAAGCAGCTGGGTCGAACGGCTCGAGGCCACGTCACTGGCGCGACGATCTACGTCTACTTCATGCACGAGCCGACCGCGCCGGCGTATGCGCAGGCAGTTGCAGCGGATTGTCGGTCCACGAAGCGATGAGCGCTCGATCCCCGAACCGGTAACCATCGCCGTCGACGACGCGCAACGCGTCTCCGGCCTGCTGCAGCTCCGCCGAAGGCGCGCGCTTGCTATGTGATGGCGCACGGCGCCGGCGCGGGCATGGCGCATCCGTTCATGGCAGAGTATCGCCGAAGCACTCGCCGAGCGCGGCATCGCGACGCTGCGCTATCAGTTTCCGTACATGGAGCGGGCTCGAAGCGCCCCGACTCGCCCAAGCTCGCGCAAGCCGCCGTGCGCGCCGCGGTCGCGGAGGCCGCGCGTCTGCGTTCCCGGCTTCCCGCTTTTCGCCGGCGGCAAATCCTTCGGCGGGCGCATGACCTCGCAGGCGCAGGCCGCGTCGCCGCTCGCCGGACGTACGCGGCCTCGCGTTCCTCGGATTTCCGCTGCATCCGGCCGGGCAAGCCGTCGGACGAGCGCGCCGCGCATCTCCTCGACGTGCAGATTCCGATGCTGTTCCTGCAGGGCACGCGCGACGAACTCGCGGATCTGCAATTGCTGCAAGCGCTGGCCGAACGCTCGGCGCGCGCGCGACGCTTGAACTGTTCGACGATGCCGATCATTCGTTTCACGTGCCGAAACGTAGTGGACGCACGGATGCGCAGGTGATCGCCGACCTCGCAAATGCGCTGGTAGAATGGTTCGAACGGATTCCGCCCCAGAACCACTGAGGCGGGGAAAGCACTTGCCAGGCACGCCGCCGTACTCACCAAGGTCAACCTCCGGACTGCGCGTGCGTTGAGGCTTCAAAACCTCCCTGACAGGCACCGGGGGCCCGCATCCAAAAGGGGATAGTGACGATGAAGGTCTCTAATGTTTTGCTGGCCGCGGCCATCCTGCCGAATTTTCTTGCGGCTGCTTCCGCGCAGGGCTCCGCTGAAAGCTCTGCGGCGTCCAAATCTGTCACCATTTATGTCTCCGCCAGCAGCGGCAACGACCACTGGAGCGGCCACCTTCCGCAACCCAATTCCAGCGGTACCGATGGACCGCTTGCGACTCCGGATCAGGCGCGTCTCACCGTTGAGTCCATCGACAAAACCGGGCTCAACAAAATAACCGTGCAGTTGCGCGCCGGCGTCTACCCACTTTCCGCACCTGTGTTCTTCAATGCGGCCGACTCGGGCTCGCCGCACATGCAGATCGTCTACGAGAACTATCCGGGCGAGCAGCCGGCGATCAGCGGCGGCGTGCGCGTGCGCAACTGGGTCAACATCGGTGGCAACACCTGGACGACGCAGCTTCCGCCATCGACCGTTCCTTTCGAAAACCTCTATTACAACGGGCAACGCCGGCTGCGGCCGCGCGTCGGCGGTTATCTGGGCCAGTACTTCCGCACATTTCACACGGTGTACGCGGCAAGTCAAGAGACCAATTGTCCGCACGAGGACAAGGACCCGACCGATCCGCACTTCGGCCAATACGAATGTTTCGACCGCTTCAAGTACGACCCGGCTGCCGCGGACAACAACAACCCCTACGCCGATCCGTGGACCAACCTCGTTCCAGCGCCCGGCAACCTTTGCGGATTGCCGGCCGGCGATCAGGCGCTTTGGGGCGATATCGAGGTGCTCGTGTTCGAACAGTTCAGCACCTCGAAACTGCCGGTCAGTTGCGTGGACACGACTACACACATCGTCTACCTCACCGGGAAAACCGCGTCGCCACCCGCACCACATGCAAGCGAGACCGGATTCATCGAGGGCGACCGCTACATCGTCGAGAACGTCAAGAATGCGCTGACGCAGCCGGGCCAGTGGTTCCTCGATCGCACCGCGGACCCTTCGACACCGATGACCCTGACGTATTTGGCGCAGCCCAATGAAGACCCGAACCAGGACGAGGTGATCGTTCCACAGGCGCCGCAGCTGCTGGTGGCGTCGGACCTGAGTTACCTGACGCTTCGCGGATTGATTTTCGAGCACGACAACTACACGGTGCCGTTCCCGCAGGGACATGTCTCGACCGAACTCGAACCCGACATCGGCGCCGCGGTGTCGTTTCAAAACTCGCACGACATCACCTTCGATTCCGCCATCGTCCGCGAAATTGCGGGCAGCGGGCTCGATTTCATTTCCTGCGTGACCGATCCCTCCGGCGGCACCGACCCTTCCACGACGCCCGTATCCGAATGCGTTTCGACGAGCCCCGCCCCGACGGTGACAAAAAACGTGATCAGCAACAGCGCGTTCTACGATATCGGCGCGCTCGGCGTGCGCATCGGCGAGCCGTATTTATCTACGGACAACGACAACGACGTGCCGCAGTCCACGCTCGTCGTAAACAATGTCGTCGCAGGCTACGGGCGCACGGTCCCCGCCGCATTCGGCATCGGCCAGGGCTTCGGACACGACAACGTCTACACCCACAACGACGTGTACGACGGCTACCACTGCGCCATTTCCATCTCGACCAATGCCGGCGATACAAGCAAGCCGAACGGCGTGGGCGACGCGTACAACACGATCTCCTTCAATCACGTCTACAACCTGCTGCAGGGGATCATGAACGACGGCGGGTCGATTCGCATCGAAGGCGGCAATGCCGCCTATACCGCGCCCGGCAACAAGATTTTCAATAACCGGATTCATGACGTAACCGATGCATCGATCATGGACAGCAACGGCTACGGTGGCCACGGAATCTACCTGGACAACGAGACCGGGCTGGTCGACATCGAGAACAACCTTGTCTATCGCGTATCGGATGCGACGGTGTACACGCCGCACGGTCCGACTCCGAAAGCCCCGGACTTCCCGAAGCAACCCAACGTCGTCAAGAACAATATCCTGGCGTACGGACGCCTGGGAATGATCGAGGAAGCCAATCCCTACACCTACCCGGTGCCAACTGCGCCGAACGAAGTCGCGCAAGCCTTTGTGGTCACCAACAATCTTTTCTATTTCGACCGCAATCTTGCATCGACCTCGCCGTTCCAGGGCGGCGTCGCGCCCGCGCCGTTCAACGCAAATGCCGGCTGCGCCTACACGCCGTTTGCCTACTCGCTTTACCAGGCGTGGAACAGCAACCTGTATTGGCGGACCGACGGCGCATTCGCCAGCTACCCCGACGCCTTCAATGTGCAGACGACCGAGGATACGACCGGCTCGAACGCACCCTGCGCCGGCAGCCGCATCGGCAACCAGAGCTACTTCACTTTCTATACTTTTGCGCAGTGGCAGAGTTCGGTCGGAGAGGATCGGAAAAGCGTCATCAGGGATCCGCGTTTTGCCAATCCGAATTATCCGGCAGACGACTATTCCCTGCGCACCGGCGAATTCCATGTCGTAGGTTTTGTCCCCTTCGATCCGAACGCGGCGGGCAGATATCCGTCCTCCATACAGATCGAGCCGCCCGCTATCCCCGCGACGTTCGCGACGATGTCGTTCAATCCGGCGACGGATTTCTAGCGATTCACCTGGTGACGAATGCGCACGGCATTTGCCCGACTGCAGATGCCGCTGCTGTTCCTGCAGGGCACGCGCGACGAACTCGCGCATTTGCGGCTGCTGCAGCCTCTGCTCGAACGTCTCGGCACGCGCGCAACGCTCGCGTTGTTTGCCGATGCGGATCATTCGTTTCACATGCCTAAACGCAGCGGGCGCACGGACGCGCAAGTGATCGTTGACTTGGCGGATGCGCTGAGATTGGCTTGGAAAGACAGTCAACCAATGGCTTGAGGCGAGCCATTCCACCCGGCAGCTCTGGGCCCGAAGCCGTCAGTTGCGAGCGGCCGCTTCTTGCTGCAGATCGATACGCATGCGCTGACCATGCCCAGGGGCCGGGAATAGTCGGGTTGGAGGCTATGGCGTTCGATAGCTGATAAGCTTTATCGGATCCTTGAGGAGGGGGTAATGCCACAGGACTCCGGACTTCCAATCCAGCGCAGAGCGTTCAGCTGGAACCCGCCCTCCGACGCCGGTCGATTCGAGTCCTCAGCGGTCGCCTCCCATCTTTGCCGCGTGGCGCGGCGTCAGCATACGGTACTGCGCTGGCGCCGCATTGGCGGCCGGCGCCAGCGACTGATCGTTGGCGAGTTGCCAAGCCACATAAGCGTAAGCCTTGGATGTGGCTTCCAGAACTTTGGGATCGTTGTTGTCCAAATTGTCGCCCCAGAGGAACGGCTGTCGACGAAACCGCCGTCGATAGCTCGGGATGTTGCCTTCGTAGTTGCCGAGATAGCCGCCGAACAGGTCCACCTCGTACTGGCTCTTGCAGCAATCCTGTCCGGTCAGGATGCCGCTGTTCGGAACGCCGATCAAGCTGAACGACCACGAATCGGTGCCGTCGTTGCTCCAGTCGACATACGGGAGTCCATTGCTGGTGAAGTACTGCACGAAGTAATTGTTGCCGACCTGCGAGCCCGGTACTACGTTCGGCGGGAAATATGCCGCGTCCACGGAGTTGGCCGGATCCGCGATCGCGGTAGTGTAGTTGGGCGTCGCCGTCACGTCGGCATCAAGATCGAAGACGATCTGCTGCGCTTGCTCGGGTGGCAGCGTGATGGCATAGTTCTGCGAACCGTACATACCCAGTTCCTCGCCGCCGAACCAGATGTAGCGCAACTGATTGCGCGTGGGCGTATGCGCCATCTTCAGCGCGACTTCGAGAATGGTCGTGGAACCTGACGCATTGTCCAGCATTCCCGCTCCGTAGATGGCATCGAGGTGCGCGTCGAGGATGACCACGTGATTCGGATCGCCAAACGGCGAATCGGCGATCAGGTTGTAGTCGTCCGATAAGGATCAAAGATCGCCTGTACATCTATGTGTGCACACAGGATTCTGTGCAAGTTGTATTGCGCATAAAGGTTGGCGCCAACCGAATAGGACGAAAGCGCGACCGGAATCGACGGCGGGTTGTTGGTGCCAAGGTTGCCGCTCAGCGCCTCAGTGCGACCCGGGATTGCCTTCGTTGAAGATGATGACGCCGACCGCGCCCGCGTCTGGGCATATGCAACCTTGGTCGCGTATGCGCACCAGCCGCGTTGAATCAGGGCGATGTTGCCAGCGACGAAACCTGCGAAATCGGCGGCGAGCAGCCACTGGTCGAACTGGGATCTGGCGTGGCGGGAATGATGATACCGCCGACCGGCTGGACTGCGGCGGTTACGTTGCCGCTGCCGGAATAGATGGCCGGACTCCAGTCCGCGCCAAACGCGAAGGAACTGGGTGTCGGCGACACTTCGCCGAATGACGGCCAGCCGGTGAAGTTGAAATAAGGGAACCGTATATTCCTGAACACTGACGCGATAACCCGCTGCTTGCATCAGCGCCTTGACGTAATTCACCGAAGCCAGATAACCCGGCTCGCCCGGACTCCTCGAAGGATGCCCGTCAGGCCCCGGATTGGCATCCGCGATCTGCTGGAAGTCCACCATGTGCCGCCACAGATAGTCCTGGCGGATGCACTCGACGAGCTTGCCCGTCGAGTTGTTGTTGCGCGACTCGCACGCCGTGTTGGCTGGCCCCTTGCTGTTGGGACTGCCCGCCGATGTCTTCGCGACAGAAACTTGCGCTACGGCGAGGACCACAAGCAGGCCAAGGCCCAGCTTCGATAATTTCAACATCTCCCACTCCCCTTTGTTGTTACGCGCTCTGATCACCCTGCGGACCACAGCTGATCGCCAATCGCCGTGCACCCGGTGCGTTTCACCCTAGCACGGTTCGTGGTCGAACTGCGTTTTCAGAGCCTGTGTCACGGGTTCCTGATTTTCGACAACGCAACGCGCACTCACCGGTGATGCGCCCGGCAGCCATCATGGTTCGCAGTTTACCTGGCGGCCACATCGTCGCGGCCGGTCGAGCTTCAGCTTGGTAGCGACGAATCGTTGACCTCGGTCGATCGCAGTTGGCCGAAACACGACGGTCGCAAAAAAAGCTGCTGCGTTCAAAAAAGCCACCAACCAATGCGACAGTGGACACAAAAAAAGAGCAGCTTCTCAACAAACTGCTCTCTTTAGTCCTGACACAGATGACATGCGTCAGAACGGTATCTCGTCGTCGTCGAAGCTGTCGGCCGGCGCCTGTGCAGGCGTGCTGCGCGCGGGGCCGACTGCGGGCCGCGCGCGGGACCGCGTTCTCGGCGTTCGCCGCCACCACTGGAACCGCCTTCGCACCGCCGCCTTCGCGGCCGCCGAGCATCTGCATTTCGTCGGCGATGACCTTCGGTTGAATAGCGCTTGACGCCGTCTTTTTCATATTCGTCGGTGCGCAGCTTGCCTTCGACATAGACCTGGCGGCCTTTCTTCAGGTACTCGCCGGCGATTTCGGCGAGGCGGCCGAAGAAGTCGACGCGATGCCACTCGGTGCGCTCCTGCTGTTCGCCGGTCTGCTTGTCCTTCCACGATTCGCTGGTCGCGATGCGGATCGACGTGATCGCCGTGCCGCTCGGCGTGTAGCGCGTTTCCGGATCGGCGCCGAGATTGCCCACCAGAATGACCTTGTTGACGCCGCGTGCCATGTTGCTACCTCGTGTTCGAGCTGTTGAATCAGCAAGAATACCATGCTGACGGACCGTCGTCAGCCTAAATGGCTCTGCGTGAGGAGCCGCGCGGGCTCCTGCGTTTTCCTGACGTTCTCAGCGAACGGCACCGTTCCGGCTGCCGCCACGTTGTATTCGCCACATCCAGTGGCATCGCCATCGGCGGCACCCGCCTCAATATCGGCACGGTGCCTGCCGGAATTTCCGCGAGCAGGGGAGGATCCGCCATCTCGAAGCGCGACTTAACCTGCCGGCACCACCGGCAGATCGATGAACCTCGCATTCGCGCCCGCGTGATAGACGCGCTGCGTCGCCTTCATGTAGTCGCCGGGTTTGGCGAAGAAGATGTTCGGCACGAAGGTCTGCGGGTTGCGGTCGTAGAGCGGGAACCAGCTCGACTGGACCTGCACCATGATGCGGTGGCCCGGCAGGAACACGTGGTTCGCCGTCGGCAGGGCGAACCGGTAGAGCAGCGGCTTGTTCGGCGCGATCGCCTGCGGGATGCTCGAAGCTCTCGCGATAGCGGCCGCGGAAGATGTCCATCGCGATGCGGCAGCTCGTAGCCGCCCATCTCGGGCTGCGATCGGCACTTCGTCCGGGATAGACGTCGATCAGCTTCACCACCCAGTCGCTGTCGGTGCCGCTGGTCGAGGCGACGAGATTGCACGATCGGCGCGCCGCCGATGCGCAGCGGCGCGGTCAGCGGCTCGGTGTACGTAGGTGAGCACGTCGGGGCGGCCGTCGACGAAGCGCTGATCGTCGACCAGCCAGCGCGTCCACGCGTCGCTGATCGCGCGAAACGCACCGGCCGCGGCATGATACGGCACCGGCTTGGCCGGATCGGAGACGTACTCGTCGAACGTCGGCTCGTCGCGCGCCGTCGGGCGCGGTGAACGACAGGCCGCAGCCGGCGCGTCAGATACAGCGGCTTCGACGTCGTCGGCGCAGCCCTGCTCGCACGCCAGCGGCCACGACTTGAAGCGGTCCCAGTGGTTCTCGCCGGTGTTGTAGATCGAGCACCGGCGGCGTGTCGGCCTTCGGCGCGCCGTCCTTCAGATACTGATCGAAGAACGGCTTGCAGCACGTCGCGGCGGAACTGCAGCGCGGTGTCGCCGTTCCACTGCAGCGGGCCGAGCGACGAGCCGTCGTAGTTGACCTGGCTGTGGCGCCACGGGCCCATCACGAGGAAGTTCATGTCGTTGCTCGTGTCCTTCGGCTCGACGCGCCGCGTAGCAGTGGATCGCGCCCCACATGTCTTCCTGATCCCACAGGCCCTGCACCCACATCGTCGGCACCTTGAGCGGCTGCGCGGCCATGATCTTGTCGAGCGCCTGGTCCTGCCAGAACGCGTCGTAGGCGGGATGCTCGGCGACCTTGCGCCAGAACGGCAGCTGATCGAGGCCGCGCGGCGCGCGCGAAGTCGCCGGCCGAGCCGGCGCGCAGGAAGTTGTCGTAGTCGTCGTAGCCCTGCGCGCGGGATCGACTTGCCCTCGCCGCGCGCCGTCGGTCTGGCCGGTGAAGTAGTCGAAGTTCGGTCTGGCGGAACGCGCCGTAGTGGAACCAGTCGTCGCCCATCCAGCCGTCGACCATCGGGCTCTCCGGCGCGGCGACCTTGAGCGCCGGATGCGGATTGACCAGCGCCATCACCACGGTGAAGCCTTCGTAGGAGGAGCCGAGCATGCCGACCTTGCCGTTCGATCTCGGGCACGTTCTTCACCAGCCAGTCGATGGTGTCGTAGGCGTCGGTGGAGTGGTCGACCGTCGCTGGTGTTGAGCGGCCCGCGCAGCGGCCGCGTCATCACGTAGTCGCCCTCGGAGCCGTACTTGCCGCGCACGTCCTGGAACACGCGGATGTAGCCGTCGCGCGACGAACACCTCGTCGCCCTGCGGCAGCGTCGCCGAGCATGTGCGGCGAATCGCTGCGCGTCGGCGCGCTTGGCGGCGTTGTACGGCGTGCGCGTCAGCAGGATCGGCGCGTGCGTGCGCGCCCTTGGGAATGACGATCACGGTGTAGCAGCTTCACGCCGTCGCGCATCGGGATCATCACGACGCGCTTGACGTAGTCGTGCGTCGCGGTCGGCGCGACGAACTTCGCCGGGATGTCCGGCGTCAGCGGCGGCGTGTCGGCCTGCGGCCAGCGTCGCGAGCGCGGCGAACACGCCGGGCAACAGCCGGGCCACGGAGAAACGCGCGCAGCGGATCGACTTCATCGGGTAACCTTTGGCGTAACGTTGACGGGCAACGCGCGATAGTAGTGGCGATCACGCCGCTAGCAAAGTCCCGGAAGTTCTAGTGTGTGTTTTCTCAAACTCGGATCTGGTCCCTTCTCCCGCCGGCGGGAAAAGGTGCCGAAGGCGGATGAGGGTGGTGCCAGCAAGGTGCGCACCGCCTCATGATGCGCCACCCTCACCCGGCGCGTTACGCGCCAACCTCTCCGCCAGCGGGAGAGGTGAACTGACAATGCAAATGGAATGTGACATTGGCTGGCGAACCAAGCAAAGTTGCATCGAAGGAAGCGCAATTCGGCGCGGTCGCTATAATCCCGGCAGGGATACAACAACGCGAATCTCCGATGGCTACGGTTTCACCCGAACTCCGCCCACGATTCCGCGCTTCGCCGACGTGCAGGCGCTCGCCGCGGCCGACATGCAGGCGGTCAACGCGCTGATCCGCGCGCGCCTGGCTTCGGATGTCGTGCTGGTCAACCAGATCGCCGAGTACATCGTCGGCGGCGGCGGCAAGCGCCTGCGGCCGCTGCTGCATCTGCTCGCCGCGCGCGCGGCCGGTTATCGCGGCCACGACCAGATCACGCTCGCCGCGGTGATCGAGTTCATCCATACCGCGACGCTGCTGCACGACGACGTGGTCGACGAATCCGACCTGCGCCGCGGCCGCAAGACCGCCAATGCGCTCTGGGGCAACGCGGCCAGCGTGCTGGTCGGCGATTTCCTCTACTCGCGCTCGTTCCAGATGATGGTCGAGCTCGATCGCATGCGCGTCATGCGCATTCTCGCCGACACGACCAACCTGATCGCCGAAGGCGAAGTGCTGCAGCTCCTCAACATCGGCAATCCGGACACCGACGAAAGCCGCTTATCTCAAGGTGATCGAGCGCAAGACCGCGGTGCTGTTCGCCGCAGCCACGCGGCTCGGTGCCGTACTCGCCGAGCTTGCCGGCGGAACAGGAAGAAGCGCTCGCGCGAGTACGGCCTCGATCTCGGTTTCGCGTTCCAGATCGCCGACGACGTGCTCGATTACGTCATCCGATGCCGGCACGCTCGGCAAGAACATCGGCGATGATCTGGCCGAGGGCAAGCCGACACTGCCGCTGATCCACGCAATCGAGCGCAGCAGCGATCCGGAGCAGGCGCAGCGCTGAAGCAGGCCATCGTCGCAGGCGGCCGCGAAGCGCTCGGCGAAGTGCTCGCCGCGATTCCGCGACCGGCGCGCTCGACTTCGCCCGCGAACGTGCGCGCCAGTACGCGCGCTCCGCGCGCAATGCACTTTCGATTCTGCCGCATGTCGCAGGCGCGCGATGCGCTCGCGGTGCTTGCCGATTACGCGATCGATCGATCGCGCTAGTTCTTCGCGCGGCATGGCCGCGGCGTTTGTTCACGGTTTTGTCCCGGCGCAGTCAGCGCGCCGCGAAGACTTCGTCGAAGAACATCCGCATCTGCGCAAAGCCGCGTTTCGCCGCGCGTTCGTTGTACTGGCAGCCCGGCACCGAGCCGTCTGCGCTCGGGATCGCGAAGCAGTGCACGGCGCCGCCGAACTCGAGGAACTGCCAGTCGACGTTGGCGTCGCGCATTTCCTTCTGGAAGCCGGCGATCTGTTCGGGCGATTCGAACTTGTCGTCGGCGCCGTGCAGCGCGAGCACCTTGGCCTTGATGTTCTTCGCCATCGCGGGATCGTCGGTCGAAAGGTTGCCGTGAAACGAAACGACGCCGCCGATATCCGCGCCGCTGCGCGCAAGATCGAGCACCGTCGCGCCGCCAAAACAGAAGCCGAATCGCGCCCCAGTGCTTGCCGTCGAGCGGAGCCTTGCCGACCTCGGCCTTCAGCTGAGTCGAGCGCGCCGTTGATCCGCGCGCGCAGATCGACGCGATGGTCGTACATGTTCTTGGTCGCCTTGCCCGCGTCGTCCGGCGTTTTCGGACGCACGTCGACGCCATACACGTCGGCGACGAGGATCACATAGTCCTTGCCGGCTATTTGTTTCGCCAACGCGATCTGATTGTCGTTCATGCCGAGCCAATCGGGCGCCATGACGAGCCCGGGACGCGGCGTTTTCACCGCGTCGTCATAGACGAGCACGCTTTGCATCTCTTTACCGCCGACCGTATAGTCGACTTGTTTTGCAACCATCGCCGCGTGCAGCGGTGCGGCCGCGGCACAGGACAAAGCCGAACGAGCAAAGATTCGGGTACGCATGTCGATCTCCTGGATTGAGCGAGGCATGGTAGTGCTTCCTCGCGTCGCGCGACATCCTTTTTACAGACCGCTGGCGGATTCGGGCTGCTACACTCGCGTCCGGTCGAAATATCGATGGACGCCCCATGCGCAAGATCGTCGTGCTCCCGCTCACCGCCGCACTCCTCGTCACCATCGTCGCCGCTGCCGCGGTGAAGCCCGAAACCGCCATCCGTTATCGGCAGAGCGTGTACACGATGATGGGCTGGAATTTCGTGCCGCTGGTCGACATGATCAAGAACAAGACGCCCTGGGACGGCGCGAATTCGCCAAGCATGCCGATCGCATCGCGTCGCTCACGCCGCAGCTGCTCGAAGGTTTTCCGGAAGGATCCGACAAAGGCGCCGACACCGAGGCCAAGCCCGAGATCTGGAAAAACATGGACGACTTCAAGAGCAAGATGAGCGATCTCGTTCGCGAATCGAAGACGCTTGCGGACGTTGCCAAAGCCGGCGACGAAGCAAAGACGCGCGATCAGTTCAAGAAGACCGCCGGCACCTGCAAGAGCTGCCACGACAAGTACCGCAACGAAGATTGAGCCGCCCTGCGCAGGGCGGCGCACCAGCCCCGCGTCGGTGTCAGACGGCGCTGTCGCCCCAGACGATCAGCGCTGCGACTGCGCAATTGCGCGCAGCAACAGTAAAACCAGCGCGCGCCACACTGACGCGATGCGCGTCGCGTCATGCCATCGATTCGCTTGCGCCGATGCAGCATCGGCGCAGGAGATTGTCGTGGTGCATCGCCCAGTGCAGCATCACGGCCGCCACGTGCAGCACGATCAGGATCAGCAGCACGTAGCGATTGAGATGATGCACGCGCGTCATCCATTTCACGGTCGCGTCCGAAACGCGCGCGGCGAACGGGCCTGATTCGGTGAGATCGTCGCTCGCGAAGAGGCCGCTGACCGATTGCACGGCGATGCACGCGAGCATCAGCAGCACCGACCAGCCGCCGAGCGGATTGTGGCCGACGACGGCCGGTTCCCGGCCGGCGCGCGGCTGCGCGATCGCATAGCGCGCGACCGTGCCGGACCGCGCACGAACTCGGCGAACCGGCTGGTCTGCGAGCCGAAAAATCCCCAAAGCACGCGGAACACGATCAGCGCGAGCGTCGCGTAGCCGAGCCGGTAATGCCATTCCATCGACAGGAGATCGAACTCGCCGCTCGCGTATTGCAGCGCGATGAGAACGACGAGCGTCCAGTGAAACAGTCGCGTCGGCAGATCCCAGACGACGATCGGGTTCGACGCCATCGCACCCATTTCCGCAAGTCGACCGGAAGTGAGGATAACAGCGTCGCCCGCCACAAGCGGATGTGCATCTCAGACGTTTGCAATTCGACGACGGTTCTCGATAGCCGTATGCGACGCCGTGTCCGCAGTCGCCACTCCGCTCGGATCGACTTGCAGCTCCGCACCGGTTCAAGCGATGCCGAGCCCGTGATGTCGCCGATAGCGCCGCGTCGAATCCGGCGAGCGTCGCGAACGCACGACCGCGCTCGGCGTAGTCGCGAAACTGATCGAAGCTCGGCGCGCCCGGCGACAGCAGAATGACGCCACGTTCCGGCGTTAGTTCCACGCGCGATTGAAACTGCGTCTTCGAGCGCACGCGGCGCGATTCCAGGCGATAGGCGCCGGCGATTCGGCGCAGGACGCTCGCGATGCGGCGCCGTTCGCACCCATCGTCACGATCGCGTGCGGCGGCGCGCTGCGCGCACGGCTCGGGCGAACGGGCTGCCAGTCGAGCCCGCGTTCATGGCCGCCGACGAGCACCGTGACTTTTCGCGCCGCAAGACTGCGCAGCGCTTCCGATCGTCGCTTGCGGCGTGGTCGCGATGCTGTCGTCGATCCAGACGAAGCCTCGCGCGTCGCCGAGCGTCTGCAACCGATGCGGCAGCGGCGCGAACGTCGCGACATGGCCGCCAGCGCCGCCATCGCGTCCTCGCCCGCTGCTTCCAGCGCAGCGAGCGCGGCGCAGACGTTCTGCGCATTGTGCAGGCCGGGCAGCGGCAGATCGCGCGAGCTCAAGCACGCGCTCGTTCGCGCGCGGAAAATCGCGCCGTCGCGCACGTGCCACGCCGCGCATCGCCGAATGCAAACGATGCGGATGCGCGGCGGTCCGAGCCATCAGCTCGGCCTGCTGCGCATTGACGACGAGCGTCTGCGCCGCGTCGGCGAGCGCGAGCTTGTCGGCCGCATAGCGCTCGCGCGTGCCGTGCCAGTCGAGATGTTCTTCGTAGAGATTGTTGATGACGCCGACCGTCGACGTGCGGCGCAGCGCGCGTCTGGAAACTCGAAAGCTCGACCACCCACCAGTCCGGAACGCCGGCGGCATCGACAGATCCAGCAGCGGCAGGCCGATATTGCCGGCCAGCGCGGTGCGCCGCCCGAGCGCGCGCAGGAAATGCGCGATCAGCGCGCTGACCGTGCTCTTGCCCTTGGTGCCGGTCACGGCGATCACTCGCGCGTCGCGGATGCTCGGCGAACCAGAGCGCGCTGCCCGACGTGAAGAGCGTGCCGTTGTGCTTGCGCTTCGAGAAATCGGCGGCCGATAGCGCTGATGCCGGGCGACTTGATGACGACATCGAACGCGCTGAGCGCCGCGGCATCGAGCGCGGACCGTGTACGAGCAGCGAGCCGACGTGCGATGTCCGATCGCTGCGCGTTGCGCACGCAGTTCGATCGCTGTCGCGCCGTCAGATCGGCAGCCTCGCTTCGGAACAGAAAACGGTCGATCTGTTGCTCCGGCAGAGCGCTGCGCGAATCGCTGCGACCGCGGCCCTGCCCTCGCGCCCGTAGCCCCAGACCGCGACGCGCCGGCCGGCGAGATCAGCGATGCGCATCGATCGACGGCTCGCGAGGCGCGCCGGAATGCGATGTTCGCCCTGCGGCGACGAGCAACGGGCGCGAGCGCGAGGTCCGCGGGATCGAGTTGCGGCAGCAATCTCTTCGGCGAAACGCGCGACCAACGGCGTCCTCGCGCCACTCCGCGCGCTGACGCAAGCGTAGTCCATTGCGGCGCGCGACTCGATGCCCTCGCCGACGCATTCGAACGGCTTGTGGTCGCGGTATTCCATCAGCGCGTCGAACGCCGGCGCGAGCGCCATGTCGTCGAGCAGATTGCTGCCGAAGATCGCCAGCAGGCGCGGTTTGGGCATGAACGGCGCGAGCGCGAGGAACACGAAATGGCATTTCGGACACTGTCCGCACCAGCGATCCGCGGGTCGCGGGCCGAGGATGCGGAAATTGCGGTTGCAGCTCGAGAACACGTCGTCGTAATGCGCGGCCGTGCGCGCAAAGCGCTCGGCGACCGCGAGCTCCGACAACGGCCGCAGCAGCGAGAAGTAGTCGCAGATCGCGCGGCGACATGCGATTTGCACGAGATCGTGGAAGCCGGCGCTCGAATTCCCAGCCCTTGCTCCACTGATGATTGATCGGCTGGCCTTCGTATTCGAGCGTTGCGCTCGACGCCGAGCGCTCGTTGGAGAACGCGATCGCGTCGAATCCGTAGAGGATCGCCGCGCAGCCGCGAGGATCGCCGAATTGATCGCGGTGACCGGAATGTGCCCGTTGTACGCGCCCTGCCGGTTGTACTCGAACAGGAGCGGCGCACAGCTCGCGGCCGATGTTCAGCGTCGGCAGGCCGGTGCGCGCGGCGCAGGCGGCGATCAGCGGCGAGTTGCCGATCCAGACTGCGGTCGCCGGTTCGCTTATACGCTTTCAACATCTCGACACTGACCAGCGAATCCTTGCCGCCGCCGATCGGCACCAGCGTGCGGCGCGGGAGACCGATCGGCTCTTCTCCCTCCGGTACAAGGTGGCGCGCAGGGCCGGATGAGGGAAGAGCGTTACGATTTTTAGATGACTCCGTAGATGACGAGCCCCTTCCCTCATCCGTCCTTGCGCGACAGCGGCGCTCTCCTGACGGGAGAAGACGCAATGCGATCCGCGCAGGTCCAGCTTGTTCTGATACGCGAACTCGCCAAGCCCATGCAGATACAACGCATCGAGAAAATCTGCGGTCGCCGGCATCGAGCGCGCCGCTCTCGACGCGCGATCTTGCGCCGGCACGCCGGCCTTGTAGTAACTCACGCCCGCGACGAGATGCAGCAGATCGAGCGCCGCATCGAACGCGGCGCGCGCGCGCGTGCGCATACGCCGGCGCATCGCGGAAACACGATGCGCTCGACCAGTTCGGGACCGTCGTCGAACGCGTAGACCAGCGTCGCGACGCCGTCTGCGACATAGTCGCGCCGCGACGAAAGCGAAAGCGCCTGCGCGCGACGCGGATCGGGCGAGGCTCATGGCAGCACCACTTCTTCGGCCGGCCCGCGCAGGTTGTAGTCGCGACGCCATCACCGCGCCGTACGCACCGGTCTGCGCGATCAGCATCACGTCGCCTTCGCGACACGCGGGCAAACGCCGGTTCGTGCCGAGCACGTCGCCCGATTCGCAGATCGGTCCGACGATCTGCACGAGCTCGCCGCCGTTCTCATCGAGCCGCGTGAGATTGACGATCTCGTGCCAGGCCTCGTACAGCGCCGGACGGATCAGCGCTGTTCATGCCGGCATCGACGCCGACGTAGCGCACGTCGCCCTTGCGCTTGATCTGCGTCACGCGCGCGAGCAGCACGCCCGCATCGGCGACGAGATAACGGCCGGGCTCGCAGCCAGAGTTCGAATTGCGGATACGCGCGTTTGACTTCGGCCAGCGTCTCGCCGAGCGCGGCGAGATCGAGCGGCGCTTCATCCGGCCGCGCGGGCACGCCGAGACCGCCGCCGATGTCGAGCGATTCGATGCGGCTGAATTCTTCGGCGAGGCTCGCGAGCTGCGCATAGCACTTAGCGCCAGTGCGCAGATATCGAGAATCCCAGAGCCCAGATGCGCATGCAGACCGACGATGCGCGCACCGTGCCGCCGCGCGAGCGCGCGGAATTCGTCGATCTGATCGAGCGACAGGCCGAATTTCGACGCCGCGCCGCCGGTCTTGACCTTGTCGTGATGGCCGCGGCCGACACCGAGATCCGACGCGAAGGTGGATGTCGTGACCGGCGAACAGATCGCCCCACTCGCGCGAGCGGATGCAGCGCGTCGAGCGTGACGCGACGCCCGCTTCGAGCGCCGGCCGCGTAGTCCTCGCGCGGCGCGAAGTTCGGCGTGAACAGACATGCGTTCGGGCGGCGACGCCGTGCAATCGGCCTCGCGCACGCGCGTCGAGTTCGCCGAGCGAAACGCATTCGAACCGAAGCCTTCCTCGTCGAGCTCGCGCAGGATCGCCGGATGCGGATTGGCCTTCATCGCATAGTGCCAGCGATCGACCGCGCTCGAGCGTGCCGCGCAGCGCCTGCGCCTGCGCGCGACGCAGGCGCGATCGTAGACGTAGAGTGGCGTGCGCTGCGCGCGAGCTCGAGCAGTTCGTCGCGGCGCGCCGCCACCATGCGTCGCGTGCTGGCGATGCGGCTGCTTCGACAAGAGCGCTCCAGCTCGGCCCGAACACGGCGCCGTCCTCGGCGCGCATCGCCTCGGCGCGGATCAGCAGGCGTGCAATTGCGGGATCGAGTTCGTCGGCCGAGCGCCTCGTCGATCACGAACGTGAGATTGAGATTGTTCGACGACTGGCAGATCAGATGCACATCGAGCGCGCCGAATTCGGCGAGCACGCCGGACAGCCGATGCAGCAGCGAACGCATGCCGCGACCGACCAGCGTGATCGCCGCGCACGGCGCGATCACCTTGACGCGGCACACCTTGGCGAGATCGGCCGCCAGCGCGGACAGCACATCCGAATTGACGAGGTTCTCGGTCGGATCGAGCGACACGGTGACGTTGGTTTCCGCCGTGCCGACCAGATCGATCGACAGACCGTGGCGCTTGAATTCGCCGAACACGTCGGCGAGAAAGCCGACCTGCTGCCACATGCCGACCGTTTCCATCGACACCAGAGTGATGCCTTTGCGCGAGCTGAATCGCCTTCACGCTCGGCGCGGCATCGGCGGCGCGCGCGCGCGATCTCGGTGCCGGCGAGATCCGGATGGTTCGTATCCTTGATCACCAGCGGCACACCGGCTCGGCGCACGGATTGATGCAGCGCGGATGCAGCACCTTCGCGCCGGTCGTGGCGATTTCCTGTGCTTCCTCGTAGTCGAGCCGCGCCAGCAGGCGCGCGTTCGGCACCTGGCGCGGATTGGCGCTGAACATGCCGGCGACATCGGTCCAGATTTCGACTTTCTCCGCGTTGAGCAAGCGCGCCGAAGTAACTCGCGGACGTGTCCGAGCCGCCGCGACCGAGCACGACGGTCTCGCCGTCGGCATTGCGCGCCATGAAACCCTGCGTGACGAACACGTCGCCGCGTGCAGCGAGTGCGCTCGCAAGCGTGGCATCCGCGCGCCGCCGGCACCGAAGCGGAAAGATAGCGGCCCCACGCGTTCTGGTTCGGCAGCGCGTCGCGCGAGCAGATGCTCGCGCGCATCGAGCCAGCGCGCCGGCAGGAGTCCGAGCCGATCTCGGCATAGGAACGCGGCGCCGAGCGTCGACGACATCAGCTCGCCGAGCGCGAACACCTCGGCCTGCCAGGCCACCTCAGCCCTGCGCGCGGCGAGGATCGGCGATCAATCGGTCGAGTCGGCGAGCCAGCCGTCGAGGGCGTGTGCGCGAGGAGGCCGAGCTCGCCGAGCATCGCCTCGTGGCGCGCGACGATATCCGCGCGCACGGCCGCGCAACGCGCATCGTCGCATGCCCATCGGCGATCGACTTCAGTTTGTCCGTGATGCCGGACAGCGCCGAGACGACGATCAGCACGCGCCGCCCGCGCGCGCGATGCGCTGCCGCGATCGCCGGATGTTCTCCCAGCGCGGGCGCGTGGAAACACTGGTGCCGCCGAACTTGACGACGATCCAGGATTCAGCGGACGCGCGTGCCGTTTGCGAACTCACGAATTTTTCTTCCGGGGACTCGAAGGGTGCTGGCGTCGGCGAGGCAATGGCGCGTGCCGTCGCTGCACGCAACAGGCCGCCAATGATAAGGCGAAACCCTGCGCTGCGCACTTCGGCGCGACGACGCTCGACAGCGCCGCGCGCGTCGTCCATGCTCGGCGCCTGCTCGCTCGGGAGGGGACGCGTGGTCAACGAAACGGCAACCAACGAAACCGTCGGCTATGTGCGTCGCCTCGGCGTCTGGGACACGAGCATGATCGTGGTCGGCGGCGTGATCGGCGCGGGGATTTTCCTGAATCCGAAAATCGTCGCCGAGCGCACGACGACCAGTCTGGGCGTGATCGAGGCCTGGGCCTTCGGTGCGCTGGTCGGCCTGGTCGGCGCGCTGTGCTTCGCCGAGCTGGGCGCGCGCCGGCCGCAAGCTGGCGGCACTTACGTCTATCTGCGCGAAGCCTTCGGCCCGCTGGTCGCCTTCCTGTTCGGCTGGACCACGTTGCTGATCAACTACTCGGGCAGCATCGCCGCGGTCGGCGTCACGTTTGCGACTTACGCCTGCACGGCGCTGGGCTTGGCGCCGAGCCTGATCAAGCCGCTCGCGGTCGGCGCGATCGTCCTGCTGACCGGAATCAATTTCACCGGCATCAAGTCGGGCGCGACGGTGCAGAACGTGTTGACCGTGCTCAAACTGGTTGCGATCGTCGCGGTGATCGTGGCTGGCCTGTTCTTCGCCGCGCCGCTGCTGCCGGCCGCGAACGCGCCAGCGCACACCCGCACAGGTTTCTGGAGCTTCGGTGCGATCCTGATGCCGGTGCTGTTCGCCTATGGCGGCTGGGCGTATGCGAACAATATCGCCGGCGAGATTCGCGAACCACAGCGCAATATCCCGCGCGCGCTGATCATCGGCATGAGCTCGGTTGCGGCCTGCTATTTGCTGGCGAATCTCGCCTACTTGAAGGTCCTCGGCCACGCAGGTCTCGCCGCGAGCAGCGCACCCGCCGCGGCCGTGATGCAAAGTGCATTCGGCAACACCGGTGCGACCCTGATCGCGATCGGCATTGCGATTTCCACGCTGGGCTTCTGCAATATCTCGATCATCGGCGGCGCGCGCGTGTTCCAGGTGATGGGTGCCGACGGCGTGTTCTTCCGCGCCACCGGTCACCTGCATCCGCGCTTCCGCACGCCGGACGTTGCGCTCGCCGCGCTATCCGGCTGGGCGATCGTGCTCGCGTTGTCCGGCAGCTACGGGCAACTGCTCGACTACTCCACCTTCGCCGACTGGCTCGGCTATGCGGGCGCGGTGGCGACTTTGTTTTATTACCGCCGCCTGCGCGATGAACCTGCGGTATTCAAGGCGCCGGGATTTCCGCTGCTGCCGGGCTTGTTCGTCCTGGTGACGCTGGCCACGGTCGCGAGCAATGTGATCGCCAGTCCGCGCGACGCCGGCATGGCCGTGCTGATCACGCTCGCGGGCGTGCCGGTGTACTGGTTCTGGACGCGCGGTTCGCGCCTGCGCAGGATGTGATCGCAACTGCGCGGCGTACATTGCGCGAATTTACGCCTGCCTAACCATCCGCGCCTGGATGCCATGTTATAAATTCGCCATGGATGCGAATTCTCGCGCAAGAGATCGTGCGCGCTGGCGCGCCGCTTCGGCGTTGGCCCTGTCGCTGCTCTGCTCCGCCGCGTTCGCCGGCACATTGACGACGCAGATCGACGGCGTCGACGATCCGCTCAAGGCCGCGCTGATCGCCGCGGTAGAAATCACCCAGTATCAAAAACAGGACGTCAGCGCGGCGCAGGCCCGGCGTTTGTACGACAACGCTCCGCAGCAGATCGCCAAGGCCCTCGAAGCCTACGGTTATTTCAATGCCGGCAGCGATGGCGAATTGAAGGAAACCGCGCAGGGCTGGACCGCAATCATCCACGTGCGCGCGGGCGAGCCGATGCGCGTGGCGGATTGCACGATCGACATTCCCGATGCCGCGCGCGAACGAAAAGCCGGTCGCCGAGGCACTGGCCGATTTCGTGCCGAAATCCGGCCAGCGCTTCGTCAGCGCGCAGTACGAGAAAAGCAAGGCTGCGCTGCAGTCGGCGCTGTTCGCCAGCGGCTATCTGGATGCGGCCCCGACCAGCCACCGCGTCGACGTCTCGCGCAGCGCCAACCGCGCCTCGATCGTGCTGAAATGGGACGTCGGCGCGCGCTATCGTTTCGGCGACGTCGTGTTCAAGGGCAGCCAGCTCGACGACGGCTTTCTCGATCGCTACGTGCCCTGGCGCGAAGGCGATTTCTACAGCCAGACGAAACTTCTGCGCCTGCAGCAGCAGCTGATCGACGCCGACTACTTCGGCATCGTCGACGTGATGCCCGACAAGGAGCATGCGCACGACGGCGTGATTCCGATCAAGGTCACGCTCGCGCCGGCCAAGCGCAATATCTACACGGCAGGCGTCTTCGTCGATTCGGACATCGGCGTCGGCGTCAAAGGCGGCCTGACGCGGCGCTGGGTCAACGCGCGCGGGCACAAGGCGAAGATCGAAGTGCAAATCGCGCAGCGCGCGAAAACCCTGTCCGGCACCTACACGATTCCGCTGCCCGGCGACGACAACCGCGCCTACAACTTCGGCGCGATCTACAGCGATCTGAACACGCAGACCGCGCAATCCAACACCACGCGCCTGGTCGCCAACGAGACGCGGCAGTGGCTGGGCTTCACGCGCACCCTCGGACTCAACGTGCTCACCGGCAATTTCACGGTCGCCAACATCGATGGCAATTCGACGTTGTTGTATCCGGAAATCTCGCTGGAAAAAAAACGTGCCGACGATCCGCAGCTTCGTGCGCGACGGCTATTCGATCACGCTCGATGCGCGCGCCAGCCCGGGCCTGCTGTCGAGCACGAAATTCGCCCAGGTGCGCGCCGACGCAAAATGGATACGCGGCATCGGCAGCAACCAGCGCGTGATCCTGCGCGGTTCGCTCGGCGCCACCGGCGTCGGCGATTTCGACAAGCTGCCGCCGGAACTGCGTTTCTTCGCCGGCGGCGACCGGTCGATCCGCGGCTATGCTTACGAGACCATCGGCTTGCCGCTGCCGGCGAATCTGCTGCCGATCGCACTGGCGCGCTGCGCATCGAATCCGGCCACCGACTGCAACAACCTGATCATCGGCGGCAAGAATCTCGCCGTCGCCAGCGCCGAGTACGAGTATTACTTCACCCCGAACTGGGGCATCGCGACCTTTGTCGACACGCGGCGATGCATTCAACCAGTTCGGCAGTTTCAAGACCCACATCGGCACCGGCGTCGGCCTGCGCTGGCGCTCGCCGGTCGGCATGGTGCGCGCGGATATCGGCGTACCGGTGAACGATCCCGAGGGCCGCCACGGCGTGCAGTTGCACCTGGTGATCGGACCGGATTTATGACCATGCGCGACGAGACTTTGCCGACATGAACCTGCGCGCCAGAAAATGGTTCAAACGCATCGGCGTCACGTTGGCCGTGCTGCTGGTTATCGTGGTTGCGCTCGCCTACTGGCTATTGGCGACCGAATCGGGCGCGCGCTTCGCCATCGAACGCGCCAAGACGGCGCTCGCCGGGAAATTGCTGATCGCGCAGGCGCGCGGCGTGTTGATCAGCCCGCTCGAACTGCACGACGTACGCTATCGCGACAGCGCGTCGGGCATCGACGTCAAAATAAAATCGCTGAAAGTCGAGTACGGGTTTCTCGGCATCCTGCAGCGCACGCTGCACTTGCAGAATGTGCAGCTCGACGGCGTCGACGTTGCGCTGACCACGCTGCCGCCGGCATCGGCGAAAGCACCAGCGCCCTCGCTGCAGATGCTGCTGACACCGCCGCTGGACATCCTGCTCGACCGTCTGCACGTCGGCAAAACCACGATCAGCAAGGACGGCAAGCCGCTGTTCGCCAGCGACAGCCTGGATGCAGCCGCGAGCTGGACCAGCTCTGCGCTCACGCTCCGGCAACTTGCGCTGCGCGCGCCCGACGGCAGGATCGATATCGACGGCGCGCTGACGACCTATACCGATCTGCGCGGCAGCGGCAAACTCACCATCGACTGGAAAATTCCCGCCACCGACGATGCAAACGCCGCGCACAAACCGCCGCGCCGCGCGGTCGGCACGCTCGATCTCGCCAACGATGGCAAACAGGCGCATTTCGCGCTCGCCTTGAGCCAGCCGCTCGCCGCGACCGCGAGCGGCACGCTGGCGCCGAACGACAAGACGCTGCCGTGGACGCTGAATCTGGATGTGCCCACATTCGATCCGGCCAAGATCGCCAACAGCGACGCGCTCAAATCGCTGGCGCTGAAGCTCAACGGCAGCGGCGGCCGGAACGGCGGCACGTTGACCGGCAATGTCGATGCCAACGCGCACCGCGTGCTGCTCGATCCACTCAGGTTCGCCGTGGCCGGGCAAACCCTGACGTTGGAAACGCTGCACCTGCGCGCAGCCGACGCCGCCGGCGCGCTCACCGCGCGGGCCAGGCTGCAACTCGACGCCAAGCCGATCGGCGGCGATCTGAAGCTGGCGTGGGACGGGGTTGAACTGCCCGCCGATCTGGCCGGTCGGGCGCTCGCCACGCACGGCAATCTGAGCGCGAGCGGCAACGCCGACAAATTCAGCGCCGCGGGCGAACTCTCGATCGGACCGAATGCTGCCGACAAGACCGGTCAGCTTGCCGATATCGCGTTCAAGCTCGACGGCACACCGGACAGGATCGAATTGCAGCAACTCGACTTGCGGCAGGCGAAAGGCGGGCTCGATGCCAGCGGCGCGATCGTGCTCAAACCGCAGGTCGGCTGGAATATACAAGCCAAGGCCAACCATCTCGATCCCGGCGCATTTGCGCAAGACTGGCCCGGCGCGGTGAATTTCACCTTGTCCACAAGTGGAAATGTGGAAAAAGCCGGACCGGTCGGCAAGCTCAAACTCGACAACCTGAGCGGCAGCCTGCGTCTGCGTGCGCTCGCGGGCAACGCCGATCTGGCATTCGCGCCGCCGCTCGACATCGACGGCAAACTCAAGCTGGCGTTGGGCAAGAGCAGCGTCGCCGTGATCGGCAAGGGCGCTGCGACCAGCGGCGCGCACACGGATGTCAGGATCGAGCTTGCGATGGACAGCCTCGGCGACTGGCTGCCGCAGGCCGGCGGCAGTTTGCGCGGCGATATCGCGATCCATGGCATGTGGCCGAAACTCGATGCGAGCGGCAAGCTCGACGGCGCGAAGATTGCGCTCGGTGGCACCCACATGCAGGCGCTGGCGCTGGGCTTCGATGTGCACGATCTGTCCGCGCCGAGCGGCAACCTCGATGTCGAAGCGAAAACCCTGGCTGCCGGTGGCTACGTGTTCGATACGCTCAAGCTCGACGCCAGGGGCAATCAGGCCGCACACCATCTGCAGCTCGATGCGCACGGCAAGCCGCTGAGCGCGAGTCTCGCTCTCGACGGCGGGCTCGTAGCGAACAAGGGCAAGGCCAGCGATTGGCGTGGCATGCTCAACGCGCTCACCCTGGACGTCAAGGATCAGCCCGAATGGAAGCTCACGCTTCCGACCGCGCTCGCTTATGTCGATGGCGCGTTCAATCTGGACGAGTTGTGTCTGCGCGCCGGTGCGCCCGGCTTGTGCGCGTCGGCCAGTCAGGATGCGACAAGCGGCGCGCAGGCGAAATTCACGCTCGAACATCTGCCGCTGGCGATGCTGGCGCAGACTCGCCAGCCCCGATGCGCCACTCAAGCTCGAAGGCGAAATCGACGGCAACGGCAGCATCGCGCAGTCAACCGCCGGCGCGCTGACCGGGCAGGCCACGATCAAGTCGGAATCCGGCTCGATCACCTATCCGGATTCCGCCTCGCAGTCAGTGCTCGCGTACCGAAATTTCCACGTCGATGCGGCGCTGTCGCCGCAACAGAACACGATCACGATCGCCGGCGACCTCAACGATGGTGGACGTCTGGATGGCCATATCGTGACCGGCGCTGCGAATACCGGTTCGGGTCAGGGCGGCGCGGTGCCGCTGTCGGGCAACCTGTCGGCGACGATCAACAATCTGTCGTTCGTCGATCTGCTTACGCCGAACCTGTCCGCCACCAAGGGCAAGGTCGCGGCGAAGTTCGCGCTGTCTGGCACGACCGTCAAACCCGGTATCGAAGGCGAGCTTGCGCTCACGGATTTCGCCACCGAGGTGCCCGCCGCGGGTCTGAAATTGCACGGCGGCAAGGTCAGCGTGCGCTCCGCCGACGGCGAGAATTTCACGATCGACGGATCGATCGCCTCGGACGAAGGCCAATTGGCGCTCAAGGGCAATGCGGGTATCGCGGCGAATGCGCCGGTCGCGCTGACGCTCAAGGGCGAGGATTTTCTCGCCGCGAATATCCCGGGCGCAAAAGTACACATTTCCCCCGATCTCAAGATCGAGCGCGACGGCAAGCGTCTCGCGGTCAGCGGCACGCTCGGCATTCCGAAGATGTTCGTCGATCTGGCCAAGCTGCCAGGCGGCGGCGGTGCCGCCGCGATCTCGCCGGATGTCGTCGTCGTCGACGAGCCACCGGCGCCCGTGGCTGCGGCGTTGCCGGTCGAGGTCGACATCACGCTCAAGCTCGGCGCGGGCGAGAAGCTCGCGATGGACCTGCGCCAGGGCACCGAGGTGCATCTGATCGGCTTCGGCCTCAACAGCGATCTGGGCGGCCAGCTGTCCATCGTGCAGGCGCCGGGCAAGCCGCCGATCGGGCGCGGCCAGATCCAGCTCAACGGCACGTTCAAGGCCTACGGTCAGGATCTGACGATCCAGGAGGGCCGCCTGTTGTTCGCCGGCACGCCGGTGGAAAATCCGGGCCTGGATATCCGCGCCACGCGCGCGTTTCCCGACCAGAACGTCACGGTAGGGTTGCGCGTGCGCGGTACCGCGCTGCAGCCGCAACTGACGGTGTTCTCCAATCCTGCGATGGAACAATCCGATGCGCTGTCCTACCTCGTCGCGGGCAAGCCGCTGTCGCAGTTGAAGGGCGGCGAAGGCAATGCGGTCGGCAGCGCCGCGAGCGCGCTCGGCACCGCCGGCGGCGACCTGCTGGCGAAGAGCATCGGCGCGAAAATGGGTCTCGACGATGTCGGCGTCGCCGACAATTCCAGCGTCGGCGGCGCCGCGCTCACGGTCGGCAAGTATCTTTCTCCACGTTTATACTTGAGCTACGGCGTCGGCCTGTTCACTCCGGGCCAGGTCGTGACGCTGCGCTACAAGCTGACGCGCCTGTTCGATTTCGAAATGCAGAACGGCACCCTGTCGAGCCGCGCCGGGATCAATTACAAGATCGAGAAATAGGCGCGTAGTGCTGCGCTGTCTGCGCGAAGCGGCGGTCAAAGCAGGCGCAGGATGCCGAGCAGCGAATACAGGGCCAGCACCAGGCAGGCAAAGCCCAGCCCCATTTTGTACGGTCCGAGCTTGCCGGCAAATTCGCCAAGCTTGTTGGTGAAACCGTTGCTGCCGAATAGCGTCTTCAATTGCGGGAGGGCCAGGATCAGCGACAAGGCGGTTATGACCAGCGCGATCGCCAGCGCAACCAGCACGAACCCCGGTGCGAAACCGAACAGACCGAGCGTCGAAAACCAGCGCAACAGCAGTACGATGCCCCACACCAGGCCGACGATGCCGATCCAGCCTTCGACCGACTCAAGCTGCCCGAGCTGCCGCCCGAGGTTCGGCTGCCGGCCTTTCAACCACGACGCGATGCCGAGCAAGCCGAGCAGGACCAGAAGAATCAGATTGATCAGCCACATGGTTCAATCCTCAGCGAAGGGGAGATCGATCATAGCGCAAGGCGTGCGCAAGTCAGATACCTGCCGCGTGGCGTGCGAAAATCCGCTTGAGCGGCCCGATCCGATCGACGGCGGCCAATCCAATCCCGCGCAGTGTGGCCAACGGCATCGAATCGCTGGCGAACGTGCGCTGGATCGCATCGAAGGCGTAGGCGGAGAGCGCGTTGTCGCTGCGCCGGCGGCGCTCGAAACGGCGCAAAGTAGTACTCTGCGGCAAAATCCCTTTTTGCGTCGCGCGCGGCGGTCAGCGCCGCGACCAGTTCCGTTACGTCGCGCAGGCCGAGATTGACGCCCTGCCCGGCCAGCGGATGCACGACGTGCGCGGCGTCGCCGAGCGCGGCGAAGCGCGGCGCGATATAGCGCTCGGCCAGACGCAGCCGCAGGGGAAATGCGGCGCGTGGCGTCGGTCGCGGTGATCGTGCCGAGACGGAAATCGAATGCGGCGCCGAGTTCGGCGCGGAACGCGCCATCGTCGAGCGCGAGCAGGCGCGAAGCCTCCGCATCCGGCAGCGACCACACGATCGAGCTGCGCCCATCGGCCAGCGGCAGGAAGGCGATGGTCGCCCCAGGCAGGAAGCGCTGCCACGCCGTGTCTTCGTGCGCCCGCTCGGTCGCCACATGCGCGACGATCGCGCGTTGCACGTAGTCGCGGTCGTGCGTGTCGATGCCGACCAGTCCGCGCAGCGCCGATTCTGCGCCATCGGCGGCGACGACGAGGCGCGCGGCGAGGCGGCTGTCGTCGTCGAATACCAGCGTGCGCCGGTCGGCATCGACTTCGCTCGCGACCACGCGCGCCGGGCAGCGCAACGCGATATCCGGGTTGCGCTGCGCAGCCTGCCACAGCGCGGACTGGATCAGGCGGTTCTCGACGATGTAGCCGAGTACCGCGTTGCCCTCGTCGGCCGCGTCGAAACTCAAGCTGCCCGGCGCGAGCGCATCCCACACGCGCATGCGCCGGTAAGCGCAGGCACGCGCCTCGGCAATGGCCGTCCAGACGTCCAGATGCGCGAACAGACCCACCGACGACGACGCCAGCGCGACCACGCGCAGATCGACTTCGTCCTCGGCGCGCCACGGCGCCGGCGCGCGCGACTCGATCATCGCCACATCGAAACCGGCGCGCGCGAGCGCAAGCGCGAGTGCTGCGCCGACCATGCCCGCGCCGACGATGGCGACGTCGTGAATAGACCTGCGGTGGTTCATTTCAGCGATCCTCCCTGATCGCGAAAGATCAGACCGGCATCTTTGCCAGACTGTTCAACAGAACCGCCGCTCAACGCGAGGCGTGGAACCGTACCGCGAAAACCCATGCCGCGCGCGACAACCGCTTGCTGCAGCGGCGCGACGCGGTCGAGCGCGACCAGGCCCAGCGAGCGCAGCAACTTCAGCGGCAGCGCCTCGTTCGCGGTCCAGCGCGCAAGCCCGTCGCTCATCGCCGCGGTGCCCGTGCGATCTTCGTGACGGCGTTCGGCGTAGCGCTGCAGCAGGCCGGCATCGCCCGCATCACCGTTGGCTTGCGCTTGCTCGTCGAGCAGCTCGGCCAGCGTCAATGCATCGCGCAGACCGAGATTGAAGCCCTGCGCGGCGATCGGATGCAGGGTCTGTGCGGCGTTGCCGACCAGCACCGCGCGCGGCGCGACAAGACGCTGCGCCATCACCCGCTGCAGCGGATACGACACGCGCCGTCCGGGTCGCGTGAGGCGACCCAGGCGATAGCCGAAGCGTTCGTGCAGCAGATCAATGAAACCGGCATCGTCGAGCGCGGCCACGCGCGCAGCATCGGCAGTCGGCACGGTGAGCACGACGCCCGCGCGGCGCTCGCTCAGCGGCAGCAGCGCGACCGGACCGGTTGCGGTGAAGCGTTCGTAGGCACAGCCGTCCATCGTCCGTTCCGGCGTTACCGTGGTCACGAACGCGGTTTGCGCATAATCCACATTGTCGGTTTGTATACCGATTGCGACGCGCACGAACGACGCCGTGCCATCGGCGCCGACCAGCAGGCGCGTGCGCAATCGCTGCTCGCCATCCGGCGTGACCAGGGTCGCGACGACAGCATCCGGTTCGCTGGCAATCGCACGCAACTGTGCCGGCGCATGGCGCGCCAGATTCCCACACGTATCGAGCCGTGCAAGCAGACCGTTGCCGAGTTCGCGCGCGGGCAACGTCGCGCCGAATGCGTCGAGCCCATGTGCCGCCGCATCGAAACGCGCCGCACCGAATTCGCCTTGGCGGCTGACATGCACATAGCGGATTCCGGTCGCCTGCGGCGCAACATGTTTCCACACGCCCAGCGCGCCGAGCGCATTGACGCTTGCGCGCGCGAGGGCCAGATTGCGTTCGTCGTAACTCGGCTGCGCGCGCCGGGCCGGACCTGCCGCCTGCGGCGCCACGGCTTCGACCAGCGCGGCACGCAGGCCCGAGCCGTCGAGCGCGATGGCCAGACTGGCGCCGACCAGCCCGCCGCCGACAATCAGCACGTCGTATTCAACGGGTCGGGATTCGTCGGTCATGGCGCGAATGATATGCTATACACCTTGATTCGATCCGCTCCGGCGTTGCCGGGAACGGTTCCAACGGAGATACCCATGCGACACGACGCCCCCGCCTCCCTGCTTTCGCCGCGCTCCGGCGTGTTGATCGCGATGATCGCGTTTGCCGTCGGCATGCGCCTGGTGAATTACTTCGTACCGGGTGCGCTGCCCAACTTCACGCCGGTCGAGGCGATCGCGCTGTTCGGCGGTGCGTATTTCGCCGATCGGCGCCTGGCGTTTTTCGTGCCGCTGATCGCGATGGCGATCGCCGATGCGATTATCGGCATCAACCTGTCCGACGAGAATATCGGCTTCTGGTATCGCTCCGCGCCGGCGGTCTACGCCTGCATCGCCTTGACCGTGCTCGGCGGCCTGCAGCTGCGCAATCGCATCGATCTCGCGCGCGTCTTCGGTTACAGCTTTGCCAGCGCGGTGTTGTTTTTCATCGCGACCAATTTCGCCGTATGGCTGTTTGCCGCCGGCCCGCAAGGCGATGCGTGCGTGCAGGGCCTGCTGCCCTGTTATGTCGCGGCGATTCCGTTCTTCAGCGGCACGCTGATTGGCACGCTGTTCTGGAGCGCGCTCCTGTTCGGCGGTTTCGAGTTGATGCGTCGGCGCTGGCCGGCGCTGCAGCTAGCGAGCGCATAAGAGACGAAACTGGATTCCCGCCTGCGCGGGAATGACGAGCAAAGCTTGGCAACAGCGTCGGCTTGCGCCGCGAGCCAATATTGATGGGTAATCGTCTAAGCAAAATCTATACGCGCACCGGCGACGACGGCACGACCGGCCTCGGCGACGGCACGCGCGTGGCCAAGGATTCGGCGCGCGTCGGCGCCTACGGCACGGTCGACGAACTCAACAGCGCGATCGGTATCGTGCTCGCGCAGCAGATTCCGGACGCCGTGCGCGAAATACTGACCCAGGTGCAGCACGATCTGTTCGATCTCGGCGGCGAGCTGTGCATTCCGGGCATGGCGATGGTGCACGCGGCGGACATCGATCGCCTCGAAACCACGCTGGATGGCTTCAACGCGGGCCTGCCCGCCCTGAAGGAATTCATCCTGCCCGGCGGCGGCATGGCCGCGGCCTGCTGCCATCTCGCGCGCACCGTCTGCCGGCGCGCCGAGCGCGAAGTCGTCACGCTGTCGCGCAGCGAAAGCGTGCGCGTCGAGACGATGCACTATCTCAATCGCCTCTCCGATCTGCTGTTCGTGCTCGCACGCGTGCTTGCGCGCGCCTCAGGTCACGGCGAGGTGTTGTGGCAGCACGATCGGCGCGAGAAACCGCGCGCGCCGTGACGCCGCAGCAGGCGCTGGATTTCATCGAACGCCACGGCATCGTCTGCGAGGCTGCGCGTCGCGGTGCGATCGTCTCGCTTGCCGATGCAGTGGCCGGCGAGACACTGATCCGGCAACTGGTGGTCGCATCCGCGCAGCCAGGCGATATTCACCATGACGCGCGCCGTGCGCGCGGCGCCGCAGGTGCTGGTCTGCCGACTCGTGGACGGCAAGATCAGCTTCGTGCATCAACGCGCTGTGGCCGGCGCTGGTGCGCCTTGCCGATCGACTGCGGCAGAAACATCTCGCGCGCGTGCGCGAAGTGCATACCGCGAGCGGCCGGCATAAAATCGAGGAGGAGCCTTTCCCGGATTGGGTTCCTGCGAATATCGCAAAAGCCGCACGCCGACTGACTCAGGCACAAGCTCTCGCCGCAACTCGCAGCTCTGCTTCCAACCCTATCGCTCGACGCATGACCACTCTTTTGTATACCCACCCCGCCTGCCTGCAACATCTGCCCGGCCCCGGTCATCCCGAATCGCCGGCGCGCTTGCAGGCCGTGCTCGAAGCGCTGGACGACGATCGCTTCGCCGCGCTCGATCGCATCGAGGCGCCGCGGCGACGCGCGAGCAACTCGAGCGCGTGCACGACGCCGGAACTGATCGACTGCATCGCCGCGAACGCGCCGCGCGCGGGTTTCGTCGCAAGCTCGATGCGGACACCGTGATGTCGCCCGCATTCGCTGGAAGCCGCGCTGCGCGCCGCGGGCGCGGTGTGCGCGGCGGTCGATGCGCTGATCGACGGCAGAGAACACGCGTGCGTTCTGCGCCGTGCGTCCACCCGGCCATCACGCCACGCGCGACACGGCGATGGGTTTCTGCCTGTTCAACAGCGTCGCCGTCGGTGCCGCGCACGCGCTCGGCGCGCGGACTCGAACGCGTCGCCATCGTCGATTTCGACGTGCATCACGGCAACGGCACGCAGGATATTTTCTGGAACGAGCCGCGCGTGCTGTACGCATCCACGCACCAGTCGCCGCTGTATCCGGGCACCGGCGCGACGCACGAGACCGGCGCGGGCAATATCGTCAACGCGCCGCTGCCGCCGGCGTCGGGATCAGCCGAATTCCGCGACGCCTGTCGAAGAGATCGTGCTGCCGGCGCTGCGAGCGCTTCCAGCCGCAGCTGGTGATGATCTCCGCCGGCTTCGACGCGCACTATGCTCGATCCGCTCGCCAACCTCAATCTCGACGCCGACGACTACGCGTGGATCACCGCGCGAACTCGTCGACATCGCGCGCAAGCATGCCGGCGGCCGCGTCGTGTCCAGCCTCGAAGGCGGCTACAGCCTGACCGCGCTGCGCCAATCGACCGCGGCGCATGTGGGGGCGTTGTTGGATTGAATGTGGTCGCGACGATCTCGCCGGTTGATCGGCTGCTGGCGCACCTGCAACGGATTTTGCGCTTCGTCTTGCCAGTGTCCATACTACGTGTGACGATTCCGGCGTCGATTTTCTGACCAAAGAAACACCCAGAAGTAAGCCGCGTGATCGGGCTGCGTGATGACGAAATATGGATGATTAGAATTAGATGGCGTTCTTCAACCCAATAGCAGTTAGCTGACGCAATCAACTTCAGGGGATTTTGACGTGTCAACTCAAAACCCGGTGCCGCCCGAGACTCCGCTCTTACAAGAAATGCGGTCCTCGATGCGCATCCTCCGTGAACAGCTCACGGGATCTAGCTTCCAGCGCGGCACCGCCACTCGTGCTGCAAACAGATTTCGAGTGCTCCTCAGAAAAATCTATGGGCCTGACTCCTCGCAGATCGCTAGTCTGCCACTCATTAGGCTAGAGGATCGAACGACGGAGATAAGACCGGAGCTCATGCGGAGACTAGAGCTTGGCGAGTCCATCCTTAGCACTTTAGACGTCATGGCTGGCTTGGCCAGCGGCGGTCGCAGGATATTTATCGGGCACGGCCGCTCGCCGATCTGGCGCGAGCTTAAAGATTTTGTGCAAGACAGGTTGTCACTTCCATGGGATGAGTTCAATCGTGAGGCCGTCGCTGGCATCGGCACAAGCGACAGGTTACAGACAATGCTCAACTCGGCATCATTCGCTTTCTTGGTGATGACGGCGGAAGAAGAGCATGCCGACTCAACTGTGCATGCGCGTCCAAATGTCATACACGAAGTGGGCCTATTTCAAGGCAAGCTAGGCATGCGTCGCGCCATCGTGCTGCTCGAGGAGGGGTGCATCGAGTTTTCCAATATCGCTGGCTTGGGACAGATTCGCTTCCCTAGAGGCAACATATCGGCAGCGTTTGAGGATGTTCGGCGCGTCCTAGAGCGCGAGCAAGTCATCTAAGCTATGCCGGTGCCAGCTAACAATTCAAGCGGACGTGCCTTCGGCACGCCGCTTATTTAATTCAGGTCGCTTTATGAAACTATTCAGTTTTTCATTCGGCAAGAAGACCAAGCCTTACGTCGACGCAGGTCTGACTTTGACAAACCAGCTCGTCAGAACACTCAATCTTCCTGGTTGGAACGATCTTCAACCAACCTATCGCCCAGATGAGTTGGAGGCGATCGATCAAGAACTGGCTAACTTCCAGAACACGGCGAATTCGATTGGCGGTGGGGAAGCGAAGTTTCATCCCGACGCTGCTCCACGGTTGCAGCGAACACTCTCTGCTCAAGCCCTCGTGGAACTTGCCGGACGGGAATGTGAATGGTCGGAGAAACCTCCTGAGAATTGGAAGGACTATGCAGCCACCTATCTCAAAGCGTGGGCCGCACAGCTAGATCCGATGGCCTTTTTGAAGCTCGGTGAACTTCTCGCCAAGACTGGCAACCGACCCGAGGCCAAAGACACGTTTCGGGTGGTTTTACTCTTTTCCACATACGCCGACACCTTTTACGGCGGCCAAAGCGACCCTGCCTTGGTTAACGATATTGTGAGCAGCGCGCGGGACTCACTGAAGAGGCTAGGCTGAGTACGGACGCGCCCTCACTACTCTCGTGTATGGACTCCTCAGTCGATGACCGCTGCGGCGTGCCACAGTGATCTGACGCTCACTGTGGCCGCGGCTGACCTTAGACGTTATATCCACAAACCCGACCAGTAAAATGCAGCTGACGGAATTTAGCGAAGATCAAATCTGGACAAGAAATTATCCGGTCAAATTGCGCGACTGTCCGATCAATGCGCGGATGAGTGTGATACGCCTTGAGGATGGTCAATTGATGCTGCACTCTCCATGCGACATCGATGATGCCACGGCGGCGGCCATCGCGAAGCTCGGGGCAAGTTGGCCATATCGTTGCTCCTGGTTCTCTTCATCATTTGCACGTGACCACGGCGCAGCGCAGGTTCCCGAATGCGCAGACATACATTTGCCCGGTATCGAACACAAGCTTCCGGAGTCTTCGCTTCGACTGGATATTGGGCCCGCGCTCGCCGGCAGTTTGGAGCGATAGCGATAGATCAGGTTCTCATTCGGGCAACAGGTATATCTGCGAAGTCGCGATGCTGCACAAACCAAGCAATACGCTCTTGCTCGTGGATGCGATCGAGTACTTCACCGATCAAACGGCGATGTCAGCTGGCAGTTGAAGGCTTGGTGGAAATGGGTACTGCACATGTGGAACAAACCAAAGCCGGCCCCGAGTACCGGCTTGGGTGGAAAGACAAGATCGCCGCGAGGGCCTCCTTGGAAGCGATTCTGGAATGGGATTTCGACAAGATCATTCTGTCGCATGGCGACAATATTATGGAAAACGCGAAAGAAAAGCGCGTCACGCATGGACTCCTCCGCTTGAGAAGTAGTGGAACCCGGAGACATTCAATATGCACCATTCCCGCCTGTGCGCGGTGTTGATCGACTGCAAGACGTCCAGTGTGGACGAGGCTGCTCGCTTCTGGGGCGAGGCCCTGGGTCGTTCGGTAGACTCCAAACACGCGGGCAGCCGCGGAAACTACCGTATGCTCGAAACGCCGCCCGACGAACCGATCGTGCAGATTCAGCGCGTCGACCACGAAAGTCGCGTCCACATCGACATCGAGACCGATGACATCCCTGCCGAGGTGGATCGCCTTGAGAGGCTGGGCGCCAAAGTAGTGGATCGCCTGGAGCGTTGGGTCGTGATGCAGGCACCCACCGGTCAGCGCTTTTGCGTCGTGCGCGTGCAGCGTCCAGGTTTTCCGAAGAATGCCAATCGGTGGGACTAAGCCCGCAAGGAGCCATAGTCAGCGTGACAACCAACGCCCTCTTGTAGCGCGTAAACTCGGCGTTCTCTAAAAGGAGAGTTCCATCATGCAGAACAAATACGCAACGGTATCGGGTGCGGTTTTCGGACTGGTGGCAATCCTGCAAGCGATTCGGGCCTTCAACGACTGGCCCGTGCAAATCGGCCCCATTGCTGTGCCGGTCTGGTTTTCGTGGCTGGCTGTGGTCGTTGCTGGCGGTCTGTGCGTTTGGGCGTTCAGGTCGCAACGCCGCTAGCAACGCTTTCCGCGGTAGTGAGTCCGATCGGCGGCTCACACTGAGAACGTGAACGAATCCGCCCGCGCGCATTGCCCGCATCGGGGGTTTCGGGCAAGCTTGCGCCCCTTGCGTTTGCTTGCGACGTCTTCCGTGCCGCTATCGCCCCGTTTCGGACAAATGCCTTCGCGCCTGCTGCCGCTGCTGTTGCTGCTCGCGTCGGTACAGCCCGCGGAAGCGCAGACCGCGGTCGTCGACGAATCCGAAATCGCGCCGGTCTGCCCGGTCGAAGTGCTGCGCTGCGTGCGGCCGAAAAATCCCTACGCCAAGTGCAAGCGCAACGATCTGCTGGATTTCTTCACGCCGGGCCTGCCGCCCGCGGGCGACCGCTCCACGGCCAAGACCGATGCGCTGGCGGACAAGGTCAGCCGCATGGACGATACGCACGAGCAGGCTCGAAGGCAACGTGCGCGTGCAGCGCCTGGATGCACTGCTGCAGGCCGACATTCTCACCTACGAAACCGAGACCACCGATTACGTCGCCAACGGCCATGTGCGCTATCAGGACGCGGGCATGCTGATGGCGGCCGATCATGCGCATGGCACGACGACGCCGAGCGTGACGTATCTGGACAACGTGCGCTACCAGATGCTCGACAAGCGCGGCAACGGCGTCGCCGCGACGGTGAACCAGACCGATCCGGATCACTCGAAGATGACGCTGGGCACCTACTCGACCTGCGACCCGTCCGAGCGCCAGTGGGAAATGCGCGCGGACGATATCGCGATCGACCAGGTGCAGAACAAGGGTTCCGGGCACGATGTCACGCTGTACTACAACGACGTGCCGTTTTTCTGGTTTCCCTACCTGAGCTGGCCGATCAACGAGGACCGTCAATCCGGTTTTCTCGCGCCGAGCTTCGGCTACAGCGAGTCGCGCGGCCTCAAGATCATGCTGCCGTATTATCTGGACCTTGCGCCGAACTACGACGCAACCCTGAAGCCGGTGGAGTTCAGCAAGCGCGGCCAGATGCTCGATGGCGAATTCCGCTATCTGTCGAGCGCGGACCGGCTGCTGCTGGATTTCGGCTACATCCCGCACGACGACGTCACCGACGAATCGCGCGGCTACGTGCGCCTGCAGGACTGGGCGACGTTTTCCTCGGACTGGGGTGCGAAGGTCGATATCCATCACGTCTCCGACAATGAATATCTGCACGACTACGGCGACAGCTTCCTGACCACGGCGGTGAGCCTGCTGCGCTCGAGCGCGTATCTGAACGGGCGCGGCGACTGGTGGAAAGCGAGCATCGGCGGCGACACCTGGGAAGTGACCGATCCGAGCCTGGAGCCTTACTGCACGGGTCTGCCGAGCCCGAAGCTGTGTTCGAATCCGGCCGTGTTCAAACCCTACACGCGCCTGCCGCGCCTGACCTTCAACGCGCGACAAGCTGGTCGGCGGGTTCGATCTGGGCGTGAATTCCGAGTACGTGAATTTCCAGCGCTCCTACTCGGTGACCGGGCAGCGCTTCGATGCGTTTCCATATATTGCCTATCCGATCGAGACCGCGGCCTATTTTCTGCGCCCGGAGCTGGGTTATCGGCTGACCACGTACGACCTGTCCGATCTGAATTTTTCCGGTTCCAGCCTGGCCTGACCAGCCGCTCGCCATCGCGCAATGTGCCGATCTTCAGCCTCGATTCGGGCCTGATCTTCGAACGCGAGCCGAATCTGTTCGGCACTGCGCTGACGCAGACCCTCGAGCCGCGCCTGTATTACCTGCGCGTGCCGTATCGCAACCAGAGCAATCTGCCGATCTTCGACACGCAATTGCCGAGCTTCGATTTTCCCGAGCCTGTTCCGCACCAACACGTTTCGTCGGCGCGGATCGGCAGATCAATGCGAACAACCTCTCCCTCGCGCTGACCACGCGCCTGCTCGACAGCAGACTCGGGCGATCAGCTGTCAGCGCGAGCATCGGCCAGATCCGCTATTTCGACCACCGTGCAGTGCAACTGCCCGGCGCGCCCGATCTGAACATCACCGGTCAGGACATCATCGGCGAACTCGACCTGCATCTGTCGAAGAACTGGGATCTGGTCTGGGACCAGCAGTGGAATCCGCATCCGCAGTCGCTGGATCCGCTGACCCAGGCCTACGTTCCGACCGATCATCACACCGATCTTTCGCGCGTCGCCCTGCAGCACCGTTTCGGCACCGAGGGCGTCGTCAACTTCTCCTACAGCTTCCGCCGCGGCTTTCTCGAGCAGGTCGACGCCTCCGCGCTGCTGCCGCTCAATCACCGCTGGAGCCTGATCGGCCGCTAGTACTACTCGCTCAGGACAATCAGCTGCTGGCAACCTTCGGCGGCGTCCAGTACGACAGTTGCTGCGTCGGCAGTGCGCGCGATCCTGCGCCATTTCATCAACGACGTGAACTACAGCAGCAACAACTCGATACTCAACTCCAAACCCGATACCGCCCTGTTCTTCGAGGTCGAGTTCAAGGGCGTCGGCAGCAGCGGCACGCGAACGGAAAATTTCCTGCGCCGTGCTATGCTTGGTTACCAGTAAATGTGGCAGTCAGCGAATCCTGCAGCAGCCAGCGCGGATACTCGCCGGCGCCCCTGAAACACCCCATGCGCAGCACATGGCTGCGCCTTCCCTTCGAAGACCTGGTCTGGATCGATTTTCGATGAAAAAACTCGTCGCTTTTTTCTGTGTTCTAGTTGCCGCTTTCGCGGCGCCCCGGCCGTGCACGCGCAGCTGCTGCAGGTCGAGCCGCTCGACCGCATCGTCGCCGTCGTCGACGACGACGTGATCCTGCAGAGCGAGCTCGACCGCGCGGTCGCGCAGATCCTGACGCAGTACCGCAACTCGCCGCAGCAACTGCCGCCGCGCGACGTGCTCGAGCACCAGGTGCTCGATCGTCTGATCCTGGACGCTGCAGATGCAGCGTGCGCAGAGCACCGGCATCCGCGTCACCGACAGCCGACGTCGATCAGGCGATGCAGCGCCTCGCCGCAGCAGAACAAGATGGAAGTCAGCCAGCTGCGCGCGTCGCTCCAGCACCACGGCATGGACTACGAGGAGTTCCGCCAGAGCCTGCGCGACGAGCTGCTCGTGCAGCGCCTGCGCCAGCGCGTCGTGCAGAGTCGCTCAGGTCAGCGATGCCGAAGTCGACAACGGTGCTCAAGAACGGCGCCGTGCAAAACCGGCCAGCTGCACCTGGCGCACATCCTGATCGGCTGCCGGACGGCGCGAGCGCGAGCAGATCGAAGCAGGCCAAGGAAAGGCCGACGAGATGAAGAAGCAGATCGACGGCGGCATGGATTTCGCCGCTGCGGCGATCCGCTATTCCAACGCGCCCAGACGCGCTGGAAGGCGGCGATCTGGGCTGGCGCGACTGCGACGAGGTGCCGCAGGCGTTCGCCGACGTCGCGGAAAAGATGCAGGCAGGCCAGGTGTCGCGCGGCATCCGCGGGCCGAACGGATTCCATATCATCAAGCTGCTCGACAAGCGCGCCAACGCCACGCAGATCGTGACCGAGTATCACGCGCGCCATATCCTCATCAAGGTCACCGAGCTCGTGTCGCAGCGACGAGGCGCAGAAGAAGACCGCCGATCTGCGCCGGCGCATCGTCGATGGCACGAGGATTTCGCCAAGCTCGCCAAGCAAAACTCGCAGGACACCGCGAACGCGGCCCTCGGCGGCGAAATGGGCTGGTTCCCGATCAGCCAGTACGGCACCAAGGTCGCCGAGACGATTGCCAAGCTCAAGAACAACGAAATCTCGCAGCCGTTCCAGACCGACGCCGGCTGGCACATCATGCAGTTGCTCGGCACGCGCAAGCACGATCGCACCGAACAGACCTGAAGCGCGAGCAGGCGCGCGAAATCATCCGCCAGCGCAAGGCCGAGGACGAATACGAGAACTTCCTGCGCCAGATCCGCTCGGATTCGTACGTTTGCGCCGTGAGTGCGGCGACACGCGAGCGCCGAGCCTGACCGGTCTGCGGCAGCGTAGCACAAGAAAGCCGTCGCGCCATAACCTGCCCTTCTGCCGCGGCTGGACGCGGATGAGGGAACGGCCTTGCAGACGCTACGACGCATCGCGATCACGCGCCGGCGAACCGGCCGGCATCGGGCCCGAACTCGTCGCGAAGCTGGCCGCGAGCGACCTCGCCGCCGATCTCGATCGCGATCGGCGATCCCGAGCTGCTGCAGAGCGCAGCGCAAACGCCGCGGCATCGACCTGCATGTCGCAAGCCGACGGACCGCGCACGCATCGCGCAACGCGCGCCCGGCAGCTGCGCTGCATGCCAGATGTCGCTGCGCGCCGCGGCGGTGCCGGGCGCGCCTCGATCCGCGCAATGCGGGCTATGTGCTCGCGACGCTCGCGCGCGCGGCCGACGGCGCCTCGACGGCGAATTCGACGCGCGTCGTCACCGCGCCGGTGCAGAAGAGCATCATCGACGATGCCGGCGTCGCCTTCACGCGGCCACACCGAATTCTTTGCGCAGCGCGCGCGGCGCGAGGTCGTGATGATGCTCGTCGCCCGGCGGCGGAGCGCGCGCAACGGCGGCGACCTGCGCGTCGCGCTGGCGACGACGCATCTGCCGCTCGCCGCGGTGCCGGCGGCGATCACGCAGCAATGCTACTGGTGCGCACGCTGCGCATCCTCTGCGACGAGCTGATCGTGCGCTTCCGCATCGCCGCGCCGCGCATCGCCGTGCTCGGGCTCAATCCGCACGCCGGCGAAGGCGGCCATCTCGGGCCGCGAGGAAATCGACGCGATCGCGCCGGCGATCGACGCAGCTGCGCGCTGCGGGCTTCGACGTCGGCGGCCCGCTGCCGGCGGATACCGCGTTCGTGCCGGCGCAGCTGCGCGCGCTTCGACGCCGTGCTGGCGATGTATCACGATCAGGGCTTGCCGGTGCTCAAGGCGCGGGTTTCGGCCACGCGGTCAACGTGACGCTCGGCCTGCCCTACGTGCGCACGTCGGTCGACCACGGCACCGCGCTCGATCTCGCCGGCAGCGGCAAGGCCGACGCGGCCAGCCTGATCGCCGCGACGCGGCTGGCGCTGGAGCTCATTGGCTGAATGCGTATGCATAGTTCGGCGAATCGACTTTGCAGGCAACGCCAGTGAGCCGGCCGGCCATCCATGCTGCGAACGTCGGCGCAAGCCGCGCCGTAAGCAGGTTCCGCGCATGCGCTCGCCCGCGCAAGCGCTTCGGCCAGCATTTCCTGCACGATCCAGGCATCCTGCGCAAGCATCGTGGAGGCGATCGCGCCGCGAGCCGGACGACGAGCTCGTCGAGATCGGGCCCGGCGAAGGCGCGCTGACGCTGCCGCTGCTGCGCGCTGCCGGCACGCTTGACCGTGATCGAGCTCGATCGCGACCTGATCGCGCCTTGCGCGCGCGCGCGCCGCAGGCGTCGGCGAGCTCGACGATCGTCAACGCCGACGTGCTGACGGTCGATTTCTCGCGCGCTCGCCGGCGGCGTCGCGCTGCGCGTCGTCGGCAACCTGCCGTACAACATCTCCTCGCCGATCCTGTTCCACTGCCTCGATCACGCGACGCGATCAGCGACATGCACTTCATGCTGCAGAAGGAAGTCGTCGAGCGCATGGCCGCCGCGCCGGGCAGCAAGGTTTACGGCCGGCTCGCGGTGATGCTGCAGCTGCGCTGCCGCGTCGAGCCGCTGCTGCGCGTGCCGCCCGGCGCGTTCCGGCCGCCGCCGAAGGTCGAATCGGCCGTCGTGCGCCTGCGCCCGCTGCGCGCCGTCCGAACTTGCCGCACGTGGATTCCGCGCTGATCGAACGCGCGTCGTCGCGCGCCGCGTTCGGCCAGCGCCGCAAGACGCTGCGCAACGCGCTGTGCGAGTCGCCGAGCGCCGAACAGATCGCCGCCGCCGGCGTCGATCCGCGCGCGCGCGCCGAGCAGCTTGCGCCGTCGGCGTTCGTCGCGCTGGCGCAATACCTCGCGCGCAAAGTCGACGCTTGAGACGGCAACCAGCGCTCTGGCCGTCGCGATCCGCCACGCGAGCCTGCCCCGCACAGTTCCCGCCTTGCCCGACGCCGCGCTGCGGAAAATCACGCATGAGCGGCAAGAACCCTACGACATCGCGGTCGCGGTCGACACCCGTTCCTCGATGACCAGTCGGCGCCGGCCGACAACCGCTACGCGTTCGCCTACACGATCACGCATCGAGAACCGCGGCAAGGTCGCCGCGCGGCTGCTCTCGCGCCACTGGGTCATCACCGACGCGCAACGGCAAGGTGCGGAGGTGCGCGGCGACGGCGTGGTCGGCGAGCAGCCGTGGGTGCGCCCCGGCGACGATTACGACTACACCTCCGGCGCCGTGCTCGAGACCGCGGTCGGCACGATGCGCGGCAGCTACCAGATGCTCGCCGACGACGGCACGCCACTTCGACGCGGACATTCCGCAGTTCATGCTGTCGATTCCGCGGACGTTGCACTGATGGCGACTCTGGGCGATCGGCGACATCCAGGGCTGTCACGACGAACTGTCGCGCCTGCTCGAAAAGATCAAGTTCGATCCGGCGCAGCGACACGGCTCTGGTTCTGCGGCGATCTGGTCAACCGCGGCGGGCAGTCGCTGGCGGTGCTGCGCCTGGTGCAAGTCGATCGGCGAGCGCGCGATCTCGTGCTCGGCAATCACGATCTCTCGCTGCTCGCGGTCGCCGAGCGCAAGCGCGCGGACCAGGCGAAGCGTGAATCCGGAACTGCGCGAAGTGCTGTTCGCGCCCGATCGCGACGAGCTGCTCGACTGGCTGCGCACGCGGCCGCTGCTGCACGTCGACCGCACGCTCAATTTCCTGCTCGTGCACGCCGGGCTTGTTGCCGCGCTGGACGACTGAGAACGCGCCGAACGCGCGCGCGCGAAGTCGAGGAGCGCCTGCGCGGCGAAGGCTGCGCGCGCCTGCTCAAGCGCATGTTCGGCAACAAGCCGGATCTGTGGACGCCGCAAGCTGCGCGGCATCGATCGCCTGCGCGCGACCATCAACGTGTTCACGCGCATGCGCTACTGCGACGTGCGCGGCCGCATCGCCTATCGGCGAAAAAGGCGCGCCGGGCACGCAGAAGCCCGGGCTGTATCCGTGGTTCGAAGTGCCCGGCCAGCGCAAGCGCGACATGCGCATCGTCTGCGGACACTGGTCGACGCTCGGCCGCTTCGCATGGCATGGGCGTCTACGCGATCGACACCGGCTGCGTCTGGGGCGGCTGAGCTGACCGCGCTGCAGGCTCGACGGCGAAGAGCCGAGTTCGTCAGCGATCAAGTCGGATCGCAAGCCGCCGGCCGGGAAGGAAGCCGATTGACGGCATCGCAGGAGCGGCGCCGCAGTAGATCTTCGAAAGCGTGGCTCAGCTTCTCGCTCGTAGTCGACGAAAGTCGAACGCGTACTCATGCCGCGCATCGGCGGCATGCGCGATGCGCGCGAGTTTCCTTCCATTCGCGTGCGATCGAAGCGCGGGAAGAACGCATCGGCGCCTTGCAACTACGGTGTCGACCCAGGTCAGGTGCATGCGCGTCGCGCGCGGCAGCGCGAGCGCGAAGACTTCGCCGCCGCCGATCACAGCGAGCTCGCCGTCGCCGGCGCTGCGCGATCGCCGTCATCGAGCGAGCGCACGACTCGCTGGCCGGCAAACGGCGGCGCGTCGCCGCGCGTCATGCACAAGATTGCGCCGGCCCGGCAGCGGCGCGACCGATCGCGAGCGCGGTCTTGCGGCCCATCAGCACGGGCTTGCCGAGCGTCAGCGCCTTGAAGCGCTTCAGATCGTCCGGAAGATGCCATGGCATCGCGCCGTCGCGGCCGATCGCGATAGTTGCGGTCGAGCGCGACGATCAGGCTGATCTCGCTCATGCCGCGTCGGACCGGTTCACACGGCGACCGGCGCCTTGATCGCCGCGTGCGGCTCGTAGCCTTTGATCGCGATGTCCTCGTAGCGGAAATCGAAGAGCGAGCGCACGTCGGGATTCAGCATCAGCTTCGGCAGCGGCCGCGGCTCGCGCGCGAGCTGCTCGCGCGCCTGCTCGAAATGATTCGTATACAAGGTGCGCATCGCCGAGCGTGTGCACGAAATCGCCCGGCTCGAGACCGCAGACCTGCGCGACCATGTGCGTCAGCAGCGCATAGCTGGCGATATTGAACGGCACGCCGAGGAAGATGTCGCCGGAGCGCTGGTAGAGCTGGCACGACAGCTCGCCCGCGCGCGCGACATAGAACTGGAACAGCGCATGGCACGGCTGCAGCGCCATCTTCGGCAGATCGGCGACGTTCCACGCGCTGACGATGAGCCGGCGCGAATCGGGATTGCGCCTGATCTCGTCGATCACCCACGCGATCTGGTCGACGACGCGGCCGTCCGGGCACGGCCACGAGCGCCACTGCTTGCCGTAGACCGGGCCGAGCTCGCCGTTCGCATCGGCCCATTCGTCCCAGATGCCGACGCCGTGTTCCTTGAGATAGCGCGATGTTGGTGTCGCCGCGCAGGAACCAGAGCAGTTCGTGCACGATCGATTTGAGTATGCAGCTTCTTCGTCGTGACGCAGCGGAAAGCCGTCGCGCGAGATCGAAGCGCATCTGCCAGCCGAACACGCGGCGCGTGCCGGTGCCGGTGCGGTCGGACTTCTCGTCGCCGTGCTCGAGCACATGGCGCAGCAGGTCGAGATACTGACGCATCAGGCCGCCTTCGCTCTTGGCGGACGGTGCCCGCGCGAGCCGCCGGATCGGCTGCAGCGTCGGCGCGCGCCGCGACAACCAGAGCAGGACGATGCCGACGACGATCAGCGGCAGCGACTGGATCTGTCCCATCGTCAGCCAGCCGAACGCGAGGTAGCCGAGCTGCACGTCGGGCTCGCGCACGAATTCGACCGCGAAACGGAAGATGCCGTACAGCAGCGCGAACAGACCCGATACCGCATAGCGCGGGCGCGGCTTGCGCGAATAAATCCACAGCACCGCGAACATGACGACGCCTTCGAGCGCGAATTCATAGAGCTGCGAGGGATGCCGCGCCTCGTCGTTGAGCTGGCCGGCCAGATACATCTGGTACAACTCGTCACTGCGTCTTGCCGCAGCGATTCCAGCGCGCGCGGAAAGATCACGCCCCACGGCAGCATCGGTGTGCTTGCCCCACAGCTCGCCGTTGATGAAATTGCCGAGACGGCCGAGGCCGAGGCCGATCGGCACCAGCGGCGCGACGAAATCGACGGTGTCGAAAAAATGTGAGCTTGTTGCGGCGCGACCAGAGCCAGCCGGCCACCAGCACGCCGAGCAGGCCGCCGTGGAACGACATGCCGCCTTCCCAGACGCGGAACAGCGCGAGCGGATCGTGCACGATCCAGTCGGGCGACACGTAGAACAGCATGTACCAGATGCGCCCGCCAAGGATCACGCCGAGCATCACGTAGAACGCGAGATCGGAAAACGCGTCCGTCGCTGACCGGCAGCCGTCCCGCTGCGCGACGCCGGTTGCCGAGCCACCAGGCGCCGCGCGAAGCCGAGCAGGTACATGATGCCGTACCAGTGCACGGCGAGCGGGCCGATGGAAAACGCGATCGGGTCGATATTGTGGAAATACGGCATGCGCTGTGGATGGTTCCTGAGATTCTTTACGCGCTATTGTCGCAGAAAGCGTCGCGCGCTTGGCGGGACCCGGCAGGCGCGCGACCTCGGCGCCGAAGCTGGCATAATGGCGCATCGATCAAACTCGGAGGAATCGCCGATGATTCAGTTTTTCTCACGCGCCGCCACGGCGAGCCTGCTTGGCGCAGGCATCGCGCTGGCCATCCCGCTGCATGCGCACGCCGATCCAGCCAAACCGGTCACCCTGCCCAAGGTCACGGTCGTGCCAGAGGCGGATTTCGCCAGACACCCGACTCTCGGTATGCCGGTGATCTCGCCGGATGGTCAGTACATCGCCGTTTCCGTGCGCAGAGAGGAAGATGGCGAGAGCAAATATCAGCTTGCCGTGCTGCATTTGCCCGACCTGAAATACATCAGCCGCCTCGACATGGCCGCCCGTTATCTGCCGATCGACGTCACCTGGGTGGACAACCAGCGCCTGGTCATGGGTACCGGCGAGGAAACCGCTTTTTCCGAAGCTCCGCGGGCGACCGGCGATATCCTCGCAGTCGATATCGACGGCAAGAAAAAGCGCCTGTTGTATAGCGACCGGTCGCGCAATTCCACTGCCGGGACGACGAGCATTCTGAGCATTCCGATCGGCTTCGGCAGAATCAGCGGCCGTCCGCACGCGGCCAACGGGCATTTCTATCTAACCGTCAACCCCGCGCCGGAACGCGGCGGCGCCGACGCGCAGGCGAACAAAACGCTGATCTTCGATATCGACTCGCTGAGCGGCAGCGTCAAGCAAATCGGTTCGATCAACGCGGATGGCTACGACTTCGTCGTCCACGACGGCGTCGCCCGCTACGCCTATGGCGCGGACAGCAATCTGAAGGATCATGTGTACTACCGTGCGGGGGCCGATGCGGATTGGACCGAGCTGCCGGACAGTGTGATCGGCCGGCAATTCGTTCCGCAGGCGATCAGTCCCGACGGCAAGCACGTCTACTCGCTGGGCAACCCGAGCGGCGGCCCGAATGAGCTGGCGATCAGCAACCTCGACGGCAGCGGTCGCAAGGTACTTGCCTCCAACCCGCGCATGAGTATCACCGACGTTTTCTGGACGCCAGCGCCGCATCTGCCCTATGCCGCGGCTGCCTACGACGGCAAACCGGTGCTGACCTATCTCGACGACAGCAAGTACGCGGCGGCGCTCAAGGCGTTGAACGCGCAATTTTCCGATCACTACGTCGGTTTCAGCCAGCTGAGCGACGACGGTGCGATTGCGATCGTCGCCGCTATCAGCGACCGCGATCCGGGTACGTTCGCGATGTTCGACTTCAAGACCGATGCCGTGCGCCCGCTGTATCAACTCAAGCCCTGGCTCAAGGCCACGCAGCTCGGTGAGCGCCGGCCGTTCTGGTTCAAGGCATCGAGCGGCACCGAGCTGGGCGGCTTCATTACCCTGCCGCCGGGTCGCGTTGAAAAGAATCTGCCGACGCTCGTGCTGCCGCACGGCGGCCCGATCGGTCCGTCGCATCGCTGGGCAATCACCTCCTGGGACGATGCCGAATCGCAGTTTCTCGCATCGCGCGGCTACGCGGTGGTGCAGGTCAACTATCGCGGCTCCGGCGATCGCGGCAAGAATTTCGAGGATTCGGGCAAGCTGCAGATGGGCACGGGTATGCTGCAGGACCAGCTCGACGGCCTGCAATGGGCGATCGACCACGGCTATACCGACAAGAAGCGCGTGTGCATCTACGGGGCGAGCTATGGCGGCTACGCCGCCTATGAACAGCCGGTCTACGCGCCGCAGGGCACGTTCAAGTGTTCGGTCGCGATCGCCGGCGTATCCGACATCCGCGTCCAGGCCGACCGCAGCGACACGCGCCGATCGAAAATGGGACGCAACTTCCTGCGCGAGGCATGGGGCATGGACGATGCCAAATACGTCGCCGCCAATTCCGCAATCGACCAGATCGACAAATTCAATGTGCCGGTGCTGATCATCCATGGCGAGGACGATCCGCGCGTGCCGATCCAGAACGCGCGCGAAATGCGCGACGCGCTGGGAAAAGCCGGCAAGCCGTTCGAGTACATGACCCGGCCCAAGGAAGGTCACGGCTTCTTCAAGGAACAGAACAACACCGATCGCTACCAGATCACCGAGGCATTTCTGGCCAAGTACCTCGGCCCTGGTGCGCCACTGGCGAACTGACCGCTACGCCGCGCAGCATCGGTCCGACGCCCGGCATCGCGCCGGGCGTTGCCTTTTGGGGCATGCCCGTTTGCGCCGGTCTGAGTTAGGCTTGCGGCATGAGCAATCGTCTCGCCGATGAAGCCAGCCCGTATCTGCGTCAGCACGCCGACAATCCGGTCGACTGGTGGCCGTGGAGCGCCGAGGCGCTGGCGGCGGCGCGCGCGCAGGAAAAACCCATCCTGCTGTCGATCGGTTACAGCGCCTGTCATTGGTGTCATGTGATGGCGCACGAGAGCTTCGAGGACGCGGCGACCGCGCGTCTCATGAACGCAAAGTTTATTTGTATAAAAGTGGATCGCGAGGAGCGCCCCGATCTGGACAAAATCTATCAGCTTGCGCATCAGGCGCTGACCCAACGCGGCGGCGGCTGGCCGCTGACGATGTTTCTCGCACCCGACGATCTGACGCCGTTCTATGCGGGCACGTATTTTCCGAAGCAGGCACGTTATAGCATGCCGCCGTTCGCCTACGTGCTCGAACAGGTGCGCGGTCTGTGGGATCAACGCCGCGGCGACGTGCATGCGCAGAACGCAACCTTGCGCGAATTTCTCGATCAGTATGGCGACGGCGCCTCGCATGGCGGTGCGTTGAGCGATGAGCCGATCCGCGCCGCACTGACCCAGATCGAACAGAACTTCGACCGCATGCATGGCGGCCATCTCGGCGCGCCGAAATTTCCGCATTGCGCGGAGATGGAATTGCTGCTCGAGGTAGACACGGCCGATGCCCGCGCCATGCTCGAGCTGACCCTGACGCACATCGCCGCCGGCGGCATCCACGACCAGATCGGCGGCGGTTTCTGTCGCTACAGCGTGGACGAGCGCTGGGAGATTCCGCATTTCGAGAAGATGCTCTACGACAACGCGCAGTTGCTGCCCCTGTACGCGCTCGGCGCGCGCGCCACGGGCAATGCGCACTACCGGCACGCCGCGCAGGAACTGATTGCGTGGCTGACGCGCGAAATGACTACACCTTGCGCCACGGCCGAATCCGGCGCCGCGTTTTACGCAGCGCTCGATGCGGATTCCGAGGGTGAGGAAGGCAAGTTCTATATCTGGCGGCGCGATGAAGTGCAGTCCTTGCTGAGCGCCGACGAGTTCGCCGTCGCCGAGCGCTATTATGGATTCGATCGCGCACCGAATTTCGAGGGGACGCACTGGAATCCTATCGTCGCCGAATCGGCCGATGCGATTGCGGCGGCCTTGAAGCGGACTCCAGTCAACATCGAAGCCGCGATCGGCAGCGCACGCGCAAAATTGTTCGCGGCGCGCAGCGCGCGCGCGCGGCCCGGACTCGACGACAAGATTCTCACATCGTGGAACGCGTTGATGATCGCCGGCCTCGCGCGCGCCGCGCGCGCGCTGGACACGCCGGCATTGGCGACGCTGGCCGGCAACGCAATCGAATTTCTGCACACGCATTCGTGGCGCGACGATCGGCTGTTTGCCAGTTACGCCGGCGGCATGGCGAAGTTGCCGGCTTATCTCGACGACTACGCTTTCCTGCTCGATGCGCTGATCGAATTCCTGCAATGTATCTGGAACGACCGCTATCTCGCCTGGGCGCGCCAACTAGCCGACGCCCTGCTTGAGCGCTTCGAGGATCGCACGCGCGGCGGTTTCTGGTTCACCGCGAACGATCACGAAAACCTGATTCAGCGTCCCAGGCCGTGGGCCGACGATGCAATTCCCTCCGGCAATGGCATCGCCGCGCGCGCCCTGTTGCGCCTTGGACATCTGCTCGGCGAGACGCGTTATCTCGACGCGGCCGAACGTACGTTGCGCGGCGGATATTCCAGCATGCAGTCGATGCCGCAGGCCTGCGTCTCTTTGCAGCGCGCGCTCGACGATTTCCTGCATCCGCGCACGCATGTTGTCGTGCGCTTCGACGGCGCCGCCGAAGAAGAACAGTGGCGCGCCTCGCTGGGCGCAAACCTGTCGCAGCGCTCGCATATCTATTTCATTCCCGCGCGCGCTGATACGCCGGGTGGAATCCTCGACGCACAGACATATACTTCCGGCGGCGTTGCCTATCTATGTCGAGGAACCCGGTGTCTGCCGCCGCTGGCTACGCCACAGGCGTTGCTGGCGGCGCTACTTGGATCCTGACTCGCGCAGTGCGCAATTCGTCGCACCTGCGAAAGCACGACTGCGAAGGCATGCATGCCGTCGCTGACATTCGCGCAGCGAATCGCCCGCAGGGCATGCGACGGGAGCCGCGTGTAATCCGGCCCTTTCGCCCTATAACCCGCTCGCCGCAGGCGAGTGGAAGCTAAGAAAGGCGAGCGTGCGAGTCAGTTGCAGCGCGCCTCGCGCCCCGCCTCGCGGTGATGGTTACTGAGTTTTTCCTTGTGCTTTTTCACCTGGCGGTCGAGCTTGTCGGCCAGCGTGTCGATCGCGGCATACAGATCGGCCGCGACGGCGTCGGCGTGGATGGTCTTGTTCGCAGCGCAATGCAGGGTGGCCTCGGCCTTCTGGTAGAGCTTTTCCACGGTGAGGACGATGGCGGCATCGTGCAGCTGGTCGAAGTGCCGCACGATGCGGCCGAGTTTCGATTCGGCGTAATCGCGCAGGGCTGGCGTGACGATGACCTGATGTCCACTGACGATGATCTGCATGACGAAATCCTCTGCTGATGGAAATTCATGACGTTCATCCTCCTGCTGCGCAGAGCGGCAGGCGGACACTGAATCAGACCGGGCTGTGTATGCTTGGTTCCGCGTCGACCTCCTCTATAGGTTTTCAGCAAAGTCTGCTGCGTTCGTTGGACGAAGGAATATTCATCCCTTCGCGATATTTTGCGACGGTACGCCGCGCGACCTCGATGCCGCGGCGGTTCAGCTCCGCGGCGAGCGCCTGATCGGACAGCGGCTTGCGCGGAGTCTCGTCGCCGATGAGGCGGCGGATCATCGCCTGGATCGCGGTCGACGAGGCCGCGCCGCCGTCGATCGTGCCGACGCCGGAGGAAAAGAAATACTTGAACTCGAACGTGCCGCGCGGCGTGTGCAGGTACTTGCGCGTGGTCATGCGCGAGACGGTCGATTCGTGCATGCCGATCTGCTCGGCGATATCGCGCAGCACCAGCGGACGCATCGCCTCGGTGCCGAAATCGAGGAACGCAGTCTGGCTGCGCACGATCGCGGTGGCGACCTTGAGCATCGTGTCGGCGCGCGTCTGCAGGCTCTTGATCAGCCAGCGCGCTTCCTGCAATTGCCCGCGCAGATAATGCGCATCGTCGCGCTGCGCGCGCGTTATCAGATCCGAATAGTGCTGGTTGATCGCCAGCCGCGGCTGGCATTGCGGACTGAGCGCGACGCTCCAGCGACCGTTGCGCCGGCGCGCGTAGGCGTCGGGCGCGACGAATTCGGGTGCGCCCGCGCTGTATTGCGCGCCGGGTTTCGGATCGAGCGAGCGCACCAGCGCAATCGCCGCATCGAGTTCCTCGGCGCTCGCATGCAGCAGCTTGCACAGGCGCGCGCGGTCGTTGCGCGCGAGCGTTTCCAGGTGTGCGCTGGCGATCTCGCGCGCGGCCCTCCAGCCGGGCGTGCACGGATCGAACGCATCGAGCTGGGCGCGCAGGCATTCGCCAAGGTTGCGGCTGGCGACGCCGAGCGGGTCGAACTGCTGGATGCGATGGCGCATCGCCTCGACTTCGTCCGCGTGCACCGAGCAGATATCCGCCACCGCGGCGCACAATGTCTGGCTGTCTTCGTGCAGATAGCCGTCGTCGTCGATGGCCTCGATGATCGCGGTGCCGATCGCGCGGTCGCGCGCGGACAATGGGGTCAGGTTGAGTTGCCAGAGCAGGTGGTCGCGCAGGTCTTCCTGCTCGGGTTCCTGCGCTTCGCGGTCGTCGTCGCCGAACGGCTTGGGACTGCCATAGTCGCTGCCGTCGTCCTCGAAGTCGCCGGCAAGCTCGAAGTCGTCCGTTTCCTTGGTCTCGTCGACCGTTGCGGCTTCGGCGGGCCGCTCGGGCTCGGTGGCTTCGATCGGCGCTTCGGCGCTGGCTTCGTATTGATCGGCTTCGAAGGCGTCTTCCTGACTATCGGCCTCGGTCAGTTCGAGCAGCGGATTGGATTCGAGCACGTTGCGCAACTCGATTTCGAGTTCGATGCTGGACAATTGCAGCAGCTTGATCGCCTGCTGCAATTGCGGCGTCAGCGCTAGGCTTTGATGCAGGCGGAGTTGTAACGCGGGCTTCACGGCGGATCGAAAACTGTTTCGCAGCGGTTGGCTGTTGCAGCATAGCGCCTGTTGCGGGTGCCGCGTCAATCGCTGCGTCACAGTAGCGGGACAGCGGCACGAAATCGTCCGCCGAATCAGGCCAGTGGCAGCAGGATTTCCACTTCGAGCCCGCCGCCGTCGGCGTTGACCGCGCGGATGCGGCCGCCCTGGCGCTCGACCGCACGCTTGGCGATGGCAAGCCCCAGGCCGCTGCCGCCGCTCTTGCGCTGGCGTGCCGAATCGGTGCGGAAATACGGTTCGAAGATGCGCGCGCAGTCGGACGGCGACACGCCCGGGCCGGCGTCGATCACGCGCAGGCGCGCTTGTTGCTCGACGCGATCGAGGCGGATGCGAATCGTGGAATCGGGCGTGGTGTAATTGACCGCGTTGCGCACGACGTTTTCGATCGCGCTGGCGAGCAGGTCGGATTCGGCACGCACCTGCAGCGGCGCACTTTGTGCGATATGCAGCGAACAGTGTTGCGCCTGCGCCTCGAAGGCGGCGTCGGCGGCGATATCCGCGACCAGCTCGTCCAGCGCGACACTTTCCACGGTCGACGGCGTGGTCATCTCCATGCGCGACAACTGAATCGCCTGCGCGATCATTTCCTCGAGCCGGTGCGATTCGAGTTCGATGCGCTCGATCTGCGCCTTGGCGTCGCCGTGGGTCTGCGCGCGTGCCAGCTCGAGCGCAACCTGCAGGCGCGCCAGCGGCGAACGCATTTCGTGCGATACGTCGCGGATCAGACGGCGCTGGCCCTCGACCAGTTCCTTCAGGCGCGCGGCCATCTGGTCGAATTCGCTGGCCAGCGAAAGCACCTCGGCACTGCGTCCGAACGGCAATGTGCCGATGCGCGCATCCAGATCGCCGCGTGCGACGCGGCGCGCGCTGGCGCGGATGCGCGACAGCGGCGCCGTGATATAGGCGGCGAGCAGCAGGCTGAACAGCGCACTGATCACACTCGCGATGGCGACCTGTTTCCAGAACAGGTTCGGGCGCCGGTAAAGCATGCGCAGCAAAGGCGGATAGCGGTATTCCGCGACGCCGGTATACTTTGTCCCATCTGGCAGACTGAGCATGCGGATGCGCGTGCGGCTGGCATGCAGCCCCTGCGCATCCTCGACGGCGTTGCCCAGCGAACCCGTCAGTTCCGCAGGCACCGGGCGCGCGAGCACGTCCTGGTTGTCGGCATCGAGCACATACATGCTGATACCGCGCTGCTCGGCGGTCTTGACGACGCTACGCAGGGCGTCGATGCCGCCGTCGCGCAGTGCGCGCCCGGCGCCGCGCAATTGCTCGTTGAGTACCGATTCCAGACGGGTTATTTCGAGCCCCGGGATTTTCTCGTTCTCGAACGTGTACGAAGTACTCCAGGCGATCGACACGATCAGCACCAGATTGGCAGCCCAGAACAGGGCGAAAATGCGCCAGAACAGACGCCGCATCGTCAGGCCTCGTGGACGACGCGGAACAAATACCCGCCACGCTGGATCGTGTGGATCAGCGATTCGCCATCGGCGGCGGCGCCGAGCTTGCGCCGCAGTTTGGAAATATGCACATCGATGCTGCGGTCGAACGGGCGCAGCGGACGCCCGAGCACGTCCTGGGCGATGGTTTCCTTGCTCACCACATGGCCGGCGTCGCGCATGAGCATGGCAAGAATGTTGAACTCGGTGCCGGTGAGGCTGACCGGCTCGCCGCGCAGCGCGACGCTGCGCGAGGCGGCATTCAGCGCGACCGGGCCGACGACGAGGTCGGCCAGGCGCGCGGCGTCGCTCTCGCCGCGCGTGCGGCGCAAGATCGCGCGCAGGCGTGCGGCTATTTCGCGCGGATTGCAGGGTTTGGCAACGTAGTCGTCGGCGCCGAGTTCGAGGCCGAGGATGCGGTCGATGTCCTCGCCCAATGCGGTAAGCATCAGTACCGGCAGCTGCGATTCGCGGCGCAGTTCGCGCAGCACTTCGATGCCGGAACGCTGCGGCAGCATCACATCGAGGATCAGCGCGTCGTAATTCTCGCTGGCGGCACGTTGCAGAGCAGTCGCACCGTCGTTGGCGACATCCACGCCGAATCCCTCACGCACCAGAAAATCGCTGAGCAACTGGCAGAGCTCTTCATCGTCGTCGGCGAGCAGAATTTTTGCATCGTTCATGCATGCGACTATACATCCGGATATTGGCCAGTGTCGCCCGCACTCGGCGCGCCTTTGCATCCGCTTACATTCGCTTACCCGATCTGGCGCGGCGGTTGTGCTCGCGGTTCAGCGGCGCTGTCTATAATCCTCTGTGGTTATTGCGGGGTTTGCCATGCGCGCAGCATCTGCCGTTCTCTGCTGTTTGTGTCTCGCGGCGGGTTTGAATCACGCCGCCGACCTGCCGCCGGATTTCAGCGGCGACTGGGTGGCGAGCGATAAGGGTGGCGACGCGACGGCGGCGGCGAAACCGTCCGACGACAATGGCGGACATTCCCGCCATGGACGCGAAGGCGGCATGGGTGGCGGCGGTCACGGCTTCGGCGGCGGTCGCGGCGGTCATCGCAACCACGCTGCGAGCGATGATTCCGGCGCGAGTGCTGCGGCGGTCGCGAGCACATCGATCATGCCGCGCGAACATGCGCATGCGCTGATCATCCGGCCGTCCGACGATGTGTTCGATATCGAGGCAAACGGCCGGCGCATGGCTTACCGCTACGACGGCAGGCTCAACTACGGGCCGCAATACGGCGGCACGGTGAAGTTGACCTGGACGCCGCCGGAGTTGGTTATCGAAACCCATCCCGACGGCGGTGGCAGCTACGAGGAACACTACCAACTGTCGCCGGACGGCAAGAAACTGATTCTGCGCCTGCGCGCGCAACCGGTCGCGGGCGGCGATGTGCAGGAAATCCGCCGCGTTTACGTGCGCAACGACGGCACGCAATAGAACTTGTCGCAAATCCGCTGCGCTCGGCATCTGCCGCTCCGGCGGCGAACAAACTGCGCAGGCACGACGCCGAAGTGAACATTCGCGCAGCGAAAGGCCCGAAGGGCGAGCCGCGGATGCGCCGAGTAATCCTCATTCACCTTTGCGTAAACTCCGGTTTCCGCAGCTGAGCGACGCACGATCTGTTTTCTCCCCCGACGTTTTGAGCCATTCGATCGCCGCGCCGCAGCGCGACAAGCTCCGCACGGCGCGATGCGTTACGCTTGCGCGCAATCCCACCGGCCGCGGAGCCGTCATGTCCAATTCCCGCCCAGTCATTTCGCAGACGCGTGCGTTTTCGACCATCTTCCTGATCGAGCTGTGGGAGCGCTTCGGTTACTACGGCATGGCCGCGCTGCTCGTCCTGTTCATGGTCGAGAAGATCGGCTTCGGCGACACCCAGGCCAACCTGGTCTGGGGCGCATTTACCGCGCTGGTCTATGCCGCGCCGGCGATCGGCGGCTGGATCGGCGACAACGTCCTCGGCACGCGTCGCACGATGCCGATCGGCGCGGCGATTCTCGGCATCGGCTATCTGATGCTCGTCGGTGCCGAGCGACAGCCTGTATCTGCTGTATGCGTCGATGGGTGTGATCGTCGTCGGCAACGGCCTGTTCAAGGCCAACGCCGCGAACATGGTGCGCCGCATCTACGACGGCGACGACGCCAAGATCGACAGCGCGTTCACGCTCTACTACATGGCGGTCAACGTCGGCTCGACCGTGTCGATGCTGCTGACGCCATGGATCAAGGACCACTGGGGCTGGCATGCCGCCTTCGCGGTCTGCTGCGCTCGGTCTCGTCCTCGGCCTGATCAACTACGTGCTGATGATGCGCACGCTGAAGCGGCATCGGCTCGCCGCCCGACGAACAACCGGTGCGCTGGAACCGTCTCGGCGCGGTGCTCGGCATCGGCTTCGTCACGCTGTTCGTGGTCGCGTTCATGATCCAGCATCGCGAGATTGCGGTGTTGTGCGTCTATCTGGCCGGTATCGTGATCCTCGGCATTTTCGGCTACATGATCGCCAACGGCGCGAACAGCGAGCGCGCCGGTCTGATCGCCGCGCTGATTCTGATCGCGGAGATCCTGTTGTTCTTCATCTTCTATCAGCAGATGTCGACCTCGCTGACGTTGTTCGCACTGCGCAACGTCGAGTGGAAGCAGAGTTTCTTTCTGTTCGACGTCACCTGGTCGCCCGGCCAGTACCAGGCATTGAATCCGATCTGGATCATGCTGCTGTCGCCGATTCTCGCCTGGACCTACACGCATTTGGGCAAGTCCGGCCGCGACCTGCCGATCGCCGGCAAATTCGCGATCGGTTTCGCCGTCGTTGCGATCGGCTTCTTCATCTACGGCCTCGGCGCCGGCTCGGCGGTCGCGGGCAAGGTGTCGTCGTGGTACCTGATCTGGGGCTACGGTTTCTACTCGCTCGGCGAGTTGCTGGTCAGCGGCCTCGGCCTGGCGATGATCGCGCGCTACGTGCCGGCGCGCATGGGCGGCTTCATGATGGGCGCCTATTACGTCGCGGTCGGCATCTCGCAGTATCTGGGCAGCGTCGTGGCGAACTACGCGAGCATTCCCGACAACATCACCGATCCGGTACAGAGCCTGGCGATCTATACCAGTCTATTCAACAAGCTCGGCTTTCTCGCCGTCGGCGGCACGGCACTGGCGATCCTGCTGCTGCCGTTGATGAAACGTCTGTCGGCGAGCCACAGCGGACAGAGCAGTGAGGCGCCGGCCATGGCATTGCACACAGCCTCGGCGGAAGATTAAAAAATCTCGCGAACCTCTGAGTAAGCGCAGCAGCTTGTTCGCGGGCTCGCTAGGCGCCTGTTGGCATCAACAGCAACAACGCTATGCCGAGCACGATGCGGTACAGCGCGAATGCGGTGAAACGGTGCGTGCGGATAAAGCCGAGCAGCCATTTCACCGCGACGAATGCGGTGATCGTGGAGACGACGAAAGCGACCGCCAGCGCGCTCCAGTCTTCATGCCCGCCGCCGGCTTTCAGCGCCTTGAGCAATTCATATCCGCTGGCCGCGAACATGGTCGGGATGCCGACGAGAAACGCGAATTCGGTGGCTGCCGGGCGATTGCTGGTGCCCGCCAGCATGGCGACGAAAATCGTCGCCGCCGAGCGCGACGTGCCCGGAAAAATCGCCGCGACGATCTGCGCGAGGCCGACCAGAATCGCGACCGGCCAGCTGACGCGCGCGTTGTCCGCCAGCTTTGCCGCGAAATATTCGGCGACGAGCATCCACACGCCGCCGATGACGAAGGCCCAGGCGATCGGCGTGATCTTTTCCGGCAGCTTGAAGCCGAGCCGGGTCACGACAAAGCCGAGCACGGCGGTGATCAGGAACGCGGCAACCAGTTTCAGCGCGTAGTCGCGATTTGCCGGGTTGCGCGAATCGACGGCGAGCTGCCACAGGCGCTGCCGGTAGATCAGGGCGACGGCGAGAATCGCTCCGGCCTGGATCACCACGTTGAAGGTGTCGCTGCGTGCGCCGAGCCAGTGCTCGGCGACCAGCAGGTGACCGGTCGAGGAAACCGGCAGGAACTCGGTGATGCCTTCGATGAGGCCGAGCAGGATGACGCGAATCAGTTCGTGCATAAGATTTAGTCGTGGAGTCGCTGGTGGGAGGGGACCGCAATTGTGACAATTCGCGTCGGCATACTGCACCTTCGGCGTAGCGCGAGGGCAATCCCGTTATGGCATCATACGGACCCTTGGTTAACTACTCCTGCGCGAAGCCATGTTGATCTTCGAATTGTCGCAACCCGGCCGCACCGCGGCGGCGCAAATTCCGGCCGCGGTCGCCACGCCCGACGATCTGCCCCGGCAATTCCGCCGCAAGACGCCGATCGGCCTGCCCGAGGTTTCCGAACTGCAGGCGGTGCGCCACTACACCAATCTGTCGCGCAAGAATTTCTCGATCGACACGCAATTCTATCCGCTCGGCTCGTGCACGATGAAGTACAACCCGCGCGCGTGCAATTCGCTGGCGATGCTCGACGGCTTCCTCGCGCGCCATCCGTACGCGCCCGAATCGCTGTCGCAGGGATTCCTCGCGTGCATGTACGACCTGCAGGAAATCCTCGCCGACGTGACCGGGATGAAGGGCGGGGTTTCGCTCGCGCCGATGGCCGGCGCGCAGGGCGAATTCGCCGGCGTGGCGATGATCATGGCCTACCACAAGCATCGCAGCGATTTGCAACGTACCGAAATCATCGTTCCCGATGCCGCTCACGGTACCAACCCGGCAACCGCGACGATGTGCGGCTGCACGGTACGCGAGATTCCGACCCAGGCCGACGGCGACATCGATGTCGAGGCGCTGAAGAAAGTGCTCGGCCCGAAAACCGCGGGCATCATGCTGACCAATCCGTCGACGATCGGCGTGTTCGAACGCCGCATTGTGGAAATTTCCAGATTGGTACACGAAGCCGGCGGCCTGCTCTACTACGACGGCGCCAACCTCAACGCGATTCTCGGCAAGGTGCGCCCGGGCGACATGGGCTTCGACGCGATCCACATGAACCTGCACAAGACCTTCTCGACGCCGCACGGCGGCGGCGGTCCCGGCGCGGGCGCAGTCGGCGTATCCGAACGTCTGCGGCCGTTCCTGCCGATTCCCATGATCGAAAAAGTCTTGCTTCCCCCGCCTGCGGGGGAAGCTGGCCCGGCTCCAGCCGGGATTGAAGAGGGCGCCGGCCCCGGAAAAGCGCCCCCTTCCGCCGCTGCAGCGGCGCCTTCCCCCGCTGCGCAGGGGAAGGAAAAGTATTGGTACCGCTGGATCCGCAAGAAAGACCGCCCGCTGTCGATCGGTCGCCTGACCAGCTTCGCCGGCAACGCGGGCGTGCTGCTGCGCGCCTACATCTACGCGCGCCTGCTCGGCCGCGAAGGCATGCCGCGCGTGGCTGAGTACGCCACGCTGAACGCGAATTACCTGGCCCGATGCCTTGCCGAAAAGGGTTTCGACCTCGCCTATCCGAAACGCCGCGCGAGCCACGAATTCATCGTCACCGTGGCCAGGCAGAAAAAGGAAAACGGCATCACCGCGCTGGATTTTTCCAAGAGCCTGCTTGATCGCGGCATCCACGCACCGACGAATTATTTCCCGCTGTTGATTCCCGAGTGCCTGCTGATCGAGCCGACCGAAACCGAGAGCAAGGAAACCCTCGACGAGTTCGTCGAGGTGATGGGCGATCTGATCAGGCTCGCAGCGGCGAATCCACAGGCGATGAAGGATGCGCCGATCACGCTGCCGGTGCGCCGCCTCGACGACGTGAAGGCGGCGAAGGAACTCGATGTCGCCTGGGGCATGCGCGCGGCCGCCGCAGCCTGAACTTAACTGGCAGGGGAAGGGGAGCCGAATGCCAAGCACCGAGCCACGCGGCCCGAGGCAGATCTACAAGGCGCTGATCTGGTCGCTCAACGGGCTGCGTGCGAGCTGGCGCTTCGAGGCGTCGTTCCGGCTTGAAGTATACTTGTGCATTATTTTATTTCCGCTCGGTCTGTGGCTCGGCCACGGCGGCGTGGAGAAGGCTCTTCTCTGCGGCAGCCTGCTGCTGGTATTGTCGGCCGAAGCGCTCAATTCGGCAGTCGAGGCGGTAGTCGACAAGGCGAGTCCGGAATTCCACGAACTGGCCGGCCGCGCCAAGGACATGGGCTCGGCTGCGGTGTTTCTGCTGATGATCAACGTGATGCTGTGCTGGGGGCTGATACTTTGGCAACATGGTCTTTAATACGGATCGGGGTGGGGAAGCACACGCATGCCGCACGCTGAACTGCTGATCGCACTGGTCACGCTGAGCACGCTCGAGATAGTGCTCGGCGTCGACAATCTGGTGTTCATCTCGATCGCGGTGAGTCGCTTGCCGCCCGAGCGCCGCTCGCGCGCGCGCAAGCTCGGCCTCATGTTCGCGTGTCTGACGCGCATCATGCTGCTGGTGACGCTGGCTCTGCTGGCGCGCATGGACGATCGCCACATGGCCCTGTTCACGCTCTACGGCAGAATGATCTCCGTGCGCGACCTGATCATCGGCGGCGGCGGCTTGTTCCTGGTGGTCAAGGGGCTGATGGAAATCTTCGACGCGATCACCAGCGAAGGAATAGAGGTTGCGGCAAAGGCAACGGCGGCGAGTTTCGTCTGGGTGATCGCGCAGATCGCGATCATCGACATCGTGTTCTCGATGGATTCGGTGATCACCGCGGTCGGCATGGTGCGCAATATTCCGGTAATGGTGGCCGCGATCGTGCTCGCCGTGGCGGTGATGTTGTTCGCCGCCGATCCGGTCGGCGAGTTCATCGACCGCAACCCGACCATCCGCATGCTCGCACTCGCCTTCATCGTGCTGGTCGGCATGATGCTGATCGCCGAGAGCGTCGACATACGCATTCCGCGCGCCTACGTCTATTTCGGCATGGGTTTCTCGGCCGTGGTCGAGGCGCTCAATCTGTGGGCCAAGCGCGAGCGTACCCGCCGCTTCAAGCGCCGCGAAGGCGACATGCTCAGGCCGGGCTCCGATACCTGAACCGATCGGCTGGTGCGCGGCGCCGGGGCTGCCGCGCTCCGGCCGGCGCGCCACGCATGTATCATGCCGGTTCGGGTCAACCAATCACAGGAAGTCGGGCCATGCAAATTCGTCGGATTCTACCTTTGCTGCTGGCGTGTCTCGTTCTCGCCGGCTGCGGCTACAACTCGATTCAGTCCAAGGACGAAGGCGTCAAGGCGGCCTGGTCCGAGGTCGTCAACCAGTATCAGCGCCGCGCAGACCTCGTGCCTAATCTGGTCAACGCGGTCAAGGGGTACACCGAACACGAGGCGAGCGTGCTCGAGGCGGTGACCAATGCGCGCGCAAGCGTCGGCAAGGTCAACCTGACCACCGACGACCTCACCAACGAAGCGAAAGTGAAGCAATTCCAGGCCGCGCAGGGCGAGCTGTCGAGCGCTCTGTCGCGCCTCATGGTAGTGACGGAAAACTATCCGCAATTGAAGGCCGACACGCTGTTCCAGAATCTGCAGGCGCAGCTCGAAGGTACCGAGAATCGCATCGCGGTCGCGCGCAACCGCTATATCGCCGCGGTGCAGGACTACAACACCTTTGTGCGCAGCTTTCCGCAAAATCTGACCGCCAAAGTATTCGGCTATGCCACCAAGGCCAACTTCACCGTCGAGAACGAGAAACAGATTTCGACCGCGCCGACGGTGGATTTCAGCAAGCCTGCCGCACCCGCGGCGCAACCGCCCGCACAACCCGCGCATTGAGCGCGCGTGCTACCGACATTGCCAAGTTCCATCTCTCCCCTGGCGGGAGAAGTCGGCGCGCCTGGCGCGCCGGGAGAGGGGTGGGCTCCGCAGGCGCCTGCGGCGCAGGCGCACTCCCTCTTCCCAGCCCCTTTCGTGCAGGGGGAGAGGGGTTCAAGAGGCTGGTTTCATTCAATCGTCCTTTCCCTCCTGGTTGTTGTCTCGGCGGCGGTCTTTGCGGATGACGCTCAGCAGGCGATCCCGGCGCTCAAGGCGCATGTCACCGATCTGACCGGCACGCTCGATGCGCAGCAGACGCAGACGCTGGAAGCGGAGCTGAGTGCGCTCGAGCAGCGCAAGGGTTCGCAGCTCGGTGTGCTGATCGTGCCGACCACGCAGCCGGAGGATATCGCGCAGTACGGCATCCGTGTCGGCGATGCATGGAAACTCGGGCGCAAGGGCACCGACGATGGCGTGATCCTGATCGTCGCCAAGAACGATCATCGCGTGCGCATCGAAGTCGGCCGCGGTCTCGAAGGTGCGATTCCCGATGTCGACTGCGCGCGCATCATCCGCGAATACGTCACGCCGAAATTCCGCGCCGGCGATTTCTACGGCGGCATCCACGATGCGACCGACGCGCTGACCAAGCTGATCGATGGCGAACCGCTGCCGCCGCCGCTGACCGACGAGCGCAGTCCGCGTCGCAACGGCGGCGGTGGCGTCTTCAACGCGGCGATCTTCGCCGTCTTCGCCATCCTCTGGGCGCGCGGCCTGTTCGGCCGCTTGTCCGCACCGCCGCGCAGTGGACTGGTCGGCGTCGTCGGCGGCGCTGCGGCCTGGGTACTTTCGGGCGGCGTGATTCCGCTGGCGCTCGGTCTGGGTGTGCTCGGTCTGATTCTCGGTCTGCTCGGCGGCACGGGCGGCGGCTTCGTCAATCGTGGCGGCTGGGGCGGATTCGGCGGCGGCCTGGGTGGAGGAGGATTCGGTGGTGGCGGGTTCGGCGGCGGCGGCTTCAGCGGCGGCGGCGGATCGTTCGGCGGCGGCGGTGCGTCGGGGGGCTGGTGAAATGACCATCGCACGCATTTGCAAACATGCGGTATCCGCACACGCCGCGCGGCGGATGTTTCCGTCCGCGGCGCTCGATGCGATTCAGAAAGCGATCGCCGCCGGCGAGGCACGCCACCAGGGTCAGGTCTGCTTCGCCATCGAAGGCGCGCTGCCGTTCGGCGAAGTCCTGCGCAAGCGCACGCCGCGTGCCCGCGCGCACGAGGTGTTTGCGCATCTGCGCGTGTGGGACACGCAGCACAACTCCGGCGTGCTCATCTACTTGCTGGTCGCCGATCGTGCGATTGAAATCATTGCCGACCGCGGCATCGCAGCGCGCGTACCCGAGTCCGAATGGGCCGCGATCTGTGCGCACATGCGCGAAAGTTTCCTCGCCGGCGATTTCGTTGCGGGTGCGATCGGCGGCGTCACCGCCGTGAGCGATATTCTCGCCCAGCATTTCCCGGCGAACGGCAACCACGTCGCCAACGAATTGCCGGATCGGCCGGTTCTGCTTTGACTGCGCGATCTGCAGTGAACGCCCTGCTTTTGCCGGTGCGAAACAAAAGCTTCCACTCGCCAGCGGCGAGCGGCTCACTAAGAAAAGTAAGCAAAAGAAACACGCCCCGGTGTCGCGCTCTGCGCACAGTCCCTGTGCTGCGAGTGCGCGAACAGGGACCCCGTTGGGCGGCATCCTGCCGCAGAAGCAGAGCAACGTAGTCCATGGATGGACGGATTCGTGCAATAAACGGCGCCTTTCGCGGTGCCGAGCATCGCAGGCGCCAGCGGGAGCAAGGCGCGCTTGTCTGAGCACATGGATGTGCGAGTTCGCGCCGGCCCGCTGGCGCCGAGAAGCACAGGACATTCTGATTCGCACGATGCGAATCAGAACACCGCGTCGGGCGCCTAGCCTTTTGGTTACTTTTGGGCACTGCGCCGCAGGAGCGGCGCGAACAGCGAAGCTGGCCGCGGAGCGGCGGAGGGCAGGATGCCCGCAGTCATGCCAAACGTAACTCGCTCGCCGCAGGCGAGTGAAAGCTTTTGCTCTTGGGCAGAACACGAGCTAAGACACTGTGGATGACCAGCTTCGCTGTTGAAAGCCCCGCTTGCGCGGGAATGACGAGCTAGGATAAGGCGCTGGATTACACGCGGCCCCTGCCGCGTGCCTTCCCGCGAAAACTGGCAGAATAACCGTCACAATATCCCAGCCGGACTTGCGAAGCACACGGATCGACGAGATGGAACGGCTTACCGCCCGCGAATTGTTCGACAAGGTCAAGGATCGCCTCGCGTTGCGCTGGGTTGCCGGCGAGCACGGCGAGAAGCGCGCGATCGCGCCCGCGGAAAAGCAGGCGCGCCGGCCGTCGCTGGTCGGCTATCTCAACATCATCTATCCGAACAAGATCCAGATCATCGGCACGCGAGGAGCTGAACTGGCTCGATGGACTGGATTCGCGCCAGCGCTGGGAAGTGATGCAAAAGATCGTCGCGCTACCAGCCGACCGCGCTGATCGTGACCAAGGACCAGGCGGTGCCGGCGGACCTGCGCGAGGCCGCCGAGGAAACCGGCACGCCGATCTGGATCAGCGCCAAGCGCGGCCACGAACTGCTGACCTACCTGCAATACCACCTCGCGCGCATGCTCGCGCGCCAGCGTGACCCTGCACGGCGTGCTCATGGAGGTGTATTCGATCGGCGTGCTGATCACCGGCGAATCCGGTTCCGGCAAGAGCGAACTGGCGCTGGAACTGATCACGCGCGGCCATCGCCTGGTCGCCGACGATGCGCCCGAATTCACCCTGATCGCGCCGGACGTGATCGACGGCACCTGCCCGGAAATGCTGCAGGACCTGCTCGAAGTGCGCGGCCTGGGCGTGCTCAACGTGCGCGAGATGTTCGGTCACACGGCGGTCAAGCCGTCCAAATATCTGCGCCTGATCATCCACCTGCAAGCCGCGCGCGGCCGACGGGCGAGGACGCCGGCACTCGACACGCATCTACCGGCGACATCGGCTATCGCGAAGTGCTCGACGTGCAGGTGCCGCAGATCACGATTCCGGTCGCCGCCGGCCGCAACCTCGCGGTGCTGGTCGAGGCGGCCGTGCGCAGCCATGTGCTGAAGACCAAGGGCATCGATCCGGCGCAGACCTTCATCGACCGCCAGGCGCACCAGCTGCGCCGGCTGCCGCCATGGTGAACGCATGAGCTGACACTCCGACAACCCGCACAATCGCGCTGCCGCCGATCCGCGCGAGACCCACCTGATCGTGCGTCAGCGGCATGTCGGGCTCCGGCAAGACGGTCGCGCTGCGCGCGCTCGAGGATCTGGACTACTACTGCGTCGACAACCTGCCCGCCGCGCTGATGCCGGCGTTCGTCGCACGCGGTATCGCAGGCGGCAGCCAGGCGTGCATCCGCGCCTCGCCGTCGGCGTCGACGTGCGCAACCGCGGCGAGGATCTGCAGCGCATGCCGGCGATCCTCGCCGAGCTCGCGCAGCCGCGGCATCGAGTACACGACTGATTTTTCTCGACGCGCGCGACGAGGTGCTGATCAAGCGCTATTCGGAAACGCGCCGCCGCCATCCGCTGTCGGCCGACGGCCTGTCGCTCGGCCGATGCGATCGCGACGCGAGCGCCGAGCTGCTGCGGCCGGTGGTCGTCGATCGCCGACCGCGTGATCGACACCAGCGAACTCAACGTGCATCAGTTGCGCCGCCTGATCGCCACCGAAATGGGCATGGCCGGCGGGCGGCTGACGCTGCTGTTCGAATCGTTCGCCTACCGGCGCGGCGTGCCGCCCGACGCGGATTTCGTGTTCGATGCGCGCTGCCTGCCCAATCCGCACTGGGATGCGCGCCTGCGCCCGCTGTCGGGCAAGGACGCGCCGGTGCGCGAATGGCTCGAAGCCAAGCCCGAGGTCGGCGCAGTATCTGCGCCGATCTCGCGCGCTTTCTCGACGCCTGGCTGCCGCGCTTCGAGGCCGACGACCGCAGCTACGTGACGATCTGCATCGGCTGCACCGGCGGCCGCCATCGCTCGGTCTATCTGGCCGAGCAGCTCGCCGAGCATTTTCGCGACGCGCGCGAGCAGGTGCTGACCTTTCACCGGGAGCTGGAATGATGACGCGATCGAGCGTCTCTCGCTACTCACCCATCGACCAGCCGCTCGATGAGCGTCGGCGTGCTGCTGATCGACCCACGAGCGATCGGCACAGCGCTGTCTCGGCCGCGCATCACGTGCACGGCCGACTGCCGCTGCGGTTGCGCGCCGGAAGTCCCGCGACGCGGATCCGATCGGACGCTGCGCGACGCGGCCGCGCGCGTGCGCGCGACTCGACGCGCGGCGACGGCGTGCTGGTGCTGGCCGATCTCTACGGCGCCACGCCGTGCAATATCGCCGAGCGCCTGCCGCGCTCGGCGTGCACGTGCAGCTGCGTCTCCGGCCTGAACCTGCCGATGCTGCTGCGCGTGCTCAATTATCCCGAACAATCGCTGGACGAACTGGCGCAGACCGCGGCCAGCGGTGGCCGCAGCGGGATCGATGCTGATCATCGATCGATGCTTGAACGCGAAATCACCATCACCAACAGACTCGGCCTGCACGCGCGCGCCTCGGCCAAGCTGGTGCAGCTGCTGCAGGGCTTCAAGGCGCAACGCGTTGCTGATTCACGCGGCCGCGAGGTCAACGCGAAAAGCATCATGGGCGTGATGATGCTGGCCGCCGGCGTCGGCGCCACGGTGACCATGCGCGCCGACGGCCCGACGAGGAAGCGGCGATGGCGCGATGGCCGATCTGTTCGAGCGCAAGTTCGACGAAGGGCCTAGCAATCAGCGGCGACGCGCTATCGTCACCGACATGGATCAGGTCGAGCTCGCAGCAAGCCGTTCGGACGAGGCGACGGCGTCCGCGCACGCGCGCATTCATCAGCGCATGGGCACGCTCCTCAGCGGCACCGCGGCCGCACGGCATGGCGCTGGGCGCGCGCGCCTGGTGCAGCCGAGCCAGCTATCAGCGTCGACGAGCGGCCGCTGGCCGAGCGCGAAGATCGAGCGCGGAAGTCGCGCGCCTGCGATCGCGCGCTCGGCACCGCGCGCGGCGAGCTCGCGCGCGCTGCGCGAGCAAGCTGCACGGCGCGCTGGCGCGCGAAGTCGGCGAATTCATCGATGCGCACAGCCTGATCCTCGACGACCCCGAACTCACCGACGGCCTCGTACGACCTGGTCCGCATCGGCCGCTATCGCGCCAGCGCCGCGCTGAAGATGCAGCGCGACCGCCTGGCCGCCGTGTTCGAGGCGATGGACGATCCCTACCTGCGCAGCCGCGCGCGAAGACATCGACCACGTGATCGGCCGCGTGCAGGCCGCGCTCGCGCGCGAACCACGCCCGGCGGAACGCCAGATCGCCGCGCGCGTCGGCGAGCATCCTGGTCAGCGACACGATCGCGCCGGCCGAACTGGCGCATCTGGCCGAGCACGGCGTGCTCGGCGTGGTCGCGACCGGCGGCAGTCCGCTTTCGCACAGCGCGATCCTGGCGCGCTAGCATGCGCCTGCCGATGATCGTCGGCGCGCACGAGGCGCTTGAAGCACATCACACGACGACGATCTGATCCTGATCGACGGCGAGCACGGCGAGGTCATCGTGCATCCGACCGCGCAGGACCTCGCCCGCTACCGCGCGCTGTCAGCGCGAGCAGGCGCGCAGCACCGAAGCACTGCTCGCGCGCTCAAGCGACGCGCGCACGCGCACGCGCGACGGCGTCGACATCCGCCTGCTACGCGAACGCCGAGACTGCCGGCCGACATCGCGCAGGCGCGCGCCTGCGGCGCCAGCCGGCGTCGGCCTGTATCGCACCGAGTTCCTGTTCCTGCAGCGCACGCGAGCTGCCCGACGAGGAAGAGCAGTTCATCGCCTATCGCGAACTCGTGCTCGGCATGGGCGGCCTGCCGGTGACGATCCGCACGCTCGATCTCGGCGCGGACAAGGCCGACGCCACCGGCATCGCGCTCAGCGACGAGGACAATCCCGCGCTCGGCGTGCGCGGCGTGCGCCTGTCGCTGCGCCAGCCCGCAGCTGTTCGCCACGCAGCTGCGCGCGATCCTGCGCGCGTCGAGCTACGGCCCGGTGCGCATCCTGGTGCCGATGGTGACGACCAGCGAGGAGATCGCCGCGCGTGCGCGCGCTGACTCGACGAATGCGCGCGCGACGCTGCGCAGCGGCGGCCATCGAAATCGCCGAGCACTACGAATTCGGCGCGATGATCGAGGTGCCGGCCGCCGCGATCGCTCTGCCGTCGCTGATCCGCCAGCTCGACTTCATCGCGATCGGCACCAACGATCTGGCCCAGTACACGCTGGCCGCCGACCGCGGCAACGACGCGCTCGGCAAACTGTACGACCCGCTGCATCCGGCCGTGCTGAAACTGCTCGCGCAGATCATCGCCACCGCCGCGCGCGCGAAAAAATCGGTCACGCTGTGCGGCGAGATGGCCGGCGACGTGCGCTACACCGCGCTGCTGCTCGCGCTCGGCCTCACCGAATTTCAGCATGCACCCCAGCTCGTTGCTCGAAGTGCGCCAGGCGATCGGCAACTGCAGACCGCGCCGAGCTTGCGCAGGCGCAGCACCAGTCTGCTGCGTGCGCAGACGCGCGCCGGCATCGAACGCGCGCTCGAAGCGCATGCGCGACTGAAGAACGTCCCACATGATGTTGAACCCTGCAGTCTGAAACCCGCCGGCCGCACGGCTCGCTGCCGCAGTTCCGCAGCGCGAGCCGTTCCGCCATGTCGTCATCGACGATTTCTTCACGCCGGAGTATTGCGCGCAACTGCTCGCGCAGTTTCCGCCGTTCGAGCGCGGCAACGCGCGCAACGAAGCCGGCGAACTCGGCAACAAATCGACGATCGAGAAGATCCGCGACCTCGGCCCCGCGTTCGCCGCACTCGACGATCTGGTGCAATCGCGCGACTTCCTCGACCTGATCGGCCGCATCACCGGCATCGACGATCTGCTTTACGATCCGTGGTACTTCGGCGGCGGCACGCACGAAAACCGCCACGGCCAGGATCTCGACGCGCATGTCGATTTCAATCGCCATCCGGTCGAACGCTGGCATCGGCGCCTGAACCTGATCGTGTATCTGAACCATGAGTGGGACGACGCCTGGGGCGGCGCGCTCGAACTGCACTCCGATCCACGCGCGCGCGGACGACCGCGTCATTTCGATTGCGCCGCTGTTCAACCGCGCGGTGATCTTCGAGACCACCGAACTGCAGCTGGCACGGCATTTCCGCGCATCGCGCTGCCGGCCGACAAGCAGGCGCTGACGCGCAAGTCGGTCGCATTATACTTTTATACAAAGGCGCGTCCGGCCGACGAGCTCGCCGACACGCACTCGACCATCTACGTCGATCTGCCGCTGCCCGAACGCTTCGCACCTGGGCGCACGCTCGATGCCGCCGACGTACAGGAATTGCGCGTGCTGCTCGCGCGTCGCGACCAGCATAACCAGCGCTTGTATCGCGATGTGACGTCGTTGACTGGGCAATTGGAGCAGGCGCAGGCGGCACTCTATGCGGGCCGGCTTGGCCGGCTGCGCTACTTCGCGCGCACCATGCTGCTCAGCTGGCGCAAGGACGGGTGATTGCACACATGAAAGCTTCCGCAGCCAGCCGATGAATCGCAATTTCCTGCGCCGTTACCTGGTACCGCTGGCTCGCCGTCTGCCCGCCACCTTGCAAAGGCCGCTGCGCCGTTTGTGGCGTGCCGGGCAAAGCACGTCTGCGCCAACGCTCTTGAGCGGCGATCCGACCTATCAGTCACGCATCGAGGCAGAAACCGCCATCTTCAACGATCAGACCGAAGTCCACGACCTGCCGGCGATCTTTCACTACTGGTCAAACGCTTATTTGCGTCCGCAACTCGAAGCGTTTGGCTTTTCCAATCCCGATGAATTTTTCGCCATGTATGTGCAGCGAGCGCATGTGGACGCGTCGAAGCGGCCAGCGCGTTTCATCAGCATCGGCGCGGGTAATTGCGATACCGAAGTCCGCGTTGCTCGCCTGCTGCTTGAGCGCGGCATCGGCGATTTCACCCTGGAATGTCTCGAACTCAACCCAACCATGCTTGAACGCGGCCGTGCGCTGGCGCATGAACAGGGCGTTGCAAAGCAGGTGCTGCCGCAGCAGGGCGATTTCAATTTGTGGAAACCGGCGCAGAGCTATGATGCGGTCATCGCCAACCAGAGCCTGCACCATGTAAGCAATCTCGAAGGGCTGTTCGACGGCATTGCGCAGTCGCTAACGCCGCGTGGACGCTTCATCACTTCGGACATTATCGGCCGCAACGGGCATCAGCGCTGGCCCGAGGCGCTCGCAATCGTGCAGGAATTCTGGCGCGAACTGCCGACCTCGTATCGCTACAATATCCCGCTTCAACGCCAAGAAAACAAATTCCTCGACTGGGACTGCTCGCAGGAGAGCTTTGAGGGCATTCGCGCGCAAGACATCCTGCCGCTCCTGATCGAGCGCTTTGATTTCGAATTGTTCCTGGGCTATGCGAACGTGATCGACCCGTTTATCGATCGCAGCTTCGGACATCATTTCGACGCAAAGGCTGCACAGGACCGGGCGTTCATCGATTGCGTGCACGCGCGTGATGAGGCCGAAATTCTCGCCGGCAATATCACACCTACCCACATAATGGCGTCCCTTTTGCGCAGAGCCGGCACGGCAGAAAAAGATAATGCTGGGCGTCCTGGGATGAGGATCTGGAAACATCTCACTCCCGCTTTCTGCTTACGTAGGCCATGAGGCTAACCAGACACAGGTGGTTTCGACCACGGCGAGGCAGGAAGTGCTCTTTGTCGTCGCCCTGGGTTTACTTGCTGCTCTCGTGGTTGTTCCCGGCCTGTGGCACGGCACGCGATCCTTTTTTGTGTGGCCGGATGCTCAAGAGCAAACGTACGCCTGGTGGCAGAAGCTTGCGCATTGCTGGCAGCAGGGATATCTGCCCCTTTGGGACGCCAACACGTTTGGCGGTCACACTTTCGTCGGCGAATTCCAAACCGGAGTGTTTTACCCACTGACCTGGTTGTGGCTATGGCTGTGGTCGAACGCCGATGGCATGCCAGTCGGCGCGCTCGAAGGGCTCGTAGTTCTGCACTTTGCGATTGCAGCCGCGGGAATGGGTCTGTTGCTGCGCAACTGGGGTCTGGGACGCCTCGCGAGCGCAAGCGGTGCGGTAGTGTTTGCGTTACTGGGTCCGGTAGCAGAACGCGCCGCCGCGCAGCCCAACATCTTTTTCGGCTTGTGCTGGCTACCTTGGGCGTTGCTTTTCGCAAGCAGGCATCTTGTAACAGGACGCCTGCGTGACGCTCTGGGCACCGGTGTAGTGATCGCCTTGCAGGTCCTTGCCGGTCACATCCAGCCTGCTTATCACACTGCGTTGTTGGTTGCGGCAATGGTGATCGCTCATCATTCGGGTATCCGGCCGAATTGGCGCGCGACTCTTCTCGCGTCACTGCGTTCAGGCTTTCCGATGATTGTCGCGATACTGCTGGTCGCCGCACCGCAATGGATACTTTCATTCCAATATCTCGGCGACGCCTATCGCTGGGTTGGCGCCAACGCACCCATTGGGCCTGGCCACCGTGTACCGTACAAGGTATTTGCTTTCCAGCACGTGGTTGAGCCTCGCGATCTGGCGAGCCTGATCGACCCTTGGCGTTTCATTGTCGACGATGCCAACACCCTATACATGGGTACCGTCACGCTTGGGCTGGTTGCATGGTTCCTCGCATCACCTCGAAGGCGCGCTTCGATCCACGCATGGCGCGAACATGGTCACTGGCTGACGATCACCGCCGCGTTTGCCGTGGTCGCGATGCTTGGCCATTACACCCCGGTCGCTGCGCTATTGCGATATCTGCCGTTGATTGGTGATGTCCGGGAGCTTGGACGTTACACGATTTTGTTCCATGTCACGGCCTGTGTCGTGGCAGCTTGCGCCATGGAGGCGCTCGTATTCGAAGTTGGGCCCCAAGGTTGGCGGTCACCTAGCGCATGGATTGCGCTGATATTCGCGCTAGCGCTCGCCCTTTACTTGTTGCACCACCGCGCCATATTGTCCCCGCCGTCCGTCTACGCCCTCACTTTGAGCATCCTGGTCGGCGCAGTCTTTTTGTTTACTGGTTCGGGTCGCACCACAGCAGCATGCGGTTTCGCAACACTTGTCATTACCGCCTGTCTGTTCTCACGTCTGGCCGTTCCAAAGATTCATCTTTCACGTCCGGTGACGGAAGCGTTTGCTCCCATCAACCTTCTCTCCAGGCTGGACGACGTGTACGGACGCGATCGAGTCATCATAGATGATAGCGCGCAACTCCCGCAGAACTACGCTGATGCGCACCGTTTGCAGACCCTGTATGGTCATGCAGCGACGATGTATCGCCCGTATTTTGATTTTCTCTCGCGCGATTGGTCGCTTGATGGAGAGGTCAACGATTTACTCAACGTGCGCTATGTGCTCAGCAAGAAATCGCTGGAGTCTTCCCCTGGTCGCTAGCGACGCATCCAGCGGGCTGCACCTATTTGAGCGACCCACTGCCTACTCTCGAATTTTTCTCGCGAGTCAGTACGGCGCCAAACCGGAGCTTCGGCGCGCGACGTTTGAGGTGGTCAAATACAACGATCAGACCCAGCGCTTCCGGATCCACGCCGAGCGGCGAGAGCTAGCGATTGTTTCGGAGATCGTGTATCCAGGATGGTGTGCTCGGGTCAATGGCAAGCCCACGCGCATAGAACGGGCAAAACTTGGTGGAGTCGAAACGCCCTTGCGCGCCATCTGGCTCAATGCCGGCGACAACATGATCGATTTCCGTTATCGCCCGTTCCACTACCTGCTATTCGGCTGCAGTTGAAATCCAATTTCGATTGCAGTTTGAGCCTTTATTGACACGAATGGATACCCTGCGGCTAATCCGATCTGGATTTATCCAGAAGACAAAATAAAGACCGATCCAAGGAGCATCCGGATGCCAACATCAAGCGCGACCTTGCGAGTTGCCGTGCTGATTCCCTGCCATAACGAGGTCGCGGCGATTGCGAAAGTCGTCGCCGATTTCCGCGCGGCGCTGCCGGCAGCGATCATCTACGTGTTCGACAACAATTCCAGCGACGCGACCATCGAGGTCGCTGCGCGCGCCGGAGCGTGCGTGCGCCGGGTCGGTTTGCAGGGCAAGGGCCATGTCTTGCGCCGCATGTTCGCCGATATCGACGCCGATGTGTACGTGCTCGTCGACGGCGACGATACCTACGATGCCGCGAGCGCGCCGAAATTGATCGAGCTGTTGACGGCGGAGTCGCTGGATATGGTGGTCGGCGTGCGCGCGTCCACGGCCGCGGCTGCGTATCGCCGCGGGCATGTGTACGGCAATCGGCTACTCACGGGATTTCTGTCGTGGCTGTTCGGTCGCAACTGCACCGACATCCTCTCCGGTTACCGCGCATTCTCGCGGCGCTTTGTCAAATCGTTTCCGATTTTCTCCAGCGGTTTCGAAATTGAAACTGAACTGACCGTGCACGCGCTGGAAATGTCGATGCCGGTCGGCGAGATCGTGACGCCGTACAAGGAGCGGCCGCAGGGCTCCGCGAGCAAGCTCAAGACCTACAGCGACGGCTCGCGCATCCTGCTGACGATGCTGCGCCTGTTCAGCACGGAACGACCCTTCACGTTTTACGGCGGGATCAGCCTTGCACTCGCCGTTGTCGCAGTCGTGCTTGCGCTGCCGGTGATCGACACCTATCTGCAAACCGGCTTGGTACCGCGCTTCCCGACTGCGATTCTGTCCACCGGCTTGATGCTGATGTCGGCGCTGTCGTTTTTCGCCGGTCTGATCCTCGCCACGGTTACCAAGGGTCGGCGTGAAATGAAGGCATTGTTCTACTTGCAGCAACACGGCGTTCCGGAGTCGCAGCGATCTAACCGGGAGTAGCGTCAACGCGCCCGCTGCTCCTCCAGCGTCAACGCCACCTTGTCGCGCAAATACACCGGCAACGCGGCCTCGGGCAGCACGCCGGCGCCGCGCGCGAATTGCGGCGCGGCCAGACGCAACACCGCGCGCGCCTGCGGATAGCGTGCGCCGTCGGCGAAGTCCGGCGCTGCGGGCAAACGCGCGGCAAGCGCGTCGCGATACGCATCCCAGCCGGTGCCGACGACGCTCCACGATTCATGCTTGGGCAGCGTCAGTTTGTCGGCGTGGCCGACCGATTCCGCGCCGATTGCTTCGATGAGCCCATCGGCGCTGCGCGTGAAAGTACCGGCATAGATCTCGCCCATGCGCGCGTCGATCACGGCGAGGATTGCGTTGTCGCGCTGTGCGCCATCGTGAGGTGCATCGAGCGCGAGCGCGGCCAGCGACGATACCGGCACGACCGGCAGGTCCAGACCCAGCGCGAGGCCCTGCGCGATCGAGATCGCCAGACGCACGCCGGTGAATGCGCCGGGTCCGCGGCCGACCGCAATGCCGTCGAGTTGCCGGCGCGAAATTCCCGCTTCGGCGAGCAGCGATTCGATCATCGGCAGGATCAGTTCCGCGTGCCGGCGCGGCGCAATCTCGCTGCGTTCGACGATCGTGTCGTCGATCAGCAACGCGGCCGAACAGGCTTCGGTGGCGGTATCGAGCGCGAGCAGGCAGCGGTGAGGCATGGCCAATTTTCGCATAGTCGGCGTCACTGCGATTCTCCTCGACGATTAACCCTGCCGATTGCAGTCGCCTGCGCGGGCCGCGCTATGCGCCAATTCGGGCGCCGCGCGGGCGCGCGCTGGCATCGGCGTGACGGTGGGCGCGGCACCGCGTTCTCTTTCGCCGGCCAGAGCGCTTTTGGTTGAGTTGAAATGGTTATAACGGCGAGTTTGCCTTGAACCCCCTCTCCCCTTGTGGGAGAGGGCTGGGGAGAGGGGTTGCGCCCGCGAAAGCGGGCGCCTTCGGCGCCATCCCCTCTCCCGGCACGCTGCACGTGCCGACCTCCCCCGCTAGGGGGGAGGTGAAAAGCAGGTGTGTCAAAATGGCTCTAAATGCGCTGCCAGGGATTGCTTTCGTAGCACTGCCGCAGATTTTCCAGCAGCGCCTCGTCGATGGCGAACTCGACCGCGTCGATGCTGGCAATCGGTCGCATCGGTACGCTCGCATTGCTGAAAAACGCCGAGCGGCAGGCCGCGAGATCATCGAGACGGATCGCCCGCAGCGCACTTGGCACGCCGCACCGCGCCATCCCTTGCTGCAACAGCTGCATGCTGACGCCGGTGAGCCGCGGCGCATCCGGCCAGACGATGCCGCTGCGCGTCGGCGAAGCCGATATTCCAGATCGAACCTTCGCTGATGCGGCCGATGTCGTCGACGAACAGCGCATCGTCGAAACCGGCCTGCTGCGCCAGCCGGCGATAGTGGAAAAGTGGAAAAGTGCCGACATGCTTGACCGCCGCCAGATCGCGCGCGTAGTGCGAAGATCTTCAGGCGCATGGGCGTGATTAACGGCGGCGACGCGCGGGCAACGCGTCACAAGTACGTCTGGCGGCACCGGCAATGATCGAGCCGATCGCGATTCAGCGCGCGCGAAAAGATATTCACGCGCAGCGACAGCGGCGCGCGGCTCGGCGCCGATCGCGTGGCGCAGATAGCCGCGCACGCGCTCGCGCTCCAGCGCCGCTGCCGAACAGTTCGCGCGTCGCAGCGTTCGAGTCGTTCCAGATGCAGGTCGAGGCCGCGCACGCAGCCGTTCTTCGACGCGCATCGCGCTGAAGTGACCGTAGTTGGTCTGCACGAGCAGGCGCAGATCCTCGACGCGCGCCGGCGCGCCGTTGATTTCGATGCGCTCGAAATTTTCCGTCACCCCACTTCTCCTTCCTCCGCTTGCGGCGGAAGGCTGGGATGGGGGCCGCGCTGCGACAGCGACTCACGCCCTGCCGACCTCCTCCGCTCGCGGGAGGAGAAGAAGTCCTGCACGTCGCCGAGCTCGCGCGTGATCGGCATCGGCGGCAGGCTCTTGAGGAACAGCTTGCCGTAGGCGCGCGAGGTCAGGCGCGGATCGCAGAGCATCAGCACGCCGCGGTCGGCGACGTCGCGGATCAGGCGGCCGGCGCCCTGCTTGAGCGCGATCACCGCAGCCGGCACCTGCCAGTCGAAGAACGGATTGCCGCCGGTCTCGCGCAGCGCGGTCAGGCGCGCATCGAGCACCGGATCGTCCGGCGCGGCGAACGGCAGCTTGTCGATGATCACGCACGACAAGCGCCTCGCCGGCGACATCGACGCCTTCCCAGAAACTCGCCGCACCGAGCAGAACGCCGTTGCCGGATGCGCGGAATTCGGTCAGCAATTGATGGCGCGGCGCCGTGCCCTGCACGAACAGCGGAAACGGCAGATCCGCGAGCAACTCCGCCGCGCGCTTCAGCGCGCGATGCGAGGTGAACAGCAGGAACGTGCGCCCGCGCGCCGCTTCGAGCACCGGCCGCGCCGCGGCGATCGACGCGCTCGGTGTAATCCGGCGCGTTCGGATCGGGCAGTCCCTTCGGCAGATACGCCAGCGCCTGGCGTCGCATAATCGAACGGACTCGGCAGACTCAACGCGACCGGATCGTCGAGGCCGAGCTGGCGCGCGAAGTGGTCGAAGTCGCCGGCGACCGACAACGTCGCCGAGGTGAAAATCCAGCTCGCGCGCGATTGCTCGCGCAACGCGCGCAGCGGCGGCGCCAGATCGAGCGGCGTCGCGTGCAGCGAAAATCCGTGCGGCGACAGTTCGTACCAATGCACCGCATTCGTGCGCGCCGCCGTCGAGCACATCGTGCAGGCGCTGGCACAGCGCCTCGGCGCGTTCGTGCATGCTGGCCATGCCGCGCGAGCGATCCGCCTGCGTCGCCAGCGCGGCGGCCAGCTTGCGCAACGCCTCGTCGAGCGCATGCAATTCCGCCTGCGATCGCCGCATCGTTTTCGATCTGCGCGAACGCGCCCTTGGGCGGCAACTTGTCCAGCGCGAGACGCGCGCGCTTGACGCAGCCGGCGCGATCGCCTCGATCGGTTCGCGCAGGCTCGCCAGCGCACCGGTGACCGATCGCGCACTCGGCCAGCGCGTCCTGCGCGAGCTCGGTGATCTGCCGCGAAGTTACGCTGGTGGAAAAGAATACGCCGGCCAGTTCCGGAATCTGGTGCGCCTCGTCGAGGATGAAGGCCTGCGCGCCCGGCAGGATTTCGCCGAAGCCTTCCTGCTTGATCGCCAGATCGGCGAACAGCAGATGGTGGTTGACGACGACGAGATCGGCTTCCTGCGCCGCGCGCCGCGCCTTGACGACGAAGCAGTCGCCGAACATCGGACACTCGGCGCCGAGGCAGTTCTCCGCGGTCGACGTCACGCGCGGCCACAGCGGCGAATCCTCCGGCACCTCGGCAAATTCGCCGCGATCGCCGCTGCCGGTGCGCTGCGCCCAGGCGCGGATCGACTGCAGATGCGCGACCTGCTCGCGCGAAGTGAAACGCCCATCCTTCGCGCGTCTGCTCGAGCCGATACAGGCACAGGTAATTCGCGCGGCCCTTGAGCAGGCTCGTGCGCAGGCGCGCGCCGAGCACCTCGCGCACGCGCGGCAGGTCGCGATGGAACAGCTGGTCCTGCAGGGTCTTGGTTCCGGTCGACACGATCACGCGCTTGCCCGAGCGCAGCGCCGGCACGAGATACGCGAACGTCTTGCCGGTGCCGGTGCCGGCCTCGGCAATCAGCATCTGTCCGTCGGCGATCGCTTCTTCGACCGCCTCGGCCATGTCCTGCTGGGATTCGCGCGGCGCGAAGTTCTGCACTTCGCGCGCGAAGGGGCCGTCGCTGCCGAGCAGTTCGCTAGCGCTCAGGTTGGCGATCATGCGACCGCGCCCTGGCTCGCCGTTTCGGCGAACGCCCTAACCAGGGTGTGCTCGTCATTCCCGCGAAGGCGGGAATCCATATCTTGCTTTGCCTGTGAGTTTGAGAGGCGAAGGCTTCCACTCGCCTGCGGCGAGCGGGTAACTTTCTCTTGCTGCCAAGAGAATCGTGAGCAACGCGAGCCGCCCCCTGCCGCACTCGCGTCGCTCTCGAGTGCGCGATCGCGCGGGGTTCGCTTGATGACATCCATGTCATTCGCGAACTGGCGCGCGTCGTGCGCGCCATCCTGACGGACATGCGTGCCCCCGCGCGCAAGGGGCCCGTCAAGAGCAGCAGCCGCGCAGCCATTCGTCACTGCATCGAGGCGTAGTCCAGGATGGACGGTTCGCGCAACAAACGGCGCCTCTCGCGGTGCCGAGCATCGCAGGCTGCGGCGGAGAATGCCCGCAGGGCGCGCGCGCACGGATGCGCGCGCGTGAGCGAATGTACATGGATGTACATCAAGCGAACCCCGCCGCAGCCGAGAAGCGCAGGGCATTGTGATGCGCATGATGCGAATCAGAACACCGCGTCAGGCGCCTAGCCTTTTGGTTACTTTTGGGCAATGCCAAAAAGTAGCGGCCGCTCGCCGCAGGCGAGTGAAAGCCTTTGCTTTTGAACAGAGCAAGAATCAAAGAGCTGGATACCGGCTTTCGCCGGAATGACGAGCTGAGGCAAACGCCGTGCGATTCCGGCTTTCGCCGGTATGACGAGCAGAGAAACATTCCGACCTGCGCCGCAACGACGAGCGAAGCGAGAGCCAAGCGCCAGCGTCCCGTGTCAATAGCGCGCCGGCGGCGGCACATTGCAGGCCGCGACCTGCTGGCGCGCCTGCTGTGCGCCGGTCGCATCGCCCAGCGCTTCGCGTGTTTCGACCAGGGTCTGCTGGTTGCGCGCGCACAGTGCGCCGACCTTGGGGCCCAGTATCCCAGGATTTCTGCGCGACGATCGCGGCCTGTTTCCAGTCGCTGGTTTCGATCAGGAGTTCGGCTTCGTACTGGATGATGTCCGGCGCGGTGCCGCGCAATTTTTTCCGCCTTGCGCACGGCCTCGAGCGCCGCTGCGGGCTGGCTCTGCGCTTCGAGATCGTGCGCCTGCTTGAGCAGTCCGTCGACGGCCGGGTCGCGCAGCGGTTTGACTTCGACGCTCGACTCGAGCTTGGCGCCAGCCGCGCGGATCGCGGTGACGGCGGCGACGGGATCGCGCGCGGGTGGCGCGACCTTGGCCGGCGGCTGCGTGCACGCGGCGAGCAGCAAGCATGCGCAAATCGCCGGACGAATCATCAAAGCGCTGAATTTCATTGGTATACCCTTGTGCATGCGATCGCTCCTGATCGTGAGATCGAAAGCGGCAACCCTCGCCGCCGTGCGGATTTTCACTGGCCACCGCCAAGGATCGACTTGATCTCCTGCCAGCACGCAGTGATCGGTGTCCTGCGGAACGAATCCTGCCATGAACGGCAGCTGCGCGCGCCGGCACATTGCGCATCGATGCGCTGCGCCGCTCTGCGGATTGACGTAAGCCTGATCGAGTCCATCCTGCGGCAGCGCTAAGCGGCGCGCTCGGCAGCTTGCGCAACAATGCCGATCCACACCTGCAACGCGCCGGTCGCGCCCCACAGGCCGGTTTGCCTGGTTGTCGTCGCGGCCGACCCAGACCACGGCCAGGTGCGAGCCGGTGAATCCGGCGAACCAGGAATCGCGCTGCGAATCGCTGGTGCCGGTCTTGCCCGCCGCGTGCAGCGAAGCCCAGGCCCTGATCGGCGATCGCATGCGCGGTGCCGGTCTGCGTCGACCTGCTGCATCGCGTAGGTGACCAGGCGCGCGGGCTGGATGTAGTTGCCGGCGCCGGCCTTCACGCCGTAGCGCGTCAGCGGCCTTGCCCTGCGCATCGACCACGCCGCGCAGCGCGCGCAGCGGCAGCGCGTGGCCGTCGGCGGCGAAGTATTGATACATCTGCGCGACTTGATACGGCGACAGGTCGACCGCGCCGAGCAGCAAGCGACGGATTGGGATTGATCGTCGACGCCGAGGCCGAACGACGCCAGCAGTCCGCGCACCTTGTCGACGCCGAGCGTCAAGCCCGAGATGCACGGTCGCCAGGTTGTACGAATGCGCGAGCGCATCGATCAGCGGCACCCGGCCATGGGTTTCGTGATCGTCGTTCTGCGGCGTCCAGTGCGTCCCGTTCGGCTGCACCATGTCGACGGTGCGAATCGTCGAGCAGGCGTCGCCAGCGAATATTTCTGCGGCTGCGCGAGCGCGACCAGATAGACGAACGGCTTGATCAGCGAACCGATCGGACGGCGCGCATCGAGCGCGCGATCGAAACCCGGATCGCCCGCATCGCGCGCGCCGATCAACGCCTGCACTTCGCCGTCGCGCGCGCCGGTGACGATCATCGCGCCCTGCAATTCAGGCTGCTTGCTTGCCGAGCCCGTCCAGCGTTTTGCTCAGCGCCTGCTTCGGCCAGCGCCTGCGTCGACGGCGCGAGCGTCGTGTAGATCGACCAGGCCCGCGCGCTGCAGCTCCGCGTCCGGATAGTCGTGGCTGCAATTGTGTGCGCACCAGATCGAGAAACGCCGGCGTGCGATTGCGCGGCAGCCCGGGTGTATCGGGCACGCCGAGCGGCGCGGCGCGCGCGGCAGTCAGCGTGGCCTCGTCGATCAGCCCGGTCTCGTAGAACATGTTCAGCACAACGTTGCGCCGCGCAGCGCGCGGCGTCGGCGTGGCGGCGCGGATCGAACAGGCTCGGCCCCTGCACCATGCCGACGAGCAGCGCGATCTCGGCCGGTTTCAGATCGCGTGCGTCGCGGCCGAAATAGAACTCCGCGGCGGCAGCGAAGCCGTGCACGGCCTGACCGCCCTGCTGGCCGAGGAACACCTCGTTGCAATAGGTCTCGAGAATGCGGTGCTTGTCGTAGCGCGCCTCGATCAGCAGCGCGATCAGCGCCTCGTTGAACTTGCGCGTGAAATGCTGGCCGTTGTCGAGGAACAGGTTCTTGACCAGCTGCTGGGTCAGCGTGCTGCCGCCCTGCACGACATGGCCGGCGAGCAGGTTGGCGATCGTCGCGCGCAGGATCGCGGTGAATTCGATGCCGTGATGATGCTTGAAGTCGCGATCCTCGACCGCCTGCAATCCCGCGATAAGCAGCGGCGGCAGTTGCTCGAGCTTGACCACGCGGCGCTCTTCCTGCTCGGCGCCGTACAAGGTCGCGATGCGCGCCGGATCGAGATGCGCATGATCGAGTGCCGCGCCGCTGTCGGCATCAGTGAGCGTCGCCACCCGGTTCGCGGCCAGCGTCAGCGCGATGCGCCGCTGCCGCTGGCGGCCATCGGCATCGACGAATGCGCGGCGTGCGATGACGAAGCGCGCAGCGTTCTGAACAAAGGTTCCGGGCGCCGTTGCGGCGGGGTCGGCGGCGTAGCGCGCGGCATCGAGTTCGAGCAGCAGCGCCTCGGCCGACAACGGCAGGCCGACGCGCAGTTCGAGCGGGCGCGCATAGACGCGGCTGGGCAGGTCCCAGGAAAAATCGTCGAAGCGGCTGCGCAGCTGACGATCGAGCTGGGTCACGTACAGCGGCAGGAATCCGGCGGCGAAGCCGAGGGCCAGCCAGAACGGCGCGCGCAGCAGGCGCCAGAGGAAACCTGCGATGGAGGCAGTGCTCGAGAATACGGACAAAAGCGTGCCGGCGATGGCGAAAACAGGCGAAAGTCTAACCGAAGCGCGGCCATTTGCCTTGCAGCGGTGACAGGCGCGACGGCATCCGCGATAATTTCGTCAACTTGCCATCTTTCGCCCTGAATTTTCCCGCAGCCAGGGCGGGCGAACGAATCCGGCAATCATCGCCAAAGGTCCCCGTGCAGCGCCATTTCCATCCCGCCGATGCAATCCGGATTTGCGGCAACGCCAGTCGCCGCGTTCTGCAACCTTGAGCGCGATCCTGCCGGCAACCGACTCCGCCGCGGTGCGCCTGTGCATCTTCGGCCCCTTCGACGCGGATTGGCTGGCGAGCGTCGCGCGCGAGGTGCCGGACGCGACGCTCGCCTTGTTCGCCCCCGGTGCCCCGGCGTTGCCCGCATCGGCGTCGATTGAGCACTACGCCATTCCGCAAGCGGGCGACATGCATGCCGTGCTGCGCGCGGCGGCGGCGGTGTACTCCGGCGACGACTTGATCCTGCTGCGCAGCGGAACCGCGCTGCCGCCCTGGTGGTTCGCACGCCTGACGCGCGCGCTGGCCGCGGCGAATGTGCTCGTGGCAACGCCGATGGACAATCTCGACGCGGCGCGTTCGCCGCTGCTGCCGGGCGCGCACAGCGCCGGCAAGCGTCGCTGCGATCGATTCGCTCTGCCACGCCTACGGACGCCACCTGGTCATCGACTGCGGCGCGTTCTCGCCGCTGCTGAGCGCGTGGAGCGGGGCACGTCTGCGCCACGCCGATCTGCAACAAATCCAGAAGTATACTCTGCCGCAGACGCTCGCCTCCCTGCGCGGCGTGCTGCTCGACCATCTTTATGTCGCCGACCCGGCGCGCACGCTGCGCGGACCGCAGCCGTCCGCCCCCGGCGCCGACAGCATGCCGCCGTCGCCGCTCGGCGAATTGCGCGAACGCGTCGCCGCGGCGCTCGCACAGGCCGGCGCGGATGCGGAAAAACCCGCGTTTCGCCATGCAGCGGCGTATTGCGGACTCGATGGCAAGTCGGTCGTGCTGCATGTCCTGCACGGCTGGGGCGGCGGCGCGGAACGCTTCGTCCGCGATCTCGCCGGCGCCGACGACGGGCGTCACCATCTGGTGCTCAACGCGCGCGGCAATTTCGATCGCCGACGCTATGGCGAAGTGCTGGAACTGCACGACGGCACCTTGACACAGCCGCCGCTGCGCCGGCTCGAATTGCCCGACCCGATCGCCAGCACCACGTTTCGGCAACCGTGTATACAAGGCTTTTCTCGACGATGTCGTGCGCGCGTACGCGGTGGATGCGATCATCGTGTCGTCGCTGATCGGCCACAGTCTCGATGCGCTCGCGCAGCGGGCTTGCCGACCACCTTCTTCATCCACGATTTCTATCCGCTGTGGCCGCTGCTGCATGGCAATCTCGACGATGCGCAAGCGACCTTCGATGCCGGACAGCTCGCCGCCGACCTTGCCGGGGCCGATCCGGGGTTCGAATTCGCCGAGCGCGATCCGGTCTACTGGCTGGAACTGCGCGAGGCATTTGCCACGGCGGCTCTCGCTGCGCGGGCGAACCTGATCGCGCCGAGCCGTTCGGCCATGACGATTTTCCTGCGCCTGCAACCGCGGTTGGCCACGCTTGCGCAGAGCGTGATCGCGCACGGTCTCTCGCCGTGGCCGGCGACGACAGCGGCTTTGCCGTTGCCTGCGCCGCCAGCGCGCGAGCGCTTGCGCCTGCTCGTGCTCGGCCGCGTGCGCCGCGGCAAGGCAGCGCATCTGCTGCGCGAAGCTGCTGCCCGCGCTGCGCGAGCACGCCGAACTGTTCCTGGTCGGCGCAGGCCCCGAAAGCAGCGAGTTCTTCGGCTAGTCGCGACGTGCATATCCTGCTGAACTATCGCCGCGACGAGCTGCCGGCATCTGCTCGCGCGGGATCGCTGCCGGACGCGGCACTGATCCTGCCGAACTTCGCCGAGACTTTCAGCTACACCTTGTCCGAGTTGATCAGCTTCGGCATCCCGGCGATCGCCACCCGGCTCGGTGCGCTGGCCGAGCGCATCCATGATGGCGTGGACGGCTTTCTGGTCGCGCCGACTGCCGTCGAAATCCTCGCGACGGTCGCACATCTGCGCGCCAATCGTGTCGCCCTGACCGACGCGCGCAGCGCGCTCGCACGGGTGCCGACGCGCACGCTCGACGACATGCTGCGCGACTACCGCGGTCTGCTGCCGCGCCCGGCGCGCACCTACGCGCGCCATGCCATCGGCAACGCGAGCCTCGACCGGATTGCGGCGCAAGCGTATGCCGGGCAACTCGGCGACGCGCAGCGCCTGGCATCCGCGCAACGCGAGGAAATCGGCGGGCATCTGGCCGAACTCGAGCGCCGCGCGGAATGGGGCATTTCGCTCGAACGCGACGTGCGCCAGACGCGTAAGGCGTTCGAATCGGCGCAAGGCGAACTCGAACGTCTCGGCACGGTACATAGCGAGTTGCAGGCGGATTTCGAGGAACGCACGCAATGGGCGCTGGCCCTCGATGCACAGCGCGAGGAACTCGAGGGCGAGCTTGCGACTTTGCGCGGCAGCCTGTCGTGGCGCATCACGCGGCCCTTGCGTTACGCAATGCGCAAGCTGCGTGCCGCGCGCGTGCGCCTCGGGTTCGCGCTGACCAGCGCTGCGCAGATTCGATGATGCGCACGCGCGGCAGCCTGGGCCAGCGCGGCGTGATCGGCACGCTCAAGCGCGCCGCGCGACGAACTGCGCCGGCCGCCCTCGCTGCCCGCGCCTGTGCCGCTGGCCAGCGCACCGAAAGCGGCGTTCGGTCCGTTCGCGGTACCGCGTGCGGATGCGCCGCGCGTCTCGATCGTAATCCCGGTCTACAACAAGATCGACTACACGGTGGCCTGCCTGCGCTCGCTGGCCGAGCATGCGGACGACACAGCGTTCGAGGTCATCGTCGTCGACGACGGCTCGAGCGATGCGACCGCCGATCGCCTGGCGCGGATCGACGGCGTGCATGTGCTGCGCAATGGCCACAATCTCGGCTTCGTCGGCTCGTGCAATGCCGGCGCAGCGAATCGCTACGCGGTGAATTCGTGCTGTTTCTCAACAACGACACCGTCGTCACCCGCGGCTGGCTCGCCGCGCTGCTGCGCTGCTTTGCCGACGAGCCGCGAAGCCGGTCTCGTCGGCGCGCAATCTGGTGTATCCGGACGGGCGTCTGCAGGAGGCTGGCGGCATCGTGTTTCGCGACGGCTCGGGCTGGAACTACGGCCGCTTCGACGACCCTGCCGATCCGCGCTATGCGTTTCGCCGCGAGGCCGACTACTGCTCGGGCGCGGCGATCATGCTGCGGCGCGCACTGTTCGAACAGCTCGGCGGCTTCGACCTGCGCTACGCGCCGGCCTACTACGAGGATACCGACCTCGCCTTCGCCGTGCGCGCGGCGGGTTTCAAGGTGCTCTACGAGCCGCGCGCGGTCGTCGTGCACTTCGAGGGCATCACCGCCGGCACCGACATCGGCAGCGGCATGAAGCGCTATCAGGCGTTCAACCGCGAGAAATTTGTGGAAAAGTGGAAAAATGAACTCGCGCGGCTACCGGCGCCGATCGACGATGCGCGCCTCGCGCCGGCCGCGGCGAACCATCGCGCGCGGCGTCATGTGCTGATCGTGGATGCCTATACACCGACGCCGGATCAGGATTCCGGTTCACTGCGCATGCTCAACCTGATGCGCCTGCTGCGCGAGCGCGGCTGCCAGGTCAGTTTTCTGCCGGACAACCACGCGCACGCCGGCGCCTATACGCAAGCGCTGCAGGCGCTCGGCGTCGAGGCGCTGTATCATCCGTACGTCGCCGACCCGGCCGCATGGCTGCGCGCACACGGACCCGCGCTCGATGTCGTCGCTGTCTGTCGCGCCACTATGTCGCGAGCAACTATGTCGGCCTTGTGCGCCTGTACGCGCCGCACGCACGCCTGATCTTCGACACGGTCGACCTGCATTATCTGCGCGAGCAGCGCGCCGCGGCGATCGACGGCAAGCCCGAACTCGCGCGCCATGCCGCCGCGACCAAGGCGCAGCGAATTGAAACTGATGCGCGAATGCGACCTGACCCTGGTCGTCAGTGCCGCAGAAAAGGCGTTGCTCGCGCGCGAAGTGCCGGACGCGCGGGTCGAAGTGCTTAGCAACGTGCACGAAGTCTACGGCCGCCGGCGCGATTTCGGCGCACGCAAGGATCTGGTTTTCGTCGGCGGCTTCCAGCATCCGCCGAACGTCGATGCCGTGCTGTGGTTCGCGCGCGAAGTATTTCCGCTGGTGCGCGCGCAGCGCGCCGATCGGCCTGCACATCGTCGGCAGCAAGGCTCCCGCCGAAATCGCCGGGCTCGCAATGCGACGGCGTGCACGTGCACGGTTACGTCGAGGACATCGCGCCGTTCATGGATGGCTGTCGCGTCTCGCTCGCACCGCTGCGCTACGGCGCCGGCGTCAAGGGCAAGGTCAATATGGCGATGAGCTACGGCCTGCCGGTGGTGGCAACGACGACCGCAGTCGAGGGCATGCATGTGCGTGCGCGGCAGGGACATGTCTGGTCGCCGACACGCCGCAGGATTTCGCCACCGCGATCCTGCGCGCCTACGCCGACGAGGCGTTATGGAAAACGCTGTCCGCCAACGGGCTGGACAACGTGCGTACGCATTTTTCGTTCGACGCTGCACGCAAGGCGTTGCAGGTAATCCTGCCGCGCCGAGCCGAATAAGCTGCTGCGCTTATCCTGGGTTCCTGGGAGATTCGCTATAGCTCGATTGTCGATTCGCCCAACGACGTGGCATTCGGCCCGAAGCGGCGTTCGTGCAGGACCATGCCGCCGTGCACACGCGCATACGCGAGCGTGCTGGCGCGCGTGCCGTAAGTTTCGCCGCGAATGAAGATCGGCGCGAGACGGCGTTCGAGTTCGAGACCGACGCCGGTGTCGGGCAGTTCGTCGTCCTGCGGTTGTTGCGTGTCGGCGAGCAGCGCCAGCCATGCCGCATTGTCCATTTCTCCACTTTGCAGCATCGTGGCGAAGCGCGCGCGCAGACGGCGCATCTTCGGCCACTCGTCTTCGAGCGAGCCATTGCTGAAAGCATGAATGCCGCTGGCCAGACGGCGCGGCGCGCCATCGATACTGCTGACGAAGCACGCACCCGCGGCGTCGCCCACGATTAGATTGAATGGTCCGTAGTCGCCGCGCCGCGCCGCTACCGCGGAGACATAGTCCACCGGCCCGGTATCGCCGGCGACGAAATCGCCGACCAGCTCGCCGCGCGAGCGTCGCGCCGGCGCCGCCTGCCGAGCGCGAACATTGGTCAGCGCCGCGTAGCGGCCATCGCGCTGAATTGCGAGCCACGAGCCACCGGCCTCGAGGTCGCGACCGCCGACGATCGCCGGCGCATCGGGCCAGGCTTGCGCGGGTGCGCTCGGGCGCGCATGGAATTCGTCGCGATTGCCGAGCAGCAACCAGGGCCGATCAGGGACGCTGCCAATCGCGAGCAGGAGCAGACACATGAGTAGCACCCCGTTGGCGCAATGCGCGGCTAGGCGGTTGGTGATTCGAGCCCGGCAACAGCCCGTATCCATCAGTGGAGCGCCCTGCGGTCGGCATCCTGCCTCCTCCTCATGTGCGCCGCGAGTTGCCATTCAAGGCAACTCGCAAACATCGCACACTCGACCTGCTGCGGGCGTTCGACCTCGCGCGCGATGCGCTTCAACGCATCGCGCGAACGCTCGGTCTCACCCACCCGTCGCGGGCGGTGCACTCTGCAATTTGGCGTCGACCTCGGCGTTGCGCGGATTGTTCGGGCTCAGTTGGCGTGCGGAGTTCAACGCGCGCGCCGCCTCCTCGCGCTGGCCCTGGGCGATATGCGCTTCGGCCTGATCCAGATAGACGGTGGCCAGACGCTGGCGCATTGCCTGCAAATTGGCATTGCCCGGATCGGTCTGTGCGATCGCTTCGAGATAGCCGCGTGCGCCATTGGGCTTGCCGGCAGCGATCGATTGATCGAACAACTCGCGCGCGCGTACCGGAATGCGGTTGATGCCGCTGAGCGCCTGCGCATTGTTGGCATCGATGCTCAGCACGGCACGGTATTTGTCGTAGGCGCCGCCCGGATCCATCAGCGTACCTGCCGCCAGCGCACGGTCCGCTGCGCCGAGGGAGTCCTCGATGCGTGCGCGTTCGGCAAGAGTCAGCTCCGTCGCCTGCTGCTTGGTGGCGATGGCCGTGCCTTCGCGCAGCTCGCGCAGACGCGCGCGCACGCTGTGCACTTCGTTCGCGTCACCGGCCAACGCTTCGGCCTGACGCACCGCCGCCTCCGCCGCCGGCAGATTGTTCGCATCGAGTTGCACGCTTGCCTGCGCCGCGAAGGCGAGGCCGATCTTGCGCAGGCCGGCCTTGGCGCGCGCGTTGGTCGCATCACGTTTGAGCACGGCCTGGAACAGTGCAAGCGCGCCGTTGCCGCCGCTGATCTTGTTGTCGTGCAAGGCCGCTTCCGCGCGTGAGAGTTGCGCATCCTGCGCCTTGGTATCGGCATGATGCATCTGCCCGAGCGCAGCGCGCAATTCGGGAATCGCCGGGTAATTCGGCGCCAGTTGCGCAAGCTCCGCGATGCGTTGATTGGCCAGATCCTCGTTGCCTTGCGTGACCGCTTCGCGCACCGCTTGCGCCTGCGCCTTGGCGACTTTGTCGAGGCCGTCCTTCGCCAGCGCATTGCTCGCGTCGGCATCGAGCACGCGCTTGTAAAGGACGCTGGCGCTGTCGTCGCCGAGCAGACGTCCCGCCGCAAGCGCCGCAGCGGCGCGATTCAACAAATCCTCGGTCTGGGTGCCGTGCGCTTCGGCAGCGCGCAGCGCGTTCTTGAGCTCTTCGACCTTGTCGCCGCCGCCGAGAATTTCCTCCGCCGCGGCAAGATCGGTGTGCACGGTCGGCAGGTCGTTGTGCGTGAGCGCGGTCTGCGCTTCGTCGAGCAAGCGCGTACCGACCTGATTCAGGCCCTCGCGCGCCTGATCGTTGTCCGGATCGATCGCGCGCGCGCTCTGGAACAGTTCGCGCGCACTGTCGCCCGCGTTGCCGGTGAGGTGGCCTTCATCGAGCGCCTTGTCGCCACGCGCGATGAGACTGTTCAGTTCGGTTTTCGGCAGCAACGCGCGCAGGCGATCCTGAAAATGCCACGCTGTATAGCCGCCGCCGAGCAGCACGATCAGCAGCACTGGCAGCGCGATTATCCAACCGCGCCGGCCGCTGGATTGCGTGGCACTGCGCGGCGTTTCGCGACGCGACGCCGGCATATAACCGCTGGTCGAGACCGCCTCGTCCATGCGTCCGAGCGACGGATCGAAGCGATGGCGCATCGGCGCCGGAGTCAACTGGGTTGGTTGACCCTCCTGCGGCATGGGTGCGGGTGTGCGCGCCGGTGCAGGTGTAAACGTGGTCGGGGTGCGCGAACCGGTCGGAGTACGCTCGGGACCGCGCTGTTCCGCGCCCGGCACTTCGCGCCGATACGCTTCCTCGCCATCGGCGAGCGCCGGCAGTTTGCCACCGGCCATCGCGATTTCGATCTGCTCGATCGCGTCGGCCAGTTGCGCGCCGTTCTGGTAGCGATCGTCCGGCTGCTTGGCGAGCAGGCGATTGAGCATGGGCTGCAGCGCCGACAGGTGCTCGGGCAGCATCGGGATCGGCTGGGTGATGTGCATGATGCCGACGGCGAGCGAATCATCCGCGTTGTACGGCACGCGTCCGACCAGCAGTTCGTACAGCACGATGCCCAGACTGTACAAATCCGCGCGGCCGTCGACCGTGCGCCCGCGCGCCTGTTCCGGGCTCATGTAATGCGGCGTGCCGATGACCGCGCCGGTGCGCGTCATGCTTGCGTGGCCGAATCGCCGCGCGCGCAATGCCGAAATCGGTCAGCGCCGAGGAGCCGTCGTCGCGCAGCAGGATATTGTCGGGCTTGACGTCGCGATGCACGAAGCCCTTGGCGTGCGCATAGTTCAGCGCCAGCGCCGATCTCGCGCGTGACGCGCAGGGCGAACGGCACCGCGCGCGGCGTGCCGTCGCGCGCGAGTACGGCGCCGCCGCCGAGGTATTCCATCGCGATGTAGTTGTAGTCGCCGCTGCGCGCAACGTCATGGACGCCGACCACGTGGCGATGATGCAGTTTGGCTGCGATGCGCGCCTCGCGCAGGAAGCGCTCACCGAAATCGGGGTCGGCGAGCAGAGGTCGGCGACATGACCTTCAGCGCGACGTCGCGCTGCACCGATTCCTGCGTCGCCAGGTAAACCGTGGCCATGCCGCCGCGGCCGAGCTGGCGCAAGATGTTGTAGCCGGGAATTTCGATCAAGGTTCAGTGCCCCAAGTCTGCCGCGCGCATGTTAAATCCAGCACTGCTTACCACGGCTACTGGCGTGGCGCTAGCATACCATGCGGCGTCGCGCCATTTGCGCAGGATATTGAGTGCGAAAGACAGCCTGCTCAGGCCACACGCCTCGCCTCGATCACATTCGGCACGCCCGCCAGCCGCCCAAGCAGCGTCGACAAGCTGGTCGAAGTCGGCCACGCGGACGGCAAAGTTCATGTTGACCAGGCCCGCTTATGGCATCCACCCGGGCATTGACCGCGAGCAGGTGATGTTGGCCGCGGCGATGACGTTGGTCACGTCCTTGTGCAGCCCTTGCGGTCGTAGCCGCGCACGACCAGATCGATGTCGTAGGCCTGGCCCGCTGGCGCTGCCCCATTCGACCTCGATCGCGCGGTCCGGATCGCGCGCGCGCAGGCGCGCGAAGCTGGCGCAATCGGCGCGATGGATGGACACGCCCTTGCCGCGCGTGATGTAGCCGACGATGGCATCGCCGGGCAACGGCTGGCAGCAGCGCGCCATGCTGGTGAGCAGGTTGCCGACGCCTTCGATCACCACGGCGTCCTTGTCGCGCTTCGGCGCGCGCGCCGGCACCGCGATGGCAGGCGCCGCCGGCGTCTGCTCCTCGTGCAGCGCGCGTGCGACCTGGCCGGCGTGATTTCGCCGAGCGCAAGCGCGACGAGCAAATCGTCGAGCGTCTGCAGATGGAACTTCTGCGGCAAGGTTTCCAGGTCGACGTTGTGCAGCGCGAGCCGGCGTGAATTCGCGTTCGAGAATTTCGCGGCCGGCCGCGAGGTTCGCGTCGTGATCGATGCGCTTGAACCAGGCGCGCACCTTGGCGCGCGCGCGCTGCGTCGTCAGGAAACCGTGCTGCGCGCTCAGCCAGTCGCGGCGCGGCTCGGCGGCCTTGCCGGTGAGGATTTCCACGCGATCGCCGCTGACCGGCTGGAAGTTCAGCGGCACGATGCGGCCGTTGACCTTGGCGCCACGGCAACGGTGGCCGACATCGGTGTGCACGTGAGTAGGCGAAATCCAGCACGGTCGCGCCGCGCGGCAGGTCGATCACCTGCCCTGCGGCGTCAGCAGATAGACGCGGTCTTCGAGCAGATCGGTCTTGAAGCCGGCGAGCAAGGCGGCATCGTCGGCCTGCTCGTCGTGCTGCGCTCGTCCTTCGCTTCGAGCAATTGACGCATCCAGGCGATCTTGCGCTCGAAACTTTCGGTCGCCGCCGCCGCCTTCCTTGTAGCGCCAGTGCGCGGCCACGCCGCGTTCGGCGAACGCGTGCATCTCGTGCGTGCGGATCTGCACTTCGAGCGTCTTGCCCTGCGGCCCGACCACCGCGGTGTGCAGCGACTGGTAGTGGTTGCCCTTGGGCCGCGCGATGTAGTCGTCGAACTCGCTCGGCACCGGCGGCCACAGCGCTGTGCACGATGCCGAGCGCGGCATAGCAGGCCGCCACGTCGTCGACCAGCACGCGCAGCGCACGGATGTCGTAGAGCGCGGAGAAGTCGCCGCCCTTGCGCTGCATCTTTTTCCAGATCGAATAGATGTGCTTGGGCCGGCCGGCGATCTCGGCGTCGATGCCTGCCTCGGCCAGCGCGTTGCGCAGCGTGCGCAGCGTCGCGGCGATGAAGCGTCTCGCGGTCGCTGCGCCGCTCGTCGAGCAGATGCGCGATGCGCCGGTAGGTATCCGGCTGCAGGTAGCGGAACGCGAGGTCTTCCAGCTCCCACTTCAGCTGCCAGATGCCGAGCCGGTTGGCCAGCGGCGCATGGATGTCGGCGGTGAGCTGGGCCAGTTCGCGGCGCTGCTCGGCCGGAGCTTCGCCGCCGCGCGCAGGCGTGCGAGCTGGCGCGCGAGCAGGATGAAGACCACGCGCAGGTCGCGGATGATCGCCAGCAGCAGACGGCGCAAACCTTCGGCATTGCCGCCGCTGCGCGCCGCATACAGGCCGCCGACTTGCTCCGCGGCCTGCTGGCCTTCGAGCAGATCGCGCAGCCCCGGGTTGAACTCAGCCACGGTCTTCGCTTCGATCTCGCCACCGCACTGCTGCAGCGCGTGGAGCAGGAACGCAACCCGCGTCTGCACGTCCAGATCGAGTTCGTCGAGCAATTGCAGAGTCGCCGCAAGTTCGCCCCTGACCGCCGAGAACGCGGCACGCGCAACGACAGCGGCCAGCAGCGACTTCGCGGACTCGATCGCGGGATCGTCGGGGATTTCAAGCGCGACTCGGTCTAGCCACGCCGCTATCGGCCCGCTGTCGGGCGTCGGCGTCTTCATCGCGCCATTCTATCGCCTGCGTCTGGCGCCCGCCCGCAACGGCGCGGCGCAGGCCGGGTTTCACCTACGCGCACGGAGCAGTACTGCCCGTGGACGGGGGCTGGCTCGCGCGCTGAAACCTGTCGTGGGCAGGCGCCGCCGGAATCGCTACAATCCGGCAGATACCACCCCCGATCGAGGCTCGAAGTCCATGCGTTTTGTCATTGCGCTTGCATTTGCGTTGCTTGCCGGCGCCGCCGCCGCCGCCGCCCAGACATCGACCCTCGAGGAACGCATGTCGCAGGCCGAATTCCACGCTGCCGGGCTCGACAAGCTCAGCCCCGCCGAACTCAAGGCGCTCAACGACTGGCTGCACGCGCATCAGACCACAACGGTCGTCACTCAAGTCGTGACGCCAGCCGGCAAGCCGGCTTTTTACGTCGACAGCAAGCGCGAACCGGTCGAGAGCCGCATCGCCGGCACGTTCGACGGCTGGTACGGCAAAACGATATTCCGGCTCGAAAACGGCCAGGAATGGACCCAGGCCGAGTCCGGCCAGTTCAGCAACGGCCGCTACAGTCACCCGAAAGTGAAGATCAAGCCAATGCTGCTCGGCAGCTGGCTGATGTATATCGAACCCTGCGGCTGCGACGTGCGCGTCGAGCGCACCAAGTGAGTTCAGGATGAACTCATCCCGTGCAGGCCATGGATGGCCGACGACACGGGATCCAGTTTCTGCTCAGCGAACATTCAATGATTCGATCAGCCTGTTAAGGCGTTTCGGCGATACTGGTTCCGCGGTCTTAAGCTCCTGCGCGAACAGCGAGACGCGCAGTTCCTCGATCAGCCAGCGCAACTCGTCGAGCGCGGCGGGGTCGGCGTTGCCGCTGGCTTTGAGCTTCAGATACTCGCGCCAGTAGCCGCGCACCGTGAGCATGCGCGCCTGATCGCGCGTGGCATCATGGCGCAGACGCTCGGCGCGCAGGCGCATCGCCTTGAGATAGCGCGGCAGATGCGGCATGCGCGCTTTCTCCGTTGCGCGCACGAATCCCGGATAGACGAGTGCGTCGAGCTGCTCGCGCAGATCGTCGTAATTCGCGCGCGCATAGCCGATCAGCGGCGGTTCGAGCCACGGCGTCAAGTTCGGCGTAGGCGCCAAGTACGTCCTCGACCAGACGCAACCATTCGACCGCGGCTGCGAACAGCTGCGCTGCCAATCTCGCTTTCGACATGGCGAAACGCCTGACGCTGGCGCAGGTCGAGATCGCGCGCGTCGAATAACTGCTGGAGTGCCGCTTCGACAATGTCCGTCGCGCAACTCGTCGACGCTGGCGATGGGGAGAAATTTCATCGCCGTCACCCCCACCCCTTGCCCTCCCCCGCTGGCGCGAGAGAGGGGGAGCGATCGTTGCGCTCCGCGCAACAGCGTCATTTGATGGGAGAGGGGCAACTGCCGGCGCACCTGCTTGATCGCGCTCGTGCAGCGCACGCCGCAACAAGCGCCGGACGCCTTGCACATGCGCGCTGCGCGCCTCATCGGCGCGCTCGAACACGCGCAACGCGACGCTGTCGCCGAGATCGACCAGCGCCGGGAAAGCGACCAGACCCGTCTCGCCGAGTACGCGCTCGGGAATGCCATCGAAATCGAATTCGGCGATGTCCTCGCGCGTCAACTCGGCGTCCGCGCGGCGCGAGAAGGCTGCGTTGGCCGCGCTGCCCCACTGCACGCGGATGGTGTCGATATCGCGGCCTTCGGCCAGCGTTACGCCATTGCTCTGGCCGGGACCATCTTCGTAAACACGGAAGCGCATCAGCAAATGCGCTGGCACGGCAACCTCGGCAAAGTCGCGCGCGGATACGTCCACGCCGGTTACGCGGTGCAGATAGTTCGCGAGCACCTCGAGCAGGGGTTCGTCGCGCACGCCCTGCGCTTGTGCGAACGCGTGCGCGAAATCCGGCGCGGGCACGAAATTTCGGCGCAACGATTTAGGCAGGCCGCGAATCAATTCGGCAACCTTGTCGGCCAGCAGGCCGGGCACCAGCCACTCGCAAAGCGCGGCGGGCACCGCGTTGACAAAGGCGAGCGGCACCTGCAGGGTCACGCCGTCGGCAGGGTCGCCAGGCACGAAACGGTAGTCGATTTTCAACCTATGTCCGGCACAATCCAGATGCGTGGGAAAGTCGCTGGCGCGAACTCCGGGTGTGCTCGCGAGGACGAAGTCCAGCGGCCAGCGCAACGCCGCCTGCTGTGCCGGCGATGCCTTTCGATACCACGCATCGAAAGCCGACGCCGTACTGATATCGGTGGGCAACTTGCCGGCGAAGAATTGCACGAACTCGTCCTCGTCCTTGACCAGGCCGCTGCGCCGCTGCTTCGCCTCGATCTCGCAAGCCTCGCTGAGCACACGTGCGTTTGCGCGCACGCAATCGGCGCGGCAATCGATATCGCCGCGCACAAGCGCCTCGCGCACGAACACGGCATGCGCAACCGCAGGGTCCTGCCGGTTGAATTGCACGATGCGTTTTTCCACCAGGATCAGACCGAACAGGGCGACCTGCTCGAACGCGAGTACCGCACCGCGCTTGCGCGACCAGTGCGGCTCGCGCCAATTGCGTTTGACCAGATGCGCGGCTTGCTGCTCGATCCATTCCGGCTCCACGCTCGCGCACAGCATTGCGTATACTTTTTGCAAATCGAGGATCTGTCCGGCCAGCAGCCAGCGCGGTGGGTGCCGGGCCAGCGTCGAGCCCGGAAAAATCTGCAACCTGCGCTCGCGCGTGCCTCGATAAAGATTCTTCTCGTCCTTCAGCGCGACCTGGGTCGGCCAGCCGGCGAGCAGTGAGCGATGCACGGCTTCGTAGCGATCGCCCTCTCCCCCGACGCGCTTTTTGTCGGGGGAGAGGGTTGGGTGCGGGCGTTGCATTTGATCTACTTGCACCGCCGCTGCGGTGCGCAGTGTCCGCCCCCTCACCCCAACCTTCTCGCTCGGCTGCGCCGATGCAGAGGGTATCGAAGCACTCGGCTCCAGCACCAGCAACTGCCGATGCAGTTCGCGCCACTCGCGCATGCGCAGGTAGGACAGAAACCGTGCGCTGCACCAGTCGCGCAACTTCGATTGCGTGAGTTCCTCGTGCGCGAGCGCATGCGCGTGCCACAGATTGAGCACTCCGACGAAATCGGACTTCGGATCGGCGAATTGCGCATGCGCGGCATCGGCGGCGGCGCGCGCATCGGGTGGGCGTTCGCGCGGGTCCTGGATGCTCAGGAAGGCCACCAGGATAAGCAACTCGCGCGCCACGCCCAGACGGCGTGCCTCGATCAACATGCGCGCGAGGGCGACATCGATCGGCAACTCAGCCATCTGGCGACCGATATCGGTCAGTTCATATTGAGAAGTGCGGCCATGGATGGTTGCTTCTTGATTCTCTGCGGTCACGGACGAGCGCACAGATACTGCCCCGAGCTCGGCCAGACGCCGATAGCCGTCGCCGATCGCGCGCGTGTTCGGCATGTCGACGAACGGGAATTTCTCGACTTCGCCCAGGCGCAGACTGAGCATGCGCAGGATCACGCCGGCCAGCGACGAGCGCAGGATTTCCGGCTCGCCGTAGCGCGGACGTCCGGCGAAATCCTCCTCGCTGTATAAACGTATACAGATGCCCGGCCCGACGCGACCGCAGCGGCCCTTGCGCTGCTCGGCGGCGGCCTGCGCAATCGGTTCGATATGCAGGCGCTCGAGCTGGCTGCGCGGCAGATAGCGCTTGACGCGCGCCGTGCCGGTGTCGATCACGTAACGGATGCGCGGCACGGTCAGCGAGGTCTCGGCGACATTGGTCGCCAACACGATGCGCCGCTGCACGCCCGGCTTGAACACGCGATCCTGTTCGGCCGCCGACAGCCGCGCGTACAGCGGCAGAACTTCGGTCGCGCGGTAGTTGCGCCGCGCCAGGGCCAGATGCGTGTCGCGGATTTCGCGCTCGCCGGACAGGAAAACCAGCGCGTCGCCACGCGCATCCTCGCGCGTGATTTCGTCCAGCGCGGCAACGATCTGTTCGATGTCGCTTCCCCCGCCGCTTTTCGCTTCTCCCGCCCGCGGGGGAAGCTGCCCGGAGGGCTGAAGGGGGCGCTCTTCATTCGAGGCCTTCGCCCCCTTCCGGGCTTCGCCCATCTTCCCCCGCTGCGCAGGGGAAGGAACATCGCCCCACCCGCCTTCCGAGTAGTACTCGCGAGGCCGCCAGCGTACTTCCACCGGATAGCTGCGGCCTTCGACCTGCACGATCGGCGCGTTGTCGAAGTGCTGGGCGAAACGCGCGGTGTCGATCGTCGCCGATGTAACGATCAGCTTCAGGTCGCGCCGACGCGTGAGCAGGCGCTTGAGGTAACCGATCAGGAAATCGATATTCAGGCTGCGCTCGTGCGCTTCGTCGACGATGATCGTGTCGTAGGCGTTGAGCCACGGGTCCGACTGTGTTTCCGCCAGCAGAATGCCGTCGGTCATGAACTTGATCAGGCTGCGCTCGCCGACCTGCTCGGCGAAACGCACCTGAAATCCGACCAGACCGCCGACGTCGCTGCCAAGCTCGCTCGCCACACGACGCGCAACGCTGCGCGCGGCCATCCGGCGCGGCTGGGTGCAACCGATCAGGCCGGCGCGGCCGCGGCCGGCGGCGAGACACAGTTTCGGCAATTGTGTACTTTTGCCGGAACCCGTCTCGCCGGCCAGCACCAGCACCGGATGGCGACGGATCAGCGCGACGATTTCATCCGCACGCGCCGCGATCGGCAGCGTCTCGTCGACGCGGATTTGTGGAACGCGGGCCGCGCGCGCGGCGTAGCGCGCACGCGCGGAATCCAAGCGCAGGCGCAAGCGCGCAAGCGCAGCCGCATCGATATCCGGCGCCGCGTTGAGACGATTGAGATCGCGACGCAGATTGCGCCGGTCGCTGAGCAACGTCGTCTCGAGCAGCGCACGTAGCGCGGCAACTTCCGGTTTGAATGGCGTCTTTGGTTTCACGAGGGGAGGCAGCGGCATTACGGCGAGGATAGGCGCACGCTATCGAACGCATCGCAACAATTTCAACAATCCGACATCGGAATTATAGTGGTTGCGCCATCTTCCGCCTGGAGCACTTCATCGCACTGCCCCGGGCCGGTGAAAAGAATCAATCCGGCATCGACCAATGGCGCGACTCGCCGAAGGCAGCGATATCCTTACGAAGTGCCGCCCAGAAATTTGCGCAAGCCCTTGTGCAGATAGCGGCCGTAACCGCTCCAGCGCCCACCGTACATGTCAGCGAGATAGACACGATTCGGCAATAGCCGCTGCCTGAGCCAGCGCAACTGCTGCCGCAACGTAGGCAGCGAGCGCAAATTCTGATACTCCATGTACTTCCAGCTGTACAGGCGCCGGACATCGAGCTTCTCGCTACGCCGCGCGCGGGTCAGACGACTGACAACGGATTGCGGTATTGGCGTCTTGAACAAGGCAGCAGAGGAATCCATTGCGTCCTGGCACACGCCAGCCAATCCGCGTTCCTCGCAAAGTGTCGCCAGCTGGTTCCAGTCGTCTGCGGAAAAATGCTGCGCAAGCAGATGTAGATCGTAGTGCCATTTCAACCGATCGCCGCTGCCCTGATGCAACTGCAATGCGCGATGCGTACTGTTGTGCAGATAGGCATGCAGCGGACCGATCGCGCGCGCCGACGCGGCGAGTTTGGGCAGCGCAATGGAAGCCGTGAACAGCTCTTCGATGCTCAACCGGTTGGCAAATAGCGGCGCGCCACCGATACCCCAGTGCAAGTCGGCCCAGATATGCGCGCCGCCGATCGCGCGCGAGCAGCCGATCTCGAACACGGTCAAGTCGCCGGGTACCGCGCGCGAGATGGGCGTATACCCGATTCCCTGCAACGCCAGCGATGCCCGTTCGGCTGCATCGCGCGAAGCGAACAGAAGATCGATGTCGACGCAGGGGCGCAGCCACGGCGACGCGTAGGCCCAATACGCGAGCGCCGAACCCTTGAGCAGCAGTGCCGGCAGGCTCTCCTGCGCCAGATGGTCGAGTATCCGCTGGTACTCCGTTTCGCGCAGCAGATTCGAGGCGACTTCGCTACGCGTCTCACGCACCAACCCGCGTTCGAATTCCGGCGGCATCGACGAACCGCCGGCCAACGTCTGATTGACGAGCGCAAGTACCCCTTCTTCGTTCGCGCAGGCGAGCATCGCCTCCGCGTCGCCGAGTTCCGCGCTCCAGTCACGCCGCTCGCCACGCAGAATCGCCGCGAGCCATTGCCGGCGTTGTTCGTGCAAAGTCGATCGCGGATGCATACACTTCATGGTAACAGTTGCCACAGCGGCTTCGCCCGATCGCCGGCGCGCGCTCCGCGCTTCGCGGCGCATAGCGAAGCGGAACCGCGGCGAAAACCGTTCACGCAATCGATCAATCCTCGTCGGAAAAAACTACCGATGTTCGATCTCGGAAAAATCTTCATCCATCTGACTTCGCCGCTCGGTTCGTGCCTGCTGCTGGTTCCTTGTGGTGTGCTGCTGATCGTCCTGAGTCGCAAACGGCTGGGCTGGTTCGTGATCGTGCTCGCCTTCGCGTGGCTGTTTCTGTGGTCCACACCCGCCGCTTCGGTCTGGCTGCGCCAGGGCCTGGAACGGCAGTTCCCGCAACGCGTCGCCGCCGACTATCCGGTCGTCGATGCCATCGTCGTTCTTGGCGGCGGCGTCCAAGGAGGAAGAAAAGGCTGGCGCATCGGCGCCCATCTGAAGAGCGGCGCGGATCGCGCCTGGTTCGGCGCCCAGCTCTACCACGCGGGACGCGCGCCCGTGCTGATCGTCTCCGGCGGCAGCAGAGATTGGTCGAATGCGGATGAATCCGAGGCCAGTGCGATGCAGACCTTCGAGAACGATCTTGGTGTGCCGGTTTCATCGATTCTGCTCGAAAATCGCAGCCGCAACACCGAAGAGAATGCGCTGTACACGAAGCAGTTGCTTGCCGAACATCACTTCGGCAAGATCCTGCTCGTTACCTCGGCCGTGCACATGCCGCGCGCGCTCGCCTTGTTTCGCGCGCAAGGCATCGATGCAATCCCTGCGCCCACGGACTTCGACGCGATACCTCCACGTACCCTTTTACAGCGCTGGTTACCCGATGCCGAAACGCTGGATCGAAGCAGCAAGGCGATCAAGGAATACCTCGCGATCGGCATTCACCGCTTGAAAGAAATCGTTCAATAGTCGACGCCGAGCCGGCCTGGCTCCGGCGTACTTCCCGTATGCATTTGCCCGCTTACTTGGCCGACCTGACCCACCCGGAATCACAGGGCCTCGCGTTGCTCGCAGCAGGATTGCTCTGTCTGTACGTCCGGCGCTACCGGATTGCCATGGCTTTCGGCCTGATCGCTGTATTGTGGGTCACTCTCTGCGCCACGCCGGTATTTGCCGAAGTTCTGCGCCGCGGACTGGAAGCTCCTTATCCCGCGCATCAGCCAGATGGATATCCAAAGGCGGATGCGATTGTCGTACTCGGTGGCGGCGATCCGCCGGATTTCGATCACGGCGATGAAAAAGCAAAACGTACAAGAACCGGGCTCGCGTTGCTGCTCTATCGAGCGCAACGGGCACCGATCATCCTGGTGTCTGGCGGGGTACGCGAAGGCACCGAAATTCTGGCAGCGCTAAAACAGCAGGACGTGCCCGCAAGCGCGTTGCGTATCGAGCCTAATAGCGTTACGACTTATCAGAATGCCGCGTATTCGGCGCCCATCCTGAATCGCGAACATCGCCACCGGATTTTGCTGGTGACATCGGCCATCCCCATGCGCCGTACCGTAGCCTGCTTCGAGAAACAGGGTTTCGCGGTCACTCCGGCGCCCGTATTTGACACGAGTCAATATCCAGTTTTCAGCCCAGCATGGCGCCCACGGATTTCTGTGCTATTCCAAAGCCAAAGATACCTGCACGAATACATAGGCATGCTGGTCTACAAATTGCGTGGCTGGATTTGAGTGGAGTCGCCCAACAGCTCCTGGTATACCGCGAGTGTGCGCTCGATGACGATGCGCTCGTCAAATTCAGCCAGCGCTTTCTCTCTGGCGGCCGCACCGAGCCGCGCTGCCAGTTCGCGATCGTCAAGCAGTCGTGCAATGGCCGCTGCCAGCGCGACCGCGTCGCGCACCGGCACCAACAGGCCATCCTTGCCGTCGGTAATGACTTCCCGGCAGCCAGGCACGTCGGTAGCCACCAAGGGCAACCCGCAGGCAGCCGCCTCGATCAGGCTCTTGGGCAGGCCCTCGCGATAACTTGGAAGCGCGACGACGTCTACGGTGGCGAGCAATGCCGGCATATCATCGACGTGCCCCAACCAATCCACAAGACCTTCCGCTACCCAGCCTTGAATTGTCTTGACCGGAATCGCCGCAGGATTACCGGGATCCGGCGTACCTGCGAGCAGAAATTGAACACTGCGACCCTGCGCACGCAGTATTCGCGCAGCCTCCACGTATTCAGCGATCCCCTTGTCCCAGAGCAGACGTGCCGCCAACAAGACACGCGATATACCTTGTTGCCTGCTCTGCGCTGAATTGCGCCGAGCAAATTGTTCGCAGTTGACGCCGGAGCCGCGGATCAATCGAATGTTTCCGTGCTCGGTCAATCCCGCTCGTTCGAACAGCTCGACGTCGTCCGCGTTCTGCAGCACCAGCCTTGCGTTTTTTCCATCCAGCGCCGCGCGCAGGAGCACGCGTACGACAGGCCGCAGCAAACGGGCCTTGAGTTCATCGCTGATGAATACATAGCCCATGCCTGCTACGGCATTGATCCGCGCGCGTACCCCGGCGAACCGCGCCGCCAGCGATCCGTATACCGCGCACTTGATCGTGAAGCTGTGCACCAGCGCGGGACGTTCGTGTGCGAACAGTCGAGTCAAATGCCACAGCAATGCGAATTCACGCAAGGGATTGAGACTGCGCCGATCCATCGGCAGCGGTTCCCAGCGCAGACCTAGCTTACGCAGTTTCTCTCCGTATGGCCCTGAGGGCGAAAGCAGCAACACTTCACAGCCGGTCCGTTGCAAAGCCAGCGCCAACGAGCGGCGGAAGTTGTAGAGGTACCAGTCGGTGTTGGCATACAGCACGACTTTTGCAGGCACGGTGTGACGTTTCATTCAGCAGACAACGTCTAACGGTAAGACAACCCCAAGCATCACTTGATGCGCTCTTGGAAACGGGACAAAACAATTCTGATATTGTCAGCTATCTATGATGTATCAATAATTACCCGCAAGCGCCGACCGTGGCTGGCTCGACGTCTCGGCGAGGCCAGCGTACACCACACGACCCAATGGCGATGCGACGATGCGCTTTGCGACGAAAGCAACGATGACATTGACCCCTGGGCAGTTTATACCGTCATCCCCTTTCGTCATCTGGCGCAGCCAGCTGTGTTCGATTGCGCTGATTCTTCTGTTTACGTTGTTGTGTCTGACTAGTGTGCCTCACGCCATTGCGCAGGCTGGCGCAGCGGCTGACGTCCGCCCCAAGCAAGCCCTGGAAGGTCCGACCCCGCAAATCGCCGAACCCGGCGAGTTGAACATCGTCGACGACGGAGCGCCACGCGCCTCGATTGTGATTGCGCAGGCGGCTATCGCGCCTGCCAAGGACAATCCGGTTGCGCAGAAGGTGGCAGCGGCCGCGCACGACTTGCAGGAGTACATCCGCAAGATGTCCGGCGCTACCTTGCCGATCGTGGACGACAAGAGCGCCGCCTCAGGCAACCTGATTCTCGTCGGCCGGAGCATCGCCTCCGATCGGTTGAAAATCGTTATCCCTTCGGGACTGACACCCGAACGGAATGAGGAAGGCTTTCTGATCGAGAGCCGCAAGAAATACCTCGTCCTGGCCGGCAACGATGCCGGGCCCTATCATGGAACAGAATACGCGGTCTACGATTTTCTCAATCGTTTGGGCGTCCGCTGGTTCATGCCCGGGGAATTCGGCGAAGTGGTACCGCGGAGCAAGACCATCGGGTTCCGTGAGACGACTTCGCGGGAAAGACCCGATTTCAGGCTGCGCAACTGGTGGTTGCACACGACACCGGAAATGGCCGCCGAAGAGCGGCGCTGGAAAATCCGCAACAAGATGAATCCGGATGAGATCTTTGCTCTGCCGACCGATTCCTCGGTGCGCGGATTCGTCGCCGGCCCGGAGCTGTTAAAGACCGAGCCAGATCTTTTTGCCCGGAATGCGGATGGAACGATTAATCCGAACCTTCCCAACCTGAGCAATCCAAGAACGGTCGAAATCGCAGCGAAGAAAGCCGAGGATTATTTCCGTGCGCACCCGGACGCGGGCTCGATCGGTATCGCGCCGGATGACGGGTTGCCTCGCGATTTCAATCCACAGACCGTCAAGCTGAATCAGGGTTTTACCGATCTGAACGGACGCGCGGGCGTGCAGACCGAAATGAGCACTACCGAAGAGTGGATGCGCTGGATCGACGCCGTGACAAAGCAGGTCAACAAGGCGTTTCCCGACAAAGATCGTCACCACGAACGGGTACGCCAGTCGCAACATGCCACCGTTCGGAGTCAAGATCGACCCCCATGTCAGCGTCATGTTCGCTGCCATCTGGAGCGACACGCTGCATGCGTTCGACGATCCGAAGAGCTGGCAGATGGTTCGACAGGGGCAGTTACTGCGACGCTGGTGCCAACTCAACGACAAAGTGTGGGTCTACGGTTATGACTACACCATGCTCGTCACTGGATTGACGCCGGTACCGACCACGCGCAAGCTCCAGCGCGACTTCCCCTTGATGAAGAAGTGGGGAGTGAAGGGTTTTGTCGACGAAACACGCAACATCTGGGCGGAACACGGCATAACTACCGGGTATGTCCGCGCGCAGCTGGAGTGGAACGCCGCTGCTGACGTGGAAGCATTACTCGACGATTACTTCGCCAAATGGTATGGGGCCGCCGCCAAACCGGCGCGGGCGTTCTGGGATGCGCTGGAAGATGCGCTGACGAACACTCCACTGCAGGGTCACGAGGATCGCATCCTTCCCTGGGTCTATACACCCGAGTTAATGCAGCAATTGGCAACAGACATCGCGGCTGCCGAACAGTCCGCCAATACGCCTCGCGACCGATTGCATGTGCAGATCGATCGGCTGATTTTCGAACACCTGCAAGCCTATGTGCGGATGAGCGTCGCCGATCTGGCCGGAAACTTCGCGGAGGCAGCGCGTCAAGCGAACATCATGCTGACGATTCGACCTCGGCTCTACGCCATCAACTCGTTCCTCATGCTTCCACAGGAAAAGGATGCCAAGGGTGGAATCAATTACGATTCCGGCGTCTGGTATTGGGGTATTGCCGATCGCGCGGCCTACTACCAGCAACTGGCGGACAGGATGTCCGGAAAGTCCGGTACCCTCGTCGCCATGATTCCGCACCAAGCCGCGTTCAGCATCGACCCGTATGACGAAGGCCTCTTTGCCGGCTGGTATGAATCCGCGTGGGATACTTCTCGATGGGACAGGATTACGACCAGCAAGCCCTTTTACCTGCAAGGGTTTATGGACAAGGAAGGCCATTCATACCTCGGGGAAGTCTGGTATCAGTTCAAGGTAGACGTGCCTGCCTCCGCGCGCGCGCGGAAAGTCTTTCTGTACGCCCCGGTTGTGGAAACGGAAGCGTGGGTCTGGGTCAATGGACAATACATCGGCCATCGCCCCTATCGGGAAGCGTATGAGCGACCCAACGAAATGGATTTCGATGTCACCGAAGCGCTGCTTCCCGGCAAGACGAATGTCATTTCCGTGCGCGTTTCCACGAGCCTCAATCGCAGCGCGATGGCTGGCGGATTGATTGGGCGCCTGTTCTTGTATGCGCCGAAAGGCACCGCGCCGGCGGCCTTGTAGTAGCGCCCGCTGGCACCAATCGGCGAGCCGGCGCAAACCTAATTACGTGGCCGCGCAGCTTCTGTCCGTACGCCATTGCGTCTGGCTGTTTGTGTCGAGTATTTATCCGACAGTCCGCTCTGAACGAGAGTGATCAGAGTGAACACTGCGTCTTCGGTACATTGCTGGTTTGACCTGCTCCACGTAAATAGCCCCACGAAGAAGCCAACTCACCCGCGGCAAAGCCGAGGGCTTGTTCGGCGAGCTGACGCTGATTGTCAGATACCGCCGCGCTTGAGCGAAACAATAGCGCTGAGGAATGCCTGGCGATTGGAATCTCTCGGTCGGAGAAGATCACCCGGCAGCCGATGCGTTGGATAGCCGCTCCGCTGCGGCAAGTTTCCGCTCCCACGCCAACGACGTGCGCACGATCAAATCCAGATCGTTATAGTGCGGCTTCCAACCCAGCACTTGACGAATACGCACTGCGTCGGCAACCAGCGACGGTGGGTCGCCGGCGCGGCGCGGCTGCTCGATAGCGGCAACTGGTTTGCCATTGTTGGCGCGCCCAACCGCAGCGAGAACCTCGCGTACGGAAAAACCATTCCCGTAGCCGCAATTCAGCGTTGTCGACTCACCGCCCTGACGCAGATAGCGGAGGGCATCCAGATGCGCGCGCGCAAGATCGTCGACGTGAATGTAGTCGCGCACTCCGGTACCGTCGACCGTAGGGTAATCCGTTCCCAGTATGGACACATGCGGACGCCTGCCCACGGCGACTTCGCAAGCTACCTTGACCAGCAGGGTCGCATTCTTTGTCGACTGACCGATTCGTCCCTGAAGATCGCATCCGGCAACGTTGAAGTACCGCAACGAGACATAGCGCGGCCCCCCCGCGGCGGCGAGGTCGCGCAGCATCCATTCGCTCATCAACTTGGACGTGCCGTAGGGGTTGATTGGCGTCGTCGGCGTGTCTTCGCTCGCACGTCCGCTCGCAGGTACGCCGTATACCGCAGCCGTCGATGAGAACACCACCTGGGTCACGGCGGCGGCCGCGCAGCATGCGAGCAGACTGCGTGTGGCGCAGGTATTGTTGCCGTAGTAACGCAAAGGGTCGGCCACGGATTCCGCGACCATGGTTCGCGCCGCGAAATGCAACACGGTGTCGATGTCACGTTCGCGCAGCAACGCCGTCACCAGCGCCGCGTCGCCCATATCTCCGACGACCAGATCCGCTCCGATCACCGCATCGGCGAACCCGGTACTCAAATCATCGAGCACCACCACGTGCTCGCCGGCTGCCACGAGTTGCAGCACCACATGGCTGCCGATGTAGCCCGCGCCACCGGTCACCAGGATTGAGTGTCGTTTGTCCATCGCATGCTTCGTTCCGTTGCGGGATTCAAGTCGCCAGCAGTTCCCGATAAACCTCAATCGTGCGATCAATCACAACGCGTTCGTCAAATTCGGATAGCGCTTTTTTCTTGCGGCCGCGCCGAGCCGCGCGGCCAGTTCCCGATCGTCGAGCAAGCGCGCGATCGCCGCCGCTAGGGCGATTGCGTCGCGTACCGGCACCAACAGGCCGTCCTCTCCGTCGGTTACCACTTCCCGGCAACCGGGCACATTGGTCGCTACCAGCGAGTCGTGCATTTTTACCACCCAGCGCCCCACGCAGGAGCACGCGCACGACAGGTCGCAACAATCGCGCTCTGAGTTCATTGCTGATGAACACGTAACCCATGCCGGCCACGGCGTTGATCCGTGCTGGCACTCCGGCAAACCGCGCGGCCAGCGACCCGTACACCGCGCATTTGATGGTGAAGCTGTGCACCAACGCGGGGCGTTCGCGGGCGAACAGCCGCGCCAGATGCCACAGCAGCTTGAACTCACGCAACGGATTGAGGCCGCGCCGATCCATCGGCAGCGGCTCCCAGCGCAGGTTCAGTTGGCGGAGCTTTTCTCCGTATGGCCCGGGGGGTGAAAGCCGAAGTACCTCGTAGCCGGTCCGCCGCAAAGCCAGCGCCAGGGAGCGACGGAAGTTGTACAGATACCAGTCGGTATTGGCGTACATCACGATCTTGGTCGGCACAAGGCAGACTCGCTCAATTCCATGGCATGAAATGGTAGGGTACCCAGTAATGCCGTTGCACAGCATAGTTGAGCCAGACATATTGGACGGCTGCGTAATACACGACCGTGCCGACCACGATGACCGTTCTCGCAGTCGGGTCGCGGGTCAGGTTCGGCAACTTTGAGAACACCAGCAATTGCAGTGGAAGCAGATACAATGCCATGCGATCTATCGCCGTGGATGCGAAGAAGACCGCGGGAAAACAGGCCAGGGCAAGCCAGGAGAACATCACCCACAGGGCGCGCGAGTGCGGTTCGTCCAGTAACCGTCCGCGGAATCGCAGCAACGGGATCGCAGCCACGATGTTCATCAATACCCGCTCGATGGCTCCTTGCGACTCCATCTGACCTTGTTCGTTGACATATGTCTTCACCATCACGTCGGTATCCGACTGCAGAAGCACGTAGTACGCAAGCGCGAAGGCTGCGGCAACCCACAATATGCTCCACACGCGTCGGCGGCTCGTGGCGATGCCTGCGATGGGCAGCAATAGAGCTGCCGTCTTGTGAAACATTGCGCCCAGTATCACGCATACCACGAATGGAAGCGTGCGCCCGTTGCTGAAGGACACCAAACCGAACATAACCAGACCCAAGGCGACCGCCTGCCGTGTGTAACCCATGCCAACAACGATCAGCAGGTAGGGCACTGCCACCAGCAATGCCAGCCATGGATTGGGAAGGCTTTGGCAAAAGCGGAAAGTGCCCGCCATGAGGATCGCCGCGCAGACAAAATTCACCGCATAGAGATCGCTTCCCAGCTGGGCCGCAATCCAATTCAAGCCGTAGTAGAGCGGATCATTGAACTCCAGGGCTCCGATGAAATCGAGGTTTCTTATGTACTCGAACTGGTCCGAGTAGGTACCCCAGTCGCCGCCTACTTCATCGCGCAACCCGATGAACACCATCAACACCGCGCACGCACACAGGAACATCGCCTTCGCCTGCGAATCCAGCAACCTTCTTGGAGACAAGACACCAAGCAAGGGTAGCCAGAACATTACCCAATAAGCTGCCATCAAGTGCTCTCCCGCATGCTTTCCAGCCAGGCTTGAAACATCAACACCGACCACAGTCGATGACCGTTCGCGGCACGCCCGTCCAGATGCTGTGTCCAGGCCTTGCGAATCAATGGCGGGGACAAGAATCCTTCGCGATGCAGGCGATCCTCAGCGAGCAACGCTTCGGCCCAATCGCGCAAAGGGCCGCGGAGCCATTGATCCAGCGGGATGGCGAAGCCCATCTTCGGACGCTCGATCAGGTCGCGCGGGAGATACCGTTCCAATAATCGCCGCAGCAGCCACTTGCCTGTACCGCTGCGTACCTTCATCGATATCGGCAGCGACCAGGCGAACTCCATCACGCGGCAATCCAGGAACGGTGCTCTGGTTTCCAGCGACACGGACATGGAGGCCCGATCCACCTTCACCATAATATCGTCCGCAAGATAACCCAGCCCGTCGAGCGCCATCATCCGCGCGACGGGATCTGTCAGCCTCGGCCAGCAGGAACGATCATCCAGAATGGTGCGCGGCAGGCTACCTCCGATCACCGTGTGCGCTGCATCTGTCCACTCCGATACGAGCGAAGCATAAAGATCATCCATGCTTTGCACGCTGCGCAGACGCGAGCCGAGCTTGTGCAGCTTGTCGCCAGGAAGCGCGACGCCAACCCTGCGAGCGAACGGACCGGCAAGGCGGTTCACCCTGTCTGCAGGTATCGCAGTCATCACGGCGCCCAACGCCCTGCGCAGATACGAGGGGATCGGACTGATCCAGCGCCACACCTTCGGACCCAAGACGTAACGGTTATAGCCGCCAAAGAATTCGTCGCCACCGTCGCCGGAAAGCGCCACAGTAACGTGACGGCGCGCGAGCTGCATGACGAGCTGCGTCGGCAATTGCGAGGAATCCGCGAACGGCTCATCGAACATCCATGGTATCCGCGGAATCAGTGCGAGCGCGTCAGCAGCAGTGACCCGCAGTTCGGTGTGGTCGGTACCGAGGTGCGCGGCGACGGCGCTTGCGTAACTGGACTCGTCATAGCCAGCCTCAGCGAAGCCGATCGTGAAGGTGCGTACCGGCCGCTCGCTGCCCGCCTGCATCAGCGCCGTGACCGTGGCCGAATCGACACCACCGGAGAGCAATGCTCCCAGCGGTACATCGGCCAACATCTGGCTGCGCACCGCGTTGCCCAAACGAACGTCCAGAGTTTCCAGCGCTTCCTGCTCGCTGCCGGCAAAAGGAGCAGCTGCGCCACGCTCGGCAACCTCAGCGAGCGACCAGTAAGCGACCGGCTCGGTTTCGCGTTGGCCGGAACCCAGCTGGAGCCAAGTGCCAGGCGGCAACTTGCGAATTCCGCCATAAATCGAATACGGCGCCGGAACATAGTTGTGGCGAAGCAAGAGCGCCACCGACCCGCGATCCACCGCTGCATTGAATGCCGGATGCGCGCGCAACGCTTTAAGTTCGGAGCCGAACAGGAAGACATCCCCCTGCCAACCGTAGTACATCGGCTTCTCGCCGATGCGGTCGCGCGCGAGCCACAGCCTGCGCTCGCGCCGATCCCACAATGCCAGCGCGAACATGCCAATGCTGCGCTTCAACGCCGCGTCGACGCCCCATGCATCGATGGCGGCAAGCAATGTCTCCGTATCCGAATGCCCTCGCCATGCCGGCGCCGATGCTTCGGCCTGCAAGCGTTCACGCAATTCGAGATGATTGTATATCTCTCCGTTGTAACTGATCGCCCAGCGCCCGGTTGCGGACAACATCGGCTGATGACCGGCCTCGGAGAGATCAAGGACCGACAGCCGGCGATGAGCGAGCGCGACTCCAGCCTCGGCATCGAACCATACTCCGCTGTCGTCCGGGCCGCGATGCGCGAGGCGGTCGGCCATCCGCTTCGCGGTATCGTGTAGATCCCCTACGGTGCGTGCGCGTGCCCAATAACCCGCTACTCCGCACATGGCTAAACGAGGGGATTGGACAAGGTGCCATGAGCGTCGATCATTCCTTGATCCCTACCGCGCACCAATAAGGGGCCTGCGCGGAGAAGCGGACGTCCTTGAACCCGGCGGCAAGCATCATAGCCCGAATCTGTTCCCTGCTGAAACGCTGCTCCAGCGGCGTGCCAAAACGGTCGCGCGAATCGGTGCGCATCGTGTACCAGCTGCGATGGCGGTAATACGAGAGCGGAATTCCCGAAACATCGAATCCAGCGCGCTCGATCCCCCGCGAAATCAGCGCAAGCGGCAAGTAAACGGTCGCCGCAAGCGCGTCCGTGACAACGCGTTTCGCGCTGGCGGGCAACCTGCAGATCATCCGGCGCAACAAGTCCGAGCAACGCCAGACCGTGCGGAAAAAAAATGACCGATTGTCGAAGGCATAGTACAAGTAGAGCAGAAACGGAGCGCCTGGCTTGAGCAATGCGCAGCAGGAGCGAATTGCCGACGCGGTATCGGGAACATGATGCAGGACTCCCAGCGAGTAGCCGAAGTCCTGGGTCTTGGGAGCCAACGGCACATCGTCGACGGATGCGCGATGAAAGCTGACGTTGCGCAAGGTTCCCAGGCTGGTGCGCGCGACCTCAAGGGCGTCGGATGGGTCGATACAGTGCAAATGCCCTACTCTTCGCGCCATCAGACGCGCCCATCGACCCGAGCCGCAGCCCATGTCGAAACCTGTGGCGTCGCCAGGCAGTCGCTCCCATGGGAACAGGGAAAAGTAATCGGCAAAGATGGAGTCCGCCTCCGCGTTCGTCATTCCCGACTGATCGAAACGCGACCATTCATCTCCAAAGCTGGAGACCGTAGCCGGATCCAGATTCCTGTTCATCGATCACACATGAGTCGCTGATAAACTTCAATGGTACGCTCACACATCGCGTTCAAGCCATAGCTTTCAATCTGCTTGCGCTTGCCTGCACCGCCCAAGGCCCGCATGCGCTCGGGATCGAGGAGAAGAGTCCTGAGCCTGGAAGACAATTGGTTGGTGTCGAATGGTGCGACCAGTTCGCCGTCCACACCCGATTCGATGATCTCATTGATCGCTGGCACGTCGAACGCGACCACCGGTTTCCCGTGACGCCATGCTTCCAGCACGACCAGACCGAAGCCTTCCGCGGCAGATGGAATGACTACCAGGTCCGAGTCGCGGATGTAGTCGTGCATGTTGCTGCGAAACCCTTCCCAACGAATTCGTTCCGTCAACCCTGATCCGAGCGACTCGCGTTTCAATTCCGCGAGAAGGGGTCCATCTCCGACGATTACGACGGAAAGCGTGGGGAATTGACGAGCAATCTCCGGGAGAATGCGCAGGAACAGACGATGCTGTTTAACCGGAACGATGCGGCCTGGCACGAGAATCTGCGGCGTTCCAAACCGCAGTTGACCCGGATCAGCATGAAAGCGGACGCCGGAAAAATCGAAGCCGTGCGGAATCGTTGCCACCTTGTGCGCATCGACTAGTCCACCTTTGACCAGGAACGACGTCAGCGCGCTCGAAATACTGATCACCGCATCGGTGTGCGTGCCGGACCAGCGTGTGAGAAAGGATGGAAGGTCCGCACGCAAACAGGCAGGATCCAACCCGTGCTGGGACATATACGACTCGAAATACCCATGCTTCACCGAGAGCAGGCGCAATCGTGGCATGAAGAATCTTTTTAGCGCAGCGCCCCACACGTCCGCATGGATCAAGTTGGTTTGCAGGAGATCAAATCCGCTACGGCGAATATAGTTGGCAAGCCGCAAGATCAGCCAAGGACTTGCAGCGACGCGGTTATTCATGATGTCGACCGGAACACCCGCCGCCCTCAGTTCTGCGACGAATTCCTCGTTCTTTGCGGCGTTCGCCGGATGCTGGATCACCAGGAACGCCGCATCGATCCCTCGGCGTCGAAGTTCCGGCAGGATCGCCAGAAAATATCGCTCGGACCCGGCGATCCCCGCCATTTTCTGTACGAGCAGAACCTTCATTTGATCTCGAATTCTTCCCTCGAATTCTCCAGGCAATCTCCTATTCTCGGGACTATTCCTGCGGCCGGGCCCGGCTTGGCTCGCCGGGAATTTGCGCGGCGAAATCCAGCGGGTATCTGCCGACAAGTCCAGTCCGCCGCTTTGTTGAAAGCACTTCGCAAAGGCAAAGCAGAACGCTTCTCTATGAAAACGTACACGGCGAATGCAACACCCAGTTCGACCAAAAGCGAGCAGTATGCGCCGTCGATCAGAGGCACCCCGAAAAAACCACTCAGCATGGTCATATTGCCCAGATAGTGGCCCATCGTCGTCGAAAAGCGCGGATCACCGCTCGCGGCGGTAACAGCAAATGTGAGCGTGCAGCATGCCCAGAAGGCTAGATAAAGCCGAACGATTCTGGAAACGAGAAATTTGCGCAAGGATCCACCGGCCGCTGTCATCAGGATTACAAAGCCGCTGATCATGAAAAAAAGTTCGACTCCGAGATAGCCGTACTTGGAAAGCGGTGCAAACGCTGGATATGGCATTACGGGCATCACGCCCGCGGCGTATCCTCTGAAGGAATAGTGGAAAAACACAACGGCCATTGCCGCAATGAACCGCAGCAGATCGATTTCGTTTACCCTGGCCAAAGGTCTCATAGGAACGTTGTCATTGTTTGTTGGCTTGCAATCTTTTGCGCGCGATAAGGCCGGGATCAAGGCACAAGGAACCCCCAAAAGCGGGCTGGTGATCTATATTTCTTGGCCAATCAGACGGCAATAGGATCCGAACATCGTTTCGCAACTATAGCTGTTCAATACTTTCGCGCGGGCTGCGGCCGAGAGGCGCAGCCCCCATTCCGGATCGGCCTGCATGGCTTCTATGCCGTCGGCGAATGCGGATGCCCTGTTTTCCCCGATCAACACACCTACTTGAGGGCTCTGCGTCAGCACGTTGCCAATGCCAGGCACGTTGGAGGCCATGACCGGCAACTCCATCGACATGGCCTGCAATACCGAAGTGCTCAATGCCTCGCCTTCCGATGCGTGGACGTACAAATCCAGCGATTGAAACCATTCGATCAATCCGGGTTCGTCGAGATTACCCATCAAGACGACTTGCTCCGCGATACCACTCGAGTCGGTCAGATTCCGCACAGCCTCAAGACAACCGCCGTCGCCGGCCAGCGTGAGTGCCCACGCAACATCCGGTCGCCGTTGCCGCAACAATGTCATTGCCAATACAAGCAGGTCCTGTCGCTTCGCTGGCGAGAACCGGGCCGCCATTCCTATTCGGAATACACCTGAATTCAAACGGTGCATCGTCCGCTTGTAGAGGTTCACGTCGATGCCGTTGGCGATCACTTCAACTTTCGCCAGCCTACCGAGGAAACCTGCGCTTTGCAGAAACGCGTCTCTATATTCCGCTGTCAACACGACAATGCGCTTTGAAAGAATGAACGAAAGCAAGCTGATCAAACGCTCGGCCCGCGTTTTCAACGCAAGCGGCGTGTGTTCCACCGCGATCAGGCGAGCTCCCGAGACCATACGGTAAAGAGCAACCGGCAACAGGCTGCTTACGCTGTGAAGCACAACGGCATCCGGGCGCAATCGCCGCAAGGCGTCATATATGGCCCGCCATGACCGCCACGGCCTGCCTTCTGTGGATCGGATCGATTCAAATGGTATACCGGCCGCCCTGCACTTCTCAGCGTACGCGGGCACCAACGGTTCAACGCCGACAAAAAGCAGCGAGGAATCCCATTGATCCGCGACGTCTCCGCGCATCAGGGAGAACGCAACACTCGCGTGACCGCCCAAGCCCGAAAACAGCACCTGAGTTACTTTAATGCGCGCGTTGCGAGCGGAGGCCAATTGGTCGCATTTCCTAATTCGATTTCGCCGGGTGTAATGTTCTTGCCTTCGCGCCTTTCACCTTCTTGGCAAGGCCCATAATCGCATCTGGCGAAAAACGAACGCCCAGATAAAGCAGATCCTCAAGGGGCCTGCGTCGCTGCAGTGATACGCACGCCATCTCGCGGCGATTGAACGGCAGGCCGCGATTCGAATACGCCGCTTTCAAATACTCGACTCTGAGAAACCTGCCGATATGCGCGAACTGCGCCGTGTTGAACGCGGACCTTGGTATGTCGAGGAAATAGTCCGGCATCGCTTGCGCAGAATTTCGCGGACGGATCATTTCGCTCATCGGGTCATCGCGGTGATAGCGGGCACCGTTGAAGTTGCAATACGCGAATGGGCCGTGGCGCGACAAATTAATCCAGAAATTCATATCGACGCCGCGCCCCATCTTCTCGTTGAACTCGAGTCGGCTCCCGCGCAACAGGTGTGCTCGCACCATCGTGCTGCTGCAGGAGGTCACGAAATTCCCGGCAGCCAGATTCTCGATATAGTCGAATTGATAGCAGCCGACTGCTTCGCCACTCACGGTGACCGTTCCGATAGCGGATGCCTTGATCAAATCAAGATAAGAATGGGAAGAGCCTCGGTACTCGTCGCAAACAGCAATCGCCTCCGGGCACGCCGACGCTGCACTCAGCAAAACCGCAAGATGCGGCGCCCGCCACTCGTCGTCAGCATCGATGAAGGCGAGAAATTCGCCTTTCGCGCACCGGATTCCTGCATTACGCGCGGAGCCCTCACCGCCATTTTTTTTTGCGACAAGCCGGATGCGGTCGTCAGACAGGGAGCCGACAATCGAGGCGCTTTCGTCCGTTGATCCGTCGTCGACGACGATCAGTTCGAAATCCTGCCAAGTCTGGCGAAGGACGGACGTAACGCAACGGGCGACCCACGCCGCCTTGTTGTACAAGGGAACGATTACGCTCACCTTGGGTGCTGAGACGTTCATCGCAGGCATTCAACTGATCACTTCAATTCCGATTTTCCTGTAGAACGCATACAAGTCCGAAATCATGGGAACACGCGAGCGCAACAGGGGAGAGTCAACGCAAACCAGCCGGTGGCGAGGATTTCCCAGCGCCTTGAGTGTGTAGATCGAACTGGAGGACGGGGAAACAATGCTCATTGTCAGGTTCTGGTTGGCCAGCGCAATCTGCTCGCTGATCACCACGGCCGGGAGAGACCGGATCCGGATTCCCAAACGGTTGCTGACTTTTTCCATCCTTCCACGTTCCATATCCTGCATCGCATGGGGATGCGACTTCCATAGCACGGGGCGGCCCGGCCGAGACTCGCTGTCAAGAAAACGACGCAGCGCTTCGACATTCACTTCGATCTCCTCCTCCTCCGTCAGAAGATGGAAATCTTCGAATGGCGAGGGCAAGTACAGGATCGCACCGTCGGGCAAATCACATATTTCCTGATCCGATGCGTTGACATCCTGCAGCACCTGACGAAAACAGTCATGACTGACCAGCTTTGGAAACGCCGTTCCGCCAGGCAAAGCAGCGGGGAACAGAACGCAGATTTCAGCTTCGGCCTCCGCAACTGACATTCGAAGATTATGAATCCGCCAGAGGCCAAGATTGATCAGCAACTTTGTTGCCATGTACTTGGGACCCAGGCGCCAACAGAACCGGCCATAGTCGACGTAAGTTCCTGTGCCATCCTCGAACAGCACGATCGATTTGCACGCTGATCGCGCAAAGATGAATCTTGCGAGCGGATTCTCGCGAGTCCACGTCAGACATCGGTATGCACCAATTCCCGCGAGCGCTGGATGGATCAGGTCTCTTCCGGCTCGTCTATAGAGCCCAATCGCTCTCGCTGAGTAAGAAACTTCCGGAAGAGTGACGATTTTGGCCGAGATCTGCCGGATCGAATCGAACACATGCATCCCTTCCCGCACAAAGAGTACGTCGATCTTCCAGTGTTCCTGCCGCAGAATCGCGATCAGGACTACTTGCTGCAGGGGAGTCCAAGCGATAGCTACGCACCCCAATCGGGGTTCGGCGCCCTCGACCCGCCTATCAACCTCCATCTCGCGTCGCCCATGCGCCATGCCGTTTGAGATTGGCGAAAATTGCTCATCAGAACTGTGAAGCCGGCCAGCAATCCGAATATTGCGATGGCTCATGCCGAAGACCCTAGAAATTCGCGCAGGATACTCAAGCCGAGTTCGCCGCTTTTCTCCGGATGGAACTGGAATCCGATCACGGAATCCGCCTTGATCGCCGCCGTAATTTGATGGCCGCCGTGCACGTAATGCGCAAGACGATGGGACTGGCACTGTGGAACCACGTGGAAAGAATGTACGAGGTACACTTCGGAATCGCCGTTGACGGCCCTGAGCGGCGTGTCGCTCCAGTCTCGATGCTCGGGCCTCACCAGTTCTCGCCAGCCGACGCTTGGCACCCGCAATCGCTGGCCTTCGATACTGTAGTCCGGGATCGGCTGCACACGGCCCGGAATGATTTGCAAGCCCTCATGTTCGCCGAACTCCTCGCTCGTAGTCGCAAGCAATTGCATGCCCAGGCAGATACCGAGCAACGGCCGGCCCGAGGCAGCGAATCTGCGCAGCGGCTCGACCAGACCACGTTCGTGCAGCCCGCGCATGCCTTCCGCGAAAGCACCGACTCCCGGCAGCACGACCCGATGAAGCCTGCTCAATCTCGAACGGCATCGCTACTAAGCGTTACCGTAGCGCCACAACGTTCAAGGGCACGGCTGACGCTCTGCAAGTTTCCCAGTCCGTAGTCAACGACGGCGACATGCATGATCAGATTCTTCTTACCGAGATACCCGCGCCATGCGCAAACTGGCGCAGATCGGGAATCGTGGCGCGGCCGAAATGCAATGCATCGGCGATCGCCACCGCATTGGCTGCGCCGTGCTGGACGACGTCGACCAAATGACTCGGGTTCCCATATCCACCGCTGGCGATTACCGGCACCGTGACCGACGATGCTACCGCACGCACCAGGTCGACGTCGAAGCCTTTGCGCGTGCCCTCGCGGTCGATCGACGTGAGCAGTATCTCCCCGGCCCCAAGCTCGACTCCGCGTTGCGCCCACGCGACCACATCGGTCCCCGTGCGTTCCCGTCCACAATCCGTATAAACCTCCCAGCGCCCATTCGCCTGCAGCTTGGCTTCTATGGAGAGCACCACGCACTGCACGCCAAATCGCCTGGATACCTCGGCGATCAACTCCGGACGCCGTACCGCTGCCGTATTGATCGCTATCTTGTCGGCCCCGGCACGCAACAGATCGCGCGCGTCATCGACATTCCGAACTCCGCCGCCCACGGTCATGGGAACGAATACATCGTGGGTTGCGCGCCGCACGATGTCGACGAGTTTGCTGCGCCCGTACAAGCTTGCCACGATGTCGATGTAGATCAGTTCGTCGGCTCCCTGCTCGTAGTAGCGCCGCGCATATTCCTGCGGATCGCCGATCACGCGAAGGCCTTCGAGATGCACGCCCTTGATCAGATTCGGACCCTTGATGTCGAGCCGCGCGACCAATCGAACGTCGCCCACATCAGGCCCCGTGCCAGACTGCATGCCGCAGCTGCCACTCCCCATCGACCCGCATCCACAGGTGCGGGGAGCGGAACGCGTCGGCCAGATTGTCGAAATAGGGCCGGTCCATGACCGGCTGCTCGAACATTCCGTGCGCTACAGGAAACTCCTTCTCCGGAATGCTCAGGTAATGAAATATCTCCTCAGCGAAACGCTCCGGGAACTCGCCGTCGAAACGACGTACCAGCGATACGCCTTCATCCCGGGTGATATCGCCGGAACGGATTTCCTGGGCGCCGTCGTAGGTCGCCCGGCCGATACCGAACTTTGTGAATGTCGTGTAGTAGTGGAAGTCGTCGATCCGATCGTCAATGCTGTTGTACTTGCTGTAGGTTCCCGGTGTACGTTCCGGCGACGCCTGGAAACCACCATGTTCGACAGAATAGTAGTAGCAGCTTTGCGGATGCCACTTCAGGTAATAACCCAGATAATGGACCTCGACGTTCTGCTGGTCCATGTGGTCGGGATGTGCCGGCAAATAGGGCTGCAATTCGTGCTGATCCACACCGAAGTGTTCCCCCAGATCGGCCACTGAGGTCCCGCCCAGAAAAATCTTCGACTTGTCATCGGACGTGAAATACGACCAGTCACGTTCCGCCGACTGAGTGTCGGCGATAGGATTGCCGTACTCGGCTTCGTTCTCACCGTAAAAGATCAGCGGAATCTTGTGCAGAATCGCCATTTTCGGCGCGAGCGACTTCTGCCCGAAAATGAATGGCTGGAACGGATGGAACAGATTTTCGACCGCCAGACGGGTGATCAGCCGATGAACGCGGCCATTCGGTGTGCTCAGAAAATTATCGAACCCGGCATGCAACCAGGACTGGAAGTTCTTCCAGCCCCATTCCGTATAAATGTGCGGTGCCCAGGTTACCGTCAGCGGGTGCATGCCGTACTTGTACTTGAGCATGTGCGCCGCGTAAAAACTGTCCTTGCCGCCGGAGCCGGGCACGATGCAATCGTACGACCCGTCCCGGCTTCGGTGACGATCACATAAATCGTGCAGCTGGCGCTCGCGTTCGCCCCAGTCGATGGAGCCGTTCTTCTGTTCGGCCAGGCGACACGCGTCGCACACGCCTTCGGCATCGAAATTGATCGTGGCTTTCTTGCTGTCTTTTGTGTGCGCGTACTCGACGGCGGAGTTCGGGCGCTGGTTGGAAATAACACAATGCCGGCAAAATCCGACGTTCCGCGGCAATCCATAACGGGCGTACTGCGGAATTGTGTCCGACTTGAACTGGGCGAGATCGATTTCACGCCGACGGGGATACTTGTCCATTTGCTTCCTCAGAAGGGCTTTGATGACGACACCCCGTCGTCGATCGTCCCGCCTCGGCTTCTACCCAAGCTTCAGCCTCGTTAGTTGAGTGAATGTTCTTGTCTATTGCCGCATTGCTCCAGACCATGCAGGCATTGTAGAACAGCTCCTCAGGCAAGCGCATGCATGATCCTTGCCACGCTTCATGCTCCTGCCGGACATGAGACCATTTCCTTGAACGCAGCAAAATCTGCTGCCGTGTCGATATCAAGTGATCTCTCCGGTGGCATGACGTAGGCGACCGTATCTGAAGTCACGAACGCTCGCCCTGAACGCAAGCGGCAGGTATCGGCGGCATAGATCGCACCGTTCAAAACGTAGACTTTCGGCAAATCCTGCCGCCGGGTAACCGCGGCCGGAGCATCAACGACGGGCCGCAACATCTGGCTATCGTCAAGCAGATACATCCAATATGGGCTCTGCTCCGCCTCTGCCACGGAGACGCAAGCGGCGGCATTGTGCGAAACGAGCCGTTCCAGTGCCGCATCGATGTCCTCGGCGGTGCGTAGCGGTGACGTGGGTTGAAGCAGTAGCAAAATGTCGTAGCCCGGCAAGGCCTCCAGCGCGTGCATGACAACGTCGATAGTCGCCGCCGCATCCGAGGCGAGTTCAGCGGGACGCCGAAATGGCACCTCGCAACCGCACGCGCGAGCCGTCGCGATGATCGCCTCATCCTCGGAGGAGAGGACAACGCGGTCGACATAGCGCGACCCCCGCGCCGCCGTAACACTCCAATCCAGCAGCGGCCGGCCGTTGACCGGAAGTATATTTTTACCCGGCAGCTCCCTGGAACCGCCTCGGGCCGGAATCAGGGCTAGGATCGAACGTCCCTCGATCATCGAAACACCTCGGCGAACTCCATGTTCGCGCGCTCATAGTCAGCCAGGCGGCCGATGTCGAGCCAATACCCGTCGATGTAGTAACAGCGGGTACTCGAGCCATGCCGAACCATGGCCGTAAACAGCGACGGCATATCGAAAAATTCCCCATTGGGCACAAAGTCCAGTGCCGCCGGCGACAGCACGTACATTCCGGCGCTGACGACATAGCGCTGGATCGGCTTCTCCTCGATCGCCTGGATGCAGCCCTCATTTTCGCGTACCACTCCGAACGGCACCTGCATCTCGTAATCGCGCACGGCCATGGTTGCGCCTGCGCCCGATTCGACATGGCTGTCCACCATACGTCCGTAGTTTTCGCGGGTGAGCAGGTCCGCATTGGTCACGACGATGGGTGAGTTCGGTCGGCCCGGCAAAAGGCTCAGCGCTCCGGCCGTGCCCAACCGCTTGTTCTCACGAAGATAGCGAATGTTGACACCCAACCTGCTTCCATCCGCAAAGTAGTCTTCAATCTGATCGGCCTTGTAATTCACCGCGAAGTAAAACTCCCGGAAACCCTGATCGGCATAACCGCGGACGATGGTTTCAAGCAGAGGGCGTGAACCCACCTTCAACATCGGCTTGGGAGTTTCGCGAGTGAGTTCGTCCAGCCTGCTCCCTGTGCCACCAGCCATGATGACAACCCAATTGGCGCGGTCGCCGATCGCCAGCAGATCGCTTATCAATTCCAGACCGACAAGCATACCGCGTCGATCGACGAGCGGGATCTGATGCAGTCCGAGCCGCTGCATTGTCGCCAGCAAGGCATTGCGATCTTCGTTCACCCGTCCGACTGTCGGCTGCGTGTACATCGCCGACGCGACAGGGTCGCCCAGACTCAGGCCGCGCAGAAGTGCACGCCGCGCGTCACCGTCGCTCAACGTGCCGAGCAGCAGCCGCTCTGCATCAACTACAAGGGCCATCTGACTGCCGGCTCGATCGATCACCTGCAACGCGTCGTGCAATGTCGTTTGCGGACCGATGAGGGCTTGTTCCCAATTACGCATTATTTTCGTCCCAACTCCTGTGCGGGCAGGCCGACGAGTACCCCGCCGCCTCTGAAATTCCGGACGACCACGGCTCCCGCAGCGACAATAGTCCGCTCGCCCAATCGAATGCCTTGTCGCACGATTGCGCCTGCTCCGATATGGCTCATTGCGCCCACGCATACCTCGCCGCAAAGCACGGCACCAGACGCGGCGTGACTCCAGCCTTCGAGTTGCGCACCGTGCTCGACGATCGCCAACGTGTTCACGATACAACCCTCCCCTATCACCGCCCCCGGCTGAACCCTGCTTCCGGCCATCATCTGGGCGGTGGCATCGATTGTCGCGAAGGGGGATATCGAAGCGTCGGGATGCCGAACACCGGTGAATCGCCAACCGCTTGCGGTCAAGCGCTGCTGCAACGCGCGGCGCGACGGCAGCTCGCTTTCACGCCCGACCCCGCCGATACCGTTGCAGAGCTCGAATGCGTCCGGCATGTAGGATTCGAGTACGCAGTCGTCGCCCAGCACCGCGTGTCCACAAAGGACGCGGCCGTGACGGGCGGAGTCGGCGTCCGTGAATCCGAGTATTTCCCGTCCCGCCGCGAGCAGCGCGTCAGCAACGGCTGCGGCATGACCGCCGGCGCCAATTATGATCACGGGCAGGGTACGGCTCATGCGCGAATGGGCTCATCTGGTTCGTAATCGCGACTCGCAATCAGTCCGATTGTGTCCCACAAGCACAAGGGCGAAAGTCCGTCGCCCGGCCGCTTGGCGGCGAGCATGTCCAGCTGCAACACTTCGCCGGCACGGATATGCCTTGCTGCTACCAGACTGCGGCGCGCCGCATGCCGATTCGCAAGCTCGCTCTCCACGGGGGCCTTGCCAGGCGAACCGAGCGCTTCCTCCACCAAGCGAATGCTTGCGACCAGTTGCTGCAATTCCTTGGGCTCCAGGGAGGCGGCATGGTCCGGACCCGGCATGGAGCGATCGAGGGTGAAATGTTTCTCGATGATACTTGCACCATGCGCCACCGCGGCGACCGCGACTTCGATTCCGAGGGTGTGATCGGAGTATCCAACCGGCAAACCAAACGTCGCCGCCATGGTATCCATCGCACGCAGATTCGCAGCCCCCACGGGTGCGGGATACTGAGTAACGCAATGCAGGAGACTGACGTATTGAGCGAGAGCGGCACGTCCTTCGTGGCTTGCATAGGCCGCTGTAAACGTGGCGGCCCCCGCGGGCTCATCGTCGCGGGTCAGTCCAAATGCGATGACACCCAAGGCCTGCTCAATCTCGATAAGCGTCGACATGCCCGTGGACATGATCAACGGCCGTCGCAGACGGGCCGCTTGCAGCAGCATGGGGCCATTGGTGATGTCGCCGGAAGGAATCTTGAAGGCCGGCATGTCGAGTTTGGCAAGAAGGGCCAGGCTGGGCGCGTCAAACGCCGTCGACATGAAGCGGATGCCGCGTTGGCGGCAGCGATCCACCAACGCGCCGTGATCGGCTGCGGACAACTCGAGCTTGCGCAGCATTTCCAGCTGCGATTCGTGTGCATCCGTATTTCGTGACTGATACTCCGCTTTTGCCGCGCTCGCAGTGGCAAGCAGATCGGCTCGGAACGTCTGGAATTTCACAACGTCCGCGCCAGCCGCTGCAGCCACGTCGATGAGCTGTAACGCCAATTCAAGCGAACCGTTGTGGTTGACGCCAGCCTCTGCGATCACCAGCGTGCGCTCAGTCATCTGGCACCTCGATCGCGTGAAAATGCTTCTTCAGCATTTCCGGACCCGGGGGCAGGTGGCGAAGAATCTCGGCAATGCGCGGAGCAGACCGACCATCTCCATAAGGATTGATCACTCCGCTGCAATCAAGGTCCAGAGCCCGTTCGATTGTTGCGACTATGTCGTTGCACGTCGGCAAACAGTGCAGCACCGAGCTTGCAGCCAGACGTCCGCGTTGGCGATCTCCAATGTCCACGGCAGGCACGCCGAGAGACGGCGCCTCATACAATCCACTCGATGAATTTCCAACGACCGCGTCAACCTGGGCCATCAAGCTGAGGTAACGCAGTTGCCCAAGGGATGCGAAGGCGCGGCCACGGCTTGGGCGATCGGCAACCCATGCTTCGAGCCTGTTCGCCAGTGCGCGGCCACCCGTATCGGCGTTCGGATAGGTGAACCACGTCCGGATATTCTCATCGAGGCGATCGAGTGCTTCGAGGAGTTCGGCGAACTGCGCCTGTCCGCCATCGGGATCGAGCGTGACCGGGTGGAACGTCAGCAACAGATTGCGTTTGCCCAACGCAATTCCCAGCGATTTCTCCAGCGCCGCCCGATCCAGTAGCGGCGTCTGGCGCAAATGATCGAGGCCGGGACTGCCGACGAGATGGATGCGCCGCGGGTCTTCGCCAAGCTGGCGCACACGCAACGCAGCTTTCTCGTTGGTGACGAAATGTACATGCGCCATCTTGGTTACGGCATGGCGAATCGATTCATCGAACGCACCTTCCGTCGTATCGCCTCCGCCAATGTGCGCAACCGCGATGTTGTGCACCAGACAGGCTTGTACGGCAGCGAGTATCTCGAATCGGTCGCCAAGTACGAGCACTACGTCCGGCCTGAGCTGCTCCAGCATATCCGACATGCCGATGACGCCAATCCCCATCGAACGCGCGATGCCCCCGGCGGTGTCGCTCGAAAGCAGCATCTCGACCCGGCGCGCGATGCGAAATCCGTCGCGTTCGATTTCATCGACCGTATGGCCGAACTCGGGAGCGAGATGGGCACCGGTCACGACCAGCAGCAACTCGATATCCGGCGCGCTCTCCAGTTCGCGCAATACCCAGTACAGCAGACCATACTCCGCGCGGCTTCCGGTCACGACGCACACGCGCCGAGCAGTCACAGCAAGTTCCCCAACTTCGGGCTGCTGGGAAGATTGATCACACGCGATTCCATCTGCTCCGCAACGGCAATATCCGCGCGCGGGCAATTCGCATACATCGGCAACCGATGCATCAGCGTCCAGAGTGGTCGCGACATGTAACCGGCGCTATTGAGCCTGGCAAGCACGTCGTCGCGGCACCCGGCGTTGTCGCTGTCGAGCACAATCGCGTTGAGCCAGTAGTTGCTCGCCGTCAGTGGCGGCTCATGCAGAAAGTGCGCGCCGTTCACGGACGCAAACGCTTTCGCGTAACGGTCGGCCAGAGCACGCTTGCGCTGCAACGACGACCCCAGCCGTTCCAGTTGCGCGCAGCCCAGCGCCGCATTGATATTGGGCAATCGGTAGTTGTAGCCGACTTCGTCATGCACAAAATTCCAGCGATGCGGAACGCGCGCCGTTGTGGTCAGGTGCTTTGCGGTCCGCGCAAGATTCTCGTCGTTGGTCAGTACCGCGCCGCCGCCGCCGGTGGTGACGACTTTGTTGCCGTTGAAACTCAGCGCACCGACCAAACCGGTCGTTCCCGTATGGATGTCGTGGTAACGCGACCCCAGGGACTCCGCGGCGTCTTCGACGAGCGCAAGTTTCCAGCGTCGAGCAACCTTGATCAACGCATCCAGATCGGCCGGATGACCAAAGGCGTGCATGACGACAAGCGCGCGGATTGGCCGGCCGGTACTGCGGTTGATGCAAACGCCATTGACGATATGCGCGCACTGTTTCAAGTGGGCATCCAGTGCAGCCGCATCGACGCCGAGCGATGCGCTTTCGGAGTCGACGAAATGCGGCATCGCGTGCAGGTAGGACGCAGCATTCGCTGTGGCAATGAAAGTCAGGGTCGGCATCAACACCTCATCGCTTGGGCGAACCCCCGCCAGGATCAGGCAGATGTGCAGCGCGGAAGTGCCGTTGACCGTCGCGATGGCGTACTTTGCTCCGGTGATGTCGACCAGAGCCCGCTCGAATCGGTCCACGTAAGACCCAACCGACGAAACCCAGCCGGTGTCGAGACATTCCTTAACGTAATCCCACTCACGACCGGCGAACTCCGGCTCATGCAGCGGAATCGGTGCTGACGGAACACCGAGCACCTCCGCCACCGCGGCGAGGACATCGCCGGCCACGTCAGAGGTTTTCGGTTTGCGGGAAGAAGTGGAAACGGACACGATTGTGCAGACTTCAGATGTTGTAGAGCGAAGCTTTGTATCGCTTCAGGTTACTATCGTCGCCGAACCAGGCAATGGTTTCCTGCAATCCTCGCCGGAACCCGTCGCGACCCGCATACTCGGGCATCCAGCCTGTAAGTTCGCGCACAAGTCTATTATCCGCCCAGAGGCGCTCGACTTCGCTGCCGGCGGGACGCAGGCGCTGCTCATCGCTGACGATCTCGACGTCGCGGTTCATGATCTCGGCGATCAGGCGCGCAGTGTCGCCTATCGAAATCTCGTAATTACTGCCGACGTTCACAGTCTTTCCAACGGCCGCATCGCATTCCGCCATCGCAACAAAGCTGCGGACTGTATCGCGGACGTAATTGAAGTCACGGGTCGGCGCGAGTGCGCCCAGCCTTATTTGCCGTGCTCCCGCCGCGATCTGGGTGATGATCGACGGAATCACCGCGCGCGCCGATTGTCGCGGCCCGTACGTATTGAAGGGCCGGATAATGGAAACCGGCGTGGAAAACGACAGATGAAAGCTCGTCGCAATCTGATCCGCGCCAATCTTGCTCGCCGAATATGGCGACTGCCCGCGCAGAGGATGATCTTCGGTTATCGGAACAAAACGCGCTGTCCCGTAAACTTCGCTGGTGGACGTGTGAACGACGCGTTCGACACCCAGCTCACGTGCCGCCTGGACGACGTTAAGCGTGCCCTTCACATTGGTGTCGACGTAAGTATCCGGGGAATGGTAGGAATAGGGGATGGCGATCAATGCCGCCAAGTGGATCACTACGTCGCAACCTTCCATCGCTTTGCGAACCCCGTGCGGATCCCTTATGTCTCCCGCGAAAACGTCGAGCGCCGATTTGAAATGCTCGTGCGCCTCGTCGAGCCAACCCCACGAGTTGAAGCTGTTGTAGAAAACAAAAGCCCGAACATCGAAGTTTCGATTGACGAGATATTCGACGAGATGGGAGCCGATAAAACCGTCAGCACCTGTCACAAGGATTTTCTTTCCGGCAAGGTTCATGGACTGCACATCCGGGATCGAGTACAACGGCAACTTTCAGGAATCATCAACACCAGGTTCAAAGTCCCTCTCTTTGCATGCGCAGAATCGTCTGATCCAGCCAGGGCATCGGATGGCACATCTGTGCAACTACCCATGTTGCGAGAAACCTCAGCCCGTTCGATAGGGCAAATGCCATCGCAGCGCCAACAATTCCGCTTCGGCTGATCAAGAAAAACAAAAGCATCAAATTAAACAAACCCGAAGCTATCGTTGTGGTCGCAAGCATCCCGGTTCGCTTCGAGTAGAAAATGTAATTGGTCACCATCAAGTACATTCCCCCGAAAGCCTGGCCGAGTGCGAGCCAGCCAATTACTTTGCCAGCCGCACGGTACTGCTCGCCGGCAATAAGTGTCACCGCAAGGGGACCGATGATGAATGCCAGTCCGGCCAGCGCCAAGACTACGACAAAGTAAAGATAGGTCCAACGTACAATCTGCTGCTTCTCATCCGTGTTGTTGCGTTTTAATCGCTCGTACAACCAGGGTGCATAGGCATTGTTGACGGCGGAAAATACGAGGGACATCACCATCGTCAGCTGCACAGCAACCATATAAATGCCAGCCTGTGCGACGCCGAGCTTGGAGTTGATTACCAGCCTGTCGACGGCGCTAAGCAGGAAAATTCCGGCGACGTGCGGAATCAGTGGAACGCCAAAACGAAGCGCTTCGCGGATGTACTCGGGTCGCCACGACCAGACAATCAACTTGTCGCGAGCCAGCAGATACGTCGCCAGCAGGGCGGATGCGATCAGCACCCAGTTTTGCGCATCGATGCGGCCCGCCGCGCCCTGCATCAGCATGACCACAAGAATCAGGGACAACGCCGCATTGGCCAGACTCTGAAATGTCTGCAACGTACCGTATTTGACTGCTTCCCCTCTGACCTGCCACTGACCCAAACGCATCTGGATGATGAAGCCGGCGGAACTGGCTATGACGGTCCAGAGCACCCATTCGGGCCGCAGCCCCAGCGATGCCGCGAGGGGATTGAGTACTGCCAGACAAGCCAGGAAAGCGATGATCGTGGTGGCGCACAGGATCTGAAAACAGGCGCCGATGAATTGGGCAAGTTCGTTTGGTGTGATGTCGTGATCGTAGTACTTCACCCCCGCCGCGCCATGCACACTGATACCGATTATCGCTGCCAGCGCGGCGAACAGGGTCTGGTACATCGCCACTTGTCCGTATTCTCCCGGATTCATGTATCGGGTGAGCACCGGCAGCAACGCGAATGGAATCGCCGCATTGGCGACATTGGAGACCAGATAGGTCGCGGACCCCGATAGCAGCTTGTTAGAACCGGTATTCATGGGTTGGTCAAGCTGACCTTGCGACACTGTAGTAATCCCGATACCAGTTTGTGAACAGAGCCACTCCAGTTCCGACGCTCATCAATGGCCGATAGTCAACGCCGGCAATGAGATCGGACACGTCGGCCTCCGTATCCGGCACATCCCCGGCCTGCAACGGCAGCATTTCCATCTGCGCCTTGCGGCCGAGGCATTGTTCCAGCACTTCGATATAGCGCAACAACTCAACCGATTGCTCATTGCCGATGTTGTAGATGCGGTACGGAGCGTTGCTGCTGGCCGGATCCGGCGTATCGCCATTCCAGGACGGGTTCGCCGTCGGCAGCTTGTCGAGCGTGCGGATCACGCCCTCGACGATGTCGTCGATATAGGTGAAGCTGCGTTTGTGCCTGCCATGGTTGAAGACCTTGATCGGTTCGCCGGCGAGGATTGCCTTGGTGAACAGGAACAGGGCCATGTCGGGTCGCCCCCACGGCCCGTAGACCGTAAAGAAACGCAAGCCGGTGCATGGAATGCCATAGAGGTGCGCATAGCTGTGCGCCATCATCTCGTTGGCTTTCTTGGTCGCGGCGTATAGCGTCAACGGATGCTCGGTCGACTGATGTTCCGAGAACGGCATCTTGGTGTCTGCACCGTACACCGAACTCGTCGAGGCGAATACCAGATGCTCGACGGCGTGATGACGACAGCCTTCGAGAATATGCAGAAAGCCGGTGACATTGCTGCTCACGTATACGTGCGGGTTCTGCGCTGCGTAGCGCACCCCAGCCTGCGCGGCGAGATTGATCACTCGCTGCGGCCGGTGTGTCGCAAACACCTTCTCGACCACCTCGCGGTCGGCGAGATCCGCAGTGACATGTGTATAGTTCTGGTGATCGCTGAAGCGTGCAAGACGCGCCTTCTTCAGGTTCACATCGTAGTAATCGCTCAGGTTGTCGATACCGACAACCTCGTCTCCACGATCGAGCAACCGCAGGGCAACGTGGGATCCAATGAAGCCGGCTGTGCCGGTCACCAGGACTTTCATGAGCTCATTTCCCGCGAACTCCGCATCACGCTATTGCAGTCCACTCGTACCTCGGGCCGATCAGGCCAATCGACTATCGCCTATTCTCCCATATCCGGTTTGATCGGCGCGCCGGTTAACGTGAGCATGCATCGCGGTTCGATCAGCCGTTACGCGTCATGACCTACGAGGGGATCACGACATCAGTTGCCGGCGCGCTTAGGGATTCTTCTTCGCATCTCTCATTGCGTCGGCTCCGCAAAGTCGCCGCTTCGCGTTCCATCCATGCGCTTGCGGCGAGGATGCCTGCCAACAACGCGAAGACTGCCATCAAGGCTGGCGTACGCAGCGGATAGTCCACCCACGAGTGAAGGACGATTACGAACATTGCGGCGGCGGCGGCCAGTCCCCGCCTGCGCGAACTGGACTTGGCACGCTGAGCCAAAAGTTGGCGGAAAGAAAGCGCAAGCCAGGCGAACACAGCCAACAAGCACACCACGGCAACCACCCCTCCCTCGAGCCAAAGCTGTGCATATTCATTATGTGCGTTGTTGATGTACTCGTCGCGCAACAGGGAGGCATCGACACCCTGATCGAACATCGGAATGAATCCGCCGATACCGCCGCCCAGCGGGGCGTGGGTAAACCCGATCATCGTGGTCTGCCTGGTCAGCATGGAGCGCATCGCATCGATTTTGCTCCCTGTCGTCCAACTCAACGCGGCATGAATTCCGAGCACCAAGGCGAGTGCTGCAATCAGCAAAGCAATTTGTGTACCGCGATGATGGCGCACTCGTTCAAGAGAGAGCAGCCCACTGCTGATCACAAAAACGACTACCGGCACGATCGCAATGATCGGGCCTGCACGTGAACCTATCGCCGGGATCGCCATGACAATTATCGCGATAAGCGCACCAAGCAGCCATGGCAACACATGCAGATTCTCTCCGCGTCTGATGCGGCTGCGCGTATCGAGCAGCAGTGCAATTGCGAGCACCAGCGCGATCGCTACGCAGGCTGCCTGATGATTGGGATTTGCAAAAATGCCGCCCAATTCAGGCACCCATTGCGGAAACGGGTTGAGGATGCTGTATTGCCCCGCGCCCATTTGTGCGACACCCAGGACGAGGCTGAAAAGACTCAGCGCGACCAGCAGCCAGAACAAACTGCGTTGCGCCTTGGCACCAAGCGCAACTCCGGCAAAAAAAAGTGCCGAGGCCGGCAGCATCGAAAGAAGATCGCGCTCAGTCGTTCCCGGGGACAGGCTCCAGCGGTACTGGATCATTGTCACGCCGGCACCAGCAAGATCACGTCGCAAGGACTGGCGTGCCGCAGGCAGATTCCACAGCCATTCCGGCAACGGCAACAATTGCATCAAAGGAATCGACACGACCAATGCGAAGAGAACAATGCTCCATCTCGCCTGCGTCAGACATCCGCGCCGTTGTGCTTCCGACAGAGCGTAAAGCAGCACGCGGAATTGCGAATAGCTGCGCGAACATCACGCCGAGGTTGGTTTGCTGGGAGCTACCGCCGGTGACGAAGCTTGCGCTCAACAACAAGCAAGCCATGACCAACAGCAAGCGATCGTTGGGTTGCGCTATGGTTGACGAGGGCATACGCGGCGGCCAGCAGTCTGACGCAGCGGCGCTGAGTCTTTCCGGCCAGTAACCAACAGCCAGGTGCCCTCACATTGCCGCACAAAAAATACGTCCCTTGCTCTCACAGCAAGGGACCTCCACCCGCGGGCCGATCAGCGGCTTACTGGATGGTGATGATGGCTCTTGTCAATGATAATCCCGGCAACCACGCCGCCAGCGATAATCGCCGCAGCCGTAGCGCCGCCGCCCCAAACAGCGGCGGCTTTACAATCGGGATCAATCTTGTAGACGCCCGGCTCATCGTAGGTGCGCCGGCAATGGTCGTTGAACACAACCGTCGCCGAACTGTCCTTGGAAATCATCAAGCGTTCGTCCTTGATCAGGGTTTCGCCTGTGGTGGCACTGACGAATTCGCCCCCGGTGCTGGTCATGACCAAACCCTTGTTCACCTGCAGTGTCGCCACCGTTTTATCTTGATCGCCCTGCGCATAGACCGGCAGCGACAACGCAGCCAAGACGACGAACACGACCGTGTTCGAGACTGTTTTGATCATCCTATTGTTCCCTGAAATTGGCGGTCATGGGGAGTCTACATCAGCCCCATTGCCTGCAAATGTGATCAGCGGCTCACCGGCTGATGACAGTTACCCTTGGTACTGTCGCCGGGGTCATTGTTGTTGGGTTTGCCATTGTGGTTGCCGGCGCTGTTATCGCCGCCGCCGCCACTGCCGTTGCCGCTGCCGCCACCGCCGCCGCAGCCGTTGTTATTGCCGCCCAAACCGCCGTTGCCATTGCTGCCGTTGTTGCCATTGCTACTGACGGCACTGACGAAGGTACCCGCAGGGGCCGCTACGACAGCTTTCTTCGTCTGCCCCGGTGCCGCAGCCTGTGCGGAGACGGACAGCGCCAGCGCAGCCACTACACCGAACAGGGCAGTTTTCAATACTGTTTTGATCATGGCCATCCCCCAGACAAGCCGGTTGCTGAAGCAGTTTAGATCAGCCGCCCAGTGCTGGCAATACCCAACTGCCATCGTTATTGCGCTTGCGTATTCTGCGTCACATTATCGATGGCGACGTCGTCGAACCAGATATCGCCCACCACTTCCTTGCCTGCGGCCGCAGCACCGGGGTTGCGCAGCCACAAGCGTTGCGCCGGGCAATTTTCTGCGGGCACCACGAACGAGACATCGAACTTCTCCCATGCAAAACTGCCGCCGAGCGGCGCGCTCACCGCGAGTGGCTCGCTTTGCCCCGAGCAGTTGATCGCCCATTGCAAGCCCTTGTCGCTATTCAGAGCGTCCGCGCGTGCGCGGAAGCTCAGCTGGTACGCGCCGGGCACCAGCAGCACTCTTTGCTCGAAATTGATCTGCGGAACCCTGCGGCCGGAAAAGCTGACCTGGACCGCGAATTCGCCGCTCGCGCCTGCAGTCGCGACACGTTCGATAATGACGCCAGGGGTGCGCGCAATCCGCCAATCGAAACCGATACCCGATGGCTCGGTTTCGAAGCCGCCGTTGTACACGAGAGGCAGTGATGTACCCGGGGCAAGCGCGAGGTCGCCGGCCCAGCGGCTATAAGCCTCTCCCCAGAACCCGTCGTGCATGAGCCGGTCGTACCAGCGACCAGCCTCCTCGGTCGACAAACCGCCATCCTGCTGCAGCGAGCTATAAACCTGCTCCGCGGCGTCGTGACTGCCATGGGCAAGCAGTTCCTGAAGCAAGCCGAATCGCCATTGCGGTTTGCCGGCTAATTCGTGTGCCAGGGCCCGCGCGAATTCAGGCGCATCCGCGAGTTGCGCCATGATTGGAAGCACGTTACCTGCTTGTTGCGGGGAGGTCGCAAGCAGAATGTCAATCTGCGCAAGTGCCTCTGCATAGTGGCCTTCACGCAGTTGAGCATCGACGAGCCAGGCACGCGTGCGCGGATCTCGGGGCGCTCGGCGCGAGGCAACTTCGTAGAGCGCAAGTGCCTTGTCGGTATTGCCGGCCGCTTCCGCAGCTTCAGCAAGCATCACGAACGCCTGCCCCGCAAGCGGTTCGACTCGCAGCAATTCGCGTGCAGTAGCGGCGGCGGCCTCCGGGTCGTGCTCGGCTAGTTGGCGCCTGGCGATTGCGAGCAATGCCGACGAGTTATGCGGGTCCCACTTCAGCGCGCGTTCTGGCGCTCCCCCTGCATAGCGATCCGCGATGCTCGTGGCGATGATCTGCCACGCCGCCACACCAGCCAGGGTTAAGGCGACGGCAATAAGAAAGCCCTGCCGCATCGTGATCAAGGTGTGGGATCCAGTTCGACGCGTGTCACCAACCACATTTTCTCTCGCCAGACCATATCCAGTGAAAAGTTGCCCGATTCGGTCACACTGCGACCTCGGCGCAAATGATATGCGGCGCTCACCGCAGTGGCATTCTCGGACATTCGCCAAATGAGCGAATCAATCTCGAAATCGCCCTCAGCCCGTAACCGGGCGCGTTCGTGCAGCGCGCTACGCTGCTGTTCGGCGCCTATTTCACCGCGTGCGTCGTTCCAAACTGGCGGCGGCGGCGTGTTCAAACGACCGAAATACAGAGCCAGCTCCCTTACGCGCTGGCGTGCCAGATCAATTCGGGAAACAGCGTCGGTGGAAGATACGGAGACGTCGGATTCGGGTTGCGTCAAGGTCCCGGTCGAGCTCGGTTGATCGCTTGTCGCCGCCGCCAAGGTCGCGTTCGTTTGCGAGACTCCGTCAGCAACGGATGCAGCACCTGCGAGGATTTCATCCACGGCGGCGGAAGGCGTTCCGGATCGTGAGCCGTCCGGGCGATCTTCGGGCGGTTCAGATTGACGTTCCGCTACGCCTGCCATTACCCGCATAGCCGTACCCGGATAATGGGTTGCGGGCAGCGTCGCCGCGGGCAAGCTCGCAACGTCGGCATGTTCGCGGGCTACGACCGCTCGATCTTCGGACTTCGCGGCGACGGCCTGGTAGCGCGCAACGGTGGCAGGATGCGCCGCAGTGACCGCTTCCTGCTCCAACGTCCGCGTAATCGCTGGTACGAATCGCTCACCGGCAACGGAGTGCTTTGCAGGTGTCACAACAGGAACCGAAACCGGCGGTGCCGCAACCACCAACCGGGTAAGTGGCGGTGTCGGCGGGGCTGCATTCGCGCCTCGGTTGTGTTCGCGAACCCCCGCAGCGGCAACAGCGGAATTCGCCTGCGCACCAATTGCCGCGGCAGAGCCGGTTCGTGCCTCTGGTTTACTGGCCGGCAAGGGTACAGTCGCCGCCGAATTTGCTGCCGCTATGTCGTCCGGGGATATCGGGTCGCGCTGCGTCAACACCAGATAAAGCAACCCCAGACAACTGCCGAACGAGATACCGAGCGCCATACGTTTCGACCAAACGCCCAGTCGTCGCCTTGGTGAAACCGTCTTCCACCCGCCTGTCGGCAGCGGCGCGAAGGCGTGCGCGTCGCTGGATTTTTCCGTGGCGAGTCTTGCGCATTCCGCAGCATAGGCGCGGCGTGCGGCGTCATTGCGTAAATGCCCCCACGCCCAGTTCACGCGAGTGGCTAACAGCGCCTCCCAATCCTCGCCGCGACGGTCCGGGTGCAGCCAGCGCTGGAGCCAGCGATAGTGTTCGCGAATACGTTCCTGCGCGGTGTCCTCGCGCACACCAAGCACCCGGTACGCGTCCGCGTCGGGTTGGAACAACGCTTGCTGCAGGTAAAACCGCGCCGCCTCCACCACATGGTTTTCGGTTTCATTGATCTCGCCCGCCACATCGTGCAGAAGAGGCTGGGGTGCCGACGCCAGCTGGATGACGATGCCGATATCGTGGGGCAACTGCATTCCATGCAGTGCGTGGCGCTGAATGGGTGCACGGTATAAAGCAAGTGCAAGCTCCAGCGCTTCGCTTCCCATTTCCGACCCTATTTTTTGCTCAGCTTCAGCGTGTCGCCATAGCTATAGCCGTAATAGTTATAGCCGTATGCGACCGTCTTGTAATTGTGCTGATTGATCATCGCCCCGATAAGCCGCGCGTGCGCGCCCCACAACCGCTTGATCGACGATTTCGCCGAGGAAATGCGCGTCCCCCCCGACTTGGTGACAAGCAAGGTACCGGTTGCGATATTGGCCAGCACCGGAGCATCGGCGATACCGAGAACCGGTGGTCCGTCGATGATGATCTGATCGTACTTTTCCCCCGCCGTCAGCAGCAGCGAAATCATTTTTGGCCCGGCCAGCAATTCCGTCGGATTCGGCGGCACGGGGCCGGACAAGATCAGGTCGAGGCGCGGGTTCTCCGTCTTCACGACCGTCTGCGCCAAAGTGGATCCACCCGCAAGCAGGTTGCTCAGGCCGACGTCCGGCGACACCCGCAGTGTTTTTCCGAGCGACGGACGACGCATATCCCCTTCGATCAGCAGCACGCGTTTACCCAGTTGCGAAAGCCCGCGTGCGAGGGTCAACGAAGCCGTCGATTTACCCTCGCCAGCGGCAGGGCTGGTAATCAACAACACCTTCGGCGTACCGCGATCCGTGGAAAACTGCAGCGCGGTGCGCACCGAACGGTAGCTTTCGGAAAATGGCGAGCGTGGATCCTTCTGCACTTCCTCGGTCGTTTCCTTGCCGAGCTTCGGAATGATTCCGAGTACCGGAAGGTGCAGATGCTTCTCGATATCCAACGGCGTTCTCAGTGTGTCATCGAGATACTCGAGGAGCAGTGCAAGAAGGACTCCAAGCATGCAGCCGACCGTAAGGCCAAACCCCAGATTGCGCGGCAGACTCGGCGAATAACGTCCGCCTGGGACTTCTGCGCGATCGACAATGGAGATATTGCTGGACTTTACTCCACCCGCTATCCCCACTTCCTTGTATCGCTGCAACAACGCGTTGTAGAGCTGGCGATTGGTGTCCGCGTCGCGTTTGAGAATGTTGTACCGGATGCTTCTGCTGTCGACATCGAGAGTCTGCACCCGTAATTTGTCGATTTCTTTCTCGAGCATTTTTTCCTGTGCAAGGGACGCGTCGTACTCAACTTTCACCGAGGAACGAACGTTGGCTACCTCATTCGCGACCTGTTTCTGTATCAGATCAATCTGGCCTTTCAACGCCAGCATTGCGGGGTAATCGGGTTTGAACGTCTGCACCTTGTCCTGATACTGCGCCTGCAGGAGTACGAGCTGCTGCTGGAGCGCCTGCAGAACAGGGTTGTTGAGCATGTCAGCCGGAACGCTCCCTGATTTCGCTGCATTCCACCGCGCTTCCGCCCGAATACGCTGATCCATGGCCTTCGCCAATGAACCATTAAGCTCCAGAAGATTTTCCGACGCCAGCGACGTGCCATCCTTGGTCGGAACAATGCTTTCCTTTTGCGCGAATTCGACAAGCGCGCTCTCCGAGTCCTCGAGGCGCGATTTCAATTGCGCAAGCTGTTCTTCCAGATATTTTTTTGCGTAGGACGAGGCGCCGAATTGCCGATCCATGGTCGAAGCTATGAACCCGTCGGCGACAGCGTTCGCTACCTGTGCAGAGAACGCCGGGAGAACGCTGTCGAAATGAATCAACACCAAGTGCGAGTTGCGCACCGGTTCGACGGTCAGGCCGGCTTGAATTATACCGGCGGTCGCGCGCAATTTTTCCGCCTTGGTACCTGCGCTCTGGGTTCGCGGTTGACCAGCTGCTTGTCCTCCAAAGCCTAGCAATCCCCAGAGCCGCTGCAGCCATGATGGCGGATTGAGCCGCTGACTGAGATCGCTGTCCACCAAATTCAGGTCTTCAGCCACCCGCTCGGCAAGCGACCGGCTTTTCAACAACCCAAACTGGGTCTGGTTGTAACTGGGGTCATAGTCGATATCCGCCTGCGAAACACCGTGGACATCGATGACCTGAATGCTGTCTTTCTCGATCTGGATGACAGACGTAGCTCTGTATATCGGCGCAGTCAGAAGAGTCTGGATAAGGGCTACTGCGATGGCGGCCGAAATAATCCCAAGAATCAGCCAGCGCCGCTTTATGAGCAGTTGCCAGTAAGCGAGCAGATCGATTTCGTTCTGCTCCGCGACACGCTGGCTATCGGAAATCTGCGGCGAAATGGATTGGCTGGGGTTGAGAACGGCGACTTTGCGCGCCGCTCTCTGCTGCTCGTGGCGCATCGGAAATTGATCTCCGTCGCCAGGCTGGACCAGTAATTTGTCGTCTTCCATCGTATTTTCTCGCCCGTAACCGCAAATACAACTAGAGCAACAGGAATAAACCAATTATCGGGACCGCCTCGAGGAACCTTCGCTCGGCCGATTTGGCACCCGATTGCTCCACCACGATCACGTCATCGCCATAGACTTGAGGATCCAGGCTCCTTCCCGCCTGGATTTCGCGTAGATCGAACAATGCCGCCATCTTTTTCCCTTCAATCTGGCGAAATACCAATACACCTTTCAGATCAGCAAGCGGATCCAACCCGCCTGCGATGGCGACTGCCTGAAGCAGCGTCGTTTTCCCGGTAATCGGATAGATGCCCGGGTTTTTCAACGAACCTTCCAGGGTTATTCTCTGACTCGTATACTCCTTGACGAAGACGCTGACTTGCGGGTTCTGCAAATAGTTTTTTGCCAACAGGCCCGCAATAATCTGTTCAAGCTCGGGAATGGTATGACCCCCGGCCTGCACTCCGCCCACCAGCGGCAGCGATATCTGTCCGTTCGAATTGACGCGGACGGTTCGGCTCAGGTCAGGTACGCCGAAGACCGTTATGTCCAGCAAATCCTGCGCGCCTACACGATAATCCGTCCCCCCCTGATAAGCGCCTGAAGCGCTCGTAGTATCCGGGGGCGGTAGCGGAACACCGGCTGGACTGGTCGTGCGTACCGGCACGCTATCGCAACCAACGAGTGCGATGGTCGCGAAACAAACCACAAATAACCGGAGAAACAACGATTTCATAAAACTGCGCTTACCCTTCCGAACCGCCAATTATGCCCTACCAAAGAGGGATCTCCAAAAGCCTCGCGAGGTTTTGGAGACATTGGGCCCGGTGAACTGCGCCAGTAAATCACCGGGGCTGCCGTTGTCGATGATGCCCTGAGGGCGGGTGACAACCATTTGCTCGGCCTCGTTTGCGCCGACGCGACGCGACGCGGCCTCGCGCCCCTCGCCCAAGAGTGGAGGACGTCGCGACGAATGATGCGAGTCAGTGGCGATAATATGCACCAGACCGTCGTCGAGCATCTTCTCCGACCAATATTTGGCAGAGGGTCCGAAGCGTCCGGTCAGGCTGCCCGAAGTAAGCTGCATCCACGCACCCATTTCAACCAGCTTGCAAAACTCCTCGTAGTGATCTTCGATCCATGTCAGCCGTTCAGGATGGGTGATCACCGGCACATAGCCCGCGACCATCAACTTGAACACCGCATCCTGAAATCCAGGTGGCGCGACGTGATGTGGCGGTTCCAGCAGCAGGTAGCGCGAACCCGCCAGGGTTGGCACGCGCCCACCCCGAATACTGGCGGCCAGATCCGGCTCAAGATGCACATCCGCACCTTCGAGCAAACGCAGCGGAATTTCACGCTTGTCGAATTCGCCCTGAAGATTCGCTATCGCCGCACGAATTCCGCTTGCCGTATTTTCGTACAAGCCCGGATAGATATGCGGCGTGCATGCGATCGTGCGGATGCCGTCATTCACCGCGATCCGCGCCATCGCAAGCGACATATCGAGATCGGGGGCGCCATCGTCGATCCCCGGAAGTATGTGGCAATGAAGATCGATCATGATTGATTGCGCGGCGAATACAAGCTGGTTGCGGCTCCTGCCAGCCTGCGTGCGTATGCTGCTACGACAGTTCCCTGTTCATCCGACGATCCGCACTCAACAAGGTTTCGCTATCCTCGTCATGTGCAACGATGGGGCGACGCAACCACTTGAAAAACCTTATCGCACGCGTGCGGCGAGCGCTCATCCAATACCACAGGACGCCAAGTGCAAGATACGCAACGACCAGCCAAACGTGCGGTACATGCAAACGCAGCATTTCGGCGGCGAACAGACCGCAGGCGCAACTGAAAACGGCCAGTCCGAATGCCGCCTCGGTGGGTCCGAACCCGCTCTCGATCATCAGGTGATGGATATGATCTCGATCCGCGGAAAACGGAGACCGTTTCCTGCGCAGTCTGCGAATCATCAGCACCAGGCAATCGATGATCGGGACAATGATCAACCACGGACCCAGTACGGGACTGACGGGATGTGCCGGACTCTGCGTCAAGCGCACGGCGAAACAGGCAAGGGCCAGACCAAGAAACGCACTGCCCGCATTGCCCATGAAAACTTTCGCGCGCTCCTGCCACGGGAACCGCAGGTTGTAGACCAAAAACCCCGCTACTGCGCCAATCAGGATCGGCAGCCGATGCGATTCGGCGGTATTGCCTGAATACAGCGCCGCAGCCTCGAACATCGCCAGCGCGCTGAATACGAGCAGTCCAGCCAGTCCATCTGCTCCATCGACCATGTTGATCGCATTGATGAGGCCGACAGTGATGAATACCGTGAATGGCACCGAGAGCAATCCCAGCGAGCCGGGCGCGAGACCAACGATGTCGCCCAGTCGCTCGACACGAATGCCGCCCAGATAAATCATGACCAGGGCAGCGGTCGCCTGTCCGCCAATGCGCACTTTCCACGACAGGTCGTATTTGTCGTCCAGCACGCCGACGAGGATCACAATGAGTGCGGCGAGATCGATGCCAAGCGAAGTGACGCTACCATCGCCTACGAGGAAGATTCCCGCAATCAGAACGCCCGCCAACATGGCGATGCCGCCGGTTGCCGGCGTCGGACACGAATGATCCTTGCGTCCGAGCGGATGGTCGAGCAAACCCATGCGCTGCGCAAACGGGGTAAGCAGCCACTGTCCCAGAACAGTCAGCGCGAACGCGACCGCGCAACCGTAGAAATCTCTTACTTCAAGCACCTGCCGCCGTACTCCTTGCAAATGGCCCGTTCGATTGAGTGAGCCTGGTGTGACGCTCCCTGTCCGAGTGTGACGTTAATTGTCTGCGGGGCTCTTACGATCCTCACCCAGCCGCTGCCCAATGGTTGGGCTTGGATTCTAGCTTGCAGACACAGTTGACTTAGCGACGCAGTTCTCTAACTTGCTTTTTTAACTTCAACAAGTCGGCCCCGCTCCATCCTCAGCACACTATCGGCCAGAGCCAAGCTTGCCGGTCGGTGAGTGATCAACACGACGGTCCGCTGATTCAGCAATTCATTGCACTCTTCAACAAACTCCCTCTCGCCCGCAGGATCGAACATCGCGGTTGCTTCATCGAGGATCAGTACAGTAGGATTCTTAAGCAAGGCCCTTGCCAACGCGATACGCTGTTTCTGACCGCCGGAAAGCCGGACGCCCTGGTCGCCGACGACCGTTGCGTAACCATCCGGCAACCCGACGACAAAATCATGGGCTCGCGCCGCTCGCGCAGCATCCTCGATTTCCTGCCGCGTGGCGGAGGCACGCCCGTAGGCGATATTGTCGTGCACCGAAGCGTTGAACAGCAGGACGTTCTGCGAAACCAAACCGATATGCTCACGCAGATTGCGCAGGCTGAATTCGCGCAGATCGTGACCATCGAGCAGGATGCGGCCGCCACCGGGATCGGCAAAACGCAGCAGCAGGTGGACCAGCGTGCTCTTGCCGGCACCATTCACACCGGTAATCGCTACGGTCCTTCCGGGCAGGATGTGCAGATCGAGATCATCCAGCACGTTGCCGCGTCCACTATAGCCGAACCTTACTTTCTCGAAGATGAGATCCCCTTTTACGGTCGATGGTTCCAGCGTGCCTCCGTCAGGCTCCGGCATCTCGCCAAACAGTGCGACCAGCCGTTGCGCCGCGCCGCGTGCGGACTGCAACCTGCCGTAAACGCTGGCGAGGGTGCTCATCGGTTGAGTCAGCAGCAGGCTATAAAGCACCAGGCTGACCAGATCGCTGGCGCTCAACGTGCCATGCGCCACATCGCGGCTCGCCAACCATAGTAAGCACAGCACTGCAAACGCCGAAACCACACGTACGATCGGACTCACGCGCGATTCGAGTCGCGCCTGGGTAATCTCGAGATCGCGGAGCGCGCGGGTTTGCGAAGTGAAGCGATGGGATTCAATGGCTTCGCCCGCGTACGCTTTCACGATTGGCAACATTACGAGGTTCTGCTCCGCAATCGCGCTCTGGCTGGCATAGGCCTGCATCACTTCGTTGCCCAATGGCCGCAGCCGGCGCCCGATTACGCGCAGTGCAACGAACAAGGCGGCAATGAGGACGACGGCACTCGCTCCAATCCACAGCTCAATGCGCAACATCATCAACACGGCGCCCGCGCAGGTCATCAGCAAGGGCAGTAGCGGAGTAGCGGTCTGAGTGACGAAATAGCCGAGTCGACTTACGTCCTGGGTCAATAGCGATAAAACCTCGCCACGTCGCCGGTCGTGATACCACTGCAGAGGCAGGGACTGGAGGTGATCGAAACCGCGCGTGCTGACGTCGGCGATCAATTCCACGGTGATTTTCTGCAGGCGGAGCTCCGACGCGTAGCTCAAGATGCTTTGCACTGTGAACAACAGGAACCATGCCAGCAGCAGGCGGGCCACGTCTTCATGACGCAGGATTGCGCTGGAAAACCTGCCTGCCAGCCACGGATTGAGCAAGGCTGCAAGACTCTGCAACAGGGTCAACACGAGGGCAATCAACAGCGCGCTGCGATACGGCCGCAGGAGTCCGAACAAAAATCGGTAATCCGCGTGCGTACCAGCCCCTTTGCTTCCGGACACGGTCGGCTCTAACCTAGCGGATGTCATCACAAACGCTTATCTCAACGAAGACTTAATGACCCCCTCGGCGACCAAAATCACCCTTGCCTCCCGCGTCCGGCCCTCGGCAAATGCGCTGGGTCAACCTACCGGCGATGCAGCTATTGTGCTTGATATCAGCAGCGAGCGGTATTACGGCCTAAATGAAGCAGGCGCGCGGCGGTTGGCATTGCTGAATGCCAATCCGCCGTTCGAAGATGTCTACCATCGCCTGCTCGTTGAGTACAAGGCGACCGCGGGGCGATCTGATCGCAATCGTCGACCAGCTCTTCCGAAAACAGGATTGGTGCGTGTTGATTGAAGCGCCCCGCCACTGGTCGCGTTGGCGGCAATTGCCCGAATCGGAGCGGCGCATCCTCGTCGCCCTGACGCTCGCTCTGCCCGTAATCGATATCGGGATCAGAATTTTCGGCTTCAAGCGCACGCAAAAGGCAGTTTCCCGGCTGACGCGCAACACGGTGCCGCGTTCGTGTTCGGGTCACGATCTGGCAAACGCGAACCGTCTGGCTGAACTCGCGGATATTGCCGGTGTTCATGGCCTCTACCGCATTACTTGTCTGCGCCAGGCTATCCTCGTGCAACACCGCTTGCGACGCCGGGGCCTGCCCGTCGAACTTCGTATCGGCGCAAGAAAAAATGCCGGGGGCGCGCTCGATGCCCATGCCTGGGTCGAACTCGAAGGTGTTGCCCTGGGGCAGCGCGAGTTGGGTTACTTGTCATTCCCGACATAGATAAACACAGGGTACTTCCCTACTTCATGAGCGGGATCGCAGGCATCATCAATTTCGACGGCAGTCCGATCGAGCAAGGCCTGGTGGAGAAAATGACTACCGCCCTCGCTCATCGAGGGCCTGATGGTATTCGGCACTGGATCAAGGGATCGGTCGCCCTCGGACACTGCATGCTGCACACCACAACCGAGTCGCTGGAGGAAGAGCAGCCGCTCGCACATGAGGATGGCTCGCTGGTTCTCGTCATGGATGGACGGGTCGACAATTGGCAAGAGTTGCGACGAGAACTATTGACGCGCAACGCGGTGTTGCGCAGCCGCTCCGATGCCGAACTCGTCCTGCGCGCCTACGAGACCTGGGGTCGGGAATGCCTGCGACATATCGACGGCGACTTTGCCCTCGTGATCTGGGACGCGCGGCGGCGGCAAGCGTTTTGCGCTCGCGACCGCATGGGCCACAAACCGTTCAACTATCACTGGAATGGCAGAACGCTCGTCTTCGCTTCCGAGTTGCACGCGATTCTCAAGCTGCCTTGGGTAACGCAAACGCCTAACGAGGGAATCATCGCTGAGTTTCTCTCAGATGAATTTTATTCCCACGATGAAACGATGTGGCTCGGCATCCTGCGTCTGGTTGCGGCCCACTGCATGGTGGTCGAGAACGCCAAGCTCCAGTCCGAGCGTTATTGGCAACCGGATCCATGGTTGACGCTGCCATATCGCAAGAACGAAGAATACGTCGAGCACTATCGCGAGCTGTTTTCCGAAAGCGTGCGCAGGGTCTCCCGCTCGCATCGAAGGGTCGCCTGTGAAGTGAGTGGCGGCCTCGATTCATCGGCCATTTTTTGCATGGCCGAGCATCTGCGACGTAAAGGCAAGCTTGTCGCGCCCGCGATGGATGGCTATACCCTTTCATTCGACAACGATGCCGATGCAAACGAGATCGACTACGCGCGCGCGGTGGGCGACTTCCTCGGGGTTGTCATTGAAGAAATCCCGCCGACCGTGGTGCCGCTTGAATGGTACGCAGAGCGAGCCAAAGCCTGCCAGGACCACCCAGGGTTTCCGAACGGGGTCATGCATCTCGGAATAATACAGCGCGCTTCAATTCGCGGAAGCCGTGTCGTTCTCGACGGGCTGGGTGGAGACGAATGGCTGGGCGGCTCCCGCCTGTACTATGCCGAGGAACTCACTTCCAGGCACTGGTCAAAACTGGCCGAGTCTTTCAAGAGCGACCGCGCTGCTTTCGGTACATGGCAAACGCTACGCTGGTTCTGCAGGCACGGCTTGTTTCGGCAGCTGCCCGATGGATTCAGGACAGCGCTTGTCACCCGGATTCGGAGGATGCGCGAGCCAGCGCGCCATAGCGTTACCTGGCTCTCGTCGGACATGCGCAAATTGATCGGGCAGCGCCGGGCGCTTGGCGGCCGCCAGCGCGAAGGACTGGCACGGGCGGACCAGGATCGGCTGGACCGCAATTTTTATAACCGCGCCTATCTGGAGTGGAGCGGCGGGGAGAATGAACGTCTGGCTGCGGAATATGGCATCGAGAGCCGCCGCCCTCTCGACACGGCCGCGATTGCACAATTCGCCTATGCGCTGCCGGCAAGGCTGGGCTTGCGCGGCGACATATCCAAATGGACTCACCGACAAGCCCTTGCCGGACTTTTACCGCCTCAGATACTCGAACGTAAAAGCAAGGCAGCCTTCAACGGTGTATTTCACCGCCATTTGGGGCAAATGCAGCCTCTGTTTATGAAAGACCTGCCTGCACGCAGGCCAACCTGGTTTTCAGCGGCGGGGATGGCCGAGCTCTTCGAGTCTTACAAAAAGACTCCTGACAATGGTTCAATCTGGGTCTTGTGGGGAATCCACGTATGCGATAAGTTACTATCCGAACAATAGGCTGCCGTAATTTGTATTATGGAGCCGCGCGAGCGGCACTGTTAAAGCCTGAATCCAGATCACGGGGACCCTCACATGAACGACGCGCCGATTTCCATCAAACAACCTGAACAAGCCGAGACAAGGCAGCAGAAGATCACCTATTCCCGACCCGTGCTTAGGGTCTATGGCGCGGTGACCAAGCTGACTCAAGGTTCAAACGGAACCGTCGGCGATGGCATGAGTGTGCATGCTGGTATGCAGAAGTCAGACCGGCGAGCCAAAGAAAACATCATCGAGATCGGTAGGCACCCGCTTGGCATCGGACTGTACCTATTCGACTACAAGCCGGAATTTCGCGCAGCTTGGGGCTATGGCAAGCAACTCGGTGTAATGGCCGACGAAGTAGAGAGCGTACGCCCGCAAGCAGTAGGCGTTGATCGCGACGGCTACAAGATGGTCGACTACGCCGCGCTGAATTGATCGCGTAGAGACGATCAGGCTGCGATGCGGTCGCTCGAACGTTACCGAATAAGGCGCTCAGTTCTGTGCTGGATGAACATCTGGGCTATGTCGCCGATTCGATAAGGTTGGAACGTTACACAGCGGCAATCGCACAGACCATCAAACCTGGTGCCCGCGTCGTAGACTTGGGCTGCGGTACAGGCATCCTCGGCCTGCTTTGTCTGCGCGCCGGCGCAGCGCATGTTGTTGCCATCGATTCGACGTCAATGATTGAAGTTGCGCGTCAGTCACTGACGCGCGCGGGCTTGGCCGGGAAAGCCAGCTTTATCAATGGCAAGGCTCACCAAGTGGAGATTTCCGAACGCGCCGATGTGGTGATATGCGACCAGGTCGGCTTCTTCGGATTCGATTACGGCATCGTCAATTCGCTGCAGGATGCGCGTCTGCGTTTTCTCAAACCCGACGGCGTAGTGCTCCCCGCCCGGATCGAACTGCGCGTGGCGGCCATCGAATCCGAACGCTGCGCCGCTCTCGCCGATGGCTGGCAAAAGACCGGTGTCGCCAGCGAATTCCATTGGCTGCGCGACAACGCGGTCAATACGAAACATGCGGTCGATTTCAAGCGCGAGGAATTGCTCGGCCCTCCGTCTGCGCTGGGTGAGATCGACTTGCGCGCGTCCAATCCGGAGTATTTTTCCTGGACGGCGGACCTGCACGTCGAGCGCGACGGCGTGATGCACGGGCTCGGTGGCTGGTTTGAATGCGAATTGGCGGAAGGCGTCTGGATGACCAACTCACCGCTCTCCGATCGGCAGATTCGGCGTTCGCAAGTTTTTCTTCCGCTCAGCAGCGCTATCCACGTCAAGGCTGGCGAGGCGCTGAAGGCGACGGTGATGACGCGCCAACCGGACTTGATTGCCTGGGATCTGGAAGTCCAAACCACAGGACAGAAATTCAGTCATTCCACCTGGCGCGGCGAGTTGCTGACGGCTCAGGATATCCGCAAGCGCAACCCGGAGCATGTTCCCTCGCCCAGCCATGCGGGACGGGCAAGAGCGATCGTGTTTGCGCTTTGCGACGGGAAACGCACGCTCAAGCAGATCGAGGACACCGTACTGCGCGACTATCCCATGCTGTTTCCTTCGGCCGGAGAAATTTCGCGATTTGTCGCGCAGGTGCTTGGACAGGATTCCGAATAGTCGTGGACAACATGACGGTCGACTTCCGAATTGGCAACCCGCGCCCGGAAAGACCGACAGACGCAACCTTGTTTCACGAATGGATGTGCCCGGATGGAACAACGCCGTGGACGCGCTTTTATCGCAGCGAGGCTGGTTATCTGCTGCGTTTCCCCGACCTGGCGGATTTCGAGGTGTCCCGGGATGGAAGTAAAATTCGATGCTGGCCTGTCCCGGGTACCACGGACGATACGGTTCAGCATCTGTACTTGAATCAAGTCTTGCCGCTCGCCCTGAGCAAGCTGGGGAAATTCATATTGCACGCCAGCGCAGTCGAAATAGATCGGGTCGCTGTCGCGTTCGTCGGCGAGTCCGGGCGCGGAAAGTCGACCCTGGCGGCGAGTTTCGCGACCAGCGGATCGCGCTTTTTGACCGACGATGGACTGGTTCTGGGCACTCGCGGCGGCGAGTGCACGGCGATGCCAAGCCATCCTTCCATTCGATTGTGGGACGACAGCCGGGAAGCGCTGATCGACGAGGATACGGCCATCGCGCCAGCTGTTCAGTTCACGTCCAAGGCGCGTCTTTTCGCTGGCAGGAACATCGCATTCTGCGACCAACCGCGACCGCTGCGGCGAGTATACTTTCTCGGCACGGGCGAGCAATCGGCCCCCGCATTCGACCGCGTTAGTCCCAGCGAGGCGCTGATTGAATTGGCCAGACACTCTTTCTTGCTTGATGTAGAGGAGCGGCAAATGCTGGCAGCGCATTTTGATGAATTAGCTGATCTCGCCAAACTGCGTGTCTTCTACAAACTGGATTATCCTCGTAACTATGAAAACCTCGCTGGCGTCCGGAACGCTATAGAAAAGCACTGCAAGCAAATGGATGAACCATGAATCTTGAAAACAGAGTCTCCATCCCCGCGCAAGTGATGGCGCGCGATGTCGGTGGCGAGACGGTAATCCTCAATCTCGAAAGCGGAATCTATTTCGGACTCGACGCAGTCGGCGCGCGGATCTGGCAGCTGCTAAGCGAGCACAAAACACTCGCCGAGGTGCGCGATTCAATCGTGGAAACCTACGACGTATCGAGTGGAGACGCCGAGCGCGATCTGCTTTCCCTGTTCGAGCAGTTGCAGTCGCAAAAGCTGGTCGAAATCGTGCACCCCGGCAATTGATATTTCATTGGGGTGGTCATTTTGTCAAATGAGTTCATCGCAGATGCTTCCCGAGAGGTTATCCGGCTCAAGGCGCATGTGATGACATCAGGAGTAGCCTAGCTAACGACACTAATGACGATAAATGTTCATGTGTCTCAGAGAGAGAAAATAATCAAAATCATTGATTACAGTAATTTTGCTGAATGTATAGAATTATCTGCCGCAGCCAGTTGATCATCAGGAACAGCTGCCGCAAATGTGAACATTGCCTCTAACTAACGCGCCCTTTCTTGCTACGTGTCGCGCGAGATGATTTGACGGAATCAAGGCGCGCGTGTGCATCTCGTTTTCCGACGCCACGCATCGCTACGATCGCAGCCAGCTGCTCTCGCCGTGGCGTAACCTTCTTGGTTTCCCAGTTGTAGATCGATTGCTCGCTGACGCCTAGCAGAGCAGCGAGTTGCGATGCGGACAGTCCCAGCCGCGCGCGCAACGAGCGCAACCCCTTTGCCACGAATCTGACGGGTTGATTAGGCAGCGCCAGAGATTGACTGTTGATCGGGATGTTCGTCCGCTTTTCCAGGAAGGCTGCGTTTCTCCGCAGCGCAGTCACCTGACGCTTCAGCGCGGCGATATCGCGCCGATAAGAAGCCGACACCTTCTTTACGCCCGCCACCTCCTTGCGAACTTCTCGTCTACAAACTCGCGAAATTTCCGCCCTCAGGAGTGCGCCGATATTGGGCATATTCGTAGTCCTCAATCAGGCGGCTGCGTCTTTGAGCTTCTTCAGCGGACGCACCTTTACCCTGACCGAGGCCGGCTTGGCTGCGAACCATTGCTCCTGCTTGGTAAACGGGTTGATGCCCTTGCGCTTGGGCTTGGCCGGAATGCTGGCAACCGTGATCTTCAGCAGGCCAGGCAGGATAAACGTGCGTGCGCCGTTCTTGTTGACCGAGCCGATCACTGCACCTTCGAGCGCGGCTAGTACGTCGCGAACGTCCTTGGCCATCACGCCACACGCACCTGTGATGTACTCGACCAATCCGGACTTGCCAAGGACTTGTTTGATCGGCTTGTTTGCAGCGGACTTCGAAACGGCTTTCGGCGCCGCTTTCTTAACAACTTTCTTGATAGCCATGTCTTCTCCTGTGTTGGTGTTTGAATGGACGAAATTACTATTAAACCACACGGCCACGCGAATGTACGACACATCGCGTGCAACGCCAAGCAGTATACGTCGTGAGGACGAACCCACGCTTTCGACCCAAGGCGGAAGTCAGCGACCGGCTGCTTTGCAACACTTCAATCGAATGGCGTAACATCCGGTGTGGCCAGACAGTAGTCGTCGTATCTATTATTGATGCGAACAGTCGAGAGGAGCGCAATGAAGCGTTGCAGGAAACGGTGATGGATTGCGCAACGCGCTGGGAAACACCCTCTTCGCGCGTCTCCACGACCGAGCAAACAAGCAAAAGCCGGTGTGACGCGATAAGATGCTCCACATATGCGACTCATTGGTGGGCCGTGCTGGATTTGAACCAGCGACCAACGGATTAAAAGTCCGCTGCTCTACCAACTGAGCTAACGGCCCTGCTCCAACAAGTATCTATGCGCGGAGAGCGCGAAAGCGCTTCACGAACGGGCCGCGCAGTTTAGTAGTCGCAACGCAAATCAGCAAGAAAAACCCTGCCTGTAAAGCCTTGCGTGCGGATCGCGAAACGCGCAAAACATCAACGATAGCGCGTCGGATCGGCAACGCCGGCATCGGCAAATCCCTGCGCGCGCAGGCGGCACGCGTCGCAACGTCCGCAGGCGCGGCCTTCGGCGTCGGCCTGATAGCAGGACACGGTGATCGCGAAATCGACGTCGAGGCGCAGGCCTTCGCGCACGATGTCGGCCTTGCTCAAACGGATCAGCGGCGCATGAATGCGCAGCTTCGCGCCCTCGACGCCGGCCTTGGTCGCGAGATTGGCGAGCTGCTCGAACGCGGCGACGAACTCGGGGCGGCAATCCGGATAGCCGGAATAGTCGACCGCATTGACGCCGCAGAAGATATCGTTGCGCGCCAAGCACCTCGGCCCAGCCGAGCGCGATCGGCAAGCATGATCGTGTTGCGCGCCGGCACGTAGGTGACCGGGATGCCGCCGCCGCGCCGCGTGCTCGGGCACCGCGATGTCGTCGGTCAGCGCCGAACCGCCGATGCTGCGCAGATCCACCTTGACGGTCTTGTGCTGACGGCGCCGAATTGCGCAGCGACGCGCTGTGCGGCGGCGAGTTCGGAGACGTGCCGCTGGCCGTAGTCGACGCTCAGCGCATGGCAATCGAAGCCGCTGCTCGCGCGCGATCGCCAGCGTGACGGCGGAATCCATGCCGCCGGAGACGAGATGACTGCGCGTGCATTCTTATTTTTTTCAAGCATATTGTTGATGCAATTGATTTCAGTTGATGATTGGAGCGCACCCTTCCGGCTGCCGCCACCTTCCCCGCTGCGCAGGGGAAGGATTTGCACCCCGGCGCTCTTCCGAGTCCCGAGTCGCGAGTCCGGGCTCTATCTCCCGGGCACCTCGCCCCACAGCAACTTGTGCAGCTGCATCTGCATGCGCACCTGGCAGGCGGTCGGCGAGAATCCATTCGGCCAGATCGCGCGGCTTCGAGCTTGCCGTGCACCGGCGAGAACAGGACTTCGCAACGAGCGCGCAGACGCGTGTTCGCGCAGCACGCCACGCGCCCAGTCGTAATCGGCGCGATCGGCGAGCACGAACTTGATCTGGTCGCTGCGCGCGTCAGCGCGGCGAGATTGCTCCACAGGTTGCGTGCGACCTCGCCCGAACCCGGCGCCTTGAGGTCCACCACCTTGACCACGCGCGGATCGACCTGCGCCACATCGAGCGCGCCGGAGGTTTCCAGCGAAACCTCATAACCGGCATCGCACAAGCGCTGCAGCAGACGCCAGGCAGCGCTTCTGCGCCAGCGGTTCGCCGCCGGTCACGCAGACATGTCGCGTTCTGTACTTTGCAACTTCTTCGACGATCGTCGTCGATCTCGCGCCAGTGCGCCGCCGTGGAACGAGTACTCGGTGTCGCACCAGACGCAGCGCAGCGGACAGCCGGTCAGGCGCACGAACACCGTCGGCCAGCCGACCGAGCGCGCCTCGCCCTGCAGCGAATGGAAAATCTCGGTGATGCGCAGCCGGTCGCCTGCGTCTGCGGCGGTTTCGTTCGACATCGCGCCTGCGTCGTGGGGTACGCGGGCGCGTTCGGCCGCGCCAGCGTTTGCGCAATCCTAGTGCCGCTCGAGCTTGAGCGCGCGCAGGCGGCCCTTGCGCGAGGTTCGCTACCTGCGTGCCGGGATATTTCTGCACGACCTGATTCAGCGTGGCCTCGGCCTTGTCCCACTGCTTCATTTCGTACTGGCAGTAGCCGACCTTGAGCAGCGCGTCCGGCGCCTTCTGGCTGTTCGGAAACTGCCCGAGCAGCTTGCTGAAGGTGTCCAGCGAGATCGGATAGTTCTGCGTGACGTAGTAGGACTCGCCGAGCCAGTAGTAGGCGTTCGGCGTCAAATCGCTGTTCGGATACTGCGCGATGAAAGCCTGGAATCGGCGCGCGGATTCCGCATAGCGGCCATCCTTGAGCGCGCCGAAGGCCTGATCGTAGGCGGCTTTCTCATCGGCCCGGCGGCTGGCGGGTTGCCTGCACTTGCGGCCGGCGGAGCAGGCGCTGCGGCATGGGCGGCGCGGTGTTCTGGTCCGGCGCGCTATTCGCTGGCGCGGCGTTACGCTTCCGTGGAGGCGGATCCACCTAGCGGCACATCCTGCATCTGATCGTTGTTCGCTGGCGTGCCCGGAGTCGGCGGCGGCAGCGCCGGTTGTGCGGCCTTCGAGCCGCCCGATGCGCGAATCCAGATCGATGTACTGATCCTTGTTCTGCTGCTTGAGCTGCTCGAGCTGATGCTTGCAGTTCTTCGATCTGCCCCTGCAGCGCCTGCACCTGCGACTGCAGCGCGTTGATCTGGTTGACCAGATCGACACTGCCTTGCGCTTGCGCTTGCGATTGCGCCTGCTGCTGCTCGAGGCGATCGACGCGCTCGGCCAGACTCATGCGCGCTGGCGCATGCGCGGGAAGCGCGAAAAGCGACGGCGGCCATGAAGGCCGCCGCGCAGATCGGAACTGGCATCGACGCTTCAGACGCTGCATCGATCATTACTGCTTCGCCGTGTAGACGATCTCGACGCGGCGGTTCTTCTGCCAGCATCCTCGTTGTGCTCGCGGCAGACCGGACGCTCTTCGCCGTAGCTGACGACATTGAGCTGGCTGGTCGACGCGCCGGCGGCACCCAGCGCGCTGGACACCGCGTTGCCGCGGCGCTCGCCGAGGCCGAGGTTGTATTCACGCGTACCGCGCTCGTCGGCATTGCCTTCGAGGGTCACGCGCGCGCCCGGGAACTGGCGCAGATAGGCGGCGTGGCAGGCGATCGCGGCCTGGAATTCCGGATTGATGTCGGTCTTGTCCAGATCGAAGTAGATGACGCGCTGACGCAGGCAGGAGTCGGTATCGAGACTGTCGACCGTGTACTTGCCGCTGGTGGCCTGGAGCGGTCGTGGTCGGGTGGTGCTTCCGTCGACCGGCGGCGGCGGCGGCGACTTCTTGGTGTTCCGGAGCACGCGACCAGGGTCGCGCTCGCGCATGGCGGCGGTCAGGATGACGCGAAACGGGAGTTTCATGTTATTTGCCTCAATCGGTTGGCTAACAGGAGAAGTTTTCATTTGCCGACGTCCTTGTCGGCTACAAATTATTGTCCACGCTGCCGGTAGGTGACCATGCGGGCGAACGCACATCGCCATCGGCCAGCACCAGGCGCTGACGCACGCGGCCGTCGGCCGAACCGCGTAGAGCACGTCGCGCGGTCCTTCGGTTGCGGCGTACAGAAGCATGCTCGCATTCGGCGCGAAAGCTCGGCGATTCGTCGAAATTGCCCGGTCGAAACCAGCCGTGGAGGTCGCCCGAACTGCGATCCAAAACCGCAATACGATACACGTTTCCGTTGCCCTGCGACCATAGCGATCTTCTTGCCGTCGTAGCTCACCGAGGCGTCTGGCGTTGTACTCGCCCTTGAAGGTGATGCGCGTGCCGTCGCCGCCGCCGGCCGGAAGTCTGATAGATCTGCGGCTTGCCCGAGCGGTCGGAGGTGAAGATACAGGCTCTGCCCGTCCGGCGACCATGCCGGCTCGGTGTCGATCGCGAAATGCTTGGTGATCTGGGTCAGATGCGGCTGCCCAGATCGATGCACGTAGATGTCCGGATTGATGCCGTTCGACAGCGCCAGCGCGAGCTTGCGCCGTCCGGCGAAAACGCCGGCGCGCCGTTGATGCCCTTGTTCGCCGAGACGACCTCGCGCGCGCCGGTGGCGATATCCTGGATGTAGATCGACGAATTGCCGCGCTCGAACGAGACGTAGGCGAGCTTGCGTCCGTCCGGCGACCACGCCGGCGACATCAGCGGCTGGCGCGACGAGACCACGGTCTGCGGATTGTAGCCGTCGGAATCGGCGACCATCAGCGCGTACGCGATGTTGCTGCCGGTGCCGCTGGCGGTGACGTAGGCGATGCGCGTCCAGAACGCGCCGCGCACGCCGGTGATCTTCTCGTAGATCGAGGTCGGCGATCTGGTGCGCGACGCCGCGCAGGTCGCTGCGCTGGCCGCTGATCGCAAGCGCCAGCAGGCTGCTGCTGCTTGCCGACGTCGAACAATTCGAACTCGACGCGCACGTCGCCGGCGCCGGCGTCTGTCGATCGCGCCCGACGACGATGTAGTCCTGCTTGAGCAGGCGCCAGGTCGGGAACTTGATGTCGCTCGCCGCGCGTCGGGAATTCGACGATGTCGCTCTTGGCCAGCGAGCGGAACTGGCCGCAGCGGTTCAGATCGCTGCGGATCACGTCGGCGACGTCGGTCTCGGGCGGCGTGCCGCCGCCTTCGAACGCGAACGGCACGACCGCGATCGGGATCGCCGAGGCATTGCCGTTGGCGATGTCCAGCGTCAGCCCGCTGCGCAAGCACCTGCGCGATGCGCGCACAGACGCAGCAGCAGGGCGGCCAGCCAATCGTGGAAGTCTGCTTGTGCATAGTCTTAGTTCTCCGTCGTATTTGAAAATGAAAGTTGATCTCGCGCTGGAAAACGCTTTCGTAACCTTTATACGGCAACGGCTGCGCTTTCGTCACCGCCTGCTCGATCGAATCCGCGTGACCTGGATCGGCATTGCAGGGCGAACCGATGTTGGCGGAGATCACGTCACCACCGGGAATCTGAACGATATGCACTGTGCAGCGCATGCCCGGCAGGTGCGGTGTCCGGCCGGTTCCAATTGTCGGTGACGCACTTTGAGATCGCAGCAGCTATATGCGGCCGCAAGACCGTTGTCGTTGCCGTTCATGCCCGGTCTTCGCCGCTGGCCGCTCGGCCACGTCGCGGCGTCGCCTTCGGCGTGGACTGCTGCTTTTGCAGATCGTCGAGCTGCTTGAGCTTTCCTGCGCGAGCTGCGGATCTGCTTGGCCGCAGCTCGCGCTGCTGTGCGAATCTTGATCGAGCTGCTTCTGCCGCTCCTTGGCTTCGGCTTCCTCGCGCTTCTTGTCCTGTCGAGCAGGATCTGCTCCTGGCGATGCTTTTCCTCCTGCTCGCTCTTGGCCTGCTCGGCTTTCTGCTCGGCGATCTCCGCGATCTTCTCCTGTTCCTTGTTGTCGTTGCGCTGCACGGTCGGCGGCGGCTGCGGTTTCGGCTTCCGGCGGCTTCGGGCTGGTTCGGCGGCTCGGGCTTGGGCGGCGCGGGTTTCGGCTTGGCTGCGGCGCGCGCGGCGCGGCGCCGCCGATGGGCCGATGAGCTCGGCCTCGATCACCGGACCCGGCATCGCTGACCGGGCGTGCACTCGTGCGTCCACAACAGGCCGACGAACAGCGACGCGAACACGGCCAGATGCACCAGCAGCGCATACAGATAGGCGCGCGCCTTCTCGCCGAAGGTTTCCATCGTCGGGCGCGCAGCCTGACTGTTCGCGTCTGTCTGCTTGCCGTTGCCGGGCTGGCTCATCAGCGACACTTGGTCACGCCGGCCTGCTTGCAGGCCCGGCAGAATCTGGTAGACCTGCCCGTACATCGCGCGCTCGTCGCCGCCGAGCAGCACCGGCACCTGCGGATCCTGGCGCACGAACGCGGCGACTTTCTTGACCAGCGCATCGGCGTCGATCGCCTCGCGCTGGCGCGCTGCCCAGGGTGAGGTAGAACTTGCCGTCCTTGTCGACGCTGATCAGGACCGGCTCCTTGTCGATCTGCACCGCTTTGGCGGTCGACTGCGGCAGCTTGATGTCGACGCCGAGGTTCAGCAGCGGCGCGGTGACCATGAAGATGATCAGCAGCACGAGCATCACGTCGATGTACGGCACGACGTTGATCTCGGCTTTGAGCTTGCGGCGCTTGCGAGTGCGCATGATCAGGCTTTCAACGGAGTGAGCATCTGCGCAGGGTTACGCCGCATCGTCGGTATGCGCCTGGCGCTGCAGGATCGAGGAGAACTCCTCGACGAAGGTGTCGTAGCGCGTGGCGATGCGCTCGAGCTTGGTCTGCGTAGCGGTTGTAGGCCCACACCGCCGGAATCGCCGCGAACAGACCCATCGCGGTCGCGATCAGCGCCTCGGAGATGCCGCGGCGCGACCATCGCGATCGTCGCTTCCTTCATGTTCGCCAGGCCCTGAGAACGCGACCATGATGCCCCACGACCGTGCCGAGCAGGCCGACGTAGGGACTGATCGAGCCGACGTTGGCGAGGAATTCGAGATTCTGCTCGAGCCGGTCGATCTCGCGCGTCGCGGCCACGCGCATGCCGCGCTGCGCGCCTTCGAGCATCGCTGCGCGAATCGCATCTGCCGGCGCTGGCGCAGGCGCGCGAATTCGCGGAATCCCGCTTCGAAGATGCTCTCGATGCCGGTGACTGCGCTCGCCGCCGGCTGTGACTTCGCGGAACAGGCCGGCCAGATCGGCGCCGGACCAGAAGCGCTCCTCGAATTCGTCCGCGCCGCGCATCGCCGCGATTGAGCATGCGCCATCTTGCGGAAGATGATCACCCAGGACAGCGAACGAGAACACGAGCAGGATGGCCATGCACCAGCTTGACCGGACAGGCTGGCGTGGAGCACCAGGTCGAAGGATATTAGTACCGCCGTTCATTGGTTGTTCGTTCTCCGTCAAACAGATGCTTCGGGGATGCGGCAGCGGCTTGAAGTCGGCCGCCGTCGACACAGGCCGCGCGCACGCGCGCGCGTCGACCAGCACGCGCGCCATCGGCTGCGCCGAAGTATACGTTGCGACGAAAGTCATCGACGCTGAACGGCGCTGCGACCGGGTCGACGTTGCGCGTCGAGTTCGTCGTCCAGCCGCGCCGGCTCGAGGAATCGATCGTCCATATCGCGCACGACGAAGACGACGCCGTGCGTCGGCGTGCACGCGCCTCTGGTCGATGCCCTGCGCGCGCAACCACTCGGTGCGCGCGCGTTCGAGGAAACGCAGATAGCTCGCATGATAGACCACGCCGCCGGCGTCGGTATCTTCCCAGTAGACGCGACGGGCCAGGTGAAAACGCGACTCGGGAACGCGGACTCGGAACTCGGAGAATCACGCCGGGCGGCTGTCACGCTGTGTCTCCGAGTCCCGAGTCCCGAGGCCGGGTTCCTCGAACAAATCCTCGCACCACGGCCTGCTTCGGCGGCTTCAGGCCGAGATGCCGCCACGCCTTGCGGTGACCATGCGCCCGCGCGCGGTGCGCATCAGAAAACCCTGCTGGATCAGGTACGGCTCGAGCACGTCCTCGATCGTGCCGCGCTCCTCGGACAGCGCCGCGGCGAGCGATTCGACGCCGACCGGGCCGCCGTCGAAATGCTCGATGATCATGCCGAGCAGGCGCCGGTCGAGCGCATCGAAACCCTCCGGCGTCGACCTTGCAGCATGTCCAGCGCCGCGATCGCGACTTCGCGCGTGATCGCGGCCGCTCGGCCTTGACTTCGGCGAAGTCGCGCACGCGGCGCAGCAGGCGGTTGGCGATGCGCGGCGTGCCGCGCGCGCGGTCGCGCGATTTCCGCCGCGCCGTCGTCGGCGCAGGCGATGCCGAGGATCTTCGCCGAGCGGCGCACGATCGCGGCGAGTTCGTCGGCGCGTGTAGAACTCCAGCCGCTGCACGATGCCGAAGCGGTCGCGCAGCGGGCTGGTGAGCAGGCCCGCGCGCGTGGTCGCGCCGATCAGCGTGAACGGCGGCAGGTCGAGCTTGATCGAGCGCGCGGCCGGACCTTCGCCGATCATGATGTCGATCTGGAAGTCCTCCATCGCCGGATAGAGGACTTCCTCGACCACCGGCGACAGGCGATGGATCTCGTCGACGAACAGCACGTCGCGCGGCTGCAGGTTGGTCAGCAGCGCGGCCAGATCGCCGGCGCGCTCGAGCACCGGACCGGAAGTGCGAACGCAGGTTCACGCCGAGTTCGTTGGCGATCACATGCGACAGCGTGGTCTTGCCCAGGCCCGGCGGCCCGAAGATCAGCACGTGATCGAGCGCCTCGCCGCGCCGGCGCGCCGCCTCGATGTAGATCGCCAGCTGCTCGCGCACCGCCTGCTGGCCGAGGTATTCGGCGAGCTGCTTCGGGCGGATCGAGGCCTCGATGCGCTTCGTCGTCGGGCTGGCGGCGGCGGCGATGAGCGGCTCGGCTCGGTCATGCGCGAATTATGGCACGGCGCGCGGCACGAAGTCGGGCAGACGAATTGGCGGAGCGCGCGACAGTGACGCAGACGATCGGCACACGATCGACCCGAACCGCCCATGCGTCTGCCCCGCTCAGATCTCCACCTGCGTGCCCAGCTCGATCAGCCGATTGCCGGGAATCTGGAAGAACGCCGTGGCCGGCATCGCGTTGCGCGCCATGAACGCGAACAGCTTGTCGCGCCACAGCGCCATGCCGGGCGATGCGCGTCGCGACGATGCGTTTCGCGGCTGAGGAAGAACGTCGTGTCCATCATGTCGAAGCCGCAGGCCTTTCGCCTCGCAGCGATCTGCAGCGCCGGCGGCACGTTCGGGATCCTCGGCAAAACCGAAGCGCAGCGACGACGCTGATAGAACTCGTGGCCGAGCGCGGTGATCTCGATGCGCTCGCCGGACTCGGCGGTCGGCGTTTCGAGCGTCTCCACGGTCAGCAGCACGTTGCGTTCGTGCAGCACCTTGTTGTGCTTGAGATTGTGCAGCAGCGCGTGCGGCACCGCGTCGATGTTCGCGGTCAGGAACACCGCCGTGCCCGGCACGCGCAGCGGCGGATGTGCGGTGACGCTGTCGATGAAGGGCTCCAGCGCCAGACCGCTCTGCTTGAGCTCGCGCACGCACCAGATCGCGGCCCGCGCCGCCAGGTCGTCATCACGGTGAACGACCACCAGCACCCAGCACCAGCGGGAACCAGCCGCCGTCGCTCGATCTTGATCCGCGTTGGCGCCGAACAGCGAAGCGTCGATCGACGCAGGAACAGCACGCCGACGCGCGATCACCAGCCAGCGCGGTCCAGTCGCCACAGGCGCCGCTGCACGATCAGCGCCAGCAGGATCGTGATCAGTCATCGTGCCGGTCACCGCGATGCCGTACGCAGCGCCGAGGTTGTCCGACGAGCGGAAGCCGAGCACCGCGAGCGATCACCAGCACCAGCAGCATGCGGTTGACCCACGGCAGGTAGATCTGCCCGTGCGTCTCGCGCGAGGTGTGCCCGATTTCCATGCGCGGCGAGATAGCCGAGCTGGATCGCCTCGCGCGTCATCGAGAACGCGCCGGAGATCACCGCCTGCGAGGCGATCACCGCGGCGACCGTCGCGAGCACGATCATCGGGAGCAGCAAGCGCGTCGCGGCACCAGCGTGATAGAACGGATTGTCGATCGCCTGCGGGATTGGCCAGCAGCAACGCGCCCTGGCCGAAATAGTTCAGCACCAGCGCCGGCAGCACGCAGACCGAACCAGCGACAGCGGATCGGGTTCTTGCCGAAATGGCCCATGTCGGCGTACAGCGCCTCGCCGCCGGTGATCGCCAGCACGACGCCGCCGAGCGCGAGGAATCCGTGCCAGCCGTTGGCGCGGAAGAATTCGAGGCCGTAGCACGGATTGAGCGCGCACAGCACATGCGGCTGGCGCGATGATCTCCGTGATCGCCGAGCACCGCGATCGACGACGAACCAGAGCAGCATGATCGGCCCGAACACCGCGCCGACCTGCGCGGTGCCGCGGCTCTGCACGGCGAACAGGACGAGCAGGATCACCAGCGTCGATCGGCACGACCCAATGCGCAGAGCGTCGGGCGCCGCCACCTTGAGACCTTCGACCGCACCGAGCACCGAGATCGCCGGCGTGATCACGCCGTCGCCGTAGAACAGCGACGCGCCGAAGCAGGCCGAGCATCGACGATCCACGCAGCGCAGCGCGCGCGTTGCCGCGCAGCGCCGCGCTGCGCCAGCGCCATCAGCGCCATGATGCCGCCCTCGCCCTTGTTGTCGGCGCGCATGATGAAGCACGACGTACTTGAGCGACACGACGATGACCAGCGACCAGAACACCAGCGACAGCACGCCGAGGACGTTCGCCTCGGTCGACGGCGACGCCCTGCGTCGCCGAAGGTCGTGCTGGATCGTGTACAGCGGGCTGGTGCCGATGTCGCCGAAGACCACGCCGAGCGCGCCCAGCGCCAGCGTCGCGAACGCCTTGCGACGATCGGCTTCGGTCAGTCGCGCAGTCGTGCGTTGCATGACTTGACTCATGCTCGGTTTCATCCGATTCAGCGCAATGCCGCCTTGAGCGCCTTGCGGATGATCGCTTCGGCATCGTCGCCCGCCGCCGCCGCGTCCTTGACCAGGCGCGCGACTTCGGCCGGCTTGTAGCCGAGCTGCTGCAGCGCGACGCTCGCTTCGGCTCAGCGGATCCTTCGGCACGCGCCGCGCGCCGGCGCCGGACGCAGGCAAACGCGATGCCATCGACGCGGTCGCGCAGTTCGACCACGATGCGCTCGGCGGTTTTCTTGCCGATGCCGGGAATGCGCGTCAGCGCGGCGATGTCGCCGAGACTGCACCAGCCGCGCGAATTCGTCGGTGCTGACGCCGGACAGCACCGCCAGCGCGATCTTCGCGCCGATGCCGCTGACTTTCTGCAGGCTGCGGAACAGCATGCGCTCGGCTTCGCGCAGGAATCCGTACAGCGCGACCGTGTCTTCCTTCGACCGCGTAGTGCGTGAACAGAGCTGACTTCGCGGCCGGTTTCGGGCAGGTCGAAGAACGTCGACATCGGCGCCTCGAGCTTCGTAGCCGACGCCGCCGACGTCGACCACCAGCCATGGCGGCTGCTTGGCGACCAGCGTTCCCGCGCAGGCCGTCCGATCATCGGCGCGCCGTCCTCCAGTGCGCGCGCGTCGGCAATCGCCGCAGCGCGCTCGACGCTCGCGCGCGTGTGCGCATGCGTCAGCGCGATCGCCAGCGCATCGGCCGCATCGGCCTGCAGCTTCGCGCGATGTTCAGCAGCACGCCGACCATGTGCTGCACCTGCGTCTTGTCGCCGCGCGCCGCTGCCGACGACCGACTGCTTGACTTCGCGTCGCCGCATATTCGGCTGATCGCTGATCCCGCTGATTCACCACCGCGCAGATCGCCGCGCCGCGCGCCTGGCCGAGCTTCAGCGCCGAATCGGGATTGCGCGCCATGAACACGCGCTCGATCGCGACTTCGCTCGGCCGGTGTTCGGCGATGATCGCGCAGACTTCGTCGAAGATCTGTTTCAGCCGCAGCGGAAACGTATCGTTGCCGAGCAGCTTGCAGCGCCGTGTGGAACACATGGCGCGAGCGCCCGCTCGCATCGACATCGATGATGCCGATGCCGGTGCGCTGCGAGCCGGGATCGATGCCGAGGATGCGGACGGGCGAACCAGGGTCAGGCGCTCGGGTCCGGGATCGCAAGCGGCATTGCCGCGGCAGCTTGCGAGTCACCGATATGCGGCGGCAGGGCGGCGATAGCAGTGAAATCGGCGTAGCGTTCAGCCTGAATTCGCCCGATCCGCCTTCGACGGTGCGACATACGAAACGGCCGGTCTGCGCAGAAACGCCGGACGCGTGCAGATCGCGCGACCGCTTCGTCGGAAAACAGCAGGCCGGTGTGCGTCGCCGGCACCAGTGCAATGATCGGTGAGTCCGGGCAATTGCGTTTCCTCGACCGCGACCGTGCCGTCGTGCGGCGACGGCAGTCGCGCCGAACACCGAGGCCGAGGCCGAACGGCAGGCGGCCGGCGATCGACACCGACCGGGCGGTTGCCGTCCCAGCGATCGAGCCCCGCGAGCAGCACATCGAGATTCTTGCCGATGCACGAACAGCGCCGCCCGGCACGTCCGCAATGCCGCGCGCAACCGCGCTGCCGCGCAGCGGCGAACCGAGGCAGACGACGCTGCCGCGGCGGCAGATCGCGGCATGCGCTGCAGCGCTCGCAGCGCGACGATGCCGCCGAGACTGTGGCCGACGAAATGCACTTGCGTTCCGCGCTCCGACTCGCGCGCATGCGCAGACGCAGGCTTGCTCGCATGCTCGCTCGGCGCTGCTGCAGCACGCTCGCGTAGTCGAACACGTCGACCTCGAAGCCGCGCGTTCGAGGCGGCGGCGCAGCGCCAGCAGCGTGAACCCGCGCATCCACACGCCATGCAGAAGAATCACATGCTCGGTCAGCCAGATGCGCGCGATGTCCGCGGTCACGGATTTGCGGTTGCCGGCTTCCGACCGACGCGCACGTGCAGTTCCTGCAAGCTGCGCATCGGCGACGATCGACGGCGCGGCGGTCATCAGATCCTGCGCGCTGGTGGTCTTCGGGAATGCGATCACGTCGCGGATCGATTCGGTGCCGGCCATCAGCGCGGCGATGCGGTCGATGCCGAACGCGATGCCGCCGTGCGGCGGCGCGCCGTACTTGAGCGCTTCGAGCAGGAAGCCGAACTTCGCCTGCGCTTCTTCGGCGCCGATGCCGAGCAGATCGAACACCGCGCTCTGCATCTCGGGACGATGGATGCGGATCGAGCCGCCGCCGATCTCGTTGCCGTTGAGCACCATGTCGTAGCCGCGCGAAACCGCGATCGTCGCGTTGGCTTTCAGGTCGGCGACGTCGTCGACCTTCGGCGCGGTGAACGGATGATGCAGCGCGACGTGGCGCTTCGCCTCGTGCGTCGTATTCGAACATCGGGAAATCGGTGACCCAGAGCGGCGCCCAGGTGTTGGCGACGAGGCCGCTGTCGCGCGCCGACCTTGAGGCGCAGCGCGCCCATGAAATCGCTGACCGTCTTGTACGGGCCGGCGCCGAAGAAGACCACGTCGCCGCTTTGCGCGCCGACGCGTCTTGAGAATGCCGGCGAGCGCCGCGTCGTCGAGGAACTTCGCGATCGGCGAAGTCAGCCCTTCGCGACCCTTGGCGAGGTCGTCGATGCGGATCCACGCCAGGCCTTTCGCGCCGTACTTCGCGACGTGCAGCGCCGAGATCGTCGAGCTACTTGCGCGGCTAGATCGCGCCGCCCGGCAGGCGCAGCGCAGCGACGCGGCCGCCGGCATCGTTGGCCGGCTCCGGCGAACACCTTGAACTCGACATGCTTCACGTGCTCGGCGATGTCGACGAGCTCGCAGCGCGATGCGCAGGTCGGGCTTGTCCGAACCGTAACGGCGCATCGCTTCGGCGTAGGTCATGCGCGGAAACGGATCGGCCAGTTCGACGCCGGCGACTTCCTTGAACACGTGGCGGATCATCGCCTCGACCGTGTCCTGCACGTCGCGCTCCTCGACGAACGCGAACTCCATGTCGAGCTGGGTGAATTCGGGCTGGCGGTCGGCGCGCAGATCCTCGTCGCGGAAGCAGCGCGCGATCTGATAGTAGCGATCGCATGCCGGCCATCATCAGCAGCTGCTTGAACAACTGCGGCGACTGCGGCAGCGCGTAGAACTCGCCCGGATGCACGCGCGAGGGCACGAGGTAGTCGCGCGCGCCTTCCGGCGTCGCCTTGGTCAGGATCGGCGTTTCGATGTCCTGGAAGCCGCGCGCATCGAGATAGCGGCGCAGCGCCGCGACCAGTCGCGTGCGCATGCGCAGCGTGCGCTGCATGTCCGGGCGGCGCAGATCGAGGTAGCGGTAGCTCAGGCGTGCGTCCTCGCCGGTGTGCTCGTCGAGCATGAACGGCAGATGGCGCGGCGGCGTTGAGCACTTCGATCGTGTCGGCAAGCACTTCGATGCTGGCCGGTGCGCAGGCGCTCGTTGACCTGCTGACGCGGACGCTTGCGCACCTTGCCGCGGACGCGCAGGCAGAATTCGTAGCGCGACTTGCTCGGCGGCCGCGAACGCCGCGCGCGTTGTCCGGCTCGATGACGACCTGCGACGATGCCTTCGTGATCGCGCAGATCGACGAAGATCACGCCGCCGTGATCGCGGCGCGTATCGACCCAGCCGCACAGCGTGACATCGCTGACCGAGCAGGGTCTCGTCGACGAGACCGCAATAATGCGTGCGCATTGAAACTGGCTCCGAATCCCAAAACACCTGGCGGTGAAACAGCCGGGCCGCGCATCCTACGAAGGTTTCTGCTGCACTGCAAACAAAAACGCCCGCCAGGAGGGCGGGCGCAGCGATTCCGAACAGCGGTCAAAGAGGGCGCTGCGTACCCTGCGCCGCCAAGATGACGACAACAGCCGGGGCCTCAGTGCCAGCGGCGATCGATCATGAACTCCGCGCTGCAGCCCTGATCCACCCAGACGCCACCGCGGTTCCAGCCCCAGCTGCGGCCCTCGATGCAACTTGAGCTGGAGGTCTGGCGCCGGATCGAGACACGCCCGCCGCCGCCGACATCGACCGCGCAGTAATTGTAGCGGTACTGCGGGCTGCCACAGGTAACGACAAACCGCCGATCCCAGTCGCGACCCGGCCGCCAGGGACCACCGTCACGGCCGGCTTCGACAAAACGACCCGAACAACCCTTGTCGACCCATAAACCGTGGCGATCGATACCCCAGGTGCGTCCGCGTATGCACTGCGAGCCGGAAAGCTGGCGCACGAGTTGCGCATCGCGCCACGGTACGTCGCAGCGCTGATAGTTGTAACCACGGCTGGAGCAATCTATCGCGTCGCGGCCGTAAGGCTGGGCGCGCAAGGCCGCCGCCGGCAACAATGCTGCGCAAAGAACCACGAGCACGGAAAAAACTCGAATGAACATCGGCATACTCCCTTCGACTTACCCCAGCCGAGTTTAACCCACGGCGAGCGATGGTCAACAATCTGGAAGCTTCTCCGTATACACATGTGCAGTGCTCGAGCCGGAAAGGCACTGCTGCTGCAAACCGACCAGGAATCGGGATGCGCATTTTGTCTGTTCGAATGCTTTTTTCGCGTGTCTCACCGGGTCCGGTGGCCTTATTCGATCTACCACAGAACGTTATTCTACCGACTGTAGTCGGGGCGGATCGGGAGGCGTAGACTCACCCTTGGGTCCAACAAAGGAGGATGTTCCATGCTGGTTCAAAGATTGGCATTGGCAATAACCGCGGCAGCAGGTCTGTCTGCGGGCAGCGCTGTTTTGGCGCAGCCGGAAGGCCGGTATCATGAAATGCAAAACGAGACAGTGGAATGCACCAGCCACCACGACGCTTACCAGAAATGCGAAGTGCCGTGGGGCGATGCAAGTCTCGCTCGCAATCTATCCGGCACGCAATGCGTGCGCGGCGACAACTGGGGCTTCGACCGGCGCCACGGGTTCATCTGGGTTGACCATGGCTGTTCGGCGCGTTTCAAAGCAACCGGTCCTTCCCAAGCCCCCGAATACGGCAATCAATGGCACCCCGGCCCGGAGTGGGACCACCGTTTTTCGATGACCTGCGAAAGTACCGATGGGCGGCAACATTTTTGCGCGGTGGATCCCGGTGGCGGCGGACGCATAGTCTTGGAAAAGCAGTTGTCGTCGGCGACTTGCGTCGAGGGTGAGACTTGGGGATGGAATCGAGGCGGCGTTTGGGTGAACCGTGGCTGCCGCGCCAAGTTCACGATCAATCGGCAATGGCATTGAGTCCGGCGGGCCGACCAGCTGCAGGCATTCGCCTGTTGTGATGTTGGCGTAAGCGGAAAATGCGAACGCCCGCCCGATGGTGGGTGTTCGCTTTCGTCGCGATCTTTCGTCGATCCGTTCGTCGCGCAGCTCGCGGCGTTGGCGCCTCGCCAACTCAGCCGCTGGTCGCTGGCGCAGAATCGCCTTTCGGTTTGACCGGTTCGGACGCCTTCTTCGCGGCGCCCGCGGGTTCGCCAGTTGCCGGTTTCTCGGGCTTTCCCGCGCCATCGCCTTTCGGCGTCGCCTCAGCTGTCGCCTTGGGTGCCTCGTCCTTGCCGGCGAGATTGCGCTTCTTGTCGCCATCCTTCTTGAAATCGGTTTCATACCAGCCGCTGCCGCTGAGGCGGAACGCCGGCGCGGTCAGGCGCCGGCGCACTCGCGCCGCAGCGCAATGCGGGCACGCGACAGGATCGGGATCGCTCAATTTCTGCAGGCGGTCAAAACGTGTGCCGCAGGCAGCGCATTCGAATTCGTAGATCGGCATTTGTTGCGTCGTTCCGGTAAGCGACTCGGCTGCCGGCAAAGTGTCCGACAGCGCCATACAAGCTAAGGACTTTACACACAAATTCAAGTCGGCGCGGCGCTTCGTGTATTCGGTCGCGCAGAACATCGCGCCCATTTTGGTTTTTGTGCATACTGCCGGCTGCCTTGATCGGAGCAGATCATGCCTAGTAACGACAGCGGAATTTCGATCAGTCGGCGCCAGTTGCTGGCGCGCATCGGCCAGGGCGCCGGTGCGGCGCTGATGTATCAGGCGATGTCGACGCTGGGATTTGCGGCCGAGTCGACTTATAGCGGCCCGCTGCACCTTGCCAATGCGCCGCGCGGCACTTCGATCCTGATCCTCGGCGCGGGCATTGCCGGCCTCGTGGCGGCGTATGAACTGCAGTCGCGCCGGCTACAAGGTCAAGGTGCTCGAATACAACCACCGCGCCGGCGGTCGCGCGTGGACGCTGCGCGGCGGCGACGAATACACCGAATTGGGTGGCTTCAAGCAGAAGTGCGAATTCGACAAGGGCCTGTATATCAATCCTGGCCCATGGCGCATCCCTTACCATCACTACGCGATGCTCGACTACGCCAAGCGCCTCAAGGTGCCGCTCGAGCCGTTCAACCAGATCAACGTCAACGCTTATCTGCATTCGCCCAACGCGTTCGGCGGCAAGCCGCAGCGCGTGCGTCATGTACGCACGGATTTTCAAGGTCACGTCGCCGAGCTGCTGAGCAAGGCGACCAATCAGGGCCAGCTCGACACCGAGCTTGGCAAGGAGGACAAGGAACAACTGCTCGAGGCGCTGCGCAGTTGGGGCTTGCTCGACAAACAGTACCGCTACGCCACCTCGGAATTGACCAGCGGCGCGCGCGGCTATGATGTGGAACCGGGCGGCGGGCTGATGCCGCGCGCGGTTCCCTCCACACCACTCAAGCTTGACGATCTGCTGCAGTCGAAATTGTGGGGTTATCTGACCACACCGATCGACTACGAATTGACGCCGTCGATGTTCCAACCGGTCGGTGGCATGGACCGCATTGCGATGGCGGTATACCGCGAAGTCGCATCGCTCGTGCAGTTTGGCGCCAAGGTGACCGCGATCGATCAGGACGAACACGGCGTCGACGTGTCCTGGGTCGATGCACGGCGCGGCGGCGCAACGCGGCACACCAGGGCCGACTGGTGCCTGTGCACGATCCCGCTGCCGATCCTCGCGCAGATTCCGATCAAGGTCGGTGCGCCGCTGCAGGCCGCGATCGGCGCGGTAGCCTATGAGAGCGCCGGTCAAGATCGGTCTGCAGATGAAGCGCCGTTTCTGGGAAGAAGACGAGCGCATCTATGGCGGCATTACCTACACCGATCTGCCGATCCAGCAGATCGCTTATCCGATGGCCGGAATGAACCGGACCGGCAAGGGCGTGCTGCTCGGCGCCTATATGTTCAGCGCCAATGCGTTCGAGTTCACCTCGATGACGCCCGAGCAGCGCGTGCGTGCCGCGGTCGAGCAGGGTGCGCAGATCCATCCGCAATATCACAGCGAGTTCGAGAACGGCATCAGCGTGGCCTGGCACCGCTCGCCGTTCACGCTCGGTTGCTTTGCGCATTGGGCGGACGACGTGCGCGCCAGGCACTACGACAATCTGTGCGCGATCGATGGCCGCCTCGCGCTTGCGGGCGAACACACGTCGTTCATCAATGGCTGGCAGGAAGGCGCCGTGCTGTCGTCGCTCGACGCGATCGGGCGCATGCATCAGCGCATCGTCGCGACACGGAGCGCGGCATGAAAATGCATCCTTCTGTGCGCGTTCGCGCATCGCATACTGCTCGGGCTGCTGGCGCGCTGGCGGCGATCGCCCCCACGCACGCCGATGAACCGCCGCCGCCGTTTTCGCCGCGGGTCACGGTTTTTTTCAGCCCGTTCGTGCACAAGGACGGCGCAACCCTGTATCGCGCCGTCTGCCAGGGCTGCCACATGTCCGACGCAAAAGGCGCCAGCGGCGCGGGCAGCTATCCCGCGCTCGCCGCCAATCCCAAGCTCGCCGCCGCGTCCTATCCGGCGATCACCGTAGTGCACGGACGGCATGGCATGCCGGCGTTCGGCAACTACCTGACCGATGCGCAGGTCGCTGAGGTGGTCAACTACGTGCGCACGCATTTCGGCAATCACTACGACGATGCGCTGACTGCGGACGAGGTGAAAAAGCTGCGTTAGGCTTTAGGCTACAGACGGATCCAGCGCTGCCGGCAAGATGGATTTGCCGGCTTGATCGACAGCTGTCTTCGCATCCAAAATCCTGTTGCGACGATGGATACGACCCCTTAAGCTTCAGCGAGACTTGGGGGCCGGACCACGCATGACCGTCGCTGCAATGAGCTCGCATGATACGGCTGTCGCGTCGCTGCGCCGCGCCATTGCACGCAATCCCGGGCAACCGCAGGTGTGGCGAGCGCTCGCCGACCATCTAGATCGAGCCGGAGACCGCACCGGCGCAGCGCAGGCTTATCTGTGCCACGTGCAATACAGCGTGCATGATCCCGTACTGATGAGCGCAGCTGATGCGCTGCGGGCAAATCACATTCCCGAAGCGGAAGCCAAGCTGCGCGACCACCTGAAGCAAACACCAACCGATGTCGTCGCGATCCGCATGCTGGCCGAAGTCGCCGTGCGCCTGGATCGCGCCGAGGACGCCGAGCATCTGCTGCTGCGCTGCCTCGAACTCGCGCCGGACTTCCGCGATGCGCGCCACAACTACGCGATCGTCGCTGCATCGGCTCAACAAGCCGGTCGAGGCGATCGCCGAGCTCGAAACGCTGCTGCGCGCGGAGCCGGCCGAATCCCGCTTATCGCAATCTCAAGGCCGCCGTGCTGTGCCGCATCGGCGATTACGAACCGGCCATCGCGATCTACGCTGATCTGCTCGCATGAGCATCCGCAACAGGCGCAGGTATGGCTGAGTTACGGCCACGCGCTGAAAACGGCCGGCCACACCGAGCCGCGCGATCACCGCCTATCGCCAGTGCATCGCGCTCGATCCGGATTTCGGCGAGGCGTACTGGAGCCTCGCCAACCTCAAGACGTTCCGCTTCGACGAAGGCGAACTCGCGCACATGCACAGCGCGCTCGCGCGCGCCGATCTCGCTGACGAGCATCGCCTGCATTTCGAGTTCGCGCTCGGCAAGGCGCTCGAGGATCGCGCCGACTACGCGGATTCGTTCGCGCATTACGCGAACGGCAACGCGCTGCGCCTGCAGCGCAGATTCCCTACAGCGCCGACGACACGAGCGCGCGTCTCGCGCGCGCGCGCGAGCTCTACACGGCGGATTTCTTCCGCGCGCGCGCAGGCGCGGGCAGCCCGGCGCCCGATCCGATCTTCATCGTCGGCCTGCCGCGCGCGGGCTCGACGCTGATCGAGCAGATCCTGTCGAGCCACCCGCCGTCGAAGGCACGATGGAGCTGCCCGAGATCATCTCGATCACGCGCAGCGCTGCGCCGCGGCGCCGGCGAGCGGCAGCCGGGCGCCTATCACGACGCGCTGGCGCGCATGGAGCGCCGATGAGCTGCGCGAACTCGGCGAGCAATACATCGAGCGCACGCGCATCCATCGCAAGCTCGGCCGGCCGTTCTTCATCGACAAGATGCCGAACAATTTCATGCACATCGGCCTGATCCATCTGATGCTGCCGAACGCGAAGATCATCGACGCGCGGCGGCATCCGCTGGCCTGCTGCTTGTCCGGCTTCAAGCAGCATTTCGCGCGTGGCCAGAATTTCAGCTACAGCCTCGAAGATCTCGGCCGCTACTACCGCGATTATGTCGAACTGATGGCGCATTTCGATGCGGTGCTGCCGGGCCGCGTCCATCGCGTGCATGTACGAGGACATGGTCGAGCACACCGAACGCGAAGTGCGCCGCGCTGCTCGACTACTGCGGGCTGCCGTTCGACGACGGCGTGCCTGCGCTTCTTCGAGAACGAGCGGCCGGTGCGCACCGCGAGTTCCGAACAGGTGCGCCAGCCGATCTACCGCAGCGGCGTCGATCAATGGCGGCATTACGAACCATGGCTCGATCCGCTGAAGGCCGCGCTCGGGCCGGCGCTCGGCGAGCTTATCCGGCAAGCGGGATAAGTTCGACACGAACCGATCTTTTTGCTGACGGCAAACCTTGGGACAGGGACCGATGCGAGGATCAAGCCATGGAAAACCGAACCGCGTCCATCCGTCGGCGCACCTCTGACGCGTCTGCCGCTTGCCGCGGCGATCCACTTCGCCTGCTTCGCGCCCGTGTTCGCCGCGGCGCCGACGACGATCAGGATCAGCAACGCCAGCGACAACAGCCGACACCGCGAGCGCCGAGCAAGCGACAAGGCGCAGGAGCTCGGCGCCATCACGGTGACCGCGCAGAAGCGCACCGAGAACGTGCAGGACGTGCCGATCAGCATGGACGTGCTCGACACCGACAAGCTGACCGAGATACAACGTCAAGAACTTCAACGACTACGTGAAGCTGCTGCCGAGCGTCTCGATCCAGCAGCCTCTACCTCGGCTTCTCCGCAGGTCTACATGCGCGGCGTGGCGAGCGGCAGCAACGGCAACCATTCCGGCCCGTTGCCCAGCGTCGGCATGTATCTGGACGAAGAGCCGATCACGACGATCCAGGGCGCGCTCGACATGAACATCTACGACGTCGAGCGCGTCGAGGCACTGGCCGGCCCGCAGGGCACGCTGTACGGCGCCAGTTCGCAGTCGGGCACGATCCGCATCATCACCAACAAGCCCGATCCGAGCGCGTTCTCGGCCAGCGTCGAGCGCCGAGGTCAACAGCGGTCGACCACGGCGGCATCGGCTACGTCACGCAGGGTTACGTGAACCTGCCGATCAGTCGTCGACCGCGCTGCGCGTCGTCGCGCTGGAGCACGAACAGGATGCGGGCTACATCGACAATGTGCTACGGCACGCGCACGTATCCGTCGTCGGGCATCACGGTCGACAACGCCAACGTCGGCAAAGGACAACTACAACAGACCGACACGCGCGGCGCGCGCGCGGCGCTGAAGATCGATCTCGACGACAACTGGTCGATCACGCCGACCGTCGTCGGGCAAAACCAGCACGCGCACGGGCATCAACGCGTTCGACCCGCACGTCGGCGATCTCAAGGTCACGCACTTCTATCCGGAGAACTTCGACGACCGCTGGGTGCAGGCCGCGCTGACCGTGCAGGGCAAGATCGGCAATTTCGACCTCGTCTACGCCTTCGCGCATCTCAATCGCGACGACCAGCTACCACCAGGACTACAGCGACTACTCGTTCTGGTACGACACGCTGTTCGGCTACGGCAGCTACATCCACGACAACAACGGCAACCTGATCAATCCCGGCGCAGCACATCACCGGCATCGACAAGTACCGCAAGACCAGCAACGAGTTGCGCATCTCCTCGCCGCAAGAGACGACCGCTTCCGCTTCGTCGTCGGTGTCGTTCGACGAGCGCCAGACGCACGACATCAACCAGCAGTACCTGATCGACGGGCTCGGCTCCGATCTTTCGGTCACCGGCCTGCCCGGACACGATCTGGCTGACCGCAGCAGGTGCGCGAGGACAACGACTCGGCTGTGTTCGGCGAGATGAACTTCGACTTCACCGACCAGCTGACCGCCACGCTCGGCGGCCGTTACTTCCGGACCGACAACAGCCTGAAGGCTTCTACGGATTCGCGCCGGGCTACAGCACATCGCAGGGCGAGGCGACCTGCTTCACCCAGGTCAATCCGTTCCACGGCGCGCCGTGCACGGACCTCGACAAGAGCACCGAGCGAGAACGATCTCGCTCGGCAAGGCCAACCTCACTTACAAGCTCGACCCCGACAAGATGATCTACGCGACCTGGTCGCAAGGCTTCCGGCCCGGCGGCATCAACCGCGTCGGCTCGTTGCCGCCGTACAAGGCCGACTACCTCGACAACTACGAGTTCGGCTGGAAAACCGAATGGCTCGATCATCACCTGCTCTGGAACGGCGCGGTGTTCCAGCGAAAACTGGAAGGACTTCCAGTTCGCCATCCTCGGCCAGAACGGCCTGACCGAAATCAACAACGCGAACCAGGCGCGCATCCGCGGCCTCGAAACAAACCTGGGCTGGGCCGCGACGTACAACCTGACCTTGACGCGGGCATCTGCGTTGTACAAGTCGGAGCTGACCGCAGAACTACTGCGGCTTCACTGGATGCCAACGACAATCCCGTCACCGACTGCCCAGCCGGCACATCGACCCGCAAACGGCGACGCCGTAAGCGGCACGCGAGCTGCCCGACTCACTGCCCGACAGAAGGTCAAGGGCAATATCACTGCGCGCTACGCTTTCGATTTCCACGGCAATGGGGCAGCTATTTCCAGGCCGCCGGGTTCTTCGAAGGACGCCGCAAGCGTACCGATCTGCGTGTCGTACGAGAACAGCATCATCGGCGACATGCCCGGCTACGGCACGGTCGATCTTTCGGCGGGGATGAAGAAGGACTTGTGGTCGTTCGACGTCTACCTGAAGAACGTCTTCGACAATCGCGGCGAGATCGCAGCGTTATCCGGAATGCGCAGATTTCGGCCTGCGTTCAACCCGCAGGTACCAGCTGCAGTAATTTGCCTGGACAGTACTACATCAACCCGATTCAACCACGCACGATCGGCTTTCGCGTAACCCGCAATTTCGAGATAGCTTCGGCGTTTAGTCTGCGCACAGCAAAAGCCCGGCGCTTCGCCGGGCTTTCCTAGTCTCTTTCCACCGCGCTAGCGCAATCAGGCTTTCGCGAACACCAGGCGCCCTGCGCGCGCATCGACCGCGACCGTATCGCCCGGCTGGAACTTCCCTTCGAGGATTTCCCTGCGCCAGCGGATTCTCCAGCTGCTGCTGGATCGCGCGCTTCAGCGGCCGCGCGCCGTACACCGGATCGAAGCCGACGTTGCCGAGCAGGTCGAGCGCCTTGTCGCTGAGCGTCAGTTCGAGCTGGCGCTCGGCCAGACGCTTGGCGAGATAGTCGGTCTGGATGCGCGCGATCTGGCGGATCTGCGTCTTGTCGAGCGGACGGAACACGACGATCTCGTCGAGCCGGTTGATGAACTCCGGCCGGAAGTGCGCCTGCACGACGCCCATCACCGCCGCCTTCATCTTCGTGTAGTCCTCCTCGCTGTCGCGCCGCCTGATCGACATTCCTGGATCAGCTGCGAGCCGAGATTCGACGTCATCACGATCACGGTGTTGCGGAAATCGACCGTGCGGCCCTGGCCATCGGTCAGGCGGCCGTCGTCGAGCACCTGCAGCAGCACGTTGAACACGTCGTGATGCGCCTTCTCGACTTCGTCGAGCAGGATCACGCTGTACGGACGGCGGCGCACGGCTTCGGTGAGATAGCCGCCTTCCTCGTAGCCGACATAGCCCGGCGGCGCGCCGATCAGGCGGCTCACGGAATGCTTCTCCATGAACTCGCTCATGTCGATGCGCACCATCGCGTCGGTCGAGTCGAACAGGAATTCGGCGAGCGCCTTGCACAGCTCGGTCTTGCCGACGCCGGTCGGGCCGAGGAACAGGAACGAGCCGTTCGGCCGATTCGGATCGGACAAGCCCGCGCGCGAGCGGCGGATCGCATCGGCGACCGCGTGCACGGCTTCGTCCTGGCCGACGACGCGCTTGATGCAGCGCGTCTTCCATGCGCAGCAGTTTGTCGCGCTCGCCTTCGAGCATCTTCGACACCGGAATGCCGGTCCAGCGCGAGACGACTTCGGCGATTTCCTCGGCGGTCACGCGCTGCCTGCAGCAGCTTGAAGCCTTTCTTCTCGGCTTCCTGCGCGGCGCTGCAGCTGTTTTTCCAGTTCGCGGAATTTTGCCGTACTGGATCTCGCTCATCTTCGCGTAGATCCTGTCGGCGCTGCGCGGCTTCGAGTTCCAGCGCGCGCGGCTTCGATCTGCTCCTTGATCTTCGTCGTGCCCTGCACCGCCGCCTTCTCGGCTTTCCAGACTTCGTTCGAGATCGGAAAACTCGCGCTCGAGCTTGGCGATATCGGTTTCCAGATCGGCCAGGCGCTGCTTCGATTCCTTGTCCTTTTCCTTCTTCAGCGCCTCGCGCTGGATCTTGAGCTGGATCAGGCGGCGCTCCAGGCGGTCGAGTTCCTCCGGCTTGGAATCGATCTCCATGCGGATGCGCGACGCGGCCTCGTCCATCAGGTCGATGGCCTTGTCCGGCAACTGGCGATCGGCGATGTAGCGATTGCGACAGCGTGGCCGCCGCGACGATCGCCGGATCGGTGATCTCGACGCCGTGATGCACGGCGTAGCTTTTCCTTCAGTCCGCGCAGGATCGCGATGGTGTCTTCGACGCTCGGCTCGCCGACGAAGACCTTCTGGAAGCGGCGTTCGAGCGCGGCATCCTTCTCGATGTACTTGCGGTATTCGTCGAGCGTGGTCGCGCCGATGCAATGCAGTTCGCCGCGCGCGAGCGCCGGCTTGAGCATGTTGCCGGCATCCATCGCGCCTTCGGCCTTGCCGGCGCCGACCATGGTGTGCAGCTCGTCGATGAACAGGATGACGTGGCCTTCCTCCTTGGCGAGATCCTTGAGCACGGCCTTGAGGCGCTCCTCGAATTCGCCGCGGAATTTCGCGCCGGCGATCAGCGCGCCCATGTCGAGCGACAGCACGCGGCGTGTCGCGCAGGCCTTCGGGCACTTCGCCGTTGACGATGCGCTGCGCGAGACCTTCGACGATCGCGGTCTTGCCGACGCCGGGTTCGCCGATCAGCACCGGATTGTTCTTGGTGCGCCGCTGCAGCACCTGGATCACGCGGCGGATTTCCTCGTCGCGGCCGATGACCGGATCGAGCTTGCGATTTCTCGGCGCGCGCGGTCAGGTCGATCGTGTATTTTTCCAGCGCCTGGCGCTGATCTTCGGCGTTTTCGCTCTGCACTTTTTCGCCGCCGCGCATCTTCTCGATCGCCGCTTCGAGGTTCGCCTTGGTCGCGCCGGCGGCCTTCAGCGCCTGCGCCGACCTCGCCCTTGTCGTCGAGCGCCGCGAGCACGAACAGTTCGCTGGCGATGAACTGCATCGCCGCGCTGCTGCGCGAGCTTGTCGGTGACGTTGAGCAGGCGCGTCAGATCGTTGGAGACATTGATGTTGCCTTCCTGCCCGCTGACCTCCGGCAGCCGCTCGAGGGTCTCGCCGATGCGCTGGCGCAGCGACCGGCACGTTGACGCCGGCCTGCGCCAGCAGCGGCACCGTCGAGCCGCCCTGCTGATCGAGCAGCGCCGCCATCAGGTGCGCTGGTTCGAGCATGTTGTTGTCGCGCCCGACCGCCAGCGCTCTGCGCATCGGCCAGCGCCTGCTGGAAACGCGAAGTCAGTTTGTCCATGCGCATGATCTGGTCACCGGATTGGAGGCGGCTGCACGCCGCTGGATGGCTTCGGATATGCGGGGCCAGCGCAACATTTCAACCGGATTCAGATGCTTGCCGGTCGGCAGCGGCAGTACCCGGCACGCTTGGCGCGCGCGTTCGCTGCAACGCCAGGCCATCGTGCGGCGCGGACAGCGTTATCATTGGCTCCCGGCTTGCTTGCAGGATGGGACATGGCCACTTCCGTGCAGCCGTGGTTTCCCCCGCTCGCATAAGGAGGATTGGCATGTTCGACGCACTCATCCGCGAAGTCTCGCAACGTTTCGGTCTCGACGATAAAGCCGATGGCCTGATCACTTCGTTGCTCGGCCTGATCTTCGATCCCGGTAGCGGTGGTGTCTCCGGGCTGCTGGCAAGATTCCAGCAGCAGGGTCTCGGCGATCTGTTTACATCCTGGCTCGGTGCCTCAGCCGGCCAGCCAGCGGCAATCAACTCGCAGCAGCTCGAGAGCGTGCTCGGTTCGACCCAGGTGGGCGCCATCGCCGACAAACTCGGCGTCCCACGAAACGCGGTCACAGCCGCGGCTTGCGCCGCGCTGCCCAAGATCATCGGCTTGTTGACGCCGGACAGCCAACTGCCGACTTCGATCCCGGCCGCGGTCAGCGGCATGCTCGGCGGAATTGGCGGACTCGATAGCGCAGACGCCGGGGTCGCGGACATCACGCGCGCTGTGGCGCCGACCACCGCGCCAAGCGTGGAGGACGCCGCTGGCGGACTGGGCTGGCTCAAGTGGCTCGTACTCGCCGCGATCATCCTTGCGCTTGGCTATTGCGTGCTCAATCGCCAGCCGGCCCCAGCGCCGCCTGCGGCCAGCGCGCCGGCTCCGGCAACGCCCGCGCCACCAACACCTGCCGTTGCGCGCTGCGAAAACTCCCGCGCAAAGCGCAGTCGCGGACGCCAAGAGCGCGTTGGCCGCGCTGATGCCGGGCAAGTTCAGCGTCGACGATCTGGTCAAGGCGTTGAATCTGATGACGGTGCACTTCGATACCGGTTCGGCCACGATCAGCGCCGACAGTTTTGACGTGCTCACCGCGGCGGCAAACGCATTGAAAGCCGCTCCTGCCGGCTCCAAAGTGGAAATCGGCGGATATACCGACAACAGCGGCGACGCCGCGGCGAACCTCAAGCTCAGCGACGACCGCGCCAATGCGGTGCGCAGCAAACTGATCGAACTTGGTGTTTCTGCCGAGATGTTGACCGCCAGAGGTTATGGCGACGCCAACCCGGTGGCCGACAACGCGACCGAAGAAGGCCGCGCGAAGAATCGGCGCATGGAATTCACCGTTATGCACTGAAACGACAGGACCAGCGCGTTCTGCGCCAGCCGGCGTTCGCGATACGCATGCCGACTTTTTATTCCGCCCGCAAACGGACACGGGTCAATCGGCAATCCAGATCAGACTGGCGAAGCGGCCGGTGATGCCGTCGCGGCGGTAGGAGTAAAAACGCGCGTCGGTGAACGTGTCGAATTCGCCGCCATAAATGCGGGTCACACCGAGCGCACGCAGCCGTCGCTGTGCCAGAGTATACAAATCGCAATGCCAATGGCCTGCGCGGGTGGGCACGAAGGCCTGGGTGTTTGTGCGATCTTGCGCAACGAACGTTGCGCGGACTTCTTCACCGACCTCGTACGAACGCGGACCGATCGCGGGACCGAGCCAGACCAGCAGGCGCGCGTGTGGCGTGCGCAGATTTTCGATGCAGCGCTCGATCACGCCCGCCGCAAGGCCACGCCAGCCGGCATGAATCGCAGCGATTTCCGTACCGTCGCCCGCGCACACCAGCAGCGGCAGGCAGTCGGCGGTGAGCACCGCGAGCACCACACCAGTTTGCGTCGTATAGGCGGCGTCCGCTGCCCGTTCGTCGCCATTACCGCCCACCCGCTCGTTGCACTCCTCCGCTTTCAGGATCGCCCCAGCGGCAGCCTGGGGCGAACGATCAAAACTTACAGCATTGCTCCCATGCACTTGCCGCAGCCAGCGCGGGGCCGACGGTAAATCGAATTTGCGCCCGACTAGCTCGCGGTTGGCGCGAACGACGGCGGGATTCTCGCCAGTCCCTGTTCCGAGATTCAGCGAATCGTACGGTGGCAATGAATTGCCCAGCAGATGCCTGGTCGTGACAAGTGTCCGAATTGGTGCCGGCCAGTCGTTGGAAATTACGCCACCAATCATCCAGTGCGCTCCAATCTGTGCCTATGAGTTTTGATCCAACGGGTGCAGACAAGGACAGCAAAGGCCGCCAGAATGTAAAGCAGCGGTCGAAAAGGGATGCTGTAACGCGGGAACGGGGCCCCAATCAGATGCACACCAATGGCGTAAAGTATTATCAGAGACAGCCAACGCATCGCCTGAATCTTCCAGCCTTGAGTCGCCAATTCGGCAAACTTCGTCCAAGCCAAGGCGCTGCCGAGAAGCCCGGTGATCACAAGGAACCAATGCAGGCCGAACATCAACGAGACGGTCAGCAGAAACAATTTGTTGGAGTAATAGGGCGTTTGTAATTCGGGATAAGTAAAGATGTCGCCGAAACCATCGACAATGTCCCAGTTGAAAAAAAACTTCACCTTCTCGACAAGATACCAATCAAGATATTTTACCGGCTCGGCTGCGAACTTGTGCACGATATTGCTGAGCACAGCGCCGAGGCTCGCCTCACTCTCCTGCGCGTGTGGGTCGAAGCGGTACGGATATCCCAGCGTTTTCGGGTCATCGTTGTACATGAAGCCCGGATACGACCCGTGATGCAGCGTGTGAATCATCAGGGAGTTGTCGGATATGCGTCCAATGACTTCGAGATTCCTGACCCACCATGGCGCCATGACCAATACGAACGCAACCATCCCGTACAGCGCGCTCTTGCGGTAGGTACGCAGATTCGGCACGACCCAGGTGCCGATGATCAGCAACAATAAGATATGCTCCAGCGTCGGCCTCACTAGACTGCACAGCGCCAGCGCACCGCCAGCACCCGTCGCCCACGCCAATCCCCGCAACGTGTGCCCACGGCACACTGCAACTGCTCCTGCACCAATCGCCACGACCACAAAGAACGTGTACAGCGTCTCCGTCAACAAATAGTTTTCCATCACGACCAGATGCGGGGATATCGCAACAAGGAACATCACGGTCAGTGCGGCAAAGAGAGCCCAACAGCATTCTAGCCAAGAAGAACACCAAGACCACGATGACGATGCCAATGCTGGACTGCGCTAGCATCACAGACTCGACGAATTTCACATCCGGCTTCCCGGCAAGGAACAGGCGCAGAAACGCAGGGTATCCAGGCGGCCTGACCGCATCGGGTACGATGTGGTTTGGCATCAGTTCGGGTATCCAAGAGACTTGCCCTGAATAGATGTTCAAATTCTGCCAGTTGAAACTATAGGCAACGTACGCCTTCGCATCGTTGCGGATTGGATGTTCGACTATGGTGTCGCTCGCCGATGTTATGCGGATGAATGCCGCCAACATAAGTATCGCCAGAAAGGCGGTCAATTCCGCGGCCCACGCGACTACTCTTCTTTGCATCAAGAATTCTCCATCGGAAGCTCAGTCAGGTCGCGCATCAAGACGCAGCGCCAGAAGAAGAGCTTCCATATCTAACGGAAGCTCGGCTGTAACGCTCACGATTTTACCGCCCAGCGGATGGGCAAATTCCAGTTTCTCCGCATGCAGCGCCTGGCGCCGGAATCCGCGCAAGACTTCGATCAACTCGCTAGTGGCGCCCTTCGGCAGTTTGAGCCCGCCGCCGTATTGCGCATCGCCGACCAGGGCATGCTTGATATGCGCCATATGCACGCGAATCTGGTGTGTGCGTCCGCTTTCCAAGCGGCACTCGATCAGGGTGTGGGCACGGAACCGTTCGCGCACGCGATAGTGCGTCAGCGCCGGTTTGCCCGCAGGCCCATCGACCACGGCCTGCTTCAGGCGATCGCGCGGATGGCGCCCGACTGGCGCATCGACGCTGCCGCCGGCGATCATTGCGCCAACGATCACCGCAGCGTATTGCCGGTGCACATCGCGCGCCTGCAATTGCGCGACGAGCGCCGTGTGCGCACGCAGGCTGCGCGCGACGACCATCAGACCCGAGGTGTCCTTGTCCAGCCGATGCACGATGCCGGCGCGCGGAATTTCCGCAAGCTTCGCGTCAAAGTGCAGCAACGCATTCTGCAGCGTACCGGCGGGCTGGCCGGCACCCGGGTGCACGACCAGGCCGGCCGGCTTGTCGATCACCAGCAGATCGGCATCCTCGTAACGGATATCGAGTTCGATCTTCTCGGGGCGCAGCGGAACTTCCTGGCCGGGCCGCGCATTCAGCGCGACGACCTCGCCGCCGCGCACGATCTGGCGCGGCGCCACCTGCGCGCCATCGAGCAGCACATCGCCGGATCTGATCCACGCGGTGAGCCGCGAGCGCGAATAGTCCGGGAACAATTCGGCCAGCGCCTGATCCAGCCGGCGTCCCGCTGACGCCGCGGGAATGGGCAAGATTACGATTTCGTTCTGGCTGCGCATGCTGAATATAGTCTGGCTGAACGCTCGTCAGGTTTTTGGGTGGGCCCGACTTTGGGCTATTATCGCCCTCTTTGGCATCGTCAGGCGCCGGCTGTTCATGCGAATGTTTCCCATGCGAATTTCTCCACTCGTCAAATTCTCCCTGCTGTTGCTGGTCGTGTTCGCGGTCGGTTGCCACCGCGGCGACAAGAAACCCGATGACGCCGAAGTACTGCCGGTCAACAAGATGTACGACGTCGCCAAGGCCTCGCTCATGACCGGCAACCTGAGCAAGGCGACCAAGTACTACCAGCGCCTGATTGCGCGCTTCCCGTTCGGCCCGTATACCGAACAGGCGACGCTCGAACTGGCCTTCACCCAGTACAAGAACGGCAAGAACGAAGACGCGTATTCCACGATCGGCCGCTTCATCAAGACGTATCCCACGCAGAAGCACATCGATTACGCCTACTATCTGCGGGGCGTCATCAATTTCGACCGCGATCGCGGCTTCCTGGATCATTACGCGAACCAGGACATGACCAAACGCGACCAGGGCAATACGCTGCAGTCGTTTTCCGACTTCAACGAGCTGGTGACGAAGTTTCCGAACAGCCGCTATGCGGCGGACGCACGTCAGCGCATGGTCTACCTGCGCGACAACCTGGCCGACGCCCAGGTGCATGTCGCGATGTATTACCTGAAGCGCGGCGCTTATGTCGCAGCGATCAATCGCAGCAAGGATATTCTGGAAAAATACGAACGCACGCCCGCTGCCGGCGACGCGCTGGCGATCATGGCCGTGTCCTACACGTCGCTGAATCAGAAAAAGCTTGCCGCCGATACCGAGCGCGTGCTCAAGCTCAACTACCCCGATCACCCGTACTTCCGCGGCTCGTGGCCGGCGTACGGGCATTGGTGGAACCGGATGGTTCCGTTCCGCAGCTGATCGATGGTTGCGCGGGCGGCCCTGTTTTCCGGCCGGGTCAAACGCTTCGGGTTGCGACTGCCGGCGGGACGCGTGCGGCGCGCATAGCCGGGCCGAGTACGGCAAGCTGGCCGAGCAGCCAGAGGCAGACAAAGCCGATCGGCACATAGTGCCAAGGCAACAACTTGGCCCCGTCGATGTGGGTCATCAGCCAGAAACTGAAGGCATAGGCCAGCACGCCGCCAACCAGCAGCCCGCCTGTGGTGATCAGAAAATTCTCGGTCAGGAAATAACGCGTGATCGATCCGCGCGTGGCCCCCAGCGCGCGGCGCGTGCCGATCTGCTTGGTTCGCTGCGCGACCCAGAAGCTCGCCATGCCGACGATGCCGAGCGCGGTGATGGTGAGCAGGCAGAAGATGACCGCACCCAGAATGATCATCATCGCGCGGTCGCCGGCGTAGGCGCGCGCGCGCACCGCTTCCATGCTGCGCATGCTGCGCACGATGCGGCTGTGATTGGATTCGCCTAGCCTGGTCTCGACTAGCTTCATCACTTCGTCGCGCCGTCCCGGTTCGGCGCGCACGACGTAGCTGGTTCCATTGCCGTAGGCAATATGGGTGGGCCACAACACCGAATACTCGATGTCGCTATCGTCATCCCAGGGCTTTTGCAATGCTTCCACCACGCCGACGATCGTGGTCGGCGTTCCATCGTCATAAATACACTCTTGCCGACCGCATCGCCATCCGGGAACAGCTTTTGCGCCAGCGCACTGCGTCACGATCGCAACCGGCGCGGTCATGCGGTCGTTCATGGTCATGAAGGAAATTTCCTCGGGCTTGAAATTGCGCCCGGCAACGAGCTTGAGCCCGTAGGTGTTGATCGCATGATCGTCGACGATGTAATAGGCCGCCCGCGCCGTCGCGGTCTTCTGCTTCGGCTGCAGACTCACACCGCTGCCCCAGCCGCTGTCGCCCATCGGCACGCCGTTGGTCGGTGCGGCGTCGGCGACGCCGGGCAGGCTGCGCAGGAGAGCGAGATCGGCGTCGGCCGTGGCCTTGGCGTTGAAGCCATCGCCAAAGCCGTAGCTGCCGAACGATGAACGTGTCGGTCTCGTTCATGCCGCTCGGTCTGCCCATTCGATCCAGGCGCTGGCGGATGATGAACAGCGCATTGCAGACGATCGCCAAGCGTCAGCGCGACCTGCATGCCGATCAGGATCATCGCTACTTTGCTGCGCATCAGGGCGGAGAGGATCGGGACGGATTTCCATGGCGACTCCGAAATTCTGGCCTTCTGCACGCGCAGGAAGGTGGCGCCAAGCGCCAGATAAGGGGAAAGCTACTGCGTTTTCAACTGTGCCGCGGGCGCACCTGGCACGCCCGCCAGGTTGGATAGAGCCCGGCGAGCACGGCCGCTGCGATCGCCAGCACGATCGTCGTCGGCAACCATCGCCAATCCAGTTGCGCGACGGTCTTGTAGTTGGCGTAGAGCGCACGCACTGCGACCAGACCCAGGCCAGTGAGCAGGAGGCCGACAATCCCGCCGGTGATGCCGATGACGCCGGATTCGATGAGGAACTGCGTGAACATCTGCGCGCCGGCTCGCACCGAGCGCGCGGCGCAATCCGATTTCGCCGGCCTTGCGCGTGAATTTCGCCAGCAACAGGCCAATCGTATTGACCAGACAAACAGCGAGGAACGCAAAACCCAGGCCGGTCTGCACTTCACATCGCGCGGACACGACTTTCTGAATCTTCATCCATTCGGTTACGTCGGACAGGCGGTTGTTGAGCGGGCGAGGGAAACGGCCGAGCTTCTTCTGCTCGCTGACGTAGTTGTCGAGAAATGATTGTACTCGGCAAGACGCGCCGGGCTATCGAGCTGCACCCAGAACTGCGATCCAGATGCAATCGGATTCGAGATAGGCGTCCCAGCCATCGCCTGCGGTCTTCCAGCAGCTGTTGTTGCCGCTGGCGCGCTGTTTCAGATCGATCGCGGTCGTGAACGGAATGAAGAATTCTTCCGGATCGGCGAAAGCGTCCGTTGGTGAGATCGTAGTAACTTGACGCGCAGCTTCCAGTCGTCGAGCACGCCGACCACTTTGTAGTCGATGCCGTCCATGCGCACGGTCTTGCCGACGCTGTTCTGGCCGCCGAACAGTTTTTCGTTGGTGTCCGCGTCAGTACGACGACACGCGCATGCTCGTCGTCCTGCTTTGGTCCCACGGCCCGCCGTACTCGAACGGCGGCTCGAACATCGCGAAGAAGTCGCGAATAGGTCACGCGACCGAGCGCGAGGAATGGCTTGACCTCGGGATTCTCCGGCTGGATCGGCAGCGCGATCTTGTACATCGCCGCCTGCTTGTCGGCCTTGCCCGCCTGCCATCAGAGCGATCGCGTCGCGGTAAGTGACCTGATCCGGCGGACGTGCCGTCGTCGTAGTAAGCGATTGTCGGCATCCCAGTTGTCGAGCTGGACGTAGTGCGAGCTTGTCGCTCTTCCACGGAATCGGATCGCTGCCCATCAGGTGCATCACCGTCAGCGTGGTCATGCTCGCCGCGATGCCAAGCGCGATGCCGAGCACCATCAGCGCGGTCAGCACCGGATTGCGGCGCAGGCTGCGCAGGCCGAGCTGGAGGTAGTAGGCGAACATGGCTGTGTCCTCTCAGGCAGCGGCGACGGCGGCGGTGTTGTCGTCGCGCATTCGGCTGCAGCGCAGTTTCGGCTCGTCGTCGAAATCGGTGACCTGACCGTCGATGATGTGCACGTTGCGCTGCGCGCGCGCGGCGAGCTCCGGATCGTGCGTGACCATGATGATCGTCGTGCCCTGCCGGTTGATCTCCTCGAGCAGCTCCATCACTCCGCGCGCCATCAGCGAATCGAGATTGCCGGTCGGCTCGTCGGCCAGCAGCAGGCGCGGCGAGCCGGCGAGCGCGCGCGCGATCGCGACGCGCTGCTGCTGGCCGCCGGACAGCTCGGCCGGATAGTGCTTCATGCGCGAGGCCAGGCCGACGCGGTCGAGCGCCTCCTCGATGCGCTGTCTTGCGCTCGGCCGCGTTGAAGCCGCGGTAGCGCAGCGGCACGTCGACGTTGTCGAACAGGTTCAGATCGGGAATCAGGTTGAAGCTCTGGAAGATGAAGCCGATCTTCTCGTTGCGCAGCTGCGAGCGCGCATCGTCGTTCATGCCGCGCACGTCGACGCCGTCGAGCCAGAATTCGCCGCCGGTGAACTCCTCGAGCAGGCCGGCGATGTTGAGGAACGTCGTCTTGCCCGAGCCCGACGGGCCGGTGACGGCGACGAATTCGCCTTCGCGCACATGGATCGAGAAATCGCGCAGCGCGTGCGTCTCGACCATGTGCGTGCGGTAGACCTTCTGGAAAGATGCGACATTTTCAGCATTGACCAGCATCCGGTTAGATCGTTCGCGATTCTTGTTCAATTCAATACCACGCGTCTGCGCGCCCTTGAACGCATCGGTGCCGGAGATCACGATGCGGTCGCCTTCCTTCACGCCGGAGACGATCTCGACCGCGTTCAGGCTGGTGGCGCCGATCTGGATCGCGCGGCGCTCGGCGACGCCGTCGTGCACGACGATAGGCGACGCGCCCGCCGCCGGAATCGACGAACGAACCGCGCTCGACCATGAGCACGTTCGGGTGCTCGTCGATCAGGATGCGCGTGGTCAGGCGCTGGTTCTGGCGCAGACCCGGCCGGCTTCTTGTCGCCGAAGCGCACGCGCGCGACGACCTGGCTGTCGACGACTTCGGGCGACACCGCGCTGACACCTCGCCGGTGTACGTTCTGCATGCCGTCGCGCGATTTCCGCCGGCATGCCGATCGCGAGATCGTGCGCGAACACTTCGGGCACCTGCACTTCGATTTCGAGCGCGCTCAGGTCGACCACGGTCAGCATGGCCGGCGTTGGCGGCGACGTTGGCGCTCTGCTGCACGAGCAGCTGCCCGACCTGGCCGGCGACCGGCGAACGCACCTTGAGCAGATCGACCTGGCGCTGCAGATCGGCGACCAGCAGTTTCTGGCGCTCGAGCGCGAGACGCTTGGTCTTCTGTTCGAACGCGCCGGTCTCCGCCATCAGCTGCGCATCGGCCTGCGCGTGGACGACGTCGAGATCGGCCTTGGCCAGCGCATCCTGCGCGCGCAGCACGTTGATCTCGGGAATCGCCCCGGCCTTGAAGCCGCGCTGGTTGCGGTCGACTTCGCGCGCGGCGGTCTGACGCGGTCGATCTGCGCCTCGATCGATGGTCTTCTTCGCCAGCAACTGTTTCTGCCGGGCCTCGATCCCGGCGCGTTCGACATCGACGTCGAGGCTGACGAACGTCGCCTGCTCCTGTTCGAGCTTGTTCTTCAATTCGGGACTGTCGACCTCGGCCAGCACCTGATCCTTCGTCACCTTGTCGCCGGCATGCGTGAGCAGAGTGACCGTGCCGGCAGCGGTCGCGTACAGAGTCGGGCTTTGCGCGGCTACGACCTTGCCCTGCGCCGAAATATCGCGCGTCAGCGTGCCGCGTTTGACCTGGGCAATGCGCAGACCCGCGCTGCTGACCGACACGCCGGCCGAGATCAGCCGTCCCACCGTCGGCACCACCCAGATCAGCGCCGCGAGCACGAGCGCGCCGGCTGCGCCGATCAGCACATGGCGCTTGCGCGACGGCTGCAGTGTCGATGCGGCGGTCCTGGGCGGAGGTGTCGCGGATCATTGCAGCGTTTGTTCCGGTAGCGTCTAGACAGTCGAACACTCAGCAAGCGCTGTGCCATGTCGGCGAGCGCGTGCAACAACCTGTGTCGATTGTCTTTTTTTTCAGACGCGCAAAATCGCGGCTGTCCGCGTACAGGCAGCGGACAGTGGCGGACAGCCGGCGGATTTCTGCAGTGCAGAATGCCAGGCCAACCGGCACTTGCGACCTTCTGCACCGGCAGTGCATCTATAGGCGAGTGACCCCGTCCTCATTCCAGCAGGAGCTGCCAACCGGCCTGATCGAGCGCGCGCGTGCCGGCGAGCTGGCGGCGTTCGAGACCATCTATCGGCGCTTCGAGCGGCCGGTATTCAATCTGGCGCTGCGCATGCTCGGCGATGCGGAGAGCGCGCGCGAAATCCTGCACGACGCCATGCTCAAAGTGTTTCAGCGCATCGCGCAGTACCGCAGCGACGCGCCGTTCTGGGCCTGGCTGCGCCAGATCGCATTGAACGAGGCCTTGATGCGTTTGCGCCGCGACAAGCATTTCGACGATCGCGTGGAGCTGACCGACGATTGTCGACGAATCCGCGCCGCCGTGGGTGCGTGCCGATTCGGTCGCTCTGGAGCGCGCGCTCGGCCGCCTGTCCGCGCTCACGCGCAGCGTGTTGTGGCTGTACCACGTCGAAGGCTATGCGCATCACGAGATCGCCGAACAACTCGGCAAAAGCGTGAGTTTCTCCAAATCGCAGGTCGCGCGCGGGACGGCGCGCCTGCGGGCGTTACTGGATTGTGTTGCGGACGCGCCAGTCCCTGGCTCGCCGGAACGCGCCGAATCCCGATCAAGTCCGGGCTCGGCTACTTCGATGCAAGCACTCACATGCGCGCATCGCGTTGAGCCCTCGCTGGCGCAAACGACCTTCGTCGAAAACCTGCTGTAGCGGAAACCTTGTCATGTCTGATGCAAAACTCCCCAACGATTTCGGCGCTCTCGATCTGATCGAGCTGCCCGACGCGCTGCGCGCGCTGCCGCTCGCGGCGTCGGCGGTCAGCGTGTGGCCTGCGCTCGCGACAAAACTTGCCGCGGCTGCAAGGCTGAATCCCGCGATCGGAACGCGCCCCCCGGCGCCGCGCCATGGCAGGCGTTACGCGCTGCCCGCTGCGCTTGCGGCGGGTGTCGTGTTCGCCTTCGTTGCGACGCTCTCGCTGCGTGCGCCCGGCTCACACAACACGACCACGGTAAATCCTGCGCAAGCCAATGCGACCACATCCGCGGTTTCTGCATCTTCTGTACACAATGCTGCAAATGAAGCAAATGGAACAAATGCAAGCACGAAAAATCCACTGCAAACCGAAAATCTCGCCGCCTTGCAGATGCGCTCGCACGCGCTGGAACGCTGGTTGCACGATACCGGCAAGGACTCGGCACCGCAGTCCGCGCAGGACCTGGCTGCGGGCGCGGAGATCGAGGACATGATCGGCCTGATCGACGTGCAGCTCACCGCCACCGACGCGACCGAAGAAACCGCGACGTTGCCGCTGTGGCGCCGCCGCGTCGCGCTGCTCGAGGACCTGTCCGCGTTGCGCTACGGCGCCAACCTCCAGCAGTTCAAGTCGGGCATGTTCGCCAGCGAAAGTATTTCCGACGCACATCACCCGGCGACCTGGAACAATTGATCGAAGGACATTGCGATGAAGCACACAATGTATGCAATTCCACTGCTGTTTTGCCTGGCGCTGGCCGGCAACCCGAGTCGCGCAGCCGATACCCCGGCGGCCACGCCACACACCGGTGTCGCGACCGACGTCGACAGCGACGCGCCCGCCAGGGTCGGCACCGAGGCGGCGCGGCGCGATCTCGAACGGATGCGCGAGCAGATGCGCGATCTGTCCAGACGCATGGCCGAGCTGTCGATGCAACTTGGCGACGTCGGTCCGCGCACGTATGCGTATCGCTATGTCGGCGATCCCGATCGCGGCATGATCGGCGTGGTGCTGGCCAAGGACGAGCACGGCCTGCGCATCACCGCGGTCACGCCGGGTGGCCCCGCCGACAAGGCCGGGGTCAGGAACGGCGATCTGATCGTGGCGGTAGACGGCGCCGATGTTGTCGGCAAGCCCGCGGGCCAGGGGAAAACGCCCGCACAGGCGTTGCGCGATATGAAGATCGGCCAGGAAGTGAAGCTGACGGTGCTGCACGATGGCAGGAAACTCGACATCGCGATGAAGGCCGAGCGGCGCGAACCGTACAACCTGGCTGGCGCGCTGGGCAGGCTTGGCAAACTGGGTGAGCCGGGGAAACTCGGCGCCATCGACGATCAGGATAACGCCGAACTGCCCGCCGATGTCCGCGAACGCATTGAGGTGCAAGTCGAACGCGCAAGCCGCGAAGCGCAACGTGCCACCGAACGCTCGCAAATGACCGAGGAGCAAAGCCGGCGTGTCGCCGAACATGCAAGGCAGCGCGCGCAACAGACGATCCAGCATCTGAGCCTGTCGATGCCGTGGTGGGGGCTCAATCTGGCCAGCCTGAATCCCGATCTGGGCACGTACTTTGGCACGGACCAAGGCGTGCTCGTGCTGTCGGCGGATGCCGATGCGTCGAAGACCCTCAAATCCGGCGATATCCTGCTGTCGATCGACGGCAGAAAAATCGAGCGCCCTGAAGACGCGCTGCGCCTGCTGCGCGATCAGCCCGCCGGCCATGAGCTCAAGGTCGAGGTGCTGCGCCAGCGCAAGGCGCAGATGCTGAGCATGCGCGCACCCGAGTTCAAAAGTATATTTGTACCGCCACCGCCACCGCCACCGCCACCGCCGCCACCACTGCCGCCCGTGCCCGCACCACCCGCGCCACCAACCCCGAGGCCCTCGGTCGCCCCTCCTGCTCCAGCCTCGGCACCCGCGCCAGCGCAAGCTCCGCAACCGGCAGATGCGCCAGAGGCGCCTGCGCTGCCGGCCGGACGCAAGATTGCCTGAGCGACTAACTGCGCTTGCGCGCGAATGCCCGGCGGCGTCAGGCGCGGGCCGCGACTGAACCGCGCCTAGTCTGTGCCGAATTGAAGCGCGCGGAGAAATTTGCGTTTCTTTACACCGCGCAATCTGGAAGTAGCCGGACTTTTCGGCAAGAATCAAGGTTGAGCCAGCCGTTGCGGGAGCCCGCGTGAAGCGCAAACCTCTGCTCGTCTTCGTCGCGCTTGCCGCGGGCGCAACCGTGGCCGCGCTCGGTTACTACAGCGGTCGCAGCGCGGCGCTGGCGACCGTGCAGGCCGGAGGCAGCGCCCAGGCGGCAGTCGCCCGGGGTGCGATATTTTCCACAAAGGGAAAAAGCAGCGCCGCGGCAGTGGGTGCGGCGGCGACCCGCAGATCCGCCAGCGGTCGCCTTCTGAACAGCGCCGTGTCGAACGCGAGCGCATTGCCGCCGCCGAACACGCCGCTCAAGCAGACATTCGCCGAACTCAAGGCACGCGCCGACGCGGGCGATGCCGCAGCGGCCGCGCGCCTGTTCCACGACATCCAGAGTTGCGCCGAAGTGCAGCGCATCAACCAGATGATGCCGAACCTCGCCAATCGCGTGCTCAATAACGATCCCGCGTCGATGTCGCCCGGCGCGGCGCGGCGCAGCGACCGCATGCTCGGCATGATCCAGAAGAATCTCGACTTCGCGCAGGACAATGCCGCGCTGTGCGCGGATGTCGGTCCCGACGAAATGGCCGCCCTCGTTCCGGCGACGCTCGAGGCCGCGCAAGGCGGCGACCCGCAGGCAGCCAACTGCTATGTCGGCGCCAATCTCAACAACTGGCCGGATGTGCTCGACAATCCGGACTGGATCTCCGACTACAAGCAGAATGCGCTGCCACTCGCCACGGCCGCGGTGCAACAGGGCGACTGGCCGATGGTAGGACTCATGGCTTCGGCCTATGCCGGCGGTGTGCGCTCGAACAACATGCTCACACAGGTGACCGGAGCGAATCCCGTGCAGGCCTATTCCTATGCCAAGCTCATGAGTCTCGGCCAACCGGCGGGCAACACATCGAACCGAGCGGCCAACAACCTGACCAGTCTCGCCGGCCAGCTTTCTTCCGACCAGCTGCAGACTGCGGACGCCTGGGCGCAGAACGCCTACCAGCAGTATTTCGCCAGCACGCCGCGCGAGCCGGGTCAGGTGTTCAACGCGATGCGCTCGTGCCAGGCGGGGCCGTAGAGCCCGACACGCTGGTTTTTGTCGGTGCGAACGGGCACTCTTTCTGCCACTAGCGTGAAGACTTTTCCACGCAACCTCGATTCGAACCCGTCGCTGCTCGCCTCGCACATCAAGGCCCGGAGTATTTTTGTTTGCGACCCTGCTGATTTCCCTGGTCACCGTCGCGCTCGGCGAGTTCGGCGACAAGACGCAATTGCTGGCGCTGATCCTCGCCGCGAAGTATCGCAAGCCGTGGCCGATCTGCCTCGGCATCGTTGCCGCAATTCTGGTCAATCACTCGCTTGCCGGCGCGTTCGGAGCGCTGCTTGCAGCGTGGCTCCGTCCGCAAACGCTGCGCCTGATCGTCGGGCTGAGTTTTCTGGTCATCGCCGCGTGGACGTTGAAGCCGGACCGGGTTGAAGAGAGCGACGCCGAACACGGCACGGCGCACGGCATATTCTTCGCCACGGTGGTGAGTTTTTTCCTCGCCGAAATGGGCGACAAGACGCAGATCGCGACCGCAGTACTTGCCGCCGAGTATCACCCGCTCTGGCAGGTCGTCAGCGGCACCACGCTCGGCATGCTGATCGCCGATATGCCCGTAGTCTGGCTTGGCGCGCGTTTCGCCACGCGCGTGCCGCTGCGCGTGGCACGTATCGGCGCGGCGCTGTTGTTCGCCGGGCTGGGTGCGTGGATTTTGTTGCGCTGAGAGCCGGGAGACGGAGAGACGGATAAACAAGTAGACGGAAGAGCTTGCGCCCAATTTCCCGTCTCGCCGTCTCGCCGTGCCTTGCACCCCCCCGCCCCTTCATCTACGCTGCCACGACTTCGCCGGGGGACCTGCATGAGCCTGAAACTTCGTCTGATCGTGATGAACTTTTTCCAGTTCTTCATCTGGGGTGCCTGGCTGATCACGATCGGCGTGTACTGGTTCCAGAACAAGCACTGGTCCGGTACGCAATTCGGCGCGATCTTCTCGACCATGGGCATCGCCTCGCTGTTCATGCCCTCGCTCGCCGGCATCATCGCCGACAAGTGGATCAACGCCGAGCGTCTGTACGGCGTGTTCCATCTGCTCGGTGCGCTGATGTTGTTCATCATCCCGACGATCGGCGATCCCGGCACGCTGTTCTGGGTCATGCTGCTGACGATGATCTTCTACATGCCGACGATCGCGCTCGCGATCGCCGTCGCTTACAACGCGCTGAAGGAGTCCGGTCTGGATCTGATACGCGACTATCCGCCGATTCGCGTCTGGGGCACGATCGGTTTTATCGCCGGCACGTGGACGACGAGTCTGCTCGGCCTGGAGGCCGCGGCGGGCCAGTTCTACGTCGCCGCAGCGTCGGCGGTGGCGCTGGGCGTGTACGCGTTCACCCTGCCTGCGTGTCCGCCGAGGCTCGATCGCGCGCACAGCAAGACGCTCGCCGATTCGCTCGGCCTTACCGCCTTCGCCTTGTTCCGCAACGGCAAGCTCGCGATCTTTTTCATCTTCGCCATGCTGCTCGGCGCGGCGTTGCAGTTGACCAATGCCTACGGCGGCACCTTCCTGCACGATTTCGCAAATGTTCCCGCGTACAAGAACCTGTTCGCCGTGCAGCACTCGGGCATCATCATCTCGATCTCGCAAGTATCGGAAACGCTGTTCATCCTCGCGATTCCATTTTTCCTCAAGCGCTTCGGCATCAAGATGGTGATGCTGATGAGCATGGTCGCCTGGACGTTGCGCTTCGGCATGTTTGCCTACGGCGACCCGGCGAGCCTGTTCGGGTTGTCGATGATCGTCCTGTCGTGCATCGTCTACGGCATGGCCTTCGACTTCTTCAACATCTCCGGCTCGCTGTTCGTCGAGGGCCAGTGCGACGCCAGGATCCGCGCCAGCGCGCAGGGCCTGTTCATGCTCATGACCAACGGTATCGGCGCCGTGCTCGGCAGTTCGATCAGCGGCGTGCTGATCGATCGCTACTTCACCGCGGCCAACGGTACCAAGGATTGGTACCACATCTGGATGACCTTCGCCGCCTACGCCCTGGTCACCGCGATCGCGTTCGCCGTGTTGTTCAAGCACAAGCACGAACCCGGCGCGGTCGGCATGGCGCAGATCGCGCACTGATCCGCGCGCGTTCCGCACGCCGATCTACTCCGCGATCGCGCCAGTTTTTTTCAATCGACTCGCGGCACGATGACTGGCCAAAGCGATCTCGTCAGCGCGCAACAGGCGTTCGCTGCGGGCGATCATTTGCGCGCGCAGCGGCTCGCGCTGGATCATCTGCGCAATGCGCCGGGCTCACTGCCGGCACACGGCGTGCTCGCCAACGCCAGCAACGCGTTGCGCGATTTCGCGCAGGCCATGGCTGCGCTGGAGTCGCTGCACACCGCGCTGCCACGCGACGCCGCGATTCAGAAGGCATTGGCGATGGCCAGCAACAATCGCGGCTCACAGCTTTTCCATGCCGGCGATCTCGACGGCGCCGCCGTACTCTACGAGCGCGCAATCCAGCTCGACGAAGAACTCGCGCTGGCGTGGACCAATCTGGCCGCCTGCGCCGCGCTGCGGCGCAAGCACGAACTCGCCGCCATCTGCTACCGCCAACTGCTCGTGTTCGACGCGCGGGACACCGATGCCGGCATCGGTCTGAGTCAGGCCCTGCGCGCCCTCGGCCAGCAGCAGGAAGCCGATGCCGCGCTCGATGCCGTCGCCGCTGCCGCAAATTCTTCGACCGACGGTCGGCTGGCGCTGGCGCTGGAGTTCGAACGCATCGGCGCGCCCGCACGCGCCGCGGCGATCTTCGCCATCGACGATCCATCCTTCGATTCCGCGGCGCATTCGCACATGGCGAAAATGCAGGACGGGTGCGGCAACTTCGCCGGCGCGCGCGGAATTTCGCATGGCTCGCGCAACACGCCGGTGGCGATGCGCGGCAGATTTTTCGCGCCGAGCGCGACGCGGCGCTGACAATGCCCGCAATTTTTGCGAGCACGCTGGATTTGGCCGCTGCGCGCAGCGACTACGCGCAACGCATGCAGCAGTTTATCCAGGACTGGCCGCCTGCGCGGCTTGCGCGCGCCGGCGTCAGTCTCGACGACCTGCGCCATCCGCGCCCGCGCGTCGCCTATCAGGGTGAGGACGACTTGTTGCTGGCAAGGAGTTACGGCGACTGGCTGGCAGCAAGCGCGAGCCATTTGCTCGGGGACGCCAGCGCAACCACGGCGGCGCGGCCAATCCGTCGCGTCGGTCTGCTCTGCGCGCGCTGGACGCAAAGCACGATCGCGGCGTATTTCGGCAGCTGGCCAGGAGCATTGCGCGCCGATGGACTTGAAATATACTTGTATAGTTATTCCAGGCATGAAGACGTTATCAGTCGCGCCATCGCCGAGCAGGCGAACGACTATTCGCGCCTGCCCGACGATCTCGCCACTGCTGCGCGCCAGCTCCGCGCCGCCGATCTGGATCTGCTGATCTATCCTGAGATCGGCCTCGACGGCAGCCCCGAGGTGCTCGCCGCGCTGCGCCTCGCGCCGCGTCAATGGAGCGCATGGGGTCATCCGGTCACCACCGGGCTGCCGACGATCGACCGCTACATCAGCGTGGCGGCGATGGAGCCGGCAGACGCACAGGAGTCATTATCGCGAGCCGCTGTCGCTGCTGCCCGGCATCGGCACGCGATTCACGCGTCCCGCGCGGGCCGAACCGGCAACGCGCGAAGCGTTCGGTCTGCCCGCTGATGGCGCGCTGTACGTCGTGCCGCATCCGCCGGTCAAATTGCATCCGGATACCGATGACGTGATCGCCGGAATTCTGCGCCGCGACCGCAATGCGCGCATTGTCTTCATCGCCGACGAAATTCCGGCGCTCACACGCGTGCACCGTCGCCGCCTGGAAGATCGCCTGACGAACAAAGACATCGCGTACGCGCAAAATCTGTTCTGGCTGCCGCGGCTGGGCACCGACACGTTCCGCGCTTTGCTCGCCGGCGCCGATGTCGTGATCGACGCGCTGCATTTCTCCGGCGGCTCGACCAGTCTCGATACGCTGGCGCAGAACACGCCGATCGTCACCGTCGAAGGTCGTTACATGCGCGGACGCCAGACCGCGGCGATGTTGCGCATGCTCGATCTGCCCGAGCTGATCTGTACGGATGCGGACGCTGTCGCAGCGCGCGCCGTGGACATCGCGCAGAACGCCGACGAGCGCGCCGAACTGCGCACGCTGCTGGTCGAACGCACGCCGGTGCTGTTCGATCAAGCCGCGCCTCTGCGTGCGTTTTGCGCGCTCGTGCGCGAGGCAGGCAACTGAGCCCTGCCACCGACACCAGCGGCGCCTGCTAAAATCCGCAGATGCGTATCGGCCCTTACACTATCGAACCATCCATTGGCCTCGCGCCGATGGCCGGGGTCACCGACAAGCCCTTTCGTCAGCTGTGCAAACGGCTGGGCGCTGGTATCGCCGCGTCCGAAATGACCACCAGCGATCCACGCCTGTGGACAACGCGCAAGTCGCTCAAGCGCATGGATCACGCCGGCGAGCGAGATCCTGTCTACAGGCAGCCGGTCAGCGTGCAGATCGCCGGCTACGATCCGCAGATGCTCGCCGACGCGGCGCGCCACAACGTCGATCATGGCGCGCAGATCATCGATATCAATATGGGCTGTCCGGCGAAAAAAGTATGCAATGTATACGCGGGCTCGGCGCTGCTGCAGGACGAGGCGCTGGTCGCGCGCATCCTCGAGGCGACGGTGAAGGCCGTCGACGTTCCGGTCACGCTGAAGATCCGCACCGGCTGGAACCGCGACAACCGCAATGGCGTGCGCATCGCGCGCATCGCGCAGGACAACGGCATCGCCGCGCTGGCCGTGCACGGCCGCACGCGTGCCGACCTGTACAACGGCGAGGCCGAGTACGAGACGATCGCCGCAATCAAGGCCGCGGTGTCGATTCCCGTGTTCGCCAACGGCGACATCGACACGCCGCAGAAAGCGCGCGCAGGTGCTGGAGTATACAAACTGCGATGGGTTGCTGATCGGCCGCGCCGCGCAGGGTCGGCCGTGGATCTTTCGCGAGATCGCGCATTATCTGGCGACCGGAAAAACACTGGCGCCGCCGTCCACGGATGAAGTCGGCGCGATCCTGATCGAGCATCTCGAGAATCTGTACGCCTTCTATGGCGAGCAGCAAGGCGTGCGCATCGCGCGCAAGCATCTGGGCTGGTATGCGAAGGATCGGCCCGAGAACGCGGCGTTCCGCGCGGTAGTCAATCGTGCCGAAAATGCTACCGAGCAACTGCGCCTTACCCGGGAATACTTTGCCGACGAAATTCCATTGCGGGCTGCTGCATAAAAATCGTCGCTTTCGGCAATTTTTTTACGTGCGATTCAAAGCCACGCGGAAAATCATCGCTTCGACGACTTATTTGCGCCAATAGCAAGCCCTTGAAATTCATTCAGGGTCATTGGTACCCTGAAATAGCCGTCATTGGTGCCGACAAGAGATAGTCGGCCCTCTTCACGCCCACGGTCACACCAGCAACGGGGCTCAGCCGCCCGCTCTGCAGCCGCCAAAACCCGACCAACCAGGGTTCTGATTCGCGCCAACCGAAATGACCGTGCCCGATTCGCGCAAGCACGAGCTCGCCGTTCAATCTGGCGGAAAATACGTGGCGTCCTCGCCGTAGTCGAACATGGCGATCGGCGGCGATGCGCCGAACTGCGGGAAGTTCACAGCGTTCTTGTCCGCTTCGGCGAGCTTGTGCATTTGCGCGTAGATCGGCATGTCCAGAACCGGTCAAAGGCAAATCCAAGGTACCCGCCAAGGGATGGCGAGCAAATCGCCTGGCATAGCTGAACGCAGTCGCATTCGCCGTGGCGCAATCCCCACTCGCACAGGCCGCGGCGCCGAGTTCCAGTTGTTGGTCGTAGCGAACCAACAGGCGCGTGGGATTGGACCACCGATCGTCCTGCCAAACCTGCACGGAAATGTCGATCGCATGCTCGCTCGAATATCCGCCAAAGCTGGTCCGCACAGCGACGGGCCGACCCGCAATCAGTCCCATTTCGGCAGACACCCATTCGCAGGCGGAGGTCAATACGTCCGGCGTCTTGATCAGACGCGCCGCGCCGTTTTCAACGACAAACAGTGTTTGAAAAAGACAGTGAGCGGTGCCGGCCATACCGTAAAGGTTGCCAATATGCACCGTAGGCAACCACCACTCCCCAAACCATTCGCCACGAGGGAGTTCCTTTAGAGCTTGCAATAGGTCGGGTGTTGGTTCAGCCGAAAACAGCGCGAGAGAAAGCGAAGCGGGTTGAGTGGCCCCCTCGTGATTTTCAGCCGGCAAAATCGTCGCGTCATGTGCAGCCAGCACGGACAGAACAGTCGTTTTGCCCGTCGGCATGTCAGATACCTTCAGCGCCTGTTGAAGAACCCGTGTTTGCGGCGACAGCGTTGCACCGCGGCCACTCAGTCCCTCCAGAAAATCGATTCGCTCCCGATAGACGCGCGCGATCGCCTCATGGAAATTCGCTGTGCCTTTTAAGAAACTATCGCCAAGCATTTCCCGCGCGAGTTCGTCTCGATCGGCTATCCAGTTCTGACCATCGCGAACCAGTGCATCTGCATTCACCCCTTTTGTAGCTCGTGCCTGTGTATACGCGCGAGCGAGGTCGTCATCGAGTTGCGATAACACCGCATTGGAGCAAACCGCTTTCTCCACGACATCCGCCGCCTTGCCGCAATCGAAACTTGCGGCATGACTGCAGAACGGAGCCACACTGAAACCCAACAGGAAACAAAGCCAACCGAGAAATTCTATGTGCGCGCATTCTGCCCCCTCATCCGAGATGCGAATAGGCTGGATGTTGCAAGCGACAATGCGCCGACAAATTTCTCATTTTTCGATGGCGAAAATTGGCGAACCAGGTTACTTGGTGCCGAACAGCCGATCGCCCGCATCGCCCAGCCCCGGCACGATGTAGCCGTGCTCGTTCAGATGGCTGTCGATCGCGGCGGTATAGATCGGCACGTCGGGATGCGCATCCTGCAGGGTCTTGATGCCTTCCGGCGCGGCGACCAGGCAGACGAACTTGATCGCCCTGGCGCCGTAATGCTTGATCCGGTTGAGCGCCGCGACCGCGGAATGGCCGGTCGCCAGCATCGGATCGAGCACGACGGCCAGGCGCTCGTCGATATCCAGCGGCAGCTTGCAGTAGTACTCGACCGCCTGCAGGCTGTGCGGATCGCGATACAGGCCGAGATGACCCACGCGCGCCGACGGAATCAGGTCGAGCATGCCGTCGAGCAGGCCGTTGCCCGCGCGCAGGATCGAGATCAGGCACAGCTTCTTGCTCGACAGATTCGGCGCGTCGATTTTCGCCAGCGGCGTTTCGATCGGGATCATTTCCAGCGGCAGGTCGCGCGTGACTTCGTAGGCGAGCAGTGTGCTGATCTCGGCCAGCAGGCGGCGGAAACTCGCGGTCGAGGTTTCCTTGCGCCGCATCAGGGTCAGCTTGTGCTGGACCAGCGGGTGATCGATTACGTTGACGCTCGCCATGACCGCTCCTGCGAAGGTATCGATAGCGATTTTTGCACGTCCGGGGTCGCGCCGTCGCGCAAAAGCCGGCGCGGACACCGGGTTTTGCGGAATCGGCGGGCGCGGCGATAATGCGCAGGACCTGGAATTCAACGCGGGGAGAAACAAATCATGATGCAGCCGTCTGGCGGTTTCGTCGTCGGTTGGGGCACGCTCACCCTGATCAACGCGGGGCTGGCGCAGGCCAAGGGCCGCTCGGGCCTGGGCTGGTGGCTCGCGTCGCTGCTGCTCGGCCCGATCGCGACGCTGCTGATCGTCGTGCTGGCGCCGGTCAGATGATGCGGCGGTCACCGGAATCCGCGGCAAAGTCCTGATATTTGTTCGGACGTCTAGCCGTCCAAATGAAAGGCAGCGCCAGCCAAGCTGAACGCGCGCGCACCGGCTCCGCGCCGCGGCTGCAAAATCCGCCGCGTGCGTGTATGATGCGCGCCACTTTTCATCCTTCTATACGTATTAAAGGATATATCCGCCAATGACCACCACGCTGTTCACTTCCGAATCGGTGTCCGAAGGCCATCCGGACAAGGTCGCCGACCAGATTTCCGATGCCGTGCTCGACGCGATCCTCGCGCAGGACAAGCGTGCGCGCGTCGCCTGCGAAACCATGGTCAAGACCGGCGTGGCGATCGTCGCCGGCGAAGTCACCACCAGCGCGTGGATCGATCTCGAAGCGATCACGCGCAAGGTCATTCTCGATATCGGCTACAACTCGTCCGACGTCGGCTTCGACGGCGCCACCTGCGGCGTGCTCAATCTGATCGGCAAGCAGTCGCCCGACATCAATCAGGGCGTCGATCGCAAATCGCCCGAAGAACAGGGCGCGGGCGACCAGGGCCTGATGTTCGGCTACGCGACCAACGAAACCGCCGACTACATGCCGGCCGCGATCCATTTCTCGCATCGCCTCGTCGAGCAGCAGGCCAAGGTGCGCAAGAAAGGCAAGCTCGAGTGGCTGCGCCCGGATGCGAAGTCGCAGGTCACGCTGCGCTACGAAAACGGCAAGGCCGTCGCGATCGATGCGGTGGTGCTGTCCACCCAGCACGATCCGTCGATCAAGCACAAGGACCTCGTCGCCGGCGTGCGCGAGGAAATTCTCGATCCCGTGCTGCCGAAGAAATGGTTGCACAAGGGCACCAAGTTCCACATCAATCCGACCGGCAAGTTCGAGATCGGCGGCCCGGTCGGCGATTGCGGCCTGACCGGACGCAAGATCATCGTCGACACCTACGGCGGCTGGGCGCGTCACGGCGGCGGCGCGTTTTCGGGCAAGGATCCGTCCAAGGTCGATCGCTCGGCCGCGTATGCCGCGCGCTACGTGGCGAAGAACATCGTCGCCGCGGGCCTCGCCGACCGCTGCGAAATCCAGGTCAGCTACGCGATCGGCGTGGCACATCCGACCTCGATCTCGGTCACCACGTTCGGCACCGGCAAGATCAGCGACGACAAGCTCGAAAAGCTGATCCGTCGCCACTTCGATCTGCGTCCCTACGGCATCATCCAGATGCTGGATCTCATCCACCCGATGTACCAGCGCACGGCGAGCTACGGCCACTTCGGCCGCGCACCGTACAAGCATACGTATCATTGGGAAGAAATCGAGAACGGTCAGAAGGTGAAAAAGTCGGAAACTTCGACCGCATTCTCGTGGGAAAAGACCGACAAGGCCGACGCGCTGCGCGCGGATGCGAAGCTGAAGTGGCCGCTTTCCCCTTCCCCTGCGAAGCGGGGGAAGGTGCCGAAGGCGGATGGGGGCGCTTTTCAGCTTTGAGTTTCAACGGGCCGCACGAGCGGCCCGTTTATTTCCCACCCTTCACCGCTTGCAGAAATCTAGCAACCAAGTCCTGCTGCTCCACCGGAGCCGCGCGCCGCCAGTTGCTGCCACGCATCCGTGATTGCATGCGGCGCGCCCTTGGATGGCATAGTTATACCACCGAATATGAATCGGGTGGTATAACTTTTCGCATCACCCGTGTTCTACTTTCTTCCACTCCGGCAAGTACAGATATTTGTTTTCGATCATCCGTTTAACTACCGAACTCGGCGGCACCCCGAGATGCGACAAGAGCACAAGCCTAGTGAAGGCCTTTAGCTTGCTTACGAGGTTGCTTAGGTCCGCACCGCTCAATCTTGGTGCCTTCGTTTCTGCATCCCAATGGGTGAACTCATTGCGGGCCTTGGATACCTCGCTTGGGAAAGTGTCACGATCAACATCCAACGATTTGAGCAATTCGTCGGAGAATTCCGTCAAAAGCATTTCGAGCCGCGCACGGAAAGTAAACTCATAAGCATGTCTCAGCCGCTCTTTAATCGAATCGCTGATACCGGCATCCATGTTCTGCGGGATCGAGTCGACGATCATTTTTTCTATCGGCCGATACTCCGTCCTTGTCATGTAACCACCACCATGGACGTTTCGATGGAACGTCTCAAGCGCCTGCGCCAAAGTCGTTAGCTCCATATGCGTTGATAGAGATCGTTGCCGGGTAGTACCAAGAAATAGATCAACCGCGTCCTTGATTCGCGGCTCTTCACTGAACCAACGCGCGAAAATGCTTGAAGCTTTGTCTTGAAGGGTTGGAAAAGGTGCAAGCACTTCACGCACATTCAAAGTTTTCTGACTTTCGGGAGGCGCATGCTCAAAAAGAAGGCCTAAAACATTGTCGAGCTTCTTACCTCCATCGATCTCAACGGACGCTTTCTCCGCAATTAGTTCCGTACCGATCAATAGGGAAAAAATCCTCTGCAACGATCCTGCCCACTTCATCACGTCCTCGAACAGCTCTGGCGCGAGGAAACCAACGTGTAGACTAGGAAATACATTGAATCCATAGCTACTGAACTCTTCGTTTCTGCTTGATATGGATGCCCCAACCGTTAGAACCAATCCGCTATCTGGCAATGCGATTTTGCGCGTTCGATTCGCCGCGAGGCGGTAAGTCAAATCGCTCGGATTTTCTGCACTGAAATTTGAGTCGACGGGTCGCAAATTTGACCAAGGACCAAGGTTCGCAGCGTGAAGGCTCAACCCTGTGAATTGAACGCTCGATCTATCTGGCAGCAATCGTCCCGTGAGAACCCTCATACCTTCGAACCGTTGCTCAACAGTTCCTGGTGCGCGGAACCCGAATTGCCCTTGAATCGCGTTCCACAACGTAAAAGTCTTGGTGTCTCCGACGCCATGAATGATTGGTACAGCTAAGTGAAGGCGATTCACGTCGATCGCATCGAACTGGCCGAGTAGCTTCAACTCCAGATTCCCACCGCGGCTTGAGAGGCATCCAGTAACCTGGTCAGACTCATGTTCTGGCAGCCACCAGTGTCCCCACAGTTCGAAGTCGGCGCCGAGTTTTGGAAGATCGTTGGCCATCAGTCGCGTGCCATTGACGTCATCGCCTCGACTATCGCCTGCGTCTCCACGCTCACGCGCGTGACGCGCGCGAGCAGGTCGATGACTTTTTCCTTGTAGTCGGCGAAGCGGTAGGTGTTGAACTTCGCGCGGATGGTCGGGTCCTTCGGCGTTTTTTCCTTGTACTGGTCGAGAATCCATTCGAGCGCCGAACGATTGCCGAGCTTGTAGTTCCACGCCTCCGGCGGAATGCCGGTCAAGGGCGGTTTCGGAGTCGAGCGCAATGCGACCGTTGTCCTTGTCGGCCTTGAGCAAGGCCTTCGGCGCGGCGCCGTTCTTGCGTGCTTTCTCGTCGGGCATGTCGATGCGCGTCAAGCGGCCACGGTTCGACAGCTTCATAGCCGATGTGCAGTCCCATCAGCGTCTTGCCCCACTCGGCCCAGCGCCAGAAATCGGCGTAGAACGGGATACGCGGAAATTCACGCTTCAGATTCTGCGCGTATTTCTCGCGATAAATCGGATCGTGCAGCACGGCGTAGACGTAGTGGAAGATCGCCTCCTTGGTCGATCGGGCGTTTGCGCTTCGCCGGGCCGGGGCCTTGTAGTGATCCTTGAACTGCTTCAGCGCCCAGTCGGTGATGTTGTCTACCTGCTTGCCGCTTTTCAAAACGGCAAAGCGGCAAGTACTGTGCTGGGTCTGCCGAATACAGAGCAAGGTTAGGGACTACATCGGTAGCAAGTGCGCTGAAGGGCTGTTCGGCTCGCCTGATAAAACTGCCAACGCCGGGTTTCTCGTCTGATTAGCCGGATATGCAGTTTCGCGAGGCTCCGCGCTCATCTACGAATAAATCAGAATCGTAGAAGAGAGCACGCACATATGGTCGATAGAGCGTTGGCTTAATCAAGTCCTTGCTGAACTCTTCACGGCGCCCTTGTGCAAAGCGGCGTTTCAGATTGCGAGACCACTTTCAAAATTGAGTTTGCCGCTGGCGGGCACGGCCACAACCTGCGCGAACTGATTCGCAAAGAACCGCATTCTTTCGGTAAGTGCTGTCAGCGAAAAATTGACTACCCATTGGTCGCGATTTGTCGACACTCCTAGAGAGAACAGATCAAAAATTTGCTTGCGCGTACCGCGTAAATTTTTTACATCACGCCGCTTTTGTGCCACCGGAATCAACGACTCAAAATCGTTGTCGGTCAGATTCAGCCAGTTGTGCTTCGCATCCGGCCGAACCTCCGCATGCGCGAGTTCACTCAACTTCGCCTTCGACAGCCACGCCAGTTTTTCCTCAGCGGTTTCGAGTTCCGGTCTGCGCGCATAGAACACACGGCAACCCTGCGCCTTTGCGCGCTTGACCAGAAAACTGATCGCCACGCCGGTCTGGATGCCGAACACATTGTGCGTCGTGCCGGACAGCTTCGGATTCGCGCGCACGTCGCCGCCGAGATCGACGATGTGGATTTCGCTGAACTCCTTGCGCGACCACGGCGCGAAAACCATCGAACGTGCGGCGATTCGATAAAGCTGCGGTTGCTGATAAACGCAACCATGCCATTCTCCGCGATACGGTCGCTGGCCCAGCGAAAGAAGCGCGCATACATGTCGTAGAGCTTGGTCTTCTGCGCGGTCGAGGCCTTGATGTAGGTGTCCTTGATGCGCGCGTCGATGTCCGGGTATTCGCGATTCTTGTTGTTGTCGTTCTCGTTGGCCTGATTGGCGTTGTACGGCGGGTTGCCGATGACGACGCTGATCTTGCGCCGGTTCTGGCGCTTGATGCGCTCGATGTTTTCCTCGCCCAGTGCCGAACAGGTCGGCGACCGTGCTGGCCGGTGTAACGGCGCAGGCCGGCGACGTTGTCGAGCGTGTCGACGAAGCACAGGTTCGGATATTCCAGATAATCGCCACAGATCGCGGCGTAGGTCGCCTCGATGTTCAGATTGGCGACGTAATACGGCAGGATCGCGACTTCGTTGGCGTGCAATTCTTCCAGATACTTGTGCTTGAGCTTGGCCGGCTGCCCGCGGAAGTGTTCGAGCAGCTCGCAGATGAAGGTGCCGGTTCCCGCCGCCGGATCGAGAATCTCCACATCCTTGTCGATCAGGTTGCGGCCGAAGTGCTGCTCGCACAGCCAGTCGGTCGACTCGATCATGAAGCGCACGATTTCGTTGGGCGTGTAGACGACGCCGAGACGATCCGCCGCTTTTGGGTTGTAGACCTTGTAGAAGTTCTCGTAGACGACCTTGAGAAAGGTCTGTTTCTCGTGGTGGCTGCTGATCTGGCCGGCGCTGCGGCGGATCGCGGAGTAATAGGGTTCGAGCGCCTTCAGCGTCTGGTGCTTGGTGTTGCCGGTGAAGAAGGTCGCTTCGAGCTTATACAGCTCGTGCGCGACGTTGTTGTCCTCGTGATAGCTCGTGCCCGGAAACACCAGCGCGAAGATTTCCTCGGTGAGGATGTGCTGGATCAGGATTTCGCGCACATCCTCCGCGGTCAGCGCGGGATTGATCGACTTGTGCGCTTGCTTGAGGAACTTGTCGGCGGCGGCATGAAATGCCTCGTTGCCCGCGTAAGCCTTCTCGATCATCGCGCGTAGCGCAGCGCACACGGCGGGCAGGTCGACCTTGAACTGCTCGACCGCCTTGCGGAATTCGGCGATCTCGGGACGCTCGTAGCCGAAGAACAGTTCGAGCAGGCTGTTGCAGCTTGTCGACGTCGTCGACTGCGCAGCGCAGCACTTCGCGCTTGTTCTGGATCAGCACCGCTTCGCGCGAATCCTCGAAGACGATGTTGTCCTGCGGATAGCCGCGGCGGAATTTCAGCTCGATCTCGGCATCGATGTCGTCCTTCTCATCCTTGGCTTCCCAATAGCCGAACGGCAGGCGCAGACCGTACAGCAGCGCGCCGTCGACGTAGCGGCGCTCCTTCGCCGGCGTTTCGATTTCGTACTCGGGCACGAAGGTCAGATCGTACGAGCGCGCCCAGCCCTTGAGCAGGTCCTTGAACGCCTCGCGCACGACGCTCTCGCGGTGCGTACCGCCGACCTGGCGCAGCTTGGACAGTTCGGCGAGGTAGTGCTGGATCAGGAGGCGGGACATGCCGACTCCCTTTGGATATCCGCGCAAGCGAAGTCACAAGGCCTTCACCTTGCCCGCCTTCGCCTTGCGCGCGGCGGCGACGAGCTTGCGGTCGAAGGTGGCGAACGTATCGCCGCCTTCGCAATTGGCCAGATGCATGGCGTCGGCGAAATCCATGCCTTCTGCGAACCAGTCCAGTGCCTGCGCAACGATCTGCGGCTGCTCGATCGAAACAGTCGGCAAACCTGCAAACTGCCGCAGCAGCGTCGCGATCTGCACAGGCGGCAACCGGTGAACGCTGCGCATAACCCACTCGCATTCGACCAGCACCGTCGACAACACGAGTATGTCGTGCCGGTCGATGAAGTCCCGCGCGATCGGCGATTGCCTGGCGTCGTCGCGGGTCAGACAGCGGACGATGACATTAGTGTCGACCGCGTGCATACCGGCGCCTGAATTCGGCTTCGACGGCCTTGTCCATGTCTTCAATCGAGATTGGAGGGCCTTTGTAGTTCGCCGCGCCGTATACATCTTTCATCTGCGTTGGCTTGAACAGCGGTACCGATTTGAGCAGCACGCCGTCGGCGGTTTCCTCGACCAGCAGTTTGGTGCCCGCCTCCCAGCGCCGCTTGCTGCGGATCGCCTTGGGCAGAATGACCTGGCCCTTGGTCGACACTGTGGTGGTGATTTTCGGGTCCTTTCCCATGCCGTTCTCCGCGCGGTAAGACGTTGGTAAGATACTCGCACTATGCGGCCGGCACAAGCGCGCTCGCTGCAACAAGTACAATGTACCCATGCCCTTGATCCAACTCCAACGCGTCGATTACAGCGTCGGCGGCCCGCTGCTGCTCGAAAAAGTCGATCTCGCAATCGAGGCGAACGAGCGCGTGTGCGTGGTCGGGCGCAACGGCGAGGGCAAATCGACCTTGCTACGCCTGCTCGCGGGCGAGATCAAGGCCGACGACGGCGAAGTACGCGTGCAGAACGGCGTGCGCATCGCGCGGCTCGCGCAGGAAGTGCCGCAGGACACGGCGGGCAGCGTGTTCGACGTGGTCGCGCAAGGCCTGGGCGAACTCGGTACCTTGCTTGCCGAGTATCACCATTTGATCGCGCAGGAGAATGCACTTGGCGCGCTCGGCGCGGTGCAGGCGCAGATCGAGGCGCAGCACGGCTGGGATCTGGATCGGCGCGTGCAGCAGGTGCTGACGCGACTCGATCTGCCCGAGGACGCCGACTTCGCCGCGCTGTCCGGCGGCATGAAGCGCCGCGTGCTGCTCGCGCAGGCGCTGGTGCGCGCGCCCGACCTGCTGCTGCTCGACGAGCCGACCAATCATCTCGACATCGAGGCGATCGCCTGGCTCGAGGAGTTTCTGCGCGGTTTCGCCGGCAGCATCGTCTTCGTCACCCACGACCGCAGCTTTCTGCGCGCGCTGGCGACGCGCATCGTCGAGATCGATCGCGGCCAGGTCACTTCGTGGCCAGGCGACTACGCCAATTATCTGCGCCGCCGCGAAGAGCGGCTGCATGCCGAAGCGCAGGCCGCTGCGCTGTTCGACAAGAAGCTCGCGCAGGAAGAAGTGTGGATTCGCCAGGGCATCAAGGCGCGGCGCACGCGCAACGAGGGCCGCGTGCGCGCGCTGAAGGCGCTGCGCCGCGAGCGCGCGCAGCGGCGCGAATTGGCCGGCAACGCGAAGCTGACACTCGCGACCGCGCAAGCCTCGGGCAGGAAAGTGATCGAAGCGCGCAGCGTGGAGTACGCCTGGGGCGAGCAAGCGATACTGCGCGATTTTTCGACGACGATCCTGCGCGGCGATCGCGTCGGCATCATCGGTCCGAACGGCTCCGGCAAGAGTACGCTTTTGCAACTATTGCTCGGCGGCTTGCGGCCGCGGCGTGGCGAAATAGTCCTGGGCACGGGTCTGCAGATCGCCTACTTCGACCAGCACCGCAGCGCGCTGCGCGAGGACTGGAACGCACTCGACAACGTCGCGCAGGGCACCGAATACATCGAGCTCGACGGCCAGCGCAAACATGTGCTCGGCTATCTGCAGGATTTTCTGTTCTCGCCGGAACGCGCGCGCGCGCCGATCACGCGCCTGTCCGGCGGCGAGCGCAATCGCCTGCTGCTGGCCAAACTTTTTGCGCAGCCGTCGAACCTTCTGGTGATGGACGAGCCGACCAACGATCTCGATGTCGAGACGCTGGAACTGCTCGAAGAATTGCTGGCGGCCTATCGCGGCACCTTGCTGCTGGTCTCGCACGATCGCGAGTTTATCGACAACGTGGTGACGAGCACGCTGGTGCTCGAAGGCGGCGGCCGCGTCGGCGAATATGTCGGCGGTTACAACGATTGGTTGCGGCAGCGGCCAAGTGGTTTGTCGAAACAAGTCATGGCTCGTCATCCCGGCGAAAGCCGGAATCCAGTGTCTTTTTCTTCGCTAAACGAGAAAGCAGAGACGCTGGATTCCGGCTTTCGCCGGAATGACGAACTTGTAGAGCCGGGCACGTCGCCCAAACGCAAACTCAGCTACAAGGACGCGCGCGAACTCGCGCAATTGCCCACGCTAATCGAAGCGTTGGAGACGCAGATCGCCGCGCGTACGCAGGACATGCACGATCCGGCGTTTTTCCGTCAGGACAGCGCAGCGATTCTTGCCGCCAATCAGGCCCTCGCTGCCTTGCAGGCCGAGCTTGACGCAGCCTATTTGCGCTGGCAGGCGCTCGAAGGCTGAGCGTGCCGGCGCTTCGAACCGATCGCGCCGCGCAATCTGCACGGCGACCGGTGCGCAATCGCATGCACGCGGACGCGCACGCCGCCCTGTTTGCTGCGCCACGAATTCGCTAGTCTTGTCGCAGTTGCCCAGCCTCGGATCGATGCCATGTCCCGCGCCATCGCCTGCTTGTTTGCCGTGATTTCGGCTTGCGTTGCCGCGCATGCGGCGGCGCAGGCCGTGTATCCGAAAACCTGTCTCGTGCTCGGCGGCGGTGGTGCGCGCGGCTGTCCGACGTCGTCGGTAAACCTTTCGATACAGGCAAGCTCGATCAGCAGATCGGCCTCGCGTACGGCGAGGGCAGCTACGAACGCATCACCTACGATCTGGTCGACCGCAACGGCCAGACCGGCTTGTCCGTGCAGCCGGTCGACAAGGGCTGGGGACCGAACTTCCTGCGTCTTGGTCTGCGCCTGGCCGACAACTTCGCCGGACGCAACAGCTATCAATTGTTCGCCGAAGCTAATTTCACCGGCTTGAACAGTCTCGGCGGCGAAAGCCGCAATCGCGTGCAGCTTGGCGAAGTCACCGAACTGTACAGCGAATTTCTGCAGCCCTGGGGACAAACGGGGAACTTCTACGTTGCACCGTATCTGCAATACAAGGCCTACGATTTTCCGATCAACTCGGGCGGTCAGATCGACTACGCCGAGTACCGGCGCAATCGCGGTCTGGGTGCGTTCGAGTTCGGCTACACGCCCGACTCGAGCTGGCAGCTTTCCTGCGCACTCGAATACGGTCGCGACGCGGCGCATCTGCGCGTCGGCTCGCCGGATTTTCCGAACCTGTCGTCGGCGTTCGGCGGCATTCATCTGGGCGGCAGCCTCGAAGCCGGCGGCGTGTGGGATCAGCGCCGCGATATCGGCAGCAACCTGATCGGCGCGGGCAGCGTGTTTATCGGCGTGGATACGTTTCTCGGGCCGATCTTCCTCGGCTACGGCTACGCGCAGGGCGGCCACAACGCTGCGTATCTCTCCTTCGGTTCGCTGTTGCGCACGAACGACAATTGACCTTTGCTTCTCCCCTTCTCCCGCCGGGAGAAGGTGCCGAAGGCGGATGAGGGAGGAGCCGTACACGAATCAAAATCGATGTACTTGACGAGGCTTCTCCCTCATCCGGCGCTGCCGCGCCACCTTCTCCCGCCGGGAGAAGGGAAGCGATCAGCCGGTGTTCTGCAGACCCTGCGCAATGCCGTTGACCGTCGCCACGAGCGCGGCGAACAGCGCCTCGTCCTTGCGCTCGCTCGCGCGCCAGCGCGCCAGCAGATCGACCTGCATCAGGCTCATCGGATCGACGTAGGGATTGCGCAGGCGGATCGACAGGGCGAGGCGCGGATCGTCGGCGAGCAGGCGGTCGGTGCCTTTCAGACGCAGGATCCAGTGTTCGGCGCGCGCGAATTCGCTTTCGATCAGGGCGAAGAATTTCTCGTGCAACGGTCCGGCCAGATGCGAGAACAGCGCGGCGATCGCCAGATCGGACTTCGCCATGCACCATTTCCACGTCGTCGAGCATGCGTGCGGAAAAACGGCCAGCGCTGCGCCATCTCGCGCAGCGTGTCTTCGCCGAACTCGGCCGCCGCCTGTTCGAGCGCGCTGCCAACGCCGAACCAGCCGGTGATGCCGGCGCGATTCTGCGTCCACGCGAATACCCACGGAATCGCGCGCAGATTGTCGATGCTGCCCGTGCCGCGCCGCGACGGACGCGAGCCCAGGGTCATGCGTTCGATCACGTCGATCGGCGTCGCCGCACGGAAATAGTCCATGAAACCGTCGGCGTTGATCAGCGCGCGATAGGCAACGGCGCCGTGCCTTGCCGCAGCGTCGATCGCCACGCCGCCACTGCGCCTCGCGCGGTTCGGGCGGACGCGGGCGCAGGCTCGCCCACAGCACCGCACCGACGGTCTGCTCGAGCGAGCGCAGCGCGAGCGCGCGGATGCCGAACTTGCGATGGATCACCTCGCCCTGCTCGGTCACGCGCAGGCGCCCGTTGACCGAGCCGCGCGGCGAGGCGATCACCGCGCGCGTGGTCTTGCCGCCGCCGCGGCTGATCGAACCGCCGCGGCCATGGAAGAATGCGATCGACACGCCCGCACTTTGTGCAATTTTCAACAATTCCACCTGCGCATTCTGCAGCGCCCAGCGCGAGGCGACGATGCCGCCGTCCTTGCTCGAATCCGAATAGCCGAGCATCACGGTCTGCCGATCGCCGCGCGCGCTCAGGTGCGCGCGGTAAACCGGATCGGCGAGCAGCGCGGACATGCGTCGCCGGCGCATGGCGCAGATCGTCCACAGTTTCGAACAGCGGCGCGATATCCAGCGGCACATGTCCGCCGTCGTCGACGAATTGCGCGCGCCGCGCCAGCGCCAGCACGGCGAGCACGTCGGCCGCGCTGCGCGCCATGCTGATGATGTACAGGCCGATCGCCTGCGTGCCGTAGGCGTCGCGCGCGTAGGCGAGCTGATCGAATACCGCATCGAGCATGTCGCCGGTCGCGTCGGCGGGTTCCGGCAATTCGCGTCGTCGCCGAGCGCGTAGCTTTCGAGCGTCTGCGCCTGCGCGGCTGCGTCGCGCGTTTCCCAATCCGCGTCGGCCGAGTGCCACGCTGAGTGCCTGCGCGTGCACGCGCGAATCCTGGCGCACATCGAGCCGCGCGAGATGGAAGCCGAACGTGCGCACGCGCCAGAGCAGGCGGCGCACGGCGAACCAGCCGGCGTTGCGGCCCTTGTTCGCGCGCAGACTGTTGGCGATCAGTTCGAGGTCGGCGAGCAACTCGTCGGCGCCGGCGTAGGCGGTGATTCTTTTCCTCGGCGGTCGCGCGCAGACGCGCGCGCACGAACGCGAACAGCGTGCGATACGGCATGTCGGCATAGCGCGGATTCAGGCCTCGCGCCGACTGCGGGCAATTGCTTGCGGTAGTGTTCGATGCGCGCCAGCAGCGCGTCATCGACTTCGGCGTTGCCCGAGGTCTGGCTCAATTCGCGCGCCAGCTCGCCGGCCTCGGCGTCGTAGCGATCGAGCACCAGCGCGCGCTGCGCGCGCAGGGTCGCGGCGATCGTCTCGGCGTTGACGTTCGGGTTGCCGTCCATGTCGCCGCCGACCCAGGAACCGAAACGCAACAGCGGTCGGCAGCGGCAGCGACTCGCCGTACACCGTCTGCAGCGCGGCGTCGAACGCTTCGTAGAACACCGGCACGACGCGATAGATCGGATCGCCGAGATAGAAACCGACGTGTTCGAATTCGTCCTGCACGCGTGGCCGCGCGCGCGAGCTGTCCGCGGTCTGCCAGCCGCTGGTCAGCGCCATGCGCAGGCGCGCGGCGTCCACCGCGCGTTCGTTCGGCGTGCGCTGGCCGTCGAGATCGGCGACCAGGCAGCGAAAGATCACCTGTTCCTTTTCCAGCAGCGTGCGGCGCACGGCCTCGGTCGGATGCGCGGTGAAAACCGGTTCGATATCCAGCCGCGGCAGCCATCCGGCGAGTTCCTCCAAGCCGACGCCCGCGCTTTTCAGACGCAACAAGCACATCGTGCAAACTATCCGGCTGCGGCGCCGCGCCCGCGCGTTCGTAATCGCGGCGGCGGCGGATGCGATGCACGCGCTCGGCGATATTCACGACCTGGAAATAGGTCGAGAATGCGCGTGTCAGGTGTTCGGCGAGTTGCGGATCGAGGCCCGCCACTTCGCGCGCCAACGCATCCGGCGCCGCGCCCGAGCTGCGCAGGCGGATCGCCGCCGTGCGAATCGATTCGACCTTGGCGAAGAACGCATGCCCAAGCTGCTCGGCGAGCAGATCGCCGACCATTGCGCCGAGCCGGCGCACATCTTCGCGCAGCGGCCCGTCGTTCGGCAGAAAATCGATTTCGCGGCGTTTGTCCAAGACGGCACCAGGATTGTCGTTCGATCGCGTCCCCATGGCGCTAATGTGCCACGTTCTTGTGCGTCGCAACAAGTATTTATCTTTTCATCCGGAATAAGCGATATAATGCCCGCCCCTCTCCTGCCGAGGGGCGCTGCAAGTCCGCTCCGGGCGGAATCAGGCTCGGCAGGCTTTCGGGTTTCATTCCGAAACTGCGCCCAGTGAATAACTGGAGAAACAAGCCAATGAACGCTGTCGTCAAACCCGCTGCAAATTCGGACTTCAAGGTCGCCGACCTGTCGCTCGCCGACTGGGGCCGCAAGGAAATCGATATCGCCGAGCACGAGATGCCGGGCCTGATGTCGATCCGCAAGAAGTACGCCGCCAGGCAAGCCGCTCAAGGGCGTGCGCGTGACCGGCTCGCTGCACATGACGATCCAGACCGCCGTGCTGATCGAGACGCTGAAGGACATCGGCGCCGACGTGCGCTGGGCCTCGTGCAACATCTTCTCGACCCAGGACCAGCCGCCGCCGCGATCGCCAAGACCGGCACGCCGGTGTTCGCGTGGAAGGGCGAGACGCTGGAGGAATACTGGGACTGCACGCTCGATGCGGTGACGTTCCCGGGCAAGGGCAAACTGGCCCGCAGCTCGTCGTCGACGACGGCGGCGACGTCACGCTGCTGATCCACAAGGGCTACGAACTCGAACAGGGCGACAAGTGGGTCGATGCGCCGTCGTCCTCGCACGAGGAACAGGTGATCAAGAACCTGCTCAAGCGCGTCGCCAAGGAGCGCCCCGGTTTCTGGACCAACGTCGTCAAGGACTGGAAGGGCGTCTCCGAAGAAACCACCACCGGCGTGCATCGCCTCTACCAGATCGCCGAAGCGGGCAAGCTGCTGGTGCCGGCGATCAACGTCAACGACTCGGTCACCAAGTCGAAGTTCGACAACCTGTACGGCTGCCGCGAATCGCTCGCCGACGGCCTCAAGCGCGCGATGGACGTGATGCTCGCCGGCAAGGTCGCGGTCGTCTGCGGCTACGGCGACGTCGGCAAGGGCTCGGCGCATTCGCTGCGCGCGTACGGCGCGCGCGTGGTCGTCACCGAGATCGATCCGATCAACGCGCTGCAGGCGGCGATGGAAGGCTTCGAGGTCAACACGGTCGAATCGACGCTCGGCCGCGGCGACATCTACGTCACCACGACCGGCAACAAGGACGTGCTCACGCTCGAGCACATGAAGGCGATGAAGGATCAGGCCATCGTCTGCAACATCGGCCACTTCGACAACGAGATCCAGGTCGATGCGCTGAACACGCATGCCGGCGTCAAGCAAGATCAACATCAAGCCGCAGGTGGACAAGTATACGTTTCGCCGAACGGCAACGCGATCTTCCTGCTCGCCGAAGGCCGCCTCGTCAATCTCGGCTGCGCCACCGGCCATCCGAGCTTCGTCATGTCGAACTCGTTCTCGAACCAGACGCTCGCGCAGATCGACCTGTGGGCGAACAAGGACACGTACGAGAAGACCGTCTACCGCCTGCCGAAGAAGCTCGACGAGGAAGTCGCGCGCCTGCATCTGGACAAGATCGGCGTGAAGCTGACCAAGCTCACCGATGCGCAGGCCGCGTATCTCGGCGTCGACGTGAACGGGCCGTACAAGCCGGAGCACTATCGCTATTGACGGCGTATGCAAATTCCCGACAAAAGGCCCGGCACTGCCGGGCCTTTTTCTTTTTCGACGTCAGTCATAACCAGCTCACCGGCTCGATTCCCTCGTTGGCGGGACTGACGTCTTTGACGTATTTCTACGTGAACAACAACCAGCTCACCGGCCCCGCGCCCGTCCCTCCACCCAATCCCATCGAGCCCGGCTATGCGGCGCCCTGCCCCAATTTCCTCGGTCCCGAGTCGACACCGAAATCCGCCACTGATCTTTACTGGGAGAACGCCACCGACGACGATCCCTGGACCGAAGGATGTACGTTGCCCGCGGCCGCCGCCATTCCGGTACCGGCACTCACGAACCTCCCGCTGTCGCTGCTGATCAGTCTGCTCGGCATCGCGGGTTGCCTATTGCTCCGCCCATCGCGCTTCCTGGATTAGCGATGCCGCGCGAGGCGGCTTTCGCTCTCCACACGCAACGGATGATCGATCGGCAGTGAGCGCAGGGATGCGGCGGCCACCGCGTACTCGCGGCCGGCTGCGGCCGTATCGCCCCGCGCGGTTTGTGCGTCCCCCAGTAGCAGATGCGCTTCGCCGATCCACGAATGCCGGTCGCCGAGTTCCGGCGCCGCGATGGCCAGACCTTGCCGGATTTCCTCGATAGCCTTGTTCGCATCGCCGTGCGCCAGATCGATCTGTGCCAGTGCGTTCCGCGCCGCCAGTTGGTTGGGCTGATGCGCGAATTTCGGATCGGCAAGCACCTGTCGCGCACGCCCTCTCCTCAGGAGTTCGAAGCCCAATGCGTTTGATCCACCGGTGTCCACTTTTGCGTAGGAGCTCTACAACTCTAGAGGACAGATGTAATGACGGCAACGATGCGCTAGACTTTATCCATCTCTTCATCCGAAATAAGCGATATATGCCGCTGACAGCATCGCGGCAACGAGAAACCCATGTTGAACACACCGATTTCTTTCGAATTCTTTCCGCCCAAAACCGACGAGCAGAAAGCCACGCTCGAAGCGGCCTTGCCGAAATTGAAGGCGTTGCAGCCCGAGTACGTCAGCGTTACCTTCGGTGCGGGCGGCTCGACCTTGAGCTATACACCCGAAACCGTGCGTCGTCTGCGCGACGAGCACGGCTTCGACGCGGCACCGCACTTGTCGTGCATGGGCGGCACGCGCGACGAGATCCGCAAGCTGCTCGACACCTACAAGGCGATGGGTTGCCGGCGCATCGTCGCGTTGCGCGGCGACCTGCCTTCCGGCATGGCCAGCTACGGCGACTTCCGCTACGCCAGCGAGCTGGTGGAATTCATCCGCCGGGAAAGCGACGGATTCTTCCATATCGAAGTCGCCTGCTACCCGGAAATGCATCCGCAGGCCGGCGACGCGCAGTCGGATCTGAAGAATTTCATCACCAAGGTCAAGGCCGGGGCGAACGGCGCGATCACGCAGTACTTCTTCAACCCGGACGCGTATTTCCGCTTCGTCGACGACGCGCGCGAAGCACGGCGTCGAAGTGCCGATCACGCCGGGCATCATGCCGATCACGCAGTATTCGCAACTACGCCGTTTCTCGGACATGTGCGGCGCCGAGATTCCGCGCTGGATCGGCAAGCGCCTCGAAGCGTTCCGCGACGACGCCGATAGCATCCGCGAATTCGGCGCCGACGTCGTCGCCGAACTGTGCCGCAAGCTGATCGCCGGCGGTGCACCCGGAATCCATTTTTATACTCTGAACCGGGCCAAGGCGACGCAGGCGATCTGCGCGCGGCTCGGATTGAGCTGAAGCTCGCGCTGCCGCGTGCGTACGCTATCGAGTTCGGCGGAAAATAGACCGATGCCGCGCCGCCCGACGCCTGTCCTGCGATTCCGCCTTCTGCTCGATGCCGAACACGCAATCGGGCCGGGCAAGGCCGACCTGCTCGACGCCGTCGCTGCCACCGGATCGATCGCGGCCGCGGGCCGCACGATGGGCATGAGCTACAAACGCGCCTGGCAATTGATCGACGAACTGAACCGCAGTTTCGCCGCGCCACTGGTTGCCGCCAGCCGTGGGGGTCAACGTGGTGGCGGCGCCACGCTCACGCCGACAGGCAATCGAGTGCGCGCCGCTTACCGGGCGATCGATCGCAAGGCGCAGAAGGTACTCGGCGCCGAACTCAGGACTTTGGCGCGCCTGCTGCGCCGCTGATCGGTTAAACAAATTAAGGTGTCGTCCGCGTCTGCAAGCGACACGTGCGTCGGGTACCACGGCGCGTCGTGCCGGCTGGCGCATTCAGCCAGTGCGCGATATAGTCACGTAGCTATATCGGAGCTCGTATGTGACCACGGTTGCCACCCGCCCGTCGCGCCGGTTTCGGTGCGCAAGTTTTTTCCTGCTCGCTCTGACCCTGCTCGCTGCATCGGCGCGCCCGGCTTGCGCCGAGGACTTGGTCGTGTCGGCTGCGGCGAGCCTGACCAATGCCTTCGGCGAGATCGCGAAAGCTTATGAAGCACAGCGTGCGGGCGTACATGTCGTGCTCAATTTCGCCGCCTCCGACGTGCTGCTCAAGCAGATCGGACAGGGCGCTCCCGCCGATGTATTCGCCAGCGCCGACGAAGCGACGATGGACCACGCGGCAAGCGGTGGCCGCATTGACGCGGCGACACGCCGGGACTTCGCGACCAATGCGCTGGTGCTGGTAACCCCCATCGGCGGCGCCGCGCCCGCTGCCCTCGATGTTCTCAAACGGGATAGCTACCGGCACATCGCCATCGGCAATCCCGATTCGGTGCCCGCCGGACGCTATGCAAAGCAGGCGCTCGTCGAGGCCGGGCTGTGGGACGCGCTGCAGCCGAAGCTCGTCGACGCGCAGAACGTGCGCCAGGCGCTGGACTACGTCGCACGCGGCGAAGCCGAAGCGGGCTTCGTCTACGCCACCGATGCCGCGACACAGGCGCAGAAAGTCCACGTCGCACTGCGCGTACCGACCACGACGCCGGTACGCTATCCGGTGGCGGTGGTTGCCGCGTCGACGCAGGCAAGCACGGCGCGCAGCTTTGTCGCGTTCCTGCTTGCCGCACCGAGTCAGGCGGTTCTCGCGCGCTACGGATTCGCTCCGGCAACACCGTGACCGAGGCGCTGCAACCGCTGCTGCTCACACTCAAGGTTTCCGCATTGGCGACCCTGTTCGCGCTCATTGCGGGCGTCGCCTGCGCGCGCGCACTCGGGCGCCGGCGCGGCCTCGCGCGCGATGTCGCCGAATCGCTGCTCACCTTGCCGCTGGTGCTGCCGCCGACCGTACTCGGCTACTATCTGCTCGTCGTGCTCGGCCATAACGGCGCGATCGGCGGCTGGCTGCATGCGAAGTTCGGCATCAGTCTGATCTTCACCTGGCAAGGCGCGGTGATCGCTGCGGCGGTCGCCGCGTTTCCACTGACCTTGCGCGCGGCGCGCGCGGCGTTCGCCGAGGTCGATGCGCAATTCGAACAGGCGGCGCGCACTCTGGGCCTGACCGACGCCGCGGTTTTTTTCCGCGTCACCCTGCCCCTTGCCTGGCGCGGCATCTGCGCAGGCGCCCTGCTTGCGTTCGCACGCGCGATGGGTGAATTCGGCGCAACTCTCATGGTTGCCGGCAGCCTGCCCGGACGCACACAGACCGTGTCGATCGCCATCTACAACGCGTTGATGGCCGGCGACGATGCGACGGCGCAGACCCTCGTGCTGATTTCACTGGCCGCCGCGGTCGTCATCCTGATTCTGGCTGCGCAGCTGCTGCAACGCGCGCGGCACAGCGTGCAGGATGCGGCCTGAACCGATGCATCTCGACGTCGATATCGGCAAGATCCTGCGTGCGCGCGAGCGCCGCTTCGAGCTGGCCGTGAGCTTCGTCAGCGAGGCCGATATCACGGTGCTGTTCGGTCCTTCCGGCGCGGGCAAGACCTTGACCCTGCGCGCGATCGCGGGCCTGCTGCGCTGCGACCGCGGCAGGATAACCATGGGCGAAACGGCCCTGTTCGATGCCGCGCACGGTATCGACCTGCCGGCGCGCCGGCGCGGCATCGGTTTCGTGTTTCAAGACTACGCGCTTTTTCCACATTTGAACGTTGTACAGAATGTGGCATTTGCACGATCGCGCGGCTGGATCGCGCCACGGCGTGTGCAGAATGCGGACATCGGCAGTCTGCTAGAGGCATTCGCACTGAGCGATCTGGCCGAAGGCTATCCGGCGCAGTTGTCGGGCGGCCAGCGTCAGCGCGTTGCGCTCGCGCGCGCGATCGCCGCACGCCCGCGCCTGCTCCTGCTCGACGAACCGTTTGCCGCGCTCGACGCGCCGTTGCGCGCGCGCCTGCGCGCCGAACTGCTGGCGACGCGCGAGCGCTTTGCCATACCGATGGTGGTGATCACGCACGATCCGGACGATGTCGCGGCGCTCGGCGGCACCGTTATTACCATTGACCGAGGTCGCGTTTCAAAAGACTAGAAGATTCACCACGAAGGGCACGAAGGAAAAAACCAAGCACGCTTTTTTGCTTTTGTTTCCGTCGTGTCCTTCGTGGTAAAGCCTGGGCTTCTATCCGCGCAGGCGGAAATCCAGCGTAGCGATCGCACCGCCCTGCGGGCGCGGTCCGAGCGAGACGCGCCAGTCGTAGAGTTCGCACAGCCGGCGCACGATCGCAAGACCGAGTCCCGCGCCCTTGCTGCCGGCCGAGCTTTCGCCGCGCACGCCGCGCTCGAACAGCTTTTCCGCCTCCTCGGGCTTGATGCCGGGGCCGGAATCCTCGACCGTGACCATGCCGCGTCCCGCGCCGACGGTCACGATCACGTCGCCGCTCGGCGTGTACTTGAACGCATTGCCGATCAGATTGCCGAGCGCGACCGCGATCACCGACGACGGCGCCACCACTTCGACCGGCTGATCGACGACGAAACGCACGTCGATCGGATTTGCGCCCGAGATGCGAGCGGTAGACTTCGATCATCTGCTCGACGACCTTGGCGACGTCGGTGGTTTCGCCGTCGATCGGCGCCGAGCGCTCGCTGCGCGAAAGCAGCAGCAGCGCATTGGTCAGTTCGGTGGATTGCTTCGCCGCGCGCTCGATGCGCTTGAGGCGATCGCGCAGCTTGTCGGTGATCGACTCCGAGGCCAGCATCAATTCGGTGGTCGAGGAAATCACCGCCAGCGGCGTGCGCAGTTCATGGCTCACGTCGGCGTTGAATTCGCGGTCGCGCTCGACCAGCGCCGTGAGCCGGTCGGAATAGTCGTCGAGCGCAGCGGCGAGCTCGCCGACTTCGTCCTTGGCGAAATGCGGCGCAAGCGGTTCGGGTTTGCCGGTCTGGCGCAACGTGCGGATGCGCTGCGGCAAGATCGGTGACCGGACTCATCACGCGGCGCGACAGCCAGTGGCCGATGCAACAGCGAGAGCACGGCGAAGATCAGCACGGACAACGACCAGGGCGGTCAGCAACTGGCGTTCGCTGAGTTTCTGCGTGCTCACGTCGTAACGCAGAAATGCCCAGAAATCCGCGTCCTTGTAGACCGCGAGCTTGTACGGCACGCACCTTGCCTTCGGCGCCGGGTTCCTCGATGTCGTACACGCCGGTCGTGTTGTACTGCTGGCGTGAGAACGGAACGTTGGCGAATTTGCTCGCGCCGTCGATGTTCGAGATCGTAACTGCTGAGTTTGTCACGGCGCCTTCGGATCCGGATTATCGCGCTTGAAGTCGACGAAATTCTTGACCTCGCGCGCCAGCGCATTGTTGACGAGCTGGTCTTCGAGGCGCGCGCGCATGTAGATCGTCGCCACCGCGAACAACGCCGTCAGCGCAAATCCGAACAGCGCGAATGAAATGATGATGCGGCTGCGCAGCCGCCGGCGAAAGCGCACGGGCCTCATGCGCGTAGCCGGGTCGCCGCCGCGAGCGGGTCGATTTGCGCCGGATCAGTTCGCGGCCGCATCCGGATCGACCATGCGATAGCCGATGCCGTGGCGCGTCTGGATCAGCGGCTTGTCGAATGGCTTGTCGATCGCCGCGCGCAGGCCGTGGATATGCACGCGCAAGCTGAATCGCTGTCCGGCAGTTCCTCGCCCCACACGCGGGTTTCGAGATCCTGGCGCGTGACCACCGACGGGCTCGATTCCATCAGATGCTGCAGCAGTTTCAAGCCGATCGGATTGAGCTGGATCGTCTTGTCCGCCGCGCGTGACGATCAAGCGTGTCGAGGTTGTAGGTCAGATCGGCAACCTGCAGGATGCGACTTTGTATACCCTTGCCGCGGCGCGCGAGCACGGACAGCCGCGCTTCGAGTTCCTGCAGCGCGAAGGGCTTGACCATGTAGTCGTCGGCGCCGGAATCGAAACCGGTGAGCTTCTGGTCGAGCGCGTCGCGCGCTGTCAGCATCAGCACCGGCGTCTGCCGGCGCGCTTCCTGGCGCAGCTTGCGGCAAAGCTCGAGGCCGTCCATTCCCGGCAGGGTGAGGTCGAGTACGATCGCGTCGAAGTCGTGGGCGATCGCCAGATGCAGGCCGGTGACGCCGTCGCCGGCGAAATCGACTGTGTGACCCTTCTCTTCGAGGTAATCGCCGATGTTCGCGGCGATGTCGCTGTTGTCTTCAATGACCAGAATTCGCATGGGGAAAGCTTACTCGCGTGAGGCCGAAAATGCTCGGCGAAATGCCCGGTGACGGATGCTTGATCGCGGCGCGGGGTGCGGAGTTCCCGAAGAACGGTGAAGGACGCCAGTGCGGGGATGCACGGCCACGCTCTTTGTCATCGGGCGGATGATACAAAACAGACATCCAAGAAAAAGGCCCAAGGAGGTGTCATTGGGGGAACACACCTCGCTTGGGCCTAAAGCTACTGCCCCGATTACCGTAATCTGCCTGTCACCTGACCTGACCTTAGGAGTGTCGAGCAGAAGTTACAGTAGCGAGGATGCTAGAGGAGGCCGCGATTAAATTCGTGTTAAGCAGGTCTATGCGTTTCGTTAATTCGCGGCCGTTTCCGCGGCCGGCCGCCGGCATATATGCGAACCGGTTATCTCGCGGCAGGGATCGAGCGCGGACGCCTGAGTGAAGGCAAAGCTGCGCGCGTAGCGCGACGTGCTGTCGATTGCGCGCGCCGAGAAACGCCAGTGCTTGAGCGCCGCGATCGCCGCCTGCTCGAACACGCCGGCAGGCTGTGCATGGCGCACGCGGATATCGCGCACGCTGCCATCGGCGGCGATGCGAAAATCGAGGTCGACCTTGCCGCTGACCCCCGCCGCAAGCGCCTGCGCCGGGTACTGTGGTTGCACCATGGTTTCGATCGCCGGAAACGGCGTGGCTGGCGCGTGCGCGATCGCGTCGGATGTGGCGGCAGAGGTGGGTGCATCGGTCGTTTGCGTAGCCGCATCGTGGGCGACTGCCCCGACGGCTTCTTCGGTCGCAGCGACCAAGGGCAGCGGCGCCAGTTCCAGCCGTGTTCGAGATCTGCCTATCTTCGCCAGCGCGGGCTGCGGATCGGCAATCCGGATTTGCGGGCGCGCCACGCTTTCCAACGTGTACGCCGCAGCGGCAGCTGCCTGTGCCTGATCGACGATGCGCGCGGGCAGCGGCGCAACCGACTGGGAATTTTGCGCAGCGGAAAGCTGCGCATTGCCGCTGATCAAAGCCATGTTCTGCCGCGGCGCCAGCATCACCGCTTCAGCAATGGATGCGGACGGCAGTGGATGCAGGCGCAATGCGGCCAGCGCGACGCCGGCGACGGCGAGCAGCAGCGGCAGGGTCAAGCCATTGCTGCGCGGCAGGGGTTCTAGTGCAAGCGTGTAGCGCGGATCTACGATGCGCCGAATGCGCGTGAACAGCACGCCACCGCCGGCGCCAAGTACCGGCACGGCAGCGCCAAAATCGTGCTGTAGTTCTTCCAGGTCGGCCAGCGTGCGCGCGTAGGCGACGGCGTTGCCACCGCCGAGCGTGAGCACGAGGTCGTCGCAACACTGTTCGCGCGCCTGGCGCACTTCGCGCGATATCCAATACACGATCGGGTGATAGAACAGCAAAGTCTCGATGGCAACCTGGGCAAGATTGGCGAGATAGTCGAAGCGCCGCACGTGGCTCAGTTCATGCGCGATGATCAACTCGATCTGCGCCGGGGTGAATCCGGTGAGCAGGCTGGCCGGCAGCAGGATCGCCGGTTTGAACCAGCCGATCAGGGTCGGCGTGCCGATCTCGATCGACGCCAGCAAACGCACCGGCCGCAGGATGCCGAAGCGCCGGCGCAGCTGGATCAGCCGCCGCTGCCAGTCGCCCGGCAGTACCGTGGCCGCGCGCACCGCGCGCGCCAGCCGCCGCCAATGCAGGAACGAGCGCGTCGCGATCAGACAAACGCCGGCCAGCCACAGTGCCACGAACCAGGGCAAGGCCTGTTGCCACTGCGCCGACGAAACCAGTTGTCCCGCGGTCGCCGCAATCGCGCCATCCGGCATCGGTAGCGCGGATGCGGATGCAAGGCTGAGCGCCTCGGTGGCAGGCTGCAGCAACGCGAGCGTCGTCAGCGGACACGCCAGCATCAGCAGCAATGCGCTCATGCCGAGTCGATAACGCGCCCTTGCGCTCACGCACAGCGGACGCAAGAGCGCATGCAACAATCCGATCACCGCGCCCTGCCAGAAAAAATGCAGCAGGCTGCGCCCGAGCATGTCGATCCATAGCTGCATCCAGGCGCTCATCGCGTTTTCTCCGGATCCGGTTTCTGCGCATCGATGCGGTTGAGCAAGTCGCGGATTTGCTTGAGTTCCGCCCGCGACGCGCGCGGGTGATCGCCGAGCGCATGCAGCACCAGTTGCGACGGCGAGCCGTTGAACAATCGCGTCACCATCTCCGCAAGGAAGCGCTTCTGCGTGCGCTGTTTACTGACCGCCGCCCGGTAGACATGGGCGCGCTGCGAGTCGTCGCGCTCGACCAGGCCCTTGGCATGCATGATCTGCATCAGCTTGAGCGCGGTGGTGTAACCCGCGCCGCCGCTGCCGTAGAGCATTTCATGCACCTCGCGCACCGTGCAGTCCTGATGCTCCCAGAGTATGCGCAGAATATCCAGCTCGGCCTCGGTCGGGCGCGGCGATGGCTCATGCTCGTTGCGTGATTTCATGGCAGCAACTCAGTCTTGGTTTGCACAGGTACCGACGCAATCCTTGCCGCGCACAGAATAACGTTACCAATCGCTGCATCCAGGCCGTGCGCGCTTGTCGCCAAAGGCTCAGGGGCCTTTCCTGTTTATGGCGGCGCTATTGATGTTGGCATCCTGCGCATGATCCTGCATGTACTTCTCCGACTCGCGGCGACTTCGCTCGATTTCCGCCACGGTTTTGCAGGTCGTGACCGGAATATTCGTGCCGAGCGGCGGCCTGTGTTCGCAGATCAGGCGATTGCGGTCGCTGTGGGTGAGGATGCCGTTGAGATGCTCTTGCAAGTTGTATAGCTGGACTTTTTCCTGCTCTCTCATCGCCGCGACCGAGCCTGCTTTCTGCAGCATCGCAGCCATCGAATTCAAATCCGCCTCCACTTTGCCCTTGTTGTCGGGGCGAATGAACTCGTAGCGTCCGCCGGTGGCCATCTCTGCACGAATCTGCGTGGCTGTTGCCGCGAATTTTTCCGGCGTGTCGGCAACCACGGGCTTTTCGATAGGCCTGTCCGCCATGGCGGCACCCAGGCAAAACGCTTGTACCAGCATACAAAGGACGATGCGCTGCAACGACAATTTCATGAGACCCCCGACAGGTTGGAGAATAGTTCCTACGTAGGCTATCGTAGTTCCGCGATCGGACAGTTGTCAACGAAGTGTTTCGTAATTGGCTCAGCGGGAGCGCGAAGCTGGCATTCGGTGCCCTTTGGCCTGGGTTTTGGCTGGCCACCGGCGGCGCACACGGCGTTCGATATAGGCGACGATTTCGCCCGCGATATCGACGCCGGTCGTCGCCTCGATGCCTTCGAGGCCGGGCGAGGAATTGACTTCGAGCACGAGCGGGCCGCGCTTCGAGCGCAGCAGATCGACACCGGCGATATTCAGACCGATCGTACGCGCCGCGCGCAGCGCCGTGTCGACCTCGGCTGCGCTGAGCCTTGCCACGGTCGCACTGCCGCCGCGATGCAGGTTGGAGCGGAATTCACCGTCGCGCGCCTGGCGTTGCATCGCCGCGACGACCTTGCCGCCGACCACGAAGCAGCGGATGTCGGCGCCCTTGGATTCCTCGATGAATTCCTGCACGAGAAAATTGGCGTACAGGCCGCGGAACGCCTCGATCACGCTTTGCGACGTGGAGCGTTTCTCGGCGAGCATCACGCCCTGCCCCTGCGCGCCCTCGTTGAGCTTGATCACATGCGGCGGATCGCCGAGCGTCTCGAGCAGGTCGGCGGTGTCGTCCGGATTGTCGCCGAACACCGTCTGCGGCAGGCCGATATGCTCGCGCGCGAGCAGTTGCAGGCTGCGCAGCTTGTCGCGTGCGCGCAGCACCGCGTCGGAGGAATTGGGTGTGAACACGCCCATCATCTCGAACTGGCGCAGCACGGCGGTGCCGTAAAAAGTGATCGAATTGCCGATGCGCGGGATCACCGCATCGATGCCGTTGAGCGCACGCCCGCGATAGCGCAGGGCAAAGTCGCCCGCGGCGATGCGCATGTAGCAGCGCAGCGGATCGAGCACGCGCACGCGATGGCCTCGTTTGCGTGCCGCCTCGACCAGGCTCGCGGTCGAGTATAATTTTGTATTACGCGATAAAATAGCAATTTTCATTTTGGTTTGTTCGGTTTGCCGCAGCGGTAGGAAGCGGCGGGATCGAGCAGGAAGCGATGGCCGAGCGCGCTGCGTCCGAGCAGCATCGGGAACAGCATATTGTGCCGGTTGGTCAGATTGATTTCAGCATCGAAGCCGAGGCCGCCAAGTTCGATGCGCGTGCGGATGAACCAGCGCAGGGTCGCATGCCCGCCCGAATCGCTGACCGCGCGGCGGCCGCTCGCCGGCGCCTCGCACTCGATCAGCGGCGCGTGCCGCCGCCCGCTCGCGGCGACGCTGAAGCGCAACCAGATGCGTCCGGCACGCTCCTGCGTCTGCAGCGTGTCGACGTGCAGCGACGACGTGCGCGCACCGCTATCGATCTTGGCCTTGATCGCAGCCACGCCAAGTTCGGGCAGCGTCAGCCACTCGCGCCAGCCAATGACGATGGGATCGCGTTCGGTCACGCCGCTTCGTCTCCGTTGGTTTCCGGTGGTGGGTTGTTTTGCCGGGTGGCAGGTGTTGAGGGATGCTTGAAGCGCCATTTCCGAATGTCCACCAGACCGAGCGTAAGCACGGCAGACAGCGGACATCAGTTCCGATCAACGGGCCCGCACCAGCCAGGCAGGAAATTGGCATCGAGGCTCTTTGCAAGTTTCAACGCCTGGGTCAGCGCCGAGTCGAATTTATCTTCCACGAATCTGCGTTTGATGCGTCGACGCAGGAAATCCGCCCACAAGAATTCGCTGAAAGGCGTTGTGTCCTTGGCATATCCGCCGGCGAGACGCAATTCGCCGGCAAGGCTGCGAAAAGGATCGTCCAAAAGATCGGATATCTTCTTGGGCAAATCCTTGTACGCGCGTCGCTTGCCGTTCACGTCAAACGGATGCATCCAGTCGCGGTTGTCGAGAAAAATCCAGAACGCATCGCGCTCGAGCTTGCGCAGATCGGCGACGACCGTCGTCGCGATTTCCTTTACGCCTTCCCGATGAAGGGCCAGGCAAAGGTGATGATGATCGATGACGTAGTACTGCTCCTTCGGCCCCCAGACGACGGGAATCAGGTGCTTGCCGAGAAAATCCGCCCTCTTGCCCTTGGCATGATCGCGCCAGCTTTTGCGCTTGGCTTCGACCTCGCGCATGCCCACGGTGATCTGGGTGGGACGCAGATCGGCGATCGGTACCGGCTGAAGACGAGGTTCTCGCGACAGGGTCATGATCGAGGCTCCGGGTCAGGTTCGACGGAAGTTGTGCCACGCACTGCATCGTCCACGCTCGAATAGTCCAGCGCCGACGCAGCGGTCAATTGTTCCACACGCGCACGCTCCAGCGCGTCGCGGGCAGCATCCTTGAGCCGTGCAACACGAATCATAGCGCCGCGTGCGCCGAGCCAGGTACAGAATTCGTCGAGAGCCTCGAGCGCCGTGCTGTCGAGGTCCGGCGATTCTTCCAGGCTCAGGATCACGAGCTTTGTTCCGTCTTGTCGCAACACTTCCTGGCGGGCCTGGGCCAGCAAGGGTTCGGCATTGGCGAAGAACAGCGGTTCTTCCGGCCGCAGGATCAGCATCCCGGGAACGGTGACGGCGTTCGGAAACCGCGCGACGCTGACGTAATCGTGCACACCGGCGCGGCCCAGCACCGCCAGCCTGGGGCTCGCGAGCGAACGCAACAACATCGCCAGACTGAACGCGATGGCAGCGAGCAAGCCATTGAGCACACCCAGTGCAAGCACCGCCACAACGGCCGCCAGCACCACCAGACGATCGCGCTGCCAGATGAAATAGTTGCGGAATATGCCGATGCGCACCGAATGGCTGACCGCATGGATGACGATCGCAGCAAGCACCGGTTTCGGTATGCATTCGATCCAGGGCAGAAACAGCAACACCAGCGCGAGCACGACCGCGGCCGCGCACAGACCGGCGAGCCGCGACTGCGCGCCGGCCGCCTCGTTCGCAGAGGTGCCGGAATAGCCTGCCCCGACGGGCGTGCCTTGCAGCAATCCGGACACGACGTTCGCCACGCCGAGCGCTATCAGGTCGCGATTGGGTTGCACGTTTTCATTGTGTTTGAGCGCGAACGTGCGTATCGAGCCGTAGGACTCAGCGTACAGAATGAACATCAGCGCCAAGGCAAGCTCACTCAACGACAGCCATTGATCGCCCGCGGGCCACATCATCGCGGGTAACGCAAGACTGAGGTGCATCGGCCCGATCAGTTCGACCCCGTGCGCCGCCAGCCAAGTCGATGCGGCGATGTTCGCCACTATCACGAGCAGCGTGCCGGGCAATCGGCGCGCGCGTTCCAGAACAAACAGCGCGATCAACGCGGCGACGCCGCAGCCGAGACTGGCGGCATGCCAGTCGCCGACGCGGCGGACGATCTCGACCACGAGTCGCGGCGAAAGTCGCACTTTGCGTTTGCATCCCCACCAGATGCGGCCACTGCTTGATCGCGATCACCAGTGCCAGGCCGAAGGCATAACCGCGCAGCACAGGTCGCGCGATCAGGTTGGACATCGCGCCAAGCCGGAAGGCTCCCGCGAGCAGAAAGGCAACGCCGCAACCGGCAACCAGGATCGAGGCAAATGCGATGCGCTGAGTGGTGTCGGCGCCACCCAGTCCGAGTGTCGCGGCCGCAAGCACGGCCGCGGACGATGAGGTCGCAGACACGACGGCATAACTGCTGCGACCGATCAAGCCGTAACACACGAGGCCGCAGAACAGAGCAATCACGCCCGCCTGCGGCGGCAGATTCGCCAAACCCGAGTAAGCCACGGCTTCCGGCAACAGCAATCCGGCGATCGACAGGCCGGCGAGCAGATCGGTAGAGCGCATTGGCAAGAGTGAGTTCATGATGCAACGGCCAAGCCCTTGGGACGTCATTAATTCCTTGCGACTACAAGACTCTCGCGCGCCTTAGTCACGATCAGACCAATCAGTCGCAGCAAGCGGCCCCGTGGCACTATTTTCCCATTCCATAGGCCCGCCCTAGAGAGCCTTTGAATGCTGGCGCGATGAGACCCGGCGCCTCCGAGACTTGCCGAAGAGAGGCGAGGATGCTTTCACAGAACTCCTGAACGTCAGCGCGGGCCTGCTCAACCCTACCCGGCTGTATAAAAGCGTCCCACTCTTGCTTGAACGTCACATGCGATCCATCGGACCTTTCGGTTGCTTCGTACTCGTTGACCTGGACCTTTGCATGCGTGGCAACCTCGCGGAATTTCTCCAGTCGTTTGATGCGTTGGTAGCAACCGGCATCCTTCCTCCACACAAAGGCGGGCACGTGTTCGACGATCGCTTCCACCTTTGCTTCGAGTCCCTTGCCCCTAAACGTCGCTTTTTCGTTGGACCATAGATCGGGACGTACGATCCGACCGCAGAAGTTCAAGAATCCTTCGTAAGCGAGCAACGTCAGCAGCAGCGCGGGGACGTGCAAGTGGTGGACGTCCTCCTCTATTCCCGAGAGACGTTTGGTGATGGCGGTTGAGGACCGCCACAGGTATTCGTGGGGAAATATCTCCTCGTTCATTGAATAGATTGTGGTCGCTTTCATGAGCGCTACAGGTCCTTGGCCGGCGCGTGCCGGAATACGGAAGACGCTTGTCGCATGACGCATCCCGATGGCCAATCGCCAGCCAGCTAGATGGAAGGCCGCCTGTTGCGGGTTTGCAGCACTGGCGAGAGCCGAGGCGTACTCTCGGCGGGTGGATGCGTAGAGTTCATGTAGGCACCGAATTGCGCCGTTTCAAGCGCTACGGCCCACTCCATCGCGCTTGGCTCCCGCGATGAAGGTTGGTGAATTCGAGCAATCCCAAGTGCTCGCTGTTTGATCTTGTCGTAATCGGGGTGACTCTGGGGATCACTTGTTCCCATGAAGAATCGTCCGACCGCAATTCCATCATCTCCACCCTTCTCCCAAGCACGACTCGCGTGGAGCTATCGGTCTTGAATTTGGCGGCCCCCTCGACGTAGGCTCGGCCGTTCCGCTGACCGCCGAGAAGTTTGGTCATTGCAGCGTCGAGTACGTACTGGTGCACATCATCGGGCACGCCGTCCATCCGGCAGGTCATCAGCGCGAGTCCCTGCATCCTGCTCATTACGTAACACGACACATAGGGGTCGGTCATCATCGCATTGAATAACCGCCCGTTCGCCATCCACGGTCCAAAGCAAGCGTTAGTAGCCTCAATCGTCGATTGGACCGCGTCGTTGAAGCGTTGATTGGTGCTCTTGCCAAACGGCCACATACGGTACTCTGGTACCAGCGTTAGACCAAAGAATACCCCACGAAGAAGACGCTGGCGATTCGGCCGAACGACGAAGGGCGGGCTATGCCCCTTGCAATATTGGATGGTCAAATAGACGAATGAATGACCGGGACCGAAAGGCTAGCCAGCTCTACGATGCGACGTACCAAGTTGGGAAGCCATGGCTGGGCACTAGGACACACGACGACCTCACTGATGAGGTCGTGCAAACTGACGCAGACGTATAGCCCGGGCTGGTCGAAGTTGTTGATTCCTGCGCCTGCGGCTTGTTCAGCGGTATATCGCTTGCCGTCTGGTGCGACACACCGTGGGGATTTGAAGTTGAGCGTAGCAAGACGAACCTCCTGCTCGTGAACGAATTTCCTGTCCTTGAGGAACGCGAGTTCAAAAGCTTGTGAGGCCGTATGGGTGCTCATCGCGTGCGCATCATGGTCAACATAACGCACGCGACCTCTATGGGACATAGTCCGGTCTGGTGGCACAGCCACAGCTTTCTCAAGCCGACCTATCGTTGACTTAATGGCGACAGCTTCGTTGGAATTCCCGTACTCGTCCCACATGCGCCGGGATTCTTCCTCGCTCTCGAACCAGCAGGAGACAACAATCAGCTCCCTTCCGTCGGTCTCGATCTTGGTAGGCCAAGCGTCGATCTGTTGATGATGCTCCGGCGTGTTGAACCAAGCCTTATAGCGCTGATTCTCAACAGCCATCTGAGCCTTGACCGTTGCAGGGATGAGTCCTTCGTGCCTGTCTTGCAGGATATTGAGTTTGGAAAACCATAGGGCCTGATACGTGAGCAGTGAGACGAACTCCGAGAAGGGCATATAGCGCCAGATCGTATTCTTGAGGTCGTCGGGCTTGAGGTCACGGTCATTCATGGGTCGATTATGCCGCCACCCGTGGTGCGAGGAGACCCTCGCACGCCTTTGCCACGGCAAGACCAACCAGCCGCAGCACGCGCCCCCGGCTCGCAGGATGCTTGTGCAGCTCCACGAGCTTCACGCGACCGATACAGTATTTCGTGGCAGCTGCCGACCGAGGAGGTCACAAAGGCATGATTTGTCATGCGCTACATAGCGTTACCGGAGGCTGGAGCGGGTGAAGGGAATCGAACCCTCGTCAGTAGCTTGGGAAGCTACAGCTCTGCCATTGAGCTACACCCGCGGGCGCTCGCGAACGATATCTGCCGCAACAGACTATCGAGGATGGGTATGCGGATGCAAGGAGCGGCACGTAACGCGGAAACGGTGCTCTTGCCCTTGATCGGGCACGGGAAGCGCCCCCATCAGCCCTGCGGGCAGCTTCCCCCGCTACACAGGGGAAGCGACAACGGGCATGGCTGGGCAGCGCGCATCGTCAAACCTTCGAGCAGTTTCCCCCGCTATGCAGGGGAAGCGACCGCATGGATCTGCACTCTAAATTATTCAATGGTAAGTAGCGGGCTTGAGTTCAAACATCTCCAAGCTGCATCAAGGCTGGAGGCCGAAGAGCGAGAGGCTGCGCGCTTTTGACTTTCAGCCCTCACCCCAACCCTCCGCCTCGGCTCCACCCGATAACCAACGCGTATGAGCCTATAACGATCCGTTGGTTCAAGCTCGGGGGCATAAGGTCTAGCATCCGCGGCAATCAGACGTCTTTGCGTCCATACCCAATGACCGCCCCGTGTCCGCCCAACCTGCCCGCCTGTTATCACCGCTATCCGAGGACAAGCTCGCGCTGCTCGCGCGACTGAGCGAAGGACTCGACGCCGATTCCCTGCACTGGGTTTCCGGCTATGTCGCGGGCGTCGCCGCCGCGCAACGCCGCATACCGCTCGCTGCCGCAGTCGCACTACCGGTCGCCGCCAGTCCCGACGCCGCATCGCCGCACCGACTGACCATCGTCTATGGTAGCCAGACCGGCAACGCGAAACGTCTGGCCGAAACCCTGGCGCACAATGCCGAAGCCGCAGGTCTGCAGGTGCGCCTGCTGCGCACCGACGCCTACGCCACGCGCGAACTCGCGCACGAGCGCCTGCTCTACGTCGTGATCTCGACCCAGGGCGACGGCGATCCGCCGGACGATGCACGCGGCTTCGTCGAATTCGTCGCCGGCAAACGCGCGCCGAGACTCGCGCAACTGAAGTTCGCCGTCCTCGGCCTCGGCGATTCGAGCTACCCGCAATTCTGCGCGATCGGCGCGAAGCTCGATGCGCGTCTGGCCGAACTCGGCGCGACGCGGTTGTTTGCGCGCGGCGACGCGGACCTGGATATCGCCACGATCGCCGATCCATGGACGATGCAGGCGCTCGCGCGGGCACGCGACGCGCTGAAAGCGGACGCACATGCGGCGCCGCTAGCCACGGTGACGCCGCTGCGCGGCAGCACGATCGTCGCCGCACCGGCTGCGCATGCGTGGACACGCGAGCGCCCATTCGCGGCGCCGATACTGGCCAATCAGCGCATCAGCGCGCGCAACGGCACGAAAGACATCCGCCATATCGAGCTCTCGCTCGAAGGCTCGGGCCTGAGCTACGAACCCGGCGACGCGCTCGGTGTATGGGCGACGAATCCGTCCGATCTCGTCGATGCCGTGCTCGACGTGCTCAAGCTCGACGGCGAACGCAGCGTCAGCATCCGCGACGAGACCGCGTCGCTGTGCGAGTGGTTGCTGCGCAAGCGTGAACTGACCGGCCTGTCCAGACCGTTTCTGCTCGCGCATGCGCAGCGTTCGCACCGGCTCGCGGAGGCGCTCGGCAAGGATGCGGACAATGAAGTTTTGCGCCGACTGCTCAACGACTATCAGTTGGTCGATCTGCTGCGCGAATTTCCGGCGAGCTGGCAGGCCGAAGACCTGATCGCCGCGCTGCGCCCGCAGACGCCGCGCATGTACTCGATCGCCTCGAGCCGCAAAAGCGTGGGTGACGAAGCCCACCTCACCGTCGCGCTGCTCGACTACGAGGCGTTCGGGACCCGGCACGTCGGTGCCGCATCGCAGTTTCTGGCTACCCTCCGGGACGATGCCGATGTGCCGGTCTTTATCGAAGCGAACGAGCGCTTCCGCCTGCCGGCCGATCTCACGCGCGACGTGATCATGATCGGTCCCGGCACGGGCGTCGCGCCGTTCCGCGGCTTCCTGCAGGAACGCGCGGAAATCGGCGCCTCAGGCCGCAACTGGCTGTTCTTCGGCAATCCGCATTTCCGCACGGATTTTCTCTACCAGGTCGAATGGCAGCAGGCATTGAAGAACGGCACGCTGCACAAGCTCGATCTGGCTTTCTCTCGCGACCAGTCCGAGAAAATCTATGTGCAGCACACGCTGCACCGGCGCGGCCGCGAACTGTACGACTGGATCGCGAACGGCGCGCATATCTATGTCTGCGGCGATGCGACGCGCATGGCGCCCGATGTCGACAACGCGCTGCGCGAAATCCTCATCGAGCACGGCGGCAGGAGCGACGAGGACGCGCGCGACACTCTGAACCAGCTCACCCAGGAACGGCGCTACGCGCGCGATGTCTACTAAAGCCGAGCTTAAAGATTCACCACTAAGGACACAAAGGACGCGAAGGAAGAAAAAACAAAGTAAATATTTTTTGCTTTCCTTCGTGGCTTTTCCTTCGTGTCCTTCGTGTCCTCTGTGGTAAGTCTTGAGCTTCTACACCAATGAACCAGAACACTGCCAATGAGTCCCCCGTCGAACGCATCAAGAGTGCGAGCCGGCGCCTGCGCGGCACGCTGGTCGAAAGCCTGGCCAATCCGGTCACCGGCGCGATCGCCGAGGACGATACGCAGCTGATCAAGTTCCACGGCAGTTATCAGCAGGACGATCGCGATCTGCGCGAGGAACGCCGCGCGCAAAAGCTCGAACCCGACTACAGCTTCATGATCCGCACGCGGCTGCCGGGTGGCGTCGTGACAGCGGAGCAATGGCTCAAGCTCGACGCGATCGCCACGCGCTACGCCAACGGCACCTTGCGGCTGACCACGCGCCAGGCTTTTCAGTTCCACGGCGTGATCAAGCGCGAACTGAAGACGACGCTGCAGGCGATCAACGCCGCACTGATCGACACCGTCGCCGCCTGCGGCGACGTGAACCGCAACGTGATGGTCGCGGCCAATCCGCTGCAGTCGGCGGTGCATGCGCAAATCTACGAGCACGCGGCGCGCCTGTCCGAATTCCTCAAGCCAAAAACGCGCGCCTACTACGAGATCTGGCTCGACGAGGAAAAACTCGCCGGCAGCGGCGAGGAATACGAGCCGATCTACGGGCCGGTATACCTGCCGCGCAAATTCAAGATCGCGTTTGCGGTGCCGCCGGTCAACGATGTCGATGTGTTTGCCAACGACCTGGGGTTTATCGCGATCATCGAGGGTGGAGAATTGCTTGGCTTCAACGTCGCCGTCGGTGGCGGGCTCGGCGCGACGCACGGCGAACCGGGCACCTATCCGCGCCTCGCCGACGTGCTCGGCTTCGTCGCGCCCGAGCGCGTGCAGGCGATCGCCGAAGCGGTGGTCACTACGCAGCGCGACTTCGGCGGCCGCGCCGAGCGCAAGCATGCACGACTGAAATACACGATCGACGACCGCGGTTTGCCATGGTTCAAGGCCGAAGTGGAGCGCCGCTTCGGCGCGCCGCTGCGACCGGCGCACAAATTCTCCTTCGAGCACAACGGCGACCGTTTCGGCTGGAGCAAAGGTGAGGACGGACGCTGGCATCTGACCTTGCGCATCGAAGCCGGGCGTGTCGCCGATCGGGGCGAGCGCACGCATCTGACTGCGTTGCGCAAAATTGCGCAAATCCACAACGACAAGAAATCCACACTCGGTTTCCGCCTGACGCCGAACCAGAATCTGCTCATCGCGAACGTCGCCAGCGAGGATCGCGTGCAGATCGACGCGCTCGTCGCCGAACATCATCTGGATCTGTACAAGGCCGCCACACCGCTGCGCCTCAACGCGCTCGCCTGCGTCGCGCTGCCGACCTGCGCGCTGGCGATGGCCGAAGCCGAGCGCTACCTGCCGGAACTCACGACCAAGGTCGAAGCGTTGCTGGAAAAGCATGCGCTCAAGGAAGCGCCGATCTTGCTGCGCATCTCGGGTTGCCCGAACGGCTGCTCGCGGCCGTATCTGGGCGAGATCGCGCTGGTCGGCAAGGCGCCGGGCCGCTACAACCTGATGCTCGGCGCGGATGCGCGCGGCCAGCGCCTGAACCGCCTGCATCGCGAAAACATTGCCGAAGCGGAAATCCTCGCGACGCTCGATGCGTTATTTGCGCGCTACGCAAAGGAGCGCGATGCCGACGAACGCTTTCGGCGATTTCGTTATGCGAAAAGTTCTTTTGAACACCACGCTCGTGGCCTGATTTAGAAAGACAGAAAGCCCACCTCTCGATACTACTGAAGAAAGAGACAAGGTCATGAACCTGCCCGATCTCGATCACCGCCGCCGAGGACGAAAGCGCCCTCGCCGAAATCAATGCCTGGCTGGAGATGCGCAATGCCGCACCAGCGCCTCAACTGGGCCTGCGAAACCCTGCCCGGCGCGCATGTGCTGTCGTCGAGTTTCGGCGCGCAGTCGGCGGCTCTGCTGCATCTGGCCACGCGCGCTAAACCCGATCTGCCGGTGGTCTTGATCGACACCGGTTATCTGTTTCCCGAGACCTATCGCTTCGCCGACGAGCTCACCGAGAAACTTGCGCTCAACCTGAAGGTATACCGGCCGCAATATCGGCGTCGCCTGGATGGAAGCGCGCATGGGCAAGCTCTGGGAGAACGGCGTCGACGGCATCGTCGAATACAACCAGTTGCGCAAGGTCGAACCGATGCGCCGCGCGCTCGACGATCTGGGTGCGCGCACCTGGATCGCCGGCCTGCGCCGCGTGCAATCGGCGGCGCGCGCGGACGCCCGCGTGCTCGAACTGCGCGACGGCCGCTGGAAATTCCACCCGCTGATCGACTGGAGCGATCGCGACGTGTGGCAATACCTGAAGCAGCACAACCTGCCCTTTCATCCGCTATGGGAACAGGGCTATGTCTCGATCGGCGATGTGCATACGACGCAGGCGTTGCGCGACGGCATGCGGCTGGAAGACACGCGTTTCTTCGGTCTCAAGCGCGAGTGCGGACTGCATTTCGATTGACGCATGGCGCGACGCCGCGCCAGCCGCGTGTCAGCGCGAGCGCCCGTCGAAGTGGTTTACCGACAGGGCCGCGATGTCCACGTCGTCGAGGCAACGCACGTTAATCGCCGCCATCGGCCGTCCCTGCGCATCGCTGGCCTGGGCGAACGGATGAATGCCGCAAACGGGGCAGAACTTGTGCTCGATATGGTGCTTGTTGAAGGTGTAGCTGCGCACGTCGTCTGCCGGCGTGAGCAGGTGAAACTGCTCGCGCGGCACGAACCACAGAAGCGAACCCTTGCGTGCGCAGATCGAGCAATTGCAGCTCAGCACCTGCGTCAATTCGCCCTCGACTTCGTAAGCGATACGGCCGCAATGACAGCTTCCTTTGTAATTCATGGTCGGTCTCGCAATGGTGGCGGCAAGGATAGCTCGTTCAAGCCGGCACGCCGTCGAAGAAATCGACGACGCCCGTCTCGAGCGAATATTCGGCGCCGACGACGAGCAACCCGTCGTTCTGGATCAATTGTTCGAGCAGCTGCCGAACCGTGGCGCAGATGGTTGGCCGAGGCGCGGATATTGGCGCGCACGGCGTGATGCACGAGCGCGTCGTGATCGTGTTTGAGATCGGTTGCGAGCAAGGTTTCCACGGAAGGCCGCACGCGATCGACGATCGAACGCAGGTTGCGCGACTGATTCTCCGCCGGCTGCTGCAAGGCTTCGAGCGTCGCCAGAATCGCCCCGCACTGGGTATGCCCCATCACGACAACCAGCCGCGTGGCGTAGCGCGCCGCGGCGAACTCGACGCTGCCGACCTGCGACGCGGCGACGATATTGCCAGCAACGCGAATCACGAACAGGTCGCCCAGACCCTGATCGAAGACGATCTCGGCCGGCACGCGCGAATCCGAACAGCCCAGGATGATCGCGAACGGCTCCTGACCCGCCGCCACCTCCATGCGCCGCCCGCTCGTCAGCGGCGCCTGGCTGCGCGTCTCGGCGACAAAGCGCTGGTTGCCTTCGCGCAGGCGCGTCAAGGCTTGTTGTGCTGGACTCATTGCTGCCTCGCCTGTTTTTGTATACGGATCGTGCGCGTATTGGCTGGTCGCTCACGCATGCTCAGGTGTCCGTCCGGGTGCTGAACGTCAACTTGTTGCCGAACGGATCGGCAATCGTCATCTCGCGCGTGCCCCACGGCTTGTCGATTATTCCGGGGCGCGCGTATTTGTAGCGCTTGGCCAGCAGCTGTTGCTGAAACGCGTCCAGTTCATCCGTGTCGATACGCAGCGCGGCGCCCGGGCTGCAGTCGCCATGATGTTCGGAGATATGAATAATGCAGTCGCCCTTGGATATCTGCATATACAGCGGGAACCCGTCCTCGAATCGATGTTCCCAATCAATATTGAAACCGAGGAAATCGACATAGAACTCCTTCGCCTTGGCTTCGTCGAAGCTGCGCAGGATCGGCGTGGGTTTGCTGAAACTCATGCGCTGGAAGTCCTCTATCGAAGGCGGGCATCGTCACATTTTAATGAAAGGGAGACAAATAAGAAGCACTTGCGGTGTGGCACCTCAGCATTTGCCTCGAAGCAACTTGGGAAGTGCGAACTCCAAGAACACCCAGAAGATGATGAAAAGAAGACCGATCATCAGTACTGCATTGTGACCGCAGACATAGTCGCTTGCGGACCAAAGAAAAAACTCCGTAGCTCTGCAGACACCAGCAGAGCTAAGAAACGCGAGCACGCCGGCGGCGATGATGCGCAGCACCCAAGCTACAAAGCCTTTGAAGAAGAGTCTGCTACTTGAGTCTGCTGGCATTACTCAACCTCAGTTTCACATCGCGCCAACGACTACGCAGCCAACGCAGCCTTTTCCAAATCGCTCCAGTACAGCGGCACCGGCCACGCGGCGGGTTCTTCGCCGGCGAGCGCGCGTTGCAGATCGCGCGGATCGAGTTGCGGGGCGATCAGTTCGGCGAGCGCGGCGGCGTAGGCGCGCAACACGCGGTCGCGGCGCAGCACCAGCCAGGTCGTGCATTCGGGAAACAGCGTGCCGGCATCGAGCGTGCGCAGGTCGCGCGCGTCTTCGGCCACGAAGGCCATCTCGGCGAAGATGCCAACGCCGAGACCGGCGCGCACATAGGTCTTGATGAGGTCGGCGTCGCGCGAGGTGAAAGCGAAATGCGGCTCCACGCCGGCGGCGGCAAAGGCACGGCGCAGCGAGGATTCCGGACGCAGCGAGGATTCGTAGCTGACCAGCGCCTGGCCGTCGAGATCGCTCAACTTCAGCGTGCGCTTGAGAGTGGCCAACGCATGCGCATGCGGCACGACGACCGCGCGGCGCCAGCGGAACAACGGCACCGCAAGACCGTCGCCCGGCGGCGTGCCGGTGGTGCTGATGATCGCCAGATCCGCCTGGCCGCGTTCGAACAGGCCCATCACCTGCGCATCGCCATGCGGTTTCAGATGCACGCCGACGTCCGGATAACGCTGCTTCAACGCGGCGATCGCCGGCGGCAGCACGAAGCGGGCCTGCGTGTGCGTGGTGGTGATCGACAGTTCGCCCTTGTCGTCGCCGCGCAGGTTGGCGGCGAGCGCGCGGATGTTGCGCGCCTCGGCGAGGATGATGCGCGCACGGTCGATCACCTGCTGGCCCGCGGGCGTGATCGCGTGCAGGCTCTTGCCCTTGCGCGCGAACAACTGGAAGCCGAGTTCCTCTTCGAGCTGTTTCAATTGCTTGGACAGACCCGGCTGGGTGGCATGCACCTGGTCGGCGGCCTGGGTGATATTGAGACCGGCATCGGAAATGGCGACCAGATAACGCAGCTGGGTGAGGGTCATGGCTGGCGCCTCGCGTCGGATCGCAGGTGCGGGAAAACGACAACGCACGCGTCCGCACGGCAGGGCTCGGCGATCGACAGTTGTGTTTTCATCCTGTTCTCCTGATTGACGCCATGCAGCATAACCAAAAGTTATTTAGGCGTCCAGACGTCTAGATGTCTTAATATATCACTTGTGATACATACGCTTCGCCGTGCCTCACGGCGATATTCGCACAAGTCGCGGCCGAGAGCGCCCCCTTCCGCCTTCGGCACCTTCCCCCGCTGGCGCAGGGGAAGGATTGCAGATTGCGATGCGCAGGTTTCCCTTCCTCCGCAAAGCGGGGAAGGATTGCAGATTGCGATGCCACAGTTTTCCCTTCCCCCGCAAAGCGGGGAAACATCGGCAGGATTGCCGATGTTTGCAGCGAAGCTGCCCGCAGGGCGAGCTACATGGATGTTGCGAGTACAAGGTGCCGAAGGCGGAAGGGGGCAATCGGTACGCAGCTGCGTTGCCGGTGCCAGACTGGCTCGATCGCACTTTCCTGCGGCCTCAACGTAACGCGGCGAAGCGTCTGCGCACGCGCGGCCACAGAGTGATCGTCGCAAGACCGAGCAGGACCAGCGCGCCGCCTTCGAGTTTCCATGCGGGCAACGGCTCGGCGAACGCGATGGCGGCGCTGCTCATGCCGACCACGGGCACCAGCAAAGACAGCGGCGAGACGGTCGCGGCCGGATAGCGCGCCAGCAACCAGTTCCAGATGCCGTAACCGAACAGTGTATTGGCGATGCCCTGCCAGACCGATGCGCCCCAACCGATCCAATCGGCATGCACGAGCGCGCTCGCGATGTGCTGCCACCCTTCGAAGAGCAGACTGGCAAGCAGCAGCGGCGGCACCGCGAAGATGCTCGACCAGACCATGAATCCGAGCATGTCGACCTGGTCGCCCTGCCTGGTCACGGCAGCGCGCTTTGCGACCAGATTGGCGATCGCCCACGACAGTGCAGCCGCAAGCGTCAACGACAGACCGAACAAAGTCGTCGTCGCATCGGTGTGCAGGAAAAACAGCGCGAGCCCGCCGATGCTGAGCGCAAGTCCCGCCGCCTGAAACGCGCGCAGGCGCTCGCCGAGCAGCAGCATCGACAGACCGATCGTGAAGAACGCCTGGGTCTGCACCACCAGCGAGGCGATGCCCGGCGCAATATCGGCGCGCATCGCGATGAACAGCAGGCCGAACATGCCGAAGCCGAGAAATACGCCGTTGGCGATCAACAGCGACCACGCGACTTGCGGACGTCGGATGAAAATCAGCCAGGGTACGCAGGAAAACAGGAAACGCAGGGTCGCGAAGAGCAAGGGCGGAAAGTCGCCGAGGCCGAGCTTGATGACGATGAAGTTCGTGCCCCAGACGATCACGACCGCGAGGGCGAGCAGCAGATGGGAAATGGACATTGAGAGCCCGAGCGCGCGATTACGTCATCAGTTTACGCGCAGCGGCCCGCGTCCGGTTGCTCACCTCGCACGCACAAAGGGGGTGACATTGCCTTGCGCTGCGGTCCGCGGTGCGTCGTTGCGCTGCTCGCGCTCGACAAATTCGGCGACGAACGGCGTGGCAGGACGCTGCTGGATCGCCTCGGGCGTGTCGACCTGCTCGATGCGACCGGCATTCATCACGACGACGCGATCGGCAAGTTCGAGGGCCTCTTCCTGATCGTGGGTGACGAAGATCGTGGTGTAGCCGGTTTCGTCGTGCAATTGCCGCAGCCACACGCGCAATTCCTTGCGCACCTTGGCGTCGAGCGCGCCGAACGGCTCGTCGAGCAGCAGCACGCGCGGCTCGATCGCTAGCGCGCGCGCTAGCGCGACGCGCTGACGCTGGCCGCCGGAGAGCTGGTTCGGGTAGCGCGCTTCGAGTCCGCTCAATTGCACCAGATCGAGCAGTTCGGTGCCGCGCCGGCCGATCTCGGCGCGCGCGGGCCGGTCGCGGCGCTTGCGCACGCGCAGGCCGAAGGTGATGTTGTCGAGCACGCTCATGTGCTTGAACAAGGCATAGTGCTGGAACACGAAACCGACGCGGCGTTCCTGCACCGACAAACGCGTTGCGTCGATATCGCCGAACAGGATGCGGCCGTGATCGATCGGTTCGAGTCCGGCGATCGCGCGCAGCAGCGTGGTCTTGCCCGAACCCGACGGACCGAGCAGGGCGAGCAATTCGCCCGAGGCGATATCGAGACTGACCGCATCGATCGCGGCGACGTCGCCGAAACTCTTGCACAGGTTGTGAATGCTGATTTTCATCGGTGTCCCCCGAGTGCCGCCAGTTCGTCGCCGTGATGCCATTCGAGCAGGGTCTTGAGACCGAGCGTGACGAACGCGAGCAGCGCGAGCAGCGACGCGACCGCGAATGCAGCGGCGAACTTGTAATCGTTGTAGAGAATTTCGACGTGCAGCGGCATCGTGTCGCTGACGCCGCGGATATGGCCGGACACCACGGAGACGGCGCCGAATTCGCCCATCGCGCGCGCGTTGCACAAAAGTATGCCGTAGAGCAGACCCCAGCGGATGTTCGGCAGGGTCACATGCCAGAACGTGTGCCAGCCGCCCGCGCCGAGCGTCAGCGCGGCAAGTTCCTCGTCGCTGCCCTGCGCCTGCATCAGCGGAATCAACTCGCGCGCGACGAACGGGAAGGTGACGAACACGGTCGCGAGAATCAGTCCCGGCATGGCGAACACGATCTTGATATCGTGCTCGGACAGCCAGCCGCCGAACCAGCCTTGCGCGCCGAACAGCAGGATGAAGACCATGCCGGCAATCACCGGCGAGACGGAAAACGGCACGTCGATCAGCGTGGTCAGAAAATGCTTGCCGCGGAATTCGAATTTCGCGATCGCCCACGCCGCGGCCACGCCGAACAGGGTGTTGAGCAGCACCGAAAAAAATGCCGTGATCAGGGTCAGGCGGATCGCGGCGAGTGCATCGCCCTCGCGTGAGCGCGGCGAAATAGGCCCCGATCCCGCGGGCCAGCGCCTGCGCAAACACGGTGATCAACGGCAACAGCAGAAAGATCGCGAGGAACGCGAGCGTCACGCCGATCAGCAACCAACGCACCAGCGCCGGCTCGCTCGTCGCCGCGTGATAGCGCGTGCGAACTGCCGTATCAGCCGCCACGGCGCCGACTCCAGGCTTGCAGCAGGTTGATCGCGAACAGCATCGCGAACGAGATCAGCAGCATCGCCGACGCAATCGCGGTCGCGCCGGTGTAATCGAATTCCTCGAGCCGGATCATGATCAGCAGCGGGGCGATTTCCGACACGCCGGGCAGATTGCCGGCGATGAAGATGATCGAGCCGTACTCGCCCACCGCGCGCGCGAACGCCAGTGCCGAACCGGTGAGCAACGCCGGCACCAGCGCCGGAAAGATGATGCGCGCGATCGTCTGCCAGCGTGTCGCGCCGAGCGTCGCGGCGGCTTCCTCGTACTGCCGCTCGGCCACGCCAAGCACGGGTTCGATCGTGCGCACGACGAACGGCAGGCTGATGAAGGTCATCGCCAGAATCACGCCGATCGGCGTGTACGCAATCTTGATGCCGAGTTCGCCGAGCGCAGCCCCGAGCCAGCCAGTTCGGCGCATACAGCGCGGTCAAGGCGATGCCGGCGACCGCGGTCGGCAGGGCGAAGGGCAGATCGATCATCGCCTGCAGCAGGCGCCGGCCCGGAAAGTCGTAGCGCACGAAAGTCCATGCGATCAGCGTGCCGAACACCGCGTTGATCAGCGCCGCGACAAGGGCGCCGCCGAAGCTCAGTTCCAGCGCGTGCAGCACGCGCGACGAGGTGAGTACTTGCCACCATCCGGCGAAGCCGAGTCCTGCGGCGCGCAGCAGCAAGGCCGCAAGCGGCACCAGCACGACCAGCGAAAGGTAGGTCAGGGTAAAGCCGAGCGTGATCGACAGACCGGGCAGCGCGCGCCGCGCGAGCGCGCGCCGAGAACCCGGGCAGACGATGGCGGCGCATCGCTTCATGCGAAAGAACACCTGCTCACCCGACCCGTCTCGCCCGAGCGCACCCGAGGCCAGAGGCTTTGCAAGGCGATAACGCGCGCGCTGATCGCCACGTTCATTTATTGCCGGCCTTGATAGATCTGGTCGAACACGCCCTTGTCGCCGAAGAAATTCGCCTGCGCGGCTTTCCAGCCGCCGAACTGCGCGATCGTGGTCAGCTCGATCTTCGGAAAACTCGCCGCGTACTTCGCCGCGACCGCCGGATCGAGCGGGCGGTAATGATTCTCGCGATGATTTCCTGCGCCTCGGGCGTGTAGAGGAATCGCAGGTACGCCTCGGCGAGTTTTTGCGTGCCGTGCTTCTTCGCATTCTTGTCGACGACCGCGACCGGCGGCTGCGCCAGCATGGATAGCGCCGGGTACGACGATGTCGAACTTGTCGCCGAATTCGGCGGTTCGCAAGATAGGCTTCGCTCTCCCACGCAATCAGCACATCGCCCAGACCGCGTTGCGCGAAGGTCACGCGTCGCGCCGCGCGCGCCGCTGTCGAGTACCGGTACATTTTTATACAATTTGCCGATCCATGCGCGCGCGCTTCGGCCTCATCGCCCGCACTGGCTTGAGCGCGTATGCCCACGCGGCGAGGAAATTCCAGCGCGCGCCGGCCGAGGTCTTCGGATTCGGCGTGATCACCGCAACGCCGGGCTTGACCAGATCGTCCCAATCCTTGATGCCTTTCGGATTGCCCTTGCGCACGAGCAGCACGATCGTCGAGTGTGTACGGCGTCGAATCGCCCGGCAGGCGCTTTTGCCAGTCGGCCGGCAGCAGATCGCCGTTGTCGTGCAGCGCGTCGATATCCGAGGCGATGCCGAGCGTGGCGACGTCGGCGTCGAGGCCATCGATGATTTTGCGCGCCTGCGCGGACGACCCGCCATGCGATTGCTTGATCGCGACCGTCTCGCCGGTTTTTGCCCTCCAGTCGGCGGCGAATTTCTCGTTGAGCTGAGCGTACAACTCACGCGTCGGATCATAGGAAACATTGAGCAACTCGGCCGCCGCGGCATGCGCGGGGAATGCGCCCAGGGTGGCCAGTGCCAGCAGCACGCACTTGATCATTCGCAACCTAATCTGACCGTGGACGAACAGGGTAAAAGAACGCCATCGCATCGCAATACATGCGCGGGAATATGCTTATCGCCAGTGCGACTTTGCCCGCCGCGATGTTGCAATGTCGTTAAGAGCGGCGGGTGGCGCCGCGGCCGCCGTCTACAGGCTGAATGAAGTACGCGCGGCAATCGCCGCGCGGCAGAATCGAAGGCCGCCGTTCAGCCGGCTTGCGCTTTACTGCGCGCAAGAGTCTCGCGCGTTTGGGTGGAGCCGACGCCAGCAGCGACCAACGCATCCGTTGGCGTCGCTTCCCCGCGTACCGAACTTGATCGAGTCCCGTTCCGCGACACGCAAAGGAGCGTTCGCCATGTTCAAGATCACTCGCACTGCCGCACTGCTGGCCGGCCTGCTGCTGACCAGCGCGACATTCGCGCAACCGGCGCCCGACAACGACAATGGCCCCGATTACGGCCCCGCGGCGAGCAACGCCGATGCCGCCGATCCGCCGTCGCGTGTGGCGCGCCTGGCGCTGATCGACGGCGCGGTGAGTTTCGTGCCGGCCGGCGAAGACGACTGGGTCGAGGCGCAGCTCAACCGTCCGCTGATCAGCGGCGACAAATTGTGGACCGATCGCGGCGCACGCGCCGAGTTGCAGATCGGCGAGTCGGTGATTCGCGTCGACCAACAGTCGAGTTTCAATCTGCTCAATCTCGACGACCAGACCGCGCAGGTCGAACTGACTCAAGGCACGCTCAATCTGCGCGTGCGCCGCCTGGACGACGACCAGACCTATGAGATCGATACGCCGACGCTGGCCTTCGTCGATCAATCGCGTGGGCGAATACCGCATCGATGTCGCGCCCGACGGCAATGGCACCATCGTCACCGTGTTCCACGGCAGCGGCGACGCCTATGGCGACGGCGGGTGCGCGTTTCCGCATCGAGGAGGGCCAGTCGGTCCGCTTCAACGACGCGCAATTGCGCGACTACACGAGCAACAGCGTGCCCGCGCCGGACGATTTCGACCGCTTCTGCTTCGATCGCGACGCGCGCTGGGACAATTCGCCGTCGCGCCAGTACGTTTCCGAGGACATGATCGGCTACGAGGATCTGGACAACAACGGCAGCTGGAGCGACGACGCCCGAATACGGCAATGTCTGGTATCCGACCACGGTCGCCGTCGGCTGGACGCCGTACAGCTACGGTCATTGGGGTTGGGTCGGCGCATACGGCTGGACCTGGGTCGACTCCGCGCCGTGGGGCTTCGCGCCATTCCACTATGGCCGTTGGGCGTATATCCACAATCGCTGGGGCTGGTGCCCGGGGCCGCGTGCATGTACGTCCGTACTATGCGCCGGCGCTCGTCGCCTTCGTCGGCGGCGGCGGTGGACTGCGCATTTCCGCCGGCACGCCAGTCGGCTGGTTCCCGCTTGGCCCGCGTGATGTCTATGTGCCTGGCTATCGGGTCAGCCACGACTACTTCACCCGCATCAACGTGAACAACTCGCGCATCAGCAATGCGAGCGTCAACAATTTCTACGGCAACTATGCGCGCGGCAATTTCGACTACACCCGCGTGAACTACGCCAATCGCAATATCGCCGGTGCCGTAGTCGCGGTGTCCGGCGCTGCGTTCGTCGGTGCGCATGCGATTCGCGGTTCGGCACTCGCGGTCAACCGCAACACATTCGCCAACGCGCGCGTCTCGGGCTTCGCCGCCATCGCACCGACGCGATCGAGCCTGGCCTTCCAGGGCGGCCGCAAGGCCGTGGCGCCGCCGCATGCGATCGTGAATCGCAAGATCATCGCTGCGACGCGCCCACCGCCACCGGTCACACCGTTTGCACAGCGCGAATCGCAATTGCAGCGCAATCCGGGGCGCGCGTTGCCGGTCAGCCAGCTGCACGTCGCTCCAGGCGTGCGGGTCGGCGCGAAGGCGCAACCTGCCGGTGTGATCGGCCGTCCGAACGTCAACGTGGTGACAACCAATGGCCAGCCGGTGCGTTCACCGGCGGCGGCGATCAAGCCACACAACGCGGGCAATCCGGCGCAGGCCGACAACGGCCGTGGTCCCGCTCTGCGCGGAAATCCGCAGCAGCAGCAAGGGAGCCTGCCGTCCTCGCGCTATGTGAAACCGAATACGCCGGACCGTGCCGCGATCGAGGGCCAGCACCCGCAGACCTCGAACAACGCGCAGGTACAGCAGCGCACACAACAGGAGCAGCAGGCGCAGGATCGCTCCGCGCGCCAGCAGCAGGTGGAACAGCAGCGCGCGCAACAACAGCAGGCCCAGCAGCAACGCGAAGCGGCGCAGCAGACGCAGCAGCAACATGCGCAACAGGAACAGCAGGCGCAGGAACGCGCGACGCGCCAGCAGCAGATCGAACAGCAACGCACGCAGCAGCAACAGGCCCAGCAGCAACGCGAAGCGGCGCAGCAGCAGCAAATGCAGCAGCGCGCGCAACAGGAACAGGAGCGCGTGGCGAGGCAGCAGCAGGTCCAGCAACAGCATGCACAGCAACAAGCCCAACAAGCGCACGGGCAGCAACAGCAGCAAGCACGCGAAGACCAGCACGGCCGTGACGACAAGAAGGACGACAACGGTCACCGCTGATCTTCATGTGTCCACCTCAAGCGCCCGGCAAACCCGGGCGCTTTTTTGTATCGACCGTAGACGTCGCGCGTGAATCGGTTACGCGCGTTGCCGGGCCACTTCCGGGCGGCACAGGCGCTACAATATGTGCATGCCGAATATCCTGCTCAATGGCGAGCCGCGCGAACTGCACGTCAACGTCACTCTGATCGACCTGCTGCAAACCGCGGGCTTCGCCGGGCGCAAAGTCGCCGTCGAAATCAATCGCGAAATCGTGCCGAGAAGCGCGCACGCCGAACGCGTGCTCGCCGACGGCGACCGCATAGAAATCGTACAAGCGATGGGGGGAGGGTGAGCAAACGTGCTTGCGCAATGCCTTGAATGGCATTGCGCACGTTTGCGAACGCCCGCAACAGTATGCGGAGGGCCGGGTTGCTTAGTGAGGTCTGGACGACCGAGCTTGGCAACAGCCGAAGGGCCGGGTTGCCTGGCGAGGCCCGGATGGCCGAACCTGGCAACGGCCAGCGACGGCGGAGCCGAGCGTTAGCGTACTAATCTGATCCGTAATTTTTCTTTTCTTATCTTTTTATACAAACACACATGAACGCCCAACTCCGCCCCGCATCGCCAGCCGAGAACGATCCGCTGATCATTGCCGGCAAGCCTTACCGCTCGCGATTGCTCACGGGCACGGGCAAGTTCAAGGATCTCGACGAAACGCGGCGTGCGACCGAAGCCGCCGGCGCGCAGATCGTCACCGTCGCGATCCGGCGCACGAATATTGGTCAGGACAAGAACCAGCCCAACCTGCTCGACGTGCTGCCGCCGGATCGCTACACGATTCTGCCCAACACCGCCGGCTGTTATACCGCCGAAGACGCGGTGCGCACCTGCCGTCTCGCGCGCGAGCTGCTCGATGGGCATCGGCTGGTCAAGCTCGAAGTGCTCGGCGATCCGAAGACGTTGTTTCCCGACGTCGTGCAGACCCTGAAAGCGGCCGAGCAGCTGGTCGCTGAGGGTTTCCAGGTGATGGTGTACACCAGCGACGATCCGATCCTCGCGCGCCGGCTCGAGGAAATCGGCTGCGTCGCGGTGATGCCGCTGGCCGCGCCGATCGGCTCGGGACTCGGCATCCAGAACCGCTGGAACATCCTGGAAATCGTCGACAACGCAAAAGTGCCGATTCTCGTCGATGCCGGCGTCGGCACCGCTTCGGATGCGGCGATCGCGATGGAGCTCGGTTGCGACGGCGTGCTGATGAACACCGCGATCGCCGGCGCGAAGGATCCGGTGCTGATGGCCGGGGCGATGCGCAAGGCGGTCGAGGCCGGCCGCGAAGCCTTCCTCGCCGGCCGCATCCCGCGCAAGCGCAACGCCGCGGCATCGAGCCCGATCGATGGCAACATCAGCTAATCCCTCCCTTCCCTCGCCTGCGGGGGAAGGTGCCGAAGGCGGAAGGGGGAAAGTGCGGACAGGCGCAGCGCCGTTGCAGACTTCCCCCCACCCCAACCCTCCCCCGCGAACGGGAGAGGGAGAAAAGCACCACATCCGCAGCTTCGTTCTGCGCCAGGGTCGCTTCACGCCCGCTCAGCAACGCGCGTTCGAACGACACTGGCTGCGTTTTGGACTTGAGCCAAGCGCAACGCCGCCGGATTGGTCGCAGGTCTTCGGCCGCGCGGCGCCGCTGGTGCTGGAGATCGGCTTCGGCAACGGCGAGCAGTTGCTGCACGCCGGCATGCAACGAGCCGCGCACGAATTTCCTCGGCATCGAAGTGCACCGCCCGGGTGTCGGCCGTCTGATGAATGCGCTGGCAGCGCACAATGTGGAAAACGTGCGTTTGTATAATCACGACGCGGTGCAGATCCTGCGGCATTGCATCGCGGCGGACACGCTCGCCGAGGTGCGCATTTTTTTTCCCGATCCATGGCCCAAAAGCGCCAGCAGAAGCGGCGCCTGATCCAGCCGGATTTCGTCGCCCTGCTCGCCAGCCGCGTGGTCTACGGCGGGCGCTTGCATTTGGCGACCGACTGGGCCGACTATTCGGCGCATATGCTCGAGGTTCTCGACACATCGCAGTGGATTGGCGCAACCTCGCCGGCAGCGGCGACACGCTGCCGCGGCCGGCAGCGCGTAGCGAAACCCATTTCGAGAGACGCGGTCTGCGTCTGGGTCACGGAGTCTGGGACCTGATCTATGAACGCCGATAAGACCTGACCCTCCAGGCCACATAACAACATCGCCCCGATGAATCACGGCCGCCAATGAACTCCGGACTTGTCCTGACCCACGACATGGTGCTCGTGCTCGGGCTGCTGGCGTTCACTGTTCTCATGCTCGTGCTCGAGTGGATTCGCGCCGATCTGATCGCGCTGCTCGTCTCGTCGTCATCGGCATCACGCGCCTGGTGCCGGTCGAGCAACTGTTCGAAGGTTTCGCCGGCAACGCCGTGATCTCGCTGCTCGGCGTGATGATCATGGGCGCCGGGCTCGACCGCACCGGTGTGCTGAGCAAGGCCGCCTCGTTCATCCTGCGCCTGTCGCGCGGCATCGAGACGCGTCTGAGCCTGCTGCTCAACGCCATGGTCGGCTGCCTGTCTTCGATCATTCAAAGCCAGGCCCTGACCGCGCTGTTTCTGCCGGTCGTCAGCCGCGTCAGCGCGCGCACCGGCGTGCCGCTCTCGCGATTGCTGATGCCGATGGCGTTCTGCATCCTCGCCGGCACCAACATGACGATGATCTCGAATTCGCCGCTGATCGTGCTCAACGATCTCATCGTCAGCGCCAACCGCAATTTGCCGCCGGGCGCGCAGACCATCGTGCCGTTCTCGCTGTTTGCGATCGCGCCGGTAGGCATTCCGCTGTTGTTGACCGGGATGGCGTATTTCGCCCTGTTCACGCGCCGTCTGCTGCCGGCCGAAGAGGAAAGTCAGGGCGTCACTCCCGGCCGCACCGAAACCTATTTCGCCGAGACCTACGGCATCGCCGGCGAGGTGTTCGAGCTTACCGTGACCGCTGAGAGTCCGCTGGTCGGCATGAGTATCGCCGAGACCGAAGCGTTGCGCGGCGCACCGCTGATTCTGGCGATCAAGAACGGCGACGAGATCCGCCTGGCGCCGCCGGCCGACTCGATGATCTGGGTCGGCACCGTGCTCGGCGCGCTCGGCCAGCGCGACGACGATGGAGGAATTCTCCAACCTCAACCTGCTGCTCGCGCAGACGCGGCTGCGTTACTTCCGCGACATGTTCAATCCGACCCGCGCGGGCATCGCCGAAGCGGTGATTCCGCCGAACTCGCAGTTCATCAAGCAGGCCGTCGGCGACATCCGCCTGCGCAAGCGTTATGGCATCAGCGTGCTCGCGGTGAATCGCGGCGAGGAAATTTTTCGCGAGGACGTGCGCAAGCTCAGCCTGCGCGCCGGCGATACGCTGGTGCTGCACGGCCTCTGGCGCGATCTTGCCGTGGCCGCCGAGACGCGCGATTTCGTCGTCGTCACCGACTACCCGAAGGAAGAGGGCCGCCCAAGCAAGATCTGGCATGCGACGGCGTTCTTCGCGCTGGCGATGGGTCTGGGCCTGTTCACCGACATCAAACTCTCCATCGCGATGCTGACCGGCGCGGTCGGCATGCTGCTTGCCGGCGTCTTGAAAATGGACGAAGCCTACGGCGCGATCAACTGGAAAACGATCTTCACGCTCGCCTGCCTGATCCCGCTCGGCTGGGCAATGGACAGCACCGGCGCCGCGGCCTGGATAGCGCAGGAAGTGCTGCGCTATCTCGGCGCCTGGCCGCAGTGGGCTCTGCAGGGCGTAATCGCGGTGCTGGCCTTGTTCTTTTCGCAGATCGTGTCCAACCTCGGCGCCACGGTGATGATGGTGCCGATGGCGATCAACATCGCACTCGCCTCGAACGGCAATCCGGCGGTGTATGCGCTCATCGTCGCGATCTCGACCTCGAACAGCTTCATCATCGTCAGCGCCAGTCCGGTGCTCACCCTGATCGCCGGCCCCGGCGGCTACCGCGCGCGTGATTTTCTGCGCGTGGGACTGCCGCTGACCCTGCTCCTGCTGATCGTGATGTTGATTTCGGTGAACCTCGTGTTCCGCTGACCGGATGGTCTGTCAGTGGCACTGCGCCAGCGGCAAGTCGGCCACCTGTGCGATGGCGCCGTCGCGCGGATTCTGCGCGAACGCGATCAGGCTCGCGTGCGTGCGGTCAACATCGGCCGGTAGGATCAGGTCGGTTTGCGCTTGCGCCAACGGCAACGGTCCGGCGAATGCGCGCACGACGTGATCGTGATGCAGCGTAACTCCGCGGTTTTCGCCAGCGCGTACTTGGCTGACAAGCCCGTCTTCGACGAGCGCGACATAGTTTCGATACGTCCCGGCGGCGCCGCCGCCGACAGGCTGCGTGTCGACGCGCACGTGCAAGGTCTTGCCGATGCGCACTTCCAGTTTCATCGACAGCGCTGCGTTCACGCGCGGCGCGAGCCTGCTGGCGCGATACCAGCCGGCCCAACTGCGCCCGTCGAGCACGACTTGTGGCGTGTACACCGCGCTGGCGCCGTCGCGCGCAGCAATCGATTGCTGACGCGAGGTGTAGCGCGCATCGGCAAAGCGGTCACGCCAACCCAAACCATCCCAATAGTCCACATGGAACTCGAGCGCTACGACGTCGGCGCCGTCATGCAGGGTGCGCAACCATTGCTCGGCCGGTGGGCACGAACTGCAGCCCTCGCTCGAATAAAGTTCGACGAGATGCGGCCGTGTCGGCGCGGATTCGAGAACGCATTGCGCGCTCGCGAACGGACTCAGTACGACCAATAGAATTGCCAGCATTCGTTCGTAGTGCATCGCGCCGTTCCTCGAGTCGATGACAGCAAAGAACGCGCACGGCCATAAATCCTTTCATCAACCGCCGCTGCATCGGCCATGTATGCACGAAAAGCCGGGCGCACATGCGCCCGGCCTGCGACCTCCATGGTCTTTACCGCGTCCTGGCGCGATCAATCAATGGTCACGTTCCCAGTGTCCGGCATCCCTATGCCACTTCGCGCCGCGCTGCTCCCAGCGGTCGGCTACCCAATGTTCGCCGTGGCGCGCGCGGTTCCAGTGGCCGGCCACCCAGACATGTTTGTGGCCCGACCAAGACCAGTATCCAGCCGCCCAGATATAGCCCGCGCGCGGCGCAGGCACGACTTCCACGCGTGCTGCCGGTGGCGCGATATCGATATCAACATTCACGCGCGCGTAACTCATGCCCGGCAGCGCCATAGCGCTCGTGCCCAGTGCGATACACAACAATGCACCTCGAATCGACATAATTTCTCTCCTTTTGGCAATTGCAAAACGTGGCCAGAATGGCCCGTGTAGATTCTCCGAAAAGCGCCTCGCAGACGCATTACGACCTTAGGAGCCGCGCGTGAACCAAATGCAAACGAGCACGATTTCGTTCAGCGGCGATTGAAGTTCGCAACGCGCACCAACTGCTTTATCGCACCGCGTTTCGCTATGCTAGGGTTCCTGCAAGGAACGTTGCATGTCCGCAACAACCATCGCTCTGGTCACCGCCGCCGCCGCGCGCAAGCTCGACGAAGATCTGCCGCCGCTCGCCGCTGCGTTGCGCGAGGCCAGCATGGATTTCCGGATTGTCGACTGGGACGATGCGGCGGTCGACTGGGCGCAGTTCGGTCTCGCCGTGCTGCGCTCGACCTGGGACTACACGATGCGCCTGCCGGAATTCCTCGCCTGGGCTGAACGGGTTTCCGCGGCGACGCGGCTGCTCAACCCGCTCGATGTAGTGCGCTGGAACACCGACAAACATTATCTGGGCGACCTCGCGCGCGCCGGCGTGCCGACCGTATCCAGTCATTTCGTCGAACCGGGCGAGGATGCGGGCATTGTGCTCGAACGTTTTCTGAGCACGCATGCGTCGCAGGAATTCGTCGTCAAGCCCACGGTCGGTGCGGGCTCGCGCGACGCCCAGCGTTATGGGCACGAGGAACGCACACCGGCACTCGACCACGTCGAACGTCTGCTCGACGCGGGACGCAGCGTGCTGCTGCAGCCATACCTGGAGCGCGTCGATGCGTACGGCGAAACAGCGCTGGTCTACATCGCCGGCGACTTCAGTCACGCGATCCGCAAGGGTCCGCTTCTGCAACGCGGCGATGCGCCCACGCGCGCGCTGTTCGCGCCGGAGCACATCACCCCGCGCGTGGCGCATGCGGACGAACTGCGCGTTGCCGGATCCGCGCTGGCGGCGATGCCGTTCGAGGGTCGGCCGTTGCGCTACGCGCGCGTCGATCTGATTCGCGACGGCGCGGACAAGCCCTGCGTGCTAGAACTGGAATTGACCGAGCCATCGCTGTTCTTCGCGCATGGCAACGGCGCGGCGCAACGTTTTGCGCAGGCGCTGCGCGAAGCGCTGAGCGATTCCTGACCAATCGGTCGCGCTCGACACGCGGTCGATTCCGGCGACGCCGGGTTGTGCGCAATAAATGCGCTGCTTGCTTACATTCCTTTACGCGCGCAGCGTAAACCGCGCGCCGTCGGCGCCGTTGTAGCAGTCATGGCAAAAGCCATTACCTCAACGGAGAAAAGTATGTCACGCATCACCAAGCTCGCAATCGCCGCCGCGCTGTCTTCCGCGCTGCTGTCCATTGCGGCGCTGGCGCAAACGGCCGATGTCGCCTCGGCGGGCGGCCGCCCCACGTATTTCCAGCACATGCTGAAGAAACTGGATACGAACGGCGACGGCAGGATTTCGCTCGACGAATATCTGGCCGGCGCAACTGCACGCTTCAAGGCGATGGACACGCAGAACACCGGCAACGTCACCGCCGCGCAGATCGCCGCGTCGCCACAGGCGGTCAAGCGCAATCACATGGTCGCCAATTTCCTGGTCAAGCGCATGGACACCGCCGGCAACGGTTACATCACGCGGGACGAATACCTCGCCAAGGCCAAGGCGCGTTTCGCCAAGCTCGACAAGAAGGGCGACGGCAGGCTGACCGTGGATGAATTCACCCCCGTCCACTTCCCGCGCGTCGGCGCACAGGTTGCCGGACAGGCACATGCCGGCCACCGCGGCAAACGCGCGCAGGCGATCTTCGCCAAGCTCGACGCCAACCACGATGGCGTCGTCACCCAGGACGAGTATCTCGCCGCCGCCAACGCGCAGTTCAAGGCGCTCGACACCGCGGGCACCGGCCAGCTGACCGCGGCGGAAATCGCCTCGTCGCCGAAAGCGCTCGATCGCGACAATCATGTCGCCGAGCACATCGTGAAGAAGCTCGATAGCAACGGCGACGGTTCGGTGTCGCTGGACGAGTATCTGGCCGCGGCAAAAGCGCGCTTCAGCAAGCTCGACAAGAATGGCGACGGCTTCATCGATGCCGGCGAAATCACTCCACGTCACTGGGCGCACAACAAATCGGCAACGCCCGCCGGTTGATCCAACAAGGGATTGTCCCTCCAAGGGCCGCGCAAGCGGCCCTCTTTTTGCCGCCACCCGCCGGCGGCCCTTGCCGGCGATCGATCCGCGAGTGATTTTTTGCGCACACGCCGCTTCAGGTAGAATTGCATTCCCGTCCGCTACGCGAGCGTGCGGATGTTGCATACGGGAATCTGATGAAAATCCTTGTCGGCTACAAGCGCGTCGTCGATTACAACGTGCGCATCCAGGTCAAAGCCGGATGGCTCCGGCGTCGTCACCGAGGGCGTGAAGCTGTCGGCCAATCCGTTCGACGACATCGCGCTCGAAGAGGCGCTGCGCCTGCGCGAGAAAGGCGTCGCGACCGAGGTCGTCGTCGCCACGATCGCGCCCGGCCGACGCGCAGGCGCATCTGCGCAATGGGCTGGCGATGGGCGCGAATCGCGCGATCCATGTCGTCACAGCAGAGGCGATCCAGCCGCTGACCGCAGCGCGCGTCCTGCTCAAGCTGATCGAAAAAGAACAGCCGCAGATCGTCATCCTCGGCAAGCAGGCCATCGACGACGATTGCAACCAGACCGGGCAGATGTTGGCTGCGCTGTGGAATCGCCCGCAGGCGACGTTTGCGTCGAAAGTCGAGGTCGAACGGCAACGTCGCCAAAGTCACGCGCGAAGTCGATGCGGGCCTGGAAACGATCGAGGTGGATCTGCCCGCGGTGATCACTACCGATCTGCGCCTGAACGAACCGCGCTTCATCAAGCTGCCGGACATCATGAAGGCGAAGTCCAAGCCAATGGAAACATCGCAGTTGGCCGATCCTTGGCGTCGAATCCGGCGATCATCTGAAGACCACCGGCTATGCGCCGCCGGCCAAGCGCAGCAAGGGCGTGATGGTGAAGGATGCGGCGGAACTGGTCGCGGCGTTGAAGACCAAGGGGTTGCTGTGATGGCAAAGGTTCTGATCATCGCCGAGCATCTGAACGGCAAACTCAATTCCAGCACCGCGCGCTGCGTGACCTGCGCGCGCGAGATGAAGGCCGAAAGCATCGATGTACTGGTGCTGGCCGATGCGCCAGACGCGATCGCCGCCGAGGCGGCGCAAGATCGAAGGCGTCAGCAAGGTGCTGACCGTGACGAACTCCGCGAACGCGCACGCGCTCGCCGCGGTTTACGCGCCGCAGATCGTCGCCGCGGCGAAGGACGGCTACTACGCACGTGCTCGCGCCCTCGACCACGTTCGGCAAGGACGTCGCTCCACGCGTCGCCGCTCTGCTCGGTGTCGCCCAGGTCAGCGACATCATGCATGTGGACGATGCGTATACTTTCCAGCGTCCGATCTATGCCGGCAACGCAATCGTCACCGTGAGCGCGCCTGGCGATCAGATTCTCGTCGCCACCGTGCGCACGGCGTCTTATGCGGCGGCAGCGAACGGCGCGGATTCAGCGCCAGTCGAAACGCTGGATCTCTCTGTCGAATTGCCGACGCATACGCGCTTCGTCGAACTCGCGCAGGGCACGAGCGAACGCCCCGATCTGCAAAGCGCCGCACGCGTGGTTTCCGGCGGCCGCGGCGTCGGCTCGGCGGAAAACTTCGCGGTCATTTTCAAACTCGCCGACAAACTCGGCGCTGCGGTCGGCGCCTCGCGCGCGGCGGTCGACGCCGGTTACGTGCCGAGCGACCTGCAGGTCGGCCAGACCGGCAAGATCATCGCGCCCGAACTGTACATGGCGATCGGCATATCCGGCGCGATCCAGCATCTGACCGGCATCAAGGACGCCGGCACCATCGTCGCGATCAACAAGGACGGCGAAGCGCCAATCTTCGAAGTCGCGGATATCGGTCTGGTCGGCGATCTGTTCAAGATCATTCCGGAACTCGAACAGGCGCTCGGCTGATTCGTTGCAGCGTCGAACCCGGCGCCGACACAGCGGCTGTTCATCTGCGGCAAATTAGTGTCGTCTCGCGGCCGTCGACCCACGATCCGCGCTGACATCCATTGCCCGGGCCGCTGCCTTATAATCGCCGCGTAGACAAGCGTAACGACAGAAGGAAATGCCCGCTTGAGCAGCCTGCGACCAATCTGGGAACCAAGCAAGGAACGCATCGAGCGCGCGAATCTCTCGCGTTTCATCCGCTTCGCGCAGACCGAGCACAAGGCGCTCGTCACCGATTACCACAGCCTGTACGACTTCTCGATCCACCATCCCGAAGAATTCTGGCGCGCTGTCTGGGAATTCTGCGGCATCCGCGCGAGCGGCGATTTCGACGAGGTGCTCATCGACGGCGACAAGATGCCCGGCGCGCGCTGGTTCCCCGGCGTGCGCCTGAATTTCGCGCAGAATCTGTTGCGCTTCAATGACGAACGCATCGCGCTGATCGCGCGCAACGAATGGGGCCACAAGCGCGAAGTGACCTACGCGCAATTGCACGATATGGTCGCCAGGCTCGCGCATGCGCTGCGCGCCGCGGGGGTCAAAACCGGCGATCGTGTCGCCGGTTTTCTGCCGAATATCCCGGAAGCCGTGATCGCGATGCTGGCGACGACATCGCTCGGTGCGGTGTGGTCGTCGTGCTCGCCGGATTTCGGCATCAACGGCGTGGTCGACCGCTTCGGCCAGATCGCACCGAAGGTGCTGTTTACCGCCGACGCCTACGGCTACGGCGGCAAGCGGTTCGATTGTCTGAGCAAGATTCGCCAGGTGCTCGACAAGATTCCCGGCGTGGAAAAGCTCGTCGTGATTCCCTACAGCGGCAACGCGCTCAAGCTCGACGGCCTGAGCCAGGCCGATGGCATGGCCGGATTTCCTCGGCAGCGAAGCGCACGAACTCGAGTTCACGCCGACCGCGTTCGACCACCCGCTCTACGTCATGTATTCCTCCGGCACGACCGGCGTGCCCAAATGCATCGTCCACGGCGCGGGCGGCACGCTGATCCAGCACCTGAAGGAACTGGTGCTGCACACCGACCTCAAGCGCGAGGACAAGATCTTCTACTACACCACCTGCGGCTGGATGATGTGGAACTGGCTGGTGTCGAGCCTCGCGGTCGGCGCGAGCGTGGTGCTCTACGACGGCTCGCCGTTCCATCCCGACGGCAGGGTACTGTGGGATCTCGCCGACGAGGTCGGCATCAGCGTGTTCGGTACCAGCGCAAAGTGGATCGCCGCGGTCGAGAAGGCCGGCATCAAGCCGCGCGAGTCGCACAAGCTGCTGAACCTGAAAACCATACTCTCGACCGGCTCGCCGCTCGCCGACGAAAGCTTCGATTACGTCTATCGCGACGTCAAGGAACGCGTGCTGCTGTCCTCGATTTCCGGCGGCACCGACATCGTTTCGTGCTTCGCGCTCGGCAATCCGCTGCTGCCGGTCTATCGCGGCGAACTGCAATGCCGCGGGCTCGGCCTCAAGGTCGAGATTCTCGACGACGCCGGCAACCCGTGCGCGAGGAAAAAGGCGAACTTGCCTGCACCGCGCCGTTTCCCGTGCATGCCGATCGGCTTCTGGAACGATCCCGACGGCACGAAGTATAAAAATGCCTATTTCAGCAAAGTGGATAACGTCTGGTGCCACGGCGACCACGCGCTGCTGACCGAGCACGACGGCATCATCATCTACGGCCGTTCCGACGCGGTGCTCAATCCCGGCGGCGTGCGCATCGGCACCGCGGAAATCTATCGCCAGGTCGAACAGTTGCCCGAAGTGCTCGAATCGATCGCCGTCGGCCAGGAATGGGACAACGACGTGCGCGTGATCCTGTTCGTGCGCCTGCGCGAAGGCCTCACACTCGACGACGCCTTGCGCGAGCGCATCGCGCAAGCAGATCCGCGACAACACCACGCCGCGCCACGTGCCCGCGAAGATCCTGCAGGTCGCCGATATTCCGCGCACGATCTCGGGCAAGATCACCGAACTCGCCGTGCGCGAAACGATCCACGGGCGGCCGGTGAAGAACACCGATGCGCTGGCCAATCCGCAGGCACTGCAGCTGTTCGAGGCGCTGCGCCCCCAGCTGGCGCATTGATTGGAGCCTGAGCGGCCTCGCTCTTGCTCGTCATTCCCGCGAAAGCGGGAAGCGCTTTACAACAGCGAAGCTGGTCATCCATCTTGATCTTCAATCAAAAGCAAACTGGACGACCAGCCATTTGGCTGTTGAAAACTCCGCTTTCGCGGGAATGACGACGAATGCCTGAATTGACTCTCAGGCCAGCGCCGCGGCGAGTTCGTTGCGCAGATCGCGCACGTCTTCCACGCCCACCGATAGACGGATCAGGCCATCGCTGATGCCGAGCCGCTTGCGGTTCGCCGCGGGAATCGACGCGTGGGTCATGATCGCCGGATGCTCGATCAGGCTTTCCACGCCGCCAAGCGATTCGGCCAGCGCAAACAACTCGCAGCGCTCGAGTACCCGACGCGCCTTGCGCAGACCGCCCTTCACTTCGATCGAGATGATGCCGCCCGGTCCATCCATCTGGCGCTTCGCCAGCGCATATTGCGGATGCGATTTCAAACCTGGATAGATCACGCGTTCGATCGCCGGATGTTTCTCCAGCCACGCGCGCAAGCTCCTGCGCGCCCGCACAGTGCGCGTGCATGCGCAGATGCAGCGTTTTCAGACCGCGCATCGCGAGAAACGAATCGAACGGGCCGCCGATCGCGCCGACCGAGTTGTGCAGGAACGCCATCTGCTCGGCGAGCTCCTTGTCGTCGCCGACGACGACCACGCCGCCGACCATGTCGGAGTGGCCATTGAGATATTTCGTCGCCGAATGCAGCACCATGTGCGCACCGAATTCGAGCGGACGCTGCAGGATCGGCGAGCAGAACGTGTTGTCGACGACGAGGATCAGGCCGTGCTTGCGCGCGAACGCGCCGACCTTGCGCGAGATCGACGAGCGTCAGCATCGGATTGGTCGGCGTTTCCGCCCAGATCATGCGCGTGTTCGGCTTCAGCGCCGCTTTCAGCGCGCGCGTGTCGTTGAGGTCGATGAAAAGTGAAATCCAGTCCCGCGCTGCGCCGGCGCACGCGCTCGAACAGGCGATAGCTGCCGCCGTACAGATCGTTCATCGCGATGACATGGCTGCCCGTATCGAGCAGGTCGAGTACCGTCGCTCGCGCCGCCGAGACCCGAGGCGAACGCATAGCCCTGCGTGCCGCCTTCGAGATCGGCGATGCAGCGCTCGTAGGCCATGCGCGTCGGGTTCTGCGTGCGGCTGTATTCGTAGCCCTTGTGCACGCCGGGACTCGACTGCACATAGGTCGAGGTCGCGTAGATCGGCGTCATGATCGCGCCGGTCGACGGATCGGGGCTCTGGCCCGGCGTGAATGGCGCGCGTGCCGAGGCCCATGGATTCAACTGATTTTTTCATGGATGCTTTTTCTAGACGAGTGCGATCACTCGGATCGCTTTTTGATTTCCGCGACCACCGATTGATCGCAGCGATAAACCTTACTGCACGCGCCGGCGCAGATAGTTCAGCAGATCGATGCGCGTGATCAGGCCGAGGAACTTGTCGTCGTCCACGACGATCGCGACATGGCCGGCGTCGAACACCGGCAGCAGCGATTCGATCGGCGACTTCACGTCGAGCATCTGCAGCTTGCTGACCATGGCGGTGGAAACCGGATCGCGGAACCGCGCCTCATCGCCGTACACATGCAGCAGCACGTCGGACTCGTCGACGATGCCGACGATCTTGTCGCCGTCCATCACCGGCAGTTGCGAGACGTCGTAGAGCTTCATGCGCTGGTAGGCCGTGGTCAGCGGCTCGGCCGGGCCGACGACGACCGTGTCGCGCTGCGAATACGGGCGCAGGATCAGGTCGCGCAGATCGCCGTAGGGCTCGCGCTCGAGAAAGCCGTTGTCGAGCATCCAGTAGTCGTTGTACATCTTCGACAGGTACTTGTTGCCGGTGTCGCAGACGAACACGAGCACGCGCTTCGGCGCTCGTCTGCTCGCGGCAATATTTCAGCGCGGCGGCGAGCAGGGTGCCGGTCGAGGAACCGCCGAGGATGCCTTCCTTCGCCAGCAGTTCGCGTGCCGGCGAGGAAACTTTCCTTGTCGGTGATCGCGTAGGCTTTCTTCACGCGCGAGAAGTCGGAGATGCCGGCAGGAAATCCTCGCCGATGCCTTCGACCATCCAGCTCGCGGACTTGGTCGACAGCGTGCCCTCGTTGATGTACTGGGCGAGGATCGATCCGACCGGATCGGCGAGGATCAGTTCGACGTTCGGCGCGGCCTTGCGCGAAATGGCGCGACAGGCCGGTCATCGTGCCGGACGAGCCGCAGCCGAACACGATCGCGTCGAGCTTGCCTTCCATCTGCGCCAGGATTTCCGGGCCGGTGCCCTCTTCGTGCGCGCGCGGATTGTCCGGATTGCCGAACTGGTTGATGAAATACGCGCCGGGCGTTTCGCGCGCGATGTCGTTCGGCCAGTCCTGGTAGTACTGCGGGTGGCCCTTGGCGACATCCGAACGCGTCAGCACGACTTCCGCGCCCATCGCCTTGAGATTGAAGATCTTCTCGCGGCTCATCTTGTCGGGCACGACCAGGATCAGCCGATAACCTTTCTGCTGCGCGACGAGGGCGAGGCCGATGCCGGTGTTGCCGGCGGTGCCTTCGACGAGCGTGTCGCCGGGCTTGATCTTGCCGGCGCGCTCGGCGGCTTCGATCATCGACAGGCCGATGCGATCCTTGATCGAACCGCCCGGATTGGCGCTTTCGAGCTTGAAGAAAAGTTCGCAGACGCCGCGCATCGAGGCGCTGCGCCTTGACGATCGGCGTGTTGCCGATCAGCTCGAGCACGCTGTCGTGGATACGTCATGCAGACTCCGAACGGCGTATCGGCGCATGCGGTCAGACGCATGTGCGGATCGGGGAGCTGGTCAATGACGCAGCCAGAGCGCACGGGCGCGATTCAGCGCGCGAGTGATCAGCGCGCCCTGCGGCTCGGTGCCGCGGCGAGACGCAGGCATGCGCTGCGCCGCCGGTACCGCGGAATTCAGTGTACGCCTGGTATCGCTCCCACAGGATGGATAAGCTTGTCCTTGGCCCGCAGTTTTTCTTTCTTCATGTTATGCAGCGTGGTGTCGTCCATCGGCAGCACGCCCAGTTCGGCGTCGCGTACTTTGCTGTCGAGTTCCTGGTGACGTTGATACAGGCTGCGGAATTCCGAATCGCTCTTGATCAACACTTCGACGTCTTTTTGCTGGTTCTCGAACATCAGCCGACCTCCTCTACTTAACACGGCACGAACGCGCGCACCGCATGCGAACGCGGACAGGAGCGATCGCGGATGCGCAGGGAAAACGAGCGACAAGTGCGAGCAATCGCTCGCGATCCGCTCACCGTCGCGTGGTGAAGTGCAGACGCTGATTGTTCGCGAAGGCTGCAGTCATGGGCTCGCATAGTGCCGCGCGACGACCGGCAATCGGTCGCTCGCGGCGACTTGACCCTACTCCTTTGCCGCAGCCGGTGCAACCGGATTTTTGCGCGTCACTGCAAGTCGCTTAAAGCGATCTCGAATAATGCTGGCGCTGCAGGCGATCCGTTATCTGCGGCGCTGGTCCTGCAAGAATGACATCGACGCGCGCGGTTGCGCGCACGGCCTTCCTCGGTGTCGTTGGCGGCGACCGGCTGGCCCTCGCCAAGGCCGACGCTGGTGATGCGGTTGCGCCGCGACGCCGGCGGCGATCAAGCGCGTCGCGCACCGCGTCGGCGCGCCGCTGCGACAGAGTCTGATTCGCCTTGCGCGTTGCCGCTGACTGTCGGTATAGCCTTCGATGCGGATCGGCTCGTCTGGCCGCCGTTGACGAAGCGACGAGCTTGCCGAGCTGCGCCTTGCGCCGCCGGGCGCAGCACGGCCTGGCCCGGCGCGAAGGCAGATGTCGTCCGAGCGTCATCTGCATGCCTTCGGCGACCGCGCGTGGCGGCAGGTTGTGCAGGCGTCCGCGCAATCCGTGCCGCGGCCTCGAGCCAGCTGCGCTTCCTTGCGCGCCAGTTCGGCTTCTTGCGCCTGCGCGTCGGCCAGCTTGCTGCGTCTGCGCGGCCTGTTCGCGCGCGGTTCGGCTTCCTGCGACGTCTGCTCGCCTGCGCGCGCGCCGCGTCGGCTTCGGCGCGCAGGCGGTCGGTTTCTTCGGCCTGCGGCATGGCTCTGGATGCGCTGTTTTTCAGCTTCCAGGCGCGCCTGCTCGGCATCGCGCCGGCTCGCCGCGAGCAGGATCTGATCGTGTTCGCGATCGAGCTGTCTGAGCTGGCGCTCCTGCTCGGCCGCCTGCGCGGCGGCGTAGGCGATATCGACGCGGCGCTCGGCGATGTACGACCAGATGCGCGCGCGTCTCTTGCCGCCCGTGCTCCGCATCAGCGCCTGCACCGCCTGTTCGGCCAGCGCGCTTTCGGCGGGCGCAAGCTGACCCGAGCGCGGGATCGCCGCGAGCTCGTCCAGGCTGGCGCGCAGGCGTTCGTAATCGAGATCCGGCTTGGCGCCGACGCTGCGGCGGCCGCGAGCACGAGCAGCAGCAGCAAAAGCAACGTGCCGCAGCGCAGCGATGAATGCCGGACGCGTTCATGGCTGCGCTTCACTGTTGCGTCTCCTGCGCGGTGCCGGCGTCGATCGACAGATCGCTGCGCAGTTGCGCATTTTCGCGCGTCGCGCGCATCGACCTGTTCGCGCGCCTTGCCGAGGCGCGCCTTGACCTGGGCCAGTTCGCTGTCGGCCTCGGCTCCTCGGCGCAGTTGCGCGGCCTCCTCGTAGTCGCTCTTCTCCATCGCCGCGCGGGCCTGGCTCAGGCGCTCCTCGGCGTTGCGCAGTTCCAGCGGCGCATAGGTCGGCGCCCCGGCCGTCACGCGCGGCCTCGACGCGGTGCGCGGCATCGTCGAGCTGCGCGACGGGCGGCTTGGTCTGCGCGCAGCCCGTGAGCATGACTCAGCACAAAAGAACGAGCGCCAATGGATTTTTCGCCGCAATTGAGTGTCATAAGATTCATATCTTACGGGCAGGCGTGGGTGTGGCTAGTCGGATACGCTACGCATTGTCAATAGCCGCGGCCGACCTTACGCAACCGGCACACGACGCACGCTGTTGCTCGTCGTCAATGCGAAGCTGCAGAGGCAAGCAATGGATATCGGCTACTTCCTCAAACTCATGACCGAGAAGGGCGCGTCGGACATGTTCCTGACCACCGGCGCCCCGGTCAACATCAAGGTCGAGGGCAAGCTCTATCCGCTCGGCAACACCGGCCTGCCGCAGCGGCATGGTCAAGAAAATCGCCTACTCGCTGATGGACGAAGGCCAGGTGCCGCAGTTCGAGCGCGATCTGGAACTGAACCTGGCGATCGCGGTGAAGGACGCCGGCCGCTTCCGCATCAACGTGTTCAAGCAGCGCGGCGAAGTCGGCATGGTGATCCGCGCGATCAAGAGCGAGATTCCCACGATCGAGCAGCTGCAGCTGCCGGCGCTGTTCAAGGAACTGATCATGGAGCCGCGCGGCCTGGTGCTGCGTGGTCGGCGCGACCGGCTCGGGCAAGTCGACCACGCTGGCGTCGATGATCGACTACCGCAACACAGACCAGCCCGGCCACATCCTCACCATCGAGGATCCGATCGAATACCTGCACCGGCACAAGAAATCCGTCGTCAACCAGCGCGAAGTCGGCCTCGACACGCACAGCTACCACGAGGCGCTGAAGAACGCGATGCGCGAAGCGCCGGACGTGATCATGATCGGCGAAATCCGCGACGTGGAGACGATGGAAGCGGCGATCGCGTTCTCCGAAACCGGCCACCTGTGCCTGGCGACCCTGCACTCGAACAACGCCGACCAGACCCTGGAGCGCATCCTCAACTTCTTCCCCGAAGCGGCGCACCGCAACATGCTGATGAATCTCGCCCTGAACCTGCGCGCGGTGATCAGCCAGCGCCTGGTCATCGGCAAGGACGGGCGCCGCCTGCCGGCGGTCGAAGTGCTGCTCAACACGCCGCTGATCCGCGACATGATCCGCCGCGGCCAGGTCCACGAAATCAAGGAAGCGATGGACCGCAGCCTGCAGGAAGGCATGCAGACCTTCGACCAGTCGCTGATGTCGCTGTACCGAGTCGGGCCGTATCGAGCTCGAAGAAGCGCTGTCCAAGGCCGACTCGCGCGACGGTCTGGCGCTGCAAGATCCGCCTCGGCGAAGGCATGGAGGAAATGCCGGTGTTGCGCATGACGTTGCAGACCGAGCCTGCTCTGTAACGGCCCGATTCAGCTGCTGTTCGGCGCGTCCGGCTGGTTTTCCGGTCGCGCGCGTTCGAACGCATGCAGATTGGCAGCGCACTCGGCGTCGATGCCGGCACGAGCGGTCGGGTACGGCGCCAGATCGACGGACCAGCGCCGCGCATTGTATGATCTGTGGAACCAGGCAGCGACGTCGGCCATGCCCGGCGCGTCGCCGTGGCAGAACCGGCCGGTCGACGGGATCGTCGGCAAGCGAGTTCGCTCCAGCGCGGCGAAGCCCAGCGCGATCCAGTGCCGCGTCCAGCGTTCGCGCTCGACCTGCGGCGACGTTGAACTCGCGCTCGAGGTATTGCAGCACGCGCATATTGTTCGAGCGGATGGATGTCGCAGGCGACGACTTGCGCCAGGCGCGCGCACGCGCGCACGCGCGCACGCGGCTCGGCCGGCAGCAGCGCGCGTCGCCGTCCGGATAGGCCTCGTCCAGATATTCGATGATCGCGATCGACTGGCGGATCATGCGCTCGCCGTCGATCGAGCACCGGAATCAGTTCCTGCGGATTGAGCTTGTGGAACTCGGCCGATGCTGCTCGCCGCCGTTGTTGACCAGGTGCACCGGCAGCGATGTCGTAGGCCAGGCCCTTGAGATTCAGCGCGATGCGCACGCGAAACGCCGCGCTCGAACGCCAATAGCTGTAAAGCTGCGCGCGGTCGTCGGCATGCGTCTCCCCGGCACGTCATGTGCGGACTAGCGCAGCCGGATCAGCCGGTCAGCCGGTCGCGCCTGCCGATGCCTGCTCGATCGCGCCGAAGATGCTCGCGCCGGCGCGCGTCGAACATCTCGATGCGCACGCGTGTCGCCGAATTTCAGGAACGGCGTGACCGGCTTGCCGTCTGCGCAGGGTTTCCAGCGTGCGCCGCTCGGCCAGGCAGGATGCGCCCTGGCTCTCGTCCTGGTTGGCGATCGTGCCGGAGCCGACGATGGTGCCCGCCGACAGCGGCCGCGTCTTCGCCGCATGCGCGACGAGCTCGGCGAAACTGAACTGCATGTCGTCGCCGGCTTCGGGCGCGCCGAACCATGCGCCGTTGATATGGGTGCGTCAGCGGCAGATGCACTTTTGCGTCTTGCCAGGCGTCGCCCAGTTCGTCCGGCGTGACGAACACCGGCGACAAGCGCCGAGCGCGGCTTGGATTGCAGGAAACCGAAACCCTTGGCCAGCTCGTCCGGAATCAGGTTGCGCAGGCGACACGTCGTTGACCAGGCCGATCAGCTGGATGTGTCCCGCGGCCTGCGCCGGCGTCGCTGCCATCGGCACGTCGTCGGTGACGACGACGACTTCGGCTTCCAGGTCGATGCCGTAGTCCTCGCTCGTCACCAGCACCGGATCGCGCGGGCCGTAGAAACCGGCGCTGGCGGCCTGATACATCAGCGGATCGGTGTAGAAACTCTCCGGCACTTCGGCGCCGCGCGCGCGGCGCACGCGCTCGACGTGCGGCAGATACGCGCTGCCATCGACGAATTCGTAGGCGCGCGGCAGCGGCGCGGCAAGCGCGGCCGGATCGAGCGCGAACACCGCTTCGCCGTTGATCGTTTGCGCCGTGCCGCGTCGTTGAGCAGCTCGTACGACGCGATTGAGCCGCGGCGCGGCGTTGCTCCAGTCCTCCAGCGCGGCCTGCAGCGTCGTCGCGATCGTCGCTGACACGCGCACCGCGCTTGCTCAGATCGCGGCTCGACGACGATCAGCGTGCCGTCGCGCCCGCCTTCTTTCAGACTTGCCAGTTTCATGCGTAGTCCTTGTCCGATCGAGTGCGCGTTACGCGCGGATCGAAATGCTTGTGCGAGGCCCTGCCAGCACTCATGGTAATCGCTGCTGCAGCTGCGGCGATTCCAGCGCCTGCCGCGTCGGACGGATCACGTCGCGCGTCTCGAACATGAAGGCCATGGTGTCGACGATGTGATCGGGCTTGCGACGTGTCGGCCGCGCTGGCCTTCTCGAAACTGGCCGCATCCGGGCCGTGGCCGCTCATGCAGTTGTGCAGGCTAGGCGCCGCCGGGCACGAAGCCGCCGGCCTTGGCGTCGTACACGCCGTGGATCAGGCCCATGAACTCGCTGGCGACATTGCGGTGGAACCAGGGCGGGCGGAAGGTGTGTTCGCGCCACCAGCCAGCGCGGCGGGAAGATCACGAAGTCCATGTTGGCGGTGCCGGGCGTGTCGCTGGGCGAGGTCAGCACCGTGAAGATCGACGGATCGGGATGGTCGTAGCTGATCGAGCCGATGGTGTTGAAGCGGCGCAGGTCGTATTTGTACGGCGCGTAGTTGCCGTGCCAGGCGACCACGTCCAGCGGCGAATGATCGATCGCGCGCCGACCACAGCCGGCCCTGGAATTTCGCGACCAGTTCGAAGTCGCCTTCGACGTCTTCGTACGCCGCGACCGGCGTGAGGAAATCGCGCGCATTGGCCAGGCCGTTGGAGCCGATCGGGCCCAGCTCCGGCAGGCGCAGCGGCGCGCCGAAGTTCTCGCGCGACATAGCCGCGCGCCTGGTCATCCAGCAGTTCGACGCGGAAACGGATGCCGCGCGGGATCACCGCGATTTCCTGCGGCTCGACTTCGAGCACGCCCAGCTCGGTGGCGATGCGCAGGCGGCCCTGCTGCGGCACGATCAGCAGTTCGCCGTCGGCGTCGTAGAAGAACCGGCCCTGCATCGAGCGATTGGCGGCATAGACATGGATGCCGACGCCGGTCTGCGCCGCGGCGCTGCCGTTGCCGGCCATGGTGACCAGGCCGTCGACGAAATCGGTCGGCGCGGCTGGCAGCGGCAACGGATCCCAGCGCAGCTGGTTCGGCGTCGCCGGCACTTCATCGAACACGATTGTGGAACTTTCCACTTTGCAGCAGCGCGAACGGCTCGTGCATCGCCGCCGGGCGGATGCGGTAGAGCCAGCTGCGCCGGTTGGCATGGCGCGGCGCGGTGAACGCGGTGCCGGAAAGCTGCTCGGCATACAGGCCGTAGCGCCACGCGCTGCGGCGAATTGCGGCCCGACGGCAGCGCGCCGGCAGCGCCTCGGTGGCGAACTCGTTGCCGAAGCCGGATTGGTAGCTTGCATGTCGTCGCTCACAGTCACGCCGCGCTTCATCTGCTCGCGCTCGATCGATTCGAACAGCGCCTGGAAGTTGCCTTCGCCGAAACCCTCGTTGCCCTTGCGCTGGATGATCTCGAAGAAGATCGGGCCGATCGCAGTTCTGGGTGAAGATCTGCAGCAGCAGTTTCTTCTTCGTCTCCCTGTCGGCGTCGATCAGGATCTTGTTGCTTGCCATGCGCGCGCACGTCCTCGCCGTGGTTCGGCATGCGCTGGTCGATCAGCTCGAAATAGGCGTTCGGCGTATCCAGGAACTCGATGCCCGGCGCGCGCATCGCCTCCACCGTCGCGTAGATGTCGTCGGTGAAGCAGGCGATGTGCTGGATGCCCTCGCCCTTGTACTGCGTCGAGGTATTCGTTGATCTGGCTCTTCGGATCGGGCGATTCGTTGAGCGGGATGCGCACCATGCCGTCCGGCGCGGTCATCGCCTTGGACAGCAGGCCGGTCTTGGCGCCCTTGATGTCGAAGTAGCGGATCTCGCGGAAGTTGAACAGGCGCTCGTAGTAATCCGCCCACTTCGCCATGTTGCCGAAGTAAAGGTTGTGCGTGAGGTGGTCGATGAAGGTGAGGCCGAAACCCTTCGGCATCATCTGTCGCGCCGGGCAGCCACTCGCAGTCGGGATCGTAGATCGTGCCCTTGTCGTCGTAGCGGTCGACGATGTACAGCATGCAGCCGCCGATGCCCTCGATCACCGGCGCGGCGACGGCCTTGCTCGTTTCCTTGTTCGCGATCGACTTCGCGCCGTTCTTGAGCGCCTGCACGCGCACCCACTCGGCGAGCTTGTTGACGCGGATCGCGAAGCCGCAGGCGCTGGGTCCGTGCTCTGCGGCGAAGTCGGCGGCGAACGAATCGGGATCCTCGTTGATCAGGAACGTTGCAGTCGTTCTGGCGATAGTTGTAGATCGGCCGCGTCTTGTGCCGCGCGACCTGCGGTGAAGCCGAGCTTGCGGAACAGCTCGTGCAGCTTTCGCCGGCTCGGGCGAGGCGAATTCGACGAACTCGAAGCCGTCGATGCCCATCGGGTTTTCGAACTGCGCCGGCTGGATGCCGGCGGCGGTCGGAAGAGGTTGTGCGCTCATGTTCGACTCCACGAATCATTTTAGGCCGCAGTTCCGCAGCCAGGATGAACTCAATGATACCGCCGACGACAGGCGGAAGGCTCGCCCACCGCCGGTTGACTGCGACAGGTGGGCCTCGAAGAGATCGCTAAGCAAGGCACTGGATCCCGTGTCAGCGCACATCCATGTGCTGCACGGGATGACATCATCCTGAGGTCACTTGACGCCGTGCATCAGCTTGTTGATCAAGGGCGCGATCAGGAACAGCAACACGCCAGCGCCCATCAGCGACCAGAAGCCGAAGGTATAGCCGCTGAGCGCGGACGCCGTGGTCATGCCGGTTGCGCCGCTTACGGCGCTGGCAAAAATCCCCGACAGGCTTTCGCCGATCGCGATCGACAGGAACCAGCCGCCCATCGCAAAGCCGACGAAGCGCAGTGGCGCGAGCTTGGTCACCATCGACAACCCGATCGGCGACAGGCACAGCTCGCCGACAGTCTGGATCACGTAGACCATGAACAGCGTCCAGAACGGGATCATGTTTTTCGCGTCGACTAGGTAACGCAAGGCGTACATCAGCAGCAGGAACGCCAGGCCGTTGAAGATCAGGCCGAGGCCGAACTTGCGCGGAATCGACGGCTCGATATTGCGCCGGCCCATCCAGACCCACAGCGCGGCGAACAGCGGCCCGAAAGCGATGATCGCGATCGGATTGACCGACTGGAACCAGGCAATCGAAAATTCCCAGCTGCCAAAATCGCGGTTCACGATCTTGTCGGCGAGGAAATTGAACGAGCTGGCGGCCTGCTCGAAAAACATCCAGAACAGCACGTTGAAGACGAAGATGATCAGCATCGCGATCACCTTGTCGCGCTGCGCCGTTCCCTCGCGCACGCCTTCGATGAGCAGCGCCGCGGCCAGCGCGACGAACAGCACGCCCAGTACCCACGCCAGCGCGCCGGCGCCGAGCTTGGCCAGCAGCAGGTATACGACCGGCGTGGCCAGCAGCATGTAGGCGAAGACGTAGGTGAGATTGCGCTTCTCATTCGAAGCGACCGGCGGCCATCCGATGCCCTGCAGCCGACGCCGGCCGAACCAGAACCAGAAGAAACTGAAAATCATGCCGACCCCGGCGGCCGCGAAGACCGCCTTGTAATTCTGTTCCAGCGGCGTATGCGTCAGCGTGCTGGCAAGCCAGCCGGTGATGATCGGCGAGAAGAAACTGCCGGCATTGATGCCCATGTAGAAAATCGTGAAGGCCGCGTCGCGGCGGACGTCGCCCTGCGCGTACAACTGGCCGACCATGCTCGAAATATTCGGCTTGAACAAGCCATTGCCGACGACGACGAGCGCCAGACCGAACAGGAAAAATTGCTGGTTCGGAATCATGATCACGAACAGGCCCGCGCCCATGACCACGGCGCCGATAAGGATCGAGCGCTGATAACCGATCAGACGATCCGCCGCGAATCCGCCGAAAAACGCCGAGGCGTAAACCAGGGCCAGATACGCGCCGGTGGTGCTGTTCGCATAACTTTCACCGGAAGAATTGCCGCCGAAGAACTGGGCGACAATGTAAAGAGTCAATGCCCAGCGCAGCGCATAAAACGAAAAGCGCTCCCAGAACTCGGTCATGAACAGCATCCACAGCGGCGCCGGATGCCCGAGCAGTTGGCGGAATTCCCTTTGCGCCGTCATCGCTTCGCTCGCTGCTCCACCGCCGGTTGTCGCCATGATCTGCTCCAGGAAGGATCGCGCGGCCGCTGCGCGCGAAGGTGGATTGTTGCGCCCGATGGATGGCGCTGCCCAGGATTCAAGATGTAACCGCTTCGCCGCGCGGCGTCAAACGAATTGCGTGATGCAGCGCGGAATGTCCGTTGCAAACAATCCAATCAACAAACCGTCCATGCTCCGTTCGATCGCCATCCATGGCTCACCCTCACACCGTGCCGCACGCGATGCGCATAACGCATCGCAGAAACGCGTCACGTTCGACCAATCACCGTGCGCACTTCCAGCAACTCGGGGAAAAAAGTCAGGTCCAGCGCTTTTTTCAGGAAACCCACGCCGGACGAACCGCCGGTGCCGCGCCGGTAGCCGATGATGCGTTCGACGGTTTTCATGTGGCGGAAGCGCCAGAGCTGGAAGCTTTCCTCGACATCCACCAGTTGCTCGCACATGTGGTAGTCGGTCCAATAGCGCTCGCGCTGCTCGTAGATCTGCCGCAGCACGCCGACCAGTTCGGCATTGCGCTGGTGCGGCTGGGCGAAATCGCGTTCGACGCAGGCGCGCGGCACGGCGTGGCCGTGGCGCGCTAGATAGCGCAGGAATTCATCGTACAGACTTGGCGCGTCGAGCGCCGCGCGCAGTTCGGCCTGCTGCGCCGGAGCGTGTGCGAACACCGCAATCATGTCGGCGTTCTTGTTGCCGAGCAGGAATTCGAGCAGCCGGTATTGCAGCGACTGAAATCCCGACGACGGCCCGAGCACATGGCGGAATTCCAGATACTCGCTCGGCGTCAACGTTTCCAGCACGGCCCACTGCTCGAACAACTGGCGCTGCACCTGCTTGACGCGCGCGAGGATCTTCAGACACGGGTCGAGTTCGTCGGCCTGCACATGCGCAATCGCCGCGCGCAACTCGTGCACCACGAGTTTCATCCACAGTTCGGCGACCTGATGCTGGATGATGAACAACATCTCGTCGTGATGCGGCGGAGCGGACAGCGGCTGCTGCGCGGACAGCAACTGGTCCAGATGAAGATAACCGCCATAACTCAGGCGATCGCGCAGATCCAGCTCGATCCCGGCTTCCAGCTCGCGGCGATTTTCTTCAGTATTCATCAGAGACAAATCCAGCGGCTTTACAAAAGCCCGTCTGCAAGGGTTGAACCCGTCATGGTTTGCATGCAGAATCCAGACGAAGTTGGGGTCAACACACAACGGGGTTGGAAATGCTGAAGAGTATAGCTGCGCGTCGTCGCGCACAGGTGATTGCTTTTATCCGTAATTCCGTGCATCAACGCACACGCAGCGGATTCGCTGTTCTCACTCTGGGAATCTTGACCGCGCTGCCGATGCCGGCCTTGGGCGCCAGCACCAGCGTCGTCATCAGCCAGATCTATGGAGCTGGCGGCAACAGCGGCGCGCTTTTGCAGAACGACTATGTCGAGTTGTTCAATTTGAGCGCCACCACGCAATCGCTCAGCGGCATGTCGGTGCAATACGCCAGCGCGACCGGGACCGGAAGTTTCAGCAGCGGTGTGGTCGCCTTGAGCGGCTCGATCGCGCCGGGCGGATACTTTCTGCTGCAACTCGCCGGTGGCGCCAACGGTAGCCCGCTGCCGGTGACACCGGACCAGAGCAGTACCTCGATCAATATGGCGGCAGGTGGCGGCAAGGTTATTCTTGCCAGCACCACGAGTGGAATCGCCTGCAATGGTTCCAGTACCGCGTGTTCGGCGGCGCAGCTTGCGCAGATCGTCGATCTGGTCGGCGTCGGCACCGCGAATTTCTACGAGGGCAGCGGCGCCGCACCGGCCACCAGCACTATCCTCGCCGATTTTCGCGCAGACAACGGCTGCACCGATAGCGACGATAACAAGAGCGATTTCGCGACCGGCACACCGGCGCCGCGCAATTCGTCCAGCCCGATCAACTCAGCGTGTTCCGGCAGCACCGGCCCATCAACTCTGAGCATCAACGATGTCAAGCAGAAGGAAGGCAATGCCGGAACGTCGGTATTCGAATTCACCGTGTCGTTGTCGAGCGCGGCCGCGAGCGATGTGACGTTCGATATCGGGACTGCCGACGGCACCGCGGCAGCCGGATCGGATTATGTCGCGCAATCGCTGACCGGGCAGACCATCGCCGCGGGCAGTTTGACTTATACCTTCGATGTCGTCGTCGACGGCGATACCACGATCGAGCCGGATGAAACCTTCTTCGTGAATGTGACCAATGTGGCCGGAGCCACGGTGGTCAAGGACCAGGGTACCGGCACGATTCAGAACGACGATTTCCCGATACTCAGCATCATGCAGATTCAGGGTCATGGTGCCGCGTCGACCTATGCCGGGCAGACGGTGACGACGAGCGGCACGGATATCGTCACCGCCGTGGACACGAATGGTTTCTTCATGCAGGACGCGTCAGGTGACGGCGATCCGACGACCTCCGACGCTATCTTCGTGTATACCGGTTCCGTACCGACCGTGCACCTGGGCGATGCCGTCGCGGTGACGGGTCAGGTGCAGGAATTCAACGGCTCTACCGAACTCGCCGATACGCCGAGCGTCTCGATCATCAGCTCGGGCAACACCGTTCCCGCCGCCTATGTCCTCGACAACAACGCGCCGACGACCGACCCGACCACGGGCATTTGCATGGGACCGGGATCGACGATCGTTCCCGCGCTCGACGGCTACCAGGCCAGCAACTTCGCCTGTCTCGACGGCATGCTGGTGGCGATGAACGATGGCGTCGTGACCGGCGCGACCTTCGCCAGCGGCGCGGACGGCGTGCATACCGGATCGCCCTCGGGCTTGTATGCCACGCTCGGCAGCCAGCCGCGTCCGTTCCGCGCGAAAGGCGCATTGTTCCCCGGTCTCGGCGGCAGCATTCCGGTATGGAACGGCGAGCCGGAAATCGTCGAAATTTATTATGGCGGCCTGGGCTTCGATCCGACCAATTACATCTACAACGCAGGCCAGCATTTCAGCGTGACCGGCATCATCCAGGGCTATCAGGGAACCTACGAAATCTATCCGCTAGCGATGACCACGAACGGTACGGCGCCGACTTACCCGATCCCGGTGACGGACTCGGCCCCCGGCACGCTGACGATCGGCACGCAGAACATGCTGCATTTCTTCAACGACACCGCCGACGGCGCCGACACCAGCGCGTATACCGATCATTGTGCGGGCACGGGCTCCAGCGATACCTGCCCGACACATGCCGAATATCTGACGCGTTTGCAGAAAATGTCCAGGCAGGTTCGCGAAGTGCTCAAGTCGCCGGTCGTCCTCGGCGTCGAGGAAGCTGAGAACTACAGCACGCTGACCGATCTGGCCAACCAGATCTACAGCGACGGCGGGCCGATCTATACGCCATACCTGATCCCCGGCAACGATCCCGGCGGCATCAACGTCAGCATCCTGGTACGCGCCGACGTGGCGGTGAATTCCGTTACGCAAATGTACAAGGGCACGCTGACCAACAGCTGCAGCAGCAACCCGCCGTGTCTGCTCAACGACCGGCCGCCGTTGCTGTTGGACGCCACGTACAACAGCTTCCACTTCCAGCTGCTGGTGATCTACGATCGCTCGTTGATCAATCTGGGCGTCGACGCCTACGTCGGCACCAAACGCACCGAACAAGCCGTGCAGGTCGCGAGTATCGTGCAGGCGCTGCAGAGCGGAGCCACATTGCCGGGCGCGGGCGATGCGCAGCAGGATACGAGCGGCGCCATCACCAGCGGATCGTTCGATATCACCGGCAACGCCAGTGCGCCGCTGATCGTGGTCGGCGACTTCAACGCCTACGAGTTCACCGACGGCTATGTCGATGTGACCGGCATGATCATGGGCACCGCCCTGCAATCGGAAAACTATTACTGGGATACGAGCGGAACCTATCTGCCGCCTAGTCCGGCGCTGTTCGATAGCGGGACGGCGGCCAATCCGGCGGACCATTACTCGTACAACTTCAGCGGGTATGCGCAGGAGATCGACCATATCCTGCTCTCGCAAGTGGCGTTGAACGATTTCTCGCGCATCTCCAATGCGCACGGCAATTCGGATGTTTCCGAAGCCGGTCCGGCGCCGCTCGATCCGACCACGGCGACGCGCACATCCGATCACGACGGCCAGGTGGTCACGCTCGGCTTCGCGGTGACGCCGGATGTCGGCGTCGGCGGGACGCTGAGTCCGGGCACCATCCAGGTCGTGCACCGCAATCAAACGCTGCATTTTACGGTGAACCCCGACCCGGGATTCCGCCCGCACGTGAGCGGATGCGGTGCGGACTTGACCGGCAAGCAGATTTATACCGCCTCCATAACCGCGGATTGCACGCTGCAAGTGACATTCACGCACGGCAAGCCGTAGCGCGCGGACGCCACGCCAGCGTTGCATCATCGGCCCGGTGCGTGTTGCACCGGGCCTTGCATTGAAACCGCGTCGGCTGCTATCTAGCAACCCCCCGCATCGCGGAACAACCTGCAACAGCCGCGTGAGCATCGTCGCCACCTTCGAAATCGAATACCTGCAATACCTCGACGCCGCGGGCAAACTCACGCGCGAGGATGTGCCCGCGTTCGCGCGCGACGTGCGCCAGCTGGTCGAGTTGTACAAACTGATGACCTTCGTGCGCGTGTTCGACGGCAAGGCGATCGCGCTGCAGCGCACCGGCAAGCTGGGCACCTATGCCTCATGTCTTGGCATGGAAGCGGCCTACGCCGCGGCCGGCTCGGCGCTGGCCGAGGACGATGTGTTCGTGCCGTTCTATCGCGACTACGCCGCGCAGTTCTACCGCGGCGTGAAGCCGCGCGAAGTGCTGCTGTACTGGGGCGGCGACGAACGCGGCAACGATTTTTCCGGCCCCGCGCACGATTTCGCCTGGAGCGTGCCGATCGGGACGCAGACTCTGCACGCTGCCGGCGCTGCGCTGGCGTTCCAGATCCGCAAGGAACCGCGCGTCGCGCTCACCACCGTCGGCGACGGCGGCACCTCGAAGGCGGATTTCTACGCGGCGATCAATGTCGCCGGTGCGAGGACGCTGCCGCTGGTTGTCCTTATCGTCAATAACCAGTACGCAATCTCGACGCCGCGAAAATTGCAGACCGGCGCGCAGACTCTGGCGCAGAAAGGCATCGCCGCCGGCATCGAAAGCCTGCAGGTGGACGGCAACGATCTGATTGCACTGCGCGCCGCGCTCGATCATGCGGTCAAGCGCGCGCGCCACGGCCACGGCGCGACCCTGATCGAGGCGGTCACCTATCGCCTGTCCGACCACACCACGGCCGACGATGCGCGCCGCTATCGCAGCGAAGAGGAAGTCGCCGAGGCCTGGCAGCGCGAACCGATCAAGCGCCTGCGCGCCTACCTGATGGATTTGAATGCCTGGAGCGAGGCCGAGGAAAAAGAACTGCTGATCGACTGCGCGACGCGCGCGGATGCCGAAGTGAACGCCTATCTCGAAATCAAGGCGCAGCCGCTGACCGCGATGTTCGATTACACCTACGCCGACCTGCCGCTCGAACTGGAACGCCAGCGCGCGCAGGCACTCGCCATCGCAGCCGGCAAGGCCTGAGTCGCCGATGCCGCAAATCACCTTGATCGAAGGCGTCACCATGGCTCTCGCGCACGAGCTGGCGCGCGATCCGTCGGTGGTCGTGCTTGGCGAGGATGTGGGCGCGAACGGCGGCGTGTTTCGTGCGACCGCCGGACTGCAGCAGAAATTCGGCGCGAGCCGCGTGATCGACACACCGCTCGACGAGGCGATGATCGCCGGTCTTGCGGTCGGCCTCGCCGCGCAAGGCATGCGCCCGGTTGCCGAAGCGCAATTCGAAGGCTTCATGTACGCGATGATCGAGCAGATCGCCTGCCACGCCGCGCGCATGCGCACACGCACGCGCGGACGTCTGAGCTGCCCTGCCGTCTTTCGCGCGCCCTGGGGCGGCGGCATCCACGCACCCGAGCATCACTCCGAGGCGAACGAGGCCTTGTTTACCAATATCCCGGGCCTGCGCGTGGTGTTTCCATCGTCGCCGGGACGCGCTTACGGTTTGCTGCTCGCAGCGATCCGCGATCCAGATCCGGTGATCTTTTTCGAGCCCAAGCGCATCTATCGCCAGTACAAGGAAGAAGTCGCCGACGACGGCGAGGCGTTGCCGCTGGATGTCTGCTTCGTGCTGCGCGACGGCAGCGATGTGACCCTGGTGACCTGGGGCGCGCAAGTCAAGGAAACGCTGGAAGCCGCCGACGCCCTGGCGCAGGATGGTATCCGCGCCGAAGTGATCGATCTGGCCACGCTCAAGCCGCTCGATTTCGACACGATCCACGAATCGGTGAAGAAGACCCAGCGTTGCGTGATCGTGCACGAGGCGCCGCATACCGGCGGCTTCGGCGGCGAGATCGCGGCACGCCTTGCCGAACATGCGATGTACGATCTGGTCGCGCCGGTCGAGCGCGTAACCGGTTACGACACGCATATTCCGCTGTATCGTCTGGAAATGAATTATCTGCCCAGCGTCGCGCGCATCGTCGCCGCGGCGAAACGCACGCTGGCCGCCGGCTGACACGCATCCAGGAAACGCCATGCATCTGCTTTCACAAATCCTGATCGCCCTCGTCGCCCTGCTGCATTTCTACTTTCTGGCGCTGGAAATGTTCTTCTGGGACAAACCACTTGGGCGCAAGGTGTTCAATCTGACTCCGGAATTTGCCGCTGCGTCGAAAACGCTGGCCGCGAATCAGGGTTTGTACAACGGTTTTCTCGCCGCAGGCCTGATCTGGAGTCTGGTCGGCCACCACGGATTTCATGTGGCGATTTTCTTCCTCACCTGCGTGATCATCGCCGGCATCTATGGCGGGGTGACCGTAAACCGCAGGATTTTCTTCGTCCAGGCCTTGCCGGCCTTGATCGCACTCGTGGTCCTGCATCTGTGACGGCGTCAATCGAATGAGCGAATCATCTGCAGCGAAGATCGGTACCTTCCGTTTGCCCGACCTCGGCGAAGGCCTGCCCGACGCGACCATCGTCGAGTGGCTGGTCAAGGTCGGCGAGGCGGTCAAGCTCGACGCACCGCTGGTGTCGATGGAAACGGCCAAGGCCGTGGTCGAAGTGCCGTCGCCGTATTCGGGCAAATTGCTCAAAATCCACGGCGCGAACGGCGACGTGATCGCCACCGGCGCGGCGCTGGCCGATTTCGAAATCGATGCCAGCGCGCCGCAACGCGCGGAATCCGAGGAGACCGGGCATCACGTTTCGCCGCTCCCACCGGGAGAGGCCGGCGCACGCGGCGCGACGGGTGAGGGAAACGCCTCTCAGGCACGCAAGGCGTCGGTTTCGACTATTGCCCTCCCCTCATCCTCCCTTCGGGCACCTTCTCCCGAGGGGAGAAGGGAAGATACGGGCACCGTGGTCGGCACAATGCCCACCAGCGACCGGCTGGTCAGCGAAGCCGCCATTGTCGTCGGCGGCGTCAAGGCCGTACCCGCCGTGCGCGCACTGGCAAAAAAGCTCAATGTGGATTTATCCAGAATTATACCAAGGCATGCCGATGGCGTCGTATCGGCGCAGGACGTCAAGGACGCGGCAGCGGCAGGTACGGCGAGGCGAGGCGCAAGCTCCCCCGCGGCCAGCGCAGCGATACTCCCCGTCCAGCCAGGCACGCGTGCCGAATCTGCCGAGCCCGCGCGCGCCAGCGCTTTGCCGCCCGCGGCTGGAGTGAACGGCGATTACGGCGAAGTGACCCAGCTCAAGGGCGTGCGCCGCAATATGGCGCGCGTGATGGCCGACGCGCACGCGAAAGTCGTGCCGACGACGATTTTCGATGATGCCGATATCCAGACTTGGCGGGCGGGCAACGACATCAGCGTGCGCCTGTTACGCGCGATCGTCGCCGCATGCAAGGCCGTGCCCGCATTGAATGCGTGGTTCGACGGCGAGCAGTTGACGCGCACACTGCACGCGCAGGTCGATATCGGCATCGCGGTGGATACCGCCGACGGCCTGTTCGTGCCCGCGCTGCGCAATGCCGACGTGCTCGATGCGAAAAGCCTGCGCGTGGCGCTCGACGATCTGCTCAAGCGCGTGCGCGATCGCAGCATCCCGCCGCAGGAACTGGCCGGCTATACCATCTCGCTGTCCAACTTCGGCGTATTCGCCGGACGCTACGCGACACCGATCGTGGTGCCGCCCTGCGTCGCCATCGTCGCCGCCGGCAAGCTGAGCCACGATGTCATCGCCGTGATGGGCGGCATCGAGACGCATCGCGTGATGCCGATCTCGCTCTCGTTCGACCATCGCGCAGTCACCGGCGGCGAGGCGGCGCGCTTTCTGCAGGCGTTGCTCGCCGATCTCGCGCTGGCCAATTGACGCGCGACGCAAATCCGGCTATCCAGATCGGCCCAGCGATCGCAGTATTTCCATGAAACAGGACCGATTTGACGCGCGCCGAACAACAACTGGTCGACGCGGCAAAAAAAGCGCGGCTGCGCGCCCACGTGCAGCATTCGCAGTTCAAGGTCGGCGCCGCCGCGCGCTACGGCAGCAGCATCGTGCTCGGCTGCAATGTCGAGTCCGACGTCTATGGCCTGACCAACTGTGCCGAACGTACCGCGATATTTTCCGCGCACTCGACCGGTGCCGCGCGCAAGCCGTTGCACGCGATCGCCGTCGTCGCCGACACGCCCGAACCGGTCGCACCCTGCGGCGCCTGCCGGCAGATTCTGTTCGAACAGGGCGGCCCGGAGCTGCGCGTGATCATGACTAATCTGCGCGGCGATGTCCGCATCGCGACGATCGGCGAGCTGCTGCCGGGTTGCTTCCGCCTCGAACCGAGCGCGCGTGCGCAAGAAGCGTGCACGCAAGAAATCGCAGCCGGTCTAAATGGTGGAAGCGCAGACCGACCAGCGCTTCTGCAGGTGCACAAGCAGCGCGCGCGATTCGTGCCGCACGCAAATATCTGGTCGTAATCGCCGGCAACACTAGTCTTTCTTCGCAGGCTCTGCGTTCTGCGCCTTCCTCATCTCCACGGATTGCCAAAATTTCGCTTCCTCTAGATCGGCCTCCGACGCAACGCTGAAAGCTTTACCTCGCCCAATTTTTTTGTCGTCAAGGTAAAGCTCCAGTGCGAGGAGACCGTCTTCATTGCGCGTTCTATCGAGTTTCAGTCCTACTCCATTCTCCAGCTTTTTTTTTGCCTGACCCGCTTCTGGCTTGGATGGGAAATCCTCCGCAATGAACGTTCCTCGCTGGGAGTAACTGATCGTAAACCCAATTCTTTTACTTTCTGTCCAAGGACCTTTCACTTCTAATGGAATTACTCGATCTCCTCCCATGGCCGCTTGGTAGGCGCTATTGAACAGCCGATTGTCCTCCGTCTGAGAACTCGATGACGCAAGCGACAATGATCTCAGGCCGACCGCTTTGCGCAGTTTTTGAATGAACTTCTCTATCAACTTGCGTGCGCGCGCCGCGCCCACATGCAGGGTCTCCTCGATTTGCCCGGGTTTCGCGATCAGCGCCTCATAGCGCTCGCGCATGGGCGCAAGCTCCGCATTGATGCGCCTGGAAAGCATTTGTCTTCAGCGTCCCCCAGCCGATCCGCAGAAGGACCCATAGCGTGGAATTTCTGCGCAACCCGTGAATGAACCGATCCAGCGAAAGCTTCAATCAATTGATAAAGCGCTGAACCCTGCGCATCCTCAAGACTTTTCGGCCGAGAAGAATCCGTGACGATGCCCATGATTGCTTTACGCAGTGCTTTTTCGCCACCTTGAAATAGCGGAATCGTGTTGTCGTAGCTCTTCGACATCTTGCGCCCGTCGAGGCCGGGCAGCGTGGCGACGTTTTCCTCGATCGCGGCTTCGGGCAAGCGTGAAGAACTCGCCGCCATAGATGTGATTGAAGCGCTGGCCGATATCGCGCGCCATCTCGATATGCTGGATCTGGTCGCGGCCGACCGGCACCTTGTGCGCGTTGAACAGCAGGATATCCGCGGCCATCAGCACCGGATACATGTACAGGCCGGCGGTGATGCCGGCATCGGCGTCTTCGCCGTTTTCGCGATTGGCATCGGTCGCCGCCTTGTAGGCATGCGCGCGATTGAGCAGGCCCTTGGCGGTGACGCAGGTCAGCAGCCAGGTCAGCTCGGGAATTTCCGGAATGTCCGACTGGCGGTAAAAGTATACTTTATCCGGATCGAGGCCGCAGGCCAGCCAGCTCGCGGCGATTTCCAGCGTCGAACGTTGGATGCGCGCGGGATCGTCGCACTTGACCAGCGCGTGGTAGTCGGCGAGGAAAGTAGAACGATTCGGCGTTCGCATTGCGGCTGGCCGCGATCGCCGGGCGGATCGCGCCGACGTAGTTGCCCAGATGCGGCGTGCCGGTGGTGGTGATGCCGGTCAGGATGCGGGTTTTCTGCACGTTTTCAGATTCCGTCGAAAAGAAAGTCGAGTGCGCGCACGATTACGTCGCGCTGCGATTCCAGATTGGCTTCGTGCTTGCGCAATGCCGCTATCGGAACGGCGCCCATTTCCGGCGTGTACATCACGTACTGGCTGGCGCCGATATCGAAGGGGGGAGAAGCGTCTGCGCGAGCTTGCCGCCAACCACCGAAGGTTTCCCCAGCGGGACGACGACGCGAGTACCCAACCCACTCAGCAAATCGGACTGCACAGCGAGAAAATACGGAAATCGCCGAGCCGTCTTCGGGCTTTCGTTGCGAAAAACGTCAAAGCGACGAATCACCAAGTCCGAAATTCTTCGTTCCACAGACCCATGTTCAGCGATGTGGCGGTTGTACGCTTCGATTGCCTCGCGATTGTCGCGTTTCCATTGTTCGCCGCGTCGCTTGCGCACGATTTCGGTCAAGTGCTTTTCAAACTCGGCCGACAGATTGATTTCGAGTTCGCGCGCGTCCGCGAGCAGATCGCCGCGAATGCTGACGTTGGTGGCTTTCTTCAGGGCATTGCCTTCGTTGCCCATTGCACATCTCCAATGCGCACATGGAATGCGCATATTCTACACACGCCCGCAATGCAGACAATCGGCAAGCCGCTTAAGGCAACAAGAACCTGACCCCGGCGCGCCCGCCGCCCCGTTGCATCGTTCACCAACCCCAACGGAGGCGATCGATGAATACCCTGCTTTCCCTGCTCACTGTTGCCACACTGTCCTGCACGCCAGCCGCGCACGCGGGCACCCTGGTCGATATCAACGTGATCGACCGCGATACCGGAACGAGCCTGACCGCCCACTCACGCGACGGGAAACTGTATGTCGCCGGTACACCCGGCCATCGTTACAGCGTGCGCATCGCCAACCGCATCGGCGCGCGCGTGCTCGTGGTGCTGTCGGTGGATGGCGTGAACGCGGTTTCCGGCGAAACCGCAAATCCTGATCAGACCGGGTATGTCCTCGATGCGTATCAGAGTACCGATGTGAACGGCTGGCGCAAAAGCATGAGCGAGGTCGCGCAATTCAATTTCACCGCGCTCGACAACAGCTATGCCGCGCGCACGGGGCGGCCAAACAATGTCGGCGTGATCGGCGTTGCGGTGTTTCGCGAGAAACCGCTGTTCTGGCGCGAAGGCAAGATCGCCGACGCCCCGCTTGCCGATCGCTATGCGCCAACCGCGAAGTCGTCCGCGGCGGGCGCGCCTGCACCTGCGTCGGCGCCTGCGGAATCGGCCCAGGCCCAAGCCGGCGCCGCGCGCGACGAACCTGCGCAAGCCGCCGGCAATCTGACTCGCGCCGATGCGCTGGCCTACGCCAAACAGCGCCGCGAATCAAAGGATGAATCGCTCGGCACCGGGCACGGCGCGCGCGAAGTCTCGCAGGTGACGTATACAAATTTCGATCGCGCCAGCGCACAGCCCAACGAAGTGGTCTCGATCTGGTACGACAGCTACAACAATCTCGTTGCACGCGGCGTCATTCCCGTGCCGCGGCCGATCGCGCGCGAACCGCAACCGTTTCCACAAACCTTTGTGCCCGATCCGGCCCCGTAGCTGGCGCGGCGCCTATCGCGTGTCCGCGCCGAGGCGGATAATGCAGCCCCCTCCCATCCATCGCCCCGCCACGTGCGAGGCGATGCCATCGAGCCCCGTATGTCCGCACCGTCGCCCGGCGCACCGACCGCCATTGCCGCATTCGCCGACCTCGCCCTGCGCGCGGAGCTGCTCAAGGTATTGACCGAAGTCGGCTACGAATCGCCCTCGCCGATCCAGGCCGCCACCATTCCGCCATCTGCTGGCCGGCCGCGACGTGCTCGGCCAGGCGCAGACCGGCACCGGCAAGACCGCCGCGTTCGCGCTGCCGATCCTGTCGACGCCTGGATCTGGCGCAAGAGCAAGCCGCAGGCGCTGGTGCTGGCGCCGACGCGCGAACTGGCGATCCAGGTCGCCGAAGCGTTCCAGCGCTACGCCGCGCACTGCCCGGCTTCCACGTGCTGCCGATCTACGGCGGCCAGAGCTTACGGCCCGCAGCTCAGCGGGCTGCAGCCGCGGCGTGCATGTCGTGGTCGGCACGCCGGGGCGCGTGATCGATCATCTCGAACGCGGCACGCTGGACCTGTCGCAGCTGACTACGCTGGTGCTCGACGAAGCCGACGAAATGCTGCGCATGGGTTTCATCGACGACGTCGAGACGGTGCTGAAGAAGACGCCGCCGACAGCGCCAGATCGCGCTGTTCTCGGCGACCATGCCGGCGCCGATCAAGCGCATCGCGCAGACCTATCTGCGCGATCCGGTCGAAATCGCGATCAAGTCGCAAGACCACCACGGCGGCGAACATCCGCCAGCGCTACTGGCTGCGTCAGCGGCATGCACAAGCTCGATGCGCTGACGCGCATCCTCGAAGCCGAGCCGTTCGACGCGATGCTGGTGTTCGCGCGCACCAAGCAGGCCACCGAGGAACTGGCCGAGCAAGCTTGCAGGCGCGCGGGTTTTCCGCCGCCGCGATCAACGGCGACATGGTGCAGGCGCAGCGCGAACGCACGATCGCAGCAACTGAAGGACGGCAAGCTCGATATCCTGGTCGCCACCGACGTCGCCGCGCGCGGCCTCGACGTCGAGCGCATCAGCCACGTGCTCAACTACGACATCCCCAACGACACCGAAGCCTACGTGCATCGCATCGGCCGCACCGGCCGCGCCGGCCGCAGCGGCGAAGCGATCCTGTTCGTGGCGCCGCGCGAGCGCGACATGCTGCGCGCGATCGAACGCGCCACGCGCCAGCCGATCGAGCCGATGCAGCTGCCGAGCGGTCGAGACGGTCAACGACGAGCGCATCGCAAGTTCAAGGAGCGCATCAGCGACAGCGCTGGCGCAGCCGGCGACCTCGGCCGTATTCCGCAGGCTGATCGAGCAGTACGAACGCGAGCACAACGTGCCCGCGATCGAGATCGCCGCCGCGCTCGCGCGCGATCGCGCAGGGCGACAAGCCGTTGTTGCTCGACAGCGCGCCGAAAACCGAGCGGCGCGAGTTTGCGCCCGAGGATCGCGCAACACGTAACGACTTCGCCAGGCGCGGCGAGCGAACTATGGCGACCGCGCGTCCGCGCGAACACGTGCGCAAGGCCGCCACTTCTTTTGGCGCGCCAAAGCCGGATCGCAGCGGCACGCTGAGCAAACAACATCGGCGAGAACGCAGGCAGCAAATGCGGCAAAGCAGGCGAAACCCGCGCACAAGCCCACGATAGTGATTTCGCTTCATCAGGTTCGAGCGGTTCTCGCGGAAACAAACCACGTGTAGAGCACGCGCCTGCGCTGGGAGCGCCGCGCGAGCCACCTCAGCGCGCAGGGGAAATCGGTATGGAAACATTCCGCATCGAAGTCGGCCACGCTCACGGCGTGAAGCCCGGCAATATCGTCGGCGCGATCGCCAACGAAGCCGGCCTCGACAGCAAGCACATCGGCCGCATCAGCATCGGGACGATCACAGCCTGATCGACTTGCCCGAGGGCATGCCGCCGGAAGTGTTCGAGTCACCTGAAAAAAGTCTGGGTTGCCGGGCAGCGCCTGCGCATCAGTCGCAATACCGGCGATGGTTCGCGAGCGCGAGCGCCGCATGCGAAGGGCAAACCGGCGCAGAAGAAAAACCGCTTTTGAACGTCCTTGCCCTGGTGTTGGAGCAGCCCGGGGACTTCCAGTTCACTCGTCATTCCCGCGAACGCGGTAATCCAGTTTCTTCCCTTGCGATCAAAGCGCAGATCAGAACAATGCTTCGGCGTTGTCGCCGGCGCGGGAATGATTGCGATGAGCAGCTAGCCGCGCCTCTATTCCACATCCCTGTGACTGGGTCCCGGCCACTCCCTGGCCGGGACGACCTTGATGCGCTAGCCGCGCATCAAGGTCGATTTGCCGAACAGGCTCTCGACCAGATCCACCGCGAGCTTCGCGGTCTCGTTGTGCTTATCGAACGCCGGATTGAGCTCGACGATATCGAGCGAGCCGAGCCGGCCGGTGTCGGCGATCATCTCCATCACCAGTTGCGCCTCGCGATAGTTCGGTCCGCCGGGTACGGTCGTGCCGACGCCTGGCGCGATGTCCGGATCGAGAAAGTCGACGTCGAAACTCACGTGCAGATGCGTCGTTGGCGTCGACGCCGTGCGAGCGCTTCTTCCATCGCGCGCTTCATGCCGATCTCGTCGATGTAGCGCATGTCGTAGATGTCGAGCCCGATGTCGTGCACGAGATGCTTTTCGCCGGCGTCGACCGAGCGGATGCCGATCTGGCGGATGCTGTCGTCGAGCATCGGCGCGCGCTGCCGCCGAGCTCGGTCAGCTCGCGCGGGCCGTAGCCGCACAGACACGCGACCGGCATGCCGTGGATGTTGCCGGACGGCGTGATCGTCGAGGTGTTGAAATCGGCGTGCGCGTCGAGCCAGAGCATGCGCAGTTTCTTGCCGCGCTCGCGGCAATGGCTGCGCGACCGCGCTGATCGAGCCGATCGCCAGGCAGTGATCGCCGCCGAGCAGGATCGGCAGGCGTTCGAGCGCGAGCTCCGCCCCACCGCCTGCATGACTGCGCGATTCCAGGTCGACGACTTCGGCCAGATGCCGATAGCCATCGTGCGGCGGCAGCCACGGATTGAACGGGCCGGCGAGATTGCCGCGATCGACCACGTCGAGGCCGCGTGCGTGCAACGCCTCGGCGATGCCGGCGACGCGCAGCGCCTCGGGCCCCATCGACGCGCCGCGATGGCCGGCGCCGATATCGGTCGGCGCGCCGATCAGGGAGACGGATGGAAATTGCTGCATTTTATCTTTTTCCCTTTGTACCCATTGTCACGTCTCGCACTTGAAAACCCGGCGGATTCGCGCCCGCTCGAGTCGCATTTTACGCCCTGGACGCGTAACGATAACGCGTTTCGCCGCCGTGTTATGCTTGAGACCCGGCGCAAGCTTGCCCGGCGCAGCTTTCACCAATACTTTACGAGGCAACAGCAATGAGCGGACTGGTCGACACCGTGATGGGCCATCTCGGCAGCGATCAGATCAACGCGATCGCCAGCGCAGCTCGGCACCGATCCCGATTCGGCGCGCAACGCGATCGAACATGCCCTGCCCCTGATCGTCGGCGGCATGGCGAACAGCGCGAGCACGCCCGACGGCGCCGGCGCGCTGCATCGCGCGCTGGCCGATCATGCCGGCGCGAACATCTCCGCTGTGCTCGGCAGCGTACTCGGTGGCAGCAGCGCGGGCGGCGGCGGCCTCGGCGGCATGCTCGGCGGCCTGCTCGGCGGCGGCTCAACTGCTGCCAGCGCGGGCGCGGGTATCGGCGGGGCGATACTCGGCCATATCTTCGGCGGCAATCTCGGCGCGGCCAACCAGGGTCTGGGTCAGGCCACCGGCCTGGGCACGGCAGAACGCGGGCCAACTGCTCGCGATCCTTGCGCCGATCGTGATGAGCGTGCTCGCCAACCAGTCGCAACAGCAGGGTCTTTCGCCAGGCGGCCTCGGCAACGTGCTTGGCCAGCAGAGCCAGCAGATTCAACAGCAGGGTGGTATCGCCGGCGGCCTGCTCAGCGCCGTACTCGGCCACAGCGGCGGCGGCAAGCTCGATCTTTCCAGCCTGATCCAGGGCGCGGGCGGCTTGCTCAACGCACTCGGCAAGCGCTGAAGCGCGGCCGATACGACGACGGCTGCGGGCACTATCCTGTTCGTGGCCCCAGTTCTCTCCGGCGCGATCCGCTGACGCGAACGCGAGCGACTGCCGAGATTACCCCACGTCGTAGAAGAACTGCTCCTGCACGATCTTGCCTTCGTGCACGTGATAGACACAGATCTCGCTCATCATCACGCGGCCCTGTTGCTTGAACGTGATATCCAGCGTCAGCGCAATGCTGAACCAGTTGTCCGCCACAATGGGCTCGCTGACCGTAACGCTATGCACGAGCTTGATGCGATCCTGGAACTTGCGTCCCTTTTCCTTGATCGCCGCCAAGCCCTTGACGTTGCCGAGCGCGCCTTGCGGCGACCCCTCCGGCTCGATACTGACCGCATCTTCGGCATAAAGCTCATCGTGAGCCTGCGAGTAGTGTTCTTCGCGGCAAAGGTCGGCAAGACGCCGGGCGATATCTTCTACACTCATGAGTGATCCCCTTCTGCGGAAGGCCAAGAATAAACCCGAACCATAAGCGGCGCATGCCGGCCTGCAACATGGCCGCAACGGGGCGCACAGAAAATCTGGTGCCGACAGTCTGATTTGAACAGACGACCTACCGCTTACAAGGCGGTTGCTCTACCAACTGAGCTATGCCGGCATGACGCGATTTCCTGCGGGCGGCATTTTCGCACGGATCGCAGCGATCAAAAACAATCGATCGGTTCCTGATGCAGGTCCGCGTCCGCGGGCAGGTGCGCACGCCAATCGAGGGCCTGGGTGCCGTTCTGCGCATAGTCGATGAAGTACTCGGGGATGTTGTCGCTGCGCGGGCTCACCTCGGGTTTGAAGCCGAGGCGCGCTGATCTCGCTGCGGCGCTTCTCGGCATTCACCGAATCGCGGAACACGCCGAGCGAAATCGTGTTCGGCTGATCGCCGGCGGTGACCACGTAGTAGTCGTGCACACCCTTGTTCGACAACTGCCGCGCCATCTCCAGCGCCTGTTCGCGATTCGCCGGAGCGGGCAGATAAACCCATAAGCCGCGCGGCTCGTTGATCTGCAGTTCGCGAAACTGGATGCGCGCCACCAAGGGCGTAAGCGCATTGAGCGCGGCACGCACATCGGCCTGGGACGCGAACGGGCCGATGCTTGCACAGACATCGCGGCGCAGATCGGCGGGCGTTTCCGGCGGCGACGCCATCTCGGCGACCGGCGCGGCCGCAGTGCGATCGGTTTCGCTGAGCAGCACGAGCTTGGGCACGCCCGGATCGGTAACGGCAAGCGCCGTGTGCGACGCCGGCGGCGCGAAATACAACCAGCAGCCCGCGCCGATATTCAACGCGAGCAGCAACAAGCAGAGGACACGGATGAACATCCGACGATATACCCCTTCGGCGGAGTCGCCGCCGCTCAAGACCTCGAATTCTAATATGCCGGGACCGGAAAAGCGCTGGCTCGCGCGGACCGCCTACGTCGCACCGCTGTCGGCGAACCGCGCCAGACCGCGCAGTACCAGATCGGGCTCGATACGGTGTTCGAGATCGAGCAGCGGTGCCAGACGTTTGGCGCCGCCGCCGGCGAGGACAAGTACAGGCGTCGTTTCGAGCGCGGCGCGTGTACGCGCACAGAAACGCTCGATCAGTGCCGCCGCTGCGAGCCAGGTACCCGACTCCACCGCGGCGGCCGTGGTATCGGCGAACTCGACAATCTGCGCCGACTGCAGATCGCCCAGGCGCGCCGTGTGCTCGAGCAGGGCGTTGCGCATCAGCGGCGGCGACGGCGCGATCAGGCCGCCGAGGTGACGGCCGTCGGCACCGATCGCATCCAGGGTCAGGGCCGTGCCGCAGCTCGCAAGCACGGCCGCGGCCTGCTGTTGCGCATGCACCTCGACCAGGCCGAGAAAACGGTCGATGCCCAGCCGCGCCGGCGCCGAGTAGGCGTTGCGCACGCCGCAGGCCGCGGCCGGGCTGCGCGCGTAGCGGATCGGCGCGACGAAATATTCGGCCAGCGAACGGTTCAGCGCCTGCTCGAGCGTGGTCGCCGCAACCGAGGCGATCCAGATCGCCAGCGGCGGCTGTACACCTTTCCATAATGCAGCAAAATCCACTTCTGCGCCGGCCGCCGTGGCGACATGCTTGAGCGTGCTGCCGCGCTGCAGTTGCGTGCCGTCCCACAGCGCCCATTTCAGACGCGAATTGCCCAGATCGATCAGAAGCTTCATAAACCGCGCACCGAAACCTCGGCACTGTCGTAGTGCGTCAGCGCCTTGCCGCGGCGCAGGATCAGCGCGCCGCGCGCGTCGACGCCGGCGGCGATGCCGTCGCGCTCAGCGTCCGCGGTGAACACGCGGACTGCGCGCCCGCGCAACAGATCGTAACGCGCATAGTCTGCATGCAGCGCGGCAAATCCGTGCGCGGCGAAACGATCGAGCACCGCGATCAGGCGTGCGAGCAGGCGTCCGGCCAGGCGATTGCGCGCGGGCGGCGCACCACCCGTCAGCGCCGCAAGATCGATCGCCGGCTGATCGATGCGTTCGAGTGCCGCATCGGATAAACGCAAGTTGATGCCAACGCCGATCACCGCATGACAGGGCCCGAGAAATTCGCCGCCGAGCTCGACCAGAATTCCGGCGAGCTTGCGCCCCTGCGCGAGCACGTCGTTCGGCCATTTGAGACCCACGCCGGTCACGCCGCAATCGGCCAGGGCATCGACCACAGCGACGCCGACCGCAAGGCTCAAGCCGGACAGCGCACCCATGCCATGCGCGAACCGGCGCAGCAGGGAAAAATACAGATTGCCGCCGAGCGGCGATTGCCACACGCGCCCGCGGCGGCCGCGACCGGCACTCTGCCTCTCGGCGAAACACGCCTGCATTTCGTGCGCCCCGGTGTCCGCGCCGCGCAACAATTGCGTATTCGTCGAATCGATTTGCCAATGCACATCGAGCGCGTGCAGCCGCGCGCGTACGGCACGATCGAGCTCGCCGGCAATGCGCCCGGCATCGAGTAATTCGAGCGGCCACGCGAGGCGATAGCCGCTGCCGGCAGCCGCCATGATCGGCGCGCCGGACGCGCGCAGCGCCTCGATCTGCTTCCACACCGCCGCGCGCGTAACGTGCAGACGTGTGGCCAGGTCGCTGCCGGAAACAGGCGTATCCGCGGAAAGGGCGGCAAGCAAAGTGCGCGGATCGATCGACATGGGGAAATGATAGTGCATGGTTTGCCGCGCGCCACGCGACCTTTGCGCCACGACCGCAGCGTGCGTGTCCGCGCCGCTGGTTCGGTGTCCGCAGTGTCCGCACGCGGACAGTCCACGTGCCGGTCGGTTCGACGCAATCCTTTGATGCGACAGGAAAACCGGAGTGGCACGAATGCTGCTGCCCAAGCCATGTCACTGGCGGTGAACATGGCGAACGTGTCACCATGCGCACCGATCCGCACCCTTACCGTGTTTCGTTCGTGGAGAACACAATGCATCGACGCTGCGCTGTTCTGTCCGCCCTCGCCGGCTTGCTCGCCTACGCGGGCAGCAGTTGCATCGATATCGCATCGGCGCGCACGGTGTGCGAATCCACAGGCAATTCCACGACCAGTGCTGCGATCCCGCCGGCTGCAGTCGTCGACCACGTGCATGCCGGTGCGATTGCGCACACGAGCACCGTGGTTGCAAAAAAACCCCTGCCCCACGGTGCCAATCCCGACGACGCCATCGCGGCTGGGGGCGGATCGGGAGCACCCGGCGACGACGATGCGGCGGCCAACCTTGGTCCTCCGGTCGGCACGAACACGCACCGCCATGGTTTGCGCTGGCAGTCCATGCTTCCCGGTGTGATCAAGTAGACGCGCACCGGCGGTTCGACGCGCGGCGTTTGTCGCGCTTTGACGCCAAGGCAATCCAGGCGCCTCGGGGGGGCGCAATAGCCGCTTCCGGCATGACGCGCGCCCGACCCCCGAGCCAGAACGACCGCCCTGAAATTGCGGGCTACGCATCCTCCTTGGCATACTCTGCGTTCAACCCAGTGGAGCCGCTCATGCCCATGCTGTCGCGTCGCGTCGTTTTTTTCGTTGCTCTGGGACTTTCGTTCGGCGGCGCGATCGCTGCCCCCGGCGAGCCTGGCGCCGACATGCTCGGCTTCTACAAGACAGGCGCGACACAGGAGAGCGAACTCGAACAACGTTTCGACAGCCAACTCAAGGCCGATAATCTGCGACGCTGGATGAAACAAATGTCGTCGCAGCCGAACCACCTGGGTTCGCCGCACGACAAGGCCAATGCGGAGTTCGTGCTGCAGCAGTTCAAGAACTGGGGCTGGGACGCGCACATCGAAACCTTCGACGTACTCTATGCCACGCCCACGGAGCGCGTGCTCGAACTCGTCGCCCCGACCTCGTTCAAGGCGAAGCTGGAGGAGCCGGCCATCGCCGAGGACAGCACCTCGAACCTGCAGGGAGCGTTGCCGCCGTACAACGTTTACTCCGCCGACGGCGACGTAACCGGCGAACTGGTCTACGTCAATTATGGCGTTCCGGCAGGACTATCAGGAGCTCGAACGCCGCGGCATCGACGTCAAGGGCAAGATCGTGATCGCGCGCTACGGCCATTCCTGGCGCGGAATCAAACCCAAGGTCGCGCAGGAACACGGCGCGATCGGCTGCATCATCTATTCCGATCCGCGCGATGACGGCTATTTTCAGGGCGACGCTTATCCGCAAGGCCCGTTCCGCGGCGAAATGGGCGCGCAACGCGGCTCGGTCGCCGATATGCCGGTGTATGCCGGCGACCCGCTCACGCCGGGCGTCGGTGCGACCAAGAATGCCAAGCGCCTCGAGCGCAGCCAGGCTCGAACTCTGCTGAAGATCCCGGTGCTGCCGGTCTCCTGGGGCGATGCGCTGCCGTTGCTCAAGGCCCTGGGCGGCCCGGTCGCGCCGTCAGGCTGGCGCGGTGCGCTGCCGATCACCTACCACATCGGCGCAGGTCCCGCGCAAGTGCATCTGAAGCTCGCCTTCGACTGGAAGCTCACGCCCGCTTACGACGTCGTCGCCACCCTGCACGGCGGCGAGTATGCGGACCAATGGGTGCTGCGCGGCAACCATCGCGACGCCTGGGTCTTCGGCGCGTCCGACCCTTTGTCGGGCCAGGTCGTCCTGCTCGAAGAAGCGCGCGTGCTCGGCGGTTTGTATAAAAATGGCTGGAGGCCAAAACGCAGCATTGTATACTTGAGCTGGGACGGCGAGGAACCGGGCCTGCTCGGTTCCACCGAATGGGCCGAGACGCACGCCGACGAGCTGCGCAGAAAAGCCGTGCTCTACGTCAACTCCGACAGCAACGGCCGTGGCTTCGTCCAGATAGGCGGTTCGCATTCGCTCGAGCATGCGCTGGACCAGATCGCCGCTGGCATCGACGATCCGGAAACCCATGTCAGCGTGCTCGCACGCCGGCGCGCGCAACTGGAGGTGCGCGGCAGCGCCGCGGACGCCGGCGCGCCGGCGCGGGCTCAGGCCAGGGCCGCGCTGGATCACCGCCGCCACGACCTGCCGATCGGTGCGCTCGGTTCGGGCTCTGACTTCACGCCCTTCCTGCAGCATCTGGGCATCGCCTCGCTGGATATCGGCTTCGAGGGCGAATCCAGCGGCGGCAGTTACCATTCCCTGTACGACTCCTTCGATCATTTCATGCGCTTCGGCGATCCGACATTCGAGTACGGGATCGCACTGGCCAAGCTTGGCGGCCACAGCGTGATGCGTTTCGCCGATGCCGATATCCTGCCGCTGCGCGCGGACAATTTCGCCGACACCGTCGCGCACTACACCACCGAGTTGCACAAGCTCGCCGACAGCGAACGTGAGGATACCGCCCGCGTCGATCGGCTGGTGCACGACAACGCGTATACGCTCGCCGCCGATCCGACCAGGAAATACGTGCCGCCGAGCGCGAAGGAAAACGTGCCGTTCCTGAATTTTGCGCCGTTGGACAATGCCGTCGTCCGGCTCAAGACCAGCGCAGCGGCTTACGACAAGGCGTTGTCGGCGCGGCTCGCGGCCGGTCCCACCGTGGACAAGACCGCCGCCCACAAACTCAACACGCTGCTGCAGGGCCTCGAACAAACTCTCATCCACAAGGGTGGGTTACCCGGCCGCCCCTGGTATGAGCACATGATCTACGCCCCTGGCTTGTACACCGGCTATGACGTGAAAACCCTGCCCGGCGTGCGCGAGGCAATCGAACAGAGGCGTTGGGCCGAGGCGGAAAAGTACACAGCGATCATTGCCGGCAATCTGGACGCTTACAGCGCCGATCTGGATGCGGCGACGGCACTGCTCAAGCCTTGAAAATACGCCATGCGCAAGTCCATCCGGGGTTTGCCGGAGCCTTGATTCAGGCGGTCGGAATATCCAGTCCGGCCGCGAGTCCGGCCAGCCAGCCATCGCTGGCAGCGCTACCCAGGGGATGCAGCGATTCGATCGCATAGTCGATCAGCCATTCGCGCAGGCGATTTTCCACGTCACGCACGGCGATCGCATTGTTGCCGATCGCCAGGCCGCGTTCGAATACGAGGTTCGGTGCGGCATGCCGGTACAGATTCACCCAGTCGCGTTCGCGGCGCAGCAGGAAGCCCTCGTGGCGATCCTGCAGCGCCGCGAGCAGGCGTTCGGCGCGCGCATCGCCGGCATCGGCGGCGATCAGCAGGCGCGGCCGCGGCGGCAACGCGGCATAACTGCCGTCGCGGTCCGCATAGGTGCGTCGCACGCGGTAGTCGAGTGCGCGACGAGCGAAACTGTACAGCGTCGCGGCCACTTTGTCCTCGTAATCGGGATAGCGCTGGCGCAGCACCTGCATGCCTTGCGCGCCAAGTTCGGCACGCCGCGCATCGCCAAAGCTCGCGCTGCGTTCGTGATGCACGAGCACGTTGCCGGCGATGACATGCCGATAGCCTGCGTGTTCGGCGCGCTGGCAGAAATCGTTTTCCTCGCCGAAACCGACCGGAAACGCCGCCTCATCCATGCTGCCGATGCGCGCGATCACTGCGCGCTTGATGTACATGCAAAACCCGTTGCCGGTCGGCAACTGCGGATAGCGCAATCCGGCCTGTTGCAGCACTGCGCGCTGCGCTTGCACAAGCTGCCAGCGCACCGGAATCGGACAGTATTGTTCAAGCTCGGGCACGCTGAACGCGCCGGCGTTATCGGACACCGCGGTAACCGTGCCGACACTGTCGTCCGCGTAAGCGGCGAGCCGAGCGCAGGCAGCCAGCGCGGTCCGACCTCGGTATCGCTGTTGAGCAGGACCACGTCGGCGTTGCCGGCCAGATCCATGCCGATGTTGACGCTGTGCGTGTAACCGCGATTGCGTTCGTTGCGCCGGACGACGACGTTTGCGCGCGCGGCGTGCGCCGCGAGAGATTTCAGCGATGCGCCGCGTCGCTGCTCGCGTCGTCGATCAGGATCAGGCGCGCGCGCGGCGACCAGCGCAGCACGGCCTCGATGCAGCGTTGTACACATTGCGGCGAATTATAGATCGGTACGACGACCGCGACCGCTGGCAGATCGGCCAACGCCCGATTGCGGCAGGGCCGCTGTGCCGGCCAGCGGCGCCAAGCGACGCGCGGCCATCGCTGCCGCATTGCTGCCCGGCAGCGCGGCGGCACCCAGACGCACATTCCACGCCGGCAAAATCACCTGCGGCGTTGCGCCGGAATCGCCAGGCTGAATTCAAGTCTGCCTGCCCGCTTGGCGAGTACTCGAATTCGAGGCGAATTCCTGCGTGTCCGCAGCGGCCGGCGGGTAACGCTGGAAACACGATCCCGTCGAGGTGCAGCGCGGTCGCGGAAATGCCGCCGGCCTGCGCTATGCAACTTCCAGCGCAGACGCGAACCGTCCCAGGCCAGCCATTCGGCGCGGCCGGAAGCGCTGATTCATCGCGCACGGAACCCGCCTTGAGAAAGGGAGCCAAGCATAACGGACTTGACCCGAGCGAGGGAAATACGCGAGAATGCAGCCGATGCCGATTCTGCGCATCCTGCGATTGTGCGCGCTCCTCATCTGCGTGGTGCTGTCGTTCATGTCGGCGCCGCTGCGCGCACAAGACAGCGATTGGAGCATGCGGTGACGCCGTTCGATCAGGTGTTTCCGTCACTGGAACTTTCGCAGTCGCGTACGCCACCCGCGCAAGTACCCGACGCCCGTGCGACGGCCAGGTCCGGCAGAGTACTCGGCGGCGGCAACGGCCTGATCGCATTGCGCCTGCGGCGCTGCCACGACGACGAACCGTGAGCCTGACCATTTCTGCGGCGCCATGGCTGAATGCGCCTGCGCACTTCGAAGCGACGCTGCCACGCGCCGGTCACGAGTATGAGCTGCGCCCTAGCCTGGCTGGAACGCGAGCGCCTCGCCGCGCAGCCCATTGCGCTTGCGGCGACACTGCATTTCGTACTGCGACCGCGATGCGGGTCGCCGCCGGCGAACGCGACGTTAGATCAGCCTGCGGCCGCTCAACGACGCGCTGTATTTCGTGCGCGACGGGCGCGACAGCGTCGATCTGTCGTGGATCTTTGCCGCCTATGTCAACGAGAACGATGCCATCGTCGACGCCATGCTCGACTCGGCCCGACAAAGTGGAATTGTGGAAAAGCTTCACCGGCTACGCGGACGACGATGCGGCGAGGTGTATGCGCCAGGTCTGGGCGGTGTGGCACGCATTGAGCGTGCGCGGTATCCGCTATTCGACGCCGATCCAGGCATCGACCACGGCCCGCAGGTATTCAGCCAGCGCGTGCGCTTTCTCGCCGATACCTGGAACGACCGCTCGGCGAACTGCATCGACGGCAGCGCGCTGCTCGTTTCCGCGCTGCAGCGCATCGGCCTGCGCAGCTTTCTCGTGCTGGTGCCTGGGCATGCCTTCGTCGGGTTCTACACCGACGCCGACGCGCGGCACACGGCGTATCTGGAAACCACCTTGCTCGGCGATCGACTCGCACTGGCGGCCGACCGGCCTACGCCGACGAGACGCAATTTATCCGCGGCGAGGCGAGCGAGTCTGGCCAGTTTCGATGCCGCGCTGCGCGCCGGCGCGGCGCGCTATGCGCGCAATGCGGCAAAGCTCGATGGGCGGCACCGGCCTGACTATGCGGTTATCGACATCGCAGCCGCGCGCCGGTTCGGCATTCAGCCGATTTCGATTCCGCCAGCGTCAGCCACCGCAGCCAGCGGCCGTTAGCGCGAATCTTCTGCGGGCGGCGCCCTCAGGTTGGTCGCAGACGCAGCGCGTTCGCACGCGCACGATGCGTCCAGGGCGCAAGCGCGGCGGAGACCATGAAATGACCGGGATTGAACGCCGCCGCAAGTGCCGAATCGCAAGCTGCCTCGAATTTCTCCTGCAGCATGCGCTGGTATTCGTCTGGCGAACACGCACCGGCGATCATCATCCAGCTGCGGCGCGTGATGGTTTCCCACGAGGCCAAGGCAAGATCCGCGACGTCCAGATGCAACAAGGCGGGATGACGGGGTTTCTGTTGCGCGGTTCTCGTCACATCAATCCGTGAGTCCAGCCATGACGGCTGCGTTACGCGAGCATAGTCGGTTCGTGCGATGAAGGGAAATCGAATCAGAAACCAGGCTGCGACGAACCGAACACTTATCGACTTTTAGACGCTTTTAGTGGCATATTCGGCGATGATCGCTTCAATATACGCTGCGCTTCTGAGTGGTCGCCTTGGCCGCCAGCGCAAACCGGGATTCGCGGCGATCCGATCGCGTGAGCAACCCGGCGGCGTAGTCGCCGACCGCTGGTCCATGCTTGAAGCCATGGCCGGAGCCGCCACCGACGATGAGCACATTGTCCATTTCCGGATGGCGATCGATGATGAAGTCGCCGTTCGACGTGTTCTCGTACTGGCAGACGCGGCTTTCGGCGAGCGGCGCATTCTTCAATTTCGGAAACCGTTGCGCCAGATACGCGCGCGCCGTGGCCAACCCTTGCGCACTCGGTACGCGATCCTCGCCGTCGGGATCGATCGCGGCTCCATGCTTGTCGACACTGATCTTGAAACCGCGGTTTTCGATATCGGGGATGCCGTAGACGAGCGCCGGATGATGGAACCAGGCCGGCATCGACGGCGCGGCGAAACTCGTATCGCCGGCCGGCGGCGCGAAGAAGAAGATCTCCTGGCGTGTCGGAAAGATGCGCTGCGCCGAGCAGTTCGGGAAACAGTTTCGGCAGCCAGGCGCCGCAGGCGAAGACGAAGCAGCCGGCCGAGATCGATTCGCCTTCGATCGTCTCGATGCGCTGAAGTGTTCGGTCGCAATCCGCCGATGTCGTCGGTGCCATCGGCCGAACCGCCGCCGCGCGGTATGCGAGTCCGTCCCGCACACTCTTCGGCAACGAGCGCCTGCACGGACTGCCGCGCCATCAGCACACCGCTGCCCGGCTCCCACAGCGCCCAGGCAATGCCGTCGCTCGAAATCTGCGGAAATCTGCGCGCGAGTTCCGCGACCGAAAGCCGCTCGTGCACGACGCCGACACGCGCCAACGTCGCCTGCGTCGCATCGACGTATTCGCCATCCGCGCCGACGAGCCAGAGCATGCCCGCTTCGTGAAACAGCGGTCGCTGCGCGCGTGCCGCAAGCGCTTTCCACGCGGCCAGCGAATGCTGCGACCAGCGCGTGTACAACTCGTCGGGACCGTAGCCCATGCGGATCACACGCGACTCGCCGCCCGAACTCGCGCGGCTGTGCGCGGGCCCGTAGGCATCCAGCAGCAGCACCTTGTGTCCGGCGTGCAGCAATTCGTGCGCGGTCCACGCGCCGAAGCAGCCGGCGCCGATGACGACAAAATCGAAATTCTTGCGGATCATCTGCCAGTTATTGAAGAAGTCGCGATCAAGCTCGCAGGATGGGTTGAGCGCAGCAATCTCCATCCTACACAAAGCGCAGTGTCGCAACGAGAATCCGCTGCCGGCCGCCGAACGCGGTGGCGGCGGACGCGCTAGACTGCGCCGGCCGGCTGTTTCATGGCCTCACCTCGCGACGGATGATTCCATGAACATCGAAAAGATCACAGTGCGCATCACCGAAAGCGGCAAGACCATGGATGTCGTCGTGCTGAGCAAGCACGCGCACCGCATCCAGGTCGTGCTCGGCGAAGGCGTGCACAGCGTCAAATGCGAGCTTTCGCCAACACCGAACCGCATGGCGTTTTCGGGCAAGGCGCTCGGCCGCGAGATCGTCTACGAACGCAGCCCCGAAGAGGTTCAGGCGGATCTGGATCGCCTCGATCCTGCGTTGAAGAGGTCGCGGCCGCGGTGACGCGCATCGGGTTGAGCGAACAACAAAGGCCTCATTTCAACACGGAAGCTTTCGATGGATACGCGCTCGCATCATTCTATGGGCTAACACCGCGGTGCCAAGGCAAGCGGCAATCTATTCGTCGAAATAATCCGAATCGACGCGTTTGACGTCATAGCTTGCTGTTGTGGTCACGGCAAGATCGTGCTGGATCATCAACGTACCTAGGGTTTCGCCGTCGATCAGCACAACTTTGGCGCCTATGGTTTCAACATAGTTGCGCGCCTCCGCGGAAAAGCTCGACGTCGTGATAAAAACGCCCTTGTTCGCACGCTTTCCGGCGAGACTGCCCACAAACCCCTGAATTCAGGACGGCCTACTGTCTTTTCCCAACGCTTGGCTTGCAGATAAATCACATCCAAGCCCGAAACGATCTTCGTTGATCACGCCATCAATGCCGCCGTCACCCGATCTTCCACGGTCTTACCCGCATCTTCGCGAGACCCGCCATAGCCCATCCGAATCATCAAATCGACGACAAGCTTCTCGAAAAACGCAGGCGACAACGCCTTGATACGTTCGAGCAATTCGCGTGCGAGGTCGTCGCGCAACTGGCGGTAGATACGGCTGAGTGTATCTTCGGGTGATTCTTCGTTTGCGTTATTCGGAGGCGGCTACAATTTCTGCGCTGCGCCGCGTGCCACGAAAGAATTCTTCGAATTCAGGAAATTGCGCAGGTAATTGTTGTCGATCGACATGCTTTGAATTAAGAGCGTCCCTGCCTCGATCGTGTGATCTGCACGACACCGCGCGACGGAGAGGTCGATAAGACCCGCCTTCTTCAATAACGCCCGCGTCCAGCCGATACGATTCTTGTAGACGGCCTGGCTACCACTGGAGAGCATTTCACCTCGATCTTTGTCTGACAAGCTCAGATCGTCAGCCAACGGATCATACAATTCAGCCAACGTAGCGCTTTACCGTCCTCAAGGCGCCGCAAAAGGGGTACTCAGCCATACATCGAAAGTCGGTACAGCCATCACACCCCCAGCGGATTCGGCTTCTCCGCATCGATCTTCCAGATCTTGATCGCGCGCGCGACATCCTTCGCGCTCATCTTGCCTTCCGCGGCCAGCGCGGCGATCGCGGCCTGCGCGATGTAGTAGCGATCGACCTCGAAGAAGCAGCGCAGGTTCTCGCGCGTGTCGCTGCGGCCGAAGCCGTCGTGACCGAGTACGGTATACTTTTTGCCATCCGGCATGAAGGCGCGGATCTGGTCGGCGTATTCGCGCACGTAATCGGTCGCGGCGATCACCGGGCCCTGGCGGTCGGCGAGGCACGCGGTGACGTGCGCGACGCGCTGCTTGCCTTCCGGATGCAGGCGGTTCCAGCGTTCGGCATCGAAGCCTTCGTGACGCAGTTCGGCGAAGCTCGGGCAGCTCCAGATGTCGGCGCTGACGCCGAATTCCTTGTCGAGCAGTTCGGCCGCGCAGATCGCTTCGCGCAGGATCGTGCCGCTGCCGAGCAGCTGCACACGCGGCTCGTTCTTTCTTCGCGCTTGCCGCGCGTCCGTTGAACAGATACATGCCCTTGATGATGCGTTCGCTCGCGCAGCCCTTCGGCATGTCCGGATGCGCATAGTTCTCGTTCATCACGGTGACGTAGTAGTAGCAGTCTTCCTGCTCGTGCAGCATGCGGCGCACGCCGTCCTGCAGGATCACGGCCACTTCGTACGAGAACGTCGGATCGTAGGCACGGCAATTCGGAATCGCGCCGGCCAGCAGGTGCGAATGGCCGTCTTCATGCTGCAGACCTTCGCCGTTGAGCGTGGTGCGTCCGGCCGTGCCGCCGACGAGGAAGCCGCGCGCGCGCATGTCGCCGGCCGCCCAAGCCAGATCGCCGATGCGCTGGAAACCGAACATCGAGTAGTAGATGTAGAACGGCAGCATCGGCACGTCGCTGACCGAATAGCTGCGTCGCCGCGGCCATCCACGCTGCTCATCGCGCCGGGTTCGGTGATGCCTTCCTGCAGCACCTGGCCCTTCTGACGTCTTCGCGGTAGTACATCAGTTGATCGGCGTCCTGCGGTCTGTATTTCTGCCCGAACGGCGCGTAGATGCCGATCTGGCGGAACATGCCTTCCATGCCGAACGTGCGCGCTTCGTCGGCGACGATCGGCACTACACGCGGGCCGATCGCCTTGTCGCGCAGCAGCAGGTTGATGCCGCGCACGAAGGCCATGGTCGTGGAGATTTCGCGCTCGCCCGTGCCCTTGGTGATCTGCTCGAACGCGGACAACTCCGGCGCCTCGAACGACTCGCTCTTGCGCCGGCGCTGCGGCAGGAAACCGCCGAGCGCCGCGCGGCGTTCGAGCATGTATTTCATTTCCGGCGAATCCTTGCCGGGATGGTAGTACGGCACCTCGTCGACCTTGTCGTCGGCGATCGGAATGCGGAAACGGTCGCGGAATGCGCGCACCGCTTCGTTGTCGAGTTTCTTCTGCTGATGCGTCGGATTGAGCGATTCGCCCGAGGCGCCCATGCCGTAGCCCTTCACGGTCTTGGCCAGGATCACGGTCGGCATGCCCTTGCGTGTTCACCGCCGCGTGGTAGGCCGCGTAGACCTTGTGCGGATCGTGGCCGCCGCGATTCAGGCGCCAGATATCGTCGTCGGACAGGTTGCGCACCATCTCCAGCGTCTCCGGATATTTGCCGAAGAAGTGCTCGCGCGTGTAGGCGCCGCCGAATGCCTTGCAGGCCTGGTATTCGCCGTCGACGGTTTCCATCATCAGCTTGCGCAGCTTGCCGTCGCGTGTCGCGCGCGAGCAGCGGATCCCAGTAGCTGCCCCAGACCACCTTGATCACGTTCCAGCCGCGCGCCGCGGAACACGCCTTCGAGTTCCTGGATGATCTTGCCGTTGCCGCGCACCGGGCCGTCGAGACGCTGCAGATTGCAGTTGACGACGAAGATCAGATTGTCGAGTTTCTCGCGTCCGGCCAGCGAGATCGCGCCGAGCGATCTCCGGCTCGTCGGATTCGCCGTCGCCGATGAAGCACCAGACCTTGCGGTCGGATTTCGGGATCAGACCGCGGTTTTCCAGGTAGCTCATGAAATGCGCCTGGTAGATCGCCTGCAGCGGGCCGAGTCCCATCGACACGGTCGGCGCCTGCCAGTAATCGGGCATCAGCCACGGATGCGGGTACGACGACAGGCCGCGGCCCTTGCCGGCGACTTCCATGCGGAACAGATCCATCTGGTCCTCGCCGATGCGGCCTTCGAGGAACGAGCGCGCGTAGATGCCGGGGCTGGCATGACCCTGATGGAGAATCAGGTCGCCCGGATGATTCTCGCTCGGCGCGCGCCAGAAATGGTTGAAGCCGACGTCGACCAGGGTGGCGCTCGAGGCGAAGCTGGCGATATGCCCGCCGAGTTCGCCCGGCTTGCGGTTCGCGCGTACCACCATCGCCATCGCATTCCAGCGGATCAGGCAGCGGATGCGCCATTCCATGGTCGCTGTCGCCGGGCATCTTGGCCTCGAGCTGCGGCGGAATCGTGTTGACGTATTCGGTGGTCGGCTGAAACGGCAGATGGCCGCCGGCGCGGCGCGTCGCTTCGACCATGCGCTCGAGCAGATAATGCGCGCGCTCCGGGCCGTCTGCATTGATGACGGCGCCGAGCGATTCGCGCCATTCGCGGGTTTCGGTGGGATCGATATCCTGATCGACGATGTCTTTGAGAATATTCATTGCGCCCTCGGATTCTTCTCTCTCTGATACGACGAAGTTTAACGGCCCGCCGCTGCCGCGTCGATTTGCGCACGGATCTGCGCTTCCACGCAGGCGACCGCGGTCATGTTGACCACGCGGCGTACCGTCGAGACCGGCGTCAGGATATGCGCGGGCTTGGAAATGCCCATGAGGATCGGACCCAGCGCCACGCCGTCGGTCATGTGCCGCAGCAGGTTGTAGGCGATGTTCGCGGCATCCATGTTCGGGCAGACGAACACATTGGCCTGCCCGCTCAAGGTCGATTCGGGAAAGATGCGCGCGCGCGTCGCTTCGTTGAGCGCGGTATCGGCCTGCATCTCGCCGTCGATTTCCAGGGTCGGATCCTGCGCACGCACGAGTTCGAGCACGTGTCGCATTTTCTGCGAACTCGGTGTGGTGTGGCTGCCGAAATTCGAGTGCGACAACAGCGCGACGCGCGGCTTGATGCCGAACATCTTCAGGCGCAGCACGCCCTGCAGGGTCGCTTCGGCCAGCTGCTCGGCGCTCGGATCGGGCTGCACATGGGTATCGATGAAGAAGAACGCGCCGCGATCGTTCTGCACACCGGTCATCGCCGACGGCGCGCACACGTCGGGATCGAGCGGCAAAATGCTGCGGATGTAGTTGAGCTTGCTCTGATAGGTGCCGACGAGGCCGGTGATCAGGCCATCGGCTTCGCCGCGCGCGACCATGATCGCGGCGATCAGGGTGACGCGCGTGCGGATCATCGCCTTGGCCAGCATCGGCGTCGTGCCGCGCCGTGCGTTGAGCTTGTGGAAATAATTCCAGTACTCGTCGTAGCGCGGATCGGCGTCGACGTTGGTGAGTTCGAAATGCTCGCCCGCACGGATGCGCAGGCCGAGGCGCTTGATGCGTTTCTCGATCACGGCGGGGCGGCCGATCAGAATGGGCTTGGCGAGGCCTTCGTCGACGATGGTCTGCACCGCGCGCAGCACCACATCTTCCTCGCCTTCGGCGAACACGATGCGTTTGACATCGGCCTTGGCGCGATCGAACAACGGCTTCATCAAGGTCGTGGTGCGGAACACGAATTGCGACAGCTTCTCGGTATAAGCGCGCAGATCGGCGATCGGCTTGGTCGCCACACCCGATTCCATCGCCGCGCGCGCGACCGCAGGCGCGACCGAAACGAGCAGGCGCGGATCGAATGGTTGCGGGATCAGGTAATCCGGGCCGAAGGTCAGGCTGCGGTCGCCGTAGTTGTAGGCGCGTTCGGCGACATCGGAGACTTCGCGCCGCGCGAGTTCCGCGATCGCATGCACGCAGGCGACTTCCATCTGCGCGTTGATCGTGGTCGCGCCGACATCGAGCGCGCCGCGGAAAATATACGGAAAGCACAAGGCGTTGTTGACCTGGTTCGGATAGTCCGACCGGCCGGTCGCGATGATCGCGTCGGGACGCACTTCCTTGGCGAGGTCGGGCTGAATCTCCGGCGTCGGATTGGCGAGCGCGAGAATCACCGGCTGCTGCGCCATCGTCTTGACCATGGCCTGGGTCAGCACGCCGCCCGCGGAAACACCGAGGAAGACGTCGGCGCCGGCCACGATATCGGCAAGCTTGCGCGCGGGCGTGTCGCGCGCGTAGCGCTGCAGCTCGCGCGTCAGTCCGGGGCGGCCGGCATACAGCACGCCGTCCTTGTCGGTGACCCAGACGTTCTCGGGCTTGACGCCGAGGCGTACGAGCATGTCGAGGCAGGCGATGCCGGCCGCACCGGCGCCCGATGCGGCGATCTTCACCTCGCCGATCTGCTTGCCGGTGATCTGCAGCGCATTGATCACCGCGACGCCGACGATGATCGCGGTGCCGTGCTGGTCGTCGTGGAACACCGGAATCTTCACGCGTTCGCGCAGCTTGGCCTCGACCTCGAAACACTCAGGTGCCTTGATGTCCTCGAGATTGATGCCGCCGAAGGTCGGTTCGAGACTGGCGATGATGTCGACCAGTTTGTCCGGATCGAGCTCGTTGATCTCGATATCGAACACATCGATGCCGGCGAATTTCTGGAAAAGCACGCCCTTGCCTTCCATCACCGGCTTGGCGGCCAGCGGCCCGATCGGGCCGAGGCCGAGTACGGCCGTGCCGTTGGTGATCACGGCGACGAGGTTGCCGCGCGCAGTGACCCTGGAAACTTCCGCCGGATCGGCGACGATCGCCTCGCACGCCGCGGCGACGCCGGGCGAATACGCCATCGACAGGTCGCGCGCGGTAACCAGCGCCTTGGTCGGCGTGATCTTGATCTTGCCGGGCGGATGCGCACGGTGATAGTCGAGTGCGGCCTGCTTGATGTCGCGCGCGTCGGACATGCGATATTGTTCCCTGCGATGCCTTGCGCACCGCATAGTTATTGGCTTTCAGCGACTATAGCATAGGGTCCGGCGCGCACAGATTACGCTGCGGTAACCGTGTAAATCGGGCGTCCGCGATGGCTTTGGCGATGGCTTTGGCGCCGGCTATCGCGCCCGCTTGAACGTCGCCACGAGCACGTCGCGATACGCCGGCAACGCCGGATCGAGCGGCTCGACCGGGGTGACGCCGTGGAACACGCGCGCGTCGTCGACCAGGGCGGCATCGAACGGCCGCGTCAGGGTGAAGCTGCCGAGCAGGCGCCGATCAGCGGCGGCGTGGATCGTGGTCGTGCCGCTGGCGATATTGACGCGGTCGATCAGCAGCACCAGCACATAATCGACGCCGTCGCGATGCACGCCCTCGGGCGTCGGCTGTCCGGGTTCGCCCGGCCGCGCCTCGATGCGGAACTGATGCGTCTCGACATGCCACTGCGCGACCTGCGGCGCGAGCGCACCGAATGTACTTGTGCAAAAGTGGAGAATGGTACGCAGGCTTTCGCCGCTGCCGATCTCTGGCAGGATCGGCTCGAACCAGCGCTCGATGCCGCCCTGCAACGCATTGTAGTCGCGGCTCTGGTAATGCGGCTGGTGCGTCGCGCGCACGATTTCGCCATCACGGTCGGCGCCGAACACCGCGTGCCGGCGGCGGCGATAGCGCCCGTGTCCGAGCAGATACCGATCGATCGCGAGATCGTTCCAGCTTGCGGCAAAGCCCTGCCAATCGCCAAGCTCACCGCAGTGTGCGAGCAAATCGCGCATCGTCTCGCCGGCGACGAAGGCGAACCCCTGGCTCGACAGAAGCCGATCGAAAGATTCGGTGCCCGCGGCCGCCCGCATGTTCATGCGTTCACGATACTGGCAGCGTTGCGCCTATGCCAGAGCCACTTTGTCGCGCAATTCGAGACCCACTGACGGCGCGACGCAGACCGCGCTCGTTTGCCTAAAGCAAGCCCTCGATCGGCAACAGGCGAAACACACCTACCTCGATCTTGCGCATGCGGCTTGCGTCGGGCTCGCTGGTCTGGACTTGCTCGTGTCCGCCATCTTCGGAGTACCAGACCAGGTGCGCCGCGTCGGCGCTCTGCCCGGGTGCAGTCTGCAGCTCGACTCGATACGCGTTGGTCGGCAGCGTTGCCTTGGCGAAAAACTCCGCCACCGCCGCCGCCAGTTCCGGGCAATCCACGATCACGCCCATCTCCGTGTTCAACAGCTTGGAGCGCTGATCCATGTTCATCGAGCCGACGAACGAATAGCGCGTGTCGACCACCGCGGCCTTGGCGTGCAGGCTCACCCCCGACGATGTGCCGCCCGCCGATATCGGCTGTTTCCCGCCGGGCGCGGGACGCAACTCGAACAGATGCACGCCGCCGGCGAGCAAGTCGGGCCGATAGTGCGCGTAGCCGGCGTGCACGGCCGGCTCGTCGGTCGACGCCAGCGAATTGGTCAGCACGCTGACATTCAAGCCACGCTTGGCCAGGCCGACCAGATATTTCGTTCCGCTTTCTCCGGGCACGAAATACGGCGAAATCAACAGCACGCGGCGTTGCGCGGCATCGATGACTTTTTTCAGCTTCGGCCCGATGCGCAGGGCCGGTCGGTCCTTGCCGCCTTCGACCTTGCTCGGCTGATCCGCGACCAGCTCCGCGGGCCCCCAGAACCATTTGCCGAAGCGGTCCGCGCTCGCACCGTGCGGAAGTTCCGCGAACGCCGCCTGCGCATAGTCGGACTGGGCGAACGCGCGCGCATGTTGCTTCAGCAGCACGCGCAGCCGCTGCAGGTCGGCTTCGCTGGCGTGCGTTTCACGGAACGCCTTGACCGGATACGCCGCATCGCTGTTCCAGTATTCGTCGAACGTATGCGAGGCCTCGGCGACGACAGGACCGATCGTGACCAGGTCCAGATCGCGAAAATTGTTGTCGTTTGCCGCGTCGAAATACGCGTCGCCGATATTGCGCCCGCCGATCACCGCCACGGTGTTATCGACGATGAACGATTTGTTGTGCATGCGCCGGTTCAGACGCGGGCCGTCGATCACGAACTGGGCGATCTTCGACGGCAGCGACGGCGAGCGCGTGTGGAACGGATTGAACAGCCGCACCTGGATATTCGGATGCGCGTCGAGCGCATCGAGCAGGCGGTCCTCGTCGGACAGCGAGATATCGTCGAGCAGCATGCGCACGCGCACGCCGCGATCCGCGGCGGCCAGCACATGCTGGGCGATCAGGCGCCCGGTGTCGTCGTTCTCGAAAATGTAGTACTGCAGATCGATCGAGTGCGCGGCCTGGTCGGCGAGCGCAACGCGGCTCATCAGCGCGTTGGTGCTGCTGGTGAGCAGACGGAATCCCGACATGCCCTTGTGTCCGTCCAGCTCGGCGCGCACATAGCGCGCGGACGGCGGTGTCGAACGCGGGCGGCAATGCCTGCGAAGGCTTCTTCACGAAATCGGTGCGCAGCGACGAGCATCCGGCGAGGATGAATCCGAGCGTCAGCAGGAATGCGTGGGTCAGCCGCAGTGGCAGTTGCCAGTCATGGATTGCGCGCCTTGGGGTCGGTGTTTTGAGCGAACGCAGATCATAGCCGCACAGCGGATGCCGTGGCGGCTTTGTCCGCTCGCCCGGCGATTATTTACCTGTTCCCTTACTCGACACCTGTTTGAGCACTTCCGCGCAATGGTCGCCGTCGTCCTTGCCCAGATTCGCGGCGGTCAGGGGCAACAGCGCCGCAACCGGGGCGGCGACGACAGCGAGCGCCGCAGCACCGAGACCGCGCAGCAACAGCGCACGTTTATCGACGCCGATATCCGGCTGCCCGAACGTACCCTGCACGTGGATCGGCGCGCGCAGCGACAGCAGCCGCAGGCCCTTGCTGTCCGGATGCACGGTCAGGTCGAGTTGCTCGCTGGCAAGATTGATCTTGCCGGTGACGTTGATCGTGGCGATGTCGGTGTCGATCAGGAACAGGCGCGAATCGTACAGGCCGCCGCTGCCGACGAAATCCGCCAGCGCGCAATTGATTGTCACCTGTTTGTCGCCGAACAATTTGGCAAACAGGATATTGGGCAGATTCAGGCCCATGGTTTCGATGAGCGCCTTGCTCAGCGTACCGCCATCGTCGAGCACGAACTTGAGTTCGCCGCTGGAAGCGCCAAGCAGTGCCGCGACCGAATTGCCGCTCGCCTCGAGCATGGCCTCGCCATTGGCGCGACCCAGAGTCATCTGCGTCGATGCGGACTTGGGGATCAGGTGCGCAAGCTGCATTCCGCGTGCGCTCAATTTGAAACTGCCCTTGACCGGCGCGGCACGACCGTCGAAGCGCAGGCTCGATTCGACATCGCCGTAGGCGAATTTGAAGCGCAGCGGATCCAGCGTAAGCAGCGCATTGTCCATCACGATGCGCGTATCGACCTTGTGGATCGGCAGTTCGGAGTCGCGAAACACGCGATCGCCGGTGAACTCCACGTCCGCATCCATGCCCTGCCAGCGCTGCGGTCGGAACGGTCGTTCCGGCAACACCTTGCCCGGCGGTGTGTCGCCCGAATCGGCGCCGATCAACGGCGCGAGGTCGCGAAACTGCAGCAGGTCCGATTGCACCTTGCCCGACAGCAACGGCCGCGGGGACTTGGTTTCGTAGAGCAGATCGCCGCGCAGATCGCTGCTGCCCACACGCGCGCGGAAATTCTCGTAGCGCAATTTTCTGTGGTCGCGGGCGAAGCGGCCGATCAGATGGCCTTCGGTCGCATAGGCCGGCGAGTTGGGCATCGCGACTTTCAAAATGTCGTAAAGGTCGGAAAGATTCTTGCCCGACAGCCACAGGCGCAGATCGAGCGCATCCAGATCGGTCGGATCGAGCAGGGTGCCGACGAACGCGATACGCGTGTCGCCGATGCTCACATCCGCATGCAGCGGGAACGGCCGATCCGCATGCTTGAGCGCGAGCGCGCCGCCGATCTTGCCGGTGCCTTGCACGGGCGCATTCTTGAAGGTTCCACGGATAGTCAGACCGAACGCATAGAACTGCGCCTTTGCGCCGGAAGTGGGTGCGGATTCGCCCGCTGCGTGGGTTTTTTTTGCGAGTTCGCGCGCGCCGCTCTCACCGACGCGCAGCGCGGCATCATGTTGCGAAGCCGCTTCCTGCTCGGCGACGATTTGCCCGAAAGGTATCGACTTGCGCAGCGCCTCGACGTGAATCTTCACATCGAGCGCGTTCTTGCGGTCGACGATCGCCACGTCACCCTGGTCGAACTGAATGCGGCCGAGATCGAACTTCCACGACGACCCACCGTTCGCGGCGAACGTCCAATTGTCGCGCCCGTCGGCGAGGCGTTCGAAATTGACTTGCGGGGCGATCAAATGCATCGAGGGAATCGACAACGTGTGCGTCAACAGTGGAAGCACGTCGAGGCTCAGCTCGGCCGCCTGCATCGTGACGAACGTGCGCGCTTGCGCCCAGTCGGCGTTGCCGATGCTGACCTTGGCCAGCCTGACATAGGGTCCCGGCAGCCAGCCGCGCCAGCCGTGAATATGCGGATCGCGCTGCCAGCTCACCCGCAAATCGCCGTCGATGGCGACCGAGCGGCCGAGCGCGCGGCCAATGTTGTCCGCCAGCCATGGCTTGGCGCGATTCCAGTCGACCGTCGCGAGCGCAATCGCTGCGCCGACGACAATCAGCGCGAACGCACCGCCGATGGCGAGTAGGATTTTGGTTTTGCGTTTCACGGGATGATTCGGTACGGCATTTGTGCGTCGATCCTCGCGGCGTCTCGATTGTCGGCACTCACCACGAATTCAATACACAGCATCATGATCACCCACGTTCACCGGCACGATCTGCTTGTCGTGAATGATCAGCTCGAGCGTGATGCGGTAGGAAAGATTGATCGATACCGAATGCAATCCGGCCAGCCGTCCGCGCAGAGCGTGCAGGCGCAGCGAGGGATGATACGGGTTGGCTTGAAGCAGCAATAGCGTCTTGCGGTACTGCTCGCGCAATTGCGGATGGCGCTTGAGGAAACGCGCCGCACGCCGGTTGTACTGGTCGGTGAAGACCAGCGCGTGCATCACTTCAGCTTCGCCAGCCGTTTCAGATGCGCGTCCACCGATTCCTTGACGAAGCGGCCGGCGGCGAGATCGGCCTGGCTCTCGGCCAGCGCTGCAGCCAGTTCGCACTCGCGCAGGTAGTGATAGTGCTGAACATCCATCACGACGAAACGATCCTTGCCGCGCACCGATACCATCGCCTCGGGCGCGTCGGCCAGCGCATCGGCAATCGCGGATACGCCTTGGGTCTTCAGGCTGTTGGCGCTGATCGAAGTCATAAGTCTTTCGCCGAGCTTGCATCGTACCGGTGAATGATATCATGAATCGTGCGATTCAAAGTACTGTTGATCGCGAAGCGCTCTTCAGGAACACCTGAAGTTCATGCGCGTTTCGAGTTGGCCTTCAGCCATACCGCGAAATCGGCTTCGCTCATTTCTCCGGCGGCGAGGGCCAGTGTGCGCAACGCCGCGTCCACTTCCGACGCGCGAAACCCGAAGCCGTTGCGTTCGAGGAAGCCCGCGCCGAGCATGAAGCCCGTTCGTTTGTTGCCGTCGAGAAACGGGTGATTTTTCACAATACCCGCCGTGTAAGCGGCGGCCATTTCCGCCATGTTCGGTTTGCCGTAAGCAAAAAGCTGCTGCGGCCTGGCCAGCGCAGATTCCAGCAGGTGTTCGTCGCGCACTCCCGCAATGCCGCCGTAGTGCGACAGCATCATATCGTGCAGCGTCAGGCATTCCTCACGCGTGAGCCAGTAAGGCTCTTTCACTTCGCCAGTTCGCGCAGTGCGTTGCGATAGCGCCGGTTGAGCGATTCGAACACCGCCATCGTCTTGGCGAATTCCGGATTGCTGGCGCTGAGGCGTAATGTGTTGTCCGGCCCTTCGGTCACGTACAGCGTGTCGCCCTCGGCCACCTGCAAACGGGCGAGCGCTTCCTTGGGCAGCACCAAGCCCGTCGAATTGCCGATCTTGCGGAGTTTGAGTTCGAGAGTCATGCGGATAGTGTAGCTACAAATGTTATAACGTCAAGTCGCGTCTGCAGCGGCTTCCAGACGTTTGAAGCAACGCCCTGCAGTTCAGACGCTTGCGCTTCGACTCGTGATTCCATGCTCCCCTAGGTCAAGTCAAGTCACACTACTTCAAATCCTCCGCAATCGTAGCAAACTGCTCCAGCGCGGCTTCCAGATCAGCAGCGATATCCGCAGCGATGATCTCCGGCGCGGGAAGGTTCGCCGATTCTTCCAGCGCCTCGTCCTTCAGCCAGAAGATGTCGAGATTGAGTTTGTCGCGCTTGGTGAGCTCGTCGTAGGTGAATGACTTGAAGCGCTCGCTTTCCTTGCGGTCGCTGCGGTTCTTGCGGTGGTAGCAGGCGACGAAGTCGTCGAGGTCGCTGCGCTTGAGGGTGTTTTCCTTCAGCGTGAAGTGCAGGTTCGTGCGCAGGTCGTAGATCCACAGCTTCTGCGTCCACGGCGTTTCCTGCGCGGGCTTGCGGTCGAAGAACAGCACGTTCGCCTTCACGCCTTGCGCGTAGAAGATGCCGGTGGGCAGGCGCAGCAGGGTGTGGACGTCGGCCTGCTTGAGCAGTTCGCGGCGGACGGTTTCGCCGGCGCCGCCTTCGAACAGCACGTTGTCGGGCAGCACCACGGCTGCGCGGCCGTGCTGCTTGAGGATCGTGAAGACATGCTGCAGGAAGTTAAGCTGCTTGTTGCTCGTGCTCGCCCAGAAGTCGTCGCGATTGATGACCAGCGATTCCTTCGACGTCTCGCCCGCATCGTTGACGATGGTGACGCTGCTCTTCTTGCCGAACGGCGGATTGGCCAGGACGATGTCGTATTCGCCGTGCTTGCCGGCGAGCGCGTCCTTGGTGACGACGGGCAGGTCCTCGTCCGACTCGTCGCCGATGCCATGCAGCAGCAGGTTCATCGCGCACAGGCGCGTGACGCTGTCGACCAGTTCGATGCCGAAGAACGTACCGCGCTTGAGCTTCTTCTTCTGCGCGCGGTCGAGCGCGAAGTGTTTCGGGTCCGACAGATACGTAATATGCCGCAAGCAGAAACCCGCCCGTGCCGCAGGCCGGATCGCAGATCGTCTTTCCTGGCTGCGGCGCGATCACATCGACGATCGCGGCGATCAGCGGACGCGGCGTGAAGTACTGTCCAGCGCCGCCCTTCACGTCCTCGGCGTTCTTCTGCAGCAGGCCCTCGTAGGCGTCGCCCTTCACATCGGCGCCGAGGCTGGACCACTGCTCCTTGTCGATCAGGTCGACGATCAGGCGGCGCAGCTTGGCCGGGTCCTGGATCTTGTTCTGCGCCTTGCGGAAGATCGTTCCGAGCATGCCCGAGCGCCGGCCGAGTTCTTCCAGCGTGTGGCGGTAGTGGATTTCGAGATCGTCGCCTTCGAGCTTCAATAGCGCGCCCCAGCCGAAACCCTTCGGGATCGGTGACGGCTTGTTGAATGGTGGTTGCTCTTGCTCGTCTGCCATCTTCAGGAACAACAGAAACGTCAACTGCTCGACGTAGTCGCCGTACGACAGGCCGTCGTCACGTAGGATGTTGCAGTAGTTCCAGAGCTTTTGGACAAGAGTTGCCGAGTTCATGCGGATCGTATTCAGTTTGGTCAATTTATGGTTGAATTGTGGTCGATCGGAATTATGTGTGATAGGGTGTCTTTCCAGCCTGCCCGGCAGAGTTTGATCATGGCATCTCCTGCTTCGCTCTTTCAGACGATTCCTCAGGATCAGCTCGGATTCTGGGCAAATCAAGCCTTGCAGACTCGTAAGGTCGCCGATTTCCTCGAATTGGACAAGGCGGATGTCGCGCGTATGTCCAATGTGTCCGTGAAATCCGTTCGTTTCGATGAAAAAGTCCCTCATGATGTACTGAGGCACCTTGAGCAGGTAGCGATTGTCTGCGGATTGGTTGCTGAGTTCTTCGGTGGCGACGTGACCAAAACAAGTCTTTGGTTTCGTACGAGGAATCCAATACTGGGCGAACTGTCCCCCCGTGACATGATTCGATACGGTCGGATGGAAAAGCTCATGCAGGTTGTCCAAGAGGCCCGTGCGGCAAACGGAATGGCCGCTCGTAAATTGAGCGTGCGGATCCAGGAATCCGGAAATGACGCACCGAAAAAGGCGCCCACAAGAACCGCCCACTAAGCGGGGCGCGGTTCAGCTCCCAGGCACACCTTCTCTCGCCGAACTCGAAAGCTTTTCACACGCGGGGCTGCAACAATGGCGGAAAGGTTGGGAATGGCACCGCGACCTTTATGCGGAGCTATATTTTGCATTGGAACGTCAGCGTGCACTTCACGCTGGCGAAATGAATGATGCGCTCCTGAAGAATGCTGCGCCACCGATCGCGCTCAAAGGCTGGGCTCGCATTGTCGATCTTAAATATACACTCGCGCCGCTGTCGATTGCGGGCAGCCTGAGCGCGGAAGGCGGACGCTTCAACATCGGCAAGCGCCTGAACCCTTCGGCCTTTGCCCCGTTCGGGGCACTCTACGTCGCCGACTCCCACGATACGGCCTTCGCCGAAAAGTTCGGCATTTGTCGTGACGAAACTCGCGACGGACAGACCGCAGATGATCTGGCTTTGCGTGAGCCGGCATCTTATTCTTTCATGGCCCTCGATGGAGTGGTCGACCACTGCTTCGACATCGGCAATCGCGCGGCACTGGAAGACTTCGCCCGTGTTATCGCGAAATTCAAGATGCCGGAGCGCGCGCTTCAGTTGGCTCGCGCGGTCAAGAAAGTTCCGCCCGCCATGATCCGCACGGCCAAGATGCTTCAGGAGCAGCTACTTCACCCGAATTGGAATACGCTGCCGATGCATTTCGATCTGCCGTCAAACTCGCAGATATTCGGAAGGTCATTGCACGCAGCCGGGTTTGGTGGGGCACTGTACTCGTCGGCACGATGTCCTGAAGGACGCTGCGTTGCTTTATTTCCGGACAATTGGCGAGGTTCGAAATCAGAAATCCACGTTGTCGACGAAGCGCCAGCGGGATCTCGACTAACTCGCATCGACGGTACGACGCCCGTGTTCGAATGATGGCCAAGCTGGCTCGCCGGGCTGCCGCATACCGTGTTCGGACAAGATGCTGCCCGCAAATGCCTCTTGCAGGATGGATTGGCGCAGGCGCGCGGCGCGCTGAAGGTTGGCAGAAACGACTGCTTCGAGTTCTTCGATAACGCTGAGGCGGCGCTCGACTTCGGCGACGATCCGCAGCTGCTCAATCATGGGTGGAAGGGGAACGTCAAGACTTGCTAGAAGGTTCGTATTAAATCCCGCTCGCGTCGACCCGACTGATGCGGCCTTGGTTTGATGGCGAATGTGTGACGCACCCTCAAATACTATTCGTAAAAATGCTGGAAGGCACTTTTGTGGATGCGGCCGCACACGAAGCAAATGAAAGGTCATGAGCCAACCTTCTTGATGGCGCTGCGTCACCGCACAACGCCCAACAGTACCGGAACGCGTGAACAGAACATCACCAGACGCAATTCGATATCGCCCGAACTCGGAAGCTTTTGCAAGTGGGAGATGATCGAGCTTTGATTCGTCAAAGCGATCCCACTGAACGCATCCGACATTCAGAACTGGCACACCATCATCAGTGAAGTCTGCGGACTTCATGGACATTGGGCCCACCTGAACCGCTTCTTCTAGGTCAAAGCCCACGCCGCGGACTTTCACCCAAACCCACCCGATTGGTAGCGCGTTACGCTCTTCATCGGTTAGTTCGGGTACGTGTCCGGCGCCCCACAGCCGGCCGGCACGACGCCTTCCTGTACCTGATGGCTCGATAGTTCCAATTCGAGATAGAAGTTGTTCCCCAGTTTCAAATGAGCAATTTTCGGCTTTGGCGAGTTTGGCTTCGGTGGGGACGAGGCGGCCTTCGCAGGCGGCTTTGAGGACGGCGGCGCGGTAGCGTTTGAGGTTGGCTTGCGCGCGCCGCAACGCCGCCACTCCCGCGTCGAGTCGCGTAAATTGCTTCTCGATCTCCGCGACAATCTGCCCCTGTTCGGAAAGCGTCGGAACTGGGAGCGGAATGTCGGCAACGGTTCGCGACGAGAGATGCTTAACCGTCACGGAGGGCGTCCGTTCGTTTATCGCCGCGAGATATCCAGGCAAAATGTATCTGAGAAATTGTTTCGCGTAGCGCGATTCATCCGGCGTAATCTTGCAGACGCGCTGGTTTAACAAGGCTGGCTCACCGGCCCACGGTTCGCAGTTGAAATCGCCGTCCATGCCGACGAGCAACTCGCCATGCTTGACTAGGAACGCTGGATCAAAGTTGCCGTCGTAGAATGTTTCGGTGCGACGAGGGACGATGTCCCGAATGCGTATCAGCGGGGTGCCTCGATCTTTCTTGAAGCGGCTCGATTCAAAAGGAAAACCGTTGAGGATCGTGGCGACTTCGCGCAGACGCACGCGTCTCCATTTTTGATGCTTGCCAAGCAGGCCGTTTCGATTCTCCTCAACGACTTCATCAATGTTTTCCGTGAAACTCATGCCGCCAACGCCTCATTGAGTTCATCAAGCAACGCCGGCAACTGCTCGCCGAACAGCTGATGCGCCTTGCCCAATCCGCCGCGCTGGTTGAACGGTGCGTAGTCGAAATCCTCCGGCTCGATGCTCAGGCTGGTGGCGATATGGTCGCGGATCAGTTCGAGCCAGGCGAGTTGCTCGGGCGTGAAGATCGTGCCGGCCTTGGCCTTGGCCATCCAGCCACGCGCTGAACCGCTCCGACACCGAGTCGGCGAAGGGCGCGAGCACGGGTTGTTGTTCGCAGCGCGAAGCGGACGAGCGAGACGAGATCGGCGAAGCGTCCGGCCTGCGAGCGGCCTTTGACTTTGTCGGGCGCGGTGACGGCGAAGGCGTCCCAGAGGCGGTCTTCGGTCCACGCGGCGTGGTTGTCGCGCAGTTTCTTCTCCAGTTCCTTGAGCATCGGTCTCGGTGAGGCGCTGCTTGATACGGGCGGCTGTAGAGGATCTGCAGCGCGTCGATCTCGCGCCTGGTGCTGCTCGAGGTAGTCGCGGAAGTGCTCGACGAGGCCGCGGCTTTCGTCTTCGCGGCGGCGTCGAAGCCCTGGCTCAGCACTGTCGTCCGGCGTGTAGATGTCGATGGTCTGCTCGGCGTCGCTGCTTCAGCGTTTGCGAGCGTCGTCGCGCAGCGCGGGCTTGTCGAACGGCGCGCAGGCTTCGTCGATCAGTTGCTGGCGTGCGGCTTCGTATTGGCTTCGGGCGGACATCTGTTGCGCATCGGCGCCGGGCTGCGCGGCTGGCGCGTTCGGCGATGGCGTCGGGATCGAACGCACGCAGCAGCGCGCCGGCGAGCGTCGGCGAGCGTCTGGCCGCCAGCGATGCGGCAGCGATCTGCTGGCGTTGCGGCGGGTTCGAGTTCGCGGTCGAGCCGGGCGAGGCGCGCGGCCAGCGTCGTCAGCGTGTCTTCGTCGCGCTTGCCGAGGAGCCACGCCGAGCAGCAGTGTCTGTCGAGCGGCGACGGTGCGGCTGGCGGTCGAGCGGGCGCGAGTCGGTCTTGTCGCTCTCGCACACGCCGACGGCATCGACGATGACGAAGTGGGTCTTGGCGCGCGCGTCTGCGCCGGAGACGGCCTGCAGGTCGGTCGGCGTGAGCACGCGCGTGCCGCGGCCTTTCATCTGCTCGAAGTAGACGCGGCTGCGCACGTCGCGCAGGAAGAGCAGGCACTTCCAGCGGCTTGATGTCGGTGCCGGTGGCGATCATGTCCACGGTGACGGCGATGCGCAGCGTGCGGCGAGAGTGCGGAATTCCTGGATGAGCTTCTCGGACTTTGGCCGGCTTGCCGGTGCTCGGGTGCTGTAGGCCTGGTAGGTGATCTTCTTGCAGAAGTCGTTGCCCTTGCCGAACACCTCGCGGCAGATGTGGACGATGTCCTCGGCGTGGGAGTCGTCCTTGGCGAAGATCAGCGTCTTGGGCACGCAGCGTGCGGCCGGGGAAGAGCTCGGTGAACAGCGCGTCCTTGAAGGCCTGCAGGACGGTGCGGATCTGGATCGGGCACGACGACCGAGCGGTCGAGGTCCTTGGCGGTGTAGGTCGAGGTCGTCGTCGAGCACGTTCCCAGCGGCGGCGCGCGTGTCCTTGCTGCGGTGGTCGACGTAGAAGCCTTTCTCGACCTTGCCGCCCTGCTCGGTGACCTGCGTGTCTTGATGCGGTAAACGTCGTAGCCGACGTTGACGCCATCGGCGACGGCGCGCTCGTGGTTGTATTCGGTGACGAGGTTCTGATTGAAGAAGCCGATGGTCTGCTTGCGCGGGCGTGGCGGTGAGGCCGATGAGGAAGGCGTCGAAGTATTCGAGCACCTGCCGCCAGAGGTTGTAGATGGAGCGATGGCATTCGTCGGTGACGATGAAGTCGAACTTCTCGATCGGGCACGGCGGGGTTGTAGGCGACGTCGCGCGTGCGCGTGCTGCCGAGCGCGCGGCGAGTTCCGCGCCGGAGAGTTCGTCGGCGTCTTCGTCGAGCTCTTCGCCGCGCAGGATCGAGTAGAGGCGCTGGATGGTGCAGATGGTGACGCTGGCAGACATCGTCGATGTGCGGCGAGGTCAGATGCTGGACGTTGTAGAGCTCGGTGAACTTGCGGCCGGTGTCGGGCGTGACGAAGCTGTGGAATTCGTCGCGTGGCCTGCTCGCCGAGATTGGCGCGGTCGACGAGGAACAGGACGCGGCGCGCCTTGGCGTATTTGATCAGGCGGTAGGTGAAGGCGCAGGCGGTGTAGGTCTTGCCCGCGCCGGTGGCCATGTGGATCAGCGCGCGCGGACGGTCTTCGGCGAAGGATTTTTCGAGGCCGGTGATGGCTTCGATCTGGCAGTCGCGCATGCCGGTGCGTGGCGAGCGGGTGCGCGGACGGCATTGCCTGCAGGCGAGCGCGCAGCGTGTCGCGGCTCGGCGAGCCAGTCGGCGAGCGTTTCGGGGCGATGGAACGCGAAGACGCGGCGCGAGCGCGGAGCCGGGATCGCGCTCGTCGCGGAAGAAGGTTTCGACGCCGGTGGATTCGTAGAGGAACGGCAGCGCGCCGGCTGAGCCGCCGGCGAGGAAGTCGGGCAGGTTCGCGGCGTAGTGCGCCGATTGCTCGGCGACGCCGGACAGCGTGGTGCCTTCCTTCTTGGCCTCGATGACGCCGACCGCCTTGCGATCGACGAGCAGCAGGTAGTCGCAGGGGCCGGACTTGAGCGGCACTTCGCGCAGCGCGATGCCGCGGCCGGCGCAGAAATCGAACTGCCTTGTAATCCTGAACGACCCAGCCGCACGCGGCGAGCTGCGCGTCGATCTGCTGGCGCGCGCGTTGTTCGGGGGCGAGGTCAGGCATTAACGGAATATCCTGCCTGAAATAGCTTGTTCGTCGTTGGCCGCGTTTCGTTGTCGCGCAGTTCGCTTATCCGGAGCCGTTGATCGGCTTCGAGGCTAAGGTTGGCGCTGTTTTCTGTTGAGGCCCCTGTTTGCTGGCTACGTGTTCGTCCCGAAGCCATCTCGCGTCCTTCCCGCTTGGCACGAGCGGAATCATAGCGTGAATGTTGGCTTGGGGAGAGCCGGACTGGGATTGCTCGCCTCATGGAGTGGCGGAATCCCATTGCTAGGCTTTTTCGGGAATTCCTAGCTGGAACGAGTGCGACCCGTCAAGCTCGCGACTCGCGAGCTTGCACCATAACGCATCCAGTCTACTTCAACCAATCGGGGAGCGAGTTAATTCCAAATCGCGCTTCGAGCTTGCTGCGTTGGCTACCGCTGGCGCCCAAACCAAAGCAGTCGATCGCATTTGTATAGAAGAACGCTTGCAAGTCCAGTTCGTTCTTCAACGCAGTCACAACTTGCTGCGGATACGAGGGCCAGTCCGGCTCTTTCGATGTCATTAGCCAGTCCGTGCCGTACATAGTCCTTTTCCCTAGTGCCGGAAATTCAGCCTTCGCGGCTTCCACACGTTGCAATACGTTACGGCAGTCCGCGCTATCGCGCTCGGAGCATGAGCGAAGTTCAGTCCAGTACGCCAAGTCGCCATAAACGCGGTTTCCGTTTGTGCGCTTCATCAAGTTCGCGAAGGCACTTGGCCAAGGTGCTTCTGCGGATGTACCGCATACTTCGGATCCTTGTGTATCCCCTCCGAAGTGCCCCAGGTTCACTATCGGTGATAGTCCACTTGCTGCATATTCATCCAAAAGAGCTTTCCATCCAATCGGCCCACCAAATCCGTCAGACGCGCAATCGCGCCCCAACGATTCGGAGGTGTGTGCCATGACGGGAATGCCATTGGCGATGCACCAATCGAAGAGTGAGTGAAGAGCCTGGTCAAGCTGATGGGGGTCCGGATGGGAGAGCTTTGTACTTGGTATTGGATTGGCTTCGTTACCATATGGATAGAAACCCATTGGCGGGTAGGTCTTCACGCCAATGAACCCGTAATGATTGATTGCGTCCTTCACTAACTGAAGGGATTCCCCAGGCCGCTTTAGGTCGGTCCAAGGGTTGTAGCTAATCAGCGGCAACATGTAACCGCCCGACATCAGCGAAATGAGCGATTGCACTTTCATCTGATCTTGCCGCGATGAGTGTGCTGGGCAATCAAACCAGTAATCAAAATCAACCAGTGCGCCGAACGCTGCATCTATGCCAAAAGCGCCCTCGTCGGTTGAATACGCACGCATGTAGGTGCGCAAATTCATCCAGCGATCCTGCAACATATAGCCGGCGAATCGCACGATACCATCGGGATCGACAGATGCCCCCTGCACTGCCCGCGAGCGCACGCTCTCTTGAAGAGCGGTCGCTGGTTCGAGAACTCTTCGGATCGTTTCTGGAGAAAGGGACGCTGCCGAAGCAGACATCCCCATTGATCGATAGTGCTTTTGCTTGAGATCCAGATACCGGATATCTGCTCCTTGCTTCCGCATCGATTTGTATAGCGCGTCTGCGATGTCGTCTCGGCGTTTGTTAATTCGGTCGTCGAGTTGCCGAGCACCCTCCAGAGCGGAGCGGGCACCGATCGTCTTTGAAATTTCTAATAGCTCTGCATATTCATCCGCGGCGGTTGTAGCAGAACCGGCAAGATCATCAATAACCGGCGCCATGGCCTCGATCAACGATCGGAGAGGCTCTTGCTCCGTGTGGGCGAATGATTCCCGAACAAACCCATCGACATTCACGTCCGATGCGTTGAAGAAGTGAGCATGGACATCCACTGCGAAGGAGGGTTTTAACGCGCTACGCTGTACTCTCTCTGGCGCCAAAATGCGTCGCGGTGTCAATGGTAGTTGGCTGCTTCCCAAAAGCTGTTTTGGAAATGGGCGAAAGGAACAGCAACCAGAGAGAGCACCGATTCCTAGCCCACAAGAAGCGGTCACAAACCTTCGTCTGCCGACATTGACGTTATCAATTCGCATTACCCCTCCCAACTCTCGTCCACGCCTGATGATCCGCTAGTGAATTAGCTCGATCTCTGCACATTTAGCAGCCACGACCTTTTGCATGGTCGGGCATTTCGATCGCGATCGATGGCAGCGATGCGTTTGTTCGATAGTCCGATCTCTTTGTCAGTTTTCGAGCGGCAAGTCCCGCCTCCTATGATTTGCGCCGCTCTGTAATCGAGATTGTGGCTAAACCTTACTTCAACGCAAAGGTCCCTCCACCTACGACTGTGCCCGCGATCGATATGTTGACTTGGTAGGTTCCCGCGCCAAGCGACCTTGTGGCGAGGTTGTATACATATTGGCAGCCGCTTATGCGAAAGCCCGATCCAGTGTCAGACGCCAAGAGGTAGGTGCTCTCGTCGATTGACCCGGTAACGGCGCCCGCGGTGCGATTGAGGGAGATTGTCGCCGGAGGCAACTCGCACGTAGCGACGCCAGCGGACGTGAGCGCAAATTTAACCGGGACGACACCTCGGCTAACGTTGAACACGCTAGAACCGTCGGGGTTAATGGGCTGCTCAACCTGTGCCTCGACCGCCGGGCCGTACAACTCGGCGCTGGCGAGAGGGGTGCCGGTAGAATCATCTCCGCCAGCAACCAGCACCTTGCCATTTGGCAGCAACGTCGCAAAAGCGGCAAAGCGCGCAGTGGCCAAGCTTCCGGTGGAGGCGAACGTGCCCGTTGTCGGATTGTAGACTTCCGCGCTCGTCAGGTAGGTGTAATTGACATCGAGTCCTCCTGTAACGAGAACGGTGCCATCGGGTAGGAGGGACGAAGCAGCGGCGTAACGCCCCGTCACCAAGCTGCCGGTTGCGGAAAAACTGTTAGCCACTGGATCGTAGAGCTCAGCATTAGGGCCAATAACTCCGGTTGTGTGATCTTCGCTCCCCGCTATGAGCACCTCACCGTTCACCAGTAGAGCAACTGAGGGCAAAAAATGTCCAAAGACCAAATTACCAGTCAGAGTAAAACCGCCGGTATCCTCGTTGTAGAGGTTCTCCGCATATTCGGGCCCATTTTGCCCCCGCCGCCCGAGAAGAGCACTTGGCCGGTTTGAAGGAGGGTCGCAGTTCCTCCACCAAACCCCTCGGTTAGCACGTTACCAGTCGCTGTAAATTGGCCAGTTGACGGGTCGTAGATCTCCGCAGAAGATAGATAACAATTGCACGCGGTGTAAAAACCACCAACAATCAACACCGTGCCATTTGGCAATATCGATGCGATGGCGTCGCGGCGTGCCTGTAACATGCTCCCGGTTGCGCTGAACGTACCTGTCGTCGGATCGTAGAGGTGCTGTCGCGGTTTGGCTATAGACCTCACCGCCTGAGGCAATCAGCACTTTGCCGTCGGCGAGCAGGACCGCCGTGGCGCCTTGACGCGGCGTCGTCATGTTCCCCGTCGCCGTGAACGTCCCGGCGTTCGGGTCATAGCCTGCACTTGCGGTCGTGCCATTGCTGCAGCAGAGGGTGCCGCCGCCAGCGATGAGGACTTTGCCGTTTGGTAGCAGAGTCGCTGTGGCTTCAACTCGCGGTTCCACCATATTGCCGGCTGGAGAGAAGATGCCTGGTCCGGCCGCGGTGGCAAGTTGAGCAAAGGCGAACGCCGCCACCAGAATTAGGACAGCCCAAGACGATGTGCGATACAAAATATGCATGGTAGTTTCTCCTCATTTGGTTTAGAGAGAGGAGATCATCTGGAGACATTTGTCTCAGCAGCACCGCGGACCGCATTTGTGCAATGGGTAGCTTTAGGAATCAATGGGCACAAGACCACCGCTGTTATGCGGATTTGTTTGCTTTCTGAGCTTCGCCAGTGAAGCTTTCTCTTCACTGGGAGACTAGGATTACTCGCGCCATCCATGGCGCTCGGCCCTACGGGCCCAGCTTCGCTGGCTGCGCCGCTGCGCTGTTCGCGTTCGGCTTTCCTGCCGAACGCGTCGAACCCGGGGTTCTCATCAAGTCCCAAACAAACAGCAAACGGCCCCGCGTAGGGGGCCGTTTGCTTTTCTGGCTGGGAGACTAGGATTCGAACCTAGATAAACGGAGTCAGAGTCCGTTGTCCTACCGTTAGACGATCTCCCAATACGGATGAATCGTTCTCTCTGACTTCGCGACGATCCAACTGGGATCACAGCACACCGCGCATGCGCGGCGCCTGAGACCGCGAGCGTGAAACGAGATTAGCGCTTCGAGAACTGCGTGGCGCGGCGGGCTTTGTGCAGGCCGACTTTCTTGCGCTCGACTTCGCGCGCGTCGCGGGTCATGAAACCGGCTTTGCGCAGCGGCGACTTCAGCGTTTCGTCGTATTCGACCAGCGCGCGGGCGAAATGCCCAGGCGGATCGCGCCGGCCTGGCCGGTGTTGCCGCCGCCTTCGACGGTGACGAGGATGTCGAACTTCTCGGTCGTCTTGCGTCAGTTCGAGCGGCTGGCGCACGATCATGCGCGAGGTTTCGCGGCCGAAGAACTCGTCCAGCGGTTTGCCGTTGACCACGATCGCAGCCCTTGCCCGGGCGCAGGAACACGCGCGCGGTGGAGGATTTGCGGCGGCCGGTTCCGTAATTCTGCTGCGTTGCCATTGTGCTGTCCTGCTCTGTTGAAAAGTCCGCGCTGGATATGCGGGCTCTTGAGGGGAATTGGCGTCAGTTATTTTAGTCCAGCACTTGCGGCTGTTGGGCGGTATGCGGATGGTTCGGACCTTTGTACACCTTGAGCTTGCGATACATCGCACGGCCCAGCGGATTCTTCGGCAGCATGCCCTTGACGGCGATTTCGATGACGCGCTCCGGATGCTTGGCCAGCAGATCCTTCAGCGAGATCGACTTGAGATTGCCGATGTAGCCGGTGATGATGGTGATAGATCTTGTCGTCCATCTTGTTGCCGGTGACGGCGATCTTCTCGGCGTTGATCACGACGAGGATAATCGCCAGTGTCGGCATGCGGGGTGTAGACCGGCTTGTGCTTGCCGCGCAGACGGCGCGCGAGTTCGGTGGCCAGACGGCCCAGGGTCTTGTTGCTGGCGTCGACAATGTACCAGTCGCGCTTTACCGTCTCAGCGTTGGCGCTGATCGTTGTGTTTTCATGGCTGAAACCTGTGCCCGATGCGGGCGGTAAGTCGGAGCGTGAAGCGAAGAACTGCGAATTTTAGCCGAGAGACTAGGGCTGCGCAAGCCTTGGCGGGCACTCGAGCCGGTCAATCGGAGACCCGGAATCGGCGTTGTCACGCGCGAAAACGTGGCGGATACATTGCATTGCGTGCTCGCACCCCGGAAAATCAGCGCATGTTCACACGCCAGACCACGTTGCCCGACCGGATTTTGAGCGAAATCGAACGCGCCCTCGGCACGGCACTTGGCAGCGCGCCACAAGCCGTTCGTCCGTCGCCGGCGGCGGGGATCGCCGAGTCCGATCTGGACGCCGACGCGCGCCGGCATGCGGCGGGGCTGATGCGCGTCAATCACACCGGCGAAGTCTGCGCGCAGGCGCTGTATTCCGGCCAGGCGGCGGTCGCGCGCGACGCGGCCACGCGCGCGCAGCTGCTCGACGCCGCGGCCGAGGAAACCGATCACCTGGCCTGGTGCGGCGAACGCCTCGACGCGCTTGCACAGCCGGCCGAGCCTGCTCAATCCGCTCTGGTACGCGCGGCAGTTTCGCGCTCGGCGCGCTGGCCGCGCTGGCCAGCGATCGGGTGAGCCTCGGCTTCGTCGTCGAGACCGAGCGCCAGGTCGAGGCGCATCTGGGCGAGCATCTGCAGAAACTTGCCGGCCGGCGATGCGCGCAGCCGCGCGGTCGTCGCGCAGATGAAGGCCGACGAGGCACGCCACGGCAAGCACGCGCAAGCCGGCTGGCGGCATCGATCTGCCGGCGCCGGTTCCTGCGCTGATGCGCTTGGCGAGCGCGGTGATGAAGGCGGTGGCTTACCGGATCTAGAGCTTGTCCGCGAAGCATCGCTGGCTGCCGTCTTGCCGGTGATGGACGCGACATACGGCGCGTGTCGCGGCCGGCAGGCGATGTCGAAAATATAGGCGACGTCTGCACGGCGATCGGACGCTTCCCTCATCCGGCATTCGCGCAACCTGCTCCCGGCGGGAGCGGACGCTCTACCAGATGATGACGCGCTGATCCGGCGCGCGATACATCTTGTCGCCTTCCTTGACGTCGAACGCCGTGTAGAAGCCGGCTGGTTGACGAGCGTGCCGCGCACGCGGATCGATCGGGATCGAGTGCGGGTCGGACTTGATCAGCTCGATCGCGCAGTTGTCGCGCAGCTTGGCGCGCCACGACCTGGGCGAAGCCGAGGAAGAAGCGCTGGTCGCCGGTGAGGCCGTCGATCACCGGCGCCGGCTTGCCGCCGAGCGAGATCTGGTAGGCCTTGTAGGCGATCGCGAGGCCGGAGTTGTCGGCGATGTTCTCGCCGAGCGTCAGCTCGCCGTTGATGTGGTAGCCGGGCACCGGCTCGAACGCGTCGTACTGCGCGACGAGCGCCGCGGTCTTGGCCTCGAACTTGTCGTGGTCTTCCTTCGTCCACCAGTCGCGCAGGTTGCCGTCGCCGTCGTACTGCGCGCCCTGGTCGTCGAAGCCGTGGCTGATCTCGTGGCCGATCACCGCGCCGATGCGCGCCGTAGTTGACCGCATCGTCGGCGTTCGGATCGAAGAACGGCGGCTGCAGGATCGCGGCCGGGAACACGATCTCGTTGAGTTCCGGGTTGTAGTAGGCGTTGACCGTCTGCGGCGTCATGCCCCACTCGGCGCGGTCGACCGGCTTGCCGAGCTTGTCGATGTTGCGCTGGTACTCGAACTGCGTTGGCGCGCATGACGTTGCCGACGAGGTCGTCCTTGCTCGATCGTCGAGCGCCGAGTAGTCGCGCCACTTGTCCGGATAGCCGATCTTCGGCGTGAACTTGGCGAGCTTCTCCTGCGCCTGCCTTCTTGGTCTCCGGGCTCATCCAGTCGAGCGTGTCGATGCTCTGCTTGTACGCGGCGAGCAGGTTCTCCACCAGCTGCGTCCATGCGCGCCTTGGTCTCGGGCGGGAAGTACTTGCGCGACGTAGAGCTTGCCCAGCGCCTCGCCGATGCGCCGTTCGACCAGCGCGACGCCGCGCTTCCAGCGCGGCTGATTCTGCGGCATGCCGCGCAGCGCGGTGCCGTAGAACGCGAAGTCTCGTCGACGAAGCCTTGCTCAGGAACGGCGCGTAGCTCGCGCAGCAGCGTGCCAGCGGAAATAGGTCTTCCAGCACCGGCAGCGGCGTCTTCGCGACGAGCTTGCCGAAGGCCGGTGAGGTAGCTCGGCTGGCTGACGATGACGTAGTCGACCTTGCCGTCGACGCCGGCCGCATCGAGGTAGCCTTCCAGTCGAAGCCGGGCGCGAGCTCGGCGAGCTTGGCGATCGTCGACCTTGTTGTAGGCCTTGATCGGATCGCGCAGCTCGACCTTGGTCCACTGCGCCTTGGCCAGCTCGGTCTCGAGCGCGAGGATGTCCTTCGCGCTCGGCCGCCGCGTTCTTGTCGCCGGCCATGCCGAGCATCTTCTCGATGTGCTTGCGGTATGCGTCGCGGATCTGCCTTGAGCTTGGCGTCGTCGTCCTTGAGGTAGTAGTCGCGGTCGGGCAGGCCGAGGCCGCCCTGGCCGAGGTCGACGACGTACTTGGTCGAATCCTTGTTGTCCTGATGCACGCCGGCGCCGATACGGCGCGCGTCGACGCCGATCATCGCTGGTAAGTGCGCGATCAGCGCGGCAATTTCCTTCTTGTCCTTGATCGCGTCGATGCGCGGCGAACTCGGCGTCGAGCGGCTTAGGCGCCGAGCGTTTCGAGCGCGGCCTCGTCCATGAAGCTGGCGTAGAGGTCGCCGATCTTGCGTTTGTTCGGCGTCGTCGCTGGCGGGATTCTTGCGCGGCGTCCTCGATGATCGTGCGCATGTTCGCCTTGGCGTCGTCGTCGAGCTTGACGAAGGCGCCGAGCCTCGGCTTGTCGGCCGGAATCTCGGTACGTGTCGAGCCAGTGGCCGTTGACGTAGCGATAGAAGTCGTCCTGCGGCGCGCACGCTGGTATCCATGTTGTCCTTGTCGACGCCGGACGTCAGAGCCGGTGCCGGCTCGGCGCCGGCAGCGGGCGCCGGTGCAGCGCGGCCTGCGCGGTTTGCGGCGGCTGTTGGCCGGAACAGGCGGCGATCAGCGCTGGCGCAGGCCAGGCGCAGAGAAAGGAACGTTTCATGGGTTTCTCCCTCGATAGCATGACGCATATGACAACCACAAGAGGCTAGTCGGCCCGGTTCGCGGCTGCATATGCCAAAGGTAATTGCGCTCGGCTGTCACTCCGGCTTTCCCAGCCCGGAATGACGCTTCAGGTCAGGTTGCGGCCGTGGAACAGCTCTTCGATCTCGCGCTTGAGCAGCGGTCTCGATGCGCTGGCGGTCCTTGAACGACAGGTCCTCGGCGTGCGCCTCGAACAGGTAGGTGTCGAGGTCGAATTCCTTCACGTGCATCTTCGTGTGGAAGATGTTTTCCTGATACACGTTGACGTCGAACATCTCGTATTTCTGGCGGATGTGCTTGGCCAGGTATTCCTGGATCGAGTTGATGCGGTGGTCGATGTAGTGCTTCTTGCCCTTCACGTCGCGCGTGAAGCCGCGCACGCGGTAATCCATCGTCACGATGTCCGACTCGAAGCTGTCGATCAGGTAGTTCAACGCCTTCAGCGGCGAAATCACGCCGCAGGTGGCGACGTCGATATCGGCGCGGAACGTCGCGATGCCGTTGTGCGGATGCGTTTCCGGATAGGTGTGCACGGTGATGTGGCTCTTGTCCAGGTGCGCGACGACGGCGTCGGAGATCACGTCGCGGCCGCATCGCGTTTGTCGACACCGGATGCTCGGAGATCAGGATCGTCACCGACGCGCCCTGCGGATCGTAGTCCTGGCGCGCGATGTTGAGGATGTTCGCGCCGATGATCTCGGCCACATCGGTGAGGATCTTGGTCAGGCGGTCGGAGTCGTACTGCTCGTCGATGTACTCGATGTAGCGGTCGCGCTGCTCCGGCGTCACCGCGTAGCAGATGTCGTAGATATTGAAGCTGAGCGCCTTGGTCAGGTTGTTGAAACCCTGCAGCTTCAGGCGCGGAAGAGGTTTGACCACGGCGGATTCCTCCGGAAGCAGCGCGGTGACGGAGGCGCGGGCGCGAATTATGGAGCAAGTCGGCTGCCGGCGAAACCATGCGCCGGCGCTTTCGCGTTGCGGAGCCGCGGCGCGATGCGTACGTCGGCAACCGCGCAGAGTATGTGCGCACGAACGATTTGTCAAATTGCGGATCCGCGCGCTTGTTTCGTCTAAGATGTGGCCGTGCGGCCGGCTGCAGGTGGCTGTGTCGAAGCGCGCTGTCGCGATATGACGGCGGGGCGCCGTACATGAGCAGACTATCCGAGAGGTCGAGTGTGGCCCAGCCTCTACGCTACACGCTGCAAAAAGCGGTAACGCGCGTGCAGGCACCCAGTTCGCTGGTGCTCGACCAGGCGACGCTGAACGTTTCCTCGAGTACTGCCATCTGCGCCACTATCCGCGCAAGACCGCCATCATCCGTCCGGGCGATTCGGCCAACATCCTGTACTTCATCATCGAAGGTTCGGTCACGGTGTCGTCGGAGGATGAAGAAGGCCGCGAGCTGATCCTCGCCTACATCAACGCCGGCGAGTTCATCGGCGAGATGGGCCTGTTCGTGGAAACGCCGCAGCGCGAAGTGATGGTGCGCACGCGCACCTCCTGCGATCTGGCCGAGATCAGCTACGAGCGCCTGTTCCAGCTGTCGGAAGCTCGTTGCGCGACGACTGCCGAAGATCCTGTTCGCGATCGGCACGCAACTCACCAATCGCCTGCTCAACACCTCGCGCAAGGTCAGCCGCCTCGCCTTCATGGACGTGACCAGCCGCGTCGCCAAGACGCTGATCGACCTGACCGCCGAACCCGATGCGATGTCGCATCCCAAGGGCATGCAGATCCGCATCTCGCGCCAGGAAATCAGCCGCATCGTCGGCTGCTCGCGCGAAATGGTCGGGCGCGTGCTCAAGCAGCTCGAAAACCAGGGCATGATTTCGGTGGCGGGCAAGAACATCGTGGTGTTCGATTCGCGCTGATCGCAAGCCCCGTCATTCCGGCGAAAGCCGGAATCCAGAGCCTTTTCTTTTGACCTCGTGAAGAGCAAGACGCTGGATTCCGGCTTCCGCTGGAATGACGAGCCGACTTGCGTCTGCAAGGGTCAGACGCCATCGCCGAACAAGCGCCGCAGTTCGGCGCCAGGATCGTCGGCACGCATGAACGTCTCGCCGACCAGGAATGCATGCACGCCCGCGCGCGCGCATGCGCGCCACGTCGGCGCGCGTGACGATGCCGCTTTCGGTCACCAGCAATCGATCCGCCGGTACGCGCTCGCGCAGCTGCAGCGTCGTTTCGAGCGACGTCTCGAACGTGCGCAGGTTGCGGTTGTTGATGCCGATCAGGCGCGCCGGCGTGGCAAGCGCACGTTCGAGTTCCGCGGCATCGTGCACCTCGACCAGCACGTCCATGACCGAGTTCGTGCGCGAGCGCGGATAGTTCGAGCAGACGCCGCGTCGCCGAGCGCGGCGACGATCAGCAGGATGCAGTCGGCGCCGAGCACGCGCGCCTCGTAGACCTGGTAAGGGTCGATGGTGAAATCCTTGCGCAGCACCGGCAGCGCGCAAGCCGCGCGCGCCTGCTGCAGGTAGGCATCGGCGCCCTGGAAAAAATCGACGTCGGTCAGCACCGACAGGCATGCCGCGCCGCCCGCCTCGTAGCTGCGCGCGATTTCGCGCCGGATCGAAATCCGCGCGGATCACGCCCTGGCTCGGGCTGGCTTTTTTTATTTCCGCGATCACGCCGGCCTGCCCCGCTGCGATCTTCGCTTCGAGCGCCGCAATAAATCCGCGCGGCGGCGGCGCATCGGCCGCGCGCGCGGACAGCTCGCTCAAACGCGATGCGCGCGTTGCGTTCGCGGATTTCCTCCGCCTTGCGCGCGAGGATTTTTTTCAGGATGTCGGACACTAGCGGACTGCGACGTTTGATTGGGGAGTAATTTTTTCAACCTCAAGCCACGAGCGCCCCCATCCGCCTTCGGCACCTTCCCCCGCTTCGCAGGGGAAGGGATCGCTTAAGGCCTCAAAGGGTCCGTTTGAAGCGCCAATCCTGGATCCGTACCCGGCTTCGCAGCGGAAGGTACCGCTTAAAGCGCCAATCCGGAATCCTTCCCCCGCCTGCGGGGGAAGGTGGCGGCAGCCGGAAGGGGGCGGTGCGGTACAGGCCACTAGCGGTCGGCGGTGAGCGGTGAGCGCCCAGATACTAGCAGTGTCACGGACCGTTGTACGCGCGCTCGACTTTCGCCACGCGCACTTCGAAATGCTCGTACCACTCGCGCTTGCCGCGCGCGCGCGTCGCCGCGTGCTCGGCATGATTGCGCCAATGCAGGATGTTTTCCTCGCTGTCGAAGTAGGCCACGGTAATGCCGAAGCCGTTCGCGTCGCGCGCGACTCTCCGCGCCAAGAAAGCCCGGCTGCGCCTGCACCAGGTCGAACATGCGTTCGGCGGCGGCCGCGTAATCGGCTTCGCCCTTGCCGTTACGCTGCGACGAAAAGATCACCGCGTAGTAAGGCGGTTGCGGGGGTTTCGCAAAACCCGGACCACTCACGTCTGCGTACCGCGCAAACGCTGCGTTGTCGCAACGAATTGATCGAGCTTGGCGCGCGCCGCGCCGCTGGCGAGCGCCTCGCGCGCGAGCGTGAGCCCGCTGGTGATCGACTCGGCGACATTCGCGGCATACAAAGCGGCAGCAGAATTGACCAGCACGATATCGCGCGCCGCGCCGGGGCGGTTTTCCAGCGCTTCGAGCACGCGCTCTTTCGATTGCGCCGGGCCGTCCACGCGCAAGTTCGCACTGTCGACAAGTTCCAAACCGAATTGCGCAGGTCCGATTTCATATTCCTTGACCACGCCGTCGCGCAGTTCGCCGACCAGGGTCGGGCCGGCCAGCGAGATTTCATCCATGCCGTCCTTGCCCCACACCACCATCGCGTTGCCCGCGCCGAGACGCTGCAGAACGCGCACTTGTATACCAACGAGATCAGGATGGAACACACCCATGAGGATATTCGGTGCTCCCGCGGGATTGGTCAGCGGCCCGAGAATATTGAACAGCGTGCGCACGCCCATTTCGCGGCGGACCGGCGCCACTGCCTTCATCGCCGGATGGTGATTGGGCGCGAACATGAAACCGATGCCGGTCTCTTCCAGGCAGGCCGCCACGTTTGCTGGCGTCAGATCGATCGCCACGCCGAACGCTTCGAGCACATCGGCGCTGCCGGACATGGACGACACGCTGCGATTGCCGTGCTTGGCCACATGCGCACCGGCCGCGGCAACAACGAACATCGATGCGGTGGAAATATTGAAGGTGTTGGCGCTGTCGCCGCCGGTGCCGACGATATCAAGGAAGTGCGGGTATGCCGGCGTCTGCACTTTTGCCGCCATTTCGCGCATCACGCTTGCCGCCGCGGCGATCTCGCCGACGGTTTCCTTTTTCACGCGCAGGCCGGCGAGAATCGCACCGACCATCGTCGGCGACACCTCGCCGCGCATGATCTGGCGCATCAGATCGACCATCTCGTCGTGAAAAATCTCGCGATGCTCGATCGTGCGCTGCAGCGCTTGTTGCGGAGTGAACGACATGCGCGGTCAGGCGGCGAGACGTGGCGTTTGCAGAAAGTTGCGCAGCTGCGCGTGACCGTGCTCGGTCATGATCGACTCGGGATGGAACTGCACGCCCTCGATCGGCAACGTTTTGTGGCGCAAGCCCATGATCTCGTCGACGCTGCCGTCCGGCGTTTTGCGTCCACGCCGTCACTTCGAGGCAAGCCGGCAAAGTGGATTTTTCCACAATGAGAGAATGATAGCGCGTCGCCTCGAACGGATTGGGCAGGCCGGCGAACACGCCCACGCCCTTGTGATGGATCGGCGAGGTCTTGCCGTGCATGATCGCGCGCGCGCGGATCACCTTGCCGCCGAACGCCTGGCCGATCGCCTGATGACCCAGACACACGCCGAGGATCGGCACCGAACCGGCGAGCTTTTCGATCAGCTCCAGCGACACGCCCGCCTCATTCGGCGTGCACGGCCCTGGCGAGATCACGATGCTTCTCCGGCGCCAGCTTGCGGATCTGCTCCACCGACAGCTCGTCGTTGCGCACCACGCGCACGTCCTCGCCCAACTCGCCCAGATACTGCACGAGGTTGTAGGTGAAGCGAGTCGTAGTTGTCGATCATCAGCAGCATAATTGTCGTATATAACTGATTTTATTAACTTATTTTATATCGATAAAGCAGTGTACCCGCGTCGATACCCGCAAACGTAGCCCGTGCTTTCAGCCCGGCGCCACGGGGGCGGCCAAAACGCGGAACTCAAGGCGGGTCGAGCTAAACGGCACTGCAAAAAGAAAATTCGAGCTACCTTACCTTAAGGCGACACACTTGGGCCGCTTGCAATCCTAAACGTCCACGCACCATCGTGTTTGAGTACTAGATCGCTACCGCTCAATTCAAGGTTCGCGTCGAAATCGAAACTGGCCAAAGTGTCTCCGAAGACCCTCTCAAATAACTTGACCTTTTCAAGAAGCGTATTCGACCGCGAACCCAACTTCCATCGGGCAAAAGCTACGGAAAGATTACCGACCACATCGGCCGCTTGCACAACGAAACTCTGCTCATCGGGCAAGATCTTCGTCGTGTTCTTGACTAACTCCGGGGCCCTGGGAAAGCAGTGATCTCGGAAGACTCGGTACGCGATCTCAATTGGCAATAGCGGGCTGAACGCTGTTCCGGCCCTCGTTGGCTGGAAACCAGGTAGACCGCTCGTAACAGCATGCTCGTCTATCTCGAAACGCACCGAGTCACTCTCTAGAAACGCGCCCGCGAGATGCTGGAACGAGAAAAGCGGCTTGGCCAACATTCTTGATGCTTCTATAAGTGTATTGTCGATGATCCCAGAGCTGGTCATGCTATTGGCAAGCAGCCGATCAACGAATCCCGTAAATTCAGATTTCCAGCTCTCATTGAACAATGTGGTAGCAAGAAACGAGTGTGGAGACATCTCCAGATGTTTGCGGACGAGCCGAAGGAAAGCCTCATATTCGTCGATGAATTTTCGCTTAAAGTCCTTGCCGTGAAATGCCGACATTTTCGTCGCGGATAGTATCGCCGCAGAATCGCGGTTGAAATCGACGATTGAGCTATCAGCAATCGTGAGGTATGTCCATCCTTCTGACCTCTGTGTTTCACTGGCAATCTCGTCGATGCCCGCTACGTATAGCATTCGGTCTCCGGGGTGTTGGGTGGGATCAATGTAGCCGACAATGATTCTGCTCGCAAAAGGGACACCTACAAACCAGCCAATCCCATTTGCCGTCCAGAAATTCGGCGGCGGCGCGCTGCCGTCAGTCGGTCGGCTGCAATGAGCATTTTCAGGTCCAGGAACTGCAGCGAACGAATTGACAGGTGCATTCGCCTGGCCTTTCGATTACGCTGACGGCACAGCGCAACGGGGAGGGTTTGCGTGCATTTCTCGATCGAGCTCGGCACACCCGACGCCTACGGCGCTCTGGTAGATCAAATCGACGAAGACTACGGCGGAGCGCTGGTCGTAAAGCGCCTTCAAAGTGCTCTGACCTCGGAGGTCAAAGGCATTGTCGTTGAGACGGGCTATATCGATAAGGATTACCGCAGCACTTACTACAGCTTCTACGCAAAGAAGGGGCTGCGTTACCGGGCGTCGTGTGTTCGCCTTCACTTTTTCAAGGAAGGGGTTGTTCTCAAGAACGGCACTGACTTTGAGTGTTCCGAAGGCGCCCCCCAGGACTACTACGTCGGCTACATGGTGCTGCGTCCGACGCCAAATGCTCCTATCGGTCGCACAGTGCTCTCGGTGCATGCGCGTGACGGCGTAGTTGGCGCGGTGATTCAAGCCTCGCATCATGTGCATTTGCTCGGTGAGCGATTCCATGTCGAGGGCTTTCCCTACATGGAACAGCACTCTGATATTTCTGTTTGCGCGCACGCAGCGTGCTGGTCCATCCTGCGACACTATGCGCAGAGGCATCGCTGTTATGCGGAGTTTCTGGTTACTGATATCACGAAGATGGCATCGCCGACCAATCCTGGCGGACTGCTGCCTTCGCGCGGACTCAATCTAGAGCAAGTAGCGCGCGTGTTTTCGCTCGCACGTCTGTTCCCGGACACCTACCTCCGCGACGACTTCGTCGGTGCCAAAAAAGACGATTTCAGTGCGTTCTACCGATATCTCAACGCGTATGTTGAGTCGGGCATGCCGGTCTTCGCCGCCATGCATGAGCAGCAACACGCGATAACGGTAGTAGGACAAGGCGCGGTTGACCGCACAGCCTTTGACAACGATCCGGCGCCGATATTGTTCGAATGGGACGCGATCGGCTCGTTCTTGGTTGTGGACGACAACTACATGCCCTACATGCAGGTAGGAAGCCTCGATACGAGCCAGTACTCGATCAATGAGATTGACGCATTCATCATTCCGCTTCCAGAAAAGATCTACCTCCCGGCCGAAGCGGCGGAAGCCCAAATTCTCAAGGTGTTGAGGGACGGTTATACCTTGAATGCCTCGACCGGATTGAAGCTTGATTTTGCGTACCTCAAGCGGCCGGTCATTCGCTACTTCCTGACCACGTCGTCAAGTTTTCGATCATTTGCTCGATCGGCGCAGTCTGCTTACCCTGAAGAGTTTTTCAAGGTGCTCATGAATCTTGCATTGCCGCAGTTCGTGTGGGTGGCGCAAGTGTCAGCCCATGAGGACTGGATGCAACAACGAAACTCTGTCACCTTCGTACTCGATGCGACCGCAAGCGCTTACGACGATTTCCCCTTCTTTTTGCTTCACGACGACAAACGCGCTTTTATCTATGACCGTGGGGAAACGCGCAGCAAGGGTTGGATTGATTTTCCGGCCCCGCTCGCTGCCGGAGCTATGTTTCGCCGAAATCTAACCTATCGCAGCGCAAAATGAGGCGGACCAATGAAGAAGCTCATGACCAGTCAAAACGTGTTCGACGACCTCAAGCAGTTTCATGCGGCCGATCCGGAAGCGGTCCGCCAGCACGATCAATCCGTGCGCGACCATGTCGTACCGGAGTCGAAAAGCAGCTTCAGCGTAAAGAGCAGGGCGTTGCTAAGCGCGCGAAAAACTTCAAGGTTTTTTGACACCTATCTCTTGGGTCGGCGCGGCCTTGTCGGCCAGACGCTCATAAGTCGCTTTGATCACAGCCTCAAGAGTGGCGGCCGAATCCGGTGACAGCCGGGGATCTGTTCGAAGCGAACTCGTCAACAAAGCCAAGGGTGCGGCACGCTGAGACACCGGCTTTGGAAAACTGGTGAAGTCGGCAGGATTAAGCTCTGCCCACGCCGACAAAACTGCCATGCTCGCCGCGTCAGGCCCTCTGCCCTGCGCCATCCGAGAGAGCGTCGATGCGCTCACCCCGGTCTGTGCACTGACATCCTTCCAACGCAGTCCGCGCGCGAGCACAGTCGCGTCGAGCGCTTTGAAAAATGAACTGGGATCAAACGAGGGGAAGGCTTCGACCATGGTGTCGGCTCAAATAATTGCTGAATAGGTATTGCTTCCATCTCAGCAATTTGCTAAAGTGGAATCGAAATGCACTGTAGCAACTTCCGCTGCTGCAGGCAACTACACACAAGGAGCGCTCCATGACCCATGAATCCGAAAATTCCGAACGCCAGACTGATCACCTCGGCCGCGACCTAGTGAAAGTGTTCGTCAACAACCATGAGGTCTTGATGCCGAAGATCGAACTAACCGGCTTCGAAATCAAGGAGCTTGCTATCGCCGAAAATGTACCGATCAAGATTGACTTCGTGTTGTTCGAGGATTTCCCGAACGGTAAGCAGGAGTCCATTCCGGACGACAAACGAGTCGCAATACGTGCCCACCAGCGCTTCGAGGCGATCGACAACGATGACCACTCCTGATGGAAGCCCGATCGTACTAACCGTGCAGAAGGCACTGGAAAACATCCGAGTGTCATTCGAGCCGACCGAATGGATTATCGAACCGGACGGCGCAGGCGGGGTCCGCATTCGTTTTGGTCCAGTGGCGCTGTCCGCAACTTATGTGCAGCGTGAGTCTTGGATAGCCGCTCAACTATCGGCGCAGCTTCCCTATGCCGACATCTATCCGGTATTTCTCCGCGGCGATCTGACTCGTGCGGACGGCAGCCCGTTGGTAGCGCCGCTGACGGGCGGTGACACTTTCATGGGCCAGCCCGCCGTCCAAGCATCCCGCCGCTCGCCGAGGCGCAATCCGAGCGAGACGGCGACCATGAAGTTACGGAAGGTCCTTGATTGGGTCAATACGCGATGAGCCATACAACCCTCCACATCCCCGCGACGATCCAAGCTCAAGCGTTGTCGCACATGTTCCCCGGCGATGCCGAAGAGCACGCGCTTGTATTTCTCTGCGGGCTGACCCAACACGGTCCGAATGCGCGTCTGCTGGTTCGCGAGATCGTGTTGGCGCGCGACGGCATTGAGCATGTGGCTGGTAAGCGCGGCTACCGCACGCTGAAAGCCGAGTTTATCCGGCCGCTCATTCGCCGGTGCCGCGAAGAACGACTGGTCTATTTGTCGGTGCACAACCATGCCGGAAGCGATAGCGTTGAGTTTAGCGATGACGACCTTCATTCGCACGAGCGCGGCTACCCTGCGCTACTCGACCTCGCTCAAGGTATGCCTGTCGGCGCACTCGTCTATGCGCGCAATGCAGTTGCTGGCGACATCTGGATGCCAGGCGGAGCGCGGCGCGAACTGGATGAAACTCGTGTCCTCGGAGCGAACATCAACCGACTGTACAAGCGTCCGCACACGGTCGCAGTTGGACCGACAGCGCACTACTCGCGCCAAGTCCAGATGTTCGGAGCCTTGGGGCAACACCGGTTGCGTGCGGCTCGCATTGGTGTTATTGGCGCTGGCGGAGTGGGCTCGCTGGTGATCGAATACCTCGCGCGTCTCGGCGTAGGGTCGCTGGTTGTTGCCGACCCCGATCGCATCGCCCCTTCCAATCTGTCCCGCGTCGTCGGCGCTACTCGAATGGATACCCTTCACCCCTTGTCCGACTCGCGCGCACCGAAGTTTCTGCAGCGTTGGGCCGAGCGGCATACCCGGCACAAGGTCGCGATCGTCCGGCGAGCCGCGCGAGCAGCGAATCCTTCAATCGCGTTCGAGGGGATTGTCGGTGACTTCGCTAAGCGCAACGTCGCAGCGCGCTTTTTGGACTGCGACTTTTTGTTCTTGGCCGCAGATTCGATGCGCGCGCGCCTCGTCTTCAACGCGATGGTCCATCAATATTTCATTCCGGGGATGCAACTTGGCACCAAGATTGTAGTGTCAGATGATTGCAACTTGGAGGGTGCATTCAGCGCGGAGCGTTGGGTGCTTCCGCATCGAAACTGTCTATGGTGCGCGCAGATGATCTCCCCGCACTTGCTCGCCGTCGAATCGAAATCTGCGGAGGAACGGCGCGATCAAGCCTACGGAACGCAAGAAGCCAACCCCAGCGTGATCACGATGAACGCAGTTGTCGCGAGCCATGCAGTGAATGACTTCCTGCTCTCATACTTGGGCTTGTTCGAACAATCTGTCGCACCTGAACCATTGCGGTTCAAGCATTTGGACAGGCAAACCATCCACGAAACCTACAACGCCGACGCACAGTGCACGGAATGCGGGCTCGCCGTCGATTCGCGGATGGGTCGAGGCGATGCGGTCGAGTTGCCAACCACCAAGTGAGGCGAGTCCGGCCACAGCTGATTTATTTCGGCTATGCATGGCGCTCAACGAATTTCTCCTCCGTGCTGGCTCGAATGGTAGCTTAGAGTGTGCTTGGGGCTTCGATGCCTCACCCCGTATGCTGCAGAATCAAAGACCAGGTTAGGCCGGGGCGCGAAAGTCGCTAAGCGCCATGCAACTGGTTGCGGCGTGCCTTCGCAAGTTCAGTTTCCAGTCGAACTGCTAGCTGTTCTGGCGGCGTCACCCCCATTCTGAGTAGCGGCTAGGATTAGAGTCCGATCCCATAACCTGGCGGAGATCGGACATGAAGAAGCGGTTTTCAGAAGAGCAAATCATCGGTTTTCTGCGGCAAGCCGAAGCGGGCCTGCCGGTCAAGGAGTGTGTCGTCGGCATGGGTTCTCGGAAGCCAGCTATTACTTGTGGCGCAGCAAGTTCGGCGGGATGACGGTATCGGACGCCAAGCGACTGCGCGTGATGGATGCGCTGCCTATATCTTCAGGCGATTCTTTACAACCCGCCCGCCGCCTGCGCGACCGCGCGGAACAGCGCGCGGCATTTGTTCATGGTTTCCTTCCACTCCAGTTCGGGCATCGAGTCGGCGACGACGCCGCCGGCGGCCTGCACATGCAGTTGGCCGTCCTTGACGATCGCGGTGCGGATCGCGATGGCCAGATCGGCTTCGTCGTGCCAGTTCCAGTAGCCGACCGCGCCGCCGTAGACGCCGCGCTTGACGGTTTCGAGTTCGGCGATGATTTCCATCGCGCGCACTTTCGGTGCGCCGGTCAGCGTGCCGGCGGGAAAGGTCGCGCGGAACACGTCCATGAAATTCACCCCGGTTTCAATTTGCCGACGACTTCGGAAACGATGTGCATCACATGCGAATAGCGCTCGACGATCATGTTCGCGGTCAGTTCGACGCTGCCGGTTTCGGCGACGCGGCCGACGTCGTTGCGGCCAAGGTCGATCAGCATCAGATGTTCGGCGCGTTCCTTCGGATCGCCGAGCAGTTCCGCTTCCATCGCGCGATGTCTTCTTCTGGCGTGTGACCGCGCCGGCGCGTGCCGGCGAGCGGCCGCAGCACGACCTGTCCGCCCTGCGAGCGCACGAGGATTTCCGGCGACGAGCCGATGATCTGCTCGCGCCGAGATCGATGTAATACATGTACGGCGACGGATTCAAGCGCGCGCAGCGCGCGGTAGACGTCGAGCGGTCGCGAGCGGAACGGCACCGACAGGCGCTGACTGATCTGCACCTGGAACATGTCGCCGGCATAAGACGTATTCCTTGGCGCTTGGCGACGGCGGCGAGGTAATCGTCTTTCGGAAAACTCGAGACAAAATGCGATTCGTCGATCGCGTCGGAGGCGACGAAATCCGGATACGCGGCGCTGGTCGAACGCAGGCGATGCACCAGTCGAATCCAGCCGCCGCTGCGCCCGCGCATAGGCACGCGGCTCGGCCGGATCGGCGTTGACGATCAGAGATAAGTTTCCCTTTCAGGTTGTCGAAGACCGCGAGTTCTTCGGCGAGCATCAGGCAGATATCGGGCATGCCGAGCCGGTCGGGTTTGGCGTCGGCGCTTGAATCTTCGGTTCGATGTAGCTGGCGCATTCGTAGCCGAAATAGCCGACCAGTCCGCCGGCGAATTTCGGCAGGCCGTCGATCTGCGGCACGCGGTATTCGTGCTTTGATGCGCACGATTTCGGCGAGCGGATCGACGACTTCGCGATCATCGACGATTTCGCCTTCCTCGCTCACGACCAGACGATTCCATAAACGCGGATACACGCACCGTGCCGGCAGGCCGATGATCGAATAGCGTCCCCAGCGTGCGCCGCCTTCGACGGATTCGAACAGATAGGCGAACGGGCCGTCGGCGAGCTTCAGGTAAACCGACAGCGGTGTGTCGAGGTCGGACAACACCTCGCGCACGACCGGAATGCGGTTGTGGCCTTGCATGGTAAGTGCGGCGAATTGGTCGGGGAGATCATTTTGCGATACGCGGTCCGAGGCGGAAAAGGGCGTCGAAGATAGCAAGCGCACGCCGCGGCACAATGGGCGCGCTGGTTTTCGCAGGACCGTGCTTCCAGCCGGTCGATTCAACCCACGAGCGGACGCCGCGGCATGCCGCGCAGCTCGAGCGAGAATTCCACGCCGCTGCCATCGTCGAGATTGCGTGCCTGCGCCGCCCGCGATGCAGTTCGGCGATCAGGCGCACGATGTGCAGGCCGAGAGCCCAGATGCGGCGCGTCCACGCGGCTGGGCAACGAATCGCCGGGCTTGCCGCGGAGACGGCGCGCACGCTGACCAGCGAATCGAACAGGCGATCCTGCATCGTCGGCGGCAACGGCGGTCCGCTGTTGGCGACGCTGATGGTGCGCCGTCGTCTGTCGCATGCAGGCAGGCGGATCCAGCCGTCTTCCGGCGTGAAGCTGCGCGCGTTGTCGACGAGTTTGTCGAGCGCCTGCGCGATCAGTTCCGGCGCGCCGTGCATGGCCAGCGCGTCGACTGGCAAATCGCTGTCGACCGGCGCGGCGCGAGCAGCGGCCGGTAGCGACTCGACACAGCCGCGCACGACCGCGGCGAGATCGAAATCCTCGCCTTCGACGCCGCCGATCGCGCGCTCCATGCGGCTGGCCTCGCTCATCGCGCGCACGATCGCGCCGAGACGTTCGGCGCCGCCGCGCGCGCGCAGCAGGTACGGTGCGCGATCGGCGGGCACGGCCTGGTGATCGAGATTGTCGAGCGAGGATTTGACGATCGCCAGCGGCGTCTGCAATTCGTGCGAGAGCTTGCTCGCCAGCGTGCGCAGGTAATCGGTGTAGGCGGCCGACTTCGTCGAGCAGGCGCGAGAAGCTGCGCGCAAGATCGCCGAGTTCGTCGCGCGCATCGATCAGCGGCAATGGCACATTTTCCATTTTTCCGCTCGTGTGCATCGCGCGTTCGGCCGCATTGCGCAGGCGGCGGATGCGCAGGCCGAGCACGCTCGGCGAACACGAACAGCATGCCGCCGGCGACGAGCAGCGCGAGCAGGCTGGCGCCGACCAAACAGCAGCAGCGCGCGATTGGTCAGCAGCGGCAGCGCGTCGCCGGACTGTTCGAGCAGCAGCGCGCCGCGGACCTCGCCACCGCCTTTCGCCGAGATCGACTCTGCAGCGGCACGGCCGCGGCGAGCACGACCTGATCCTGCGTCGGCGCCGGATGCCATGCGGTCGCGGCGACGCCCGACAGGGCCTGCCAGATCTCCGGCGAAGACAGGCGCGGCAGGGTCGTGGCGAAATCCTGCGCACGCGTCATGCCCGGCGCGATCAGGTTGCGGTAGATCAGATTCTCCAACGAGCGCCGCAGCGGCGCGGGAGGTCTTGCGCCATCCGACGCGCCCGTGTCGAGCGGCGATGCGCTGAGTTCGCCCGACTCGGCCACCACCCAGCCTTCGCGCTGAGCAGGCGCACGCGCATGCCTTCGGGCGCGAACTGGGCCAGATCGTCGGACAGCGCCTGCGAGCGGCTGAGCAGGGGCCGCAACTCGGCGTTTTCCGGCGCCGGCGCGGCGGCGTCGAACGCACTCAGCGCGAGATGTTCGGGCATCTGCGCGCGCGGCAGGCGCAGCTCGACGCGATAGCCGCTGCTGTCTTCCTGCCAGGCGCCACCGAGGGTCTGCGGCAATACCGTCGCTCGCGTCGTCGTCGAGAACGCGCGCGTCGAAATGCCCGGGTGCGGCGCTCGCCAGCAGATAGCGGCGCGAGACGCCGTCGCGTTCCAGCGTCAGGGTCAGGTGATCGCGCTGCAATGCATCCGCGTCGTTCGCATCGGCGCGCGAACGCGTGGTGTCACGTACCGCGGCGAGCAGATACAGCCAGTCGGCATCTGCACAAAGCAACAATTTCAATTTTTGCGCATCGTCGGCGGGACCGAGATTCTGCGCATAGGGCGCGAGACGCTCCAGTCGTCGGCGTAGCCGTCGATCGTGATCTCGTCCACGCGCCGATGCACATAGAACGCCTGCCCCGCCGGCGGCAGCACGGTCTTGAGCGCGCCGAGACTGCGCGCCAGCGCCTTCGCCGAGGCGATCAGGGTTTGTTCCTGGCCCTGGCGCAGCAACACTTCCATCTGGCGCACGATCAGCCAGCCCGCCAGCGGCAAGGCCAGCGTGGACAGCGCGATGAGCAGGAGTTTGAATCGCAGTGACATGCGTGAGGACAACACGAAAAAAGCAATGCTTCCCTTCTCCTCCGGGAGAAGGTGTACCGCAGGGACGGATGAGGGAAAGGCGCCACACGATGCAATGCCACTTCAAAATCGAGGCGTTTTTCCTCATCCGGCGCTACGCGCCACCTTCTCCCGGTGGGAGAAGGCAAGAATACGCTCAGGGCCTCCAGCGATACCCCGCCCCGTGCACCGTCTCGATCGCATCGAACGCCGCATCGATGCGCGATGAATTTCTTGCGGATGCGCTTGATATGCGAGGTGATCGTCGCGTCGTCGACGACGACCTGCGCTTCGCGCATCAGCTGGTCGCGATTCTTCACGTGGCCGGGAAAACGCACCAGCGTGTGCACCATCCAGAATTCGGTCACCGTCAGCGGCACGTCGGCGCCGTTCCAGGTGACGCGCATGCGCTCGGCTTCGAGCTTGAGCGGCCCGTGTTCGACCACGGTTTCTTTCGACGGTCGGCCGGTTCAGTGCATCGATGCGGCGGAACAAGCGCGCTGATGCGCGCGGCGAGGTGGTGCAGGCTGACGTCCTTGGTCAGGTAATCGTCGGCGCCGAGGCGCAGGCCGGAGATGACATCGAAATCCGAATCGCGCGCGGTCAGGAAGATGATCGGCAGAGTCGGCGACTTGGCGCGCAGCTCGCGGCACAGATCGAAGCCGCCTTCGGGCTCGTCGCCGAGGCCGACATCGATGATCACGAGTTCGGGCAGACGCTGCGCGAACGCGCGGCTCGCGTCCGGGCGCGAGGCGAAGCCCTGCGTGCTGTAGCCGAAGCGATTCAGCGCTTCGACATAGTTGGCGCGGATCGCGGGTTCATCTTCGACGATGGCGATATTGCGGCCCATGTTGCGCCCTGTGCGATCACGTTGTGCGCAGCTTACGGACACGATGCGCCCGCGCGCAATGGCGACGAACGCTTTGCCATGACTTCGCCACAACTCGTCGGCGCCGGGCCGCATTGGCGCTGCTTGCGCGACCACCCTCGGCCGCGAAGATCGCAAGCAGCCATCCCCGGCCAGACTCTCGACACCTGCCATGAACGCGAACCACCCCGAACCGAATGCCGAGCTGCAGCAGACCTTCGAGCCGCTGCGCATCGGTTTTGCGCTATTTGCGCTGCTGCTCGGCGCGCTTGCGGGCCTGCAAATCTGAGAGGTTGCCCGCATGCCAAGGTCGATCGTTTTTTCGATGGCCGCGCTGCTTCCAGGCGCCCTGCTGCTGACGTATCTGGCCATGCATGCCAGCGAAGGCTGGCAACTGCTCGTGGTCGCAGCGTTCTTGCTGTGTTTCGCCGGCGCCTGGCTGCGCAAGTCACGGGCGCTGCTGGTCGCCAGTTACGCGATGACCGTCGGCTTGTCCTGCTGGGTCGCCTGGGTAAATCTCTGACCAGGCGCTCCTGTCGCCAGTTGCCTCCCCGCGCCGCGAGAGTCGGCTCCCACCAAATCCCTCGATGACTCTCCGGCGCGGCTTTCAGCCGATCGACTGCAACATCGCCGCGACGACGGCGCGGTAATCCTTCTGTCCGAAAATCGCCGAGCCGGCGACAAAGGTATCCGCGCCGGCCTTGGCGATGTCGGCGATATTGTCGACCTTGACGCCGCCGTCGATTTCCAGGCGGATCGTCGCGTCCGCTGCGATCGATCAGCTCGCGCACGCGGCGCAGTTTGTCCAGCGCCGACGCAATGAAACTCTGGCCGCCGAAACCGGGATTGACGCTCATCAGCAGGATCAGATCGAGCTTGTCGAGCACGTAGTCGAGATAGCTCAGCGGCGTCGCCGGATTGAACACCAGACCGGCCTTGCAGCCCGATGTCGTGGATCAGGCCGATCGTGCGATCGACATGCTCGCTGGCTTCGGGATGGAAACTGATATTGGTCGCGCCGGCCTTGGCGAAATCGGGCACGATGCGGTCGACCGGCTTGACCATCAGATGCACGTCGATCGGCGCGTTGACGCCGTGCTTGCGCAGCGCCTCGCAGACCAACGGGCCGATCGTGAGGTTCGGCACGTAATGATTGTCCATCACGTCGAAATGCACCCATTGCGCGCCGGCGGCGAGCACGGTGTCGACTTCCTCGCCGAGTCGGGCGAAGTTCGCGGAAAGGATCGATGGGGCGATGACCGGCGTCTGTTTCATCTCGCGTCTCCGATGACGGACGAAAGTGTACATGCGCCCACCATGCGATGGCGCGGACGCGACAATCCGGCGCAGCGCTGTGTCAAAAACGCAGCGGCGGGCGCAGGCGAAGGTTACTTGAATCCACGCTCGTCCTGGATTTTCCCGTACGCCGCGTTGATCTCGCGCGCGCGTTCCTCGGCGCGGCGCTTCAGTTCGTCCGGCACGTCGCCGAGCTTGTCCGGATGATGCTGGCTGATCAGCTTGCGATACGCGCGCTTGATCTCGCCGGCGCCGGCCGCGCGCTCGATGCCGAGCACGGCGTAGGGATCCTTGCCCGCGGGCGCCGGGCGCGGTGCCTGGCGCGCGCGAGCATTTGTATACTCCTGCCAGCGTTCCGGCGTTACGTAGGCGTAGCCTTTCATCGCGGCCAACGCGGCAAGCTCGACGCTCGTCCAGGCCGAGCGACGTGCACAACTGGCGCACGAGCACGAGTTTGGCCGGCGCGAGCGGCCCTTCGGCGCAGACGATATCGAGCAGCAGATCGGTGAGCAGGAATCGCTCGGTCGCGGCGGCCCGCGCACCAGATTCTCAACTGCGCGATCGCATTGCCGGTGACGTAGCCGGGCTGCTTGCCCGCATTGAACTGCGCGATCGCCGCAGCGCGCAGTTCGGACGACAGGCCCATGCGCGCCATCAATTGTTCGGTCGCCGCGATCTCCTGCTCGGATACGCGGCCGTCGGATTTGGCGATGGCGCCGGCCAGGCCGAACAATGGCGCGATGAACGACAACGGCGCCGCTTGCACGCGCACATGCAGGCTGCCCACGCTGCGGTCCCAGATATGGCCGAGCCCGAAGCAGATCGCAATCGCCAGCAGGTTATGAAAGAACACGATGCCGACGATCAGACCAATGAGTTTGCCGAGAAAATTCATGCCGAGCCAATCATGCCGAAGGTCGTGCGCCACAAAAGAACGCGGATTCTAGCCGGTTCGCCCCAACCCAGACAGAACGGGTGGCCGCGCGGATACAATGCACGCCTTGCGCGGAGCGTTTTGTGCCCACTACCCTTCTGCAATCGAATTTGCCCGGCCTGAACCTCATCCATCGCGGCAAGGTGCGCGATGTGTATGCGCTGTCGGCGCAGGAACTGCTGATCGTCGCCACGCGATCGCCTGTCCGCGTTCGACGTCGTGCTGCCCGATCCGATTCCGGGCAAGGGCGAGATGCTGTGCCAGATGTCGAATTTCTGGTTCGCGCAAGACCGCGCATCTGCTGCCCAATCATCTGACCGGCAAATCCGTCGCCGGCGTGCTGCCCGCCGGCATCGATGCGGATTTGTATACCCGGCGCAGCGTGGTCGCGAAACGCCTGCAGGCCGGTGCCGGTCGAGGCGATCGCGCGCGGCTACCTGATCGGCTCGGGCTGGAAGGATTATCAAGCGACCGGCTCGCTGTGCGGCATCACCTGCCCGCCGGCTTGCGCCAGGCGGAGAAATTGCCGCAGCCGATCTTCACGCCGTCGACCAAGGCCGCCGCGGGCGCGCACGACGAGAACATCGGCTTCGACCGCGTCGTCGCCGCGATCGGCGCGCGATCTCGCCGAGCAGGTGCGCGATGCAACGCTTGAAAATGTATACATTCGCTGCGGCGTATGCTGCCGCGCGAGGCATCATCATCGCCGACACCAAGTTCGAATTCGGCACCGACGAGATCCGGCAAGCTGCTACGTGATGGACGAAATGCTCACGCCGGATTCGTCGCGCTTCTGGCCGGCCGACGAATACCGCGTCGGCATCAGCCCGCCGAGCTACGACAAGCAGTTCGTGCGCGATTACCTGGAGACGCTGGACTGGAACAAGACCGCGCCCGGCCCGGCGCTGCCGCGCAGCGTGATCGACGGCACCGCGGCGAAATATGCCGAGGCGCTGAAGAAACTCGCGGGCATCGAACTGAGCTGACCATGGCTTGCGCAGCGTAGCGTGGGCGTTATGCTGTGCGTCTCTTTCCGCGTCACTGCGAGACGGTCATGAACGATGCGACAGCCAACACTGGCACGGACAACCGGCGTGAAGTCGAGCGCTGGCTCGGCAACTACAGCGAAGATCACCGCAATCCGGTGAATATCCTGATTCACTGGATCTGCGTGCCGGCGATTTTGTGGACGGTGATTGCCCTGCTCTGGGTGCTGCCGGTGCCGTCGTTGCTCGGCCGCACCGGACTATGGGCCGCGCTGGCGATGTTCGCCGCCTTCGTGTTCTATCTGCGTCTGTCGCGAGCGCTCGCGTTCGGCATGCTCGCGGTGTTCGTCGTGTTCGGCGTGATCAGCGAAGCGCTGTATCGCGCGCTCGGCCCAGGCATGCTGATATGGATGGCCGTGGCGTTGTTCGTGATCGCCTGGATCGGCCAGTTCATCGGCCACAAGATCGAAGGCCGCAAGCCGTCCTTTCTCACCGATCTTGCCTACCTGCTGATCGGCCCGGCGTGGATCGTGGCGAAGATCATGCGTCGTCTCGGTGTGGCGTACTGAATCGCGTTGATCAACTCTGAAAAGCGAAGGCCCGGGCAAGCCCGGGCCAGCATATCCGCATGTCGCTGGAAGCGATGGTCAGAACGTATATCGCGCCGATACGGTAAGTACATTGCCGGAAAGCTTGAACGTGCCGCTGAGCGCGTCGAAGGTCGGCGACAGGTCGTTGACCGTGCTGTCGTTGAGGAACAAGTGCACATAGCCCGCGTCGAACTGCAGGTTGTCGTTATATTTATAGCCGACGCCGAAGGCCAGCCACTTGCGCGAGTTGTCCGGAATTTTCGGATCGCGCGTCGCGTTCGTGGTCGGCGTCTGGTCGTAGGCAACACCGGCGCGCAGCGTCCATTGGTCGTCCATGCGGTATTCACCGCCGATCGAGCCGAACCAGCTGCTCTTGTAGTTGAAAATATCCGGCGCGTTGTACTGCGCCTGCAACGGATTGGCGTAGTTGAGCTGCAGCATCTTGAAACTCGACCAATCCGTGTAGCTGGCGTTGACGCCGAAGCTGAAGCGGTCGTCGAGCTTGTGCCACCAGCCTAGGTTCACGAACGCGGGCGTCGTGAAATCGGCGCTGCCCTTGGTATTGGTGAAAGCGCCGCCGAACAATGGCAGCACGTTGGAGGGAATCAGGAAGGTCGCCTGCCCCTTGATCGTCTGATCGATCTGCGAGTGGAAATTGATGCCGATGCGATCTGCCGGGGTCGGCGTCCACAACAGGCCCAAGCCGAATCCGTAACCCCACGAGCTGCCTTTCAGAATGCCTTGACCATCCGCTTCCTGCGGCAGCAAGGCGCCGTTGGTCGGCACGGCGAGAATCGTGCCGAGATCGATGTCCTGGCTCAGAACCGCCGTTTCACGCTGCGCGATAAAGCTCAGACCCAAAGCCAGTTCATCGGAGAACTTCCAGGAACCCGCAAAGGTGAGGGTCGGCGACGACGGCGATCCCAATTTGGTTTCCACGGCCTGATAACGGCCCACCCAGCGATCGTCGTACTGGGTCACCAGACCGAACGGCACGGATGTCGCGAAGCCCAGCGTGAGCTGATCGTTGATCGGCCGGATAATGAAGGTGGCGGGCAGGGGTTGCGTCGAGCCGCCATTGCCGCCGTTGCCGCCGGTGAGTGGACCGCCGAACGCGTCGGTGCCGCCGCCCGTGAACCTGACGCTGGCATTGATCAGCGATCCGGTAGCGGCCAGGCAGGTGACCTTGAAATCGCTCATCGCCGCCGGGTTGTTGACGATCGACGCACAATCATCCGGCGCGGCCGGGCCACCGGCCTCGGCGCGGCCAATCGCCTGTCCGCTGTTTTCGGTGAGCTGAAAGGCGCTGGCGTAGGCGCCCGGGCTTGCGAGCGCAGCCGCGAGCGCGAGGCTCAACGCAGTCAACGCCGGGGCAAATCGGGTGGAGCGGATAGGTTGCGTCATGGCGAATAATCCTTATGGGCCGCTGGCGGGTTGTTGGACGACTGCGGGGTTCGAGATCGGCACGTAGGTACCGCCACTGGCGAGGAAGTTCACCGCCTCGGTCTGCATTTCGACGGTGGTCTGCGGCGAACTCGACGGATCGAGAATCGAACCATGTGTGCCCGCGACGAAGCGCACCGCTCCGCGAATGCCGGTGGCCGATTGTGTCGTCGAACTGATCGAGCTCAAACCGAGCACCGCGATCAGCGGCGAGCCGCCGGACAGCGGCGCACCGGCCACCGTGTTCGGAATGACCTGATCCGGCAGCCAGTTGCCGTTCGCGTCGTAGCAGGTCGCGCAATTCGCCGCGCTGATATCCCCGGCCAGCGGCGCACTGCCGCCGACGACTTCCTGCGCGAGGATGTTCTTGTTCGCCGTGGCGAAGGCATAGTTGATCGGATCGCCCGAATCGATCACGGTCTGCGTCGCCACGATGAACGTATTGAAGGCGGCGGTACCCGGCTGCAATCCTGCCGCTGCGAGCCCGCCGAGAATCTCCGGAGCAAAACTCGGCGAGCCCAGCAGCAGATTGGTGATGCCGCCACCGGGTACGTTGAGCACCGCATTCTGCACGGCCGTGTTCGGCGTCTGCGCCAGCGCCATGAAACTCGTACCCTCGATGCTGCCCAGCGACTGGCCGATGAAGGACACACGTGCGCCATCGAACGCCGGTGTTGCGCCGTCAAGGCTGACCGAGGGCAATCGCGCTGCGCAGTTCAAGCAGATCGGCCACGCCCTCGCGCAGATTGTCGCGCGAGGTGAGCAGGCTGGTCAGGTTGATGAAATACGTGCCCGACGAATCGAAGCTGGTGCCCCGGACCACGTCGGAGTCGACCGTGTTCTCCGAAGTCAAGATTGAACGTGCGTCCCCGGTAATCAGGCCCGCTGCCGGCGAGCCGGCCAACAATTGATTGTCGATAAAACGGGTTGGACGTGCAGGTCAGGCCATGCAGCGGCAGATCGATCGCGATCACCGCAAACCCGGCCGCGGCGAAGGCGCCGGCGATCGCAAACGCATCGGTGCGGTTGCGCGTGATGCCGTGCTGGAAGATCACCACCGGCCAGCCGGAGGCGGGCTTGCTGTGGCCCGAGTTCGCGTTCGGCACGGTCAGCAGCACCGGAATCGTCTGGTTCGAGGCCACCACCGGAAACGGATTGGCGAACGGTGACATTGGTCGACGTGGGATCCAGGCCGTACTGGTTGTAGGGCGGTACATAGGCGCCCGGCGCGGCGTTCCAATACCCGGTCAGCGGTGCCGTGGGATTGTTCGCCGTCGGCGCCGACAAGTAGTACGGGATCGTCAGGGTACCCACATAGACGTCTGCTACCGGAGGCAGCGCCGAGTTGATATTCGACAGATTCAACCCGGTAGGCACCACCACGGCGCCGGCGTTGGGCACCGCATCGATCAGACTGGTGACGGCCTGCATCGGTGACCATCGTCGATTGCGTCGTTGCAACCCACGACAAGACGATATTGCCCTGTGTTCACTCCGGCAGCGCTCGCCGCTGCCTCTTGTGAATTGACCAACTGGCGCAGCGGTTCCAGCGCACAGGCTTCGCTGGCAGGCAGCGCCAGCAAGGTGGACGCGCCGTTGACGCACAGGGGCGTCGGGGCGCTTGGCAAAGCGTGTAGATCAGCGAAGCGCGCACCGGCAAGCCGGTGCTGTCGGTGATGCCGTTGGTCAGCACCGCCATATACGAGGTCAGCTGCTTGAGCGGCGCGGTCGGTACGATCGCGAGGGTGGCGCCGGTAGTCCCGTTCGAGGCCAGCGTGGCGACAATTCCTGTGGCGATCCAAGCTCGCGCACGACGCCAGTGACCGCCGCCGCCGGGTCCGCTCAGCGTTACTTCGAAAACATGCACGGTCGATGCCGACCACGGTGCTTGGATTCAGGCGCGGCCGAGAAGGTCGTACTCCACGGCGCCGCGTGCTGAAGCCGTCGAGCGCATTCAGTGCGAGCACGGGCCGGCCTGCGCCGGATCCGACGGCACGGGAATGTTCAGGGTCAGATCGGTCGTGCCTTGCAGCAGCAGATTATCGGAAACGGTATGACGCGCTGGTCGGATCGAAATTCGCGATCGTGTGGAACGGCACCGGTGCCGTGTAGTCGTAGGCCTGCGCACTCTGACCTGCCATGACAGCCAGTAACAAGGACGGTAACGCCAGAGTGCGAATCGCGAATCTGCGCATGATTTCTTCTCCCCCGCGGGTGCGGAATCCATAGGTTTGAGGCCAGCAACATTCAAACGGTTGTTGGAGGCCGATTATGCCGACAACTCGGCAAGACCGCTTGCTGCGGCGCAGCAGTACAATGTCGATTGAATCTGCGGGATTTTTGCACAAAAAGGCAGATATATAAATTTATACAAGTACTCTTCCGCGTGCCTTGAATCATACGCTGGTACGCGTGGTTTTGCCGAGTACATCGAGCGACAAAAACGCGCGCGGCGCGTAACCGAAATCGCGCGCAGCCGCAGTGTTGTCGGCGACCAGCGGTACGCGCAAGCGCGCCAGTGTCCCGGCGCCAATGGCGTTGCGCACCAAGCGC
>CAVOVY010000002.1:0-439216 GCA_963699975.1 uncultured Gammaproteobacteria bacterium
GATGTATTGCTATGCGAACAGGTCGGCCGGCGTGGGTTCGATGCCGAGCAGTGCGCTGCACGCGACCTCGGTGAGCGAACGATGCTCGATGATCTCCGTGTCGGCGATCCCGCAGAAACACCCTTGTTCGTGCCGTGCCGCGTCGATCGACGCGCCGATGGCGGTGCCGAACAGGCGTATCCACCACGGCAGGTTTTCCGCACTCGTGCGCGAAATGCGTTTGCGCAGCAGCGGTTCCCACGCAAGCGTCGTGGTGATCGCAGCAAGCACGGCATCGGCGGTCGGATGGCCGCCGAGCCCGCGCAGAAAGCACACGAATACCGATTTCGCGGCGCGCGCGTCGACCCAGCCAGCAGCTGCCAGGCCTTGGGATCGGCATGATCGCCCAATAACAGGGCGCGCTGCGCGGGCGTCGGTGCAATGGAGTCGAGCGCGAATTTTCGTCGCATGCATCGGCAAGCCCGGTCGCGCCGAACAAATCGATGAGGACGTGCGCAGCGGCGCGCGCCGCCTCGACCCGGCGCGGACCAAGCAGGGCGACGGCCGCGGCAACCACGCAATTCGGCGCATTGCCCGCTTCGCGTGCGGCCTGCGCCGCGGCGAGTGCGGCAGTCGCATGCAGATTGACTTCAGAGCCGATTGCGATGTTCACCAGCGCCTGATCGTTCGCATCGCCGGTTGCATGCAGCAGGGCGAGAATCACATTCGCCTCCATCGGCTGCTGTGCGGCGTCGAGCATCGACACGCCGTACAGGCTGGTGATCTGGGTTTGCGCATCCATCTGCGAGGTGCCCGATGCGTCCTTCATCGCCTGGCGCGGGGCGACAGCGCCGACCTGTTGGTTGAGCCGCGCGATCTGTTCGCCATAGGGCGGCATTGCGGAGACCACGGGCCGGTCCAGCTCGGCGGCGGGTAAGCTCAGCATTCGATCAAACCATGGTTTGAGCGAGAGGTTGCCTTCGGCGGCGAAATCCGCAGCGGCCCCGTTGGCGTGCATCACCGCCGTCAACGCCGCCGGGATATGCGCGATGTTCGTGAGGAGAGCGCCGCGTGCGGAGAAAACCGGCTGCTCCGGCGTGTAGATGCCTTCGACGCCAAGCTTCTGCAGGAACCAGCCTTCCTTGGCCAGCGCGTCGTCGCCGCCGCCGGACATGGCGCCGGCATGGCCGACGGCGCGCGTCAGCCGCGTCTTCCAGCGTCCGACCACGCAGGCCACGATCGGTTTGGTGAACTCGGCGTCGAGTTCGTAATAGCCGCCTGGCTCGATATACAGCACCGCCGCCTTGCTGCGCGCGTCGTTGGCCAGCGCGAACGCGAACTCGGGTGCGGCAAAATGGATATAGACGTCTTTGCCGCTGGATATCAGCGTCGTCGTGCCCCAGCCGGCCATACGCAGGTAAGTGGCGATCGTGGTCGTGAAGTTGCCGGAGTTGGAGAAGATCGCGATCGATCCCTTGCGCAGCGCCTCCGCCGGATTGTCGCCGCCGAGCGCACCGCCGATGCGCACCTCGTTCCACGAGTCGGCGACGCCCAGACTGTTGGCGCCGAAGATGTCGATGCCCGACGACTGTGCCATCGCGCGGATCTCGCGCGAATCGTGCGCGGAAAGCTTTTCGGTGACGATGAAAATTTTCCGCAGGTCCTCATTGACGCGGATCAGCTCCGCCACGCCGTCGCGGGCGGCCGTGGGCGGCAGGTAGACAACGCCGCAATTGAAGCGATGTCCGTCCGCCAGCCCCTCGAGCACGTTGTTGTAGACCGGCACGCTGCCGATACGCGTGTCGAGTTTCTTGTCCGCGCTTGCCGGGTGCGGTGCCGAACACCACGTTGCCGCCGGAATAGGCATGACCGACCGGCGTCACGTCGCTCGACTCGCCGCCGAGGATATTGAGCACACACACCCGATCCGCACGCGTCGCCACCGCAGCGAGCGAATCGATGCCGACGTAATACTTGAAATCGCCCACCCCGCGCTTCTTCATTCCGCGTCTCCGCATGGGTTCGGACGGCCGACCATGGCGACGGTCCGGTAATACACTGTCACTTCGTCGCCCTGCGCAAATCTGTCGAACAGACCATGCACCGCCCGTTCGGCCCGGGCGCCAGTCGGCGTGTCGCGATCGGGCATGTAGGAACGCGAAAACACGAAACTGCTCAGGCCATCGCGGCCGAGCCGCTGCGCGTGCGCGAGGTTGAATTCGTGAAAATGCGCGCCGGCGAAGAACTGCGGCACCTTCGACAGGTCCTGTTGCTGCGTGAGCAGTGCGTGCCTGGCGCCGCCGAACTCGCCGAACACGGCTTCGACGGCGTTGTGCAACGGATCGCTGAGCGGGCGCGTATTCCAGATCAGCGCAACCTGTCCGACGGGTTTGAGAATCCGCAGCCATTCGCGCCGCGCGGCTGCCGCATCGAACCAGTGGAATGCCTGTGCGGCGGCGACCAGATCGATCGAGGCGGCGTCCAGCGTGGTCGCTTCCGCGCTGCCCTCCACGCTGCGGTAGTTGGCGTGTCCGCGGAATCGCGCTTCGGCGGCCGCGCGCATGGCGCCATTCGGTTCCACGGCGATCACCGCATGCGAGCGTTGCAACAAGCCGCCGCTGAACAGACCGGTGCCCGCGGCGATATCGGCGACGAGCGCATCGGGAAACAGGGCGCCGATGCGGTACAACTCGACGAACAGGGCCACCGGATAATCGGGTCGTGCGGCGACGTAGTCGGCGGCCTTGGACGAGAACGCGCCGGTTCCGCCGCCAGCCGGCGCGAACAGCGATTGCAGTTGAGTCTCAGCGGCGGATTTTTTCGGCATGGCCATACTTACCTGCGCACGAGAAGCAGCGTCAAGCCGGCGCCACACATGTATTCATGCCGCATGGCTCGCCACCTTGAGTTTCGCCGCCAGCTGCGCGCGCCCGCCGGCCCTCATCCAGGCATCGACCGTCTGGGCGTAGCGAATGACTTCGCTGATATCCGAATCGAAGCCGAAAATGCGATAGGGCAGACCGAGCGCGTCCATGGTGTCGCGCATCGCGCCCATGCCGCGGATCAGATTCGGTCCGCCGCGGCCGAGCACCACGTACAGCGGCACCGGTCCGTGGCGGCTGAAATGCTCGCGCAACGCGTCGGCGATCGCGCGCAGGGTTTCATAGATATCGGTGTTGCTGGATTTGCCGCCAATCACGAACAGTACATTGGTTTGCTTGAGCCAGTGCTTGAAGCAGATTTGCGCGACCTGGCGCATTTTTTCGTAGGGCGGATTGCCGCCGAAATCCGAGGAGATGATCGCGTCGTCGCCGAGCATTTCCGAGACCAGCGAGTTCGCACCACCGCCGAAGGTGGGTGCGAGTATCGTGCCGGACGGATTGATCACGTATACATCGCTCTGGCCCTGATAGGTGCGCAGCTGATTGATCTCCTGCTCGAAGTCGGAGTAGTCCGCGGCGAACAGGTGCGCCGGCAGGCCCAGACGCTGCCAGCGGCCGTCGTCGCGATCGAAACTGCATTTGAAATCGCAGGCGACCGGAGTCAGGCGGCCACTCGCATCGGGGCGCATGCGGATCGGATTGAGTTCGAGCGTGCTCATGCCGAAATCGTGGTACAGCTCCCACAGTTTCGGCAGGTGCTGCACCAGCGGCGAGATGATCGGCATCGGTGCCGCGAGCGCGGTTAGCGCATTGGCGACGACGAACGCCTTCAGCCCGGTCAGCGCGTCGAACGGCACTTGCGCGAGCTGACTCTTGTCCAGTTCCTCGATATCCATGCCGCCGTGATGGGTGAGCGTCATGGTCGGCGCGCGGAAACGGGTCGAGTCGGTGATGGAAAAGTATACTTCGTGCTCGGCCGGCACCGCGCCCTCGAAGGTGACGCCCTGCGCCTTGGCCGCGATATGCCCGACGCGGTGTTCGGCGAAGAACAGGCGTTCCTTTTCGCGCAGCGCGGCCTTCAGATCGGCGGCGCGGCCGACCAGCCCGGCCTTGCCCTTTTTGCCGACACCGCCCTTGAACACCGGCTTGACGAAAACCGAGCCCTCGCGCTCGATCAGCGCCCTGATCTCTTCCTCGCTCGCATCCGGCCCGAGCACTTCGGCAGCCGGAAATCCGGCGAAGCGCAGCAGCTTGGAGCCGTAAAGCATCCCGGTGACTTGCATCGATCCTCCGCGACCCGCACACGGCGGGTAGCCCAAGGGAAAGGTGTGCCAGCGCGAGTGGCGTCGTGAGTACGCGCCTGGGCGCAGTGGCTGGTGAAAGCTAGCGAGTCAATCTGACGTCAGCCTGAAGTCTTTCTTAATTTCCGTTCAGCCGCGGACGCCGGCCAGCGGGTTCTGCGCGGCGTGTTGCGCTGCAACTCGCTTCCGCCGGCGCAGTCTGTTTCCATTGCGCGCGTCGTCGCACGAAATTTTTCATGCCATGAAAGTCCTGATCGTCGAAGACCAGCCGCGCCTGGGCCAGTTCCTCAAACAGGGTTTGAGCGAACGCGCCTATACCGCAACCTGGATACGCACCTGCAGCGAGGCGCGCGACGCGCTCGCCGAATCCTCATACGACGTGATCGTGCTCGACCTGGGCCTGCCCGATGGCGACGGCCTGGATCTGCTGCGCCAGTGGCGGCGCGCCGGATTCACCGAGCCGGTGCTGATTCTCTCCGCGCGCGACAGCGTGCAGGATCGTATTGCCGGTCTCGACGTCGGCGCCGACGACTATCTGCAGAAACCCTTCAGCATCGACGAATTGCTCGCCCGTATTCGCGCACTGATCCGCCGTCTCGCGTCGCAGAAGCTGACCGTACTCGAACACGAAGGCGTCAAGCTCGATCTGCTCGGTCACACCGTGCAACTGCACGGGGAGAAAATCGATCTCACCAGCCGTGAATTCGCCTTGCTCGAAATCTTCATGCACAACCCGGGGCGTACCCTCACGCGCACCCTGATTTCCGAGAAAATCTGGCAGTCGCATTACGATGTCGACACCAACCTGCTCGATGTCTACATGAGCCGCCTGCGCAGCAAACTCGAAAGCCATTGCGACAAACCCCTGTTCAAGACGGTGCGCGGCGTCGGTTATCAATTGATATGAAATCCATCAGTGCGCGCCTGGCCGTGTGGTACGCGCTGGCTGCCACGCTGACCCTCGCCTGCCTGTTCCTCGCCGGCTATCAACTGCTCGAGACGCGCCTGATTCACGGACTCGACCTGCTCAACGTGGCCGAGTTCAAGCAGATCAAGGCGCGGCTCGGCAACGACTACGCAAAGCTGGATCTGCAACTGATCGACCAGCGCGTGCGCGAGACGGCGGAGTACGCCTCGGTGCTGTTCTACATCAATATCCATAACCCGAAGACCGGCATGCTGTTCTACTCGCACAACCTCAACGGCAACGAGATCCCCGATGTGCCCGGCAAGCATATCTATAACGCGGACATTCCCGCGGTCGGCCCGGTGCGCGCGGGCGAATTCGTGATCAACGGACTGGATGTGACGATCGCCACGCCATCGGCGCAGATCACCACCGTAATGGATGGCTATGTCGAGGTCTGCGCGGCTCTGCTCGCGGCCATGCTGCTGGCGAGCACGGCGGTCGGCTATGGCCTCAGCCGGCTCGCACTGCGCCCGGTGCGCCTGATCAGCGAGGCCGCGCGCAGAATCCGCTCGGACAACCTCGGCGAACGCATGCCGGTGGCCGATGTGCAGGACGAAGTCTCCGATCTGGCGCGCCTGCTCAACGAGATGTTCGAGCGTCTCGAATCGTCGTTCAATCAAATCCGGCGCTTCACCGCCGAGGCATCGCACGAATTGAAGACGCCGCTCTCTCTCGTGCGCCTGCACGCGGAAAAACTGCTGGCCGACGGCCCGCTCACGTCGCGCCAGGAGGAAGCGCTGCAGATCCAGCTCGAGGAACTCGCGCATCTGAACAAGATCATCGACGACCTGCTGTTTTTGTCGCGTGCCGAGGCGCACACGATCAAGCTCGGTCTCGCGGCACGCGAACCGACCGCTTTCCTGCAGAATTTCGCGCAGGACGCCAGCGTGCTGGCCGAGCATGCGGGCCTGCGTTTCAGCTACCGGCACGAGGGCGAAGGCAAGGCGGCGTTCGAGGAAAAATGGCTGCGCCAGGTATTGCTCAACCTGCTCACCAACGCGGTCAAGGCGTCTCCCGGCGGCAGCGAGATCAGCTTGAACTCGCGCCTCGCCGACGGCGTCTGGCGCGTTGCGGTCGAGGATCAAGGCGCCGGCATTCCCGCAGATCAGCGCGAGCGTATCTTCGAACGTTTCGTGCGCCTGGGTTCGAGCGCGGCCGACGACAAGGGCAACGGCCTTGGCCTGAGCATCTGCCGCAGCATCGTCGGCCTGCACGGCGGCCGCATCGCCGCTGAAGCCGGCAGCGGCGGAAGCGGGCTGCGCGTCGTATTTGAAATTCCAGCCGCAGCCTGAAACGCGCCGCACGCGCACGACCGGCCACGCAATCGATGCGCCGGCCCGGGTGTTGTAAGCTTGCGCTCCGCCGCCAGCGCGCCGCGCACCGTTCGACCACATGCCCAGCCTGACCCATCTGCAACGCCTCGAAGCCGAGAGCATCGATATCCTGCGCGAAGCCGTGGCCGAATCCGGACGGCCGGTGATGCTGTACTCGATCGGCAAGGACAGCTCGGTGATGCTGCATCTCGCGCGCAAGGCGTTTCATCCCGCGCGTCCGCCGTTTCCGCTGCTGCACGTGGATACGACCTGGAAATTCGCCGCGATGTACGCGTTCCGCGAACGCATGGCGCGCGAGTCGGGCATGCAGCTGCTGGTCCACATCAACCCGGAAGCACAGCGCCTCGGCATCAATCCGTTCACCCACGGCTCGGCCGTGCACACGGATATGTGGAAGACCGAAGGCCTGAAGCAGGCACTCGATCAATATGGGTTCGATATTGCGTTCGGCGGTGCGCGCCGCGACGAGGAAAAATCGCGCGCCAAGGAACGCGTATTCTCATTCCGTTCGGCCCAGCATCGCTGGGATCCGAAGAACCAGCGGCCCGAACTCTGGCGCCTGTACAACACACGCAAGAACCGCGGTGAGAGCATCCGCGTATTTCCGCTGTCGAACTGGACCGAACTGGATATCTGGCAATACATCTATCTGGAAAACATTCCGATCGTGCCGCTGTATCTCGCCGCACCGCGGCCGGTGGTCGAGCGCGACGGCATGCTGCTGATGGTCGACGACGCGCGCTTTCCACTCAATCCGGGTGAAACGCCGCAGCTGCGCAGCGTGCGCTTCCGCACACTCGGCTGCTATCCGCTGACCGGCGCGATCGAATCCACGGCCGACACCCTGCCGGCGATCATCCAGGAAATGCTGCTGGCGAAAACCACCGAACGCCAGGGACGTCTGATCGATCACGACGCCGGTGCGTCGATGGAAAAGAAAAAAGCGGAAGGCTATTTCTGATGCGCAACGATCACCTCGCAGCGGATCGGGCTCTGATCGAAACCGACATCGAGCGTTACCTCGTCAGCCACCAGAACAAGAGCCTGCTGCGCTTCATCACCTGCGGCAGCGTCGACGACGGCAAAAGTACCCTGATCGGACGCCTGCTGTATGAGGCCAAGGCCCTGCTCGACGACCAGTTGTCCGCGCTCGAAGCCGACTCGAAGAAAGTCGGCACGCAGGGCGACGAACTCGATTTCGCCCTGCTCGTCGACGGCCTCTCGGCAGAGCGCGAACAGGGCATCACGATCGATGTCGCCTACCGCTTCTTCACCACGGATAAGCGCAAGTTCATCGTCGCCGACACGCCGGGCCACGAACAGTACACGCGCAACATGATCACCGGCGCCTCGACCGCCGATCTTGCCGTGATCCTGATCGATGCGCGCAAGGGCGTGCTCACGCAGACGCGGCGCCACAGCTATCTCGTCTCGCTGATCGGCATCAAACACGTGGTGCTGGCAGTGAACAAGCTCGATCTGGTCGGCTATTCGCAAGAAGTCTACGAGCGCATCGATCGCGAGTATCGCGCGTTCGCTGCCAGGCTCGGCGGCATCGAGCAGATCGTCAGCATTCCGCTGTCCGCACTGCGCGGCGACAACATGACCGAAGCGAGCGCAAACACGCCGTGGTATGCCGGCCCGAGCCTGATGCAGCATTTGGAAAATGTGCAGCCATGGATGGCATCCAATGATGAAGTCGCGCACAGCGCGACACCGACTCCTCCTCCCCCGGACGGCGGGGGAGGACAAGAGGTGGGGGCCGGCCCGTTCCGAATGCCCATTCAATGGGTGAACCGGCCGAATCTGGATTTCCGCGGCTTCGCCGGACGCATCCTCGGCGGCAGCGTCAAGCCGGGCGACGCGGTGCGCGTCTTGCCGTCGGGCAAGCAGTCGACGGTCACGCGCATCGTCACCTTCGATGGCGATCGCACCGCGGCGACGCGCGGCGAATCCGTCACCCTCACACTCGCCGACGAAATCGACGTCAGCCGCGGCGATGTGATCTGCGCGGCCAACGATCCGGCCGGGCTCGCCGACCAGTTCGAGGCGAGCATCGCCTGGATGGCCGAGGAGCCGATGCTGCCCGGCCGTGCGTATCTGGTGAAGCTCGGCGCAAGCCTGGTCGGCGCGGCGATCGCCAAACCGAAATACATCGTCGATGTGAACACGCTCGAGCATCTGGTCGCCAGGACGTTGCAACTCAACGAAGTCGGCGTGTGCACGCTTACGCTCGATCGCGCGGTCGCGTTCGATGCGTACGCGGAAAACCGCGACATGGGCAGCTTCATCGTGATCGACCGGCTGACCAATCAGACCTTCGGCGCGGGCGTGCTGCATTTCGCGCTGCGCCGCTCGCAGAACATCCACTGGCAGGCGGTCGAGGTCGACAAGACAGCGCGCTCGCGCCTGAACGGGCACCGGCCCTGCGTGCTCTGGCTCACCGGCTTGTCCGGCAGCGGCAAGTCGACGATCGCCAATCTGGTCGAGCGCAAGCTGCATGCGCTCGGCGTGCGCACCTATCTGCTCGACGGCGACAACGTGCGCCACGGCTTGAACAAGGATCTGGGCTTCACCGCCACCGATCGCATCGAAAACATCCGGCGTATCGGCGAGGTGGCCAAACTCATGGTCGATGCCGGACTCGTCGTGATCACCGCATTCATCTCGCCGTTCCGCTCCGAGCGCGAGCTCGCGCGGCAGATGCTGCAGGCGGACGAGTTCATCGAAATCTTCGTCGATACGCCGCTCAGCGTGGTCGAACAGCGCGATCCGAAGGGCTTGTACAAGAAGGCGCGGCGCGGCGAATTGAAAAACTTCACCGGCATCGACTCGCCGTACGAAGTCCCGCAAACGCCCGAGCTGCATGTCGAGACGCAGAAGCACAGCGCCGAAGACGCGGCCGATCTGATCTTTGCGTATCTGCGCGCACAGGGTCTGGTCGGCGGCGGGGTCTGATCTGGAGTCCACTCGCGGCGACGCAAGCATGACCTAGAGCATAGGCGGCGAACCGCACGAATCGGCTAGCATGCGCAACTCCCGCCGCTGCGAGCCTTGCCATGCGCAACCAGATTTTCTTTCCGTCGCTGCCCGCGATTTGCCTGTTGGCTGGTCTCGTCGCCGGCCTGTCGGGCTGCAATCGCGCGCCGGACGCCACGACGGTGGCAACCGCCGCCAGACCCGCCGCGGCCGCGCCCACGGCAAAAGCGGATGTGGTCGCCGCCAACATCGATGCGTCGATCAATCCCGGCGACGATTTCTTCGCCTACGCGAATGGCGCATGGTTGAAGAACAATCCGATTCCGCCTTCGGAGGCGTCGTGGGGCATCGGCAAGATCGTGCGTGAGGATTTGTATACCAATCTGCGCAAGATCAGCGAGCAGGCGGCAGCGCAGAAGAACGCCGCGAGCGGCAGCGACGAGCAGAAGATCGGCGACTTCTGGAGCACCGCGATGGACGAGGGCCTGGCCGACCGCCTCGGCCTGCGCGCCGCTCAAGGACCGAACTGGCGCGCATCGATGCGGTCAAGGATGTGCCGATCGGCGCTCGACGCGGCGTTCGCCCTGCAGCCGCTCGGCCTCGACGCGTTCTTCGACTTCGGCGTATTCGCAGGACGAGAAAGCGAGCGACGTGATGGCCGTGCATGTCGGTCAGGGCGGCCTCGGGCTGCCCGACCGCGACTACTACTTCAACAGCGAGGAAGGCGTCGCCAAGGCGCGCGCGGCCTATGTGACCCATCTGCACAACATGTTCAAGCTGCTCGGCGCGCGACGACGTCCGCGGCGAGCGCCAGCGCTACCCGGCGTGATGGCGTTCGAGACCGCGCTGGCGAAGGTTTCGCGCAAGCTCGAGGACCTGCGCGATCCGCAGAAGAACTACAACAAGATGACGCCGGCCGAACTGACGAAAAAGTATACGCCGTCGATCGCCTGGCCCGAGCGTCTGAACGCATGGAAGCTGCCGCCGCCGTACGTCATCGTCGGCCAGCCGGAATTCTTCGCCGGTCTGCAGAAGCCTGCTCGCGCAGACGCCGGTGGCGGTGCTGCGCGACTACCTGCGCGTGCATCTGGTCGATGCCTACGCGCGACTTTCTCGGCAAGGACATCGACGACGGAGCATTTCGGCTTCTACGGCCAGCGTGCTGTCCGGGCAGAAGGAGCAGCGGCCGCGCTGGAAGCGCGTGCTGGACGCGGAGAACCGCGCGATCGGCATGGTGCTCGGGCCGCATCTTCGTCAAGGAATACTTTCCCGAAGCCGCCAAGCAGCGCTACAACGCATCTGGTCGAGGCCATCCGCACCGCCTACGGCGAGCGCATCGACCGGCTCGACTGGATGAGCGCCGCGACCAAGGCCAAGGCGCATGAGAAACTCGCCGCGGTCACCAAGAAGGTCGGCTATCCGGACAAGTGGAAGGACTACTCCGCGCTCGTCGTCGGCCGCAATTCGTACGCCGAGAACATGATGAACGCGCGGCGCTGGGCGCTTCAACGATCATGTGTCGAAGTTCGGCAAGCCGGTCGACCGCACCGAATGGGACATGACGCCGCAGACCTACAACGCCTACTACAACCCGTCGAACAACGAGATCGTGCTGCCGGCGGCGCAGTTCGCGATTCCCGGCTTCAAGGACGCCGAGGTCGACGACGCCGTCGTCTACGGCTACGCCGCGGCCTCGACGATCGGCCACGAAATCACCCACGGCTTCGACGACGAGGGCCGCCAGTTCGATGCCGCCGGCAATCTCGCCGACTGGTGGACGAAGGAAGACGCCGAGAAATTCCAGCAGCGCGCCGAGGTGATGGTCAAGCAGTTCGACGCCTACGAGCCGCTGCCGGGCCTGCACATCAACGGCAAGGCCAGCCTGGGCGAGAACATCGCCGACTTCGGCGGCCTGCTGCTCGGCCTGGATGCGTTCAAGAAGACCGAGCAATATCAAGAAAGGCGAGAAGATCGCCGGCTACACGCCGCTGCAGCGTTTCTTCCTCGGCTACGCGCTGTGCTGGATGTTCGAGGAACAGCGAAGCCAGGCTGCGCCAGCGATCTGCTCAGCGACGTGCACGCGCCGCCGAAGTGGCGCGTCAACGGACCGCTGTCGAACATGCCGGAGTTCTACGAGGCGTTCGGCGTGAAGCCCGGTCAGCCGATGTATCGCGCGCGAAGCCGATCGCGTGCACATCTGGTAATCGGCATCAGCGGCCGAGAAACCGCCCCGCACCCTGCGCGAGCAATTGCTCGGCCACTTGCCGGCCGAGCGCTTCCGCATCGTCGATGCTGCCCTCGCCCTGCGCGCGCAGCAGCTCACCGCTGGCCGCATCGCCGACCAGGCCGGAAAGATGCAGGCCATGATCGGTCTCGATGCAGAACGCCGCGATCGGCACTTCGCAACTGCCCTGCAGATGCCGCGTCAGCGCGCGTTCGGCGCCGACGCAGCGCGCCGTCTCGACATCGTTGAGCAGCGGCCGCAAGTTCGGTCACGCGCGCATCGCCTGCGCGCTGCTCGATTGCGATCGCGCCCTGCGCCGCGGCCGGCAGCCAGGCCGGCGCTTCGAGCCGGCAGCGGGTACGCGCCGACAAGCCGAGACGATCGAGTCCGGCGCAGGCGAGCACGATCGCGTCGTAATCGCCCGCATCGAGCTTGGCCAGGCGCGTGTTCACGTTGCCGCGCAAATCGAGCAGCTCAAGATCCGGCCGCAGCGCACGCAACTGCGCCTGCCGGCGCAGCGACGACGAACCGACGCGTGCGCGCGCGGCAACTCGTCGAGGCGGGCGAAGTTCACGCTGACGAAAGCGTCTGCCGCATCGGCGCGCTCGAGCACGGCGCCGATCGCGAAACCCGCATCGAGCTCCATCGGCATGTCCTTGAACGAATGCACGGCGATGTCGGCGCGGCGTTCGGCAAGCGCGACTTCGAGTTCCTTGAGAAACAGGCCCTTGCCGCCGATGCTCGCCAGCGGGCGGTCGAGGATGTGGTCGCCGCGCGTGGTCATCGGCACGCAGTTCCGTCTGCAGGCCCGCGATGCGCAGCCCGCAGACGCGCAGCGACATGTTCGGCCTGCCACAGCGCAAGCGCGCTCTGGCGCGTGGCGATGCGCAGTGTGTTCATTTGTATACTCGCGCGACGGCGCTCATGCGCCCTTCACCAGCTGGCGCACGGCCGGCAGGTTGCGCCGGCTCACTTCGAGCTGCGCCTGGCTGCCGGCGATCTGTCGCGAACACGCGTTCGTCGGTCGCGCGTACCAGCCCGGCAAGGCGTCGCCTGCGCGACCAGGCAATTGCGATGGATGCGCACGAAGCGTTCGCCGAATTCGTTTTCCAGCGCCTTGAGCGGTTCCTCGATCAGCACTGCGCCGTTGGCCGTAATGCACGACGATGTACTTGTCCTCGGCGAGCAGATAATCGATCTCGTCGACCGGCACGAGCACGAGGTTGCCGCGCACGCGCGCGCACAGATGACGCGCCGTGCGGCTTGCCGAGCGCGTATCCGAGTGCAACTGCGCGACCGCACCGCCGCTGTAGCGCCGCGCGCGCGCGAGCGCGCCCTGCAGGCGCTCAAGGCGGATGGGTTTCACCAGATAGTCGACCGCATTGGCGTCGAACGCGGCCAGCGCGTGCTCGTCGTAGCGCGGTGCAGAAGATCACCGCGGGCGCCTGATCGAAGCGTGCCAGAGTGGCGCGCGGCTTCCAGTCCGTCCATCAGCGGCATGCGGATATCGAGCAGCACCAGATCGGGCGCAGACGCGCGGCAGATCTCCACGGCGCGTGCGGCCATCGCCGGCCTCGCCGAGCGATCCACGTCGCCGCACTCGCTGCAGCAGGCTCGCCAGGCGCGCGCGCGCTGGCGGTTCGTCGTCGACGATGAGCGCTTTCATCGGTTCGGTCTGCTTCGCATCGATTCGGATCTGCTTACGGGCGGGCGCTAGGGCTTTGCCGGTTCGCCGTCCGGCAGGCGCAGGGTGACAGGAAATCCTCGGCGCCTTCCTGCACCGACAGCGCGCCACGCCAGCCGAAATGGTACTCGATCCGGCTGCGCGTGTTGGCCAGCGCCATGCCATTGCGCACCGGCAATCGCTGTCCCTCGGGCGGGCGCGGATTGCGCGATCACGATCTCCACGCCGCTGCCGGTGCGGCGCCCGCGCAGCGGCACCGTGCCGCCCTGCGGCAGCGGCTGCACGCCGTGGTAGACCGCGTTTTCGACCAGCGGCTGCAACAGCAGCGCCGGCACCGGCAGTTGCAGCGGCAGAGTCGTCGACTGCATGGTCCACGCGCAGGCGCTCGCCGAGGCGCAATTGTTCGATGCGAGATAGCGCCGCACCAGGTCGAATTCCGCGCCCAGCGTGCTCGGCGTGGCGTCGGCGCCGAGCGCGGCGCGGAACAGGTCGGACAGATCCTCGACCGCGTGCTCGGCCGTCGGCGGGTCGGTTGCGGATAAGGCTGGCGATCGTGTTCATGCTGTTGAACAGGAAATGCGGGCGGATGCGCGCCTGCAACGCCTCGAAGCGCGCCTGGGCTTCGGCGCGCACGCGCGCGCGCCATTGCTCGAGCACATAGAAATAGCGCAGCAGCGCGGCGCCGATCAGCGCGCACAATGCCGCATTGCGCGATCACGAAGCGCGCCTGGAATTGCGCGGCCAGGGTCAGGTCCAGGTCGAGCTGCTGGTCGAGCGTCGAAGACCAGTGCGCTGCCGATCGACGGTGATCAGCGAGCATCAGCGCGATACGCGGCGAGCACGCCGAGCCACGGCGCAGAGCCGTTCGAGCGGCGGCACGCAGCTTGCACAGGCTCACCGCGCACGACCAGCGCGAGCCACTGCGCGAACACGCTGGCCGTCGCCAGTCGCGGCAGCAGCGGGCGCGATCTCGTCGCTCGGCGCAATCACGACGACGAGCACCAACAGTTCGGCCACGACCATCACCGCGAACAGCACCGGCAGGCTGCAAAAATCCGGCAGCCAGCGCATGTTGCCGCTGTCGTTGGACGGCGTCGGCAGGGTTCAGGCGTGCTCACGGCGACAAGGCATGCGGCGCGACGATCGCTCAGGTCAGCCGCGCGCCGAGCCAACGGCGCAGGTCGGCGATTTCTTCGGCGCAGACCTGGTGCGCCATCGGATACGCATGCCACTCGATCGCATAACCGCAGCGCCTGAGATAATCGCGGCTCATCTCGCCAAGCGCATGCGAGATGGTCGGATCGAGCATGCCATGCGCCATGAAGATCGGCGCGCCGCGATTCGCGGCGCTCGCCTCCGCATCGGTCTTTTCCGCCATCGGCAGATAGGTCGACAGCGCGACGATGCCGCCGAGCGCTGCGCGGGTGGCGCAAGCCGCCGGCGAGCACGATCGCGCCGCCCTGCGAAAATCCGGCGAGAAAGATGTTCTCGCGCCGGCACGCCGCGCGCGACTTCGCGCGCGATCAGTTCATCGAGCAGGCCGACCGAGGCGCGGATACCGACTTCATCCTGGCGCTGCGCGATTTCCATGCCGGAGATGTCGTACCACGCGCGCATCGGCATGCCGCCGTTGATCGTGATCGGCCGCACCGGCGCATGTCGGAAACACGAAGCGCAGGGCGGCCAGGCGCGGATCGACGAGTTCGGGCACGATCGGCTCGAAATCGTGGCCGTCGGCGCCGAGGCCATGCAGCCAGATCACGGCGTGGTGCGGGTTCGGCGCGGTTTCGATTTCGATACAGGGCAGAGGCATGAACGTTCCCGGAAGACGTTGCTGCGCTACCTTGTTGCGAAGGTGCCGCATCTACGCGGCAATCGCCAGTTTTCGCCCATCGTCGCCGGTAGCCACGACGCCGATCCCTTCCGCAGCCATGACTTCCGGCGGCTTGCGATGTCTTGCGCTGCCGCTATGCTCGCGTTTTGCCGCTCCGGAGATCCGCCATGCACCGCGTCTGCCCTTGCCGCCGCTCGTCGCCATCGTTCGTCTTCTTCGTCGCGCAGTCGCGCAACCGCGCCGCTGACGCTGGAACAGATCATGGCCGATCCGGACTGGATCGGTGCGCCGGTGCGAGATCAGACGCACGTACTGGTCAGCGTCGACGGCAAGGCGGTGTACTACTCGCTCAAGCGCAGCGGGCTCGCCGATGAACGATCTGCACCGCATCGACTCGTCCGCGGCCGCAAGGACAGCGTCGTCGACGGCGCGGCAATGGCGCACGCCGACGGCGCGCAAGCGGTGTTCGACGCGGCCGGCACGCATGCCGCGTTCGTGCGCAACGGCGACATGTTCGTGCGCGATCTGGCCAGCGGCGCCTCGACGCAGGTCACGCGCACGCCGCGACAAGGAATCCGCGCCGCAATTTTCCGCCGACGGCCGCGCCTGCTGAGCTTCCGCAGCGGCAACGACTGGTTCGTGCACGATCTCGCGAGCGGCGTGACCGCACCCCGCGGCCGTGCTGAAGACGGAAAAGGACCCGGACGCGCGCGCCGAAGCCCGACGATGCTGCGCGCCGATGCAACTGCGCACTGTTCACGACGCTGCAAGAAATGCACGACGACAAGGAGGCCGCGCGCGCACACGCCGAGGCAATGCAGCGCGACGACCCGACGCCGCGCGCCCGCGCCGTTCTACCTCGGCGACAAGTGACAGCTGCGTCGACACGCGAACTGTCGCCCGACGCGCGCTGGCTGCTGGTGGTCACGGTGCCGAAAGGCTACGACGCAGCGGCAAGCAGCGGCAAGCTCACCCGCTACGTCGACCGAATCCGGCTATCGAGGAATTCGAGAACGAGCGCACGCGACGTCGGCCGCAACGCGCCCGCGCCGCAGTCGCTGCTGCTGCTCGACCTGGTCGCGCACACGCAGACGATCCGCTCGACGCTCGACGGATCTGCCCGGCATCCACGACGATCCGCTCAAGGCGATCCGCACGCGAAGAACGCAGATCGCGGCCGACAAAGACAGGCGGCCAAGGCCGAGGATACGAGGCAAAAGAACAAAGCGGAAAGCGGACACGGACGAACGCCGAAGTGCGCGGCGTGCGCATCGTCTCCGATGCCGAGGACGGCGGCGGCGGCGGCATCGTCTGGAGCCGCGACGGCAGCGAACGCCGCCGATCCAGCTGCGCGCGATCGACAACAAGGATCGCTGGATCGCCAGCGTCGATTTCGGCGCGTCATGCGCTGGTGCCGCAGCAGCGCCTGCACCGACGACGCATGGATCAACTGGAACTTCAACGAATTCGGCTGGCTCAACGACAACCGCACGCTGTGGTACGTGTCGCGAGGAAACCGGCTATGCGCAGCTCTACATCAAGCCGCTGGACGGCAAGGCGCACGCGCTGACGCGCGGGCAAGTTCGAAGTCTCGCGACCCGCAGCTGTCGCGACGACGGCCGTTGGTTCTACGTGCGCGCCAACGCGGTGGCGCCGTACAGCCTACGACGTCTATCGCGTGCCGGCTCGGCGGCGGCGAGCTGCAGCGCGTCACGCAGCTACCAGGGCATGGACGACTTCACGCTTGTCGCCCGACGGCACGCAGCTGCTGGTCGCTGCATTCGTCGCCCTACGTGCCGCCGCAACTGGCGATCGTCGCAGCCGACGGCAGCGGCACGCCGCGCGAACTGACCGACACGCGCAGCGCCGCAGTACAAGGCGCTGACACTGGGTCGCGCCGAAAATCGTGCAGGTGCCGTCGACGCATGTCACGGGCGCGATCTAGGCGAAGTACTACGAGCCGGCAAACGATGACAAGTCGCATCGACAGCATCCGGCGGTGATGTTCGTGCACGGCGCCGGCTACCTGCAGGACGTCACCGCGAGCTGGCCGTACTATTTCCGCGAGCAGATGTTCCACAACCTGCTGCGTGCAGCACGGCTACGTCGTGCTCGACATGGATTACCGCGCCTCCGAAGGCTACGGCCGCGACTGGCGCACCGCGATCTACCGGCAGATGGGCCATCCGGAACTGGAGGACCTGCTCGACGGCAAGGCGTGGCTGGTCGAGAACCACGAACGTCGATCCGAAGCGCGTCGGCATCTACGGCGGTTCAGCTACGGCGGCTTCATGACCCTGATGGCGCTGTTCCGCGCGCCCGGCGAATTCGCCGCCGGCGCCGCGCTGCGCCCGGTCAGCGACTGGACGCAGTACAACGACGAGTACACCTCCGACATCCTCAACGATCCGCAGCTCGATCCGATCGCCTACAGGCGCTCGCTCGCCGATCGAATTCGCCGCACGGCCTGCAGGATCCGCTGCTGATCTGCCACGGCGTGATCGACGACAACGTGCTGTTCGAGGACTCGATGCGCCTGTACCAGCGCCTGATCGAACTGCACAAGGACAATTTCTGCGATCTCGCTGTATCCGCTCGACCGCCACGGCTTCGCGCAACGCCGATTCGTGGCTCGACGAATACAAGCGCATCTACAAATTGTTCGAGCAGAACATCGGACGCTGAGGGAAACGGACATGAGCGAACCGCCTGCCTGCCGCAAGTTCAATTCGGAATACACCAAGGCCTGGGCATGAATAAGGATTCAGCGGGCCTTACGTCTGCTCACATCCGCAGCGATATAATTCGTTCTGAAAACCTGTCCGCAAACAACGGCTCCGCAAGGTGCATGCCATGAAAGCGCGAGGGACTTTTTCGATCTGCGCAATGTTGATTTTTGCCTGCGGCGCGACGGCGCAAACGGCAGATGTGTCGTATCAACCCGTATCCGTCAGCGATGCGCAGCTCGCCAAGGAAAAGTGCGTGATCGGCCTGGAAAAGTATCTGCCGGGCGACTATTACTACTGCCTGGCTTCGCAGAGCTACGGCAGGCACGAATACGCCTATGCCGTACGCTTCTTTCGCGACGCGGCGAGCTGGGGCAGCAAACCGGCCGCCTTCGTGCTCGGCGTGATGGCACTGAACGGCGATAACCAGCCCATGAATCGTCCGCTCGCATTCGCCTGGCTCACGCTCGCCGCAGAGCGCCACACGGAACGCTTCCAGCAGGCTTACGCGAACTTGAAGGCGCACCTGTCGGCCAGCGAACTGCAAGCGGCAGACAAGCTGCTCGCCGGCATGGATGCCTATCGCGACGCGTTCACCATGCCGCGTGCGGAGAAACGCTACGCGCGGGGTATGGCCGATCTGCATTCGCGGAGCATGGCGAGCAACATTTGCATGGACGGTACGTTCGACTTCGCCGACCTGGCCGGCGGTTCTGCGGACGGCGAAGGCGGCGCTAATCCCGGTACGGCTTCGATAATGGGTGGCGCCTGTCCCCAGCCGAAGCAACTGGAAGAGAAGATCAACGCCGCCGCCGCGAACGTGTTCGAGGACTGGCGGGGCCACGTCTCGGTCGGCCCGCTGCAACAGGCGTCGGCGCCGTCGTCCAAGCACTGATCGAAAAGCTCAGGCGTTGTTTTCCATGCGGCGGCGCGCATGCGACGCGTTCGCCTGCGCAGCGGGCGGCGCGCAAATCGCAGTCCTTGAAAAAGCCTCGCGGTACGCATGGCGATGGCTGATACTGCGGCCCATGCCAGACGATTCTGCTGCATCAGCCGCGCAAACGCGCCGCGCCCTCGGCTTCTGGTCCGCCAGCGCGCTCGTAGTCGGCAACATGATCGGTTCGGGCATCTTTCTGCTGCCCGCCGCGCTTGCGCCGTTCGGCATGGCCAGCCTGCTCGGCTGGGCCGTGAGTGCGGTCGGCGCACTGCTGCTGGCCCTGGTCTTCGCACGCATGGGACGGCGCTACCCGGTCAGCGGCGGGCCGTATGCGTACGCGCGCATCGCGTTCGGCGATTTCATCGGTTTCGTCATGGCCTGGAGTTACTGGGTATCGACCTGGTGCGCGGTCGCGGCGATCGCGGTCGCCTTCGCCGGCAGCATGGCTTCGCTATTCCCAGACCTGTTCGCAAATCCGGGGAGTTCGGCGATCTGCGCCGTGAGCGTGCTGTGGCTCTGCACCTTGTGCAATATCGCGGGCGTACGCGCCGCCGGCGTGGCGCAGCTTGTCACCACGATACTCAAGGTATTGCCGATCGTTGTCGTGATCGCCCTGGGGTCGGTCGCGCTCGATACGCGCGCGTTCACGCCGTTCAATCCGAGCGGCGGCAATTTGCTCAGTGTGACGACGACGACGGCCGCGCTGGCACTGTGGGCCCTGCTCGGCATGGAGTGCGCGACGATCCCCGCCGAACACGTCGTCGATGCCGAACGCGTGATTCCGCGCGCCACCGTCGCCGGTACTGCGTTCGCCGCCGTGATTACCGTTGCCGCGTGCACGATCGTGCTTGGATTGCTGCCGCTCGATACGCTCAAGAACTCGCCCGCGCCGTTCGCCGACGCCGCGCGCCGGTTGTGGGGCAACGGCGCCGCCACCGCGATGGCGGCCGCCATGGCGGTGTCCTGCCTCGGCGCGCTCAACGGCTGGATTCTCGTGCAGGGCCAGATTCCATTCGCCGCGGCACGCGACGGCCTGTTTCCGCATTACTTCGCGAAAGTCGATGCCAACGGTACTCCGCGCATTGGCCTGGTCATCGGCAGCGCGCTGGCGACCGTCCTGGTCGCCGCCAATTTCACCGGCTCCCTGGTCAGCATGTTCACCGCCTCGATTCTGCTCTCGACCGCCGCTGTGCTGCTGCCCTATGTGTTCAGTGCGGCGGCGATGTTGCGCCTGGAACCGCGCGAACCAGATCGCGCACGCTGGCGCATGATCGTTGCGGCGCTGGCCCTGGCTTTCGGCTTGTGGGCGATGATCGGCACCGGCGCGCAAGCCTTACTCTGGGGCTGCGGATTGCTGCTGGCCGGGTTGCCGGTCTATCTGTTGCAACGCTCGCGTGCGCAAAAAAAACTTTCGCCCGGCGCTTGAGTACGTCACGATACGCAGTCCGTGAAATTCTCTTCCTGATGTCATCCATGCAGCGACCCAATCTCGCGCTCACCGAGGGCGCGATCGGCAAGACCTTGTTCGTGTTTTCGCTGCCGATCCTCGCCGGCAACGTGCTGCAATCGCTCAACGGCTCGGTCAACGCGATCTGGGTCGGACATGGTCTCGGCGAAGCCGCGCTGGCCGCAACCTCGAACGCAAACACGATTCTGTTCTTCCTGATCGGCGCCGTGTTCGGCGTCGGCATGGCCGGGGCGATCCTGGTCGGCCAGAGCATCGGCGCGAAGAATCTCGACCAGGCCAAGCGCGTGGTCGGCACCAGCCTCGTGTTCTTCGTGCTGATGTCGGTGGCGCTGGCCATGCTCGGCTTCGCCTGCACCGGGCCGCTGATGGGCTGGATGCATATGCCGGCGGAGTCGCTGCCGCTCGCGGTTGCCTACCTGCGCATCATCTTTCTCGGCATTCCTTTCATCTACGTGCTGACCTTCATCAGCATGACCCTGCGCGGCGCCGGCGACGCGCGTACGCCGTTCGTGTTCCTCGCGATCAACGTGCTGCTCGACATCGCGCTCAATCCGTTGTTCATTTTCGGACTCGGGCCGGTGCCCGCGATGGGCATCCGCGGCTCGGCGACCGCGACCCTGATCGCCACCTCCACAACCCTGGTGTCGTTGATTACCCATCTGTATCGCAGCGGGCATTTCCTGTGCATCCAGCGCCACGAAGCGCGCTATCTGCGCATCGACCGCGCCATCCTGACCGCGCTCGTCGCCAAGGGTCTGCCGATGGGTCTGCAGATGATCGTGATGTCCGCATCGATGATCGCGATGATCTCGCTGGTCAACAGCTTCGGCGCGCATACCACGGCCGCCTATGGCGCATGCTTTCAATTGTGGAATTATATACAAATGCCGTCGCTGGCGGTGGGCATGGCGGCCTCGTCGATGTCCGCGCAGAACGTCGGCGCGCAGCGCTGGGATCGCGTCGGCCGCATCGCCCTGACCGGCGTCGGCTTCAATTTCCTGCTCACCGGCAGCCTCGTGTCGCTGATTTATCTGTTCAATCGCGGCGCGCTCAACCTGTTCCTGCCAAGCCAGGGCGGCGCGATCGAGATCGCCCAGCACATCAATCACATCGTCGTCTGGTCGTTCGTGTTCTTCGGCGTCTCGTTCGTGCTTGCCGGCATCGTGCGCTCGACCGGCGCCGTGATTCCGCCGTTGATTATCCTGTTCATCGCTCTGTGGCTGGTGCGCATTCCGTTTGCCTACGGGCTGGTCGCGCGCTGGGCCGCGGACGCGATCTGGTGGAGCTTTCCGCTCGGCTCGCTGGTGTCGATGACGCTGTCGATCCTGTATTACCACTATGGCGGCTGGCGCAAGGCCAGGATGCTGAATCCACGACCTGCGGCGACCCCGGTCACAAAGGCTGTTTCGCCCGGTAGCGGCGTTGGCGATGAAGCGCCAAGTATCCTCGAGGCCTGAGATCGCACAATCGGAGCGATTTGGCAGAACGCCCTCACCCCTTGCCCTCTCCCGCAAGCGGGAGAGGGAGAGTGATCGTCGCGCTATCGCGCGACAGCGGTATTTCATCGAAGCGGCTGGCAGCGCGGACAATAAAACGTCGAGCGCTGTCCAAGCGTGATCGCGCGGATCGGCGTGCCGCAGACTTTGCACGGCTGGCCCGCGCGGCCATAGACGAACAATTCCTGCTCGAAATAGCCCGGTGCGCCATCCGGGCTGATGAAATCGCGCAACGTGGTGCCGCCACGCGTGATCGCGTATTCGAGGATGCGTTTGACTTCGAGCGCTAGGCGCGCATAACGCGCGCGCGACAGCGATCCCGCCGCGCGAGCGGGATGAATGCGCGCGGCGAACAGCGCCTCGGCTGCGTAGATATTGCCGACGCCGACGACGATTTTCTGATCCATCAGCCATGTCTTGACCGGCGCCGCGCGGCCGCGCGACTTGCGCCAGAGATAATCGCCGTCGAATTCCCCACCCAGAGGTTCGGGTCCCAGTCCGGCGAGCAGCTTGTGTTGCGCTCCCGGCACCTGCCAGAGCTGACAGCCGAAACGGCGCGGATCGGTGTAGCGCAGGATGCGTCCGGAATCCAGGCGCCAGTCGACATGATCGTGAACGCCCGGCGCAATATCGCCGGCTAATACACGCAGCGAACCGGACATCCCCAGATGCAGCAAGGCGCTGCCGGCCTGCGTATGCACCAACAGATACTTGGCACGCCGCTCGACCGCGTCGACGCGCTGCCCGGGCAGGCGCTCGCGCAATTGCCTGGGCACCGGCCAGCGCAGATGCGCCTGGCGCACGATCACCGCGTCGATGCGCCGGCCGACGAGATGCGGCGCAATGCCGCGCCGCGTGGTTTCGACTTCGGGTAGTTCAGGCATGGCGTCATTGTGCCAGCGCGGGCGCCTTTGCACCCGGCCAGCCGGCTTGGAGGCGCCGGCCGCGGGGTCTGGCGGGCTGCCAAGGTGTGTTTTGCGCGATCTGCAGCGCTGGCGGCGAAATCCGCCGCGGATGGCGGCTGAGGCAGCCCGTCTTCACTGGTGCGGGTCCACCCGCTCACGTATAGTAGGTCGCTCGGGGCGGGGCATCTACGGTTGAATTCGATGGAAACCATACTCAATTTTCTGAACGGCGGGTTGCTGCACACGACCTGGCTGGTCAAGGTCATTTACTTCTTCGTCGTCACCCAGTTGACGATCTTCACGGTCACGCTGTATCTGCATCGCAGCCAGACCCATCGCGGCGTGGATTTCCACCCCGTGCTGGCGCATCTGTTCCGCTTCTGGTCGTGGGTTTCCACGGGCATGGTGACCAAGGAATGGGTGGCGATCCACCGCAAACATCACGCCAAGTGCGAGACCGAGGAAGATCCGCACAGTCCGAAGTTCTTCGGCATCCAAACCGTGCTGTGGAAGGGCGTCGATCTTTATCGCGTCGCTTCGTACGATGCGGCCGCGATCGAGAAATACGGCAAGGGCACGCCCAGACGACTGGATCGAACGCAACCTGTACGCCAAGCATGCCTACTGCGGGCCCGACCTTGATGTTCATCGTCAATATCGCGCTGTTCGGCATCTGGGGCCTGGCGATCTCGGCCTTGCAGATGGTCTGGATTCCGTTCTGGGCCGCCGGCGTGGTCAACGGCGTCGGCCACTGGTGGGGTTATCGCAATTTCGAAACCGCTGATATGTCCACCAATCTCACGCCGTGGGGTTTCTTCATCGGCGGCGAAGAACTGCACAACAACCATCACGCTTTCCCGAGCTCGGCCAAGTTTGCGTTGCGCAAGTTCGAGTTCGATATCGGCTGGACAATGATTCGCGGTTTCGAGATGTTCGGACTGGCCAAGGTACTGCGCGTTGCGCCCTCGCTCGACGTGCGTGCGAACGTGCAACTGCCGGACACCGAAACGATCAAGGCCGTGCTCTCGCATCGCTTCGAGGTGATGACCGACTACTTTCGCAGCGTGATCGCGCCGACGCTGCGCGAGGAAGCGGCAAACGCCGGCGCGGGTCTGAAGGCCATCCCGCGCGCGCTGCGCAATGCGCTCGGCAACGGCGGGCGCTGGCTCGATACACGTTCACGCGACCGTCTGCACGCACTGATCGAGAACCGGCCGACCTTGCGCACCGTTTGCGACTTCCGCGCGCGCCTGGCCGGCGTGCTCGAACGCAGCAACGGCGGTGCCGAGACCATGCTGAGCAACCTGCAGGACTGGTGCCGCGAGGCCGAAGCCAGCGGTATCCAGACACTGGCCGCATTCGCCGCGCGCCTGCGCGGCTACGCGCTCGCGCCGGCGCGGGCATAACCGATTCGATTGAACGACCCATTGCGGATCGTCCGGAAAACCCGCTGCGGCGGGTTTTCGCTTTTATGCCCGTCCGTCGTTTGCCCTACGATTGCCTTTCAACCCGCAGCCAGAGTTCACCGATGAGTGCCGCAGAAGATCGCTTGTGGGCCAAAATCCGGCGTTATCTTGAATGCAAGCAGACGACCGCGGCGCGCATCAGCCTCGAAACTCTGGTTCGACGAGCGCCGGCCGATATCGAGGCCAGGGTTCTGCTCGCTGGCGCGATCCTCTCGGAGGAAGGTCGCATCCGCGAAGCCGACCGCCATCTGTGGGCTGCCGCGCACGCGCTTCCGCAAAACGCCGATCTGGTCGCCATGGTCGCACTGGCCATGCTGCGCATCGGCGAGGTCATCGGCGCACGCGAGTGCCTGACCAATCCCGACGTCGAGCGCACCACATCGGTCGAGAATTTGATGAGTCTGGCCCATGTGCATCAGTTGCTTGGCGAGCATCCAAAGTCGCTTGCGCTGATGGACCGGGCAAGGGCTCTGGGTTACGACAACCCGGATTTCCGCTACTTCCGCGGCCTGCAACTGCAATTCAACGGCCGCCTGGGAGAAGCCGAAGAAGAAATGGAGAGCTGCCTGAAAATGGGGCCGACGTTCGGTCGCGCCTCGCTGACCCTGGCCAGGCTGAAGCGACAGACTGCCGACCGCAATCATCTGACCTATATCCGCGAGCAGATCCGCCGAGTCGAGAAGGAAACCGAGGATCACGCCTCGTTCGAATTCGCCCAGTTCAAGGAACTCGACGATCTGGGCGATTATGAAAACGCCTGGGCGGCACTCGAACGCGGCAATGCAATCATGCACCGGCGTCTGCAGCACGACGGCGCGGAAGAAGGTCTGCTGTTCGACGCGCTGATCGCGCGCGCGAGCGCCGATTTCCTGCGCCCCGCCGAGGCCGGGTTTGCCGGTCCGCAGCCGATCTTCGTGATCGGCCTGCCACGCAGCGGCACCACGGTGCTCGAACGCATCCTCGGCAATCACTCGATGGTGCAATCGGTGGGCGAACTCAGCGACATGCCGCGCCAGATCCAGTGGCAGGCCGATCATTTTTCATTCCCGGTGCTCGACCGCGAGCTGGTCGCGCACGCCGCTGATCTCGACTACGGCGATATCGGCAAACGCTATCTCGAACAATCGCAATGGCGCGCCAACGGCAAGCCGTTCTACGTGGACAAACTGCCACCCAATTTCCTGCTTGCCGGCTTCATCCGGCGTGCCCTGCCGCGCGCGCCGATCCTGCACATGGTGCGCGATCCGATGGACGCCTGCTTTTCCAACTACAAGGCGATGTTCGGCGATTCCTATGCCTACAGTTACGACCTGGCGAATCTGACCGCGCACTATTCACGTTATCGCCGCCTGATGAATCACTGGCACGGCGCAATGCCCGGCCAGATATTCGACGTTTCCTACAACGAACTCGTCCGCAATCCGGAAGCCAAGGCGCGGGAAATTCTCTCATTCTGCAAACTGCCTTACGAGCCGGGCTGCGTGGACCTGACCCGCAACAGTACACCGGTGGCGACCATGAGCAGCGCGCAGACGCGCCAGCAGATCAACGACCGCTCGATCGGCGAATGGCGGCGCTATGCGGCGCAACTCGAACCGTTGCGCCAAGCGTTGATGCGCTGAGGTGCGAATCGCGGTTACAAAAAAAAGGACCGGCAGCAAGCCGGTCCTTGGGGTTACCGAAGTTGGGTCCGCTTACTCTTTCTTGCCGCCAAAGTGGAAGGCGAATTCCGCCCACACCGCGCGGCCGTACGGGTTGTAGTTATAGGTGTTGTAATACGGGAAGCTGGACTGCGTCTTGTCGACCGGCGGCTTGCTGTTGAAGATATTGTTGGACGTCAACTGGATCGCCGCATCCGAATCGAAGCTGTATTTCACACTGGCGTTATAGAGCATCCAGGGCGGCAAGGTGCCGGTCTGCGCAGCGTCCGGGATTTTGCCGTAGCGCTGGCCGTATAACGTCGTGCTCCAGTTGCCGATATTCCAGGTGAGCGAGCCATTGAACGTCGTCTTCCAATCCGTAAAGCGTGGATCGTGATAGACGTTGATGATCGGATCGCCGGGGAATTGCTGGAACAGATGCTTGAATTCGACGTAGTAACTCCCGAGCAGACGCAGGCTGCCGAAGCGGCCGATATCGAACGCATAATCCGCACTGGCGATAATGCCCGACTCGCTTTCGCTGGACGCGTTGATCGGATAAGTGGTGACGCTGATCAACTCGTTCGCACCCACCTTCGCGTCCGCAGGCGCACGCTGCACCAGGCTCTCGTACAACTTGCAACTGGGCGAATTGGGATCGATCGTCGCACCACCGACGGTCTGCCCGAGCAGACAATCGGCCTCGTCCTGCAGCAGGGTATCGATGCTCAGCTGGGTCACTTCGTTCTTGATCTGGACGCGCTGGTAATCGACCTTGAATGTCAGCTTTTCGATCGGCGAGTAGACAACCCCGTAGGTCGAGGTTTTCGCCGTGATATCGTTCAGATTCGCACTGCTGCCGTTGTTGCCGAAAAACTGTCGCTGACCTTCGGGCAATTGTCTATAGGTGGTCGGTCCATATCCGGCCAGACGACAGAGGTAATAATCGGTATCGGAAGTAAAGAATCCATTCTTGCCGAAGACGTTGACCAGGTCGGGCGCGCGGAACGCGGTGGCGTAGTTGCCGCGCAGCAACAGGTTATCCATCGGGCGGAACTCGAGGCCGAGCTTGTAGGTGAACTTGCCCGCGGAGTTGCCGGCAAAGCGGTAATCGTCGTAGCGCCCCGAGACATCGGCGGTCAGCATGCTGACCACCGGGACGCGCAACTCCGCACCGATGCCATAATTGGTGCGGTCACCCGCGGCTTGCGAACCCGTCAGGCCGAGCGCATCGCCACTGGCGATGAGCGCCGGAATATTGTTGTGCAACGAATCGCTGCCGGCCTGCACCGTCGCCGCGAAACCGACGTCGCCCGCAGGCAGGGTAAACAGACTGCCGTTGTTGACGGTAAGGTTGACATTCTGATTCCAGGCCACCGACTTGTTGTCGATACGCGCGGTCAGCGAGTCGAAAATCGCCGGCGTCAACGGCTGGTAAAGCTTGGACCGGTTCGGCAGTGTAAACCGGATAACCGTAGTAGCTGCCCATCTGCGGCCCGAGATAGTAATTGTCGACCGCCGACTTGATGAAATGACGGTAGCTGTCGTCGGTGTTCGCCTGCGAGCGGTTGTAGTAGACGTCGTAATTCCAGTCGCTGTTGCCGAGACTGCCGCGCAGGCCGACCGCCGCGTTGAGGTTGCGCGTATAAATCGTCTCTGCGCCGGCTCCGGTGTTGCCGCCGTATTCTTCCGGTGCGACGATATGTTGCCAGAGCTCGAGTACTGCCAATCCCGCCGTTAAGGCCATACGTTTGTGTATCCTCATTCCAGAAATAGCCCGTGCCAGGGTTGCAGGAACTGCTCGTTGGATTCCCAGAACTGGAACGAACCGCCGATATTGTATTTCGGCGCCGAACTGGTGAAGAGAATCTGCGCGTAGGCCTCGGTATGGTCGTCAGATGGTAGACCAGGTTGGTATAAGCGGTGCCGGAACGATTTTCGTTGAGCAGCGAGGTTGCCTGGTACTGCCTGTTGTTCCGCAATAATATTCTGTGGATCCAGTCAGCCGGAGACTTGCGGTGGCATATGCGGTGGTGTTGTTGAACAGATTGGATAAGCGGCGTGCAAGCGGCTGCCGCCCGGGATCTATATATTGTCCGGTAACCCGTTGAGAACTCAGGAAAGAGCGCGAAGGCACCGCCGGCGCGCCGTTCAACGTGGGATTGTCGTTGAGCGAGTCGGTGGTGTTGCGCTGTGAGGCAAAAATCGGCTGCTGGTTAATCAGTTCCAAGGCGAACGCCGCATCCAGATTGCCCCAGCTCCCGCCACCGCTGATCTGCAGGCGCTCATTCTGTCCGCCGCCATCGCTATAGCCGCCGACCCGATAGTCGACATCGACTCCCTGATATTTCTCTTTGAGGACGATATTGACGACGCCGGCGATGGCCGCGGAGCCGTAAATCGCCGAATTGCCGCCGGGCACGATATCGATATGATCGATCATCGCGACCGGAATATTGGCCAGGTCGGTAAATGCGTTGCTGCCGTTGTAGGCGAGCGGATAATTGGTCATCTGCTTGCCGTTGAGCAGGAACAAGCGTGTAGTTCACCGGCAAACCGAACAGACTGATGGTCTGTGCGCCCTGGGTGAATCCGCCGGAAGACTGGTTGCCCTGCACGCTGCCGTTGGCGATGGGCAGAGCTTTCAACGCGTCGTACGCGGTGGCAAAGCCCTGCTTGCTCAGCTCGTCCGCGGAAATGGTGATGGTTGGAGACGCAGTTTCGATCTGCGCCTGCGGAATCAACGATCCGGTGACGACGACCGTCTCGAGTGTCTGCTTCTTTTTCTGGCTTGTGTCCGGTTGGTCGGTCGTACTTTGCGCCGATACCGTGTTGGCCGCGAGGCTTGTGCACAAGCCCATGATGATGGAAGACACGAGCAATCGTTGTTTCATGTACGTCTCCAGAGAGTTATAAAAAATATACTCGCAACGCAATGCGTCATTCGCGGTGAACAGCTACGACACGTTCCATGTTGACGCGCAAAATCGAACCATAACCTGAGGGACGAAATGACGTTCATGCCACCTCGCGGATTCTTCCAGCCGCGCCAAGACAGCGTGGGAGCATTCATGGCTCCCTGCCCGCACCAGCGGAAGAATGGCCGCTCCACCGACCCGCACGTCGACCCCCGACTTGGGAAAGATAACGAAAATGTAATACTTGCGCAATTCTTATTATCAGGAAGTGTAATGCGCAATTCATCCTGCTTGAGCAAGGCACGGCGTTACCGCCCCGGTTAGCCGCGTCGAAGCACGCTCAGCGGCGGCGTTTTTGCGATGCGCCGCGTCGCCAGCCATCCGGCCAGCGCGACGAGCGCGGCGGCGGCGAAAACGACTCCGCACAAAGCCGCAATGGGTGGTACATAACTGCCAAAATGAAATACACGGCGCGCAAGCGCGACGCCGAGCGCTGCCGATCCGATCGCCGCGACGCCGCCGGCGACGCTGCCGAGCGCGGCGAACTCGCTGAGCACGGCCGCGCTCAACTGCGACGAATGCGCGCCCAGAGTGCGCAGCAACGCGGCCTCGAAGCGGCGTTCGTCGGCAGTCGCGGCCAGCGCGGCGAGCAGCACCAGCAGACCCGCAGCGAGACTGAAACCGAACACCCAGACCACCGCGCGGCTGACCCGGCCGACAATCTCGCGCACACGATCGAGAACCTGGTTCAGATCGATCAGCGAGACATTCGAAAAATCGTGGGACAGCCCAGCGAGCGACGTCGCCACCGGCAGATGAAAACTGGCGATATAACTGTGCGCGAGCGCCTCGCCGCTGCGCGCGTCGAGCATCAGGAAAAAATTCGCGCGGAACGAATCCCAGCGCACGCCACGGATGCTGGTGACCACGGCCTGGATATCGCGCTCGCCGACGCGCAGGGTCATCGTATCGCCGAGTTTCATGCCGAACATGTCGGCCCACATCCGATCAATCGACAGTTGCGGCTTGTCGGAATCGGGATCGAACCAGCGGCCCTGCAGCAGACGGTTCGCCGGCGGCAACTCGGCACTCCACGATACGCGCACCTCGCCGTTGATCCAGTTGGCCGCGCGCCGATCGGCAAAGTCTTCGGCCTTCGGTATCTTGCCATCGATCGCCACGAGCTTGCCGACCGCAAGTGGCAGCACATTGATGTTCTGCGCGCCGAGCGCGGCCAGGCGCTGCTGCATCGACGTGCGTTGCCCGGCTTGCAGATTGATCAGGAAATAGTTCGGCGTATCTGCCGGCAGTTCTGCGCGCCAGCTTGCGAGCAGCGAAGGTCCGATGACGGCGAGTACGGCGAACGCAGTCAGACTCAAGGCCAACGCGCCGGCTTGCAGCAGACTCAAGCCACGTCGCCGCGCGAGATTGGCAAGGCCGAAGCGCAGAGCAGCGGGCAGCCGCGCGCCGGCACGGCGCACGAAGCGCAGCAAGATCAGCCCCAGCAGCAGCGTCAGCAGCGCGACGCCGGCGAATCCAAGCGCAAGCGTAAGCGCCAGTTGCGCATTGCCTGCACCGGCTGCAAGCAAACCAGCCGCAACCGCGACCGGCAACAGATACAACGCGTCGAAGCGGCCCGCGCGCGGATTGGGATCGCGACGGAACACGCGCAGCGGCTCGACATCGCGCAGGCGCAGCAGCGGCGGCAACGCGAAACCGAACAGCACAGCTGCGCCGACCGCCAACGCGGCGAAGGATGGTGCCCACGGGATCGAAGGACTCGCGCCGGGCAACAGATCGCCCGCCAACAGAAAAACGACTTGCTGCAATACCAGCCCGACCGCCACGCCGAGTATGCACGCCGGCAGCGCGAGCAAGCCGAGTTCAAGCAGCAGTGCGAGCAGAATTTCGGCGCGCCGCGCACCCAGGCAACGCAACAGGGCGACTTCCTCGCGCTTGCGTCGCGCGAATCGCTGCGCGGCCAAGGCAATCGCGACGCCCGAAAGCAACGCGGCCAGCAAGGCGGCCAGGCGCAGGAAACTGCCGCCGCGTTCGAATGCGCCGCGCAGATTCTGCTGCGCATCCTCGACCGTTGTGATTTCCGCGCCGGCAGGAAGGATCGGCTTGATTGCCGCCGCAAAATCCGCGACCGCACGTTCGTTGCCGGCGACCAGCAGACGGTGCCGCGCGCGGCTGCCCGCAGCCAGCAGGCCGATCGATTCGGCGTCGGCGAGATTCATCAGCACGCGCGGCGCAAGGCGAAACAGATTGGCACTGTCCGGCGCACGCGTGATCTCGCCAGCGACGATCAGATCGCGCCCGCCGATCTGCAGGCGCTCGCCGACTTTCAGCGCGAGCGCGACAAGTACCGCTGGTTCAACATACACCGCGCCCGGCGGCGGTGCGTGCACGACGTGTTCATTGCCGCTGGCGTCGCGCACCGCGAGCACGCCACGCAGCGGAAATGCAGCATCGGTCGCGCGGATATCGGCAAGCCGGCTGGCTTGGCCGGCAAACACAACGCTGGGAAAGTCGGCCACCTGCGTGGTCGCAAGCCCGCGCCTGCGCGCGGCGTCGATCAGTGCCGGCGGCAGCTCGCGGCCGGCGGCGACGCCGAGATCGCCGCCGATCAGTTCCGCGGCGGAGGCGACGATCGCCCGTTCGACCCGATTCGCCAATGTCGCCACGGCGGTAAGCGCGGCCACAGCGAGCACCAACGCCGCCGCCAGCGTGGCGAGTTCGGCATGGCGGAACTCGCGGCGCAGGCTGCGCGCGGCGAATGCAAAGGGTTTCACGGGATCGGCGGCTTCATGCGGTCGCGCTGTCCGCGATGCGGCCTGCTACCAGGGCGAGCCGGCGCGCACAGCGCGCAGCGAGATCGGCGTCGTGCGTGACCAGCACCAGGGTCGTGCCGTGCTCGCGATTGAGCGCGAACAGTAGATCGCCGACGACAGCGCCGGTGCGCTGGTCGAGATTGCCGGTGGGCTCGTCGGCGAACAAGATCTCCGGTGCATGCACGAACGCGCGCGCAAGTGCAACGCGCTGCTGCTCGCCGCCGGAAAGCTGTGCCGGATAGTGATGCCGGCGCGCCGCCAGGCCCACGCGCGCAAGCGCATCGCCCGCGCGCTCGCGCGCGTCGGCGCGGCCATCGAGTTCGAGCGGCAGCATGACATTTTCTTCGGCGTTGAGCGCGGGCAGCAGGTGAAAATTCTGGAAGACGAAGCCGACCCGGCGGCGGCGCAGGCGCGCGCGCGCTTCCTCATCCAACGCGTCGAGCTTCTCGCCGGCGAGCACGATCGAGCCGGCGCTGGGCCGGTCGAGCCCGGCGAGCAGACCAAGCAACGTGGTCTTGCCCGAACCCGACGCACCGACGATTGCGAGACTATCGCCGCGCGCAACGCGCAAACTCACATCTTCGAGGATCGTCAGGCGACCGTCCGGCCCGTCCACGGTTTTGCTAACCTTGTCTGCACCGATGGTCTCGCCAGATTCGATTACAACAGTTTCGCTCATGCTGAAAAAAATCCTCGTCGTGCTGCTTGCGGGTTTGGCCGCAAGCTCGTCTTTGGCTGCGCCCGCAAAGCAATCTGCCACAAGCGCTACCATCCTCGTGCTCGGCGACTCGCTGTCGTCCGCACATCGCATCGCAGCCACGGCCGGCTGGGTGCATCTGCTCGAACTGCGCCTGCAGGCGCGCGCAATGCCACACACCGTCATCAACGCAAGCATCAGCGGCGAAACCACGGCCGGCGGCCTCGCGCGCTTGCCGAAATTGCTGGCCGATGCAGAACCCGCGCTGGTCATCGTCGAACTCGGCGCCAACGACGGCCTGCGCGGCTTGCCGCTCGCCGAGATTCGCGCGAATCTGCAGCACATGCTGAGCGCAATCCGCAGCGCCGGCGCGCGCAGCGTGCTGCTCGGCATCGAACTGCCAGTCAATTACGGCCCGCAGTATCGCGACGGCTTGCGAGAGATGTATCGGGGTCTTGCGCAGGAATTCAATGCGCCGCTGGTGCCGTTCCTGCTCGACGGCGTCGCGCTGAATCCCGACCTGATGCAGGACGATGGCCTGCATCCGAAGGCCGCGGGCGAGCCTAGGGTGCTGGACAATGTATGGGCGGCGCTGGAGCCGGCGCTCAGGTCGCTGAAGTAGTCGGCAACAAAAAACCCGCCTTGCGGCGGGTTTTTCCTGAAGCTGGATCCCGGATCACCGCTGCGCGGCGTCCGGGATGACGCATTGGCAAAGGCGTTAGCGCGCCAATGCGTCACTTGATCTTGGCTTCCTTGTACATCACGTGCTTGCGCACGACCGGATCGTACTTCTTCATTTCCATCTTGTCCGGCGTGGTCTTCTTGTTCTTGTCGGTCGTGTAGAAATGGCCGGTGCCGGCCGAGGAGACGAGGCGGATTTTGTCGCGCTTGGATGCCATGGTGTTCTCCTTAGATCTTTTCGCCGCGGCCGCGCAGCTCGGCGAGAACGGCTTCGATGCCGTTCTTGTCGATCGTGCGCAGGGCGTGGGTGGAAACACTGCAGCTTGATCCAGCGGTTTTCGCTTGGCACCCAGAAGCGGCGCTCGTGCAGGTTCGGCAGCCAGCGGCGCCTGGTTTTGTTGTTGGCATGGGAAACATTGTTGCCGGATGCGCGCGCTTGCCGGTGACTTGGCAGACTTTGGCCATGCGTACCTCGTGATTTCTTGTGCCGTCCTTGGCCAGGGCGGTGGCGGCCCAGCGGCGGTGATGCGCCACGCGGTGCTGGAGAGGCTAGGCCGGACGACGCGGGCGGACCGTGTACCGTGATCCGCGTGCCCGATGGGCTCTGAGACCGGCGAAGCGAGCCGCGCTATTATAGCGGAATCAGGCGCTTGCGGCAAGTCCGACGTGCGGGATCGGCATCTCAGACTTCCTCGACCGCCGTCCGCTTCGAGCGCCGGATCAGCCAGCCGACGCCGCGCAGATCCGAGATGCCGACCAGCGCGCGATTGAGGTTGTTGTACTTCGAAACCCCGGTGCCGCGCGGCGCGGTGATTGACCGGCACGCTCTTCACCTGCCAGCCCGCGCGCTGCATCAGCGCGGGCAGATAGCGGTGCATGTGGTCGAAGTAGGGCAGATCGAGGAACGCCGCGCGCTCGAACAGCTTGATGCCGCAACCGGTGTCGGGCGTGTCGTCGCGCAGCAGGCGCGAGCGGATCGCGTTGGCGAACCTCGAAGCCCAGCGTTTGCTGCCCGTGTCCTGCCGATTCACGCGCCAGCCGGCGAACAGCTTGATCGCCGGCCGACGCCAGTGCGATTCGTCGCGCATCGCGAGCAGTTTCGGAATATCGGCCGGATCGTTCTGGCCGTCGCCGTCGAGCGTTGCGATCCATGCGCCGCGCGCGGCCTTGATCGCCGGTGCGCAATCGCGGTGCTCTGCCCGCTCTGCGTGGCGTGCCGCAAAACGCGCAGCTCCGGAAACTGCGCCTTTGCCTGCGTCAGCACGGCGAGCGAATCGTCGCGGCTCACATCGTCGACATAGACGATCTCGAAATCGGTCGTTGCCGCGCAATGCGGCCGCGATTTCGGTCAGCAGGGGCGGGATGTTGTCGCGCTCATTGTAAACCGGCACGACGACGGATAAATCGGGCATCGGAAGCGATCCTGGTCAGCTGAGTTGACACGCCCCGGCCCATCGTCGACCTCTGTGGCGACCGACACGAGGCGTGTCGAACGAAGCCCAATTATCGCGCGTGAAGTTGGGACTTGTCGCCGGGTTATTCGTCGCGCCCGGGGGTGCGCTTCAGCTGTCGGACGTCTGCAGCGCGTCGCGCCAGACATGTTCGACGTGGTCGAATTGACTGGACGTGTGCGCCAGCAGAATCAGGGTGCCATGGGCGAGCGGCACGCTGCGTCCGAGCCAGCCGTTGCGCGCGAAATCCTGGCGCTGTTTGACGACGTCGTTGGTGATATATAACACCGTCACCGGGCCGTCGTGCTCCGGCATCACCATGTGCACGGAGAGGTAACGCCCCACCGGGCAGCACTGCACGTAACTGACGCCGGCGGGCACCTTGTCCAACGCGACGCCGCGCTCGGCGAACGCCTTGCGCACATCGCTGTCCGGTACCGGCACGGTGGTTACCAGGGCAAAGGGTTCCGCGCTCAGATGATCGACCGCGAGGGTCGACAGCGGCTGCGCGTCCACGCGCATGCCGAACAGGCCAACCGCCAGCGCCAACGAAGCGGCGAGCGGCGAAGCATGGTTCCGCGCGGCGCAGCGTCGCGCGGCGGCGCCGCTCGTCGGTGGCCTGCGCGAGCAGGATCGAATCGGCGAGCTGCGCCGGCGCCGCGATGTTCAGCGCGCGCAGCAGCGTGCGATCGAACTGGAGCGCGCGCTCGGACGCGTCCGCGCAGCGCGGGCATTCGCCGCGGTGGCGCACGAATCAGCCGCATTCGATTGCGGATCCGCGCCGAGCTGGCGCCGGAATTCAAGGCAGTTCATAGACTTCCGCCTCGATCTTGTCGCCGCTCAGCATGGCCTTCAGTTTCTGCCGCGCGCGGAACAACTGGGTCATCACCGCCGCACGGCGTGCATGTTCAGCTCGCGCGCGATCTCCTCGCAGGAAAATCCGCCGAGCACCTGCATCAGCAGCGGCTCGCGATATTTCGGCTCGAGCCGATGCATCGCCGCGCGCATCAGCGCTTCCTCGCCCGCCGCATTCCGGCGTCAGTGCCTTCGCGCTCGTCGGCAACGTCGACTTCGTCCACATCCACCAGTTGCGGCGTCTTGCGCTCGAACAGACGCGCGTGTTCGCGGCGCAGGATCGTGATCAGCCACGGCCTTCGCCGCGCCGGTTTCGCGCAAACGTGTCCAGCGAACGCCAGGCGCGCAGAAAGGTTTCCTGCACCAGGTCGTGCGCCAGCGCTTCCTCGCCGCAGAGCCAGTAGGCGTAGCGGTAACAGATCGCCCGACAGTGCCCGCGCACCAAGGCGTCGAACTGTCGCTGCTTGCTGCTCACTGGGGACATGACCGGCCTGACCTTACGAATTACTTTCACATCGACATTCAGCGGATGCGTTCGAGGATGCCGTCGAGCTCGTCGAGGCTGTGGTAGCGCGATCACGAGCTTGCCGCGCCCGCCGCGGCCGTGCTGGATACTGACCCTGGCCGCGAGCTTTTCGGCGAGATCGCGTTCCAGCGCAGCGATGTCGGCATCGCGCGCGGCGCGGTTTCCCTTGGCCTTGCCGCTTCGGCACGTCTGCGCCGGCGCGCGGCTTCTTCGAGTTCGCGCACCGACCAGCCGTCGCTCGGCGCGCCTGCGCGCGAGTCGCGACGCGCGAGTTCCGGATCGAGCGTCGCCAGCGCGCGCGCATGGCCCATGTCGAGCTTGCGCTCGTCGAGCAGGCGCTTGATCTCGTCGGGCAGTTCGAGCAGGCGCAGCAGGTTGGACACCGACGCGCGCGAGCGGCCGATCGCGTCGGCGGCCTGCTGATGCGTGAGCTCGAATTCGGCGATCAGCCGCTGCAGCGCCTGCGCTTCTTCGAGCGGCGTGAGATCCTCGCGCTGGATGTTCTCGATCAGCGCCATCGCGACGACGGCCTGATCGGGCACCTCGCGCACCAGCGCCGGGATTTCGCGTCAGGCCCGCCTGCTGCGCCGCGCGCCAGCGGCGCTCGCCGGCGATGATCTCGTAACGCTCGCGGCCCGATCGCGCGCACGACGATCGGCTGGATCACGCCCTGCGCCCTGATCGAGGCGGCGAGTTCGCCGAGCGCGCTCTCGTCGAACGCCTGCCGCGGCTGATACTTGCCGGGCTGCGATGCGTCGAGCGTCGATCTGCGCAGTTCGCGCGCCGGTCGGCATCGCGCCGCCTCGGTATGTCGCCGCGCGCCGAGCAGGACGTCCAGATCGCGCGGCCGAGGCCGCGCCGTTTTGCGCTGCCATGTATGATCTCGTTCCGAACCTGGATGCTGCGTAGTCTAACTTACCAGCGATGAAGCGACGGACGGGCTCGTCGGTGGCGTCGCCGTGCGGCAAGCCCGCTGCGCTCGCGCCGCAGCATCTCGCCGGCAAGGCCGAGATAGGCGATCGCGCCGCGCGATTCGCGGTCGTAGAGATTGATCGGCTGGCCGTGGCTCGGCGCTTCGGCCAGGCGGATGTTGCGCGGGATGATCGAGCGCAGCACCTTGTCGCCGAAATGCTTGGTCAGCTGCGCGGACACGTCGTTGCCGAGATTGTTGCGCACGTCGTACATGGTGCGCAGCAGGCCTTCGATTTCGAGGTGCGGATTCAGACGCGTGCGCACCGCCTTGATCGTGTCGAGCAGGCTGGACAGGCCTTCGAGCGCGAAGTATTCGCACTGCACCGGAATCAGCACGCCGTGCGCGGCAGTCAGCGCATTGATCGTGAGCAGGTGCAGCGACGGCGGGCAGTCGATCAGGATCGTGTGATAGCGATCGCCGAGCTTGGCCAGCTGCTCCTTCAGGCGCGATTCGCGCGCGAGCATGTCCATCAGTTTCAGTTCGGCCGCGGTCAGATCGCGGCTGCCGGGCAGCAGGTCGAAGCCGCCGTCGGTCGCCACGATCGCCGATTCGATCGGCGCCTCTTCGAGCAGCACCTCGCAGCCGCTCGGCTTGGCCGTGCGCTTGTCGATGCCCGAGGCCATCGTCGCGTTGCCCTGCGGATCGAGATCGACGAGCAGGATCGCGGCGCTTCGTCTCGGCCAGCGCCGCGGCGAGATTGACCGCCGTCGTGGTCTTGCCGACGCCGCCTTTCTGGTTGGCGATGGCGATGATGCGCGTCATGTCCGCTCTTGTTGAGAAGTGCGGCGATGGACGGCCGCTTCTTGATCTTCGCGATCAGGGATGATCGCACGACTAATTACCACATGCCGCGCTGCGCCCAAGCCCGGCACGTTCAGCGGCAGCACGTCGCTGACCGCGAATCCGGGCGGCAGCGCGCTGATTTCCTCGCATTTCGACGCGGCCCTTCATCGCCAGCCAGATACCGTCGGCAGCCAGCAGATGGCCGCCCACGCGCGAGCATTTCGGCGAGCGAGGCGAAAGCGCGCGCGGCGACGCAGTCGAACGTGCCCTGGACGTCTTCTGCACGCGCTTGCACGACGCGCACATTGTCCAGCCGCAGCGCGCGCACCGCCTCGCGCAGGAAGCGCGTCTTCTTGCCGTTGCTGTCGACAAGAGTGACCGCTCGATCGGTCATCGAGAATCGCCAGCGGAATGCCCGGCAGGCCGGCGCCGCTGCCGAGATCGGCCAGGCTCGCCCCGCGCACGTGCGGCGCGATCGCCAGCGAATCGAGCAGATGGCGCGTGACCATATCGCGCGGCATCGCGCACGGCGGTCAGGTTGTAAGCCGCGTTCCAGCGCGCGAGCAGATCCGACGTAGTCGAGCAGGCGCTCGCTCGCCGCAACCGACAGCACCAGGCCCAGCTCGCTCGCGCCGGCATGCAACTGCGCGTGCAGCGCGGCGCGGTCGACAAGTGGCGTGGCGGATTGCATGCGCTGACGTCCGCGGCGCAAGGCGCGCCGCTCAAGGCCTGTGTGAATCAGGGCCGTCAGTATCTTTGCGCGCGCGGCGAAAATCCAGCGCGCGGCAGGTTTCAGATCAACTGCACACGCGTGACCAGCAGACCGCGCTCACGCAGGCTGCGGTTGAGCTCGGTCTTCAGATGCAGGTTGCGCGCCTCGCAGTCCTGCGAAGGCGCGCAGGCGATCAGCTCGGGCAGGCGCTCGCGCACGCGCGGGCCGATTTCGTCGATGATCGCATCGGCGCGCTGCGCATCGAGCACCTGGTAATAGACTTGGCCGCGCAGCGTCATATTCTGACCGGGCGCAGCAACCTCGCCGATATCGACCACATTGCCGAGCAGGCGGATCTTGTGCGCGACGCGCTCGATCAGCGGCAGCACCAGATGGGTACCCGCGCCGAGCGTGCGCATATGACCACCCATGCGGCGCAGGGTGTAGGCATGGCCTTCCGGAATGTGTTTCACGGAGGCGACGAAAAGAACGGTTGCGGCGCATAGCAGCGCCATTACAAGCATCGGGGTCAACACTTTTATTCCCCTCTTCCAAGAGGTTATGTGAAGCTAATAATCGGGATTCTAGCAAAAAAACGTAGCCTGATGAATATGTTTGTGTTTTGTCGAGTCTGCCCAAGAACGGCGGAATCTGCGCTGAATAAACCGGCGCTTCTTCTCTCGTACCCGAGTTCTTAAGCAAACAATGCGCCGGATTACTTCAACGGTTTCAGCGCTGGGGTTCAGCCCGTGAAACTGACATCCGGGTATCGCGCACGCGCTGCGGGTTTCGCAATGCAGCCGGCTTGGATTATCGTGTGAGGCGAATTTCAGGAGCCGTTGCATGCCCTATCCCGCCACCCGCTTGCGCCGCATGCGCCGCGATGCGTTCTCGCGCGCGCTGATGCGCGAGCACACCCTGCTCGTCAGCGACCTGATCATGGTCGCGTTCGTGATCGAGGGCGAAGGCCAGCGCGAGCCGGTGCCGTCGATGCCCGGCGTTGAACGCCTGTCGATCGACGAAGTCGCTCAAACTGGCGGCCGAATGCGTGCAGCTGGGCATTCCCGCGCTCGCGCTGTTCCCGTCGCCGCCGGCGTCGGTGAAAACGCCGGACGCGCGCGAGGCGTGGAATCCGCAGGGCCTGTTGCAGCGTGCGGCGCGCGCGCTCAAAGCAGGAATTCCCGCAGCTTGGCCTGATCGGCGACGTCGCGCTCGATCCGTACACCACGCATGGCCAGGACGGCCTGATCGACGACAACCGGTTACGTGATGAACGAGCCGACCGTCGCGGCGCTGGTCAAGCAGGCGCTGGCGCAGGCCGAAGCGGGCTTCGATTTCGTCGCGCCGTCGGACATGATGGACGGCCGCATCGGCGCGATCCGCAGCGCGCTCGAAGCCGCCGGTCATATCCATACGCGCATCCTCGCCTACTCGGCCAAGTATGCGTCGAGCTTCTACGGCCCGTTCCGCGACGCGGTCGGCTCTGCGGCGAATCTCGGCAAGGGCAACAAGCACACCTACCAGATGGATGTGGCCAACAGCGACGAGGCGCTGCGCGAAATCGAACTCGACCTCGCCGAAGGCGCCGACGCGGTCATGGTCAAGCCCGGCCTGCCGTATCTGGACATCGTGCGCCGCGTGAAGGATCGTTTCGGCGTGCCGACTTTCGTCTACCAGGTTACGGGCGAATACGCGATGCTCAAGGCTGCGGCGCTCAACGGCTGGCTCGACGAGCGCGCGGTAGTGCTCGAGGCGCTGACCAGCATCAAGCGCGCCGGCGCGGATGCGATACTTACCTACTTTGCGCTGGATGCCGCGCGCTGGCTGAAAGAATAAAAGCGGATCGGCCGCAAAGAGCGCAAAAAAATACAAGATGCTTTTTCCCTTTGCGTCTCTTGCGCGCGGCCAAATGCTTTTTGCTCGTCAATTCAAACGGACCTGCCAAACACATGTCGAACTACGCGGTTTTCGGCCATCCCATCGCGCACTCGTTGTCACCACGCATCCACGCGCTATTCGGCCGGCAATCCGGTATACCTTTAAACTATGCCGCAATCGACGCGCCAGCCGGAACTCTCGGCGCAAGTCTCGCGCGCTTCGCGGCCGATGGCGGCCGTGGCGCGAACGTCACCCTGCCGCTGAAACAGGATGCGTTCGCGTTGAGCGCGGAACTGTCCGACTTCGCGCGCCGCGCCGGCGCGGTCAACACCCTGTCGCAGCGTGACGACGGCAGCTGGCGCGGCGACAACACCGACGGCGACGGCCTCACGTGCGACCTGACCGAACGCCACCGGCTCGATCTGCGCGAACGCCGCAGCCTGCTGCTCGGCGCTGGCGGCGCCGCACGCGCGGCCGCACATGCGTTGCTCGATGCTGGCATCGGCGAGCTGGTTATCGTCAACCGCAGCCCTGAGCGCGCCGACGCATTGGCCGACTCGATCGGCGATCCGGCACGCGTGCACACGCGCTACTGGGCCGATCTGGCGAACTGCGGCAACTTCAGTCTGATCGTCAATGCGACCTCGGCCGGAATCGCGCGCGAGCAACTCGCGCTGCCGTTCAATATCGTCGCCCCGCGCGCACTGTGCTACGACCTGAGCTACGGCGCCGCCGCATTCGGCTTCCTCGCCTGGGCACGCGCGGCGCGCGCAGGCCAGGCGCTCGACGGTCTCGGCATGCTGATCGAACAGGCCGCGGAGTCGTTCGGGATCTGGCATGGCGTGCGCCCGCAGACCGACCCCGTCTACGCCGAACTGCGCGGCGAATTGCCGTTGCTCGCGTCGGACTGATCGCGATGGACTGCCGCAGCGGCTGCGGCGCCTGCTGCATCGCGCCGTCGATTTCCTCGCCGATTCCCGGCATGCCAAACGGTAAGCCCGCGGGCGTGCGTTGTATACAATTGGACGCGGACAATCGCTGCCTGCTGTTCGGCAGACCCGAGCGTCCCGCGGTATGTCGCAATCTCAGACCCGAAGCCGCGATGTGCGGGGCGAATCGCGACGAGGCGATGCGCATTCTCACGGCATGGGAGATCGCCAGCGCACCGCGTTAGCCAGCGCGCGCGACGTCGAGATAGTCGTTCTTCAAGCGCACATAATGCTGCGCCGAGTAGTACAACTGCTCGATCTCCGTTTCAGTCAGCTTGCGCACGCAGCGCGCCGGATTGCCGAGCCAGAGCTCGCCTTCGCCGACGATCTTGCCGGGGGTCACCACCGCGCCCGCACCGACCATCGCGTGCCGACACACACGCGCGCCGTCGAGCACGGTCGCATGCATGCCGATCAGGCAGGCGTCTTCGATCGTGCACGCGTGCAGGATCGCACCGTGGCCGACCGTGACATCGGCGCCGATCAGCAGCGGAAAACCGCCAGGGGTGTACGGTCCGTCATGCGTCACATGCAACACGCTGCCGTCCTGGATATTCGTGCGTGCGCCGATGCGGATGAAATTCACGTCGCCGCGCGCGACGACGAATGGCCATAGCGAGGCGTCCTCGCCGAGCTCGACATCGCCGACCACGACGGCGGCCGGGTCGATGTATACATTTTCACCAAGACGTGGCAACTGGCCACGATAGGGACGGATATTCATGGATGCGGCTCGTGCGCGGACGGATCGGAGCGCCGGAATGTTAGCACCGCGCCTGGCTTTCAAATCGCGCAATCGCCGGCCTTCACCGCGCCGCCTGTCGTTGCGAACACCGCGACCGCAGGTGTGCGCGGTATACTTTGACCCACAAACCCGCTGCCGAAGTGCTTGCCATGTACATGCCCGCGCCACCCGATCTCAACGCCACGCTCGCCCGCCTGCGCGCGGCGCAGCAGCAGCGCACGCCGGATTACCGCCAGCGCATGGACGACCTCGCACGTCTGCGCAGCGCGTTCAAGACGCGGCTAGAGGATTTCGCCGCCGCGATGAGCGCGGACTTCGGTCGCCGCTCGCGCCACGAATCATTGCTCAGCGACGGCATGACCGTGCTGCACGACATCGACTTCATCCGCGTCCATCTGCGCGGCTGGATGCGCAGCAGGCGTGCGCTCGCCGACTGGCTGTTCTGGCCAGCACGCACCGAAGTGCGCTATCAACCGCTTGGCGTGGCTGGCATCATTGCGCCATGGAACTATCCGGTGAATCTGGCCCTGATGCCGCTCGCCGCCGCGATCGCCGCCGGCAACCACGCGATGCTCAAACCATCCGAGTACACGCCACGCACATCGGATTTGCTCAAAGCCCTGCTCGATGAGGTTTTTCCGGGCGACCGCGTGGCCACCGTGCTTGGTGGCGCCGATGTCGCCGCGGCATTCGCCGCACTGCCATTCGATCACCTGTTGTTCACCGGCTCGACTGCTGTCGGGCGCAAGGTGATGGCCGCGGCCGCGCAGAATCTGACTCCGGTCACGCTGGAACTCGGCGGCAAATCGCCGGTGATCATCGCGCCGGGCTATTCGTTGGAGACTGCGGTCGAGCGCATCAGCGCCGGCAAATTTCTCAATGCCGGACAAACCTGCATCGCGCCCGATTATGTGCTGTTGCCGCAGACTTCGATCGCCCCGTTCGTGGCCGCGATGAAAAAGTATATTTCGCAGCATTATGCCGATCTCGCCACAAACCCGGACTACTCGAGCATCATCAACGATGGCCAGTTTCGCCGCCTTGCGGGCTATGTCGACGAGGCGCGCGCGGCCGGCGCCGAGGTGGTGGAACTCGCACCCGGCGATGCGTCGAAACGGGTGTTTGCGCCGACTCTGGTAATTGGCGCCGACGACCGACTTGCCCTGATGCGCGATGAAATCTTCGGCCCGATTCTGCCGCTGGTCGCCATCGATTCCGTCGACGCAGCCATCGACTACGTCAACGCGCGCCCGCGCCCTCTGGCCCTGTATCACTTCGATCACGACGGCGCGCGCACCGAGCGCGTACTCGAACGCACGATCGCCGGTGGCGTCACGGTCAACGACACCGTGCTGCACTACGTGCAAAGCAAACTTCCGTTCGGCGGCATCGGCCCATCCGGCATGGGCCACTATCACGGCCATCAGGGGTTTCTGACGTTCAGCAAGCAGAAGCCGGTGCTTTATCAGGCGCGCTTTTCGAGCATGAAATTCATGCGCCCGCCATATCGCGGGCTCGCGGAATTTCTACTGAAGTTTTTGACCCGCTGACGACGGCTTAACGCGGCCGCGGCTTCGCGCGCGCCGTCGGAATCGCCGACCAGGGATCGTCGGGCCACGGATGCCGCGGATAACGGCCTTTCAATTCCTTCCTGACGTCCGGATAGGTGCGCTCCCAGAAGCCGCGCAAATCCTGGGTGACCTGGATCGGGCGCTGCGCCGGCGAAAGCAGATGCAGGGTGACGCCGACACGGCCTCTGGCGATGCGCGGCGTGTCGGCGAGGCCGAACAACTCCTGCAGCTTGACCGCAAGTACCGGCGGTTTGCCGTCCTCGTAGCGCAACGCACGCGCGTTGCCGCTCGGCACGCGCAACGCTTCGGGCGCGTGTTCGTCGAGTGCGCGGCGTTGCGCGAAGTCGAGCCTGCTCGCCAGCGCCTCGCTCAACCGCTGCGCGGAAAGCGAATCCAGGCGCGTCTTGCCGATCAGCGCCGGCGCAAGCCAATCGTCGATGGACGCGAGCAACGCAGCATCGGACAAATCCGGCAGATCCAGTTCGGGGCAGGCATCGCGCAAAAAAGCGACGCGCATGCGCAAGCCGCGCGCGTGATCGCTCCACGGCAGGCTGTCGAGACCCGCTTCGCGCACGCCAGCGAGCAGGGCGGGCAATGCGTCTTCGGCCTTTGCCGGCACGTTGCGCCGTTCGACGACGAGCGCGGCAAAGCGTCGCTCCTCGAACGCCTCGACCGCGCGCGCGTCGCGATTCCAGCGCACGACACGTTGGCGCACGAAGCGCGTGGCGAAATCGCGTTCGAGCAGACCGGCATCGAATGGCGCGGCGGCGAGAATCAGGCTGTCGCGTTCGTCGAAACGCAGATCGAGCACGATCAGCCATGGCTCGCCGTATAAAAGTGAATTTTGGTGCAGGGATGCACCGCGACCGTTGCTCAGGCTGTAGCGACGCGGATTGTTCGCATCCTGTCTGGCCACGCGATCGGGAAACGCATGTGCGAGCATATCGCCAATTACATGCGTGTCGATGTTGTCAAGCGCCGCCGCTGCCGCGCCGAAGCGGCGCCGCCATCCGGCGGCAGCGCGATCGATCGTTGCAAGCATGCGCGGATCGGCATCGCCCACGCGCGCGCTGCGCGCTGCGCCACGCCGATAGGCGAGCAACGCGGCGTGGCGCTGGCGAAAGTCGTCGCTGCGTCCAGCCTCGCCACGCAGCGGATTGCGCGCCTCGATCAGCGCAATCAGATCGCAAGCAAGCGCACGCCGTGCCTTGTCCGCGCGCAGTGCGGCGGCAGCCAAGCGCGGATGTGCGCCGGTCGCGAGCAGTCGCCGACCGAGTTCGTCAGCGCGAGATCGGTCGTCAAGCGCACCGAGCAGGATCAGCAAGTTCGCGTGCACTCGCAAGCGCGCCAGAGGGCGGCGCGTCGAGCCAGCGCAGGCCGCTCTCGCCCCACGCGGCCAGTTCGAGCGCCAGCGCGGACAATTCCACCTGCGCGATTTCCGCACGGCGCGACGGTTCCAGGCGCTGACTCTGCGGCCACAGCCGATACGCGACACCGGCCGCGACGCGCCCCGCGCGGCCGGCTGCGCTGATCGGCCGAGGCCTGCGAAATATTCACCGTTTCCAGCCGCGTGAACCCCGAGTTCGGATCGAAGCGCGGCTCGCGCGCGAGCCCCGTATCGATCACCGCGCCGATGCCGGGCAAGGTCACGCTCGATTCGGCGACATTGGTGGCAAGCACGATGCGCCGTGCGCCCGCGCCCGCGGGCGCGAGCGCGGCGTGCTGTTCGGCGAGGGAGAGGTCGCCATGCAGCGGCACGAGTTCGATGCGCATGCCGACTCCCTGCTCCCTCTCCCCCGACAGCGTCATCGTCGGGGGAGAGGGCTGGGGTGAGGGGGTGCTTTTGCTTGTCTGATCGTCGAGATCAAGAGCCCCCCTCACCCCACCCTCTCCCCCGGCTGCGCCGGAGGAGAGGGCTTTCAGGCGCCGCGTTGATGGCGTTGACCTCAGAGAACTCGCCTCTGCCCCGGCTTCGTCGGAAAGAGCCTTCAGGGTTTGAAGTGCACGCTCGATCTCGCGCCGTCCCGGCAGAAACACCAGCACGTCGCCTTGCGTTTCGGCCAGGGTTCTTTGCACAACCCGGCGCAAATGAAACGCCCAGTCCTCGTTCGCCTTCGCCGGCGGATATTCGATGCGCACCGGGAAACTGCGTCCCGCGCTGGTCAGCCGCGGCGCATCGAACCAGCGCGCGACGCGCTCGCCATCGAGCGTCGCCGACATGATCACCAGACGCAGATCGGGACGCAGCGAGGCCTGCACGTCGAGCGCGAGCGCCGCGCCGAGATCGCCGGCGAGATGGCGCTCATGAAACTCATCGAACAGGATTGCACCGACGCCGGCAAGTTCGGGATCGGCCTGGATCAGCCGCGTGAGGATGCCCTCGGTGACGACCTCGATGCGCGTGCGCGCGGATACTTTCGCCTCGAAGCGGATGCGATAGCCGACCGTGTCGCCGACTTTCTCGCCGAGTTGCGCAGCCATGAATTCCGCCGCCGCGCGCGCGGCGATGCGGCGCGGTTCGAGCATCAGGATTTTGCGGCCTGCGAGCCAGGGCGCGTCGAGCAACGCCAGCGGCACCTGCGTGGTCTTGCCTGCGCCGGGCGGCGCTTCGAGCACGAGACGCGGATGCGCGGCGAGGTGCGCGCGGATATCCGGCAGCACCTCGGCAATCAGGAAAATTTATGCTTTGTGCCATCGCCTCTTGCTCGTCATTCCCGCGCATGCGGGAATTCAACAGCGAAGCTGGTCATTTGGCTCTCCGTGAACGCAGTGCGGAAGAGAAAAGCTGCTGGATTTCCGCTTTCGCGGGAATGACGAACCCAATGCGCGCATACCGTTCAATCTGCACCCAACAAGTCCGCCATCGCCGCCGCGACCGTCTTCGTCGCGCGGCGCAAATCTTCCAGTCGCAGGTTTTCGTCGGCAGCGTGCCCGTTGGCTTCGGCCAGCGTGCGCGGCCCGGCGCCATAGAGTACGGTCGGGATGCCTGCGGCGGTGTAGTGACGCGCATCGGTATACAACGGCACACCGTGCTCGATGATATCGACGCCGAAGAATTCCCTGCCGCGCTTCTGCAAAGCCTGCGTCAGGCGTTCGGCGCCGGGCAGTTTCACCAGCGGCAGGGACAGCATGATGCGGCGGATTTCGATCGTGATGCCGGCAATCTTTGCCGCCGCGGCTTCGATCAGCGCACGCAGCTCGGCTTCGGCCGCGGCCGGCGATTCCTCCGGAATGATGCGTCGGTCGATGCGAAAGCTCACGCGATCCGGCACGACGTTGGTGTTGATGCCGCCCTCGATCAGGCCGACATTGAGCGTCGGATGAGTGATGCCGGGCGTCTGCGACAGACGCGACTTGAGCGCTTCGCGCGAGGCATAAATCGCGGTGAGTATCTGCGTCGCCGCAGCGATTGCGTCGACGCCACGCTCGGGCATCGCCGCATGGCCCTGCTTGCCGTGCACGATCACTTCCAGATGCAGGCAGCCGTTGTGCGCGGTGGTTACCGCGTAGGAAAAGCCCGCGCTCAACGCAAGGTCGGCGCGGGTCAGACCCTGTTTGACGATCCAGCCCGGACCGATTTCGCCACCGGCTTCCTCATCGTAGGTCAGATGCAACTCGATGGCGCCATTGAGTTTCGCGCCCGAGGTTGCGAGTGCGCGCAATGCGAGCAGCGAAAAAGTATAGGTGGCGAAATCCGATTTGCTCACTGCGACACCGCGGCCGTACATCGCGGGGCCCTGGCCCGCATCCACAACTTCGGCGCCGTAGGGATCGTGCGTCCAGCCCGCACCCGGCGGCACCACGTCGCCGTGCGCATTGAGCGCAATGACCGGGCCGCCATCGCCGAAACGCTGGCGCACGATCAGATTGGTCGCCGAGATCATGCCGTTGGCGCGCACCAGCGCTTCGGCAATCGGATGCGCCTCGACTTCAGGCCAAGCCCTTCAAGCAATTGCTGCGCGCGGCGTGCGTGCGCCACGCAATCGCCGGGCGGGTTGTCGCTCGGCACCTTGACCAGTTCGGCGAGAAATGCGGTTTCTTCGGCGAAGCGGCGATCGACGAATGTACCGATGAAATCGGAAGTCGAGAAAGTCACATGTTGTCCTTCTGAGAAATTAATGGTGCAAAAAATGAATGGCGCTGGTTTCGCACAGTTGCAAAAATGTCACGGTCTCGCGCCTTCGAAGTGCACGATAAAATCGGCGAAGACGCGCGCGGCGATATCGGCATCGGCAGCGGTCATCGTCTCGGCGGGATTGTGGCTGATGCCGCCATTGCCGCAGCGCACGAACAACATGCCGATCGGCGTGATCGTGGCCATCTTCATCGCGTCGTGCCCGGCGCCGCTGGGCAGATGCAAAGGCGCCGCGTCGCCGCCCACGCGCACGATCGCATCGGCGAATTGTTTCTGCAGCGCCGGCGCACACGGCGCGCCGGCGGCCTGCAACACGCGCTGCACATCGATCCCGACCTTGCGCCGTGCGGCGATCTGCTCGATCTCGGCAAGTACTTTCGCCAGCGCCGCATCGCGCACACCATCGTCGCCAGCGCGGATATCGATCGACAATTCGCAGCGACCGGGAATCACATTGATCGCACCGCCCGGCACGTCGAGCTTGCCCACCGTGCCGACGAGGCCTGGCGCCGTCGAGCAACGTCTTTCCACGGCAAGCACGATTTCCGCGGCAGCCGCAGCCGCGTCGCGGCGCAGACCCATCGGCACCGTGCCCGAATGGCCGGCCAGACCGGTGATCGTCACCACGCTGCGCACGCTGCCCGCAATCGAGGTGACCACGCCGAGCGCACGCCCCGCATCGAGCAGCGCCGGGCCCTGCTCGATATGCACCTCGACATAACCGGCAAGTTTTTTCGGATCGCGCGCGACGGCCGGAATCCGTGCCGGATCCAGTCCGGCACCGACCATCGCGCTGCGCATGCTGATGCCGTCGCTGTCGAGATTGTCGAGCAAATTCCCATCGAAGCTGCCGGCGAGTGCGCTGCTGCCGAGGAATGTCGATTTGAAGCGCACGCCTTCTTCCTCGGCGAACGCAACGATCTCGATATCGAACGGCAGGCGCACGCCGGTCTGGCGCAGATGTTGGACAACCGCGATCGGCAGCAGGATGCCGAGGCGGCCATCGTACTTGCCGCCATTGATGACCGTGTCGTAGTGCGAGCCGGTGATCAGCGTCTGCGCCGATTCGACGCCGCAGCGCCAGCGGCCGAGGACATTGCCGACCGCATCGATCTCGACGTCGACACCGGCAGCGAGCATGAAGTCGCGAATCTGCTGTGCGGTCGCGAGATGCGCGGGACGCAGGTAAGTACAGGTCAGCGCAGCGGGCTCGTCGCTATGCCTGGCGAGGCCCTCGTGCATCGCCATGATCTGCACGCCGAGCGGCACGGCGACGGTATCGTTGATGCGGAAGAACGCGATGCGACCGATCTGCGCGAGCGCGACGCGGCGTTCATCATCGACCGCGTTGTCCATGCGCTGCGCAAACGCTGCGATGATCCCTGCACGATCGTAGCCACGCACTGCCAGGATGAACGGGAAGCCGAACTTTTCGTTGTAGCGCGTGTTGAGCTGCTGCAACTGCGCAAACTCTTCCGGCGTGCAGGCATCGAGTCCGGCGCCCTGCTGCTCGCGCATCGATTCGGCGGTCAGTTGCTTGCGCACCGCAGCGCGACCGGCCAGCTCGGGGTGCGCGCGGATCAGCGCGAGCTGTTCTGCGGCACTGGCCTGTTCGACGACACTCATCATTGCCGCTTGCAGCGCGAGACGCGAATCGAACGGCCGCCGCGCGGCCGCGCGTTCGGCGATCCACGGCGAGTGCTCGAAGATGCCCGCAAGAGCGGCCGTGAAATCCGCAACCGAAGACGAGTTCAGCTCATCCAGTGAAATCAAGAGCGCCCCCTCACCCAACCCTCTCCCCCGACGCAGTCGGTGGAGAAGGCGTCGAGTGCGGATGCGTCGCCAGCCAATGCCGCGCAATATCGACGCGCCGGCAGATCCACACGCGGTCGTGCATCTGCACGTAGTCGAGAAAACGTTCGAGCGCGGCGATGCGCGCGGGCCGCCCGATCAGACGCGCATGCAGGCCGATCGACAGCATCTTCGGCGCATCGAGGCCGTCCGGATCGCCTTCGCGATAGAGCACATCGAACGCGTCGCGCAGGTAATCGAAGAACTGCGTACCGGAGTTGAAACCCTGCATTGCGGCAAAACGCATGTCGTTGCTGTCGAGCGTGTAGGGCACGACCAGGCGCGGCACGGTCTGCGTCGCGCCATCGCGCTGAATGTCCACGCACGTCCAGTACGGCAGATCGTCGGCATAGGAATCCGCATCGTAGATATAGCCACCCTGTTCGGCGACGAGGCGCCGCGTGTTCGGACTGTCACGGCCGGTATACCAGCCGGACGGCGCGTGTCCGCACAGTTCGGTGAGAATTTGCGTCGCCTGCGCGATATGCGCACGCTCGGTCGCCGCATCGATATCCTGATAACTGATCCAGCGCAGTCCATGACTGGCGATTTCGTGGCCGAGCTGCTTGTACGCGGCCAGCGCCTCGGGATGCCGCTGCAAGGCCATCGCCACGGCGAAGATCGTCAGCGGCAGCTTGCGCGACTCGAACGCGCGCAGCACGCGCCATAGGCCCGCGCGTGAGCCGTATTCATACAGCGACTCCATGCTCATGTGACGCGCGCGGAATGCCTGCGCGCCGATGATCTCCGACAGAAAGGTTTCCGACGTCGCATCGCCGTGCAGTACGCAGTTCTCCGCGCCTTCCTCGTGATTGAGTACGAACTGCAGCGCGATGCGCGCAGCATTCGGCCAGCGCGCGTGCAGTGGTGTGCGGCCGTAGCCGATCAAATCGCGCGGATAGTTGGATCTCGCGTCGGTGGCTTGCTGCATTTGTCCCCGTCCTTTGTCCTGACGTTATTCTATGCCATCCATGGCAGGCACAATGCGCCCATGTCCTTCATCCGCCTGCAGCGGTTCTGCTTCGTCGCGATGCTGAGCGTTCTCGCCTCGGCCTGCGCAGACGTGCGCTACCTGGCGCATGTGTCGCACGGCGAGATGCAGATCGCGCATGCACGCCAGCCGCTGGACAAAGTGATCGCCGCGCCGACCACCGATCCTGAACTTGCGCGGCGCCTCGCCCTTGCCCGCGATGCACGCCGCTTCGCCTCGCAGCGATTGGGGCTGCCCGACAACCGCAGCTACACCAGTTACGTCGATCTGCATCGGCCCTATGTGGTCTGGAACGTTTTCGCGGCGCCACGCTATTCGGTCGATCCGGTGCTGCACTGTTTTCCGATCGCCGGCTGCGTGCCGTATCGCGGCTATTTCGACGAGGCGCGCGCGCACACCGAGGCGGCGCGCCTGCGCGCGAAAGGCGACGACGTCTTTGTCGGCGGCGTTGCCGCGTATTCCACCCTGGGCTGGTTCGCCGATCCGATCCTGTCGAGCATGCTGCGCTGGGACGACGACGAACTGGCCGGCACGATCTTCCACGAACTCGCGCATCAATTGTTCTATGTCAAGGACGACACCGCATTCAACGAGTCGTTCGCGACGTTCGTGCAGCGCGAGGGTCTGCGCGAATGGCGCGCGGCGCGCGGGTTGGCGCCGTCCGACGAACGGCGCCAACGTAGCGACGACGTGTTTGTCAAACTGGTGCTCGATCTGCGCGAACGTTTACGACAACTCTATGCAGGCGACGGCGACAAGACCGCAATGGAAGCAGGCAAACAGGCCGAGTTCGCCGATTTTCGCGCGCGCTACCGGCAATGGCGCGATACACACTCACCCGACGATCACGCGCACGACGCCTTCGTCGCCGCACCGCTCAACAACGCGAGTCTGCTGCCGTTCGGCCTCTACGATCAGTGGGTGCCGGCGTTCGCGGCGCTGTTTGTGCAGAGCGATTCACAGTGGCCAATGTTCTACGCTCGCGTGCGCATGCTGGCGCGAGAGTCAAAAACCAGTCGGCAGCGCGATCTGAATGCGGCGGCCACGGCGTATAAGACCGTGGATCGATGCGCCGCTCGTGTTAAAAATCCGATTCATTTTTGAGCCAATCACGTGCCAACCCGACGCATCGTGGCTCATGACTGCAGTATTCCCTGAACCGCAGAGGGAGCCGCAATAGAACCCGAAGCTGACGTCGTAGTTGCCGTCCGGACGCGGCCGGAGAATGCCGATATTCATGCTCATTATTCGATCCATGCGCACTTTGGAGTCAGTTGGAGCCGTCCACGCGCTTCCCGGAAAAAAACTTACTCCTGTGTCGGCGAGATTAGCGATAACCTCCGGGGGAATATCCAAGCCCGCCACGGAAACATAGAAGGGAAATTTTCTGTTTCCGTACATATATGATTTTGCGTCAGATAATTCGTGTCGAATCAACGCCTCGGCCATTTCAAACCGATCCCGTACCGACCGCTCTTTGTCGTTCGTGGCTGCGTAGGTCGATGCACAGAGACCAATCAGGACAAACGTGTAAAATCCCAGGAGAATGAAACGCGGACTCAGCTTCACTTGGTTCATTTAGAATCTTCGCCAGGATTTCTTACTGACACGAGTCAGGTCAGCGAGTTCAGTGTGGCGCGCCGTCGCCGAGCCAGGCCAGCACCGTCGCGCGCTCGGCGTCAGTCATCTGCGTCAGATTGCCGATCGGCATGACCTTGGTGCTGAGCTGGGTTTGCATCTGCGCGGTATGCGCAAGAATCGCCTCGGGCGTGTCGAGCATGACGCCATTCGGCGCGGCGGGGAATCCGGCGAACGTCGGCTTCGCGGCATGGCAGGGTACGCAGCGCTGGTTGACGATGGCTTGCACCTGGGCGAACTGCACGGCTGCGGGAACCGCGCTGGCTTTTTTGTTCGCATCCGGACGCGGCGCGAGCGCAACGATGACGCCCGCTAGCACGGCGAGACCGAGCGCGAGCGGCAACCAAGGCGTTCTGCCGCCACGTTCGTGCGCCTTGTGCCGCGCGACGAACCATGCGCGGATCGCGGCGCCGGCGAACGCCATCGCGATCAGCACGAGCCAGTTGTACTTCGCGCCGTAGGTCAGCGCGTAGTGGTTGCTGATCATCACGAACAGCACGGGCAGCGTGAAATAGGTGTTGTGCACCGAGCGCTGCTTGCCGCGGATCCCGTAGATCGGATCGAACACGCGACCGTCGCGCTTCGCGTTCACCATCTCGCGCTGGCCCGGAATGATCACGAAGAATACATTCGCGACCATCATCGTGCCGATCACCGCGCCGAACAGGATGTACGCGCCGCGACCCGAGAACAGGTGACAGAGCGCGTATGCCGCGATGCCGAGCAGGACGAAGAGCACGCCGCCAAGCGCCTTGTCGTTGCGACCTAGCGGCGAACGACACAACAGGTCGTAGACGAGCCAGCCTACGACGAGGAATGCGAGCGCGATGCCGATCGCCGCGGGAGGGCTCGCGCGGCGACGTTCGGGTCGATCAGATAGGTCTGCGCCTGGCCGAAATACAGCAGGCACAGCAGGAAAAATCCCGATAACCAGGTCGTGTACGCCTCCCAGTAAAACCAGTGCAAATGGTCGGGCAGCACGGCCGGCGCGGTTTTATACTTTTGTGCATTGTAGAAACCGCCGCCGTGTACAGCCCAGACTTCACCGCCGACACCCGCATCGATCAGGTCCTTGCGTTTGGGCGGCAGCAGATGATCGTCGAGCCAGACAAAGTAGAACGAGGCGCCGATCCAGGCGATGCCGGTAATCAGGTGCAGCCAGCGGCCCAGCAAGCTGGCCCAGTCATATAGATAGTCGATCATGCTTCCGCCCGCCCGCGAGGCGACCCGGTGGCATTTGCGGTACTGGTTCTACGCGTGTTCCGATTCGAGCAGGAAGGCCGCGAGATCCACGAACTTTCATGCTCCCAACAGTGCGGCGACAACCCAAAGCAGGCACAGCGCGATCGGATTGGCATACGCAACGACAGTCCAGATCGCCATCTTGCGGATGTTTCGGGTTCTGGCGGCGAGCAATCCCATCACTCCCCCGGTCGCTGCGGTCAACGGGAACGTCCAGAGGATCAGTAGCACCGTCCACACGAGAAACTGGTTCGCATTCGGACTGTCGTTGGCAAACATTGACACGAACAGAACGACCGGTGTCGCGAGCAGGCTGACCAGTGCGAGGATATCGAGCACAAGCAAAAAGGTGAACATGCGAGTCCCCCACAAATTCCCCAGCCGCGTGTCGGCTGCGCGATTGCAGACCGCATTCGGCTGGCAGTCGCAAGAGGTTACGCTCTAAGCGCGCGGGCACTGACATGTACAACACGCGGCTGGCTGGCGGAAGTGGCAGCAACACGTCATCGCGATTCCGAAGCGGCCTTGATTGCGTCGATCGCACGCAACACCGCTTCCGGTGTCGCCGGTGCCGGCAGATGAGGTATTGAACCGGCAGCTCCGCAAGCGGCGACCGCGTCGCGGATCGCATGCAGCGTCGACATCGCCAGCATCAGCGGCGGCTCGCCGACGGCCTTTGAACGATGGATCGTGTCCTCGCGATTGGGCTCCTGTTCGAGGATGCGGATATCGGTATGCAGCGGCCAGTCGCGCACGCTCGGAATTTTGTACGTGGACGGCGCGTGCGTCTTCAGCTCGCCGCGCTCGTTCCACCACAGCTCTTCGCTGGTCAGCCAGCCCACGCCCTGCAGAAAACCGCCTTCGATCTGGCCGCGGTCGATCGCCGGATTCAGCGAGGTGCCGACATCGTGCAGGATATCGAGCCGGGTCAGCTGCGCTTCGCCGCTCAGCGTATCGAGCGCGACTTCGGACACGGCAACACCGTAGGCGAAATAGAAAAACGGCCGGCCATTGAGTTTGCCGCGATCCCAGTGGATTTTCGGCGTTGCGTAATAACCGGCTGCGGACAACGAAATGCGCGCCTGATAGGCCGACTGCACCAGTTGCGCGAACGCAATGCGCTGCGCGCCGATCTCGACTTCGCCGCCGGCGAAATGTACCTGATCGGATGCAACATTATATACTTTGCATGCATGCTCGACGAGTCGCGCGCGCAAAGTCTGGCATGCTGCCTGCGCGGCTTTGCCATTCAGATCGGCGCCGCTCGATGCCGCGGTCGCCGAGGTGTTCGGCACCTTGCTCGTATCGGTTGCCGACGTGCGCACGCGATCGAGCGGCAGGCCGAACTCGGCAGCGACCACCTGCGCCACCTTGGTATACAGACCCTGGCCCATCTCGGTGCCGCCGTGATTGAGCAGCACGCTGCCGTCGGTATAAATGTGTACCAGCGCGCCGGCCTGGTTGTACACGGCCGCATTGAACGAGATGCCGAACTTGACCGGCGTGAACGCGATGCCGCGCTTGATCGTCGCATTGGCCGCGTTCCACGCCGCGATTTCCGCGCGCCGCGCGCGATAGCCGCTGCTCGCTTCGAGCCGATCGGTTAGCAGGTCGAGAATATTGTCGTCGACGATCTGCCCGTAATGGGTGACATCGCGCGGCGCGGCGCTATAGTAATTGCGCCGCCGCACATCGAGCGGGTCGAGCCGCAGCGTGCGCGCGATCTCGTCGATGATCTGCTCGATCACCAGCATGCCCTGCGGCCCGCCGAAGCCGCGAAACGCGGTGTTCGACACCGTGTGCGTCTTGCAGCGATGCGAGACGAGTTCGAGATGTTCGATGAAATAGGCGTTGTCGACGTGGCAGATCGCGCGATCGTTGACCGGCCCGGACAGATCGGCGGAGTAGCCGCAGTTCGAGGCAAGCATCAGCGCCAGCGCGACGATGCGGCCACTGTCGTCGAAGCCCACGTCGTAGTCGCCGATGAAACCATGGCGTTTGCCGGTGATCAGCATGTCGGCGTCGCGGTCGAGACGCAGCTTCACCGGCCGGCCGGTCTTGCGCGCCAGCACGGCGGCAGCGGCGGCGATCAACGCAGGCTGGCTTTCCTTGCCGCCGAAACCGCCGCCCATTCGCCGGCATTGCACGACGACCGCGTGCGCGGACATGGCGAGCGCGTGCGCGACGATGTTCTGCACCTCGGTCGGATGCTGGGTCGAGCTGAGGACATGCATCGCGCCATCATCCTGCGGCCAGGCGATCGCGATCTGGCCTTCGAGATAGAAATGATCCTGCCCGCCGACCTGCATCGTGCCCTGCAGGCGATGCGCGCACCGGCCGAGTTGTTCGCGCGCCTCACCGCGTACCAGCAGCTGGCTCGGAATCACGAAGCTGTGCGCGGCAAGGGCGCTGCGGATATCGAGGATCGCCGGCAGCGGTTCGTACTCGATGCGCGCAAGTTGTGCGGCCTTGCGCGCGGCGATGAAAGTTTCCGCAGCGACCGCGAACAGCGGCTGGCCGGCGTACTGTACGAGGTCGGTGGCGAAGAGCGGATCGTCGTGCACGATGCCGCCGTAATTGTTTTCGCCGGGCACGTCGGCGGCGACCACGACGGCGATCACGCCCGGCGCGCCGCGCACCGCGGAAAGGTCCATGGCCTTGATGCGTGCGTGCGCGATCGTGCTGATGCCGAATGCGGCGTGCAGGGTGGCCTGCGGCAAGGCGATATCGTCGGTGTACAAGGCGCGTCCGCTCACGTGCAGATGCGCGCTTTCGTGACGGATCGGTTCGCCGACGATGACGCCGCCCGAAACGCTTGTAGAGGTCGAGAGGTCGTTCACGCCACGCCCCCGTACTTCGTCATTCCCGCGAAAACGGGGTTTTCAACAGCCGAATGGCTGGTCATCCAGTTTTTGTCTTTGCCAAGAGCTGCGTAGTGCGAACAAGAAGAGCTGGATTCCCGCTTTCGCGGGAATGACGAAAGACAAATGGACGAAATCAGTCCGAAAATCGCGGCGGTAAGGACGAAGCTCACGCCGAGACCTCGGCTGCGTGCGTGCGCGTCGTTGAGTGAGCGGCGCGATGCTCCTCGAAAAAGCGCCGCAGCAAGTTCTGCGCGCCTTCCAGACGATAAGCCGCGCTCGCGCGCATATCGGTCAGTGGCTTGAAGTCCGCGGCGAGCGCCGCGCAGGCGCGCTCCACTGCCGCCGCATCCCAGACCTGACCGTGCAACGCCGCCTCCGCGCGTGTCGCGCGCGCGGGAATCGCCGCCATGCCGCCATAGGCGATGCGCATATCGGCGACACAACCGTCGTCGAGTTCGAGCGCGAATGCAGCGCATACCGCGGAAATATCCTGATCGATACGCTTGGACAGCTTGTAACTCGCGACGCGCTGTTGCGCGCGCGGCGCTGGAATCGTCACCGCGACGACGAACTCGCCGCGTGCCAGATCCTTTTTCATGTAATCCAGATAAAACGCTTCGAGCGGCAGCGTGCGCGTACGTGCGCCGCGGCGCAGTTCGATGCGCGCGCCGAGTGCGATCAGGGCCGGCATCGCATCGCCGATCGGAGATCCATTCGCGATATTGCCGACCAGCGTGCCGGAGTTGCGCACGGGCGGCGAGGCGAAGCGCTGTGCCAGTTCGGTCAGCGGCGGATATTGCGCAACGATCGCCTGCCAGCCATCGCTGAGCGAGACGGCGGCGCCGATGCGCAACGCGCCGTTATCGTCGTCGATGCGTTGCAGTTCGGCGACGTCGCCGATATAGACGATCGGCGGCAGATCGCGCAGATGTTTGGTCACCCACAGGCCGATATCGGTACCGCCGGCGAGTATCAGCGCGGCGGGCTCCGCGTCGAGCGCAGCCGCCAGTTCGTCGACGCTGCGCGGCGCGCGAAATCCCGGCAGGGTCAACGATTCGGCTCGGTGCACGGCGCGCAACGCAGCGACATGCTGCGCCGACTGCGCATCCGCGCGCGACCAGCGCGCCGGCGGCACATAGCCATCCATCGTGCAACCCGCATCGACGATCGGCCGGTAGCCGGTGCAGCGGCACAGATTGCCGGCGAGCGCTTCGAGCACGTCGTCGCGGCTGGGTTTTTCGTTTTGCTGATACAGCGCTTCGTTTTGATACAAAGCAAATAGGCTCATCACGAAACCGGGTGTGCAGAAGCCGCATTGCGAGGCGTGCTGATCGACCAGCGCCTGTTGCACCGGATGCAGGCGCCCGCCATCGGCCAGGCTTTCGACGGTGACGAGCTCCTTGCCGTCGAGCGTGGGCAGAAAGCGGATGCAGGAATTGATCGCGCGATAACGCACGCGCGCGGCATCGGTTGCGGCGCCGCTTTCGCCGATGTCGCTGCCACCGAGTTCGCCGAGCACCACGGTGCAGGCGCCGCAGTCGCCTTCCGCACAGCCTTCCTTGGTGCCGGTACGGCGCGCGTGCTCGCGCAGGTACTCAAGCACGGTTGTAGTCGGCGGCAGGCCCGAGACTTCGACGATTTCGCCGTCGAGTACGAAGCGGATCGCCTGATTGGCTGCGGCGCTCATCGACTCAACTGCCACGATAAGTGGAATAACTCCACGGCGACACCAGCAGCGGCACATGGTAATGCTGATCCGCGTGCGCGATGCCGAAGCGGATCACCACCTCGTCGAGAAACGCCGGTTCGGGCAGGCTCATCCCCGCCGCACGGAAGTATTCGCCGACATGGAACGTCAGCGCGTAACGCCCGACGCGCAGCGCGTCGCCTTCGAGCAGCGGCGCCGGCGCGCGACCGTCGGCATCGGTGCGGAAGCTCGCGAGCGCTTGCGTGGACGCAGCGTCGAGCGCGTGCAGCTGCACGCGCATACCGCGCGCTGGGGTGCCCGTCGTGGTGTCGAGCACGTGTGTGGTCAGTCTGCCCATAACCTCATTCCGACGGCCCGACCGTCGCTTCCTGCCGGCGGCCCATCCGCCGGGAGCTTTCGTTTCTGCTGCAAGCGGTCATTGTGTACAAAACATTTTCCTCGAGTGCAAGCATTTGTTGTACGCCCGGGCGGTTGAGCGCAGCCGCGGCATCGTCTACATTCGCCGCATGGACACGATCGAAGACTTCATCCGCGGCATTCCCAAGGCCGAACTGCATCTGCATATCGAAGGCACGCTCGAACCGGAACTGACCTTCGAGCTGGCGCGCAAACACGGCGTCACGCTCAAGTATCCGTCGGTGGACGCTTTGCGCGCCGCTTACGATTTCAGCGATCTGCAATCCTTTCTCGATCTGTACTACGCCGGCGCCGCGGTGCTGCGCGATGAGGACGATTTCCACGCGCTAACGCTCGCCTACCTGCGCCGCGCGCATGCCGATGGCGTCGTGCATGTGGAGATCTTTTTCGATCCGCAGACGCACACCGAGCGTGGAATCACCTTTGCGACCGTGCTCGACGGCATTCGCCGCGCGCTGGCCGACGGCGAACGTGAGTTCGGCATCACGCATCGGTTGATCCTGTGTTTTCTGCGTCATCTGAGCGCCGACGATGCGCTGCGCACGCTGGAACAGGCGTTGCCGTACAAGAGCGCGATCGCCGCGGTTGGCCTCGACTCCTCCGAGCGCGGTCATCCGCCGTCGAAATTCGCCGCCGTGTTCGAGCGCGCGCGCCGCGAAGGTTTTCTTGACTGTCGCGCATGCGGGCGAGGAAGGGCCGCCGTCGTATATCGTCGAAGCGCTGGATCTGCTCAAGGTCTCGCGTATCGATCACGGCGTGCGCTGTGAGGAAGATCCCGCCCTGGTCGAACGCCTCGCGCGCGAGGCGATGCCGCTGACCGTGTGTCCGCTGTCCAACGTCAAGCTGTGCGTTTACCGGCGCATCGAGGATCACAACCTGAAACGCCTGCTCGATCGCGGCCTGCGCGTTACCGTGAACTCGGACGATCCGGCCTATTTCGGCGGTTATGTCGCCGACAATTATCTGGCCGTACAGCGCGGACTGAAACTGTCGCGCGACGACATCGCCCAGCTGGCGCGCAATTCGATCGAGGCTTCGTTCCTCGACGCGGACGCCAAGCGCAAGTGGCTCGGCGAAATAAACTGCTTTGCCTCCGCCCATTGAATCGACGGGCTGAGCTGGCCGAAGATGGTCTCGATCTTCAAAAAACCAAAGCACCAGCGCCGTAATGCAACGGCGCCGGTGCACGTGGCGAACAGTGCTTTGGACTACTGACAGACCACCCCGTTGATGTTCGCCAAACGCGTCCACTGCCGCGTGCTGTTGCCCACCGGGCCATTGATGCCGGAACCGGTTGCCCCGTTGTAACTGAAATTCAAGGTGTTGCAGCCGGGAAAGCTGAAACTCATCGTGCCCCAGGCGTTGCGCGTCACCGGTGGCGTGAAGTTGCCGGCAAAACCACCGCCCGTCACGTACTGCACGGGCGCATTGATAATCTGATAACCGTTGCTGACGCCAGTTGCGGTTCCCTGAATCGGTATCTTCGCCGACGTTACCAGCCAGAACGGCAGGCCGAGGTTGTCGAACGTGTACCAGGTCGCGGCGAACGTGCGCGTGGCATGGTCGCCATTGTCGTAGACCTCGATCAGCATGCCCTCCCCGCTATGCGTGCTGTCGTACCACGGGCCGCTCACGTAGCCGCTGATTTCCAGGGGGTTTGAAGCGGAGGGATAATTATTGAAGGTGGCCGGACTGTATGCCGGGACACCGAGGCTGCCGATGATTTCGTTGCCGCCGCTGTCCTGGGTAAGCGTGTCGATGCTGAGAGTGAATGCCTGATTGAAGTCGGGTGCGTCGGCGGTGCTGTCGCCGTAGAAATAATCGAACGCGTACACGCTCGAAAAGCTCAACTCGCCGGCCGGCGGCGTATCCGAATAGACCGTATTGGCATCCTGCGGCAGGCGCGGTGGATATTGCACATTGCTTGCATTGGTCAGCACGATGCTCGGGAAAAACACGAAGCTGTTGGAAACCGAGGGCCGGTCGATTTCGAGCAGGGTCGCCGACACGCCGCCGCTGCACGGCACGCGCCATAGCGTGAACGTATCGGTTTCGGAAACGGGGTTGCCACTGTCGTCGTAGCCCGCGAGGGTCAGCGTGGTCTGTCGCGAATTCGGATCGCTGCCCGCAGTGAATGCGGGCAAGCCGTCGGCGAGACAGCTCGGCGGATACGCACGGTATGGATTCGCATACCCGCCGTTGAGCGCGCTGGCCGCGATGGTGACCGCCTGCGCGTGCTGGCGTGCTGCGCTGGCGCGCACCCGACGGGCCGCGACCGCCGCATGTAACGTGGCGGTATTGAGTATTGGCACTTTGACATTGTCGGCCGCGTGGACGTTGCAAACAGCGCCGATGGCGAGCGCACCGATGCCGGCGCGAAACAGGGAAACAAGCGCGGATTTCGACATGAGAGAATTCCTCGACTCAAACGGTAGTGTGGCGACTGCGCGGCACGCGGGAATTGCCGGCGTGCACCCGATGTCAACGCTATCCGTGTGTTGATCAAATTGCCAGGGCAAACGAATGACCATGCAGCTTGTTGACATCGGCGCCAATCTTACTCACGAATCGTTCAGGCATGATTTCGACGCGGTGCTTGCGCGCGCGCAGGCGCATGACGTCGCCCAACTCGTGGTCACGGGCGCAAGCGCACAGGGTTCGCGCGATGCGCTCGCACTGGCGCAGGCGCATCCGGGCATTCTTTACGCGACCGCTGGCGTGCATCCGCATCATGCCGGCGATTTCGACCAGGATACGGAAACTCTGCTGCGCGACCTACAGCGCGAGCCGGAAATCGTAGCGGTCGGAGAAACCGGCCTCGATTACCATCGCAATTTTTCGCCACGCGAGGCGCAGCTGTTTGCGTTTGAGCGGCAGTTGCAGCTTGCGGTCGATTGCGGCAAGCCGCTGTTCCTGCATCAGCGCGACGCCCACGGCGATTTGCTCGCGTGCATGGACAACATGCTCAATCAGAGCGGGCGCGGCCGCATCGGACCCGCCGTCGTGCATTGTTTCACCGGCGAGCGTGCCGAACTGTTCGACTACCTCGACCGCGATTTCTATATCGGCATCACCGGCTGGATTTGCGATGAACGCCGCGGCGTGCATCTGCGCGAACTGGTGAAAAGTATACCTGCGGACCGCTTGTTGCTGGAAACCGATGCGCCCTACCTGCTGCCGCGCGATGTAAAACCGATGCCGGCGCACCGGCGCAACGAACCGATGTATCTGGCGCATATCTGCGCCGAAGTCGCACGCGACCGCGGCGAAGATGTCGCGGTCACCGCGGCGAACGCGACGGCGGCGGCACGCTGTTTCTTCGCCTTGGCGCCACCTTGAATGCAGTTCGCTGACGCGCCGTTGTAGCGGCCATAGCCGGCGACGGCGCGCTCGCGTCGGGTCGCGCACGAAGGCAACGCCCGGCACGCCGCGCATGCATTCGCGATGCGCGTAATCCACAAGACTTCAAGCGATGAAGAAATTTGCGCGGATGCGTGACTGCGCTCGGCTCGAATCGAACTCCTGCGAATCGGTCAGTTGGTTTTCGCCGATTACGGAGTCTTGGCGCCGACGCCGAAGCTGCCTGCCGCGCCGGCGAATACGATCGGGCTCGCATACCCGTCGGCCGACACGGCGCTGACGCCGAAGAACGAGTCGTCGACGACGATATCCTTCAAGGTCGCTTTCGTTGCATCGCCGACCCAGCGGCTGTGCTGCCATTGTGGCGTCGTCGTATCGCGCCACCACACCCGATAGCCTGCCGCACCGGACACGGGTTGCCAGTGAATCGTCGTGTCGGTGCTCACCGCGCCTTCGATATCGACGCCGTCGGGCGGAGCCGGCGCACCGGCGAGCGAGGCGAGTCCGAGAATATTGAGGCGCGCGACCTGGGCCAGGTAGGCGAAATCCACGCCGTCGATCGTATCGCCGTAATGAATGCCGTTTTCGGTGCGCAGATCCTGATGCTGGCGCGTGTAGTTCTCGTGCGCCTCGGTCACGCGCACCGCAGGAAAGCCGGCTTCGAGAAACCGCACCTGATCGCCGCCGCGGCCATAGCGGTCGGTGCGATAAACCATGCGCACATGGAAATTGGTCAGGTAGGTTTCGGCCAGCCCGGCGAGCATGCGCGCCACGTTGCGCGACGGCGAATCGACCTCGCCGCCGTGGTATCTGCGGTATTTGGCCTGCTCCAGCGTCTCGCCGCTCTTGGTGCCTTCGGAAAACACCCGTACCGTGGTGTTGTCGACGACACCGTCCTGGCCATGCGTGTTGCCGACGATATCGTTGTTGAGATCGGCCTCGACCTGCCAGCCCTGCTGTTTGGCGTAATCGACGAGCACTTTGCCGCCATACAGGCCCTGCTCCTCGCCCGACAGCACGCCGTAGACGATGGTCGCGGCAAACTTGTGCTTCGACAATACGCGCGCAGCTTCGATCACCGTCGCGGAACCGGAGCCGTCGTCGTTCGCGCCGGGCGCATCGCTTGTCGCATTCATCACGTCGGTAACGCGCGAATCCAGATGCCCGGTGATCGCGAGCACGCGATTGGGGTCCGACGTGCCGCGCTGGATCGCGACGACATCCATTACCTCAGTCGGCTGCGGGATGCGCTTGCCGGTAACGGTCTGCGCCGGCGTGACGATCTCCAGGCAACCGCCGCAGTCCTTGGCGATTGTGGCGAAGCGCGCCTGCACCCAGCGCCGCGCCGCGCCGATACCGCGCGTGTCGGACCTGGTGTCCGACAACGTATGCCGCGTGCCAAAGCCGACCAGTTTGGCGATCGTCGCATGCAACTCGTCGGCGCTGACCTGATCGGGAATATCGCGCAGGCCTGGCGGTTCGTTCGGCGGCGGCGGCGCGGCCGCGAAGACATTGCTTGTCGAGAGCAGCAATCCAAACAGCAGTGACTTGCGCATTGCATTCCTCCGAACGAGATCAAAGACATTCAGCCGCAACCTATACCTGTCCTGTTTTTCGCTTTCTGCGGCCAATCGCTGTGCCTATGAACGCAAGCCTACGCCACGATGCAGCAGGCTCAGGCAGATCGCGCCGAGGACGATGACGAAGCCGAACATGATCACGTAGGCCCAGGTCAGATCGATATCCGACACGCCGAGCAGGCCGTAGCGGAACGCGTTGACCATGTACAGGATCGGGTTGAGATGCGAAATTTCCTTCCATGGCGACGGCAGTTGGGCGACGTTGTAGAACACGCCGCCGAGATAGGTCAGCGGCGTGAGCACGAAGGTCGGGATGATCGCGATGTCGTCGAACTTGCGCGCGTAGATCGCATTGACGAAACCGAGCAGCGCGAAGATCACCGCCGCGAGCAGGAACGTGCTCAGCGTGACGAGCGGATGGTACAAGTGGATTTTGGTGAAGAACAACGAAATCGCCAGCACGATGATGCCGACCATGAAGCCGCGCAGCACCGCGCCGGAGACATAGCCGGCGAGGATCGTCCAGCTCGGCATCGGCGAAACCAGCATCTCCTCGACGAAGCGCTGGAACTTGGCGCCGAAGAACGAACTGGTGATATTGCCGTAGGCGTTCTGGATCACGCTCATCATGACCAGGCCCGGCGCGATGTATTCGATGTAGGAAATCGGCGCCGGGCTGCGATCTGGCCGATGCGGCTGCCGATCAGCTGCCGAAGATGACGAAGTACAGCGTCATCGTGATCGCCGGCGGCAGCAGGGTCTGCGTCCAGATGCGCAGGATGCGCACGACTTCGCGGCGCGCGATCGTGCCGAGCGCGATCGAGATTGTCCGCTGCGCTCATGCGGCCTCCTTGGCGCCACCAGGGCGATTGCCCTCGACCAGGCGCACGAACAGTTCCTCCAGCCGGTTGGCCTTGTTGCGCATCGAGGTCACGGTGATGCCGCGCGCCGACAGCGCGGCGAACAGCGAGTTGAGATCATGCGCGCGCGACATTTCGGCTTCGAGCGTGTGGTCGTCGATGCGCGTGAGCTTGACGCCGGTCAGACTGCGGCAGGTCGCCGCAAGCCGTGGCCAGGTCGAGCACGAAGGTTTCGACGTCGAGCTTGCCGAGCAGGTGCTTCATCGATGTGTTCTCGATGATGCGGCCGTGGTCGATGATCGCGATGTTGCGGCACAGCTGCTCGGCTTCCTCCAGATAATGCGTGGTCAGGATCACCGTCGTGCCGGCCGCGTTGATGCCCTCGATGAACTTCCACATCGAGCGGCGGATCTCGATGTCGACGCCGGCGGTCGGCTCGTCGAGGATCAGCAGGCGCGGCTCGTTCATCATCGCGCGCGCGATCAGCAGACGCCGCTTCATGCCGCCCGACAGCGTGCGCGTGATCTGCGACGGCCTTGTCCCACAGGCGCGAGCTGCTTGAGATATTTCTCCGCGCGCTCGGCGGCGATCTTGCGCTCGGATGCCGTAGAAGCCGGCCTGGTTGACGCAGATCTCGAACGGCTGTCTCGAACAGGTTGAAGTTGATCTCCTGCGGCACCAGGCCGATCATGCTGCATCGCATCGCTGCGGCGCGTGCGGATCGGGATGCCGAACACGCGCACTTCGCCGCCGGTCGCATTGACCAGCGAGCTGATCGATGCCGATCAGGGTGGATTTGCCGGCGCCGTTCGGGCCGAGCAGGGCATAGAAATCGCCGGGCTGCACGGTCAGCGAAATGCCCTTGAGCGCCTCGACGCCGTTGGGATAGGTCTTGCGTCAGATCCTGGACTTCAAGCGCGGGGACAATCGGGGGAACAGTGCTCATGGCTGCGCAAACAGGGCTGAGACGCGTTAGTATAGCGGCCCTTTCCGACTTGCAGCGTGACTTGGGCGAATCCGTGGCCGAACATTTTCCCCTGCGCCTGGCCGGCAGCCGCATGCTCGCGCCGAGCGTGCGCCATATGGCGTTCGAGCGCGCCGACGGCACGCCGTTCGCCTTCATTCCCGGCCAGTTCGTGCAGGTGCATTTCAACTACGCGGACGGCAAGCCGACCAAGCGCAGCTATTCGGTCGCGACGGTCGGCGCCGGCGACGGCGTGCCGGTGCAGCACATCGAGATGGCGGTGTCCTATGTCGAAGGCGGCGCCGCGACCGATCTGCTCGGTCACCTCGAGCAAGGCCAGAACATCGACGGCAGCGGTCCGTATGGCCGCTTCTGCCTGATGGATGCCGACAGCAACAAGCGCTACCTGCTCGTCGCCACCGGCACCGGCGTAACGCCGTACCGCGCGATGCTGCCGCAGATCGAGAAGCCTCATGCCGCGCGCGCGACGTGCAAGTGGCTCTCGTCTACGGCGCGCGCAATCCGAAGCCGAACTGCTGTACGGCGACGAATTCGAGGCGTTCGCGCGACAGAATCCACAATTCCACTTTTACGCCTGCTTCTCGCGCGAGGCGCGCGCGCATCCGCGCGCGCACGACCGCGCGCGGCCATGTGCAGGTCGCGCTCGACGAACTGAAGCCGAACGCGGACACCGACATCGCCTATCTGTGCGGCAATCCGAACATGGTCGATCAGGCTTTCGCCCTGCTCAAGGACGCCGGCCTGCCGGTGCCGCATATCCGTCGCGAGAAGTACGTCTCGTCGCGCTAACGCTGTAAAGGACGCTTGACAGACGGGCTGCATGGGCCTTAGAGTGCGCCCTGTCAAGCAACCTTTACATGCCGACACACGTCGCTTCGCGGCGTCGGAGAAGCAGCCGTGACCCGTTTAACTCGTCAAACCTACGATCGCCGCGTCATGCTCGCGATGACGATCTACGTCGTGGTGCTTCTGACCGTATGGCCGCTCGCACGCAGTGCGACCGATCCGTTGACCAAGGCCGCCTATGCGCTGACGCCGGTATTGCCGCTGTTCTACGTGATCTGGCTGATGGCACGGCGCATTCTGCAAAGCGACGAACTGGAACAACGCACGCATCTGATCGGTCTCGGCGTCGGCGCCGCGGTCGTTTCCATCTTCAGCATCGTCAGCGGATTTCTCGCCGCCGCCAAGGTGATGACTCTCGATTCGACCTCGATCGTGCTGGTGTGGATTTTCCCCCTGCTCATGATCAGCTACGGCATCGCTCGCAGCTACGCGGCGCGCCGTTACGGTGGCGCTGCCTGCGATGAAGACGAGAGCATGCCGGCGTATATCCGCTTCCTCTTCGTCGCCACCATTTTTTGCCTGATCGCGGTATATGTATATTTCCGCGGTGGCGACGAGCAGGGCGTATCGTTCGCATTGGGAATGGCCGCGGCGCTTGCTGCCGGCGCCGTATTTTTCGGCATCCGCCGCTGGCAGCGCCGTCGCTCGCCGCCGGAATGAAAAACCACCTGCGTCGAACTTCGCGAGCAACGAGCTTGGTCGCAGGGCGAACTTGCCGAGAAGCTCGACGTGTCGCGCCAGACCGTCAACGCGATCGAGACCGGCAAGTACGATCCGAGCCTGCCGCTGGCGTTCCGCATCGCCAAACTGTTTCGCCAACCGATCGAATCGATTTTCGCCCCCGAGAAGGAGTGAACCGTGACGAAGAAGAATATGTTCCGCATCGCCCTGCTGCTGTCTGGTCGGTCGGCTATTTTGCGTATGCGCACTACTTCAAGCCGCGACCTGGCAGCGATGCGGCCGCGCGGACGACGACCGCCGCCGCGATTCCCGCCAATGCGCGTGCATTCACGCTCGGCAAGCTCGCATTCAAGGCCTGCGAACTGACGCAGAAGCGGTCCGGGCGCGACGACCGCCGCGTTCTGCGCGCCGTTTTCGGTGGCGGAGAATCGCGACGACGCCCGATAGCCGCAAGATCGATCTCAATCTTGCGCTGATCAAGAGCGATGCGGAACGCGCGGACACCGACATCGTCGTGTTCTTCGCCGGCGGCCCGGGCCAGGCCGCCGTCGAGACCTATCCGCAGATCGCCGCCGCGCTTGCGCCGCTGCGCAAGCATCATCATATCCTGCTGCTCGATCAGCGCGGCACCGGCGCTCGCATCCGCTCGACTGCAAGGCGGAGCCGACGACGCGAAGAAGACCGGCGCTGCGTCTGCCGACAAGGACGACGATGCACAGGCACCTTCGACGCGCAGAAGCTGCGCGACGCGATGGCGAAGTGCCTGGCCGAAGTCGAGCAGCACGCCGATCCGCGCTAGTACACGACGACCGATCGCGGCGCAGGATCTCGAAGACGTGCGCCAGGCGCTCGGCGCGCCGCAGTTCGATCTGGTCGGCGTCTCCTACGGCACGCGCATGGCGCAGCAGTACCTGATGCGCCATCCGGACGGCGTGCGCAGCGTCGTGCTCGACAGCGTCGCGCCGAACGAGCTGGTGTTCGGCGAGGATTTCGCGCAGAACCTGGAAAACGCGCTCAAGGCGCAGTTCGCGCTGTGCACGAAGAATCCGGCCTGCAGCCAAGGCGTTCGGCGATCCGTATGCGAGCCTGACCAGGCTGCGCGACGCGCTGCGCGCGCAAGCCGCAGGATTATGCTTTCCGCGATCCGGTCACCTTCCAGCCGACGACGCTGCGCTTCGACCGAGCAACGCCTGGCCGGCCTGGTGCGCATGTTCGCCTATTCGCCGGAAACCGCCGCGCTGCTGCCGCTGTCGATCGCCGAGGGACTCAAGGGCGACTTCACGCCGCTGGCCGGGCAGACGCAAGCTGCTGCACCGGCGACATGTCCGGCATCCGATGAACAGCGGCATGCAGGCCTCGGTGATCTGCGCCGAGGACGCCGACCTGCTTGCGCCGACGATCCGCAGGATGAGGCACGACGCTGCTCGGCACGACGCTGGTCGATGCGCTCGCGTGCGATGTGCGCGGTGTGGCCGCACGGCACGCGCCCGGCCGATTTCCACGCGCCGCTGAAATCCGACAAGCCGGTCTTCGTCCTCGCAGGCGAACTCGATCCGGTCACGCCGCCGCGCTACGGCGAGCAGGTGCATGAAGGGCCTGAGCGAACGCGCAGCTGCTCATCGCCAAAGGCCAGGGCCACAACGTGATCGGCCGCGGCTGCATGCCGCAAGCTCGTCGGCGAATTCATCGACAAGCTCGACCAATGACGCTGAACGAAGCGCCGACGTCTCGATCGCTGCCGGCTTCATCGACTTCGAAGGAGCTGCGCCATGATCGATTCGCGACACCACAACCCTCGATCGCATGCGACGCATGCGATCGCCCTTGACTCAAGGGGCTGAGAGCCTTGAGGTCGACCATGATCGAAGTCCAGGATCTGCACAAGACGTTCGGCAGCGGCGACAAGCGCGTGGTCGCGGTCGACGGCGTGACCTTCACCGCGCGCGACGGCGAAATCACCGGCCTGCTCGGCCCCAACGGCGCCGGCAAGACCACCACCCTGCGCTGTCTGTACACGTTGATGCAACCCGATCGCGGCCAGGTGCTGGTCGACGGCATCGATGCCGCCGCCGATCCGCTCGCCGTGCGGCGCCGTCTCGGCGTGCTGCCCGATGCGCGCGGCCTGTACAAGCGCCTGACCGCGCGCGAGAACATCGACTACTTCGGCGACCTGCACGGTCTCGACGAGGCGACGATCCGCGCGCGCAGCGATGCCGCGATCGCCGCGCTCGGACATGGGCGACATCGCCGATCGCCGCACCGAAGGCTTCTCGCAGGGCCAGCGCGTGAAGACCGCGATCGCGCGCGCGCTGATCCACGATCCGAAAAACGTGATCCTCGACGAGCCGACCAACGGCCTCGACGTGATGGCCACGCGCGCGATGCGCGACGTTCCTCAAGCGCCTGAAGAGCGAAGGCCGCTGCGTGCTGTTCTCCAGCCACATCATGCAGGAGGTCGCCGCGCTGTGCGACCGCATCGTGGTGATCGCGAAGGGCAGGGTCGTCGCCGACGAATCGCCGGATGCGCTGCGCGCGCAGACCGGCGAGGCGAATCTCGAAGATGCCTTCGTCAAAATGATCGGCACCGAAGAAGGACTCGCCGCATGAATATCCGCCATTCGATCGTTTTCCTCAAGGAAGTGCGCGAAAACCTGCGCGACCGCCGCACCGTGATCAACACGCCTGGTCACCGGGCCGCTGCTGGCGCCGCTGATCTTCGTGCTGCTCGATCAACACGATCGTCACGCGCGAACTGGACAAGGCCGAGAAGCCGCTGCCGCTGCCGGTGATCGGCGCCGAGTACGCGCCGAACCTGATCGACGCGCTCAAGCAGCAACGCGTCGAGATCAAGCCCGGCGCCCGCCGATGCCGAGCGCGCCGTGCGCGAGCAGGACGCCGACGTGGTGCTGCGCATTCCGGCCGAATTCGCCGACGACTGGAACAAGGGCGAGCCGGCGCAGGTGGAAATCATCTACGACCAGTCGCAACGCGATGCCGAGCAGCTCGGTCAGCCGCCTGCGCAGGCATGCTCGAACACTACGGCGAGCGCAGCGGCGCGCTGCGCCTGGTCGCGCGCGGTCTGTCGCCGGCGGTCATGCGAGCCGCTGGTGATCGCCGAGCGCGACCAGTCCACGCCGCAGAGCCGCTCCGGCCTGATGTTCGCCATGCTGCCGTACTTCTTCGTCCTCGGCGCCTTCATCGGCGGCATGGCGCTGGCGATCGACACCACCGCCGGCGAGCGCGAGCGCCAGTCGCTGGAGCCGCTGTTCGCCAATCCGGTGCCGCGCTGGACAGATCCTCGCCGGCAAGCTCGGCGCGACGACCGCGTTCGCGGTCGACCACGGTGCTGCTGAGCATCATCGCGTTCGTCGATCGCCGGTCACTTCATGCCGACCGAAAGCATCGGCATGGTGCTGACCATCGGCATGCGCTTCCTCGCCAGCACGCTGTTCGTGATGCTGCCGCTGGCGCTGCTGCTCGCCGCGCTGCAGACCATGGTCGCCGCATTCGCCAAGAGCTATCGCGAGGCGCAGACCTATCTGTCGCTGCTGATGTTCGTGCCGGTGATCCCGACGCTGATGCTGTCGATCATGCCGATCAAGGCGCAAGCTGTGGATGTACGCGGTGCCGCTGATGGGCCAGCAAGTCGGGATCACGCGTCTGCTGCGCGGCGATGCGGTAGCACCGGGTGCGCTGATTCTGTGCTTCGTCTGCACCGCGGCGGCGGCGCTAATTGTATACTTTGTCACATCGCGCATTTATCACAGCGAACGCTTGGCGATTTCCGCTTGAGGTTTTTGTTCGTCATTCCCGCGAACGCGGGACTGCGCAGGCAGGATGCCGGAGCGAACATTCGCGCAGCGAATGGCCCGAGGGCACGCGGCAGGAGCCGCGTGTATCCAGTTTCGTTTTTTTTGAGCCAAGGCTTCCACTCGCCCTTGGCGAGCGGGTTACCTTTCTTTGTTCGTGCAAAGAAAGTTAACCGAAAGAAACACGCCCCGGTGCCGCGCCCTTCGCGCATCCTGCGCTACGGGTGCGCGAGAGCCGCCGGGGTTTGCTTGATGTACATCCGTGTACATTCGCAAACTGGGCGCGATCCATCGCACCCACCCTTCGGGCTGACCCGTCGTCCCTTCTCCGCGCCACAAGGGGCCCCATTTGGCGGCGTCCTACCGCAGAAGCAACATCCGCGATTTTCAGATGTAATTCATGGTGGACCGGTTAGTGGGATAAACGGCGCCTTTCGCGGTACCGAGCATCGCGGGCGGCGGCGGTGAGTGCCCGCAAGGGGTGCGCGCAGGCGACGGCCCGGATGCCGGAGGTAGCGCGTAGGCTGGGCTGACAAGCCCAGCCCCGACATTGTTGAAGAACGACGCAACCGTATGTCTCTTGAATGCTGGGCTTTGCAGCCCAGCCTACGGGCTGCGCGTTGGTGCTTCTGCGCGCACGATGCGCGCGGCTCCTGGTCCCCTTCGCGTTGCGGCGGCAGCGGCCGCGATGCCCGCAGGGGCGGCGCGACGGATCGCGCCGATTCCGCTGTCAGCACACGGATGTGCTGCCAGCGGAACACAGGCCGAAGCCGCGCACTTTTCGGGCAGGAGCCCGAAAAGCGCAATGCCAAGGGCGTGTTTCTTTTGCTTACTTTTCTTTGCACGAGCAAAGAAAAGTGAGCCGCTCGCCGCAAGGCGAGTGGAAGCATTTGCTCAAAAAAAACGAAACTGGATTACACGCGGCTCCTGCCGCGTGCCCTGCGGGCCATTCGCTGCGCGAATGTTCGCTCCGGCATCCTGCCTGCGCAGTCCCGCGTTCGCGGGAATGACGAGTTGGGCGCTGGATTACGCGTGGCTCCTGCCGCGTGCCCTGCCGGCGATTCGCTGCGCGAATGTTCGCTTACGGCGTCCTGCCTGCGCAGCCCCACTTCCGCGGGAATGACGAGCGAAAACCAGAGCGCAGCCGGCGCGAGCTAAACCCAATCGCGCGGCCGCAAATAATCGGCCAATCGCGCCTCGCGCGATCCCGCCTCCGGCGTGTAGCCATATTCGAAGCGCACGCGCGGCGGCAGCGACATCAGGATCGATTCGGTGCGTCCGCCGGATTGCAGGCCGAACAGCGTGCCGCGGTCGTAGACCAGGTTGAACTCGACGTAACGGCCGCGCCGATACAGCTGGAATTCGCGCTCGCGTTCGCCGAACGTGACATTTTTGCGCTTTTCCACGATCGGCAGGTAGGCGTCGACAAAACCGTCGCCGACCGCACTGCAGGAAGGCGAAGCTGCGCTCGAAGCCCATCGGCATTCAGATCGTCGAAGAACAACCCGCCGACGCCGCGCGTTTCGTTGCGATGCTTGAGGAAGAAATACTCGTCGCACCACTTTTTGTACTTCGCGTACACATCGGCGCCGAACGGCGCGCACAGATCGCGCGCGACGCGGTGCCAATGCACGACATCCTCATCGAACGGATAGAACGGCGTGAGATCGAAACCGCCGCCGAACCACCACACCGGCGCGGCGCCGTCCTGGCGCGCCTCGAAGTAGCGCACGTTCATATGCGTGGTCGGCACGTACGGATTCTGCGGATGCAACACCAGCGATACGCCGAGCGCGATCCAGGCGCGTCCGGCGAGTTCGGCACGGTGCGCGGTCGCCGCAGGTGGCAAGCGGCTGCCTTCGACGCGCGAAAAATTCACGCCGCCCTGCTCGAACACCGCGCCGTTCTTCATCACGCGCGTGCGTCCGCCGCCGCCTTCGGCGCGCTGCCAGGCGTCTTCGCTGAAGCGCGCGCTGCCGTCGGCTGCTTCGATCGCGGCGCACAAGCGATCCTGCAAATCGCGCAGCCAGGTTTCAACGAGTGCAGCGGAATGGTTTGCGTCAACAGGCATCTGGCAAACACGCGGCAGATTCGATGCGCGATGATAGCGCGCCGGGCAATCGATTGATTGCGGGGCTTGAGCGCGCGAACCTATACTGTGCCAAGTCTGCCTACGTTGGGCGTACCGCTCGCTTGCCAGCCCGGATTCCGCCGCTCGCCATCACCGCGTTCACCGCCACCAGCGCCGCCGGCCGCGGGCGGCAGGCGCTTGCGCGCGCGTTGGCGACGCGACAAAGTGGACTAGTGCAGAATTCGTTCACCCGCCAGGCGCTCGCCTGCTGGATCGGCCGCGTCGCCGGACTCGAGGACATCGCGCTGCCGGCCGAACTGGGCGACTGGGACTCGCGCAACCATCGTCTGGCCTGGCTGGCGCTGAACCAGGACGGCTTCCGCGAACAGGCGCTCGCCTTGCGCGAGCGCTACGGCGCGGCGCGCGTGGCGCTCGTGCTCGGCACGTCCACATCGAGCATCGGCGAGACCGAACGCGCCTATCGCGAACTCGACGCGCAGGGCCATTTTTCCGCCGCGCAGCGACGCTTGAAAGTGCATCAGCCGCATGCGCTCGGCGCGTTCGTGCAGACCGCGCTGGGCTTGCGAGGACCGTGTCTGACCATCGCCACCGCGTGCTCGTCGAGCGCCAAGGTATTCGCCAGCGCCGAGCGCCTGCTGCGCGCGGATATCGCCGATGCCGCCATCGTCGGCGGCGTGGACAGCTTGTGCGGCAGCGTACTGTACGGCTTCAACTCGCTCGAACTGGTTTCGCCGCGAGCCGTGCCGGCCGTTCGACGCGCAGCGCTCGGGGCCTGTCGCTGGGCGAGGCCGCCGGTTTCGCGATACTCGAACGCTGCGCGCAAAGTGGAAATAGGGAAAATAACGCTTTGTAAAAATCTGCGCCGCGCCTGATCGGCTACGGCGAATCGAGCGACGCGCATCACATGTCGGCGCCGCATCCGCAGGGGCTCGGCGCCGCAACGCGCGCTCGACGATGCGCTGGCGCGCGCCGGCATCGCGGCGGACGACGTCGACTACATCAACCTGCACGGCACCGCGAGCCGGCAGAACGACGAAGTCGAAGCCGCACTGATCGCGCGCGCTGTTCCGGCGCGCACGCGCGCGAGTTCGACCAAGGGCTGGACCGGACACACGCTCGGCGCCGCCGGCATCGTCGAAGCCGTGATCACCCTGCTCGCACTCGAACGCGGCTTCGTCCCCGGCACCTTGAATACGCGCGAACTCGACCCGGCATGCGGACCGCAGATCGCGATCGACAAATCGCCGTCGCGATCCCGCGCGCGATCTGCGCGTCGCACTGTCCAACTCGTTCGGCTTCGGCGGCAACAACTGCTGCCTCGCGTTCGCGCGCGCGGAGGCGGCATGAACGCGCGTGCTCGAGATCGCCATCGAAGGCATCGGCCTGTGGGCGCCGGGCCTGCCGGACTGGCAAGCCGCGCGCAGCTTGCTTGACACGGCGAGACGATGTCGCCGCCGATGCGCACGTGCGTCCCGCGACTTCGCTGCTGGCACCGAACGAACGCCGGCGCGCGCCCGAGTCGGTGCTGCTCGCGCTCGACGTTGCGCAGCAGGCTTGCGCGATGGCGCAACGCGACCCACGCGCGCTGCCGAACGTGTTCGCCTCGGCGTACGGCGATCTGGCGATCAACGATTATCTGTGCGCGACGCTGGCGCGCGCGCCGCTGGAATTGTCGCCGACCAAGATTCCACAACTCCGTGCACAACGCGCCGGCCGGCTACTGGACGATCGCGACCGGCTGCATGGCGACTTCGACCGCGGTCAGCGCCGGTGCGGCAACGTTCGGCGCGGGCCTGCTCGAAGCTGCGCTGCTCGCGCACAGCGAATCGCACCGCGGTACTGTTTGTCGCCTACGACATCGCCGCGAGCGGTCCGCTGGCGGACGTCGTCGAATCGCGCAACGCGTTCGCGGTTGCGTTGGTGCTCGCGCCGCGACGCGACCGAAACGCGCCGTGTCTGCGCCTGCATCCACGCGCTGCTGCTGCACCGGCGGACTTGCGCCGCCGCGCGCTGCCTGCACGCTTCGTATCGCGGACAATCCGGCCGCGCGAGCCTGCCGCTGCTCGCGGCGCTGGCGCGGCGCGAGCCGCGATCCTGGACGCTGGCGCCGTCGCCGCATTCTCATCTGCATACTGGAGATTTCGTTTTGATCGAGCAGAACGCTCAAATCCCGCAGGCCGGCGCTGCGGCCACCGACGCCCAAGGCCGGCATCGTGGTGATCCCGGCGCTGAACGAGGAGCGCGCGATCCGCGACGTCGTCGCTCGACGCGCTGCGCATTGCGAAAAAGTCATCGTCGTCGACGACGGCTCCAGCGACCGCACCAGCGAAGTCGTCGCCGATCTGCCGCTCGAACGCATCCGCCACGCAACGCCGCAAGGCAAGGCGCTGCGCGTTGCGGGATGGTTTCCGCGCGCGCGCTCGAACTCGGCTGCCGACGGCGTGCTGACCATGGACGGCGACGGCCAGCACGCCGGCCGCCGATCTGCCGCGCCTGCTCGCCGCGGCGAAGCAGTACCCCAACCACATCGTCATCGGCGCGCGCCTGCTCGGCAAGGATGCGCAGCCGGGCAAGAACCGCTTCGGCAATCGCGCAGGCCGATTTCTGGGTGTCCTGGGCCTGCGGCCAGCGCGTCGCCGATTCGCAGAGCGGCCAGCGCTATTACCCGCGCGCCGTGGTCGAGCTGGCGCTGCACTCTGCCGCACGACGGCTTCGTGTTCGAGAGCGAAATCCTGATCGAAGCGGCGCGAGCGCGGCATGCGCACGGTGTCGGTGCCGATTCATTCGCGCTACGAGGACGACCGCCGCGCCAGCCACTTCAAGCCGGTGCGCGACGTCGCGCGCATCACGCGCATGATCGCCTGCCGCCTGGTCCCGCGACGGCTTCATGCCCGGCAATTACTGGCGCGCACGCGCAATGCCGCCGATCATCGTCGATCCCGCCGGCGCTGGTTAGTCGGCGCGCATCAGCGGCTCGCGTGCGCGCAGGCGATTGCCGCGCGAGCGCAGGGCCGCGATCGATATAGCGCCGCTGAGCAGACTCAGATACAGCGTCGCTGTGCTGGTTCCGAAAAATGAACCTGGCCCCATTTGGGTCGCGCAGTCTCTCCAATGGCCCAAAATACCCAAATTGCCCTAATAGGGGAATAAGGGTACAATTTCTCGACACAATCAGGAAATTGACATGGCCTTGCCCATCCAACTCGATGCAATTGAAAATCTGCCCCGCACGCCGGCCTCGGACGTAAAGAAGCTCGGCTGGCGTGGCGTCATGAAGGCTATTGGCCGAAAGGGCAAGGTGGTCGTAACCAACCACAATGAGGCCGAGGCGGTCATCCTTTCGGCACAGGAGTATGACGCCATCGCCCAGGCACTGCTGGGCGCCGCATCGAAGCACGAAACCGCGCTAGAGGTGCTTCGACATCGTTTCGATGAGCGATTGATCTCGCTGCAGGGTGCCGATGCTGGCGATCGTCTGCGCTCGCTGATGCGCAAACCTGCGAAGCTTGGAGGTAAGGTCAAGGTCGGGTCAAACCATTGACGACTCGCCCCGTTCTCTATGTCCTGGCCGGTGTAAACGGGGCGGGCAAAAGTTCGATTGGGGGCCACCTACTTGAGCAGGCCGGGTTGACCTGGTTCAACCCAGACACGTTCGCCAGCGAATTCATGGCCGAGACCGGTTGCGACCAAAGCGACGCCAACGGGGTCGCCTGGCGGGAGGGCATGCGGCGTATGGATGAAGCCATCGCGCATGGAACTCATTATGCATTCGAAACAACGCTAGGTGGCCGTACGGTACCGGCCAAAATCAAGGCGGCAACGGAATCGCATGACGTGATGGTATGGTTCTGCGGCCTGTCGTCGCCAGAACAGCACATTGCGCGCGTCGATGCACGCGTGGCTGCAGGCGGGCATGACATTCCCGAGGCGAAGATCCGCGAACGTTATCCAGCAGCGCTAGAAAACCTGATCGCACTCATGCCTTACTTGGCTCATCTGCAAGTGTACGACAACAGCACCGACGCCAATGCGGGCGAGGCGATCCCCGACCCGGTCCTTGTCGCTGAAATGGCGTCAGGAAAACTCGTGTGGCCTGCGAATCTGAAATCGCTCAAGCGCACACCAGGATGGGCCAAGCCACTCTTAGAAGCCGCTCTCACACTAAACCCCTAGTTGGACACAAGACCCCTTACTCATTTCCAAGGAATCGAATTGTTCCTCCTACTTCCGCGAGTTGGGAACCCGACGTCCCCCCGCTTTTGAGTAGCAAGCCGATTTGGAGTCCAATTCCCCAGAGCGAGGAGATTGGACGTGAAGAAGCGATTTACCGAAGAACAGATCATTGGCTTTCTACGTGAGGCCGATGCCGGTATGGCGGTCAAGGACGTGTGCCGACGCCATGGTTTCAGCGAAGCGTCGTACTACCTGTGGCGCAGCAAGTTTGGCGGCATGAGCGTGTCGGATGCCAAACGTCTGAAGGATCTGGAGGCGGAGAACACGCGGCTGAAGAAGCTGCTGGCCGAGCAGATGTTCGAGAACGACGTCATCAAGGACGTCCTGCGAAAAAAGTCGTGACCGCACCGGCGCGGCGAACGCTGGTGCGGCAATTGACGAGCAAAGGACTGAGCGAACGGCGGGCGCTGGCTGCGGTGCAGATGAGCGCGAGTGCCTTGCGCTACGCGGCTCGGCCAGATCACAACGTCGAGTTGCGTGAGCGCATCCAGGCGCTGGCGCAACGGCACCGGCGCTATGGCGTCGGGATGATCTACCTCAAACTCCGGCAAGCGGCCCACCCCGTGAACTACAAGCGAGTCGAACGGTTGTACCAGGAAGCAAAGCTGCAGGTGCGGCGGCGCAAGCGCAAGAAAGTAGCGATCGGCGAGCGGCAGCCGCTACTGCGGCCGACCGCAGCCAATCAGGTGTGGTCGATGGATTTCGTGTTTGACCGCACCGGCGATGGGCGCGTGCTCAAGTGCCTGACGATCGTTGATGACGCTACGCACGAAGCCGTTGCCATCGAAATCGAGCGAGCCATCTCGGGCCTGATGTTGACCCGCGTGCTCGATCGCCTGGCGCTGAGCCGGGGCCTGCCTCGGGTGATCCGTACCGACAACGGCAAAGAGTTCTGCGGCAAGGCGATGGTCGAGTGGGCCCATGCACGCGGCGTAGACCTGCGCTTGATCGAACCCGGCAAGCCAAACCAGAACGCATACGTCGAATCGTTCAATGGCCGGCTACGCGACGAATGCCTCAATGAGCACTGGTTCACCCACCTGCTGCAGGCGCGTGCGCTCATCGAGACCTGGCGGCGCGAATACAACGAAGAACGACCCAAGAAAGCTCTCGGCGGTCTGACACCCTGCGCCTTTGCCAAGCAGTTGGCGATCCACTACCATTGACCCGGACTCTAAATCATCCCGCTACTGAAAGCGGGGGGACGTCGAACCTTGAATGAGGGCGCTGAACCGGCGCCCGATCACATCTCGGATTTACGCGTGGCGGGTTAACAACAGCGGCAGCTGGGTCGTCACTTCGCCTGCCGTCAGCGGCGGGAAAGTGTACTTTTCCACATCGGACTCGCGCCTGTACCAGGTTGTCGATGCACTGACCGGCAAGGCGGTGCTGCAGCAGGAGGACAGGGCTTTCATCTTTTCCTCGCCGCTGATCGCCGGCATGTCGTGCTGTTCGGCATCACCAACGGCTCGCTGCAGGCGCGCGATCGCGCCAGCGGCAAGCTGCTCTGGGAATTCCAGACCGAGGCGTCGAAACAGAATCTCCGGCTGGGTGCTGACCGCCGATCGCCATTTCAACAACTCGCTACTGTACCGAGCCCAGTGGCAGGACCCGACGGTCGTGGCGATAACACGCTTGCAGGGTGTCGGCTCGACCTTCTCGACGCCGCTGGTCGGCGATGGCGTGGTCTATGTCACCGACGGCAATCTCTACGCGATCGATTAAGCCGCACGCGTATCGTCGATCGGCCAGACCGTGCGTCGGCGCGATCAGGCGTTGCCGAAAGCGCCGCTACTGGTAACACGTGCTTGCGCCGGCGCACGATCGTGAAAGGCACTCTGAATCGGTGACCACTTACCGGCTCTGCAACCGAACGGATGAACAACAGTTAGTGTTCTTTGGCATACTAAATGTGGATTTGCTGTGCAGGCGATTTAATTCCACTCAAATTAGGGGAATACCATGGCGACGAAAGTAGCACTCATTAACATGAAAGGAGGGGTAGGCAAGTCGACGCTGACGGTAAATTTAGCCTGGCACTTCGCGGCTTATGGGGACTGGAACAAAAAGGTTCTAGTGGTAGACCTGGACCCGCAATTCAATGCAAGCCAATACCTCCTTGGAGTTCGCGAGTACGAGAACATCCTCAAGGCGAATAAGCCTACAATCTGGGACGTATTCGAGCAGGGTACGAAGACGCCGAGTGGCAGCTTGACGCTAGCGAGCGCACACGCGCCAATTCATAGGCATGCTACATTTCATGCTGGTGGCTGCATTGACCTTATACCCTCGCGTTTGGAACTAGCATTCTCGCTGAAGAATCCAGGCCATAAGGAGAGGCACTTGTCTCGCCTCATCAAAACAATCGACAAGGAATATGATCTGATCCTTGTTGACTGTGCGCCGACAGAATCAGTGCTCACAACAGCAGCGTATCTCAGTTGCGAATGGTTGCTCGTGCCGGTGAAGCCAGAATATCTATCATCAATTGGCTTGCCCTTGCTGGTCAACTCCATGAGAGATTTCAAGTCCGAGTACGACAACACAAAATTGGACTTGGCTGGAGTGGTTTTCAACGCTGCTTCCGACTATCTTCCCGAGGAGGCGCTTGCGAAAGACACGGTCAGAAAGATTGCGAAGACTAATGGCTGGTACGTATTCGGCCGCGAAGTCGAATATTCTCGGTCGTACCCCAAGGGGGCAAGAGAGGGGCAACCTATCTTCCGGACTTCCTACTCTAGGTGGAGCAAGGTCCGCAATTTCAATTTTTTTGCAAAGGAGTTCGCTGACCGTGTGGGGCTATGAGTAAGAAGGACAAATTTGACCTCCTGCGTGACGTCGCAGACCTTATTAGGGTCTATCCGCATGAGGCTTTTACTGAACTAGCGACATTCTTGCGAACCCCTACGGGCATGAGTGAGTCGGCAGACCTCCTCGATGCTGTTAATTCTGTGCGTCCTGCCAGTAAGCGGAGGCCTAGCACGCGAAACAGCGCTAAGTTGGCAAAGGAAAACTTGTTGGACTTGCTTGAGAAGGTCTCGAAGGAACAGCCAGACAAGGGGCGCCTACTTTCTGATTTCCACGCGGCATTGGCAGCCAAGCGTGCTCTTCCAACGCTTCGGGAGCTGCAAAGTTTCGCAGTCGACAACGGACTAAGAAGGCTAAATGCTGATTCTAGAGAGAAAGCTATTGGCCCATTCCTACGAGATTTGGCTAGTCGGCCAATTGTAGATATACAACCTATGCTCGAGCGAATTGTGATGGTGGAGTCTGGTGGCAACAGAACTCTCGAGGGCTGGACGGAAGTAATCCTCAAAGATCGCAAGGGCCGCTAAGTTCCTGCGAGCCACGCTACCTTTTAATCCGTTACTGCGCATTCTGCACGCGGTCTCGCAGCGAAACCAACGTGTAGTATTTGCGCGGCTGCGCGTTCCGCTCAGTAACCTCGCGAATGTCGAATTCCGCGCTCCACACCTTGTGCACCGGAGAATCGAGGTCCTGTTGTGCTTGATCTTCGAATCCGCGCACCGCATCTCGTGCCACGCTTCCGGAAATGACATCTCCCGTATCAACTAACCGAAATTCAAAGCGACGATGGATAGGCAGTAATCCCAGTAACGTGCCGGTCAGAACAACTGACTGTTGCTCAGTGATTTGTATCTGCTCTGTTCGGGTACGTCCGCGTTGAACGTCTGCACGCGCGAGCTGATCATCGCGCTGCCCTTCCACGATTCGGATCGTTGCGCCGGCATCATCCAGCGTCTTAAAGAACTTGCGCGCGGCAACTAAGACGCGCGGCTCAAGTTCTGCGATGGCTTCCTCAAATTGCCGTGCGTCAGGGGACGCCAAGTTTGCGACGAGTTGAGCTGCGTCATCGACGACAGAGGCTAAGGCGCTTTCAACTATCTGCTCACCTGCCACCGACTCCTTGAGTACAAAACCAAAAGAGCCGCGTGCCACATCGCTAATCATCAGCCCAGCTTCACCGCGCAGCCGAACGGGTCCTCGTCTTCCTAGCTGCCCAGTTTCCGCAACTGCGAATTGTTTCGTCACTAGATCCTGAAATGCTTCTATTGCGCCACTTGCGAAGCTGGCGTCTACTCCGACGGACCCAAACACCGGTTCACCGCTGAAGTAGAGTCCGACAGATGCCGACGTTTCCGCGACGTTGCCGAGCCTTTCTAGTTCTTGTTGCAAGGAATCTCGTTTGCTCCCGAACTGCATTTCACCCAATTCGTCTTGTTCTGCATGCGCCTGCGCGATTAGCCACTCTACAGAGGCAAGCTCAGCACGAAGTTCATCGAGTCGAATCTTCTTCAGCATGGTTTGACTTCAGAGCAGCTGGATTGCAACGTGGTCGTCACTAACAAGGGGGATTGATACAAGCCCTTTCCATGTTTCGGACCCACGCTGATGGGAGAATAGACCGAACCAGTAGCGAGAGCGCTCTACAATAATCTCGGCTTTCTGCGTGAGGTCGACAAAAAACGCCTCACACCCGAATTGATTTTTTGCCGCGGATGGAACAAACAGCGTTGGGTTGGCCGACCAAATACCGCGCCATGCAGCATCTGAACCAGCATTAACCGGACGCCGCGCGAATGTGACAAGATCGATGTCGCCAGGGGGCTGTATTCGCAGCGATTCGACGTCTTCGACAAAGCTGCCATTTACCCATTGGAATCCATCTCGGATACCCAAGCCAGCGATTGCTTGCCTCATCGCTAGAAATCCTCGCAGCAACGCTATTCTCTCTGGAGTCGTCGCAAATCGTGCGACGAACTCCGATGCACTAGCTACGTACGGCGCCATACCGGCCGCTAGCTGTGGACCAGTTCCGACGTACGGCGGCAATACGCCGGAATGCGTATAGGCGGGGATCATCGAAAGTAGCGTTCCCTGCGGAATTTTCCTGGCGCTATGAGTGGTCACTTTATACATCAAGTTGGACGAGAACTCACAACCAACCGGGTCAGAGTGCCTTACTGCTGAATTGCTGAAGGCGGGCCATCGGCGCGAGTTTGCGTCCATGACACTCAACGTTCGCGTGCGGGCGACATGGCCGGCACGTTTGACCCGATGCCCTCGGCCCAGGCGGCAAATCACCGCTGCGCTAGATTCCATCCGCCGCCGAGCTCACGCGATATGGGTCGCCCAGTTTGGTGAGGCGGACCCCTGCCGCGCCTAGACTAGGCGTTAGTTCGGAGTCGCGTTCGAAGCACCAGTCGAATGCTCCCGACTCGGGTCGGTGACAGATACGCTGCTATACGAATGGGCTAGGGAGAGGGCGAAAGTTTTTTGGCGCGCCCGGAGGGATTCGAACCCCCGACCTACAGCTTCGGAAGCTGCCACTCTATCCAGCTGAGCTACGGGCGCGTTCGCATATTTTCGCATGAATCCGCTCATGCCGTCGCGACCGGGTTTCCGGCTCGCTGCGGATAATCCTTTATCATGGCGTCGACAAAACCGCTCGTTCCCAAGTACCCGATGGATATCTTCAAGGTCTTCCACATCGAAGCCGCGCACCGCCTGACCGGCGTTCCCGCGACGCACAAATGCGCGCGCCTGCATGGGCATTCGTTCCGCATCGAAGTGCACCTTTCCGGCGAGCTCGATCCGGTCGCCGGCTGGGTCATGGATTTCGCCGACGTCAAGAGCGCGTTCGCGCCGGTCTTCGATCAGCTCGACCATCGCTACTTCAACGATATCGCGGGACTGGAAAATCCGACAAGCGAGCGTCTGGCCCAATGGATATGGGCCGCGCTGAAGCCGCGACTGCCTGCGTTGAGCCGCATCGTCGTGCATGAAACCTGCACTGCCGGCTGCGTCTACACGGGTAGCTGATGGCCGCCCCCGGCATGACGGGCGTTGCCAAAAGCAGGCCCATGTATCTTGGGCTTATGAACCGCTTTTGCAGGCAAATTCCGCCTCGGTAAAGTTTATGTTGCATTGCACCAAATAATGCGCTAGAGTGGCCGTCACTAACCCACCACCCTTTCATGAGGCAGCCACCATGTCCGAATATTTCAATACTCAAGCCCTTGCTCTCTCCAAGAGCTTCACCGACGCCGCGTTCAAAGCCCACACCCTCGCCATCGAAGGTCTGGAGCGCGTTACCAACCTGCAGCTCAAGGCTGTGGAAAACCGCGTTGCCGCGACCGTCGATTTCTTCTCCGAAGCCGCTGAAGTCCGCGATTTCGATGGTCTGAAGGCGATCTGGCCGAAGGGCGTCAACCTCGTCAAGGAAAGCGCCGAGAAGTTGTATGCCAACAATCAGGAAGTGTTTGGCGTCACCGTCAAGACCAGCGAAGCACTGAGCCAGGTTGCCAAGGGCAGCTTCGAAGTCGCCAACGACAGCTTCAAGAAGCAGGTCAGCGCCGCGAGCGCCGATTTCACCAAGCAGGTGAATGCCGCGTCGAAGAAGGCCGCGAAGTAATTCCGTTAACTCCTAATTCCCTAGCGGAATCGCGCTGCGGCAATCCTCCCTCCCCTTTGTATTCCGCAGCGTTTGTTTGGCCGGATGGTTTTTCCATCCGGCCTTTTTGTTTGGGGTCGCGCGCCATCGCGGCTCAGTGTATGTTTGCCCAATGCCCAGCCTGATCGTTACATCCGGCGCGCTTGCCGGCCAGGTGTTCAGTTTTTCCGCCAACGCGGTCGTCGGCCGCGGCCAGTTTTCCGACGTGCGTCTGAACGATACGACCGTGTCGCGCCGGCATGCTCTGCTCCGCCCAGTCGGCGCCGCCTACGAACTCAGCGACCAGGGCAGCGCCAACGGCACTTGCTGCCGCGGCCAGCGCATCACCGGTCCGGTGCCGGTCAAGGACGGCGATGAAATCGAATTCGGCGAGGTAAAAGCGGTGTTCCGCAGCGCCCGCAGCGAGCATCCATCGTTGCGCTCGATGCGCCAGATCGCTGCACCCGCGCCGGCGGCTGCAACGCACGAGGTTGCTCCGGCACCGGCCGCAGCGGGCCGGCGTATACCAATGCCCCAAGCGGCCGCCGCGCCAGCGGTGACTGCCGCCAGCGGCCTGCGCGACCTGCTTGGTCGGTTGAAGTTGTTGTGCGATCTGGGCGCTCTGGCGCGGCGCAACGAGTCGCTGCGCGAACAACTCGGCCATGCGTTGGAGGCCTTGCTCGCGGCATTTCCGCTGGCACGCCACGCGGCGATCTACACCAGCGCGACGGCAACCGATCACCTCGCCGCGATCGCCCAGCGCAGCTCAGGCGCGGCTACGCCCGATCTCGCGCACGCCGAAGCCTTCGTGCTCGAAGCCATGCGCCAGGAAGACGGCATCAATATCGTCGACGATATCGCGCGCGAGGCGCTGGCCTCGCGTCTGGGCGTGGAGTCCCTGCCGGCGGCGTTGCTCGGCCTGCCGCTGTATCTGGGCAGCGACCTGCTCGGCGGCCTGTATCTGGACAGCGAGTCCGCCAATGCATGGCGCAACGCCGACCAGGAACTGTTCGCCGGCGTCGCCGGTCAGCTAGCCTGGCTGATGGCCGCGCAGCGCGGACGCGCTCCGGAGCGCTCCATCGAGGCGCACGATCTGGCTCTCGCGCGCCGCATCCAGCAGCGTTTCCTGCCGCAGTCGACGCCGCCCATCAATGGTTACCGCTTCGCCGAAAGCTACGCCGCCGCGCGCGTGATCGGCGGCGATTATTTCGATTTCTTCCAGTACCGCGACGGCCGCCATGGCTGGGTAATCGCCGATGTGTCCGGCAAGTCGGTCTCCGGCGCGCTGTACATGGCCAGGCTCAGCGTGCAGGTGCGCGCGCTTGCCCGCCACATGGGCGGACCGGCGGAACTGCTGTCCGGCTTGAACAAGAGGCTTTACCAGGAACTCGAGCCGGGCATGTTCGTGACCATGCTCGCGGCGACGCTCGAACCGGAGCCTGGCACGCTGGAGTTCGCCTGCGCCGGCCATCCATCGCCGCTGCTGCGCGCCGCGGACGGCACGGTGAGCGAGTTGACCGTGCCCGGCGCATTGCCGCTCGGCGCGATGCCGGACACGGAATTCCGCACGCATCGGTCGATTCTGACCGCGGGTGCCTGCGTGCTGTTCTTCACCGACGGCCTCGACGAGGCGCACAATGATAAAAATGAGCTTTTTGGAAAAGAGCGCATTGTGGAAACCTTGAAGAAATGCCGCGATGCGCAGGACGCGCTCGACTCGTTGCTGGCCGAGGTTGCGCGCTTCGCCGCAGGCGAGCCGCAGAGCGACGACCTCACCCTGATCACCTTGAGCCGCGACCGCTGAAGTTTTAGTTCTTGCCGCCGAACAGGCCGCGCAGCCTGGCCAGCAGGCCGGGCGGCGCCTGCGGGCGCGGCGGGCGCGCGGGCGCGGCGAAGACCGGCACTGAGGACCGCCCGGTCGCCGCGGGCGTCGCGTCGCGGCCACCGGCATCGGCTTGACGCCGAGCAATTGCGCCACCGCTTGCGCCAACCCCAACGCTTCCGCCGACGCCGGGGTCGTGTAGTCCGCAACGCGCAGCAAGCGCGCGACCTGCTGCGCCAGACTTGGCGCCTGCGCCACGACCGGCGCAACTGCGCCCATGGCGGCCAGGGCCGCGGCGCCATCCTTCGAAATCGCGAACAGTTTGCTGAAACCGGCGACTTCGAACACTTGCATCACCGATGCGTTCAGCCCGCACAAGCGCAGACTGCCTTTGTCCCCATCCAGATGTTTGGCCAGGGCAAGCAGCACACGCAAGCCGGCGCTGCTCACATAAGTGATGTTGCCCAGATCGATCAAGAAATTGCGCTCGCCGACAGCGAGCAGATCCTGCACGGCTATTTCAAAATCCGCAGCGGTGTCGGTATCCAGACGCCCACGCAACGCGAGCATGCGCACCGAGCCCAGTTGCTCCTGCGTGATATCGAGCGCCACGCGCCGTCACCCTTCGCGGAACACGAAACGCGCAGCGCCGACCTGGATCACGTCTTCGTGGCGCAACTGGCGCTCGCGCACTTTCTCGCCGTTCACACGCGTGCCGTGCTTGCTGGTGAGATCGACGATGGTGAAGCCACCCATGTTGACCGCGATCTGTGCGTGTCTGGAATCGACGCCTGGCCCGGCGACGCGGATATCGTTGGCGGCGTCAGCGCCGATGCTGGTCGGTTTGAGCGCGAGCGCAAAGCTCTGCTTGCCGGCTTCGGGATTCTGCGGCACGAGCCGTGCGGCGCGAAATACCTGGGTCGCGCCGCCGACGGGAGTCAGCACGGAGTCCGGCAGATTGATCGCCGACATGACCTGGGTCTTGTTCGGCGCTCCGCTCTGCACCGCGGCAACCTCGTTGGTCTTCATATCGGCGATATTGGCGCCGGTCAGCGTCGCGAACCGATCGCTATTCTCTGCCGCAGCGGGTGTGGGCGCTGCCGTGCTCGGCGCATTGCCGGGTTGCGCAAGTTCCGCTTCGCTGTTGAACGCTTCGAGAAAACGCGCCTTCAATCCGAGGGCGTGTTCGCGCGCTTCGGCGCGGTCCTTGACTGCGCCTTCGATCGCCGCAAGCCGGCGCTTGAAATCGGCATCGTCGAATTCGCCGAGCTTGTGGCGCAGTTCGAGTTCCTGCTGATCCAGACGGATCGCCTCGTGATCGGCTTCGAAACGTTCGGACAACTCGCGCAACTTCGCGTACTGCACGCGCGCGGCATCCTTGAGCGGAGCGGATTGCTCCTCCAGCGCGCGCTCACGTTTTTCGTAATCGCTGCGCACACGCAGATACACCGGCTCGGCAACATCCTTTTTCAGCTGATCCATTGCCGCCAGGCGCTGATCGAGTACATCGTGGTCGCGCTTGAGCGTCTTCAACGAATCGATCGAAGAGAGGTCGATTGCGGCGAGCGCCTGCTGCCACAGGTTTTCCTTGTCTGCCATAACGATCCTCAGCGATTAAAGAGAAACGAATTCGACCTCGATGCTGCCGAAGCGCACTTTGTCGCCCGGCTTCAGCGCAACTTCAACGCCAGTCTGCAGGCGTTCGCCATTGATATAGGTGCCGTTGGTCGTGCCACTGTCTTCGCGCACGCAATATACGCCGTCGCGCTGCAGGATTCTGGCGTGGCGCCGGCTCAGATTGCGATTCTGATCATACGGGCCCAGATCGATCTCCGGCTGTGAACCAGTCGCCGGATCGGGCCGCCCTACCAGGAAATCGCTGCGCGCCGCGTCCAGCGGCAATACCTGCCCGGTAAGAATATGGCGCAGGCCATACGTTGGAGCCGGCGCGGCGGCGACGGACGGCGAGGCGACGACAGCCGCTGCCGCAGGCGGCGGCGCTGGCACTTGCGCTGGTGGTGCCGGCGGCGGCTGTTCGACTTTGGGCGCCGTCGCGATTGGTTCCTGGAGCGTACTCGTGAGGCGCGACAGCAGCGCCCGTTCCTGGCGCTCGCCTTCGATCTGCAATTCCAGCTGGCGGCGCAACAAGCCGAGAGCGATCTCCGGATTGTGCGCGATCACCTCAGCCAGGCCGGAACGCGTCAGGCGCAGCAGACGCACGTTTTCTCTGACCGTGGCAGTGGCAGAACGCGCCTTGCCATCGAGCAGGAAATCCACGCCGAAAAAATCACCGGGACCGAACACGGCCGCAGGCTTCGCCGAGTGCGCCTTGCTTTGCAGCTCGACCTGGCCGGACTCGATGATGTACATCTCCGCGCCCGCCTCGCCTTCGCGAAACACGGTCTTGCCCGCGCCGATCTCGACGAATGGGTCCTTGCTGTTGCTCATCGAGCGACCACCATTTGAGACAACGCGGCGCAACCGCAACCGCAACCCGGCGATTATGCCGACGCGCTCGTGCGACAGGCAACTACATTGCGATTTCGGGTGCGGCCGGGAAACCGGATGGTTTGCGGCGAACAGCCGGCGAGTATATTTTGCTGCACTGCGGGGCAAACCACGGAGCGGACAGAAAAAGGAAGCGGAGCGATTTCCCTGCTGCGCGGCCTGCGACACAATGCCCGCCGGCCAACGGCCGTCCACAGGTCCGGTTTGTCTTGCGAGTGCAAATGGCCGATTGCTATAATCGCCCGGCTTTGCTGACCGGCCAATGCTGGATTGCGTCACCGTCCAAAGCCGATTCCGGAGTGGTTTCTCGAAACGTTACCTGTGGTCGTTGGGTACCAGCGGCTTCCGGGTTCGCGTCGTTGTCGTTTCAGCCCGGCCGGGCAAGCTTGGTGAAACATGATTCGGATGCACGCAAACGATGCATCGCTGGCATGGGCGCTGTGCGCCGGCCAGGCAATAACGACGGCGCTTGCGACTCTGGTCGCCTGGCTCGTCGCGGACAAGGCGGCATCGCTCGCCGCGCTGTTCGGGGGAGTGGTCGTCGTTCTGCCAACGGCGTACTTTGCGGCAAGGATATATCTGCGCGGCGGTGAATCGCAGGCGGCGAAAATACTCGGCACGTTTTACCGGGCGGAGTTGGGGAAGCTTTTATTGACGGCGCTGTTGTTTTTTATCGGAGCGCTGCTGTTCGGCAAGCATTTCGCACCGCTGATGCTCACCTGCGTGGCCTGTCTGGCCGTGAACTGGTTGCTGCTGGCGGTGGCGGTGAACGATTAGGCGTTTCCGAAATGGGTTATCTGGGTTATTCGCGACATGGCCACTGAAGCGACACACGACACCGGCGGCTACATCCTCCATCATCTGACCTACCTGCAGCTGGATCTGCATACGAGGAAGATCGTCGAGGGCGCCACCGGATTCTGGGTGCTGAACCTCGATTCGGTGCTGTTCTCGCTTGCCCTGGCTCTGATCTTCATCTTCATGTTCCACAGCGCCGCGCGCAAGGCGACCAGCGGCGTGCCGGGCAAATGGCAGAACTTCATCGAGCTGTGCATCGAATTTGTCGACGGCCAGGTCAAGGATGCGTATCACCATGGCGCGAAGTTTGTCGCGCCGATGGCGCTGCTTGTCGGTTTCTGGGTGTTCTTCATGAATTTCATGGACCTGCTGCCGATCGACCTGCTGCCGAAACTTGCCGGCAGCGCGGGTGTCGAGCATCTGCGCGTGGTGCCTTCGGCCGATCCGAATGTCGCCCTGGGTATGTCGCTGACGGTTTTCCTGATTGCGTTCGTCTACAGTTTCGTCGCCAAGGGATTCAAGGGCGTTGGCGCAGAATTCCTGTTCCATCCATTCGGCAAATGGATGATGCCGGTGAATTTCGTCCTCAAGTGCGTCGAGGAACTGGCCAAGCCGATCAGCCTGGGCCTGCGACTGTTCGGCAACATGTATGCGGGCGAGATCATCTTCGTTCTGCTCGCCTGTTTCACGCTCAGCCTCGGTACGCCCGCGGCCTCGACCGCGCTCAACCTGACCTCGTTTTTCGTGTTCGCGGGCTTGGCGTTGCTGACGGTCGGTCTTTTCGCGTACGGCAAGGGCCGTCTCTGGGGTGTATTCGCTCCTCTCTTCCTGCTGCTCGGCGTTCCGGTCTTCGGCATTCTGGGGTGGCTTCCCGCGGCGGGAACCAGCGCGTACTCGCAGGTGCTGCTCGCCACCGGCTGGACCATTTTCCACGTACTGATCATTTCCCTGCAGGCGTACATCTTCATGGTGCTGACCGTCGTCTACATGGCGATGGCGGCCGATCACCATTGATGCTTGATCAAATCACTTTTTTCATTCCACTCACCCGCAAAGCTATACGGAGACAACCATGGATATCAGCGCACTCGCTTCTGTTGAAGGCATGACCGCGATCGCGGCTGGCCTGATGCTCGGCCTCGGCGGCATCGGCGCCGCCATCGGCATGGGTCTGATGGGCGGCAAGTTTCTCGAAGGCGCCTCGCGTCAGCCCGAACTCGTACCGATGCTGCAGGGCAAGATGTTCCTGCTGGTCGGTCTGATCGACGCGATTCCGATCATCGGCGTGGGTATCGCGTTATACCTGACGTTCGTCGATCCGTTCGCAGCCAAGGTTGCCGCCTCGGCCCTGCCGCACTGACGCGCGCCTGTTCGGCGCTTGACGAGGATTAGCCCGTGAGCATCAATGCAACGCTCATCGCCCAGATCCTGACCTTCGGGATCCTGATCTGGTTCACGATGAAATTCATCTGGCCACCGCTGAGCAAGGCGATGGACGACCGTGCGCAGACGCATTGCCGAAGGACTGAGCGCCGCCGATCGCGCCAAGGCCGAACTGAAGGATGCCGATGCGCGCGTGGCCGAGGAGATCAAGCAGGCGCGCGTGCAGGCCAGCGAAATCATCGACAAGGCGCAGCAGCAGGCCAACCAGATTCTCGACAAGGCCAAGGCCGACGCGCTCGCTCGAAGCCGCGCGCGCAGAAAGCCGTGGCCCAAGCCGAAATCGACGGCATGGTCGGCAAGGCACGCGAATCGCTGCGTGGCCAGGTCGCCGCGCTCGCGGTGCAGGGTGCGCAGAAGATCATCCAGCGCGAGATCAATCCGCATGCGCACAAGGCCCTGCTCGAGCAACTGGTAGCCGAGATCTAGGCGATGAGCGAAACCCTGACTCTGGCCCGCCCCTATGCCCGCGCCGCGTTCGAAGCGGCGAGCGACGTCGATGCGCTCGGCGCCTGGTCGCAGAAGCTCGGCTTCGCGGCGCAGGCGGTCAGCGATGCGCGCGTGCGTGCGCTGATCGGCGATCCGCGACTGGGCAACGCGGAACTCGCCGGGCTGCTGCTGCCGCCGGACGAAGCTGCGGATTCGGTATTCGCCGCGCTTCCTCAATCTGCTGGTCGAGAATCGTCGCATCGCGCTGCTGCCGGACATCGCCGCGCTGTTCGAAGAACTCAAGCGCGAGTCCGAGCGCGTGCTCAAGGTCACGTTGCGCGCCGCGCTGCCGGTGCCCGTGCGAGCAGGCCGATGCGATCAAGGTCGCGTTGAAAAAGCGCTTCGGTCGCGAAATCGAACTCGAACAGCGCCTCGACCCTGCGGTGATCGGCGGCGCGGTCATCGACGCCGGCGACGTGGTGATCGACGGTTCGGTGCGCGGTCGCCTGGCGCGGCTGCAGAGGGCGTTGATGCAATGACGATAGTCGACTTCCGGCGACCAGCTGTCGCGGTCTACGAACGGCGACGCGAGAGAACTTCAATTGATTTACCCTTGAGCTGCGATTGAAACCGCGCGCCCGCGCATAAAGGAACCCGAAAAATGGCAACCACGCTCAATCCCTCCGAAATCAGCGAACTGATCAGGAACCGCATCGAACAGGTCAAGCTCGCCGCCGAAGCGCGCAACGAAGGCACGATCGTCTCGGTGTCCGACGGCATCGTGCGCATCCACGGCCTCGCCGACGCGATGTCCGGCGAAATGATCGAGCTGCCGGGCAACGGCGTCGCGCTGGCGCTGAACCTCGAGCGCGATTCGGTCGGCGCGGTGGTGCTCGGCGATTACGAGCATCTGCGCGAAGGCGACACGGTCAAGACCACCGGCCGCATTCTCGAAGTGCCGGTCGGCCGCGAACTGCTCGGCCGCGTCGTCGATGCGCTCGGCAATCCGATCGACGGCAAGGGTCCGCTCAACGCGAAGCAGACTTCGCCGATCGAAAAAGTCGCGCCGGGCGTGATCTGGCGCAAGTCGGTGTCGCAGCCGGTGCAGACCGGCTACAAGTCGGTCGACGCGATGATTCCGATCGGCCGCGGCCAGCGCGAACTGATCATCGGCGACCGCCAGACCGGCAAGACCGCGCTGGCGATCGACGCGATCATCAATCAGAAAGGCAGCGGCATCAAATGCGTCTACGTCGCCATCGGCCAGAAGCAGATCGTCGATCGCCAACGTCGTGCGCAAGCTCGAGGAAAACGACGCGCTGGCGCACACGATCATCGTCGCCGCGGCGGCCTCCGACTCGGCGGCGATGCAGTACATCGCACCGTACTCGGGTTGCGCGATGGGCGAGTTCTTCCGCGACATCGGCGAAGACGCGCTGATCATTTACGACGATCTGACCAAGCAGGCCTGGGCGTACCGCCAGATTTCGCTGCTGCTGCGCCGCCCGCCGGGCCGCGAAGCGTATCCGGGCGACGTGTTCTATCTGCACTCGCGCCTGCTCGAGCGCGCCGCGCGCGTGAACGAGGAATACGTCGAGAAGATCACCAACGGCGCGGTCAAGGGCAAGACCGGTTCGCTGACCGCGCTGCCGATCATCGAGACCCAGGCCGGCGACGTGTCCGCGTTCGTGCCGACCAACGTGATTTCGATCACCGACGGCCAGATCTTCCTCGAAACCGATCTGTTCAACGCCGGCATCCGGCCGGCGGTGAACGCGGGCATCTCGGTGTCGCGCGTCGGTGGCGCGGCGCAGACCAAGATCATCAAGAAGCTGTCCGGCGGCGTGAAGCTCGCGCTGGCGCAGTACCGCGAACTCGCGGCGTTCGCGCAGTTCGCGTCCGATCTCGATGCGGCGACGCGCGCGCAGCTCGAGCGCGGTCAGCGCGTCACCGAGCTGATGAAGCAGAAGCAGTATGTGCCACTGTCGATCGCCCAGCTCGCGGTTTCGCTGTACGCCGCCGAGAAGGGTTATCTGGACGATCTGCCGGTCGCGCAGATCCTGCCGTTCGAGAAAGGCCTGCATGCGCATTTCGCCAACAACTACGGCGACTGGGTCAAGGCCGCGAACGACAAGGCCGACTGGAACGACGCGATCGAAGCGACGCTGAAGAAGGGCATCGAGGAATTCAAGAAGACCGGTAGCTGGTGAAGCATCGGGTTAGCAATCGGTAGGTTGGGCTGAGAAGCCCAGCGTTGAATAAATCCGCAAGCTGGGCTTTTCAGCCCAGCCTACGAAGCAGAGAAAAGCATGGCCGGCGGCAGAGAAATCAGAACCAAGATCAAGAGCGTGCAGAACACGCGCAAGGTGACGCGTGCGCTGGAAATGGTTTCGGCCTCGAAAATCCGCAAGGCGCAGGAACTGATGAAGGCGTCGCGCCCGTACGCGCGCGCGATGCGCCAGGTGATCGGTCATATCGCCAAGGCGAATTCCGAATACAAGCATCCGTTCCTCGGCGAGCGCGCGGAAATCAAGCGCGTCGGCTACATCGTCGTCTCCACCGACCGCGGCCTGTGCGGCGGCTTGAACTCCAACCTGTTCCGCAAGCTGCTCGCCGAGATCCGCGGCTGGCAGGAAAAGAGCGTCGAAGTCGACATCGTCGCCATCGGCACCAAGGCGAACGCGTTCTTCAAGCGCCTGAAGGTCAACCTGGTCGGCAGCGCCACGCATCTCGGCGAGAAGCCGAAGATCGAGCAGCTGATCGGCGTGATCAAGGTGATGCTCGACGCCTACAGCTGCGCAGCGCATCGACCGCCTGACCCTCGCCTACAACGATTTCGTCAACACGATGACGCAGAAGGCCGACGCTCGACCAGCTGCTGCCGCTGCCGCCCTCGGAGACGCTGGCCACAGCACACGACTGGGACTACCTCTACGAACCGGACGCCGAAGCGGTGCTCGATCACGTGCTCACGCGCTATATCGAGTCGCTGGTATATCAGTCGACTGCTGGAGAATCTCGCGAGCGAACACGCCGCGCGCATGGTCGCGATGAAGTCGGCGAGCGACAACGCGTCGAAGGCGATCGATTCGCTGACCCTGATCTACAACAAGGCGCGCCAGGCGGCGATCACGCAGGAAATCAGTGAAATCGTAAGTGGCGCCGCTGCCGTGTAGCAAGCACAACGGAAATCGTCGGCGGCGCGGCGGCGGTGTAGTTTTTTGTCCCTTCTCCCTCCGGGAGAAGGTGCCCCGCAAGGGGCGGATGAGGGAAAGGGCTTGACGGATCGGGCAGGGCGGTTGTGGATTGCGAGGTTTTCCCCTCATCCGGCGCTTCGCGCCACCTTCTCCCGGAGGGAGAAGGAAAAATGAAAGCATTTTTATGGAGTCACCACAATGAACCAGGGCAAAGTAGTTCAAATCATCGGCGCGGTGGTCGACGTCGAATTTCCGCGCGATCAGGTGCCGAAGGTGTACGACGCACTGAAAGTCGAAGGCACCGTCGATCACGCTCGAAGTGCAGCAGCAGCTCGGCGACGGCGTCGTGCGCACGATCGCGCTCGGCTCGACCGACGGCCTGCAAGCGCAACCTCGATCGCGACCAACACCGGCGAAGGCATCAAGGTGCCGGTCGGCACCGGCACGCTCGGCCGCATCATGGACGTGCTCGGCAACCCGATCGACGAAGCCGGCCCGATCGACGAGAAAGACCACTGGGTCATCCATCGCGCCGCGCCGAGCTACGACGAACAGGCCGCCGCCAACGATCTGCTCGAAACCGGCATCAAGGTCATCGACCTGGTGTGCCCGTTCGCCAAGGGCGGCAAGGTCGGCCTGTTCGGCGGCGCCGGCGTCGGCAAGACCGTCAACATGCTCGAACTGATCAACAACATCGCGACCCAGCATTCCGGTCTGTCGGTGTTCGCCGGCGTCGGCGAGCGCACCCGCGAAGGCAACGACTTCTATCACGAGATGATCGAAGCGGGCGTCGTCAAGCTCGACAACATCAGCGAATCGAAAGTGGCGATGGTCTACGGCCAGATGAACGAGCCGCCGGGCAACCGTCTGCGCGTCGCGCTGACCGGCCTGACCATGGCCGAATATTTCCGCGACGAGAAGGACGCGTCCGGCAAGGGCCGCGACGTGCTGTTCTTCGTCGACAACATCTACCGCTACACGCTGGCCGGCACCGAAGTGTCCGCGCTGCTCGGCCGCATGCCGTCGGCCGTGGGTTACCAGCCGACGCTGGCCGAGGAAATGGGCGTGCTGCAGGAGCGCATCACCTCGACCAAGACCGGCTCGATCACCTCGATCCAGGCGATTTACGTGCCTGCGGACGACTTGACCGATCCGTCGCCGGCGACCACGTTCGCGCATCTGGACTCGACCGTCGACGCTGTCGCGCAACATCGCCTCGCTCGGCATCTATCCGGCGGTCGATCCGCTGGATTCGACCAGCCGCCAGCTCGATCCGAACGTGATCGGCAACGAGCACTACGACACCGCGCGCCGCGTGCAGGCGACGCTGCAGCGCTACAAGGAACTCAAGGACATCATCGCGATTCTCGGCATGGACGAGCTGTCCGAAGAAGACAAGGCGACCGTGTCGCGCGCGCGCAAGGTCGAGCGCTTCTTCTCGCAGCCGTTCCACGTCGCCGAAGTGTTCACCGGCGCGCCGGGCAAGTACGTGTCGCTCAAGGAAACCATCCGCGGCTTCAAGATGATCGTCGACGGCGAATGCGATCACCTGCCGGAGCAGGCGTTCTACATGGTCGGCGGCATCGACGAGGCCTTCGAGAAGGCCAAGAAGATGGCGGAGAAGAAAGCGGCCTGACGAAATTCGACCTGTGCATTCGGAGTAACGCATGGCAACCACTATCCGCTGCGACATCGTCAGCGCCGAAGCCGAGATCTTCCACGGCGAGGCGACGATGGTCGTCGCCACCGGCGAAGAAGGCGAACTCGGCATCACGCCGCGTCACGCGCCGCTGATCACGCGCCTCAAGCCCGGCCAGGTGCGCGTGATCGCGGAGAACGGCGACGAGCAGTTCTTCTACGTCTCCGGCGGCATCCTCGAAGTGCAGCCGCAGGTCGTCACCGTGCTCGCCGACACCGCGATCCGCGCCAAGGATCTGGACGAAGCCGCCGCGCGCCGCGCCAAGGAAGAGGCCGAACGCGCCGCTCGCCAATCGCACCGACGCGGTCGAGATCGCCCAGGCGCAGGCCGAACTGGCGCAGGCGCTCGCGCAGTTGCAGGCGATCGAACGCCTGCGGCGCAACCTCAAGCACTGACGCGCTATCGCGGCTCCGAACATCATGCAACGCCGGCCTCGCGCCGGCGTTTTCGTTTCCGCCCGGAAGCCGCCGCAAAAAACTCGATCCCTGCCATGTTCGTGCGCTATCGTAGTCGCATGGCTACCCAACCCTTGCATATAGTCATCCTTGCCGCCGGCGAGGGCAAACGCATGAAATCGGCGCGGCCCAAGGTGTTGCTGCCGCTGGCCGGGCGACCGATGCTGGCGCATGTGCTCGACACGGCGCGCGCACTGCATGCGCAGAAAATTCATATCGTTTACGGTCATCGCGGCGATCAGGTGCGCGCCGCGTTCGCCGATCAGCCCGACCTGGTCTGGGTGGAGCAGGCCGAACAGCGCGGCACCGGCCACGCCATGCAGCTCGCAATGCCCGGCATACCCGATGGCGCGCGCGTACTCGTGCTCTATGGCGATGTGCCGATGATCCGCAGCGCGACGCTACAACCGCTGGTCGAGGCAGCGGCCGCGCTCGCGGTCCTCAGCGCCGATTTGCCCGACCCGCGTGGCTATGGCCGCATCCTGCTCGATGCGGACCAGCGCGTGCGCGGCATCGTCGAGGAAAAAGATTGCACGCCCGAGCAGTTCGCCATTCGCACGATCAATACCGGCGTGATCGCCGCCGACGCGGCGGCGCTGCGGCGCTGGCTCGGCCGCCTCGACAATCGCAATGCGCAGGGCGAGTTTTATCTGACCGACGTATTCGGCTTCGCCGCCGCGGATGGCGAACGCGCGCTCGCGATCGCCTGCACCGATCCGCGCGCGATCGCCGGAGCGAACGACGCCTGGCAACTCTCGCAGCTCGAGCGCAATTACCAGTTGCGCGCCGCGCGCAACCTGTGCGCGCAAGGCGTGCGCATGGCCGATCCGGCGCGCTTCGATCTGCGCGGCAGCATGCACGCCGGACACGATATCGAGATCGATGTCGATGTCGTGCTGGAAGGCGACGTCACGCTGGGCGACGATGTGCGCATCGGCCCGTTCTGCCGCATTGCTGACTCCCATCTCGCCGCCGGCACCGTGGTACATGCGCACTGCGACATTGAGGGTGTCGTCACGCTCGGTCCGTGCACGATCGGCCCGTTCGCGCGACTGCGTGCCGGCACCGAGCTTGCCGCGGGCGCGCACGTCGGCAATTTCGTCGAAGTAAAAAATGCGACAATGGGTACAAATTCCAAAGCCAACCACCTGAGCTACCTCGGCGACGCGACGATCGGCAGCCAGGTCAATATCGGCGCCGGCACGATCACCTGCAACTACGACGGCGCCAACAAGTACCGCACGACGATCGAGGACGGCGCCTTTATCGGTTCCAACTCGGCTCTGGTCGCACCGCTGACGATCGGCAAGGACGCGACGATCGGCGCGGGCTCGACGATCACCAAGAACGCGCCGCCGGATGCGCTGACCGTCGCGCGCCCCAAACAGGCGACGCATCCGGGCTGGAAGCGGCCGAAGAAGACCTGAAGGCGGCCGCCCGGAAAAGCCAGCCCACCGCCAGACAACTGCCCGCGCAAGGCATGAGTCTGTGCAACCGGCTAAAATAGCGGTCTGCTGCGAGGATAGAATCATGTGTGGAATCGTCGGTGCCGCCGCGCGGCGCGATGTGGTCGGTACGCTGATCGACGGACTCAAGGCGCTGGAATACCGCGGCTACGATTCGGCCGGCATCGCCGTGCTCGACCGATCGCGGCCTCGAGCGCGTGCGCACGCAGGGCAAGGTGCGCGAGCTCGAACAGCTGCACGCGAGCGCAGCCGATCGCGGGTTTCACCGGCATCGCGCACACGCGCTGGGCCACGCACGGCGTGCCGAACACGGTCAACGCGCATCCGCATCGTCTCGCGCGACCAGGTCGCCGTGGTGCACAACGGCATCATCGAGAACCACGCCGAGCTGCGCGAGGAACTGAAGGCGCAGGGCTATCGCTTCGATTCGGAAACCGACACCGAAGTGATCGCGCATCTCGTCCATCACGCGATGGACGAGGGCGCCGATCTGCTGCACGCCGTGCATCGCGGCGACGCAGCGGCTGCACGGCGCCTACGCGATCGCGGTCATGAGCCGCGAGCAGCCCGGTCACGTCGTCGGCGCGCGCCGCGGCAGTCCGCTGCGTCGTCGGCATCGGCGAAGGCGAGACATTTCCTCGGCTCCGACGTGCAGGCGCTGATCACGGTGACCAGCCACTTCATCTATCTCGAAGAAGGCGACGTCGCCGAGATCACGCGCGACGGCTTGCAGCGTCTACACGGCGACGGCACAGCCCGTCGAACGGCCGGTCACGCAGAGCGAACTCACCGCCGATGCGGTCGAGCGCGGCGAATACCGCCATTACATGCTGAAGGAAATCCACGAGCAGCCGCGCGCGATCGCCGACACGCTCGAAGGCCGCATCGCCGGCGAGCGCATGTCTGCCGAACATCTTCGGCGTCGACGCCGATGCGCTGCTCGCACGCGTGCGCAACGTGCAGATCATCGCCTGCGGCACGAGCTATCACGCCGGTCTGGTCGCGCGCTACTGGCTCGAAGCGCATCGCCGGCATTCCGTGCAGCGTCGAGGTTGCCAGCGAATACCGCTATCGCGCACGCGGTCGTGCCGGACGGCACGCTGTTCCTCGCCGATCTCGCAATCCGGCGAAACCGCCGACACGCTGGCCGCGCTGCGCGATGGCCAAGCAGCGCGGTTATCTCGGCTCGCTCGCGATCTGCAACGTGCCCGAATCGAGCCTCGTGCGCGAATCGGATCTGGTGCTGATGACGCGCGCCGGTCCGGAAATCGGCGTCGCCTCGACCAAGGCCTTCACGACGCAACTCGCCGCGCTGGCGCTGCTCGTGCTCGAACTCGCGCGCCTCAACGGCCTGGCTCCGGCGAAGATATGCGCGGCTGCGTCAGCGAGCTGTCGACGCTGCCGCGCGTGCGTCGGCGAAGTGCTCACAGCTCGAGCCGGCGATCGCCAGAGCTCGCCGAGCGCTTCGTGCCCAAGCATCACGCGCTGTTCCTCGGCCGCGGCGTGCATTATCCGGTCGCGCTCGAAGGCGCGCTCAAGCTCAAGGAAATCTCCTACATCCACGCCGAGGCCTATCCGGCCGGCGAACTCAAGCACGGCCCGCTCGCGCTGGTCGACGACGACATGCCGGTGATCGCGGTCGCGCCGAACAATCAGCTGCTGGAAAAACTCAAGTCCAACCTCGAGGAAGTGCGCGCGCGCGGCGGCGAGCTGTTCGTGTTCGCCGACACCGATGTCGCCGATCAGCGCAGAACGGCGCGCGCGGCGCGGTGATCAAGGTCGCCTCCGGCGGCAATCTGATCGCGCCCGCCGTGTTCACGGTGCCGCTGCAGATGCTCGCCTATCACGTCGCCGTGCTGCGCGGCACCGACGTCGATCAGCCGCGGAATCTGGCGAAAAGTCGTAACTGTGGAATAAGGTACAATTATTAAAATGTGATTGATGCGCCTGAGTCAAACGTCAAACGGTCCCGGAACTGATGATCCTGCGCGGCCATTGTGGCAAAAACACAGGCAGCAACTGCACTAGCCAGGAGGCACTCTTCACAGCGTGGGAGCAGCCTGCGTGCGTTCCTCACTCAGCAGCAAGAGCTGGGGGTTGGCCGGTAACCAGGCTGCTGGCGGAAAGCGCGGGATGCCTGCGCGCTCCGCATGGCGCTGCCAGGCTTCCCATTCGCCAAACCGGATCACGTCGTTCTCGAGCTCTTCTGCACCGCCGGGATCGCGCGCGCGGTGTTGATCCAGCCAGACGTATTGCCTCCGGTACTCCCTGGCCTCGGCTTCGAGCTGAGTGCCCTTGTACAGACGTCGAATCATCGCGCTTGCAACCATGCGCGCGAGAATCGACGCGTGCTGCGAATGCATGGCCTTGATCGCAAACGCGCCGCAAGCTGCGCGCAACCCGGAAATTTTGTCGACCTCGTCGTTGCTTGGATTGCAGAGTTTCACGAACGGGCCGTACGACGGCAGAAAAATGTCCGAAAAGGCGTCATTACGCAGCGAAGGCGCCACATCACGTTCGCCAACCACGGCCTCCATTGGCAGGCGGATCGAATCCGGCACTGCCTCTCCATCGAACGCAAGTCGCATGAGGCGCATCAGCGTGCCAAGTTCGTCGTCGAAGTACTGGGCTTGCGCCGCGTGCTGGATCAACACGGCAAGTTCCGCATCCGAAGGTTTTGCGCCGCTAGGTAGCAAGAGGAAGTGCACCGCGTTTTGCGGAAAATCTTCGGTGAGGCGCCGCTGATACTCCGGATGCGGGCATGCAAACGGCTGCGCGTTACAGGCCAGCGCGACGACATACAGCGCGATCTGGTCATCCGCGTAGTTGGCGAAAAGCGTCCGCAGCACCGCCTCATGGCTCGGGCTTGATTCCTTGTCGTTGCTGCGCGGCATACCGACGAGCGCAGCCGCCAGCAGACTATCGCGATCACCGCGCGCAAGCAGCCTGCGGACCTGCTGTTCGCGATAGTCTGCGCCGAGTTGGTCGATGATTTCGTTCACCAGCGCGGCTACCGCATCGCCTTTGTTCGCCGCCGTCAATGCGCGATTAAATTCCGTCAACAGGTCGCGTTGGGCGGCGGGTTCGCCGGCCGTATGCTCCTTCAGCCAAGCGACTGCGTCGTGCGCACTGTGCGAATGCGGCGCATCGGTCGGAAACGCGGCAGCCATGAGCCCGGCGAGTTGCTGAGTTCGTTCGGCCTGGGAGGCCACTTCCACGCGCGCTTTCTCGGCGCGCCGCCATTGCCAGGTCGTGGTCGCGAGCCCCAGGGCCAACGCCATGATCGCGGTCGCGCCGGCGAGCGCCAGTGTCGGGTGCAGGCGCAATCCGCGCAGCATTTTTTCTGCAAGTGTCGGCGCACGTGCAGTGATCTCTTCTCCGGCAAGATAGTTCGCAAGATCGACGTTCAATTCCGCGGCGCTCTGGTAGCGCACGCATGGATCGGGCGCAAGGCACTTCATGCTGATGGCGTCGAGATCCCTGGATATCGCCCGATCCTTCGCGCGCGGCGCCGCGATACTCCCGGTGATCGCGCGTTGCGCCTGCTGCTTCGCGTCTCCGCGACCATGCGGCGGATCGCCTGTGAGCAACTCATAGAGAATCGCGCCGAGCGCGTAAATGTCGGCACACGGCGTCAGGCGGTGAATATCCGGATTGACCTGCTCGGGAGCTGCATACGCGGGCGTGCCGGAAAAATCCTGCGCGTCGACGCCGCCGCCGGCATCCATGTGTCGAGCGAGGCCGAAGTCGCCGATCATCGGTTGGTCGCGCTCGTCGAACAGGACGTTGGCGGGCTTGAGATCGAGATGCAACAAACCGAGGCTGTGCGCATACGCGACCGCGGCACCCAGCTTCAGCGTCAACGCAACCGCATCGGTACGCTGCATCGGTGCCGAGGCAATGCGTTCGGCCAGAGTCTGTCCCCGCAGTAGCGGCATCGAGAAGAAGTGTAAGCCTTCGACCGCGCCGGCTTCATACACCGGCACGATATTCGGATGGTAGAGACGCGCCGCTGCCAGGGCTTCCCGCCTGAATCTCTCGACTGCTTTGGCATCGGCGGCTAGCGTGCGCACAATGAACTTGATCGCCACGTCGCGACCGAGACTGATCTGGCGCGCTCGGAATACGACACCCATGCCGCCATGACCAATTCGCTCGATCAACTCGTAGTCGCCGAATACGCGGTCGTCGGAATCATCGAGATCGATGTCCTCCCAAAGCATTGCTTCGAGTTCGCCGCGTTCTGCCAGACCGACCCGCGCGACGCCGAGCAGATCGGTGCCGGAGACCGGGTCGCCATCGGTCGACATCAGCGCGCTCCACCGGCGCTCAAGGCGCTGCGCAGCGCAGCGAGTTCTGCGTCTGCGCTGGCGTGATCGACGCTCAACTGCGTCAGGGCGACGCGCATTGCCCGTTGAAAACGCATTCGCAGTCGCTTGAGCTGCACCGCTAGCGTGTTCGGTGCGACGTTGAGCTTCGCGCCGAGTTTCCCAAGTTCGCCGCGTGTCGGCGGTTCGGCCAACCATGGCTGCAGCGCCTCGAACAAATCGCCGCGACCTTCACGTTCGTAGTCGCCGTGCAGTTCGGTCAGCGCGGCGCGCGCCAGGCACAGCGCGAATTCGATGTCGAATTGCGTTTCCGGTGTCGCATTGTCGGTGGCCTCGAAAACATGCGCGCCGTTTAGCTCGCTGCGGCGGTAGGCCAGGTCGCTCTGCTGGGCTAGAAACCGCCGCAAGAGCATGCCGAGAAAGCGGCGAAAGCTCCCGACACTGCGATCGGCGCGCGACCACCATTGCTCCTGCATCGAGCGCAGTAAAAATTCCTGGGCAAGATCGTCGGCATCACGCGCGAGCGCGCTGCGGCGGAAGAATCCAACGATCACGGGACGATAGTCGCGCACGAGCTCGCTCCACACCGCAGCGATTTCGCCTGCCGGCCGTCCGCTGGCCTGGATCAGGCTCCAGCGCGTGGAAGGAAACGCCGCCATTTCGTCGAACCTGAGCGCCTCTCGAAAACTTGGGTCGGCGAGACTGAGTCCACCGGGTTACATATCGACAGTTTACTTCGCTGGCGCAGGCGAGCGCTCCTCCGAAAGCAACAGCAGGTTGGGGTCTTTGGGCGCCCAGCCGGGCGGTGGCTTGCGCGAAATGCCCAGCCTATCGAGGTTACGTTGCCACGCCTCCCATTCACCGAACTCTGCGATCTCGCTCTGGAGCTGCTCCGCGTACGCAGCGTGGCTGGCTGAAAGCCGCTCGCTGCCCCATACATAGTCGCGACGCAATTCCTTGGCGGCCGTGTCCTCCGGACTGCCCCTGACAAGACGCCGCAGCATCGCGCTGCCGACCATGCGAACTAGAATCGAACCGCTCCGATCATGAAAGAGCAGCCGGCCGAGCGCGATGCAATCGGAGCGCAGCGTTGGCGCCGGTACCTTGCACATGGCCACGGTTTTGCCAAACACGGCGACCGGAACCAGATCGACAATGGTACGGCGAAGTTGCTGCACGAGTTCCCGCGCGTCGACGCCAGGTACCGCCTTCGGCGCCCGCTGATTGGCAAGCGCCGAGCGGACAATGGCAATTGTGGTGCGAAGGTGGGAATCGGCGACGGATGCCGTCGCAGCTGCACGGAGCTGCGCCGCGCTCGGAGCAGCCATGTTCGGAAGCAGTAGCCAGTGAACTGCATTGTCCGGCGCAACGCGGACCAACGCGTCGTAGTATTCGGAATGAGCGCATCTTGTCTGTACCTGGCATGAGAGTGCCAGCACGAACAGTGCGAGCGGATCATGTCCATACATTTCGGAGAGCCGTCGCTCAGCGGATGCGTGTCCGGCGATGGCCGGGGTGCTGCCGTCGGCCATGCCGACGAGGACTGCGGCGATCAAATCGTCGCGATTACTTTCGTGCTCGAGCCGGCTCCACTGCTGCTGCCGGTAATCGGCACGAAGATCGTTCGCAGCCTGTTCGAGCGGCGACGTGTGCTCGGCGCTTTCCGTGGCAGAGAAGGTCAGCATCAGCAACACCGCGAACATCATCTTGCAAGGAAAACTGCGCACAAGTGCCCCCTTTTTTTTGAAATGGCGGACGCCATCACCTTGCATATACGGCGAGAGGGGAAACGATGACGCCAGACGTTGCTTGCCCGATTTTCTCGGCGGCTGTCAGCCTCGGGACAAGGTGTTTTCGAATCGGAATGGTTGCAAGCGGAAGTCTGAGTTAGCCGTGCCCTGGCAAGAGTCGACCAGCCGATACCGCTGCAAGCTACGGCCGCCGCACCGGACCCGGATACTGTGCGACCACGTCGGCGTTTCTACATCGCCCGAATCAACGCCAGATACCTCGGCTCGGCGCGGATCGAGTCCAGATCGCTGTCGTGCTCGATCCAGGCGCGATCGCCCCAGCCCTTGCTCACTGCCTGTTCGAGCGCATCCAGGCACTCGGGGACCTTGCCCATGTTGGCGTAGGAACAAGCCACGTTGTACAGGACCATCGGATCATCCGGATCCACCGTCATGGCCCGTTGGATGAAGGTAGCGGCGCGTTCCGTGTCGTCCATGGAGCCAGCGCCGAAGATCCAGGCGCGCGCATCGTCGGGATGCAGCTCCAGATGCTGCTCGATCACCAGCACCTGCCTGCGGCGCATCATCTGCGCTTCTTCCGTGCGTCCGAGCGACTTCAGCGCCTGCGCCAGGAAAGTGCCGGTCTGGTAGTCCTCGGGCCGCAGCACCGAGGCGCGCTCGAACAGGCGGATCGCGTGCTCGAAATTGCCGCGCGACAATTCGACACGCGCGTACCAGTAGACGGCGTCGAACAGCTTCGGGTTGAGCTGGATCGCCCGCTCGAACTCGACGACGGCCTCGTCGTAGCGTTTGCTCAGCGACAACGCCATGCCGCGCGCAACATGCGCTTCGGCCAGATCGGGCTCCAGTTCCAGCGCCCGGTTGCTGGCGATATCCGCCTGGCGCATGCAGAACTCGCGAGCATCGAAATAGGTGTAGAGCAATGAATAGCAGTCGGCCACGCCGGCGTAGGCGAGTGCGTAGTTCGGGTCGACGGCAATCGCCTTGTCGAACATCTGCCGTGCATAATCCAGGCTCTTGCGGCGCAGCTGATGGAAGCTCTGGCGGCCGCGCAGGTAGAAGTCGTAAGCCTCCACGTTGACCACGCGTCCCTTCTCGATCTGCTTTTTCTCGTCCTCGCTGAGGATCACGCGCAGCGCCTTGACGATGGCTTGGGAGATATCGTCCTGGATCGCGAACACATCTTCGATCTCGCGGTCGTAGCGCTCCGACCACAGTTGGTAGCCATCGGCGACGTTGACCAGCTGTGCCGTGATGCGCAGGCGGTTGCCCATCTTGCGCACGCTGCCCTCGAGTACGGTCGATACCTTGAGCTTCTTGCCGATTTCGCTGATGTCCTCGTTCCTGCCCTTGAAGGCGAAGGACGAGGTGCGCGAGGCGACGCGTAGGGCCTGTATCTTGGACAGCGCGTTGATGATCTCTTCGGCCATGCCGTCGGTGAAGTATTCGCTGTCCGCGTCGGTACTCATGTTGGCGAAGGGCAGCACGGCGACGGATTTCGCGGCCGATACCGGCGCGAGCAGCGCCACGGTCTGGCTGGGCGTACTCGTGTTTCCCGACGAGAGGGCATTTGCAAACTGCCCCGACGTCGCAAAGCGGCCGCCGGGTTCGAGCGCCATCGCGCGCGCCACGGCCTGCTCGACGTTTTCCGGGATCGCCGCGCGCAGCGCGCGCAGTGGACGTGGCGTCTCGGTGAAGCGCTTGGACATCATTCCCTGCGGCGTCGTCGCGCTGAACGGCAACTCGCCGGTAAGCATCTCGTACAGCACGCAGGCCAGGCTGTACTGGTCGCTGCGGCCGTCCAGGTTGACCTCGCCGGCGGCCTGTTCGGGACTGACATAAGCGGGTGTGCCGACCACCATGCCTCTCTGCGTGAGCGCGCCTGTCGCAATCGCGCTGGCGGCCTTGGCGATGCCGAAGTCCATGACCATGGCTTCGCCTTCGTACAGCATCACGTTCTCGGGTTTGATGTCGCGGTGGACGATGCCCTGGCGGCTGGCATAGTCGATCGCCGCGGCGATCGAGCGCGCGTGATGCACGGCTTCCTCGACGGGCAGCTGCTGCTCGCGGTCGAGCCGTTCGCGCAGGGATTCGCCCTCGACGTAGGGCATCACGTAGTAGAGCAAGTCGTCCGCGCTGCCGGAATCGAACAGCGGCAGGATATGCGGATGGCTAAGCCGCGCCGCGACTTCGATTTCCTGCAGGAAGCGCTCGGCGCCCATGCTGGCGGCCAGCTCCGGGTGCAACACCTTGATCGCCACCGCACGCCGGTGCTTGCGGTCCTGAGCGAGGAACACGGCGGACATGCCGCCGCGGCGGAGTTCGCGATCTACGGTGTAGGCGCCGTCCAGGATCTTGCGCAGGCGGTCGATCGGCAGGATGGGTGCGCTGGTCATGTCTACATTGCCTTTACGAGCGCGAGGTAGCGCGGCTCGTTGCGGATCGAGTCGAGGTCGCTGTCGTGCTCCAGCCAGGCTTTGTCCCCCCAGCCCTTGTTCACGCCCTGCTCCAGCGCCGTGAGGCAATCGTCGGTGCGGCCCAAGGCGCCGTACAGGCAAGCCACGTTGTAGAGCACCATCGGATCGGCCGGGTCTATGGCCGTTGCGCGGGCGGCGAACTTCGCCGAACGCTCCGCGTCCTGCAGGTTGGCGTAGGCGTTCGCCGCCATGATGCAGGCGCGCGAGTCGTCAGGATGCTGTTCGAGGTGCTTTTCGCTCAGATACACCTGCTTGCGGTACGTCGCCATTGCCTCGTCGTGGCGGCCGAGGGACTTGAGGCAGAGGCTGATGAAGTTCGGCACCTGATAGTCGTCCGAGCGCAGCACAGCGGCGCGCTCAAGCAACCGTATCGCGTCGGCGAACTTGCCCTGCGACAGCTTGGCTTGGCCATACCAGAAGGAAGCCTCGAACAACTGTGGCCCGAGCCTGATTGCCTGCTCGAACTCGCTTTCCGCCTCGTCGAAGCGTTTGCTCAGCACCAATGCCTGGCCGTGCGACAGGTGCGCCTCGGCCAAGCCAGGTTCCAGCTCCAGGGCACGGGCGCTGAACGACTCCGCCTGACGCAGGTTGAACTCGCGCGCATCCCAGTAGGTGTAGAGCAGCGAATAGCAGTCGGCCACGCCGGCGTGGGCCAGCGCGTAGTTCGGGTCCAACTCGATGGCCTTGTTGAACATCAGCCGCGCCTGTTCCAGGCTCGAGCGACGCAACTGGTGGAAGTGCTGGCGCCCGCGCAGGTAGAACTCATAGGCCTCCACGTTGAGCGCCCGTGGCTTCTGGATCTGCTTCTTCTCGTCCTCGCTGAGGATCACTCGCAGCGCCTTGACGATCGCCTGCGAGATATCGTCCTGGATGGCGAACACGTCCTCGGCGTCGCGGTCATAGCGCTCCGACCACAGGTGATAGCCGTCAGCCACGTTGACCAGCTGCGCGGTGATGCGCAGCTTGTTGCCCATCTTGCGCACGCTGCCTCCGAGCACGGTGGAAACCTTCAGCTTCTTGCCGATCTCGCCGATGTCCTCGTTCTTGCCCCTGAAGCCGAATGCGGAGGTGCGCGATGCGACCCGCAGGGCCTGGATCTTGGACAGCGCGTTGATGATCTCCTCGGCCATGCCGTCGGTGAAATACTCGTTCTCCGGGTCGTTGCTCATGTTGGCGAAGGGCAGCACCGCCACCGACTTGGCGGCCGATACCACCGGTTGCGCCATGGCCATGGTATCGCTTGGCGTGTGCATGCTGCCCGATGCCAGCGCCTGCCCGAACTGGCCGGTCGTCGTGAATCGCCCCGACGGCTCGGCGGCCATGGCCTTGGCAACAGCGCGCTCGATGCTTTCCGGAACGATGGCGCGCAAGGCGCGCAGGGGCCGCGGGTTCTCCGTAAAGCGCTTGGTCATCACCGCCTGCGGCGTGGCGCCACTGAAGGGGCGCTCGCCAGTGAGCATCTCGTACATCATGCAGCCCAAGCTGTACTGGTCGCTGCGACCATCCAGGTTCAAATCACCGGCGGCTTGCTCCGGGCTGACATAGGCTGGCGTACCCACCATCATGCCGGTTTGGGTCAGGGTCTCGGAGCCGACATGGCTCATGGCCTTGGCGATGCCGAAGTCCATCACCATGGCTTCGCCTTCGTACAACATCACGTTCTCCGGCTTCACGTCGCGGTGCACGACGCCTTGCCGATTGGCGTAGTCGAGTGCGGAGGCGATGGCGCGGCCGTGGTGTACTGCTTCTTCGATGGACATCAGTTGTTCGCGGTCCAAGCGCTCGCGCAGCGATTCGCCTTCGACATAGGGCATCACGTAATACAGCATGCCGTCCACGCTGCCCGAGTCGTACAGGCCTAGGATGTGCGGGTGATTGAGCCGTGCAGCCAGTTGGATTTCCTGCAGGAAGCGTTCCGGCCCGACGCTGGCGGCAAGTTCTGGATTCAACACCTTGATCGCGACCGCGCGGCCGTGCTTGCAGTCCTGGGCGAGGAATACCGCCGACATGCCACCGCGGCGCAGTTCGCGATCGATCGTATACGCGCCATCGAGTATCTTGCGCAGGCGGTCGATAGGCAAGATGGGAGCAGTCGCCATAGTCACATCGACCTAACCAGCGCGAGGTAGCGCGGCTCGTTGCGGATCGGGTCGAAGTCGCTGTCGTGCTCGAGCCAGGCCTTGTCGCCCCAGCCGTTGCGCACCGAGCGTTCCAGCGCGTCGAGCGCTTCGGAGATCCGGCCCGAACCGGAGAAGGTGCAGGCCACGTTGTAGAGCACGCGCGGATCCTCGGGATCGACCGCCATGGCGCGGGCGGCGTTGATGGACGCCTTGTCTGGATCGCCGAGTTGCGCGTACAGCGCCGCTCCCATGATCAGTGCGCGCGAATCCTCCGGGTGCAGTTCCAGCTGCTGTTCGATCAGCTGCAACACCTTGCGGCTGGCGTCGAGGCACTCTTCGTTGCGGCTGAGCGATTTCAGCGCTTGGGCGATGAACTTGCCCGGGCTGTAGTCCTCGGGGCGAATCGCGGTCGCCCGTTCGAACAGACTGATCGCGTGCTCGAAGCTGCCCTGCGACAGCTCGTTGCGTCCGTACCAGTACAGCGCGTCGAAGTTCTTGGGGTCCAGTGCGATGGCGCGCTCAAACTCGCCCTTGGCCTCGTCGAAGCGCTTGCTCTGCGAGACAGCCATACCCCGCGCGACGTGCGCCTCGGCCAGGTCGGGATCGAGTTCCAGCGCCCGGCTGCTGGCCGCCTCGGCTTGACGCAGGTTGAACTCGCGCGAGTCGTAGCTGCTATACAACTGCGAGTAGCAATCCGCGGTGCCAGCGTGGGCCAGCGCATAGTTCGGGTCGATGGCGATGGCTTTTTCGAACATCTGCCGCGCATGGTCCAGGCTGCGCCGGCGCAGCTGGTGCAGGCTCTGACGGCCGCGCAGGTAGAACTCGTACGCTTCCATGTTCACCGCGCGGGCCTTCTCGATCTGCTTCTTCTCGTCCTCGCTCAGGATCACGCGCAGCGCTTTGACGATGGCTTGTGAAATGTCGTCCTGGATGGCGAACACGTCTTCGGCGTCGCGATCGTAGCGTTCCGACCAGAGGTGGTAACCGTCGGCCACGTTGACCAGCTGTGCGGTGATGCGCAGCTTGTTGCCCATCTTGCGCACGCTGCCCTCGAGCACGGTCGATACCTTGAGCTTCTTGCCGATCTGGTCGATGTCCTCGTTCTTGCCCTTGAAGGCGAAGGAACCGGTACGCGAGGCTACGCGCAGGGCGCGGATCTTGGTCAGCGCATTGATGATCTCCTCGGCCATGCCGTCGGTGAAATACTCGTTCTCCGGGTCGTTGCTCATGTTGGCGAAGGGCAGCACCGCCACCGACTTGGCGGCCGATACGACCGGCGTCGGGATCGCCATGGTGTCACTGGGTGTGCTCATGCTGCCGGACGCCAGCGCCAGCCCAAATTGCCCGGTGGTGGCGAAGCGCGCCGAGGCGTCCACCGCCATCGCCTTGGTCACCGCGCGTTCCAGGCTCTCGGGCACGGTCGAGCGCACGGCACGCAGCGGTCGCGCCGTCTCGGTCAGACGGCGGGTCATCACCGCCTGCGCGTTGCTGCCGGTAAAGGGCCGTTCGCCGGTCAGCATCTCGTACAGCATGCAGGCCAGGCTGTACTGGTCGCTGCGACCGTCGACAGTCTCCTGTCCGGCTGCCTGCTCGGGGCTGACGTACGCTGGCGTGCCGACCATCATGCCGGTTTGGGTCATGGTCTCCGAGCCGGCGGTGCTGACCGCCTTGGCAATGCCGAAGTCCATGACCATCGCCTCGCCTTCGTACAGCATCACGTTCTCGGGTTTGATGTCCCGGTGCACGATGCCCTGGCGGTTGGCGTAATCGAGCGCCGATGCAATGGCCTGGCCGTGCTTGATGGTTTCCTCGACGCTGAGCTGGTGCTCGCGGTCCAGACGCTCGCGCAGCGACTCACCCTCGACATAGGGCATGACGTAGTAGAGCAATCCGTCAACGCTGCCGGAATCATGCAGCGGCAGGATATGCGGATGATTGAGCCGTGCAGCGAGCTTGATTTCCCGCAGGAATCGTTCTGGCCCGAGGCTTGCGGCCAATTCTGGATTCAGGACTTTGATCGCGACCGAGCGATCATGCTTGCAATCCTGCGCGAGGAACACGGCCGCCATCCCGCCTCGTTTCAGCTCGCGGTCGATGGTATATGACCCGTCGAGCATCTTGCGCAGGCGGTCAATGGGCAGGACAGGGACAGTGGCCATAGGTCACATCGCCCGGACGAGTGCGAGGTAGCGCGGCTCGTTGCGGATCGGATCGAGGTCGCCGTCGTGCTCGAGCCATGCCTTGTTGCCATAGCCGCTGCGCACCGACCGTTCCAGCGCGTCGAGCGCTTCGGGGATTCGGCCCAAATCGACGAAGGTGCAGGCCACGTTGTAGAGCACGATCGGATCTTCGGGATCGACCGCCATGCCGCGGGCGATATGGGTGGACGCCTTCTCGGGGTTGCCGAGCTGCGCGTAAAACGAAGCGGCTATAAGCAGGGCGCGCGAGTCCTCCGGATGCAATTCGAGGTGCTGCTCGAGCAGCTGCAGCAGCTTGCGGCTGGCGACGAGGCGCTCCTGGTCGCGGCCCAGGGACTTCAACGCCTGGGGGATGTATTGGCCCGGACCGTAGTCCTCCGGACGGATCGCGGTTGCACGCCCGAACAGGTTGATCGCGTGCTCGAAGTTGCCCTGCGACAGCTCGTTGCGGCCGTACCAGAACAACGCGTCGAAGGATTTCGGGTCGAGTGCGATGGCGCGCTCGAACTCGCCGCGCGCCTCGTCGAAACGCTTGCTCAGCGACACCGCCATGCCGCGCGCGACGTGCGCCTCGGACAAGTCGGGGTCGAGTTCCAGCGCCTTGCTGCTGGCCGTCTCGGCCTGACGCAGATTGAACTCACGTGCGTCGAACATGCTGTAGATCAGGGAATAGCAGTGCGCCACGCCGGCGTGGGCGAGGGCGTAATTCGGGTCAGTGGCGATCGCCTTGTCGAACATCTGCAGCGCATGATCCACACTGCGCCGACGTATCTGGTGCAGGCTCTGGCGGCCGCGCAGGTAGAACTCGTAGGCCTCCAGGTTCACCGCGCGGACCTTCTCGATCTGCTTCTTCTCGTCCTCGCTCAGGATCACGCGCAGTGCCTTGACGATGGCCTGCGAAATATCGTCCTGGATGGCGAACACGTCCTCGGCGTCGCGGTCGTAGCGCTCCGACCACAGGTGATAGCCGTCGGCCACGTTGACCAGCTGCGCGGTGATGCGCAGCTTGTTGCCCATCTTGCGCACGCTGCCTTCCAGCACCGTGCGAGACTTTCAGCTTCTTGCCGATCTCGCCGATGTCCTCGTTCTTGCCCTTGAAGGCGAAGGACGAAGTGCGCGATGCGACCCGCAGCGCCTGGATCTTGGACAGCGCGTTGATGATTTCCTCGGCCATGCCGTCGGTGAAATACTCGTTCTCCGGGTCGTTGCTCATGTTGGCGAAGGGCAGCACCGCCACCGACTTGGCGGCAGATACCACCGGTTGCGGCATGGCAATGGTATCGCTTGGCGTATGCATGCTGCCCGATGCTAGGGCTTGGCCGAACTGCCCGGTCGTCGTGAATCGCCCCGCTACATCGACGGTCATCGCCTTGGCGATGGCGCGCTCGATGCCTTCGGGCACGGCAGCCCGGATCGCGCGCAGCGGTCGGCGCCGTCTCAGTGAACCGCTTGGCCATGATCGCCTGCACGGTAGCGCCGTCGAACGGTCGCTCGCCGGTCAGCATTTCGTAGAGCATGCAAGCCAGGCTGTACTGGTCGCTGCGGCCATCGATGCTTGGTTTCGCCGGCCGCCTGTTCGGGGCTGACGTAGGCGGGCGTGCCAAGCATCATGCCCATCTGCGTGTAGCGTTTCGGAGCCGGCTGGCGCTCACCGCCTTGGCGATGCCGAAGTCCATCACCATGGCCTCGCCTTCGTACAGCATCACGTTTTCCGGCTTGATATCGCGATGCACGATGCCCTGGCGGTTGGCGTAGTCCAGCGCCGATGCGATCGCGCGGCCGTGATCGGACGGTTTCCTCGATCGGGGAGTTGCTGTTCGCGGTCCAGCCGCTCGCGCAGCGACTCGCCCTCGACATAGGGCATGACGTAGTAGAGCAGTCCGTCCACGCTGCCCGAATCGAACAGCGGCAGGATATGCGGATGATGGAGCCGCGCCGCGAGCTTGATTTCCTGCAGGAACCGTTCCGGGCCGAGACTGGCGGCGAGTTCGGGATTCAGGACCTTGATCGCGACTGAGCGGTCGTGTCTGCGATCCGCGGCGAGAAACACGGCCGACATGCCGCCACGTCCCAGTTCGCGGTCGATGTTGTACGTCTGCGCCAGCAAGTCCCTCAGCCGCTGGATTGGAAGTGCGGAATTCTGTGGCATTTATCCCCCTGTTCGATAAATCTTAGCAGCTATCGATCGGCTGACGGTCACATGGTTCCGCTGGGCGCTGTCGCGCCGCTGGCGACTTCCGTTTTCGACCAATCGACGACGGCGCTGTCGAATCCGCAGCGCGCGAGCAGGGCGATGAAGCGCGACCGGGTGCGCAAGGCATCCCATTTCGCATCGATCGGTAGAAAGGCCAGATGAACGTCGCGCACGTCGCAGGCCAGCTCCAGCGATTCCAGCGCCGCCGCGAAGCGGCCCACACCGGCCTGTACGAGGGCCATCGCGTAAGGCGGTACATAACGTTCGCCGGCGATGGCCTTCAGTGTGTCCAACGCTTCCTCTGCCTCACGCGTGCGCCCGACTTTGGCAAGCACGTAACCGCGCAGCGCGACGACCTTGCTGTTGCCACCGCCGAATCTGCCGGCGCGGTTGAGAGCTTCGAGAGCTATTTCGTTCTGCCCTAATTGCTCGCAAGCCTGCGCGAGCTGAATGTGACCGATCCACAATTCCGGATCGATAACGATGGCTTGCCGCGCGAATTGCTGCGCCGCTGCGTAATCGCGCGCGGCAAACGCGACCTGCGCCGAGAGCGCGTGATTCACCGCGATCAGCGGATCGAGCTCGCGTGCGCGGCGTATTGCGGGGCCGGCTTCTGCGTGTCGGCCCAGATGCGACAGGACGATTCCCAGCAGGCGGTGCGCCAGCGGATAGTTCGGATCGAGCTTGTTGGCTTTGCGGAAGGCGGCCACGGCCGCCGGCCAATCCCAGTCCAGCCAGAATTTCACGAAACCCATCGAGGTCTGCGCTTCGGCGAGATCGGGCGCGACCGCTATCGCATGCGCGGACTGCGGCACGCGCGCGCGGCGCGACCGCCAACGGCGGAGCATCGCCGTTGATCGGACTCGCCGTGAGCGCATCGGCCACCCCGGACCACGCCAGTGCGTAGTCCGGATCCAGCTCGGTCGCCTGCGTGAAATACTCCGTGGCGCGCCTGGTCGTGGCCGGTGAAAGCTGGTGCCAGAAATGGCGACCGCGCAGGTACAGGTCGTATGCCCTGGCGTCCTGCGTCTGCCGGCGCGCGAGCTGCGCCATGCGTTCCGGTGAAAGCCTGAGGCGAACCTGTTCCGCAATCGCCGTGCTCAGTTCATGTTGAAACGCCAGCATGCTGCGCGGCTCGCCATCGTAGGACGCGGACCAGATCTGCACCTGGTCGTGCGTGCGGATCAGTTTGGAGATGATGCGCAAACGCTCGCCCTCGGCGCGAACGGAGCTTTCGATCAAATATCGGGCATCCAATTCGCGACCGACCTCGGCCAGCGTCTTCGTGGTTCGTTTGTAAACCATTACCGACGTACGGCCGATGATTTTCAGATGCTCCGGATCGATCTGTCCGAGCGCGGCGATGACCTCCTCGGTAAGACCGTCGCCGACATATTCGCGCTCGCTGTCGCCGCTGAGATTTTCGAAAGGCAGCACGGCCAGCGTCACCTGCGCGGAAGATTCGGCAGGCTCGTCGCTTACCACCGTCACGCTGGCAACGAAGCGGTAGCCGTGTCCGGGAACGGTGGCGATGTAGCGATTCTCGCCGCGATCTTCCGCCAGCGCCTTGCGCAATGTCGAAATTTTCTGGTTGAGATTGTTTTCTTCCACCACGGCGCCGGCCCAGATCGCCCGCATCAGCTCGCTTTTTTCGACCACTCTTTGCCGATGGCGTACCAGGTAAAGCAGCGTGTCGAAGGTCTTTGGCGTGAGCGCTACTCGCTGTGCATTGCGCATCAGCAGACGCTTGCCGGCGTCGACGCGGAATTGGCCGAACTCGAAAGCAACAGGTTGTGCCGCGGCGCCGGTCCGGAATTCGAGATCTTCAGAAAAATTCATAAAGATTCAGCCGTCGCTAAAGACGGTCGTGCAGGACATCGCCGAGTATACGCCCGCAGCACACCAGCTCGAAAATCCCCTTGGCGGAGAACGGATCATGAAACGTGAATTGCAAAAAACTAAGGATGGCATTGGCGCTGACCGGCATCGTCGCATTGGCCTGCGGCTGGAACGCGACGGCTCGCGCCGGCGATCCGCAATCGGCCGCACGCGATCTGCAAGGAACCTGGCTGGTGCAGGTAGTCCAGGTGAACTGTCTGACCGGCGCGACAGTGGGCTCGCCTTTTTCATCCGTGCTGACCTTTGCGCGTGGTGGAACCATGACGGAAACCACGGACAATCCGATGTTCTATCCGGCGGTGCGCGAGCCGGGCCTCGGCGTCTGGAACCGGCTTCATGGCAACACCTATTACGCGGCTTCGATGGCCTTCATCACGTCGGCCGGCGTTCTAATCAAGACGCAGAAAATCTCGCAGACGATCGAAGTGGGCCCCGGTCCCGACGAATTCAGCACCACGCAAGCAGCGGTGCAGTTTTTCGATCCCTCCGGCAACCTGCTGGGAGCGGGCTGCGCCGTCGCGACTGGCACACGCTTCGAGTAACGGCATGGGCGCCAGTCAGGGGAGTTGGCGCTCAACCGGCTTTGCGATGAACCGGCGCGGCAAAGGAATTCAGCCTTTGCTGCGCGGGTCGGCGATCAGCCACTCGCGCAGCTTTGCGTGGACCTCCTTGCGCTCGAGCAAATCCAGGTGGTTCATGCGGTAGCCGATCCACTGTCGCGCTTTCGTAAAATGCAGACAACGCTGCGGATTGGCGTGCTGGCCGAGCGCGCTGGCCAAGGGCACGAGCCCGTCGCCGAGAATTCGTTCGCGCAGTGCGCTGGATTTCGCCGCCATCGACGCAGCGATCGCATAGCACTGCACACCCTGCGGCAGCGGGACGAAGACAGGTTTGCGCTGCCCGCGCGTGAAGCGGTCGCTATCGATCCAGTCCGCATCGAGCACGCTGCCGTGACGCAAATCGGTGATGCCCGCGCTGCGGATCTTGCCCAGGCGTGCGAACGCGGCGGTGTAGGGGCTCTTGCCCAGAATCGTATCCACCCAGTTGCCCGCGCGCTCGAGTGGCGCACCCTGATGCGGCGTGCCGAGGAAAACCAGCTTGTGCAGATGACGCAGCCAGGCCTGCCGCGCATCCTGCGCGTAGTGACAGGCGCTGCGCGCGACCAGTCCGCCCATGCTGTGTCCGATGATGACCAGTTCCCGCACCTGCACGGGCCAACCTCGCAACAGATCCTCGACGAGTTCGGCGAACGCGCGTCCGTTGCTGGAGATATGCAGGCCGCTGTTGTAATGCAGATACAGCGGCGTGTAGCCCCCGTCCGCGGCGAGCGCGGCGCCGTGATCGTGTCCATTACGTCGCCACTGCAGATCATTCATGCACAGGCCGTGCGCAAGCAGCAGAATTTTTTCTGTCGGTTCGCGAATCGCTGCGGCCAAACCCTTCGCATTCAGCACCAGCGTCCTGCCCTCGCGGCGCAGCTGCATCGGAATCGCCAGCGGATTGGCGCTGGCCGCGAGATGATCGCCGAGCACACCATTGAGCGCGGCCAGCAACGCTTCGCGCTGGTTCGAGAAGTCGCTCGCCGGTCCGAGCAGCGCCGCGAGCTGCGCCAGCGCCGCGTCGATGCCGCTGCCCACGAGGCGCGTCACGCCGCGGATGCTTCGATAGACCAGCCCGGTGATCCCCTTGGTCGGTGCCTGCGTCGGCTCGGCGAGAATGCCCGGCGCGCGCTGAATATTGCGGTGCAGATTCTCGACCAGTTCGGTGATGCCAATCGTCGCCTCGACCGCAAGCCGGCCGTAACCGCGCAAGTCGTTGGCGCTGACAGGAATCCGTTTGGGCATGCTCGCTCGGCCACCGGAGAATCGCGCGCTCAGTATTCCAGATAACGGGGTGCGACGGATTGGAATTTTCACGCTGAATGGCGGCACGCCGTGGTGGTTTTTGTAATGTTTTCCCGGCGCCGGTGCCCGGGCCGTATCGATGTGCTTTTGCACAATAAATGCGCATGTCGAATTAGCGCTTTTGTAACGGCGCATGTGGTTGCATAGAGCATCGGAAATCTACCAGAGGCCTGCCGATGCAACACCAGCAAATTGCGATCGCCGCGGATTGGAGTCACGCGCTGCGCAACGTCACCGCCGGACTCTGCGGCGAGATCACACCGAAGGAAGTCAGCGACCTGCGCGCGCAACTGACGTCGCTCGTATGGGCCGACGGCTGTCCGCGTGCCGCATCGTTTTTCGCCGGCACCGGCGCGCCGCATTATCGACGGCAGTTGATCGCTTCCGCAGCAGATGGTTCCTTCACCGTGCTGTTGATTGCGTGGCCGCCGAACTATGTCACGCCGCTGCACGACCACGCCGAACTGTGGGGCATCGAACTGGTACTCGACGGCACGCTGCAGGTCGATGAATTTTTCAGCGACGGCGATCCGGCACAACCGGCGCTGCAGTTGCATCGCTCGCTGCTGCTCGGCAGCGGCGACGCAGCCGTGTTCATCGATCCGGCCTATGTGCACCGCTGCCGCAATCTGTCGGCGCAGCAGCCCGCGCTGTCGCTGCACGTCTATGGCGGCCAGCTCGATCGCTACCGCTCGTTCGTCGAGGTCGGCGACGGGCTCTACCGTGTCTCGCAGCAGCAGGCGCAACTCGACGCGGTTTCCATCTGAGCCGAAGCCGCCGTGCTGGCGCCAGGCTGCGAAGCGCGGCGCCCGCTTACGGTTTGGCCGGCATAGTGGCGATCGATGGCAGCCACAGTTCGAATACGTGGCGCGTGCGACTGAACGACGCCGGCAGCTGGCGCACGTTGACCAAGGCGTCGTCCGATTTCGGATACGGCGGACGCAGAACGGCATCGAGCTGCTGCGCCAGGGCATCTGCACACTTCATGTCCTGCTCGGGACGATGCACGATCAGGGTCGGCTGCGGCCACGGCGTCGGCAGTTTCTTGCCGCGCAGGCTCGCCGTGTTGGCGACGTTCTCGACGCCGGCGACGCGCACGTAGCTTTCGATGTTCTGACCCGGAGCGATCGCCTGCAGATTTTTCTCGATCGCTGCGGCGGTGGTGCGCATGCCTTCGTCGTAGATCTGGATGTATAGCGTCAACGGATGCGTGCCGTCGCGGCAGACCGCCAGTGCTGACTGTTGCGCGGGCAGTGGTGGTGGCGGTGGTGGCGCCGCGGATGAGACCGCCGCGGCAGCAGGTTGCGCCGCGGAAGGCGGCTCGGGCAGCATGCTTTGCGTGCTGGGCAGCGAACTCGAAAGCGCCGGCGTGGATCGATTCAAGGCGAACGAACCTGCCGCCAATCGCCAGACGCTGTCGACCAATTCGACCTGCCAGATTTTTTCCGACGTGCTTCCTTTCTTGGCCACACCCCAATAATCGCTGACCGAATCGCTGCGATTCGCTACGCAGACCGCATTGCACATGCGCCACGCGGGTGGGTTGTCGTTGCAACTGTCGTTGCGCACTCCGCATGCGGTTTGTACCTGCTTGAGCGCATCGGACAGATCAGGCTCTGCCTGACCGGCGCTGACGGTGTCGTAGATCTCTTGCAGTTCCGTTGCTTCTTGCGGATCGAGGTCCGCCGTCGCCGACACAGCGACGTGCGTCGAAGCGATGGCGTCGAGAACATTGGCAACGTCTTTTTTGATTTCCGCATAGCGCTTGGCCGCTGCGTCCAGTCTGGCCTGATTCGCCTCGGCCTGCGCCGCGCGCTCCTTTTGCCACGCATCGACGCCCTGCCACAGCGGCAACACGATGCCGCCGATCGCGCCCAGGCTCAAGGTCGTGCCCAGCGCCGCTGCGGCCACTCCCCGGCGCCAGTAGGGAACGGCGTTGTCGGCTTCGTCCGTAGGCGACGGACTGATGTGGCGCAAGCTCTCAAACGGCCTCGGCACCGGCACCGATTTGCTCCATTCGGGTAGCCGGTCGAGACGCGCGTCGGTCAGCGCACGACCGAAATCCTCGCCCAGCCGGTGATAGCTCTCCCACTGCGCCTCGTCGAAAAACTGATCGGCGGTGGATTGCTGCGGAAACGCCGAATTGCGCCGCGCATAGGCCAGCACATCGGTGTCCAGCGCTTCATGCAGATTCGGCTTGACGATAAGCAAGGTGCCGAGCTTTTGCCGGGCCGGTTCGCTGCGGTGATAGCAGATGCGCGCCAGCAGGACGCCACGCCGCGAATGATTGTCGAGCATCTGCTCCGGCGCGAGTACGCACAGGTCGGCATCGAAATGACCGAACTGCTCCTGCGCTTCGGTATCGGTGTAAAGCTCGATCTCGGCATCGAAATCGATGCGCGCCTTGCGAATCAGATTTTCCAGATCCTGGAATTCGTATTTCGGATCCGCGCCGCAATCGGCAAGCAGGATGAACGGCACTTCGCGCTTGAGCAAGGCGTAGACGCCGGTATTCTCGAAGTGGCCGCCGTCGGACAGATACCACCAGTGGCCGGTGCGTCCGGCGAACGAGGCCAGTGCTTCGCTGACCAGCAGGCCAGGTTTGCTGTTGAGCACATCGCGCGAGAGCTTGTTCAAGCGCCGCGTCATCCATTCGACATTTTTGCGCGGCGCCACCGGCGCGAGGAGGGCTTGCATCCAATAGCCCAGACGCGCACCAACCAGGAACAGGAGCAGCGCCCACCCAGCCGTCGTATTCGATCCTGCGCCGGGCGAAGCGGCGGCCCCGGAAATCGCAACCCACTGCCCCAGCGTGCTGACATCGGTGTCTGCGTGCAGCGCGGCCGACTCCGTGGGACCGATCTCGAAGCCCCTGGCATTGGCGATGATCGCCGCACCCTTGCGGTCGGCGTTGTACAGCGCACCGTGATCGTCGATCGTCTGGTTCAGACATGCGCCGATCAGGTGGATGGGCCCGCCATGGTCTTCCGGCCGGTACTGGCTCAATGCGACGTCGTCGTCCTCGACCGGATCGGTGACGCTTTCGCTCTCTCTTTCGATACGCCCGGAGTATTGCGCTCGAATATCGTGGAAGCGCTTCGGGTTGCCGACGGAAATATAGGCGCGGATCAGACGCGAGCGATAAAAACCATGCAGCGAGGAGGCATTTGCGGTTTCGCAGTGCTTGCGCGTGAGCAGGAACCAGAACAGCAGCACGGCGAGAATTTCCAGCGCGCACAGGACCGGCGGCAGATTCTGCAGAATCAACACATCGTCGGTCGTGAACACCAGCCATTGCAGCAGTACGGTCCATATGTAGATCACCAGCAGACCCATGCCGATGCCGAGCAGATTGATCAGCCAGGGTAGCCAGCGCGCCTGCAGTCCGTCGGCGGACGCCATCGCCTTCTGCAAGGGATCGGACACGTTGCGCAAGACGATGGCAAGCAGGCCACCGAGACCCAGGCCACTCGTCAGCCAGCTGAGCGACGGGCCACTCTCCGCGATCCGATACGCGAGTCCGTAGCTCAATGTGTCGAGAAGGCCGAGCAGAAAAAGCGCGCCACGGCGCTGTTGATCCGGCGCAGTACCACGGTCAAGCGGTGGCGCTGTTCGGCAAGGATGAACGCTATCGGCACGCCGTGTTTGCCGCGCCGGTACAGACGCAGCCACAGAAACAGCGCGCGTACCAGCGCGCCGAGCGATGCGAGTCCGATGACGCCCGATGCGCTGAACGGGCCGATCAGTCCCTGTGTCTTGCTGTATGACGAAACCACAAAGGCTGTGCTGACTGCCGTGGCGACGGCGGTCGACACGATCAGCACACCCAGTTCCGGCGACTTCGCCGCCTGCGCAATGCCACGGTCGCGCATCGGCCAGAACGCAAGCATGCTGCCTGGCGCCCAAAGCAGCCAGACGCCGAGCGCGAGCGGCCACCATGCGCTGGGCCACTGCTGCCACGTAGCCGCATCGAACAGCGCGAACTGGGTCTGCAAGATGTGCGGCAGGATCGCGACCAGGCCGACGAGCATGGCGAACATGCCCAACTCGAAGTGGGTGGAAAAACCCGAGCGCATGAGCGTCGCGATCGCCATGCCGAAATCGCGCGCGCCGGCCGGTGTGAGATAGCGCCCGTTCTTGCGCAGCCAACCCAGTATTTGCGACTCGCCCGCGGCGAGCTGTTTTTCCGCAGCGTCGATACCCAGCGCGGAAATCAGCCGGCCGACGCTCGCCCCGATATAGCCGCCGCCCGACACCGTCGACAGATAATCGAAGCGGCGCAGAATGCCGTTCTGCGCAAGACCGCGGATCAGGCCCAGACAAAACGTCGCGCTGCGGATGCCGCCGCCGGATAGCGCCAAGCCCGCGTGCGGAGCTGCCTGGATGTCGGCGGAGGCCGGATACGCACGAGCGCGCCGCGCCTTGATCGCCGCGGTCTCTTCGGCATGCCGCGCGCCGCTCCCTGCGCAGGACTGCGGACCTGCGACAGCAGCTTGTGTAGGCGTTGCAGGAGTCATCCCCGGCCTCCGAACGGCTGGCGTCGCGTTGCCAGCGCAATGCGCATCATAAGCCGTTTGCGAGTGGCCTTATGCGTCGCCGTACCGCGTTCGCGGTTGAAATGGTTACCCTGCAACTTTGCTCTTGAGCCCCTCTCCCCTTGCGGGAGAGGGGTTGGGGGAGAGGGGTAGCGTCCGCGCAAGCGGGCGCCACCGGCGCCATCCCCTCTCCCGCCGCGCTACGCGCAACGCCTCCCCCACATGGGGGGAGAAAAGTAGATCGCGTCATAGGCAGCGCCGGAGTCAATCATTGCTCTAAGCCCCTCTCCCCTTGCGGGAGAGGGGTTGGGGAGAGGGGTAGCGTCCGCGCAAGCGGGCGCCTCCGGCGCCATCCCCTCTCCCGCCGCGCTACGCGCGGCGACCTCCCCCACATGGGGGGAGGTGAAAAGTAGATCGCGTCATAGGCAGCGCCGGAGTCAATCATTGCTCTAAGCCCCTCTCCCCTTGCGGGAGAGGAGTTGGGGAGAGGGGTAGCGTCCGCGCAAGCGGGCGCCACCGGCGCCATCCCCTCTCCCGCCGCGCTACGCGCAACGCCTCCCCCACATGGGGGGAGGAGAAAAGCAGCGCGTCAGCTGCGGTCGATGCTCGATGCCGGCTGCAGCGACAGCAGAAGCAACGTCGCAGCGAGCACGACGTAGGCCGCAGTGAATTGCCAGACCATGCCTTGCGCGCCGGCGTCGAGCGTCCACGGCAGATAGATGCTGCCGTTCGGATCGACGGAGTGGATGATGCCGAACAGGGTCAGCGCCGCGCCGATAAGGATGATTCCGGCCGCGCGGCGCAAGTGATGATCGATCAGGGCGACGACAAAGCTTGCCCAGACCATCGAGGTGATGATGAAGCCGTTGCCGAGAATCACGATCACGGCGAGTTCGGGCAGGCCCTGATCGGCATGAGTATACAATTGCGCGAAATGCTCCGGCGCGACGATGCCGGGATCGCCGAGCTTGATCGCGAGCATGCGCGCGACAGCGGGGAAAAACGCGATCACCACCGCGGCAAAATATTTCTGCGGCGTCGCCTCGAACGCCTGCATCGTGATATGGATCGCGATGAAGATCAGGATCGGCGCGAGCACGGCCAGAGGGATCACCTCGACCAGATTCGACAGATAGCCGAAGACGCCGCCAAGGCCGAGAAACGCGCCGGTCAGCAACGTATACCCGCTGCGTCCGCCCATCGCGCGATAGGCCGGCTGGCCGATGTAGGGTGTGGTCTGCGCGACGCCGCCGCAGATACCGGCGATCAGGGTGGCCAGCGCCTCGGTCAGCAGGATATCGCGCACCGGATAGTCGTCGCCGGCCGCGCGCGCGCTTTCGGTCACATTGATGCCGCCGACGACCATGAGCAGGCCGAACGGCAGGATCAGGGCCAGATACGGCAAAGTATACTTCAGCCCGGTGATGAAGCCGAGATTCGGCCACGGCAGATTGAAGCGCCATTGCGGCGCGCTCGGCGCGTGAAAGCCGGGACCGAGCAGATCGAAGGGACCGAGCGCGTAGTACAGCACGAGTCCCACAAGGATCGAGAACAGCACGCCCGGAATCCGCCACGGCAGTGGCCCATGCGCGACCAGCGCATACAGCACGATGCCGAAACAGGCGAGGCCGACGATCGGCACGCGCAGGATGTCCACGAGCGGGAAAAAGCCCATCAGCACGAGCGCGATGCCGGCGATCGATCCGAGCAGGCCCGCGCGCGGAACCAGACGCTGCACCGCCGTTCCGCAGAACGAAAGAATCGTCTTGAACACGCCCATCACGACCATCGCCGCCATGCCGAGCTGCCAGGTCGCGGTCGCCGCGGCGTTCTCGTCCATGCCCTGCTGCTTGAACGCGACGAAGGCCGGTCCGAGCACGAGCAGCGCCATGCCGATCGTGGTCGGCGCGTCGATGCCGAGCGGCATCGCGCACGCATCCGCGCGTCACGCCCCTGTTGACGTCCGGCGCAGCGCCATGCGCGTGTAGATCAGATTGCCGATCAACGCGCCGAACGCGGTGCCCGGAAACATCCTGCCGAAGATCACTTCGGCGGGAAAATGAAAAATGCCGATCAGCGCGCCCGCCAGAAATGCGAGCACGGAAAGATTGTCGACGACCAGACCGATAAAGCCGTTGATATCGCCGGAGGTGATGCGCAGCCGTGCCGTCTGTGTCATGTCAGAACGAAACTTCGGCCGGCTGCGTTACGCGCAGCACCGACAGATCGCCGGTTTCCTTCTTCCACGCGGCGCGGATTGCCTCGATATCCGCGCGATGCTGCGGCGTGTCGGCGTAGAGCAGCATGACTTCCTTCGAATGCAGGCGCTCGATATTCGCATGCCCCTGCGTGCGCCATTGGCCGTAGATATCGTAGACGGACAAGCCGTCGGGAAAGCGCGGGGTGATCTCGCGATCGAGAAATTCCTGCCAGCGTTTTTCCGCCGCGGCAGTGTTCGCCTCGTTGCCGCGCGTTTCGCCCGCCGGCCCGATGCCGAAATACAGTTCCGTGCGTACCCAATTCGCCACCGCACCCGGATGTGCCGCATCGCCGTGCAACATGCTTGACGATTTAGACGCCGGCCCCGTCGCAGCGCAGCCGCAAAGCAGCAAGCCGAGCAGGAGCAGCGCGGAAAATTTCATCTGGACGTCCATACGGCAACGGATCAGCATTTTCCTATTGATGCGGCGCAGTGATGTTTGAACTCAAGCCCACCACTTATCGTTGAATAATTCAGAGCGCAGAACCCTTGCGGTCGCTTCCCCTGCGTAGCGGGGGAAGCTGCCCGTAGGGCTGATGGGGGCGCTTTTGCCATGCCGAGCAAGAGCAAGAGTGCCCCCTTCCGCGTTACGTGCCGCTCCTGCGGCACGCCCTTTGGGCCGGCTTCGCCGTTCGCTTCGGCATCCTGCCTTCGCAGTCGGCACCTTGTACTCGCCGTATCCATATGGTTCGCCCTACGGGCAGCATTCGCTGCAAACATCGGCAATCCTGCCGATGTTTCCCCTCTGCGCAGGGGAAGGAAAAACGATCCCCGCGCCAGCCAAAGTGTCGGGGGCATGTCAAACTTCAGCTGGCCACATCAATAGTATTGGCTGCTTACGGGCGTTTGCGCAATCAACCTGCAAGGAGCGCAAAACCACGCGCAGGCATGAGCAATCCACGCAGTTCGGTTCGCAGCATCGCTGATCGTTCGATGGTGGCGCCACGGAGGGCGCGAAGCGCGCCTATGAAAGTGCGTGCGGCCGCTTTGCGCCAGCGAAACGCTTGGCCCAATACGGCGAGTCGAGGCGGTCGACGCGCACATGTTTGCCCGGCGACGGCGAGTGGATGAAGCGGCCGTGGTCCAGATAAATGCCGACGTGCTGGATGCGCCTGCCGTTGCCGAAGAACACCAGATCGCCGGTTTTCATTTCGCTGCGCGCGACCGTCTCGCCGCGCCGGAACTGGCCGGGCGCGTCGTACGGCAGATCCATGCCGAAGGTCTGGTGATAAACGTAGTGCACGAAGCCGCTGCAGTCGAAGCCGGTGGACGGTTCGTGCCCACCGCGACGATAGCGGATGTCGCGCAGCTTCATCGCGAACGCGGCGAGGTGCCTGCGCGGCGCCTTGAACAGAATCTGGGTGAGCGCCGCCGCGGCGATGGCCGAATCGAAATTCATGCTGCGCTCGATGGACTCCTCCGCGGATTGCGGCGCGGGCTGTGCGAGCGGAACGGCGGGTGCAGAATCGGCCGGTTCGGCGAGAAATTCGGGTGCGAGACGATCGAGCGAAACGACGACCGCAGCGTCGCTGGATGGCTGGATCAGGGACTGCGCGCAGAGCGGATACGAGGCGGCGCCGAGCACAAACAACACGGCCAGGCTGACCATTCTCGGCAAACATGTGGCATCCCCCCGGCGAAAACATGACGAAACATGCGCAGGTCGTGACCGTAACAAACCTGTCGTTGAAATTTTGTTTAGTGCACCGTCCAGTGTAAAAAGCGACAGGGACGGCGCCTATGGATGCCGTGCGGCGGGGTAGCGACGATGAATGGTTCGATGCCGGCCTTGTGGACGACGGCGAACCAAAGGCCAACTCCGGCGCTATCAGGCGCCGTGCCAGCACGTTCAGCGCGAGGCTGTTACGCCCTCACTTGCAAGCCGATAAATTTTTATTCCTCACTTGTGGGCAAAACATCGCCGATTCAGCATCAGAATAAAGACACAGCACAGCAACCGTTTTGATTCTCTTGGACTTGCGCTTGACGAGCTGCCCACGCGGCTAAATATCCCGTGCAACGCCCCGGAAATGGGGGTCTATTTGTAGTTATGCAGCAAGAAACCCTGCCGCTTTCATACTGGACAATGGGTGCGCAATTTTTGCACCTCGCTCATGAGAGCTGCGCGGAAATCCTCAAGAGTGAAAATATCACCGCCTTTGTTACGAACGAACCACCACTCACCCCTGACGAGCACGATCATATGGCGCGCTGGTCAGATCGTGCGGTTGGCACTGCGGTCCTTTTCAGCTTCTTCCACGGAATCGAACTTATTCTCAAAGGGTTCTTGGCGGCAAAAGGCGAGGAACAGTCGCATCATCGGCTCTCTGCGTTGCTCTCTGCGTTTAAGGCAGCATTTCCGGACACCGACCTAGGTAGAGCTATTGCCGGCGCACTACCCATGCCAAGCTCTCCCTCGCCAATGGGTAGGTTTTTGACTTCCAATTCAATCCAAATAGACAACTGGTATGAGGCTCTGAAGTATCCTGAGTCCATGGGAAAAAAGCGGTTTACACATTTCGACCTCAAGTACGGAGGGAGCGAAGAGCTTCCGTTCTGGCGGCAGATTCACGCATCCTCGTCGGATATTCCGGCCAAGAGCGCCGCTCTTTCAAGAGTGTCGGGCTATGCATAACTATTCCGTAAGAGACTTCCCGTCAACCCCGGCAAATTGATGCTGTCGATGCGGCGCTAGCCGTATCGTTGCTTTTGTTGCGTTGTACACATTTACCTTTCTACTTCAAGCCAACGGCAACGGGTGCCAGACTGCATTTCCGTAATCGGCCTTGTGGGGCGGCGTTTTGCCCGGACCGCTGTATAAACCGCACCTGCGCGCCTCTCTCGTTCACTGGTTATGCCCGCGCCCGGAGATCAGCCGGAGCGCGTGGTGGCATCCGTATAGTTAGTCAGGCTCTGCGCAGGTCGGTCTGACCTGTTGGTTACCGTTGTAGCTCTGGCGTAAAGGTGAAACGGTTGTTGCGTCAATCGTCTTTCGTAAATGGGTCTATGCCCGGGTCATGCGGCTGCCCGCGTGGTCTTGTTTCGTTGCGTCATCGGATGCCTGATCCACGCGTGCGCATCGTAGGCCTCACCCCGCGCGAGCATGGCCCACAGCTGCCGCGCATGTTTGTTGGCCACGGCTACCAGTACACGGCCAAAGGACATGCGCGTGGCCAGTTGCTGAATCCAGATCTGTTCGGGCGTGGCTTTGTCCAACGTCACCCGGCGCGCCTGTTCACGCTGCTGCGCGCGCCCTGGATGAGCAGGGTGCGTAAATAGCTGTCGCCGCTACGGCTGATGCGCCCGAGTTTTTCATGACCACCGCTGGAGGTCTGCTTGGGCACCAGGCCCAGCCATGCCGACATCTGCCGGCCGTGCTTGAAATCCCGTGCGTCGTTGACCGTGGCCACGGTGGCATCGGCCGTGAGAGAACCCACACCCACCAGTTCCTGCAGGCGTACGCAGCGTTCGTCGCTATGGGCGTGCGCCGTGATGCGTCGGTCACACTCGCGCAGCTGTTCCTGCACCCGTTTGCAATGATCACTCACGTTGCCAATCAGTTCGATGAACTCCGCCGGCAGATCCCCACGCTCCGCCAGATCGGCCAACGCACGGCGCAATGCCGCAGGGGATTGCGCAATGACGATGCCGAACTCGGCCAGCAGACCGCGCAGGCGATTCATGACCGCCAGGCGTTCGGTCTTGTAGCCTTCGCGCACCCGGTGCCAGGCCAGACGTGCTTGCTGTTCGACCGTCTTGACCGGCACAAAGCGCATGTTGCCCTGGCGTGCGGCGGTGGCGATCGCCTCGGCATCGTTGCGATCGTTCTTCGCGCTACGGCTCTTGCGAAACGGCGTCACGAACTGCGCGGCCATCAGGCGCGGCCGCAATCCGTGCTCAACGCACAACCGTCCCCAGTCGTGCGCACCGCTGCACGCCTCCATCGCCACGATCGTGCCGGCAGGTAACTGCACCAGCCACGCCGCCAATGCCTCGCGGCGTAGCTGCAAATGCCGCAACACTCGCCCTTGGCCATCCATCACGCACACCGCAAAGATCGTCTTTGCCAGATCCACACCCACGGTTGTAGTATTCATTTGCAGACTTCCCCTCTCGGTTGGATTGTAGATACCAGTCACAATCGTGGCACATTGATGCCGAAACGCTCACGCGGTCTGGGATGGGGAAGTCTCTTTCTACTCGGTCAAGTAGACCGCTGCGAATCGGCACGGTATCTTCATGCGACTCGTGGCAGCGGCCACTTACCTCAGCGTTAGACCGAGGACACCTACCGTGAAGTATCTTGTTGTCCTCTTCCTTCTCGGTCCACAGGCAGCGATGCTGGCCAGGGCGAACCCACCTGAGTCCCAGCCCATAGAATGTTCAGATGTGATGGACCAGTTTCGCGCTGCTAAAGCGTATGTTGGTCCGACCAATTACGCCGTTCAACTCTCTCGTGACAAGGAAGCCCGCGCTATCCTATTCACGCAGCGACCGACAAACGGGGTTGGCCTCCGCTGGCGACTTATTGAGCGCCAAGGGCAGTCCCTGAACTACTGTTCCATTGCGGAAGGTGAAAAACACGAACTGCTGATGGATGTCCACCTATGGCATGCAAAGGGACGTTATGGCATGCCTGGTTCCGGATTGCCACGGTGCGCTGCTAAACACGATTCCGGCCTCATACCTTCATTCGACATTCGTATTTGGGCCAATAAGGAACTCGGCGATAGCCTTGTATTTGCCCTTACAAATGAAAAAGGCAATCGAGACTATTACGCATTGATTTCCAAAGACAGCGAGGGCGCATGGATTTTGCTAGATGCCGCCCAAGGAACCATGGATGATGCCTGTTATCACTCCCGCGGAGATTCGTCCACGATTTCACGCGATGTGCGCTAGCCTCGGTCTAACTATTCGTGTATGGACTCCTCAGTCAAGTGACTGATGGGCGAAGCGCATTTGGCATGGGGAGAATGAATCGGTTGAAGTCGGGTCCCATAGGGATTCCCGTTGGTCATATTCCGCCTTGGGGTGAGCGTGTAATGCTCGGGCCATCATGGAATCCGCGAATCGAAAGCCAATCGCTCGAAGCGGCCTTGAAGCCAGAAAAATTATCGGCTTGATTCGATTCGGGACCTACACATTCGCCATGAGCTGTATATCGCCAGGCAACTCGGGGGAACAATTTCAACTTGCGCTTGCGTCGCGACGCACGCTGACGTGATCGGGATTGAAGTCGGTGCCGTGGTGTTCCATCGCCCACAGCCGCCGCGCGGTTTGTTGGCCACAGCCACGGCGGCTTTGTTGTGCCCGACGCTCAAGCGGACGGCTACGGGGCGGTTGCCGTAAACTGAAATCCTTCGCGGCGGCCGCCGCTTCGACTCAAGCCACTCTGTCCAGGCGGCATAAACATGCACCGCACCACTGCCACCGTCTCATGATTCCAGGCACACAGGGATACGCCGAACAAGCCGCGGAACTGATTCCGCGCTACGAGCAGGAAGCATTCGAGGACAAGCATCGGGCCGAGTTGCACCTCTTGCGAAGGGCGCCCGGCTTGGTACTTGACGTCGGCGCAGGAACTGGAGCTGACGCCGCATGGTTCGCCGCGCAGGGACACTCCGTGCTCGCGGTCGAGCCGACGGTGCCACTACGCGAGGCCGCAATGGCCCTGCATCCTCATCCGACTATCGAGTGGGTCGACGACGCTCTACCGTACCTTCGCGCTGTTCGAGGTCGAGGGAGGAAGTTCAACATGGTCACGCTCATCGCTGTCTGGATGCACTTGGAGCGACAAGAGCGCTCGGCAGGCATGGCCGCACTGGCCACGCTACTCGCTCGCGATGGCACTCTTGTCATGTCGCTGCGGCACGGCCCGGTCCCCGAGGGCCGGCGCATGTTCGAGGTCTCCGGATCGGAAACCATCGGACTCGCCGAGGCGCACGGACTTGCATGTGTTCTGAACATCGACACAGAGTCGATCGATCCGATCAATCGTGCCGCTGGGGTTACCTGGACTCGGCTCGCCTTCCAATGGCCAAGTTGAGTTGGCCTCCCGGCGACGCCGAAATGCCGCCTGACCCCTCTAAATGGAAACTGGCGGATTACGTTCGAGTTCAAGGACGGCAACGCTTATGTACTCGACTACGAGGACTATCACTAATGGCAATGTACAACCCTCCCCATCCTGGCGAGTTCATCACCAGCGTCTACCTTGAGCCCAATGGTGTCAGCGGTCGCGAGCTTGCGGGCAAGTTGGACGTCGCAGCTTCTACGCTCAGCCGTGTCCTCAATGGCACCAGCCGTGTGACTCCGGACATGGCGTTACGGCTTTCCAAGGCCATAGGCCGCTCGCCGGAGAGCTGGCTTGCGATGCAGGACAACCATGATCTTTGGGTGGCTAGACAGCAGGCAAACCTTCGCAATGTCGGCAAACTAAAGCTGGCGGCTGTCTAAGCGGACTGCCGGTGTCGGTCTGCGCTAAGATCGCAGCCTCCGTGGGGGCAGCCCGCTTGGCATCAAGCCATTCGTCTAGCCCGTCCAAACAGCAGTCGTTCCGAGGGTTTCAACTCAATCGAGGAGGATGCCGATGAAGTACATAATCAGCTGGTTCGAACGCCCGCAGGGTTCGCCTATGGAATACGAGAATGCGCAGAAGCGAATCCTCGAAGTCTTCGGCCAATGGAAGGCACCGGGCAACTTCAAGATCGACTTCTTTGTGATCCGAGTCGGCGAGTGGGGCGGGCACATGCTGATGGAATGCGACGATCTGGTGACCATTCACAAATTCTGTTCGATGCTTCCTGCGTTCGTGTTCGAGGTGCATCCCGTCATCCCGGTCGAAGAAGCCGTCCGCGGCGAACTCGAGGTCATCGCCTGGCGAGATGGCCTGACACGAAAGTGATCGTCGCCATTGCCTTGGGCTCCCGTCCAGGCCGGGGCTGACCCGGCGTTCGCGCGGACGCGCCGGCAGATGGATAGTTCCTTCGGTTTAGTGGACACCCTGAACTAACTTTTCAGGAGTGCACCATGCCCAAACCAGGTCCTCGAACGACCACGCGTTACGGCCAGCAGTGCAAGGCAACCGCGGTTCGCCTCACTTACCTCCAGCGTTTGAGCAGAATGGACATCGTCACACGGATCGTTGCCTGGGTATAGGCGCTTATCGAAGCGTTCGATCGCCTGCACCATGCTCGATCACAGTGAATCGACGGAGGTTACAATGTCCGAGGTGGTGGATCTCTACGACAACGTGTACGGGGACTTTGGCAGTCACGCCGAAGCGGCGGTGCGTCACGACGCGTTCGGAGAGGACATCGGGCAAAGTAGCTGGATGACCGCGGCGGAATGGCTTCGGTTCGCCGATCAGGTTCAGGTGCGCGATCGCAGTCATGTCCTGGAAGTAGGAAGCGGCTCCGGCGGCCCGGCTGTCTATTTGGCAACGGCACGCGGTTGCCGCGTCACGGGTGTGGATATCAACGAACATGGGGTTCGCAATGGAATGCGGCTGGCGGAGGCGCGAGGTGTCGCAGATCGAGTGACGTTTCAATCGGTGGACGCGAATCAGCCCCTTCCATTTTCGCCGGCCACATTTGACGCGATCCTCTCGAACGACGCGATGTGCCACATCGCCAATCGCCTGGAGGTGCTCGGCGATTGGCACCGCGTATTGAGGCCGCGAGGGCGCATGCTGTTCACGGACGCGATGGTTGTCACCGGTCTGGTGTCGCACGAGGAACTGGCGGTCCGCAGTTTCGATTGGGTTCTACCTCTTTGTACCGCCCGGAGAGAACGAACGACTCATCGCCCGCGCGGGCTTCACGCTGCTTGAGAGAGAAGATGTGACCGCGGGTGCGGAGGCGATTGCGCAGCGCTGGCACGCCGCTCGGGAGCAGCGTCGACAGGAGCTCGTTGTGCGCGAGGGAGAGGCGAATTTTGCGGGGTTGCAACGTTTTCTGGCCTGTGTGCACCGGCTTTCAGCGGAGCGCCGTCTTTCCCGGTATTGCTATCTTGCCGAGAAAGCTACGTAGCGTTAGGCCAACTATTCGCTTAAGCGGACTGCTGCGACTGGCTGCGTCACTTCCAGCGGTGTGTGGCAGCGGCCGCATAGCCCAAGCGTTTCGCATCAGCGGTGGAAACGATTGCCTCACACCGAGTGAGTAATCCTGAAGCAGCTTTATAAGCGGTCGTCGACCGCATCTTTCGGCAGCACCTGTTTCACATCGAACAGCACGCCGCCAGGTTTGCCCAGCGCGCGAATGCCTTGTGCGCCGAGCGTGACGAATTCGGCGTGCGCGACTGCAAGGATCACCGCGTCGTAGCGCTTGTCGGTGAGTTGCGGCAGCATTTCCAGTCCGTATTCGTGCCGCGCCTGCGCCGCATCGACGCGCGGGTCGTACACATCGACTTGCGCGTCGTAGCCCTGCAGTTCCGCGATCAGTTCGGCTACGCGCGTGTTGCGCAGGTCCGGGACAGTTCTCCTTGAACGCGAGGCCGAGCACGAGCACCTGCGCGCCCGCGACATGGATGCGCCGCTGCGCGAGCAGCTTGATCACGCGCTGCGCGACATGCACGGCCATGCCGTCGTTGATGCGCCGTCCGGACAGGATCACTTCGGGGTGATAGCCGATCTGCTGCGCCTTGTGGGTCAGATAGTACGGATCGACGCCGATGCAGTGACCGCCGACAAGGCCGGGCCGGAACGGCAGAAAATTCCACTTCGTGCCCGCCGCCTGCAGCACCTCGGTGGTGTCGATGCCGAGCTTGTGGCAGATCAGCGCGACTTCGTTGATCAGCGCGATATTGAGGTCGCGCTGCGTGTTCTCGATGACCTTGGCCATCTCGGCCACGCGGATGCTCGACGCGCGATGCGTGCCTGCCGTAATGACGCTGCGATACAGCGCGTCGACGAAGTCGGCCGCGGCCGGCGTCGATCCCGAGGTCACCTTGACGATGCTTTCCAGGCGATGCTGGCGGTCGCCCGGATTGATGCGTTCCGGGCTGTAGCCGGTATAGAAATCCACATTGTGGCGCAGGCCGGATTCGCGCTCGATAATCGGCACGCAGATTTCCTCGGTCGCGCCCGGATACACGGTGGACTCGAACACGACGATGCCGCCGGCCTTCAGCGCGCGGCCGATATCGCGGCTCGCCGCTTCGAGCGGGCGCAGGTCGGGGCGCTTGAATTCATCGATCGGCGTCGGCACGGTGACGATGAACACTTCGCAGCCGGCGAGGTCGGCCGGCGCGGCGCTGAAGCACAACTGCGCCGCGGCGCGAATCTGCGCGGCAGCGATTTCCAGCGTGTGATCGCGGCCCTCGCGCAGAGCGGCGATACGCGCGGCATCGATGTCGAAACCCAGCGTCGCGCGCTTGGCGCCGAACGCGACCGCCAGCGGCAGGCCGACATAGCCCAGGCCAATCACGGCAAGGCGGGCATCGGTCAGATTCGGCAAGGCGGCGGTGGGCATAAGGTTTCCTGACTCACGTAGACGTTAACCAAAATTCCCTTCTCCCGCTGGCGGGAGAAGGTGCCGAAGGCGGATGAGGGTGGCGCAAGCATCTGCGGCAAGGTTGCACCCACCGCCACCCTCACCCGTCGCGCCATGCGCGCCGACCCCGGATCAAGTCCGGGGCAGGCTCTCTCCCGCCAGCGGGAGAGGTATCGTCTGCAACCGTGCTGAATCTCAAAAGCGGTTTGGTTCGACACTTCGGTACGTTAGTTTAGCAAGCGAACGCGCACGCGGTCGCTGACGTAGAATTCTCTTCTCCTTCCACCACGGAACCCGCGCATGCGCATCTGCGTCTATGCCGCCTCCAGCCAGCACTGCGCTCGCGCCTATCTGGACGCCGCGCGCGCGCTCGGCAGCCCTGCTCGCGCGCGAAGGCTGCTGCGTCGTCTACGGCGGCGGCGCGACGGGCCTGATGGGCGCGCTCGCCGACGGTGCGCTGGCCGAGGGCGGCGAGGTGATCGGCGTCATTCCGCGCTTCATGACCGAGGTGGAATGGCAGCACCCCGGCATCGCCAATCTGCAGGTCGTCGAGGACATGCGCGAGCGCAAGCACCGCCTGCTGACCGGTTCGGACGCCGTCATCGCCCTGCCCGGCGGCTGCGGTACGCTCGAGGAATTGTTCGAGGCGATCACGCTCAAGCGCCTGGGCATCTATTTCAGTCCGATTATACTTCTGAACATTCTGGATTTTTATACGCCGTTGCAGGCGTTCATGCAGCAGGTGATCGGGCAGCGCTTCATGAATCCCGAGCACGCGCAAATGTGGTCGCTGGTCGAGCGCGTGGAAGACGCCTTGCCGCGCATCCGCGCGACGCCGCGCTGGCGCGAGGATGCGCGTGCGTTTGCCTCGGTGCGCGCGTAGCAACCGACTGCGCTCGCTACGCTTATTCAGAGGCGCCTGAGAGGCGCTCAGGGCGCGAGCGAGAAGATGCTGTGGCGCTGCTCATGATCGAGCAGGAAACGCTTGACCGGCAGACCGCCGCCGAAACCGGTGAGGTCGCCGTTGGCGCCGACCACGCGATGACAGGGCACGACGATCGGCAGCGGGATTGCGTCCGTTCGCGGTGCCGACCGCGCGCGTGGCCAGCGTATCGCCAAGCCGGCGCGCGATCTCGCCGTAGGTCGTCGTCGTGGCATAGGGAATGCGCAGCAGTTCGAGCCACACCTGCTGCTGAAACTCGGTGCCCTGCGGCGCGAGCGGCAGATCGAACCGGGTCAGCGTGCCGGCGAAATATGCTTTCAACTGCGCGCGTGCCTCGTGCAGCGCACCGGGGCCACGCTCCCAGTCTTCGCCTATCGCGACCGGATGTTTGCCGTGCTCAAAATCGATATGCCGCAGACCCTGCCCGTCCAGCGCGAGCAGGAGTTTTCCGACCGGTGTTTGCAGATAGTCGTAATAGATGGTCGACATCGCCGTTGCACAGCTGTCGCTACGCCGCCAATGTAGCACCATCCGCGTGCGCCGCGGCGCGCAGGCGCCGCTGACGCGCTGCCTGCGCGAGCCGATCGAGCACGGCAACCGTCGTCTCCCAGTCGATGCAGCCGTCGGTGATGCTCTGGCCGTAGACGAGCGCCTGGCCGGGCACGCAGATCCTGGCGCCCGCCGACGAGATGGCTTTCCACCATCACGCCCATGATGCGCGCCTCGCCCGCTTCGAGCTGGCGCGCGACATCGTCGATGACGCCAGGCTGGTTGGCCGGATTCTTGCGACTGTTCGCGTGGCTCGCATCGATCATCACACGCGCCGGCAAGCCAGCCTTGGCGATCGCGTTGCAGGCCGCGTCCACGCTGACCGCGTCGTAGTTCGGCGTGGCGCCACCACGCAGGATGACGTGGCAATCGCGATTGCCGCGGGTCGCCGCAATCGCCGTGCGCCCGTCCTTGGTCACCGCCATGAAATGGTGCGGCGTCGCCGCCGCCTGCACCGCTTCGAGCGCGATCTTCACATTGCCGTCGGTGCCGTTCTTGAAGCCGACCGGACACGACAGTCCCGAGGCCAGTTCGCGGTGCACCTGGCTCTCCGTCGTGCGCGCGCCGATAGCGCCCCAGGCGACGAGATCGGCGATGTACTGCGGCGTGATCATGTCGAGAAATTCGCAGCCGGCGGGCAGACCGAGCGCATTGATGTCGCACAGCAGGCCGCGCGCGAGGCGCAGACCGCAGTCGATCTGGAAGCTGCCGTCGAGCTGCGGATCGTTGATCAGACCCTTCCAGCCGACCGTGGTGCGCGGTTTTTCGAAATACACGCGCATGACGATTTCGAGCGCGTCGGCATGGCGCTCGCGCTCGACCGCCAGACGCCGCGGCATATTCGAGCGCCGCGCGCGTGTCGTGGATCGAACACGGCCCGACCACGACGACGAGACGATCGTCGCTGCCGTCGAGGATGCGGTGCACGGCCGCGCGCGCATTGCTGACGGTCGCCTGCGCCGCTTCGCTCAGCGGGAACTCGCCGATCACCTGCGCGGGCGTCGACAGCTCCTTGAGTTCGGCGATGCGCAAGTCGTCGGTATGCTGAATCGTCATTGCCTTCTCCAAGAAAAACGAAACCGCCGGTAGTCGGCGCACGTACTAAAAAAAGAAAACCGCCGGAGGCCGGCGGTTTCGGGGTGTTGCATTTGCGCATCGTCAGATCGATCGCGCCCCTTCCTCCGCCAGCGGATTGGGTTTGCAGTAGTACCAAAAATAACGGCGGGTGTTGGAATTCATGCGCCAGTGATAGCACATCGGCATGGGGCCGACAAGCCGGTTATCTATGCCGGCATCGTCGAACGCCACAAATGCAGCACTGCGTAGGCGCGATACGGGCGCCAGCGCTCGGCCATGCGCTCCAGCGAGTGCGTCGACACCGGCACACCGTCGCGCGCGACCGCCTTGCGCAGCACGATATCCGCGGTGGGAAACGCGTCAGGGTGGCTCAGCGCGCGCAGCGCGATGTAGTGCGCGGTCCAGGCGCCGATGCCCGGCAGAGCCGTCCACTTTTCCACAAATTCATCGAGGCCGCGCGCGGCCGTGAAATCGACGCGGCCATCGCACAACGCTTGAGCGATCGCGTGCAGCGTGCGCATGCGTGCGCCGGTGATGCCGAGGCCGCCGAGGTCGGCGTTCGCAAGAGTCTGCGGCGTCGGGAACAAGCTTGCTTCTGCGCCTGACGGCAAGGCGACTGTAACGCCGAATTTGCGCACCAGCCGCTCGGTCAGCGTGCGCGCCGCCGCGACCGTGATCTGCTGGCCGAGCACGGCGCGTACTGCAATCTCGAAGCCATCCCAGCCGCCGGGCAGACGCTGGCCCGGATGGCGCGCGATGCAGCGCTTGAGCTGCGCGCGCCGACCCAGGCTCGCATTGATCGCCGCGATATCGGCATCCAGATCAAACATGCGGCGCACACGCGCCCGAATCTGCGGCAGCAGCTTCTCGTCCGGAAAATCGACGTCGAGTGCGAGCGCATCGGCGCCGCCGATCGCCTCGACATGCAATATGCCGACCTTGCCGTCGAGCACAAACACGCGCCGATAACTCTGCGCATCCACCTGCTCGACACCGGGAATGGCGCGTTTGGCGAAGAAGCCGAGCAGCGCCGGAAAATCGTAAGGCGGCTGATATTCCAAACGTACTGTCAGGATTCTATTGTTCGCGCTCAAAAGCGCCCCCCTCCGCCCTCCGGGCACCTTGTACTCGCCATGTCCATATGGCTCGCCCTGCGGGCAGCATTCGCTGCAAACATCGGCAATCCTGCCGATGTTTCCCCGCTTCGCGAGGGAAGGGAAGCTTCAATGCTCCGGGGCACTCTAAAACCCGTAACGCAGAAAGCCGCCGTCCACGGCGATGCATTCGCCGGTGATGTACGACGAAGCCGGCAGGCACAGAAACGCGACCGCGGCGGCGACTTCCTCCGGTTCGCCGATGCGTCCCATCGGCGTGCGCGCAAGCACTTCGTCGAGATAGTCCGCATCGGCCAACGGTCCTTCGGTGCGCTGCGTACGGATATACCAGGGCGCGACCGCGTTCACGCGAATGCCGTCGTCGGCCCATTCGCAGGCGAGGTTGCGCGTGAGCTGGGTCAGCGCCGCCTTGGTCATCCCGTAAGGTGCGCCGCTGCGCACATGGGTGAGGCCGGACACCGAACCGATATTCACAATCGCCGCGTTGCCGTGCTCGGCCAGATGCGGATGCGCCAGCCGGCACATCTCGAACGCCGACAGCACGTTGGTTTCGAGCAGCTCGCGCACTTCGTCCTCGAGGTAATCGAGTGCGGCCTTGGTCGCGTTGCTGCCGACGTTGTTGATCAGTATCGACAGCGGCAGCTCCAGATCGGCGACCCAGTCGAATACCTCCAGACGCTGCTCGGTATCCGCGACATCCGCGGCGAAAGAGAAAATTTCGCATTGTGGAAATTCTTCCACGAGTTCCGCGCGCGCCGCTTCCAGACGCGCCTCGTCGCGCGCCAGCATGAGCACGTCGGCCCCGAGCGCAGCGAGTTCGCGCGCACAGGCGAGGCCGATACCCGCACTCGCCCCGCTGATCAATGCGGTCTGCCCGTCGAGACGCCAGCGCACCGGGTTCGTCGTCATCGCCGTTACTCCACGTCGTGATCGAAACGCTTGTTCAGAGCAAGCGTGCAGCGCAAACTGTAGCGGGCCTGCCCGGAGTCCGCCATGCGTTTCGCCAAGTTATCGCTGCTCGTCCTGGTCGCGCTATCCGCTTCCTGCTCCGACGACGCGCCGCCGCCGGTTGCCGCAGACAAGCCTCCCGTCCATCAAAAGACCATATTCGACACGCAACTCAAGGCGCTCGACAAGGCCAAAGCCGTGCAAGGCGTAGTGGACAAGCAGAAGCGCGACGCCGACAAGAAACTCCAGGACGAGGGCGGCTGAGTCCGCGACGATTTTGCGTGGACTCGGCGTACACCAGGACGCCGTGGCGAGCCGTCGCTTGCTTGCGCCGGCAGAATTGCGATGGCTGAATATCCCATGATCTCGCGCGAACAGGCCGATCTGCTCGAACTCGAACGCCAGGTCGAAAAGGAAATCACGCAGAAGCTGCGCGCAAATCCGACCGCCGCGTTCGCCGTGCGCCTGGCGGCCATCGCGCAACAGAAAATCGATCAGGTGCACGACGAGGTGGTGAAAAAGGGCGTGCGTTTCGCCTGCGCCAAAGGGTGCAGCTACTGTTGCCGGCTGAAGGTCGACTCCTATCCGCAGGAAGCCTTCCGCATCGCTCGCGGCCTGCGCGAACGCGAGGATCAAGGGGGCCTCATCGAAGCGCTGGCGACACATGTAGCCAGGAACAAGGACGTGACCGACAAACGCAGCCGCGAACCCTGTCCTTTTCTCGCTGACCATGCCTGCTCGATCTACGAGCTGCGGCCGGCGATGTGCCGCAAGACCGTTTCGCTCGATGTCGAACGCTGCAAGGCTTTCGCGGAAACTGTCCCGGCCGATCCGGAAATGTTCTACAAGTCGAACGCGATCATCAGCGGCTCGGCGAAGGCATATGCACGCAAGAAGCTGGCTTCCGCCCCGCACGAACTGATATCCAGCGTTCTGCTCGCGCTGACCGATCCGAGCGCCGAAGCGCGCTGGTGGAATGGCGAGGACGTGTTCGGCGCCGTGCCCGTGCCCGGCGTCAGCGACTCGGCGCCGCCTGATCGTAAAACGTCGCCAGATCCTGTTTGAGTTTCTTCAGCGCATCGACGTTCAGATAGACCATGTGCCCCGACGGGTAATAGGTGAAGTTCAGGTTGCCGCGCAGTTTCGGGTCGATGCTGCATATGCGCCAGATCGTATTCGGTCGCGAAGAACGGCGTGGCCAGATCGAACTAGCCGTTCGCCGACAGCACCTTCAGATGCGGATTCGCGCGCATCGCGTCGGCGAGATCGCCGGCGACATGATCGGCAGCGGCAGCGGCCGCTGCTGCGCCCGGCACCTTGTGCTTCCAGTCCCAGTCGCGGATCGCAGTTGGCCGAGACGCGGTAGGGCACGTCGCTGGTGTAGTGCAGCTCGCGCTCGATGTAGTCGTTGAACGCGGCGGTGAACGCGCCGCTGATCGCGGTGTCGGACGCGTCGGTTTCGGGATTCTCGCCGGCGGCATCCGAATCGATGCCTTCGAAGCGGCCGTCGTAGCGGCCGACCGTGCGGCGCTCGTCGCGCAGCAGTTCCTTGCGGAAGCGGCTCGGGCTGACGCGCAGGTTGGCTTCCTTCAGATAGGCGATGCTCAAACCGGTGTACTTGCTCAACTTCGCCGCGATCGCGTCGGCTTCGGCCGGACTCAAGTCCTGGCCCTTGGCCAGAGCGCTACCGCATATTCGCCGCGCGCGAAAGCGCGCACCTCGGTCGAGGAACGGTTCCAGCAGATCGCCGGCTTGTTCGCCAGCTTGTCGTGGTACCAGGCGATCGCCGCGTAGGTCGGCAGCGTGTAGACGTAGTCGATGTCGCTGCCCGGCAGGCGCGCGCGCGTAGTTCAGGATCGACGACAGCAGCACCACGCCATTGCATCGCGATGCCACTGTCCTGCAGACACTTCACCAGCGCGCCCGAGCGCGGCGTGCCGTAGGATTCGCCGAACAGGAACTTCGGCGAATTCCAGCGGTTGTTCACCGTGATGTAGCGCTGCATGAAACGCGCCGAACGCGTCGGCGTCCTGGTCCGTGCCCCAGAAGCGCTTGTCCGGATTGGCTTCCTTTTCGCCTTTGTCCTTGTCGATCTTGTCCTTGTCGCTCGGCAAGCCGTGCGAGTAGCCGGTGCCGATCGCGTCGACGAAGACGAGGTCGGTCTTGTCGAGCAGGCTGTATTCGTTCGGCACGAGATGATACGGCGCCGGCGCGCGTGGCTTCGGGACTCGCGGTGACGATGCGCACCGGCGCGAACGAGCCCATGTGCAGCCAGATGCTCGACGAGCCCGGGCCGCCGTTGTATAGAAAGGTGACCGGGCCGCTTTGCGGAATCGCTCTTGCCGTCGCCGCGGTGTAGGCGACATAGAAGATGCTTGCGTCCGGTTTGCCCTTGTCGTTGCGAATGGTCAGCGTGCCCGCGGTGGCCTGATAGGCGATGCTGCGCCCGCCGAGTTGCAGGCTATGCTCGAGTGGTCACGGCCTTTTCCGGCGGCGCGAGCTCGGTCTTGGGCTTCGCATCGACCTTTTCCTGATCGGCGGCGAGAACGGGTGCACCGAAGGCGAAGACGAGGAGCAGGGCAGGCAGGTAGGCGAGTAAAGATGACTCCTCCAAAAGACGGCAGACCGTCTGCATCGGCGATGGACGGATTACCATGCCAGCCTACTAAGCGCGTGGCAAGTCCGTTCGCGCCGAACAGGGCCGTGTGCGGCGTTAATTCCGGTATCCGCGCAGTGCAACTCTGCTAGCGGAGACTGGTGTTAAGCATGTGTCGCCGCCGCAAGTCGGCCGCGCCGTGAACCGGGCGGCTGCAACCACGACGGGCTGCTAAGCTATGGTGCGAGAGTCAGGAGTGGCAATGACCGACTTTCCGAAAGACATCTACACGGAACCCGAACCCGATGTCGATACGCTCGCCAACCTGGGGCCGCTGACCCGGATGGCGGGCATCTGGACGAGCACGCAGGGCCTGGACATCAATCCGAAACCTGCCGGCCCGGAAAGACAGCCTTACGTCGAGCGCATCGAGTTGCAACCTATCGACGCGCAGACCAACGGGCCGCAGTTGTTCTATGGACTGCGCTACCACACCTGTATCGTCAAGCCCGGCGAGGTCGAGACCTTGCACGATCAGGTCGGCTACTGGCTGTGGGAACCGGCTACCGGAACCGTGATGCAGACGCTGGCGATACCGCGCGGCCAATCTGCCATGGCGATTGGCCAAACCACTGCCGACGCAAAGTCGTTCCGGCTTGAAGCCGTGCGCGGCTCTACGGTCAACGGCATCAGCTCCAACCCGTTTCTGGAATATGCATTCCGCACGCAAAGCTACGCGATCACCATTACGATCCACGACGACGGAACCTGGTCCTACGAACAGCAGACGATTCTGGCCATCCCCGGCCAGGCACAGCCGTTCCCGCATACCGATCGCAACACGCTCGTGAAGATCGGCGAACCCACGCCGAACCCGACGGCGCGCAAGGCCTGAGGCGATGGATCATTCCTTCGATCCCGTCGCAGGATTGCTGAACCCGAGGTCGCTCGTCGGAGCGGTCTTTCTTGCAGTGCTGGTGTTTGTGCTCGCATCTGCGGTGGCGGTGCTGATCCGCAGGGGCACGCGCAGTGTCGAGCGCCATTTGACGGACGTCACGGCCCTGGGCTTCGTCAGTGCGTTCGCGCAGTTGCTGGCGTATCTGTTCGGATTCGTGCTCTACGCTCACCTCATCCCGGAACTGCGTGCCCTGGGAACGGCGTTGCTCACGGGGGTCAGCGTCATTTCTGTCGTCGTCGGCGTCGCCGCGCAGGGCACGCTCGGCAATCTTGTTGCCGGATTCTCCCTGGTGCTGTCCAGGACCATTCGCGTCGGCGACACGATTCGCCTCGGCTCCCCCGTAGGAACGATATCCGCGCGAGTGCGGACAATCTCGCTCGGCTACACCGTACTGCTCGACGAGCAGAACCAGGAGGTGGTTGTTCCGAACAGTATCATCATGGGCAGCGCAATCACCCGCATCGGACGGGCGCCGGACCCATGAAAGGCTCACTCCACGGCATGATGCCGTTCGTCAGATCTTGTAACCGCGATGGATGGCGACGATGCCCGCGGAGAGGTTGCGCACGTCGACGTTGGCGAAGCCGGCGCTTTCCATCATCGCCTTGAGCGCGGCCTGATCCGGATGCTTGCGGATCGATTCGGCGAGGTAGCGATAGCTCTCCGCGTCGTTCGCAATGAACGCGCCGAGACGCGGCAGCACTTCGAAGGAGTGGAATTCGTACAGCGGCTTCAGCCACGACTGGCGCACGGCGGAGAATTCCAGGATCAGCGCGCGGCCACCGACGCGCAGCACGCGCTGCATTTCGCGCAGCGCGGCATCCTTGTCGGTGACATTGCGCAAACCGAACGCGATCGTGACCGCATCGAAACTCGCGTCCGCAAACGGCAAGGCCTGTGCGTTGATCTGCGCATAGTATAAATTGCGCACAAATCCACTATCGAGCAGGCGGTCGCGGCCGGTGCGCAGCATCGCCGCATTGATATCGCCGAGCACGACGCTGCCGTTCACTCCGACCTTGGGCAGCAGCAGGGCGGCGATATCGCCGGTGCCGCCGGCCAGATCGAGCACGCGGTCGCCGCTGCGCACGCCGCTGGTCGCGGCGAACCAGCGCTTCCACAAACGATGCACGCCGAACGACATGAGGTCGTTCATCACGTCGTATTTGCTCGCCACCGAAGTGAACACGCGGCCGACGAGTTTTTCCTTCTCGTCGACGGGCACGTCGCGATAGCCGAAATGCGTGGTTTTCGAGTCGTCTTCCTGCGCGTCGCTCATGCGCGCATCGTACACCAGCGCCCTACTCGCCGAGCGCAGCGTCAAGCGCTTTTTCGACCTGGGCGATGCTCAGGCGCCTGCCGGGTTTCAATTTCGGTTTCACGAGCCTGCGCTGGCGCGTGGCCCGCGCCAGTTGCGGTGCCGGATCGTCCCAGTGCGGACCGAACAACCGTACCGCGGCGTAGAACTCGATCGCCTGCGCGGTGTCGGTGCCATCGGCGATCATCGCGTCGTAGAACATGCGGTGCACGACCTTGGACGGTTGCGTGCGCTCGTCGCAGGCGACATCGTGCAGCACGCTGGCGCGCCGGTAGGTGCCGGAATATGGGTCGCCGACGATTGACCAGAGAAAGCGCGGAATGCTCGCGCCGTCGATATTGCTGCCCGCCGGGGCAAGCCAGCGCACGCCGTTTGGATCGACGAAGGCGAAATCCACAAGTAACTGCATGCGTCGATCGGGACCATCGTCGTCGATCGGGCCTTCCACGAGCCAAAGTGTTTTTACGTCGCCTTCAAAATGAGCCTGAGCCATGACGTTCTCCTCTTGGTGGTGCACGTCGTCGCGCAAACGGAAGATCGGCTGAACGCAACGGTTGCGCTGCGACTGCAATCAAGAAAGAGTAGTCCGGCCTGCGCCTGTCTCAGTGACCGAAGAACGCGTAAGCAAACACGGCTGCGCCGATCAGTCCCAGCGCGGTGGAGCCGAACCACGCCATGCGCTTGCGCGTCAACGCGGCAACCGCGCCGAGTGCAATCGCGACCTGCAGCAAGGCCACCGAGAAAGCGTAAAAGTGATGGTGATGGATCAACTCGTCGGCTTCCCTGCCCTTTTCATCGCGCTTGCGTTCGAGTTCCTCGGCGCTGTCTTTGGCTTGCTTCTGTTGCTCGGTGTAGCGCTCGATGTTTTTATCCGTTTCGGCGGACACCGTCTTGTCCAATGCCAGCAGGGTGTTCTTCTGCGCCTGCAGCGTGACGGCCTTGATCCCCTTGGCCTGATAATAGGCCCACTGGTCCGATGCCTGGGCCTGCAACTGGGTCGCTTCGGTTTTCAGCGCAAGCGCCTCGTTGACCGTGCCGCCTGCCTGCAGCGACGCGATCGCCGCGAAGGCCGCGAACAGCGCCGTGGTCAGCGCGATCGTGCGCAGCAGCGAGCCGGACTCCTTCTCCATCTCCTCGTCGATGGTTTCGCGCAGCTTGTCGGTATCGATTTCGATTTCTTCAGGCATGACGGTCATTCCAGGGGGAGCAACGCCGCCATACTATCGCGGAATTCACGATTGCAGGAACGCGCTGCGGCAATTCACCCGCTGACCGCGGCGCAACGCGCACCTTCAACCACGCGACTGGTTCGCCGCCGCGAGCGCGTCCAGATATGCCTGCCAGTTTTCCGCTTGCTGGCGGCCGAGTTCGTAGAGCAAGCTCCAGGAAAAAATGCCGGTGTCGTGGCCGTCGTCGAACTTGAGCAGCACGCCGTAGTTGCCGACCGGAGAAATCTCCGCGATGTTCACGTGGCGCTTGCCGGTCTGCAGCACGCGCTGGCCGGGACCGTGCCCCTGCACTTCGGCGCTGGGCGAGTGCACGCGCAGATATTCGCAGGGCAGACGGAACGATTCGCCCGTGTCGAATGCCACTTCGAGCGCGTGCGAGGCGCGATGCAGGGTGATGTCGGTAGGGCGCGGCGCACTCATGGCGTGTTCGCCGCATTCGCCGCGGTGGCCGGCACCGCCAGCGAATAGCCGTAACGCTTGCCGACGATCCGGTAATGCGCGCCGATCCACTCGCTGATCGGCTCGCCCGTGCCGGCAAGATCCCAGGTCCAGTTGTCGATCACGATCACATCCGGGGGCTGCCGTCGCAGATCATCGAGCAGCCGCGGGCCGAATACCGCGCTCAAGCTGCCGCCATAACGTGGCAGGGCGAGCCAGGTATTGAGCACCATCGGCGGCTCGCGCCCCGCGGCGGCGTAAAGGCCGGGAAGGATGTCGAGCACGAACAGGCGTTGCCCGGGTTTGAGCTGCCCGCCCAGCTCGCGGCCGAGGGCCTGCGCGTCGACGAATTGGCGTCCGTACTTGGCCAGGCTCCACTCGACTGCGCCGAGCCTGTACTGCGGCCACAGCCATAGCGCGCTCCACACCGCGGCGAACGCGATCAGCAGAGCGTTCGCGACGATCGCGCGGGCGCTGGCAAAAGCCTCAGCTGCCCACGTGATCGCCAGTGCGATCGCGAAACACAGCCACGGCAGCCACAGCTGAAAATAGTGCGCGTAGGCGTGCCCGGGCAGCGCCACCGCGAGAAACACGCCGGCCATCCACACGAGCATGCGCCCCGCCAGCGCGCGATCGTCGCCCTGCAGCTGGAACAGCATGGACGCGATGCAAGCCAGCACCAGCCACGCCTGCACGACGAAGAAGTTCGGCATGAAATGGTCGCTGGCGAACGCGCGCAGGACGTTGCCGAACAAATCCGTACCGGCCAGTCGCGCATATTCGAGCGGGATAATCGAAAAGGATTTGCCACGCGATCGCGGCGCTTCCGGAAATTTCGAGCCATGCGAACGTCAACAGCCACAACCCAGCGATGGCCGCGCCGGCGAGCGCGATCTGCTTGAGCGCGCGCGAGCGCGGCGTCGCGGCGTCGGCAAACACGACGTGCGCGAGCAGCAACAGGGCTGCCGGCACGATTGCGACCGTCTTGCACAGACTGGCACAGGCAAACAGCACGCCCACGCCGATGCACTGCGCAAGCGCGAGGCGCTCGCGCGGCAATCCCCACAATAACGCGATCGCCCAGACCGAAAACGCATTGATGAAAACTTCCGTATTCGGCTGATTCGCCTGCAGGTACAAATCCGAGCCGAGCAGCACCCAGCACAAGGCGGCGGCGATGCCGAGCCACGGTCGCCCGAGCGCGCGCGCGCCGAGCCAATACAGGCCGAACAGGGTTGCCCAGGCGCTGGCGATGCCGAGCAGAAACACCTGCGCCGCGCCGAAGCCGACGCCAAGTTCGCTCAGTGCATACAGCAGATACGGCAGCGGCGGTTTGATATCGACCAGATCGGTATACAGATGCCGGCCTTGCAGCAGGTAATGCCCGATCCAGGCATAGATGTCCAGATCGCGTTCACGCGGTTCGGCATAGGTGTGCGCGCGCATCAGCAAGATGGCCAGCGCGAACAGAAAAAGCAGACCAACGCGCGCGGCGCGCGATCTCCACCAAGGCATGCCCCGCTCCGGCTCTCGGATCAAGGTCGCATTATGCCTTGATCGCCGCCGGTCTCACGACGCCGGCAGGGCTTCCGGCGGCAGCGGGATCGGCGGCGTGCCGGCAATGCGCGCGAGCAGCAGCATGTAGGCGGTGCCGAAGGCGATCGAGCCGATCGCCGGAAATTCATAGGCGCCGGTGTCCGGATACCAGTTCGCGTTCGGATCGATTTCCTGCAGCAGCAAGGCGTCGTGCTCGCTGCCCGTGAGGCGGCCGACATAACTGACTTCGCCGCTTTCGTCGTCGAGCATATTGAGCGAGATCAGCGGCGTTTCGGCGGTCGCTGATTGCGCGATCGTCTGCCAGTCGTCGAGCTTGATCGCGGGCAACGACGGAATCGATTCTTCGTTCAGCGCCAGCGCGCGCTCGACGAATTCGCGGCCGGGATCTTCCTCGACCGCGCTGATGTCGCCGATCGCGACCGCGAGAAAACCGTCGAAACGCATCGCATCGCTGACTTCGGCGATGAGGCAGAACTCGGCGGACAGGCCGACCACGTAGCCGTGCGTCCACGCCGGGGAAATGCGCTCGCGTATGAGGCGCATCGGCACGCGCCCCTCCAGCGCCTCGCGCAACTGCGCGCGGGTGCCGCGCCCGCGGAACTGGACGACGTTGTTGCTTTCACGGTGATGATTGACGTTGACCATTTTCCACTTTGTAGAAATACAAACTCACTGACCCATGACCCTTTTTGTTTCGTCATTCCCGCGCAAGCGGGAAGCGCTTCACAACAGCGAAGCTGGTCATCCAGCTTGATCTTGTTTTGAACCAAAACAAAATGGATGACCAGCCATTCGGCTGTTGAAAACCCGCTTTCGCGGGAATGACGGCCGCTAGGCATTCGGCGTTACAAAATATATCGGCTCAAATCCTGATCCTGCACCAGCGCGGCGAGATGATCGTCGACGTACTTCGCGTCGATGCGGAACTTCTGCCCGCCGCGATCCGGAGCCTCATAGGATAGCGTATCCAGCAGGCGCTCGAGCACGGTGTGCAGGCGGCGCGCGCCGATGTTCTCGGTACGTTCATTCACCGCGAAAGCGATTTCGGCGAGGCGGCGCACGCCATCGTCGGCGAACTCAAGGCTGACGCCCTCAGTCGCCAGCAGCGCGCTGTACTGCTTGGTCAGCGCGCTGTGCGGCTCGCGCAGGATGCGCTCGAAATCCTGCGCGCTCAGCGCCGACAGTTCGACGCGAATCGGGAAGCGGCCCTGCAATTCCGGAATCAGGTCCGACGGCTTGGCCACGGAAAACGCACCTGAGGCGATGAACAGAATGTGATCGGTGTTGACGATGCCGTGCTTGGTCGACACGGTGGAGCCTTCCACCAGCGGCAGCAGATCGCGCTGCACGCCTTCGCGGCTCACACCCGCGCCGCTCCACTCACCACGCTGGCAGACCTTGTCGATCTCATCGATGAACACGATGCCGTTCTGCTCGCACGAGTCCAGCGCCTGCGCCTTGATTTCCTCATCGTTGACCAGGCTCGCCGCTTCTTCCTCGATCAGCAGCGGCCGCGCCGCGCGAATCGCCAGCTTGCGCTTCTGCGTTTTCTGTCCGGCCATCTGCGAGAACATGCCGCGCAGCTGATTGGTCATTTCCTCCATGCCCGGCGGCGCCATGATTTCGACGCCGACATTCATCTGCGTTTCGATCTCGATCTCGCGATCCTCAAGCGCGCCTTCGCGCAATTGCTTGCGCAGCTTCTGCCGCGTATCGGTATCGAGCGACTCCGGCGGCGGCTGATCCCAGCTCGACGCGCGCCGCGGAATCAGCGCATCGAGGATGCGCTCCTCGGCGCGCTCGTCGGCCTGCGAGCGCACCGTGCCCTTCGCCGCCTCGCGCGCCATCTTCACCGCGACGTCGGCGAGATCGCGAATGATCTGCTCGACATCCTTGCCGACATAGCCGACCTCGGTGAACTTGGTCGCCTCGACCTTGATGAACGGCGCGTTCGCCAGATTGGCCAGGCGCCGCGCGATCTCGGTCTTGCCCACGCCGGTCGGCCCGATCATCAGGATGTTTTTCGGCGTGACTTCGTTGCGCATGGCAGGTTCCAGCTGCATGCGCCGCCAGCGGTTGCGCAACGCGATCGCAACCGCGCGCTTGGCCGCATTCTGACCGATGATGTAGCGATCGAGTTCGTTGACGATTTCGCGGGGGGTGAGTTCGGACATTGGGTTTCTAAAGAAAATCTCGCTGAGGGGGTACGCTTTCTTTATCGTCATTCCGGCGAAAGCCGGAATCCAGTGCCTTTTCGCTTCGTGACGGGATTTGAAAGCAAAGTCGCTGGATTCCGGCTTTCGCCGGAATGACGAGTTAGAGCTCTTCGATCGTGACGTTGTGATTCGTGTAAATGCAAATATCGCCGGCGATGCCGAGCGCCTTCTCGACAATCTCGCGCGCCGACAATTCGCTGTGCTGCAGCAACGCGCGCGCCGCCGCCTGCGCATACGGACCGCCCGACCCGATCGCGATCAGGCCCTGCTCGGGTTCGAGCACATCGCCATTGCCGGAAATCAGCAGCGACGATTCCTTGTCGGCCACCGCGAGCATCGCCTCGAGCCGGCCAAGACGTCGATCCGTGCGCCAGTCCTTGGCTAGTTCGACCGCCGCGCGCACCAGGTTGTTGCCGTACTTTTCCAGCTTCTGCTCGAACAACTCGAACAAAGTGAACGCGTCCGCCGTCGCGCCCGCGAAACCCGCGAGCACCTCGCTCTTGGTGCCGAGCCGGCGCACCTTGCGCGCATTGGCCTTGACGATCGTGGCACCCAGCGTGACCTGTCCATCGCCGCCAATCACGACCTTGCCGTCGCGGCGCACGGAAACGATGGTGGTGGCGTGGAAGGAGTCGGACATGGCTGCACCGTGAGGCTATGGACAGCAGAAGATGGGGCCCAGCAGAGAGATTCCAAGCGCAGATAGGATTGACGGGCTGGGTGCCGTACCCGACGATATATTTGCCGCTACTTAACAAGCGCCGGGTTTCAATTCGTCCCGGAATCTGAGACAGAGATAGTGATAATGCGCCTAATGCAAGCTTTGGGGGTTACAGCATGAAACTGGTTGATCTCTGGCAACAACTTCGAGACAGATTCAAACAGTACGCCAATACGGAGCTCGCTTCTGAATGGCTGGATCGAAATAGTTTGAGAGTACGAGAGCTTTTTTCCAACGTTCGTATTCGTGACATCGTTTTCGAGCCGATCAAAGACGTTTTCAATTCGGTTGGTAGTTCACCCGACGAGCGCATCCGTTCTGTTATTACGCAGGTTGCAGTCGCCAACGCCGTGCTCGCGGGACTTCCGGGTCAGTTGGGCGTTGGCGTGGTCGTCTGCATGGGGCTTGAGGGCTGGATGGCCTTGACAATTGCCCGCGAGGTGGGACTGAAAATTGAACGCGCGTCAGATATCTGGAAATATTTCGGCCTGCTTGCTGGCGTCTCTGTCACGATACTTGCTGCGTTCAAAGTTCTGCTCGGATTTGCATTCGCGCTGTTTGCGATTATTGCCCTGGTCTCAATCCAATGATTCCATCGGAGTTGTTTATCACGGATTTGGTCGGGGTCATGTTCTGGTTTGGATTCAAGACCGCACGGGCCGAGGGTAAATTCCGCGTTTCACTTTCGTCGGTTAAAGAGATATGGACCCTTGCACAGGGGCTTTTTACTTCTCAAGCTAAGGTGCTGCGCACGGGGCTGTCACCACGGACCTTGAAAAGTATGGCCAAACGCCTCTGGTTGTGGCTGAGTGGCGAGGTGCCTGCGGATGCTGCACATGCCCGGGGTGAAATAGCAGCCACGGCGTGTATGGCATGGCTACTTGCAGGCCACTTTGATGGCCTTTCGGGGCCCATGGGACAAATATTTGTCCAGGCTATCCGAGATCGTTATCCTGATCTCGCAAGCGCATCGATTGAGGAGATCGCTGATTTCATGCGGCACTATGACGCCAGCCAACTGGAAGGCGTCATCAGCTTGATCAAAGGGCGCATGTTTGAGCTTTACGTGATTGAAATGGAAGATGGACACAACGGTATCAGAGCCATCTCCGAATCAGACATGAACCATCCGGGTGATGACATCATCTTGCATGATGATAAAACCGGACACGAAATCTTTGTCCAATTAAAAGCGACGGATAGTCCAAGCTATATCGAGGCCGCATTGCGACGGTACCCCGATATACCGATTTGGACTACCGAAGAAGTCAGCCATCATTTTTCGACGGATGACCGGGTTATCAGCATCGGCGAATCTAACGCAAAATTCGAAGCAGTCACACATGATAATTTTAACCGCCTTGTTCACGACCTCAATCCAATATCAGCGGTCGAAGTTGCCTCGGGGGCGTTGCGGCGCGCGCAATTGCCCGTCTTGGCCGTTCGTAGTCGCATACATGCGCAAGCGTATATCACAAGCACAACTTGAGGAGGCGATGAGGAAAGTACTTGGTGAATCCGGTGTAAGTTTGGCCGCTCGCTTGTCTTACTCACTCGCCTTCGACGCGTTATTTGCTTGGTACTTGCTAGCGCGTGGTGTCATCAAGATTGTGCAAGCCGGGCAACAAGAAGCGCGTAGGTTGGGTTGAACACCGGCGCAAAGGAAAAGCTATTTATGAACGGCAAAATCAGATACACGAATGAACCGATCGGCAAGATCGAGATCGTGCCGGATTTCCTTCCATCGCCGGCGGAGTTGGCGTTCCGCGAGGAAGGCGTCAAGGTCACACTGGCGCTGAGCAAGAAAAGCATCGACTTCTTCAAGTCGCAGGCGTCCAAGCATCACACGCAATATCAGCGAATGATTCGCCGCCTGCTCGACAGCTACGTCGATTCTCACGCGACCCAAGCCAAGCCGCCGGCTCAGCGAGTGCGTAGGCTGGGCTGAGCATAGCGATGCCCAGCACCACAGCCGAGCGCCGGGGTTCGCTTCGCTCACCACCAGCCTACAAAAACGCGCAATTCCTCACGACTTTTTCCTGCGCGCACGCGGATGCGCCGCGTCGTACACGCGCGCGAGATGTTGGTAATCCAGGTGCGTGTAAATCTGCGTCGTCGCTATATCGGCGTGGCCGAGCAGTTCCTGCACGGCGCGCAGGTCGCCTGAGGATTCGAGCATGTGGCTGGCGAAGGAATGGCGCAGCAATGCGGATACACGCGGCGCGTGATGCCCTGACTCTTCGCCCACAGCTTCATGCGCGCGCGCACTTTCTGCGGCGTTACGGCTAAGCCGTTGCGGCCGCGGAAGACGGGTTCGTCGGAGCTGGTGACTTGATCGAGTTCGCGCAGCGCGCGCAACGCGTCGAGCGCCTTCGATCCGACCGGCACGATGCGTGTTTTACGGCCCTTGCCGGTCACGCGCACGCTGGCGTCGTCGAGATCGAGATCGCGCCACTTGAGGCCGGTGAGTTCGGAGATGCGCAGGCCGCTTGAATATAAAAGTTCCAGAATCGCACGATCGCGTTTGGCCTCGGCGCCGTCGGTTGGAATCTCGATCAGTTGCTGCATCTCGTCGACATCGAGCACCTGCGGCAGTTTGCGCGGCGCTTTCGGCGCACGCACGCCGGCGGCGGGATCGTTTTTCAGCTCGCCGCGCCGCAGCAGGAACTTGAACAGGCTGCGGCATGCCGACAGCCGCGTCTGCAACGTGCGCGGCGCAATACCGTCGCGATGCTCGCCGGCGATAAAGCCGCGCAGCGCGTCGCTGCGCAATGCGGTCCAATCGCTCACGCCATTCCGGCGCGCGAACGCGACGAGGCGTGCGAGATCGTGGCGATAGCGCACGAGGGTCTGCGGCGAGTAATCCTTCTCGACCTTGAGATGGTCGAGGAAACGCTCGACGGATTGCGCGAGCCGGTCCGCGTTCACTTCGCCGGGAAGCGCTCGATCGCGGCCGCCACCGCTTCGGCAATCAGCGTGAGGAATACCGTACCCATGCCCGGATGGAAACGGTTCGCATCGCTGCTGCCGATCGCCAGCATGCCCAGGGATTTGCCGGGCGCGCCGGCGAGCGGCAGCAGCACGGACGAACGCACGTCGGCGGCATGGCTGCCGAACAACGCTTCGAGTTTCTCCGGTTGCAGGCGGCCGCAGAGCGGTTCGCCATTCTTGAAGAATTCGGCAAATTCTGGCATTGCGCCCGTGCTTGGCGGCTGCACGATCAACCATTCCGCCGCCGGCAAATCGGCATCGGCGCGGAACAGCACGAGACGCACGAACTCCCCCTGAAAATCCTCGCGCAGGGAAGCGACGACGCGGCGCACGCTGGCGGCCAGCGTCGATTCGCGCAGCAGCGCCACGGTAAGCGCATGCACGCGCTGCACGAGTTGCTCGTTGTCGCTGGCGATGGCGACTAGTTCGTGCAGGCGCCGGCCGAGTTCGCGATTCTTGTCGCGCAGCACGTCGAGTTGATAGCTGGCGAGCGATGTGGTCGTGCCCTGCTGTTCGCGCGGCGGCGCCAGGGTCATTGCGAGATCGGGATAATCGTGCAGGAATTCCGGATGGCGACGCAGGTAGCTCGCCACTTCCGTGGGGGTCAGGCCTTCCTTGATGCCGCTGTCGCTCATGCAATCTCCCCCTCGAAAACGAATGCGGCCGCGCCGGTCATCCACAGCGTGTGCTGCGGGCCGTCCCAGCGAATGGTGAGTCTGCCGCCCGGCAGTTCGACCGCGACTTCCGCATCGACCTTGCCGCGCCGGCGCAATACCGCGACCGCCGCGCTGGCACCGGTGCCGCAGGCGAGCGTCGCGCCCGCGCCGCGTTCCCAGACGCGCAGTTTCAGCTGCGTGCGATCGACGATCTGCGCGAAGCCAACGTTGCAGCCCTCCGGAAAATGCCCATTTTTTGACAAGGCGGCACCGAGCGATGCCAGCGGCGCGGACGCCACATCGGCGACTTCGATCAGCGCATGCGGATTGCCCATCGACACGGCGCCGAATTCGATCTGCCGTTCGCCGACCGGCAATGTATACAAATCCGCGGCCGGCAGACGCAAGGGGATATCCGCGGGCGCGAAGCGCGGCTCACCCATGTCGACCCGCGCACGGCCATCGTCGAGCAGTTCCACGGCGACCGGCCCCGACGGACTTTCCAGCCGCATCGATCCGGTGTTGAGCACGCCCGCGCGGCGCAACCACGCGGCGATGCAGCGCACGCCGTTGCCGCACTGACCCGACGGCGAGCCATCGGTGTTGTAGACGCCGTAGTAGAACAGGCACGAAGCATCGCGCGCGGGTTCGATCGTCAGCAGCTGATCGAAACCGATGCCGGTATGGCGATCGCCGAGGCGGCGGATCTGCATTGCATCGAGCGCGAATGGGCGCGCGCGGCAATCGAGAACGACGAAATCGTTGCCGATGCCGTGCATCTTGGTGAAATGCAGACTCATCGAGGCGCCAGCGGTCAGTTGCTGTTGGCCGTGCCGCCGGCAGACGATGGCGGCGCGGGTTTTGTGGGCTCGCCTTTGTCCTTATCCTTGTCCTTGGATTGTGTCGCTGGTGCGGGCTTTTGATCGGGCAAGACCAACGGCCCCTTGTTGCCGCAGGCGGTGAGCAAAGAGAATATAAGCGAAACCAGCAGGATCAAACGCAGCGTGCGCAACATGACGACGGCGACTCGGGAAAATTCGAGGCCGCAGTATAACGCGCCGAATCGTAAGCGAATCGCAGGGCGAAGCCGCGGTCGTCGCAAACCGAGAGAAAGCCTGGGCCGAGGCTATTGCTTTTTGTCCGAGTTCATTGACGACGAATCGGAACCACGCTTGTCTTGCTGCACAGGTCCGACCTTGACCTCAGACTTCCACTGCGCATCGCGCGAGGCGAAATATTTGTCGGGCTGCCAGAAGGTCGGGGCATACAACGCAGAGCCACCACAGCCCGAGATCGGCGCAGGCTGGTAGCCAATCGATACCTCGGGTCCGGCGCACTGACCAACATGCGCGACAAGGTCGCCGGTCATACCGAAGATAAGTCCGAATCCATCATGAACGCCGGAATCGTAGCCAAGTCTGGATCCGGTCAAACGCATCCGCCCAAGTGCAAGCTGTGTGGCCAGCCGGTGTTTCGCGACCGTGTCCGCGTAGGTACGCGCAAGATCGGCGCGCTTGGTTTTGGCCTGCTCGAGTTGTTCGGCGGTCAATTGGGCCTTGGCGCGGTCGCGCGTTGCGGCAAATCCCGTATAGCCGCGTTCGGCCGCCAGATCGAGCCAGGCGTAGGCGGTAACCGGATCCTTGGCGACACCTTCGCCATTCAGATACATCAGTCCAATGCAGAGCTGCGACAGTTTGTCGGCATAGTAAGCGCCGGAAAGAAACTGCTTCATGGCATCCTGGTATTGACCGTGAGCATAGGCGCGTAGACCATTGAACTCCCCAGCCAGGTCGGGATGCCAATCGGTGTCCGCGTTGGCCATTGCGCGCAGGGTTTTCTGTACCGCCGGATCGTCACGCTCGCTGGCATGTAGCGCACCGACCATCACAAGCGCAACCGCGACAGTCGCCGCAACCAGGGAATTCGTCGAATTGCGCACATCACTTCTCCTAGCAGCACCTGAAAATGCGATGGTAAAACCCAACTAATGTTTTTGTACGCCCTTGTCCGCTGGCACATCAACCGGCGCCGGCGACGCAGAGTTGGGCGATGCGGGCCGGTCGATAGGCTTGCCTTGCTGTTCGACCGCACCGACCGTGACCTGGGCCTTCCACTGGCGATCGCGCGACGCGAAATACAGCTTCGGCTCCCAGTACGCCTCGGCATAGATCGAGTCGCTGCCGCAGCCCGCTTGCGGCACGGCTTGACCGCCGACTTCCGGGGTGGCTCCGCAATGCGACATATTGGACGATCCGGCGAGATTCGCGTGCAGGATTCCGGAATCGAACCCGGCATGCGAGCCCGTCATCTGCATCCGGCCCAGGCGCAATTGTCCTGCCATGCGCGGTTTGGCGACGCTGTCGGCATAGCGCTCGCCGAGTGTCTTGCGCAACTCTAGCGCCTGCGCCAATTGTGCGGCGGTCAGCGTTGCCTTGACCCGATCCCGCGTGGCGACGAAATCCGGATAGCCGCGCTCGGCGGCCAGATCGAGCCAGGCATAGGCGGCGACCGGGTCCTTGCTGGTCCCATCGCCGTTCAAGTACATCAGACCGATACACAGCTCGGAAAATTTGTCGGCATAGTAGGCGCCGATCTTGAAATACTTGAGCGCACCTTTGTAGTCGTGATGCGCATAGAGGCGGCTGCCGGTGAACTCGCCGAATAGATCCGGGTGATACCAGGTCGAGGCTTCGGCCATGCCGCGAATGGTCTTTTGCACGTCGGGATCGTTGAGCGGATCATTGTCGGCATGCGCCAGCACGCTCGCCATCGCCAACGCAACAAATCCAATGCTCAACTTGCGCAATTTCGCACTTGCCCGCATAAAGTTCTCCTTGTTTACCGCGATCGCCGCCCGCCGGGAATCTGTACACTCGCCTGTGCGGCTCGGCTGTGACCAGTGTCTAAAGGCATAGTTCCGGATGCGCCATCATGAAAATCTGCCCACCGCGAGTGGAATGAGCACTGCTTCAGCCCGTCTTTGTTGCGCTCTGTTGGATTGCCTGCCGGCCACGGGAGCGATGCGATGAATTTCCTCGGCGACGATTTCCTGGTGCCGGCGCTGATCGCGATCGGCGGCGTTGCGCTGCTGCTCGCGCTCGCTCACATGCAGGCCTGCGTACGCCATGCGCGCGCGCGTCGCCCATTTGCCGCCATGCACCGGTTCGCGTGGATGCTGGTGTTCCTTCTGCTTACGCTGGTCTCCGGCGGCGCGGGCATTGCCCTGCGCGGCTATCGTCTGCTGAGCCGGGAAATCCCGGTCGCGACGATCAGCGCGCGTCAGGTCGACCGCCAGCTGTTCGCGGTACGCACGGACTTTCCCGACGGCACGCACGTAAGCGCATCGCTGCATGGCGACGAGTGGCAGCTGGACGCGCGCGTGATCAAGTGGAAACCGACCGCGATCGAACTTGGCGCTGCACCCCTCTATCGCGTCGAGCGTCTATCCGGGCGCTATCGCAATGCGGAGCAGGCGCAGACCACTGCGCCGAGCGTGATCGATCTGGGCGGCGACTCGGTGCTCGATTTGTGGCAGCTCAAGCAGCGCTTTCCGCGCTGGCTGCCGTGGATCGATGCGGACTACGGCAGCGCGGCGTATCTGCCGCTGGTCGATGGCGCGCGCTATAGCGTCAGCCTGAGTCCGCTCGGCGGTCTTGTCGCGCGCCCCGCGGACGCGGCGAGCGCGGAGAAACTCAAGGCGGCCGGCTGGTAGCAAATCCTACTTTTTTGCCGCAGCGGGCTTCGCTGCCTGCAATTGATCGAGAAAAAACGCGTACGCCTCCGCGATCTCCTGGTAATGGGCGAAACGTCCGCTCTTGCCGCCGTGTCCGGCTTCCATGTTCACCTTGAACAACAAGCGGATTCCTGTCCGTCTTCAGCGCGCGCAGTTTGGCCACCCATTTCGTCGGTTCGTAGTACTGCACCTGTGAATCGTTGAGCCCGGTGGTCACCAGCATCGCCGGATAGTTCTGCGCCTTGACGTTGTCGTAGGGCGAGTACGACAGCATGTAGTTGTAGAAAACCGTGTCCTGCGGATTGCCCCACTCGTCGAACTCGTTGGTGGTCAGCGGAATGCTGTCGTCGAGCATGGTGGTGACCACGTCGACGAACGGCACCTGGGTGAAGATGCCGCGATAGTCCTGCGGCGCCATGTTGGCGATCGCACCCATGAGCAGGCCGCCCGCGCTGCGGCCGAACGCGAACACTTTGTCCTTGGCCGCGTATTTCTGCGCGACGAGAAATTCGGTCGCGTCGATGAAGTCGGTGAAGGTGTTTTTCTTTTTCAGCAGCTTGCCGTTTTCGTACCAGTCGCGGCCGAGCTCGGAGCCGCCGCGCACATGCGCGATCGCGATCACGAAGCCGCGATCGAGCAGCGACACATAGGCCGGGTTGAAGCGCGGATCGCTGGAACTGCCGTACGCGCCATAGCCGATCTGCAATAGCGGCGCCGTGCCGTCGCGCTTGAAATCCTTGCGCCAGACGAGCGAAACCGGCACTTTGACGCCGTCGCGCGCGGTCGCCCAGACGCGTTCGGCCGTGTAGTTCGCCGGATCGTAGCCGAGTACCGCCGCGCGTTTTTTCTGTACGCGCTGGCCGGATCTCATGTCGAGGTCGTAGACCGTGTCGGGCGTGACCAGCGAGGTGTAGTCGTAACGCAGCGTATCGGTATTCTGCTCGCGATTGTCGCCGATACTCGCGGTGTAGTCGGCCTCGTCGGATTTGACGAACGTCTGCCCGGCGCCGCGCCAGGGCTTGATGCGGATACGCTGCAGACCGTCGCTGCGTTCGCCGATCACGAGATAGTTCCTGAACAGCGCGATGCGGTCGATCAACACGTCGTTGCGCGTCGGCACGATTTCGCGCCAGCGCCTCCTGTCTCCGGTCTGCGCGTCGTCGACCTGCATCACGCGGAAGTTTTTCGCCGCTCCATTCGCGCCGCCCCAGTTGGTGCGGATCACCCAGCGCCGGTCGATATGGTCGGCGTGGTATTCGAAATCGCGCTCGCGCGGCGCCAGTACCTTGAACCGCGCCCTCGGCTGGTTCGCGGGGATGAAACGGATCTCGCTCGACAGCGTGCTGTCCTCGCTGATCGCGATGAACTTGTCGTCGCCGCTGCGAGCCACATCCATGTAGTAGCTGTGATCGCGTTCCTCGTAGACGACCGGATCGCGTCGCGCATCGGTGCCGAGCGTGTGCTTCTTCACGCGCACCGTGAGCAGGGTGAGCGGATCGTTTTCCACATAAAACAGCGTGCGGTTGTCGTCGGCCCAGGCCATCGACGCGGGCGTGTCCGGGATTGCATCGGGCAGGGTTTTGCCACTGGCGAGATCCTTGATGCGAATCGTGTACTGGAAACGGCCGGCGGTATCTTCGGCGTAGGCGAGCAGGTGCTCGTTCGGACTCACTGCGCTTGCGCCGATCCGGTAATAGTCATGCCCCTGCGCGAGCGCGGGGCCATCGAGCAGCACCTGCTCGGGCCCGTTCGGGCTGCCGCAGCGGCGCACCTGCACCGGGTATTCCGCACCTTGCGTGTAACGCGACTGATACCAGCAGTGGCGATATTTGGCCGGTACGCTTGCGTCGTCGGGCGCGAAGCGTCCGACAATTTCCTTGTACAGCGTTTGCTCCAGCACCTGCGTATGCGCGGTCATCTGCGCGTAATAGGCGTTCTCCGCCTTGAGGTAATTCAGCACCTCCGGCTTGCTGCGCGTGTCGTCGCGCAGCCAGTAATAATTGTCGATGCGCGTGCCGTTCGGCGACGATATCGGATGTGGGTGCACCGCGGCGACCGGCGGCTGCGGCCCGGACGGCGGCGGCGGCGCGGCTGGCTGACTCACACACGCACTGAGCAACGCGGCCAATGTGGCAAGCAGGAACGGACGCGGCGCGATGCGGATCATGATTCGGCTCTCGTACAAGCGAACTGCGATGGTAGACGGCGGCCTTGCAACGCACAATGGCGCGGTGTTGTACGCCGTATGATGCGCGCGCGCCACTGACCTCGCCTCAGCCCTCAAGCCATCGGCCCCAGTTCTTTCTCATATCGCCATGCATCCGCGCCGTCTTCGTAAAACCCCGCACGCGCGGCGAAGCGGCGATAACCCAGGCGCTCATACAAGCGAATGGCGCCGCTGTTGTCCTGGCGCACTTCCAGACGCAGGAGTGTGCAGCCACACCGGCGCGCCCTGAGTTCGACGGCGTGCAGCAACGCTGCGCCAAGGCCGCGGCCGCGCGCGCGGCCGTCCACCGCTATCGAATACAGGCGCGCGATCCTGCTGTTGCCGCGGAAGAACACCACCACCTTGCCCAGCAGTCCCTGCGCATCGACTGCCGCGAGCACGGCCGCGCTCGGGCTGCGCAAATGCCGGCGATATTGACGGCGCGAAAGATGATCGGTATTGAACGCCGCGCGCTCGAGCGCAAGCAGCGCATCGAGATCGCCCGTTTTGGCCGGACGAATCGAATACGCGGCGGGATGGCGGCTGGACTGCGGAGCGGACTTGGACACGCGCGCAAGCCTAGAGCAGAGCGCGCACTTCGCGCAACGCGACGCGCGCGATGAATCCTCGCTAAACCGCCGCGGACTCGTGGTTCCATCCGGATTCAATCCCGTCCATCTGTGTCAAACTGCGCACCTTTCCACTGCGGCGCGCTTTCGCCTGGCCTTGAAATCCGCATGTCCGAACCTCCGTCTGCTGAAAGTATACTTTTCCCGGCGGCGCGCGCATGAGCCGGCTGGTCATCGTCGTGGAAAGAGCGTCGGACTGGGGTTCGTATTATCCGTCGGACAACGTCGTCGCCGCGCAGGATTATCTGAAGGAACCGATCGAATCCGACGAGGAGCGCGTGCAGGTCATCAACCTGTGCCGCAGCTACAAGTACCTCGGTATCGGCTACTACGTCTCGCTGCTGGCCGAGGCGCGCGGGCACAAGGTCATGCCGTCGGTGCGCGCGATCAACGATTTGCGCAAGCGCGCGCTGTACGGCCTCGACATCGAGGACCTCAACCAGAAACTGATCAAATTCCTGCCCGAGGGCGGCCGCGACACGACCGATTTCGGTGTGCTTGTATACTTCGGCGAAACCAACTACACGACGCTTGGCGGATCTGGCGCGTCAGGTTTTTGAAACGTTTCCGTGCCCGATCCTGCGTCTGGAATTCGAACGCGAGAAGGTCTGGCAGATCAGCGCGATCAAGCCAGCCGGACTGCACACGCTGACCGATCAGCAGGAAGATTCGTTCGCCGCGGCGCTGGACAAGTTCTCGAAGAAACTCTGGCGCAAGCCGCGTGCGCGCCAGCAACTACCGCTACGACATCGCCATGCTAGCCGACCCGAACGAGGCGATGCCGCCGTCGAACAAGCGCGCGCTGAAATCCTTCATCGACGCCGGCAAGGAAATCGGCATCGAGGTCGAGACGCATCGGCAAGAACGAGTACTCGCGCATCGCCGAATACGACGGCCTGTTCATCCGCGAAACGACCGCGCTCGACAACCACACCTACCGCTTCGCCAACAAGGCGGAGAAGGAAGGCATGGTGGTGATCGACGATCCGGGTTCGATCCTCAAGTGCACGAACAAGATCTATCTGCACGATCTGCTGCGTACGCGCAAACTGCCCACGCCGAAGACTGAAATCCTGTATCGCGACGATGCGAAGCATCTGGCGGAGTTACCCGACATCCTCGGTTTTCCGATCGTGCTGAAAATTCCGGATGGCTCATTTTCGCGCGGCATCGTCAAGGTGGAAACACCCGAGCAGCTCAAGGCTGCGGCGGACGATCTGTTCCAGCACACAGCGCTGGTGCTCGCGCAGGAATTCATGTTCACCGAATTCGACTGGCGCATCGGCGTGCTCGACGGCCAGGCGCTGTACGCCTGCCAGTACTTCATGTCGCGCGGCCACTGGCAGATCTACAACCACGGCGCCAACTCTGCGCAGAAGTCCGGCGGTTTCAAGACCCTGCCGGTGCGCGATGCGCCGAGCGAAATCGTCAAGCTCGCGCTGAAGGCCACCGCGCCGATCGGCGATGGCCTCTACGGCGTCGACCTGAAGCAGATCGGCGATCGCGTCGTCGTGATCGAAATGAACGACAACGCCTCGATCGACGCCGGCGTCGAGGACGCGTATCTCGGCGACGATCTGTATCGCCGCATCATGGAAGAATTCCTGCGCCGCTCGAACGCAAGCGCCTCGGCATCAATGCTCGCTGAGCAGCGCCGTCAGGGTTGACGCGATCTGAGTCTGCGCGCGCTTGCGTCGCGCCGCACGCGGCTTTTGCACACGGCGCGACGCGGCTCGACGCAAGCGCGGCCGGTGCCGGCGCAAGGTCGCGAAGATGGCGCAAGACCAGCCGACCAGCGAGCGCCAGCGCAGTATCAGCAAATCGGCGAGCGGCGCCACGACGAGCCAGAATGGAAGCCAGCCGATCCATGTGCTGTCTCCACGCAACCCCGGCAAACACAACAGCGCAACGCTGCCGAGCGCAAGCCAGACCCGCGCGATGCCGATCGCGATCCTCGGACCATGTGCACTGACCGGACGGCCGGAAGAGCTGGGGAATAGTGCGGAATGCATGCGCGGTCTCCTTGTTGACGATGCCAGCCTGCCAGCCGCGCATCTCAGCGCCTGAGATTGCGTGCCTCGCGCGCCCAACTCCACGCCGCGCGCTGTCTGCGGCATCCATGCCTATAATTGAAACCAAACCGGAGAATGCCGTGGAAACTTCGCATTTCCTGCAATACATGGTGATGTTCCTGCTCGCCGCGGTGATCGCGGTGTCGGTGTCCAGGCGCTTCGGCCTCGGCGCAGTGCTCGGCTACCTCGGCGCCGGCGCGCTGATCGGACCGCAACATGCTCGGCCTGACTCCGGACATGAGCAAGGCCAATGAATTTTCCGAACTCGGCGTGATCCTGCTGCTGTTCGTCATCGGTCTGGAGCTGTCGCCGCAGCGCCTGTGGCTGATGCGCCGCGCGGTATTCGGCGCCGGCCTGCTGCAGGTCGTGCTGTCTGCGCTCGCGCTCGGCGGCGTGGCGCTCGCGTTCAACAGCGGCTGGCAGAGTGCGTTGGTGATCGGGCTTGGCGCTCGCGCTGTCGTCGACCGCGATCGGCCTGCAGATCCTCGCCGAGCGCAAGGAAATCGGCCTGCCGCACGGGCGCCTCGCGTTCGCGATCCTGCTGTTCCAGGATCTGGCCGCGATTCCGATTCTGGCGACTGATCCCGCTGCTCGGCGCCCACGATGCGGCGAGCGCGAACGGCTCAACCGCGCTGGCGGTGCTCAAGGTCATCGCGCGTGATCGCCGCGGTCGTTGTCGGCGGCCGCTACCTGTTGCGCCCGGTGTTCCGCGTCGTCGCGGCAACGCAGATCACCGAGGTATTCACCGCTACCGCATTGCTGGTCGTGTTCGGCGCGGCCTGGCTCATGCAGCTGGTCGGCATGCAGATGTCGCTGGGCGCGTTTCTCGCCGGCGTGCTGCTCGCCGACTCGGAATATCCGCCACGAGATCGAATCGCAGATCGAGCCGTTCAAGGGTCTGCTGCTCGGCCTGTTTTTCGTCGGCGTCGGCGTCTCGCTCGATCTGAATCTGGTGCGCGAGCAGCCGCTGGCGATCGGCTGCATCGTCGCCTGTATCCTTGTTGCTCAAGGCGCTCGTGCTGCTGCTGATCGGCCGCCTGTCGGGCAAACTCGATCTCGACGAAATGCTGAGGCTCGCGTTGGTGCTCGCGGGCGGCGGCGAATTCGCCTTCGTCGTGTTCAATCTGGCCCAACAGCACGACCTGCTCGAACCCGCACAGCGCAACTTGCTCGTCGTCGCGGTGACCCTGTCGATGGCGCTGACGCCGCTGATGGTGCTCGCCGGCGGCGCGCTGGCTGGCACAACGCCCGCACAAACCGCAGCGCGAATTCGACGAGATTGCCGACAAGCACCCGCGCGTGATCATCGCCGGCTATGGCCGTGTCGGTCAGATCGTCGCGCGCATTCTGCTCGCCAACCGCATCCCGTTCACCGCGCTGGAAAGCTCGGTGGAGCAGGTCGAGTTCTTGCGCCGTTTCAGCAACAGCATTTACTTCGGCGATTCGAGCCGGCCCGAACTGCTGCGCGCTGCCGGCATCGAGAAAGCCGAGGTGTTCGTGCTGACTGCCGACGACCCGGAGACCAGCCTGCGCACGGCGCGCATGGTCAAGCGTCTGTATCCGCATCTGAAGATCGTCGTGCGCGCGCGCAATCGCCAGCACGCGTTCCGACTGATGGACATGGACCTGCATACGCATCGTGCGCGATACCTTCCACTCAAGCCTGGTCATGGCCGAGCATGTGCTCGAAGATCTCGGCATGGCGCCGGAGGTGGCCAGGGATCGCGTCGCGAAGTTCCGCATGCACGACGAGAAGCTGCTGCAGACGCAGTACCTGGTCTACGACGACGAAGCCGCCTTGCTGCAATCGGCGAAAGACGCGCTCGCGGATCTGGACAAATTGTTCCAGGCCGACTCGGAGAATGCCGAGGATGAACAAGCCGATGGAGAGTTGCTCAGCGCGCCCAGTGTGGAGGAAGCCGGATCCTGACCGGTTTTTGCCAAGCGCGCCCGCAGCGCTAGCGCAACGCCGCGGGCTGCCCCGACATCGGCATCGCGGCCGGCACACGTACGGCAAGTTCGGCCGCGAGGTCGACGTAGCCGAGCAAGGTCGCGACTTCGCGCGGCGTGCGCTCGAGCACATCGCGGCATTGCGGATCGGCACGCGCGGCAAGCAGCGCGCGCGCCGGCAACAACAGACCATGCATGGCGCACGCGTGCAAAGGCGAAACGCCGCGTTCGTCCTGCTGATTCACGTCGGCGCGCCCGATCAGGAACAACGCCAGCAGCGTTTGTACATGCTGCTGATCGGTGGCACTGCCCGGCTCGGCACGCGCGCCGAGGAGAAGCAGCAGTGCGGTCCTGCCCTTCGCGTCGGTTGAGTTGAGATCGGCACCTTTTTCAATCAGCAGTTCCAGCACGCGCCGCGCGCGCGCGGTGTCGCGGTTGCCGAAAGCGAATTGCGCAGCCGCATGCAAGGCACGCGTACCGCGTTCGTCCTGCGCGTTCGCGTCGGCGCCGCGCGCGAGCAGGCGTGCAACGATTTCCGGGTAGCCGAGCGCTGCCGCGATCATCAACGGCGTACCGCCACCCGGCAAACGCTGATCGACGGCGATATTGCGTTCGAGCAGCGCCGCGACTACCGCGTCGCGTCGCGCGCTGACCGCGGCCGATAGTGCCGTCGCGCCACTCGGCGCCGCTCGGCCGACCTGCGCGCCGCGCTCAAGCAAGTGGACGACGAGATCGGCATGCCCGGCGCCCGCCGCGCGCAGCAGCGCGCTTGCGCCCTGAGCGTCGAGCGCATCGATCGGCAAATCCAGTTCGAGCAGCTTGTCCACGGCCGCGATATCGCCCAGGCTCGCCGCTGCTGGCAGGTCCGCATCGCGCAGCGCACGCTTGGGCAGTTTCCACAGGGTCCAGTTGAGCCAGTGACGCAGATCGGACTGCGCGCGCGAAAGCGCGAGCCCCAGCGGTGTCTCGCTATTCGCCGCCGCCACCTCCGGATCGGCGCCGGCACGGATCAGCGTACGCGTGAGCGCGAGCGCCTGTTCCGAGGGCAGGCCGAGCGCGGCGAACAACGGCGTACGGCCCTGACGATCGCGCGTATTGACATCGACGCCGCGCTCGAGCAACGCCTGCGCCACAGGCACGCTGCCGAGGCCGACGGCGCGCGCCAGCGGCGTTTCCGCGTTCGCGTTGGCCGCGAAAATGTCCGCGCCACGTTCGATCATCTCGAGTGCAAGCGTTTCCAAGGTATCACGCGGCGCGGCGTCCGCAGTCAGCGCAGCCAGCACCTTGTCCAGAATGCCCACGCCGGTTGCCTGAGCACCCGCGGCGACAAGCTCCCGCGCAGCAGGGAGATTCGCCGGCAACTGCATGAGCAGGACGTTCAGCAGCGCTGTGCCGTCGGCAAGCTGCGCCTGCGCATCAAGCCCATGATTGAGCAGCCACGCGCGTGCCGCCGCGTTGCGCTGGTCGGCGAGATCGCGAAACAATTGTGCGCGTTGTGGCGCCGGCCACTCGCGCAGTGTCGATGCGAAATTGTCCACAATGTGCCAATGTGCAAAACGCAGCGCATCGAGCAGGTGCGCGGGCGAATCTTCCTGCGCCAACAGCGGCGGCGCGGAGGCAGCATCGATATTGGCCGGCAACAGATAATCCGGATCGAGCATGCCGACGATGTTCCAACGGCCCGCAGCGGCGGCGAAATCCACCGCACGCCGGCCATCGGGCGTCGCGCTCTGGCGCGAGGCGCCAAGAGCAAGCAACCGGCGCACGATACTCTCGTCGGCCTGGGTCGACTGGCAGGCGAGCATCAACGCGGTGCGCCCGAGATGGTCGCCCGCGTCGGCCACCGGCGCATGGGCGGCGAGCGCATCGAGCACATCGGCAGCGCCCGAACGCGCGGCTTCCATCAGCGCCGTGGTGCCGTGCGCGTCCGCGCGATCCACCTGCGCCCCGGCTTTGAGCAATGCCGCGGCGATATCGGCATTGCCGTGCAGGGCGGCGGTCATCAGCGCGCTGCGGCCGAGTGCATCACAGGCATCGACCTGCGCCTTGTGCTTGAGCAGCAGTTTGACCAATTGCGGATCGTCGTCCGCAGAAGCTGCGGCGGCAATCAGCGCCGGTGGCGCGCGCTCGAGAGCAGGATTGGCGTGCCGGTCGAGCAGGAAACGCACCAGATCGCGGCTACCCGCGGCGCTGGCGATCCCGAGCGGTGTCTGCCCCTCATGGTTTAGCGCATCGATCTGGGCGCCCGCATCGCAGAGTAGCGCAGCGACGATCGGCTGTGCCGCGCGCGCGGCGTAATGCAGCGGCGTATTGCCTTCGCCATCGATGCAGCGCGGATCGGCGCCGTTGGTCAACAAGGTCATCACCGCGTCGGGCCGGCCCTGATGACTGTCGCGCGTTGCGGCAATCAGTGGCGGTAGCCCGGCGTGAACGCGGTTGACGTCGGCACCCTTGGCGATCAGCCCGCGCAGCAGGCGCAAATCCGGACTCACGCAGGCCAACACGACGACCGAGCGCTGGTCGCGCTCGCCCGCATCGGGCACATGATTGGGGTCGGCGCCGCGCGCGAGTGCGGTCAGCGCGAGTTCGGTCTGGCACGAGCGCACGCAGTGCAGCAACATCGCGTTCAAGTCGGCCTGTGTCTGTCCGCGGAGGATCTTCGGCGCTGGCGGCACCGTGGCCGACGCGACGGATTCATCGGGCGGCGCAACCTTGTCGGCCTCGCTTCCGGCACGCTGACGTTCGACCTGCAGCGCGCGCGCGCTGCAGTGGACGATCAGCCAATGCGCAAGCGGCGCGACGACAAGCGCGTAGATCGCGAGTGCCGGGAGGCGAAATTCGTCCGCCAGCAACGTTCCCATCGCCGCCAGCACGAGTGCACCCTGCGCGATTGCCAAGAGCGCGAGCGAAGCAATCAGACCGCTGGCAAAAAACAGGTCGTTCGACGCCGTCAGACTGCGCGCTAACCCCAGGCAGCGTGCGAGCGCGGCGAAGATCCCCAAGCTGCGGCCGTCTTCGGACCATGCATCGTCCCTCACGAAAGCAAATCCGGGTGCCGGCCACGACGACCATGGCGCAAGCAGCGCGACAAATGCGGCGGTCGACAGCAACAGCGCCGCTTCGAGCGAGTGGCCGCGCAACAACAAATACAGTGGATAACCCAGCACCAACGCGGTGAACATGGTGTAGGCAAGGAGCAGAATGAAATAGGCGCAGCCGCTGTGCACGACGCTGTGTACAAACGTCGATTCACGGCCGGCGCCCATTGCCTGGCAAACTGCGGCAAGCGTCAGCGCGTCGGCCGCGAGAAGCAAGACCAGCGTGAACGGATGATGGAGCAAACCTGCGCTGGCGAAGACGGCCAGCGCAGGCACAAAGTAGACAAGATTCGACAGCTTGTGCGGGCGCTGGAAAAACGGTTCGGACATTATGCGCTGCAGTCCACAGAACACGACGTGGTCGAAGTATATCGGTAAAGCCGCAGTCGCCGGTTGGCCGATCTTAGCCGAACTTTGTCGGCGAGCAATTCGCGGCACCGGCAGGATTTGCGCACGACTCTGATCGCCATACGCGAATTTGCCTCAATAAAAAAGCCTCGACCGTATAACGATCGAGGCTTTGGATGAAGCCCCTGGCAGTGACCTACTCTCACATGGCTTAAGCCACACTACCATCGGCGCGGGCGCGTTTCACTTCCGAGTTCGGGATGGGATCGGGTGGTACCACACTGCTGTATCCGCCAGGGAATCGGTGGAGTCGCGCACAGTGCTGCGCAAACTCGGCATTGGGACTTGGGACGTAACTTGCGTCGAACTCTCATCGAGCGACGTGTCTTGAGGTGAATAGCTTTGGTGAAGTATTCAGTCGACTCAAATCTGCTGAAGCGACTTGGAGTTATATGATCAAGCCACACGGATCATTAGTATCGGTTAGCTCGGCATTACTGCGATACACACCCGACCTATCAACCACCTAGTCTTGATGGTTCCTTCAGGGAGCTTAAGCTCCGGGATGTCTCATCTTGAGGCGCGCTTCCCGCTTAGATGCTTTCAGCGGTTATCGCTTCCGAATATAGCTACCCGGCAGTGCCACTGGCGTGACAACCGGAACACCAGAGATTCGTCCACTCCGGTCCTCTCGTACTAGGAGCAGCCCCTCTCAAACATCCAACGCCCACGACAGATAGGGACCGAACTGTCTCACGACGTTCTGAACCCAGCTCGCGTACCACTTTAAATGGCGAACAGCCATACCCTTGGGACCGGCTACAGCCCCAGGATGTGATGAGCCGACATCGAGGTGCCAAACACTGCCGTCGATATGAACTCTTGGGCGGTATCAGCCTGTTATCCCCGGAGTACCTTTTATCCGTTGAGCGATGGCCCTTCCATACAGAACCACCGGATCACTAAGACCTACTTTCGTACCTGCTTGATCCGTCGATCTCGCAGTCAAGCGCGCTTATGCCTTTACACACACTGCACGATGTCCGACCGTGCTGAGCGCACCTTCGTGCTCCTCCGTTACTCTTTGGGAGGAGACCGCCCCAGTCAAACTACCCACCATACACGGTCCCCGACCCGGATTACGGGCCTAGGTTAGAACGTCAAGCACTTCAGGGTGGTATTTCAAGGTTGCCTCCATACAAGCTAGCGCCTGCACTTCAAAGGCTCCCACCTATCCTACACAGAAGAACTCAACGTTCAGTGTAAAGCTATAGTAAAGGTTCACGGGGTCTTTCCGTCTTGCCGCGGGAACGCTGCATCTTCACAGCGATTTCAATTTCACTGAGTCTTGGGTGGAGACAGCGCCGCTGTCGTTACGCCATTCGTGCAGGTCGGAACTTACCCGACAAGGAATTTCGCTACCTTAGGACCGTTATAGTTACGGCCGCCGTTTACTGGGGCTTCGATCAAGAGCTTCGCCTTGCGGCTGACCCCATCAATTAACCTTCCAGCACCGGGCAGGCGTCACACCCTATACGTCCACTTTCGTGTTTGCAGAGTGCTGTGTTTTTGGTAAACAGTCGCAGCGGCCTGGTCACTGCGACCCAGGATTGCTCAGCTACGCATGTAGCCACAATCATGGGTGCACCTTCTCCCGAAGTTACGGTGCTATGTTGCCTAGTTCCTTCACCCAAGTTCTCTCAAGCGCCTTGGGATTCTCACCCTGCCTACCTGTGTCGGATTACGGTACGGTCCTCGTGATCTGAAGCTTAGAAGTTTTTCCTGGAAGCGTGGGATCAGTGACTTCGTCCAAAAAAGGACTCGTCTCGGTGCTCGGTGTAAAGGACCGCCGGATTTGCCAAACGGTCCACACCTACCTCCTTTCCCCGGGACAACCAACGCCCGGTACACCTACCCTTCTCCGTCACTCCATCGCAATCACGAGCGGTTCTGGAATATTAACCAGATTCCCATCGACTACGCGTTTCCGCCTCGCCTTAGGGACCGACTCACCCTGCGCCGATGAACGTTGCGCGAGGAAACCTTGGGCTTTCGGCGTGGGGGCTTTTCACCCCCATTATCGTTACTCATGTCAGCATTCGCGCTTCTGATACCTCCAGCAGACTTTTCAATCCACCTTCACAGGCGTACAGAACGCTCCTCTACCGCGCATAAATCCCGAAGGACATATGCACCCCGAGCTTCGGTATACCGCTTAGCCCCGTTAAATCTTCCGCGCAGACCGACTCGACCAGTGAGCTATTACGCTTTCTTTAAAGGGTGGCTGCTTCTAAGCCAACCTCCTGGCTGTTTATGCCTTTCCACATCGTTTTCCACTGAGCGGTAATTTGGGGACCTTAGCTGCGGGTCTGGGTTGTTTCCCTTTTCACGACGGACGTTCGCACCCGCCGTGTGTCTCCCGTGTAGCACGTCTTGGTATTCGGAGTTTGCCATGGTTTGGTAAGTCGCGATGACCCCCTAGCCATAACAGTGCTCTACCCCCAAGAGTGTTCGCACGAGGCGCTACCTAAATAGCTTTCGAGGAGAACCAGCTATCTCCAGGTTCGGTTAGCTTTTCACTCCTAGCCACACCTCATCCCCTACTTTTGCAACAGGAGTGGGTTCGGGCCTCCAGTGCGTGTTACCGCACCTTCACCCTGGGCATGGCTAGATCACCTGGTTTCGGGTCTACTGCCTGCGACTATGCGCCCTATTCAGACTCGGTTTCCCTTCGCCTTCCCTATACGGTTAAGCTTGCCACAGACAAGTAAGTCGCTGACCCATTATACAAAAGGTACGCAGTCGCCCTTGCGGGCTTCCACTGCTTGTACATCTACGGTTTCAGGTTCTATTTCACTCCCCTCTCCGGGGTTCTTTTCGCCTTTCCCTCACGGTACTGGTTCACTATCGGTCGGTCAGGAGTATTTAGCCTTGGAAGATGGTCCTCCCATGTTCAGACAGGGTTTCACGTGCCCCGCCTTACTCACTTTCATCATGCATGCCCTTTCGCCTACCGGGCTATCACCGTCTATGGCCGGCCTTTCCAGACCGTTCAACTAAAACACGCACAACTTTTGGGCTAATCCGCGTTCGCTCGTCGCTACTAGCGGAATCTCGGTTGATTTCTTTTCCTCCAGGTACTGAGATATTTCAGTTCCCTGGGTTCGCTTCCCAGCTCTATAGATTCAAGATGGGATACCTCTTGCGAGGTGGGTTTCCCCATTCGGACATCGCGGGATCAATGCTTGTTGCCAGCTCCCCCGCGCTTTTCGCAGGCTGTCACGTCCTTCTTCGCCTCTGACCGCCAAGGCATCCACCGTAGACGCTTATTCGCTTGATCATATAACCCGAAGTCGCCTCCGGAGTCGATCAACACTCAATATTTCGCCTAATTGCCTCAACGACACATCTAAACTCGGTGAGAGTTCAGACGCTTGTTACGTCCCAAGTTGTCAAAGAACACCCGCAGAACCTCAACGTTCCACAGGATAAAATTCGATTAGTGTGCATGGCATTCAGAAATGGTGGGTCTGGGAGGACTCGAACCACCGACCTCGCCCTTATCAGGGGTGCGCTCTAACCACCTGAGCTACAGACCCGGTTTGTTGCTGAGTCTGGCCGTCGATGGCCAGTTCTTGCGGAGTGTCCGCAGAAAACTGGTGGAGCTGAGCGGGATCGAACCGCTGACCCCCTGCTTGCAAAGCAGGTGCTCTCCCAGCTGAGCTACAGCCCCGGATAAATCGGACGCTGGGGCCCAAAGCCCGAGGCCCTCATGCTTTCTGATATGCAGGTGTCTTGTGTGGACGCCGTGGAATGGCCACGTCGTTCTCGAAAGGAGGTGATCCAGCCGCACCTTCCGATACGGCTACCTTGTTACGACTTCACCCCAGTCATTGACCACTCCGTGGCAAGCGTCCCCCTTGCGGTTAGACTACCTGCTTCTGGAGCAACCAACTCCCATGGTGTGACGGGCGGTGTGTACAAGGCCCGGGAACGTATTCACCGCGACAATGCTGATTCGCGATTACTAGCGATTCCGACTTCACGGAGTCGAGTTGCAGACTCCGATCCGGACTGAGAGAGGTTTTCTGGGATTGGCTTCACCTCGCGGCTTCGCAACCCTCTGTACCTCCCATTGTAGTACGTGTGTAGCCCTGGCCGTAAGGGCCATGATGACTTGACGTCATCCCCACCTTCCTCCGGTTTGTCACCGGCAGTCTCCTTAGAGTTCCCACCATTACGTGCTGGCAACTAAGGACAAGGGTTGCGCTCGTTGCGGGACTTAACCCAACATCTCACGACACGAGCTGACGACAGCCATGCAGCACCTGTGTTCCGATTCCCGAAGGCACTCCCGCATCTCTGCAGGATTCCGGACATGTCAAGGCCAGGTAAGGTTCTTCGCGTTGCATCGAATTAAACCACATACTCCACCGCTTGTGCGGGCCCCCGTCAATTCCTTTGAGTTTCAGTCTTGCGACCGTACTCCCCAGGCGGCGAACTTAACGCGTTAGCTTCGACACTGAGAGCCAAGTTGCTCCCAACGTCCAGTTCGCATCGTTTAGGGCGTGGACTACCAGGGTATCTAATCCTGTTTGCTCCCCACGCTTTCGTGCCTCAGTGTCAGTGCTGGTCCAGGTAGCCGCCTTCGCCACTGGTGTTCCTCCCGATCTCTACGCATTTCACCGCTACACCGGGAATTCCACTACCCTCTACCGCACTCTAGCTTTCCAGTATCCACTGCCATTCCCAGGTTGAGCCCGGGGATTTCACAGCAGACTTAAAAAACCACCTACGCACCCTTTACGCCCAGTAATTCCGAGTAACGCTTGCACCCTTCGTATTACCGCGGCTGCTGGCACGAAGTTAGCCGGTGCTTATTCCTCCGGTACCGTCAGTCTCGCCGGATATTCACCCGACAGTGTTTCGTTCCGGATAAAAGTGCTTTACAACCCGAAGGCCTTCTTCACACACGCGGCATTGCTGGATCAGGGTTGCCCCCATTGTCCAATATTCCCCACTGCTGCCTCCCGTAGGAGTCTGGGCCGTGTCTCAGTCCCAGTGTGGCTGATCATCCTCTCAGACCAGCTACGGATCGTCGCCTTGGTGGGCCTTTACCCCGCCAACTAGCTAATCCGACATCGGCTCATCCGACTGCGCGAGGTCTTGCGATCCCCCGCTTTCACCTCTCGGTCGTATGCGGTATTAGCGTAAGTTTCCCTACGTTATCCCCCACGACCGGGCAGATTCCGATGTATTCCTCACCCGTCCGCCACTCGCCATCAACCTGTATTGCTACGGTCCTGTTGCCGTTCGACTTGCATGTGTTAGGCATGCCGCCAGCGTTCACTCTGAGCCAGGATCAAACTCTTCAGTTGAAATTGCAGGCCGTACTTGCGTACCGACCAATACTTTAGAGAGTGAACCCAAGCTGCTTTGATTACTCAAATTGACCAGATCGATTTGACTCGATCTAGGCTTGGGACGCTCTTGATCTCGATGGACTTGACATCCACCCCAAGGCGCCCACACAAGTCACCTGCGCACACTGTCAAAGATCGAATTCGTGCGAGATTTTTGCATCTCGCACCCTCGCGCCTTTCGCCCGAGGGAGCCGCCTACTATACAACCATTTTCGCAGTCGTCAACACCTTTGGCTAAAGAATTTGCCGGTGGTTTTGGCTCCGCTCCAGCCGACTTGCTGCCAGCAACGGCGGTGCGCATCGAAGGGTCGCGAATCCTAACGATATCGATCCGGTTTGGGAAGGGGCTTGTGGAAAATTCAGCCATTCGGACCTGCCGTGAGGTCATCTCGAACCGACGAACGGCCAATCGTAGTTCTTGGCCCGCGCTGTTTCCAACAACCGCGCGCATTTATCATCTGAATAGTCAGCACCGCGAAGCGGTTTTGGCGGAAGAATTTGTCAGCCGACGTGACACCACGCGCGGTGGGACAGCGAACTATCAAGGCTCGCGCTCGCCGATGACTTCGTAGACGGCGTTTTTGTAGAAGAGTTTCTTGAGTTGGTCACCCAGGTGGCGCGGCCGCAGGGTGCGCGCGGCCACTTTTGCCGCAGCGATATCGTGGCGCTCGCTGACAATGCGCAGCGGAAGGCCATTGAAGAGGCCGCGAGCGCCGGCAAGCGTGAGGTGGACCGTGTGGTCCGCGAAAGGACCGATTTCGAGGCGCAGACCCATCGCGTTCCAGGCGGCGTGGAAACCGGCAGCGAACGAGTAGACCGGGTGATGAAAGTTGACTGTGAAGTAAAGAAGCCCACCCGGAACAAGCACCCGCGCAAGCTCACGTGCGATCTCGGCCGGTTTTTCGGCGTGATCCACCACGTTGTCGCAGAGCACAACGTCGAAGGTCGAGTCGGAGAAGGGAAGGTGCTCGCCCGCGGCGGCGATTGTTTGCACACGGGGCTGCCAAGCGGGGAAGAGAGCCGCATACTCGCAGGCGATGGGGTCGACACCCACACCGCGCGTCGTACCGAAATAGAAGACGAGACCGTGAGCGCCACTTCCAACCTCGAGCACGCGCGCATCGCCATCAATGGCATGCACGCGCTCCAATTGCTCACGGACTCCCGCCGAACGCGCTCGCATGCCCTCGACGTATTCGTGCTCGCGCCCAACCGCCGTCAATGCCTTGGAGCGCTGATAGACCAGCTGGCGGTCGAGCGCACGCCGCGCGCGCCTTTGTAACGCCGTCTCTCCGTGCCGGGAGTGTCTTTGCATAATGCTCAATGGCCAAAATTTTTCTTGCGTTCAAGATCGCAACGCCGTGCCTGGCGCGCTGCACAATCGGTCAGGTCAAGCACTCGCGCTATGGGTCGGGGACCAGCTTTACGCGGGCATAACCGCGCTTGCCGAGTTGCAGCAGGTATTCGCTTCCGCCAGCCAGCGTCAAATCGCGATCGGCGACGATTTCGCCATCCACTCGCACCGCGCGTTCGCCGAGCTTGCGCAAGGCTTCGGACGTACTCGGCGCAAGCCCGGCCGCCTTGAGCAAGGCGCCGATGCGGATACCTTGCGCAGGCACGCTCACTATCTGCAGCGGGATATCCTGCGGCACGCCGCCGCTCTGCACGACCTCATGCCAGTGCCGTATCGCCGCCTTTGCCGCGGCCTGGCCGTGAAAGCGCGCGGTCAATTCCGCTGCCAGTTCCATCTTGCAGTCGCGCGGATTCGCACCCGCGGCCGCTGCCTGACGCATACGCGCGATATCGGCCAAGGACTTGGCAAACGACAACAGCTCGAAATAGCGCCACATCAAATCGTCGGACAGGCGCATCACCTTGCCGAAAATCTCGTTGGCCGGCTCATTGATGCCGATATAGTTGCCGAGCGACTTGGACATCTTGTTGACGCCGTCGGTGCCTTCGAGCAACGGCATCGTCAGGACGATCTGCGGCGGCTGGCCCGCCTCTTCCTGCAACTGGCGCCCGACCAACAGGTTGAACTTCTGGTCCGTGCCGCCGAGCTCGACGTCACATTTCAACGCAACGGAGTCGTAGCCCTGCACGAGCGGATACAGAAACTCATGGATCGCGATCGGTTGCCCGCTCCTGTAACGCTTGTCGAAGTCGTCGCGTTCGAGCATGCGTGCGACAGTGTGTTTGGCCGCAAGCTTGATCATGTCGGCCGCGCTCATCCTGCCGAACCATTCGGAGTTGAAGCGCAGCTCGGTGCGCTCGCGATCGAGTACCTTGTAGACCTGCGCCGCGTAGGTCTCCGCATTGGCCAGCACATCCTCGCGCGTCAGCGGCCTGCGCGTGGCGTTCTTGCCACTCGGATCGCCGATCATGCCGGTGAAGTCGCCGATCAGGAAAATCGCCTGATGGCCGAGATCCTGAAACTGGCGCATCTTGTTGAGCAGCACGGTATGGCCCAGATGCAGGTCCGGCGCAGTCGGATCGAAGCCGGCCTTGACGCGCAGCGGGCGCCCGAGGCGCAGGCGCGCGGCCAGATCCTCGCTCTTGATGATTTCGTCCGCGCCGCGGGCGATCAAGTCCATCGCCGCCCGCACAGCCGGGGCTGCATCAGCATCGTTCATGAGTACCTCTGAGTATACATTTGTATAATTATCATCAGGTCGATCGGGTGCATGTGCGCGCAATTCGTTCAGCTTTCCCGATCCTCCGGTTAATTATTCGTTAACCGCGGAAACGGCTGCAAACCTTTGTAAAATCGGGCGTTGACGAGGGCAGATTCACTGGTTATGGTACGGCCTGTTTTGCCGGACCCCGAACCCGTGAATCCGCATCAATCCGATCCCAGCGCGCAACGCGACACGCATCCCTCGGCCACGGCCCGGCGTAGCAATCTCCACTTTTCCAGCCGAAGCACAAAGTGGACATTTATACAAAATATCATCGCAGCACCCATCAGCTGGCGGCGTAAACACTGGCTTCTGGCCGGCGGTGCCGTCAGCCTGATCGTCGTGGCCGGCGCGGTCATCCCGAACTGGGCTGCCGCCATGCGCGAAAGCAGCGCCGCGCTGCCGCCCACCACGCTCAGCGTCCCGCTGCCGGCATTATCGCCTGATGACGGCGCACTGTCTGCCGCGATCGACGCGGCCAACGGCGATGCACTGGCCGACGACCCGGGTTGGCAAATCGTCAGCGTGCGCTCCGGGCAGACGCTCGGCGATATTTTCCAGCAGCAGGGCATAAACGCCGCCGATCTGGCGCGCCTGCTCGACGACCGCAACAATACCTCGGCCCTGCGCAATATCCACCCGGGCGAGGAATTTGCCTTCCTGCGCAACGATGACAGCTCGTTGCGCGCGTTCCGCTTCGACCGCGACGAACAGACGCGCGTGATCGCCAGCTTTGCCGCTGACGGTCTGAAGCAGACCACGCTGGATCGCAATATCGAGCGTCGTACCCACGTCGCGCACGGCACGATCAACGGCTCGCTGTACGGCGCCGGCGAAGCGGCCGGCTTGAGCGACGCGCTGCTGTCGCAACTCGCCAACGCATTCGGCTACGATCTCGACTTCGCCCACGATTTGCGCGATGGCGACAATTTCACCGTGGTCTACGACGACGTCTATCGCGACGGCGAGCGCCTGCGCGACGGCAATGTCATCGCTGCGACGTTCATCAACCGCGGCAAACGGTACTCGGCGTTCCGTTTCACCAACAACGCCGGCGAAACGCTTTATTACACCGAAGACGGCCGCCCCTTGCGCAAGTCCTTCCTGCGCATGCCGGTCGATTTCGCCAAAATCACTTCGCGCTTCAGCGCCGCGCGCCTGCATCCGATTCTCGGCACGATGCGCGCGCACCAGGGCGTCGATTTCGCCGCGCCGATCGGCACGCCGATCCATGCCGCCGGCGCCGGCCGGATCGCGTTCCGCGGCTGGCAGTCGGGCTATGGCAATGTCGTGATCATCCAGCACGACGCGCACTACAGTACGCTCTACGGGCATATGTCACGGTTTGCGTCCGAGCGGGTCGGCCAGCGTGTTGCGCAAGGCCAGACGATCGGCTTCGTCGGCATGACCGGCTTGGCTACCGGTCCCCACGTGCATTACGAATTCCGCGTCGACGGTCACCACCGCGATCCACTGACCGTGACCCTGCCCAAACCCCAACCGCTGCCCGGCGTCGAGCTCGCGCACTTCCGCAGCCAGACCCAGCCGATGCTCGCCAAGCTCAAGACGCTCGAGGCCACCCAGTTCGCGTCGGCAAAATAATCGCGTTGCAGTCGCTGTGACCAGCGCGCTGTATCTCGGTCTGATCTCGGGCACCAGCGCCGACGGTGTCGATGTCGCACTGGCGACATTCAAGCGCAAGCCGCAGCTGCTGGCCAGCCTGACTTATCCGTATCCAGCGCGGGTCCGCGAACGCATTCTCGCACTCGCCCAAGGCGATGGCCGCATCACGCTCGACGAGCTCGGCGCGCTTGACGTCGAAATCGCGCGTGCCTTTGCCGCGGCTGCGGGCCGGCTGCTGCAACGCGAAGGTGTTGGCGCAAGCGCAATTCGCGCACTCGGCTCACATGGTCAGACCGTGCGTCATCGGCCGCTCGGGGCAACGCCGTATACCCTGCAGCTTGGCGATCCGAATGTCATCGCCGAATTGACCGGCATCGCGACGGTTGCCGATTTCCGCCGCCGCGATATCGCCGCCGGCGGTCACGGTGCGCCGTTGGCGCCGGCGTTCCACGCGGCAATGCTCGCGCGCGCAAGCGGCACGCGTGTCGTCATCAATCTCGGCGGTATCGCCAACATCACCATCCTCCCGGCCGATACAAAAAAGCCCTTGCGCGGCTTCGACACTGGCCCGGCGAGCTGTCTTCTGGACGCCTGGGCCGAACGCCATCTCGACCGGCCCTTCGACAAGAATGGAGCATTCGCCGCTACGGGCCGTGTCGATGCGACCCTGCTTGCGCGCCTGCTGTCCGATCCCTACTTCGCCGCGCCGCCGCCGAAAAGCACGGGCCGCGAAGTGTTTCACCTGAGCTGGTTGCAGACCAAGCTGCGCGGTCTCGCGCTCGCGCCGAAGGACGTGCAGGCTACCCTCGTCGCGCTTACCGCACTGAGCATCGCCGACGCCATGCGCGGGCAGGCGCGCGACACGCGCGAAGTCTTCGTCTGCGGCGGCGGCGTGCACAATCCGGTGTTGATGAAGGCGCTTGGCCGAGGCCTTGGCGCCGCTGCCGGTCGCCAGCGTCGACACGCTCGGTATCGACCCGGATTTCGTCGAAGCGATGACCTTCGCCTGGCTGGCACGCGAACGCGTGGAAAACCGGGCCTTGGAAAATGTATACAGCGTAACCGGAGCGCGCGGAGCGCGCGTGCTCGGCGCAATCTATTCAGCGCGTTGATCCCCAGCCGGCTCTGCCGCAGCCCGCCGCATCGCCCAGAGGATCAGCAGCAGCGATGGCAGGCCGATGAGCGCGCTGTAGACAAAAAACGGCGCATAGCCAAATGTGTCCACGATCCTGCCCCACTGACTTGCGAGGCTTTTCGCCGGCAGACTCCATAGTGTGCCGAACAACGCGTACTGCGTTGCCGTGTATGCCGTATTGGTGAGCGAGGACATATAGGCGATAAACGCCGTGCCGGCAATGCCGTTGGCTATATTGTCGATGCTGACCACCGCGGCAAGCCAACCCAAGTCGGGCCCTGCCGCGTTCGGATCGGCCGCATGCGCCACGATAAAGCCGGCCAGATGAGCGCCGATGTAGGCGTAAGACAGATTTGCCGCCGTCAGCAACACGCCTCCGATCAGAAGGCTGACCCGGAGGCCATAACGTTTGACCAGGAAGCCTGCGAGCAAAGCGCCACACAAGGTCAGCACAATGCCATAGCCCTTGGAGATCAGCGCAATCTGATCCAGCGAATAGCCCAGATCCAGATAAAAGGGAATCGCCGCGACACCCATCGTCATATAGTTCAGGCGATAGGTGAGAATCAATGCCAGAATCGGCAACGCAACGCGCCAGCCGTTGCGCACGAAGAAGTCCACGACCGGGCATACGACAGCGCCAATCACCCAGGCCCCTATGTGGCGCAATGCGGCGGGCCAGTGCGCCGCGCGTTGCAGAAAGGACACGACACGCGTTTCCTGCGCCAGAGTTGCGCGATCGATCGTCGCTTCCGGTTCGGCAATCCCGAGCGTCGTCGCAATGCCGACCGCAACGCCGCCCGCCATCAGCAAATAAGCCGTTGTCCAACCGTAGCTCGACGCCGCGAACAAAGCGCCGGCGCCACCGGCAATCAGGGCGACCTGGTAGCCCACTTGATACGCCGCGGCCATCGATCCCTGCCACTGCGTATCGACCGACTCGATGCGATAGGCGTCGACGGCGATGTCCTGCGTGGCCGATGCAAATGCGGTGAATACGGCAAGCCAGGCGATCGTCGACGCGTCAGCGGATGGATCGTGCAGGGCCAGCGCAACCAGGCCGATCGCGATGCCCGCCTGGCCGATCAGCATCCAGCTGCGGCGCCGACCAAGGCCGTGCAGCAGCGGCAACGGCAGCCGGTCCACGATCGGCGACCAGAAGAACTTCAACGAATACGCCAAGCCGACCAAGCTGAAGTAACCGATCGTGGTGCGATCAATCCCTGATTGGCGCAGGCGCGCCGACAGCGTTGTCAGTACGAGAGGAAACGGCAGTCCTGAGGAAAAGCCAAGGAACAACATCGCGCAGACGCGCGGATGGGCATAAGCGGCAAACCACCGTTGTCCGAGTTGAGCGGCCCGGCTCACCGGGCGTAATCCACCAGGTAGGGCGCATGATCGGAGAATCGCGGCGACGGCGCGATCGAGCAGGCCTTCAACTTGTCGCACAGCGATGGCGTGACGACCTGGTAGTCGATGCGCCAGCCGACATTGTTTGCGCGCGCCGCGCCGCGATTGGACCACCAAGTGTATTCGACGGCGTCGGGTTTGAGCGCGCGGAAACTGTCGACCCAACCACGCTGCTTGAACAGCAGATCGAGCCACGCGCGTTCTTCTGGCAGGCAGCCGGAGTTTTTCTGGTTCGACGACCAATTCTTGATGTCGTTACGGGTATGCACGATGTTCCAGTCGCCGCAGATCACGTAGTCGCGGCCGCTCTTCAGCCAGGTATCGAAAATCGGCGCGATCCAATCCATCACCTTGAACTTGAATTGCTGGCGCTCGTCCCGGACGACCCCGACGGCACGTACAACGACACCACGCTGAGGTTGCCGAAACGCGCCTCGAGATAGCGACCTTCGTCGTCGAACGGCGCCCAGCCGAGCGCGGTGCGCACGTCGTCGGGCTCGCGCCTGGCGTAGATGGCAACGCCGCTATAGCCTTTTTTCGTGGTCGCATCGCGATAGAAGCAGTGGTGACCATCGGGACGGAACATCGGATCGGAAAGCTGATCTTCCTGCGCCTTCGTTTCCTGCAGGCAAACCACGTCGGCATTCTGCTTTTTCAGCCAGTCGAAAAAGCCCTTGCTCGCGGCCGAGCGGATGCCGTTGGCGTTGAAGGTGATGATTTTCACGGGAGATGGGAGACAGGGAACGGAAGACGATGATAACAACCCGGCATGGCTCGAACGATACGTTTTCGATACGCTCTATCTCTCGCTACCCGTCTTCCGCCTCCCGTGCTTCCATTCCAACGCGATTTCCTCGACCTCGCCCTCGCCAGGGCGCGCTGCGCTTTGGCGAGTTCACGCTGAAATCGGGGCGCGTGAGTCCGTATTTCTTCAATGCCGGCATGATCGATTCGGGCGCCGCGCTGGCCGCACTTGGGCGCGCGTATGCACAGGCGGCGCTGGACTCGGGATCGAGTTCGACATGTTGTTCGGTCCGGCCTACAAAGGCATTTCGCTGGCTACTGCCACGGCGATCGCAGTCGCCGAAACAACGCAGCGCGATGTGCCGGTGGCGTTCAATCGCAAGGAAGCCAAAACTCACGGCGAGGGCGGCGTGCTATCGGCGCGCCGCTCAAGGGGCGCGTGCTGATCGTCGACGACGTGATCACTGCCGGTACCGCGATCCGCGAGTCGCTGGCCCTGATTCGCGCACACGGCGCCACGGCGGCCGGCGTGCTGATTGCGCTCGACCGTCAGGAGCGCGGACAGGGCGACCTCTCGGCCGTGCAGGAAGTCGAAGCCGAGTTCGGCATTCCGGTAATTGCGATCGCGCGCCTTGCCGATCTGCTTGCGCTGACCGGCGAACGGCCCGAACTCGGCATGCAGCGCGAGCGGCTCGATGCCTACCGTCGCGCTTACGCCAGTCCCTAGGCTCGAACCACGGCATGCTTTTTGCCGGCGGTGACGTTGTATACTTTGCAAAAGAGAACCCACGATGCCAATGATCAAGAAACTCCTGATTGCGTTCGCGATTGCCGCAATTTCCGCTGCCACTGGTCGCAGCGAGATAGATCCGACCAGATGCGCTACAAATGGAAGGACGCACAGGGCGGCCTGCATTACACCGACACCTTGCCCGCCGAAGCGCTGCAGAACGGCTACGACGTCGTCGACGCGCACGGCTATGTGGTCAGGCACGTCGAGCGCGCGCGCACCGAGGAAGAGCGAAAGGCCGATGCGGCAACGGCGGCGACTCGCGCAGCGGAGCGCAGGCACGAGCAGGAACAAGTCCAGGCGGATCAGCAGCTATTGAACGCGTACCCCCGCGAGAGGACCTGCAAGCTGTGCAAAAATCGAAACTCGACGCAATCGACGAGACGATCAAGAACGTGCAATTGAGCCAGTCGGACCAGGAAAAGAGCCTCTCCGAACAGCTCGCTCACGCCGCCAGCCTGGAGCGCAACGGTAAACCGGTGCCCGCGGTGGTGCAGCAACAGATCGAGGTTCTGCGCAAGAATATCGAAACGCAGAAAGCGTTCATCGTGCGCAAGCGCCAGGAACGCATCGACGCGGCGCAAAAGTCGGAAGCGGAAGTGGCGCATTATCGGGAGGTGCGCGCCAAGCAGTTCGGCGACGCCCAACCCTGAGACCACGCGGCACCGGGGGAGTTAAAACGGCAATTTGAGCCTGGGGTCGAGCGCGAGCAATTGCTCGCGGAATGCAGTCTGCACGCGCAGCAGCGCGGCCGTGTTGTCGGCATCGAAACGCAGCACCAGCACCGGCGTCGTATTCGACGCGCGCACCAGGCCCCAGCCATCCGGCCAGTCGGCGCGCACGCCGTCGATGGTGGTCAGGCGCGCGCCCTCGAATTTCGCCGCTGCGCGAAAACTTCTCGATGAAACGCGTAGTGCTCGCCTTCGGCCATCTCGATCTTCAGCTCCGGCGTGCACACGCCCTTGGGCAGACTCGTCGAAAATCTCCTGCGGATCGCGCTGCGCTTCGGGTCGCCGGCGAGGATTTCCAGCAGGCGCGCGGCGGCATAGATGCCGTCGTCGAAACCGTACCAGCGCTCCTTGAAGAAGAAATGCCCGCTCATCTCGCCGGCGAGCGCGGCATCGGTTTCGCGCATCTTGGCCTTGATCAGCGAATGGCCGGTGCGCCACATCAGCGGGCTGCCGCCGGCCTGCAGGATCAGCGGCTGCAGCTTGCCGGTGCATTTGACGTCGTAGATGATCGGTCGCGCCGGGATTGCGCGAGAGCACGTCCTTGCGCGAACAGCATCAGCAGGCGATCGGGAAAGATGATCTCGCCGGATCGCGGTGACGACGCCGAGGCGGTCGCCGTCGCCGTCGAACGCGAGGCCGATGTCGGCGTCGATCTGCTTCACCGACAGGATCAGGTCCTGCAGATTGTGCGGGTCGGACGGATCCGGATGATGGTTCGGGAAATTGCCGTCGACATCGCAGTACAGCGGCACGACCTCCGCAGCCGATGCTCTCGAGCACCTCCGGCGCGATCGCGCCCGCGATGCCGTTGCCGCAATCGACCACGACCTTGAGCTTGCGCTCGACCTGCACGTCGCGCGGCGATGCGGCCGATGTAGTCCGGGCGCAGATCGAGGTCTGCAGAGCTGCCGCTGCCGGCGGCGAAGTCGCGTTTCGACGATGCGCGTGTACAGATCCTGGATCGCATCCTCGGCCAGCGTCTCGCCGCCGAGCACGATCTTGAAGCCGTTGTAGTCGGGCGGATTGTGGCTGCCGGTGACCATCACGCCGGAGCCGGTATTGAGATGATAGGTGGCGAAATACACCACCGGCGTCGGCACCGCGCCGATGTCGATCACGTCGATGCCGGTGCCGCGCAGGCCCTCGATCAGCGCCGCGGACAAGTTCCGGGCCGGACAGGCGGCCGTCGCGTCCGACCACGATTTCCTGCGAGGCCGCGCCGATGCGCCTCGCTGCCGATCGCGCGGCCGATCGTCGCGCGCGACGTCGGCGGTCAGCGTCTTGCCGACCACGCCGCGGATGTCGTAGGCGCGGAAGATGCTGCGGTCGACCGAATCGCCGGCTGCGCCCGCGGCATCCGCAGCGGTTTTGACCGCGCTGGCTCGGGCTGCCGATCGCATGACCAATTGTCTTGCGCTGCACCGCAGACTTCGGCGAGCGCCGCAGCGTGACATCGCGTCCGCAGCAGGCGGTCGAGCGCAACGTGCAGACCACCGTCGCGCGCATAAAACATCGCTGCAGCGCCAGCAACGCGAGCAGCACCAGCGGAATCAACAAAGGAGTTCGCGCGGTGACGAAAATCGGCTGCAGCGGCGTGCCGTACCGATGCGCAATGTACTTTCCGGATCGGCACACCCACGGTGCTGAGGGTACTGCCCGCTTCGTGCTGCCGATGCTCGCCAGCACCAGATCGCCGCTGCCGTCGCCCTGGCGCAGGTCCGCATGCGCGGCCACCAGCGTGCGCTGGCTGGAACGCGCCGATCAGCGGCGCGAAAGGCAGGTCCACATACGCGAACGCACGGGTCTGCTTGTCGCGCGCGACCGGCAGCGCGACCACGAGATTGCGCTGCCGGTCGGCGCCGGACGCGCGATTGCGCCGGCGCCCATACGCTGCAGCCGGTGCGCCTGCACCAGCACTGCGCCTTGGCATACCCGAACTTGGCAAAATCGGCCGAGATCACTCGAGATGTCGGCGCGATAGAAGTCCACGCTGACCAGATCCGGCAGCATCTGCTTCAACGCTTCAGCCGCCGCGGCACGGCCTTCGTCGCCACGCGCCAGCGCTGCGGTCACTGCATCGTCGGCCACTGCCTGTCTGCACGCGCTGCACGCGTCGGCGGCGATGATCCTGCCCAGCGTGCGTACTTCCCAGCCGCGCACTGTCGGCTACCTGCGCGTCCGCTGCTCTCGCTGAACACGAGCCACGTCTGCCAGAGCAGGACGAGCGCCGCGAGCAGCGCCAGCGTCGCGCCGATCAGGCAGGTGTAGCGCTGCAGTGCGGCCAACGCCGCCGAGCCACGGGAACGCAGCGACGCCGCTGGCGTTGCGGGCGCCGGCGACGAAGCGGAATCCGGCTGCGCATCCACGGCAGCGCAGGATCTGCTTCTTCGCCCGCATCCGAGTTCGCGATTGACCTGCCCATGCGTGTGCCGTATGCCTTGACTTGCTCTTCAAGCGCGCCGCATTCAACCGCTGCCCGAATGCCGAAGCCGCCGGTGCCGCGCTGACTCGCGCGAAGTCGTCGACCACATGGAATTCCGCGCGCGCCACCGGCACGAACACCAGCTGCGCGATGCGCTCCCCCGGCGCGATGGTATACGCGCCCGCACCGCGGTTCCAGCACGAAATCATCAGCGGGCCCTGGTAGTCGGCATCGATCAGCCCGACCAGGTTGCCGAGCACGATGCCGTGCTTGTGGCCCAGCCCCGAGCGCGGCAGGATCATCGCGCAAAAGCCCGGATCGCCGATATGGATCGCGATGCCGGTCGGAATCAGCGCGACTGGCACCCGGTTGCAGCGTCAGCGGCGCGTCCAGCACCGCGCGCAGATCCATGCCGGCCGATCCGGCGGTGGCCTGTGTCGGGCAGCGGGAATCTCGCGGCCGAGGCGCGCATCGAGGATCTTCAGTTCCACGTCGATCACCGCGGCGGGTGCCGCTTTGCCGTGCGCGGTCTTCGCCGTCGCGCCTGGCCTTGCGCGACTTTGCGTGCATAGCGCTCGGCGATACGCGCGATCAGCTGCGCGCGCCAGCGCAAGCTTGTCCGCACGCGCGAGCTGCTCGGACCGTCGCGCCAGAGCAGCAGGAATGCGTTGTCGCGGCGTCGAAACCCTCGCCGTCGCCGACCTGGTTCGCGGCGATCAGGTCGAGCTTCTTCGCTCGAGCTTGGCGCGCGCGTAGCCCTCGACATACTGGGTCTCGGCGGCGAAGCCGACGACGAAGGGCCGCTTCTTCAGCGCCGCGACCTCGGCGAGGATGTCGGGATTTTCGGTCAGCCTGAGCACGAGCGCGCTACCGTTCTTCTTGAGCTTGTGCGCGGCTACTTCGCTCGGGCGATAGTCGCCGACCGCCGCCGCCGAAATGATAGATATCGCTTTGTGGAATTTGCCGCATCACCGCCTCGCGCATCTCGCGCGCGCTGCGCACGTCGATGCGCGTCGACGCCGGGCGGCGTCGGCAGATGCACCGGACCGGCGACGAGATGCACCTGCGCGCCCTGTTCCGCCGCCGCCTGGGCGACCGCGAAACCCATGCGGCCCGAGCTGCGGTTGCCGATGAAGCGCACCGGATCGATGTCCTCGAAGGTCGGGCCCGCGCTGACCAGCACGCGCATGCCGGTCAGCAGTCGCGGACCATGCAGCGCCGCGAGCTCGGCGACGATCGTGTCGGCTTCGAGCAGCCGGCCGGCGCCGAATTCGCCGCAGGCCTGGCTGCCGGCCGCGGGACCGAGCACGCGACGCCGCGCGCGCGCAGCGTCGCGAGATTCGCCTGCGTCGCCGCGTGCGCCCACATCTGCTGGTTCATCGCCGGCGCGAGCGCGAGCGGCGCGGCACTGGCCAGACACAAGCGTGGTCAGCAGATCGTCGGCGAAACCGTGCGCCAGCCGCGCGATCAGGTCCGCGCTGGCCGGCGCGATCACGATGCGCTGCGCCCAGCGCGCCAGTTCGATATGTCCCATCGCCGCTTCGGCCGCTTCGTCCCACAGGCCGATGCGCACCGGCTGGCCGGACAACGCCTGGAACGTCAGCGGCGTGACGAAGCGCGCCGCGTTCTCGGTCAGCACGACGCGCACTTCGGCGCCCGCGTCGCGCAGGCGCGCGTACGAGTTCGGCCGCCTTGTAGGCGGCGATGCCGCCCGGAAACGCCGAGCAAGGCATGCGCAGGTTGGCTAGAGCCGGCTCGGTTGAGCCATGTAGGAATTCCACCGACAGCAAAGATCGCGCAGATAGCTTACCGGAATTCAGCGCGTCTCGCCCGGCTGCGCAAGTCGACGTGTCCGACCGCAACATCTTCGGCCATGAGCATCCGCGACTGGCCCGAGGACGAACGTCCGCGCGAAAAACTGCTGATCGCGCGGCGCGCCGGCGCTGTCGGACGCCGAACTGCTCGCGGTTTTCCTCGGCTCGCGGCCGGCGCGGCCAGACCGCGGTCGACCTCGGCCGCGAATTGCTTGGCCGCGCACGGCGGCCTGCAAGTGCGCTGCTCGAACTCGATCTGGCGACGCTGGCTGCGCATGCCGGGCCTCGGTCCGGCCAAGGCCTGCCGCCTGCACGCCGCGCTCGAACTCGGCCGCCGCTATCTGGCGCAGCGAGATGCGATCGTCCCGACGCACTGCGCCAATCCGGCGGCCTGCGCCGACTATTCCTGCGCGCGCGCCTCGCGGCTATCCGTACGAGGTGTTCGCCTGCCTGTTCCTCGACAACCGGCACCGCGTGATCGCGTTCGAGGAACTGTTTCGCGGCTCGATCGACGGCGCCAGCGTGCATCCGCGCGAAGTGGTGCGCCGCTGCCTCGCGCACAACGCGGCCGCGGTGATCTTCGCCCACAACCATCCGTCCGGCGTCGCCGAGCCGAGCCAGGCCGATCGCGAGATCACCGCGGAGCTGCAGCAGGCGCTGGCAGCTGATCGACGTGCGCGTGCTCGATCACTTCATCGTCGGCGGCGGCGCGCCGACCTCGCTGGCCGAGCGCGGCATGGTCTGAAACGCGCTGCAGTGCAGCGCCGCAGCCCACGCTGCGACATTGCGTCCGGGCTATACTCGCCGCGGGGCCTGGACGATGCCGCAGCCGTGATCTTTTCGCTATCCGCGCGAATTTCCCGCCGACGCCATCGAGCGACGTGTGCCCGATGCCGGCCACTGCGCGCGCGCTGGTGCGCGAGCGCCGTCCGGACTTGCTCGCGCTGCTCGAGCGTCGCCGCAGCGTTTCGCGCCAGCTGATGGCCGGATCAGCCGACAGCGCATGATCGCGCAATGCGACGGATGCCGTGCTGATCGCGTTCTGCCGCCTGGCCTTCCGGCACGGCAGCTGGGGCAACGATTTCCACGCCTATCACAACGAAGGCCATATCCTCGAGATTCTCGGCCCGCGCATCGAGCGGCTGATCGACGCGATCGGCATGCGCGCGCTCAGCTGTCAGCGACTGGTTTCTGCTCGCGCTGTTCGCCGCCGACGCACGATCTGCGCCAGCGCGAGGCGCCGATGATTCGCCGCCGGCATCGGCAGCAACGAACGCGCAAGCATCGAGGAAACGCTGCGCATTCTCGCGCTGACGGGTTTTCGCCGGAAACGCATCGCCGACGTCTACATCGGCATCGAACTGATGATCGCCGGCAGCACGTTCGATGCGCGCCCGCCGCCGTCGATGCTCGAATACAACACCGCCGAAATGCTGGTGCAGTCGCGGCGGCGCGCTGGCGCGCAAGCTCGACAAGAAACTCGACAAGCATGCGCCGGGCTGGCGCAACGACGCGCGCATCGTGCATGCGCTGGAGCTGGCGCTGATCGCCGCCGATCTGGATACCGCCAACGTCGCCGAATCGTTCCCGGTGTTCATGGCCAGCGCCGAGAGCCTGTGCCTGGAACGCGAAATGCGCAGCCGCCGCGATCCTGGCCAGCGCCGAAGCCGCGCTGCCGATGCTGAATTTCCTGACCGCCGGCCAGGAGCGCTATTTTTTCGACCTGCACCGCTTCAGCTCGGAGTACGGCCGCCGCAGCGTTCGAAGCGGCGAAACACGCCAATGCCGAACAAGCTCAAGACGCTGACCGCCGACTGTACTCGCGCGCGATGCTGCGCGAACCGATGGCGCAACGGCAGGCAAGTGATCGCATGCGTTCCGCGAGATTGTGGCGGCAATCGGCTGAGCGGCGAAGCGCTGCGGCACGTCGGCGAAGTTCTCTTCGTACACATTTTTCGCATCGCCAGCGTGCAGGCGCTGGTGCATCCCTGCACCGTCGCGCAACGTGCGCATCCCGCACGGCCCCGCGGATTCCCGACTGTCCAGCGCGTGCAACGCGAGCAAGAATACACAATCTATATGGCGAAATTCTTACGTTGCGACAGACAGTTAGCGCGTGGATTTATACACAATGCTGCATTCGCTGCAAATTCAACTTTTGTACAAATTGGTTAAGATTTGGAGATAAGTATTTAAAGTCTATATTTTCAATTACTTGGCGTTGTCAAGTCGCCTTGCAGCAGGCTCCGCCACCGATTAGCATCGCATCCGGATCTGGCTGGGCGCCACGGCTATTACACACAGAGTTATCCACAGGGCACTGGAACCCCGCGATGGCTTGCCTGACCTCGCACCGGTGTGCGCAGACGCCGCAGCGGCCTGAAGCCGAACCAGCTTGGCTAAATGCGCCCACGCCGACTACAATACGCGGCCGATCCCGAGAGATTTCCGCGTGAAAGAACCGCTACGCCATCTCATCCTGCAGGCGCTCGCACGCCTGCGGGGCCGCAACGCTGCCGGCCGACGCCAGCCTGCCGCGTTCGTCATCGAGCGCACGCGCAGCCGCGAGCACGGCGATTTCGCCACGCAACGTCGCGCTGCTGCTGGCCAAGCCCGCGCGCACGAAGCCGCGCGAACTGGCCCAGGCGCTGGTCGCCGCGCTGCCGCAAACGACGCTAGTCGGCAAAGTCGAAATCGCCGGGCCCGGGTTTCATCAATTTCTTCCTGAGCGCCGGCCGCCTACCACGCCGAAGTCGCGGCGCATGCTCGATGCGACGGCGACGACTACGGCCGCAGCGCATGCCGGCGCGGGGCAAGACGGCCGGCGTCGAATTCGTCTCGGCCAATCCGACCGGTCCGCTGCACGTCGGCCACGGCCGCGACGCCGGCGATCGGCGACTGCCTCGCGCGCCTGCTCGACGCGACCGGCTGGCACGGTCGCGCGCGAGTTCTACTACAACGACGCCGGCGTGCAGATCGCACAATCTCGCGCTGTCGGTGCAGGCGCGCTGCCGGGGCATCGAGTCCGGACGACGCCGGCTGGCCCGCCGACGGCTATCGCGGCGACTACATCCGGACGTCGCGCGCGCCTACCTGGCGCGGCGAAGCGTGCACGCCGACGGCGACGACGGTCGCCGGCGCAGGCGATGCCGACGATCTCGACGCGATCCGCCGCTTCGCCGTCGCCTAGCCTGCGCCGCGAGCAGGATCTCGATCTGCAAGGCCTTCGGCGTCGCGCTTCGACGTGTATTTCCTGGAATCCTCGCTGTACACCGACGGCAAGGTCGAAGAGACCGTGCGCGAGCTCGTCGCCGCACGGCCACACCTACGAGGAAGGCGGCGCGCTGTGGCTGCGCACGACCGACTTCGGCGACGACAAGGACCGCGTGATGCGCAAGTCCGACGGCACGCTACACGTATTTCCTGCCGGACGTGGCCTATCACCTGCAGCAAATGGCAGCGCGGCTACGAGCGCGCGATCACCGAGCTCGGCGCCGATCACCACGGCATCGCTGGCGCGCGTGAAGGCCGGCCTGCAGGCGCTGGACATGCGGCATCCCGAAGGGCTGGCCCGAATACGTGCTGCACCAGATGGTCACGGTGATGCGCGGCGGCGAGGAAGTGAAGATCTCCAAGCGCGCCGGCAGCTACCTGACCCTGCGCGATCTGATCGACGAGGTCGGCCGCGACGCGACGCGCTATTTCCTGATCGCGCGCAAGATCCGATTCGCAGCTGGTGTTCGACATCGACCTCGCGCGCTCGCAGAGCAACGACAATCCGGTGTACTACATCCAGTACGCGCATGCGCGCGTGTGCAGCGTGCATGCGCCAGCTCGGCGAGCGCGGCCTCGCCTGGAATCGCGACAATGGCCTGGCGCAATCTCGCACGCCTGCGACAGCGAGCACGAAAGGCGCTGATGGTCGAGATCGTCGCGCTATCCCGAAGTCGTCGAGGCGGCGGCGAGCGAATCTCGAGCCGCATCTGATCGCGCAATACCTGCGCGAACTCGCGAACGCGTTCCACACGTACTACAACGCGCATCAATTCATCGTCGACGACGCCGACCTGCGCGATGCGCGCCTCGCGCTGGCGTCGGCCGCGCGCCAGGTGCTGCGCGAACGGCCTGGATCTGCTCGGCGTGTCCGCACCGGAGGCGATGTAGCGACGAGCGATGTTCGAACCGAAGGTAATCGAGGACTATGCCAGCTAGACACGGGAAACAGGCTTTTCGCGGCGGCGAACGCCGGTCATGGCCGGCATGGGTGTGGTTGCTGCTCGGCGCGCTGCTCGGCATCGTGTTGTCGATCGCCGTGCTGCTACGGCGGAAGCTGCCGACGCTGCGCAGCAAGAACCTGCCGCAGCCCAATCCGGAAGCGACCGCGCCGAAGGAACCCGAACAGGCGCTGGCGGACGATGCGGCAAGAAAGCAGGCCGCGGCGGCGAAGAGCGACTTCGATTTCTACTCGGTGCTGCCGGAAAAGGAAGTCGTGATTCCGGACGCGGAACTCTCGGCCAAGGCCAGGGCCGAGCAGCAGCGTGCGCAGCAACAGGCGGCGCAGGCGCAAGCTAATGCAACGAACGGCGCTGCTGCAGCGGCGACACCCGCGGCCGCGCCCACGGGCGGCGGACATTACATGCTGCAGGTCACTGCGACCAACGACCCGAAAGCGGCCGAGGAATTCAAGGCGCGACTCGCCCTGCTCGGATTTTCAGCCAAGGTCTACACCAGTTCGGTCGACGGCAAGACGCGCGTGCGCCTCGGACCGTATGCAAGCGCGAGCGAAACCGAAGCGGCCAAGCGCGCGCTGGCGCAAGCACAATATCCCCTCGTTCCCGGTCGCCGATGCGCCGAAAAACTAGGGCGATCAGCGCTTGCTCCGCTTGAGCCGGATCAGCGCCGAGTGCTCCTCGTCGCCGTGACCCTGCTGCATCAGTTTCGCCAGATCGTCGATCGACTTGTCGACGATGCTGTGGTCGGTGCCGGCGCTCTGCATGATCTCGCGCACGATCGCAGATCCTTGTGCAGCAGCGCAGCTTGAAGCCGCCGCCGAACTCGTTGTGCAGCATCGTCGCGCCGCGCTTGTCGAGAAACCAGTTCGCCGCCGCACCGCTGGCCAGCGTCGGCAGCAGCACTCCGGATCGAGGCCAAGCGCTTCGCCTAGCGCGAGCCCTTCGCATACGGCTTGCGCGATGCCGGCGACCAGCACCTGATTGACCGCCTTCGTGTTCTGTCCCGCGCCGACCGGCCCATGTGGCTGATGCGCGCGGCATACGCTTCGAGCACGGGACGCACGCGCACGAGCGCTTGCGCGTCGCCGCCGACCATGATCGACAGCTTGCCGTTCTTCGCGCCTTCGACGCCGCCGGAAACCGGCGCATCGAGAAATTCGCCGCCGGCGCCGCGCATCAAGGCATGCGCCTGCTTCGCCGTCTGCGACGACACAGTCGAATGATCGACGACGATCGTGCCGGGCTTTGCCGCGCGCACGCGATTTCGCGCACGAGCGCCGAGCACGTCGGCATCGGCGCTGACGCAGAGCGCGATGACGTTGCACAGCGCCGCGAGATCGCCGAGCGTCGCCGGCACCGCTACGCCGTGCTCGTGCGCGAACGCTTGCGCCTTCGCCGCGCTGCGGTTGCCGACGGCGACGAGCAGGCCGCGCGCTTCAGGTGTCCGGCCATCGGCAGGCCCATCGCGCCAAGGCCGATAAAGCCGACGCGCAAATCCGCCATGTTCAATCCTGATCGTTTTCAGCGCAAGATAGGTATAGCCGGTCAGGCCGGCTTCGAGCGCAGCCTGCGCACCGCTGCCGCCTCGCCGTCGATGCCCGCGCGCGCAATCTTGTCGCGATACGCCGCGCGCAGCGCGTCGAGATCGTAGCCGACGTAGTCGAGCATCACGTCGGTGGTGTCGCCGCGGCGCACGATGCGAGAACTCGTAGCCGCCATCGTCGGTGAGGCGCACGTTCACCGCGTCGGTGTCGCCGAACAGGTTGTGGATGTCGCCGAGCGCTTCCTGATACGCGCCGACCAGGAAGATGCCGAGCCGATACGGTTCGCCCTTCGCTCAGCGCGTGCAGCGGCAGGCTGACATCGACGCCGTCGGCATCGACATAGTGGTCGATGCGGCCGTCGGAATCGCAGGTGAGATCGGCGATCACGCCGCGCCGATCCGGCGCGCGGTCGAGGCCGGCGATCGGCACGATCGGAAAAATCTGATCGATCGCCCAGACGTCCGGGCATCGATTCGAACATCGAGAAATTGACGAAGTACTTGTCGACGAGTTTCTCGTTCAGCTCGTCGAGCGCCTGCCGATGCGAGCGCTCGTCGGGTTTCAGGCGCGGCGCGCACGCGCGTTGACGATCGCGTAGTACAGATCGTCCAGCCGCGCGCGCTCGGCGCAGCGCGAGCTGGCCGAGCGCGAACAGCGCATGGCCTTCGCTCCAGTGGTGCTGCGCTTCGTGATACAGCTCGATCAGCGAGACGCGCATCGATTTCGCCGTGGATTTCGCGCAGGCGGCGCAGCACGAGCCGGCTCGTCGTCGTCGCGTCGGCGGAACGCGCCTTCCGGCGCATGCTCGACTTCGCTGACATTGACGACCAGCACGGCGTGATGCGCGGTCATCGCGCGGCCGGTTTCGGTGATCACGTGCGGCGGCTGTGAAGCCGTGTTCCGCGACAGGCCTCGGCCAGCGGCTGCACGATCGTCGCGGCGTACTGCTCGAGACCGTAGTTGATCGAGCAGGCCGAGCGCGAGCGCGTGCCTTCGTAGTCGACGCCGAGGCCGCCGCCGACATCGACGTAGTCGATCGGCGATGCCCAATTTGCACAGTTCGACAAAGTAGCGCGCCGCCTCGCGCATGCCGGCGGCGATGTCGCGCACGTTGGAAATCTGCGAGCCCATGTGGAAATGCAGCAGCTTGCAGCGTGTGCGACGAGGTTCGGCCGCCTTGAGCTCGTCGATCAGGGTCGAGCAGCTGGCGCGGCGTCAGGCCGAACTTGCGATTTGTCGCCGCCGGTGTTCTGCCACTTGCCGGCGCCGAGACTGGTCAGGCGCATGCGCACGCCGAACAGCGGTTCGACGCCGAGCGCCTTGCGCTTCTTCGAGCGCCGGCTTCGAGCTCGGACGGCTTCTCGATCACGATGAACACGCGCAGGCCGAGCTTGCGCCCGATCAGCGCGAGGCGCAGGTATTCGCGATCCTTGTAGCCGTTGCAGATGACGATGCTGCCCGGTTGCGCGAGCGCCAGCACGGCCATCAGTTCCGGCTTGGAGCCGGCTTCGAGGCCGAAGCCGTCGCCGCCGCGCGCGACGCGAGTTCGCCGGCGACGCCTTTCTGCTGGTTGACCTTGATCGGATAGATCGCGGTGTAGCCGCCGGCGTAATCCCACTCGCGCATCGCCTTGGCGAACGCGCCCTGCAGGCGCGCGAGGCGATCGCGCAGGATGTCGCCGAAGCGCACCAGCAGCGGCAGGCGCGAGCCGCGCGCGCTGCGCGGCGGCGACGATCTCGGGCAGCGCGAGCGCGGGGCCGTCCGCGCCGCGCGGGCGCACGCGCAGGCGGCCGTCGTCGTCGACGTCGAAATAGCCTTCGCCCCAGTGCGCGATCGCGTATTGCGCGCGGGCGTCGGCGATGCTCCAGCGTTGTCTCGGTCACGTCGTCCTTCCGGGTTCGCGGCGTCGCAGCGGCGGGCCTGACGACGTATTGTAACGAGCCGCGCCTTAGAATCCGCCGGCCGTGCGTGTCGTGTCCGTGTCAGGCGGAACCGGTACAATCGCGCGCCCGCTCGTTCGCCGCAGGAAGCCGCGATGTCATCGCCGACGACGCCACCGGACACGACTGGTTCACCGAGCAGCACGACTACTCCGGCTCGTCGATCGGCTTTCGCGTGAAGCAGCGCCTGCATGCGGAGAAGACGCCGTTCCAGTCGATCGAGATCTACGACACGACCGACTGGGGCAAGCTGATGGTCATCGACGGCTGCATGATGGTCACCACGCGCGACAATTTCCTCTATCACGAGATGATGTCGCATCCGGCGCTGTTCACCCATGCGCGCGCCAAGCGCGTCGTGATCATCGGCGGCGGCGATTGCGGCACGCTGCGCGAAGTGCTCAAGCACGACGAAGTCGAAAGCGCGATCCAGGTCGAGATCGACGAGCGCGTGACGCGTCTGGCCGAAAAATATTTCCCGGAACTGTGCGAATCGAACGGCGATCCGCGCGCGCAGCTGCTGTTCATCGACGGCATCAAATGGATGGCCGACTGCGAGCCCGAGTCGCTCGACGTCGTCATCGTCGATTCGACCGATCCGATCGGCCCGGCCGAAGGCCTGTTCAACGCGGCGTTCTACGAGTCCTGCCTGAAGGCGCTGCGCCCGAGCGGCATCCTCGTGCAGCAGAGCGAATCGCCGCTCGCGCATCTGCCGCTTGCTCAAGTCGATCCGCAGCGCGATGACGACGGCGGGCTTCCAGTCGCGTGCGCACGCTCACGCTTTCCGCAGCCGTGCTATCCGACCGGCTGGTGGAGCGCACGATGGCGCGCAAGGGCGGTCGATCTCGATGACCTTCCGCGAACGCGGCGCGGCGGCAAAGCAGTTCGCGACGCAGTATTACAACGCCGAGATCCACAAGGCCGCGCTCGCGCAGCCGGAGTTTCTCAAACGTGAGCTGGCCAGATAGGCCGCTTGGACCAGATACCAGAACTACTGCGTGCCCGTACAACCAACACCGCGTTTTTGCTATCGTTCCGACACGAATCCCTGGGGTCGGACCATGCGCCGTTGTGGATTGGCAATTTTTGTTCTGCTTACAGCATCGATTTCGACCGAGCCGCTTCGAGCACAAGCTCGCGAAACCGACGCGACATCGAAAGTCGATGCAAGCAGTTCGAACAGCCAAGCGCCCGATCCGATCGGCCTGCGCATGGGCGAGATATGGCGCGCTTACCAGTCCGCGGTTTTCAATTCCTTGAGCACGAGCAGCGAGCCGCGCGATTGGGCCTTGGCAACGGTGGCGAATTTCCTCGGCCTGTCGAACCACCGGACAGAGTATGCAGGCCTGCTCGACCGCGCCGTTGCCGCTGCGCCGAACGATGCGCTGGTGCAGTGGCTGGCGCTGATGCAAACAAACAATAGTGCCGCAGCCCAGGATACGCATGACCGAGCCCTGCAGAATCTGCAAAGCATCGAGCCCGACAACGCCGCGGTGTGGATGCAAGCGCTTATGGTTGCCCAACGGCGCAGGAACGATGCGGAAGTGGACGCAGCTTTGGCGCGCATGGCTGCGAGCACACGTTTCGACGACCACCTAGTCGATCTGATCAAGGCGATGCGGGATGTCTATAGCCAGCATCCCCTGCCCGAAGAATATTTTGCACTTGAGCAAAGCGAACATCCCGAGTTGGCGCAAGAAGACACGCGCGACGACGCCAGCCCTACTGTGGCGGCCGTCGCCGTGGGAGCGGCCGTCGCGCTGCCCGCCTATCAACCGTTGATCAACGCCTGCAGGGTCAATGGCGGGCAAGCAGCACGTGCCGGCGCTTGTGCGCTGATCGGCCGGCTGATGGCCCGGCGCGGCACCAATTTGGTTGCGCGCAGTATCGGCTACGCCGTATTGCGCGTGTCCGCGACTTTCAACGACGACGACATACGGCAATCGCGCGACTACGATTGGCTCAGGCAGGAATTCTTGGGCACGACGGCTCATGGATCCACGCGAATCGACGTCGCCTACGTCAACGACTGGTGCGCAACCAACAGCGAGATTGAAGCGATGCGCCGCGCCGTCAGTCGAGCCGGGAGAGCGCCGCGGCCGCCGGCGGATTGGATCGATACGCAATCGCCCTTTTCCGCCGAGCGTCTGCGCAACGACAAGCTTGCCGCCGCACATGCCGCGGCGCAGGCGCACTGATCGCAGCGCCATCCGTTTCATCGGGCGGCTTTGGTCATCCGCACACATCCTCGGTATTGTCGCGGAAATTGCTGCAATCGAGCGTTGCGGTCAAGCGCGATGCAAGGCGCAAGGCGTGGCGAAGAGTCGCCATTAAGCTGCCGGTAATGCTAAGGGCGGCTAAACTCACCGCCCGGTTTCGCTGTGGAATACGCCCATGCTTTGTCGATTGAGCTTTCTGTTGGTGCTGACCGCGCTGCCCGGCGGCGTCGGCGCGCAGCTGCTGAATCCGCCGCCGGACGTGCCGCCGCCGGACGCCGTGGCAGCGCCAGCACCGGCGACCGAGGAGCAGGTCTTCACCCAGTTCCGCCACGATCTGATCAACCTGCTGGTTCTGCGCGCCGACGCGCGTCTGCTCGCCGCCGCCGCGCAGATCGCCGCGCCGGACGCGGAGAACCCGACGCGTCTCGCCGCGACCAAGACCCCGGCTCTGCTCAAGCGCGCGCTGAAGTTCGGGCCTAAGGATCCGCTGGTGCTCTGGGTGGCCGCATCGAACGCCTGCGTCTCCGAACCCGGCTGTGCCGACCCGGCGGCGGCGAAGACCCTGCAGGCCGTCGCCCCCGACAACGCCGCAGCCTGGATGTTGGCATTCCCGGCCGATGGCAATGCGGAGAAATCGCGCGCGATCGTCGCACGCATGGCACAGGCGCAACATTTCGACGACTACTGGGCGGCCGATGTGGTGGCACTGTTTCATGCGCTCGAAACACTGCCGGTTCCCGATGAAGTGGCCCGGCGCGGTGTCAACCCCAGCGCGGCGCGAATCAATTTCGCGACCAGTACGGCCAGCACGATCCTGCCCAAGGGAGTCGCGCGAATCGGCAAGTTCTGCGCGGGCGCCGATGCAAAAGATGCAGCGCTCGTCGCAGACTGCCTCGCGCTCGCGCGCAAGTTCGAAATCGGCGGCACGTTCATTTCGCAGAGCGCAGGCTTTGCGATCGAAAACGCGCTGCTCGCGCCGGGCGTCGACCGCGATGTCATGCAGACGCGCAAGCGCGCCGCCAGTTGGCAGAAGGAAAAATTCCTGCAATTGAGCGACCGCTTCGCCGGCGATGCCGAGCTTGCGCAAAGCTATGTGCGCCTGCTCGCTTCGCAAGGCAACGAGCTGGCTACGGTGTCCGCGCTGCTGCGCGAGCGCAACATCCCTTCCGACCCGCCGCCCGACTGGCAGCCGTCCGACGCGGCACCCGTGCAGGATCCGCTGACCGCCCCCGCAGTGCAGCACTGAGCGGGGTTTCTCCGCAACAGACTCGCGGTGTACTCTTGCCGGACGACGCACACGAGGAGTTTGGCGCATGCTGAAGATTCTGGTGGCCAATTCGAAAGGCGGTTGCGGCAAATCCACTATCGCGACCAATCTCGCGGCGCACTATGCCCACAATGGCAAGAACACCGTGCTCGTGGATACCGACCGGCAGGGCTCCAGCCAGCGCTGGTGCGAGAGGCGCGCGGGCTTCGCCAATCCCGTGCTGCCCATTGCCGGTACGCGCGTGGACTGGGCCGCGCATATTCCGCAAGGTACGCAGCGCATCGTCATCGATGCGCCGGCAGCGATCCGCGCGCAGGATGTGGATGCTTTTCTCGCCGATATCGATGCCCTGATCGTGCCTGTGCTGCCCTCGCGCATCGACCTCGACGCGACCGCGACCTTCCTCGCCGGCATCGGCAATCTGGCGCGCATCAAACGCGGCAAGGTGCCGGTCGCCCTCGTCGCCAATCGCATGAAACCCTGGACGATCGCCTCACAGCAGGCGCTCGAGGAAATCAAGACCTTCGGCTTTCCGCTGGTTGCACAGCTGCGCGATTCACAGGGCTATGTGCTCATGAGCGGACTCGGCAAGAGCATCTTCGACTATTCATCCGAAACCGTCCGCTCGCACCAGGAAGACTGGGCAAAACTGTTGCGCTGGCTGAAGAAGCTCGATTGACGCGCCTGGGGCAGACATGAAACGAGAACTGATCCTGCTGCGCCATGCGCATGCCGAGAGCGCCAGGTCGGGCGATGACGATGCGGCGCGCGCACTCAGCGCACGCGGTATCGTCGAGGCCAGGGCCGCCGGGCAGTGGTTGCAACAGCATGCCGCGCTGCCCGCGCGCACGCTGTGCTCGCCGGCGCTGCGCGCACAGCAGACGCTGGAACATGCACTGGGCAGGATTCCGGCAACGATGGAGCCGCGCATCTTCGAGGCGACCGCGGGCGAGCTCGTCGCCCTGATCGATGAAAACGCCGACGCGGGCCGCCTGCTGCTGGTCGGTCACAATCCCGGCTTCGAAACGCTGGTGGCCTTGCTCGCAACCGGGCAGTCGGGCGATTTTCGCGGCGTGCCGCCGGCCGGTATCGCCTGGATCGAACTCGACGGCGCGGTCGACCCCGGAGCGGGCAAGCTCAAAGCGTTCTGGGCGCCCTGATTTTTGCGGTCGCGCATGATCGCGGAAATCAATCATGGCCGGCGCGGCCGCACCTGAGCCTGCGCAGATCGCAGCGATGGGGCACACAGGTTTGAAATCGCAACGCATGCGCTGGTTCATGGGCTTCACGCTCGCCATCTGCTGGCTGCTGGCGGCGGCGCAGGAGCGCACGCAGGTACTGCAGCTCGACAGCCAGCGCTCGCACGCGGACTTCGAGGTGAAGGTGCTCTGGCTGGTCGGCGTGCATGGGCGTTTCGACCATGTTCGCGGAACGATTTCCATTGACCACTTCCGCGACACCGCCACGGTCGATGCGCGCATCGATACGAATACGGTGACGATGCGCAGCCATAGTCATGAGGAGTGGGTCAAGTCGGCGGAGTTTTTCGACTCCGAGCACTATCCGGAAATCCAGTTCGTCTCCGAGCCGATTCCACTGCAGCGCCTGCAGACCGGCGGCAAGATCGAAGGCCTGCTGACCATTCGCGGTATCAGCCGGCATGTGCGCTTCGACCTCGCCACACCGACCTGCCCGGCGACGGAAGGCGCAAATTGCCCGGTCGAAGCCGAGGGCAGCATCGAGCGCAGCCAATTCGGCATGAGCTCGCGCCCCGGCGCATTGTCGAACAAGGTGTATTTGCGCTTCTCGATCTATGCCGTGGCGCCGGCCGGCGATCCCGACCGATGAGATCGAGTGGTCCGGCGCAAGCGCTGCGCGCTATTTGTCTGGCTGCGTCCCTGGCCATGCTTTGCCTGGCTTCAGGCTGCGCGCTCGATCCACTGCACGCGCGCCGCGCCGCGGCGACCGCAGCGGCCGCGCAGGACGACAGCATCGACTGTCAGGACCCGCAGGGCAACGCCTGCGCCGAGCCCTCGCCCTATCACGCGCTAGCGGCCGCCGCACTGGCGCAGTCCACGCCCGAGCACCCGCTGCACTATGTGAATCTGCTCGACCGCGGCGAGGATGCGCTGCTTCTGCGCGTGCACCTGATTCGCAGCGCGCGCCGCAGCATCGCGGTGCAGACCTTCATTTTCAGCGAGGACGACGCCGGTTATCTGATTCTCGATGAGCTGGTGCGCGCGGCCCGTCGCGGGGTGAAGGTGCAGGTGATCGCCGATCAATTGTTTTCCCTCGAGGACACGCATCTGCTCGCCGCGCTGGCGCGTGCGCATGCGAATTTCGCGCTGCGCATGTACAACCCGACCTTCCACAAGGCGCGCACCCGGCCACTTGAATTCGCCGCGGGTATACTTTGCTGCTTCTGGCGCTTCAACCAGCGCATGCACGACAAGTTGTTCCTGATCGACGACACGATCGGCATCGTCGGCGGTCGCAACTACGAGAACCGTTACTACGACTGGGACGACGAGTTCGACTATCGCGACCGCGATGTGCTGGTCGCCGGCCCGGTGGCGGCGCGGATGCGCGCCTCGTTCGACGCGTTCTGGCGCGATCCGCATACCGTCGCATTGAGCCGCCTGCGCGATGTCGCCACGGACATTCTGGCCGCCGGTAGTGAAGCGCCGCGTTACGCCGCGCACGCCTATCGCAATCCGGCCCGCGTGGCCGCGCTGAGCCGGCGCGCGGACGATATCGATTTCGTGCGTGAACACTTCGCCGACCAGGCCCGGCGCGTCGGCCGCGTCGACTATTTCGCCGATGCGCCCGGCAAGCCGGCGGCGTCCGCTTCGGCGCCGGCGCACGAATCCACGCAATTGCTCGCTGCGTTGCTGCGCCAGGCGCACAGCGAAATCGTTCTGCAGACGCCGTATCTGGTGTTGAGTTCGACCGCGCGCCGCCTGTTCCGCGATTTGCGCAAACGCCAGCCGCAACTGCACATCTTCGTGTCGACCAATTCGCTGGCGGCGACCGATGCGTTCTACGTCTACGCGCTGTCGTACAAGTATAAAAAGCGCTATATGAAACTCGGCTTCGAAATCCACGAATTCAAACCGTTCCCCGCCGAGGCGCAGGCCTTGATTGCGCATTACGCCGAGCTCGGCGCCGGTGCGGCCGTCGCGCCCGCGGCAAAGCGCCGCGCCAAATACGCGCGCGCGCCGTTGAAGCATCGTGGCGTGCGTGTCGGCCTGCACGCGAAGTCGATGGTGATCGACGGCGAAATCACGGTCATCGGTTCGCATAATTTCGATCCACGCTCGGAAATCTACAATACCGAATCGGGCATCGTCGTCCACGACCGCGCGTTCGCGGCGCGCGTGCGCGCGGTGATCCTGCAGGACGCCGCGCCGGAGAACTCGTGGACGATCGCGCGGCGGCCGCCGACGCCCTTCCTCGGCCGCATCAACAGTGCGATCGCGGGCTTTTCAGCGGCCTTGCCGATCTTCGACTTCTGGCCATTCCGCTACGCCAGCAGCTTCGAGCTGAACCCCGGTTGCGCGCCGTTGGCGCCGGGAGCCCCCGGTTTTTACCGCTGCTACACCGATGTCGGCGACTTTCCGGAAGTCGATCTGCCGCTGAAAACCATCTATACCCGCATCGTGACCGCGTTCGGCGCGGGGCTGATCTCGGTCATGTAGGAATGTCGCCGCGCCCGCCCGGTGTTCCATTCCCGGACCCGCGCAAAAGTATTTGACGCGCCTGCGCGTGCTGGCTACGCTGGTCCTCAGGGAAGCTCTGGATCAGGTCACGTTCCTGCGGGCCGGGCCCGCTTGATCGAATCGATCGCGCCAGTAATTGCTTTTGTTTTGTCGGAAAAGTCAGGAATCGGCTTTTTCGGACGCCCAACTTCGAGCCACCGGACGACAGCCATGCCTCTGCAAATCGTGATCGACCTTCAGGACGCGGATCTTCAGTTTTTCATCGATGCATCCAAGCGTGTGCGCGAGAAATCGGCGCACCTCACCCCGCAGCAGATCACCGACGCGGCGAGCAAGCTGCTGGTCGACTCGGTCGGCCTGAAAATGCCGGATTTCATCTCCACCCGTATCGGCAAGCTCGAGTCCATGATCAACATGGTCAACGATGTCGGCTGGGGTCTGGCCGAGGACGATCGCAATCGCGTACTTGCCGCGCTGACCTACTTCACCGAACCCGATGATGTGATTCCGGACGACGTGCCCGTTCTCGGCTTCCTCGACGACGCCATCATGATCGAGTTGTGCCAGCGCGAATTGAAACCCGAGATCGACTCTTACGAGGATTTCTGCGCATATCGCAAGGAACAGGCCGCGCGCCGCGGCGTCGATCTGCAGGAAATCAAGGCGCAGCGCGTGGATTGGCTGGAAGTGCGCCGCGTGGAACTGCAGGAACGCATGTGGAACCGGCGCAGTCAATCCTTCCTCAGCAGCAGCGGTTTTTCGCAGCAGCTGTTCCGCGTCACCTGAGCGGCGGGCGCCAACGCGCCGTTACGTTGGCGCTATGGCAGCCGGTCGTCTTCAGACCGGCAACGGCCGTCACGGGCGTTCGAGAATCGCGGTCACGCCCATGCCGCCAGCGGTGCAGATCGAGATCAGGCCGCGGCCTGATCCTTTTTCCTCGAGCAGTTTTGCCAGCGTCGCGACGATGCGCGTGCCGGTCGCGGCAAACGGATGGCCGAGCGCCAGGCTCGATCCGTTGACGTTGAGCCTGGTCGCGTCGATCCTGCCGAACGGCTGGTCCAGGCCGAGTCTGTTTTTACAATAATCCACGCTTTCCCAGGCGCGCAGCGTGCACACGACCTGCGCGGCGAAGGCTTCATGGATTTCGTAGAAATCGAAATCCTGCAGGGTCAACCCGGCCTTGGCCAGCATGCTGCGGCACCGCGATCGTCGGCGCCATCAGCAGACCTTCGCCGTGCGCAAGTCGACCGCGGCAACCTTGGCGTGGGTCAAAAAGGCCTTGGGCTTGAACCCGCGCGCCGCTGCCCATTCCTCGCTCGCCAGCAGCACCGCCGACGCGCCGTCGGACAGGCCGGTCGAATTGCCCGCGGTCAGCGAACCCTGCCCGGAAGTCTTGTCGAATGCGGGCTTCAGCGCCGCGAGTTTTTCCAGCGTCGAATCCGGGCGCAGGAAACCGTCGCGCTCCAGGCCGCGGAACGGCACGATCAGATCCTTGAAGAAACCGCGTTCGTAAGCGGCGGCGGCCTTGAGATGACTGGCCAGCGCCAACTCGTCCTGTTCCAGCCGCGTTACCTTCCATTCGCTGCGCCATCAGCTCGCAATGCTCGCCCATCGACATGCCGGTACGCGGCTCGGCCACGCCGGGAAAGCTCGGCTTCAATTCGCCGAACGAAAACCCGTGCACTGCTGTCTTGAGCTTGTCGGCGGTACTCTTCGCCCGATTGACCGCGAGCAGGCGCTGCTGCATCGCGCGGCTGTAAACGATCGGCACATCGCTCGTCGTATCGCTGCCGCCGGCGATGCCGGCATCGATCTGTCCGGCCGCGATCTTGTTGGCGATGATGATCGCGTTGTCGAGCGAAGTACCGCAAGCGCGCGCGGTGGTGATGCCCGGCGTGGTCGGCGCAAGCCCCGAGGACAGCGTCGCCTCACGTGCCAGGTTCCAGTCTGCGGCAAGTTTAATCACGGCACCGAAAGCGACTTCGCCGAGTTCGACGCCGTGCAGGTCGAAACGCTCGACCAGAGCGCCCAGGGTTTTCACCGCCATGCCGAAATTGCCGACATCGGCATATGCGGTGTTGTTGCGGCAAAACGGGATGCGGACTCCGCCCAGAACGGCAACGCGTTTCATCATGCTCAGCTTCGCGAACGGTGAACGAGGGCTGTTATTATGCGCTGACTTCATTCAATCGCCTATCGCATGCCCTACGTCTTCGACACCGAGCGGCTCATGCGTCTCGCCGATGCGCGCGCACAGGAATTCCGCAGCGCCGACCCCTATCCGCATATCGTTGTCGACGACTTCCTGTCCGCTACCGCCGCGCGCAAGTTGGCCGATGTATTTCCGGGGCCCGACGACGATGTCGCCTGGGACCATTACGCCGCCCCGGGCCTGGAAGTGAAACTCGGCTGTGGCGACGAGACAAAATTCCCCGACGCGATACGCACGGCGATCCGCGACCTGAACTCTTCGGCGTTCGTACGTTTCCTGGAAAGACTCACCGGCATCGAACACTTGCTGGTCGACGCGCATCTGCTCGGCGGCGGCATGCACCTGACTCGCCGGGGCGGGCTGCTCGGCATCCATGCGGATTTCAACTGGCATGTGCAGATGCAGGCGCATCGCCGTCTGAACCTTTTGCTCTACCTCACTCCGGACTGGCGCGCCGAATACGGCGGCGAACTCGAACTGTGGGATAGCGAGGGCGCGCGCATGGTTCGCCGCGTCGAACCGCTGTTCAACCGCGCCGTGTTGTTCACCACGCGTTCGGACACCTTCCATGGCCACCCCGGTGCGTGGGCGGCGCCGATGGGCATAAATAGACAATCTATAGCTTTATATTATTATACAAGCGACCGGCCCGACGCGGAAAAGCGCGCGGCGCATAACACCTTGTACAAGGGTTACAACGCCTGATCGGCCGAAGCGTCGGCATCGACCGGCGACGCCGTCGCACTCAACGAACGCGCGTTCTCGATCCAGAGCGGCAATTCGGGCCAGAAAAACCACGCTTCCGGTGTGCGCCGGATCTGCCGATCGAGGATCGCGGCGAGCGCACGCAAGGCGGCATCGCTATCGCCCGGATCGATCGGGTCGCCGATGCAGAAACAGCGTCGATACATGTCGGCGTCGAATTCCATCCAGTACGGGACGATCGGCACGCCGGCATCGCGCGCGAGCGCGACGACTCCATCGGGCAGGCTGAGATCTTGGTCGAGCATGCGCAGCGGACGCTGACCGCGCGGCGCGAGCCGCGGCGGCAGGTCGATCAGTCCGACCACGGCATCGCCGTTCGCCAAAGTCCTGCCCAGCGTTTCCTTGATGCCGGGCCGATAGGCAACCGGCCGGCGACCGAGACGCGCCATGTCCCAATAACGCAGCCGCCCATACCAGTAACGCAGCGGATAGCCCTCGTATTCCTCGCGTGTCCAGCGCACCGAGATGACCATCGAATCGTGACCGGCTTCGGCCAGCGTCTTGAACACCCAGTGGCAGGTGCCATGGTGAAAACCGGCAGCGATAAAGGCGCCCTGCGGCCAGGCGCCGCGCCGCTCCACATGCCATGGCCGCCAGCTGCGCCGCCAGCGCGTTATCGACAGGTACAGATCGCAGTAGTCGAGTAGCCAGAGCAGGCGTACCTTGGCCACGAAGGCCTCTGTGGTCTCCACCGCGACGAAATTGGGCGCGACGGCCACCGCCGCGCGCGCTGCTTCATCGAACGGACCGCCCTCGCGTTGCGCCCAGCGCCGCAGCCAGCGCCAGGCAAGCCCCCACGGCAACAACGCCGCGATACCGGGCACGACGAAAAACTGCAACGCTTCGACGCATTGTTTGCGCAGATATTTCATCGTTTACCGATACGCACCGCGCGGGAAAGAGCAGCGATTGTACAGTCGATGGCGGCAACGGCCGCGGTTGCGGATCAAGCCTTGCCGGAAAAAATCTTCTCGCACATGCGGTAGTGCGTTTCGTGGATGCCCAGTGCCGCGTAGGTGCGCTGTGCGTGCGCGTTGTCGCGTTCGACATACAGGCGCAGGCCGACGACGCCGTGCGTGTTGCGCGCGCGCCGTTCAATGTCGTCGTACAGCGCACGGAATACGCCGCGGCGGCGATGCTCCGCGTGCACATAGACGCTCTGCAGCCACCACCAGTCGCCATTGCGCCAGTCGCTCCATTCATAGCGTGATCATCAGGCAGCCGATGACAAGTTCCGCCTCCCCGGCGACCAGATAGAAGCCGCGTTGCGGTTCGGCGAGCACTGCGGCAACGCCTGCACGCAGAATCGCCGGATCGAGCGTCTTGTTTTCGGTTTCCCGCGCCATCGCCGCGTTGAACCCGACGAGGAAGCCGATATCGGCGAGTACAGCTTCGCGTATTTCAATCATCCGGGATTGGCCAAGTGTATTATTCAACAAGTTAATAAATATACTTCAGGATTGCCGCGGCTTTCTCGCGCCGCGCTTGCGCGAAGGGCCCACCTTGCGGGTCAGCGTATTGCGGCCAAGACCGAGTTGCTGCGCGGCGCGTGCGCGCCGGCCGCCGTTTTCGACCAGCGCGGCGTCGATCAGCGCACTGTCGAATTCGGCGCGCAGCGCGTCGTAGATGCCACGTTCGCCACGCGCCAGCCGCGTCGCGCGCGGCGCGCAGCAGTTCGTCGCGCCAACCGGCGTCGGCCTTGGCCGCAGCCGGACGTTCCATCGCGGGCAGGTCCTGCGCGCGGATTTCGCGTCCAGGGGTCATCACGGCGAGGCGCCGGCACAGGTTTTCCAGTTGCCGCACATTGCCGGGCCAGGCCATCTGGCTCAGCGCATGCAAGGCCGATGGCGCGATACGTTTGGGTTCGAGGCGCATGTCGCGCGCGGCGCGTTCGATGAAATACGTGGCGAGCAGCGGAATATCCTGCGCGCGCTCGGCCAGCGCCGGCAGCGACAGGCGCATCACATCGAGGCGGTGCAGGAGATCCGCGCGGAACTCGCCGCTGGCGACCTTTGCATCGAGATCCTGGTGCGTGGCGGCGACAATGCGCACGTCGGCGCGGATCAGTTCGCGTCCGCCGACGCGATAGAATTCGTTCTCCGCCAGCACGCGCAATAGCCGCGTCTGCAGCGACAACGGCATGTCGCCGATCTCATCGAGAAACAGTGTGCCGCCCTGCGCCTGCTCGAAGCGCCCGATACTGCGCTTCTGCGCGCCGGTGAACGAGCCGGCTTCGTGGCCGAACAGTTCCGATTCCAGCAACTCGGCCGGAATCGCCGCCGTGTTGAGCGCGACGAAGGCATGCGCCGCACGCGCACTGTGCCGATGCAGTGCGCGCGCAACGAGTTCCTTGCCGGTGCCGGTCGGGCCGGTGATCAGTACGTTCAGATCGCTCGCGGCTACGCGGCCGATATGGCGAAACACTTCGCGCATCGCCGGCGCCTGGCCGATCAATCCGCTTTCGCCGCCGCTCGCCGCCGCAGCGGTGCAATTGGCGGCGACGGCGTTTCGCCGAGCGCGCGCTCGACCGCCGCCACTGCCTGATCCAGATCGAATGGCTTGGGCAGATAATCGAATGCGCCATTGCGATAGGCGGCCGCGGTCGAGGCGACGTCGGTGAACGCGCTCATGACGATCACCGGCGCGCTGTTGTCCAATTCGCGCAGGCGTTCGAGCAACACCAAACCGCTCGCGCCAGGCATACGCACATCGCTGACGATGACCGCCGGCTTGGCGTGCGCGAACGCGGCGAGCAGGCTTTCGGCGTCCTCGAATTCGCGCACGTTGCATCGACGTCGCGCAACGCTTCGCCGAGCACGAAGCGGATGGCCGCGTCGTCGTCGGCGATCCAGACCTCAGGCATGATCGGCATTCCCGGTTTCTTGACCACGTGCCGGCTCGCTGCCCAGCGGCAGCAGCAGGCTGAAAACTGTCTGCCCCGGCCGGCTGCGATAGCTCAGAGTGCCGCCGTGTTCCTGCGCGATTTCCTGCGCAAGCGCCAGGCCCAGCCCGGTGCCTTTGCTGCGCCCGGATACCAGCGGCATGAACAGGGTGTCGCGCAGGGCCTCGGGTACGCCGATGCCGTCGTCGATCACGTCGAGCCGCGCAGCGAGGCGTACCGCCTTCTCGCCGATCAACACGTTGTGCTCCGCGCGCGTGCGCAGCCCGATGCGCACCGCCTGCGCTTGCAATGCATTGCGCATCAGGTTGAGCACGAGCTGCAACAGGCGATCGCCGTTACCGCGCAGACTCGGCAGACTCGGATCGTAATCGCGGTCCAGGCGCAGCGCAGGCTCGGCTTCGGCGGCGATCAGCGCGCGTGCGCGCTCGGCGACTTCATGCAGATTGAGCACCGACAGATGCGGCTTGCCGCCGGGCTGCAACAGACGGTCGGTCAGCGCGGCGAGCCGATCCGCTTCGGACATGATCAGTTCCGCAAGGCGCACGAGTTCGGGTTCGGCCAGCCGGCGCTTGAGCAACTGTGCCGCGCCGCGCAGTCCGGCGAGCGGATTCTTCACCTCGTGGGCGAGGCCGCGCAGGCTTTCGGACAGGCGCGCGGTCGGCATCGCGCTGATATCCGCGCCTAGCTCGTGCACTTCAAGCAGGACGCGGTCGTCGGTCCACAGGCTGACGCCGATATCCGCATGCAGGTTGCGCCCGGTTCGCGTCTCCAGAGTCTGCTCGCGCAGGCGCACGGAGGCGCCGCCGGCACGCACGCGCTCGACCAGCGGAATGAACACACGCGCCGGTTCGCCTAGCGCCTGCACCGGCAAACCGTGCGAGCGCGACGGACTCACCGCGAACAACTCGCAGAACGTGGGATTCGCGTACACGAGCACGCCGCCGCGATCGAGCACGGCCACGCCGGTTCCGAGCTGACCCAGCAGGTCTTCGACCTTGAGCGACGGACTGGGCAATGCGGGGACGGCCATCAACATTGCACCAGTCTAGTGCAAGCACGGGAGGCGATCGAGACTGGTCTTATCGCCATGCGCACGCTGTCACGGCACATGTACCACCGTGCTCAGCGCAGAGACGCCATTTTCGTCGAACGCCTCGACCGCGATGTCATAGGACACGCCGGCGCTCAAGGCGCGCAACTCCAGATGCGTGCCCTTGTCGGCGAATACCTGATAGCAGAGATTGAGTCGATCCGGCTTGATACCCCAGCGCACGTTGTAACCCACCGCACCCGGCACGGCGTGCCAGCCGACCGCGACCGCGCGTGGATCCGCACTGCGTTTCGCTTCGACCCCGCGTGGCGCGGTCGGCGGCTTGCCGTCCGCGCTGCCGAACACGCGCAAGTCGCTGATCGCCAGATGCGCCGCGCCGACATGCCCGTGCACGTAGCGCACGTAGCGCGCGCGCACCGGCACAGGCAGTTGGAAATACGCATTAGGTCGATCGCGGCGCTCACCGCCGGTCGCCGCAAGCGGCCGCCAGTTTTTTCCATCAGCGGAATGCTCGAGCGTGAACTCGGTGTAGATATCCGGCGCATCGCCGTAACGAGCCGATTGATAGTCGGCAAAATCCACCTGCAGCGCACACAGCGTTTTGATCGCGCCCAGATCGACCGTGAGAGTTTGTCCGGGTTCATTCTGTGCGGCTACCCAGAATGTGCGCGGATCCTCGTCGGTGACATTGACCGCGGCGAATTTGCCGAGGGTCGAGGATGCCCACGCGCGCTTGCGGTAGGACAGCAGCATCCAGCCGGTAAAGAGTTTTTCCGGATCCGCGACGCGGCTCTCGGGCATGTAATGTGGAAAGTCGCCGAAGCGCGTCGAGACGAACATCTGTCCATCCGCGGTGAAGCCGGCCGGGAACAGATCGATACGTCGTTCGAATCTCCAGTTGACGCCGATCCACGCGCTGCCGGTGTTCCACCAATTGCCGTGATTGTCGACAAATGTATTGCCGTGTCCCGCTCCCGTCACGAAGCCGCCCGGCTTGTAGCCAACCGGATTGTAGGGCGCGTACTCGAACGGCCCGAGCGGGCTGCTGCCGACATAGGTGCCCGTCGCGTAGACGTTGTACTCGGTGCCCGGCGCGGCGTACTGAAGGTAGTAGCGCGCACCTACTTTCGTCATCCATGCGCCTTCGATGTACACCGCGTGCGTTTCGGCCGTGTGATCCTGACCGAAGCGCTCCCAGCCGTGCAGTTTGGGATCGAGCGCGATCAGCGCACGCGGCTTGCCGATATAGCGCATGCCGTGCTGCATATCCAGTTCCATGCCGTACAGCGGAAACGTATCCGACGAGCCCCAGTAGAGATACCAGCGGCCATCGTCGTCCTTGAACAAGGCCGGATCCCACGGTCCGGGTGGAATCTTCGTCGGCTGCGCGTCGCCGGCGTGCCATGCGGGCAAGCCGCGGTCCCAGCCCGGCGGCACCGCATTCGGCAACTCGGGCAGGCGCCGGGTCAGAAAGTCGAACTGGCCGTGAGCCGGATCGTGGCTTACCAACACGGCTTCAGGTTTGAACGCGGCGCGCATCAGAATCAGTCGATCGCCGTCGGAGATCGCAGCCGGTGCCACCATGCTGTCGAACGGCCAGCGGTTCGGCGTGATGAAGGTCCAGTCGACCAGATTGGTCGAGCGCCAATAGCCGTCGGCCAGGGTCAGAAAAAGATAATAGGCATCGCCGTGCGGCACGATGACCGGGTCCGCCCCGGTGCGGTAGGAAATGTGCTCGTTGAGCTGCTCGAAGTTGTAGCGGTAATCCAGATCGACCGGGTTCGCGTAAGTGCGTGCGCCGGGCGGCGCGGCCGGCGCCACGGGTGCAGCCTGCGCTGCGGAAGCCAAACCAAGCAGCGCCGCGACGATGGTAGCGGCGCGCGTCAATCCGCTAATCCTGACCGTCATCGAACTGCCTTGCCCCTCACCCAAGCGTACACGGCAGTAACGAACTGCTTGCGCATGCCCTTCTGCCGCAAAAATTTCACCGCGAGAGCAAGCTGTAATCAAATCGAGTAATACATCTGGTATTCGATGGGATGAGTGGCGGCGCGGAACTTCGATACCTCCTGCATCTTCAGCTCGATGTACGCATCGATGAAGTCGTCGCTGAACACTCCGCCGGCCTTGAGAAAACCACGATCTTTGTCCAGTGCCTCCAGCGCCTGATCCAGGCTGTGGCACACCGTCGGGATCAGCTTCTCTTCCTCCGGCGGCAGGTCGTACAAGTCCTTGTCGCTGGGCGCACCCGGATCGATCTTGTTGAGGATGCCGTCCAGGCCCGCCATCATCAGCGCCGTGAACGTCAGGTAGCCGGTGTTCATCGGATCGGGAAAGCGCACCTCGATGCGCCGCGCCTTGGGACTGGGTACGTACGGAATGCGGCAGGATGCCGAGCGGTTTCTGGCCGAGTACGCCAGCATCACCGGCGCCTCGAAGCCCGGCACCAGACGTTTGTAACTGTTGGTCGTGGAGTTGGTGAACGCATTGATCGCGCGTGCGTGCTTGAACACCCCACCGATGTAGTACAGCGCGGTCTGGCTCAGGCCGCCGTACAGATCGCCGGCAAACAGGTTCGTGCCGCCCTTGCCCAGCGACTGGTGCACGTGCATGCCCGAGCCGTTGTCGCCGACGATCGGTTTGGGCAGGAAGGTTGCCGTCTTGCCATTTCTGTGCGCGACATTCTTGATCACATACTTCATCGTCAACAGTTCATCGCCCTTCTTCGTCAGCGTGTTGAACCGGGTGCCGATCTCGCACTGGCCGGCGGTGGCCACTTCGTGGTGATGCACCTCCACCGTAATGCCGCAGGCTTCGAGCACCTTGCAGATCTCGCTGCGCAGGTCGCCCAGCGAATCGGTCGGCGCCACCGGAAAGTAGCCGCCCTTGATCCCCGGGCGATGGCCGGCGTTGCCTTCGTCGAACTTGCGGTTACTGCTCCACGCGGCTTCCTCCGAATCGATCTCGAAGCTCGCACCCTGCATCTCGTTGCGCCAGCGCACCGAGTCGAAGATGAAGAACTCCGGTTCCGGACCGAAGAACGCCGTATCGGCCACACCGGAGGATTTTAAGAACGCCTCGGCGCGCTTGGCCACCGAGCGCGGGCAGCGCGTGTACGCCTGCATCGTCGACGGCTCGAGCACATCGCAGGTCAGGATCAACGTCGGCTCGGCCGCGAACGGGTCCAGCACCGCACTGTCCGCATCGGGCATCAGCACCATGTCCGAATCGTTGATCCCTTTCCAGCCGGAAATACTCGAACCGTCGAACATCTTGCCGTCTTCGAACAAGCTGTCGTCGATCGCCTTGACCGGAAACGTCACGTGGTGCTGCACACCGCGCAGGTCCGCAAACCGCAGGTCGACAAACTCCACCTTCTTCTCTTTTATCAGTTGGCTTACCGCTGTGGACATAAAAACTCCAGGGTTATCGCGTTGAAAAGTGTGTCTGCGGATGGACTCTTCGCGACTTCGCAGTCACGGAGAAGAATGAGAGGTGCGCATCATCGCAACCGCGCCCGCGATTTGCCAGCGCTAAATAAAATGGCCGGCGCTCAACAGGTCGCCGGCCGCAAAGCCACCCGCGTCCTGTGCGGACACGGGTGCAGGGAGGATCAATAATCGTAGGCCGATTCGCCGTGCGAGCTGATATCGAGGCCTTCGCGTTCCTGTTCTTCGGAGACGCGCAGCCCGACCACCAGATCGGCAATCTTGAATGCGATGAAGGCGACGACCGCAGTCCAGACGATCGTGATACCGACCGCTTGGGCTTGGATCCAAAGCTGCTGCGGGATGCCCGGATAGCCCGTTGTCATCTTGACCCAGTCCTGCGTGGAGCCGGGGCCGCCCAGACTGGGCGCGTTGAAGATGCCGGTCAACAGCGCACCGGTAATGCCGCCCACAGCATGCACGCCGAACACGTCGAGCGAGTCATCGGCCTTGATGATCTTCTTCAGCCCCGTAACACCCCACAGACAGATCGGACCAACCAGGAGTCCAATGGCGAACGCACCCGGAATGCCGACGTTACCGGCCGCCGGCGTAATCGCCACGAGACCGGCAACCGCACCCGAGGCCGCGCCGAGCATCGACGGCTTGCCCTTGACGATCCATTCGACGCCGATCCACGACAGTACCGCGCACGCGGTCGCGAGATAGGTGTTCATGAACGCCAGCGCTGCCGAACCGTTGGCTTCGAGCGCGGAACCGGCGTTGAATCCGAACCAGCCGAACCACAGCAGCGAAGCGCCGATCATGGTCATCGTCAGGCTGTGCGGCTTGATCGCTTCCTTGCCGTAGCCGACACGCTTGCCGAGCAGGAAAGCGCCGACCAGGCCGGCCACACCGGCATTGATATGCACGACTGTTCCGCCGGCGAAATCGAGCGCGCCCAACTGCCAGATGTAGCCCGGCCGTGGCATTGACCTTGTCGACCACATCGGCGCTCGGTGTACGCGTCGGGACCGGCGAAGTACCAGACCATATGCGCGACCGGCAGATAGCTGAAGGTGAACCAGATGACGATGAAGATCAGCACCGCGGAGAATTTGATGCGCTCGACGATCGAGCCGAGGATCAGGCAACAGGTGATGGCGGCAAATGTCGCCTGGAAGCCGACGAACACAAGCTCGTACATCGGCGTTGCCTTCGAAAAGGTTCCGGTGGTCAAAGCCGTCGCCGTTGCAACATCGTAGGTGCCGTTCAAGAACAGTCGCGAGAATCCACCGAAAAACGCATTGCCCTCGGTGAACGCCACGCTGTAGCCGTACACGCACCACAATACGGTGATCAACGAGAACACGACGAACACCTGCATGAGCACGGAGAGCATGTTCTTGGTGCGCACGAGGCCACCGTAGAACAGCGCGAGCGCGGGTACCGACATGAGCAACACCAAGGCGGTCGAGGTCAGCATCCATGCCGTATCGCCCTTGTTTGGCACCAGCACTGGTGGTGCGGCGGGCGCCGCCGCGTCGGCGGCGGCAGGTGCCGCGTCCTGTGCGAAGCCGTGTTGCGCGAGCAGCAGCGCGACCGCGCCGCAACCGAGTGCAATCAGCAAGGGGGTATGGCGTTTGTAGTCGGGTAGTTTCATTGCGGTAATCATGGGTCGCCTCTCATGGTTTGGATTCGCTCAGAGCGCGTCTTTGCCGACTTCGCCGGTGCGGATGCGCAACACCTGATCGATCGCGCTGACGAAAATTTTGCCGTCGCCGATCTTGTCGGTACGTGCCGCCTGCACGATGGCTTCGATTGCGCCATCGAGCAGATTTTCCGGGACGACCGCCTCGATCTTGATTTTCGGCAGCAGGTCGACGACGTATTCGGCACCGCGGTAAAGCTCGGTGTGGCCTTTTTGCCGGCCGTAGCCCTTGACCTCGGTCACGGTCAGGCCCGACACGCCGGCCTGGGTCAGGGCCTCGCGCACTTCCTCAAGCTTGAACGGCCGGATGATCGCAGTGATGAGTTTCATCGGTATCTCCTCTTGCAACGTGAGTCTGAACGGGATGGATCGCTCAATGCCTTGATTGGCAGAAGATCAGAACGCCTTGCTGATCGTCACGACGCCGGTTGAGCGCCCGATGAAGTGACCGGTATTGGGATTGGTGTACGTGGGTTTGTCGGCGTTGGTGTCGTAGTAAGCGACCGCGATCGAAAACCCCTTGTCGAGGTTTTTTGTGATACCCAGCTTCCAGTCGGTGTAGGAGGCGACACCAAGACTGTCGATGCGCTGGTGCCCGACATGGCCGTTCACCAGCCAGGTCGGCACGAACTCGTAGTTGGCGGAAAGATCGATATAGCCGGAGTTTTTCGTGTCGGAAAAGCCGAAGGCGTTCGTCAGCGTGTGCGAGTATTTCAGAGAGAGGAACTTGTACGACACTGCCCCGTAGACTTCGGTCGTGTTCGGACTGGTGAAGCCGGGCGGATAATCACCAGGGTAGTAATAGGTGTACAGGCCAACGTCATACCCCCAGTCATCGTTGAACTTGCCGCGGTAGCCGACATAAAAATCGAACTCGACGCTGCTCGACACCGGTGCTTCGGTAGTCGAGTAATCCGACAGCCAGTTGATATTGCTGCCCCAGAAGCCGGCGTAGATGCCTGACGAATCGTCGTATTCGAGGCTACCCTGTACGGCGGGTTTTTCGTTGGTCTGGGTCAGGCCGCGGAAGATGTAGTCGCTGGCCAGCGTCAGCGAACCGACCCAGGGGCTTGTGGGTGCGGCGGCGCCGCGTCGGCTGGTGACGGCGCGTCTTCAGCACGTGTGACGGCGGGTGCGATCAATAGTGCAGCGGTAATTGCGAAAGCGAGAGCGGTGTGCTTCATGGTTCGTTACCTTGTGTCTGCGGGAAGGGGGCACACGGCTGGGGTGGTCATGCGAGTGCGCCGTGCAGCCCACCCGCCTGCGCACGACGCACTCGCGCCGCACGTTGACTCGCGTTACTTTCCCTCCCCGGCAGCCGACGTATTCGAGTACGTCATATCCCGCTTGCTGCTCTTGTTGCAGACTCGGCGCGATACCCCATGCGCCGATTTCTTTTCTGGATCAAATCGAGTAATACATTTGGTATTCGATGGGATGAGTGGCGGCGCGGAACTTCGATACCTCCTGCATCTTCAGCTCGATGTACGCATCGATGAAGTCGTCGCTGAACACTCCGCCGGCCTTGAGAAAACCACGATCCTTGTCCAGTGCCTCCAGCGCCTGATCCAGGCTGTGACACACCGTGGGGATCAGCTTCTCTTCCTCCGGCGGCAGGTCGTACAAGTCCTTGTCGCTGGGCGCACCCGGATCGATCTTGTTGAGGATGCCGTCCAGGCCCGCCATCATCAGCGCCGTGAACGTCAGGTAGCCGGTGTTCATCGGATCGGGAAAGCGCACCTCGATGCGCCGCGCCTTGGGACTGGGTACGTACGGAATGCGGCAGGATGCCGAGCGGTTTCTGGCCGAGTACGCCAGCATCACCGGCGCCTCGAAGCCCGGCACCAAACGTTTGTAACTGTTGGTCGTGGAGTTGGTGAACGCATTGATCGCGCGTGCGTGCTTGAACACCCCACCGATGTAGTACAGCGCGGTCTGGCTCAGGCCGCCGTACAGATCGCCGGCAAACAGGTTCGTGCCGCCCTTGCCCAGCGACTGGTGCACGTGCATGCCCGAGCCGTTGTCGCCGACGATCGGTTTGGGCAGGAAGGTTGCCGTCTTGCCATTTCTGTGCGCGACATTCTTGATCACATACTTCATCGTCAACAGTTCATCGCCCTTCTTCGTCAGCGTGTTGAACCGGGTGCCGATCTCGCACTGGCCGGCGGTGGCCACTTCGTGGTGATGCACCTCCACCGTAATGCCGCAGGCTTCGAGCACCTTGCAGATCTCGCTGCGCAGGTCGCCCAGCGAATCGGTCGGCGCCACCGGAAAGTAGCCGCCCTTGATCCCCGGGCGATGGCCGGCGTTGCCTTCGTCGAACTTGCGGTTACTGCTCCACGCGGCTTCCTCCGAATCGATCTCGAAGCTCGCACCCTGCATCTCGTTGCGCCAGCGCACCGAGTCGAAGATGAAGAACTCCGGTTCCGGACCGAAGAACGCCGTATCGGCCACACCGGAGGATTTTAAGAACGCCTCGGCGCGCTTGGCCACCGAGCGCGGGCAGCGCGTGTACGCCTGCATCGTCGACGGCTCCAGCACATCGCAGGTCAGGATCAACGTCGGCTCGGCCGCGAACGGGTCCAGCACCGCACTGTCCGCATCGGGCATCAGCACCATGTCCGAATCGTTGATCCCTTTCCAGCCGGAAATACTCGAACCGTCGAACATCTTGCCGTCTTCGAACAAGCTGTCGTCGATCGCCTTGACCGGAAACGTCACGTGGTGTTGCACACCGCGCAGGTCCGCAAACCGCAGGTCGACAAACTCCACCTTCTTCTCTTTTATCAGTTGGCTTACCGCTGTGGACATTGGCACTCCGAAGTTAAAGGAACACCGTCTGCTCAGCAACACTTATGCCAGTTGTGACAGAAAAAAAATGCAGACTAATCAGATATTTATATCCTCTGCTTTGCGATGCAGCACAAAATTGCACTACAATCGCGCAATAGTTCTGACCAAATGCGCCATTTTAGTGCATATCAATATAACGCGGGCAAAAGCCGCACAAGGTTTCCAAGCTCTGGATAGGCTGGAGCGCCTGGATTTCCACAGCTCTACGGCTGAGCGACACCGCACTCGCGATTGAAATCGCCGATCGCGCCGACCAGCAGGGCGAACGCTTCGCGCTCGACCTCGGTCAGGTAGGGATTCCAGCAATCCATCAGCATGACGACGCGCGTGGACTCACCGCGATTCCACGCTTCATGCTCGAACGTGTCGTCGAAGGTAAAACACTGCCCTTGTTGCCAGACACGCTGCTCGCCACCCACGGTGAGCGCGCAATTTTCTGGAACAATCAGCGGCAGATGCGTGACCAGTCGCGCGTTGGTCACGCCCCGATGCGGCAGGATATGCGTGCCGGGCGTCAAAACCGAAAAGCAGATTTCCGGAGCGTGCTCGCGGATACGCGCGATGGGCAGGGAATCGATGATCGCCGCCGTGCGCGGACAGCGCGCGCAGTTGGCGTCCAACCGCTCACCGTGGCGGTAGAAGAAGAACGCATCCCAGGCCGGTTTGCCGCCGGCGCCACTCAGATACTGTTTGGCGCCATCGGGCGAGTTGAATTTGAGAAATGGTTCGATGCCCTGCTCGTCGCGCAGCACGGCCAGGAGTTCATCGCGAATCAGCGTGAAATTTTCCTCGAGCTGCGCGTACCAGGGGAAAAGCGCTCGATCGAAATACGGCGTGGTCGGCAGATCAGGGAAATACAAGAACTTCGGTCGCTGCCTTGGATCGGGATAGTTTGCTGGCGCCAGTCCGACATGAATGTCCAGGCAACGCATCACGCGCGCCAAGCTCGCCTCGTCATGTTTATCGCGAACCGTATCGAGTGCCCGGTCGAACAGCGCTTTGCGCTCGGCGTCAATGAAACGCATGGCGTGCTTGACGCTTTCGCGCAGGCTTGGCGGTGTCGTTTCGTCGGTGAGCCAGCGCCCTTTGGCCTGCGCCGCGAGAACGGCGCGGAAATAGTGTTTCAAGGCCGCATGCCGGTGGTCAGCACCTTCGAGCAACTTGGCAAGAAAAAGTCGCGCGACGAAGAGCTCCGGATCCATCTGCACGGCGCGCTCCAGTGCTGCCCGCGCCTCGTCCGGCTGTGAAGCGGCGAGATAGGCGAGGCCGAGATTCTTCAGATACACGGCGTTCGAACTTTCGGCCCGGCAGGCGCGATCGAGCAGATGAACCGCTTTCTGCGCGTCCCCGCGAGTGAAGGCCATGAGCCCGCAAAAGTGCAAGGCTTCAGCCTGCTCGGGATCGAGCGTCAAGACGCGCGCATATGCATTTTCCGCCTCGGCATCGCGACCCTGCTCAGTGGCGCTGCGGGCGGTGCGCAACACAGCTTCGAGAGCCGAAGCGACCGCACTATCCACCATAGGTCACCCTGAGAAAGGAATTGCCTGCCATAAGCAGTGCGGGAGAGCGATTCATGGCGACCAGAATACCCGCTCAAGCAGGCGGCGGCGCGAGGGAGGCTGGCAACCCGCCCTGACGCACTTCTTCGGCTTCCGCGCCACGCCCGAGGCGATCGAGCAACTCGGCGAGCGGTCTGCGCAACTCGTGGGCATCGGGCGCATGCTGCAAACCCTGCGCGAGATAGTGCACCGCGCGGCCAAGATCGCCGAGTTTTTCCATGCACCAAGCGCATGCATTCGCCGCACCCGCGTGCGCCGGATCGAGCGCGAGCGCGCGCCGGTAGAATTTGAGCGCCTTCAGCGCCTGACCTTTCTTGCGCGCGACGTCGCCAAGGCCCGCATTGGCGCCAAACACCTGCTGATTGTCGGCGAGCAACGCGGCATACAGGTCGCGCGCGGCGTCGGCCTTGCCCTGACGGAATCTCGAGCGTGCGAGATAGAGTTTGGCGATGCTCAAATCCGGGCGCAGGCGCAACGCGTTCTCGAACGCTCTTTCCGCAAACCCGAACGCACCCTGATCGAACAACGCGCGCCCGAGACTTGTCTGGATCGCGGCATCCTCCGGCTTGAGGTCGGCGGCGCGCGTGAGGAATTTTGCGGCGTTCTGCGGATCGTTGCGGCCGAGGTACACGTTGCCCAGGCCGAACAGGATCAGTGGATCATCTTCGCTTGCCCGGCGGCCGATCTTGAAGCGCTGTTCGGCAGCGCTGAGGTCGCCTTCGCGCAGATGCAGGTGGCCGACGAGGTTATGCGCCTCGGTTGAATTCGGATCCAGATCCAGGGCGCGTTCAAAACTCGCACGTGCCGCCGCTTCATCGTTGAGACGCAGCAGCACGCCGCCCAGGGAGAGATGAAACTGCGCCTGTTGCGGCGCTAGATCAATCGCGCGGCGAATCAATTCGGCGGCTGCGACGGAATCGCCACGCTGCTGCCGCAGCACGCCGAGCAGATGCGAGGCCTGCGCATCATCGGGCTGAGCCTGCAGATAGTCGCGATACGCCGATTCGGCGGCGGCGAGATCGCCGCTATGGTGCAGCTGGAGAATTTCTTCGAGCGTCATCGATCGGTTCGCAAATTGCCGGTAGCGGATTTTCGCGGCCGCAAGGGTAGCATTGCCGCCCACCGCGGCGCCGGGCGCCCACGGGTCAACGGCTGCCTGGCGCCTCGACCTGCGACATCAGGTTATGGCGCAGGCGCTCGACGAGAAAATCCTCGGCCCAGCTGCGCAAGCTTGCGTCGCGGATGAAACCGCAATGACCGCCGTGTGGCACGATCACGAGTTCCGTCGTTGGCGCGAGCTTGAGCGCGCGAAAATCGGCGACCGGAATAATCGGATCGTCGGCTGCAGTGAGAATCGTCGCCGGCACGTCGAGAGCAGCCAGACGTTCGCCGGTCAGCGCATAGCCGTCGAGATAATTCTCCAGCGTGCCGAAATCCGTGTGCCGCTGCACCATGCTGCGCGTGAGTTCGCGAATGCTGCCGCGCAATTCATGCTCGGAAAACCAATCCTTGTGCGGGAACAGCGAGCGCTTGCGTTTGAGTGAGCCGCGCCATTTGCGCAGGAAATAGTATTCGTAGAACGGCGGCGCATTCTCGATCGCCACCATTGCCGCACGCGGGCTCACTGGCGGGCACACGGCGAACGCCCAGGTGAGCGGAATGCCGGCGCCGCTTGCGCGCAATGCCACGCGCAAGGCGAAATTGCCGCCGAGCGAATAGCCGCCGATGATCAGCGGGCGCTCGGCAAACATCGCCGCGACCGCCCTGACCGCGCCGACGACTTCGTCGATGCGGCAGGAATGGAACAGGTCCGCGTTCAGATGATGGGTGTCGCCGTGATCGCGGAAATTAAGACGGAACACATCGCAACCTTCGCCCAGCAGACGCGCGCCGGTGTGCATCACGTAGGTCGAATGCACGCTGCCTTCCCAGCCATGCAGCAGGATCGCCAGGGCGCGTGGCTGCGCAAGCGACTGTTGCCGCGTGTGGAAGCCCTGCAACAGCACGCCACCGCCGCAATCGAGAACATGTTCGCTCGATGTGTCTTCGAGCGCCGCGCGCCGGCGCCGGAACAGCAGCCGGCGCACACCGCTCGAGGCTAGCACCGACTGCACATGCGGATTGCGCAGCCAGCGGCGTGGACGGAACGTTAGTGCCTGCGTGCTCAATCAGGCGTACCCCAACGCCGCAGCGATGCGCATGCGCGCGGCTTCGGCTATCTGCCGGCGGCCTTCGTCGTTCAATACCACCGGTTCGAGAAAATGTACCTCGGCATCCATGCCGGGACCGCCGAGGACGCGCACGAAGTTGGCGAAGAAACTTTCCCCTGAGCCGAACGGTACGCGCAAATCCATTTTTCCACTTCTCCCGTAACACAGCGCGACCGGCTGCACCGGCACTTGCGCATCCGCCGCGACCTGGAAAATCCGCGCATGAAAGGTGCGTACCCTGTCGCCTGCGCTGGTGCTGCCTTCGGGAAATACTCCGACCGCCACGCCCTCGTGCAGGCGCGCGACAACGCGCTCCATCACTGCGCCGAGCGAGTGCGCGCTGCCGCGTTGATGGTAGATCGTCCCGGCACGCGTCGCCAGCCAGCCGATCAGCGGCCAGCGTTCGATTTCGGCCTTGGCCACGAAGCTCATGATGCGCTGACTGTGCATGAGTTCGATGTCCATCCATGATATGTGATTGGCGACGAACAGAGTCGCGCCGGGAAGCGGCTGGCCAAAGCGCTGGATGCGAAAGCCGAAACGGCGCACCAATGCAGCGGACCACCAGCGCGTCGCCCGGTGATCCAGCCGTTCGCCGCCGATCTTCAGCCGTTGCGCCACGGGATTGAACACCGCGAGCGCCAACGGAAGTGCAATCAGGATGTGGACCAGCAGCAGCGGCGCGCGCAGCAGATAGCGCAATGGGCGCAAGCGGTCGCGCTGCGTGCCGGCGGCGGTGTCGAGCGTTGCATTCATCGGCGCGATGGTAGCCAAGGGGCTGCGCACATGCCAGCGCTGCGGCGCAACATGCATGGGCGCGGTTCAGCAAGTGATGCTCAGCCCGTCGGCAAGGCCTGCTTCGGCACTACCGCGGCGGTGAGGCGCGAAATGCACACCAGTTTGCCCGCCGCATTCTCGATGCGGATTTCCCAGACGTGGGTGCTGCGGCCGACATGCAGCGGCCGCGCGGTACCTGTGACGATGCCGCCGGTCACCGCACGCAAATGATTGGCGTTGATGTCGAGACCAACGGCGACTTCGCGCGCCGGATCGATGCACAGCATCGACGCCATGCTGCCCAGCGTCTCGGCCAGCGCGACCGAAGCCCCGCCATGCAGCAAGCCATAGGGCTGATGTGTGCGCGCGTTGACCGGCATCGTGCCGCGCACGTAGTCGTCGCCGACTTCGGTTATCCGTATGTCCAGCGTGTCGAGCAGCGTATTGCGCCGCAGCGCGTCGAGCTGCTCCAACACCGGAGTCGTTTTCCACAGAGCCATGTTCAACTCTCCAATATCAGCAATAACAGCCGCTTGGTTGCGATCCCGCGGGATCAGCTAGCGTCCGGGCAGCACCAGCCGCGGAACGCCATGCGCGCTGCGCTCTTCGACCACGCTCGCGCGCGTATCCAGCGGCCCGCGCAAGACCTCGGGCATCGCGGTTGTCGCTTCACCACGCTCGCTGCGCAAGGCATTGCGGTACGCACTCTGCGCTGCCGCCATGTCGCCCTGCCCGGCGCAGGTGTCGCCGAGCGCTTCCCATGCAGGCGCATCCGGCTCGATCGCCAGTGCGCGCACCAAGTAGCCACGCGCCTTGCCCCACAGTTCGTTCTGATTGCACAGACGGCCCAGGGTCAACAGCAGAGCGGCGCTGTTCGGCTGCGCGTCGAGCCAGCCTTCGGCCTGGCGCAGGCGCGTGCCTGCCTCGGCAGAACCGAGTTCACCATAGGTGCGCACCAACTGCTCGGACCACTCGCGGCGCAGTCCGGATTCGATTTCGCTCATCGCCGCCAGCGGCTGCCCAAGTATCGCCGCGCGGCGTGCGTAGGCGATCAATGCGCTTTCACTCTGCCGTTGCGCACGGCTCAATCCCGACCACAACGCGCTGAGCCGCTCGCCGTTCGCCGCACCGGCCAGCGCGGCGGCCAGCGTGCGCGCTTCGAGCTGCGCAAATTCTGCCGGCAGCAGAACCTGGCTGCGCGCCAGCGGCGCCAACGCCTGCAAAGCGGTCGTCGCGTCGCCGCATTGCAACGCCGCGTCGGCAAGGCAGCGCCAGGCAGCAGGCGACAATGTGGATTTATCCACTTCCGCTTTCAGCAGCGCGAGCGCGTCGGTCGCACGACCGTGATCGAGCAGAAAGTGCGCACGCAGCACCAGCGCGGCCGGTCTCGCACCGTCGGCAGCGTCGTCGAGCGCGGCAGTCGCAGCCTCGCCATCGCCGCGCGCGTGTGCAGCCTGCGCGCGCGCGAGCAAAGCCGGCGCGCGCAGCGACGCAACATGCGCGGCGCGTTCGAGTTCGCGCGTCGCACTCGCGTAACGTCCTTCGACGAGGGCAACAAGACCATCGGCGAGGCGCTCGTGGCCGCGCCGGCGCGCCCGCCTTTGCCACGCCGCTGCGGGCCAGCGCAGCGCGCGCCAGATCAGGCTCGCCAGCGCCCAGACGAGCAGCAAGGCGATCAGCGCGAAAACAGCCGAGGTCTCGATGCTGGTGCCGCCGAACCGCACCAGCACGTAACCCGGATCGAGCGCCAGCGCATGCCAGCCGTAAGCCGCCGCGCAGGCGATCAGCAATAACAGCAGCAGCGCGATCCAGGCCTTCATGACTGGCCCTCAACGGGCGCAGGAACCGCCTTGGCCGGCGGCGCCGGTTCTGCCGCGGCGGGCACCGCTCGCGTCGCGCGCAGGTTGCGCAGTTCCTTGAGCGCAGCGCCGAGGATCGAGCGGTGGCGGTGGCGCAATTTCCGCCTTGGCAAGTTCGTCCAGCGCGGCCCGCACCTGCCCCACGTCGGCGGAACCGGTGTCGAAGTCGGCGACGAGTTGCGCACGCGCGATCGCCAATGCGCCGCGGAAGCGCGCTTCGATCGCGCGCGAGCAGAGCGGCCTGCGCATCGCGCAGCGACGTATCGACCAGCGCGCGCGCGAGCGCCACATCGTTGTGCGCGAGCAGGGCTTGCGTCTCGTCATCGTGGCGCACGCGCACGAATTCGCCGAAGATCTGCCACCAGCGCGCGGATGTCGCCGGCGCGACGGGCTCGACGCGACTGGTAGCCGCCGGCAGTCGAACGAGCTTTGCGCGCAATTGCGTCAACTGCGCCTGCAGCGCAGGAATATCGACTGCCTGCAATGCACTCAATGCCTGGATTTCGGCGGCGATGCTCTGGCGCACGCTGGAAAATGCCGCATCGTTCGCTTCGGCGAGGGCGCCGTCGGCAAGTCGGTACGCGGCGAGCGCCGGCGCGGGGTCGCTGAACAGAGCATAGCGTTCGCCACCCAGCACCAGCAGCAGTTCGGCTTCGTTGAGCAACAGCGCGTCATGCCCGGAAAGACGCTTCTCGGCGAGATTCGCGATCGCGTCTTCGGCAAGGCGTGCGCGCTCGGCCAGGCCAAGCACCTGGCCGCGCAGCGATTCATTCACCTTGGCCGCATCGTCGAGACGCGCGCGCAGACCCTCGGTTTCGTGGCGAGTCGCCTCCACATTGCGCGTCAGCGTATCGATCTGGTCGCGCAGCTGCTGCGCCTGCGTCTGCTCGCTGCGCGTGGATCGGTCGTGGCCTTGCTCGATCACCTGCACGCGCCAGTACACATAGGCCGCGCCGGCGACAACGATGAGCAGCACCAGCCAGCCGCTTGCGCCCGCGCGGCGTGCGGACGACACAACGTCCGGCGCGCGGCTTGTCGGCGCAGGCGCGGATACTGCGGGCACGGAATTTTCGCTGTCGCTTTCGCTCATGTGGGCATGCTAGCGAACTCGCGCCGCCGACGCACCTCTAGAGACGATGCTGCGCGAGCGCGCGGCACGCGGCGCCGAGCATGTCGGTCGCGCCGGCCGATGCCGCAATATGCGTGCGAGCAAAGCCGGCCCGGCGCGCCGCGAGCGCGAGGCGCAGGCTGCTGACGATCGCGTCTCCCTCAGCAAGCCTGGTAAACAGCAGTGCAGGCAGCCGCACGCGCAGGTTATCGAGGGCTTCCGCGCTGGACAGCAAAGTCAGCAGTGGCGGCACGGCGCTCGCAAGCGTGTCGACATGGCGGCGTGTCAAACGCGGCGCGCTGCGCTGGTATACATGTATATGTTCCAGCTTTGCGCCACGCGCGCGCAACGTGCGCGGCAGCAGATCGCGGCCACCGGCGGCACCGATCAGAGCGACGCGGCGGCCGCGCAGGCGCGCGAATTCGGGTAGTGCGAGCAGGCCTTCGCTGGTCTGTCGCGCCGCGGGCCAGATCACGCCGCGCAGACCGCGCCGGTACAGCGCACGCCCGCTGCCGGCGCCGATCGCACAGACGCGCGTTGTGCGGGCGAAGCGCAACGCCGGCAGCAGTGCAAACGCGTAGCGCACCGCCGCCGGACTGACAAAGACGACAAGATCGGCTGCGCGTGCGTTGCGCAGGGCGATGCGCGCCGCGAGCGGATCCCGGGGCGCACGCAAGCCGATGCCTGGCAGACTCAGCGCGGCGCCGCCCGCGGCGACGATGCGCCGCTTGAGCGCGGCGGAAGTCGCCGCCGGCCGCGTAACGATCAGCGTTGCACCGGCGAACAGCGCCGCCGCTCCAGCGTCTCGGGAATTCGCGCGAGTCATACGCGCCAATCTTACGCGCCGCCCCGCTTGCTCGACAGCATTGCACACAGCACACTACGCGACCCTTGCATTCCCAACCATCCATGACCCGCACATCGAAGCAGCCGTCCGCACGCGCTTTTCTGACCAGGGCGCTAAATGACATTCCGCTCACGCGCGCGATGCAAATCATGCTGCAAGGGTACAGCGGCGATCGCCTTTCGCTCGCCGCGCCGCTCGCGCCGAACGTTAACGACAAGGGTTGTGCCTTCGGCGGCAGCCTCGCCAGCCTGCTCACGCTCGCCGGCTGGGGTCTGCTCGCGCTCAAGCTCAAAACGCTGGGCCGCGATTGCGATATCTACGTGCAGGATTCGACCATCCGTTATCTCGCGCCGCTGTGGACCGATCTCGTTGCCCACGCCGAACTCGCAGGCGGCGAATCGTGGGACGCCTTTGCCGCGACGCTCGACGCACGTGGGCGCGCACGCCTGCGCCTGGCCTGCCGCGCGCCACTCGCCGACGGCGGCGATGCATGCACGCTCGAGGCGCGTTTCGTGGCGATCCTGCGCAAGGCGGACGCCAAATCCTGAGCGCGCGCCGAGCGATCGTTTGCGGCACAATGGGCGCGTCACCCGTGTGAGCCGTGTCATGTTGCAGCGAATCTTCGTGTTGTTCGTCCTCTGCCTTCTCGCCGGCTGCCCCGAATCGAAGCCGGATCGCGGCCTGCTCGACACCACGCTGCAGAATTACGCCGCGGTGATTCGCTGGGGTAACTTCGAGGACGCCGTCGGCTTTGTCGATCCGCAGACGCTCAAGGCGCATCCACTGACGAATCTTGATCTGGAACGCTACCGGCAAGTAAGCGTGACCGGCTACGCCGAACAGCCAGCTGCGTCCGGACGGCAAACTCGAAGTGCGCCAGACCGTCGAGATCGGGCTGGTCAACAACAACACTCAGAACGTACGTTCGATACTCGACCGCCAGGTCTGGCGTTTCGATGCCAAGGCGCACCGCTGGTGGCTGGTATCGGGTCTGCCGGATATCACTCAGCGTTGAGATCAGCGGCGCCTCGACAGCTTGTGCGAGCAGCGGGCAATGTACAGATTTCCACAAATCCCGTTTTGGCGGAAGCGAAGCCGTTGTCCGGACGCCGCGCCGGCAGTGGACCTGAAGCCGCTTCCTGGCCGTGACTTTGCTCTGCGCGCCTGCGTAGCGGATAATCCGCGCCCCGCGTCCCATTCGCGCCGCGCCCGCAACCCAAGGTTCCATGTCCTACGTCCTGCAACACCTGCCCGAGTTCTTCGGCCACCACATGTTTCTCATCATGCTGTTCGTGGTGCTGCTCGTCGTGCTCATCAGCAACGAAGTCTCGCAGCTGTTCCGCGGCTATCGCGCACTGACGCCGGCCGCGCTGACCCTGCTGATCAATCGCGAAAGCCCGCTGCTCGTCGATCTTTCCGCCGCAGCCGAATTCGACAAGGGCCATATTCCGGGCGCGCGCAACGTGCAGTTGAGTCAGTTCGATCCGGAGAACAAGGACCTGGCCAAGGTCAAGCAGCGACCGGTCGCGGTATACTGCCGCACTGGCAATACCTCGGCACAGGCCGCATCACGACTGGTCAAGGCCGGCTTCGAACAGGTGTACTGGCTCGGCGGCGGCCTCGGTGCATGGCGCGAGGCAAGCCTGCCGATCGCCAAGGGTCGCTGAGCGGCTTCGATCCCTGTCCGCGCTACGTGCGCGCACCGGTCATGCGTGGGATAATCCGCGCCCTTTTTCTTCCGTCTGAATTTTTCTGGAGCGAGTCATGGCTGAGAACACCCCCACGAACGGCACTGCGGACGCGAGCGCGCAATTGTCCTTGCAAAAAGTTTATGTCAAGGACGCTTCGTTCGAAGTGCCCGGCGCACCGCAGATTTTTCAGGAGCAGGGTCAACCGCAGGTGCAGCTGAATCTGCAGCAGCAGGTCGCCATGCTTGGCGAGAACGTCTACGAAGTTGTGCTCACGGTCACCGTTACCTGCAAGCTCGAGGAAAAGACCGCATATCTGGCCGAGGTGCAACAGGCCGGCGTGTTCGGTGTGATCGGCTTCGACGCGCAATCGCGCGACACCGTGCTCGCGACTTACTGCCCCAACGTGCTGTTCCCGTATGCCCGCCAACTCGTATCGGATCTGATCCAGAACGGCGGCTTCCCGCCGTTCCTGCTGCAGCCGATCAACTTCGAGGCGCTGTACGCCGAACAGGCGCGCCGCCAGATCCAAGGCGCAGCGCCGGCGAACGCGTAATTTCGCGGGCAGTCGATAAGCCCCTCGCCGCATTCGATCGACAATGAGCACGAAGCCGGCTGTTTCCGTTTTGGGCGCCGGCTCCTGGGGCACCGCACTTGCCACAGTGCTTGCGCGCAACGGCGTGCCCACGACCTTGTGGGGCCGCGATGCCGCCGCGCTCGCGGCGATGCGGACCACGCGTCGCAATGCGCGCTATCTGCCCGATCTCGAACTGCCGGCCGAACTCGATCTGTGCGCTGATCTGACCGCAGCCGTGCGCGGCGCGCAGGCGCTGCTGATCGTTACGCCGAGCCATGCGTTCCGCGCGCTGGTCGAGCGCATCGGCGCCGATGTCACAGCGCACGCGGGCGTGGCCTGGGCGACCAAGGGTTTCGATCCCGCCTCCGGCCGCTTTCTGCATGAGATCGTCGCCGAGCGTCTGCCCGGAGTGCCTGCGGCGATCGTCACCGGACCGTCGTTCGCGCGCGAAGTGGCGCAAGGCCTGCCGACTGCGGTCACCGTGCACTCGGCGACCCCGGCCTTCGCGCAACAAATTGCGCAAATGCTGCATAGTACACTTTTTCGCGCATACACCGGCAATGACGTAATCGGCGCCGAACTCGGCGGCGCGATGAAGAATGTGCTCGCCGTTGCGACCGGCGTCGCCGACGGCATGCAGCTAGGGCTGAATGCGCGCGCCGGGACTGATCACTCGCGGGCTCAACGAAATGCTGCGTCTGGGCAGCGCGATCGGCGCACGCGCGGAAACCCTGATGGGCCTCGCAGGCCTGGGCGATCTGGTGCTGACCTGCACCGGCGATCTTTCGCGCAACCGGCGTCTTGGTCTTGCACTCGGCCGCGGCGTCGCGCTGCAGGATGCCGTCGCGCAAATCGGCCAGGTCGTGGAAAGCATCGAGACCGTCGACACGATCATGCGCCTGGCGATGAATCATGCCATCGAACTGCCGATCTCGCGCGCCGTGCAGCGTGTGCTGCACGAGGAGATCACCCCAGCCGAAGGCCTGCGCGAGTTGCTTGCGCGCGAGCAGAAACCCGAGTATCCCGCTTCACTCAACTGACGCTGTCGCGCGATGGGCGCGACGATCACGCCCGCCTTGCCCGCGCGAGAGCGCAAGGAGTGAAGGCCAGCGTGGCAGCCACCGGGGCAACGAATCACTGCCTAAGCGCCGCCCGCGAAACCGCGTTGGCGCCAGGCTTCGTAAACCACCACCGCGACCGCATTGGAAAGATTCAAACTGCGATTGTGCGGGCGCATCGGCAGACGCAGGCGTCGTTCGGGCGGCAGGCCGTCGAGCAGACTTTGCGGCAGCCCGCGAGTTTCCGGGCCGAACAGCACCGCGTCGCCATCGGTAAATTGTGTATCTGTATACAATGTGCCGCCACGCGTGGACAGGGCGAACAGACGGGCGGGCTCGACGCTGGCGGCGAAGGCGTCGAGGCCGTCGTGCACGGCCAGCTCGGCGAACTCGCGGTAGTCGAGCCCGGCGCGGCGCAATTTCGCGTGATCGAGATCGAAACCGAGCGGACGGATCAGATGCAGCCGCGCGCCGCTGTTGGCGCACAGGCGGATCACGTTGCCGGTATTGGGCGGAATCTCGGGTTGGTACAGGACCACGTGCAGCATGCCGCGATTATTTCGCGATCGGCCGACGCGCGACAAGATCCCGCAGTGGCCGCGCCTGGCGCCGACCGCGCGCTCAGATCGATCGGCGCATGACCACGACGCTGGTTTCGCAGCGCTCGCCACGCTGCGCAACGTGCGCCCCGGTCGCGCGCACGGGAGCAGCGTTGACGCTGATTGCCGTCATTGTCGGCAGCGCTGACAGCGGAGTTGTCGGCGCACGCGTCATCGCATAGGCGCTCAGCGCGACGCACAGTGCGAGTGCGACGAGACCGCGACCGATTTGCAGGGAGAGATTCATGGCGAACTCCTTTGTATACTTTGCATATTGCCGATGGAGCAAGGCGCGTGCCAGCACTTTCGCTGGCGCCACATCACAAGTCATTGGATGCGCAATCAGGCGGTTGCGTTGCGCCGACGGCGTTGTACGTGACTTTCGGCAGGGGCGCTGGGTGTCCGCGGACAGCGGTTGTCCGCCGTCCGCGCGCGCCGCGCACGATCGCTAGGCAAGGAATCGCGCCGGCGCATACGGCAGGATGACGATTCGGGTGGCTCAGCGCGCCGCGCGCGCGACTTCGCGCGGAGTCGGATTCGCGCCGACCGTGCGCGGGCGACCGACGTGCACGCGCGTGAAGCGTGTGCTGCTGGCGCCGGCCACGACGTCGATCCGCGTCGGCGCAACATCGGCCGTCGCGTATCCCGCCGATGAGTTTGCCGGCGTTTGCGCGTGCACCAGCGTCAACGCGCCGATGGTCGAGCACAGCACTAGCGCCGCGACAGCACGCTTGATCCGGGCAGAAAAGTTCATTTTTATACTCCTTGGGTTTTCTGATGTTTTCGATGCAGCCATTTGCAAGTGGGATTGCCTGCCGACCTGAAGTCGCCTGTGGCTGTCGAACGACAGGTGTACGCGACCGCGCGAGGTCTGCATCGCGTTCGGATCGGTGGCGGCTGGTGGTGGACAAGATTGCCGTATGGGGTGACGCGTTGCGGCGCGGAACGAGGTCCGGCGTGGGGCAACGGCGTGTGCAAAGGCAACCTGCGCGGGTTCGACCAGCGCATGGGGCGGCACTATACGTAACACTTTCTGAACAATTAACTAACGAATCAGTACAGTAAATCACCTGCGACAAATTGCCCGAGGCCGGCAACCGGATACAGCCGGTGTCGCGGCATACTTGCCCGATCCTCTTCCATCCGTGCGACTTATGCCGTCATACAAGCGGCCCGACGCCGAGATTTACTACGAATGCATCGGCGCCGGATCTCCGCTGCTGTTGATCCATGGCCTCGGTTCCAGTGGCGACGACTGGGCCTTCCAGCGCGATGAATTCGCCCGGCGTCATCGTTTGATCCTGCCCGACCTGCGCGGCTCCGGACGCAGCAGCAAACCGCGCGGGCCGTATTCGATCGCGCAGTTCGCCGCTGACTTGTGGGCGCTTGTCGATGCGCTTGGTATCGAACGGATCGACGCGCTGGGCTTCTCGCTCGGCGGCGCGGTCGCTTTGGAAATGGGGCTGATGCGGCCCGCGCGCGTGCGTCGTCTGGTGCTGTGCAATGCGCTGGCCAACTACCGCACCGATACCTGGCACAAATGGCTCGAGGCGCATCTGCAGGTCGCGCTGGTGCATACGCTCGGCCTCAGACGCACGGCGCAACTGATCGCCAAACGCCTGTTTCCGCTGCCCGAGCAGGCGCCGAAACGGCAACGCGTGATCGATGTTGTCGGCGCGAATCCGCGGTCGGCATATCTGGCCACGATGCACGCGCTGATCGGCTGGAGCGCGATCGAGCGGCTGGCGACGCTGCGTGCGGCCACGCTGATCATCGCCGCCGGGCACGATTACACACCGCTTGCCGACAAGCGCGCCGAATTGCTGCATTTTCCACAAGTGGAATTTGTCGTATTTCCCGACTCGCGCCACGGCACGCCGTTCGATGCGATCGAGCCGTTCAACGCCTGCGTGCTCGAATTTCTCGCGCGCGACGAAATTCGCGCGCCGCAAAACGCCGCTTCTTGAACGCACGCCTACCAAGCCATCGCCACGCCGCGATGGTCGAGAAAACTGCCGCTCGCGGCGGGTTCGAGCGTATCGATCACCTGCAGCATGCTGGCAACGGACTGCGCCGGCGCCAGCGGCGCGCCGGCACCGCCCATGTCGGTGCGCACCCAGCCCGGATGAATGCTGACCACGCTGATCTCCTGCTCGCGCAATTGCGCGGCCAGCAGCCGCGTCACCATGTTGAGCGCGGCCTTGCTCACTGCGTAGCTCGGCGAGTAGAAATGCTCGGTGTCGGCCAGCGAGCCGAGTTCGGAGGTGAGGTTGACCACGCGCGCACGCTGCGCGCGTTCGAGTAGCAGCGCCAGTGCCTGGGTCAGCAGCAAGGGGCCGACGGCGTTGGTGTGCAAGGTTGCATCGAACGTACTCGCGACGAGTTCGCCGAAGCGCTCGCCGGAAACGAGCACTCCGGCGCAGTTGATCAGCACGTCGATGGACTCGCCGAGCATGCCTGCCTCGCGTGCGAATCCGGCGATCGAACGCTCCTTGTCGAGATCCAGCGGCAGCACATGCAGGCGGCCGGGATACGCGCCGGCAAGTTCGGTGAGCTTGAGCGCGCGCCCTGGATTGCGGCAGCCGGCGATCACGCGATCGTCCCGCGCGAGCAGTTGGCGTGCGAACTCCAGACCCAGGCCGCGATTGGCACCGGTGATCACGACGCGTTGTATGCGGGCCTTTGACATGTCGTGCCCCGAGTGGAACTCGCCCCTGAGTTTACCCCTGTCTTTCGGCCATTGCGCCGGGGTTGCCGGCTGGGCTAGGCTCGCGATCTTTTCGCATGATCACACGCCGGGAGCAGAATAATGTCCGTTGCGACACGCCGATCGGTTCGACCCGCAGCCAGGATAAAACGGCTGCAAACCTTGTTGTTCAAATCGACCGCCCTCGCCTTCGCGCTTGCGGCGTCCGGCTGCGCGAACACGCCAACCACCCCATCGCCAAAATCCGGGAACCCCAGCGCCGTGATCGATATTCCGTTCCAGAAATTCCAGCTCGACAACGGCCTGACCGTCGTCGTGCACGAGGATCACAAGGCGCCCGTGGTCGCGGTGTCGATCTGGTATCACGTCGGCTCGGGCGACGAGCCCAAAGGCAAGACCGGCTTCGCCCACCTGTTCGAGCATCTGATGTTCTCCGGCTCGGAAAACCACAAGGGCACGTACTTCAAACCGTTCGAGGTCGCCGGTGCGACCGACATGAACGGCACCACCTGGCTCGACCGCACCAATTATTTCGAGACCGTGCCGACGACCGCGCTCGATATGGCGCTGTGGATGGAATCGGACCGCATGGGCCATCTGCTTTCCGCGATCGGCAAACCCGAGCTCGACACTCAGCGCGGCGTGGTGCAGAACGAAAAGCGTCAGGGCGAGAACCGTCCGTACGGGCGCACCGGCGAGAACATTCAGTTGCAATGCGTTTCCGGCCAACCATCCCTACCAGCACGACGACGATCGGTTCGATGGCCGATCTCGACGCGGCCTCGCTCGACGACGTCAAGCAATGGTTCCGCGACTACTACGGCGCGGCCAACACGACGATCGTGCTCGCCGGCGACATCACCGCGGCGATCGCCAAGGAGAAAGTGCAGAAATACTTCGGCGATATTCCCGCCGGACCGCCGGTGCCCCGTCAGCAGGCATGGATTGCGCCGCGCAGCGCATCCACGCGCGGCACGCAGTCCGATCATGTCGCGCAGGTGCGCATCTATCCGCGAGTGGAACGTGCCGCAGCTCGGCAACGCGGACACGCCGCTGCTCGACCTCGCCGCTGCGGTGCTCGGCGGCGGCAAGACCTCGCGCCTGTATCAGCGTCTGGTCTATCAGGACAAGCTGGTCGACGAAGTATCGGTGCATGTGCAGACATTCGCGCTGGCGAGCCAGTTCGAGCTGCGCGCGGACGTGAAGAAAGGCGTCGATCCGGCCAGAGTCGAAGCAGCGATCGCCGACGAGTGGGCGAAATTCCTCAAGAACGGTCCGACCGAGGACGAACTTGCACGCGCCAAGACCGGCATCCGCGCGCGCTTCATCCGCGGCATGGAGAAGGTCGGCGGCTTCGGCGGCAAGGCGGTGATCCTCGCCGAAAGTCAGGTCTACTCGCGGCGATCCGGCCGCCTACAAGACCGAACTTGCGCGCAGTGCGGCCGCGACACCGGCGAGCGTGCTCGCCGCCGCGCAGAAGTGGATCGCGCGCGGCGATTATACGCTGACCGTGGTGCCGGCCAAACCCGGCGCGGATCTTGCCGCCGCGGACAAGGCCGTGAACGGTCTGCCCGACGCGCCTGGCAAACCGGCTGCCGTGCTGCCGGTTGCAAAAAAGTATACTGTTACAGAAAGCGATGTCGAGCGCAGCAAGGGCGTACCCGCGGTCGAGCGGTATCCCGGACCTGAGCTTCCCCGCCGTGCAACGCGGCAAGCTCAAGAACGGCATCGAGGTGATCCTGGCCGAGCGCCACACGATTCCGGTGACGCAGATTGAATTGCAGTTCGACGCCGGCTACGCCGCCGATCAGGGACGCAAGCTCGGCACCGCGAGTTTCGTCGGCGCCATGCTCGACGAAGGCACCAAGACGCTGGACTCGGTCGAGATCGCCAAGCGCCGCGAACGTCTGGGCGCGCTCATCGCCGCCGGTGCGGGCCTCGATTATTCCGAAGCCAGGCTCAACGCGCTCAACTCCAATCTCGCAGCCGTCGCTCGCCTTGTTCGCCGATATCGTGCGCAATCCGGCGTTTCGCGCTGCCGACATCGAGCGTATCCGCGCGCAGTGGCTGGCCGATATCGCGCAGGAAAAGACCCAGCCCAACGGCATGGCCCTGCGCACGCTGCCGCCGCTGCTCTACGGCAAGGATCACGCCTACGGCATTCCGTTCACCGGCTCGGGCACGGCCGGCGCGATCAAGTCGCTGACCGCCGCTGATCTGCTGGCATTCCAGCACGATTTCATCCGCCCGGACAACGTCAAGATCCTCGTTGCCGGCGATACCACGCTGGCAACAATCCTGCCGCTGCTCGAGCATGCCTTCGGCGACTGGAGCGCACCGGCGACCGCCGTACCGAAGAAGAATATCGGCACCGTCGCCGCGCAGAAAAAGCCGCGCGTGTTTCTGATCAACCGGTCCGATTCGCCGCAATCGCTGATCCTCGCCGGTGCGCTGGCGCCGCCGACGAAATCGCCGGACTACCTCGCAGTGCAGACCGCGAACGCGGTGTTCGGCGGCACGTTCACCTCGCGCCTCAACATGAATCTGCGCGAAAACAAACGCTGGTCGTATGGCGCGCGCAGTTCGGTGCAGGATGCGCTCGGTCAGCGACCGCTGCTGCTGCAGGCGCCAGTGCAGACCGACAAGACTGCCGAGTCGGTCGGCGAGGCGCTCAAGGAAGTGCGCGCGGTGGCCGGCGACCGTCCGCCGACCACGGCCGAGATCGACAAGATCAAGGCAGCGCGCGTGCGCGCATTGCCGGGCAGCTATGAGACGACCGCCGCGGTGCTCGACGCGCTGGCGAGCAATCAGCTCTACGGCCGCCCGGACAATTACGTGCAGACTCTGAAGCAGAACATCGATGCGCTGACCGATGCGCAGGTCGACGCCGCGGCGAAGGAGATCTTCGTTGCCGATGCGCTGACCTGGGTCGTCGTCGGCGACCTGTCGAAGATCGAAAAACCGGTGCGCGCGCTGAATATCGGCAAAGTCGAAGTACTCGACGCCGATGGCAACGTGCTGCGTTGACGGCCAACTGAAGCTCCTCGCACGACGCTATCGGGCGAGGAGCTGTTTTTTTCCAACGTTTCGATATGGAGTACTTGATGCGCTCGATTAACTTTCTGCTGAAATCCGCCGCGCTCGGTCTTGCGCTCGCCGCTGCGACCGCCGCCGCCGATATGCCGCCGGCACCGATCCAGTCAAGCGCGATCGACACGGTCGATCTCAAGTACGAAAAATTCCAGCTCGACAACGGCCTCACCGTGGTCGTGCACGAGGACCACAAGGCGCCGGTCGTCAATGTCGCGGTGTGGTACCACGTCGGCTCGGCCGACGAACCCGCAGGCAAGACCGGTTTCGCGCATCTGTTCGAGCATCTGATGTTTTCCGGTTCGGAAAATCACAAGGACGGTTATTTCAAGCCGTTCGAGTTGATCGGCGCGACCGACATGAACGGCACGACCTGGAACGATCGCACCAATTATTTCGAAACCGTGCCGACCACCGCGCTCGACATGGCCTTGTGGATGGAGTCGGATCGCATGGGCCATCTGCTCGGCGCGATCGGACAGAAGCAACTGGACACCCAGCGTGGCGTCGTGCAGAACGAAAAACGCCAGGACGAAAACCAGCCCTATGGCCGCGTCGGCGAAAACATCGGCGTCAACGCGTTCCCGGCGAACCACCCCTATCACCACGACACGATCGGCTCGATGAAGGATTTGAACGCCGCTTCGCTGGCCGATGTGAAGCAATGGTTCAGCAGCCACTACGGCGCGGCGAACACCACCCTGGTCATGGCCGGCGATATCACGCCGGCGCTGGCGAAGAAAAAAGCGCTGGAGTATTTCGGCGATATCCCGGCCGGACCGCCGGTCGCGCGTCAGCAGCCATGGGTCGCCGCGCGCACGCGGTCGACGCGCGGCGAGATGTTCGATCAGGTCGCGCAGGTGCGCATCTATCGTGAATGGAATGTGCCGCAGCTCGGCGATCCCGACCTGCCGCTGCTCAGCCTCGCCGCCAAGGCACTCGGCGGCGGCAAGACCTCGCGCCTGTACGAGCGCCTGGTATACAAAGACAAGATCGCCGACGACGGTAAGCGTAGACGTCGAGGACTTTGCGCTGGCCAGCATGCTGCAATTGCAGGTGGACGTGAAGAAAGGCGTGGATCCGGCCCGTGTCGAAGCCGCGATCGACGACGAGTGGGCGAAGTTTCTCAAGGACGGCCCGACCCCGGACGAGCTCGACCGCGCGCGCGTGCAGGCGCATGCGGAAATGGTGCGCAATGTCGAGAAGGTCGTCTATCAGGCCTGGTTCCTCGCCGAGGGACAGGTCTATCGCAACGATCCGGACGCCTACAAGACCGACTTCGCGATCATCGATGCGGCGACGCCGGCGAGCGTACTCGCCGCGGCGGAAAAGTGGATCGCTCGCGGCGACTACACGCTGACGGTAAAGCCGGGCATACCCGATCCGAACAAGGACGAAGCCGAAGCCGGCGGCCTGCCCGCTGCTGCCGGCGCACCCAGGCCGGTACTGCCGCCCGCGCACGAGTATAAAACGGTAAAAAGCGACATCGACCGCAGCACGGGCGTCCCGGTCGTCGCGAGTTTTCCCGATCTGAACTTTCCCAGGCTGCAGCGCGGCAAACTCAAAAACGGCATCGAAGTCGTGCTCGCCGAACGGCACGCGGTACCGATCGTGGAAGTCAAAGTGCTGCTCGATGCCGGCTACGCGGCCGATCAGGGCCGCAAGCTCGGCACCGCAAGCTTCACCGCCGGCATGCTTGAGGAAGGTACCAGGACGCTCGACTCGCTGGCGATCGCCCGCCGGCGCGAGCAACTTGGCGCCAACCTGTCCAGTCGCTGCGATTTAGACACCTGCGCGGTCGCCCTCAACAGCCTGACTTCGCAACTCGATCCGGCGCTTGCGCTGTGGACCGACGTGTTGCGCAACCCCGCGTTCCGCGCGGCCGATATCGCACGCCTGCGCGGCCAGTGGATCGCGAATATCGCGCAGGAAAAAACCGATCCGGTCAGCCTCGCCCTGCGCACGTTGCCGCCGATGATCTACGGCAAGGGCAACGCCTATGCCGTGCCGCTCACCGGCTCGGGCACCGAAGCGTCGATCAAATCGCTGACCGACAAGGATCTGCGCGCGTTCGTCGCCGACTACTATCGCCCCGACAACGCGCGCATCATCGTCGCCGGCGATATCACGCTGAACGCAATCATCGACAAGCTCAATGCCGTGCTTGGCGACTGGAGCTTGCCCAAGGCGCCGCTGCCGAAAAAGAGTCTGCCGATCGCGCTCGCTCCGACAAGGCCGCGCGTATACCTCATGGACCGCGCCGGCTCGCAGCAGTCGGTGATCATTGCCGGCATCGTCTCGCCATCGTCGATGGCGCCGAACCAGCTCGAAATCCGCACGATGAACGGTGCCTTCGGCGGTTTGTTCACCTCGCGCCTTAACATGAACCTGCGCGAGGACAAGCACTGGGCCTACGGCGCGGGCAGTTTTTCGCCGAACGCCGTCGGCCAGCGCCCATATATGCTCTATGCGCCCGTGCAGACGGACAAGACCGCCGACTCGATGAAGGAGATGCTCAGCGAAGCACGCGAGCTGGTCGGCGACAAGCCGCTCACGCACGCGGAAATCGCCAAGGTCGAGGAGAGCGATGTGCGCGCGCTGCCGGGACAGTTCGAAAGCATCCAGGCGGTACTGACCAGCGTGCAAAACATCCTCGTCTACCATCGCCCCGACGATTACGTGCAGAAGCTCAAGCAGAACATCGACGCGCAGAAGGACGCCGACGTCGAGGCTGCGGCGAAGGAAGTCGTCAAGCCGAACGGCCTTACCTGGGTCGTCGTCGGCGACCGCAAGCAGATCGAAAAATCGATCGAGGACCTGAAAATCGGCCCGCTGCAGGTGCTCGACGCGGACGGCAACGTCGTGAAGTAATCGGGTCCGTCCCGCCGTGCGGAACAGCGGCCGTTCATCGCCGCTGTTGCAGAATCGGCGGCACTGACCACTACCGCTGCGCGTTGGAATGAAAAAAGCCGCATTTTCCACATTGTGCATTTTTGTCGCCCTGCTGCCCGCCGCCTGCACCTGGGTGAACCCGACGGTCGCCGGCGGCAGCGTGCGCGTGGCCTACGACGGCAATGTCAGCGGCTGCCGCGAAGCGGGCACGGTCGGCGTGTCCGTCGCCGACAGGATCGGCTTCTACCATCGCAGCGCCATCGAGGTACGCGACGAGCTTGAAACCATGGCGCGCAACGAGGCGGCCACACTGCCGGCCGATACGATCAAGCCCGTGAGCGAGCCCAGGGACGGCGAACAGCGCTTCGAAGCCTATACGTGCGGGCGTGTGCAATTGCGCCAGCGCGATGCGAATCGCGAACGCGCTCCGTCGACGCGCGACGCAGTCCAGACTTTTCCGCTCAGGGAGCACTGAAGCGCAACCGCTTTGCATGATTGACCGCTACGCGTGTCGTTACGCCGCTTCAGTGCCGCGAATTATTGAGGACTCCCTCCGAGCTCCGTGCCGGATTCGCCTTGCTGATCGGCTTGCCTGAACCGATCGTCCAACGCACTCAGGGTGAGCAGGCGGCGATGCCGAGCGGGTTGGTCAGGCGCTGCAGCGCGAACTGGAGCATGGTCCCGGAGGTGGCGGCGCCATTCACATAAGTGGGGCCGAGGGTCGCGCTGCCGGTCGTGCATGCCAGACGGATCTGCTGCACCAGAATGCTTGTCGACTTGTCGATCTGCGATTTGTCGAACGCCGCGCCGAACTGCGTGCCCGTCGGCTCGAGCAGCTGGCCGGCATAACTGCCGTCGCCGGTCAGCGCCGCGCGGCCCGACACCCAGGTTTGCGTGCCGTCGGTATTGAGCCCGAAATACAGCACCGCCAGATCGTGCGCATCGAGCTGGTCGATCAGGAAGCCGTTGCCGGTGGTCGCCGGATCGTACCAGCCGCCGCTCGGCTGCGCCGCCGTGCTGGCGTTCGACGCACAACCCAGGCCGCTGAGTCCGGAGAGGCGCGTCAGCGGCACCTCCATCGAGCCCCAGTTCGCCGGGCCGTCCCAACGCATGCCAGCCGTGTTGCAATCGCTGAAGGTCAGCGCAATGCGGCCCCAACCATCGTTGCTCACCTTGCCCTGCGCGTCACGCAGCGGACGCAACACGTTGGCGAATTCGATGCCGTTGCCGATCACGTCGCCGACGGCGTACACCCAGGCCTGTTTACCGGCGACGCCGGCCGGCGGAAAGGTGAAAAAGTATACCGCGGCCTTGTTGTTCGGCAGAATTTCCAGCTCGATGCCCTCGCCGCTGCGCGCGGGGTCGTACCAGGTACCGCTGAAGCGCGCATCGACCGGCGTTGCCGTCGACGCGGGCCGCGCCGCAACCTTGCTGTCGAAGCTCGGCGGCACGATGCTGGCGTCGAACCGGCACGGCCCGGCCGCGCCGCCGGCGATCGCGGTCTGGCATCCGTTCTGCAGATCGGCGACCTGCGGCTGCGGATTACCTGCGATCCAGGCGCGCAACGCTTCCCAACCCGCGATGCCCTCGGCCAAGGTAAAGCCGCAATGCGTCGGCGCCGATTCATTGACCAGGGCGCTGGTCAGTTGAGTTGCGGGAAGGGTCTGCCGCAGCACGTACTGGTTGGCCGGAATCACCAGTTCGTCTTCGCTGGTCTGGATCGAGATCACCTTGGTCGACGGATTGACGCGCCCGCGAAAATCCGAGGCCCAGCGGAAATACAGTTGCGCGAACGGGTCGGCCGTGATGCGCGCGATGCCGCTGTTGATCGCCGGGTCGGGATACACGACGCCCGCCGTGGTAAATGGATTCAGGCCGTTCAATTTGTCCGGCGCGCGCACCAGATCGGAGAGGGCGTACGTGGCGTAGCCCATGTCGGTGAGGAAGAATTTGTCGGTAGTGACATTGGAAAACGTCTCGAGTTCGGCAAGACGCCGCAGCATGGCGTCGTTCTGCAGCAGAGGCGGCAGGTTGACACCAGTGCACACGTTCACCGGCAGCAATGTCTGGATCAGCTGCGCTTCGTCTTCGAGATCGGACAGATTGTCGGGAATGTCGGAAAGGTTGTAGGCCCACGGAATCGGCTGGTTGCCGGTCGGCAGCTGGCCCGTGCTGTTGACGTCCTTGCAGACCACGTCGTAGGCCAGTCGCGCATCGATGCCGAAATCCCACACGCGCGAGCCGGCCGCGGGCGGACAGGCGGAGTACACGCCCGGCACCGGGGCGAAGCGCGGATCCTCGGCGAGCTTGAGCGCGATCAGACCACCGAGCGAGCCGCCGTAGGGAATGATCGCGCCGGGCGTGCCGACCTGGGTTTTGAACGCCGCGAGCAATTGCGCATTGTCGTCGGGCGCGCTGAACAGCGCCCACGCGCGCTGACTGTAGCTCGATGCAGCGATCGCATAGCCTTCGGCAACCTGCAGGTCCGCAATCGGCCCGAGACTCGGATTGGGCGCGGGCGGATCGAAGCTCAGGCCGTGCTGGAACAGCACCAGCGTGTCGCCCGGTTGCCAGTTATCCGGCACGCGGATGCTGTAGTACGCGCCCGATGCGGTCTGGCCGCTGAAATCGCGTTCGGCATGCGCAGCGCCGGCGAGTGTCAGCAGGCCGATGGTGCCGATGATGAACGAACCGCGCCGCATGGGTCGATCTCCCCGTAGGTCGGCGCAAAGGTAATCCTGTCTGGCTTAAGGCTGCGTAAATCGTGCATGAGTCCGTATCCGGAACGCAGCCGGCCGCTACAATTCACCGACTCGAACGTGCGCTGAGGCGATGAAAGTTCTTGTCACGGGTGGCGGTGGTCGAACCACGCGCCAGCGTGGTGAGGGTAAGGCATGGACGCCGAGCGGACGACGCACCAGGGATGGTTGGGAGATAAAACCTTGAAAGTTCTTGTAACGGATGGTGGCGGTCGAACCACGCGCCAGCGTGGTGAAGGTAAGGCATGGACGCCGAGCGGACGACACTCCTAGGATGGTTCGGAGATGAGACTTTGAAAGTTCTGGTAACGGGTGGCGGTGGGTTTCTCGGCCAGGCAATCTGCGCGCAATTGCTCGCGCAGGGCCATGCCGTGCGCGCATTCAATCGCACGCCGAATGCGGCGCTGGCGCGATCCGGCGTAGAACAGCGCAACGGCGACATCACCCATATGGATGCAGTCGCCGAAGCCGCCGAAGGTGTCGATGCGATCATTCACTGCGCGGGCAAGGTCGGCGCGTGGGGACCGATCGAGGAATACTACGACACCAACGTGCGCGGCACCGATCAACGTGCTCGCTGCCTGCGAGCTGCAGCGCATCGGCAAGCTCGTGTTCACCTCGAGCCCGAGCGTCGTGCATGGCGGTGGCGATCTCGAAGGCGTGGACGAATCCACGCCGTACCCTGCGCATTTCTCCACGCCGTACGCGCAGACCAAGGCGCTGGCCGAGCAACGCGTGCTCGAAGCCAACGGCGCGGAACTCGCGATCCGTCGCGCTGCGCCCGCATTTCGTCTGGGGCCCGGGCGATCCGAACCTGCTGCCGCGCGTCCTCGCGCGAGCGCGCGCCGGGCACCTGCGCCTGATCGGCGAGGCGAACAAGAAGATCGATGCGGTATTCGTGGAAAATGCGGCAAATGCGCACGTGCTGGCCCTGCACAAACTCGCGATCGGCGCGCCGATCGCCGGCAAGAAATATTTCATCAGCCAGGGCGAACCGGTCAGCCACGAAGCGCCTGATCAACGCCTGGCTGCGTGGCCGCCGGGCTGCCGCCGGAAACGCGGCATATTCCGCTCGGGCTCGCGCACTTCCTCGGCGCCGCGTTCGAATCGCTCTATCACGCCGTTGGCGCGCGCAGCGAACCGCCGCTGACGCGCTTCCTCGTCGAGCAGATGTCGACTTCGCACTGGTTCAACATCGCCGCGGCGCGCCGCGACCTGGGTTACGAGCCGCAGGTCAACATGATCGAAGGCCTGCACCGCCTGAGTCAGCACCTGTCCGCCGAGCGTGCGCAGAAAGCGACGGCGAAATCCTGAAGCATCGCGCGCGAACCGCGCAGCAGCCGGGCTACAATGAGCGCCCGTTTCGACCGCCGCGACCGATGTCCGCAGCACGCACGCCCGATCCGCTCCTGACCCGCCTCGGTCGCCTGCTCGAAGCCGCGCTCAATCGCGCGCTCGCGCTGGATCGCGCCAACGCAGGCGCAGCTCGCGATGCTCGAAGGCCAGCGCATCGGCGTGGAATTGCGCGGACTGAATCTGGCGTTGGCGATTTCGGTGCACGACGGCCGTCTGCGCGTCGGCCCGCATTGGGAAGACGCCAGCGACCTGAATCTGCGCGCCGCGCCGGCCAGCCTGCTCGCATTCGCCTTGCGCCGCGGCGAGCGATTCCGCGCTGCCGCCGGGCAAGGTCGAGATTTCCGGCGACGCGCGAACTCGCGCGGCGCATGGAAAAACTGTTCCGCGGTTTTCGTCCCGACATCGAGGAAGCGTTCGCGAAAACGTTCGGCGACGTACTCGGCGTGCCGCTCGCGCGCGCGCTGCAGCGCGCATTCGACTGGTCGCGCGAATCTGCAAGCGCGTTGGCACGCGACAGTGCCGAATTCCTGCGCGAGGAAAGCCGCGATCTGATCGCACCGGCCGAGATGGAAACGTTTCTCGACGACGTCGACGCGTCTGCGCGAACGCGCCGACCGCCTGAACGCACGCGTGCAACGCCTTGCCCAGCGCGCACGCGGATGACGCGCTTGACGCCGCTGCGCAGATGCCGCGCATGCTGCGCATCGCCGCCACGCTGGTGCGCTATCGCCTCGACGATCATCGTCGAACTCGCGCCGCCTGTTTCGCCCGTTGCTCGTGCTGCGCCCGCTGTTGCCGAAACCGCGCGCGGATATCGCGCAACTCGCGCGCGGCGCGCGCCTGCGCCTGGCGCTGATCGAACTCGGACCGATCTTCGTCAAGTTCGGCCAGATGCTTTCCACGCGCCGCGACCTGCTGCCGGCCGATATCGCCGACGAACTCGCGCAGTTGCAGGATCAGGTGCCGCCGTTTCCCGGGCGATCAGGCGCGCGCGGCGGTTGAGGCTGCGCTCGGCGCGCCGATCGCGTCGTTGTATGCTCGTTCGACGAGACGCCGCTGGCCTCGGCCTCGATCGCGCAGGTGCATGCGGCGCGCCTGCACCGATGGACAGCGACGGTCGTGCGTCAAGGTGCTGCGCCCCGGCATCCACGCGCGCATCGCGCGCGGATATCGATCTGCTGCGCGCGCTCGGCGAACTGGCGCAGCGCTGGCATCCGGCGGCGGACAAGATCCGTCCGCGCGAAATCGTCGACCGAAATCGAAACGACGCTGCTGCAACGAGCTCGACCTGCAGCGCGAAGGCGCCAACGCCAGCGTGCTGCAAGCGCAATTTCGCCGTCGGCGATGACTCGTACGTGCCCGAGGTGTTCTGGTCGCACAGCAAGGAGACGGTGCTGACGCTCGAGCGCGTGCACGGCATCGCGCGTCGACGATCTCGCCGCGCTCGACGCGGCCGGCATCGACCGCATCGCGCTCGCCGAAAAAGGCGTGCGCCTGTTCTACACGCAGGTGTTCCGCGACAATTTCTTCCACGCCGATGCGCATCCGGGCAATATCTGGGTCGATCCGGCGCGGCGCGAAAATCCGCGCTTCATCGCGCTGGATTTCGGCATCATGGGTTCGCTGGCCGAGCGCGACCAGTACTGGCTCGCCGAGAATTTCATGGCGCTGTTCGACCGCGACTACCGGCGCATCGCCGAACTGCATCTCGCCGCGGGCTGGATGCCGGCGCACATCCGCGTCGACGAACTCGAAGCCGCGGTGCGCACGGTGTGCGAGCCGTATTTCACGCGGCCGCTGTCGCGAGATTTCGCTCGGCGAAGTCGTGGTGAAGATGTTCCAGGTCGCGCGCAGTTACGAACTGACGCTGCAGCCGCAACTGATCCTGCTGCAGAAGACCCTGCTCAACATCGAAGGCATCGGCCGCTCGCTGCATCCGCAGATCGACATCTGGGCCGTGGCGCAGCCGGTGCTCGCCGATATCCTGCGCCGCCGCTACGGCATCGCGCCGCACCTTGCGCGAACTGCGCACGCGCGCGCCCGAATGGCTGGCCGCCGCGCCGCAGATGCCGGAGCTGATTCATGCCGCGCTGAAGAAAGCCGCCGCCGGCGAATTGGATTCCGCGGCGCGCGCCGCCGAGCGGGCACAACGCGAACGCGACGCGCGTGCGGATCGGCGTCAACTGGTTGCGTTGACGCTAGGCGCTACGGCCTTGCTGATTGCCGCGTTGTTTTATTGTCTGGATGCGCGCAGCGCGCGGATCGCGCATGTGGCGTGGACCGTGTGGGTTAGCGCGGGGATTGGGGCTCTGGCGTTTGTTTCGGCATGGCGCAGGTCGCGTTGAGCAATATCTGAGTTAAGCGGCTGCCCTAGGCGGCGTGTAGGTCGGGGTGAGCAACGCGAACCCCAACAAGTGGAATTCACACTGCAAGCCGCAGCTTGAGGACAGCATTTGATGCTGGCGTTCGCGTTGCTCACTCGCAACCTACGCGGGCTTCATTGCGGAGTCTAATGTCCGAGTTTAGGGACGCGTCGCTTGAAGCGCGCCCTCCGGAACGACAGGTTCGGCGTCAGTGGTGAAATCAACATGATCAACCTCATGCGGCGCTATAGCTTTGTTGATGGCGGCTCGGAATCGTGTAAAGGTACGACGATCAGATTCGACGTGAGAGAGGCGCGACCAACCGCCCCACGGAGGCCGTGTAGAGCCCTGGACCCAGACCACTAAGCGGCGCGCTTTTCTTCCAGTAAAACCGATCGGGTGAGAGATACGCCCAAGTTCTACGCCGACAATCTCGGACCAGCGGGACGTCAATACATCTAAATGGCACGCGACTTCTTCTCCAGATGGTCGCGGTTTGTCATCGAAGTCCCACGGTCGGTACATTGGACCACCTGCCGGCCCAACGGTGTAAGTGGTCGGCTCACCGACAAAATAGAAGTCACCGTCTGAGATTGCGCCGACAAGTTCGGGGCACCCGTTGTCATCCGCCCAAGTCACGGTTTCGTCCCAGCGCTGCTTTTTTTCCGCATCATTACTGTACGCCCAGCCAGCAAGAATCAAGGGGCTGGGTGGCAACGGCGGCGCGCACATCTGTTTTTTCGCGAATCGGGTTAGTCGCTCGAAAGCGTCATTCCATGGAATTGGATTTGGACAAATGCGCTTCATGATGATGACGCCAAACTATAGGTAGCCCTGCAAGCGGGCTAGTGCACCTATCGTTCAGCGTTTTATCGGAAGGGTCAAGCTAGAGCAACAATCCCCTTCGTTAGCGTCTTCATCCGTAGGGAAGCACGGCGGCGAGCGATCATCCGCATCGATTCAGCCTGCTAGAATCCCGGCGACTTCAGGAAACCGCCATGCCCTCATTCGATATCGTCTCCGAATTCGACTCGCAGGAATTGACCAATGCGGTCGATCAGGCCAACCGCGAGCTGGCGACGCGCTTCGATTTCAAGGGCAGCGAGGCCGAATTCGAGCGTGAGGAAAACACGGTCACGCTCAAGGCCAAGGCCGAGTTTCAGTTGAAGCAGATGCTGGATATTCTCAAGCAGCGTCTGACCAGCCGGCATATCGATATCGCCTGCGCGGAGATCGCGGATGCGGAAATCAATCTGGCCACGGCGAAACAGAAAGTCACCTTGAAACAGGGCATCGACCAGCCGCTGGCCAAGGATATCGTCAAGCGCCTCAAGGATTCCGGCCTCAAGGTGCAGACGCAGATTCAGGGCGACAAGCTGCGCGTGAGCGGCAAGAAGCGCGACGATCTGCAGGGCGCTATCGCGTTTCTGCGCGGCGCGGGCATCAAGATGCCACTGCAGTACGAAAACTTCCGCGACTGAAGCCGGTCATGCACCGCGACACGGATTCACGCGCCGCTAGAGTGTGCATGAGAGATCGCCCCGGACTTGATCCGGGGTCGTGCGCAGCGCGTCCGCGTGCAAATTCTTTTCCTGAAGCAATGCTGCAAATCACGCCAACGCTGCAGATTGCGGAAAGCGAACTTGTGGAAAGTTTCGTGCGCGCCTCGGGTCCGGGCGGGCAGAACGTGAACAAGGTCGCTTCGGCGGTTGAATTGCGTTTCGACGTCGCGAACTCGCCGTCGCTGCCGGACGCCTTGCGCGCACGCGTGCTCGCGCGGCGCGACCGGCGCCTGACCGCAGACGGCGTGCTGGTGATCCAGGCCAATCGATTTCGCGATCAGGCGAAGAACCGCGAGGATGCGCGCGAACGCCTGGTCGGAAATCCTGCGCGCGGCGCTTGCACGTGCCGAAGAAACGCGTCGCCACCCGGCCGACGCGCGCCTCGAAGGAGCGCCGGCTCGATGCCAAGCGCGTGCGCGGCGCGCACAAGCAGCGGCGCGCGAAGCAGGACTGGAGCGGCGATTGAGCGATTCGCCGATTTTTCCCAACCCGTTTCCGCGCATACCGCCCAACGCGCCGCAGTTTCCGCCTTCGCTGATGGGCCGGCTGTGCCGCTGGATCATGCGCCGCAGCGGCTGGCGCATCGTCGGCGAATTCCCCGACGTTGCGCGGCTGGTGATGATCGCCGCGCCGCATTCGTCGAACTGGGATGCGGTCTGGGGCATCCTGTTCAAGGTCGCGCTGCGCCTGGACATGCATTTCGTCGGCAAGCGCGAAGCGTTTTTCTGGCCGCTCGGGCCGATCCTGCGCCGCGTCGGCGGCATTCCGATCGATCGCCACAGCGCGCACGACGTGGTCGCGCAGATGCGCGCGCTGTTCGTCGCCAACGAGCGTTTCTGGTTCGGCCTCGCGCCCGAGGGCACGCGCAAGAAAGTCACAAAGTGGAAAAGTGGATTCTGGCACATCGCGCGCGCCGCACAGGTGCCGATCCTGCCGATCTATTTCCACTATCCGGACAAGGTCATCGGGCTGCTGCCGTTGTTCTGGCCGAGCGGCGATCCCGCGGCCGACATGGCGAAAATCCGCGCGCTGTATGCGCCGTATCAGGGCAAGAACCGCGGCACCGTGTAACCGGTCAGAGCGGCGCGAACAGCTCGTCGAGATCGCCTTCGTCGAAGCGCAGCCTCTGCGCGTCGCCGCCTTCGAGCACGGCTCGGGCAAGATCGGCCTTGCGTTGCTGCAAGGCCTGGATTTTCTCCTCGACCGTGCTGGCGCAAATCAATTTGTATGCAAATACCGGCTTGTCCTGGCCGATGCGGTGGGCACGGTCGCTGGCCTGATTTTCCACCGCCGGATTCCACCACGGATCGTAGTGGATCACCGTATCGGCCGCGGTGAGATTGAGGCCCACCCCGCCGGCTTTCAGACTGATCAGGAACAGCGGCGCCTTGCCAGACTGGAAGCGGCGTACGAGCGCGCCGCGACGCGTGCCCAGCGTTTCCCCGGTCAGAGCTCAGATAGGCGATCCTGCACGCATCGAGCGCCGCGGAGATGAGCGCGAGCATTTCGGTGAACTGGCTGAACAGCAGGATACGGCGACCCTCGTCGACGAGGCTACCGACCAGATCGAGCAACAGGTCGAGTTTGGCCGACTGCTTGACCTGGCGCGCGCCTTCGAGCTTGACCAGACGCGGATCGCAACAGGCCTGACGCAACTTGAGCAGCGCGTCGAGCACGACGATGCCGCTGGCGCCGAAGCCGCGCTTTTGCACTTCGCCAAGCACGCGTTCGTGCTGCGCCAGTCGCAGCGTTTCGTACAGTTCGCGCTGATCGCCTTCGAGTTCGACGCGGCGCACGATCTCGGTTTTCGGCGGCAGATCGGCGAGCACGTCTTCCTTGCGCCGGCGCAGCAGCAGCGGCGCAATGCGGCGCTTGAGACGTTCGCGGCGCTCGCCATCGTCGTGTTTTTCAATCGGCGTGCGATAGAAACGCGTGAAGTTCTTTTCGCTGCCGAGCAGGCCCGGCTCTACCGCATCGAACTGCGCCCAGAGCTCGCCGAGGTGGTTCTCGAGTGGCGTGCCGGTCACCGCGAGCCGGCGCCGCGCCGGAATTTCGCGCACGGCTTTCGCCCATTGCGTCTTCGCATTCTTGATCGCCTGCGCCTCGTCGAGCACGAGCAAGGCATATTCGTGGGCAATGAGTTCTTCGCGATCGCGTGGCAGCAGCGGATACGTGGTGATGACCAGATCGTGGCGCGGTATCGCCTCGTGCAAACCGGCGCGCGCCGGACCGTGCAGCACGAGCACCGACAGTGTCGGCGCGAAACGCTGCGCCTCGTCGCGCCAGTTCGCGACCAGGCTGGTCGGCGCGACGATCAGTACAGGAGCATTCAACCGGCCCAGCGCTTTTTCCGCGAGCACATGCGCGAGCACCTGCACCGTCTTGCCCAGACCCATGTCGTCGGCGAGCACGCCGCCAAAGCCGGCATCGGCGAGGAATCCCAGCCAGGCGAGACCTTCGCGTTGATATGCGCGCAAGATCGCGTTGAAACCGGGCGGCTCGTCCATCGGCACGCGTGCGGCACGCAGACGTTCGATGAGCGCACGCAAGCGTTCGCCGCCGCGCCACGGCAGATTCGCGCCGCGCGCAATTTCGTCGACTACGGTCACCTGCGTGCGGCGCAGACGCAATTTGCCCTTGTCCGCAGCCGGACTTTGCAGCCATTCGAGCAGCGGCGCGATCAGCCGGCGCAGGCGCGCCAGCGGCAACAGCGCGCGGCGGCGCGCATCGAGACGCACCAGCCAGGCCGCGTCCTCAGCCTCGCCCTTGCGTGGCGACAGCGGAAAGTTGGGGTCGGCGAGCAGACGGCGCAGGATCGGCAGCAGATCGACACGCTCGCCGCCGATATCGATGCCGAGGCGCAAATCGAACCAGCTATTGCCCGCGCCCGCTTCCTGCCCATCGTGCGCATCGACCTGCGCGTACCAAGCCTGCGCATCATCGAGCAGTTCGAACGGAAAATCCGCGGCCGATTCGATGCGGAACCCGAGGTCGCGCAGACGCGGCGCGAGCGCGAACACCTGTTCGGCCGGAGCGAGCCGGCCACGCCGCGGTTCGAGCACGAAATCACCCTCGTGCAGCGCGCCGTCGCGCAGGCCGGTGATCGGCGGCAGCAGTTCCGCATCGATCAATCCAATGCTGTCGAGACGCTCGCAGGCCGCGATCTCGGCACCGCGATCGCGCACGATATCGAGCATCTGGCCGTCATGCAGACGGCGCTCGTGCGGCAGGACCGGCGCAAACGCCACGCGCGGGCCGGCATAGTCGAAACTCAGGCGCACGCAACCGGCGATATAGCGGCCCCTGCCGGTTGCAATCGGAATGGCGCGCAAGGTCGCCACCGGCGTCAGCAGCGCGCGGTGCTCCTGCGCTTCGCCGATGTGCTGGGGCGGCAGCTGCGGAAATTGAGCCTTGTTCACGCCTGAATCGTCAGAGACAAACTGGCAAGTCTGCCTGCTGCGCGCGGCGGCGTCCAGCGCCGCGCGGACGCGGTAAATCTGTGCTTCAGGCGACTGCTTTTACCGGCGTCTGGTTGCGCCAGGCCGCGAGCAGGTCCGTGCGTCTGGCTGCCGCCTTGGCGAAGTTCGCGTCCTTGATATGGCCGTAGCCGCGAATCTGCTCCGGAATCGAGGCGATCTCGACCGCCAGCGCGTGGTTGTCGCGCTCGAGCTTGGCCAGCAGCTCGTCGACCGTGGCGAAATAGTCGGCGATCAACTGGCGCTCCATTCTGCGCTCCTCGGTCCGTGCCGAAGAGGATCGAACGCGCCGCCGCGCAGGCCCTTGCAACTTGGCCAGCAGCTTGAACGCGCTCGAACACCCACGGGCCGTACTCGCGCTTGCGCAGATGGCCTTCGGCGTCCTTCCTGCGCGAACAGTCGGCGGCGCGAGATTGAAATGGATCTTGAAGTCGCCGTCGAACGTGTCGCGCACGCGCTTCTCGAAATCGCCGCTGGTGTACAGACGCGCGACTTCGTACTCGTCCTTGTAGGCCATCAGCTTGAACGCGTAGCGCGCGACGGCTTCGGCCAGCGAGGTCGAAGCCCGGCGATTTCCGCTGCTCCGCCGCGCGCACCTTGTCGACGAGTGTCTTTATACTTTTCCGCATAGGCGGCGTCCTGGTAGTCGGTCAGGAACGCGACGCGGCGCGCGATCTCCTCGTCGAGCGTGCGCTGAGCGCGCCATCGTCCATCGGCGCCGACGACAGCGCGACCGCTGCGTCCTGGCCGGCCCCGGTCGCGGAATCGCCGTCGGCCGCGGCGCGTACCCTGGCGATATCGATGCGCGGCAAGGCGTCCCCAGTTGAACGCGGACTTGTTCATTTCGACCGCCGCGCGCGTTGAGCTCGACCGCGCGCATCAGCGCCTCGTAGCGAAACCGGCACCCAGCCTTTCTGCCAGGCGTAGCCGAGCATGAACAGATTGCTCGCGATCGAATCGCCGAGCAGCTTGGTCGCGAGATCGGTCGCATCGACGAGCTCCGGCGCTTCGCCATCGAGCGCGGTCTTCACCGCATCGACGATCTGCTTCGCCGGGAACTGCATGATCGGGCTTCATCGTGAACGTGCCCGGCATCGCCTCGTAGGTATTGAGCACGACGTGCGAACGCGCCGGCGCGGATTTTCGACAGCGCCCAGTAATCGTTGACCACGACCATGTCGCAGCCGAGCACGAGATCGGCCTCGCCCGCGGCGATGCGCACGGCATGGATGTCGGCCGGCGCGCGCGCGATGCGCAGATGACAGGTCACCGCGCCGCCCTTCTGCGCGAGACCGGTCTGGTCGAGCACGGTCGCGCCCTTGCCTTCCAGATGCGCGGCCATGCCGATCAGCGCGCCGATCGTGACGACGCCGGTGCCGCCGATGCCGGTGACGAGGATGTTCCACGGCTGCGCGAGGTCGGTCGCGAACGTCGGTTGCGGCAACGTGGAGAAATCGCACTGCCGCCGCCCGGCTTGCGCTTCTTCAAGCCGCCGCCATGCACGTGACGAAGCTCGGGCAGAAGCCCTTGACGCAGGAAAAATCCTTGTTGCAGCTCGATCTGGTCGATCTCGCGCTTGCGTCCGTATTCGGTTTCTTTCGGCAGCACCGACGACGCAGAACGATTTCTCGCCGCAGTCGCCGCAGCCTTCGCAGACCAGCGAATTGATGAACACGCGCTTCTTCGGATCTTCGATCTTGCCGCGCTTGCGCCGGCGGCGCTTTTCGGTCGCGCAGGTCTGGTCGTAGATCAGCACCGATGACGCCTTCGACCTCGCGCAGGCGCTTCTGCACCGCATCGAGCTCGTCGCGATGGATGAACTCGACGTCGACGCGGAAACAATCTCGCGGCTTCGACCACTTCTCGATGTCGTCGCTCATCACGATGATCGTCTGCACGCCTTCGCTGCGCACCTGGTGCGCGATGTCGGGCACGGTCAGCGTGCCGTCGACCGGCTGGCCGCCGGTCATCGCGACCGCGTCGTTGTAGAGGATCTTGTAGGTGATGTTGACCTTCGCCGCGATCGCCTGGCGGATCGCCAGCGAACCGGAATGGAAATACGTGCCGTCGCCGAGATTCTGGAACACGTGCTTGGTTTCGGTGAACGGCGCCTGCCCGCACCAGGTCGCGCCTTCGCCGCCCATCTGCGTGAAGGTGTCGGTGCGCCGGTCCATCCACGTGACCATGTAATGGCAGCCGATGCCGCCGAGCGCGCGCGAGCCTTCCGGCACCGCGGTCGACGTGTTGTGCGGGCAGCCCGCAGCAATAGTGCGCGGCGCGCGGGAAATTCGCGCGCGGCAGGGTCGAGCTCGTGTTTCCTTCGCCGTCGATCCAGGCTACAGCGCGCACGTCGATCGTCTCGCTGGTGAAGAAGCGCGCCAGGCGCCTGGCGATCACCAGCGCGATCATCGCCGGCGTCAGTTCGCTCGTCGACGGCAGGACCCAGTCGCCGGCCTCGTCGTACTTGCCGACCATCGCTCGGGCGCGTCGCTGCGATCCCAGTTGTACATGTGCTCCTTCATCTGCGATTCGATGAAGCGAGCGCTTTTCCTCGACCACGATGATGTCTTCGAGGCCCGCGCGCGAACTCGCGGATGCCGACCGGCTCGAGCGGCCAGGTCATGCCGACCTTGTAGACGCGGATGCCGATGTCGCGCGCGCGGCCTGCGCGTCGATGCCGAGATATTCGAGCGCCTGCAGCACGTCGAGATAGCTCTTGCCGGTGGTGACGATGCCGAGCCGCGCCTGCGGCGAATCGATGACGACGCGATCGATGCGGTTCGCGCGCGCGAACGCGCACGCGGCCTGCACGGCGTATTGGTGCAGGCGCATTTCCTGGTCGAGCGGCGGATCGGGCCAGCGGATGTTGAGGCCGCCCGGCGGCAACGCGAAATCGGTCGGCAGCACGATATCGAGCTGATGCGGATTGACGTTGACGCGACGCCGACGATTCGACCGTCTCCGCGATCGTCTTGAAGCCGACCCAGCGCCCGGTGAAGCGCGACATCGCCCAGCCGAGCATGCCCATGTCGAGAATGTCCTGCACGCCGGCCGGATTGAGCACCGGCATCATCGCGGAGACGAATTCGAGCTCCGAGCCGTGCGGCAGCGTCGACGAGCGGCAGGCGTGATCGTCGGCCGCGAGCGCGAGCACGCCGCCGTTCTTCGACGTGCCGGCGGCGTTGCCGTGCTTGAACACGTCGCCGCAACGATCCACGCCCGGACCCTTGCCGTACCACATCGCGAACACGCCGTCGTACTTCGCGCCCGGGAAACAGGTTGGCCTGTTGCGTGCCCCAGACCATCGTCGCGCCGAGATCTTCGTTGAGGCCGGGCTGGAACTCGATGCTCGACGCCTTGAGGTGTTTCTTCGCCTTCCACAGTTCCAGATCGAAGCCGCCCAGCGGCGAACCGCGATAGCCGGAAATGAAGCCGGCCGTGTTGCAGACCCGCGGCGCGATCGCGCATCTGCTGCATCAGCGGCAGGCGCACCAGCGCCTGCACGCCGGAAAGATAGATGCGGCCTTGCGTGCGGGTGTACTTGTGCTCGAGCGTGTAGTCGAGGTCGAGGTTTGTTGCGGGAACGGACATGAATTGATCCTGCTCGCTGCGGATTCGCAGCCTGCAAGTTTAGCACCGGCTGTCGCTGGAGCCCGCTGAAAACCTGTGCGTGAACACCGCGCCGCATGCCGCGGCATCGCCGTCGTTTGGATTTTTCCGCCTGGATCGCGCGCGCTTTGCCGCCTTATTGCGTCTGCGCGATCAACCCGCTCAACGAGTACGGTGCGAGGAAGTTGCTGCCAGGAACCATCGGGTAGTCGAGCGTGGGGTCGAACGACACACTCTGCGCGAATTCGCGCACGCTGGCGAGGCAGGTCTTCTGCAGACCTGGGCCCACGCCGACGACGCTGAATTCGAGCACGCCCTTGCGTGCGAGACGTAGCGCATGGCAATCGAGCACGCTGATTTTCGCATCCTCGGGCAGGCGCTCCTCGACCCAGTCGATCTCGGCGCCATCGCGCACCGGCGCGTCGACGAAGCGCCGCAGGGTGCCGCCGCTGCCGGCAAGGCGCGGCACATGCGGCTGACTGTGGGCCGCGTCGATCAGGCCCTTGGCGTCGAGCTCGCCGGCCTTGGCGACGACCAAGCCGTCGCTCAGCCAGCGCACGCGCACGAGCCACAGGTGCGGATCGGTCAGCGCAATATCGCGATCCACCGCCATGCCGACCAGGTGATGGTCTAGCGGATGGCCGAGAGCTGTGTCCACGCGCCGGGCATCCGGATAGTCGAGCAGATGAAACGCCGACGGGATCATCAGCGCGTAGCCGGTGATCGGGCGCTCGAAGCGCCCGCGATAGAAGGTCACCTGCGAAGCCAGGTAACGCATCTCCGCCGGCGAGGCCGGTTGTGGTGCGGCATTCCCCGCCGACGTCTCATCGGCCGCGGGTTGCGCGCCGGATGACCCGGCGAAAAGACTCAAACAGAGTAGCAAGGCCGATAGCAGCAACTTCATGTCGACTCGCCTGGCAGTTTCGATTCGGTGGCCCTATTTTACACGACCCGCAAAACGGTGTCTGAAGGCATTTGCCCTTTGGCGACTTGCGCGGCGGCGTCCGCCGCTGCGTTGGCAAACATCTGCTTGATCGCCCTGGCCCCTTCGCGCCCGTCGAGCACGGCGCGCACGACGAGATCGGCGCCGCGCCACATATCGCCGCCGCCGAAGACTTTGGGATTCGTCGTCTGCAGCGGCAGGCGGCCATGGCCGCCGAGAACGATCCTGCCGCTTTTCTCGAACTCGATGCCGTTCGCGGTCGCCCATTGCGGCGGCTCGGGCTGGAAACCGAACGCGAGGATCACCACGTCGGCGTCGAGCACCTGCTCGGTGCCGGGTACCACTTCCGCGCGCGGGCGGTCATCGCCGGTATCGACGAGACGCGTCTCGGCGACGCGCACGCCGGTGACGCCGTTTGCGTCGCCGAGGATTTCCAGCGGCTGGCGCTGGAACAGGAACTCGACGCCTTCGTCGCGGCTGTACTTCACTTCGCGCCGCGAGCCGGGCATGTTCGCCTCGTCGCGGCGATAGACGCAGGTCACGCTCTCCGCATCGTGGCGCACCGCGGTGCGCACGCAGTCCATGCCGGTATCGCCGCCGCCGAGCACGACAACGCGCTTGCCGAGCAGGTCGGGCAGCACATCGGCGGCGGTCGCCGTGCCAAGCAGGCGGCGCATATTGGCGATCAGAAACGGCAAGCGCGGCATGCACGCCGGGCAATTCCTGCCCCGGCAGCTTGCCGTCGACGAAACGATACGCGCCGGTGCCGATGAACACCGCATCGTAGTCTTTTACTAATGTGGAAAAATCCGACATCGCGACCGATTTCGGTATTCAGATGAAACCTTACGCCCATGCCTTCGAGCACCTCGCGGCGCGTGCGCACGATCGTCCTTGTCGAGCTTGAATGGCGGAATGCCGAACGTGAGCAGGCCGCCGATTTCCTCGTAGCGGTCGAACACCTCGATCGCGATACCCGAGCGCGGCGAGACGTCGGCCGCGGCCAGGCCGGCCGGGCCCGCGCCGACTACGGCGACGCGCTTGCCGCTGGGTTCGACATCGTCGAGCTGCGGCCGCCAGCCGCGGCGGAACGCCTCGTCGGTGATCGAGCGCTCGATCGCGCCGATCGTCACCGCGCCGAAGCCGGTTTCCAGCGTGCAGCGCCTGTCGCACAACCGATCCTGCGGGCAGATGCGGCCGCAGATTTCCGGCAGCGGATTGGTTTCGTGCATCAGCGCGGCCGCGTCTTCGCACGCGTCCTTCGCGCGCAAGCTTCAGCCAGCGCGGAATGTGGTTGTGCAGCGGGCAGCCCCACGCGCAATACGGATTGCCGCAATCGATGCAGCGCGCGGCCTGCTCGGTGCGTCGATTCGGGCGTGAAGTCGCCATGGATCTCGCCGTAGCCGAGCACGCGCACGGGCACGTTGAGCTCGCGCGGCAGCTCGCGCGGGAAACGCAAAAATGGAAAATTATCTTTTTTCACCTTGGTTCACAATTTAAAAAAGCATTTGGCCGCAAAGAGCACGAACTGCGTGAAGGAAAGCAGAAAACAAAAATTCCACGTTGCGTTTTTTGCGCCCTTTGCGGCCAATCCGCTCTTGATTCCAATTCATCACGCCGCACGCCGCAGTTCCTCGGTCAGCGCATCCAGGCTCGCGGCCTTCGGCTTGACCAGCCAGAACTTGTGCAGCAACTCGCGGAACTCGTCGATCAGGCGCTTGCCCCAGGCGCTGCCGGTGGCGTGCGTGGTAGGCGCAGCAACAGCGTGCGCAGATGCTGCCAGTAGTTTTCCATGCCTTCGTGCGAGATGCGCATGATGTCGACCAGTTCGTGGTTGTAGCGATCGACGAAATCGCGCGCCTCGTCGAACACGTAGGCGAAAGCCGCCGGTCATGCCGGCGCCGAAATTGAGGCCGCAGCGACCGAGCACGACGACGACGCCGCCGGTCATGTATTCGCAGCAGTGATCGCCCGCGCCTTCGACCACCGCCAGCGCGCCGGAATTGCGCACGGCGAAGCGCTCGCCGGCGCGACCCGCCGCGAACAACTCGCCACCGGTGGCGCCGTACAGACAGGTGTTGCCGACGATCGACGATTCGATGCGCCGGCGAACGCCGCGCCCTGCGGCGGGCGCACCACGATGCGGCCGCCGGCCATGCCCTTGCCGACGCCGTCGTTGGCTTCGCCGTCGAGCACGATGTGCACGCCGCCGGCATTCCACGCGCCGAGACTCTGCCCGGCCGCGCCCTCAAGCTGCAGCATGATCGGCGTGGCCGCCATGCCGTGATCGCCATGCCGGCGCGCGACATCGCCGGACAGGCGCGCACCGATCGCGCGATCGGTGTTGGCGATCGCGTAGTGGAATTCGCCGCCACTGGCGTTCTCCAGCGCCGTGCGCGTATCCGCCGCGATGCGCAGCGCCAGTCCGCTATCGGGGATCGGCGCGGCCGCGCAGGCCGGTGCGGCGGTACTCGAGACCGCGAGCCAAGCAGCGGCGCAAGATCGAGCTTTGCGTTGCTTGGCGGTGACGCCTTCGCGCTGACGCAACAGATCGGTGCGGCCGACGATTTCATCGAGCCTGCGTACACCAAGCTGCGCGAGCAAACCGCGCACATCTTCGGCGACGAAGCGGAAGAAATTCTCGACCTTTTCCGGCGGGCCGATGAAATGCTGCTTGCGCAATTCATCGTTCTGCGTGGCGACGCCGGTCGCGCAGGTATTCAGGTGGCAGATGCGCAGGTATTTGCAGCCGAGCGCGACCATCGGCGCGGTGCCGAAGCCGAACGATTCGCGCACCGAGCATCGCGGCCTTGATCACGTCGAGCCCGGTCTTGAGGCCGCCGTCGGTCTGCACGATCACGCGTTCGCGCAGGCCGTTGCGACGCAGGGTCTGCTGCGTTTCGGCCAGGCCCAGTTCCCACGGCGTGCCGGCGTAGTGGATCGAGGTGAGCGGACTCGCGCCGGTGCCGCCGTCGTGACCGGAGATCGTGATCAGGTCCGCGTCCGCCTTGGCCACGCCGGCCGCGATCGTGCCGACGCCGGCATGCGCGACGAGCTTGACCGAGACCAGCGCGTGTCGGATTGACCTCCTTCAGATCGTAGATCAGCTGCGCCAGATCCTCGATCGAATAGATGTCGTGATGCGGCGGCGGCGAAATCAGGCCGATGCCCGGCCGCGCATAGCGCAGTCGCGCGATCATCGCGTTGACCTTGTGGCCCGGCAGCTGACCGCCTTCGCCGGGCTTGGCGCCCTGCGCGATCTTGATCTGCAGCACTTCGGCGTTGACCAGATATTCCGGCGTGACGCCGAAGCGGCCCGAGGCGACCTGCTTGATCTTCGACATTTTCTCGGTGCCGTAGCGCGCGGATCTTCGCCGCCTTCGCCGGAGTTGCTGCGCGCGCCGAGCCGGTTCATCGCCATCGCCAGCGCCTCGTGCGCTTCCGGCGACAGCGCGCCGAGCGACATGCCGGCCGAATCGAAGCGTTTGAGGATCGCCTCGACCGGCTCGACCTCGTCGAGCGGAATCGGGCTCATGCGGACCTCGCACTTCGAGCAGGTCGCGCAAGCGCCGCGGGCGCGCGTGCGTTCGACCGCGTTGGCGTAGCTTTCTATACAATTTCACATCGCCCGTGCGCACCGCCAGTCTGCAGACGTGCCGACGACGTCCGGGTTGTACATGTGGTATTCGCCGCCGGGCACGAACTTCAGCAGGCCGCCCGGCGGCAGCGCGTAGTTCGGATCGCGGGCGGCGATCGACTGCGCCTTGTACTCGTTCTCGAGGTCGGCGAAGCCGGCGCCGCCGATGCGCGACGGCGTGCCCGGGAAACACAGATCGACCATTTCCGCGATCGAGGCCGACGATCTCGAACAGCTGCGCGCCGCGATAGCCGGCGATCGTCGAGATGCCCATCTTCGAAATGATCTTCAGCAGGCCCTTGCGGATGCCGCGCCGGTAGCTGCGGCCGATCTCGCTGGGCGCCTCGCCCGCCGCCGCCTTGAGATCGCCGCGCGGCCGAGGTCGAACAGGGTCTGATACGCCAGATACGGATAGACCGCCGTCGCGCCGAAGCCGATCAGGCAGGCGAAATGATGCGCATCGCGCGCGGTGCCGGTTTCCACCAGCAGGTTGCAGTCGCAGCGCAGCTGCTTCTGCGGTCAGGTGCGCGTGGACTGCGCCGGTCGCCAGCAGCGCATGCGATCGGCAGCATGCCGCGGCAGCGGATAGCGATCGCGAGAGCAGCATCAGCATCGCGCCGCCGCGCACGCGCTGCCTCGGCCTCGCCGCAGAACGGCGCAGCGCCGCCTCGAGGCCGTTCGTCTCGTGCGTAGTACAGATCGATGTTCAGATGTATCGTCGGCGCAATCTGCGGCAGCGCCAGAATCTGGCGCAACTTGCGCTGCGACAGGATCGGCGAGTTGAGCAGCACCTGTTTCGCGTTCTCGGGCGACAAGCTCGAACACGTTGCCTTCGAGGCCGATCTGCGTGGTCAGCGACATCACCAGGCGTTCGCGCAGCGGATCGATCGGCGGATTGGTGACCTGCGCAAAACCCTGGCGAAAATAATCGAACAGCGGCCGCGACTGCCGCGACATCGCGGCGATCGGGGTGTCGTCGCCCATCGAGCCGGTCGCTTCGGCCTCTGTTTCGGCCAGCGACTTGAGCACGACGTCGCGCTCCTCGCGGCGTCAGCCCGAACAGCTTCTGGAAACGCGCGAGTCGTTCGGGCGGCAAACGGTTCGGCGGCGAGGCCGGGATCGATCAGGTGCGATTCGAGATAACGTCACGCCTCTCGCGCAGCCAGCGCTTGAACGGCGCACGCGCGCGGTTGATCGCATCGATGTCGGCGTTGTCGCAGCAGCTTGTGCTCGACGAGATCGACCGCGATCATTTCGCCCGGCCCGAGCCGGCCCTTGGCCACCATGCGCTCGGGCGGCACATCCCACAGGCCCGCTTCGGAGGCGACGATCAGATGGTTGTCGTCGGACAGCGCCCAGCGCGCCGGGCGCAGGCCGTTGCGATCGAGCGCGCAGGCCGCATAGTCGGCCGTCGCACATCACGAGGCCGGCCGGACCGTCCCACGGCTCGGTGTGCAGCGCGTAATACTCGTAGAACGCGGCGAGATCCTCGTCGATGTCCTCGCGCGCGGACCACGCCGGCGGCACCAGCACGCGCATCGCGGCGAGCACGTCGAGGCCGCCCGCGACGCAGCACTTCCAGCACGTTGTCGAGGCTCTCCGAATCCGAGCCGTTCAGGCGGACCAGCGGGCCGATGTCGGACAAATCGACCAGCGGCGAACGTACTTCGCCGCTCGCGCGCCTGCACCAGTTGCGGTTGCCGCGGATCGTGTTGATCTCGCCGTTGTGCGCGAGCAGGCGGAACGGCTGCGCCAGCCGCCACTGCGGCGTCGTGTTGGTCGAGAAGCGCTGGTGGAACACCGCGGCGCAGGCGCTGAGATCGGGTGCGCGAAAGATCCGGGAAACGCCTCGCGCAGCCGACCCGGCGCGACCATCGCCTTGTAGGCGAACGTCGTCGCGCGACAGGGTCACGACATAGAAATGCGCATCGTCGGCCAGCGCCTTCTCGGCGAGGCGACGCGCGCGGAACAGCGCGCGCTCGAACGTCGCTTCATCCATGCCCGCCGGCGCATTGACGAAAATCTGCGCGATGCGCGGCCGATGTGCCGCGCCGATCGGGCCGCAGGCGGCCGCGTCGATCGGCACCTCGCGCCAACCGGCGACGTGCAGGCCCGCCGCGCGCAATTGTTGTTCGAGCGCCGTCTTTTGCGCAGCGACGCGCCCCGCATCATTGGGATCGAGAAAGACATGCCCTGACGCGAAACGCTCGCCGACTTCGATGTCCGCCTCGCGGGCCAGCGCACGCAGCCACTCGAACGGCCGATACAGCAGCATGCCGCAGCCGTCGCCGGTGATGCCGTCCGCACCGATGCCGCCGCGATGCGACATCTTCGCCAGCGTGGCGAACGCCTGATCGACCAGCCACGCGCTCGCGCGCCCGTCGATATTCGCGATCAGGCCGAAGCCGCAACTGTCGTGTTCGAACGACGGATCGTAAAGACTGCTGGCGTTGCCTTGCGGCATGGTGACTCCCGATTCTCCGGCGACGACCAGACGGACGCATCCGCTGGCGTCACATCGACTGGCGGTATCCTGCGCAGCGACTACAGCACAAATGCTGCGCCGCGTCAAAGCCGTTGAGCAGTATAGACGTCCAAATGCGCCAACCTGCCGCAGCGCGGATCAGATCATCCAGGCGGCACGGCGCCCCTGCGATCAGAGCGCGTCGGCGCCGGTTTCGCCCGTGCGGATGCGGATCGACCTGATCCAGATCGTAGACGAATATCTTGCCGTCGCCGATCTTGCCGCTGTTGGCCGCGTGCATGATCGCTTCGACGACGCGCTCGAGCGATCGTCTCGGGCACCGCGATCTCGATCTTGATCTTGGGCAGGAAATCGACGACGTATTCGGCGCCGCGATACAGCTCGGTGTGGCCTTTCTGCCGGCCGAAGCCCTTGACCTCGGTCACGGTGATGCCCTGCACGCCGACCTCGGCCAGCGCTTCGCGCACATCGTCGAGCTTGAACGGCTTGATGATCGCCATCACCAGTTTCATCGTACACCTCAGGCAAATCCGTACCGCCGACTATACCGAAAACACCCCTGTGTCGTGCAAATCGCCGCGCCGGACGCGCAGTCGGGATAATTGCTGAGACAAACGCGCCTGTAGGAATTCTCTTACACGAAAATCCACCTGTGGCCGACTGCGCGCGGGCAGGCGGTCGATTAGACTTTGCGTTATCCAGCGAAAGGACGTGTACCAGGCTGGATTGCACCGGCAGCCGCGCAGGATGTGCGGCTGCGGTGCAGGGACTCCCCAAAAAGAGGAAATGCCGTGATTTCAGCCACTCCCGTCGACGCCCTGGCGCGTCGCCTTAGCAGAATCATTTCCGCCAGCGGCGGACGCGAGGCCGGCGAAGATCTGCTCGCGAATATCCGCGGCGCGCTGCGCGCCGGACTGCGCGATCTGGATCTGGTCACCCGCGACGAATTCGACGTGCAGTGCTGCGTGCTGCTGCGCACGCGCGAAATGGTCGAGGTGCTCGAACATCGCGTCGCCGAACTCGAGACCACGCTCGCGCAGCGAGCGGCGCCACCATGAATCAAGGCATCAGCGGCAGACAGGCCGGCGGTGCGATCCTTACCGCGGACGGTCGTGGACAACGTCGGCACACCCTGTGTGTCGACCGTCGAGGCGATCACGGCTCTCCTCTCGTTGGCCGACCTACTTCGTAGCAGGCACTCCTTTGCCAGGATGGCGAAGGTGCGGCACGCCGTCCGCGGTTCTACCTTATACGCCCAATCGATTAATCAACCCGCTGCTCGCCCGCTGCTGGCTGGTCGCGCGCGATCCCTCGATCACTTCGATATTCATCCGCCGAGACAGCACCGATGCACTATCTCGACCGCACTTTCGCATGAGCCTCGCGACCGTCCATAGCCGGGCGCAGGACGGCGTTGCCGCGCCCGCGGTGACCGTCGAGGTGCATCTGTCCGGCGGCTTGCCCGGCACGTCGATCGTCGGCCTGCCCGAAACCGCGGTCAAGGAAGCGCGCGATCGCGTGCGCGTGGCGATCCAGAATGCGCAACTGGATTATCCGGCGCGGCGCGTAACGGTCAGTCTCGCACCAGCCGATCTGCCCAAGGACGGCGGCCGCTTCGATCTGCCGATCGCGCTCGGCATTCTCGCCGCGGCCGGCCATCTGCCCACGGAAAGTCTGGCCCGCTACGAATTCCTCGGCGAACTGGCCCTGTCGGGCGAACTGCGCCCGGTCACCGGCGTGTTGCCGGCCGCACTCAAGGCGACGCTGGCCGGCCGCGCCCTGATCGTGCCGCGCGCGAACGGCGCCGAGGCGGCGTTGGTTTCGGCAGCGGAAGTACGCAGCGCGAATTCGCTGCTCGACGTGCTCGCGTTTCTGCGCGGCGCAGCCAGCCTGCCGGATACGCATCAGCCGCCACCGCCCGACGCAGGCATCGCGCCCGACGAGCGCGACTATCCGGACCTGGCCGATGTGCGCGGGCAGACGCATGCGCGCCGAGCTCTCGAGATCGCCGCGGCCGGCGCGCATCACCTGTTGTTTGTCGGCCCGCCCGGCACCGGCAAGACCATGCTCGCCAGCCGCTTGCCCGGCATCCTGCCGCCGCTCGACGAAGCCGAGGCGCTGGAATCGGCCGCGGTGCGATCGGTCGCCGGTCAGAGTATAGATTTCCATAAGTGGAAAATGCGGCCTTTTCGCGCGCCGCATCACACCGCTTCCGCGGTCGCGCTGGTCGGCGGCGGTTCGATTCCGCATCCCGGCGAAATTTCGCTGGCGCATCACGGCGTCCTGTTTCTCGACGAACTGCCCGAGTTCGACCGGCATGTACTCGAAGTGCTGCGCGAACCGCTCGAGTCCGGACGCATCGCGATTTCGCGCGCCGCGCGCCAGGCCGAATTTCCGGCGGCGTTCCAACTGGTCGCGGCAATGAATCCCTGCCCTTGCGGCTACGCCGGCGATGCCTCGGGCCGCTGCGCGTGCACGCCGGACGCGATGCGCCGCTACCGTGCGCGCGTTTCCGGCCCCTTGCTCGACCGCATCGATCTGCAGATCGAGGTGCCGCGCGTGCCCTTGGCGGAGCTTGGCAGCGCCGGTCAGGCGGGCGAATCGAGCGCGAACGTGCGCGAGCGCGTGCTCGCGGCGCGCCAGCTGCAGATGCAGCGTGCCGGCAAGGCCAATGCGGCGCTCAAGCATCGCGAAGTGCAGCGCGACTGCGCGCTGTCCGCGCGCGATCGTGCCCTGCTCGAGCGCGCGCTGGACAAGCTCGGCCTGTCCGCGCGCGCCTACCACCGTATTCTCAGGGTCGCGCGCACGATCGCCGATCTGGCGGGGTCGGCGCAGATCGAAACCCCGCATTTGAGCGAGGCGATCCAGTACCGGCGGCTTTCGGCACGCAGCTGATCGGCAACCGGCGAGCGAGCGCCAAGCGTTACCATTGCCACCCGTGCCAGCAACGATGCGAGTGCGATGGAATTGAGCGAGACCCGGCGAACCTGCGGCGGCCTGCGCGGTTTGCTCGATACCTTGTGGCGCATCCACACGCGCGACGCGCTGGCGATGCTCGGCGTCGTCATCGCCACCGAGGGCTCCACCTACCAGAAACCCGGCGCACTGGTACTGTTGGACGCGAACGGCGTGCGCCACGGCGGAATCAGCGGCGGTTGTCTCGAGCCCGCGCTTGAAGATGCTGCAAAAGAGGTTTACGCGAGCGGACGCGCGGCCGCCGTCGATTTCGATACGCGCGGCGACGACGATCTTTTGTTCGGCAGCGGCATCGGTTGCCGCGGCCGCATACATCTGCTGCTGCTGCCATTGCCTGCGCAAGGCCCGCTGGCGCGCGCGTTGTTCGGCGCACTCGAGCAGGGCGTAAGCCTCGATCTCGCGCTGACTGCGAGCGGCGCGGACGCCGGTGCCGGCGTCGCCACACTCGTGTCGGAATCCAGCGAGCCACAGGCTGAACTGCGCTGGGACGCCACGGGTCGCGCCAGCCGTTGCGCGGCGACTGCGGATCTGACCTTGCGCATAGCCCCGCCGCCACGCCTGCTGCTGCTGGGTGCCGGACCGGAAACCCCGCCGCTTGCTGCCATCGCGCACCGTATGGGCTGGTTCGTCAGCGCCGTCGAACAGCGCGGTCGCTGGTCTGCGTTCGCGCAGACGGCGAGCATCGATCGTTTGTTCGATCTTGCGCCCGCAGCCGCGGCCACGGCGCTAGGCGACGAGCGCGCCGACGCAATCATCGTGATGAGTCACAACTACGCAGTCGATCTAGCGTATTTGCGCTTCTGCGCAGACAGCGACGCAGGTTATGTCGGCCTGCTCGGGCCCGGCGCGCGCCGCGATGCGCTGCTCGGCGAACTCGACGCGGCAACTGCGCAGCGTCTGCGCGCGCGTCTGCACGCGCCGGTCGGCCTCGATCTGGGTGGGCACGGCGCAGAGGCGATTGCGCTCGCGATCGCGGCTGAGCTGCAGCAGTACTTCACTGCGCGCACGCAGGCAGCGGTCGTTTGACCCCATGTCCTCCACAGCGATAGGCGCTGGCGCCGCACACGGTGTCGTGCTGCTTGCCGCCGGCCGTTCGACGCGCCTGGGGCAAGCCAAGCAATTGCTGATCCAGCGTGGCGAACCCCTCGTACGCCGAGCGGCACGCGCGGCCCTGGCCACCGCTCCGCGCGAGGCGGTGATCGTGCTCGGCGCGCACGCGGATTCCATTTTTACCCAAGTGGACGATTTGCCGTTGCGCCGCGTCGATTGTGCCGACTGGCGGGAAGGCATGGGTTCCTCGCTGCGCAGGGGCATCGCCGCGCTCTCCGATGCGTGCGTCGGTGCGCTGATCGTGGTCTGCGACCAGCCGCATCTCGATGCGGCTCACCTCGAAGCGCTGTGCGCTGCATGGCGAGCGCAACCGCAATGCGCCGCGGCCTCGTTCTATGCCGGCCATCTCGGGCGTTCCCGCTCTTTTGCCGCGCGCCTGGTTCACCGACTTGCAGACCTTGCGCCACGATCGCGGCGCTCGCGATCTGCTTGCGGCGCGGCGCGCTCAGGTCGCTGACGATCGCCAACGAAGAACTCGCGCTGGATCTCGATCTTCCCGATGATCTCGCCCTGCTGTCCCGCTGCGCGCAGGATCGCTCTTAGCAATCCCCTACCGGTCTGCAATCGGTAATCGCGCCGGTGCTCGCCAACGCGCGGATGCCGCAAGCGGCGATCGTCTGCGCGCAGGCTGCCTTTGCGTTGGCGTGGGCAGACTAGAAGGCGAGCCGCCAACCGTCGCCGCCGTCGCCCTTGGCGGCGTACAGCGCGCGATCGGCGATGCTGTACCACATCGACCAGTCGGTGCTTTCGTCGCACAAGCTCACGCCGACGCTGACCGAGATCGACAGCGCTTCGTCCGGCGCGGGCAGGCGCCGCGCGCGCACCGCGGCAGCGATCTCGGCTGCACGCTTTCCGGGATCTTCGCGGTGCGGAAGCTGGACGAGCACGGCGAATTCGTCGCCGCCCAGACGACAGCACAAGTCAGCGGGGCCGACGCAGCCGCGCAATTCGCGCGCGACCAGGCAAAGCGCGTGGTCGCCGACTTGATGGCCGTGCTCGTCGTTGATTCTCTTGAAGTGGTCCACGTCGACGAGGAACAGCGCCAGACGCGTGCCGGCCACGCGCTGCACTTCGAGACCATCGAGGAACTGATACAGGCCGCGGCGATTGTTCAAGCCGGTCAATTCGTCGGTGCAGATCAGACTGCTCGCGGTCGACAACTGCGTCTGCGTCTGGCGCAGGGAGTTCAGGGTGGAGATCAGATCCTCGTTGCGGCGCTTCAGATAAACGATCAACTGCTGTTCGCTGGCGACCAGATAGGCGAATGAGCGGCGCATGAATTGCGCGAGCAGCAGGGGCTCGCTCTCAAGCACGCTCTCGAAAACCACATGATCGATGACGCGCAGAACGCTCGGCGCAGCTGCGGTCGCGCTCGCCACGCGCGCATGGTTGCCGATGAACAGCGCGAGCTCGCCGAGGAACTCGCGCGGCCCGAGACGCTTGCGCGCCAGACCGTCGCCGAATTCGAGATCGATTTCGCCGCTCTCGATCACGAACATGCTGCGGCCGATGTTCGCCCTTGCGGAAGATCGCTTCGCCGGCAGTCAGTTCGCGCGGCACACCGACGGCCGCGGAACAAGGCGAACTCGGCGTCGGAAAGCTGCCGGATCGTCCTGCCACCGAGCTCATGAGCGTTCGTGAGCGGAAGTACTTGCGCTGCCTCGACGCGGACTGGGGCGGTAACGACGACACGACTTTTTCCCTGCGGAGAGTAGGTGTACGACGTCGTTATCTTACGCGAAAAGACCATTGTTTGCTGCGATCCTCGGCGAGCGGCGATGAAAACGTTGTATCGCCGCCGATCCCGGACTGGTTCGGTATGCATGCGTCAGGCAGCCGACGCGTGTGCGCGGAATTGCTCTTCTTCGGTCGAACCTTTGAGCGCCGTGGTGGAAGACTGACCCTGCTGGATCGCCTGCGTCACCGCGTCGAAGTAGCCGGTGCCGACTTCGCGCTGGTGCTTGACCGCGGTGAATCCCTTGTCGGCCGCTGCGAACTCGGCTTCCTGCAGCTCGACGAACGCGCTCATCTGGCGGCGCGCGTAACCGTGCGCAAGGTTGAACATCGAATAGTTGAGCGCATGGAAGCCAGCCAGCGTGATGAACTGGAATTTGTAGCCATAGCCGGCGATTTCCTGCTGGAATTTCGCGATAGTCGCGTCGTCGAGATTCTTCTTCCAGTTGAAACTCGGCGAGCAGTTGTAGGCGAGCAGCTTGCCCGGGAATTTCGCGTGGATCGCATCGGCGAACTGCCTGCGCGAAAACCAGATCGGGCTTGCCGGTTTCGCACCAGACCAGATCCGCATACGGCGCATACGCAAGCCCGCGGCTGATGGCCTGATCGAGCCCGTTTCTGGTCTTGTAGAAACCTTCGACGGTGCGCTCGCCGATCACGAAGGGTTTGTCGTTCGCGTCGATATCGCTGGTCAGCAGATCGGCCGCTTCGGCGTCGGTGCGCGCGACGACCAGCGTCGGCACGCCGCAGACATCGGCGGCGAGGCGCGCGGCATTGAGCTTCTCGACCGCTTCGCGCGTCGGCACCAGCACCTTGCCGCCCATGTGGCCGCATTTTTTCACCGATGCGAGCTGATCTTCGAAGTGCACGCCGGCGGCGCCGGCTTCGATCATCGCCTTCATCAGCTCGAACGCATTGAGTACGCCGCCGAAACCGGCTTCGGCATCGGCCACGATCGGTTGCAGAAAATCGATGCTGTCGTCGCCCTCGGCGTGATAGAGCTGGTCGGCACGCAGCAGCGCGTTGTTGATGCGCTTTACCACGGCGGGCACCGAGTCGGCCGGATACAAGCGACTGATCCGGATACATCTGGCCGGCAAGGTTCGCGTCCGCGGCGACCTGCCAACCGGAAAGATAAATCGCCTTGAGACCGGCCTTGACCTGCTGCATGGCCTGATTGCCGGTCAGCGCGCCGAGTGCATTGACGAAATCCTCGCTGTGCAGCGAGCGCCACAGCTTTTCCGCGCCCAGGCGAGCGAGCGAATGTTCGACCGCGACTGTGCCACGCAGACGCACGACATCCTCGGCCGTGTAGTTGCGCTTGATGCCGGCCCAGCGCGGGTTGTTGGTCCAGTCGAGCTTGATCTGTTCGGCGGTGGGCAGGGAGGCTTTCATGTCCGGTTCCTTGATGCGGGTCGGTGAGGGAGGATTGCGGAGGGTCGGCGGCGACGGCAAAGCCCGGAATGCGATTCCGCATGCCCCAACGAAGGGCGCTTTCAGGTTTTCGCGTATACCGATTCGGCGAGCATGCGTGAGGCGTGCAGCAGATGGGCTTGGCTGCGTCCAGTGCCCGGCGGCAGCCGTTCTTCGATGCTCAGGATCGTTGCATCGAACAGGGCGAAGTCGATCGGCGTGCCGTCATCCAGCAGCGTCTTGCTGTGCAGCCAGCTGCGCAACTGCGCCTGCGCGGCTTCGAGAATTGCCAGCGCCGCTTTCGACTCGGCTACCAGGAGGCGCACACAGCGATCGATGCAGTCGACAAAATCCGCCTTCGTTACCGGCGGCGTCAGGGCATTCTGCTGGCACGCAGGCGACGGGTGCGCAAGCCCGCCGTGCGGCTGCGTGACTGCCCGCTTGTCGCTTGTTTGTGCCATGCCCAGCATCATTGCCGCTACCCCGATCTATGCTGCATGGCAGCAGATTAAGCGCGCCGAATCGATTTGACAAACTGAATGTTTCAATTCAATACTTTGACAATGTCAAATGGTTTGTAACTCATTGAATTAAAAACTGCGTATATGGCGTAAAGACATGGCGGATAAGCGCAATCGAACTGCAACCAATGCGCGCGGCGCTGCGATCGGCCGGCACAAGAGTAAGTCAAAGACGCGTGCACGGCAGGCCGTAGGATCCGAGTCGACGCGCTTTTACTACAAGGGCAACCGCCTCAAGCAATTGCGTGCTTTCTGCTACGCGGTGAAATTCGGCACGGTGGCCCGTGCGGCCGAATCGCTGTTTCTGTCGTCGTCGTCGGTCAGCCTGCAGTTGTCGGCGCTGGAATCGGATTTCGGCGCGCGCCTGCTCGAACGTACACGGCCGCGCCTGACCTTGACCGCCGATGGGCAGTCCCTGTACGACCTCGCACGACCGCTGGTGGAAGGCATGGAGAACCTCGACCATCAGTTCCGCAGCCGGCGCACCGGCGAGCAGGCGCTCGAAATCCATATCGCCTGCGGCAACTCGACCATCCAGTACCTGCTGCCGCGAATGGGTGCGTGCCTACCGCGAGCAATTACCCGACGTGCGCCTGCGAACTGGCCAACGTGACCGGCATGGACGGCCTCGCCCTGCTGCGCTCTGACCAGGTCGATTTTGCGGTCGGCTCGATGCTCGACGTGCCGCATGACCTTGCCTACGAACCGGTACAGTGGTTCGATCCGATGCTGATCCTGCCACGCGACCACGCACTGGCCGCCAGGGAAGACATCGCGCTCGAGGATCTGTCGCCGTACGGATTGATCCTGCCGCCGCAGCGCCTGACCACCTATCGCTTGGTCGACCTGGTTTTCCAGCAGCGCAAGGTGCCTTATCACGTCGCGATCGAGGTCGGCGGCTGGGAAGTGATCAAACAATACGTCGCGATGGGCATGGGCATCTCGATCGTCACCGGCATCTGCATCACCGCGGCCGATCACGAACGCCTGGCCGTGCGCAACATGCGCCGCTATTTCCCGCAGCGCAGTTACGGTGTGGTCGTGCGCAAGGGCAAATATCTCAGCGCCCAGGCGCGCGCGTTCATCGACCTGATCAAACCCGGATCTGTTCGCACGTCGCGACTACTACGAGTCGGGGCACTCAGAGCGTTAGAACTCTCAGACAATCACGGCGATCATTTCGGACGAGGAAAAATCCTTGTGCAATCCGGCACGCTTTGCGGAAGCCCGGCGCGCCGAATCCGCGGGGTACACGTGTCGCAGCACCGGCGCGCTTACACCGACGTAATTCTGCGGCGGCGAGTAATTGCCTAGAAAACGGCACCAGGAAAATTCGCGCCACACGGCCGACCGGCCGGGCTTACTCATCATCGCCCGCACGTTCCGCTACCGGCGCTCCAGGTGGAAGGGCTCCTGCACCGCGCATCGGGCCACCGCCGTCGCGCGGCGAATGTCCGGGCCCGCGCGGCGGTGCGAAACCAGGGCCGCGCCGACCAGTGCGCCGCGCAAGCTGCCATTCGGCGAATTTGCGATAGCCCTCGTCGCCGAGCAGCTGACGCAGGCTCGCGGCGCTGTTTTCATCGATACGCTCGCGCTCGTTGCGTGTCTTGGCGCGCAGTGCGTCGAACTCCGCGTGCTGCTTGCTGAACAAGGCCTCTTCGGCGTCGCGGCGCTGCACAAGAATCTTGCGCAGACCCGATTGCTGTTCGCTGTTGAGACCCGGAATCGTGGCCAGTTCCAGCGGCGACGGAATCATCGGCGGGCCCCGCTGCGCGAGGGCTGTTCCTGCGACAGCAAGCAGCAGGGTTGTGACGAGAATTTTTTTCATGGCGGTCGGCTTCGTTGTTGACCGGGGATTCGGCAATGCAAAGTCTGGCCGCGCATCCCGCAGGCAGTGCGCAGAAACTGTGGAGAAATCAAGGAAACAATGGCGCAGGCGTTTCCCGCTCAGGCGCGCATTGCTATGGTGTGCGCCGTTTCCCGACGATTTCGACCCGTATGCGCCTGCGCCTCTGGCAACGCCTGTTTCTAGCGTTCGCCGCCCTCAGCGGCGTCGCGCTGACGGGTTTCGTCGCCTGGCAGCAGCGCAGCTTTCGTGAGGGCTTTCGGAACTATCTCAACGCCGTGTCGTTGCAGCGTCTGCAGACGGCGGACGAACGCCTCGCCGACAATTATCGCGAGCATGGCAGCTGGGAATTTCTGCGTGGCAATCCCGTTCTGTTCGAGCAGCTGATCGATCCGCCGGGCTGGCGCCGCAGCGCGCACGGACCCGGCGACGCGCCACCAACGCACGAACTCGACGCACGTCCGCCACCGCCTCCGGATTCGCTGCCAAAGCAACCCCCGCCGAACTGGTCCGTGCGCCACGATGGGCGGCCGTTCCACCGCGGCCCGCCCGAGGGACCGCGCGCACTCGACCTGCGCGCCCGCGTCCTGCTTGTCGACGCCCAGGGCGCGCCCGTTGCGGGAGGCAACAGTATCAGCCGTGAGGCGCCGTCACTACCGGTGGAAGTCGACGGCGCGCAAGTCGGCACGCTCTATCTGAAACCGCTGCCGCCGGTTTTCGGCGGACTCGATCTGGCGTTTGCGTCGGCACAGTGGCGCGGTGCCTTGCTGGCCGGATGCGCCGCCCTGATCGGCGCCTTGCTGCTAGCGTTCGCGCTCGCGCGCTGGTTGCTCGCGCCGGTGCGCGCGCTGACCCAGGGCATGCACGCGCTGACCGCGGGCGATTTCGCGCAGCGCGTCGGCGCCGGCAGCAGTGACGAACTCGGTGCGCTCGCACGCGACTTCAATCATCTCGCGCAGACCCTCGAACAGCATCGCGACGCGCGCCGGCGCTGGGGCGCGGACATTGCGCACGAGTTGCGCACGCCGCTGTCGATTCTGCGCGGCGAAGTCTCCGCATTACAGGACGGCGTGCGCGCCGTCACTCCGGCGGCGTTCGATTCGCTGCAGCTCGAATGCGCGCGCCTGAGCGGCCTGATCGAGGACCTGTATCAGCTCTCGCTCGCCGATGCGGGCGCGCTCGAATATCGTTTCACAACCGTGGATCTCGGTGAACTCGTCGGCGCCGCGCTCGATCTGCAAAGTCGCGTTTGTGCCGACGCTGGCCTCACGCTCATCTGGACGCCTCCTGAGCAGGCGTTAAAGATTCGCGGCGATGCACGCCGGCTCGATCAACTGGTCGACAACCTGCTGGCCAACGCGCGCCGGTATACCGATGCGCCGGGACGAATTCGCGTAGTCCTCGCCCATGGCAGCGCACAAGTGCGGTTGATCATCGACGACAGCGCTCCCGGTGTGCCCGATACGGCGCTGCCGCATCTGTTCGAGCGTCTGTATCGCGTCGAAGCCTCGCGCAATCGCGCCGCCGGCGGCGCGGGACTCGGCCTTGCCATCTGTCGCGCGATCGTCGAAGCGCACGACGGAAAAATCCAAGCCGCGCCGTCGCCGCTCGGCGGCTTGCGCATCACGATCGATTTTCCTCTCGCCCGCGAGGACGACGCGTGAGCGTCTCGCCGCATGTCCTCGTCGTCGAGGACGAGACCAAGATCGCCGCCTTGTTGCGCGATTATCTATCCGCCTCGGGCTACCGCGTCAGCGTGTTGGAGACTGGGGCTGGCGCGCTAGAGTGGATTCGCCGCGAAGCGCCGGACGCGATCGTGCTCGACCTGATGCTGCCTGCTGTGGATGGCATGACGATCTGCCGCGGCGTGCGCGCGCTGACGGATGCGCGCACACGCCAGATTCCGATCCTGATGCTCACCGCGCGCATCGAGGAAATCGATCGTCTGCTCGGCCTCGAACTCGGTGCCGACGACTACATCTGCAAGCCGTTCAGTCCGCGCGAAGTCGTCGCGCGTGTGAAGGCCGTCCTGCGGCGGGTTTCGACGCAGGCGCCAGCGCAAGCAACCCGGATCGAACTGGATGACGAACGCTTTGAAGCGCGTGTACGCGGCCAGCCGCTGGTTCTTACCCCGGTCGAATTCCGCCTCCTGCGCAAGCTCACGGCGCAGCCCGGCCGCGTCTATTCGCGCCAGCAACTCATGGACGCGCTGTACAGCGATCATCGCGTGGTCAGCGACCGCACCGTCGACAGCCATGTGAAAAATCTGCGCCGCAAGCTCGCCGATCTTGGTGTCGATCCGATCGCCTCGATCTATGGCCTGGGCTATCGCTTCGAATGGCGCGAGGAAGAAGCCGCGACTTGAGGGTTTTGTCGCCTATGGTCTGGCTCGCTGCCAGACCAGACATCGATTGTTGGCCGGCATCTCGGCGTCCTCGAGCAAGGCGAAGCCTGCCGTGTGCGCGAGCCGATTCACCTGCTCGAAATCGCGAATGCGCATGTGCGCCGCGCGCATTTGCAAGGAGCGATCGAAGTCCGCGTTGCTCGCGCTTGTATACTCTCCGCGATAATTGAACGGGCCGTAAATCGCGAGCCTGGCATGGCCGGAAGTAATCGCCGGCAACGCGGCGAACATCGCTTCGACCTCCGTCCAATCCATGATATGCAGCGTGTTGGCGCTGAAGATCGCATCGTAATGCGCCTGCGGCCACTTGCCATTTGCCACATCCAGGTCCAGCGGCGGTGGCGTGTTCGACAACCCTGCTTCGGCGAGCCACAGGCGTATGCCGGCCAGATTGTCCGCCCGATCCGAGGTCTGCCACACAAGCTGCGGCAACGCTTGCGCAAAATATGCTGCGTGCTGGCCAGTGCCGCTGCCGACCTCCAATACCTGCCTGCAGTCGGCAAAACGCCGGCGCAAAACCGCGAGGATCGGGTCGCGGTTACGCGCGCACGCGGCTGAAAATGGTTTTTCGCTCATTCGCCTTGTCCGCCATTGCGCTCGCCTCAGGCGCGCACTCCATCTGCGCCTGCCCGCCGACCTCAGCACTTTCGTGGCCGCGCTTGTACGGCATTGTACGCGTGGCAGGGAGAGTCGGCCCCGCAGCCGGACGTGGCGGAAGCCGCGCCGACCAGCCGTAGGAACCTTTGAAACTGCCGATTGCAATCGCCGGCCCGGTCAGGCTTCATAATCGTCATGCTCAATCGCCTCTGGCTCGGATTTTTCCTTGCTGCCACGGTGGCCGCGCTTGCGCGCTGGCTGATCGGCGGCGACGCAGCGGTGTTCGCCGCGATGATCGCCGCGCTGTTCGACATGGCCAAGCTGTCGGTCGAGGTGATGATCCTGCTGTTCGGCACGCTGACCCTGTGGCTGGGTTTCCTGCGCATTGCCGAACAGGCCGGTCTCATCGATCTGCTGGCGCGCGCGCTCGGACCGCTGTTCGCGCATCTGATGCCCGAAGTGCCGCGCGGGCATCCGGCAATCGGCTTGATCACGCTGAACTTCGCCGCCAACATGCTCGGGCTCGACAACGCGGCCACGCCGATGGGCCTGCGCGCGATGCGCGAGCTGCAAACGCTCAATCCGCATCCGGAGACCGCGAGCAACGCGCAGATTCTGTTCCTCGTGCTGCATTCCTCCTCGCTGGTCCTGCTGCCGGTGACGATTTTCATGTACCGCGCGCAGCAGGGCGCACACGATCCGACCCTGGTGTTTCTGCCGATCCTGCTCGCGACCAGCGCATCCGCGCTGACCGGCCTGCTCAGCGTGGCCTTTATGCAAAAGTTGAATTTGTGTAATCCGGTGGTGCTCGCCTATCTCGGCGGCTTCGCCGTGCTGCTGGCCGGATTCATCGCCCTGCTCGCCTCGATGACGCCCGCTACTCTGGCGACGTTCTCTTCGCTGCTCGGCAACCTGGCGATGTTTGTGGTCATCCTGCTGTTTCTGCTCGCCGGCGCGTTCAAGAAAGTGCCGGTATACGAAAGCTTCGTCGATGGCGCGAAGCAAGGATTCGACGTGGCCAAGGATCTGCTGCCATATCTGGTCGCGATGCTGTGCGCGATCGGCGTGCTGCGTGCCTCCGGCGCGCTGGATTTCCTGCTCGAAGGGATCCGTCTGGCAGTGCACGCCGTCGGCCTCGACACGCGTTTCGTCGATGCGCTGCCGACCGCACTGGTGAAGCCGTTTTCCGGCAGCGCCGCGCGCGCGATGCTGATCGAGACGATGAAAACCCATGGCGTCGACAGCTTCCCGGCGCTGGTCGCGGCGACCGTGCAGGGCAGCACCGAGACCACTTTTTACGTGCTGGCTGTGTATTTCGGCGCGGTCGGCATCCAGCGCGTACGTCATGCCGTCGGCTGCGCGCTGCTCGCCGATATCGTCGGCATCGTCACCTCGATCGCGGTTTGCTACTGGTTTTTTGGCTGACGGCGTATCGCGATGGACTACCAGCGCATGCCGATCGAAATCGAGTCGCCCGAACAGATCGGCTACGACAAGGTCGCCTGCAACCTGAGCGAAAGCTCGTTTCGCGACGCTCGTTTCGCCGACCTCGGTCTCGATCTGAGCGCGCTTGTCTTGCGCTATGGCGACCACCGTGGCCACCCGCAGTTACGCGCGACGCTGGCCGCGGAGCACGCGCTCGCCGACGACGACGTGCTGCTCACGATCGGTGCCGCATCGGCCTTGTTCATCGTCGCCACGTCCCTGCTCGAACGCGGCGAGCGCATGCTCGTGCTGCGGCCGAATTATGCGACCAATATCGAGACCCCGAGAGCGCTCGGCGCGGAAATCGATTTTGTCGACTTGCGCTTCGAGGACGGCTTTCGCATCGACGTGTCGCGCATCGCGTCGATGATCCGCCCGGATACAAAACTCGTCAGCATCACGACCCCGCATAACCCGACCGGCGTCATGCTCGGCGAGCGCGACCTGCGGCAGTTGATTGAAGTGACGCGTGCGCACGGCTGCGTGCTGCTCGTCGACGAGACTTATCGCGACATGGCCTACGGTGCGCCGCCGCCGCTTGCCGCATCGATCGCGGCGCATGTGATCAGCGTGGCCAGCCTGTCGAAAACCTATGGCCTGCCCGGCCTGCGCCTCGGCTGGCTGGTCTGCCGGGACGCGCAACGCATGCACTGCCTGCTCGCGGCGAAGGAACAGATTTTCATCTGCGGATCGGCGCTCGACGAGGAAGTGGCCTGGCAGTATTTTCGCCGGCGCGAGAATTTCCTGCCGGCGATCCGCGCGACCATCGCGCGCCATCGCGATCTGACGTTGAACTGGCTCGCCGGCGAAAGCCGCATGCAGGTGGTGCCGCCCGAAGGCGGCGTGGTCTGCTTTCCGCGCATCCGCGTCGATGCCGGCGTCGACGTGGCAACCTTCTACCAGGTACTCAACGACAACTACGCGACTTTTGTCGGGCCCGGCCATTGGTTCGAGCAGGGTCGCGAGCTGATGCGTATCGGCTTCGGCTGGCCGACGACGCAGGAGCTGACGCAGGGACTGGCCAACATCACCCGCGCGCTGGACCAGGCGACGCAACGTTGACCGCCGCGACGCTAGCGTGCCGGCTTGCCGCCGAGCACGCGCGCCGGCAGTGACAACAGCGCGCGCAGAAATTCGAACACGCCCTCGAACGCCAGACCCACCAGGCGGAACGGCAACAGCAATAGCCAGACGATCGGATACAACAGCAAGGCCAGCAGCGCCAGCGGCCAGCAGAAGATGAACAGTAACAGCCAGAGGACAAAAGTCAGCATTGCAGTTCTCGCTCTAAAACTCGGGACTTGTGCACAGCCTGTTCAAGGGCCGGTCGCGATGAAAATTGGGGCAATCCCGCCAAGCACAAGATCGCAGACCAAACGATCGAGCACTATTTGGTCCGCGCCGCTTTCCAGGCGGCAAGCACATTCTTCTCGCGCTCGGCGGACAAGCCCGCACGCAGCTTCGCCTGCCGTGCGGGCGTTTGCTCATGGAACCAGGTCAGCGTATCGCGCGCCGTCGTCGCGAGCGAGCGGAAGGTCAAGCCGGCGGTGACGGCTCGCCGATTCACCCGCCGCGCAAAGCCGGCACTGTCGCCCTGCATGGGCAGCCAGACCGGCATATCGCTCCACGGCGAAACATGCTGCTGCGCGAGAAAATCCGCCGGAATCCATACTGGCTTGGCTTCGGCATGTATCGCGCCGGCAATGCCGCCGAGCATCGCCGCCATGCTCAATTCGCGCGCGGGACCAAAAGCGTTGTAGATGCCGAATGCGCGCTGCTCGGCCATGCGTATCGTCCACTCGGCGAGATCGCGCGCATCGATGAATTGCACCGGATCCTTGCCGTCGCCCGGCGCGAGCACGTCGCCGCCGCGCGCCAGACGCACCGGCCAGTAGGTGAAGCGGTCGGTTTCGTCGCCCGGACCGGCGATCAGGCCGGGCCGGATGATCGTGGTGATGCCAGGAAATTGCTTCTCCGCTTCACGTTCCGACTGCGCCTTCAACGGACCGTAAAGATGCTCGAGATCGGCTTTCAGCGAGGCCTGCGTTTCGGCCATCGCATCCTTGCCGCGATAGGCCGCCAGCGCCGCATTTTCGTCGGCACTAGGCTTGCTGTCGTCGGCGTACACCGACATGGTCGAGATAAAAATATACTGTTTTACTTTTCCACTCAGCGCCTTGCCGGCATCGCGCACCCAGAACGGCAGCGTGGTCGGATTGTCGATGCACACATCCCATTCGCGCCCGGCCAGCGATTCGAGATCGCCCGTATTGCGGTCGCCGACCAGTTCCTCGACCGCGCCCGGCCAGGCCTGCGGATTCTTGCCGCGATTGAACAGGGTCAGCTTGTGCCCGCGTGCCAATGCGTAGCGCACTTGATGCGGCCCGATAAAACCGGTACCGCCGAGGATCAGGATGCGCAATGGTCTCGGCGCCTTCGGCACGCGGGCCGCGAGCGCTCGCCTGATCATCGTAGGTATGGCGAGACCCAAGGCGCCCAAGGCACTGGCTTTCAGTACATCGCGGCGAATGCTCATGGTGTGCGCGGCTCCTCGATGAGCGGAGCCTGAAGCTCTGCGTTGGCTGCGACGTCCGCGATTTCGGCCACTGCTGCCGCACCGACCGGCAACGTCGTCGAGGACGGCATGCGCGCCGTCACGCGCCAGGCCAGCAGCCACGCCGTACCGACCATGGCACCGGCGAGGAAAAACGTCGCGCCGACGCCCACGCCATGCCATTGCGCTCGCGTTACCGCGGCGAAAACGCGGGTGAAGATGCGTCGGCGCGATGATGCCGGCGACGCTCGACAGGCTCGCGACCGCGCCCTGCAGACGGCCCTGTTCGCGCGGGTCGACCTGGTGGGTCATGATCGCCTGCGCCGCGGGATTGGAGACGCCCCACAGCGCCGCAACCGGCATCGCCGCCCAGAACCACCAGCCGTTCGGCGCAACCCCGTACAGCGCAAAGCCCACGGTGCCGCAGCCCAGACCGAACATCAGCGCGCGGCGTTCGCCGAGCCAGCCGACGATCTTCTTGATCAGGCCACCCTGCACGATCGCCGCAAGGATGCCGACCAGAGCCAGCGTGTAGCCGACCATCTGCGGACCCCAGTGGAAACGGTAGTCGGCATACAGCACGAACGTGGTCGGATAAACCATATGCGCGAGCGACATCAGGAACAGCACGCCGACGAGGCCCAGCACCTGCGGATAGCGTCGCAGCAGTTTCAAGCGCGCCCAAGCGGATTGGCATGCGACCAGTCGAAGTGCGTCGTGCGCTTTTCTTTCGGCAGCGATTCAGGCAGCACGAACAGGCCGTAGGTGAAATTCGTCAGGCATAGCACCACCGCCGCCCAGAACGGCAGGCGCAGATTGATTTCGCCGAGAAAGCCGCCGATCGCCGGCGCGACGATGAAGCCGATGCCGAACGCCATGCCGAGCATGCCGAAGGCTTGCGCGCGTTTCTGCGGCGGCGTGACATCGGCCAGATAGGCGTTCGCGGTCGAGAAGCTCGCCGCGGTGATGCCGGAGATGATGCGGCCGATGAACAGCAGCGGCAGCGTGTTGACCAGCGACATCAACAGAAAGTCCAGGCCGAGGCCGAGGTTCGACAGCAGGATCACCGGCCGCCGGCCGAGCCAGTCCGACAGCGCGCCCTGCACCGGCGTGAAGAAAAACTGCATCGCGAAGAACGCGGTCGAGAAAAATCCGTACCAGATCGCGGCGCGCGAGACGTCGCCGCCGAGGAAACTTTCGATCAGGTGCGGCAGCACCGGAATGATCAGGCCGAACGAAAGGATATCGATCAGCACGGTGACGAAGATGAAGATCAGCGCGGCGCGGCGGACCGGCGCCGGTGCCGGCGATGCGCCCCGTTTCGATTCAGCGTTTTCCACTTGTAACCCCCGCTCAATGGACGGCCGGACTGCACCAGTACGAAAACGGCGACGCCTTACTTGCGCCGTCCCGCATCGATATCGATGAAGCGCAGGAACTCGCTGCGCGTGCGCGCATCGGTGCGAAACGTGCCGAGCATCTGGCTGGAAATCATCGACACGCCGGTCTTTTTCACGCCTCGCGTGGTCATGCACTCATGGGTGGCGTCGATCACCACGCCGACGCCGCGTGGCTTGAGCACGGCCTTGATGCAATGCGCGATCTGCGAGGTCAGCTTTTCCTGCACCTGCAGGCGGCGCGCATAGATTTCGACCACGCGCGCGAGCTTGGAAATGCCGACCACGCGGTTGGTCGGCAGGTAACCGACATGCGCGCGGCCGATGATCGGCGCCATGTGATGCTCGCAGTGCGAGGCGAACTCGATATCGCGCAGCACGACCATCTCGTCGTAGCCGGCGATTTCCTCGAAGGTGCGGCGCAGCTCGTCGGCCGGATTCTCGGCGTAGCCGGAGAACCAGTCCTTGTACGCATTCGCCACGCGCTTGGGCGTGTCGAGAGGCCTTCACGCGCCGGATCGTCGCCGGCCCAGCGCAACAGGGTGCGCACAGCCTCCTCGGCCTGGGTCTGGGTGACGACCGCAGTTTGCCTGGGAGTCTTTCTCGCCATGATTTTAGCTTCCGCGTTCGAAGGGCTGCGCAGTTTAGCGCGTTACCTAAGGCCACGTCGCTGCATCATTCGACCCGGCAGAACACCGCCTTGAGATATCGCGATTCCGGCACATGCGCCAGCCACGGATGATCGGGCGCCGGCGCCGGTGACCTTCAGCACCTGCACGGTGCGGTTCGCATAGAACGCCGCGCGCCGCAGCATGTCGAGGAACTGCTCCTCGCTGACCAGACCCGTGCACGAGCAGGTCAGCAAAATGCCGCCCGGCTTCACCGCGCCGAGCGCGAGCTTGTTCATGTCGAGATATTTCTTCAGCGCGGGAATCACCTGCTCGCGGTCGCGCGTCATCTTCGCCGGATCGAGCACGACGACGTCGAACTTCTTCGCGGTGTTGCCGGCGACGTCGCGCAGCCAGGCGAAGATGTCGGCCTGGACGAAGCGCACCTTGGCCTTGTTGAGGCGCGCGTTCTGCTCGGCGACGCGAGAATCTCTTCGTCGAGATCGATGCCGACGACTTCCTCGCGCACCGCCGCGCGTCTTCGCGTAGATGCCGAAACCGCCCGAATTGCAGCACAGATCGAGCACGCGCGCGCCCTGCGCAGAAATCCGCGAGCAGCGGCGGTTGTCGCGCTGGTCGGCGAAGAAGCCGGTCTTGTGCTTGCTGCCGGGCGCGGCGTGAAATTGCACGCCGTGCTCGTGGATCACGCGTCGGCTCGGCGCCGGCGGTGCGCTGAGATCGAAGCTTTCCTGCTTCTGCACATGCTCTTCGGCGAACGCGTAGATATTCCGCATCGGGAAAATGTTCGCAGCAGGCAGCGCTTGATCAGGTCGCGCTGCTTGAACATGCCGGCCGAGAAATATTCGACGACGAGCGTGTCGGCGAAGCGATCGACGACGAGACCCGAAAGCCCGTCGCCTTCGGAGTGGATCAGCGCGATACGCATCGGTCACCTCATCGAGCTTGAGCAACTCGCGGCGCAGCGCACCGCCTCGGCGATCTTGCGCGCGAAGAACGCCTCGTCGATCGGCTTCGTCGGGATCGGCCGTCAGCACGCGCAGCGCGATGCGCGAATGGCCGTTGTAGAAGCCGCGCCCGGCGAAAGTCGCCGTCGCGATCGACGATATCGACGACGCTGCCTGGCTTGGGCTTCGGCGTCGGGCTTTTCGACCATCTTCTGGAAAATCCACGGATGGTTGCGAACGGCGCTCGATCTTGAGATGGACGACGGGATTGCTGCCGGCAGGCGTGTTCATGCGCGCATGATAAGGCATGCATCATGCACCCGGACTTGCGCGCGAGCGCCACGCCCCCATCATTGGCGCATGGATATTGCCGCGCCCACTCCCGAACCCAGCGCCTCTGCGGTACAGCGCGACCGCAAACGCCTGTTCTACGCGGTGCTCGGCGCGGCGGGCCTCGTCGCCGGCATCTGGCTCGCCTGGCTCGGCGCGTTCGCGCTCGGCTGGGACATGGATGCACTCGCCATCCGCCCGCGCGATCCGCGCGGTCTGATCGGCATCCTCACCGCGCCGTTCGTGCACGCGTCGTTCGAGCACCTGATGTCCAATACCCTGCCGCTCGGTCTGCTCGCCGCGCTGACTCTGTATGCCTATCCGCGTGCGACGCGCGTCGCGCTGCCGCTGATCTGGCTCGGCTCGGGTCTCGGCGTGTGGCTGTGGGCGCGGCCCGCGCTGCATGTCGGGATCAGCGGCATCACGCATGGTCTGATGTTCTTTCTGTTCGTGATCGGCCTCGTGCGCCGCGATCGCCTCGGTGTGGCGATCGCGCTGATCGTGTTTTTTCTGTACGGCGGCATGCTCATGACGGTGCTGCCGCGCGAGCAACAGATCTCGTTCGAATACCATCTCGCCGGCGCCGTGATGGGCGTGCTCGCGGCGCTGCTGACGTTCCGTCTGGATGCCGCGCTGCCGCGCAAGCGCTACAGCTGGGAGGACGAGGAGCACGACGAGAACAGCCACAATGCTGCGAGCGACGAACTCGAGCCGCCCGCGCAACACAATATTCCCGTGCTGGCGGACGGACGACAGGCGCAGCGCAACGGCAGCGGTAACGTGATCGTTTTGCGCCGGCCGGACGCCGATCCGACCAGTCAAGACGTCAGCTTTTCCGCCAGTCCCGACCAGCGCCGTGTGCTGCGTGCGATCGTCGTCTCGAGTATCTGCGGGCTCGTCCACAATTCCACTTTGTTGCGCGCACGCGTGACTGCGGTGTAGAGCAACTCGCGGCTGAGTACGCGCGCGTCGTGCGCGGGCAGCACGACCAGCACCTCGTCGAATTCCGAACCCTGCGCCTTGTGCACGGTCAGCGCGAACGCACCGCGGTGCGCGGGCAACAGCGCCGGCGCGAGGCGCAGCGTGCCGCCGTCGGCGCTGCGAAACCAGACCTCGAATGCGCCATGCGCACCGCTCGGCAGGGCGATGCCGATATCGCCGTTGAACAACGCGCGGCGCGGATCGTTGCGCGTGACCATCACCAGCCGCCCGGCAAACCAGCCCGACGTATCGTCGCGATCCGCGCCGCGGCGCAATTCCTGCTCGATCAGCGCATTGATCGTTTCCGCGCCGCACGGCCCGTTACGCTGTGCGCACAGCACGCGAAAGCTGTCGAGCTGGTCGAGCGCGAGGGCTGGCGTCGCAGCGTGCGCCAGAGCGGCGAAGCGCGGCGCGAACTGTTTGGCCACGGTCTCGGCGACCGCGCGTTCGGCGATTACGCGCGTCTGCAACTCGCTCGCACCTTCAACGAGCACGTCCTGCGCCTGCGCGCACGCACCGGCGCGCAACGCATCTGCGAAGCGGCCGATTGCGCCTGCGGAGGCAAAACGGTGACTGTGACGCAGTTCGACGAGGGCGTCGGCAAGAAGGTTGCGGGCGGGTGGCGCTGGCGGATGCGCAAGCAAAGGCGACGCAACCCCCTTGCGGGCGGCGGAATCACCAGGCCCAGCGTCTTGCAAAAGTATATTTTGCAGCCATGCGGCGGTGGCTTGCGAATATACATTCGGCTCGCCCGCTGCCGCACACAGGGCGCCGAACACGCTGCCGGCCTCGACCGATGCAAGCTGGTCGCGGTCGCCGAGCAGGATCAGGCGCGCGTCCGGCGCGAGCGCGGCGCACAGGCGCGCGGCCAGTGCAAGATCGAGCATCGAGGCCTCGTCGACGACCACCAGATCGAACGGCAGCGAATTGCCAGCGCCGTAGCGCGCCTCTGCCGGCCCGCGGACAGTCCGATCAGACGATGTACGGTCGAAGCCGATGTCGGCAAGGCCGCCGCTACGTCTGCACTCGCCTGTGCGAGCGGCGTGCGCAGCGTTTCGGACAGACGCGCCGCAGCCTTGCCGGTCGGCGCAGCCAGGGCGATGCGTGGCAGAGCCTGACCGAGCGCGAGCGCCTGCTCGATCAACATCGCCAGCAGACGCAACACCGTCGTCGTCTTGCCTGTGCCGGGGCCGCCGGTGATCAGCAGGAACCGCGCATGCAAGGCGAGCAGTGCGGCGATGCGCTGTTCGCGATCGGGCGCGTCCTCGGTGGCGGGGAAGTATCGGCTAAGCGCGTCGCGCAACGATGCCGCATCGATCTTGCGAGGAGCCGCGTTATCCAGGCGCGCGCGCAACGTTTGCGCGACCATGCTCTCGTAGCGGAAATAGCGGCCCAGGTACAGGCGCTGCTGTCCGTCGAGTACCAATGCTGCCGGCGTTGCGTCGTCGCGTGCTACCAGTGGCGAAGACAGCAGCGCTGCGTGCAACGTCTCGTTACCCGGTAGTTCGTCGAGAATGTCCGCAAGGGTCGCCGGATCGGCATCCGCTTCGTCGGCGACGAAGTCGCGCAGCGAAGCCAGCGGCAGACAGCTGTGTCCGCGTTCGCGCGCCGCGCTGACCAGCGCGGCGGCAAGGCCGAGCGTCGCCCCATCGGCTGCTGATTTTTGCGCAAGCAGGCGCCCAAGCGCCGCATCCACCGGTTGCAGCATACCCAGTGTCGCAAGGCGATCGAGCAGCGCGCTCATGCCGCGAGTTCCACGGGCGGGGCCAGCAACGCATCGAGAGCCTCGATCAGCACCAGCGGTGGTTTGTCATGGTGCACGCCATTCACCCCGTCCTGATCGAGACCGCGCACGAACAGATACAAGGCGCCACCGACATCGCGCTCGTAATCGTAAGCCGCGCCGAGCCGCGACTTGAGCCAGCGATGCAGCGCGGTCAAATAGATCAGATATTGCAGGTCGTATTCGCCGTCGCGCACCGCGTTGACAAGCCGTGCGGGCGCGTAGTCTTCGGCCAGATTGCCGCCCAGCAGGTTGGTCTTGTAGTCGATCACCCACCAGCGCGCGTGGTGGAATACCACGAGATCCAGAACGCCCGTCATCGACCCCGCGAGGCGATCGGCTTCGAGCGCGAAATGCGTGCGTGCGCGCAGATAGCCGTAATCGTGCAGAGTTGCCAGCCAGCGCGACGCGTCGGCGCCGGCGATCGCCAAATGAAACGGCATCTCGGCGCGATACTGGTCCGCTGCGAGATCGGCGAGGCGCGCGCCGAACGGCAAGGGCGCGTTGAGCGTGCGCGCGACGAGGTCCGCGAAGGCCGCGAGTATTTCCGCCTTGTCGCCCGCGTTTTCGAGTGCGTGCCGGCGCAACACATGTTCGACCACCTCGCGCTGTGCGCGCGGCAGCGGCGTGTCGCGCCATGCGCGAAAATCCACATGTTCCATCAGCTCATGGAACGCGGTACCGAAGCGCGCGCCGCGCAGCGCATTCGGCAGCGTGGCGGGCGCGTCGGCCGCGGACACGAGGTTGCTTTCGTCCTCGCCGCCGGCGATGTCGATCGTAACAGACGCGGCTTCGCGCGCACCCGCACTCAAGCGCGAGAAGCTGTGCGTGCGCCGCCATTCCCGCACGCGCCGGTGTATTTGCCGCGCGTCGGCCGGCATCGCTTCGTCGCACGCGGCAAAACGGCGCGCTGTCGGTTCGGGCAGCGGCGAGACGGCGATCAACGCCGGGGCTGACGCGGCAAGCTCGGCAAGGCGTGTCGACACGCTGGTCGCGCCGTTGGCGTCGGCGCGCAGCAGGTTTGCAAGTGCGGGTGTTTCGCCGCGGCCAATCTCGCCCCAGGCCACGTAGCAGGCAACCCGCGCCCGCGTGAGCGCGACGTAGAGCAGGCGCAATGCCTCGGCCTGTGCTTCGTCGCGGTCTTCGCCCCGTGCCGGCGCGTCGTCGCCGATGCCACAGACATGGACGACGCGCCGTCCGTCCGCAAACCGCGTGTAGCTTGCCACGCCGCGCGGGTTGCGGCGCAAGGCGGCGAACGGCAGGAACACGAGCGGATATTCGAGTCCCTTGCTCGCGTGCATGGTGACGATGTGTACACGCCCGGCGTCGGATTCCAGGCGCAACTGTTCTTCCTCGCGCTCCTTGTCGGCATGCACGATGCGTTGCTGCAGCCAGTCGATCAGCGCACGCGCGCCGTCGCGCTCGCGTTCGGCTTCCCGCAGCAGGTCGCCCAGATGCAGCAGATTAGTCAGGCAGCGTTCGCCGTCGACGTGAGCCAGCAGTCTTGCCGCCGCATGTTCGGCGACGAATTCGATCAGGGCGAGCACGCCGTGTTCGCGCCAGCGCTCGCGCCACTGCGCAAGGCATGCTGCCGTTGCGTCCCAGGCCGCCGCATCGCTCTGCAACGCCGCGATTGAAGTTTGCGTGCCGCCGAGCAGGCGTGTCGACAACACGCCACGCAGACGCGCGGGATCGAAACTGTCGAGCGCGCGCAGCAGGCTGATCAGTTCGCGCGCGGTCTCGCTCGCAAACACGCTTTCGCGGCTGACCACGACGCTCGGCACACCGCGCGCGGACAGCGCGCGCTGCATCGTTGTGGCCTCGTCGTGTTTGGCGACGAGGACCGCGCAGTCTTCCGCGCGCAGGACTGTGTGCTTGAGCGAGCCATCGTCCTGCTTGCGTCGCAACAACGCGTTGCCGTTGCGCGCAAGCGTTAGCAGACGCACGATTTCCTCGGCGCAGTCGGCGGCGAGCATGGGCGCAGCATCGGCCTTGTTCGACGCTGCATCGGCGAGCCAGAAACGCAACGGCAGTGGCGCGCGTCCGTCGATCAGCAGATCGTCATCGCGCGTAATGCCACCGGGCCGCACCGGCGCGTAACGAATTTCCCCGCTGCCGAACGCCGCGTCGCCCGCGTCGCGATACAACCGGTTGAAGGCTGCGATCAGCGTCGGCGTCGAGCGGAAATTGCACTCGAGCATGTGCTGCGCAGCGGCGTGATCGCGCGCGTGCAGATACGCATGCACGTCGCCACCGCGGAAGCGATAGATCGACTGCTTGGGATCGCCGATCAGGCAGAGCAGGCCGCGCTGCCGGTAAATGGCAAAGAAGATATCGAACTGGCGCGCATCGCTGTCCTGGCATTCGTCGACCAGGGCTGCCGGAAAGCGCCTGGCCAACGCGTCCGCAATCGGGACACCATTCGGTCCGCAGACGGCGGCGTGCAGGTTCTGAATCAAATCGTCGTAGGTGTAGACGCGCTCGTCGCGCTGCCTGGTTTGCAGACGGCGACGCAATTCGACTGCGCAATCGTGCAGCATCGCCAGGCCCAGCTCGCGCTGGGCTTGCTCGGCGCTTTCCATCTCAGTCACTGTCGCTGCACCGGCCTCAAAAAAGCGCTGCGGTGATAATGGTTGACCGTTCTTGTTGCGCCTGGCCTCGATTGCCGTGGATGTATACCGTGCCAGTAGCCGGGTATCGAGCTGCGCGTTGGTTTCGAACGCCGCGGCCAGTACGCGTGCTTCGTTCGCAACCTTCTCCTCAGGGTACGAATTGCGGTTGATATGGCCGCCGCGCGCGTGTTCGATCAGGGCCGCAAATGCCGCTGCGCCCTGCTCACGCCATATCTCGCGCAGCTTCGCGCTCGCCGAGTCGCCCCGCGCAATCCGTTCGCGCAACTGGTCTGTCGATTGCGCAACGTTCGGTTCGAGCACGCTGTCCGTATCGCGCAACTCTTGCATGAGGTCCGCAAAGCGCTCCACGGATTCCGCCACCATCGTCAATGCATTCCATCCCTGTACGTCGGCGCCGGTTGCGCGTTCGCGCCAAAGATCGGCGGCGATCGTGCCGAGCAATGGTTTGATATCGATCAGCCTGCCGTCGAGCGCCGGCACCCCGGCATTCCAGGCATGTTCGCGCAGCGCGCGCTCGCAGAAGGCGTGCACGGTGCTGATCTGCGCTTCGTCGAGGCTCAGCGCCGCGAGTTGCAGACGACGCAGCAGCAGTTCGCGCGGCTCGCCGTCCGCGAGTGCTCTGGCGATCAGCTGGCGGCCAAACGCCGCTTCGGGTTTGTCGCCTTCACCCGGCGGCGATTCGCTTTCGCCGGCGATCCGCGCGCACAAGGCCAGACGTTCGCGCAGACGCTTGCGCAATTCATCCGCCGCGGCACGCGTATAGGTGACGACGAGAATGTCGCGCACGCGCAATTTCTTTTCGACGATCAGACGCGCGTGGATACCCGCGAGCGCGTAGGTCTTGCCGGTGCCGGCGCTGGCCTCGATCGCCTGCACGCCGGACAACGGCAGGGTCAGCGCGAGATCGGTTTGCGCTTGACTCATTGCGACGCCCCGTCGAGCGCAGCCAGCAGCGGCTCGAATATGCCGAGAGCGAGCGCCGCAAACCGGCGTGAGGCAGCGCTATGTGCATCGAACAGGTCGCGATCGCGAGCGATCAGCGCGAACGCCGGCTCGCGGTCCGCTTCGCCATTGCGCTCACCGTCTGCGCGCTCGCCCGCAAACGCCTTGCGCGCGGTATTGAGCGCGTCGGCGTGCAGTTCATCCGGGTCGACGGATTTGCCTTCGCGCCGCCGCTGCGCATACGCCGCCGACGTTTTCGGAAAGAACAAAAGCGGCGTCCGCAGCCCGTCGTTCCGCAGTTGCAGCAGATTCGCAAGGATCGCGCGTGCAGCTTTTCTTTTCAGGCCTGCATAGCGCTGCGTCTGCACTTCGGTTTTCGCAACACCCAGCAAGGTCATGCTTGCGCCGTCGCGTTGCGCCGCAAGCGCCAGGTAGTCGAACCAGTTATTCAACAAGCGTTTGCCGTGCAGCGCGCCAGCCGTCCAAACCAGCGCCTTTCCCCCGACATGCGCCGGCAAGCTGCCGCTGAGTTGTATCCCATCCTTGAGTTGCAGCGTGAACGACTCCGGCGCTGCGGTCGCAAAACCATCGGCTTCATGCAACGCGGCCACCAACGCAGTCGCTGCCGACCGCGCTTCTGCCAATACCGGCGCTGCCATCCGCCCCGCCGGCAACAGGCCGCGCGCGCGCAGATCAGCGATGGCGGGCGCACTTGCGGACATCGCACCGTCGATCAGGGTCGCACGCAAAATATACTTTTCCAACCCACCAGGGACGATTGGATCGTCGTCTTCTTCGGCATCACCGGGCGGGTCGAGGCGCATGCCGAGGCATTCACTCAGGTACACGCGCGCCGGCGCGGCGAAGAAGCGTCTGAGCGCGTTCAGATCGACCGTTTCGCTTGCTGCATTGACCACCGCCGGGCTCGCCGGTGCCGCCTCGACGAACGGTCGCGGCGCTTGCGCGTGGCCGACGCCGGCCGCGGCGCGCCATTCCCCGCGATAAGTAAACAGCCGCGTATCGCGCGCATCGAAATTGCGCGGCGAAAACGCCTGCAACGGATGTTTCGTGACCAGCGCGCTGCGCGCCGTTGTTTCGTCGTCGCAATATTGTTTCGTCGCAATATCGAGCAACTCGGCGACCACGGCCGAGGGCTCACGCGCCGAACCATCGCGCTGTTCCTCGCCGATCCAGCTCAGATAGAACACACCGCGTGCCGCGCACAACAATTGCAGGAACAGGTAGCGATCGTCGTCGCGATTGGCGCGATCGCCGCGCCGGCGCACACCGCCGGCAGTCATGCGGTCGAGCGCGGCGCCAGGGTCGCGACGCGGAAACGCGTCTTCGTTCATGCCGATCAGGCAGATCACGCGGAACGGCACGGCGCGCAGCGGCAGCATGCCGCAGATGCTGATGCCGCCGCTGAAGAAACGATGGCTGCGTTCGGGCTCGTCGAGGCGCGCGGCGAGAAAATCGCGCACGCAGCGCCAGTCCAGCGCCTCGTCGCAGCCCGCGGCTGCGGCGTCCTCGGCAAGACCCGCCAATGCGGCCCGCAGCGTAGCCAGCGCGCGCACTTCGTCGCGCGCGTCGGCATCGATGTCGAGCAGCTCGTCGAATGCCGCATTGTATATTTGTTGCCAATGGCGTGGCGTATGCGTGGCGGTTTGCTCGCGCAGCAGTGCACGCAGCAGGTCGAGCGCGGCCAGCAACGCGCCGAGAGTCCGCGCGGAATTGCCTTCGACGTCGGCGAGCGGCGCGATACCGGCGATTGCCGCGTCGTCCTCGCCGCTTGCATAGCCCAACAACAGACGCTCGATGCCGAAGGCCCAGCTGAATTCGCGATAGCGTCCCGCGCCGGCGGCCGCGTGCTGGTTTTCGTCCAGCCCCCAGCGCACGCCGGCGTCGCGCAGCCAGGTTTCGAGCCGATCCAGTTCGCCATTATCCAGATCGAATCTGCGCAGCACCGCCGGCACGCCGAGCAGTTCGATAACCTCGCTCAAACCCAGGCGCGACAGCGGCAGCGCGGCCAGGCGCAAGGCGAACGCAATCAGTGGGTGCGCATCGCGCGGCGCGCCGTCGGACAAGGTGTACGGCAGATAGCGTGGGTCGTCGCGCGCGATGCCGCCGAACACGGCTTCGACATAAGGCGCGTAGGCGGAGATATCGGGCGCCATGACGGCCACATCGCGCGGAGTCAATTCGGCGTCGCCCTGGAACAGATCGAGCAGACGGTCGTGCAGCACCTGCACTTCGCGCAGTTTCGAATGACAGACATGAAACTGCAGGGAACGATCTTCGTCTGCGCGCGCTGCGCGCGTGGGGGCGAGGCGGTCGAGGACGTCAGCTTGCAGCCGATGCAGCAAGGTGTCGCGTGGAATCTCGCGCGACAGTTCGCTGTCCGCTTCGTAGTGCGGTTGCACGGCGTCGTAGGAATACAACAACTCGATGAAGTCGCGGCCCGCGGCGCCGCAGGCGGCGAGCAGCGGATTATCGGTCGCGTCGAGTACCGCGCTGGTTTCGTCGCGCAGTCGCTCGCGCTCGCTGCGCACATCGCCCCAGTATTCGCGGCACGGGTTGGGCATCAGGAAATCGAACACGCAATGTTGCGCGACAACGCCGTAGAAGCGCAGCAGGTCCGGCGAGATATTGGTGCAGGCGAACGCGCTGATCCGCGCCGGGATGCCCGGCGGAGCAACACTGCCTTGCGGCCCGCCGTAGCGCCGCACATAGTCTGCGAGCAGACGCGCGCGATGCGTTTCGACGCCACCGCGGGTCAGGCGCCGCCACAGTTCGGCCTGCCAGTCGTCTTCTTCGGCGCCGCGCTGCCAGCGTTCGAGCAGATCGCTGCGATAGGCGAGATAGCGCTCGAACCAGTGGGCCAGATCGCCGGCCAGACGCAGGCGCGTGGCCTGATCGCCTTCGCCGAGCGCAGCATTGAGCGCTGCGCCGCGTCGCTCGCCTGCAAGTACGCCGAGCTGCGCGAAAATGCGCCAGCGCAGCACGTTGCGTTCGAACAACGAAGTCTCGGGCAGTTGCGGATTGGCCGCGCGCAACAGGCGCCACGCGTATTCGGCCGGCGCATAGAAATCGACATTGGCGATGATGCCGCAACGCTCGGCGAGACGGATTTCCAGCCAGCGGCGCAGGCCGAACTGCGGCACCAATACGATCTCGGGTGCCAGTAGATCTCCGGCGCGCGCGCGCGCACCGATACGCGTGGCGAGCTGACTCAGGAGCGCTTCCGCGTCGTTGCTGGAATACAGATCGAACATTCCCGTGAGCATACGGGGCGACGTCGCAGTAGGCGAGACTCGGCGCAACTTCCCGCCGCTGGCGTGCGGCGCACGGTGCTAAAATTGCCCATCGTCGGCAAACGCGAGTCCGGTCATGAATGTGCAACCCCGTCGCGTCGAGCATCTGGAAACCGACAAGGGCCGCGTGCCGGTCTACACCACGGCCGTGGTCGACCAGCCGTGGGCGAGCTATACGCGCTGCCGATCATGCGACCTGGGCGGCGCTGTTCAAACGCCAGCGCGAAATACTGGTCGGCCGCGCCTGCCGCGAGTTCATCGACAACCAGCAGCGCTTCGGCATGACGCCCGACGCGATCCCGAAGTTCGACGATCTCAATCGCGTGCTGAAAAAAGTCGACCGGCTGGGAGCTGATCGGCGTCGAAGGGCTGCTGCCCGAACTGACGTTTCTTCGATCACCTCGCCAACCGCCGCTTTCCGGTGACCTGGTGGATCCGCAAGCCCGAGCAGATCGACTACATCAGCGAACCGGATCTGTTCCACGATCTGTTCGGCCATGTGCCGCTGCTGCTCAATCCGCTGTTCGCCGACTACATGCAGGCCTACGGCGCGCGGCGGGGTGCAAGGCGCACGGCATCGGCGCCGAGGCTCTGGTCAATCTGACGCGGCTGTACTGGTACACGGTCGAATTCGGTCTGATCCGTGAGCGCGATAAAAACGGACGACGGCCTGCGCATCTACGGATCGGGCATCGTCTCGTCGAAGGGCGAATCGATCCATTGCCTGGAATCGTCCGCGCCGAACCGCATCGGCTTCGACATGCCGCGCATCATGCGCACGCGCTACCGCATCGACACCTATCAGAAAACCTATTTCGTCATCGACAGCTTCGAGCAGTTGATGAACGCCACGCGGCCGGATTTCACTGCCGACTCTACGCCGCGCTCGCGGAGCAGGAATCGATTCCTGCGGGGACAGTGCTGCAAAGCGATTTTGTATACGACCGCGGCACGGGCGAGGGCTGGGCGCAGGATGGGGATGTGTAGTGATAACGCAGAACCTTACTATTCTCGACCTATCCGGTTCGCGTTGCCCATCACAGTCCTAATGCGCTGTTTGACGAGCGATCAGCACGCTGCTCGGCAGCCTTTCTTGAGCACGGCAGTCACCAGTGGTGGCCGGGGTGCCAGTAGCTATCCCACATGCGCGCAATGAGATACAGGACGAACAACCCGAAGCTGACGGGAAAGCTCCAACCGATCAGTTTTTCGAGGAATGTGGGTTCACTGACTTTCATGACTTATCTCTGCAGCCTGCGTAGGGCTAGAGAAGCTTAGCGTATTCCGCCCTTTGCGCACCGTTTCCTCGAATAGCGAGATTCGCCTCCGCGCGGCTACTCGCGCCCCACAATCACACCGACGCATCCCGAAACGCACGCAACACGGCATTGATGCGGGTCTGGTAGCCGCGGCCCTGCGCGCGATACCAGGCCAGCACGTCGGCGTCGACGCGCAATGCGATCTGCTCCTTGCGCGCCGGCAATGGCAGGCCACGATGCGCAACTGCCTGCGCCCAGTCTTCCGCCTTCGTCCGCGGCGCGTCTTCCGTATAGACGATATCCGCGTCCTTCGTCGCGCGGACGTGCCGCCAATCGGTTTTGCCGGAGGTTTTACGTTTAGCGCTTGCGGTAGCGCTGCGACCATTCTTTGCGTTCATGCCTGTCTGCCTTTCTTGCGGAAATAAGATGCGGGTTCTCGCCGGCCTCGCCGTGCGGCGTCCACACGACAAACAGCAATACGCCGCGCAGCATGCCGAGGCTCTGATAGCGCATTTCGCCGTACGCTGCGCGCGTGTCCTCGCGGGTCAGCAAATCGTCATCGAAGAAACCTTCGAGATCCGCGAAATCGATTCCGTGATCCGCCAAATTCTTGCGGCGCTTGGCTTCATGCCACGTTTGCATGGTCCGATTGTATATGCAATTGCATATGCAGACAAGATCGACCAGCAACGAGCGGATTGCTTTTCCAGTCGATGCTGCAGACGATGCTCGCAACGTCTCATGCTCCTACAATAGGTTCGCCTTCTCCGTCAGGACTCAAGCATGTCCAGCGCCATCACCGATTTGAGCGACGCCCATCCAGAGGCGCAAGTCTGCGATCCTCTCTTCGCCAACTTCGGCGGCGCGCGCGCGTTTTACGGTGCGATTGCGACGGTCAAGGTGTTCGAGGACAACACGCTGGTGCGTGCGACGCTTGAAACGCCCGGCAACGGTCGTGTGCTCGTCGTTGATGGCGGCGGTTCGCGGCGCTGCGCGCTGGTCGGCGGCATGCTCGCGGAACTCGCCGCGAAGAACGGTTGGGCCGGCATCGTCGTTTACGGCTGCGTGCGCGATACGGCGGAGCTTGCGGCGCAAGCGGTCGGGATCAAGGCGCTGGCCGTGCACCCGCGCAAGAGTGAGAAAGGTCTGCACAGCGGGCAGGCCGGGCGCTCGCTCGAGTTCGCGGGCGTGCGCTTTCGTTCGGACGCGTGGCTGTATGCGGATGCGGACGGGATTTTAGTCGCCGAATCTGCGCTGCACGTTTGATCCACGTCGTTCCGTCAAGCACGCAAGCGCACCGGACGTTGACGGCGCTTGTCCGCCGCGACTCGTGCGGCGAACCATCACTTCGCCTTCGCTGCCGCGATGAACGCGTCGATATGCTGTTCGAGCACCGGCAGCGGCACCGAGCCGATATTCAGTACCGCGTCGTGAAACGCGCGGATATCGAACTTGCTGCCGAGTTCCTTCTCGGCGCGCGCGCGCAGTTCGAGGATCTTGATCTCGCCAAGCTTGTACGACAGCGCCTGGCCCGGCCATGAAATATAGCGATCGACCTCGGTTTCGACCTCGTGTTCGCGACAGCGCCGTGTGCCCGGCAAGGTAGGCGATCGCCTGCGCGCGCGTCCAGCCCATGTGGTGGATGCCGGTATCGATGACCAGACGCGCGGCGCGCCACATCTCGTAGCTCAGGCGGCCGAAATCGTCGTACGGCGTTTGGTAGATACCCATTTCCTTGCCGAGCTTTTCGCAGTACAGCGCCCAGCCTTCGCCATAGGCGGAGATATATTCGTGGCGGAACTCGGGCACGTTTTTCTGTTCCTCGACCAGCGATCCCTGGAACGAATGTCCGGGCGCAGATTCGTGCAGGGTCAGCGCGGTCAGGTTGTAGAGCGGGCGCGACGGCAGATCGTAGGTATTGACCCAATAGGTATGCGGACTGCCGCGGCCGGCGGTCCAGAACGGCGCAATAGCCGCCGGCACCGGCTCGATGCCGAAGCGTCCGCGCGGCAACAGGCCGAAGAACTGCGAGAGCTTGCCGTCGACGCGCTTGGCGATCCACGATGCGCGCATCAGCAGTTCGTCCGCGGTCTTCGGATAGAACTGCGGATCGGTACGCAGGAAATGCTGGAAGGCGGGGAAATCGCCGGTGAATCCGGTGGCTTTCATCGTCGCCTGCATTTCGGCATCGATGCGCGCGACTTCCTTCAGGCCGATCGCATGGATCGTGTCGGGGTCGAGATCGAGCGTGGTGTATTCGCGGATTTGCTGACGGTAGTAGGCCTTGCCGTCCGGCAGCGCTTCTGCGGCCAGCGTGGTGCGTGCATGCGGCACGTACTCGTCGCGGAAGAATTTCAGCAGTTTGGCGTAGGCGGGCACGACGCGCTCGCGGATCGCTTGCGCGCAAGCGGCCTGCAGTCGGGCCTGCACGTCGGCCGGGATGTTCCCTGGCAGTTCCTTGAACGGCTTGTAGAATGGACTATCCTGTGCATTCTTTATTTCTATATATGTGGAAATCGATACATCGCGTCCGACAAGTACCGCGTGCGGAACGGAAAAGCCGCGCTTGAGCCCGGCGCGCATGTTGACGATCTGCTCGTCGAAATAACGCGGCACGTCGTTGAGCCGGGCGATGTAGTTTTGCGCCTCGGCCGCGCTCTTCAGTGGACGGTTGGCCATGAAGGCCAGATCGGACCAGAATTGGGAATCGCTGTTGAGCGGCATCTCGTAGTCGCGAAAGCGCACATCCGCCGCAAGGTTTTCGATCTGCGGTTTGTAGACCGCGTAGTTGACCTGGTTGTCGGCGGACAAGTCCTGCGGCTTGATCTCCGCGAGTTGGCGCAACACGTCCTGCCAATAGGCCAGCCGCATCGCCTGCGTCTTTGCATCGACCGCAGGCAGGCGATTGTCGTTCGCGCTGGCTGCACGGTCCTCGTCATCCAGGCCGGGAAACTGCTGCTGGCGCCATGTCCACTCCTCGGTATACAGGTCCTTGAAGCGCGCGTCCGCCGTCCCCTGTGTGGCCGTGGCGGTTTGCGTCGTTTCACCGTGCGTCACCGTCGTCATCGCGACTCCTGCCAGCAGAAGAGTGCCGATCATTCGTTTCATTGCGCGTCGTTCCTCGTTGCTTGTCCGCGCATGATCGCATTAAATCTCCGGACTCGGACCATGCCGAAGGCGACGCGGTGCGATGCGAGGCTGGCGCGATCGCGCGGCAGCCGCGACAATGCGCAGATCCGCACTCGACTGCCCGATCGATGACAAACAACGCCGGCGAACCTGTCTCCGACACCAACGATTTCATCGAGGTCTATCCCGCCGCGCTCGACGCGACGGTCTGCCGCGCACTCATCGCGCGCTTCGAGGCCGGCCAGCGCGCCGAACGCGGCGCGATGGGGGCTGGCGTCGACACGAGCATGAAAAACAGCTGGGACATCACCATCAGCGGCGATGCGCAGTGGGCCGATGCCGAGCGCGCGCTCAACGCGGCCATGCTGCGCGGGTTGCTCGGCTATCTGCGCAAGTATCCGTATACGGTGCTCGGACCTGTGTGGTTGCGCATGCGCGATCCGCAGACCGGCGCGCAAACCCTGCTCGATCCGAACAGCCTGGTCGCGCTCGACGATGCGCGCCTGCAAGCCATCGCAGCCAAGGCGTTTCGCCCCGGTTCCATAAATCTGCAAAAGTATATTGCCGATGAGGGCGGCTACCCGCGCTGGCATTGCGAGGTGTATCCCGAAAGCGGCGACCGCGACACGCTGTATCGCACCTTGCTGTGGACGATTTATCTGAACGACGAATTCGACGAGGGCGAAACCGAGTTCTATCACCAGGCGCGCAAGATCAGTCCGCGAACCGGCAGCCTGCTGCTCGCACCGGCCGTGTTCACCCACACGCATCGCGGCAACATGCCACGGCGCGGACACAAATATATCGCGACCTCATGGGTGCTGTTTCAGCGGGGCGCTTCGTAGGAAACCGGTTCCGCGCAGAGCCGGCCGCTCAGTCGGCGCGCAGCAGCAACCGGTAGGCGCGGTTATCGCTCTCGTCGCGATAGGTGTAACCCAGGCGCGCGAGAAAGTCGGTGAACGCTGCTCGATCCTGCGACGGCACCTGGATGCCGACCAGGATGCGCGCATAGTCGGCACCGTGGTTGCGATAGTGGAACAGGCTGATGTTCCAGGCTGGATCGAGCGCGTTGAGAAAGCGCGCGAGCGCACCGGGCCGCTCGGGAAAATCGAACTGGTACAACAGCTCATCGCGCGCGAGATCGGCGCGACCGCCGACCATGTGGCGCAGGTGCAGCTTGGCAAGTTCGTCGTGGGTCAGATCGAGCACGTCGAAGCCGCCCGCGGAAATCGCCGCTACGATCGCTGCCGTTTCATCCTTGTTGCGCGTCTGAACGCCGACGAACAGGCGCGCGTATTTCGAGTCGCCGATGCGGTAGTTGAATTCAGTGATGCTGTGGGTGCCGAGCAAACCGCAGAAGCGGCGAAAGCTGCCGCGCTCCTCAGGCATAGTCACGGCGAACAGGGTTTCGCGCGCCTCGCCGACTTCGGCGCGCTCGGCGACGAAACGCAGGCGGTCGAAATTGAGATTCGCGCCACTGGCGATCGCGACCAGGGTTCGATCGTGCAGATTTTCGCGCACGGCGTACTGCTTCGCCCCGGCGATGGCAAGCGCGCCGGCGGGTTCGAGCATGCTGCGCGTGTCGGCGAACACGTCCTTGATCGCCGCGCACAGCGCATCGGTATCGACGCGCAGAATTTCGTCGACATGCTCGCGGCACAGGCGGAAGGTTTCTTCGCCGACGAGCTTCACCGCGGTGCCGTCGGAGAACAGGCCGACCTCGGTGAGTTCCACGCGCTCACCCGCATCGAGCGAGCGCGCCATCGCATCGGAATCCTCGGTCTGCACGCCGATAACCTTGATTTCCGGACGCACGGCTTTGACGTAGGCGGCGATGCCGGCAATCAACCCACCACCGCCGACCGGTACGAAGATCGCGTGGATTGTGCCCTGGTGCTGGCGCAGGATTTCCATCGCCACCGTGCCTTGTCCGGCGATCACGTCGGCATCGTCGAACGGGTGCACGAGGGTCAGGCCGCGTGCCGCACCGAGTTCGACGGCGGCGCGATATGCGTCGCTATAGGATTCGCCCGTCAGCACGACCTCGACGGCCCTGCCGCCGTGCGCTTTTACCGCGTCGATTTTCAGTTCCGGCGTGGTCACCGGCATGACGATGACCGCGCGCGCGCCGAGCCGGTTGGCCGCGAGCGCAACGCCCTGCGCATGGTTGCCAGCCGACGCCGCGAACACACCACGTGCGCGTTCCTCGGCGCTGAGTTGCGCCATCTTGTTGTAGGCGCCGCGCAGCTTGAACGAGAAAACCGGCTGGTTGTCCTCGCGCTTCAGATACAGGCGATTGCCGAGGCGCGCGGAAAGGGTCGGCGCAAAATCGAGTTCGCTTTCGCGTGCCACGTCGTAGACGCGCGCGGTCAGGATTCTACGCAGATAGTCGTGATTGGAAACAGGCATGGCGCGGCGCCGTGGACGAGCGGCGATCATAGACGATCGCCTTGCCGCGTGCAGAAATCCGGACTTGCGAAAATCCGTTTCGCGCGCACACGAGGCCGCGCGAAACGGAACAGGGCATTGCTCTCGCCGCTAGAAGAAAATGATGCCGCCGAAGGAGCCGCCGAACTGCTTGGCGGTATCGCCCAGATAGTCCTTCGAACGGGTTTGTCCCAGTTCGCCGGCCAGCGTGATGCTCTTGGTCAGCGCGTAGTACAACCCACCGGTCACGTTGCTGTTGGACTTGAACGAGGCATTGAGCGCGTCGTTGGTCGCGTTGTTGTCCGTGTTGCGGCTCTCGCCGTAGTTCAAGCCGAACTTCAGCTTGTCGCTGAGCTTGAACGTGCCCTGCACAAAATAGGCGCGACCGTTGATCGGGCCCTCGTCACCCTCGGTCAGGATGCCCAGACCCTTGCCATCTTCGTAATTGGCCAACAGACTAAACGGACCGGAGGTGAACAACGCGCCGATTTCCCCGGCATTGGCGTCGAAATTGCCGCCGCTGCCGCCCGCACCATAAAACTTCTGCGATACAAACCCGACCCACGCCTTGAATCCGCCCGTCGCCCAAGCCAGCTGGCCTTGGAACTGCGGGTAGGCCTTCGATACGTACGGGCCCACGTCCACCGGACTCAGCAGGCCTCCGGTAAAGGTGATCCCCTGACCCAGTACCGGGGACGTATACGTCAACTGGCCGTAATTGTTCAGATACGTGTAACCGGCGCCAATGTGGCCCAGGGTTACGCGGCCCCGTTGCGTCGCCTGCGTGGGCGCGCCCGCACCGATCAGGGTCATGTCGTTGAGAATCGGATTGCTGCCGAAGATTCCGTAGTCACGACCGATCTTCAGAGTGCCCGCGTCCGCCGTGCCGATCGTAAAGAACGCCTGACGCACGTCCACCTCACTGTTGGACGCGATCGCCGACGATTGCGCCGCTGCCACCATGATGCCGATCGTGCCGCCGATGTCGATGCCGTTCTGCGTGGTCTTGAACTTGGTGATCAGACCGCTCGGCAGCAGGCCGTTGCCGATCGTGGTCTTGTTGTTCTCGCCCGAGCAACCCAACGCCTTGCCCGCCAGCGCCGCACCGCCTACCGCATCGCCCGAACAGACTCACACTGGTGTAGTACGTGTTGACGATTCCCCCGACATCCAACGTCCAGTCGCCGCTCTGGATTTCAACTGCGCCGGCTTCTGACGCGAAAGCAGCCGCGCCCAGCGCAACCGTTGCAACCGCGGTGGCCAGGTACGAGCAAGATATTTTGTTCTTTCGGTTTGTAATTTTGTTCATGAGCCGTCCTCCTCCAGGAATGGGGCGAACATTCCTAGTGCAGATTGCGTGCCATGCCCCCAGCATGCCGCGCTGCGGAAGAGAGATTGCATTGTTACAACAAGGTGACCAGGAAAATATTTTGCGCTGCCGCATGGAGCAGTCGCTGAAGTGCGCAGCAGCCGGCCAGAACACCGTTAATTTTCCATTACACAGTGCCCGCGTTTTGTTCCGTTTTGGCACAACCGCAACTCAACGCGTCCTGCAGCGAGCACACCTCCGCCGCTCAAAACAGACTGCCTTGCGACGAGGACGCACGCGGCACCCGGAACAGCGACCGATCGAGAGTCGTATCACGCGCCGCATTGATACCGTGGCGCTGGCAGGCGAGCCGGAATCGCTGGCGGATCAGATCGGCGAACGCGCCTTCACCGCGCATGCGCGAACCAAAACGCGCGTCGTTGTCGCGCCCGCCGCGCATCTGCTGGATCAGACTCATGACATGCGCGGCGCGTTCGGGCACGTGCAGGGCGAGCCATTCGCGAAACAAGTCCTTCACTTCGTGCGGCAGACGCACGACCGTATAGCCTGCGCTGCGCGCGCCGGCCTGCGCGGCGGCGTCGAGAATTTTTTCCAGATAACGATCGGTGACCATTGGAATAATCGGTGCGACCATGACCCCGCAAGGGATACCCGCCGCGTTCAGGGCAGCGATGGCCTTGAGCCGCCGGTGCGGCGCGCTCGCGCGCGGTTCGAGCGTGCTAGCGAGACGATTATCGAGCGCGGTGATGGAAACGAAAACATATACGAGTTTCTTTGCGGACAGCGGCGCCAGCAGGTCGATATCGCGTTCGACCAGCGCATTCTTGGTGACGATGGTGAACGGATGATTGTGCTCGGCCAGCACCTCGACGATCGAACGCGTGATCCGATAGCGCCGCTCGATCGGCTGGTACGGATCGGTGTTCGCGCCCAGATTGATCGGCGAACAGACATAGCCCGGCTTGGCCAGTTCCTTGCGCAACAGTTCGGCCGCGTTGGTCTTCGCAAAAAGTTTGGTCTCGAAATCGATGCCGGCAGACAGATTGAGATAGGCGTGCGACGGACGCGCGTAGCAATAAACACAGCCGTGTTCGCAGCCACGGTAGGCGTTGACCGACTGGGTGAAGTGGATATCCGGCGAATCGTTGTGGCTGATAATCGTGCGTGCACGTTCCTCGGTCACGCTCGTGTCGGGACCTGGCGCGCGTTCGTCGTCCGCCACCCAGCCGTCGTCTTCACGCGTCGTGCTGCGCGATTCGAAGCGGCCTTGCGGATTGGACGGCGCCCCGCGCCCCTTGATATGCGCGGGGCGATCGAGACGGTCGGAATAATCGGGGCGGCGTTGCATGGCGATACACCTGTCGCCAAGCATGCGCCGCCCGCGTCTCAGCGCTTGCGATCTGTCAATGCGCGGCGTACACCTTCATCACATCGCGACGCAAGGCGGCCTGGCTGTCGCCGCGGCTGTAGAACATGTGCCCGCCCGGATATTCCTTGACCTGCACGCGCGCCGGGTCGCCCATGACCGGCATCTGATCGACGATCAGCACCGAGGCCATGAACGGGCAAGACAGATCGTCCCAGCCATGCGCGATCAGCACCTGCAGCTTCGGATCGATCGCGACCGACTGGCGCAACTGGGTGACCGATCCCTTGTTCATCTCGTCCTCGCCGCTCCACAGCCGGTTCACTTCGTAGCTCAGCGCGTTGTAGCGGCCATCGTATTTCCAGCCAACGGTATGCGTGATGAAGTCGACCATCGCCGTCGTCGTCGGCGCGATGATCGAATCGAGCAGGGGATCATTGGTGCGTTGCTCGGGCGCAAACGGGAACGGATCCCACTCGGTGACGTTGGAATCGTAGCGGCTGCCGAGCTTGCCTTCGGCGCGATAGACCTCGCGCAGATAGGCCTGCGTTTCCAGGCGTCCGCCCGATCGCCGCACGAAAGTCGGGTCGAGACCGGACAGTTCGGTCACGCGCTTGACGATGCGTTCGAGCGCCTGCGGATCGGAACGACCCTTGAGCAGGTCGGTCACATAATCGCTGCGCGTGTAATCGACGATCTGTTTCATCGCCGCGTCGGTCAGCTTGCCCTGGCGTTCGAGATTCGCCGCGGAGATGCTGGGCAGGGTAAGCATCCACGGCAGCGGCGACAGATCGCCGTCGCGCTCGGCCGTAGGGTCGAGATACGGCGAAACCAGCACGACGCCGTTCATCGCCACGCCGAGGCGCGTCTGCAGGAAGTGCGTGATGCGCGGACCGCGGAAACCGCCGTAGCTTTCGCCGACGAGATATTTGCGCGACATCAGGCGGTCGTTCTTCACCAGCCAGTCGTAGATGATGCGCGAGAGATATTCGATGTCCGGTTCGGTCGAGTAGAACTTTTTCTTGGTTTCGTCCTCGCTTACGCGCGAGCGCGAAAAACCGGTGCCGACCGGGTCGATGAATACCAGATCGGTAAAGTCGAGCCAGGTGCCTGGATTGTCGATGGGTGTGGCGGGGTCCGACGGACTGTTGCCCTCAGCACCGAACTTCACGCGCTTGGGCCCGATCGCTCCGAGGTTGAGATATACCGATGAAGCGCCTGGGCCGCCGTTGAGAGCAAACGTGACTGGTCGATTCGCCCCGGGCACGGTGTAGGCGATGAACATGACATCGGCGATGGTCTTGCCCTTCTCGTCGAGCACCGGCAGGGACCCGACGGTTGCGTCGTAGGTCAAGGTTTTGCCGCCGACCTGAGTCGTCTGGTGCGCGGTTTTGTCGGCCGGAAATGGCGGCAACTTGATGTCGTCGGGCTTGCTCGCCTGCTTGGCCTCCTTTGGCGCAGCCTTGCCCGCTTCGTCGGCGAACGCCGGTGAGGCAAGCGATCCGAAAAGACTCAAACACGCGCCCAGCAGCGACGGCTAGCGAATACTTCGACAACATGAGCGGCCCTTTGGAAGAAATCGGGAAACGCAAGCATAGCCGGAAAAGCAGTTGAACCAGATGTGCCGGAAGGCACCGCTGCGCACAGTGGCAAACTACTGCGTGCTGCCTATCGGCCGCGTCAGAACCGCGGCTATTGGTCGGCCGGGGTTGCCGCCGCGCCGGCTCGCGCCGCACCTGCGTTACCGGTGATACGCCGCCACAAGCCCGCCAGAAAGCGGAACAGCTTCGGCAACAGCCAGATCGTCAATGCCAGGAACACCAGCAGCAGCACGAGGAACACTGCCGGATGGCTGAACACCAGCCACAAACCGCCAAGCAGCATGCCGTCTTCGCCGAAACTCGCGCTCCAGTTGCTGAAAGGTTCGGGTGAGGTGTTGATCGCCGCACGTGCGCCGGTCTTGGCCAGATGCGTGCCTGTCGTGATGGCGCCACCGAGCAGGCCGGCGGCGAGCTGGATCGCCGGCGTGGAATCGCCCATCGCACCCCACGCCAGCATCGCGCCGATCGGGATGCGGATAAAGGTATGCACGCTGTCCCAGAGGGAGTCGAATCCGGGTATCTTGTCGGCGAGAAAGTCAACGATCAGCATGACGCCGGACGCAGCGAGCACGAAATTGTGCTCGAGCACGAGAAGATCGTCCGGCAGATGCACATAACCCAGGCGCCCAAGCATGCCGACGATGAACACCGTCGCGTACAGGCGGATTCCGCTCGCCCACGACAGTCCCGCTGCGAGCGCCAGTTGTTGCAGATGCTCCATCACATACCCCGAAACGGCCCCAAGCCGAACGTTGCGCTAGTGTAGTCCGCTGGACTGAATCGGGAATGATTGCCGACCTTGACGGTGGCTTGTTGCCGCTGCCGGCGCCACTGGTCGCGCGGACGCTGCCGCTGGGCGTTTTTGACTCGCGTAGCGCGTGTGTCTGTGGCAGCATGCCTGCCGTTCTGGACCAAGGTCTCGGCGGCAGACAAGGGGAATCGATGCGCTGGCTATGGTTGCTGATCGCAGTTCTCGGATTCGCGGTGCCCTTTACGAGTCATTCGCCGGGGCTGATCGCCATCGGACTGTTCGCAGGTCTGACAAGCCTGCTCGCCTTCGCGCTGTCCATGGCTGCCGCGCGTATCGCGGAAACCGCGCAACCGGTTGCCAACCTGTTCGCCGACGCCGAGGTCAGCGCCATGCGCGCGCGCGCCAACCAGAAGAAGAAAGCGGCCCTGGCGCAGTCCGCGCCGGTCGCGCAGCGTTCCGCGGAAGATCGAGCCCAGCCGACCCGCAGCTGATTTTTTGCAGCGCAGCTTGAGCGCCGGCATACTCGGCGCACAATAGCAAGGCGGTCGTCCGACCGCTTTCAGGGAGAGCGGGATGGAGTCGTTCATTGTCTTTATTATTGTCGGCGCGATTGCCGGCTGGCTGGCCGGCATGGTTGTCAAAGGCGGCGGCTACGGTTTGATCGGCGATATCGTGGTCGGCATCGTCGGCAGTATCATCGCCGGCTGGCTGCTGCCGGGACTGCATCTGGGCTTGACCGGAATCATCGGCAGCATTGTCTACGCCGCCATCGGTGCGATCATTCTGCTTCTCGTTATTCGCCTGATCAAGCGCGCATAGCTCTCACGGAGCAAACCGCAAAAAAGGCCGGAGATAAACTCTCCGGCCTTTTTCATTACTGAAAAATTGCGTCGACTATCGCCGAACATGCGCACCTGACTGTTGCTCCGCTGCGCCAGTTTTTGATCCGCACTTTTGCCTGCCTGCCGGCGGTCGTTGTATCGTTCGCAGCATCTGCGCGCGTCGAAACGTCGCAAGGTGGACGAAGTCCCACGCCCACAGCAGGCGTGAAACGCGCGAGACTTCGCTCGCAGCCAGCGTCGCACTCCCGAGGATGGTTCCATGTCCAAGCTCTATCCGGTCCCCGCCGAAATTGCCGGCAATGCACGCATCAAGGCGGCTGATTACGAAAAACTGTACGCCGAATCCGTGCACGACGCGGAAGGCTTCTGGGGCCGTATCGGCAAGCGTCTGGACTGGATCAAGCCATACAGCAAGGTCAAGGACGTGTCCTTCGCTGCAAAGGATCTGCATATCCGCTGGTTCCCCGATGGCCAGTTGAACCTCTCGGCCAACTGCCTGGATCGGCACCTGCAAACGCGTGGCGAGAAGACGGCGATCCTGTGGGAGGGCGACGATCCGAACGAGTCGCGCCGGCTCAGCTACCGCGAACTGCACGAACAGGTCTGCCGTTGCGCGAATCTGCTGAAAAACCTCGGCGTCAAGAAAGGCGACCGCATCACGATCTATCTGCCGATGATTCCCGAAGCCGCGGTGGCGATGCTCGCCTGCGCGCGCATCGGCGCGGTGCACTCGATCGTGTTCGGCGGTTTTTCGTCGGACTCGCTCGCCGGTCGCATCGCCGATTGCACCTCCAAACTCGTCATCACCGCGGACGAAGGCCTGCGCGGCGGCAAGAAGGTGCCGCTCAAGATCAATGTCGACGAGGCGCTGACCAAGCCCGGAACCAACAGCGTGGAAACCGTGCTCGTGGTCAAGCGCACCGGCACGCCGATTGCGATGCAGGCGCCGCGCGACCGCTGGTGGGACGCGCTGATGGCAACGCAGAGTACCGAGTGCGCGCCCGAAGCGATCGGCGCCGAGGATGCGCTGTTTATTTTGTATACTTCCGGCTCGACCGGCAAACCCAAGGGGGTATTGCACACGACCGGTGGCTACGGTGTGTTCGCCAGCTACACCCACGAGTGCGTGTTCGATCTGCGCGAGGACGATGTCTACTGGTGCACGGCCGACGTCGGCTGGGTTACCGGCCACAGCTATATCGTCTACGGTCCGCTGGCCAACGGCGCGACTTCGCTGATGTTTGAGGGCATCCCGAGTTATCCGGACTCGAGCCGCTTCTGGCAGGTTATCGACAAGCATCAGGTGACCTTGTTCTATACCGCACCGACCGCGATCCGCGCACTCATGCGCGATGGTGAGGCGCCGGTGAAGCGCTGGAAACGCTCGAGCCTGCGCCTGCTCGGCAGCGTCGGCGAGCCGATCAACCCCGAAGCCTGGGAGTGGTACTACCACGTGGTCGGCGACAGCCGCTGTCCGATCGTCGACACCTGGTGGCAGACCGAAACCGGCGGCATCCTGATTACCCCGCTGCCCGGTGCGATCGCGACCAAGCCGGGCTCGGCGACCAAGCCTTTCTTCGGCGTCGAACCGGCGATCGTCGACGCCAACGGGAAAATTCTCGAAGGCGAAGCCGAGGGCAATCTGATCCTGACCGATTCATGGCCCGGCCAGATGCGCACGGTTTACGGCGACCACGAGCGCTTCATCGACACCTACTTCAAGACCTATCCGGGCAGCTATTTCACCGGCGACGGCGCCCGCCGCGACGCGGACGGCTATTACTGGATCACCGGCCGCGTCGACGACGTGATCAACGTCTCCGGCCACCGCATCGGCACGGCGGAGGTCGAAAGCGCGCTGGTTGGGCACCACGACGTGGCCGAGGCCGCAGTGGTCGGCTGCCCGCACGATATCAAGGGCCAGGGCATCTATGCCTATGTAACGCTCAAGAGCGGCATCGAGGCGACCGATGCGTTGCGCAAGGCATTGATCGCGCATGTGCGCAAGGAAATCGGCCCGATCGCGACCCCGGATTTTCTGCAGTGGGCGCCGGGGTTGCCGAAGACGCGCTCAGGCAAGATCATGCGCCGCATCCTGCGCAAGATCGCCGAGAATGCTCCGGATCAGCTCGGCGATATTTCCACGCTGGCCGACCCGTCGGTGGTGAAGGATCTGGTCGACACACGGCTTGTGCGCTGAAACTACTTCGCCTCATACGGACGGCGCGAAAGGAGCCATTTTCGATTCATAGGTGGCCACGCGGCGATGCAATCGCCGAATTCATATCGGCTTGACGATTGGCGATGCTTGTTCAAGCATGCGGCATGCGCACGCTTGTTGCCGCCGATTTCATTGCCAGCGAATCACCCGCAGCGCTTGCTGCCAACGAAATCCATTTGTGGTTTTTTCCACAATGCGGTGCGAGCGGCGACCAGCAACATTGCCTGCGCGATCTGCTGGCGGCCTACCTGCACGCCGAGGCACATGGTTGGCGCATCGAGCGGGATGTGCGCGGCAAACCATTTATTGCCGGGCTGCCCGATGACGCCTCGCTGCAGTTCAATCTTGCCCACTCCGGCCCGGCGCTGCTGGTCGGCATCAGCCGCAACCAGGCGCTCGGCGTGGATGTGGAACTCGGGCAGCGAACGCGCCCCTGGCTTGCGCTGGCGCAGCGCTATTTTTCCGCCGACGAAACCGCGGCGCTCGCCGCGCTGCCGCCCGCCCGGCAGGCACCGGCGTTTCTGGACGTATGGAGTTGCAAGGAAGCGGTTCTCAAAGCACTCGGTCGCGGCATCGCCTTCGGTTTGCATCGATTGGTCTTTGCGCTCGATAACGACGGCGCGGTAACCCGTCTTGCGCGAATCGACGACGAGGCCGGTGGGCTGGAGCAATGGCAGGTACTGCGGATCAGGCCGGCGGATGGCACATGCGGCGCGCTGGCCTGGCACGGCCCGGCGCATCGCGTGCGGGCGTTTCGATCAGCCTTCGAGTCGACGCGACGATGAAACGCAGCGGGCGTTTTCTTCCGGCTGCGACGATACGCACATCTTGTCCGTCATTACGACAATGAGCCGCAGCGCTGAAGCCGGGCTTGCCGGCACGACCAAGGTTGCGGGCTTTGCACAGGATGTCGATGCGATGACCCTGGCGCGTGCGCAGCGCGGCGACATGGCTGCGTTCGCCGGTTTGTACACGCGCTTCGGCCGGGCTTGCTACGGTCTGGCGCTACACCTCGTCGGCAACGCACCGCAGGCAGAAGATGTGGTGCAGGAGGTATTCTTGAAACTTATCGAAACCATCGGCAGTTTTCGCGGCGATGCGCCGTTCGGAGCGTGGCTCAAGCGCTTGACCGTGAACGCAGCGATCGATCAGTTGCGCAGGCGCAAGCGTTTTGTCGACACCGATCCCGAAGCGATGTTTGCGCAGATGCCCGCCGGCGACGCGCTGCCGGCGCCGGATATCGACGCATCGATGTTGCTGCGGCAATTGCCACCACGCGCACGCGCCGTGGTCGTGCTGCACGAAATCGAAGGCTACACGCATGCCGAACTCGGTGCCTTGTTCGGGCAAAGCGAGAGTTATTCGAAATCGATTCTGGCGCGCGCGCTGCAGCGCCTGCACGCGTTCGTGGCCCCAGGCGTCGAGCATCCAGCATGATCAATTCAGAAGAATTTCAAGCGCTCGCCAGTTATCTGCAGACAGCGGCCCTGGTGCAAGCCGAGCCGTCTGCCGATCTGTGGCAACGCATCGCCCGGGCGCATGTGCGGCGTGTGCGGCGTGCACGCCTGCGTTACGCTGGCGGCGCGGCCACTGTCGCCCTGATCTGCGCGCTAATTATTGCGGGCTCGCGCTGGCACGCCGACGAGGCCATTGACTGGCAGGCGCGTGCGCAGGCGCTGGAACTGCAACTCGCGGCGCTGGATCGCTCACCGGGCGCGGCGAGCGCGGTCGGTACCGGCGGTGTGGAAGGCGAACTCGCGCAGATCGATCGCCAGTTGCAGACGGAATACGAACAGGCAAGGTATACAAACAAACTTGTACCTTTGTGGAAACGGCGCAGCGAATTGCTCGACACGCTGATCGTCGCGCGCAAGCGGGGCCTTGCGTTGACTCGCATTTAGATCTGGAGAGGTGACTTACGATGTTCAGGAAACTGGGTTTGATCATGGCCATGGGCGCAAGCTCGTTCGCTCTGGCGGCCGACACCGGTGCCGAGCCGACAACGCTGGCAACCGTGAATACGAGTGCGGCAACGCCGCTCGTTGCGCAACGCCTGCGTGGGGAAATGCACCAGATGCTGATGCGCATGGCGATATCCGGCGAACTCGGCGCGCATCCGGAACAGGTCGCGCTGACGCTCGACGAACCGGCGCAGCGTGCGATCAATCTCGGTCTGCTCGTCGACGCGACCAGTGCGAACCATGCGCGCGACGGGCTGCACGTGCTTGGTGCGACGCCTGGCAGCACCGCCGAGCATCTCGGCGTGCACCCCGGCGACGTCATTGTTTCGATAAACGGTCAGTCGTTGCGCAATCTGGGCGCCGACGACAACGGTCGCGCACTCGCCGCAAGCACCCTGAAGTCGAGCATTGATGCATTGCCTGACGGTTCGCCCTTGCAGCTTGATGTGTTGCGTGGCGGTGAACGTCTTGCCCTGAACGCACCTGTGCAAAGCGTGCAGCTGCCGGCGCTGCGGCTCGGCCTCGGCAGCGCTGCGACCGCGTCAGCAGATCGACCCGAAGCGGCGGCAACGCAAGGCTGCGCCAGAATCAGCATGCAGGACCTGGCGCCGCGGCAACAGCAGTTATACGGAGCAACCATCCTGCTCGTGGATGGAGTGACTCCGGGGCCACACAACGCGAAGAAGTATCGCGTCGAGGCCGGCACGCATCGATTGCTCGTCGCCGAACGGATTCCGACGAATGTCATGGGTGTCGGCGAAATCGCCACGTTGCGCAACAGCAAGCCCAAAGCGCTGACCGTCACCGTCGCACCCAATACGACGGTCTTGATCGCCGCCCATTTCAATGAGGATCGCGCGTCGCACCTCAGCGACGGCAGCTACTGGAATCCGGTGGCGTGGAAGGAAATAGCGGAAACGTGCCCGTGACAGCCACAAGCCGCGGACGGGAACTTTAGCCACCCATGCCGGTCTGAGCAGTACACACTCCCCACAGGAGTCTCCACCACAAGGACGTGGTTTTCTTCCCGTCGCTCCATCGTCCTGCGCAGCGCAAGCCTGCGTTATCCTTGGATGAATGTCTCTTTTCCGCATCCCAAACCGTGCCTGTATCGGCTTGTTGAGCGCTGCGCTGGTGCTAGCTCCGATCGCTGCGGCTGCGCGCGACAAATCACCGGTGTCCACGGCAGAACGCACCGCACCGGCGGTTGCGCTATTCTCGGGCGCGTACAGCAAGGTAATCGAACAAGGAGTTGCTGACGGCGCCTATCGAACCGTCGCTGTGGGCGTAATCGACGGCAAACAAACGCAAAAATTTTACTTCGGTCATCGTGATGGGCCGGCGACGCCGGCCGCCGACGATGACAGCGAGTTCGAAATCGGTGCGCTGAGCGAAGTGTTCACCGGCTTGCTGCTCGCCCAGGCAGCGCTCGAAGGCAGGCTGCAGCTGCGCGATCCCGTGCGCAAATTTCTGCCAGCGGATTTTCCGTATACCGACGCGCACATGGGCGATATTTCCCTCGACGCGCTCGTTACCCAGCATTCGGGGCTGCCGCCGCAGCCGACCAGCCTTTTCCCGGCCGATCTCGATGATCCGTACATCGACTACGCGAGCGAAGACCTGTTGGCCTTTCTTGCGTTCTATCGCAACCTTCCACAGGAATCGCAGGATGTCGGTTACGCTTATTCGGTACTCAATGCTGGAATCCTCGGTCACCTGCTCGGCCGCGTCTACACCACGCCCTATGCCGATATTCTAGCGAGCAAAGTACTTGCACCGCTCGGCTTGAAGCACACCGGCTTGCGCGACAACGCGGGTCTGCTGCCGGGGCATGCTCGCGGCGAAGCAGCGGCGCACTGGCATTACGGCGTGCTCGCCGGCGCCGCAGGCTTGCGCTCGAGCCTGCCCGATATGCTCGCCTTCGCGCAGCACAACCTGACCCCCGGCGATTCGCCGCTGCGCGACGCGTTACTGCTCGCGCGGCAGGGCCGGGCCAATGGCCCGGCCGATCGAATCGGTCTCGGCTGGAATGTGCGCGAGGCTGCCGCCGGCGCAACAACCTGGCCATTGGTCTGGCGTGCAAGCGAGACCGCGGGTTTTGCGGCCTTTGTCGGTTTCCGCACCGACCGACAACGCGCGATCGTGCTTCTCGGCAATGCCGCGGAAGATCTGGCCAGCCTGGGCGTCGCCTGGCTCAACGAGGCGCTGCCTCCTCCGGCACCGCATGGCTATGCCGTGACAGCGACGACCGGTGTTGCCGCATATGCCGGCCTTTATGAGATTGCTCCCGGCAGCGATTTGATCGTGCGTGCACACGACGGGGCGTTGAGTCTGCAACTGCCCGGTCAGTTGCCGCAGCGCTTGCGTCCGGTGGACAAGGATGTTTTCGTCGCCAAAATCGGCGTCCTCGGGGCGACATTCATGCGCAATGTCGACGACATTACCGGTCTGGTTCTGCACCTCAACGGCAACCACGCCTCGGCACGCCGATTGAGCGAACGCGCGCCGCGCCTGCCGCATGTTCCGGTCGGGCTCGCTGAGCGCAAGCTCGATGAAATTCTGGGCGACTACAGTCTGGATGCGGACACCTGGATGCGCATCGCGAAGCAGGCTGACACTCTTACTCTGCAGTTGACGATGAGCGAACGACGCGTCATTTTTGCCTATGCGCCGGATCGCTTCAGCGATGCGGATGGCGCAGTCGATCTTGTGTTCAAGCGCGTCGACAACGGTCGCATTGCCAGTGCAATGCTCAATCTCGCCGGGACACAACGCAACGCCGTCCCCCTGCGCAGAACGCCACCCGGAAGAGCCGCGCCATGACCCGACTCAGCGTCAACGTCAACAAGATCGCCGTACTGCGCAATTCGCGCGGCGGCGGCGAACCCGATGTTTGCACGGCTGCCGCCGCATGTATTGCCGCGGGCGCAACCGGCATCACCGTGCATCCGCGCCCGGATCAGCGCCATATCCGCCCGGACGACGTGCGCGCGTTGAAAGCATCGATCGGCAATGAGGTCGAATACAACATCGAGGGCAACCCGTTCGCTCCCGCGCGCGGCAGCTATCCGGGTTTACTGAGTCTCGTTGCCGAAACGCGACCGACGCAATGCACGCTCGTCCCCGATAACGATGCGCAGATCACCTCCGATCACGGTTTCGATTTGCGCGCGGACGCACCGCGCCTGAGGCCGCTTATCGCGCAGCTCAAGCAATACGGTGCGCGCGTCAGTCTATTCATCGATGTTGATGCGCGCGCGATCGAACGCGCCGCTGAAGCGGGCGCGGAGCGGGTGGAAATCTATACCGGGCCCTACGCTCTGGCGTTTGCGCGTGGTGATTTTCAACGTGAGCTGGAGCAATGCGCGCGCGCCGCGGAAACGGCCCGCGCCGCCGGCCTCGACGTGAATGCTGGCCACGACCTGAGTCAAGCGAATCTCGGCGCCTTGATAGCGGCGATTCCATTTCTCGCCGAAGTCTCGATTGGCCATGCCTTGATCGGCGAAGCGCTTTATGCCGGCCTCGATGCCACGGTGCGGGCGTATCTGCGCATTCTGCGCGGGCAGGTACAACCCGCCTGACGTCGAGTTTCCGATGGCATGATTCGCGCACCTGCGCCTTGAAATAAAAAGCCGCATCGCTGCGGCTTTTTTCATCCGCAAAAAGCGAAACCTATTGCGAGGCGCCGCGCGCCGGCAGGAATCCGATCTTGGTCATGCCCGCGTTCTTGGCGTCGGCCAATACGGTGGCGACGAGTTGATATTTCGCGGTCTTGTCGGCTTGGATCTGCAGCTCGGCCTGAGGATTCTTCTGCGAGGCGACGCGCAACTGCGCCTGCAAGCCTTCTTCGGTCAACGGTTCGTCGTTCCAGTAGAACTGCCCACCGGTCCTGACCGATAGGACGATCGGATCGGGCGGATTATCGATCTGCGGCGGCGGATTATTCGTCGGCTGCGGCAGATCGATCTTGATCCGGTGGGTCAGGATCGGCGCGGTGATCATGAAGATGATCAGAAGTACCAGCATGACGTCGACGAGTGGCGTCACGTTGATGTCCGCCATTGCCCCGCCACCGCTACTGCCTGAACTGAAAGACATTTTTTTGCCTCGGGTTACTGGTTTTTTTCTGGTTTGGTAATGAACCCGACCTTGACCATACCCGCATTCTTCGCGTTGGTCATGACGTCCGCCACCAGTTGATATTGCGCGTCCTTGTCGGCGCGAATCTGGATTTCCGGCTGCGGCACCATCGGCGCAACGACGCGGAACTGCGCCTGCATGGCCGCTTCACTGACCTGGTCGTCGTTCCAGAATATGGACCCGTCTTCACGCACCGCGATGGTCACCGGCTGCACTGGCGGCGTATCGACGGGCGGCTTGATCAAGGTGCCCTGCGGCAACTCGATCTTGATCTTCGGCGAGGCTATCTGCGTGGTGATCATGAAGATGATCAGCAGCACCAACATGACGTCCACGAGTGGCGTGACGTTGATCTCCGCCATCACGCCGCCGCTGGGCCCGTTACTGAAAGCCATGACTTATTTTCTCACTGCCGGAATCGACGCGCCGGTGGCGAAGAAGTCGTGCAGGTCATGGGCGAATTCATCGAACTTGCCGAGCGTGACGCGATTGGCGCGATTGAAGATGTTGTAGGCGAGTACCGCGGGAATCGCGACGCCCAGGCCCATCGTGGTCATGATCAGCGCCTCGCCGACCGGGCCGGCGACTGCGCCCATCGAGGCGTCGCCGCTTGCGCCAATCCTGAGCAAGGCATGATAGATGCCCCACACCGTACCCATCAGGCCGACGAACGGCGCGGTCGAGCCGGTCGTCGCCAACCAGGTCAAACCGGTTTCGAGGCGGGCGCTTTCGCGGGCGACGCCCTGGCGCAAGGCCCGATCGATGAACTCGGAGCGATTCAACGATTCGGCGAGGCGACTGCCTTCCTCGCTTGAATGATGATCGGCGGCCGTGGCGACATCGAGCGCGATCTTCGAGAACGGCTCCCAGCCCGGCTGTTCTTCAAGATGTCGCCGCGCATCGGCCAACGATTTGGTTTCCCAGAACGACTCGCGCACCTTGTCCGCTCGCGAACGGATCGCGATTGCGCGCCAGGCGTTGAGGATGATGAACACCACCGAGCCGACCGACATGATCACCAGAGTGATGAACACGGTCAGACTCAAAGCGTCGAAGGAGTGGAGCAGATGATCGAAGCCCATCTGCGTGAGAGCGACGGCATTGCCTTGCCCGGCGACCGGAGCTGTAGCTGCTTCTTGTAACATAACCCTACCCTTAAGTTTGTGGTCCCGAAATTCTGGCCGGGGTCAGCCGGCTACCGTCACATCACATTTCCGACAAATTGAAATCTATCGGTATCAGCGCATAGCCCTCGTACGGCTTGCCGTCCTTGGTACCCGGATTAAACATCCAAGTCTTCGCCGCTGCAATGGCGGATTGATCCAGTTCGCGATAACCGCTGGACTTTTCCACCGTCACTTCCTTGGGCGAGCCGTCCGTTCCAATCAAAACCTTCAAGATGACCTTGCCGGTGTGGTGTTCGCGCACAGCCTGCGGCGGATATTTCGGCGGGCGCATTTTGCGATAGCTGATGTTCTCGCTCGGCGCGATATCGACCGGTGCCGCAGGCGGGGCCGGCGGGGCCGGCGGCGGTGCGGGTGTCGACATCGGCGTCGCCTGCTCCGTGACCACCACTGGCGGCGGCGGCGGTGGCGGCAGCGGCGGCGGCTTGATCTTCTCGACGATCTTCGGCGGCGGCTTCTTCGGCGGTTCCGGTGGCGGCGGTGGCGGCGGTGGCGGTGGTGGCGGTGGTTCGATGAATTCCACCGTCACGATGTTGTCCTTGGATTTCTCCTTGGCCTGCGGCGGCTGCACCGGCGCGAGCAGCATGAGAAAAAGAAAGCCGTGCAACGCAAGTGCACCAGCCCAGGCGATGGTGCGTCGCCAGTTGAAGCTCGTCGATTCCGTTTCTTCTGATGACATCAGTGCGAACCAATTACGAAGCGATCATCTTCTCGTAGCGACGGCAGAACGCCGTCACCAACCCCAAAAGCGAAACGAACATCATGCCCGCAAGCACGGTACAACAGCGCAGCCAATCTAGACAAGACTTTTTTTTGCTGCTTTGCACCTAAAGTATACTGTGACGGAAAACGCCATTGTCGGGCGCCGCTTGATCTTTTTCCCCGGCTTGAGCTCAACCAGTCAACCCTCCAGGCTCGGGGCAAAAGTGACCATCGGCTCAATCAGTTCGCGCCCGTTTTCACTTCTTCTTCTTGATGTTGACGTGTCCACCGGCGGCCAGACGTTGGGCGGCCATTTTCTGAGCGCTAGGATAGGCCTTGGCCTTCTGCCACGCAGTCCTTGCATTAGCCGTATCGTCGAGTTGATTGTAGGAATCGCCGAGCAGGATATAGGTCTCCCCGGGATGTTTGAGACCGCCCTTGGCGATCGCCTGCTTCAACGCCTCGACCGCCTCTTTGGCGCGGTCGTTGTTGAGCAGGAGGCTGCCGCGCATGTAATCGATGTCGCCGTCTTTGGATAATGCCGACGCCTTGGCATATGCATCGATCGCTTTCATGTCGTCCTGACCCAGCGCATACGAATCACCGAGCAGCTTGTACATCGCATACGAGGGTTTGACGACGCCCTTGTCGAAGCCCTCCTGAAGAAAGGCGGCACCTTCTTTCGCCCGATCGGACTGATCGTAGATCTGCGCCGCGAGCTTGTAGTCGTCTTCACTCGTCAGCAGACCTTTCTTGCGTTCGTCGGCGAGAACCGCTACTGCCTCGTCGTTGTGGTTGCCCTTGATGTAGATCGCAGCGAGCAGGTGCAGCAACTGGGGGTCGTCCGGTGTTTTCGCCAGCTGTTGCTTGAGCGCATCGGCGGCTTGATCGTACTGCTCGAGTTCGCTGTAGGAGGCAACCAGTATCTGATACCAGTTGTTCCCCGGCTTGTCGGTCAGCGACAAGGCTTTCTTGATCGAATCGACCGCCGGCTGGAACTTTCCGAGACGGTAATAATCGTTGGCCTGCAAGGCATACGGTTCGCCCTTGTTGACGCCGCCGGTACCCTTGAAGAACTCATCGAGCGTGTTCAAGGAATCCTGATATTTTTCCCCCTGCACCTGCAACTGCGCAATCTCATAAAGCACGGAAAACTGCGTATTGTTCGGCAGCGCATCGGCATCATAGGCGGCGCGGAACTGCTTGATTGCGGTGTCGTTGTCCTGCTTGTTGTAGGCGATCTGACCCTGTGCCTGCAGCGCGAGTGCGTGCGCATACGGGGTGGCTCTGCTGTTATCGAGTACTTTCTGGATGATCGGCGCGGCCTCGTCGTCCTTGCCGTTGTTGAGCAGTTCAAACGCCTTGTTCAGATCCTTGCCGCTGCCACCCACGTCGGTTTTCGGCTCCTTGCGTGTCGTGTTCGGATACTGGTTGACTTCCTTTTCCTTCTTGTCCGCGGCGCACAAGTTACCGGCGGTGAACAGGAACGTGACGAGAATGCAAAAAAGTATACGACCGTGGTTGCGGATATTCATGGTGTCTCCCTCGGGTTGTCTGGCGCGTGCTCGGTGGCCCGGAACCGCGCCTTTGTAGTGATTGGTGATTGTACGTCGACCGAGATTACGTTTCCGTTCGCGATATCTCAAGCCGCGGCCCGGCCCTTTCAGACATCGAGATTGCTCACTCGCAATGCATTCTGCTCGATGAACTGGCGCCGCGGATCGACGACATCACCCATCAGGGTCGAGAATATCTGGTCCGCGGCGACGGCATCCTCGATACTGACCTGAAGCAACCGCCGCGTTTCCGGATTGACCGTCGTCTCCCACAACTGCTCGGGATTCATCTCACCCAGACCCTTGAAGCGCTGGATCGCGCGGCCCTTCTTCGCCTCGTCGAGCAGCCACTGCTGCGCCTGGGCGAAATTCGTCACTGCCTGCGCGTGGTTGCCACGGCGGATTTCCGCACCTGGCTGGATCAGGCCGGCGAGTTGTAGCGCAAGATCGCGGATCGGTTTGAACTCGGCGCCGGCGAAGAACGCCGCTGGCAGAACCTGGATGTTCGCGGTTCCGTGCTGACGGCGCTCGATCACCAGCGCGGCCGGATGCTCGGGCGTTGCGACACGGATGCTCAACCGGTAGTCGGCGCGGCCGAGGCCGCTCGCGTTGACCTTCGATGAAATCTGCTGCAGCCACGCTCCCATTATCGCGGCATCGCCCCAGTGTTCCGCCGCGGGCGCGACGAGATCGACCATCGCGTTGAGTACGCTTGTGTCGTAGCGCAGCCCGAGGCGCATGATTTGTTCCTGCGCAACGTGATAGTCGAGCATCAGCCTTTCCAGACCCGCGCCCTGCAGCGCTGGTGCATCCGGGCTGTACAGCAGTTCGGCGCCGTCGATCGCGTTGCTCACCAGATATGCGTTCAGCGCCGAGTCGTCCTTCAGATACAACTCCTGCTTGCCCTGTTTCAGCTTATACAGGGGCGGTAGTCCGATGTAGATATGTCCGCGTTCGATCAGGATCGGCATCTGCCGATAGAAGAACGTAAGCAACAGGGTGCGGATATGCGAGCCGTCGACATCGGCGTCGGTCATGATGATGATGCTGTGGTAGCGCAGCTTGTCGACGTTGAATTCCTCCTTGCCGATTCCGGTGCCGAGCGCGGTTATCAGCGTGCCCACTTCGGCCGAAGACAACATTTTATCAAAACGCGCTTTTTCCACATTTAGAATTTTACCCTTGAGCGGCAGCACCGCCTGGGTTTTGCGGTTGCGTCCCTGTTTGGCCGAACCGCCCGCCGAATCACCTTCGACGATAAAGAGTTCGCTCAGCGCCGGATCTTTTTCCTGACAGTCGGCGAGTTTGCCCGGCAGTCCGGCGATATCCAGCGCACCCTTGCGCCGGGTCATTTCGCGCGCCTTGCGCGCGGCTTCGCGCGCGCGCGCGGCATCAACGACCTTGGCTCCGATCGCGCGTGCTTCGGACGGATTTTCCTGCAGGAATTCCTCGAATTTATGATTGACGATCGACTCGACGATGCCCTTGGCTTCGGAGGAGACGAGTTTGTCCTTGGTCTGCGAGGAGAATTTCGGATCGGACATCTTGACCGATAACACCGCAATCAGGCCTTCGCGCATATCGTCGCCGGCGAGCGCCACCTTGGCGGTTCGCTGCAGTCCCGAGGTTTCAATATAGTTCGACAGGGTACGCGTCAACGCACTGCGGAACCCCGCAAGATGGGTACCACCGTCCTTCTGTGGAATATTGTTGGTGAAGCAGAATGTGGTTTCCTGGTAGGCGTCGGTCCACTGCATGGCGACATCGACCGTAGTACCTTCGTTTTGCGCAGAAAATGTTATAACTTTTTGATGTAGCGGTGTTTTAAGATGAGCAAGGTGCTCAATGAACGAGCGGATACCGCCCTCGTATTCAAAGATATCGTGCTTTTCGGAGCGCTCATCGAGCAACTCGATACGGACACCGGAATTAAGGAATGACAGCTCGCGCAAGCGCTTGGCGAGGATGTCGTAGTGGAATTCGGTGTTGGTGAAAATCTCGGGACTCGGATGAAACCGCACCGTGGTGCCCCGCAGATTCGACGTAGCCACCCGGCGCAGAGGATAAACCGGCTCGCCGAGCTGATACTCCTGTTCGTATTCGGCGCCCTCGCGATAAATCGTCAAGTACAGATGATCGGACAAGGCATTGACGACCGACACGCCGACACCATGGAGACCTCCGGAAACCTTGTAGGAGTTGTCGTCGAACTTGCCGCCGGCATGCAGCACGGTCATCACAACCTGCGCCGTCGAAATCCCCTCCTCCGGGTGGATATCAACCGGGATGCCGCGTCCGTTGTCGACGACACTCACCGAGCCATCGTTGTGGATGGTTACCACAACCCGGTCGCAATAACCGGCGAGCGCTTCGTCGATCGAGTTGTCGACCACCTCGAACACCATATGGTGCAAACCGGTGCCGTCGTCGGTATCGCCGATGTACATGCCCGGGCGCTTGCGCACCGCTTCGAGACCCTTGAGCACCTTGATGTTGCTGGAGTCGTACTGGTTGCTGATTTGCTCGGTCATCCGATTTCACTCAAGACGGGAAGCCACAAGCGGGCGCACGCCGGCGGTGGTTAGCAGGTAATTATAGCAAGGCTTGAACTCGACCTTGTTCCACGTGGAACCGGCGCTGCGGAACGATGTGGGAAATCAGCGCTGGCGGAATTTCCGTGCCGGTCAGCAGGAGTTGTGCGCCGGCAGTGGCGAGGTCCTCCATCACTGCGGCTTGATGTGTCGGGTCCAGTTCCGAGCACAGGTCATCCAGCGCGATGACGGGCCATTCCCCATGCTCGCGCTGGTACACGCGCGCTTGGGCCAATGTACAGGCAATAGCACACAGTTTTTCCTGCCCGCGCGACAATTGCTCGTGCGTCGGCGCCGCGGCAAACAGCAGCGACCAGTCCGCGCGATGCGGCCCGCGCGTGGTGTGGCCGAGTGCGCGATCGCGCAAACGCGTATCTGCCAACACGCGCAGCAGCGGCGAGCTGCGCTCCCAGCCCGCACGAAAGCGTAGAGTTGCCGGACCCAACTCAGGCAAATAACACCTGAGCAAAGGCAACAGCTCCGCGGTAAACCGTTGGATATAGGCATCGCGGCCAATAGCGAGCGGCTCTGCGGTTAGGGCCAGTTCTTCTTCCCAGACCCGCAACTCGTCCTCGTCGGCATCCAGCTTGAGCAACGCATTGCGCTGGCGCAGGGCTCGGCGATAGCGTCGAGCGTGATCGGCAAAATCCGGTTCCACGTGGAACACGCCCCAATCCAGAAAACCGCGACGTAACTCGGCCGGACCGGAGATCAGGGCGTGACTGCCGGGTTCGAAGCATGTGACGGCGCAGACATCGAACAGTGCGGTCAACACTCCCGGCGCCTGTCCATCGAGCTTTGCCGACCAACGTCCCGCTTGGCGCAACAAACCCAGGCGGCGGGTGCCGGTGCGCGTCTTTATCTCGCCGAATACCGACATTTGGTCGCTGTGGCGGCGGATCAGATGATCGGACTGATGAGTGCGGAAGCTGCTCCCGTGCGAAAGCAGATGCGCCGCTTCCAGGATCGTCGTCTTGCCCGCGCCGTTGGGCCCGGCAAAAACGTTCAAGCCGGGCACCAAGTTGAGCTCAAGGTCGGCGATATTTCGCAGATTCTGCAGGCGCAGTTCGGTTAAATACACGCGGAAAACCGCCGGAAATCCTGCGTGCGCCTCGTGACGCCGGCTCGATCAGAGACGCAAGGGCATGATGACGTGGCGGGCCAGTTCACTCTCCGGCGCGCGCAACAGACAGCTCGAGTTGCCGTCGCGCAGGCACATCAGCACTTCTTCGCCGCCCAGCGCGTTCAGGGCATCAAGCAGGTAATTGACGTTGAAACCAACCCCCAGCTCACTGACTGCCGTTTTCGCTTCCAACTCTTCTACTGCCTCTTCCTGTTCGGGGTTGTGCGCGATAATACGCAGCTTGTTCGGACTGACTTCAAGCTTGACCCCGCGGTATTTCTCATTCGACAGAATCGCTGCGCGCTGCAAGGCGCCGCGCAACGGTTCGCGGCCCACGCGCACTTCTTTGTCGGCGCCGATCGGCACCACAGCTTCGTAATCGGGAAAACGACCGTCGATCAGCTTGGATGTGAACGTTACTTCGCCGCGTTTGACGCGCAGATGATTGCGGCCAAATTCGAGCTCGACCATGCCGTCGCCGGCTTCAAACAAGCCTTGCAGCTCAAGCACACCCTTGCGCGGAATCAATATCTGCTTTTGTGCGGTCGCGCCGGATGTCAGTGGCGTTTCGACCAGGGCCAGTCGATGTCCATCCGTCGCCACGCAGCGCAAGGCCTGTTCGCGCAGATCGAGCAGCAGGCCGTTGAGGTAGTAGCGCACATCTTGCTGTGCCATCGCAAATGCGGTGCGATCCATCAGATCCTTGAGCGTCGCTTCAGGCAAGCTCACGCGCTCGACCAGTTCGATATTGTCGATCACGGGAAATTCGGATGCCGGCAAAGTCGCCAAAGTGAAGCGGCTGCGCCCAGAGCTCACGCCGACTCGATCGCCATTGAGCTTGAACTCGACCTTGCTGCCGTCCGGCAGAGCGCGGCAGATATCGAACAGCTTGCGCGCAGGGATCGTGATTTCACCCGGTTCGATGTCCTCCGCCTGTGTATTCGCCGACATTTCGACCTCAAGGTCGGTGCCGGTGAAGGTTACCTGCTTGGAACTGGCGACAACAAGGAGATTGGCGAGCACAGGCAAGGTTTGCCGACGTTCAACGACACCGACCACTTGTTGCAGGGGCTTGAGTAACACTTCGCGCTGGATGCTGAAACGCATGAGTTCTGGTCCGCTGGATTCGCTGCTGTTTTTGCTTGAGTGATTAAGTAATAAACCTGTTGTTGCTGGTCCTGTGCATATCCAATAAACATAAAAATACACAATAAAAACAAATAGATGTCGTTCTATTTCGCTTGGGATATCCGCGCACTTTGTCCAGTTGTCCTTGTGGATAAGTTGCGCCGCGCAGAGCCTGCGCTATCTGTCCACAGGATATCCTACTCCGTCAGCGTACGGAGCAGCTTTTCCCAGTCCTGACGTAATTTTCCATTGGTGGCGCGCAAATCGCGCATCGTCCGACACGCGTGCAGGACCGTGGTGTGGTCGCGTCCGCCGAATGCACGTCCGATTTCCGGCAGGCTATGTTCGGTCAATTCCTTCGACAGCGCCATTGCAAGCTGACGCGGTCGCGCGAGCGAGCGGCTGCGGCTCATCGACAACAGATCCGACAGGCGTAACTGATAGTAATCCGCAACTGTTTTCTGGATATTCGATACGGTGACCGCCTGCGCGTGCACGGTGAGCAGATCGCGCAGCGTTTCCAGCGCAAAATCGCTGGTGATCGGCAAGCCAAGGAAATTCGCGCGCGCCGCGAGCGTATTGAGCGCGCCTTCAAGATCGCGGACGTTGGAGCGCATGCGCCTGTGCAATCAGATTGGGCGACGGGCTCGGGAACGTCGATCGCCGCGCGCGGCCGCCTTGCTGAGCAGGATGGCTGTGCGCGTTTCGAAATCCGGCGGATCGATCGCGACCGACAGACCCCAACCGAGCCGGGATTTCAGACGCGGTTCGAGATTGTCGACTTCCTTCGGATAACGATCGCAGGTCAGAATCAGCTGCTGCTTCGCCTCGAACAAGCGCGTTGAAGGTGTGGAAGAACTCCTCCTGCGTGGAATCCTTGCCGGCGAAAAACTGAATATCGTCGATCAGCAGTGCATCGACGGCGCGAAAACGACGCTTGAAATCGTCCATGCTCTTGGTGCGCAATGCCTGGATCATCTCGCGCACGAATTGTTCCGAACGCAAATACATGACCTTGGTCGCTGGATTGAGCGAGCGCATCAGATTGCCGGCGGCGTGCATCAGATGAGTCTTGCCGAGGCCCGTGCCGCCGTACAGCAGCAACGGGTTGTAGGCGCGTCCGGGATTGGTGGCGACCTGTATCGCTGCGGCTTTGCCGAGCTGGTTCGACTTGCCCTCGACGAATGCGTCAAACGTGTAGTGCGGATCGAGATTGTGCTCGAAGTCGTCGTGTTCCGTGGCCGTGGTGCCATGTGTCGCGGACGCACCGGTGCGCGGCGTTTTGCGCGCTACCAGCGTGCCGACTTCAAGACGCAGCTTGAGCGGCGCGCCATGCAGATGCTCGAGCACCTTGCCGATGCGCGCCAGGAATTCGCTGCGCACGAAATCCAGCGTGTATTGGTTTGGCGCGAGCAGGCGCAAGCCGTCCGCATCCTGCGTCGCCTGCAGCGGCTTCAAATAGGTGTGCATGTCCTCGACGCTGAAATCGCCCTCCAGGCGTTCCAGACAGCGGCGCCACAAATCACTCATCGGCGTCGAGTCTTCCGCAAAGAACGGCGCAACCGGAACAACAAGCGCACTGAACGCGGCAGGCGAGTCTACGCCGCGCCAACCTGGCGCGCCAAGCCTGATAAACTTGACAGAAAAGCAGAGCGTCCGCTAGGATTCCGCTTCTTTTGTCCGCGAATTCATGTGTCATGGCCACCAAGCGCACATTCCAACCCGGCAACCTCAAGCACGCCCGCACGCACGGCTTTCGTGCGCGCATGAAAACGCGCGGCGGCCGCGCCGTGCTCAACGCGCGCCGCGCCAAGGGCCGCAAGCGCCTCGTTCCATAGCTATTGCGGAAGTCGACGCGATGGCCGGCTCGTCGACGAGTCTGCGCTATCCGCGCACCGCACGCCTATTGCGGCCGGCAAGATTTCAGTGCACTGCGAGTTTCCAGCACGCGTCTGAGTTTGCGCTATCTTGCACTGCGAATACCGCGTGACGAGCGCCCAGACCGCGCGTCTGGGCATGGCGGTGTCGCGCCGCGTATCCAAGCGCGCGGTCGTGCGCAATCGCATCCGCCGGCAGATACGCGAAAGTTTCCGTCTGCAACGAACGCGTCTGCCGAGTTGCGACCTGCTCGTCATCGCACGCCCGCTTGCGGCCGAACAAAGCAAGCGTGCACTGCGCAGCGAATTGGACGCGCTCTGGCGCAAACTTGCGGCGACCATTGCGCTCGCAAACCAGGACTCCGCGGCGCAGGCAATATTGAACGAAGGCGTGCCGACCGGCACAATGCGCGGCCATTCGTGAATCAGCGCGTTCGTTGAATTCCTGACGTCGGCACCCTCAGCCGCTTGAGGGCACCGCGTCGTCTGCACGCGATCTTTATCCAGCCCCCGAGATTTATGACCAGCACTCGCCCCGTTCTGCTGTTTGCCTTGCTCCTTGTGGGCTATTTCATCTATGGCGCCTGGCAACAGGACTACGCACAGAAGCCGATAAGCGCACCGGCCGCGGCAACGGTGCCGGCCGCGACGCCAGCGGCAGCGAGCCAGGCCAGCGGCGCCGATGTGCCCGCAGAGATAGCGGCCGCCGCGCCCGTTCCGGCCGCCGCGCCCGAACAAAAATCCGCGCCGACCATCGAAGTGCAAACCGATGTGCTGCGTGTCGCGATCAGTACGCAGCGGCGGCAGCCTGGTGCGCGCCGACTTGCTCGCCTATCCGATCGATCCGAAGGACAAGACCAAGCCGGTGCGCCTGTTCGACGACAGCGCCGCGCACTACTTCGTCGCGCAAAGCGGATTGATCAGCAACGGTGCGCCAGCGCCGAATCACAAGGCCATATTCAGCGCCGAGAAAAGCGATTACACACTCGCCGACAGGCGCGGACAAGCTCGAAGTGCCGCTGACCTGGCAGGATGCATCTGGCCTGTCCGTACGCAAAGTATACATTTTCACACGCGGCAGTTATCTCGATCGATACGCGCGAGGAAATCAGCAACGGCAGCACGACGCCGTGGACCGGCAACGAGTATCGCCAACTGCAGCGCGTGCCGCTGGTCGTGGCGAAAAGCGGCTTGTTTTCGGTCTACAACCCGGAAGCTTACGCGTTCGCCGGCGCGGCCTGGTACAGCCCGCAGGACAAATTCCAGAAACTCGCGCTTCGCCAAATTCGCCGAAGCGCCGCTCAAGCGCGAAGTCAGCGGCGGCTGGGCGGCGATGCTGCAGCACTATTTCTTCGCAGCCTGGATTCCGAACGCGACCGAAACCGATCAATTCAGCACCGCTGTCATCGCGGTCGACGGCACGCCGCGTTACCTGATCCGCGCGGTCTCGCCCGCCGTCACGGTGGCGCCGAACCAGAGCGCCACGATCACCGCGCGCCTGTACGTCGGCCCCAAGCTGCAGGACCAGCTGGCCACCATCGCGCCCGGGCTCGAGCTCACCGCCGACTACGGCATCCTCACCGTGATCTCGCAGCCGCTGCACTGGATTCTTGTGCAGCTGCACAAGCTGGTCGGCAACTGGGGTCTGGCGATCATCCTGCTCGTGCTGCTGATCAAGCTGCGTCTTGTTCAAGCCGTCCGAAGCGCAGTACCGCTCGATGGCCAAGATGAAGCAGTTCCAGCCGCGCCTGCAAGCGCTCAAGGAGCGCTACGGCGACGACAAGCAGAAGCTCAACGCGGCAACGATGGAGCTGTACCAGAAGGAAAAAATCAACCCGCTGGGCGGCTGTCTGCCGATGCTGATCCAGATGCCGATTTTCTTCGCGCTGCTCTGGGTGCTGCAGGAAAGCGTCGAGTTGCGCCAGGCGCCGTTTTTCGGCTGGATCCAGAACCTGTCCGCGCCCGATCCGTTATTTCATCCTGCCGATTCTGAATGGCGTCGCGATGCTGGCCACGCAATGGCTGTCGCCCGCCGCGCCAGGCATGGATCCGATGCAGGCGCGCATGATGAAGACGATGCCGCTGATCTTCGCGGTGATGTTCGCCTTCGCCCCGGCGGGCCTGGCCTGTACTGGACGGTCAACGGCTGGCTGTCGCTGCTGCAGCAGTGGATCATCACCAGACGCGTCGGCAGGAGCGGCGAAAGCGAAAGCCTGATGATCGGGCGCTGCGCGCGCCACGCCTGGCCGAGACGATCGCGGCAATCGCGACCGCGCCCGGCGCCGGCGGCATCGGCGTCGTCCGCGTGTCCGGATCGCGCTGCGCCGAAATCGCCGGCAGTACTCACCGGGAAAAAGCTAAAACCACGCATTTTCCACTTTGCAACATTTCGCGACGAACACGGCGCGGCGATCGATCGCGGTCTTGCGGTCTATTTTGCCGCCCCGCATTCGTATACCGGCGAAGATGTACTCGAACTGCAGGCGCACGGCAGCCCGGTGCTGCTCGCGATGCTGTTGCGCCGCGTGCTCGCGCTCGGTGCGCGCGCACGCGCGACCGGGCGAATTTTCCGAACGCGCGTTCCTCAACGGCAAGCTCGATCTGGCCCAGGCCGAAGCCGTCGCGGACCTGATCGCCAGCAGTTCGGAGGCCGCTGCGCGCGCTGCGCTGCGCAGCCTCGAAGGCGAATTTTCGCTGCCGTGCGGGAGTGTATTCGATGCGCTGGTGCGCGCTGCGCGCCTGGCTCGAAGCGGCGCTCGACTTTCCCGAGGAAGAAATCGATTTCCTCAGCGCGCCACAACTGGCCGCCGACCTGGCGACGCTGCAAACGCAAGCCGCGGAGTTGCTCGCGGCCACGCGCCGAGGCGTGGTGCTGCGCGACGGGTTGCATGTCGGTCATCGTCGGTCGCCCGAATACCGGCAAGTCGAGCCTGCTGAATGCGCTTGCGCACAAAGCGAGCGTGCGATCGTCACCGAGATTCGCGGGCACGCACACGCGATGTGCTGCGGGAAACGCGTGAATCTGGACGGCGTCGCGCTGACGCTGGTCGACACCGCCGGTCTGCGCGAATCGGCCGACGAAGTGGAGCGCGAAGGCATGCGTCGTGCGCGTGCGGAACTCGCGCGCGCCGACGTCGCGATACTCGTCACCGACACCGAACATGCCGGCACGGATGCCGAATTGCTGAACGGCTGTTCGCCCTCGCGCGACACGATTGATCGTGCACAACAAGATCGACCTGAGCGGCGAGACCGCGCATATCGACCGGCGCGCCGCCGCGCAAATCCATGTCCATCTCTGCGCCCGCAACGGTGCCGGTCTGGACTTGCTGCGCAGCGAGCTTGCGCGCCTGGCCGGGCGTGGCGAGGGCACGCAGGGCGCATTCAGCGCGCGCACCCGCCACGTGCAGGCATTGCAGGAAACCGCAGCGCATCTGCAGGCGGCACAGGTCCATCTGCAGAATCGGGTCGGCGAACTCGCTGCCGAGGAGTTGCGCCAGGCGCAGCGCACGCTTGGCGAAATCACCGGACGCTACACGAGTGACGATCTGCTCGGGGCGATATTTTCTTCGTTTTGCATAGGCAAGTAAGAGCGCCTAAGCTACAGGTGCTCTCGAACCCGTCGCGGTGCAAGGACAGACGGGCGCTGCGTAATCCAGATGTCCGACGATGAACGAATTCAATCCCGCGCGCCGTGGACTTCTCAAGCTGGGCGCACTCGCTGCAGGCAGTCTGGCCTTGGGCCGCGGCGCGCATGCCGCGTTTGCCGCGCCGACACCGTCTTCGCCGCTCGCCCAGCTCGCCTATGCGCAGATACAGTTGGCGCCAGGACCTGTCGACGAGCAGGCGCGTGAAAACCATCGCTTCGTGTTGCAGCTCGACGAAGACGGCTTGCTCTTTCCGTTCCGCAAGCGCGCGGGGCTGCCGTCGCCCGGTACCGATCTGGGTGGCTGGTACGGCACCTATAATTTCGCCCCGGGAGCGACGTTTGGCCAATGGCTGGCGGCGCTGGCGCGCTATGCCGCGATCACGGGCGACGCCGCGACGCGCGCAAAGGTCGGCCGGCTTGTACGCGGCTACGCGGCAACGATCGATAGCGACGGCAAGTTCTATCGGAACAACCGTTTTCCATCCTACACCTACGACAAACTCGTCGGCGGCCTGGTCGAGGCCAGGCAACTCACCAACGACGGGACTGCAGTGGCGGCCTTGCGGCATACGACGACGGTTGCGCTGCCATATCTACCGCCCCACGCCATACCGCGCAACGAGCACGCCCGGCCGGGTGAGGACTTCAGCCAGCACGCCTGGGACGAAAGCTACACCCTGCCGGAAAATCAATTCTTCGCCTTCGGTCTGACCGGCGATGCCCGGCATCGAATGCTGGCCGAGCGCTTTCTCTACGACGATTTTTTCCTGCCGCTCGCGCGCGGCGAAAACGTGCTGCCGGGCAAGCACGCCTACAGCCACGTCAACGCGCTGAGTTCCGCTGCGCAGGCTTACCTGTCGCTCGGCACGCGCAGCTATTTCGACGCCGCGCAGCAAGGCTTCGCAATGATCGATGCACAAAGTTTCGCCACCGGCGGCTGGGGACCGGACGAACATTTCGTCGCGCCCGGTAGCGGTGCGCTCGGCGCGAGCCTGACCGATCAACACAAGAGTTTCGAAACTCCCTGCGGCGCCTATGCGCATTTCAAGCTGACCCGTTACCTGCTGCGTATCACGCGCGACTCGCGCTACGGCGACAGCATGGAACGCGTGCTCTACAACACCGTGCTCGGCGCCTTGCCGGTGCAGACGGATGGCCGCGCGTTCTATTACTCCGACTACACGCACGCCGCACGCAAGGGATTTCATCCGGATCGCTGGCCCTGCTGCTCGGGCACCCTGCCGATGATCGCCGCGGACTATCGCATCAGCGCCTGCTTCGCCGATGCACAGGGGCTGTACGTAAATCTTTACCTACCCGCGCAAGTGGACTGGCGCCAGGACGGCACGCCGTGTCGGCTGTCGATCAAAACCGACTATCCGTACGCGAGCGCGATTGCCCTCACCGTGCACACGCCACGCGCGCAGACGTTCTCGGTGAACCTGCGCGTTCCAGCCTGGGCGCAGGGGGCGAGCGTCAGCATCAACGGCAAGCGCAGTCCACGCACCCTCGAGCCCGGAACATTTGCGACGCTTCGCCGCGAATGGCGATCCGGCGACCGTATCGAGCTCGAATTGCCGCTGCCATTGCGCCTGCAACCGATCGACGCCGAGCATCCGCACACCGTCGCCCTGCTCGCCGGCCCCTTGGTACTGATGCGCCTGGTCGACCAGGCGTCCCCATCTGCCGGCGCACTCACGCGCTCCGCACTGCTGTCGGCGACACGCTCGCACAGCGGCGCGCATGAATGGCGCGTCGGCAAAGATGCGCAGGCGATTGCGCTGCGGCCCTTCGTCGATCTGCAAAAGCAGATGTACTCCGCGTATCAGAACGTTAGTGATCCCGCATAGGCGCGCCGGACAAACGCGTGGTGATTGGCATCCGAACATGACGGAGCATCGATTATGCGCGGGTTCGCGCTTCTGCTGACGATGACTGTGGCAGTCACGCCTGGTGCGCAGGCCGGTCTGCTCACGATCGAGCGCATTTTCGACGGCAGCAGTCTGTCCGGGCCGACGCTGATCAAGCTCAAGACCTCGCCCGACGGCACGCGAGTGACCTTCCTGCGCGCCAGGGCCGACGATCAGAACACCTTCGATCTGTGGGAATACAACGTCAAGGCGAACGAGGTCCGCCTGCTGGTCGATTCCCGCCAGCTGCAACCCGCGGACGAGCAGCTTAGCGACGCGGAAAAGGCGCGGCGCGAGCGTGCGCGTATCGCCGGGCGCCACGGCATCGTCGATTACCAATGGTTTCCGGACGGGGAAAAGCTGCTTTTTCCACTCGGCGGCAAATTATACATTTACGATCTGACCGCTCTCGGCGGCAGGGCGCTTAGAGCGTTGGACAGCGGCGGCGAAGCGATCGATCCGAAAATCTCGCCGCACGGGCATTTCGTCTCCTACGTGCGCGAACAGAATCTGTGGGTGATCAATCTGGCCGACGGCAAAGCGCGCCAGTTGACACGTGACGGCGGCGGCAGCGTGCACAACGGCGAAGCCGAGTTCGTCGCGCAGGAGGAAATGGCGCGTTTCACGGGCTACTGGTGGGCGCCGGACGAGTCGGCGATCGCATTCGAACGCTACGACGACAGCAAGGTGCCGGTGGCGAAGCGCTTCGAGGTCTACGCCGATCGCACTGAAGTGATCGAGCAGCGCTATCCCGCTGCTGGTCAGGCCAATGTCGAGGTAAAGCTCGGTCTGGTCACGCCAGGCGCGGCCGAGGTTCGCCTTGTCGATCTAGGCACCGATCCGGATATCTACCTGACGCGAGTCGATTGGCTGCCGGACGGCAAGCATTTGAGCTATCAACTGATGCAGCGCAGCCAGCAGCGGCTCGACCTCAATCTGGTGGATGCGCGGACTCTGGCCCAACGCACCCTGCTCAGCGAGACCAGCAAGACCTGGATCAATCTCAACGACGATCTGCATTTTCTGAAAAGGCAGGACGCGTTCGTCTGGGCCAGCGAACGCAGCGGCAATAAACATCTGTATTTGTATACTCTGGACGGCAAGCTGCGGCACGCGATCAGTGCGGGCCAATGGAATATCGACAGCCTGCTCGGCGTCGATGAGCGCCTGGGCATCGTCTATGTCGACTCCAACCGCGATTTCGTCCCCGACCGGCAGATTTACGCGCTCAAGCTCGACGGCAGCAGCGCCGATGCGCCCAAACGCATCAGCCATGGCGACGGCCAGCACCTGGCCGAGTTCACGCGGGATGCGGCTTACTACATCGATACCTTTTCCAACCCGCAGACACCGCCACAGGTCAGCCTGCGCAAGGCGGACGGTACGCGGGTCGCGTGGATCGAACGCAACACGCTCGACGCCAGGCATCCGTATTGGCCGTATCGCGATGCGCATATCGTGCCCGAGTTCGGCAAAATCCAGTCCGCCGACGATCAGGATTTGTACTACCGATTGTACAAGCCGCGCGGTTTCGACGCATCGAAGCGCTACCCGGTATTCGACTTCTATTATGGCGGTCCGCATGCGCAACTCGCCGCGCGCGGCTGGGTCGACTATTTCTGCGAATACATGGCGCAGCATGGCTATGTCGTGTTCACTCTCGACAATCGTGGCATGGCCCGGCGCGGCCGTCGGTTCACTGATGGCATCTATCGCCAGCTCGGCAAGCTCGAAGTGGAAGATCAGCTGGCGGGCATTGCATGGTTGAAGGCGCAAGCCTACGTCGATCCGGCGCGCGTCGGCGTGTTCGGCTGGAGCTACGGCGGTTACCTGACGGCAATGCTGCTGGCCAAGGCCTCTAACGAAATCGCCGCGGGCGTGGCCGTCGCGCCGGTTGTCGACTGGAGGCTGTACGACACGTTCTACACCGAGCGCTATCTCGACACGCCGCAGCACAATGCCGAGGGCTACGAACGCTCCGGCGTATTGCACTGGCTTGCCGGGCTCAAATCACCGCTGCTGCTCGTGCATGGCATGGCCGACGACAATGTGCTGTTCGCCAACTCGACCACGCTGATGGCGGCGTTGCAGGAACGTGGCACCCAGTTCCAGCTGATGACTTATCCCGGTGGCAAACATGGTTTGTCGACGCCGGCGATGAAGAAACACGCCTACCACACAATCGCGGATTATTTCGATACGCACGTAAAAATGGGAAAAGTGAAAAAATCCACCTCGCAGGACAAACGCTAGCACGGGCCCCCGTGCGTTGTGGTCAGGGCAACTCCTGTCGCGCGCCGCCGCGTTCGAGAATTTCCGTTGCGTAGCGATATCCGGTATCGATCGCTTGCTCGTAGGCATGCCAGTCGAGCAAGCCGATGTCGTCCACCGGCGGGGTCAGCAGCAGGTTGGTCTGCGCGCGCCGTTCGATGCTTGCGGCTTCGGCATTGACCATGCCGGCGCGCAGCAGGATGCCGAGGATGCCGGGCCGATACCGGTGTCCGCGCAGGTACTCGAGCGCCAGGCGCCAACCCGTTGGCAGCGCGTATTCCTCGACGCTGGCGTGCAGCGTTTCGTCTGCGCTGATATCGACGGCGACGATCTGGCCGACATGACGCTCGCGCATCGGATCGACCGGCAAATTGTTGATCACGGCGCCGTCGACGATGACCTCGCCGTGATGGAACACCGGCGGCAGCACGCCGGGTATCGCGCAGCCGGCGCGCAGCCACAACCAGAGCGGCCCGCTGCGATGTACGCGCGCACGGCCGGCGGTGAGGTTGGTGGTGACGCAATAGAACGGCAGCACGAGATCCTCGATGTCGCGCGTGTCGAACTCGCGGCGCAACAGGCGCGAGACGCGCAGTCCGCGCGTCAACGATACAAAGGGAAATGTATAGTCGTGCAACGGGCGTCCGACGACGAAGGCGCGGCGGTAGGTTTCGAGCATCTCTTCGTGCGACCAGTCCGCGGCGACACCGGCACCGATGATCGCGCCGATCGAGGTGCCGCCGACGCAATCGATCGGCTGGCCGGCCTCGCGCAGTGCGCGCACGACGCCGATATGCGCGAAGCCGCGTGCCCCGCCGCCGGACAGCACCAGACCGACGCTGCGCCCGATCAGCAGGCGCGCGACACGTTCGATGTCCCCGGTTCGACGCACATGATGGTGCTGCGCGCCCTGGACCTCGCGCAGCCAGGCGCGCGCGCTGCCCCAGCGAATGTCGCCGGCATGAATCAGCACCAGGTGGCGCGGCCGCAGGTACTCGCGTTCATCGCCGATGAAGTCCGTTTCCGGCCAAGGGCTCGGTGCCGACGCAGCATTTGCCGGCAGCACGAAACAGTCGGCCTGACGCGCGCACTGCTCGCGCCATTCCTTCTGCCCGGCCTCGCCGACATAGAGCACGAACTGGTGACGCATTTCGACCGAATTGAACCATTCGCCGTGCTGGCCGCGCGCGTTCTCCGCATCGATGAGCGCGCACTTGCCATAGCGTTCGAGCGCAGCCATGAGACTGCGCGCGAACGCCTGTGCATCGACACCGGCATCGTGCGCCAGAACTGCGAACGTGCGTGGCCGCGAATAACGGCGATCGTCGTTGGGCAACAGATTGCGGCGCATCGCCGCGCCCATGCAATGCATCATCGCTTCCGGATATTTGATCACCAGGCGGCGAAAGCCCTCTTCAGGCAGACGCAGCAGTTCGGAATCGCGCAACGCGCGCACGAGTGCCGTGCGTGGCTGCTGCGCGATCAGGCCGGCTTCGCCAACCGTCTCGCCGACATTGACCATGCCGAGCAGGCGCGGATGTTCCTTGGCGCCGATGCGATAGGCGCCGAGGCTGCCGGACTTGAGGATGTACAGCGAGTCGGGAGCGTCGTTTTCGTCGAACAGGGCGGCGCCACCGGCCAGAGCGATCCATTGCAACTCGGTCGCGAGGTCGTCGATGCCGGCGGCATCGAGCGGACCGAAAAGTGCGATCGTGCGCAAAAATCCGCGCAGGTCGAAGGGCTCGGCGCTTGGCAGGGTATCGCTCACCGGAAGTTTCCATGCAGGCCTGGCTGCATGCTAGCGTAGACGAGACTTGATTTACGCGCCGCAGCGCATCACGTAAGTGATCCGGCGAGGATCTCCTGCGTCAGCCATCACCTTTGATTTCAACCGACCCGTCGCGATGACCCAGACCAATCCCCTGCTTGCCGACTCCGCCTTGCCGGCCTTCGCCGAAATTTCACCGCGTCAGGTGCTGCCCGCGATCGATGCAGTGCTCGACGATTACCGTGCGCGAATCGCGGCGCTGGTCGCCGATGCGGCGCCGCGCACGTTCGCCAATACGATGCTGCCGCAGGAAGCGCTGGAAATGCGCCTGGAGCGGGCCTGGTCGCCGGTTTCGCATCTGCATGCGGTGAAGGACTCCGACGCGCTGCGCGCCGTCTACGCGGCGGCGCTGGAAAAGATCACCGAGCACGCGACCGAACTCGGCCAGAATCGCGAGCTGTACGCGGCGGTGAAGGCGGTCGCCGACGCGCGGGATTTCTCTGCCTTGCCGCGCGCCGGCGCGCACGCTGGTCGAGCATGCGTTGCGCGATTTCCGTCTGTCCGGCGTCGCGCTCGAGGAACCGGCGCGCTCGCGCTTCCGCGAGATCGCGAACGCAGCTATCGCGGCTGTCCACCGAATTCGAGAACGCCGTGCTCGACGCGACCGAGGCGTGGACCGAGCGCATCGCCGACGCGCGCCTGCTCGCCGGAATTCCCGAAGCCGACATCGCGCCTGCTGCGCGCAATACGCGCAGGAAACGGGCCATGACGGCTGGCTGGTCACGCTGAAGCAGCCGAGCGTGCAGGCGGTGCTGACCTATGCCGACGATCGCGCGGCTTGCGCGAACGCGTCTATCCCGCGTATCAGACGCGCGCCTCGGATCAGGGTCCGCATGCCGGGCCGATTCGACAACTCCGCGCGCATCGAGGAAATCCTCGCGCTGCGCCACGAGGCCGCGCGCCTGCTCGGCTTCGCCAATGCGGCCGAGGAATCGCTGGCGACCAAGATGGCCGGCACGCCCGAGCGCGTGCTCGCGTTTCTGCGCGATCTGGCCGCGCGCGCCAAGACCGGTCGCCGCGCGCGAGCTCGCCGAACTGCGCGAATTCGCGCGCGACTGAGCTCGGCATCGCCGACCTGCAGCCCTGGGACATCGGCTATGCGGCGGAAAAATTGCGTCTGCAGAAATATGCGCTGAGCGAAGAGGAGCTGAAGCCGTATTTTCCGCTGGCGGCGGTGATCGACGGCCTGTTCGCGCATCGTCGAGCGCGTGTTCGGCGTGCGCTTGCGCGCGCGCGACGGTGTCGAGGTCTGGCATCCGGACGTGCGCTTCTACGATGTGCTCGATGCCGACGGCCGCGTCATCGCCGGCGCCTATCGTGGACTTGTACAGCGCGCGCCGGCAAGCGCGGCGGCGCGTGGATGGATGTGTGCCGCTCGCGCTTCATGCGGACGGCGAGCGCATGCATCTGCCGATCGCGTACCTGACCTGCAATTTCGCGCCGCCGACCGGGACACGCCTTCGCTGCTGACCCACGACGATGTGATCACCCTGTTCCACGAGTTCGGTCACGGCCTGCATCATCTGCTGACCGAAGTCGACTACCCGAGCGTCGCCGGCATCGACGGCGTGGAATGGGATGCGGTCGAGCTGCCGAGCCAGTTCATGGAAAATTTCGGCTGGCAGCGCGAGGCGCTGGCGTCTGTTCGCGCGACACTGGCAGACCGGCGAACCGCTGCCCGACGAATTGTTCGCGCGCATGCTCGCCGCGCGGCATTTCCACGCCGGCCTGTTCCTCGTGCGCCAGCTCGAATTCGCGCTGTTCGATTTTCGCATGCATCTGGAATTCGATCCCGCGCGCGGCGCGCGCGCACTGGAACTGCTCGACGAAGTGCGCCGCGAAGTCGCGGTGATCCTTCCGCCGGCATGGCAGCGCATGCCGCAAGCGTTCACGCACATTTTCGCCGGCGGCTACGCGGCGGGTTACTACAGTTATCTGTGGGCGGAACTGCTGTCGGCCGACGCGTTCGCGCGCTTCGAGGAGGCCGGCATCTTCGATCGCGCCGCGGGCGACGCGTTCCGGCGCAGCGTCCTCGCCGTCGGCGGCTCGCGTCCGGCGCTCGAATCCTTCGTCGAATTCCGCGGCCGCGAACCGCAGACCGGAAGCGTTGCTGCGCAGTTACGGTCTGGCTGCGTGATGCGAGTAAAAATCTGCCGAGTCCGGATATACGAGCGCATTATGAAAATCGCGACCTGGAACGTCAATTCGCTCAACGTGCGTCTGCCGCATCTGCGCACTGGCTTGCGAGCGCGCAACCGGACGTGGTCGCGCTGCAGGAAACCAAGATCGAGGACGCGAAATTTCCGGTCGAGGAACTCGCCGCGCTCGGCTATCGCTGCGTCTTCTCGGGGCAGAAAACCTACAACGGCGTGGCGATTCTCGCGCGCAGCGAGCCGCGCGACGTCGTCACCGACATCCCCGGCCTCGACGATCCGCAGCGGCGCATTCTGATCGCCACGGTCGGCGAACTGCGCATCGTCAACCTGTACGTGGTCAACGGCCAGGCGGTCGGCAGCGAAAAATATGCCTACAAGCTCGACTGGCTGGCGAGGGTGCGCGCGTTCCTCGCCGAGGAAATCACGCCGCCATCCGAATCTCGTCGTGCTCGGCGATTTCAACATCGCGCCGGACGATCGCGACGTGCACGATCCGGCCGCGCTGGCAACGAGACAGATGCTGTGCTCGACGCCGAACGCGAGGCGCTCAAGGCGCATACTCGCGCTCGGCCTGCACGACAGTTTCCGCCTGTTCGACAGGAGGCGGCCATGTACTCGTGGTGGGACTACCGGCAGGGCGCGTTCCGCCGCAATCTCGGCATGCGCATCGACTTGATCCTGGCAAGCGAAGCGTTGCGCGCGCGCTGCCGCGGCGCCTCGATCGACCGCGTACCGCGCACTTGGGAACGGCCATCCGATCACACGCCGGTGATGCTGGAATTGCCGATGACTGACGAAATCGGCTGATGCCGAGCAGCTGGCCGAGCGAGCTCGACGATGGCGAACTGGAGGAACTCGACCAGTTCCTGCGCGCGCACGCGGGCGAGGATCGATCTGCTGCTCGACGGCGTGCACGGCCTGCTCACCGCGGTCGGCATCGGCCCGGAGCAGGCGCGCCGGACGAGTGGCTGCCGGAAATCCTGCACGAACCGTTTCGCCGACGAAGGCGAGGGCCGGCGCGTACTCGGAACTGCTCGCGCGCCTGAACGAAAGCGTCGAACTCGAGCTGGAAACCGACGCCTACGAACCGATCCTCGGCGAGGTCGAACTCGACGACGGCGACACGGCGTTGAGTGCGCATGGGCTGGTGCGAAGGCTTTTCGCGCGGCGTGGACCTGCGCGCGCGCCTGTGGGAATCGCGCCTCGGCGCCGATTCGCAGCTGACCGAACTGCTCGGACCGATCATGGCGCTGGCGGTCGAGGAAGGCGTGTTCGCGACCGACGCGGATTTTGCGCCGCTGAGCGAGCAGGAGTACGACGAATGTCTGGCGCAACTGCCGGGCGCAGTCGGCGCGGTCGCGCATTACTGGCACGAAGCGCCGCCGACGCCCGAGGAATTGAGCGGCCATGGCGGCGACGCCGGCGAAAACGCCAACCTGAAACGCAAGCGCGGCGGGCGCTGGGTGCACTGACGCGCACACTGCCACCCGGGCGAAGATGAAGCGGGCGCGAACGCCGGTCTCGCTCGCGCCTTGCACGCCGATGCGCTAGCCGCGATTGCGGCCCGGTCGATATTCTACAAGTATACTTTCGACCTGCGGCGCGATTTCCTGCACCGCTTCCTCGGCCTGGTTCTTGGCCGACAACGCGGTGAAGTTCACGTTCTCGCTCCAGCCATTGCCCAGTTTGCGCTGCCCGTGCACCGCGTACACGTTGATGTTGAGCTGGGCCGTTTTCATCGTATCGTTCTGGCCGTAGTAGGAGATATTCTGCGCGCCGACCGCGCGTGCGTGCACGATAACTACCGCGTCGACGCGGCTGCCACTTGCCAGCATTTCCAGCAGGCCGGCGACGTTCGGGCGGCGGCCGCCGATGAAGCGTTCGGCGCGCGGCATCATTTCCGCATCGAGCAGGCGATAGCCGTGATGCGTCAGCGCACGTTCGATGACGCGTCCGGCTGGCTCGGAAACTGCGAGATCGCCGCCGAACAACACGGCGACCGCCGGCACATGCGGTCTCGGCGGCGCGGTGGCGGCGGCAGGCGCCTCGATGCGCGCGACCCGCGGCGCCGGGGCAGGCGCGTTGGCAGCCTGTGCGGCGGCCAGTTCCTTGAGCGGCTGGACCTGGGAGGCACGCGCTGCGGGACCGGCTGCGTTGTCGTGAGAAGCGGGCGTCGTCGCGGTACTCGCCGTCGTCAGCACGGCCGTTGGTACGCTGGCCGGCGCGCTGACTGCAGATGGTGGTGTGGATTTGGCCGCATCGGCGGAATGGTTCGCCGGCTGCGCTGAAGCCGAGGCGGTTTCGCTGGCGGGTGGCGTCGCAGCAGCCGGCATTGCCGGTGCCGGTGTCGCCGTTGGCGCCGCCGTCTGCGCCGTTGCGCTATCCGCGGCCGCGGCCGCGGTGCTTGGCGCAGCTGTGCCGGTCGTCGTCTCGGGCGTTGCCGGTGCGACCGGTGCTTGCACGGCCGGCGCCGGATTGTTTGCCGGCGCCGCGACCAGTTGGGCGTTTGTGCCCGCCAGCAACTGCTTGAGGAACGGGATCTGATCGCGATACGCCCAGGCACCGCCGCCCAGAACGAGGACGAGCAGGGCGGCGATTGCCAGCGGCAGTGCGGATGACCGCGGCGCCGCCGTCGTCTTCAATACCGGCTGGTGCACGGCGGCGGGCGTCGCGTTCGCTGGTGGCGTAAACAACGGTTGCACGCCCTTCGGTGTTGCCGGCGGCAGCACCACCGGCGGGTATGGTGTCGGCGCGGTGTTCGGCAGCGAGCTTTGACCGGAGACCGGGGTCTTCATCCCGATCATGGTGGCCGCGGCCGCGGAGGGCTGCGTCTGCAACTTGAGCGTGCCGCCCGCGGCGAGCAGTGGATGGCGCGCGAGATCGGCGATCAACTCATGACAACTCTGGTAACGATCACGCGGGTCCTTGGCGATCATGTGCGCGAGGATGCGCGAAAGTTCCGGATCGACTTCGTGGTTGAGCGTGCACACGTCGGGAATCTCGGCCTTGACCACTTCGAGCATGAGGCCGAGCGGCGACTCGTCGGTGAACGGCATGCGCCCGGCCAGCATCTCGAACAGCACGATGCCGAGCGAGAAGATATCCGAGCGTTGATCGACCGGTTTGCCCAGACAGACCTCGGGCGAAAGATAGCCGGGCGTGCCGACGAATTCGCCGGTCGAGGTCAGCTTCTTGGAGAAGTCCTGGGTCGAAAGCGCGATGCCGAAATCGGCGATCTTCACGTTGCCGCGGCTCGTCGATCAGGATGTTGCCGGGCTTGATATCGCGATGGATCACGCCTTTGTCGTGCGCGGTGGCGAGGCCTTGCGCGGTCTGGTAGACGATGCGCGCGGCCTGATCCGGATGCAGCAGGCCCTCGCGCTTGAGTATTCCGCTCAGCGATTCGCCGTCGACGAACTCCATGACGAAATACGTCTGGCCTGCGTCGTCGCCGATGAAATAAATCTGGACGATGTGCGGATCGTTGAGCACGGCCATGCTGCGCGCCTCGCGCAGGAAGCGCTCCTTGACAGCCGCGTCGTCGGCCAGCGAATCGGCGAGTACCTTGATCGCGACATAGCGATTCAACGACCCTTCGTAACCCTTGTAGACGACACCCATGCCGCCGCGGCCGAGTTCGGCGACGATGTCGTAGTGCCCCAGTTGCTGCTTCATGACCCGCTCCAAGGCGCTGCGCGCCTATTGAGAAGTGGCAAAATACTAGCACCGCGTGCCGAACGCAGCCGTGCGGCGATTGGCGGGTGGCGGGTGCACGGTCGGCAACGCATATGTGACGCATTAGACGCTTCATCCGCATCGGCGAGATTGTCGTCGTCATGATGTCCACCTAGACTCGCCGCGCATGCCCGCTCCCACTACGCCAATTCCCGCGCCGATCGATCAATTATTGGGTGAGCCTGCTTGGCCCGAATCAAGCAAACGTCCGCTGATCCCGGCGGATACACCAGGCTGGGTGTTGCTCGCACTTGCGGCTCTGCCTGGTCATCGGATTGCTGCGCATCGGCGCGCTGTACCTGCACACCCCCCTGATTGCGCTCGCCAACAGCTACGACGAAGTGCGTTACAGCGCATGCCTGGACCTCTACCCGGCCCGCGCCGCCGCGATTCCACCGACCCGCAACAGCCCGCGAGGCGCCGTATTCGCGTTATAGGTTCGTCTCCACCGAGAAGCCGATCTGCTACTGGTCTACCGAGCTGTTGTTTCAGGGCGCCGCTGCCGTCGTCTATCGTTTCGAGGCAGCGATCAGCGGCACCGCGGATTTCTCCGTGCGCTGGATCGGCGCCTTCAAGATCGCAGCGCTGATCGGCATCTGGCTCGGATTCAGCGTCGCCTGGCTGCGCCGGCGCGAACCATGGCCGGCGCTGGCCAACGGTCTGCTGTTGCCGCTCGTGTTCGCCGATCCGGCCAATACCATTTATCTGAACACGTTTTATGCGGAATGGACTGCCCTGCTGGCACTGTATGCGATGGCCGGGCTGATCCTGATTCACGAGGGCAGGCCCGCGCGCGGGCACGCGTTCGGTCTGCTCGCGATCGCCGCCTCGGCGCTGGCCCTGTCCAAGATCCAGCACATCGTGCTGCCGCTCGGTTGCGCGGTGGTGCTGCTGGCGATCGGACGCCGGCGCGATCGCGTCTGGTTATGGAAAGGCAAGGCACTGTTGATCGGCGCGCTGGTCGGCCTGGTTTTGCAGGTCGTGCAACTGCAGCGCGACAGCGAGGCGATCCGCGCCATCAATATCTTCAATCGCGCCGATGTGGTGTTTACCGCGCTGTTGCCGAACGCGCGCGATCCGGCCGCCACTGCGCGGCGCCTCGGCTTGTCGCCGCAGTGCCTGCAATACAGCGGTCTGCACGCCTGGCAGATGCCCGGCTTTCCGGCCGATCTTTGCCCCGAGTTGGCTGCGCTGACGCGCACGCGCGAGCTGTACATTCTGCTGCGCGAGCCTGACATGACCCTGCGTATCGGCTGGCACGGTCTGGTTGCGCTCGATCCCTGGCTGGCGCCGGGGCTGGGCCTGGTCGAAGGCGGCGATTTCGCGCGGCTGCCCGCGGGTTTCCTTTCGCTCAGTGCGCCCTTGTCCGCAGTGCCGCTGCTGCGCGTGTTGCTGTTCGGCGCGCCATTTCTGGCCGTGGCGCTGCTGTTGTGGCGTCAGCGCTGGCGCGCGTCGCCGCGCCTGCTCACGGTAAGCGCGCTGACCGTGGTCGTCACGTTGGGCACCCTGACGGTTACCGTGCTCGGCGACGGTCTTGCCGATGTCGCCAAGCAGGGCCACCTCGTCTACAACGCGGCGCTGGCCTGGTGGATCGGCGCATTGACGGCCGCGGCGCACACGCTGCTGACTCGCCGCGACTCAGACGCCGTGAACGCCGTCGATCTCGATCACTAATTCGCTGCGGCAGATATCGCCGCGCAACAGCAGCAGGGGCGGTGCGTGCCGGCAGGCGCGCGGCGAGGCGCGTACACGCGGCGTCGATATCCGCGTCGCGGCGCACATAAACCTTGAGCAGGCAATCGGCGCCGAAACGCGCGCCGGGCGTCGATCCGCGCGGCGTCGAGCAGGCTGTCGATGTTGGCCAGCGTCTCATCGAGCTGCGCGGCGACATCGCCGCGATGGTGCGAACGGTGGCCGACAATCGCGGCGGTACCGGAAATGTATACTTGTATCCTCGGCGACGGCGCGCGCATCGCCCGTGCGAAGCTCGGCGCATGCGGGCCGTACTCGCGCGGATAGCGCCAGGCGCTGACCTGGCGCGGATTTTCCAGCGCGGCGCCGGCGCTGCGCGCGGCGAGCCAGTAGATCTGCAGCACGCGGCGACCGTCGCGCACGCCGATCGCGGTCGCGGCGGGGTAGGCGTCGGTGAATCCGGGCCGCAGGCCGGCGGCACGGCCGCTGCAGAAGCGGCGATAGCGCTCGGCGTCGCCACGGCCGAGATTGATCGCGTCGAGATAGTTCCAGATCCGCAGCACATGCGGCGTGCGGCTCGTGCCCAGCCACGCGAGCAGAAACCGATAAGCGGTTGCGGCGGCGCCTTCGATATCGCCGTGTTGCGTCTCATCGAGTTCGATTACGCCCAGGGCATGGTCGCCATCGCTGGCCCAGCGCAGTTCACCGGCATGCGCGGTCGTCACGCTGCCCTGCGCACGCCAGACCTCGAACGGCGCCGCTCCGACCGGCTGCAACGCGACGTGCACATAGCGCGCATCGGCGTGCGTCGTCGGCGCACTGTCGCCAAAACCGATCACCGCGAGCACATCGTCCTGTGCGAGCAGCGTGTCGAGTGCGTTCGCCGCGGACGCAGGCGCGTAACTCACGCGCAATGACGCGAGCGCCGCGTGCGCCGCGTGCGTTTGGCGCGGTATCGACGGGCTGAAAATCTGCGGTTGGGTCATACACGCTGCACAGGCGAAAGCGAGCTCGCATGATACACTGCGCGGCCGTTGCGGCCGTCAGCCATGGCCGTCACGCGCGCACAAGGAACTTGAGATGACCAAGCAGACGGACGCGGAGCACGAGCTCGCTCAGCTTGTCGTGAGCAGTCTCAATCTCGAACACATGCAGGCCGATGATATCGACCTGGACAAGCCCTTGTTCGGCGCCGAATCGGGTCTGGATTCGATCGACGCGCTCGAATTGGCGTTGGCCGTGTCCAAGCGCTACGGCTTTCAGCTGCGTTCGGACAATGCCGACAACAAGCGCATTTTCTCCAGCCTGCGCGCGCTCTCGGCGCATATCGAGCAGCATCGCGCTGCCTGAGACCGGCCCGGCAGCGATGCGCGCTTCTCGTCTGGCTTGGCGTTATCCTGCTGGCGCTGCTGGGTCGTCTGCTGCACAGCGGAATCCTTGCCGCTGCTTCGGTGCCCGTTGCGCTGGCCGGGCTCTGGCTGATGTCGCCGCAGGCATTGCGCGGCGGCATCCTCGCCGTTGCAGCGTGCGCGGCCGGCGTGCTGATCGCAGGCGGGCCTGGATGCATGCTCGATGCCTTGCCCGCGCTGATCGCGGCACTGGTCGGCTGGATATTTGCGCGCAGTCTGCTGCACGGACGTACAGCCGCTGATCGCGCGCGCGATCGCTGCGATCGATGGCGCGCAACAGCTCGACGATGCGACCGTGGTGCGCTACGCCAAACGGTTGACGATGGTGTGGGCGCTGTACCAGCTTCGCTCGCCGTCCTCGGCGCCATGTGCGTCGCGCACGCGCATGGCGCTCTGGCGGCGCGCTCACTGCCGTCGCCGGCGCGTTTGGCGCGTTGCTGCCGATCGCCATCGGCGCACTGTTTGTCGGCGAATTCTGCTTGCGCCCCTATCTGATTCCGCAGGCGCCGCGGCACGGTTTGTTCGCGCTCACACGCTCGCTCGTGCGCGAGTGGCCTCGCCTGATCGATTAACAATCGTTGCTCGCACTTTGAACAGAGTTGCGCCGTTCACCTCGGTTAGCGCACCGCGACCGCGTTAGCCTCGCAACAAAACAAGGTTCGCCTGGATGTCCTCCACGAGATTCCGAATCCAGCTCAGGTAATTCGTGTGAATCAGGCGCTGACCTTTCGATTCCTCGTACTTCAGATTAGTGCTGTGCACGTAGTTAATCTGGATTTGCCTGGTGTCATATGTGATGTGGATGTCCGCGGTGTGGTCACGCAGGTGCAATGTGGCATCGATGCCGCCCGAAGTCCTGTTCGATATGGTCCAACCACGATGGATGAGAGAAATTTCGATTGCCTTGCTGACGTTTTCTTGGGTGATTTGTGCCGGCACGGCGATCGGAGCCGGATCGACCAGCGGCGACTGGCGAAATGCCATCAAAAGCATAAGCAGGGGCAGCAGTATGAAGAGGTAACGACGTGAACTAGGCATTAGACTGTCCCCATGGTTGTCTGTGAACCACTAAAATAGCACGCGGAGCAAAGAGATCGACATACGGGATGAAGACGATGCGCACATGACCCACATCGAGGAATCAAGTCGGTCGTAATCATCCGCACTCCAGGTCATTTTCCGGGCCAGCCGGTGGTGCCGGGCGTGGTACTGCTCGACTCGCGTCGCTGCCGGCTGAAGCGTTGGCGAAGTTGCGCATCGCCGCGTTGCAGCAGGTCAAATTTATCGTCCCAGCTATTGCCGGAGCAAACAATCCGCTGCGTCTGCGAGACGAGAAAGGACAAATAGAGTTCGAGCTACTTCACGCAACGGCACGCTGATCGCCAGCGGCATCAGGATATCGCCGGCGCCATTCGCGCGGCGTGTGAGCGCGCAATGGCATGAGCGCCGCAGACTGGGAGCCGGTTTACGATCTGGCTGCTTCGCGAGCGGCCCGTGCCTCGGGCGCGGCTTCATGCGTGTCGTTCTTATATCCGATTGCGTTGTATTTTTTTCTGCGCCGCGGCGTCGAACGTCGCGCATTCGCGGTCTATCTCGAACGCGTACGCGCATCCGCCGGCGCAGCGACCGCAACGTGTTGCGGCATATCCGCAGTTCGCGACGACGATCCTCGATCGTTTTTTGCTCAACGACGCAAGCCTTGAGCGGTTCGACATCCGCCTGCACGGCCTCGCAACTGCTCGAAGCGGACTGCCCGCGGATGGCTCCAATGCTCGGCGCCCATCTCGGCAGCTTCGAGGCCCTGCGCATACTCTTGCAACAAATCCGGAGCTGCAACTGCGCGTGGTCATGGATCTGCAACAGACACGCGCACCTCAACGATCTGATGCATGCGCTCAATCCGGACTTCGCGGCAAATGATCGACGTGGGCAAGGACCCCGGCGAATTCGCCCTGGCGTTGCACGCGGCCGCCAGGCAAGGTGCGCTGATCGGCCTGCTCGCCGATCGGGGCGCGCGGGCGAGCTACCGCGCCGGCGGATTTTCTCGGCGCGCCGGCACATTTTCCGACCGCGCCATATCTGCTGGCCTCAATGCTTGAGCTGCCGATCGTGCTCGCCTTCGGCATCTATCGCGGCGGCAATCGCTACGATCTGCACTTCGAGCTTTTTGCACAAAGTATACAAATCCCGCGTAGCGCACGCGCTGCGCAATTGCATGAGTATGCGGCACGGTTCGCTGCGCGGCTGGAGCACTACACTCGGCTGTATCCCTATAACTGGTTCAATTTCTATGATTTCTGGCATTGTCCTGTTGAGCAGCCTGTGCGTCGGCGCGAATCCGTCGCCACCCGTTGATTCGCTGTCGTCGGAGACGGTGGCGCTGGTCGCGAGCCTGCGCCGGCCGGCGCCCGCCGACACGGCGTATACCGAAGTACGTTTCCTGCGCATGCTGCGGCAACCGCTGGTGTTGCGCGGCGAGCTGCACTACGGCGGCAGCGATCGGCTCGGCAAGCGCGTCGACACGCCGTACAAGGAAACGACCGCGATCGCCGGCGGCGAAGTCAGCGTGCAGCGCGACGGCAAACCCGCGCGCAATTTCTCGCTCGAACGGGCGCCTGAGTTGCAGGCCCTGCTCGCCAGCTTCAGCGCCTTGCTTGGCGGCGATGCGTCCGCGTTGAATCAGTACTACGCGATCGCATCTGCAGCGCATCGGTGGCGATTGGCGGCTGGCGCTCACGCCGCGCAGCCCGGCGCTGGCCAGGCAGCTGCGCGAGATGATCGTCGACGGCCGTGACAGCGATACGCGCTGCTTCGGCCTGCATGAAACCGACGGCGATTCGAGTGTGATGCTGCTCGGCAAACTGGCCGCCGCGACATTGGCCGATCCGCCGACGCCCGCAGAGCTCGAATCCCTTTGCCGCGGCAGTTCGCCTTGAGCGCACGCGCGATCGCATGGTTGATGGCGTGGCTGATCGCGCTGTGCGTTCTCGCATTCGGCGTGCAGCGCAACCTCGTACTCAGCAGCGATCTGCGCAGTTTCATGCCGCCGGCGCAGACCGCGGATCAGAAATTGCTGATCGAGCAGATCGGCGAAGGTCCGGCCTCACGTCTGTTGCTGCTCGCGATCGCCCACGCCCCCGCGGAGCAACTCGCCGCAGCGAGTCGCGGGCTTGCCAGCGCGCTGCACGGCGATGCGCATTTCGTGCGCATACTCAACGGCGAAGCGGACTTGTCCACGCTCGATCCCGCGCTGTTGCCGTATCGCTATCTGCTTTCGCCAACGCTGGACAATGCGACATTCGACGCGAGCTATCTGCGCAACGAACTGCAGCAGCGCGTGGAGGATCTCGGCTCGCCGGCCGCAGCGCTGCTCAAACCCCTGCTGCCGCGCGATCCGACGCTGGAAACGCTCAAGCTCGCGCAACGCTGGACGCCGTTGCACACGCCCCAATTGCGCGACGGCGTCTGGTTCTCGCCGCGATGGCTCGAAGCGCTTGCTGCTTGCGGAAACGGCGGCGCCGGCCTTCGATCCCGCCGCGCAGGGCGCTGCGATCGCGGATTTGCAAGCGGCGTTCGCTGCGCTGCCGGCGCGCGGCGCGGCGCGTCTGAGTATCAGCGGCCCCGGTTATTTCAGCGTGGTCGTCAATGCCAACACGCGCCACGAGGCGGAATGGCTGGGTGGCCTGGGCTCGTTCGCGTTTGCGCTGCTGCTGCTGGGCGCCTATCGCAGCGTCGGCGTACTCGCATTCGCTGCGCTGCCGCTCGCGAGTGGCGCGTTGATCGGCATCGCCGCGACGATGCTGGCCTTCGGGCCGATTCACGGCATCACGCTCGCATTCGGTTTCACCCTGCTCGGCGTCGCCCAGGAATACCCGATCCGCTGCCTGAGTCACCGGCGCGCGGGCGCGAGCGCGCAGGAAAGTCTGCGCGGCGTGTGGCCGCTCTTGCGCCTCGCCATCGTCTCCGCGTGCATCGCCTATCTGGCGTTTTTCGCCTCGGGCGTCGCCGGCCTGCAGCAACTCGCGGTGTTCACGATTGCCGGTTTGCTCACCGCGGGTTTCGTCACGCGTTATCTGCTGCCGCAGGTGCTGCCGACGCGGTTCCGCGATGTTGCGCAGTCCGCGTGGCTCGAACGATTGCGCCGCAAACTCGACGCGTTGCCGCGCCTGCGCTGGCTGCCGTGGAGCCTGCTGGTGCTCGCCGCTGCCGCGCTCTGGCTTGCGCCGACGCCGTTCTGGCAAAACGATCTCGCCGCTCTGACGCCGGTGCCGCCGGCCTTGCTCAAGCGCGAAGGCGAATTGCGCGCCGCACTCGGTGCGCCCGACGTGCGCTATCTGCTCGTGATCGAGGCGCCGAGCGCGGATGGCGTGCTGGTCCAGTCGGAAAAGATTTCTGCACAAGTGGAAAAATGGATTTCAGCCAGGCTCGTGGACGACGTCGAACTGCCGAGCCGCTATCTGCCGAGTATCGCCACGCAAACCGCACGTCAGGCGAAACTGCCCGATCGCGCCACGCTGCAGGCCGCGCTCGATAAGGCGCAGCAGGATCTGCCGTTTCAACCGGGCCTGTTCGCGCCCTTCGTCGACGATGTCGAAACGCGCGCGCAGCCTGCCGCCGCTGACCGTGCAGGCATTCGCTGCGTCGCCGCTCGGCGCACGCCTGCATGCAATGCTGAGCGAGCACGATGGACACTGGCTCGGTCTCGCCACGCTGAGCGGCGTGCACGATGCCGCCGCGCTCGCCAAGATCGCCGGCGAAACGCACGGTGCGGTACGTCTGCTCGATCTGAAAGCCGCATCCGAATCGCTGGTTGCGAGCTACCGTGCGCGCATCGGCACGGCCTTGCTCGTTGCCTTGCTGCTGCTCGCGGCCACGGTTGCGATCGCCTTCCGCGATCTCGCGCGCGCCTGGCATGTGATCGCGCCGATGTCGCTCGCAACTTTGCTCGTGCTCGCCGTGTTGCGCGGCAGCGGCGTGTCGCTGTCGCTGTTCCATCTGGTCGCGCTGGCGCTCGCCGCCGGCCTCGGCCTGCACTACGCCTTGTTTTTCGAACGCCGTGTCGACGATGCCGCCGAAGCGCGGCGCACCCTGCACGCGACCATCGTCTGCGTGCTCAGCGCGGTGCTGGTGTTCGGTCTGCTCGCGACCTCGAGCGTGCCGGTGCTGCGCGCGATCGGCGCGACGGTCGCGCTCGGCGTCGCGTTTCATTTCTGCCTGTCGATCCTGATGGCGCGCGGCGCGAACACCGATGCTCGCTAAAGCGCAGTGGCAGCATCTGATCCCGCATCGCGGCGCGATGTGCCTGCTCGACTGCGTCATGGACTGGGACAATACGCATATTCACCTCACCGCGGAGTCGCATCGCGTTGCCGACAATCCATTGCGCAGCGACGGCCGTTTGCGTGCGGTGCATCTGTGCGAATACGGCGCGCAGGCGATGGCGGTGCACGGCGGCCTGCTCGCGCAGCGCGCCGGCGCAGTCGCCGAGCCAGGGTTACTCGTTTCGCTGCGCGCAGTTCAACTTGCACGTCGCGCGCATCGACGATTTGCCAGACCAACTCGACGTCTACGCGGAAAAGCTGCTGGACAGCGGCGCGAGCTGGCAATACGCGTTCCGCGTCGAGCATCGCTCGCTGCTGCTTGCTGAAGGACGCGCCGCGGTAATCGGCGGCAATGGAAGCTTGAGCGTCTAGGCTTGGCGGCAAACGCGATCTGGGGCCCGTCGTCGCGCGGCCATTTAGACGAGAGCTTCCACCGGATGACCTTTAGCATAGTCGGAATTAATCTCGCAGATTCTTTCAATTATAGAGTGCGATTGGGACACGCTGACGAACATGAGGGAATGCCAAAAAATGGCAGCAGAATAGCCACGGTGTAAGCGCTCGCGAATGCGGGCAAAGTCATCGGGGAAATTTTTGCGCCTGTGATGTTGAAATACCGTGATTACGGACCGCCGGGAGATTGTCTTGATGAGTGCGTCTAGTTCAGAGTAAAGCACATGTTTTTCACAATAGCTGCGTTCCGGCTCGAAGCCGTTGTCGGGATCGAGGAACAGAACCTTATCGGCACTGCCGCCAAGAGCCAAGAAATAGGAGTTGCGACGTGTGTTGTCGAAATATTTGTTGGATCCATGAAGCGCGACCCCGTAATCGGCTCCTGTAGAGGTTGGTAGTTCCGATAATCGATCCGGATCGCGCAGTGAACGCAACGATCTACAGAATTCCCAAATCTCTGGCCGCGCGGGAAATGACTCGGGAGCGGACTTTCCATCAGAGCTGCTGTCATCCGGGGTCATCATCCAAGCGATTTGAAGGTTGGTATAACCAAGGCTTCGTACTAGAAAATCAAGATAATTCCACTTGAAACTATCTTTGGAGTCACCGAGGTACTGGCGTTTCATTGGGGCGCATCACCTAAAACGAGAGTTCTAAGCCTAATCGGGCACCCTGAGGCTGTGCAAGAATGTCGAAATGACGAGTGCTAAACCTGCTGACACGCTTCGCCGTGCGTTGGTCACAGGCGCAAGTGGCGATATCGGTGCGGCGATCTGTCGTGAACTCGCGGCGCAAGGTTGCTTCGTCTATGCACACGCGCATACGAATGCGCTACGCGCGCAGGCGTTGGCCGATGAGATCCAATCAAACGGTGCCGCGGCACAAGTCGTTGCTTTCGACCTCACGGATGCCAAAGCCACACGCTTGGCAATCGAAACCGTGCTTGCCGATGGACCGATCGAGATTCTGGTGCACAACGCCGGCATCCATGACGACGCGCCGCTTGCGGGAATGCGCGACGAGCAATGGCATCGGGTGATCGATGTGTCGCTGCATGGTTTTTTTCACGTCACTCAGCCGCTGCTGCTGCCGATGGCGCGCGCGCGCTTCGGGCGCATCGTGGCGGTGTCGTCGGTCGCGGCGGTACTCGGCAATCGCGGTCAGGTCAACTATGCGGCGGCCAAGTCGGCATTGCACGGCGCGGCGAAATCGCTGGCGCGCGAGATGGCCTCGCGCGGAATCACGGTCAATGTGGTGGCGCCGGGCGTGATCGCCGGACGCATGGCCGACATGGCCTTCGACGCGGAGCAGATCAAGCAGATGGTGCCGGCTGCACGCGCGGGCACGCCGCAGGAGGTAGCCGGCCTGATCGCCTATCTGTGTTCGGACGCGGCCGGCTACATCAATGGCCAGGTGATCGGCATCAATGGCGGCATGGCTTGAGCGGGCGACCGTTGCACGGCCGCGACACTCTGGCGCGGTGCCTTCCGCGAACAAGGAGTCACCGCTATACTTTGCGCAGCTAACTGTTCCGGCCGCAGCGGCTGGCCTCCATCCAGGTGAAGCGTCCGTGACCAATCCCGTTACTCCCGACTGATCGCGTCTTCCTCAAGCCACTTTTCGAGCTGATCGGCTTTCTCGTGCTGGTCATGTTCGCGTTGATCGCGCTGGCGATGTGGCTGTATTCGCATCATCCGCCGCCGACCAACCCCTCGCATGTTGCCGAAATCGAGGCGCGCATCGCGCCGGTGGGCGGCGTCTACGCGGGCGATACCGGTCGCGCCGCGCTGCTGGCCGCGCAGGATGCGGCGAAGAAAGCCGCGGAAGCGCAAGTGGCCTACGGCGGCACGCTCGACGGCAAGACCATCTTCGGCAATCTGTGCCAGACCTGCCATACCAACGCCGCGACCGGCGCGCCGGTGCATCACCGACAAGGCCGCATGGGCGCCACGCGTGGCCGAAGGACTCGACACCCTGGTCAAGCACGCAACCGAAGGATTCCAGGGCAAGGAAGGCAAGCAGATGCCGGCCAAGGGTGGCAATCCGTCGCTGACCGATGCGCAGGTCAAGGCCACCGTCGAGTGGATGGTGACCCAGGTGAAATGATCTGCGTGCAGATCATTTCATCCCGGCAGGGAGTGCCGGGATCCAGAAACCAGGGGCGGTGATTGAACCGAAACGTATGCTTGGGACTGGCTTCCATGCAGTCTGGATTAGATGCGTTCGCATGTCCTGCAGCCCATGCAGGAATGATCTAGCCCAGCTAGTCGATACCGAGCAGTAGACGCTGATCGTGCGCATAACCGATCAGGTCCGGGAAGAAACGCGTGAAAATTTCATCGAGCGCGGCTGCGCGCTGCCATAGCGCCGGCCCCGCCTCGGCCAGTGGATTGGCACGACGCAGACGCCGGCTGATTCCCGCTAGCGCCTGCTCGATCGTTGCCCTCTGCGCGTAGCCGACAAACAGGCCATGGTTGCGCATGTACTGCGCGAAACGCTGCAGGTCGGGCGGCAACTGCGCTGCGTTGGCTGCGACAAGATCGAGCACACGCGTGGACAGCACGGCCAGCGATTCGTCCGCATAACGCGACCACTCGCGCGCCAGCGCGTGGTCGAAGTACATGTCGAGCAAAATCCCGGCATAGCGGCGCAGCGGCGCGTCGAACAGGCGGCGAGCCTCCGCGACAAATGGATGGCTATCCGTATAAGCGTCTATTTTTCGATGCAACAAGACGCCCGCGCGCAAACGCGGCGGCCAGTGCGGGTCGGGTGCGCCGTGCCAGAAATCGCCGAGCAGGCCGCCGAGCTGCGCCTGGGCATGCGGTGCCGGCGAGAAAAACATGGGCGAGATGATTCATCTGTTGTGGCTCGGGCCGGTCCGATGTCGTTGACTGCGGCTGTCCGTTATCATGCGCAGCTTCATGACGACCGACACTGTACCGGATCGATTCCCTGCGACGGCGACGACCCTTCTGCTGCGCGGCCCGGCGGGTGCGCTCGAAGTCGCCACCGCCATGCCGGCGGCGGAGGTCGCGCGTGCGGGCACGGCGATCGTCTGTCATCCGCATCCGCTGCAGGGCGGCACGATGCACAACAAGGTGGTGACCACGCTCGAACGCGCGCTGCGCGAATTGGGTCTGGCCACGCTGCGCTTCAATTTTCGCGGGATCGGCGCATCGGCGGGCGTGTTCGACGATGGTCGCGGCGAAACCGATGACGCGCTCGCGGTCGCGCGGTGGGTGCAGCGGGTGCGACCCGGCACGGCGCTGTGGCTGGCGGGATTTTCGTTCGGCAGTTACGTCGCCCTGCGCGCGACCGCAAGCTTGCCGGCGCGCCAGCTCATCACGGTCGCGCCCGCGGTGACGCGGCTGGATTTCAGCACGCTGCCGACGCCGGCGTGTCCGTGGCTGGTGATTCAAGGCGAAGCCGATGAGATCGTCGATCCGGATGCGGTGTACCGGTTCGTCGCCGAACGCGATCCGCGTGCCGACCCTGGTGCGCGTGCCGGATACGAGTCATTTTTTTCATCGCCGGCTGATCGAACTGCGCGGCATCGTGCAGGACGGCGTGCGCGGCGAATCTGCCGCCGCTGGCGGCTGCTGCGCGCGCATGAGCGATGCGGACGAAGGCGTGTCCGTCGCGACTCCGAGCGCGCTCTATGCGCAGGGGGTGGCCGAACGGCGCTGGGAGGACGATCCCGCGCAGCGTGCGGCGCTCGTCGAACTGGATCGCATCCACGCCGAGTTGATCGAGGCCGAAGCCAGCAGCTGGTGGCGTCGCCGCCTGCGTTCGACGCCGCCGGTGCGCGGGTTGTACCTGTGGGGGGCGGTCGGACGTGGCAAGACCTTCATCATGGACCTGTTTCTGCAGGCGCTGCCGTTCGAGGCGAAGCTGCGTCTGCATTTTCATCGCTTCATGGGTCGTGTGCACGCCGAGCTGAATCGGTTGAAGGGCCATGAAGATCCGCTCGTCGCCGTCGCTGCGCATTTTGCCGCGCAGGCGCGCGTTTTTTGTCTGGACGAATTCTTCGTCACCGACATCGGCGACGCGATGATCCTCGGCAATCTGCTCAAGCATCTGTTTGCGCGCGGCGTGACTCTGGTGACGACCTCGAACATCGAACCCGAACGCCTGTACGCGGACGGCCTGCAACGCGAGCGCTTTCTGCCCGCGATTGCGCTGATCGAGCAGAACTGCGAGGTGTTCGAACTGCTCGCGAGTCAGGATTACCGCCTGCGTGCGCTGACCGACGCGGGCGTCTATTTCACGCCGCTCGGCGCGACGGCGGAAGCGGCGCTCGCCGCGTGTTTCGAGCGCATCGCACCCGGCACGCGGCGCAGCGAGCCGGCGATCGATATCAACGGCCGCGAGATCGCGGTCAAGCGCCGGGCCGACGGCGTGATCTGGTTCGAGTTCGCCGCGCTGTGCGAAGGTCCGCGCGCGGTCGCCGACTACATCGAGATCGGACAGAGCTTCAACACCGTGCTGATTTCCGATGTGCCGCAGTTTTCCGCCGATGCGGAAAGAGAAGATGCGGCACGGCGGTTCATCAATCTGGTCGACGAGTTCTACGATCACGGCGTGAACCTGGTTCTTTCGGCCGCGGCATTACCGCCGCAGTTGTATCGCGGCCGCCGTCTGGCCAACGAGTTCGCACGCACCGAAAGCCGCCTGATCGAGATGCAGAGCGCCGAATACCTGGCCAGTGCGCATCGGCACTGATGCGCAGGAGGCAGTACGAATGTGACTTCTGTCCATTGTCAGACAGCCGGCAATTCGCTATATATTTACCCAGTGGTTTAGTATTTCGCTTGCAATCCCGCCGGCCAGCCCCATCACGTGGCGATGCGTAGCTCAGGTGCGGGAGCGCGCTGGCAAAATTCCGGTAACAAAACTTCAGAGGCGTTTCCCATGCCGTCCAGACTGCTTCGCAGTGCCGTCGTCGCTGCACTGGTCCTTGTGTTTGTCAGCGGCTGCGGCAAGAGCGGGCCGGCGCAACCGGAGCAGATGCCGGCGGCTGAAGTCGGCGTGGTGTCCGCAAAGGCGCAGGTGGTGCCGTTGACTCAGGACCTCGTCGGACGGCTGTCCGCCACACGCAGCGCGGATGTGCGCGCGCGCGTTGCCGGCGTGCTGCAGAAGCGCGTTTACACCGAAGGCAGCGACGTGAAGGAAGGCCAGGTGCTGTTCGAGATCGACCCGGCGCCGTTGCGCGCGGCGTATAACGCACAGCTCGCCAATCTGGCCGCGGCGCAGGCCACGTACACGAACAATCATGTCGCTGCCGAACGCGCGCGCTCCGTGGCGAACAAGGGCCTCTTGTCGAAGACCGATCTGGACAACGCGCAGGCCGCCGAACGCACCGCGGCGGCGGCCGTGCAGCAGGCAAAGGCCAACGTCGACAGCGCCAGGATCAATCTCGGTTATGCCAGCGTCACGGCGCCGATCAGCGGTCGTGCCGGCCAGCAGCAGGTGACCGAAGGTGCGCTGGTCGGGCAGAGCGATGCGACGCTGCTGACGACCATCTCGCAGATCGATCCGATCTACGTCAATTTCAGTCAGGCGGTCGGCGATCTCGATCAGCTGCGGCGGGAGCAAGCGCTCGGCGAGGTCAGTCTGAACCAGCAGAATCAGGCCAAAGTCGAGTTGCTGCTGCCCGACGGTAGCGCATACGGCAGCGCCGGTACGCTCGACTTCTCCGATACCACGGTCGATGCGGCAACTGGAGCGGTGAATCTGCGCGGCATTGTGCCGAATGCCGATCACAGCCTGCTGCCGGGCATGTACGTCAACGTGCGCGTGACCCTCGGCCAGCTCAAGCACGCGTATCTGGTGCCGCAGGCGGCGGTGTTGCGCGACGCCACGGGGCCGTACGTCTACGTCGTCAAGGGCGGCAAGGCGGTGCAGAAAAGGATCAAGACCAATGCCCAGCAGACCGACAGCTGGGTGGTAACCGGGGGTTTGGCCGACGGCGACCAGATCGTCGTTTCCGGCGTGCAGAAGATCAAGCCCGACGCACCGGCCAAGGCCGTACCCTGGCAGCCGCTCGCGGGCGATGCAAAGGCGCCGGCACCGGTGCCTGCGGCGCGCGACCAGCATTAATTGAAAACCGCGGCCGGATGGCCGCCGACTTTCGCGATCAGGGACGCGCGCAAAGGAACCACACATGCCGAGTTTTTTCATCGACCGTCCGATCTTCGCGTGGGTCATCGCGATCCTGATCCTGCTCGGAGGCGCCATTGCGATCTCGACGCTAGGCATCGAGTCGTACCCGTCGATCGCGCCGCCGCAGGTCGTCGTCAGCGCGAGTTACCCTGGCGCCGACGCCGAGACGGTGGAAAAAAGCGTCACCCAAGTGATCGAGCAGCAGCTCACCGGCATCGATCACCTGATGTATTTCAGCTCGACCTCGAGCGCGAATGGCGGCTCCTCGGTCACGCTCACGTTCGAGCCGGGCACGAATGCGGATATCGCCCAGGTGCAGACCCAGAACAAGGTCGCGTTGGCCACACCGCGTCTGCCGTCCGCAGTCACCCAGCAGGGCGTGACCACGGTCAAGTCGAACCCGGACTTCCTGATGTTCTTTGCGCTGAAATCCAACGATGGGCGCATGAACTCGTACAGCCTCAACAACTTCGTCTCGTCCAATATCCTCGACCAGATCGCGCGCCTGCAGGGCGTCGGCAGCACGTTCCAGGTCGGCTCCGAATACGCGATGCGCATCTGGCTCAACCCGGACAAGCTGCATGGCTACGGCATGTCGGCCGCGCAGGTCATGAATGCGGTCCAGGAACAGAACGTGCAGGTCGCTGCCGGTTCGGTCGGTGCCGAACCCACCGTGCCCGGGATCGGCTTCACCGCGACCGTGCGCGCCGAAGGCCGCTTCTCGAGCCCGCAGCAGTTCGAGAACATCATCCTGCGCGCGAACAGCGACGGCAGCGCAGTGCGTCTGCGCGACGTGGCGCGGGTCGAGCTTGGGCCGTACAGCTATGGCCAGCGTGTGGTTTACAACGGCCAGGGCGTCGCCGGTGTCGGCGTGCAGCTGGTCAGCGGAGCCAATGCGCTGACCGTCGCCAAGGAGGTCAGGGCCAAGCTCGCCGAGCTGCAGTCGACTTTTCCGCCCGGCGTGTCGTGGTTCATCCCCTATGACTCGACCCAGTTCATCAAGATCTCGATCGAGGAAGTCGTCAAGACGCTGATCGAAGCGGTCGTGTTGGTGTTTCTGGTCATGCTGCATGTTCCTGCAGAACGCGCGCGCGACGGTGATTGCGACTCTGGTGATTCCGGTCGCGCTGATGGGCGGTTTTCTCGGCATGTGGGCGGTCGGCTTCACGATCAATCAATTGAGTCTGTTCGGCATGGTGCTGGCGATCGGCATCGTCGTCGACGACGCCATCGTGGTCATCGAAAACGTCGAACGCATCATGCGCGAGGAAGGCCTGCCGCCGAAGGACGCCACGCGCAAGGCGATGCGGCAGATTTCCGGCGCGGTCGTCGCGATCGCGGTAGTGCTGATGGCCGTATTCATCCCGAGCGCGATGCAGACCGGTTCGGTCGGCGCGATCTACCGCCAGTTCGCGCTGACGATCGCGCTGTCGACCGGATTCTCCGCGTTCCTCGCGCTGATCTTCACGCCGGCGTTGTGCGCGACGATCATCAAACCGGTGCACGAAGAAAAGAAGAACGTGCTGTTCAAGTGGTTCAACCGCGGGTTCGACTGGACGCGCAATACCTACACCGGCAACATCCGCAGCGCGATTCGCCATGTACCGGCCTGGATGACGGCGTTCGCCGTGATCGTCGTACTGTGCGGCTTCATGTTCATGAAGTTGCCGAGCAGCTTCGTGCCCGACGAAGATCAGGGTTACGCGCTCGCCGTCGTCGCCCTGCCGGCCGGCGCGACGATCGCGCGCACGAACGCGGTGATGGATCAGGTCGAGTCGATCATCCGCGGCAACCCGGAAGTCAATGGCGTGTTCGTGCTCAGCGGCTTCAGCTTCGTCGGCAGCGGCGAAAACGTCGGCATGGCGTTCGTGCGTCTCAAGCCGTGGGACGAGCGCCGGGCCACGGCGCCGCAACTGATCCAGCGAATCCAGGGCCAGCTGTTCGCCAAGGTCGACGATGCGATGGCGTTCGTCGTCAATCTGCCGACCATCCGCGGTCTTGGCCGCTTCGGCGGCTTCGACATGTACCTGCAGGACCGTACGGGCCAGGGGCACGACGCGCTGATCAAGGCGCAGAACATCCTGCTCGGCCAAGCCGCGCAGCACGCCGATACGCTGGTCGGCGTGCGACCGAACGGTCTGGAGGACGCGCCGCAGCTGGAGATGAAGGTCGATCGCTTGCAGGCGCAGTCCATGGGCTTGTCGCTGACGGACGTCTATACCGCCATTCAACTGATGCTCGCGCCGGTCTATGTCGACGATTTCGTCTATGGCGGCCGCGTGCTGCGCGTCAACATGCAGGCCGACGCCGCGTTCCGCGCGAGTCCTGAGGCGCTGAGCCATTTCTACGTGCCGAGTTCCAGCACTGCGGTCGCCGGCGCGTCCGTGGCGCAGATGATTCCGCTGTCCAACGTCGTGCACACCGACTGGAAAGTGGGCTCGCCGAGCCTCGTGCGCTACAACGGCTACGAAGCGATCGATATCGTCGGCGGCAATGCTCCGGGCAAGAGCACCGGCGAAGCGATGACCCTGATGCAGGATCTGGTCAAGCAGCTGCCGCCTGGATTCGGCTTCGAGTGGACCGGTCAGTCGCTGCAGGAAATCATTTCCGGCAATCAGGCGCCGATGCTGATCGCGCTGTCGATCGTCGTGGTGTTTCTCTGTCTGGCCGCCCTCTACGAAAGCTGGTCGATACCGGTCGCGGTGATGCTCGTGGTGCCGCTCGGTCTGACCGGTATGCTGGTCGCGACTTGGTTGCGTGGCCTCACCAACGATGTGTATTTCAAGGTCGGTTTGCTGACGATCATCGGCCTCGCCGCGAAAAACGCGATCCTGATCGTCGAGTTCGCCGTGGCCGAACAGCGCGCCGGACGCAGACTCGGCGCTGCCGTGGTGGATGCCGCGCGCCTGCGTCTGCGGCCGATCCTGATGACCTCGTTCTGCTTCATTCTCGGCGTGATGCCGCTGGCGATCTCGACCGGTGCGGGCGCCAACGCGCGCCACGCGATCGGCACCGGCGTGATCGGCGGCATGCTGTTCGCGACCTTCCTCGGTGTGCTGCTGATCCCGGTCTTCTACGTCAGCGTACGCCGATTGCTCGGCGACAAGCTTGAGCCGCCCGAGGAAACGCTGGCGGCGGTATCCAATCCGTCGCGCCACGAGTAGCCGCAGACGCAGAGTTCGCACTTTGCCTTTGCGCATATCGGTAGCGCGGCAGCGGTCACTCAGCCGCTGATCCGTGTCAAAATCGTCGCCCGATTGCACACGGGCGACGATGAATTTATTCCCGTTATTCGCCGACCTGGCCGGCCGCGCCGTTCTGCTCGTCGGCGGTGGTAGCGTGGCCGAGCGCAAGGCGGCGCTGTTGCTTGCTGCCGGAGCGCGCATCGACGTCGTGGCGCAGGATCTGACGCCGACTCTTGCCGAGTGGACCAGGGCCGGCCGCTTGCGCCATCTCGCGCGCCAATTCGCTGCCGAGCAACTCGACAAGCGCTGGCTGGCGATCGCCGCGACCGACGACGCGACGCTGAATGCGCTGGTCGCGGCCGTGGCGCAGACGCGCCATATCTTCGTCAACGTTGTCGATGATGCCGCGCTGTCGACGTTCCATGTGCCCGCGATCGTCGATCGCTCGCCGCTGATCGTCGCGATCTCCTCGGGCGGTGCCGCACCGATGCTCGCGCGCCTCGCGCGCGAACGCATCGAGACCTTGTTCGATCGATCGTGGGGCGCGCTGGCCGACTTGCTCGCGCCTGCCCGCGCACGCATCCGCGCGCGCTACGCGCAAGTCGCACCGCGACGGCGTTTCTACGAGCGCGTATTGCGCGGCCCCGTCGCGCGGCTGGTAACGCAAGGACGCCATGCTGAAGCGCAGGCCGCACTCAGCGCCGAACTCGATGCGCAGGAAGTCGAATCTTCTGCGACGACCGGATCGGTCGTGCTGGTCGGCGCCGGTCCCGGCGATCCGGGTCTGCTCACTTTGAATGCAATACGCGCATTGAACGAAGCCGATGTGATCCTGCACGACCGTCTGGTCAGCGACGCGGTGCTGGACATGGCGCGGCGCGACGCCGAGCGTATCGATGTCGGCAAGATCGCCGGCAAGCTTCACACCCCGCAGGCAGGAATCAATGCATTGATGGTCGAGCATGCGCGTGCGGGCAAGCGCGTCGTGCGCATCAAGGGCGGTGATCCTTTCATCTTCGGTCGCGGCGGCGAGGAAATCGAGTTCCTGCGCGCGCACGGCATCGCTTATTCGGTGGTGCCGGGCATCACCGCAGCGATTGCTTGCGCGGCCTATGCCGGCGTGCCGCTCACGCATCGCGATCATGCCCAGGTGGTGCGCTTCGCCACCGCGCACCGCAAACGTAGCGAAGGCCCATCGAACGACGATGTCGCGCACGGCGCGACGCCATCTTCCCCTCCTCCGCGTGCGGGGGAGGGCAAGGGGAGGGGGCGGGCTTCCGATGCGTTGACCGCCGGCGGCGAAACGTTGGCGATCTATATGGGCGTGGCCGAGTTCGCCAACGTGCGCGATCGTCTCTACGACGAGGGCGTGTCTGCAGGAACGCCATTCGCGATCATCGAGAACGGCACGCGGCCCGAGCAGCGCGTGCTGGTCGGCAGCCTTGCCGAACTGGTCGAATGCGCCAGCGCGCATGCGGTACGAGCGCCCGCGTTGCTGATCGTCGGCGACGTCGCGCAACTCGCGGTTGCGCAGCATTGGTTTGGCGATCCCCCGCTGCAATCGGATAACCTGGTCGTGGGCCGGCGCGCAATTACCAAGCCATAGCTCGGCCTGCTAGGCTATGCGTTCTTCTTGAACGCCCATGAATACACGGAGTAACCATGTCCGAGCCCATCTTCACCGCGCCCGCTGGTGGCGCAAAAATCACCATCGCCAACGGCCGGCTGAACGTGCCGGACAATCCGATCGTGCCGTTCATCGAAGGCGACGGCACCGGTGCCGGACATCTGGCGCGCCTCGGTGCGCGTGCTCGACGCTGCGGTGGAAAAAGTATACAAAGGCAAGCAGAAGATCCACTGGCTCGAAGTGTTCGCCGGCGAGAAATCCAATAATCAGTTCGGCACCTGGCTGCCGGAATCCACCGTGCAGGCCTGCCGCGACTATCTGGTCTCGATCAAGGGTCCGCTGACCACACCGATCGGCGGCGGCATCCGCTCGCTCAACGTCGCGCTGCGCCAGATGCTCGACCTCTACGTCTGCCTGCGCCCGGTGCGCTGGTTCAAGGGCGTGCCCTCGCCGGTGAAGACGCCGGAAAAAGTCGACATGGTGATCTTCCGCGAGAACACCGAGGACATCTACGCCGGCATCGAATACGCATCCGGCAGCGAGGCTGCGCAAAAGCTGCTCGACTTCATCGCGCAGAACGATCCGAAGGCGTTCGACAAGATCCGCTTCGGCACCAAGGCCAAAGCCGAAGCGTGGCAGAAGCAGCTCGAAGGCATCGGCATGCCGCATCGCGAAGTCGGCGTCGAAGTCGGCATCGGCATCAAGCCGGTCAGCCATCTCGGCACCGAGCGCCTCGTGCACAGCGCGATCGGCTACGCGGTCAAGAACAAGCGCAAGTCGGTGACCCTGGTGCACAAGGGCAACATCATGAAGTTCACCGAGGGCGCGTTCCGCAACTGGGGCTACGAGGTCGCCGAGAAGTTCTTCCCGAGCCAGACCTACACCTGGGAGACCTGGGAGAAGACCAAGGCGGCCAAGGGCGAAGCCGAAGCGAACGCGGAACAGAAGGCCGCGCTGGCTTTCGGCAAGGTGCTGATCAAGGATGCGATCGCCGACATCACCCTGCAGCAGGTGCTGACGCGCCCGGACGAGTTCGACGTGATCGCGACACTCAATCTCAACGGCGATTACCTCTCCGATGCGCTCGCCGCGCAGGTCGGCGGCATCGGCATCGCACCGGGCGGCAACATCAACTACCTGACCGGCCACGCGGTGTTCGAGGCCACCCACGGTACCGCGCCGAAATACGCCGGCCTCGACAAGGTCAACCCGGGTTCGGTGATCCTGTCCGGCGAAATGATGCTGCGCTATATGGGCTGGACCGAAGCCGCCGACGCGATCATCACTGCGATGGACAAGGCGATCGCCAACAAGCGCGTCACTTACGATTTCGCGCGCCTGATGGACGGCGCGACCGAGGTGAAGTGTTCCGAGTTCGGCGACGAGCTGATCAAGAACCTGTAATGGACTCACAAATGCCTCGGTGGATCGGCGTAGGCCGATCTGCCGAGGCCCGCAAACCAAGCCGACGCTGGATGGCATTCGTGCGTGATTGGTGTGTGGGAGGCCGTACTTGCAGGAAAGCGGCATGCAGTGCCGGATTCCTGTCTTGATGCATATCCTCATTGCCTGTGTCGGTAGCGCTGGCGACGTCTATCCGTTCCTGGCTATCGGCAAGACGCTGCAGGAGCGGGGCCATCATGTTGAGCTGCTGACTTCGCCGTATTTTCGCGAACGCATCGAAACTGCCGGTCTCGGCTTTGTGCCGATCGGCACCATCGAAGACTACGAACAGGCCGTAGGCAATCCCGACCTTTGGAATCCGCGGCGTGCGTTAGGCGCGGTCTGGAAGGCCGTCGAACGCAACCTGCGCAACGGTTATCAGCAGCTGGCGAATCGAATAACGCCTGACACGGTGTTGGTAGGCAGCACCCTGGCGTGGAACAGCCGACTCGTGCAGGAGCGGCTGGGTGTGCCCGGCGCAACGGTACATCTCTCGCCGAGTGTCTCTTCTCTGCTGACGATCCGGCGGTATGGCCAGGAATGGCCTGGCTGCAACGGCTGCCTGTCTGGTTCGTGCGTGCCGTGCAGCGTTTCCTTGAACGTGCCGTCATCGATTCGACCGTGATGTCGGGCCTGAACGCATTTCGTGCAGAGTTGGGCTTACGACCGGTACGACGCGTAGTGAGCCAGTGGCAAAATTCGCCAGACCGGGTGATTTGCGCCTTCCCTGGCTGGTTTGCGGCAATGCAGCCCGATTGGCCAGCCAATTGCGTTACGACGGATTTTCCACGTTGGGGTGCCAACTCGAATGAGGTACTCGACCCGGCGCTACGCGATTTTCTGCAATCCGGGACACCGCCGGTGGGCATCACGCCAGGTTCGGCAATGGCGCACGGACGACCAGTGTTTGAACGCGCACTGGTTGCCTGCAAAGAGTTGGGCCTGCGTGCAGTATTGATTACGCCGTATCGTGATCAACTGCCGGCCGAACTTCCCGGCTTTGCCCGCCATGCGAGCTATGTCCCATTTGATTTGCTCTTGCCGAAATTGGGAGCCTTCGTGCATCACGGTGGCATTGGCACCTCGGCGCAGTGCCTGGCTGCGGGGGTGCCGCAACTGGTAACGCCATTTGCGCACGATCAGTTCGACAACGCCGCGCGCTTGAACAAGCTTGGCGTCGCTGGCAGCGTGGCCCCGACGGCCAGCGCTGGAGCCTGGATTGGTGCCCTGCGCAAATTGCTGGGCGACGCAGAAACGATTGACGCCTGTCGATGCTGGGCGCAGAAAAGTCGCGAAGCCGCACCAGCAGCAGTGCTGATCGCCGAACAGATCGAAACCCTGCACCACCTGCGATAAGGTATGCAGCAAATGACTGCCACCGAACTCGACAGCCTTGCGCGGGCAGCTCGCCAAAACGACGCTCTGGCCGAAGCCGCGGCGCTCGATATCCGCAACGGCTTCGCCCAGTACAACGCGCGCTTTCGCACGGTCACCCAGCGCGCCAAGCTGCGCTTCGAGACCGGCGATTTCGCCTCCGCGCGCATGGATGCGGTCGAGCGCATCGACCTTTACGACATCTGCGTGCGCGCCACGACGCAGCGGCTCGAGACGCTGTTGCGTGAGCGCGTGCGCGATCACGTGCTGTGGCAGCAGATCCGCCGCAGCTTCGCCGAGCTGATCGCGCCGCTGCTCGATCAGGAACTTAACAAGACTTTCTACAACACGCTGACGCGCCGGTTCTTCCGCACGCGCGGCGTCGATGCGGGCATCGAATTCGTCGCGCTGGATATCGAGCCGACCGATCGCATCACGCATCCGGTCGCGCGCCACAGCTATGCGGTGTGGGGACATCTGCCGCGTATTTGTCAGCGTATTCTCGGCGACTATTCTTTCACCGTGCCGTATGCGCATATGGGTCTGTGTGCGCTGCGCATCGCCGAAGCCTTGTCTGAGCGCCTCGCCGATTGGGGCACGGATGCGGGCGGCGCCAATCCCGTGCGCGCGATCGAGCTGCTGGAAACCGTGTTCTACCGCGAGCGCCGCGCCTACCTGGTCGGCCGCATCTTCGGCGTCGACCGCATCGCGCCGCTGGTGATCGCGCTGGTCAACGAAGACGCGGGCCTGCGTCGTCGACGCGGTGCTGACCGAACGCGCGCACGTCGCGCAGGTGTTCGGCTACACGCGCAGCTATTTCCAGGCCGATCTGGCCACGGTCGGCGACGCGATCGTGTTCCTGCGCACGCTGCTGCCGTACAAGCCGATCGACGAGCTCTACACCGTGCTCGGCCGCGCCAAGCAGGGCAAGACCGAGCGCTACCGGCATTTCTTCCGTCACCTCGGCAGCGACCGCGGTGAGCGCTTCGTCCACGCCGAAGGCGAGCGCGGCATGGTCATGGTCGTATTCACCCTGCCCTCGTATCCGCTGGTGTTCAAACTGATCCGCGACAAATTCGCGTTTCCCAAGGAAAGCGTGCGCGCCGAGGTCATGGAGAAGTACACAATGGTGTTCCGTCACGACCGCGCCGGACGCCTGGTCGATGCGCAGGAATTCCGCTGGCTGCGCTTTCCGCGCGCGCAGTTCGCGCCGGCCCTGCTCGACGGAACTGCTGGTCGAGCTGCAGCGAGAGCGCACGCTCGACGGCGACGATCTGGTGATCGCGCATTGCTATGTCGAACGCCGCATGCGTCCGCTCAACCTGTATCTGCGCGAAGCCGACGCCGAGGCCGCGCAGCGCGCCGATCGTCGATTACGGTCAGGCGATCCGCGATCTGGCAGCGAGCAATATCTTTCCGGGCGATCTGCTGCTGAAGAATTTCGGCGTGACCGGCCACAGCCGCGTGATTTTCTACGACTACGACGAACTGTGTCTGGTCAGCGAATGCCGTTTCCGCGAATTGCCCGACGACGACGGCAAGGCGCGAAACGTTCTATGTCGGTCCGCAGGACGTGTTTCCCGAGCAGTTTCCGCGCTTTCTCGGCATGAACGAATCGCAGCGTCAGGCCTTGCTCGAAGCGCACGGCGAAATTTTTACGGTGCGCTGGTGGCAGAATCTGCAGCAGCGCGTTCGCTGCGCGGACGGCTACGTCGACGTGCCGCCGTATTCCGAGCAGGTGCGGCTGCAAGGCGCACGGCAACCTGTTGCGGATCGCCTTCACTGCCGGTCAATAATCGTTCCGGCTCCCCCAAACAGGAAAATACGCATGAAAACGATGATGAAATTGCACATGTGCAATCAAGTGCGCTGCATTCGGCGATCGGTTCGCTGCCGCTTACGCGCAGAAAGCGCCAACGGGTGCAGGGCACGGCAATGAGCATCGATACGATCCTCGCCGGCGACTGGCGCTCGGACAAAAACAAGGCGCGCGACCAATATCGCCATCCGAAGCAGACGCTGCAGTTTTTCGGTGTCAAACCGAAGCAGACGCTGATCGAAATCACGCCTGGGGGCGGCTGGTATACCGAAATCCTTGCGCCGCTGCTCAAGGACCACGGCCACTACATCGCCGCAATTATCCAGCCGAAGAAGATCGGCAGGTGAAGACTGTGCGCGACAAGTCCAGCCTGCGCGCCAGAAGATCGAGGGCGATCCGGCTCATTTCGGCGGTGCACAGGTGGTCGAGTTCGACACCAAGGCCCCGGTGCTGGGCGCGCCGGACTCCGCCGACATCGTGCTGACTTTCAGAAATGTCCACAACTGGACCGATGCCGGTACCGCCGAACCGATGTTCAAGGCGATGTTCGATGTGCTCAAGCCGGGCGGCACGCTCGGCGTGGTCGATCATCGCGCCAAGCCTGGCACGACCCTGGCCGAGGACAAGCACACCGGTTACCTGCCGGTGGATGTCGTGATCAAGCTCGCGACGGACGCGGGCTTCAAGCTCGTTGCGCAGAGCGAAATCAACGCCAATCCGAAGGACACCAAGGATTATGCGAAAGGCGTGTGGACCCTGCCGCCGACGCTGACGCTCAAGGATCAGGATCGCGCAAAATATCTGGCGATCGGCGAATCGGATCGCATGACATTGAAGTTCGTCAAGCCGGCAAAGCACTGACGATCTCGATCATGGCGAGGGCCTGCTGCTGCTTGCCGGGGGTGGCAGTCGGCCTGCCGACCTTGCGCTGATCCGCGTGTGCATCGGTGATATCGCATCCGGCGATCTGGCGCCTGGCGGCGACGCGCGGCATCGAGAGCATTGGATGAGCGATTTCAAGGACCACTTTTCCGGGCATGCGAATATCTATCGCGCGGCGCGGCCGACGTATCCGCCGCAATTGTTCGTCTGGCTCGCGCAGCAGGCGCCCGATACGACGCTGGCCTGGGATGCCGGTTGCGGCAACGGTCAGGCCACCGTTGCGCTGGCCAGACAGTTCGCGCGCGTGATCGGCACCGATCCAAGCGCGAACCAGATCGCCGGCGCCGAGACACGCGCGAATATCGAATACCGCGTCGAGCCGGCCGAGCGCAGCACGCTTGCCGACGCGAGCGCGAGCCTCGTCACCGTCGCGCAAGCGCTGCACTGGTTCGACTTCGCGCCGTTCTATGCCGAGGTGCGGCGTGTGTTGAAACCCGGCGGCGGGTTCGCGGCATGGAGTTATGCCGCATGCGTTGTCGATGCCGCGGTCGACAAGGTGATCGATCGCCTCTACGTCGATCTGACCGGTCCGTACTGGCCTCCCGAGCGCGTGCATGTCGAATCCGGATATCGCACGTTGCCGTTTCCCTTTGCGGAACAGGCCGCACCCTCGTTGCCGATGATCGCGCACTGGAATGTGGAGCAACTGCTCGCCTATCTGCGCTCGTGGTCGGCGACGCAGCGCTATATCAAGGCGCATGGCGATGATCCGGTCGGCATCGTCGAGGCCGATCTGCGCGCCGCCTGGGGCGCTCCGGCGCATGTGCGCGCCGTGCAGTGGACGTTTCATTTGCGCGCAGGAAGCGTGCGCTAGAATGCGCTTCGACTTGCTTGCGCGAGCGCCTTGCCATCAATGCGAACCTTGATCGTCCAGTCGTATCGCACTCATGACGTCGCTCCGTGGATCAACGATTGCCTGCGCTCCGTGCGCACCTGGGCCGGCGCACGCGATTATGCGTATGAATTCATCGACGATCGTCTGTTCGACTATGCGCCGGACTGGGTGCGCCAGCGTTGCGGCAGCCTGATTCTGCCGATCACCGACGTCGCGCGCATGTATCTGCTGCGCGAATATCTGCGCGCGGGCTGGGAGCGCGTGGTGTGGGTCGATGCGGACGTGCTGGTGTTCGCGCCGGAGAAGTTCGTACTCGACGACAGCGCACCCTACGCGCTATGCCGCGAGTTGTCGCTGAGCGTCGCTTCAGCGCACGCGGTGCAGTTTGCCGAAGCGGTGAATAATGCCGTATTGCTCGTCACGCCGCGCCAGCCGATGCTCGATTTCTGGATTTTCGCCGTGGAGGAAATCCTGCGCACGCGCGCGCCGGGCCAGATCGACTCGCTGACCGCGGGCACGCGCTTTTTCACCAATCTCGCTCGAACGATGCCGCTGCGCGCATTGCAGAATGTCGGTTTGTTCACGCCGCTGCTGATTCGCGATATCGCCGCTGGTGGCGGTGTGCTGGCCGAACAATGGGCGGCGCGCTTTGGCCATCCGATCGGCGCGGCGAATCTGTGCGCGTCGATGCAGGATCGCGACTGCGCCGGAGTGCAGGTCGGCGCGACGCAGATGCAACAGGCCGTCGACGCGCTTCTGAATTCGCGCGGCGCTATCGTCAACGCACGCATGCCGGCAACGCCATCTGCGTGATCCGGACAGCGGTTTTCTGTTCGCCAGATATGCGGCGAGCGACGGTCGACAACCCGCACCACAAGCGTGCAGGCGATCGACGGCATGGCGCGCGGCGCCGTCCTATCGATTCGTCAACTGAATCTCGATGCGCCGGTTCTTGGCGTACGCCGCGTCGCGTATCGGCCGGATCGAGCGGCTGGAACTGGCCGAAACCATTGGCCGACAGATGCTGCGGCTGGATGCCCTGCACGACGAGTTGTTTGACGATCGCGACCGCGCGCGCCGACGACAACTCCCAGTTCGACGCGAACTGCTCGGTATGGATCGGGCGCTTGTCGGTGTGGCCGTCGATGCGCAGTACCCAGTCGAGGTTGGACGGAATCTCCGCGGCGACTTCGTTCAGGGTTTGCGCGAGTTTGTTCATCGACACTTGTGCTTCGGGACTCAGCTCGGCCGAGCCGCGAGTCGAACAGGATATCGGTCGGCACGACGAAACGGTCGCCGACGACGCGGATGTCCGGCGCGATTGCCGAGCGCCTCGCGCAGCTTGCCGAAGAATTCCGAGCGGTATTTTTCGAGCTGGCTGACCTTGTTCGCCAGCGCCAGATTGAGCTGCGCGCCGAGATCGGCGATCTTCCTGTCCTTGTCCTTGACGTTCTTGTTGGCGATATCGAGCGCGGCGGATATCTGCTTGAGTTGTTGCTGCACCGCGGCGAGCTGACGGTTGAGCAGTTCGACCTGCGCGGCGGACTTCGCGTTGAGATCGGTGGCGGCGACGAGATCTTTCTTCGACTGATCGAGCTGCGCCGACATCTGCGCGACTTGTTGCTCCAATTGCTGTCTTCAAGTCGTTCAAGCGCGCGATGTCGGCGCTGAGTTTCGCGGCCTCGGCTCTCTGGCGTCGTCGCGTTCGCTCGCTGACGTCTGCCGAGCGAGGCCGAAAGTTCCTTGACCTTCGCCTCGAGCGGTGATCCTGGCGTCCTGGGCGAGCGAAAGCGTCTGCGCAAGTTGCGCGATCTGCGCATTCAGATCGGCCAGCGCCTGATTCTTGCCGGCGAGCGTCTGCGATAGCACGAACTGACCGATCGCGAACATCAGCAGCACGAAGATCATCACCAGGATCAGCGATGTCAGCGCATCGACGAACCCGGCCAGATATCCAGGCCGCGCCGCCGGCGCGCGAGCGAACTCACGGCGTCATTTCCGCTCGCGCTTGCCGTCGACCGCGGCGGCGATCGTGCGCGAGAGCAGGCGAAATTCGCCGCGCAGCTCGTCGGATCATGCGTGCGCCCCGACTGGGCGCGCTGGCCAGCGTCTTCAGCACGTTTTTCAGTTCTTCCTGGGTCTCGCCATGCCGCGGCATCTCGCGCGACTCGCGTCCGAGCAGATCGGCCAGGCGCGACAAGTTGCGTGTTGAGTTCGCCGAACTGTTCGGCAGAATTGCGCCGCTCGCGATCGGACTCGGTCAGCGCGCGCTGCATGCGCTCAAGGCCGTCGGCGGTCTGCTCGAGCAAGGCCTGCACGTATGCCGGCACGCTCGCCTCGCCGTCGGCTGTGCAGCGCGCCGGACGACAGCCTGGTCATGCCCGACAGCCATTCCTCGAGTTCGTTGTAGAAGCGGTTCTGCGCGTGGCCGGCCTGCAGGTCGAGAAAACCGAGCACCAGCGAACTGGCCAGGCCGAACAGCGAGGTGGAAAAGCTCGTCGACATGCCCGACAGCGGCTGCTTCAGATTGTTCCTTGAGCTGGTTGAATGTAGCAACCGGATCGCTGCCGACGCCGAGCGAGCCGATGATGTCGGCGACCGAGCGGATCGTCACCAGCAGGCCCCAGAACGTGCCGAGCAGGCCGAGAAAGATCGCCAGGCCGACCAGATAGCGCGACAGATCGCGCGATTCCTCCAGACGCAGATAGACGCTGTCGAGGATCGAGCGCAGCGACGGCTGCCGACAGCGAAAATTTCGCGCGTTCGCGCCCGCCGAACATGCGCGCCATCGGCGCGAGCAGTTTTGGCTGGCGGCAATGGGCGCGCAGGATCGGAGCGCTTGAAGGTCTCGATCCATTCCACTTCGCGCGAGAGCAGCAGCACCTGGCGCAGGTTGACCAGCACACCGACCGCCAAGACCAGCGAGAATGACGCGCGTTGAAAAACGGATTCGCCTGGAAATTCTGCAGCAGGCGTGTCGCCAGCAGGCCGGCGAGCAGGCCGACGGCGGCGAGAAATCCGGCCATCCAGATCAGGGCTTGGGTGGGTTTGGTCATGGCGAATCGCTCTCCGGCGTGTCGGTAGGATGCATCCGCAATCTGACCGGTTGCAGCGCATGTGGTTCCGCCTGCAGCGGCCCCGTCGCGTCGTCGCGACAGCGCGCGCCGGACACGATTCAGAGCGACAGCAGGTTCGCGTACGCAAGCACCAGCCACTTTGCGCCGGCGTTTTCGAAATTCACCTGCACGCGCGCATGCGCGCCGGAGCCTTCGGCGTCGATCACGACACCTTCGCCGAAACTGGCATGGCGCACGCGCTGGCCGAGTTTGAGCGGTCGGCGTCCGGGAATCGTCCGTCGTCGACGTAGCGGCCGGCGTACAGCGGACGCGAAACCTGCACGCGCGGGCGCACTTCATGCAGCAGTTCGCGCGGCAGTTCGTGCAGGAAACGCGACGGCCGGTTGTAGGTTTCCGACGCCATGCAGGCGGCGCGATTCGGCATAGGACAAGATCAGCGTTTCGCGCGCGCGCGTGATGCCGACATAGGCGAGGCGGCGTTCTTCTTCGAGCCGGCCGGGTTCGTCGAGCGACTTCTGGCTCGGAAACAAGCCGTCTTCGAGGCCGACCAGAAACACCAGCGGAAATTCCAGGCCCTTGGCCGAGTGCAGGGTCATCAGCTGCACGCAGTCTTCCCAGGCCTCGCCCTGGGTTTCGCCGGCTTCGAGCGCGGCATGCGCGAGGAACGCGGTGAGTTCGGAAAACCCGGCTTCGATATCCTCGGGCGTGCGCTCGAAGCGGCTGGCGACATTGACCAGTTCGTCGAGATTCTCCACGCGCGATTCGGCGCTGCCGCGCGAGTCGGCCTCGTAGAAGTCGCGCAGGCCGGTGCGCTGGATCGCGTGGTCGATCTGTTCGGCGAGCGGCGACGGTATCGGCATCCGCTGCCGGCGCAGCATGCCTTCGCCAGCTCGTCGATCAGCGCCGAGAAAGCCGTTCAGCGCATTCTTCGCGCGGCCGGCCAGATCGGCGCGACCGGCAGTTCGGCCAGCGCCGCGTCCCACAGCGAGGTCGCCTCGCGCCGCGCGCGCTGGCGCAGCGCGTCGAGCGTGCGCTCGCCGATGCCGCGCGGCGGCGTGTTGACCGTGCGCTCGAACGCGGCATCGTCGTGGCGGTTGGCGACGAGGCGCAGATAGGCCAGCGCATCCTTGATTTCCGCGCGATCGAAGAAGCGCAGGCCGCCGTAGACGCGATAGCGGATGTCGTGCTGGATCAGCTGTTCCTCGAAGTTGCGCGACTGCGCGTTCGAGCGGTACAGGATCGCGCAATCGCGCGCCTTGCCCGCCTTGCTGCAGGTGCTCGCGGATGCGCTCGATCGACGAAGCGCGCTTCGTCCTGCTCGTTGTAGGCGGCGTACAGCGCGATCGCCGCGCCGCTCTCGCCGGCCGTCCACAACTTCTTGCCGAGACGCTGCGGGTTGTTGGCGATGATCGCGTTCGCCGCCTTGCAGGATGGTGCCGGTCGAGCGGTAGTTTTGTTCGAGGCGGATCGTCGTCGCGCCGGGAAAGTCGCGCAGGAAATGCTGCACGTTCTCCACGCGCGCGCCGCGCCAGCCGTAGATCGCCTGATCGTCGTCGCCGACCACGAATACCTGCCCGGTCTGCCCGGCGAGCACGCGGATCCAGGCGTACTGAATCGTGTTGGTGTCCTGGAATTCGTCGATCAGCAGATGCCGGTAGCGCTCGCGATAGTGCGCGAGCAGGCGCGTCATCGTTGAGCCACAGCTCGTGCGAACGCAGCAGCAGTTCGGCGAAATCGACCAGTCCGGAGCGCTGGCAGGCCTCTTCGTAGGCGCGATAGATATCGAGCAGGGTGCGCGTCAGCGGGTTGCCGCCGTGCTCGAACGCGTCCGGCGCGTTTGCCTTCGTCCTTTGCCGTGTTGATGAACCACGCGGCCTGGCGTGGCGGGAAACGCGCTTCGTCCAGGCCGAGCGCGGCGATCATGCGCTTGATCAGGCGCTGCTGATCGTCGCTGTCGAGAATCTGGAAGGTCTCCGGCAGGTTCGCCTCGCGCCAGTGCTGGCGCAGCAGGCGATGCGCGATGCCGTGAAACGTGCCGACCGTCAGACCGCGCGTGCCCTGGCGCGATCAGCGCCTCGCAGCGCGCGCGCATCTCGCCGGCGGCCTTGTTGGTGAACGTGACCGCGAGGATCGACCACGGCGATGCGCGCTCGACTTCGAGCAGCCAGGCGATGCGGTGCGTAAGCACGCGCGTCTTGCCCGAGCCGGCGCCGGCGAGCACGAGATAATGCCCCGGCGGGGCGCTGACCGCCTCGCGCTGCGCGGGATTGAGATCGTCCAGCAAATGCGAAACATCCATCGGCTCAATTGTACTGGCGCGTGCGCGCATCAGGTCATGCTTCGGCAATCCCGGCTTGCGCGCGAACGGCAATCCTCGTGCATCACCAAGGCAGGACATTACGCGGTCTCCTGCATTGTTCGCTCGGTCCGATGCTGCTGCTGTTTGCATCCACGCTCCGGGCGCAGGATGCGCCGCGCTATGCAGTGCAGTTCGATGCGACGACGCTGACCGTGGGCGTCGAACTGTGCCTCGCGCAATCACACCCTCACGTTGCGTTCGCCGCGGATTCGGCGTGGGCGATGAGCTTTGTGCACGACCTGCGGCGCAGCACGATGCGAGCTACGGACGCAGGCGACGGCGCCTGGACTGCCAACGACTGGCAGGCCGGGGAGTGTCTGCGCTATCGCGTCGATCTGGGCGCGCTCGCCGATACGCGCAAGCCCGATGTCGGCTGGCGTCTGGGCGACGACATCGCCGTCGCGCCGCAGTTGTGGCTGCTGCGTCCGGACGCACAAGGCGATGTGGACGCGCAGCTGCGCATCGCACTGCCCGCGGGCTGGGCCATCTCCGCGCCGTGGCACGAGTTGTCGCGCAGCGCAAACGCAGCGGGCGACAAAAATATACTTTTCAATATCCCGAACACGCCGGCGGATTGGTCGGCCACGGTCGCGATCGGACATTTCGACGAAGAGCAAATCGTCCTGCCCGGGGGTGTGCTGCGCCTGAGCATCCTGCACGGCGCCGACGCGCAGCAGCGACAGAAATTGCGCGCGTGGCTGGTGCGCGCCGCGCGTGCCGTGCTCGGCGCGTACGGCCGCATGCCGCTGCCCGACGTGCAGGTGTTGATTATCCCGGTCGGCGCACGCGGCCGGGCCGTCATGTTCGGCCAATCGGTTCGTGGTGAAGGCAACGCGCTGCAACTGCTCGTCGATCCGAGCCGGCCGGCTGCGGAATTCGCCGCCGACTGGAAAGCCGTGCACGAACTCAGTCACTGATGCATCCCTATCTCGGCGATCGCGGCAGCTGGCTGGCGGAGGGTCTGGCCACCTATTATCAGAATGTGTTGCGCGCACGCGGCGGCCTGCTGACGCCGGCCCAGGCCTGGGAGCAGATGACGGAGGGATTTCGACTTGGCGCAGCGCAGGCCGCAGGCGGCAGCCTCGAACAGAGCGGCGACGGCGTGCATCACAGCCGTTCGTTCGCGCGCATGTACTGGGCGGGTGCCGCATTCTGGCTCACGATCGATCGCGATCTGCGCCGGGCGAGCGCGGGCAAACAGGGGCTGGATGCCGTGCTGGCGAAGTTCCGCGACTGCTGCCTGCCGGCGTATCGCGAATGGCAACCGGAAACCTTCGTTGGGCGTCTCGATGCGCTGGCCGGAACGCACATCGTCACTCGACGCTATCGCGAGTTCGCCGCGCTGCGCGAGTTTCCGGATTGGGAAAAAGTCTACGCGGATCTGGGTATCCGTGACGAAGACGGGCATCTGCATTTCGACGACGGCGCGAAGGACGCCGCAATTCGCATGGCCATCATGGCGCCGCTGCACGATTAAAGTGCAATTGTATAAAGGTGGAAAATGCGTCAGCGCAGATAAAAATGCCCCGAGAGCTTAGGGGGAGCTCTCGGGGCTGGGTCCGAAGACCGATCTGGGGAGGGATCGATCTCCGCGGCTCGTCCAGGGAGGCGGACGAGCCAAGGTGCCGTTGCGTGCACCTGTGCTATTAGGTGGCGACAGGCGGGTTAAGTTCAAGTGCTCGCCGACAATTTTGCGCTTCGATTCAGAGTTTATTCATTGCGTGTGCAATCAGTCACTTGCACCGAAAGAACAGAGGTTCTTAAATTCGCCTAATAGACTATTACGAATCTTTACGTAAAAATTTCGTGAAACCGGTTTGGTCGTCGTAACCGGCAACAAATTTGCGGTCTAGTGCGCCTCATCCCAGTTATCGCCAACGCCGGTATCCACGATCAACGGCACGGCAAGTTCCGCCGCGTGCATCATGCGTTCGCGTACGACTGCGGTGATTTTTTCCACGGCCTCTGCGCGCACTTCGAATACGAGTTCGTCGTGCACCTGCATGATCATGCGCGCCGCGCCTGAATTGTTTTGCAGCCACGCGTCGACCGCGATCATCGCGCGCTTGATGATGTCGGCCGCCGTGCCCTGCATCGGCGCATTGATCGCGGCGCGCTCCGCCCCTGCGCGCAGCCCCTGATTGCGCGAGTTGATTTCGTAGAGATACAGGCGCCGGCCGAACACGGTTTCGACGTAGCCGTCGCGGTGCGCCTGCTCGCGCGTTGCCTGCATGAAGGCCTGTACACCCGGATAGCGTTCGAAGTAACGCTTGACGTAGCCTTGCGCCTCGCCGCGATCGATGCCGAGCTGGCGCGCCAGACCCCAGGCGCTCATGCCGTACATCAAACCGAAATTGATCGCCTTGGCCGCACGGCGCTGGTTCGCGTCGACCTGTTCGGGCGGCACGCCGAACACTTCGGCCGCGGTCGCGCGATGCACGTCCTGATTGCCGTGAAACGCCGCGAGCAGACCGGCATCGCCGGACAGATGCGCCATGATGCGCAATTCGATCTGCGAATAGTCCGCAGCGAGGATCTTGTGCCCCGGCGGGGCGACGAAAGCCTGGCGAATGCGCCGGCCCTCTTCGGTGCGGATCGGAATGTTCTGCAGGTTCGGATCGTTCGACGACAGGCGCCCGGTTGCGGCGACCGCCTGGTGATAGCTCGTGTGCACGCGGCCGGTGCGCGGATTGACGTGTTCGGCGAGCTTGTCGGTGTAGGTCGAGCGCAGCTTCGCCAGCGTGCGGTAGTCGAGAATCAGGCGCGGCAGTTCGTGCTGGTCGGCCAGGGCTTCGAGCGCCTCTTCATTCGTCGACGGCTGTCCGGTCGGTGTCTTCAGCGTGACCGGCAATTTCAGCTCGTCGTACAGCAGCGTCTGCAATTGCTTGGGCGAGTCGAGACTGAAATGGCGGCCGGCAATGCCGTAGGCATGCTGCTGCAGTTCGAGCATGCGCTGGCCGAGTTCCTGACTCTGCGTTCTCAATTTATCCGCGTCGATCAGGACGCCGGTCTGCTCCATGCGCGCCAGCACCGGCACCAGCGGCATCTCGATGTCCTCGAACACGCCTTGCAACTTCGGCTCGGTTTCGAGCTTGGCCCACAGCGCAGCGTGCAGACGCAAGGTGATGTCGGCGTCCTCGGCTGCGTAGTCGGCGGCGCGGCGCACGTCGACCTGCGAAAATCCGATCTGCCTGGCACCCTTGCCGGTGACGTCCTCGTAACGAAGCGTGTCGACACCGAGATATTTTTTCGCCAGCGTATCCATATCGTGGCGGTTGCCGCTCGAGTTCCACACGTAGGATTCGAGCATCGAATCGAAGCGCACGCCGCGCATGACGATGCCGTAGTTCGAGAGCACGTTCATGTCGTACTTCGCATGCTGTCCAAGTTTGCATTTTTGCGCATTTTCGCAGAATTGGACGCAGCGGTTTCGAGCACCCGCGTCGCGCTCGAGTTGCGCCGGTGCGCCGGGGTAGTCGTGCGCGAGCGGCACGTATGCGGCATGGCCGGGTTCGATGGCGAAAGACAGGCCGACAATCTCGGCGCGCAGCGGATCGAGGCTGGTCGTCTCGGTATCGATGCAGATCAGCTCGGCCGCGTCGAGGCGTGCGAGCCAGATATCGAATTGCTCCTGGGTGAGCACGAGTTCGTAGTCGCCTTTTGCGCCTGCGGGATTCGAGGCCCGGAATTCTGGTTCAGCAGCGGCCGCTCGCTCCCCGGTTCGAGTTCCAGGAGTGTCGGGCTCCGTTGTCTGGTCGACGTCAGCGCCCGTTTTGCCGGCGTCGGGCGCGGCAAGAACCGCGTTGTCCTGATTCAACTCCCTGAGCGCAGCCTTGAATTCGTAGCGGGTATACAAATCGCGCAGTCTGGCGGTATCAGGCTCGCGCAGTTTCAGGTCGGACGGCTTTACGTCCAAGGCCACATCGGTCTTGATGGTCGCCAGCTCGCGCGACAGCGGCAGTCGCGGCAGAGCGGCGCGCAGATTTTCGCCGATCTTGCCGCCGACCTTGTCCGCGTTGGCGATCACGCCGTCGAGGTCGGCGTATTCGCTCAGCCATTTCGCCGCCGTCTTCGGCCCGCACTTCTCGCACGCCCGGAACGTTGTCGACGCTGTCGCCGATCAGCGCAAGATAGTCGACGATCTGGTCGGCGCGCACGCCGAACTTTTGCACGACGCCGGCCTCGTCGAGTTTGCTGTTGGTCATCGTGTTGACCAGGGTGACATGCGGATTGACGAGTTGGGCGAGATCCTTGTCGCCGGTCGATACGATCACGTCGATGCCTTGCGCGGCGGCCTGCATGGCCAGCGTGCCGATCACGTCGTCGGCCTCGACGCCGGCCACGCGCAGGATCGGAAAGCCGAGTGCGCCGACCAGTTGCCAGCATCGGTTCGATCTGCGTGCGCAGATCGTCCGGCATCGGCGCGCGCTGCGCCTTGTATTCGGCGTAAAGATCGTCGCGGAAGGTCGGACCCGGCGCGTCGGCAACGAAGGCGATGTAGTCGGGCTTTGCCTTCAGAGTCAGGCGCAACATGTTGAAGACGCCGAACAGGGCGCCGGTGGGTTCGCCGCCGGCGTTGGTCAGCGGCGGCAGTGCGTGAAACGCGCGATACAGAGTAACCGGAACCGTCGATCAGGGTCAGAGTCGGTCGTGGCATGTGTGGTGATTACCTTGGGAAGCCCTTTGTAACCCGAAGGGGCCGTCGAGCTTGGGGCAGACGCAATCGATTTGCAACGCCGGACAGCGCAGCCAAACGCAGCGTCAACGTGCGCGATTTCATGCTGCCTTCACGGGCGCTTTGTTATGCTCGGCAGCGAATAAGGCATGGAGGTGCACCATGAACCGATCATTACTTGTCATGATGAGTATCGGCCTGCTTGCCGCCGCGACCGCGGTCGCACAGGATCGCGGCACAACGGATAACCTGCCACCCGTGCAGGCGCCGCCGGCGATGGACGACCCGGGCATTGTTCAAACGGCACCCGCTGCGGCGCAGCCGGCGCAGGTCGGTTCGAAGGCCAGGGCCATTCCGCTGGCGAACTCCGATGCCGAGGCGAAGGCCGCTGCGGAGGACGCGAAACGCACCGCAGCCAAGGCGGTACCGCTGCTGCCGCCGGCACCCGAACAGAAATTCAACAGTCCGGGCTTGCCGCCCGAGGTGCAGAAGGCCGCCGAGGCGACCGAATTGCCGGTCATCACCGTGCGCCAGGAAGGCAACGACACGATCGAGGAATACCGCAAGCACGGCAAACTGTTTGCGCAGCACATCATTCCGAAAAACGGCGGCGAAACCAAGTGGTACGTCGATCGCAGGTATAGCGGGCCGATGCCGGTGGATCCGGCAGCGGGCGTGTCGGGTCACGTCGCGCCGGTGGAATACAAGCTGTTCGATTGGAAATAGTATACGTTTGGCTCGGCGACGAGCGAGCTGGGGCGCTAATTCTTTGCGCCGATGGCCGCGAGCAGGGTTGCGCGCGGCAGCTTTCCGGTCGGATTGCGCGGCAGCGCATCGACGCGCCGCAGCGGACGCGGCAGGAATACCGGATCGACCGCCTTGCGCAGCGCGGCGAGAATGCCGGCTTCATCGAGCTGTGGCGCGACCGCGAGCGCGGCGAGGCGGCGCACGCCGTGCAGGTCCGCATCGAGCTGGAACACGACAGCGTCGTCGACGCCGGGGATCGCAAGCAGGCGCCGGGTCAGATCGCCAAGCGAGGCGCGCTTGCCCGCGATCTCCAGCAGGTCGCAATTGCGTCCGCGCAATTCGAATTGCCGCGACGGCAGTAATTCGACGATATCCTGCAGCAGGGTCGGTGCGTCGAAATGCGGCGCCGCCGCCAGAGTGCCGTCCGGTTGCGGATGCAGCTCGACGCCGGCGTACAGCGACCACGCCGCACGCTGCGCCGTGCGCCGCTGCGCGATCACACAAGTCTCGGTCGAGCCGAACAGTTCGATGACCTGGGTTGCATAGCGGGACTCGGCTTCGGCGGCGAGCTCGGCCGACAGCGGAGCGGTGGCGCTGACGATCGCCGCCAGTGGCGGCAGAGCGAGAGCTTCCTGCAGCAGCGTGCGCAGGTGAAACGGCGTTGTCACCAGCACGCGTGGGGCGGGAACCTCGTGCAAAGCCCGCGCGATATCGGCCGGGAAGAACGGCTGACCGGTATGGATCGCCGCGCGGCTGCGCAACGGCAGCAGGACGGACAACTCCAGACCGTACATATGTTGCGCGGGTACGGTGGCGACGATATTCGGTGCCAGCCCTGCCGCATCGATCGTGGTCCGGTTCAGGGTGCTGCTGGCGCAGAAGCTCTGCCAGGTCTTGCGATTCGCCTTGGGCATGCCGGTGGAGCCAGACGTGAAAGCGATCGCTACAACCTGGTCCGAGGCAATGGCTGGGACGGCATTTGTATATTTATCCACTCCGCCGAACGACTGCGCAACATGGAAGGTGCGCACCGAGCCGGACTCATCGTCGCGCAGCGCGTAGCTTGGGGCATACGCATGCAGCACATCATCGACTGCCTGGGCAGTGTGCGACGCTGGCAGCAGGTTTGTCTGGCCGGCCAGCGCAGCCGCGCAGAAGGACACGAGAAAGCGATAGCGGTCCTCGCACAAATTCACTGCATAGCGCGCATTCGGCAGGCGCCGTGCAAGCGCCTCGACCTCGGCCAGGAATTCGCCGACCGTGACCGCAACGCCGGCGCGCCAGGCGAACGTGCGCGACAGATCGGCTTCTGCCAGCAGCGGAATGGCCGGTGCCGGGTTGTGCTCGCCTCCGGTTTCGATCACTGCCGACATCGTGTCCCCTTACTCGTTCCAAGCGCCGGTACGTGGCGACTTGCGTAAACGCAAGCCAGCGGTCACGAAATTATTCGGACCGTTGCCTTAACCGCGCACAAACTCCCCGCTGATCGCATCGCGTATCGGCGTCGGCCGCTCAAGGCCGCCGGTCACGCCATCGAGAATATAGCCGAGGCGATCGCCGAACAATGCGCGCACCTGCGCAGCATCGCGCGCGGCCGGTTCGCCATGCCGGTTCGCGCTGGTCGATACCAGCGCCCCGCCGAAAATGCGACACAGTTGCGCTGCGAGCGGATGCGCGGTGACGCGCAGCGCGATGCCCGTATGTCCACCGGCGAGCCAGGCGGGTGTCGTCGCGGAACGCGGAAACACCCAGGTATGCGGACCCGGCCAGGTCGTGCATGCGCGCGCGCGCGCGCTGACGGGCGTGGTGGCGAGGTCGATATACTTTTCCACTTGTGCAAACTCTGCGGCGATCAGCAGCACCCCTTGCGTTGGCGGCCGCTTCTTCAATGCGAACAAGCGCGCGACTGCGGATTCGTTCAATGGATCGCAGCCGAGACCGTAGACTGCTTCGGTCGGATAGGCGATCACCCCGCCGGCACGCAGCGCCGCAACCGCAGAATCGACTGAGCCGGACATGTGTGGGCAGTCTCAGGCCGACTCGTTGGCGGCCTTTGCCGACTTCTTTACCGCGGGGTTTTTCGCCGCGGTCTTCTTGCGCGCCTTTTTCTTCGCTGGCGCTTTCTTTGCCGCCGTCTTTTTTGCGGGTGCCACTGCAGGCGCGGCTGCCGGTGCGGTTTTCGCCGCCTTGCCGAAACGTCCACCACGCTTGGCCTTGACCGGCGCCGCGGCCAGCAGCTCGGCGCACTCGGCTTCGGTCAGCGATGCCGGTTCGCGATCCTTCGGGATACGCGCGTTCTTCTGCCATCGGTGATGTACGGGCCGTACTGGCCGCGCAGGATCTGGATCGCGCCGTCGCGGAAACTCGCGATAACGCGGTTGCGGATCGCTTCGGCTTTCTCGTGCAGCACTTCCTTCGCGCGTTCGAGTTCGATCGTGTAAGGATCGTCGGGCGGTTTGATCGATGCGTAGACCTTGCCGTGCTTGACGAACGGTCCGAAGCGGCCGACGCCGACGCTGATCGTTTCGCCATCCACCGCGCTCCCAAGATCGCGCGGCAGCTTGAACAGATGCAGTGCTTCGTCGAGCGTGATCGTGTGGATGCTTTGCCCGGGACGCAGGGAAGCGAAACGCGGCTTGTCCTCGTCATCCTTGCTGCCGATCTGCGCCATCGGTCCGTAGCGACCGAGGCGCACGCTGAGCGGTTTGCCCGACGCGGGGTCAATGCCCAGTTCGCGCGAACCGCTCGCTTCGGAGCGATCGACCGATTCGGTCTTGTCGTCGACCAGGGTCTTGAACGGCGTCCAGAATTTCTGCAGCAGCGGCACCCAGTCTTCTTCGCCGCGACTGACCGCATCGAGTTCGTCTTCGAGTTTGGCGGTGAAGTCGTAGTCGACGTACTGGGCGAAATGGCCGGACAGGAATTTCGCCACGGCGCGACCGACATCGGTCGGCTTGAAGCGGCGGTTGTCGAGCACCACGTACTCGCGGTTGAGCAGCACCTGGATGATGCTCGCGTAGGTCGATGGCCGGCCGATGCCGTATTCCTCGAGCGTCTTGACCAGGCTCGCTTCGGAATAGCGCGGCGGCGGCTCGGTGAAATGCTGCTCGGCAAGAATGTCGGCCAGCGGCACGGCTTCGCCGATCTGCATTGCCGGCAACTTGCGGTTCGTCGTCGTCCTCGGCGTTCTTCTGATCGCGGCCTTCCTCGTAGACCGCAAGAAAGCCCGGATCGACCACCGTGGTACCGCTGGCGCGTAACGTCGAATCGCCGCCCGCGTCGAGATCGACCGATACGGTGTTGAGGGTCGCGAACTGCATCTGACTCGCGACCGCGCGCTTCCAGATCAGTTCGTACAGCTTGCGCTGATCGTCGTGCAGGAACGCAGCGACGCTGCGCGGCGTATGCAGGGCGGTGGTCGGACGAATCGCCTCGTGCGCTTCCTGCGCGTTCTTGGATTTGCTGCGGTAGAAATTCGGACTTTCCGGCAGCGCCCTGGCGCCATAGTCGCGCGCAATGACGCTTGCGGATTTCGGCGATCGCGTCGTTGCCGATACTGACCGAGTCGGTACGCATGTAGGTGATCAGGCCGACCGTACCCTCGCTGCCGAGCGCCACGCCTTCATACAGGCCTTGCGCAAGGCGCATCGTGCGGCTGGTCGAGAAGCCGAGCTTGCGCGCGGCTTCCTGTTGCAGGGTCGAGGTGGTGAACGGCGGCGACGGCCGCCGCTTGCGCTCCTTGGACTGCACTTCGGTGACGACCAGGCGGCCTTGCGCGGACTTGAGCAGGGCCTCGCGCGCGGCGTGCGCGTCTGTTTCGTTGGTCAGGTCGAACTGCTCGAATTTCTTGCCGCGCAATTTCAGCAGGCGCGCCGGGAAACGCTGGTCCGGATGCGCGCAATCGGCTTCGATCGTCCAGTACTCGCGCGCCTTGAACGCTTCGATCTCCTCCTCGCGCTCGACAATCATGCGCAGCGCCGGCGACTGTACGCGTCCGGCCGACAGGCCACGCTGCACCTTGCGCCAGAGCACCGGCGACAGGTTGAAGCCGACCAGATAGTCGAGCGCGCGCCGCGCCTGCTGCGCATTGACCAGATCCAGCGACAACGTCGCGCGGATGCGCTACGGCTTCCTGGATCGCGTGCGGCGTGATCTCGGAAAACACCACGCGATGCAGGGCTTTGCCGTCGAGCAGCTTGCGCTGCTTGAGGATCTCGGCGATATGCCAGGAAATCGCCTCGCCTTCGCGATCCAGGTCGGTGGCCAGATAGAGCGCGTCGGCCTTGGCCGCGGCCTTGGCGATCGCATCGACATGCTTTTCGTTGCGCTCGATCAGTTCGTAGGCCATGGCGAAGCCGGCATCGGGATCGACCGCGCCTTCCTTGGGCTTCAGATCGCGCACATGGCCGTAGGAGGCGAGCACGTGTGAAGTCCTTGCCGAGATACTTGTTGATCGTCTTTGCCTTGGCGGGCGATTCGACGATGAGCAGATTTCTTGCCATAAGTTTTTACGGCCGCGCGGTGCGTGGCCAGTCCGGATCGAGGCGGATAGTTGGATTGGATAACAGGAATTTCGACGCGGGAATGTGTCGCATCCGACAGGGCGTCCTTTTTTCAGTCAACCTGTGAAACCGGCGTGTGTCAAGCGCGCCGATCGCGCGAATGTGCAAAACGAAACCGCCAGGCACACGCTAAACGCATGGAAAACACCATGGGAAACAGAGGCTTCTCGCGCGCAAGCGGCGTCGTAAAATCAGCCGCCTTTGCGCGCATAACGACCCCCCTGAGCAATGGCAACACCGTCGAGCTCAAGCACGAGCAGCATCGACGAGAGCGAGGAAGCGGGTAATTCGGTGCGTTCTGCGAGCTCGTCGAGCGAGGCTGGCGCATAGTCGAGCGCGGACAGCAGACGCGCGTAATCGGGGTCGGCGGAAAGCGTTTCCTGCGCCGGTGCGGCGGCGCGACGCGGGTTCGCCGTACTGTCGTCGTCCGCTGCCAGGCGTTCGCGCAGGCCATCCGCCAGCACTGCGCCGACGCCGCGCAAATCTTCGAGCACTTCCTGCGCGGTTTCGACCAGCTTGGCGCCTTCGCGGATCAGCTTGTGACAGCCGCGTGCGAGAGGACTGTGGATCGAACCTGGCAGCGCGAATACTTCACGTCCTTGTTCGGCGGCGTAGCGCGCAGTGGTCAGGGAGCCGGATTTCATGCTTGCCTCGACTACCAGCGTGCCGAGACTCAGGCCGGAAATGATGCGGTTGCGCCGCGGAAAGTGTTTCGCGCTGGCCCGGCGTACCCGGCGGAAATTCGCTGACCAGCGCGCCGTTCGCGACGATGCGCGCCGCGAGTTCGGCGTGCTGGCGCGGATAGACCAGATCGATGCCGGTGCCGAGCACGGCTATCGTCGTGCCGCCAGCGTCGAGCGCACCCGTGTGCGCGGCAGCCGTCGATGCCCTCGGCGAGACCGCTGGTTACGGCGTTGCCGGCATGGGCGAAGGCGCGTGCAAAGGCTTGCGCATTCGCCAGTCCGCCGGCGCTTGCACTGCGCGAGCCGACGATCGCGATCTGCGACGACCAGAGTCTGGCTGGATCGCCGGCGACGAACAATGCGGCGGGGGCATTGGCGATATCGCGCAGCAGTACCGGGAAATCCTCGTCGCCGTGAACGAGCAGATGATGATCCGCGCCGGCGAGCCAAGCCTCGCCCAAATCCAGCGCCGCCTGGTCCGGGGCAGCGAGCCAGCGCGCGCGTCGCCGCCGGGGCGTCACGCCGCGCGGATGCCAGGGCAGCAACCACATCGCCGTGGCGCGCAATCAGTGAGCGTATCGCGGCGTCACCGAATCCGGGCGCGCGCAGCAGGGTCAGCCAGGCGCGCGTCTGCGCGGCGGTGAGGGCGATGGACATCGGGCGCCTGTCTCCATGGCGAAGCGATCACACGTCTCTACGTGTGATCCGGGTCATAGAGCGGATCGAGCAGGTGCACCGGGCGCACGCCGTCCATGATCAGGCCGTAGCTGACGTGCTCGAAGGTGCGGAACACCATGACATGGCCGACGTATTCTTCCGGCAGCTGCACTTTCGCCTCACCTGGATGGAAAAATTTCTTCGCGCTCTGGTTCGGGTAGTCGGTGTAGTCGTCGACCTTTTCGCCGTGATGGAAGATCGAGTAGGTCTGCCCGTTCTCGACACCATCGGCGGCGCCGTGCGACAGCGCGACGACGGTGCTGCGTCCGGTCACCATCCAGCCTGAGGGATCGATGCTGTCGGTGAAGGCGATGACACGCATCCCATCCGGCACATGCTTGGGCGCGTGCGGGACATAGGACGCGTCGTAGGGCTTGTTGTCGATCGGCATCACGAAGTCGCCCGGGCGGATCTCCATATCCGAGGTCAGCACGAGCGCCGAGGCGGGATCGCCTGCGTGGGTGACGCGCACGGTGCCGATCTGCAGCGCTTCGTAGCCGAGGAAATTGACCTTGCCGGCGAGACTGAATTCCTGCGGACCGTGATGCCAGATCAAGTCGTCGCGGAACTGGTGGGACAGGTCCTTGTCGTCGGTGGAATCGCGATAGAAGCGCTGCGGTGTCCCATCGTGCGGCACGATTTCGTAGTAGCGCCCGAGCGTACGCACGATCGCCAACTGGTCGCCCGGCTGCGCGCTCAGGCCGCGCACATAGACGAGCTGGCCGGGCGTGGCGCGCAGATGCGCGTCTTCGGCGCCGACGACATGCGGCGCATTCTTGTAGTCGTCTTCGCCAATGATGCGTGTGCGCTTGAGGAATTTCTCGATCTCCTTGAGCGGAATCGGCTTGATCGCATCCTCGAGCTGCTCGACGCGCGTGTGCGGCCCGAAACCCGGGCGCAGACGTGGACGACCGTCGAGATAGGCAAGGTTGATCACGTCGCCCGGGAAAATCAGGTGCGGATTCTTGATCTGGGCGTTGGCCTGCCAGACCTCTGGCCACTCCCACGGGCGCTTGAGGAACTTGCTGGCAATGCCCCACAGCGTATCGCCCTTGCGCACGACGTAGGTATCCGGATGATTCGCAACCAGTTCGACGTCGCGGCATACGCCGCAAGCGTCACCAGGAAGCCGGCGAAGATCGCAGGTAGTTTTTTAAGCATGGCGGCTAAGAACCTGATTTTCCCCAAGGACTGCATGAGTGTATATGCAAATTTGGCGAAAAAAAACCACGATTTCCGGCAGACTTTGGGTAGCCCATCACGCTCCGCGTCGTGCGTGCGCGCCGCAGCGCCGCCAAACAGGCCCTGCGCGGTCGCGCCTGACAGCCGATTCGCGTACAATTTCCACTCGCTAAAGCAATGCCTGCACCACCCATGAACCGGCTTCAGATACTCGAATATCCCGATCCGCGCCTGCGCACCAGGGCGCAGCCCGTGAGCGTGTTCGATGCCGCGTTGCAGACCCTGATCGACGCCATGTTCGAGACCATGTATGCCGCGCCCGGCATCGGCCTTGCGGCGACTCAGGTCAATGTGCACAAGCAGTTGCTCGTGCTCGATGTGTCCGAGGAAAAAAATCAGCCGATGGTGCTGATCAACCCGAAGATCGTTGCCAGCGAAGGCAGCCAGATCTACCAGGAGGGTTGTTTATCCGTGCCGGGTATCTTCGCCGATGTCGAGCGCGCCGAGCGCATCGCGGTCGAATCCTGCGACCGTGGCGGCAAGCCGCAGAATTTCGAAGCGGATGGTCTGCTTGCGGTGTGCATCCAGCACGAAATGGATCATCTGGTCGGCAAACTCTTCGTCGACTATCTCTCGCCGCTCAAGCGCGAACTCGTGCGCAAGAAGCTGGACAAGCAGCGCCGCGCGGCAGCGGAAGCCTGAGCGTGACCCGAACGCTGCGGCTGGTGTTCGCAGGAACGCCGGATTTTGCCGTACCGCATTTGCACGCCTGCCGCCGCGACGGTGTGGAAATCGCCGCCGTTTATACGCAGCCGGATCGCCCGGCCGGGCGCGGGCGCAAGCTGGCGCCCAGCCGGTCAAGCAGGCCGCGCTGGCAGGCTGGCCTGGTCGTCGAGCAGCCGGAAAATTTCCGGCAGGCCGCGGCGCGCGCGAACGGCTCGCCGCGTTCGCGCCGGACCTGATCGTCGTCGTCGCTTACGGCTTGATCCTGCCGCAAAACGGTGCTCGCGATTCCGCGTCTTGGCTGCTGGAACATGCACGCTTCGCTGCTGCCGCGCTGGCGCGGCGCCGCGCCGATCCAGCGCGCCCTGCTCGCCGGCGATCGCGAGACCGGCGTGTGCCTGATGCAGATGGAGGCCGGGCTCGATAGCGGGTCCGTCCTGCTGCGGCGTGCGCTGCCGATTACCGCCGAGGATACCGGCGGCACCCTGCACGACAAACTTGCGTTGCTCGGCGCGCAGGTACTGGGCGAAGGGCTGGACGCGGTGCTTGGCGGCGCGGTTTTGCCGCAGTTTCCGCAATCCGATCAGGGCGTGACCTATGCGCACAAGCTCGACAAGGCCGAGGCGCGTCTGGACTGGAACGAATCCGCGTCGCTGCTGGAGCGCAAGGTGCGCGCGTTCGATCCCTGGCCGGTGGCGGACGGCGAGATCGCAGGCGAAACGCTGCGCATCTGGAAGGCGCAGGCACTTGGGCCCGGGAACTCGAAGTTCGCTACGCCCGGGCACTCGTCGCGGCAACGGCGCGAAGGTATCGATATCGCCTGCGGCGACGGCGTGCTGCGCATATCCGAACTGCAGCGCGCCGGTGGCCGCCGCATCACGGCTGCGGACTATCTCAATGCGCGGCTCGAATTGAAACAGATTCATGCGCCAGCACAGCGCGGATGAACGCGCCGGCGGCGGATGCGGCGAATGTACGCGCGCTTGCGGCACAGGCTCTCGAGCGCATCGTAGAAGGCGAGTCGCTGCGCGCTGCATTTGCGACATTTTCCACAAAGTTGCATGACGCACGCGATCGCGCCCTGCTGTCGAGTCTGCTGCACGAAGGCGCGCGCTGGTGGTTGCGCTATGACGCGGCGGCGGGCGTTCTGCTCGAGCGGCCGTTGCGCGACGCGCGAGGCGCATGCGCTCGCTCGTGCTCGGTTTGGTCCAGCTCGAGGTGTTGCGCTTGCCCGAATACGCCGCGGTCGCGGCCACGGTCGCGGCAATGCGCGCGTTGGAACGCCCAGGTTCGCCGGCCTGGCCAATGCGCTGCTGCGGCGCTGGCTGCGCGAACGCGCGACGTTGATGCGCGCAGCTCGATGCCGACGAAGTCACGCGCAGCGCACATCCGCGCTGGCTGCTCGACGCGATCGGCGCGGACTGGCCGGACGACGCCAACGCAATTCTCGCCGCGAACAACGCGCAGGCGCCGCTGTGGTTGCGCGTCAATCGCCGTCGCGCAATGCGCGCGGAACTGCTGCAATCAATTTGCCGCGGCAGGTATCGCCGCGGATGCGCCGGCGCAGATGCCCGACGCGCTCGTGCTCGCACGAAGTGTGGACGTCACGCGCCTGCCCGGCTATGCGCAGGGTGCGTTTTCGGTGCAGGATGGCGCCGCGCAGTTCGCGGCCGATCTGCTCGATCTGCGCGATGGCCAGCGCGTGCTCGACGCCTGCGCCGCGCCGGGCGGCAAGAGCGCGCAGATTCTCGAACGCGCCGACGTCGATCTGGTCGCGCTCGATAGCGATGCGTCGCGCTTGCCGCGCCTGCGCGAAAATCTGGCGCGCCTGCGGCCTGGCCGCCGATGTGCGCGCGGGCGATGCGGCGCAGCCGTCGGGACTGGTGGGACGGCGTGCCGTTCGACGCGCATCCTGCTCGATGCGCCGTGCTCGGCCACCGGCATCATGCGTCGTCAGCCCGATATCAAGTTGCATCGCCGCGCCGGCGACATGCCGCGCTTGCCGCATCCCAGACGCGGCTGCTCGATGCGCTGTGGCCTTTGCTCGCGCCGGGCGGGCGCTTAGTCTATGCGACGTGTTCGGTGCTCGCCGACGAGAACGCGCGGCAGATCGCGCACTTCGCGGCAAGGCACGCGGATGCACGCCTGCTGCAGACCGCGCTCGCCGGGCTGGCAGTGCAGACGAGGCGGCGGCGCGCAGAACTTGCCGGGCGAGGCCGGCATGGATGGATTTTTCTATGCGGTTGTGGAAAAAGCATAATTAGTATACTTTGTCTGCGTGGCGCTGGCGGCCTGCGGCAGCGGACATCGTCAGCGGTGTTCGCCGTGCGTTCGGCGCGCGATCGAACACGGGCGTGCTGAGCGCGCAGCTCGACTGGCAGCCGAATGCGGTTTTGCTCGATGCGCTCGATCATGGCATCGCGCTCGATTTCGTGGTCACGCTCAAGGCGCAGGCGCCGGCGATGCTTGGCTGGCGGCGCACGCTGGCGCAGCGTCGCACTGGCATCGCGAACTGCGTTATTTCCCGCTGACCCGGCAATACCAGTTGCGCGATCTCGGATCGCGTGCGGAGACGCGCAGCTACGCCGCGCGCGCATCGCTGATCGCGGCGATCGAGCGATCTGCGCCTGGATTTGCCGGCGAACTGGTCCGCGCCGGCGGCGCCGGGCCGCGCCGCGCAGCGCTACAGCTTGCGCATCGACTCTGAACGCGACAATCTGCCGGGCGCGTTGCGCCTGCCGGCGCTGATGCGATGCGGCTTGGCGCCTTTCCACCGGAGAGCTATACATGGCCCGTGCCGCCGAACGCTGGCTGATTCTCGCCGTTCGGCGCATCCTGCCGGCGCTGGCGGTGTTCGTGCTGCTGGCGGCAGCGTTGTTGCTCGCGCAGCGATGCGGCAGTCGGCAGCAATCGGCTTCGGCCGCTACTACTCGTGGATCCTCGCCGCTTCCGCGCTGGCGCTGCTGGTGCTGGTCGCGATCATCGCCCAGCGTTTGCTGCGCCTGTCGCGCGAATTGCAGCAGCGCGTACCCGGCGCCCGCCTGACCCGGCGCATGCTGCTGATGCTGATTGCGCTGGCCGTGCCGCCGGTGCTGGTTGTTTACGGATTCTCGCTGTTCTTCCTCAATGCCGACGATCGATTCCTGGTTCAACGTGCGTCTTGAGCAGGGCATTGAGCGATGCGCTGGAAATCGGCAAGCGCCTATCTCGACGAACGGCTGCATACGGCCGAGCAGAGCGCAACCGGCATTGCGCGCGATCTCGCCGATGTGCCCGATGCGCGAACTGCAATCGCGCGTCGACAGCCGCGCTCGATGCGCAGGGCGCGACGCAACTGACGGTGTTCGGCGACAACCGTGCCGTGCTGGCGACGCAGAGTTCCGACCCGCGTTTCCTCAATCCCGCTCTATCCGGATTCCGCGGCATTGTTGCAGATCAAGGATAGCGGCCACTACGCCCTGGCCGAACCGGTCGGCAGCGAAGGCAGTCTCAAGTTGCGCGTGGTGATGCCACTGCCGGATGCCGTGCCCGGCAGCCAACGCCTGCTGCAGGCGCTGTTTCCGGTGCCGCCGCAGATCCAGCCGTTGACCACGGCGGTCGAGCAGGCGAATTTCGATTTCCAGCGGCTGAAATTCCTGCGCGACTCGCTGAAGCTCACTTTTTCCCTGGTGCTGACCTTCGTGCTGCTGCTGTCCGCGCTGTTCGCGGTGCTCACCGCTTTCGGCGTCGCGCGCCGTCTGACCGCACCGATCGGGCGCCTGGCCACAGCCACGCGCGCAGTTGGTGCGGGACGTTACGACACGCCGCTGCCGGTGGCTAGCGACGACGAGCTCGGTTTTCTGCTCAACTCGTTCAACCAGATGCAGCGCGAACTCGAGCTGGCCAGCGGGCGGCTATCGCGCAGCGCGCAGGAAACCGACGCCCAGCGCATGTATCTGAAAGCGGTACTCGAGCGCCTGTCCGCCGGCGTGCTCGGGCTGGATCGCGACGGCGCCCTGCGCACCGCGAATCGTGCCGCGGAGCTGATCCTCGACGTGCCCTTGTCGCACTGCATCGGCCAGCATCTCGACAGCGTGCGCGCTGAGCATGCGCTGCTGATTCCGCTGATCGATCCGATCCTCCAGCACATGCTCGAAGGCGTACGCGAGTGGCGCCAGGAAATCGTGCTCGCTACGCCGGATGAAGCTGCGAACGGCGAGCGCCGTGTGCTGATGTTGCGCGGCGCCGAGCTGGCGCCCGCGCTCGGCAGCGATGCCGGCATCGTCGTGGTGTTCGACGATCTGACCCTGCTCAATCGCGCCCAGCGCGACGCCGCATGGGCCGAGGTCGCGCAGCGTCTTGCGCATGAAGTAAAAAATCCGCTGACGCCGATTCAACTCGCAGCGGAACGTTTGCGCCGGCGCTTTATCGGCCGTCTGCCGTCCGACGAAACCGAGATACTCGATCGCGCCACGCAGACGATCGTCAACCAGGTCGAAGCGCTCAAGGCGATGGTCAATGCGTTCGGCGACTACGCGCGGCCGCTGCAGATCGATGCACGCGGCATTGTCGATCAATGCGCTGGCCAACGAGGTGCTCGATCTGTACGAAAACGATCAGCGCATCCAGCTCACGCGCCAGTTCGCGGCGGGCGACCCCAGCCTGCGCGCCGATGCCGTGCGTCTGCGCCAGCTGCTGCACAATCTGATCAAGAATTCGCTCGAGGCGATGAGCGGTGAGCGCAAACCGCATATCGAGGTGAGTACACGCGAGGGCGACGACGGCGGTCGTGCCTGGGTCGAACTTGCGGTTGCCGACAACGGTCCCGGTTTGCCCGCCGGCTTCGACGAGCGCTGGTTCGAGCCGTACACGACGAGCAAGGTCAAGGGCACCGGCCTCGGCCTTGCCGTGGCCAAGAAAATCGCCGAGGAACACGGCGGCAGCATGCGCGCCGAGAATCGTGTCGGCGGCGGTGCGGTGTTCACCTTGCGTCTGCCGCGCGATGGCGCCGGCGCCGGAATGGCGTGAAACACCTCAAGGCGGCTACCCAGGTGCACTGCGCTGGTAGCATGCGCGCAGGTAAGGCCTGGCCGTGACTTCGATGATGTCTGCGCAAACCGCTTCTGCGCAAGCCCGGCGCGAGCTGTGGCTGTTCCTGCTGCTCGCGCTGCTCGTGCATCGGCGCGGGCATCGGCCTGCGCGATCCGTGGCCGGCCGACGAGCCGCGCTTCGCGCTGTCGGCGCAACAGATGGTCGCGAGCGGCAACTGGCTGATTCCGCATCGCGGCAGCGAGCTGTATTCCGACAAGCCGCCCGCGTTCATGGCGATGCAGGCCGCGCGTATCGAGCTGACTGGCAACTGGCGCATCGCCTTCCTGCTGCCGTCGCTGCTCGCCGCGCTGGGTACGCTGTGGCTGGTCTACGACCTGGCGCGACGGCTGTGGGACCACCGCACCGGTTTGTATGCCGCGGTCGCCGCTGCTCACGGTCTTCCAGTTCGTCTATCAGGCCAAGCGCGCGCAGATCGACCCAACGGTCACGTTCTTCATCACGCTGGCGAACTACGGGCTTGCTGCGCCATTTCCTGCTCGGTCCGGATTGGCGCGCGTACTGGCTCGGTTGTTTCGCCGGCGGGGTTGGGCGTGATCACCAAGGGCGTCGGCGTGCTCGCGCTGCTGATGTTCCTGCCGTATATTTTTGCGCGTTGTGCACATTGGAAATTTGTTGCATCGACCTCGCGGGCAAGCTTGCGCTGGCTGGGCGGCGGCTTGGCATTTCTCGCCGCGATCGCACTGTGGCTCGGGCCGCTGCTGCTCGTCGTCGGCCGCAATCCGGCACCGGAATACCGGACCTATCTGCACGATATCCTGTTCCGGCAAACCGCCGCGCGCTACACCGATTCCTGGGATCACCAGCAGGCGCACTGGTATTACCTCGGCGTCATCGCGACCGGCTGGTTGCCGCTGTGGCTGACCTGGTTCGGCACCGTGCCGGCGTGGTGGTCGCGCTTGCGCGCGCGCGACGCGCGTTTTCTGCTGCCGCTCGCCTGGGTCGTTCTGGTCATCGTGTTCTTCAGCATTCCGGCGGGCAAGCGCGACATGTACATCATGCCGGCATTGCCGTGGGTCGCGCTGTGTTGCGCCCCGTTTCTCGGCGACATCGTGCAGCGACGCTGGTTTCGCATCCTCGCCGCCGCCTTGCTCGTTGTGCTCGGCGTCGGCTTCCTCGGCGGGGGCTTGTGGGCGGAATCGGGGCGTTGGCAGCTTGCGCAGGAGCTTGCTGTGCAACGCGGCTTCGACGACGGTGGAGCCGCGCTCTGGCGGCTGCTCGTCGCTCTCGGAGCATGGATGCTGGCCTGTGCGGGATATTTCCGCTTGATCCATGCTGCCAAGGGCCTGCTCGCCGGTCTCGCCGGTTTATGGCTGCTATGGGGTTTCTGGGCCTGTCCGCTGCTCAACGACTCCAGTTCGGCGCGCTCTCTCATGCGTCAGGTCGGCAGCATGATCGGGCCGCAGGCCGAACTTGGTATGGTCGCGTGGAAGGAACAGAATCTGCTGTTTGCCGATCGCCCGGTAACCGATTTCGGTTTCGTCAAACCGTGGCGCGAACAACTCGGCGCCGCAATCCGCTGGCAGGAAGCCGCGCCCGCGCAACGCTGGATTTTCGTGCTCGCCAACGCGATGGCGCCGTGCATCGATCAACGCGGGGCGCGCTATGTCGGGCATGCCAATCGACGCGAGTGGTGGCTGTTCCGCGCCGACGCGGTTGTTGAGGCCTGCCGCGGAGGCGCGGTGCCGTTGTCGAAGTCCGCGGACCGTAGCGATCCCGATTCCGACTGAGCCGGCTGAATCCGGGCCGAAAAAAAGGACGGCTTGTGGCCGTCCAGCAGAGTTCCGGCACAAAGCCGGAGGGAAACATTTCTTGTTGTTTGCGGTGTTCTTGCGGATCGGGGCTGTCTGGTGTCCAATAGATTTTGGTTATGAAACACCTGCCGACAAATATACTTAAGTTGCATTGCTAATGCAACACTTTAGTTTATATACTATAAAATATTGAATTTGATATATATTTATACCAGCGCTGTCACAATGCTCGCCTGCATGGCTGCGGCCGCTGCGCGCGGATCGGCCGCGTGCCGGATCGGCCGTCCGACGACCAGATAGTCCGCGCCGGCGCGCAAGGCCTGCGCGGCATCGAGTGTGCGTTTCTGATCGTCCGCTGGCGCGCCAGCCGCCGCGCGAATGCCCGGGCATACGCAGATCAGACGATGGTCGATATCGTTGCGCAGCAGCGCGACCTCCCGGGCGGAACTCACGACGCCGTCGAAACCGGCGGCGAGCGCAAGGCGCGCACGCGCGGTCACGACACTGGACAGTTCTTCATATATGCCGAGGTCGCCGAGATCGGCCTGGTTCAGACTGGTCAGCACGGTGACCGCGAGCAGGCGCAAGTCGCCTTTGACCGCTGCTGCTGCCTCCAGCATCGCGCGGCTGTCGCTGTGGATCGTGCAGAAGGTGACCGGATAGCGCGCCAGTCCCCTGACCGCCGCGGCGACGGTAGCCGGCACGTCGTGGAATTTGAGGTCGGCGAAAATCTTCTTGCCGCGGCGCTCGAGTTCGCGCAGCACGGCGAAATAATCGCCCGAGGCAAGCAGTTCGAGACCAATCTTGTAGAAACTCACGGTCTCGCCGAGACGCTCGATCCAGGCGACCGCTTCGGCGCCCGTCGCCACGTCGAGCGCAAAAATCAGGCGTTCGTTCGGCGGGATATTTTTGGGCGTATAGGCGGCCATCTATTCGACCCGCAGCGCATTGATTTTTTCCTGCCGCCGCTGTTCGCGCGGCTTGCTCCACTTATCACCGAACAAGACCGACTCCCAAGATCCATAGGTCGGATTCGGCAGCACAAACCAGCGCTCGCCGATCCAGGCGAGATACGGCGTGACCGCATCGACCCGCCCACTGAGCGTCGGCACCGCCGGGTCGACGAAATCGCCGAGCTGATCGCCGAACTGCATCAGCACACGGTAGTGCTGCGCAATCAGCTTGCGCCGGCAGCCCTTGTTCGTGCCGATCTGTGCGCAGCCCTTGAGCAAGGTGCCGAGGCCGAGAAACGAATTGTCGCCGGCGTTGAGTGGAAAGCCCACGCTGCCCAGATTGGCGATCGTCACGACGTTCAAGTCTTTCGAGCGGTTGGACAAATAGAACAGGGTTACCCCGTGCCTGGCGGCGAAGCGGGTGAACTCCAACGCACCGGGCAGAGGTCTGGCGATCTCTTCCTTGCACCATTGCGCCCAGCTGGATTCATCGAACTCCCTGCCTGAACGCACGAGCCGCGCCTGATACGGCGAATTGTCGAGCACGGTTTCATCGATATCGAGAATAACGGCAGGCTTCAGACCCTTGAGCGAGCCGGCGCGATCGTCCTTGGTCAGAGCATCCCAGTGCGCATCCTTGAGTGCGCGCAGCAGCTTTTCCTGCGCGTTGCGATAAACCTCGCGATAGACCAGATCGTGTTCGATGGATGTCTGCGCCCAGGCGACCGCGTTGAGGTCGTCGTCTGCACCGGGCGTTTTCAGCGCGGGGGCGGCTGCTGAGGGTGCCGGCTCGGGCACGGGTGTCGGCACGACCGATTTTTGCGGCGCCGTCGCGCAGCCGGCCAGCAGAACGACGAATGTCAGAAGACCTGCGGATGAGCGCATAGCAAACTCCTGCAAAGCCAAGCTCTAGGATTCACCACGAAGGACACAAAGTACACGAAGAAAAAAAAAATTACAAAAGTCTCCCGGCTGTTGCTCGAATCAATCGGCCAGCAGACTCGCCAGCCGGGCGATATGCGAGGACGCATGCTCGCGCCGGGTTGCGGCATCGAGCTCGGCATCGAGCCCGTCGCGGTGCAGATCGGCGGGCGGCAGCTCGGCGAGAAAGCGGCTCGGCTGGTTGGCGACGATCTCGCCATAGCGGCGCGAACGCGCGCTGTAGCTAAGGCACAGAGTTTCGCGCGCGCGCGTGATGCCGACATACAGCAGGCGGCGCTCCTCCTCGGTGCGGCCTTCGTCGATCCCGGCGGCGTGCGGCAGCTTGCCTTCCTCGACGCCGACAATATGCACGAAGCGAAATTCCAGTCCCTTGGCCGAATGCAGGGTCATCAGGCGTACCGCGTTGCCGGGATCTTCGCGGTCGGCATGCGTGAGCAAGGCGAGCTGCGCGGCGAGATCACCGATACCGCTATCGCTCTTTTGCATGGCGCGGAACCAGTCGGCGAGTTCGTTCAGGTTTTCTGCGCGCCGCGCTTGCAGCGCATCATTATTTTTGCTCTCGCCCCGCAGATGCTCGAGATAGCGCGTGCGCGCGATGACCTGCTCGACGAGATCGGCAGCCGAGGCCTTGCGCGCAGTGCCTTCCAGCTCATGCAACATATCGGCGAAACCGGCGAGCGCCGAGGCCGAACGCGTGGCCAGCTGTTTCAAAACAGCGTCGCTGTGCGCCGCGCGCAGCATGGAAACCTGCCGCGAATGCGCCAGTTCGCCGAGCTTTTCCAGCGTCGTCGCGCCGATATCGCGGCGCGGCACATTGGCGATGCGCACGAAGGCCGCATCGTCGTCCGGATTCACGATCAGGCGCAGATAGGCGAGCAGATCCTTGACTTCGGCACGTTCGAGGAACGCCGTGCCGCCGGTCAGGTGATAAGGCACGCGCGCGAGACGCAGCGCTTTTTCCAGTGGACGCGACTGGTGATTGCCGCGGTACAGAATCGCGAACTCGCTCCATTGCGCCTTGTGCTGCTGCGCAAGATGCGCGATCCCGGCGGCGACGCGCTCGGCCTCGTGCTCGTCGTCGCGGCAGACGAGCACGCGGATCGGCGATCCTTCGCGCGTGTTCGCTCCACAGGTTTTTTTCATGGACATGCGGGTTGTGCCGGATCAGCGCGTTCGCCGCGCGCAGGATGCGCTGCGTGCAGCGATAATTCTGTTCGAGCTTGATCACCTTGAGCTGCGGATAATCGCGGCCGAGCTGCAGCGAGGTTTTCCGGCATTCGCGCCGCGCCAGGCGTAGATCGACTGGTCGTCGTCGCCGACCGCAGTGAACGCGCCGCGCTCGCCGGCAAGCTGTTGCAGCAGGCGGTATTGCGCGGCATTGGTGTCCTGGTATTCGTCGACGAGCAGATAGCGGATGCGCTCCTGCCAGGCGGCGCGCGTCTCCGCATCGGTTTCGAGCAGCTGCCAGCGGCAGGCGGATCAGGTCGTCGAAATCCACCGCATTGAACGCCGCCAGGCGCTTCTGATAATTGGCGTACAAAGTCGCCGCTTCGAGTTCGCGCGGGCTGCGCGCGAGTTCGCTGGCCTGCGTCGGGCGCAAGGCCGTTGTTCTTCGCCGCCGAAACCAGATTGCGCAGCGCGGACAGCTGATCCGGCTTGACTGCCGCAGGCAGCAGTTCCTTGACGATCGCGCTGCTGTCGTCGGCGTCGAGCACGGAAAAGCCGCGTTTCAGGCCGAGCTTGTGCATGTTCGATCTGCAGGAATTTCAGACCGAGCGCGTGGAAGGTGCACACGGTCAATTCGCGCGCGGCGTCGCTCTTGAGCAGGCGCGTCGCGCGTTCGCGCATTTCGCGCGCGGCCTTGTTGGTAAACGTGATCGCGGCGATCTTGTTCGGCGCAAGATGCCAGCGCGCGACCAGATGCGCGATTTTTTCGGTGATCACGCGCGTCTTGCCCGAGCCCGCGCCGGCGAGCACGAGCAGTGGCCCGTCGCAATAATCGATCGCGGCGCGTTGTTGCGGATTGAGGCTCATGCAGGCAGGACGGAAGGCGGCAACGAATTCTACCCGACGCGGCAGAGGGTCTGCGCGCGCCGCGCTAAACTATGCGCCGAAGCGAGGAACCGCGCATGGCAAAATTATACTTTTACTATTCGGCGATGAATGCCGGCAAGACCACGACCTTGCTGCAGAGCGCGCACAACTATCACGAACGCGGCATGCGCACGCTGATCTATACGCCGAAACTCGACAACCGCTACGGCGACGGCGTGGTCGCCTCGCGCATCGGGCTCAAGGCCGAAGGCCACATGTTCACGCGCGACGACGACCTGGCGCGCCTGACGCGCGCCGATATCGCTGCGCACGGCCCTTTGCACTGCGTACTCGTCGACGAGGCGCAATTTCTCGGCAAGGCGCAGGTCTGGCAACTCACCGAGATCGTCGACGAATTGCGCATTCCGGTACTGAGCTACGGCCTGCGCACGGATTTCCGCGGCGAACTGTTCGAGGGCAGCCAGTATCTGCTTGCCTGGGCGGACAACCTGATCGAGATCAAGACGATCTGTCACACCGGCAGGAAGGCGACGATGGTCGTGCGCGTCGACGAGCACGGACGCGTGGTCAGCGACGGGCCGCAGGTCGAGATCGGCGGCAACGACCGCTACGTCTCGGTGAGCCGCGGCGAGTTCAAGAAAATCATGGCCGGCGTCGGGCGTATCGAGACCCAGCAGGTGTCGTTGCCGCTGGCCGAGCCTTGAGTGCGTTTCCGGCTTGGGCAATTCAGAGGAATTTAAGGGCACCCATCGCAAACTTGCCGGCTCAAGCGTTGCTCACGGCGCGGCCCACTGGCGTAAAGTAATCGCACCATGTTGCGTATCCTCCTCGTCGAAGACCAGCGCGATATTGCGGCGAACATCTGGGATTATCTGGAATTTCGCGGCTTCGTCATGGATCATGCCGCGGATGGGGCGAACGGCCTGCGCATGGCATTGGAAGGCGTATACGACGTGATCGTCCTCGACCTGGGCCTGCCCAAGCTCGACGGCATCGATCTGTGCCGCGCGCTGCGCGAGGCCGGACACAATACGCCGGTACTCATGCTCACCGCGCGCGATACGCTGCAGGACAAACTGATCGGCTTCGCCGAGGGCGCGGACGATTACGTGGTCAAGCCGTTTGCGATGAAGGAACTCGAGGCGCGCATCCGTGCGCTGTACCGGCGCGGGCGCCTGCAGCATGGCGATCTGCTGCAAGTCGCCGATCTGACGCTCGATCCGGTCAAGCTCACGGTCGAGCGTGGCGGCCAGCCCCTCACCCTGACCCGTGCCGGCTTCACCCTGCTCGAAACCCTGATGCGGCGGGCGCCGAACCTCGTCCGCCACAACGATCTCGCGCATGCGCTGTGGGGCGAAAGCGGCGGCGATATCGCCACCCTGCACACGCATTTTTCCGTATTGCGTTCGGTGATCGACCGGCCGTTTGAGACACGCCTGCTGCATACTGTGCACGGTTTCGGCTATCGCATTGCGGAACACGCCGAGGCGTGATCCGCCCAAGCCGATTTGCGTCACGCTTGAATATTCAGGTCGCGAAAACCATGACGACGGGCGTCAAGCTCAGCCTGCGCGTGCGCGTTGCGAGTGCGTTCGCCGCGCTTGGCTGCATTGTCACGATCTGTGTGGCATTGATCGCGGTGCATTTCTCCGATGCTTACGTCAATCGCGTCGTCACCGAGATGCTGCGCGTCGAAGGCGAATATCTGCGCGACCGTTACGTCGAGGAAGGACACCAGCCGCAACCGCATTCTTTGCATTTTTATACTTTTTTGAGCGCAGCCGCTGCGAACACTGCCGAATCGGGCAGCGCCGACAGCACTGATGCGAGCCGCAGGGCGCCACCGCCCGAACTGGCGAAACTCGCGCCGGGTGGTCCGTACGAAATCGAAAGCGAGCCGGAACGCTATGTCTCGGTTTACGACATCGCCGGCCAACGCCTCTACGTCGTGCTCGAGATGGGTCTGGAAAGCGCACGCGAACGCCGCCTGACGCGCGATCTGATCGCCCTGGTGGTGTTCGGCACCGCGTTGTCGGCGTGGCTGGGCTGGTTCTGGGCGGGGCGCGCGATCGAGCCGGTGCGCCGGCTCGCACAGCGCGTCGATGTGCTCGAACCGTCGCGGCGCGGTGCGGTCGAACTCGCGCCGGATTTCGCCAACGACGAGGTCGGCACGCTTGCCCAGGCGTTCGACCGCTACCAGCAGAAACTCTACGGATACGTGCGCCGCGAGCGCGCGTTCACCGCCGACGCGAGCCACGAATTGCGCACGCCGCTCGCGGTGATTCGCGGCGCGATCGAAGTGCTGATGGACGCGGGCAACTGCGATGCGGCGACCGCAACGCGCCTCAAACGCATGCAGCGCGGCGCCGACGAGCTGCGCGATCTGCTCGACGCGCTGCTCGTGCTCGCGCGCAGCGACGAGGCCGAAGCGAACGACGGCAGAACGCCCGATCTGGATGCGCTGGTCGGCGGCCTGCTCAGCGAACGTGCCGATGCTTTGCGCGAGAAGCGCCTGCAACTCGAGCGCGAAGGCACGCCCGCCGTGGCCATCGCCGCGCCGCAAAAGGTGCTGCGCGTGATCATCGGCAACCTGTTGCGCGCCGCCACCCAGTTCGCCGATGGTGGCATTCTGCGCGTGAAGGTCGCGCCCGACGCATTCAGCGTCGTGCACGAAAGCCCCGCCGGCGCGGATTCGCTGCGGCCGGCGCGCGCCGCTCTCGACACGCGCGAATACGCGCTGGGCCTGGGCATGATCACCCGCGTCTGCGAACGCTGGGGCTGGGCGCTCGACGAAAGCATCGATGCCAACGGTGGCCATGCCTTCGTGCTGCGTTTCAGCTGATCCCGCTCCGCTGCCCGCACGCAATCCGGTTTAGGATGAAGGCGTAACCGGCAAGCAAAGGCTGGCGCGGACCAGAAGGCGATGATGAGATGAACCGCTCCGACAACGTTGCGCCGACGCCCGATTTGTTCGAGCGCCAGCGCCAGCTTGCGCATGCGCTCGGCCCGATTCTGCCTGCCGACAGCCTGCTGGTTCGCGCCGAGCAAACCGTGCCGTTCGATTGCGACGGCCTGACTGCTTTCCGGCAGACGCCGCTCGCGGTCGCGCTGCCGGAAACCGAACAACAGGTGTGCCGGATTCTGCGCACCTGCCGGGATCTGCGCGTACCGGTCGTCGCGCGCGGCGCCGGCACCGGTCTGTCGGGCGGCGCGATGCCGTGCGCGGACGGACTCGTGCTGTCGCTGGCGAAATTGAATCGCATCCTCGAACTCGATCCGCTCGCCTGCATCGCGCGCGTGCAACCGGGCGTGCGCAATCTTGCGGTATCCGAAGCCGCCGCGCCGCACGGCTTGTACTACGCGCCCGATCCGTCCTCGCAGATCGCCTGCACGATCGGCGGCAACGTCGCGGAAAATTCCGGCGGCGTGCATTGCCTCAAGTACGGTCTGACGATCCACAACGTCCTCGGTTTGCGCGGCTACACGATCGACGGCGAACCGATCGCGCTGGGCGGCGCGGCGCTCGACGGGCCGGGCCTCGATCTGCTCGCGCTCGCGATCGGGTCGGAAGGCATGCTGATCGTAGTCACCGAGGTCACCCTCAAATTGGTGGCGAAGCCGCAGCTTGCGCAGGTGGTGATGGCCTCGTTCGACGATGTGGTCAAGGCCGGCGATGCGGTCGCCGCGATCATCGCGGCCGGCATCATTCCGGCCGGGCTCGAGATGATGGATCGCAAGGCGACCAATGCGGTCGAACCGTTCGTCAAGGCGGGCTACGATTTGCACGCCGCGGCGATCCTGCTCGCCGAATCCGACGGCACGCCCGAAGAAGTCGCCGAAGAAATCGGCGAAATGGAACGCGTGCTCAGGGCGGCCGGCTCGATCGCCTGTACGGTCTCGCAATCGGAAAGCGAGCGCCAGCGCTTCTGGTCGGGCCGCAAGAATGCCTTCCCCGCAGCCGGCCGCGTTTCGCCCGACTATTACTGCATGGACGGCACGATTCCGCGCAAGCATCTGGGCCACGTGCTGCGCGCGATCGAGGAGATGGAGGAAAAGTATGCCCTGCGCTGCATGAACGTGTTCCACGCAGGCGACGGCAACCTGCATCCACTGATCCTGTTCGACGCGAATCAGCCCGGCGAATGGGAGCGCGCCGACCGCTTCGGCGCGGACATTCTCGAACTCTGCGTCCAGCTCGGCGGCACGATCACCGGCGAACACGGCGTCGGCATCGAGAAGATCAATTCGATGTGCGTGCAGTTTTCGGCGGCTGAGCGCGCGGCGTTCTTCGGCGTCAAGCATGCCTTCGATGCGGGCGATCTACTCAATCCGGGCAAGGCGATTCCAACGCTCGCGCGCTGCGCCGAATACGGGCGCATGCATGTGCATCGCGGCGCGCTGCCGTTCGCCGACTTGCCGCGCTTCTGACGTGGAGCCCTCGCTAGTCGAGTCTGCGCGAACGCATCGTCGCTGCAAACGGCGCGCGGACGCCATTGCGCTTGCGCGGCGCGGGCACCAAGGATTTCTACGGCGAGGCCTTGACCGGCGAAATCCTCGACACGCGCGAACACACCGGTATCGTCAATTACGAACCGTCCGAACTCGTGATCAGCGCACGCTGCGGCACGCCGTTGTCCGACATCGAACGCGCGCTGGCCGAGCACGGGCAATTTCTGCCGTTCGAGCCGCCCGCATTCGGCGGCGACCCGACCATCGGCGGCATGGTCGCTGCCGGATTGTCCGGGCCGCGCCGTGCGAGTGCGGGTGCGCTGCGCGATTTCGTGCTGGGCGCGGCCTTGCTCGATGCGCAAGGCGAGCTGCTGCATTTCGGCGGCCAGGTGATGAAGAACGTCGCCGGCTTCGACGTTTCGCGTCTGCTGTGCGGATCGCTCGGTGTACTCGGCCTGATCGCCGAGGTCTCGCTCAAGGTGCTGCCGCGACCGCGCGCGCAAACGACTCTGCGTTTCGAATGCAGTGCCGCGCAGGCGTTCGAGCACTGCAATCGCTGGCGTGCGCAGGCGCTGCCGATTTCGGCGACGTCGTGGTGTGCGGGCAGCCTGTGCGTGCGACTGTCAGGCTCGGCCAGCGCGCTGCGCGCCGCGTGCGCAACGCTCGGCGGCGAGTCGCTTGAAGCACCGCAGGCGCAGGCATGGTGGCAGAGCCTGCGCGATCAGACGCATGCATTTTTTAACGACGCACATCGTACTCGTCTGTGGCGTTTATCGCTGCCCGCGACGGCGCCATTGGATATTTCCGGCGGCGATCTGGTCGAATGGTCCGGTGCCTTGCGCTGGCTTTGGAGCGATGCACCGGCCAGCGCCATCCGTGGCATGGCGGAAAAGCTCGGCGGCAGCGCGACGATCTGGAGCGGCGCGCGCGATGCGTCGATGTTCCACTCGCTTGCGCCGCTCAATCTGGAATTGCACAAGCGGCTCAAGGTGCAGTTCGATCCGCACGGCATCTTCAATCGCGGTCGCCTGGTCGCGGAGTTCTGAGCGTGGAAACGCATCTCGCCGACTGGATCAAGGGCACGCCGACCGGCGCCGAGGCCGAATCCATTTTGCGTACTTGTGTGCATTGTGGATTTTGCAACGCGACGTGCCCGACCTATCAATTGCTCGGCGACGAACTCGACGGGCCGCGCGGACGCATCTATCAGATCAAGCGCATGCTCGAGGGCGAGGCGCCAAGCCGTTCGACCCAGCAGCATCTGGATCGCTGCCTGACCTGCCGCAATTGCGAAACGACCTGTCCGTCCGGCGTCGAATACGGACGCCTGCTCGATATCGGCCGCGCCGCCGTCGACGAGCGCGTGCGGCGGCCGTTGCGCGAGCGCCTGCAGGGAACGCTGCTGCGCTTCGTGCTGACGCGGCGCTGGATTTTCGATCCGTTGACGCGCGTCGGCCGTGCATTGCGCCCGATCATGCCGGCGGCTTTGCGCAGCAAACTGCCGCCGCTGCGCGCGGCCGGCGCGTGGCCAGTACGTACACAGACGCGCAATGCGCCGCTGCGAAGAGTTTTATTGTTGCGCGGTTGTGTGCAGCCGGCGCTGATGCCGGCGATCGACGCCGCAACCGCGCGCGTGCTCGATCGGGTCGGCGTCGAAGCGATCATCGAGCCGCGCTCAGGTTGTTGCGGAGCGCTCGATTTTCACCTCGGCGCGCAAGCGCAGGCGCGTGTGCGTGCGCGGCGCAACATCGACGCATGGTGGCCGCATATCGAACACAATTGCGGCAAGCCGGGCGTCGAAGCGATCGTGATCAACGCCTCAGGCTGCGGCGCCATGGTCAAGGATTACGCACATCTGCTGCGCGACGATCCGGCGTACGCGGAAAAAGCGCGACGCATTGTCGCCTTGACCTGCGATCCTGCCGAATACCTGCCCGCGTTGCTGCAACCGCTGGCCGCACGCAAGCCGGCGGCGTTGCCCGAGAATCTTCGCCGCGTGGCCTTCCATGCGCCATGCACCTTGCAGCATGCGCTGAAAATTCGCGGCACGGTCGAAGCGTTGCTCACGGCGTTCGGCGCGGAACTGGTGCCGGTGCAGGATTCGCATCTGTGCTGCGGCTCGGCCGGCACCTACTCGATCCTGCAACCCGAACTTTCCCAGCGCCTGCGCGAGCGCAAGCTCGACAACCTGCAGCGCGAACGGCCGGCGATGATTCTCTCGGCGAATATCGGCTGCCTGTCGCAACTCGAAAGCGCAGCCGCGGTGCCGGTGCGGCATTGGATCGAATGGATCGACACGCTGCTGCACGACGAGCGCGTCCGCACCGCGCCGTGATAACTCGTCCCGGGCGCGCAAGCAGAAGACGCCGCCACCCGTAGCGAAAGTGAGTCCATATTCGTTTCACTCTGCACTAACACGGGTACGGGTATAGTGGCCGTTGACCGCGCAGCGTCAGGGGCGCACAAGGGGACGCGACGAATGTCAGCCAGCGACGAAAATGAAACTCCAGCGAGCGATATTGCCCGCTGGCGACGCAGGTTGAGTGTCTATCGCACGCCGAACGCAGGGCGCGGTGCGTACGAATTGGCGGTCACAGCAATTCCGTTCACGCTCGCCTGGTTGCTCATGTACTGGGCGTTGACGCGCGGGTACATCTGGCTTTACCTGCTGCTCGTCTTGCCTGCCGCCGGTCTGTTGATCCGCCTTTTCCTGATTCAGCACGATTGCGGCCATCGCGCCTTTTTCGCCAGCAGAAAAATCAATGACTGGGTCGGCCGCGCGATCAGTGTAGTCACGCTGATGCCCTACGATCACTGGCGCCGCGGCCACGCGATTCATCACGCCACCTCGGGCAACCTCGCCCAGCGTGGCGTTGGCGATGTCGACACGTTGACCGTCGCCGAATATCTCGCGCGCACGCGCTGGACGCGCCTGCGCTATCGCGCCTACCGGCATCCCGCCGTGATGTTCGGCATCGGCCCGGTTTTTCTTTTCGTCTTGCAGAGCCGACTGCCGGCAGGCTTCATGCGCGACGGATGGAAACCGTGGGCGAGCACGATGGGTACCAATGCCGCCGTCGCCACAGTCATCGGCCTGTTGATCTGGTCCGTTGGCTTGCAGTCCTTTCTGTTGGTCCACGCACCCATCATGCTGCTGGGCGCGACGATCGGCGTGTGGCTGTTTTATGTGCAGCATCAGTTCGAGCGCACCTACTGGGCCAAAGGCGAAACCTGGAACGTGCACGAGGCCGCGCTGCACGGCAGCTCGCACTACGATCTGCCTGCGGTGCTGCGCTGGTTTACCGCCAACATCGGCATGCACCACGTACATCATTTGTCCAGCCTGATTCCCTACTACCGCCTGCCCGACGTACTGCGCGACCATCCCGAGCTGCGCGACGTGGGCCGTCTGACCCTGCTGCAAAGTCTGAAGTCCGTGCGCCTGGTGCTATGGGACGAAGAGAGTCGGCGGCTTATCTCGTTCAAGGAGCTACGGTTGGGTGGCCGGTTGAAGCTTGCGCATGTGGGCTGAGGCTGAGGTCATTCGCTTCACGTTGACATTGGATTTGGCAGAAAACTGAGCAAGAGGGATTCGGAGAAGGCGTCAGATTCGTTGAAGCGCGAGCACTGATCGAGCTAGCAATGCCGCAACAAATCAATCGGCTGTTCGACAAAATGGAGAGCGAGTTGCGCGTCAGAATAGCCGACTCTGCGCACTATTTGGTCAGAGGGGTGCTTGGCTTCATACAGAGCTAGAAATGCTTTTGGCCAGTGCGCGTCTGACCCTGATCATCAGTCTATGCTCATTGGGTTCAGCCAGTTCGTGTTCCCAGATGCGCAACACATGCCAATCCTGCGTAAGCAAAGTCCGCGTTACTAGACGATCTCTCTTTCTGTTCAATGCAAGCTTTCTTTTCCAAAACGCCGCATTGTTCTTCGGTTTCGTCGCATGCTTGGGACAGTTATGCCAAAAGCAGCCATCTACAAAGACGGCAAGACGCAGTTTCTGGAAAATGAAGTCGGGTTTCCCAAAGACGCGCTGATTTCGCCTCCATCCGGAGATGCGTTGAGAACGGAAGAATTCGATCAGCGCGAGCTCGGTGTCTTTGTTCCCGCGTCCGCGGATCTTGGACATCACATCTGAGCGCTTCGCGATCGTGAAAACGTCAGACATTTGGCCAGATAGTTGGCGACTCTGCGCTACTCGTGGCAATCTTCAAATGTTCACAGCCGGCCAAATTGATTTCATACTCCACACTTTCTACCCCAGCAGGCACCGACGTCTCAAAGCTATCCGACGTCAACCGCGGGAATCCCAGTTCCACGCGGTACAACCCTTCGGTGACGACCCGCAACCTGAGTTGGTCATATTCGTCCTCATGCAATGGAGAATAACCCGCTCGACTCAATGTATGTTCAAAGGCACCTAGCGCATCTGGAGAAGCTTCCAAAAGCCCGCGACAAGCACCAATGACGGACGGCAAAGAATTGGTGGCGCCGCCTTCTTCCCGGAGTTGCATGCTGAAAAAGAGCAACACTCCGTTGTCTGGCGGGGCAAGCTGGTCGAGGCCGTTAACATGGTGGATAAGCCCGCGCGTTGAGGTTGTAGCCTTTACCTCGACCGACCTCTCTGGCCACTCAAAATCATGCCTGCTGCCAACTGGGCCTCGCCAAGCTGTCACAGCGTCGGCCGCTCCCACAGTTGGAACCAACCATACCGACAAGAACCAGATTTCAGCGAACAACCCGATCTGCCTTTGGGGCGACAACAGTTGCTTCGATTGCTCTCCCCAGAATCTTCGCCATTTGGCGAGCACTCGCGTGACAACCTCTGGAGCGGTCTCCCTTTCGGTTGAAAGCCGATCGGCCAACTCCCCTCCAATTACATCGAGGGCTTCGTGACCTGTTCCATCATGGCAGATCACATCCAGAAAGCGTCCAAAGCCTTGTCCTGGGACATGAAGCTCGCGTGTAACCACTTCGAGTCCTCGGCTCTGCGTGTCGCGCAGATATTGTTCGCCGGCTGTAAGCGACACAAGCAGGTGTCTTTTGCCATCTGCATCAAGCGCCGCGATGAGTCTATCGCTGATCTCGGGTAGTGCTCGTCTAGCCCAAAAGGATTCGCCTTGAACGTGTTCTCCGCCCAAGCGAGTCCATACATCTGGCTGAACGCGACTCACTCGGTCGGCCTCCAACCAACCGTTCCTTGCAGGAATGCCTCGACCGTCTGCCGTTGATTGGAGCGAGGAAACGAAATCGCAATTCCCACAAGGTCGCGCGCGAGTGGCCCCGTAGGATTGTCGAAAATCGGTCGACGCCCACCAACTACCTGTATGTCGTGACCGGAATGTCGGCTAATAGGGAAAATCATGAGAAGTCCGTCAGTTGCGGGTCGGACCTCGCGCGCCGCGCTATTTTCAGACTTGGTCTTGCCATCTGCCTGCGCTGCTTGAATGGCCGCCAAGGCTTGCGCACGCAGCTCGGGCGTCAACCCCACGGCTTCGTCTCCGGAGCCTGTAATGACGCCCAATGAATCCGTCGCTCCAAGGCGCGAACGGCTAATCTGGGACACTCTTCCAGTCGGTAATCCCCAGTCTACTGCCCCCAACACAAGATCTCGGGACTCGCGGCCGCGCACAGCCACAGTCCAGCTTGTTAACTCACCTGCGTCACGTAGCCGTTCGATGTAGGCACGAATCAGCGGCAAAGAAATGCTTCGTGACTCCTCGTCCACACGATACGTCTGCAGAAAATCCAAAACCCGCTCAGCTGATACGGCTGTCCACACGGGACCTTTTCCGTCGCTGTGCTGCGTGGCAGGTGTCCCCATGCGCAATGCGAACTCACGGACCGCGACCGTATTTGCGTCAGCTTGCACTGCCAAGTCGCTCGGCCTCCGTAACGGGAACTTAAAAGTCTGTTCCAACGCGAGCGAATAACTTTGCGCAATTGTTGTGCTTGAGGCGAACCGGCGTTTGAGAGGGCTCGTCACCTGCATGGTCGGATGCTGCCAAATACGCATGCCCACTTGATACGGAGTCAGACCTTGGGTCTCGTAAACATCAATGTCCTCACGCAGCCGGAATTCCACAAGTGCCAGGTCGCTAAACCAACCGGAAAGCTCTCCCGTCGTCCATATCCGCGTCAGGTCTTCATAGCCGGCGCGAAAACCAAACCACCTGCCCATCTGCATCAACGTATCGTAAGTTGCACTCCGGCGAATGAAAAAGCTGACTAGCAATCCTTCAAGCGTTAAACCACGAGACAAACGATTGCCGCCTATCGCGATTGCTTTAAGTGCAGGTTCACCGTCGTAATCTAAAACTTCGCCCGTGTAACTATTGATTTCGCGGACTTGCACGGCCTCAAAAAACGACCCAATATGCGGCTCGATCTCTCCAAACTCTACATCAAGATCGCCATGGATACTTCGCGTAACGGGTCGGAAGTTTGATTCCCAACGATCACTTAGCTCACCACGTATTGCGTGATTTCTGTGATAACGCCAGGCATCGCGCAACTCTGAGAACCGGGTTGCAACTAGTTCACGCAGCTGGGCTTGTATGACGATACGTTGACTAGTGTGAATCAGCATCGTTGCGGGCGAATCGCGATCGCCGCGTTGGGCTCTCGCTGCGCCGGCCAACACAAAATCGAAGAGTGCGGTCACCAATGAATCGGGCAATAGGCCTTGCTCAAGCGCGACTATGTCGGCGTCGGTGACTTCCCGGATAACATCCAAACCATCGCGACCGGATTCCGTCGCTGAATCCATCCGTCCAAAGAATTCCTCCGCGCCAAAGTAACCTAGCGGTTTTGGCAGGTCGATGATGAAATTTTTTGGGTATAGGTCGTTACCCACACGAGGATCGGAAGTGTCGTGAGGAATCAGGATATTCGCGAAAGGAGTCGCGGTATATGCTACGTAGGCGCGGCACTCGAATCTCCTTAGCAAATCGCGAATCAATCCGTTAATCACTGACGGTGCTTCGTAGTCAGGATCAGGCGGTTCGTCCTCTGCTTGATGAGAGCCGCGCGTGTCAACACTTGCCTGATCTGCCTCATCATCTATCAGGAGGAACGGGAGTGTTCGATGAACTTCCGGTGGCGCCTCATCCAACCAACGCAGCAGGCGTCGGAGAACAGGACCGTTCTTTTTTACCACTAGCAAGACCGGCTGCGAACCTTGTAGTGCCGCATGATTCGCAAATCCCGGTTGAAAATCACCATTGAGCTCGTCACGAGTAAATTCGTGCCAGTGGCGACCCATCGGCGGAAGTCTTACCGCTGATGGCCGATCATCCGCATATCCAACCAGTCTCACGTTTTAGCCGTCTGTTGGTTTGTAGGCGTAAGCCATTGTCTATGCCTGACAATACAACTACTAGCCGATACCCAGCGTCGGCCGCTTTCGCAATGAGTGCCGTATAACTCGCCGTCTTGCCGCTCTGAACGAAGCCAAGCACCAAGCCTCGAATGTCGAATCTCTTAGTGGAAGGTGGGGCGAGTTGGCGAAGTATCTTGTCCGAACTGTCATCCAGTGAGCGAAGAGCGGCTGCGTCCCATCCCTTGTTTGTCAGGAGAAACTGTCTTAGAGCCGGCCAGTAGTGCCATGTTGAGCGATCCAACTCCCGCAACCAATCGGGACGATTCTGATCCGCAATTAGCATCCTGGCTGGTGTCAATACAAAGTTCGCATCTCGGAGCAGTTCACTTCGTACGAATTCGCGTTCGCCCTCAGGAATTAGAGGACTACTCAGGATCAGTTCAAGTGGATGGCCAAGGTCAATCATTGCCCTTGCTGTCCGCAACGCCAGTTGCTGGGATGGAGTCATCGCGCTGCCCGCCGTCGTATGGTTTTCATTTTTTCAATTGCAGCCTCAACATAGGGCCGCTCGTCGACGGTCGCATACGCAAGCAATTGCTCTGACCATTGATCAAAGGTGAGCAACTGCGGAGCTGTTGTCTCGCTTGCCGATACCGCCTCGGCCTGCGCAGGTGCGATCTCGTTGGAAGCGTTGCTTGGTGGAGAGGACTCACCAGTCTGTATTGGTTGAGAGGTCGGCCGTGGAGGCTTAGGCGTCTTTCGGTCATAAGTTTCGCGAGCGAGCTTTACGACCGGGGCAATTGCTTCACGAACTTGATCGCGAATACTGGCCGGCATCTGAACACGCATTTTTGCCACATTAACCTTGAAGGCCTCGTCAAGCGCTGGCGAAAAGCTAACTGCGATACGGGCAAGTTTGTTGTGCTCGTCCGGTGCGCGGAGGCCCGACCAGCCTCCGCTCTGGATCATTCGTCCAGCTCGGTAAATGTAGAAGCCCTGCTGCTGATTCCAGTTTGCCGGTCCACCGGCGGCACGGAATGCTTCCAATGTGCTGAAGTCTTCTTGGTGGGGCAATACATACGGATCGAAGGTCACTTGGCCGGAGACTCCCTCGTACTGAACCGGAATCACAATGGACTGGAGCTTCTTGGTCTTCGCTTCGCCGCGACAGAACGGATCCCATGGCGTTACGTCATTGCCATTCAGAAGCATTTTGAACCGCTTGCCTCGAACTTCGCCTGTAATGAACCGGTGGAACACCATGCCCAAATGAAGCTCAATCTCCCGGCAGGTTTGGGAAAGGCGCTTTCTCGCAGCTTCGCCGTATGGATACTTGTAGCCCAGAATACGGTCCAAGCGCTCCCAAAGTACAACCGTTCCGGTTGTTTCTTTTAGAGGCTTGCGAATTGCAGGTCCTAGTCCATTTCGTTCTATGGGAAGGATCTCCCAGCGATTTGTCCGCTCAATGTGCTCCAGATCCCACGCGTATGCGGCGACATCGGCGCGATCGGGATTCCACCTACTCGCGACGGAAAGGCGCTGACACTGGCTCATAGAAGCCGTCTTCAGGCCAAGTCCGAACTTTCCAAGGTCTTCTTCGCTGTATTCGCGCTCGGCGCCGTAACGCATGGCTTCGCGTAGCTGGTCTGGCGTCATTCCGTTGCCGTTGTCAGCTATTCGCACCCAAGAGTCGTCGCCGTCAAACTCGACATCGATCGCCACCAAGCTTGCGTGCGCCTCAATTGAGTTGTCGACTATGTCAGCTGTGGCTTGCGAGAAGTCGTAGCCCATGTCGCGAAGCGACTTTATGAGCCGCTTGGCGGAGGGGATTACTTCAATTCCAGACATTGCGGGCCCTTTGACTCACTCACTGTGAACTTGCAGCGTACGAGTAATTGCATCGCGGCCGGCGAACAGTCCTGCGCGCTGCGCATCGACGCAATAAAACTCGCCCGCGCCTATTTTTTCAGTTTTGAAGCGCCTCCATGCCTCATCCCCAATTGACTCAAGAGCGACGGGCCACCCACTACGCGCGTAGCGTCGCGACATGAGCTTTTCGAATCTGCTTGGTGGGGATGACCTCGACGGCGTCAATTCGATGCAGTCTCCATGGTCGATGGCATTATCGGGGTGCAGGCCTGGGAACATAAACAAGAGCGCATGCCACCCACGAAGGAAAGTCTCCGTCGGAATTCTTCGTAGCAGTTGCCGGTTGAGACACACGAGGTTTTCAATCTCGCATGCAGCAGCAGCAAGTGTTGTTGGAATTTGATGATGTGTTCCCTCAGGAACAGAAGACCGAGGCCCAAGAATTTCTTGCACCGCAAGTCCGATAGCTTCAGCGATCAGAGGTGGTACGGCATTACCAATCTGGCGGAAAGAATGAGTTCGAGCCTTGGGAAAGCGGAACCAATCCGGGAAACTTTGTACGCGCGCTGCTTCGCGTGGAGTCAACGATCTAGCTTGCGTTGGATGAACAAACATCAAGCCGTCTTTGCTTAAGTGCGCAACAATCGTGCTGCAGGGGTGAGAGCGGCTTTGACGAGTATAACGGTCTTTGAAGCTTGACTTGTCGTAGGGGAATTCAAAAACGACGCCACGATCACGCATCGCGGTAGCAGAGTTCTCTCCTTCACGAAGAAGGCCAAAGTCCCGTAAATCCCGCTCGTTATGTGGTCTTGCGACGTGGTTAGTCAGCTTTTCAGCGCGTTCCACTTCCAGAACATTTTGGAGATAATTTTCCGCCGTTTTTCCTCCCCTCAGAAGGCTCTTCTCGCGACGCAATAGGTCGTAGTCGCGCTCGTCTTCGCCGCCGCCGGCCCGAACTATGGGTAGATCGCCAATGGCATCTCCCAACGAAGTATGAGGTCTGGCCCTCGGGGCAGGCTTTAGATCGGGAAGGAAGTAGCCGGGTAGATCGTTGCGCACGCCGATGATGAGCTGGCGGCGGCGCTTCTGTGGGACACCGAGTTCCCATGCGTCTTCAATTTGCGCGTGGACACGGTAGCCCGGTCTGCCGACCGAGTTCCCTAGGTTTCTTGCTTCCTTCTGCACGCGGGTGAAATATTCACCTCCTGCCGCGCTGCGGAGTCCTAATACGTTCTCCATGATGAATATGCGGGGCTGGAAGAAGTCCACATAGCGCAGAAATTCACGGTAAAGGTTTCGGCGCGGGTCTTCGATCAGCTTCTTGCCGTGGTTCGTACCGTCCACTTGTCTTGCTGTACTGAAGCCTTGGCATGGCGGACCACCGACGACGACATCCAATTGTTGCGTGCCGATCACGGCGGCAAGGTCTTTAGGCTGGAATCTTGTTAGATCGCGTTGAAGGACATGCTGGACCACAGGAAGGTTAGTTCGAAGCGTGGCGAGAGCCGGCTCGTCGAAGTCGATCGCGGCCAAACATTCAAATCCGGCGCGGACCATTCCCAGCGTAAACCCGCCGCATCCGCAAAAAAGGTCAATGAACCGCAAAGGCCGGTCTTCATGCGGACTGTTGAAGTGACAGGTCGCTGATTCCCTCAGCGTGCCAGGATCGCTAGGCGCGATATCAGAGTCGACAGTAGTGGGATGTCCGCGATCCATGTTCCATCCTGCCTTGAGAGGACTCGAATTTTACCGCGAAATGGGAACGTTCCGAATCTGGCCGATCGAAGGTTGGTCGAATGAAAACGGACGTCACAGAGGAGTGTGACGGCATCGGACTGGAAACTCGCCTGAGGCCCGCCAAATTAGCTGGTCTCTCAAGAGTTCTTGGACTGCCGCCAGAGGACAATGTCGGATGAATAAATTGGTGGGCCCACCAGGACTCGAACCTGGAACCAAGGGATTCACGTGTTCCGGTTGTTTCCGACCGGCGTGGACTATCTCTTCACCCGCAGCTTGCGCTGGTGGGGTGCGGGACGCTCTAGCCTGTCATCAAGGGCGCTTATAGCCCTCAGGTAGTCTCTGCACCTTCCGGCGGTGCACCGCCGGCTTGGCTCAGGGTTGCCATCGGTCTTTAGGCCGATGAAGGGTTCCCTGAATTCATCCCGTTCCCATCCGTGCGTTTCCGGCGCGGCGGCACCTTTCGATGAGTCCTCTGCTCTAACCATTGAGCTATAGGCCCGGACGAGGGGCATGGTAGGGGAACTCGCCATTGCTGCCTAGCCTTTAACGGCTTATGATTTAAATCATATGGCTATCCAGCGCGCTTGTTTTATTTGTCGCAAACTGTTGATCGGCCGGCAGCGCAAATACTGTTCGCGCAAATGCAAGAACAAAGATACCAATCACCATCATCAAAGCTATCTGGCTCAGCAAGCACGAGGCATGCAGCGAAAGCTGGCGCTTATCGAAGAATTTGGTGGTTGTTGCATGCGCTGCGGTTACGATCGAAATCAGGCTGCACTAGCCTGGCACCACATTCATCGTGAAGCCAAGCGATTCGAGTTGGATATGCGCACGTTGTCCAACCGCAGCGAAACTGAAATTCGCAGCGAAGTCAGCAAGTGCCTGCTTCTTTGCGCCAACTGTCATGCCGAGGAACACTTCCCCCACTTCATGAAGGCCGGAATAGCGCCGCGACAAAACCGCAAAGCGCCGAAAGTTCGGCTCGTGCGAAAGTCTGCGCAACTCTGAATCAAATCATTTTTCAGGTTTGGCGTAACTCACCCGCCAGATCGAATTGGAACCGTCGTCGGTGACCAGCAACGAACCGTCGCGAGCAACCGCAACGCCGACCGGGCGGCCCCAGACGTTGCCATGGTCGAGCACGAAGCCGGTGAGGAAATCCTCGTATTCGCCGCTGGCGCGACCGGTCCCGTGCAGCGGCACGCGGATGACTTCGTAGCCGGCGCGCGTTGCCTTGTTCCACGAGCCGTGTTCGGCGGCAAAGATATCGCCGCGATACTCGGCCGGAAATTGCGCGCCGTCGTAGAACGTCAGCTGCAGCGACGCGTTGTGCGGCTGCAGCAGCACGTCGGGTACGATGACCTTGTCCTTGAGCTCGGGATGCTTGCCGGCATGGCGCGGATCCTGGTGCCGACCCATATACCACCACGGCCAGCCGTAGAAGCCGCCTTCCTGGACGTGGGTGATGTAGTCGGGCACGAGGTTGTCGCCGAGGTCGTCGCGTTCGTTGACCGAGCACCATAGTTCGCCGGTTTTCGGATCGACGGCCAGACCGACCGGGTTGCGGATGCCGGACGCAAACACGCGCATGTCGCTGCCGGCGGGATTGTATACGAGTATATTCGCGCGATTTTTCTCGCGCGGCGTCGTATCCGGATCGTCGACATTCGAGGCCGAGCCGACCGCCACGAACATGCGCTTGCCGTCGAGCGAGAAGCGGATGTCGCGCGTCGAATGGCCGCCGGCCGGCAGCGCGGCGATTGGCTCCGGCTGCGCGCGTGCTTGCAGATCGCCGTTGCGATAGGCGAAGCGCACGACGGCATCGGTGTCGCCGATGTACAGCCACTGCGGATCGGCACCAGGCGGGTAAAAGGCGATGCCGAACGGCTCGCGCAGGCCACTGGCAAACACTGCGGTTTGTTCGGGTTTGCCGTCCGCGCTCAGGCCGCGGAACACACGGATTTGTCCGCCGCGCGTTTCGGCGACGAAAACATCGCCGTTCGGCGCGGTGCGGATCAAGCGTGGGTTATTGAGGCCGCTGGCGAACTGTTCGACCTTGAATCCGGGCAGCGTCTTCGGCCATGCGTTCACCGGTCGTGGCACGATGCGCGCCCCGTTGCCGGCCGAAGGCGTGGCATACGGCGCAGGCAGATCGGCGACCGTGATCTTGCGCAGCGTGCCGGGAGACTCGTAACGGAAATCGGTGAACGGCGCGGTCGGCGGCGGTGCGCTGATGGTTCCGGACACCGCAGCGGCAGCTGGATTTTTCGACGCACTCCTCTGCAGCGGCGCGGTCTTTTCCGGTGCGCCCAGCGGTGACATTCCGCAGCCGGCTGTCAGCGCGACCAGGCACAAGGACGTGAAAATTCCGCGAAACATGCGCCTTCTCCTGCGATGCGACTTGCCGCAATGGTAGCCACAATCGCGTTGCCGGGAAGTGAACGAAGTTTCACCAGCGAGCGTCCGGCCCGAATAGAGTAAGAACCCGTTCGAGTTGAGCTTGTCGAAACCCGCATAGCGGCGTCCTTCGACAAACTCAGGACGAACGTATTTATGGGCCGGATTAATAGCGTCGCAGTTTTGCCGTCATTCCAGCGAAAGCTGTGTCTCAACAACGAAGGCGATCATTTGATGACCCTGTGCGTCGAAGCGAAAGCAAAGTCGCTGGATGACCAGCTTCGCTGTTGAAAACCCGGCCTTCGCCGGAATGACGAGCAAGAGATTCGCCGGAATGACGAGCAAAAGAAAGGGCCGGAATTCCGGCCCTTTCCTTGCAATGTCTCAGCGTGACGCGGCGAGCTATTCCAGATCGAGGAACGAGCGCAGTTGCTCCGAACGACTCGGATGACGCAGCTTGCGCAGCGCCTTGGCCTCGATCTGGCGGATGCGCTCGCGCGTAACGTCGAACTGCTTGCCGACTTCTTCCAGCGTGTGGTCGGTGTTCATGTCGATGCCGAAGCGCATGCGCAGCACTTTGGCTTCGCGCGGCGTCAGGCCGCCGAGCACGTCGCGCACGGTTTCGTGCAGACCCGTGCCGGTCGCCGCTTCGACCGGCGATTCGATGTTCGGTGTCTTCGATGAAATCGCCCAGATGCGAATCCTCGTCGTCGCCGATCGGCGTCTCCATCGAGATCGGTTCCTTGGCGATCTTGAGCACCTTGCGGATCTTGTCCTCGGGCATCTCCATCTTGATCGGCGAGTTCTTCCGGCGTCGGCTCGCGGCCCATTTCCTGCAGCATCTGGCGGCTGATGCGGTTGAGCTTGTTGATCGTCTCGATCATGTGCACCGGAATGCGGATCGTGCGCGCCTGATCGGCGATCGAACGCGTGATCGCCTGGCGGATCCACCACGTCGCATAGGTCGAGAACTTGTAGCCGCGGCGGTATTCGAACTTGTCGACCGCCTTCATCAGGCCGATGTTGCCTTCCTGGATCAGATCGAGGAACTGCAGGCCGCGGTTGGTATACTTTTTCGCAATCGAGATGACCAGACGCAGGTTGGCCTCGACCATTTCCTTCTTCGCGCGGCGCGCCTTGGCCTCGCCGATCGACATCGCGCGGTTGATTTCCTTGATGTCGGCCAGCGACAGAAACAGCGCCTTCTCCAGCGCGATGAGCTTTTCCTGCTCGGCGAGGATTTCGTCGCTTGTGCGCGCTTGATCGCCGACGACCACTTCTGCTTCTTGCGGATCACCTCGTCGGCGAACTTGAAGTTCGTCTCGTTCGACGGGAACGCCTTGATGAAATCCTTGCGCGGCATGTGCGCCTGCTTGATGCAGATGTCCATGATCACGCGCTCGTGCGCGCGGATGTTGGCGACGACCTCGCGCAGCTTGCGCACGAAGGCATCGATCATGATCGACGGCAGCTTGAGCTTGAGGAACGCCTCGGCCATCTGCTTGCGCAGCTTCTGCGTCTTCTTGTCGCTCGGTGCCGTACCTTGTCGGCCGCCTTCTGGAACTTCGCGTACAGCGTGCGCAGCTCTTCCATGCGGCGCGTCACTTCGAGCGGATCGGGTCCGGTTTCGCCGGGCCGGCTTCCTCGCCGTCCGCCGCTTCTTCCTCCTCGTCCTTTGTCGGCGACGGCCGGCGCCGACTTCGGCTTCGAGCAGTGCTCGTTGACTTCCAGGCCCGGCACTTCGATGTCGACGAAACCGGTCAGCACTTCGGACAGGCGCTTCGTGCCTTCCGTATGCTGGTCGTATTCCTCGACCAGCAGCTGGATCGACCACGGGAAACTGGCCAGCGAAGTCTGAACCTGGTTGAGGCCTTCCTCGATGCGCTTGGCGATCGCGATTTCGCCTTCGCGCGTGAGCAGCTCGACCGTGCCCATCTCGCGCATGTACATGCGCACGGGATCGGTGGTGCGGCCGACTTCGGCGTCGACCGCCGAGAGCACGGCCACGGCTTCCTCGGTCGCGGTCTCGTCGTCGGTGGCGACCGGGGTTTCCGGCAGGATCGTTTCGCCATCGGGCGCGACTTCGTGCACCTCGATGCCCATGTCGTTGATCATGCCGATGATGTCTTCGATCTGCTCCGGATCGACGATGTCGTCGGGCAGGTGATCGTTGACTTCGGCGTAGGTCAGGTAGCCCTGTTCCTTGCCCTTGATGATCAGGGTCTTGATTTCGGATTGTTGCTGGCTTTGGGTTTCTGCGTTCATGGAATCGGGTACTGCGAGCAAAGACTGAGAAGTATAGGCGGCGTGTCAAGGCGAAGCGGAGCGTCCGGTGCGTTGAAGCGCAGCCGGCACGACGCCTGAGCCGCCGTTGGACCCGCGGCATGTCACTTGGCGAGCGCTGGACGCGCGAGCCTAGCGACACCGCCAGCAGCTGGCGGTCAAGGCCGACCTACCGCGCTTCCAGCCAGAACGTCACCGGTCCGTCGTTGATCAGACTGACCCTCATATGGGCGCCGAAACGGCCCGATTTCCACCGGCGCATGGCGACTTTTTCGCCAGTTCGACCAGGCGCTTGAACCAGCGCTCGCCCTCGTCCGGCGTCGCCGCGGTGCTGAACCCGGGTCGCATGCCCTGGCCCGTATCCGCGGCCAGCGTGAACTGCGACACCAGCAGCAGGCCGCCGCCGGTCTCGCGCCAGCGAGCGGTTCATCCTGCCGTCGGCATCGGCGAAAACGCGATAGCCGAGCAGGCGTTCGAGCAGGCGCTGCGCCTGCGTCTCGCCATCGCCCGGCTGCACCGCGACGAGGGCCAGCAGGCCCGCACCGATGCGGCCGACGGTTTCGCCGCCGACGTCGACGTGCGCCGCGCTGACGCGCTGGATCAGGGCGATCATCGAAGGCCTCGCAACGGTCACGAATCGGCGCGCGATACTCGTCGGCGCCGACCCTTGCCGGTCAAGCGCGGTCGGGCTACAATCTCGCGTTCTCACGGCCTGAGCCTCCCCTTGCGCTGGTATATCGCGATCCTGTACGGCTTGCTGCGCATGGCCGGGCTGTTGCCGCTGCGCTGCGCTGCACGCCGTCGGTGCGGCTATCGGCTGGCTGCTCGGGCGCGTCGACAATCCGCTGCGGCGCAAGGCCGCGCAGACCCTGTCCCTGGTCAATACGCAATTCGGCGACGAAAAGCCGTCAGATTTTCTCCGCGCAGCGCTGATCGAGGCCGGCAAATCGTTTGTCGAGATCGCCAAGATCTGGACCGGCGATCCGCAGCGCAGCGCTCGCGCTCGATGCGCGAAATACACGGCGGCGAGTTGTTCGATGCCGCGCTCGCGGCGGGACGCGGCCTGATCATCGCCGCGCCGCATCTGGGCTGCTGGGAACTGCTGAATTACTGGCTGTGCAGCCGCACGCCGATCGCGATCGCCTACCGGCCGCCGCGCCAGCGCCGAACTCGAACCGCTGCTGCTCCGCGCGCGCGGTGGTCTTGCCGCCGAACAGGTGCGCGCCGAAGGCACGCGCCGGCGTGCGGCGCTGTTCAAGCGGCTTTCGAGTGGCGGCGTGGTCGGCATCCTGCCCGACCAGCAGCCCAAGCAGGGCGAAGGCGAGTTCGCGCCGTTCTTCGGCACGCCTGCGCTGACCATGGTGTTGTTGTCGCGCCTCGCCGCAGCGCACCGGCGCGACCGTGCTGTTCGCGTTTGCCGAACGCCTGCCGCGCGGCGCCGGATATGCGCTGCATTTCCTGCCGGCACCCACGCAGATCGCTGATACGGATGCGGCAGCCGCGGTCGCCGCGCTCAATCGCGGTGTCGAAGACTGCGTGCGGCTCGCGCCGGCGCAATATCAGTGGCATTACAAGCGCTACTCGATCCGGCCGGGCACGCTGCGTCGGACCGAGGCGACACAAGGCACAGGAAGCTAGACGCGGCGCCGGCAGATTTTCATCGCCAGCCTTATCCGGCTCTTTCCAGCCGCCGCAAAAAAACGCTCATTTCCTTTTCCGCCTGCTTGTCGCCGTGCCTGTGCGCGGCGGCGATACCGGCGCGGTAAGCGTCGATCGCCGTGTCGTGTCGCCGGCCTCGACCAGCGCCTTGCCGAGCAGTTTCCATGCCGCCGAATAGTCGGGATCGAATTCCACCGCCCGGCGCAACTCAGCGATCGCCGCCGCGCGCTCGCCGCGCGCCATCAGCGCATTGGCGATCGACACGCGCAACAGCGCGCCGTCGCGCGGGCCGCCGCACGAGGCGGCGCAGGCTGCATGAGTGCATCGTCGCCGGTCATGCCCTATGCGCCATTCAGCGATGCACGTCGTGCGTGACCACGCCGACTGGCGGCGCGACGGCGGCAGGAAGAAATCTGGATGCGCGAGCGTGCGCCGCATGTCGGTCGAGGCCCGCGCGCCAGTGTTCGCGCATGGTGCCGGGCGCGAACGCGTAGTCCTTGTATTGCTCCTCGTACGGTTTGGTCTTGTAGATCAGGTGGATGATGTTGTACACGCGGTCCGACAACCACGGTTCGAGTTCGCGTGCGCACCGAGTTCGACAGGTGCCTGGTGGGAATTTCCGCGAGCAGCGCGTTCAACGTCGTGCGCAGATCGTGCAGTTGCTGCACGATGCTGGTGTTGAAACGCGTGCGGCTGGAATACTGGATGTCTTTCTGCCGTTCGAGCACGTCGGTGAGATTGCGCGGCAGGATGCCTTGCGCGCGCCACAGGTCGACCTGGAACACGAGACATGTCGCAGCGCGGTTCGCTGCCGAGCACATGGTCGAGCGGCGTGTTCGAAACCAATCCGCCGTCCCAGTAATATTCGCCGTCGATTTCGACTGCGGCGAACGCCGGCGGCAGCGCGCCGGAGGCCATGACGTGCTCGACGCGGATCTTCCGCTTGTGCTCGCCGTAGTTGTCGAAGTTTACGAAATTGCCGGTGCGCACATTGACCGCGCCGACCGAGAAGCGGACATCGGAGCGGTTGATGCGGTCGAAATCGACGAATTCCTCGAGCGTCTGCTTCAGCGGTGCGGTGCTGTAGAAACTCGCTGCCGCCGGGCCGCGGTCGATGCCGCGAGTACGGCGGCGGCAGACGCGGCACGAAGAAACCGCTCTGCCCGAAAAGCAGCGCGGCCAGCGCGCCTTGCGAATTGGCGAAGGCCATGGTCGACTTTGACAGCGGCAGCGCATCGAGCCATTGCTGCTGCCAGTCGAGCGCCTCCTTTGCGCAGCGGCAGTGCCGGAATCGAGATGCGACTCCAGAATTCGCGCAGGCGTTCGACGCGTTGCTCGGGCGCGTTGCCGGCGAGCAGCGCCGCATTGATCGCGCCGATCGAAATGCCGGCGAACCAGTTCGGCCGAATGCCGGCCGCGTGCAGACCCTCGTAGACGCCGCATTGGTACGAGCCCGAGCGCGCCGCCGCCCTGCAAAACCAGCGCGATCGTCTCGTAACGCCGTGCCGATTCGGCCGGCGTGGCAACAGAATCGTTTCCGGGCGTTGCGGCTGGTTTGGCGGCACGCGCCGTCGTTGCTGGCTTCGCCGCCACGATTGCCGTGCCGGCGCGCGCGCGCGCGGTGTCATTGCCGGCGTTGCGTTTGCGCGCCGGCCGTGCCGCCTTGCTGCGCAGCTTGCTCATTGCATGAACCAGCCATGGCTGACGACGAGCGACTGCCCGGTCAGCGCATTCGTCTCGAACCCGGCGAGGAACAATGCGCAGTTGGCCACGTCGTCGACCGTGGTGAATTCGCCGTCGACCGTGTCCTTGAGCATCACGTTCTTGACGACATCGGCTTCGGAAATGCCCAGTTCCTTCGCCTGCTCGGGAATCTGTTTCTCGACCAGCGGCGTGCGCACGAAGCCTGGGCAGATGACATTGGCGCGCACGCCCTTGGCGGCGCCTTCCTTCGCCACCACCTTGGCCAGACCGATCAGCCCGTGCTTGGCGGTCGACGTACGGCGCCTTGAGCTTCGACGCTTCCTTCGAATGCACCGAGCCCATGTAGATGATCGAGCCGCCCTTGCCCGCCGCGTACATGTGCTTGAGGCCGCGCGCGTGGTCAGAAACGCGCCGTCGACATGGATCGCCAAAAGCTTCTTCCAGTCGGCGTAACTGAAGATCTCGATCGGATTGACGATCTGGATGCCGGCATTCGAAACCAGGATGTCGATGCTGCCGAGATCCTTGACGCATCTTATCCACGCCCGCTGTCGACTGCCGCTTCGTCGGTCACGTCCATCACGACCGCGGTCGCCTTGACGCCGCGCGCCCGGATCTCGGTCTGCGGCGGCTTCGGCCGCCGCCTGATTGATGTCGGCGATGGCGATATGCGCGCCGTTGTCCGCATAGTACCTCGGCGATGCGCTTGCCGATGCCGCTTGCGGCGCCGGTGACCAGGGCGACTTTGCCTTTCACGCTCATCAGTTCATCCTCCTTAAGTGGCCTGTTCGGCTCAAAGTACCCAAGACCCGCAAAGGAAATCCAAAGTTCGGCCGAACTTCGTTTGCGTCCTCGAGCCGACCTACTCTTCGCGCGCCACATTGCGCACATCCACGCCAAGATCGCGCAGTTTGCGATACAGGTGCGTGCGTTCCATGCCGACGATCTTGGCCAAGCTTGCCGACACTGCCGCCAGCGTCCTGCAACTGACGCAACAGATACGTGCGCTCGAACTGCTCGCGCGCTTCGCGCAGCGGCAGACTGAAATCGATGCTCGACACCGCAGCGGGCGCCATGGTGTCGCGGCTCGGCGCGCGTTGCGCCGCACTGCCGAGCGCGGCTTCGACCTCGTCGAGTTCGACCTGATCGCCATTGCCCATGACCAGCAGCCGCTGCACGAGGTTGCGCAGCTCGCGCACATTGCCCGGCCAGTCGTAGATTGCGCAGACGATTCTGCACGGCGACCGGGAATTGGCGGTACGGCAGCTTGTCGCGGCTGGCAAAAAAATCCGCGTACAGGCGCAGCAGCTCGGGCACGTCCTCGCTGCGTTTGCGCAGCGGCGGCACCGCCAGCGGAACGACATTGAGCAGGTAGTAAAGCTCCTCGCGGAACAACCCGGCTTTTACCTGCGCTTCGAGATTCTGTGCGGTCGCCGCGATCACGCGCAGATCGAGCGCCACGTTACCCGCGCCGCCGCTGCGCACCAGCGCACGGCGTTCGAGCACGCTGGACAGACGCTGCTGCAATTCCGGATCGAGTTCAGCGACCTCGTCGAGGAACAGCGTGCCACCGTTGGCCTGCTCGAGCAGGCCGGGCTGCACGCCGCTCGAGTCTTCCGCACCGAACAATGCAACGACCAGATGCTCGCGCGGAATACTGCCCGGCGCCACGGCGACGAACGCGCCACTGCGCCGCGACGACCGCGCATGCAGCCAGCGCGCAAGCGTTTCCTTGCCGGTACCGGCCTCGCCCTGGATCAGGATCGAGGTTTCGTGTTGCGCGAGCTTGTCGAGCTGCGCGCGCAACGCGGCCATCGACTTGCTCGAACCGACCGGTTCCAGTGGCAGCGCCAGCTGGGCGCGCAAGCCTTCGTTCTCGCGTTTGAGCCGGCTCGCCTCGCGCGCGCGTTCGATCGTCAGCAGCAGCTTGGCCAGCGAAATGGGTTTTTCGACGAAATCGTAAGCGCCCAGCCGCGTCGCTTCGACCGCGGTTTCGACCGTGCCGTGGCCGGACATCATGATCACCGGGCAGGTTAGCGCGCCCGCGCCGGCCCATTCGCGCAGCAGGCTGATGCCATCGAGTTCGGGCATCCAGATATCGAGCAGGATCACATCCGGGCGGATCTGCGTACGCACGTCGCGCGCCGCGGCGGCGCTGGCGGCGAGGCTGACCTGATAGCCCTCGTCTTCGAGAATTTCCTTTACCGTCGAGCGGATATCCGGCTCATCGTCGACGACTAACACACGTCCGGAGGCCATGCATGAAGCCTGTTGCAAAAAAACGACGGCCTAGCATAGCGCAACTATGCTGTACGCAACGTCAGCGACCGATTCGCCTAACCGCGCAGCGTTCGACGCGGTGCTCGGTTAGTCTACGGTCCATGAATGTGTCGCGCACGCCGATTTCCGCCTGCATCATCACCCTTGACGAAGCCGACCGCATCGACGCGTGCCTGGATTCGCTCGCGTTTTGCGACGAGATTCTGGTGGTCGATTGCGGATCCACCGACGGCACGCGCGAGCGCGCGGCGGCAAAGGGCGCGCGCGTGCTCGAACACGCGTTCGCCGGTTATCGCGCGCAGAAGGATTTCGCGGTGCGCGCGGCGCATCACGACTGGGTTTTATGCCTCGATGCCGACGAACGCGTGACGCCGGTGTTGCGTGCCTCGATCCAGGAGCGCCAGGCACGGGCATTCGCCGGCGCCGGTGGCTATCGCTTCGCGCGCGCGACCGAATACTTCGGCGCGTTTCTGCGTCACGGCAATGCGTATCCGGATCGCGTAATGCGGCTCTTCGATCGCCGGCGCGGCGGCTTTCGCGGAGATCGCGAAATTCATGAGCATGCGAGCGTCGATGGCGCGGTCGCCACGCTCGCCGGCGATCTCGAACATCACGCCTATCGTTCGCTCAGCGATCAGCTTGCGCGCCTCGAACGCTACGCACGGCTCATGGCCGAGCATCTGCATGCGCAGGGGAAACGCGCTCATTTATTCAACATCGTGCTCAATCCGCTCTGGCGTTTTTTGCGTGGTTACATATTGCGCGCCGGCTTTCTCGACGGTTGGCGCGGCCTCGTCTACGCCTATGTCGAGGCGAATTACGTGCGCCAGAAATTCATCAAGCTCTGGCTGCTCGAACGCGACGCCCGGCTCTAGCCAGGCGCGCGTTGCGGCCGGTTCTTGAACGCAGCGGCCGCTTGCCAAGTCCGCGGGGCCTCACTAGAGTTCCCGATCTTTGCACTATTCCATCGGGGAAGATCATGTCCATCAAGTCAACGCGTCTCGCCTTTCTGTTGGCGCTTGCCGCCCTTGCTGCCGCGTGCGGCAAGAACGAACAACCACCCGCAGGCAAAGCCGTGGCCCCGGCGGCGCCGGTCGCGGCGTTTGCAGCCACGCCCGACGCCGCTGTCCTCGTTTCCGTGCACGCGCTGCGCGCAAACGACATCAATGGTTTTCTCAGCGCAGCGCTGCCTGTGGCTGAGGTGGCGAAGATCAAGACGGATTGGACCAAGCACCTGACCAAGGATCCGATCACCGACGAGGACCGCAAGAAGTTCGCCGAGCAGATGACCCGGCTCACCGCGCCGGGCGCCGAAGACAAGCTCTACGCCGCGATTGAGCCGCAATTGAAGAAGTTCGATCAGGATGGCGCGGCGCGGATGCCGATGATGATCGCGATGGGCCAGGGTTTCGTGCAGAGCTCGATTCAGCAGAACAAGGATCTCAGCGACGAGCAGAAGAAACAGGCCGCCGCCTTGATCGACGCGGCTGCGAAATGGGCGCAGAGCGTGAAGTTCACCGACCCGGCCCTGGTCAAGGGCGCGATCGCGGCGATCTGCAAGACCGCACGCGATCTGAATCTCAAATCCCTCGATGACGTTCGCGCGCTGTCGTACGACCAGGGCATGCTCAAGGCAGGTATCGGTCTGGGCGGGTTGAAACAGGTGCTTGCGGTTTACGGCCTCAATGTGGACAAGGCGCTCGATTCGATCAAGGTCGAACCGGTCAGTTCAAGCGGCGACACCGCCAAGGTCAAGGTGACTTACACCGCCTTCGACCAGCCGTTCACGGCCGAGAGCGACCTGGTCAGGGTCGACGGCAAGTGGTACGGCAAACAAGCCATCGAAAAATGGCAGGAGGAGCAGACCAAGGAAAAGGCCGAAGCCACAGCCGCCAATCCAACCACGCCGATACCGGCACCGACGGCCAAGTAATTCAGGTCATTGACGGGCTTGCGACGGCGCCGGTCGGCGCCGTCGCTGTCTGCGGCGCGCAAACTTGCAGTGCCTTTACGCCGCGTTGCGTACAATCCAGACGATGGACGATCAATCCGCACTGGCTCCGGCCGCACAGAACACGCCGCTGGCGCCGTGGTGGTTGCGCGTACTCGGCGCGCTCGCCGAGCCTTGGCTGCGCATCAAGCGCGAGCCGGCCGACCCACGCGCGACTTGCAATCCGGCCGTGCCGGTGTGTTACGTGATCGAACGCTATGGCTTGTCCGATACGCTGATCCTCGAACAGGCCTGCCGCGAGGCGGGCCTGCCCGAACCGTTGCGGCCGTTCGATATTGCCGGAGTCGCCAAGCGCCGCGCGGTGTTCGCGTTGTCGCGGCGCGACGGCTGGTGGTTCCAGCGCCCGCGCTCGCGCACGCATTCGGAAACGCTGGCGCAGTTGCTCGACGCGTCGCGCGCACATGCGGATCTGGATGTGCAACTGGTGCCGGTGTCGATTTTCGTCGGCCGCGCGCCGGATCGAGAATCAGGCTGGTTCCGCGTGCTGTTCGCGGAAAACTGGGGTCGTGGTCGGTCGCTTCCGGCGCCTGCTCGCGATTCTGCTCAACGGGCGCGGCACGATCGTGCAATTCGCGGCGCCGATCTCGCTGCGCAGCGTGCTGGCGAGCGAACGCGATGCGCCGAACACGCTGCGCAAGGTCTCGCGCGTGCTGCGCGCGCATTTCCGCCGCCAGCGCGCGATGGTCATCGGTCCCGATCTTTCGCATCGGCGCACGCTGATCGGCGGCGTCCTCAATGCCGCGCCGGTGCAGAGCGCGATCGACGCGAGCGCGAGCAAGGAGAACCTGAGCAAGGATCAGGCGACGGACAAGGCGCGCGATTTCGCCTGGGAAATCGCCGCCGACCTGTCGCACCCGTTCGTGCGCTCGGTGTCGTTTCTGCTCACCGGTCTGTGGGACAAGATCTACGACGGCGTGCAGATGCATCATTTCGACAAGCTGCGCGCGATCGCGCCCGGCCACGAAATCATCTACGTGCCCTGTCATCGCAGCCATATCGACTATCTGCTGATGTCGTATCTGCTGTATCGCAACGGCATGGTGGTGCCGCATATCGCCGCGGGCATCGAATCTCAACCTGCCGGTGCTCGGCGCGATCCTGCGCCGTGGCGGCGCGTTCTTCATGCGCCGCAGCTTCAAGGGCGACCCGTTGTATTCGACCGTGTTCCGCGAATACATGAGCCAGTTGTTCGCGCGTGGCGTGTCGCTCGAATATTTCATCGAAGGCGGGCGTTCGCGCAGCGGGCGTCTGCTGGCCCCGCGTGGCGGCGTGCTGTCGATGACCTTGCGCAGCTTTCTGCGCGAGTCGCACCGGCCGGTGGTGTTCCAGCCGGTGTATATCGGCTACGAAAAAATCATGGAAGGAGATTCCTATATCGGCGAGCTTTCCGGCAAGCCCAAGGAGAAGGAATCGCTGCTCGGGCTGTTTCGCGCCTTCGGCAAACTGCGTGAGAATTACGGCAAGGTCGCGGTGAACTTCGGCGAACCGGTGTTTCTGGCGCCGCTGCTCGATGGCGTCGACGCCGATTGGCGCGCAGCAACCGCGGATCCGGAAGGCAAGCCGGCCTGGCTCAATCGCGCCGTGGACGTACTGGCCGAACGCATCCAGATCAACATCAACCGCGCCGCCGACGTCAATCCGATCAATCTGCTTGCGCTGGCTCTGTTGTCCACGCCGAAGCACGCGATGGCCGAGACCGATCTCATCGCGCAGATCGACTTGAGCCGCGCGCTGCTGACCGCCCTGCCCTACTCGGATCGTCGTGACGATCACCGAACTGAGCGCTTCGGAAATCATCGCCTACGGCGAAAACATGCGCGCGATTGCGCGTGTCGTCGCATCCGCTGGGCGACGTGCTGACTTGCGAAGGCAAGAATGCAGTGCTGCTCTCGTTATTTCCGTAACAACGTGCTGCACCTCACGGCGACGGCGGCCTGGGTTGCCTGCTGCTTTCTCAACAACCGGCGCATGGCACGCGCCTCGATCGTGCGCCTTGGACGCCTGATCTATCCCTATATTCAGGCCGAGTTGTTTCTGCCGTGGAGCATGGACGAATTCGCCGCGCATCTCAACGCCACGATCGATTTTTTTGTCGCGCGCGGCCTGCTCGAAGCGGACGCGGAAAACAGCACGCTGACGCGTGGCGCGGGACAAAGCGATGGCGCGTTCCAGTTGCGCGTCATCGCGCAGACCCTGTTGCAGGCGATCGAGCGTTATTACATCGGCGATCGCCGCGCTCGTGCGCAACGGACCGAACTCGCTCGCGGGCCTGGAACTGGAAAACCTGTGCACGCTGACCGCGCAGCGACTATCGCTGCTGCATGAACTGAATGCGCCGGAGTTCTTCGATAAATCCCTGTTTCGTGGATTCATCCAGAAGCTGCGCGAACGCCGTGTGATCTGGCCGGACGCGAACGGCAAACTCGAATTCGATGCGGAGCTCGAAAACGTCGTGCGCGACGCCAGGTTGATTCTGAGCCGCGAGATCCGCCACGGCATTCTCAAGCTGACGCCGGAACGGCGCGAAGCGCTGGCGGCGGACAGCGAAGCCAGGCCATCGGCGTAGACCGTAAGCGACGAGCCGATCTATGCGTCGAGATCGGGAATCAGCTTGCTCTCGAGATACGCAATCATGTCCTTGAGCCGCAGCTTGCGTTTTTTCATGCGCTTCAACTGCACTTCGTCGCAATGCGCATCGTCGGCCAGCTGTGCGATGGCGCTGTCGAGATCGCGATGTTCGATGCGCAGTTCGACCAGTTGACGGGTGATGTCGGAGGGGTCCAGCGGCACGCGGCGCTATCCGTTTCGCTTGGGATGGCTTCAAGTGTAACGCCTGCGCGCCGCCGCGGTCATTGGCCCTTACAATATCGACCGCTTCCCTGACTTTTCGATTCGCCTCATGAATGTGCTTGCCGCCCAACGTATCGACGCCAACAAGCTGGCCAAGCGGCTGCGCCGCCAGATCGGCCAGGCGATCGCCGACTACAACATGATCGAGGACGGCGACCGCGTCATGGTGTGCCTGTCGGGTGGCAAGGATTCCTACACCCTGCTCGATATGCTGCGTCAGCTGCAGGCCAAGGCGCCGGTGCGCTTCGAACTGGTCGCCGTGCATCTGGACCAGAAGCAGCCGGGCTACGATGCGCACGTATTGCCCGAGTACCTGCGCTCGATCGGCATGCCGTTCCAGATCACTCGAGCAGGACACCTACAGCGTCGTGCAAGCGCGTGATTCCGCGAAGGCAAGACCATGTGCAGCCTGTGCTCGCGCCTGCGCCGCGGCGCGTTGTACGCGCATGCCGAGCACGACGGCTTCAGCAAGATCGCGCTCGGCCATCATCGCGACGACATCGTCGAGACACTGTTCCTCAACATGTTCTATCAGTCCACGCTCAAGGCGATGCCGCCGAAGCTGCGGTCCGACGACGGCAAGCATGTGGTGATCCGGCCGCTGGCCTATTGCAAGGAGAGCGACATCGCCGAATACGCCGCAGCGCAAGGCATTTCCGATCATGCCGTGCAATCTGTGCGGCTCGCAGGAAACTCTGCAGCGCAAGGCAATCAAGCAGATGCTGCATGAGTGGGAGCGCAAGATGCCGGGGCGTACGGAAAACGTGTTCCGTGCGCTGACCTCGGTCGCACCTTCGCAACTGGCTGACCGCGATCTGTTCGATTTCGCCGGACTCGGCCGGGACACTTCGCAGCAAACACTGCCAAGCGCGACCGATTGGCTGCTTGGCGATGGGGTCGGATCGAGCTAGACCAACCCGCGCTTGAGCTTCTCGCGGTTCACTTACGCCGGCCGCTCGTGCCGAGTGTTTTCTTTCCTCCCTTCTGGAAATCTCCCCAATGTGGTTCCGCAATCTGACCTTGTTTCGCTTTTCCTCCGCAATCGCCAAATCGCTCAAATCGCTGGAGTCCGATCTCGGCGAAAGGCGCTTGCGCCCCTGCGGGCCGGTCGAACTGGCCACACGCGGGTTCATTTCGCCGTACGGGCGCACGGAAGACGCGCTGGTGCATCGCGTCGGCAAACTTGCGCTGTTGACCATCGGCAGTGAAGATAAACTGCTGCCATCTTCGGTGATAAACGAGGAATTAGCCACTCGTTTGCGGAAGATCGCCGAAAAATCTGGGAGACGCATAGGCGTGCGCGAACGCAAGCGCCTGAAAGAAGAGGTGCTCACCGACCTTTTGCCACGCGCTTTCATCCGCCTGTCAAAGCGAAATGCTTATCTGGACATGGAAAACGGTTGGCTGGTCGTCGATACTGCGAGCCGGAAAGCAGCCGAGGACGCAGTCAGCCAGTTACGCGAAGCGCTTGGGTCGTTCCCGGCGACGCCGATCATGGCCGAGGAAGCTCCGCGAGTGCTGATGACGGATTGGCTCAGTTCGGGCAAGTTGCCGGGCGGATTGAGTCTGGGCGACGAATGCGAACTGCGCGATCCGGTCGAGGCCGGCGCGGTGGTGCGCTGCCGGCGCCAGGAGCTTGAAACCGATGAGGTGCGGGAGCATCTCAAGTCGGGCAAGCAGGTGTTTCAGCTGGCTCTGGTTTTCGAGGAGCGGATGAGCTTTACGCTCGGCGAAGATATGGTGGTGCGTAAACTGCGCTTCCTTGATCAGATTCAGGATGAGCTCGGAGACAGCGCGAAGGAAAGTGTCGTCGCCGAACTCGATGCCGTACTGGCGTTGATGACCATCGAGTTGCAGCGCCTGTTCGCAAAAATGGAAGAGTGGTTCGGATTACCCAGGCCGACGGAACGCAAGTAGTTTCGTGTCGGGCCAGTCGATGAGAAACTTATGCACCTGCCCGACAACGACAACTACCTTGAACTCGCGACGCCGGCCGGCGACACGATCAAGGTGTTGCGTGCCGCGCATCCGCGTGCGCGGCGGCTGCGCCTGACCGTCACCTCGGGCGGCGCGCGTGTGTCGTATCCGTCGGGCACGCATCCGGCGCAGGTGTTCGCGTTCCTGCGCAAACACGCCAACTGGCTCGAACGCAAACTCGACGAATTGCAGATCGAGGACCAGCCGCCGCCGCTGGTGCCCGGGCGACCGACCCTGATTCCGCTGCGTGGCGAAACCACGCGTCTGGCTTGGCGCGATGGCGCGTTTCCGCGCATCGACTATACCGGCGAGAAGCTGCTGCTGACCCTGCCCAAGCCGCACAACAAGCGCACCTTGACCGCCGCGCGCTCGTTGCTGCATTCGTATCTGCAGGCGCAAATCCGCCGCGACGTGTCGCGCCATCTCGCGCGCTACGTGCCCGAACTGGGCTATGCGCCGACCGCCATCCGCGTGAAGCCGTTGAAAAGTCTCTGGGGCAGCCTCGACACACGCGACTGCGTCACGCTCGATCTTGCGCTCGCGCTGGCGCCGCCGGAAGCCTTGAAATACGTGGTGATCCACGAGTTATGCCATCTGCGCTACCGCGATCACTCGGCGCGCTTCTGGGCGCTGGTCGGCTCGCTTTACCCCGACTGGAAAACCCAGCGCGACTGGCTCAAAACGCGCGGACACGCGCTCAAGGCCGAGCTTGCACGCCTGATTCAAGGCTAGCGGTTGCTGGCGGGCGACGGCGCAGCAGCAAGATCCCGCTGCTGCAGGAAACGGAGTATTTCGCGCGCGACCGGTGCACCATCCTCCAGATGCAGATGGTGATTGCCGGGCAGGCGCACGAGTTCCAGATCCGCGACTTCGTTCGCGCGCGCGAGGATCGCCGCCTCGGCAATCGGCAGCGCCATCGGCTCGGCCAGGATCAGCAGGCTTGGCGCGCGGATGCCGCGCAGGATCGGCGCCAGCTGGATTTCGGCATAGCGCTGCGGCACGGCCGGCATCAAACGCGGATCGGATGACCACGACCAACCGCCCGCTACCGATTTCAATCCGCGTGTCACAAGAATTTCCGCGGCCCGACGGGAAATTCCACCCGCCTTCTGCCGCGCAAGGATGGCTTCTTGCGGCTGCGCGAACACACGCAGCGGTTTGTCTTCGAGTTCCTTGCGCTGGCGCAGTGCGCGCTGCAACTGCGCCAGCGATTGCTCATTCGCCATCGTGTTCGGACCGATCAGTTCGATCAGCACCAGGCTTTGCACGCGCTGCGGACAAGCGGCCGCAATCAGGCTGGCGATGCCGGCGCCCAGCGAGTGCCCGAGCAGATGGAAGTTCGGCCAGTGCAGGGCGTCGGCAGCGGCGAGTACGTCGCCCGGGTAGTCGACGAAGTGGTACCACGCTCCCGGCGGACGATGCTGCGAACGGCCGTGGCCGGGCAGGTCCAATGCAACAATGTGGAAATGTGGACAAAGCAGCGGGGCCAGTGCATCGAAACTTGCGGCGTTGTCGAGCCAGCCGTGCAGGGCGAGCAGGCGTGGCAGGGCAGGATCGCCCCAGGCGCGCGCGGCCAGACGCAGATGCGCCAGATCGATGGTCAGTTCACGCGTCTGCAAGCGATTTCTCTTCCACCGCTTCGAATTCCGGCCAACCGAGTACATGCCGGCGAACCAGCGCACCAAGCGCGCGCGCATGCGCGGCGCTGTCGTTCAGCGCGGGAATGTAGTCGAGCCGTTCGCCCCCGGCGGCAATAAAGTCGTCGCGGTTGCGTATCGCGATTTCTTCGAGTGTCTCCAGACAGTCAACCGTAAATCCCGGGCACAGCACCTGCACCCGACGCACGTCGTCTCGCGGCCAACTGCGGAGCAATTCGTCGGTGTACGGCTGCAGCCACGGTTCACGGCCGACGCGCGACTGAAAGCTCACCGCCATCTCACCCGCGGCGAGTCCAAGGCGCTCGCGCAAGAGACGCGCCGTGGTCTGGCAGTGATCGAAATACGGATCGCCCGCATCGACGCAGCGCTGCGGCAGACCATGAAACGACAGCAGCAGACGTTGTGCGCGGCCATGCTCGCGCCAGTGGTCGCGCACGCTCAGCGTGAGCGCGTCGATGTAGTTCGTATCGTCGTGGTAGTCGTTGACGAAGCGCAGTTCCGGTGGCCAGCGCAGGTGCGCCAGCGCCCTGGTCGTCGCATCAAACGCCGAGCCCGTCGAGGCAGCAGAGTATTGCGGGTACAGCGGCAACACCAGCAGCCGGCGGACGCCGGAGGCATGCAAGTTGCCGATGGCTTGAGTAATCGCAGGCTCCCCATAGCGCATCGCAAGCAGCGTCTTCACCGGCAGCCCCGCGCCGAGTAAATCGCGCTGCAAGGCGGCGGTCAGCGCTTCGCTTTGCACAAGCAACGGTGAACCCTGTGGCGTCCAGATGCTCGCGTACGCCCGCGCCGAACGCGCGGGGCGGAAGCGCAAAATCACCCCGTGCAGGATCGGCCACCACAGCCAGCGTGGCGTTTCGATCACCCGTGGATCGGACAGGAACTCGGCAAGGTAGCGACGCACGGCAGACGCGGTAGGCGCTGCCGGGGTGCCGAGGTTGATCAGAAGCACCCCGATCGCGGGCTTGTGTGCAGACGTCGGCGGCGCGGGATCAGTCATCGCGGAACGGTTCCTTGAGTTGCGTGGCGGACGCCCCGTCGACTCAATATCCTAGGGACATATGCAGTGACAAACCTGAAATTTGTAGACGCAAGGCCTACACGACAACAGGCAGGAAATCACCTGTCCATTCCAGCGTAAAGCCTTGTTTTTTCAAGGTGACATGGTACTATCGGCACGTCGCGGCTTCGCCCGCCGCGGCCGACGATTACCAAAACTATTATATAAAATTCAAAGAGTGGTTCGATGTCCCAGCGCGCCTACATCGCCGGGCTGTTGCTTGCCGTCGCCAGCACTCCATCGGGAGCGGCGCCGCTTGCCTATGGCGAATCCATCGCCACGATCAATGCGCAAAGTCAGGGTGCACTTTACCGTATCGACCTTGCGACGCGTAGCGCCAGCCTGGTCGGGGCGGCGGGTTTGGTCGGTGGCGCTTATACCTATAACGTGCGCGGTTTGAGCTTTGCGCCCAACGGCCAGCTTTACGCTGTGTCCGAAGATCTCGCGGTGTTGTTGCAGATCAGCGCCGCATCCGGCAAAGCGACCCTGATCGGCGCGCTGAACCTGAACACGTCGCCCAATGTGACGCTGGACCTGAGCCTGGCGTTCACCTGCGATGGCAACGCCTGGCTCGCGTCCGCCACCACAGGCAATTTCTGGCAGGTCAACACGACCAACGGCGCGACGACTCCGATCGGCAATCTCGGCAGCACGATCACCGGCCTGGCGGCGCAGGGCAACATTCTGTACGGCACCGGCAGTCAGGCCAATCAGAACCTGTATACGATCGATACCACGAACGCAAAGACCACTCTGGTCGGCGCCTACGGCGGCACCACGGGTGCGGTGCATACGATCAGTCCGGGCTTCGACAGCAGCGGGCAGCTGTGGGCGATTCTCGACAACATTCCCGGCTACAACACCAACACGATCGAAACCTGGAGCAATCTCGCGCAAATCAATGCGGCCGGCGCGATGAGCAAGCTCGGCACGATTACCGGGCAGACCCTGGTCACCGGTGTCGGGCTTGTCGGCCTCGCGATTGCGCCGCCTACCTGCAGTGTGGGCGATCCAAGTGCAGCGTTGCCGCATCCGACCCCGGCCCTGTCGAGAGCGGCTTTGCTGCTGCTCGTGTTGTCGTTGATCGTGCTCGCCGGTGCGGGCCTGCGGATGCATCGCAACCGTTGATCCCGTTTTCATCGCGTTCATGCCTGGCGCGGTACCTTCGAAAATCCATTCCAAGCGAGGACCGATGCCTTGAAATCGTGGTCAGGTTTGCTCTTTGTACTTTTTACGCTCGTGCTGTCGTCAGGCGCGCGCGCGGGTGAAGCGGAAATCCAGCGCGCCAACAATGCGGTACGGGTTCTGCGCGAAATTCTGCAAGCGCCGGACAAGCGCATACCGAGCGACATGATCGCCAACGCCTACGCGGTTGCGGTAATCCCGGACGTGATCAAGGCCGGCTTCGTGATCGGCGGGCGCCACGGCCTGGGCTTGATTTCGGTGAAAACCGAAAACGGCACCTGGAGCAACCCGAGTTTCATCAGCATGACCGGCGGCAGCATCGGCTTCCAGGCCGGCGTGTCGTCGACCGACGTGGTGCTGGTGTTCCGCACCCAGCGCGGCGTCGATTCGATCGTGCACGGCAAGTTCACCCTTGGCGCGGACGCGTCGGCGGCGGCCGGTCCGGTCGGACGCACCGCGCAGGCGTCGACCGATGCGCAGCTCAAGGCCGAGATTTATTCCTATTCGCGCGCACGCGGTCTATTCGCCGGCGCGGCGCTCGACGGCTCGGTCATCTCCATCGACAACGATGCGAATGCGGCGGTCTACGGCGAGGGCATCACGCCGCGGCGCATCTTCGCCGGCGGCGTCAGCAATGTGCCGAATGCCGTCGTCGACTTCCGCGACCGTCTGGAGGAGTATACTTCGCACTAGCTTGCGCGGTCGCATGCCTGCGGCATCCCGTGCGCAAAGTGATCGAACAGGTTCTGGAGAGACGCAATGGGTAGCTGGAGCATTTGGCATTGGCTGGTCGTGCTGGCCATCGTGGCGCTGGTCTTCGGCACCAAGCGCCTGCGCAATATCGGCGAGGACGTCGGCGCGGCGATCAGGAGTTTCCGCAAGGGCATGGCACGATCCCGACGGCCAGGGACAACTGAAAGCCGATCCGCCGGCACCGGCCGCAAACAGCGAGAACAAGTCCGAACGTCGACGCCAAGTAGGTAGCGGCGGAGCGGACCCATGTTCGACTTCAGTTTCGGCGAGATCGGCCTGGTCGCGGTCGTCGCCCTGCTCGTGCTCGGGCCCGAGCGGCTGCCCAAGGTCGCACGTACCGCGGGTGCGCTCGTGCGGCGCGCACGCACGAGCTGGCAGAACGTGCGTGATGAAATCGAACGTGAACTCGCAGCCGAGGATTTGAAGCGCGGCTTCGACGAAGCGAAGCAGGCCGCCGCCGATCTGCGCAGCGAGATCGCCAGCACGTCCGCACAGATCGAGTCTTCAGCGGCCGAGATCGCGGCTGCTGCGAAACAAGCGGATCACGCGGGTCCTGCCGGTGAGAACCACACCATCCTGCCTCCGGCCGGGACGCACGATGAGCGACACTGAACCCGGCGCGGACGGCGAGCAGTCCTTCATCTCGCATCTGGTCGAATTGCGCGAGCGCCTGCTCAAGGCGACGGCTGCGGTGCTGATCGTGCTCGTCGTGCTGATTCCGTTCGCGAACCGGCTTTACGGCTGGCTCGCCCTGCCGCTGATCGCGCATCTGCCGCAAGGCGGCAGCATGATCGCGACCGAAGTCGTGTCGCCGTTCCTGACCCCGATCAAGCTCGCGTTCTTCGTCGCCGTGTTGATCGCGATGCCGTTGGTGTTGTATCAGCTGTGGGCTTTCGTCGCGCCGGGCTTGTACAAGCACGAGAAAAAACTGGCGACGCCGATCCTGATTTCGGCAGTGATCCTGTTCTATATCGGCTGCGCGTTCGCGTACTTTCTGGTGCTGCCCGCAGTGGCCAGGTTCATGAGCGGGATTGCGCCGACCGGTGTCACCGTCATGCCGGACATCGGCCATTACCTGGATTTTGCGTTGACGTTGTTCCTTGCCTTCGGCCTCTGCTTCGAAGTGCCGGTCGTACTGGTGATTCTCGTCGCGGTCGGCATGGTCACGCCGGCGCAACTGACGGGCAGCCGCCGCTATGCCATCGTCGGCGCGTTTATCCTCGCCGCGATTTTCACGCCGCCCGACGTGTTGTCGCAAACCATGCTCGCCGTGCCGATGTGCCTGCTCTACGAACTCGGCATCGTCGGCGCGCGCATGGTGACCCGTGCGCAGGCCGAGGATCGTCCCGGCACGAGCGGGGTCTGAGTCGCGCCTTCCTGCACCGAAATACTTGCTGCAGTGCGGCTTGTATCATTATTACAAAGTGCAAAGTGCCGCATTTGCACGTTTGCAAATCAGGCGTGCGGGTATACAATGCGGCGGCAGTCCCGATTGCAACCAAACCCTATTCGGAGTGACTTATGGCAAAGAACGAAGAAACCCGCGACGCCAGCCTGCGCGTCTCCAAGAAAGTGCGCGACGCATTGAAAGCCGCTGCCGCAAATGCAGGCCGTCCGCTGTACGACGTGACCAACGAGGCGATCAGCAATTTCCTCGCCAAGGCGCCTGCTGCACGCAAGGCGAAGAAGTAAGCAAGACGCAACGCCAGAATTTGTGTGTCCGCAGCTTGAGTGCTGCGGAGGGGAAAAAGCAAAAACGGCCACTTGGGCCGTTTTTGCTTTTGCGGGTTTGCAAAACGCAGCTGCAATGCTATTCGATCGGCGGCAGCACGCCGATCGACTTCGGCGATCGTGGTGATGCCGCGCGCGACCTGCTGCCGCAGCCGACACGCGCAGCGGCCGCATGCCGTCGGCGAGCGCCGCTTCGCCCAGACGCGCGAGATCGAGCGCGGGCTGGATCATCTGCCGGATCGGCGGCGAAATGCGCATCATCTCGTAGATGCCGGTGCGGCCGAGGAAGCCGGTGTTGCGGCATTCCAGGCAACCGGTCGGTCCGTATACGTGCGCGGGCGCGCGGCACGCGCCAGCGATGCACCAGCGCCTCCCAGGCCCGCGCGTCGAGCCGCGCTTCCGCCTTGCAGTGCGGGCACAGCGTGCGCACCAGGCGCTGTGCGACGACGCCGGTCAGCGTGGACTGGATCAGGTAATGCGGCGCACCGAGATCGAGCAGGCGCGGCAATCGCGCTCGGCGCATCGTTCGTATGCAGGGTCGACAGCACCAAGTGCCCGGTCAGCGAAGCCTGGATCGCCATCTGCGCGGTTTCCAGGTCGCGGATTTCGCCGACCATGATGATGTCCGGATCCTGGCGCATCAGCGTGCGCACGCCGGCGGCGAAATCGAGATCGATCGCCGGCTGCACCTGCATCTGGTTGAATTCGGGCGACACCATTTCGATCGGGTCTTCGACCGTGCACACGTTGATGTCGGGCGTGGCCAGGTGCTTGAGCGTCGAATACAGCGTGGTGGTCTTGCCCGAACCCGTCGGGCCGGTGACGAGCACGATGCCGTGCGGACGCTCGACCATGCTGCGCCAGATCAGCTTCCTCGTCCGTCGAGAAACCGAGCTGGCGGAATTCCTTGACCACGATGTCCGGATCGAAAATGCGCATCACGACTTTTTCGCCGAACGCGGTCGGCATCGTCGACAGACGCAACTCGACTTCGCGCCCTCCGGTCGAGCGCGTCTTGATGCGGCCGTCCTGCGGCCGGCGTTTCTCGGCCAGATCCATGCGCCCGAGAATCTTCACGCGCGCGGTCACCGCGGTCATCACCGGCGTCGGCAGCTCGAACACCTTGTGCATCACGCCGTCGATGCGGAAGCGGATCGGGCTCGTGTCGCGGCGCGGCTCGAGATGGATATCCGACGCGCGCTGCTCGAACGCGTATTGCAGCAGCCAGTCGACGATATGCACGACATGGCGATCGTCGGCGCCGACGTCGCCGGCCTTGCCCAGTTCGAGCAGTTGTTCGAAGTTGAGGATCGCGCGGCCGTCGTTGGTGTCGGTCTTGGCATCGCGCGCCTTCTGGATCGAGCGCTGCACGCCGTAGAACTCGACCAGATAGCGGTTGAGATCGACCGGATTGCAGACCACGCGCTGGATGTCGCGGCGCAGGATGTGGCCGAGATCGGTGAGCCAGCGCGTATCGAACGGTTCGCAGGTCGCGATCACCACCTGCATCGGGCTGACCGCGACCGGCAGGATGCGATAGCGCTGCGCATAGGCATGCGAAATCACCTGGGTCACCGCGCCGACGTCGATCTTCATCGGATCGATCTTGAGATACGGCAAGCCCGGCCTTCTCGGCGAGCCATTGCGTCAGCACTTCCAGGCTCAGCGGCTTGCCGTCGCGCGGGTTGGTCAGCTTCAGGTTGGCGATCAGTGCAAGCGGATGCAGTTCGACCTTGCTGCGCGCACTGCGCGCGTCGGCGCGCGACCTTTTGCGCGTCGGCCTCGTTGATCAGGCCGTCGCGTTTGAGCGCGCCGAGCACCGTTGTCCAGATCGAGCTTGCGGTGCAGGCCAAGTTCGGAATCGGCTGTCGGCGGGCCGCGACACACGAGTGCGTTGCGGCACGATTGCCATGCGCGACGTCCTTGGGATTCGCTCAGCAACCGCTATACTAGCGCGCTTTGCCGCAGCTTACCGAACCGTGAAGTCCATGTCAGGCCCGACCTTCCAGGACGTGATCCAGACCTTGAACCGCTATTGGGCGGAGCAGGGTTGCGTGCTGATCCAGCCGCTCGATACCGAAGTCGGCGCGGGCACGTTCCATCCGGCGACCTTCCTGCGCTCGCTCGGTCCCGAGCCGTGGGCGGCGGCCTATGTGCAGCCCTCGCGGCGGCCGACCGACGGCCGCTACGGCGAGAATCCGAATCGCCTGCAGCATTACTACCAGTATCAGGTGGTGATGAAGCCGAATCCGGACAACATCCTGGATCTGTACATCGGCTCGCTGAAGGCGCTCGGCGTCGATCCGCTGGTGCACGACCTGCGCTTCGTCGAGGACAACTGGGAATCGCCGACGCTCGGCGCCTGGGGTCTGGGCTGGGAAGTCTGGCTCAACGGCATGGAAGTCACCCAGTTCACCTATTTCCAGCAGGCCGGCGGCCTCGAATGCCGGCCGGTCACCGGCGAGATCACCTACGGCCTCGAACGCCTGGCGATGTATCTGCAAAACGTCGACAACGTCTACGATTTGATCTGGACTGCACGCGCCGCACGGCATCGTCACCTACGGCGACGTGTTTCATCAGAACGAAGTCGAGCAGAGCACCTACAACTTCGAACACGCGAACGTCGCCAAGCTGCTGCGACTGGTTCGACGTCTGCGAAGGCGAGGCGAAGAAACTCGTCGAACTCGGCCTGCCGCTGCCGGCCTACGAGCAGGTGATGAAGGCCAGCCACACATTCAATCTGCTCGACGCGCGCCGCGCGATCAGCGTGACCGAGCGCCAGCGCTACATCCTGCGCGTGCGCACGCTTGGCGCGCGCGGTGGCCGAAGCGTATTACGCGCAGCGCGAGAAACTCGGCTTCCCGGGTCGATTCGAAAGCAAGACAGAAGGAAGCGGCCTGATGTCGACCTCGTCATTCCGCGCAAGCCGAATCCACTGATCTTGCGCGCGCGGAAGCAAAATGCGGCTGCCGGAGAGAACTTCAACGCCGCCGAAAGTCGCTGCTGATCGAACTCGGTACCGAAGAACTGCCTCCGAAGGCGCTGGATGAGCTTGCGCCGGATTTGCAAACGGCGTTGCGAGGGTCTGACGAAGCGCGGCATCGCTGGCATTGCAAATGCAAGACCTACTGCTCGCCGCGCCGGCTCGCCGTGCTGGTCCGCGCGTCGCCGCGACGCAGCCGGATCAGACGATCGAACGTGCTGGGGCCCGCACTCAATGTCGGCGCTCGATGCCGAACGGCCAGCCGACGCAAGGCGCTGCTCGGCTTCGCGCAAAGATGCGGCGTCGACGTCGCGCAGCTGGAGCAGCTCGAAACCGACAAGGGCGCGTGGTTCGTCTGCGCGCAGCGAAAAGCCGGGCAGCCGACGGCGGCGCTGATTCCGGAAATCGTCGCCGAGGCGCTGAAGGCGTTGCCGATTCCGAAGCCGATGCGCTGGGGCGATCACGATTACACGTTCGTGCGTCCCGCGCATTGGCTGGTGATGCTGCACGGCGCCGACGTGATCGACGGCGAAATTCTCGGATCTGAAATCCGGGCGCAAGTCGCGCGGCCATCGTTTCCATCATCCGCAGCCGGTGCACGATCGCCGATGCGGATGCCTGGCTCGATGCGATGCGCGCCGCGAAAGTGCTGGCCGATCCCGCCGAGCGCCGCGCAGCGCGTGCGCGCGGAAGTCGAACGCGTCGGCGACAGGACAACCGGCGGCGTGCCGCGACTTTCCGATGCGCTTGCTCGACGAAATCGCCAACCTGACCGAATGGCCGGTCGCGATCGCCTGCGCGTTCGATCGCGAATTCCTCGCCGTGCCGCACGAAGCGCTGGTGATGACGATGGAGACGAACCAGAAGTTCGTTCCGGTCTTCGATGCAGACGGCAAGCTCACCGAGCATTTCATCGGCGTCGCCAACATCGAATCGAAGGATCCGGCCGAAATCCGCAAGGGCTACGAGCGCGTGATCCGGCCGCGCTTCGCCGACGCGAAATTCTTCTACGACGAGGATCTGAAGACGCCGCTGGCCGCGCATCAGGAAGCGCTCAAGTCCGTCACCTATCAGCAGGCCTCGGCAGCGTCTGGGACAAGAGCGTGCGCGTCGCCGAACTCGCGCGCGTGATCGCGAATCGCTTGCGCGATCGGGTGTCGATGTCGATGCGGCACTGGCGACGCGCGCGGCCGCGTTGTCAAAGTGCGATCTGATGACGCGCATGGTCGGCGAATTTCCCGAACTGCAGGGCGTGATGGGCCGCTACTACGCGACCGCCAGCGGCGAGAACGCGCGAAGTCGCACAGGCGCTCGACGAGTTCTATCGAGCCGCGCTTCGCCGGCGATGCGCATCGCGCAGGGCAAGATCGGCCAAGTGCTCGCCGTGGCCGAACGCCTCGATACGCTCGCCGGCATCTTCGCGGTCGGCATAAAGCCAGTCGGCAACAAGGATCCGTTCGCGCTGCGCCGTGCTGCGCTGGGGCTGGCACGCACGCTGATCGAAGGCGATCTGGAACTCGATTTGAAAGCGCTGCTGATCGAAGCGCTTGCAGTTATTGCCCGATGCTGCGCTGGCCGCCGGATTGCCCGAGGGCAAGGACGGCAAGTCGCCCGTGCTCGATGCGGGCGCTCGCCGCGACGCGCTCGCCGCGGAGTTGTATGGCTTCATCCTCGATCGCCTGCGCGGCTACTACGCCGACCAAGGCATCGCCGTGGAAGCGTTCGAATCGGTGCGTGCATTGGCGCCCGCCGATCTGACCGATTTCGATAAACGTCTGCGCGCCGTCGTCGAATTCGCCAAGCTGCCTGAGGCGCAAGCGTTGGCGGCCGCCAACAAGCGCATTGCGAACATTCTCAAGCAGGCGAATTTCTCCACGCAGCAGGGCTACACCGCGCGCAAAGACGATCCTCCTGCGCAAAGCGACCTCAGGCGGGAACTCGACAGCGCCGGCGAGGAATATCGAAGCCTGCTTATGTCGCGCGACTACGTCGGCGTATTGCGCAAACTTGCGACGCTGCGCGATGTGGTAGACCGCTTCTTCACTGACGTGATGGTTATGACCGAGGACGCGGACGTGCGCCACAACCGGCTGGCTTTGCTCAGCAATCTGCGCGTGATGTTCCTGCGCGTCGCCGATATTTCGCTATTGCCGGGGACGTGAGCGTGGCCGAGCCGCATAAGCCGCATCAGACGCGCGTTCGATTGCATCTGCTGACGCTGAGCGACCACGGTTTTCGACTGCGCGAATTGTTTGTCCGCCAGCGGCTTGGCTTCGGCCGCTTCGCGCTCGTGGATAGCGTTCCGGTTTGCTGTGTCCGCCTTCGTCAACGCACGACAGGAAATGCGCGTGGGATCCGTCGCACAGGCAGTACCCGGAGCTGGGTCGTGGCGCCGATTGCTGGCGCATCGCCGGCTCTTTGCTTTTCGGCCAGCGACAACAAAAGCCGCTGCGTTTGACGGGTGCGCGGCGACCGGGCTGCCGCGCTATTTGACGTGCTCCCAGAGATAGTTGAAGCCGAGCGCCGACATGAACGCCGCCTGCTTGTTGTCAGCGGCGGCGCCGTGGCCGCCCTCGACATTCTCGTAGAAGCTGATGTCGTCGCCGAACTCGAGCATGCGCGCGGCCATCTTGCGCGCCTGCGCGGGACCGACGCGGTCGTCGCGCGTGGACGTGGTGAACAGCACCGGAGGATACTTTTTGCCTTTTTCCACATTTTGATACGGCGAGAAGGTTTTGATAAAGGCCCAGTCCTCGGGCTTGTCAGGGTCGCCGTATTCGGCGATCCACGAGGCGCCGGCGGACAGATGCGTGTAGCGCTTCATGTCGAGCAGTGGCACCTGGCAGACGATGGCTGCCCACAATTGCGGGTACATCGTGAGCATGTTGCCCATCAGCAGACCGCCATTGCTGCCGCCCATCGCGCCAAGGTGCGGCTGCGAGGTGATCTTGCGCGCGACGAGATCGCGCGCGACCGCGGCGAAGTCCTCATAGGCGCGTGGGCGATTGGCCTTGAGCGCGGCCTGATGCCAGCGCGGGCCGTATTCGCCGCCGCCGCGGATATTGGCGACGACAAAGACGCCACCATGCGTGAGCCATGCGCGGCCGATGCTGCCGCTGTAGTAGGGCTGCTCGGAAACCTCAAAGCCGCCGTAGCCATAGAGCAGGGTGGGGTTGTTGCCGTCGAGCTTCAGATCCTTCGGTCGCGATCACGAAGTAGGGCACGCGCGTGCCGTCCTTCGACGCGGTGAAGTACTGATGCACGTCGTTCTTCGATGCATCGAAGAAACTCGGACTGTGTTTGAGCGGTTTTGCCGCGCCCTGGCCGAGCGTGCCGTAGTACAGCGTGGTCGGCTCGAGATAGCCCGAGACCGTGAGGAAGTATGCGTCGCTATCGTCCGCATCGACGCCGCTTGCGGAGATCGTACTCAGTGCTGGCGCGCCACCGAGCGGTTCGCGTTTCCATGCCACTCCAGCGTGCACATTTTTTGGCGGCGTCAGCACCTCGAGCCGGCTGACGACGTTATCCAGGATATTGAGAATCAGATGATGGCGCGTCCACGAATAACCGGCGAGCGACGTCGTCTCGCTCGGCGCGAACAGCACGGTCGAATTCGCGCTTGCCGGCCATGAATTCGTCGAAGTTCGCCGCCAGCAGCGAGCCGGAAGGATAGGTCTGGCCAGCGACCGTCCACGGCGTGCGCAGCTGGATCGTCAGCCACTCGCGGTGCGCGTTGGTGTTGGCGTCGTTGGGCACATCGAGCTTGATCAATTTGCCGTCCTTGCCACGCAGCCAGGTTTCGCTATTCCAGAACGCGAGCGTACGCACGACGAAATCGCGCACATATCCCGGCGTGTGATCGCGGTAAGCGGCTGCGGCCAAGTCGTTGTCCTTGGCTGCGTACACCGTGGTCGCCGAACTCAATGGTGTGCCGCGCTTCCATTCCTTGGCGATGCGCGGATAGCTCGACTTGGTCATCGAGCCCGGGCCGAAATCGGTGCCTACGTACACGCTGTTCTCATCGATCCAGCCGATCTGCGATCTTCGCTTCGGGCAGCACAAAACCGTCCTTGACGAAGGCCATGGTTTTCAGATCGAACTCGCGCACCACGTCGGCATCCGCGCCGCCGCGCGACAGCGAGATCAGGCAATGCCGATACTCGGGCTTCAGGCAATCGGCACCATGCCACACCCACTTTTCGTTCTCCGCCCTGGCCAACGCATCGACGTCGATCAGCACGTCCCAGGCCGGATGATCCTTGCGGTATTCGGCCAGCGTCGTGCGCCGCCACACACCGAGCGGATGCGCCTTGTCCCTCCAGAAATTGTAGTAGTGGTCGCCCATCTTGCCGACGTAGGGAATGCGCGCGTCGGAATCGATCACTTCGAGAATCTGTGCGCGCATTTCGTCGAATGCAGGCGACGAACCGTAGGCCTTCACTGACTCCGCGTTGCGCGCCTTGACCCAGTCCATCGCCTTGGCGCTGTCGGTTTCCTCGAGCCAGAGATAGGGATCTTCGACGCCGGCATTCGCCGCGCTTTTTTCACTCGGTGGCATGGCAGCAGGTTTCTGATCGAGATGGGTGCAGCCGGCGAGAACAAGCCCGGCAGCGGCAAGTACGGTGCTCGATTTCATGGACGATTCCTCACGCACTGGGGCGATAACGATGAGCCCCGCCGAAGCGGGGCTCGCTGAATCTTTGGCAGATCGCCCTCACCCCTTGCCCTCTCCCGTGCGGGCGGGAGAGGGAGAGTGATCGTCGCGACTAGCGCGACGGCTTCATTCTATAGTAGAGGGATCAGCAGCAGCGCGACGATGTTGATGATCTTGATCAGCGGATTGACGGCCGGACCGGCGGTGTCCTTGTACGGATCGCCGACGGTGTCGCCGGTGACCGCCGCCTTGTGCGCATCGGAACCCTTGCCGCCGAAGTTGCCGTCCTCGATGTACTTCTTCGCGTTGTCCCAGGCGCCGCCGCCGGTGGTCATCGAGATGGCGACGAACAGGCCGGTGACGATCGTGCCGATCAGCACGCCGCCGAGCGCCTGCCGCCGGCACGGCCGCCGAGCCATTGAAGCGAACGCGACGACGACCGGCACCAGCACGGGCAGCAGCGACGGCACGATCATTTCCTTGATCGCCGACTTGGTCAGCATGTCGACCGCGCGCGAGTAATCGGGCTTGGTCGTGCCTTCCATGATGCCCTTGATCTCGCGGAACTGGCGGCGCACTTCCTCGACCACCGCGCTGGCCGCGCGGCCGACCGCTTCCATCGCCATCGCGCGCGAACAGGTACGGGATCAGGCCGCCGATGAGCAGGCCGATGATCACGTAGTGGTTCGACAGGTCGAAGGTGATGTCGGCAATGCCGGGATGCGCGTCGCAGGTTGTGCGTGTAGTCGGCGAACAGCACGAGCGCGGCCAGGCCGGCCGAACCGATCGCGTAGCCCTTGGTCACCGCCTTGGTCGTGTTGCCGACCGCGTCGAGCGGATCGGTCACGCGCGCGCACTTCCTTGCGGCAGCTCGGCCATCTCGGCGATGCCGCCGGCGTTGTCGGTGATCGGACCGTAGGCGTCGAGCGCGACGATCATGCCGGTCATCGACAGCATCGCCGTGGCGGCGATCGCGATGCCGTACAGGCCGGCCGAGTGCGATATGCGCCCCAGATCGCGGCGCAGACCGCAAGCACCGGCAGCGCGGTCGACTTCATCGAGACGCCGAGGCCGGCGATGATGTTGGTCGCGTGGCCGGTGGTCGATGCCTGCGCGACATGGCGCACCGGCTCGTATTCGGTCGCGGTGTAGTACTCGGTGATGACGACCATCGCCGCGGTCAGCACCAGGCCGATCAGCGCGCAGAAAGTACAGGTTGCAGCGCGCCGGCCGCCGGCGTCGGCCATCAGCTGCCGTGGTGATCGGAGTAGAACGCGATCGCCGCGAGCACCGCCGAGACGAGCGACGCCCACGTACAGCGCGTTCATGATCTTCCGCCGGGCTTGCGTCTTGACGAAGAACGTGCCGATGATCGAGGCGACGATGGACACGCCGCCGAGCACCAGCGGATACAGCACGCCGTTGGCGCCGACTGTCGGTGGCCAGCACGCCGCCGAGCAGCATCGTGGCGATCAGCGTCACCGCATAGGTCTCGAACAGGTCGGCCGCCATGCCGGCGCAGTCGCCGACGTTGTCGCCGACGTTGTCCGCGATCACCGCCGGGTTGCGCGGATCGTCCTCGGGAATGCCGGCTTCGACCTTGCCGACCAGGTCGGCGCCGACGTCGGCGCCCTTGGTGAAGATGCCGCCGCCGAGGCGCGCGAAGATCGAGATCAGCGAGGAGCCGAACGCGAGGCCGACCAGCGCGTGCAGCGCATGCGTCCTCGCTCGTAGCCGAAATGCAGCAGGCACGAGATAGTAGCCGGCGACGCCGAGCAGGCCGAGGCCGACGACCAGCATGCCGGTGATCGCGCCGCCGCGGAAGGCGACGTCGAGCGCGGCGGCGATGCCGCGAGCGCGCGGCTTCGGCCGTGCGCACGTTGGCGCGCACCGAGACGTTCATGCCGATGAAGCCGGTCAGCGCCGGAGAGGATCGCGCCGATCGCAAAGCCGATCGCCGTGGGCCAGTTGAGGGCGAAGCCGATGCACCACGAACAGCACCACGCCGACGATCGCGATCGTCGTGTACTGGCGGTTGAGGTAGGCGCGCGCGCCTTCCTGGATCGCCGCGGCGATCTGCTGCATGCGCTCATTGCCGGCGGGCTGGCTCATGATCCAGCTGCGCGACCACACGCCGTAAATGATCGCCAGCAACGCGCAGGCTGGAGCGATCCAGTAACCGTATTGTTGCAACATGCAATCCTCCCTCGGAAAATCAGGCAATTCGCGGATAAACCCATTGGGTGCGACGAAACGAGACGACGAAGTATAGCGGCAGCGCGGCGGAACGCCAGTTCCGGACGTGAAAGTACGTTGGCGATCCGCGTCTTTTGACGGCCACCGCGGCGGCTAGACCGTCCCGCGCGGCCGATTCACTTATCCGCGATGCTGTACGCCGCGAGCTTCTTCTTTACCAGCACGCGCTTGAGCTGCGCGTACTTCGGCAGACCCGTGGTTGGGTCATACGGCGGCCGGTCCTCGCCGCGGATCAGCGGCTCGAAATAGCTGCGCGCGGCGGCGGTGATGTTGAAGCCGTCGCGCGTGATGAAATTCTCGGCATATCTTTTCTTTGTTCGCGACTTCGGCATCGGCGCCGGCTCGATTTTCCATTTGATAGGGCTTCGTCGACGTGCGCACGATCACCGGCATTACCGCGTTCCTGCCCGCCAGCGCGAGCTCTACCGCCGCCTTGCCGACGGCATAGGCCTGCTCGACATCCATTTCGAGGCGATGTGGCGCGCCGAGCGCTGCAGATAATCCGGCACCGCCCAGTGGTACTTGTAGCCGAGCTTGTCTTACCAGTTGGCGATCAGCGGCGCGACGCCGCCGAGCTGGGCGTGGCCGAATGCGTCGCGCTGCCCGCGTCGGAGAGGAACTTGCCTTCGGCGTTCTTCATGCCTTCGGAGACGACGATCGCGCAGAAGCCGACACGTTTGACCGTCTCCTCGACGCGGGGCCAAAAATTTTCTTCGTCGAAGCGGATTTCCGGAAACAGGATGATGTGCGGCGCGTCGCTTCGGTTTTCTTTGCGGCGAGCCGCCGGCCGCGGCGATCCAGCCGGCGTGCCGGCCCATTACTTCCATGCACGAAGACCTTGGTCGAGGTCTCGGCCATCGAGGCGACGTCGAAGCCGGCTTCGCGATCGACACGGCGACGTATTTGGCGACCGAGCCGAAACCTGGGCAGCAGTCGGTGACGGCAAGATCGTTGTCGACGGTTTTCGGCACGCCGATGACCTGCAGCGGATAGCCGAC
>CAVOVY010000003.1:0-705777 GCA_963699975.1 uncultured Gammaproteobacteria bacterium
TCGGCGCATCGATCGACGCGGCACGGCACGAACAAGGGTGTTTCTGCGGGATCGCCGACACGGAGATCATCGAGCATCGTTCGCTCACCGAGGTCGCGTGCAGCGCACTGCTCGGCATCGAACCCACGCCGGCCGACCTGTTCGCGTTCCAGACCCTGCTTGGCCTTCTCCTGAGCAATGGCCCGGGTTCGATCTCGGCGCAAGGCGCCAAGGGCGGCGTGTCGGCCGACGGTCCTGAAACCCCGGCGCGCGTGCATCTCAACAAGGCGATGCTCGGTTTTCTTTCGCATTCGGGTTACGCGCACGGCGGCAACGGTTACGAGGGTGTCGCCTTTCTGCTCGAACGTTTTCGCGGCGTGGATCTACGCGACCCCGGCGATCGCGCACATGGCCTCGATCTCGCCGGCATGGCAGCGGAGTTTGCGCGCAACTACGCCGCGCAACGCAGCGCGGGCAAGGAGACTCGGCGCGACCGCGGGCCAGGCGATTCCGTGCATCAATCACCCGGTTTTCAAAGGCAAGCTGGTCAACATCGATCCGCGCGAGGAATTCGTGCGCGATCTCACCCGGTCGCGCGGCGACTACAACGTATTCCACGACTATTACCGCGAGCTCGTGCAGGCGCTGTTCGACGCCGGCGCGACGCGCAACGTGTTCTGCGTCAACGTCGACGCGCTGATCGCGACCCTGCTGCTCAAGATGCTGTGGCAGCGTCATCGCAGCGGCCTGCTGGCCGATGCCGCGCTGGAGAGCGCGGCGTTCACCGTGTTCCTGTACGCGCGCATGCTCGGCTGCGCGGCGGAGGTCGATGATCATCTCAACCGCGGGCGCAACATGGACACGCGCACCGCGCAATCGGTCTGCCGCTTCGTCGCCTAGCGCAACATGGCCCGGCAGTCGGCGGCGCGAATTCGTGGCGATGGCGACGCCGATGTTTATCTGAAAGCAAATTCAGAAAGACTTCAGGCTCGCGTCAGATTGCGGGCTTACGGTTGTACCCGCATCGGCGGATACGGCGCAGACCTTCCACCGACGCCAAGAAAAAGTATACCGGGAGGTTCGCCGATGATTCGTTTTGCATGTGGCGTGCTTTCGAGCATCTGCGCGACGTCCGCGTTCGCGGACTAGAGTGGTTTCGCGCAGCAACGCAGCAGATTCGTTCAATACACGCGGCAGCGACCTGCCGTGACCGACCAGATCAATCTTCAAGGAGACAAATCATGCGCAAGTTCAATCCGGCCAGGCGGGCGTTGCTGTGTACCCTTATCGTGACCGCGATCGCGGCAACCTGGTCGTGCGCAACGCTGGCCGATAGCGTGCCGGCGGAGGCCACGTCCAGCGCCGCGCTGGTGCCGGCAGGGCGCACGGAATTGCCCGGTTACAGCGGGGATTTCGATCACTTCGAGGCGGACCTCAAGGGCAATCGCCTGTTTCTCGCCGCGGAAGATCACGACACGCTGGAGTTGTTCGATCTGGCCACCGGCAAGCACCTGAAAACAGCTACGGGTTTCGAAACGCCGCACGGCCTGCTGTACCTGCCGGAAAAGAATCAATTGATCGTGACCGAAACCGGCGGCGATGGCCTGACCAAGATCGTCGATGCGGACACGCTGAAAATCGTCGGCTCGTTCAAACACACGCCGGGCGCCGATTCGTTCGGCTACGATGCGGCGCGCAGGCGCATGTACGTGGTTGCGGGCGGGCGCGACATGAAGCAGAAGGATACGTTTCTGATCGAGCTCGACCCTTATACCGGCAGGAACTACGGCGAATTGAAATTCGCCACCGACAAGGTCGAAGCGATGGCGATCGAGGAGCATGGCGACAAGATCTTCATCAACGTCACCGGCAAGAACGAGATGGCTGTTGTCAGCAAGAAAACGCGCTCGGTGATCGCCACCTGGCCGATCACGCAAGCCAAGCAAAACGCGCCGCTGGCGTTCGACGAACCCAACCACCGGCTGTTCGTGGTGACGCGTGCGCCGGGCAGGCTGATCGTGGTCAATGCCGACAACGGCGCGACGATCGCAAATTTCAAGGCGCCCGAACGCTGCGACCAGGTGATCTGGGACAAGGCGAACCGCCGCATTTACGTGCTCGGCGGCGAGGGCTATATCGGCGTGTTTCAGCAGAAGGATGCCGATCATTACGAAGAGCTGACACGGGTGATCTCGGCTCCGGGGGCGAAGACCGGCATTCTCATACCCTCGCTGCACAAGCTCTACGTTGCGGTATCGCCGGGCGAAGCCAAGACCGGTGCGGCGGTGCTCGCGTACACCGTGAAGAATTGATCTGCCCGCGGGTAAATACCGTCACGAGAGTTACCCTGGAGACGCAATGAACAGCTCTATCGCATCCGCACGCAGACGCGCCGCGTGGCGCAGGGGTCGACCCTCATGTTCGGCGACCGCCACATTGCTCGCGACGCTCGTGCTTTCGCCGCCGGCATCGGCAGCGCCTGCGCCATCGTTCTATCGGCTCGAGTCGGCCGTGACCTTGCAAGGCGCAGCGCCGGACTGGGACTACGTGGCGCTCGATCCGACACGCCCGTATCTCTACATCGGCCGGCGCGGCGACGGCGTGATCGTGTACGACTTCAATACGCAGAAGGTACTTAAAACGCTCTCCGACTCGAAAAAGGCCGGCGCGATCCGGCTGGTACCGGAATTCGATCGCGGCTATACCGCGAACGAAGACGGTACGACGACGATGTTCCAGCTGTCCACGCTGAAGACGCTCAAGCGCATCGAGTTCGGCAAGGATGCGGATTCGGTGTTCTACGAGCCGGTGAGCAAGCAACTCGTTTTCACGATGGGCGACAGCAATGCGCTGGCGTTCGTCGACGCCAGGACCGGCGCGCTCGCCGGCAAGCTCGACATGAACAGCCACAAGCTCGACGCTTCGGCACCCGACGGGCAGGGCAATCTGTTCGTCGCCGAACGCGACAGGAACCGCGTGGCGAAAGTCGATGTGCGGCAGCACAAGCTCGTCGCGGAATGGAATACCGACGGCTGCGCGCAGCCGACCGGGCTTGCGTTCGATGCGGCGAGCAAACGCATCTTCGTCGGCTGCCGCGGCGAAAAGCCGGTGCTCGACGTGCTCGATGCGCAATCGGGCAAGGTCGTCGCCACCCTGCCCATCGGCCGCGGTAACGACGGCGTCGTGTTCGATGCCGACACGCACAAGATCTACACTTCCAACGGCGTCGATGCCAATCTGGTCATCTACGATCAGGTCGATGCGAACACCTACAAGCTCGCCGAAGCCGACACGACGCGGCCGTATGCGCGCACCATGGCGCTCGATCCGAAAACCAAGAAGGTCTACACAGTGACCGCCGAAGGCACGGCCGATCCGGCGAAGAAGATCAACAGCGCGGTTGCACCGTTTTATCCGAACACATATTTCGACGACACGTTCACCGTGTTGACCTATTCGCGCAAATAAGCGGTTTTCCTGCATCGGGGAATTTTTATGCCGAACTCCACGCCCGCCACGCCGATCGACAAGAACGCGCCCGCGAGCGCTGCCCGTTTCTGGCCGGAGGGCTGGTGGAAGCTGATGGAGTTTCGCGTCGGCATCATTCCGCTTCCGGTATACTTTTTACTGCTGGCCCTGATCGCCGGCTTCGTCTATACCGGCGCGCTGCCGACCGAAATCAATGTGATGATCGCCGTGCTCGCGGTTGGCGGCTTCACCTGCGGCGAAATCGGCAGGCGCCTCCCGGTACTGCGGCATATCGGCGCCGCGGCGATTTTTGCGACCTTCATCCCGTCGTTCCTGAGCTATTACAAATTGCTGCCGGAGACCCTGGTCAAGGGCGTCACCGAGTTCACCAAGTCGACGAATTTTCTTTACCTGTTCATCGCCAGCATCATCGTCGGCAGCATCCTGAGCATGGATCGCAATGTGCTGATCAAGGGATTCCTGAAGATTTTCGTGCCGCTTGCGGCCGGCTCGGTCGTCGCCGGCGGCGGTTGGTACCGCGGTCGGCACCGCTGCTCGGGCTCGGCGTCTGGCACACGTTTTATTTCATCGTCGTGCCGATCATGGCCGGCGGCGTGGGCGAGGGCGCGATTCCGCTGTCGGTAGGCTACGCCGGCATCCTGCATCAGACCCAGGGCGACATGTTCGCCCAGGTTTTGCCGCCGGTGATGCTCGGCAGTCTGACCGCGATCCTGCTTGCCGGCACGCTCAACTATGTCGGCAAGAAATATCCGCAGCTCACCGGTGAGGGCCGCCTGCAGCCGGGCGAGCACGACGAGATGGATCCGGTCGCCGAAGAAGTCGGCGGCCATATGGATGTAAGCCATATCGCCGCAGCGGGCATCACGGCGATTTCGCTGTACATGATCGGCTTGATGGGTTTCAAGCTGTTCCGGTTCCCGGCACCGGTGACGATGCTCTTCGTCGCCGTGCTCGCGCAGTTGACGCGGGCGGTGTCGCCGCAGGTGCGGCAGGGCGCGTTCGTGGTATACAAATTCTTCTCGATCGCGGTGACTTATCCGTTGCTGTTCGCGATCGGCGTGGCGATGACGCCGTGGGACAAGCTGATGTCGGCGTTCACCCTGCCGAATCTGATCACGATCGTCGCCACCGTGGTGACGTTGATGGCGACCGGCTTCTTCGTCGGCCGCCGTCTGGGGATGTATCCGATCGAAACCGCGATCGTGAATGCCTGCCACAGCGGTCAAGGCGGAACCGGCGACGTGGCCATTCTCACCGCGGCCAATCGCATGACGCTGATGCCGTTCGCGCAGATCGCCACGCGCATCGGCGGTGCGATCACGGTGACCTTGTCGCTGATCGCAATCGCGCACGCGGTCTGAGGCCGCGTATGCGGCGCGGTGTTCGCAAACCCGCTGCAATGCGGGTTTCGCCGCCTACAGATCCAGTACCAGCAGCGGGCTGCGTGCGCGCGAACAGCAAGGTGTAAAGCGGTCGTTGCGCCCGCGTTCCTCGTCGTCGAGAATCTTGTCGCGATGATCGGGCACGCCGGCGATAACGCGGGTAACGCAGGTGCCGCAGACGCCTTGCTCGCAGGAACTCGGGATATCGATGCCGTGCGCGGCCAGCGCCGCGAGTACGCTCTTGTCGCGAGCGACGCGAACGACTACGCCGCTGCTGGCGATCTTAACGTCGAACTCGACATCGTTGTCCGCATGCGCGACATCGGCCGCGAAGTATTCGCGATGTACGTTATGCGTCGACCAGCCGAGCGTGTTTGCGCTGTCGATCACCGCCTGCATGAAGCCGTCCGGTCCGCACACGTACAAATGCGTCGACCAGTCGGGGGCGCCGAGCATTGCGCCGAAGTCGAAGCGCTGGCTCGCGCCCGCTGCGCTGAAATGCAGCGACACGTCGCGCGCAAATGCGGACTGCCGCATGCGCTCGGTAAACGCCGCGCGTGCCGGCGAGCGCGTGCAATAGTGCAGCTGGAAATCGGCGTTGGTGGCCGCCAGGGTCTCGGCCATGCACAAAATCGGCGTAATGCCGATACCGCCGGCGATCAGCAGCGAGCGCCTGGCGCCGGGCGCGAGCGGAAAATAATTTTTCGGCGCGCTGATGCGCAAGCGATCGCCTTCGTGCAGTTCCGCATGCAGCGTGCACGATCCGCCGCGCGACTGCGGCGTGCGCAGCACGCCGATCAGGTAGCGATGGGACTCGCGCGGATCGTTGCACAAGGAGTATTGCCGCACGAGTCCTGCGCCGATATGCACATCGATATGCGCGCCGGCGGCGAACGGCGGCAGCGCGCGGCCGGACGGGTCGGCTAATTCGAAGCTGCAGATATCCTGCGCCTCGATTACCTTGCGCACGATCTTGACCTCACGCAGCGACTGGGCTGGCCGGCGCAATTTTCTGCGCAGATAATTGCCGATGCCGGTCCAGGCCAGGTACGGAATGCCCAGTGCGCCGCCGAACAGCACAAGCTGGCCGACCCATCCGCCGACCAGACCGGTGTGCCAGGACAAGGTCCAGAAATACAGTTTGTGACCGGCGCTGCTCCGCGCATACGGGGTGAAGCTCAGCACCGCGCCGGTGTAGGCATCCAGTGCGAGCAGGCTGCGTGCATTCGGATGCGGCGCATCGCGGCCGATCATGTAGATGTCGACCGCATCGTCGGGCTTGTGCGGAAAATGCAGCAGCGCGTCGCTCGGCTCCGGCACCAGCGCCTGTGCGCGCTCCCAGTATTCCTGCACCGACAGGCGCTTCGCCGCCGGCGGCACGGTCGACTGCGGCGCGTGTGCGGGCGGCGCCGAGCCGGCGATCCGGTACAAGGTGTTCCGATACCAGTCGAACGACTGCGGCAGTCCGGTCAATGCGCTGACCAGCACGATGATGCCCGCGTAGATGCCGACGGTCTTGTGCCGGTTGAGCCGGCGCGCCGGGCCGTCGAGGTTGCCGTCGAAGCGCAGCGCGCGCCGCCAGCCGCGCCGCGTCTGCGGCCACCACAGGTAACCGCCGAGCACAACCAGGGCGAGCGCGAACGCGGCGACGCAAGTGCCGACGAACACGTTGCCGCCGCGAATCCAGCGAAAGCGGTGGATATCTTCGAGCGTGCCGAAGATGCCGCCGTAGCGCGCGCGTTGGCCGACGACCGCGCCGGTGCACGGATTGAAATAGATGAATTTCTGATCGGTGTAGCGGATCAGGGTGGTCGGCGTGCGCGTCGGATCGCCGCCGGCCAGGATGCGCACATAGTCGAGCGGGGCATGTGGCCGCGCGGCCGCGGCGCGCGCGACCAGCGTATCCAGCGGCACGCGCGAGCGGCATGCCGGGACGCTGAGCAGTTCGCGGTCGACGATCGGCTCCAGACGCGAGCGAAACACGAGACCGGTGCCGGTGATCGCGATAAGCACGATGACCAGACCGACGCTCAAGCCGACCCAGCGGTGGATGGTCAGCAGATGCTTGTGCTGGATCATGCCGGGAATGGCGCAATGGTCATTTCAATGGATTTGTTTCAGCGCTGCATCGACGAACCGGTTGGTATAGGTCTGCTTGACATCGACGCTGCGCAATTTCGGATTGGCCTCGGCGAGCACATGCCACTCGCGCTCGGCGCCGTCTTCGGGCATGCGGCCGTCGTTCGCATACATCGGAATTTCTTCCTTGAGTATCGACAGGTAGGCATCGCGATCCTTGCCGACGATGTCGGCTGGAATCAGCGCGGCGATCTCCTCGGCGCTGTGGCTGTTGATGTACTTGAGCGTGCGCGCGAACGCGGTTGCCAGATGCTGGGCGATTTCGGGATGCGCTCTTACGCGCGCACTCGCCATGAACACCGTGTTCGACGGAAACAGCGCGCCGAATGCCTTGCGCGTACCGTCCACCGTGGTCAGATCGGCGTAAACCGAGGCCACGCCGCGGGCCTCGTAGAAGCGTCCTTCCGGGGTCGGCGTGACGAGAAAGTCCGCGCTGCCGTCGCGCAGCGCAGCGGCGTTCTTTTCCGCGCCTTGCGTGGGCAGGCGCGTGTAGTCCGCGAGCTTGTTGCCGCCGGCGAGCACGAGCGCGTTGGCCACGGTCGTTTTCGCCGAACCTGCGCCGCCGGTGATGAAACGGCTGCCCTTGAGCTGCGCCAGCGTCTTGAATTTTTCCTTCGCGCCATTTGCCACCATCACTTTCACGCCGGGCGTGACGCCGAGGGTGACGATGGCTTCGGTGGCGTGGCCGGCCGCCTGGTTGACCACGTTGTGGTGGTAGTAGGCCATCTCCGCATCGACGCGGCCGTCCATCAACATGTCGACGGCCGGAACCTCGTTGCGGATATTCATCACCGTCACTTCGACGCCGGCAGCGCGGAAATAACCGAGGCGCTCGGCGACGAGCACCGGGAACGAGCGGATCGCGCGGATCTCGTCGACGAGCAGCACGATACGCTGGTGCGCGGCGGGTTCTTTCGTCGCCGCGCTCTGTGCGAACGCAGTCTGGCTGACGAGCACCGCGCCGAGCAAAATGAAAAAATATACTTTCACGGATCTGCCGCCCGCAGCCAGCCCAGGTCGCATGGTCAGTCGAGTTTCGCGAGCTCTTCCTTGACCACCTGCGGTAGCAGCGGGATATACACACCTTCTTTGGCGACCACGTCCTGGCCCTGCCGGCTCAGCACCATCTTGAGGAATTCCTTGATCTTCGGCTCGAGCGGCTGTGCCCGGCTTGCGATTCACGTAGATGTAGACGTAACGGCTCAACGGGTACTTGTGAGGTAGACGTTCTGCAGGGTCGGCGCCAGATACGGACCGCCGTCCTTCACCGAGAGCGGCACGACTTTCACATTCGGCGTGACGTTGGCGAGCATCGCGTAGGTCAGACCGCCCGGATCTGTGGCCATGTCTTCGGCCGCAACGTTGAACGCGTGGGTGAAACCGCGGCCCTTGACGAACTGGATGTCGTTCTTGTAGTCGCCCATCTGCAGCACTTCGATCTTGAAGAACCACTCGATGCCGTTCGGTGCCTTCAGACCGTACTTGTGGATCGGCCGCGTCGCCCATTCGCCGGTCAGGCCCAGATCGCCCCAGGTCTTGATGTCGGCGTCGCCGCGCTTGCGCGTGGTCGAGTAGATCGCATCGAGCTGCGCCAGCGAGAGGCCTTTGATCGGATTGTCCTTGTCGACCAGGATGACCGAGGTCGCGGTCTTGCCGAGTGAGCCGACGCTGCCGGTGGCGACGCGGATGCGGAAAGGTTCGTAACCGAATTTGTCGACGAACGCCTTTTCTTCGGCCGGAAGCATCTCGCGACCGACCGGAGCGATCACCGAGTCGGGTGCTTTCGCGCCGGCGATAAGGCCGGGCGCACCCGAACCCGAGGAGCGCAGATCGAGCGTGACGCTCAGATGCGGGTAGGCCTGGCGAAAGATTTTCGCCCAGCCGAGGCAGATCTCATCCATTACGTCGGCACCGACGAGATTGAGTGCTTCTTCGGGCACGCGTCGTTACCTTGCCGGGCGTCCACGGGGCAATCGACGGATCGACTTTCAGATGATGTTCGACCGCCGCATATTTCAGCGCAAACGCCGGCGTGGCAAGCATCGTGGAAAGCGCCACGGCGCAGGCGAGTGCGAGCGTTCTGGCGGGGCGCGGAAGCGTCAGGCGGTTGGCGATTTTCATAAATCCTCTGCTGTAATTCGGCTCAGGTGAAATAGCGATAGGGGCGGGGCGATGACGGCGATGTGGCGGTGTTATTTCGCGGGTTCGAACAGGCCCGCGTAGCTCGGGATTTGCTTCTGCAGGCCGTCGCGAAGATCGACCGCAGCATTGAAGTAGTCCTTTTCGGTCTTCGCGGGGTCGAGCTTGAAGGCGAAAACGATCAGGCCGATGTCCTCCTTGGCGCTGTCGCGCAGCGGCATCATCATCACGAACTTCTTCACCGTGTCGTGCGTACGATGCCAGCGCGGATCGACCGTGGTGACGCCGAGCTTCATGACGTCGATATCGTCCGGATCGTCGGGATTGCCGATGCGCTCGGGATACAGCCGGCGAACATCGTATAGGTGTCTTTCATGCCCGGCGGTATGCCGTGGAAAGTGACGCTGAGCAATTCCGGGTGCGTGGCCATGATCCGGTCGGACAACACCTGCGCCTTGTTCTTGTACGCCGGCGCCGTCCAGTTCTTGGCTTTCGCAGGCTCCGCCGCGGGCGCGGGTGTGGTGAAACATATGCACGATGCGGCCAGGGCGATCGAGCAACCCAGCAAGGTGGCGAATGCGGTTCTGGACAGCGGTTTCATGATTTCTCCTGAACAATTTGTGATGACGGAAGAGGGCTGTTGAGAGTGGATGCGTGTTCGCTCAATGCTCCAGCAAGGCGCGCGAGTGTGCGGCCTGACCTGCGCGCAGCGGGATATAAATCGCCTGATCGAGCACGATCTGCTGCCCTTCGCGGCTGAGCACGAAACGCAGGAATTCCTCGAGCGCCGGATTGAGCGGCTTGCCCGGCGCCTTGTTGGTGTTGAAGAACACCAGGCGTGCCAGCGGATAGGTCGCGCGTGCGACGTTCTCGTAACTCGGCGCGAAAAACGGGTCGTCCGCATGTTCGCCGAGCGGCAGCAGCTTCACCCCGGCATCGATGTATGCGAGTCCGGAGTAGCCGATGCCGTAAGGATCGTCGGCGACGCGCTTTGCCAGAGGAAACACCAGCTTTTCGTAGTTGATGCCATCACGCCATTCGCCGCGCTTGCCGGCGGTGCTGAGGACACGCTGGCGCACGAACTCCTCGAAACCATTCCATGGCTTGATGCCATACGCGTGAATCGGCTTGTTCGCCCAGTCGCCGGTCAAACCGAGCTGGCCCCAGGTCGTGATCGGCTTGCCGCCGCGATGCCGGGTCGACGAATAGATCGCATCGAGTTGATCGAAGCTGAGTTTCTCGAGCGGATTGTCCTTGTTGACGAAGAACGCCACCGAGTCGAGAAAACCGAAGTGACGCCAGGTGCCCCCGACGATCGGCACGCTCAGCGGGTCGTAGCCGAACTTCGCCTTGAAATCGGCGATGTCGTCGGGTTTGAGCTCGCGCGAAACGAAAACGAAATCGATGTTCTGCTTGACCAGTTCCTTCGCGCCCAGGCTGCCCGCGTAGGGCGGAGCCACGCTGAGGATGACGTTCGGGTAGTACTTCTTGAACGCCGCGAACCACAGATTGGCAAGACCCGGCAGCACGTCCGACGCGGCGCCTTTGAACGTACCCGTGAGTTTCAGACCCTTGCGCGGCTGGTATGCAGGCAGGGCCGGGTCGAGCGTCGGCTGCAGAAGCTCGGGCTCTGGCAACCTGCGACCCGAGGTCTTGCCTGCCTCGACTTCCTCCGCGGTCTGCTTCAGCACCGTGGCGCGTGGCGCATCGAGCCACTGCACCAGGCCCGCTGCCGGTGCGGCCGCCGGCGTGCTATCCGTCGCGATCGCGTAGCCGGCAAGCGCGCAGCACAGCATGCCAAGAATCAGGCAGGCCGTTTTCACAGGAACGGCACGCGCACGGAAAGCTGGACATTGCGCGGTGCACCGGGCACCACGCCGATCTCGTTGGTAGTCGAATTGACACCTTCGAAGTAGGTCTTGTTGAACAAATTGCCGAATTTGAGCGTGAAGGTGTACTTGCCCATCAGCTGGTAATAAAACGCGAGGTCAGTGACCATATATCCCGGCAGGTTGAGAACACGCGCATCGGACAGGCTCGGCAAGCTACCGGTGTGCTGACTGACGTAGTACTCGCCGACGCCGATGCCGAGTCCGCGCAGCGCACCGTCGCTGAAGTCGTAGCGCGACCAGACATGCGCGCTGTTGAGCGGCGCGTTGGTCAGGCGCGCACCGAGCAGGGGCGAGGTCTTGTTGCTGTTGGTTTGCGAGATCGTCGCATTGGTGTGGGCAAGGCCGAACAGAACCTGCCAGCCGTCCAGCGGGTGCGCATCGATTTCCCATTCTTCGCCTTTCGACTCTTCGCCGCCGACCTGTTGCGAGCAGGTGCCGCCGACGCCGGTATTGCAGGTCGCCGCTTCGATCACATTGGTTTTCTGGATGTCGAAAACGGCGAATGTGGTATTGACCCTGCCGTCGAACATGTCGGCCTTGACGCCGACCTCGTTCTGCTTGGCCTTGGTCGGCTTGAACGGGTTGTTGCCGTATACGTCCTGTACGGTCGGGCTGGCGGCGACGAATGAGGTTGCGTAGCTGTAGTAGAACGACCAGTGCTGATCGGGCTGATACAGGATACCCGCCGTCGGCAATACACCGGTGTCGGCCTTGCTTGAGCTGGTCAACGGCGGGTACAGGATCGCCTGGCTGTTCTGTTCGTCGCTGGTGTAGCGCAGGCCCGCGCTGGCTTTCCAGTTTTCGGAAAACGTCACCGCGTCGGAGATATAGGCGCCGGCATTGGTCTCTGTCGTCAGCCGATCGTTGATCGGACCCGCAGGAAATGCGCTCAGGGGCGGCGAGACACCGTAGATCGGATCATAGATATTGATGTTCAGCGAGCCCGGGCCGGGCTTGGCCAGCGCGCCGGTGGTGGCCCCGTTGTAAAACTGGACACGCTGGAAGTTGGTCGTGTTGACGCCGCCGCCGGTACCGGCGAGCAATTTGTGTTCGATGAAGCCGGTATTGAACGGCAGGCTGAGGTTGGTATCGAAGTATTTGTAGGTGCGATGGTTCAACTGCTGGCGCGCGCGTCGCTGCAGCGTGACAAGGTCGGCCAGCACCGCCACGTTGTCGTAGCCGTTCGCCGTGTCTTCGCCGATCACGTTGCGTGCAGCGAAATTCCATATCGCGCCGTTGTCGAAATCGTGTTCGACCGTCAACGAGGCCGAGTGGCCCAGTTCCTGTTGCAGGTCGCCCGGTTCCTGATACTTCGTCGTGATCGGCGCAATCAGATGCCAATCCTTGTTCGGCGCGACCAGCAGGTTATCGTAGGCATTGCTGCGCTTGCGATCTTCCGCCGCCAGCGTTGCGAACGTATTGTCGGAAATTTTCCAGGTGAAGCTCGGCGAAAAATAGTGGGTGCGTTCCCAGCCGTCGCGGAACGTATCCTTGTTGGTCAGTTCTGCAACCACGCGGTAGAGAAAGCGCTTATCCTGGTCGATCGGTCCGGTGAGATCGAAGTCGCCGGTGATGCCGCTCGCATCGCCCAGCGACAAGCCGTCGCCCTGATAGCCGATGCCGAGAAGGTCGATAGTGCCGGCCGCGGTGTCCTGCGGCTTCTTGGTGATGATATTGACGAAGCCGCCCGGCTGCGCTTCGCCGTACAGCACCGAAGCGGGGCCTTTGACCAGTTCAATGTGATCCGCCATCGCCGTAGGGGGCGAACCAAAGCGGCCGGCCAGGCCGGGCAGCCCGTCGACGAGGATCGCGCCTTCGTCCGACTGCGTGGTCTTGAAGCCGCGTATCGAGATATCGTAACCGGTGACGCCACCGCGCGAGACGCCGGTCATGTAGCTGTAAAGATCGGTCAGGTTCGACGTCTCGATCGCTTTCATGAACGAGCCGGAATAGTCGGCGACTGAATATGGCGTGTCGCGCACGTCCAGATCCTGCTTCATCGCGCTATGCGCGCCGCTGGCGACAAACTTGCCGGTGACGCTGACGCTCTCCAGTTCCTGGGCTTTCTTGTCGTCGATTTTCTTCTGCTGGGCGCTCGGGGTCTGCGCCGGGGCTGCTTGTGCCGCCGCAGTGGAATCGGGTGTGGCGGCTGTGTTGGCATCGGCCCAAGCCTGATTCGACACAGCCAGACTCAGCAATATCATCTGCGACAATGCCAGCGGTACGCCGGCCACAGATGCTGGCGCGAATTTCTTCTTGAGAACCATGTCTGTCTTGCCTCCCATGCGTGCCTCGTCTGAGCGAAGGATCACGTGGTTCGTTTGCGTGCGCTGATTTCCTCTTGGCCGACCCCATACTCCCTGATGACGCAGGTGACTTTAGTATTCCAACCTAACACCAGTCTGAAGAGTTTCTGAAAAAGCATTCAGAATAGTTGCCGAGCGCTACGCAGCACGACTGCAAGCGCTGCATCAACCGAAGGCCGGAAGAGCTGGCGTATCTGGCTGCGCCGTGCGCTGCTGGATCAGCCCGATCAGCACCGGCATTGCCAACAGCACCAGCGGATACTGGATCAGCAGGCCGGCGATGATCGCGATGGCGAGCGGCTGCTGCATGCCCGAGCCCTGGCCGAGCGCGAGCGCCAGCGGCATCAGGGTGAGGATCGCCGCGAGCGTGGTCATCGTGATCGGGCGCAGGCGGTTGCGGCTCGCCTCGATCAGCGCCTGGCGCAGCGGCAGGGTATGCGCGAGTTCGGTGTACTCGCTGACGTAGAAGATCGCCATCTCGGTCGCCATGCCGATCACCATCGTCATGCCCATCAGCGCGGTGATATTGAGTTCGACGCCGGTGATCCACAGCGCGGTGAACACCGCAGTGGTCGACAGCAGCGATGTGCCGACGATGATCAGCGGCAGCCAGAAATCCTCGTACAGCACGAGCAGCAGCACCAGTTCGGCGATCAGCGCGGCGAGAAAGACCAGGGCCAGACCGGCAAACGCGATCTGCTGCTGCTTGTACAGGCCGCCGAATTCGTAGCGCACGCCGGGCGCGAGCATGCCGGGCTGCGCGAGCAGCTTCTGCACATCGGCCACGGCCGCGCCGATGCCGCGATTCTCGATGCGCGCGGTAACCGCCACCATCGGTTCGAGATTGTCGCGCGAAATTTCCGGCTCGCCCGACACCGGCGTCAGGCTGGCGACGCGGCTTAACGGGAACAGATGGCCATCGGTTGCGCGGATCGGCAGGTCGGCCAGGCCTTCGGTGGTCAGCTTGAATGCGTCGGGAATGCGCACGCGCACATCGACCAGCTTGTTCGCTTGCGGCAGCTGCGTGGCGATCGCGCCGTTCAAGGCGATATCGATGGCTTTGCTGATTTCGTCGGGCGTCGTCGATTCGAAGGCGGCCTTGACCGGGTCGATTTTCAGGTCGATGCCGTCGCCGGCGAGCGTCACGCCGTCCTTGATTTCGACGATGCCGTCGATCTTGGCGATCGCCGCCGCAACCTTGCGCGCCTGCGGAATCAGCGCGGCCGGATTGGTCGCAAAGAGCTTGATTTCGATCGGCTGCGGCACGGCGGTCAGATCGCCGATCAGGTCTTCGGACAACTGCGCCAGTTCGATCTGCACACCGGGCACTGTGCTTTCTATATCCGCGAGCACAGCGGCCATGACGTCTTCCGTGCCGCGCTCGTGATCCGCTTTCAGGCGCACGAAAAAATCGCCGTGATGCGCTTCGCCCAGATCGCCGCCAAGGCTCGTGCCGGAGCGCCGCGAAAACGTCTGCACTTCGGGTTGTTCGCGCAGGATCGCCTCGATCTGGTGCACTTCGCGTTCGGTCTCGTCGAGCGAGGTGCCGGGCAGGGTATAAAAATCCATGACGAAACCGCCCTCGTCGACCTGCGGCATGAAGCCGCTCGGCACCCTGCTGTAGGCCAGCCAGCCGATCAGCAGCAACGGCACGACGGCCGCGGCAAGAATGATCGGCTTGCGAAACACGCGCTCGAGCAGGCGCGAATGGTGGCGTGCGAGCCAGTCCTCGCGGCCCTCGGCAGGGTCGTGCCAGCGCTTGAAATCGATGAAGCGGCGCGCCAGGATCGGCACGATCAGCGCGGCGAACAGATAGGAAATGATCAGGGCCGCAGCCATCGTCACCGCCAGCGCCTTGGAGAATGCGCCGGTCACGCCGCTCATGAAACTCAGCGGCAGAAACACGATCAGCGTGGCCATGCTCGAACCGGTCAGCGGGCGCAGGAACTCGCGCGTGGCCGGCAGGATCGCCGCGCGGCCATCGCTGACGGCGCTGGTGCCGGTGCGGCGTGCGATATGTTCGATGATCACGATCATGTCGTCGATGACGAGGCCGACCGCCGCGGCGATGCCGCCGAGGGTCATGATGTTGAAGCTGAAGCCGAGCACATCGAGCAGGAGCACGGTGATCGCCAGCGTCGCCGGCACGATGAGCACCGCGATCAGAGTCACGCGTGCGTTGCGCAGGAACACGAACAGCACGATGGCGGCGAGTACGAGACCGATCAGCACCGCGTCGCGCACACTGGCCGCCGAGTCGACGACGAGGATGCTCTGGTCGTACCAGTTCGCCATCGTCACGTTGCTGGGCAGCTTGAACGCATGCAGACGTTCGCGCACGGCCTGCGCGATCTGCACCGCGTTGCCGTCGGGCTGTTCGTAGACATTGAACAAGCACGGCCGGCTTGCCATCCTCGACCACGCGGATCCACTGCGGCACCGCGCCGGCCTGCACATCGGCGACGTCGCCGAGGCGTACGACGCCAGCCGGGTCGCTGCGGATCACGATCTGTTTCAGTTGGTCGAGCGCACGCAGATTGCTGTTGGATACGACCAGATAAAGTTTGTCGTGATCCTGCACGCGCCCGACTGCCTGCAGCGTATTGCCCGCGGTGATCGCGCTGACCAGATCGCCGAGACCGAGATTGTATGCGGCCAGGCGATGGGGATCGGCGAGCACCTGCACTTCGTCGACGGCGCCGCCCTGCACATCGACGCGCGCAAGGCCGGGCACCGAGGCGAGCAGCGGCACGATCTGGAACTGGGCCAGATCGTGCAGCGCGTTCGGCGTGAGTTTGTCCGAGGTCAGCGCGTAGGAAATGATCGGGAACACGGTCGGATCCATGCGCCGCACGTTGTATGTCGTCCCCGGCGGAAGCTTCGGCAACACCTGGGCGATTGCCGCATCGACGAGCAGGGTGGTCGCGATCATGTCGCGGCCCCAGCCGAAATCGATCGAGATCTGCGCCGCGCCGCGCGCGGAAGCCGAGCGCACTTCGCGCACGCCGGGCACGGAGCGAATGGCCTCCTCGACCGGGCGCGTCACGCCGAGCACGGTCTGGTCCGCCGGACGATCGCCCGCGGAGAGATCCACGACCACGCGTGGGAACGACACCTGCGGAAACAGACCGACCGGCAGCGACAACGCGGCGACCAGGCCCGCGACTGCGAGCGCAAACGCGACGCACAGCAGCGAGCGCGAATGATGCTCGATCAGGCCGATGAAATTCATGGCTTGGCCGGAGCGGACTTGGCTGGCGCTTTTTCAGCCTTGGCCGCGTCGCTCTTGTCGATCTCCGGCTTGCGCACGGCCATGCCGTCTTCGAGCTGATAGTTGCCGACCACGACGACTTCGCGGTTCGCGTCGAGCGGGCCGTCGACGACTGCGGTCTCCTCATCGCTGCCGATGCGCTTGACCTTTATCCGAAATGCTTTCTTGCCGTCGGTCTGGAACAGGTAGGCGCCTTCGTCGTCGTCGAGCACCGCGTCGCGCGGCACCAGCCAGCCTTTCAGGCGGCCGACTTCGATGTCGGCTCGAAAGGCGTCGCCCTGCAGCAATTCGGCGTCGACTGCGATGTCGGCATCGACCAGGCGTGTCTTCGGATTCAGGCTGCGATCGATACGCACGAGTCTGCCCGCGTGTGACTGCGCAGCGTCGCTCAAGGATTCCACTTGTACACTTTGTCCCACCGCCAGGCGGCCGCGCTCGCTCGGCTCGACGCCGACGGTGACGACGAGGCCCTTGCTGCGTGTAATCGCGACCAGCGGCGCGCCTGCGGCAACGCGATCGCCCTGCGCTACGGGTACGCCACTGACCACGCCGTCGAATGGCGCGACCAGGGTCTGCTGCGGTTTGCCGCCGGTTTCGCGTTCGAGAGCGGCGAGCGCGGCCTGCGCATCGCTCGCCGCCTTGTCCGCCTGCGCCTTCTGATCGCGCGTGGCCAGTTGCTGTTCGAGCAGGTGCGTGATGCGCGCGCGTTCCCCCTGCGCGAGCTTGAGTGCGGACACGGCCTGGCTGTAGGTGCTGCTTGCCGCGGCGGACAGATGGAATTCGAGCAGGGTCTGGCCGGCGTGCACGGCTTCGCCCGGGGTGACCGCGATGCGCGTCACGCGGCCTTCGGCCGGTATGCTCATGGTCATGCCGCCGTTGATCGCCGGCACCGCGCTGCCGTAGGCGACCACCTTGTCGGCGATTTCCCCGCGTTGCGCGGGCTGGGTTTCGACCAGCACGCTGGCGGCTTCGGCCTTGCTGTCTTCCTGGCTGCGCAGGAAAAAGGGCAGCGTCACGCTTGCCGTCGCGCCGATCAGCAGGAACAGGCGAAATGATTTCATGGTTGTGTCTCCGCATCGGTCTGCGCAGCGGCCAGGGTGATCGGCGGCATGCCGGCGCCGACCAGGGTGGCGATCGCCACTTGCTGCTCCTGCAGGGTCAATTCCAGGGCGAGGATTTCCTGACGTTTCGCGTTGCGCGCAGTCACCAGGTCGACGTAGCTGCGTTCGTCGATATCGGCGTTGCGATACGCCGCTTCCGCGCGCGTCGCCACCGGATCCATTTCGGCCAGCAGCTTGCGCTTGGCGTCGAGTTGGCGCTGCAGCAATTGCTGGTCGGCGAGCAGGGCGTCGACTTCGGACTTCGCCGCAATCAGGCGCGCGCTGAACTCCGCATGCAGCTGTGCGCGCGTTGCGCGTTCCTGCGCGATATTGCCTTGGTTGCGGTCGAACAGCGGCAGATCCATGGTCAGCTGCGGGCCGAGCGAACGCACATTGCTGGTGTCGCGGCCGTAGGCGTAACCCAGCGAAAACAGCGGAAACTGGGCGAGGATCGCGCCGCGCACTTTTTCTTCCTGTGCCTGATAACCCAGTTGCAGCGCGATCAGGTCGGGACGCCGGTTGGCGAGGTCCGGCAGTTGCGCCTGGATGGCTTTGACGTCGAGCACGGGCACGCCGGCATCGTCGGCCAGATCGAGCCTGACCTGCGGCGCCAGCCCGAGCAGCAGATTCAGATCGCGCCGCCGCGTCTGCTGCTGGCGCTCGAAATCGTCGAACGATTTCTGCGCGTCGGACGCGGCCGCAAGATCGGGCGCGAGGATCGTCAGCGTGGTATCGCCCTGAGCGAGCGCGCGCCGGCTGCGCTCGATGCGCTCGCGCCACAACTGTGCGTTGGCGCGTAGCAGGGCGAGCTGCTTGTCGCCTTCGATCAGGTCCACCGCGGACAGGCGCGCCTTGCCCACGGTCTGCCACTCCTGCCAGACAATCGCCGCGTCCACCGACTGTGCGGCCTTCTGCGCCGAGTGGCGCCTGGACGACAGGGTGACCAGCGACTTCAGATCCTGCGACAGGCCGGCGGCGAGCGCGGCGAACGCGCCCGGTCCGCTGAGGACGTCCTGATAGCTGGCGCTGAACGACGGATTCGGCAAAATGCCGGCCGTGCGCAACTGCGCCTGCGACAGGCCGTGCTGGCTGCGCGCGGCGATCAGGTCGGGGTTGTTGTCGAGCGCCAGACGTTCGATGTCGGCGATGCCCAGCCGCTGCGGCAGATTTGCCGAATGTTGCAGGTCGGCGATGCGGGTTTTTGGCGCGGCCCCGATCTCCAGCGGATGCGCCGAATAGGTCGCGCAGGCGCTGAGCCCGGCCAGCACGCCGAGCAGCGCGCTGCACGCGAGAAATCGACGGATGACGAGCGCTTCGAACATTGGGCGGAAGCTACGCGCCCGCGGTTTGCCGCGAGGTGGCCGCAACATTACCGTTTCGCAACTTGACTTCGACGCTCGCATCGTTGTTCATGCGCCGATATTCCTGCGAGATGGGCAAGTGTGAGAATCCTGATTGTCGAAGACGATGCCGAAACGGCGGATTACGTGACGCAGGGCCTGCGCGAATCGGGCCACAGCATCACGGTCGCGCACGACGGCCGCGATGGTCTGTTCCAGGCCACGGGACAGGATTGGGATCTGCTCGTCGTCGATCGCATGCTGCCCGGCCTCGATGGCCTGGCCCTCGTGCGCACGGTGCGCGCCGGCGGTATCGAAACGCCGGTGCTGTTCCTCACCACGCTCGGCGGCATCGACGATCGCGTCAACGGCCTGAATGCGGGCGCCGACGATTATCTGGTGAAGCCGTTTGCGTTTTCCGAACTCGCCGCACGCGTCGCCGCGCTCGGCCGGCGTCCGCGCCGCACCGCCGCGGACACCACCTTGCGCGTGGCCGATCTGGAAATGGATCTGCTCGCGCGCCACGCGGCCCGCGCGGGTCGCGTCCTCGAACTGCAGCCGCGCGAATTTCGCCTGCTCGAATTCCTCATGCGGCACGCGGGCCAGGTGGTGACGCGCACGATGCTGCTGGAGCAAGTCTGGGATTTCCATTTCGACCCGCACACCAACGTGGTCGAAAGCCACATCAGCCGCCTGCGCGGCAAGGTCGACAAGGGTCACGACATCGCGCTGATCCAGACAGTGCGCGGTGCGGGATACTGCCTGCGTGAATCTGCCTAGACTCGTCCGCACTTCGAGCTTCCGTCTGACCCTGCTCTACGCGGGGCTGACCGGCTTGAGTTTTCTGCTGCTGTTCGCGGTGATTTACTGGTCGACCACCGAGTTCATGCAGAAGCAGATCGACACGACGGTCAAGGCGGAAATCAAGGAGGTGCGCAACGGCGCAACCGATGGCAGTCTGCAAAGCCTGCGCCGCGTGGTCCAGGCGTTCACCGAACAATCGCCCGGTTTTTTCTACCTGTTGCAGGATCGCGCGGGCAACGTGCTCGCCGGCAATCTGCCCAGGCTCGAGCCGATCGTCGATGTACGCGATTGGACCGGCGTCAACCGCCTGCCGGGATTCCGCGATATCGACATTCGCGGCCTTGGCCTAGCGGCGCCCGAGGGCGCCTATCTGTTCGTCGGCATGAATGCGCATCAGGTGCACGAGATGCACGAGTCGGTCACGCGCTCGTTCCTCTGGGGGTTCGGTGCGGCGATGCTGCTGGCCCTGATCGGTGGCGCGGCGATGAGTCTGTCGGTGCTGCGCCGGATCGAAGGCGTGAGCCAGACCAGCCGCGATATCGTCGGCGGCGATCTGCAGCGACGCATCCCGCTCAACGGCAGCGGCGACGAATTCGACCATCTTGCCGGCAGCGTGAATGCGATGCTCGACCGCATTCAGGTGCTGATGGACGGATTGCGTCAGGTTTCCACCGACATCGCACACGATCTGCGCACGCCGTTGACGCGCCTGCGCCAGCGCCTGGAACTCGCCCAGGAACGCCCCACGGATACGGCCGCACTGCAGGCGACGCTGGGTGCGTCGCTGAGCGGCATCGATGCGATCCTGCAGACCTTCAGCGCGCTGCTGCGCATCGCGCAGGTCGAAAGCGGCGCGCGCAAGGCGAGCTTCACGCGCATCGATCTGAGCGAGCTGTTGCATACGATTGCAGAAGTATACCAACCCGCGTTCGAGGAAAAATCGCAGACCCTGCGGGAACGGATCACGCCCGATCTGACGGTCAGCGGCGACCGCGAACTGCTGACCCAGCTGTTCGCGAATCTGGTCGAAAACGCGACGCGGCACTGCCCATCCGGGGCGCATGTCGGACTGATCGCCACTCCCGGCGCAAACGGCGTAAGCGTTGCTGTGAGCGACAACGGGCCGGGCATTCCCGCGGACATGCGCGAAAAAGTCCTGCAACGCTTCGTGCGCCTGGATGCGAGTCGCAGTACACCCGGCAACGGCCTCGGCCTGAGCATGGCGGCCGCAGTCGTCGCTCTGCACGATGCGCAATTGCACATGGGCGACAATGTGCCGGGCCTGCGCATCACGATTTTGTTTCCATTCGCAAAGCAGGCATGAAGCGCCGCTGTCGCGAACCAGGCAAGTCGGCTGCGGATTCGATTACGCCTTTCAGGTTCGTTTCAGGATTCGCGAGCAAGCTGTCGCGAACGTCGAGAACCAAATCCTGCGGAGGCGATACCATGAACCGGCTTTGCAACAAAGTATACCGCACGGCCTTCGCCGTGCTGGCATTGGTCGTCGCGCTGGGTCCGGCGCGAGCGGCCGATCCCGATCCGCGCAATGACAGCCCACGCAGTCTGATCATCACCTATCACACGACGCCGGCCAATCGCGGTGCGCTGCGCGCCTACATGCGGAACAGCGGCCTCAAGGATTTTGCGCAATGGAAGCAACAGGGCGCAGTGCAGGACTATCACGTGTATTTCAATCGTTACGTCGACTCGAACAACTGGGACATGCTTGCGCTGGTCACGCTGGCGCCTGGCAACGGTACCGAGCGCTGGAAACGCACCGAGGCCGACCATCCCGCAGGCTTGTCGCAAAACGCCCTCGCACTGACCACGTCGATCAACACCGCGCCCGCCGATCTCGTGCGCAGCAACGCGAAGCATGCAAAGGGCGCCGCCGATAAGCCACCGGTATTTCTCATGGTGCCGTACGACTACGTTGTCTCACTCGGCGAGTACCTCAAGTACGTCGACGCGTATGTGGTTCCGCAGATGGAAGGCTGGATGCAGGAAGGCGTGTTGTCGCGCTACAGCGTGTATCTGTCGCGTTATCCCGCCGGGCGGCCGTGGTCGGCGTTTCTCGTATACGAATATGCGAACGAAGAAGCGCTCGGCCAACGCGACAGGGTACTGGCCAAGGTGCGTGCGCGGCTTGCGGACAATCCCGAATGGAAAGCGGTCAGCGAAAGCAAGCACAACGTGCGCAAGGAGGAGCAGCCGGTTGTCGCCGATGAACTGAGCGCGAATTAAGCGACGCTGGTCGGTTCACGCTTGGCTTGTACGTTTCAAAATGCGCGTATTTTCCCAATGCGCGACCATGCATTCAACAAATTCCGAGAATGCGGCGATTGAGGGCGGCGTCCGCGTTGGTCGCGGCAAAGTCGTCGAATGCGCGGTCGGTGACGCGGATGATGTGATCGCGGATGAACGTCGCGCCTTCGCGCGCGCCGGCTTCGGCATGCTTCAGGCAACATTCCCATTCGAGCACGGCCCAGCCGGGGAAATCGTATTGCGCGAATTTGCTGAATATGCGGCCGAAATCGATCTGGCCATCGCCGAGCGAGCGAAAACGTCCCGGCCGGTCGATCCAATCCTGGTAGCCGCCATACACGCCGGACCGACCATTCGCATGGTATTCGGCGTCCTTCACATGAAACGCGCGAATGCGTTCGTGATAGATATCGATGAAGGCAAGATAGTCGAGCTGCTGCAGGACGAAATGACTCGGGTCGTAGAGGATATTGGCGCGCGGATGCTGACCGACGCACGCGAGGAAGCGTTCGAAGGTCACGCCGTCGTGCAGGTCTTCCCCCGGGTGAATCTCGAAGCACAGATCCACACCGGCTGCATCGAAAGCATCCAGGATCGGACGCCAGCGCTTGCCGAGTTCCGCAAACGCTTCCGCAACCAGTCCGTGCGGGCGCTGCGGCCAGGGATAGAACAAATGCCAGGCGAGCGCGCCGGAAAACGTCGCGTGCGCATTCAGGCCCAGATTGCGGCTCGCGCGCGCCGCAAGTTTGAGTTGATCGACGGCCCATTGCTGGCGCTCGGCGGGGTGGCCACGCAGCGCGGGCGGCGCAAACCCGTCGAACAGTGCATCGTAGGCCGGATGAACCGCCACCAGTTGTCCCTGCAGATGCGTCGACAGTTCGGTGACGCGCAATCCATGCTGCGCAAGCATGCCAGTGAGATCGTCGCAATAGGTTTGACTTTGCGCAGCCTCGGCGAGATCGAACAGGCGCGCGTCGAGCGTCGGAATCTGGATGCCTTTGTAGCCCAGCCCAGCCGCCCAAGCCGCGATCGTCTCGAGCGAATTGAACGGCGGCGTATCGCTTGCGAATTGCGCCAGAAAAATGCCGGGTCCTTTCAAGGTGATCACGTTTTTACCTCACAGCCGGTGCGGGGCGCTTGGAAGATCAAGCATGTGCTGCCCAGGCCGGCTCGCCTGGTGCATAGGGAACACATGGGTCGAAGCGGCTCGGCGTCTCGATGTAGCGCTGCGCCTTGGTGCAGCCGATCTCGGAGGTGAAGTAGCCGAGCAACGCGAGCTGCTTCATCATGCGGAAGTAGTGGGCTGGCGCGTCGGGATTCGCGTCCGCTGCGCTGACCGCCGGTTCACTTGCTGTGGTCCCGTCGGCGCGGCAGTGGCGCCAGTCCTTTGCGTTTGCGCTCGACCGCTTCGCGCGCGTCCATCACGCGCTTCTGCTCGTGGTCCAGCACGGTGAGCACGGCCAATCGTTGCTGTGGCGTCGCGGCCATGAACGACACCTTGTTCGCCTTGCGCGTCGCCGCGTCCACTTTGCGCATGCCTTCGCGAAAGACTTTCTGCTCATTCGGGTAATAACTGTCGGTGACCATGAGCGCCATGAAGGCGCCGGTCTTCGCCGCCTTCGCGCCGGGCGTTTTGGTTTGCGGAAGTATCGTCTCGGCGATCTCGTCGAGAAATGCGATATCCGCGACGCTGAATTCCCCGACCGTGCCCGCGAGCGGAAGAGTCGCTTTCTCGTAAGCGGCCAGCAAACGGTTGCCCGCCGACCAAGGCGACGCCGCCGAGCAAGATGCTTATGCGGCGGATGGCCTCGCGGCGGTTGATCAGGCGGACCTGCTCGGTTGCGGATGGCATGCTCATGTCGGCTCAAAGGTTGCGGCGGTTGAGTTCGTTCACGGCGAAGTCGACCGCGCGCGCGGTCAGCGCCATATAGGTGAGCGACGGATTCTGGCACGCCGTGGAGAGCCATGCACGAGCCGTCGGTGACGAAGACGTTCGGCGCGTCCCAGACCTGATTGTGCGCGTTGAGCACCGAGGTCTTCGGATCGCGGCCCATGCGCGCCGTGCCCATCTCGTGGATGCGCCATTCCCGGGAAGGATCCGTCGTCGTAGGTCCTGACCATTTTCGCGCCGGTCTGCTCGAGCATCTCGGCCATGTCGGCGATCATGTCCTTGCGCATCAGGCGTTCGTTCTCGCCCGTGGCGCAATCGATCTTGAGCACCGGCAGGCCCCACTTGTCCTTGCTGCGCCGTGTCGAGCCCGACGCTGTTGGCGTGATTCGGCAGCATCTCGCCGAACGCGGTGGCGCCCATCTTCCACGGGCCCGGCGTCGTCATCTCGTCCTTGAACGCGCGCGCCGACGCCCAGCTCCTTGACCGCGCGCGTCCAGCCCTCGCGGCTCGCGCGCGCCCTGATAGCCGAAACCGCGCAGGTAGTCGCGCTTGTCGCCGAACAGATTGCGATAGCGCGGGATGTAGATGCCGTTCGGGCGGCGGCCGAAGTAGTACTTGTCGTCCAGTCCGTCGATCGTCCTTCCGCGCCGCAGCGGAAATGATGGTCCATGAGGTTGTGACCCAGCTCGCCCGAGCTGCTGCCGAGCCCGCCCGGCCAGACATCGCGTCGCCGAGCGCATCAGCAGCCAGGTCGAATTGAGCGTGGACGCGCAGAGGAAGACGACTTTCGCCGTGTAGTCGGTCGTCTGCTCGGTGACGCGCGTCGAGCACGCGCACGCCGGTGGCGCGCTTGCGGTCCTTGTCGTAGCAGCACTTCGGTCACGATCGACCAGGGCTTGAGCGTGAGCCTGCCGGTCTTCATCGCCGCCGGCAGCGTCGACGACTGCGTGCTGAAATAGGCGCCATAAGGACAGCCCAGCCAGCAGGCGTTGCGATATTGGCAGGGCGCGCGCCCTTCGAGCGCCTTGGTCGCGTTCGCGACGCGCCCGATAATCATCTGCCGCTTGCCGTCGAAGCCTTTCTTGAGCCGGCCGGCGACCAATTCCTCGCCGCAGTTGAGCGGCATCGCCGGCAGAAATTGCCCGTCGGGCAGCTGCGGCAAGCCATCGCGCGACCCGGAGATGCCGGCGTGCCGTTCCACATGGTCGTACCACGGCGCAAGTTCGTGGTAGCGAATCGGCCAGTCGACCGCGATGCCGTCCTTCGCGTTGGCCTCGAAATCGAAATCGCTCCAGCGGTAACTCTGACGTCCCCAGGTCAGCGAACGGCCGCCGACCTGATAGCCGCGATACCAGTCGAACCGCTTGATTTCGGTATAGGGCGATTCCTTCTCGTTGACCCAGAAGGCGAGATTCTTCTCATTCAGCGGATATCGCGCTTGAGCACCGGGTAGGCCTCTTCCATCGCGTACTGTGCGCCCGCCGCGATGCAGGTATTCCCAAGGCGCCTTGGTGGCGTTGACGTAGTCCTTGACGTGCTCGACGTTGCGCCCGCGTTCGAGCAGCAGCACGCGCAGGCCTTTCTCGGTGAGCTCCTTCGCCGCCCATCCGCCCGAGATGCCGGAGCCAACCACAATCGCATCGTAGCTTGCAGACTGCATTGTCGTTTCCCGGGTAAGGTGAATCCGTGGTAGCAGGAGTTTTCAGGAAGACCGCGCTGCTATAGTAAACATCATTGCTGGTAACGGTAACAGGGAGTGGCTCGCGCGATGCTGATGGTTGCAATTGGCTGCACCGACAGCGCATACGTCCGCCGGCGCGTTCGCGTTGCGTTGGGGCGCTCATGACGGCGCGTAAGCCAGCGGCCGCCAAGACGACAATCGGCATGGGACTGGTTGGTCCCGGATTCATCGCCACGCATCACCTCGACGCCGTGCGGCGTCTGGGCAACGTCGAGGTCGTGGCGATCGCCGGCTCGAACCTCGCGTCGGCGCGGCGCAAGGCGCGCGAGTGGAATGTCGCGCGCGCGTACGCCAACTACCTCGAGTTGATCGACGATCCTCATGTCGATGTCGTACACAACACCACGCCCAATTATCTGCATTTCGACATCAGCTTGGCGGCGTTGCGCGCGGGCAAGCATGTGGTATCCGACAAGCCGCTGGCGATGAATGCGAAGCAAAGTCGGCAGTTGTACAAGGCCGCATTGAAAGCCGGCGTCGCGCATGTGGTGACCTTCAACTATCGCGGCAATCCGCTCGTGCAGCAGGCGCGTGCGATGATCGCGCGCGGCGATCTGGGTGCGCTGAGTTTCGTACATGGCCAGTATCTGCAGGACTGGATGACCGATGCAAATGTATACTCCTGGCGTTCGGATCCGCGCAAGGGCGGCGAAAGCTCGGCGCTCGGCGATATCGGCTCGCACTGGTGCGATCTGGCCGAACATGTCAGCGGTTTGCGCATCGCCGCCGTGCTCGCCGATCTGACCACCGTCGTGCCGGTACGTTATGCATCCGGCGCATCCGCGCAGGCGTTTTCCGGTCAGTCCGGCGACAGGCGCAAACGCGTGAAGGTAACGAGCGAAGATCTAGGCAGCGTGCTGCTGCGCTTCGACAACGGCGCGAAGGGATGCTTCTCGGTCGGGCAAGTGTTGCCCGGACACAAGAACGATTTGCAGCTCGAAGTGAACGGACGATCCGCATCGTTGCGCTGGCTGCAGGAACGCCAGAACGAACTGTGGATCGGCCGCTATGCGCAAGCCAGTTCGCTGTTGGACAAGGATCCTGCCCTGTTGGCCGCCGACGCACGCCGCTATGCGCATTTGCCCGCCGGGCATCAGGAAGCCTGGGCGGATGCGTTTCACAATGTGATTGCAGATGCGTATACGTGGATCGCGCACGGTGGCGCGCCCGCTGCGCGGCCCGCCGCGCTGCCGACTTTTGCCGATGGCTATCGCAGCAGTCTGTTGATCGATGCCATGCTGCGCAGCCACGCCAAAGGCGGCGTGTGGGAATCCGTCGAATCCATCGCCACAGCCGCCAGGGGCCAGCCATGATCACGAGCATCAAATCGCGCTTGGGTGTGATGATGTTTCTCGAGTATTTCATCTGGGGCGCGTGGTACGTGACCCTGGGTACCTGGCTGGCGACGACGCTGCATTTTTCCGGACAGCAGATCGGCTGGATCGCCGGCACCACGGCGGTCGGCGCGATCATTTCGCCGTTCTTCGTCGGCCTGATCGCCGATCGCGCATTCGCCACGCAACGCTTGCTCGGCGTGCTGCACGCGCTGGGAGCCGCGCTGCTGCTGATCACCTCGTGGCAGTCGTCTTTCGTGCCGTTTTATATCGCCGTGTTGCTCTATTCGCTGTGCTACATGCCGACGCTCGCGCTGACGACTTCGCTGGCCATGCGCCAGATCAGGGACCCGCAGCAGGAGTTCGGCACGATCCGCGTGTTCGGCACGCATCGGCTGGATCGTCGCCGGCCTGATCGTCGGTGCGCTCGGCCTCGAAGCGACCGCGATACCGATGCGCGTTGCCGCTGCGATGTCGGTGCTGATGGCGCTCTACTGCTTCACGCTGCCCGACACGCCGCCGCTCGCGCGCGGCACCGATTTCAAGCTGCGCCAGGTCATTCCGCTCGAGTCGTTGCAACTGCTGCGCAATCGATCGATGGCGGTGTTCGCGCTGGCCTCGTTTCTGATCTGCATCCCGCTGCAGTTCTACTACGCGTTCACCAATCTGTTCCTCAATGAAATCGGCGTCGTCAATGCGGCGGGAAAAATGACCGGCGGGCAGATGTCGGAGCTGCTGTGCATGCTGCTGATCCCGTGGTTCTTCCGCAGGCTCGGCGTGAAATACATGCTCGCTGTCGGCATGCTGGCCTGGGCCGTGCGCTATGCGATGTTCGCGTTCGGCAATGCCGATGGATTGATGTGGATGCTCTGGCTCGGCATCGTGCTGCACGGCATCTGCTTCGATTTCTTTTTTGTCGTCGGCCAGATCTACATCGATCGCGAAGCGCCGACCGCCTTGCGCGCCGCCACTCAGGGCCTGATCACGTTTATCACCTACGGCGTGGGCATGTTCGTCGGCGCGTGGCTGTCCGGCCGCATCGTCGATGCCTATGCGCACACCGGCGTCGGCGGCGCGGTGACGCATGACTGGCAGTCGATCTGGATGTTTGCCGGTATTTGTTCGGCCGTCGTCCTGGTCTTTTTCCTGCTGACATTTACGGAAAAGCAGCGGGCTGGCGGCGCCAGCATCGTTGATGCGGAGCCTTCTACCGGCATGCCGACGTGAGCGATAGCGGGCGGCGCATTGAGGAGACGGCGAGTATGCAAGCCATATCGCGCAGAAAATTTCTCGTCCGCACGAGTGAACTGGGCGCGGCGGTGCTGGCGTCCAACTGGTTATCGCGTAGCGCGCGGGCCAACCCCATGGGCCGGCCGGTGGGCATTCAGCTTTACGCGGTCAACGCGGCGATGCAGCAGGATCCGGTCGGCACGCTGAAGAAGATTCGCGAGATCGGCTTCGGTGAAGTGGAAACGGCCGGCTTCGGCAAGCTTTCGGCGAAGGAATTTCGCAAGCTTCTGGACGATACGGGCCTCGCCTGTCCGAGCGCGCACCTGGCGTTCGACGTCGACAATCTCGGTCCGACCTTCGACGATGCGCATGCGCTTGGAATCCAATACGTCGCCAGCGGCAGTTTACGTTCGACTCTGCGTCCGCCGATCACCGGTCCCGCTCCGGCGATGACGCTGGATGAGGCCAGGCGCACGGCCGAGGTCGCCAATCGAATCGGCGAGAAGGCCAAGCAGGCCGGATTGCAGTATGCATATCACAATCACGATATGGAGTTTGTCGATCAGGGCGGCACGATCGGCTACGACATCCTGCTGCGCGAAACCGATGCGCAACTGGTGAAATTTGAAATCGACTGCGGCTGGATGGTCGTCGGTGGTCGCAACCCGATCGAGTATTTCAAGAAATATCCGGGCCGGTTTCCGCTGATTCACGTCAAGGATTTCCTGCCGTCGCGCGGCAAGGATGCCGGCACCACGCCAGCGCACGCCGGAGCCGAACTGGGCCACGGCATGATCGACTACAAACCGATTTTCGTGGCGGCAGAGAAGGCCGGCCTGCAACATTACTTCGCCGAGCAGGAAGGCCCGTTCGTGCGCATGAGCCAGTTGCAGGCCGCGCAGCAGGCCTACGCGTATCTGCACGCAATGGGCTGAAATGCGTGCCCGATAATTTCCAGCGCGTCAGCCGTCGCACCGCATTGGGCGCACTTGCGGTGGCCGGCGGCGCGTTGCTCACGCGCGAAGTCGCCGCGCTGACCGTTGCTGGCGAAAATTCCACGGCGCCGGCAGGCCGACTCAAACAATCGGTGTGTCGCTGGCCTTATGCGCGCACGCCGCTGCCCGAATTGTGCCGCCGCGCGAGAAAGATCGGTCTGGCAGGCATCGATTTGCTGCATGCCGACGAGTGGTCCGTCGCGCGCGACGCCGGCCTTGTGGTCGCCATGGGCTATCCGAGCCGGCGCGAGAAGTTCAACGAAACCGGTTTCAACGATCCCGCCAATCACGCCGTGTTGCTCAAAGAACTCGAGTCGGCTCTGCCGCGCGCCGCGAGCGCACAGGTACCGAATGTCATCGCGATGTTCGGCAATCGCGTCGCGGGCATCGGCGACAGCGCGGCGATTGAAAATTGCGTCGCCGGGCTCGCGAAAATTGCGCCGCTCGCAGCCGAGCAGGGCGTGACGATCTGTCTGGAGATGCTCAACAGCAAGGTCGATCATCCGGGCTATCAGGGAGATCACACGGCGTTCGGCGTTGCCGTCGTGCAGGGCGTCGACTCACCGCGCGTGAAGCTGCTCTACGACATCTACCACATGCAGATCATGGAGGGCGATGTGATCCGCACGATTCGCGACAATATCCGGTGGATCGGGCATTTTCACACGGGCGGCGTCCCGGGTCGTCACGAAATCAATGCCAGCCAGGAACTCAACTATCCGGCGATCGCCGTGGCGATCGCGGACTTGAATTATCCGGGCTACATCGCGCACGAATTCGTGCCCACGCGTGCCGATCCGTTCGTGTCGCTCGCCGAAGCGTTCCGGCTCTGCTCGGTATGAGCCGGCATAATTCTGCGATTGAGGGTTGATCGATGCCATTCATCACCAGCGCGGCGGCCGCCAAGGAAACCTACGACGTCATCGTCGTCGGCTCCGGCGCCGGCGGCGGCCAGACGGCCTATACGCTGACCATGGACGGTGCGCGCGTGCTGATGCTCGAAGCCGGGCGCAAATACGATCCCGCGACTGGAAACGCCGATGTTCCAGACGCCCGATCAGGCGCCGCTGCGCGAAGAGGGCACATCGGACAAGCCATTCGGTTTTTACGATGCCACGATCGACGGCGGCTGGGATGTGCCCGACGAACCCTATGTGCAGACGCGCACCGACGATGCCGGGCGTTTCGATTGGTGGCGCGCACGCATGCTCGGCGGGCGCACCAATCATTGGGGACGCATCGCGCTGCGCAACGGACCTTACGATTTCAAGTCGCATGCGCGCGACGGCCTCGGCTTCGACTGGCCGATCGCCTACGAGGACATGGCGCCCTACTACGACAAGGTGGAGATGCTTATCGGTGTTTACGGAGCCAACGATGGACTCGAGAACACACCCGATTCATCGCCCGGCTGTCTGCTGCCGCCGCCGAAACCGCGGGTCAGCGATCTGCTGATTGCCGCGGGCGCGCGCAAGCTCGGCATTCCGGCGATCGCCGGTCATCGCGCGGTGTTGACGCAACAACTGGATTGGAAGAATTCGCCGGCAAGACTGCATCCGGGAAATCCCGCGGCGCAGAAGATCATCGCTGCGGATATGCGACGTCGTTCTGCGTGCTTCTGGGCGACGCCGTGCGGGCGCGGCTGCTCGATCCGCGCCAATTACCAGTCGACCACCGTGCATCTGCCGCCCGCGCTGGCGACCGGCAAGCTCGATATCCTCACCGATGCGATGGTGCACGAGGTCACGCTCGGCAGGCACGGCCGCGCAACCGGCGTCGCCTTCGTCGACAAGACCACGGGCAGGCAGATGCATGTGACCGCGCGCGCCGTCGTGCTGGCCGCCAGCGCCTGCGAGTCCGTGCGCATTCTGCTCAATTCGAAATCGGCGCAGTTCCCGCATGGACTCGCCAACTCCAGCGGCAAGCTCGGCAAGTACATCATGGATACCGTCGGCGCCAGCGTCTCGGCGGACAGATTCCGCTGCTCGAAAATCTGCCGCCGCACAACGAAGACGGCGCCGGCGGTCTGCACATGTATACGCCGTGGTGGCTGTACAAGGAACAGCGCGCCGACAAACTCGGTTTCGCGCGCGGCTATCACATCGAATTCGGCGGCGGCCGCAGCATGCCGGGCCTGAGCACGGCGGCCGGTCTCGAATGGCTGACCGGCGGCAGTTACGGCGCGAAGTTCAAGCGGGACGCGCGCCGCTACTACGGTTCGTTCGTCGGTTTCGACGGTCGCGGCGAGATGATCCCGAACGAGCACTCCTGGTGCGAGATCGATCCGACAGTGAAGGACAAGTGGGGCATTCCGGTACTGCGTTTTCATTGGCAGTGGTCGCAGCATGAGACGCGCCAGGCGGCGCATATGCAGAAGACCTTTGCCGAGATCATCGAGGCGATGGGCGGGCGCGTGCACGGCCGAGTCGAGACCGATGGCGCGAAGGCGATCGCACCCGGCGGCAGCATCATTCACGAAGTCGGCGGCGCAATCATGGGTGCGGATGCAAAAACCTCGGTCGCCGATCCGTGGTGCCAGACTTGGGACGTGAAGAATCTGTTTCTCGCCGATGGCGCGCCGTTTCCTTCGAATGCCGACAAGAATCCCACGCTCACGATCATGGCCAACGCCTGGCGCGTGGCCGACCGCATTCTCGAACGCATGCGCCGGAAGGAACTCTGATGGACCGCCGCACGACGATCAAGTGGATGCTGGCCGCCTCGGCATCGCTACCTTTCTTGCAGGGCTGCGCGGCAGTCGCAAGACGTGCCGTCTTCTCAACGACGGCCCATGTTCGGACCGCAAAGGGTTACGGCACCGATCCGAAATTGATCGACGCATACAAGCCGGGCGAGCTATGGCCACTCACCTTCAGCACGCGCCAGCGCCGCACCGCGACCGCCTTGTGCGATCTGATTATTCCGGCCGACGACAAATCGCCGAGCGCCTCGTCGGTCGGCGTCGTAGATTTTCTCGACGAATGGATCAGCGCGCCGTACAAGCCGAACAGCGCAGGACCGCAAGATCGTGCTCGATGGTTTTCAGTGGCTCGATCGCGAGTCCGCCAAGCGTTTCGCGAAACAGTTCGCGGCTCTGGATGCCGAACAGCAGCGCAGTATTTGCGATGATATCTGCCACGCGGCGAACGCCAAGCGCGGATTTGCCGAAGCGGCAAAATTTTTCGCGCGCTATCGCGATCTGACTGCGGGCGGGTTCTACACTACACCGCAGGGTCGCAGCGATCTGCAGTATGTCGGCAACGTGCCATTGCAGCACTTCGACGGCCCGCCGCTCGAAGTCCTGAAAAAAGTGGGCCTCGCATGAGCGAAGATACGGCGAGGCCGGCAAGCGGTAACATTTTCAGCAACGCACCGGCGTTGCAAATTCCCCCACGAGGAACAAGCAATGAAGAGTCAGCACATCGGGATTAGACAACACATCGCTCCAGCGGCTTTGGCGCTGTTTTTTGGTTTCGCCAGTTTGCTGCCCGCGGCCGCGCAGTCGCCTCCGCCAGGCGCAGCCAGGGCGCAGGCGCCCGATCCGAAGGCGACCGAGCAGTGGGAACCCGTTCCCGCGGTGGTATCGCCGGGAGCGACGGCTGGTGCGCCGCCCTCCGACGCGATCGTCCTCTTCGATGGCCGCAATCTGGATCAATGGGTCTCGACCAAGGATCATTCGCCGGCGCGCTGGAAGGTCGGCGATGGCGTCATGACCGTCGACAAGGCAGCGGGCAATATCGAGACCAGGCAGCTGTTCGGCAGTTACCAATTGCATCTCGAATGGCGAATTCCGAAAGACATTACGGGCGAAGGTCAGTTCCGCGGCAACAGCGGTCTTTTCCTCGCTTCGACCGGTCCCGGCGACGCGGGTTATGAAATCCAGATTCTCGACTCGTGGAAAAATAAAACTTACGTCAACGGTCAGGCCGCGAGCATTTACAAGCAATCGCCGCCGCTGGTCAACGCCATGCGTCCGCCGGGCGAATGGCAAACCTACGATGTGGTGTGGACGGCGCCGACGTTTGAATCCGACGGAACGCTGAAGACTCCGGCCTATGCAACGGTCTTTCACAATGGAGTGCTCGTGCAGAATCACTTCAGGCTTTCCGGCGAAACGGTTTACGTCGGCAAGCCCGCGTATCGCGCGCATCAACGCGCTGCGATCAAGCTGCAGGCGCATGGCGATCCGTCGCCGCCGATCAGCTTCCGCAATATCTGGGTGCGCGAGCTTGACGGCGGCTAGGTCGATAGCTTGGGTTCTGCTTGGGCGCAACGCTGCGGGTTGAAGATGCGCCGAGTGGACGGCGGGTTGTTCGACAGCTTATTGGCTGGGCGCCGCGGCCTGGGCACCGACTCTCCGCCACAGTTCGGGCAAATGCCATTCAACTTGGTGGTGGCGCACGCTGCACAAAACGTGCATTCGAAGGAGCAGATGCGCGCCTCGGTTGACTCCGGCGGCAGATCGCAGTCGCAGCATTCACAGCCGGGGCGAAGTTCAAGCATTCTGCTCACCTTGACCTTGCTGGAGTTGCCGCTCGCTCGGCACTCGCTTTCTGTGTCGTCCGCAGCTGCGAAAGCCGCAAGCCGGCAATGGTGGCTATGGGTGGACTCGAACCACCGACCCCAGCATTATGAGTGCTGTGCTCTAACCGGCTGAGCTACATAGCCTTGCGAAGCGGGACTTGTGCCCCCGAGGGGGCGGCGATTGTTGGGGCAAGCCCGGTTGCTGTCAAGCAAATCATAGCATTGTTGCACCGCGGCAGCTTGCCGAAAGCGCGCCCGCTGTGGAAGAATCGGGCGGTGGGGGCGTCGTCTTCAAAGTGCAGTACGCGCGTTGGCGTTGGTTGGAGTGCGGCTTCCGTGGGGAATCGGAGTTACGTGGCGTGATCGATCCGGATGGCTATCGTCCGAATGTCGGCATCATCCTCCTGCACGAGGACGGGCGCGTATTCTGGGCGCGGCGGACATTCCGCGACGGCTGGCAGTTTCCGCAAGGCGGCATGCGCAGCGACGAGACGCCGCTCGAAGCGATGTATCGCGAGCTGCGCGAAGAAACCGGGCTCCAGCCCGAGCATGTCGAAGTCATCGGCGCCACGCCGGGCTGGCTCAAATACCGGCTGCCGCCGCGTCTGGTGCGGCGCAATCAGCGGCCGCGCTGCATCGGCCAGAAGCAGGTCTGGTTCCTGCTCAAGTTCATCGGCGAGGAATCCGCGTTGCGCCTGGACCTGACCGACGAACCGGAATTCGACGAATGGCGCTGGGTCGATTTCTGGTACCCGATGACGCACGTGGTGTCGTTCAAGCGCAGTGTCTACCAGCGCGCCCTGCGGCATCTCGCGCCATTCGCGGAAGATTCCTGTCACCTGACCTTGATCGATGCGCTCGCCGCGGCCGAGGACATGGCGCAGAGCGCGTTCGCCGCCGCCGAAACCATGGCGGAAAACGCGCGCGCCGTGGCCGAAAGCATGGTCGGACTCGCCGATCAGCTTGCGGATGGGGCGTTGGTCAAGGTCGGTTAGGGTCGTCGCGCCAGCGCGATGCGCGGGCACTCAAGTGCGTCCCTTGTATGAGTCAAGCTTTTGCGCAAGCGGTGGGGGAGTTGACAATCATTCTCATTTGCATTCAAATTGCGCGCAGTCCCACTGGGTTTGCCGCATGTACGTCTGCATCTGCAACGCCATCACCGACACGATGATCCGCCAGGCCGCCGCCGAAGGCGTGCGCAGCGTGGCTGAGCTGACGCGCCGTACCGGTTGCGCGGGCGAGTGTGGCAGTTGCGCCGAGCTTGCCGCGCAAGTGTTGCGGGAAGCGCGCATGCAGCGCCCGTTCCGTCTGCCGCTGCTGGCGCAGGCTGCCTGAGACAGCGCGGCCGCGAAATTCGCGCGGCCAATTCCATCATCCAGGTTCGGTCTGGGCGGCGGTCGTCCCGCTTCCGCGGTGCCCGTGGCGCAAATGCTCACGATTCGCGTTTCTTCACGCCGCGCGCTCGCGCGCTATAGTCGTTGCACGTGAGCGTGAACGATCAGGAGACGGGTTATGCGAGGCGATAGCAAGGTCATCGGCCATCTGAACAAGGTGTTGTCCAACGAGCTGACGGCGATCAATCAGTATTTTCTGCATTCGCGGATGTACAGCAACTGGGGCTACAAGGAACTGGCCGAGCACGAGCACAAGGAATCGATCGACGAGATGAAACACGCCGATCGCCTGATCGAGCGCATCCTGTTTCTCGAAGGTCTGCCGAATCTGCAAACGCTCGGCAAACTACTGGTCGGCGAGACGCCGCACGAAGCGATCAAGTGCGATCTGAAACTCGAGCAGATCGCGCATCCGGACTTGAAGGCCGCGATTGCCCACTGCGAAAAAAATGGCGATTACGTGAGCCGCCAGTTGTTCGACGACATCCTCAAATCCGAGGAAGAACATATCGACTGGCTGGAAACCCAACTCGGCTTGATCAAGCAGCTTGGCGAGGCGGGTTATCTGCAGCAGAAGCTGGGCAGTTAGTCGGTCTCACGACGCTGCCGTCATTCCCGCGAAAGCGGGAATCCATCCGATCTTGCTCTTCATCGCAAAAATGGATTTCCGCCTTCGCGGAAATGACGAGCGTATCAACGTCGAGTCAGAACGGTTTCACCACCGCGAGCAGCACGATCGCGATCAGGAACAGCGCGGGCACTTCGTTGAAGATGCGCAGCCAGCGCGCGGAATAGGGGCAGCGGTCCTGCGCGAGCAGGTTTTTGATGCGCACCAGATACAGGTGATAAACGATCAGGCCGGCGACGAGCGCGAGCTTGACTTGCAGCCAGCCCTGTTGGAGGTAGGCGGGTGCGAGCGCGAGAGTCCAGATGCCGAACAGCAACGCCAGCGCACCGCCGATGTGCGTGATCACGAGCAAACGCCGCTGCATGATTTTCAGTTGCGCGCGCACCTCGACATTGGCGGACGCGGCCTGGTAGATGAACAGGCGTGGCAGGTAAAACAGACCGGCGAACCAGGTCACCACGAAGACGATATGCAGGGCTTTGATCCAGAGCATTGCAGGTGACTGAGGTGGGCGGGAAAGCGCGACGCAGTATAGCGGTCACCGGCGGCCGCGCGCTTGACGCTGCTTACGAAGCGGGGCTATAAGCGCAGTCCGCAAACCGGCACGGCAAACTCAAGGCATGACGCACGTCCCGAGTCCTCCCGTCCTTGTCGTCCGACCACAGGAACCGCGCTTCCGCTGGCGCGAGTGGACGACGCTCGCGGTGTGGTGGCTGGCGTCGCTGATCGCGGTTGCGGCGGCGATCTGGATTTGGCGCGAGCGCGCGCCGGTCGGTGGTGCTGTCGAACTCAAGGCAGCGCTCGATCAAAACAGCGCCTTGCAGCAACGCGTGGCCGTACTCGAACGTGCCGATCAGGTATCGCGTGTGGCGCTGGCCAGCCTGCAGCGCGACATCCGCGAGCATCAGGACGAAGTCGCCAGCTTGCGTGCGGACCTGGCGTTCTACAGCCGCCTGACCGGCACCGGCGCGCAGCGCGAAGGACTGAACGTGCAGGGTTTGCGTCTGCGGCCCGCGGCGACGGCGCGCATGTACAATTTCACCCTGACCCTGACGCAGAATCTCAAGCAGGGCAAGGCGGCGAGCGGTCGCGTCCGCGTCGGCGTCAGCGGATTGCGCGCCAACCAACTCGTGACGCTCGACTGGCACGAGCTCGCCCAGGATCAGGACGCAAGCGGTCTGGCGTTTTCATTCAAGTATTTTCAGCAAATAAAAGGTACGCTGCTGTTGCCGGAAGCGTTCACGCCGAACACGCTTCATGTCGATCTCGACGGCGGTGCGGAAGCGGGCAAATCAGAGCGCGATTTCGTCTGGAGCAGTGTCCTGACGAGTGAGGGAGCCAACGATGCTGGGGAATAATAGAAGCAAGCCGGCGTCGCCCGCCGCCGATACCACCTCGTTGATCGCCGTGGGCACGCAGATTCGCGGCGACGTGCGCTTCAACGGCCGTCTGCATGTCGATGGCAGCGTCGAAGGCTCGCTGCACGGCGATGGTGCGAATGCGGTACTCACACTTTCCAACAACGCCAAGGTCGCCGGCGAAATCGTCGCGCCGCATGTAGTCATCAACGGCGTGGTCAACGGCGATGTCACTGCGAGCGAGCGCCTGGAGCTGGCCAGCGGCGCGCGCGTCGAGGGCAACGTCTACTACAAGGTGATGGAAATGTCCGCCGGCGCGCAGATCAACGGCAAGATCGTGCACCGCGCCGAGGCGCCGAAACAGCTGGCAGCCCCGCACGGCGCGACGGCCACCGTCGAAGACTTCGCGCTGTCCGGCGCGGCGATCAAAACTTGAATTTTGTATGGCGCGGCCCGATCTCTCATTGACGGAATTCGCCGGAATCGGCCATGAATGAAACCCCGAACTATCAGACCGCACTTGAGCAGCCGCTGATCTTCAGCGACGCGGCCGCACACAAGGTGCGTGAACTGATCGCCGAGGAAAACAATCCGGACCTCAAGCTGCGGGTCTACATTTCCGGCGGCGGCTGCTCGGGTTTCCAATACGGCTTCACTTTCGACGAGCAGCGCGCCGAAGACGATCTGGCGCTGGAAAAGGATGGCGTCACCCTCGTCGTCGATCCGCTCAGTCTGCAATACCTGATGGGCGCGGAAATCGATTATTCGGAAAGCCTGCACGGCGCGCAGTTCGTGATCCGCAATCCGAACGCGAAGACGACCTGCGGTTGCGGTTCGTCCTTCAGCGTCTAAAGGTTGCCGGCGCGCTTCGCGCGCAGAGGGCCGCGTATTTCCGCAGGTACATCGGCTCTGCGACAATACGCGCATGAGTTCCTCTGCGCGCAGCCACAACAACACGTTTTCCTCGTTGATTCTCGAGCGCAACAGCGAGCTGCGCGACGACGACGCGTTCATCCAATCGCGCCTGGCGGCGCCGAATGCGCGCTTTGTCCTGCTGCGGGCCGACGGGCGTACGCTGGTCAATGCGTCTGCCGATACGCTGCAGCCGCTGACTCAGCTGCAGCGTGAGTCGATATCCGCCAGTGCAGTTCCGACTTATCTGGGCAGCGGCGCGGACGACTGGTTTCTGCTGCGTGCGGATGAGGCAGGTGCCGAGCGTATCGCAGCCGAGACTCATGGCAAGTTTCTCGATCTGCGTGCCGCGGGACTCACCCTGCCGGCCTTCGACGCCGGCCTGTTCGCCTACGCGCGCGCGCTGGCGAACTGGCAGGCACGCACGCGCTACTGCAATGTCTGCGCGGCGCCGCTCGTGTTCATTGCAGCCGGGCATCGGGCGCAAGTGTACAAATCCACAATGCAACACCGAGCACTTTCCGCGCACCGACCCGGCGATCATCGTCATCGTCACGCGCGGCGACGCCTGCCTGCTCGGCCGCCAAAGCGGCTGGCCGGCACGGCGCTATTCCACGCTGGCCGGTTTCGTCGAACCCGGCGAAACGCTGGAAGACGCCGTGCGCCGCGAGGTGTTCGAGGAATCCGGCGTGCGCGTGGCCGATTGCGACTATCACTCCTCGCAGCCATGGCCGTTTCCTGCCTCGATCATGCTCGGCTTCACGGCGCATGCCGAAGATGCGGCGATCCGCATCGGCACCGAGCTCGAAGACGTGCGCTGGTTCACCCCCGGCGATATCGTCGACGGTCTGAAATCCGGAGAACTGCTGATGTCGCCGCCGCTGTCTATCTCGTTCCGCCTGATCGAGCAGTGGATGGCCGGTCACGGCATCGATTTGACCGCCTTGGTCATGCGCAGCGATCCCTTGCTCGGCGCGCGGCGTTGAGCGGCGCTGCTACACTAGCCGCCGCTTTCGCCACGCTGCTGACGGATTGATCCATGGCCATCGTGTTTATCGTTGTCCTGTTCGTGCTGGTGCTCACCCACTATCTGCCCGATGCGCCGCGCCTGCGCAACTTCGCCTGGTTTCGCCAGTGGCTGGCACACGGCGCGCAGCAATCGAGTGCCGCGTTCGGTCTCGTGCTCAGCATCGGTGTGCCGGTATTGCTGTGTCTTATCGTGCAACTCGCTTTGCGCGGCAGCCTGCTCGGCCTGGCGAGTTTCGCGTTCGCGCTGATCGTGTTGTTTTATTGCTTCGGGCCGCGCGACTTGGAGCGCGATGTCGAGGCTGTCGACAAGGCGCCCGACAGCGATCGACGCACGCAAGCCGCGCAGGTGCTGCGGGCGGGGGAATCCGACGCGCCGTTGCCGTTTGCCGTCGAACCGCTGGTCGAAGCGGCCTTCGATTCCGCATTGCGGCGTGTGTTCGGCGCGATCTTCTGGTTCGTCCTGCTCGGACCCGTCGGTGCGTTGCTGTATCGCCTGACCCAGCTGCTGGCCTTCGCGCCCGACTATGCGCGTGCCCTGCCGGCGTCGCAGCAGGCGCTCGCGGAAAAATTTGCGCGCGCACTGGACTGGCTGCCGGCGCATCTGGTTGTCCTGGCGCTGGCGCTGGCGTCGGATTTCGATGCGGTGTTCAAGACCTGGCGCGACTACCACGCGAGCCACGGCAAGGGTTATTTCTGCCTCGACCTCGGGTTCCTTAATGCGATCGCGCGCGCCAGCGTCGATGCGGATATCGCCGCGGGCGATGGTCACGCGGTCGATCCGGGCAGTCCGCTGGTCGCGCTCGACGACGCGATGACGCTGATTCGCCGCGTGCTGATCGTCTGGTTGGTGATACTCGCGCTGATCGTGATCGCCGGCTGGTTCGCCTAGCGCCTGCCAGCGGCGGGCTTAGGCCAGATCGCCGCGCAAGGCGGCGACTTTTTCCTGCAGCACGGCCGCGCTCGCCTGTGCGGGCGGCACCGGCGCACCGGCCACCAGTTCGATCGCCGACCAGAAGCGGCGCGGTAGGCGCGAGCGGCCGAGCATCGAATCGCGGCGGCTGAAAATGCTGCCCCACAGCCCGCGCAGCGCGAGCGGAATCACCGGCACCGGGCGCGCCGCGAGAATTCGTTCCATGCCAGGGCGGAACGGCTGCAAAGTGCCGTCGCGGGTGATGCCGCCTTCGGGGAAGATGCACACGAGATGGCCCGCGGCGAGTTCCTCGTCGACCTCTTCGAACGCGCGCTGTAACAAGGCCGGATCCTCCTTCGCGCCGGCGATCGGGATCGCCTTGGCCGCGCGGAACAGCGGGCGCAATGGCGTGTTGAAAATCTTGTAGTACATGACGAAGCGCACCGGCCGACGCACGTTGCCGAGAATGATCAGCGGGTCCATGAAACTGACGTGATTGCATACGAGCAGCGCGGCGCCCTTCTCCGGAATGTTTTCCAGGCCGCTCTTGCGGATGCGGTAAAGCGTGTTGATCAGGATCCAGTCGACGAAGCGCAGCAGGAATTCCGGCACCAGAGTGTAGATGTATACCGCAACCAGCGCATTCATGAGCGCGGTCGCGAGCAGCAACGTCGGAATGCCGAAATGCGCGGCGTTTAGCAGCAGACCCGAGACGATCGAAGCGACCACCATGAACAGCGCATTGAGGATATTGTTGCCGGCGATGATGCGCGAAAGCTGGCTGCGCTCGGCACGGCTTTGCACGAGCGCGAACAGCGGAACGATATAGAAACCGGCGAACAGACCGATCAGGGCCAGGTCGAGCGCGATGCGCCAGTTGCCGGGCCCGGCGAGAAACGCGAGCGGCCCGAGACCCGTGACGTCGGCAAGGTGCGGCCGCGCGAAATACAAATCGATGCCGAACGCGGTCAGGCCGATCGAACCGAACGGCACCAGGCCGATTTCGACCTTGTGCCCGGACAGGCGTTCGCACAGCAGCGAGCCGATGCCGGTGCCGACCGAGAACAGCGTTAGTACGAGTATCGACACGCCTTCGGTGCCGCCGAGATAAAGCGTGGTGTAATTGGGCAACTGCGCGGTGAACACCAGACCGAAAAACCAGAACCAGGAAATTCCAAGCACGGCGTTGAACACCGTGCGGTCCTGCCTGACGAAACCGACCGCACGCCAGGTTTCGGTGAGGAAATTCCAGTTGAAGCGCAAGTCGGGCGCGGTCGCGGGCGCCGGCGGAATCGCACGGCAGACGAGGTAGCCGGTCGCTGCGATCGCGATCACCACGATCGATGCGTACAGCGGCCCGTTTGCCCCGGCAGCGGCCATCAGCGTACCGCCGAGCATCATGCCGAGCAGGATCGCCAGCGACGTGCCGGTTTCGACAAGGGCGTTGCCACCGACGAGTTCCTTATCCTTCAAGGCCTGCGGCAGGATCGCGTACTTGATCGGCCCGAACAGCGTCGAATGCACGCCCATCAGGAACAGCACACTGAGCAGCACGCTGGCGCTGCGCGTGAGGAAACCCCAGGCGGCGATCGACATCGCTGCGATCTCGAACAATTTGACGAAGCGGATCACGCGCGTCTTTTCGAACTTCTCCGCAATCTGTCCGGCCGAGGCGGAGAACAGGAAAAACGGCAGGATGAACAGCGCGGGCGCGAGACTGGAGTAGGTCGTGATCTGCTCGGTGCTCAGGCTCATCTGGAAGCCGATCAGGAGCAGGGTCGCGTTGCGGAACACGTTGTCGTTGAACGCACCCAGCGCCTGGGTCAGAAAAAACGGCAGAAAGCGGCGCTCGCTCAACAAGCGGAATTGGCTGCGCTCGGCAGCGGTCTGATTCGGCGCAGTCTGCTCGGGCATCATCGTCGCTGGTCCCTTGGTTGCGCGCAGCCTGGCAAAACCGCGACCGCGCGTTCAGCCGCGGTCGGCGTGGATATGCGAAGGTGGCGCGGCAGGCTGGTAAAATACACGATTCCCGCGCCGGCCACCGGTCAGACCACCGGCGCCACTCCCACCGCTGTCGCGTTTTGCGCGGCACTACCGGAAATCTTCATGTCGATCCGCAAGATATTCAGTTTTCATCGCGCAAGTCTGTTTGGCCTGTTGGCGCTGGCCGCGGTGCTCGACGCACATGCCGACGGGCTGTTGCAGCCCGTGCCGACGCCGGACACGTCCAAACTCGCACCCGAAGCGGCCAGGCAGCTGGCCACGCAGCGCGCCGAGTTCGACAAACGCAAGGCCGGCTTCGTCGGGCCGCCGCTCGCGCAGATCTACGCCGATCTCGGCGCGCTGTATTTGCGCAACGGATTCGACGACGCGGCCGCAGTCGCGTTCTACGATGCCTCGCAGATCAGTCCGAACGATGGGCGTTGGCTCTATCTGCGCGGTGTGGTCGCACGCAGGCTCAAGCGCAACGAGGACGCGCGCGCGGATTTCCAGGCCGCACTCGATCACGACAAAGTATACTTGCCGATCCGCTACCGCCTGGCGGATACGCTGATCGATCTCGGCGATCCGGCCGGCGCGCGCAAGTTGCTCGACGACGTCGCGCGCGAGCATGCGGACCAACCCGTCGTATTCGCCATGCTCGGTGAACTCGCGCTGCGCCAGAAGCGCTATGCGGATGCGGTCGATAACTTCAATTCTGCACTCAAGCTGGATCCGCAGGCGAACGAGCTTTACCGGCATCTGGCCGATGCCTACGCGGGGCAGGGCAATAGCCAGGCTGCCGACGAGGCGCGCAAGAAAGCCGGCAATGTCGCGCCCGCACTCGACGATCCGCTGGTCGCCGGGGTTTATGCGACGGTGGCGCCGCAAGTCAGCGGCACGCCGATCGAGCAGGCGCAAACCCTTGCGCGCCAGGGTCGGATCGGTGCGGCGCGCGCGAAACTCGGCGCCATTCTGCAAGCCAATCCACAAGATGCCGCGGCGCTCGCGCTCAGCGCACGCATCGAGGCGTCGATGGGCAATGGCGCGATCGCGCAGGCGGAGATTGCGTCCGCGCTGAAGATCGAGCCCGACAGCGCGGTCGTGAATATTTCCAATGGCATTGTGGCCGAGTACATGGGCGACGACGCAAAGGCGTACGCCGCCTACCAGCACGCCCAGCGTCAGGATGCGAAGTACGCCGACTCGTACCTGCTGCTTGGCAACGCCGAGATGCGGCGCAGCCATTACGCGCAGGCGGCCGAGCAGTACCGCCAGCTTACGTTGTTGCAAGCGGACAACGCGAACGTCTACGCGCGCCTGGTTGCGGCGCAGGTCGCACAGGGCAAATGCGCGGATGCGCTGCAGGGCATCAATGCGGCATTGACCAGGCGCGCAAAAGACAGCGATCTGATGCAGATCTTCGTGCGTCTGGCCAGTACCTGCCCGGCGGCGAGCCAACAGGAGCGCGACATTGCGCTCGATTACGCCCAGCTCCTGTACAAGCAGTCCGCGAGCGCAGGCAATTCCTCGGCGCTCGCGCTTGCGCTCGCGGCACACGGCAAATTCAAGGACGCGCAGGAATACGAAGCGGAGGCGATCTTCGACGCGCTGCGCGCTGGCGATAGCAGCGGCGCCGCGCTGTACAAGACCACCAACCAGCAATTCTTCGACAAGCGACAGGTGCCGGATCGCCCCTGGCCGGCGCAGCATCCGTATTTCACCGCGCCGATGCTGAGTGCTGCGCGCGTTGCGCCCGCGGCTGCTGTCCCGGCATCAGCGCCGAAGTCCTGACGGGGCGCGCTGGCATTGGCTGGCACGCGCAATTGCGGCGCCGATGCCGGGATCGGCGTTGCCAAGCGGCGGGGTTTTGGCCACCATTCCCGCGATGGGGAAGCTCCTTGACCGATGGCGGTTCTGGCGGCGCCGGCCGGCGACGGTCTGGCAGTCGCGTGTCGAACGCGAGCGCGGCGCGATCGGCCGCCTCAACGACGAGGTGCAGCGCAGGTTGCAAACGGAATTGCCGCAGAACGTGGTGCACGACGTGCTCGTCGCATTCGACGAACTGCTGACCAACGTCGTCATGCATGCCGAGCAGGCGGCGGGACCGATCGACATCGAACTGCGTTACGGTGCGCGTGCGGTCCAAGCGACCATCACCTATCTCGCCGCCGAGTTCGACCCCACTACCTGGCGCGCGGCGAGCAGTGGATCGACGCTGGCGGCATCGCATATCGGCGGTCTTGGTATTCAGCTGGTGCGCGCCTTGCTGGACGAATTTCGCTACGACTACAGCGATGGGCGCAATGTGCTGACCCTGGTCAAACGGCGTTGAGATAGCACGAGCGCCGATTGGCAGGCGCGCATGCGCGCGACCACCTCAGCCCGCGGTCTTGAGCGCTCGATGTCCGATATCGCGGCGATAGAACATGCCGGCGAAATGGATTCGTTGTGCCGCCGCGTACGCGCGCTGCCGCGCGATCTGCAAATCGTTGCCGCGCGCGCAGACCGTGAGCACACGTCCACCTGACGTTACCGCGTTCCCGTTTTCCACTTTTGTACCGGCATGGAAGACTTTCACATCCGCGCCGAAATCCGTGGCGTGACCGTCGAGCGCATCGCCGCTGCGCACGACACCCGGATAACCGTGCGCGGCGAGCACGATACCGATCGCCGGGCGCGTATCCCAGCGCGTGTGCAGCGCATTCAGACGGCCGTCGAGCGCGCCTTCGATCAATTCGACCAGGTCCGACTCGAGTCGCAACAGGATCGGCTGCGTTTCCGGATCGCCGAAGCGCACGTTGAATTCGATCACCTTGGGCGCGCCGCCGCGGTCGATCATCAGACCCGCATACAGAAAGCCGGTGAACGACATGCCGTCGGCGGCCATGCCGGCCAGGGTCGGTTCGATCACCTCGGCGAGAATGCGCCGTTCGACTGCGGAAGTGACCACCGGTGCGGGCGAATAAGCGCCCATGCCGCCGGTATTCGGCCCGCTGTCGCCGTCGCCGACGCGCTTGTGATCCTGACTTGTCGCCATCGGCAGCGCGTGCCTGCCATCGGCGATGACGATGTAGCTGGCCTCCTCGCCGTCGAGAAACTCCTCGATCACCACGCGCGAACCGGCGGCGCCGAAAGACTGCGCGCCGAGCATGGCCTGCAGCGTCTGTTCGGCTTCGGCCAGCGTCGTGGCGACGACAACGCCTTTGCCTGCCGCGAGGCCGTCGGCCTTGATCACGATGCGCGGGTCGGAATTGCGTGCGGCGTGCGCGCGCACGTACGCGAGCGCAGGAGCAAGCTCGGTAAATACGCAGTAGTGCGCGGTCGGAATGCCGTGGCGGGCGAGGAAATCCTTGGCAAACGCCTTCGAACCCTCCAGCTGCGCGGCTCGGGCGCTCGGGCCGAAGCAACGCAGACCGGCTGCGCCAAAGCGGTCGACGATACCCGCGACCAGCGGCGCTTCCGGACCGACGACGGTCAATGCGACTTTTTCCACTTTTGCCAAAGTTAGCAAGCCTTCGATGTCTGCCGAAGCGACATTGGCGTTGCGCACGCCGGGCTCCAGCGCCGTGCCCGCATTGCCTGGCGCGACAATCACCTCGCCCACGCGCGGTGATTGTTTGAGCTTCCAGGCGAGGGCGTGTTCGCGACCGCCCGAACCGATGACCAGGACTTTCATAAGTGTCCGTTCGCTGTTCCCTTCTCCCGCTGGCGGGAGAAGGGCCGAAAGCGGATGAGGGTGGGCCCGCGAGCAAGGGCGGCTTTCCGCAGCGCCACCTTCATCCCAACCCCTCTCCCACCAGCGGGCGAGGGGCTTCAATAGTCAGTGCCGAAAATGCCGAATACCGGTAAACACCATCGCGATATCGTGTTCGTCGGCTGCGGCGATCACCTCGTTGTCGCGCATCGAGCCACCCGGCTGGATCACGGCACGGATGCCGACTGCCGGCGGCTGCATCGATGCCGTCGCGGAACGGAAAGAACGCGTCCGAGGCCATTACGCCGCCGCGCACGACAAGCTGCGCTTCGTCGGCTTTCAGCGCAGCGATGCGCGCGCTGATCACGCGGCTCATCTGGCCGGCGCCGATGCCGATCGTGCGTCGATCCTTCGCGTAAACGATCGCATTGGATTTGACGAACTTGGCCACGCGCCAGGCGAACAGCAGGTCGTCGAGTTCGGTCGCGCTCGGCACGCGCTTACTGACGGTCTTCAACTCTGCAGGCTGCACTTCGCGGATGTCGGCGGTCTGCATGAGCAGGCCGGAGCCCACGCGCTTTACGTCGATGTTGTTGCGGCCGTCGCCGTGCGGAATCTTCAGCACGCGCACATTGGCTTTCCTGGCGCAGACGGCGAGCGCATCGGCGTCGTAGTCGGGCGCGATCAACACTTCGACGAACTGACGATCGAGTATCGTCTTCGCGGTCGCCGCGTCGAGCGGTCGGTTGAAGGCGATGATGCCGCCGAACGCAGATGTCGGATCGGTCGCATAGGCAGCTTCATACGCCATGAGGTTGTCGGCGGCGACCGCAACGCCGCAGGGATTGGCATGCTTGACGATCACGCATGCGGGCGCGTCGCCGAACTGGCGCACGCATTCCCAGGCGGCGTCGGCATCGGCGAGGTTGTTGTATGAAAGCTCTTTGCCTTGCAGCTGCGTGAACGTCGCGAGCGTGCCGGGCACGGGCCACAGGTCGCGGTAGAAAGCTGCCTGCTGATGCGGATTCTCGCCGTAGCGCAGATCCATCACCTTGACGAAATTGCTGTTGTTCTGCGTCGGGAACAGTGCGCGTGTGCCATCTGTTTCGATCGCGGAAAGATAGTTGCTGATGAACGCGTCGTATTGCGCGACGCGATTGAACGCCGCGACCGCGAGCGCGAAACGCTGCGCAGCGGATGCCGGCGCCGTCGTTCTTTTCCAGATCGTCGATGAAAGCGGCGTACTGCGCCGGATCGGTCAGTACCGCGACGCGCGCGTAATTCTTTGCCGCCGAGCGCAGCATCGCCGGGCCGCCGATATCGATGTTCTCGATCGCCTGGTCGAGCGTATGTCCCGCGTCGGCGGTCACCTGTTCGAACGGATACAGATTGATCACCAGCAGATCGATCGGCGCGATTTCATGCTGCTCCATCACGGCGGTGTCGATATCCGCGCGGCCGAGCAGGCCGCCGTGGATTTTCGGATGCAGGGTCTTGACCCGGCCGTCCATGATTTCCGGAAAGCCGGTGATCCGGCCGACCTCGGTCACGTCGAGGCCGGCATCGCGCAACGCCCGCGCGGTGCCGCCGGTGGAAATCAACTCGGCCCCGCGCGCGCGCAACGTCCGCGCCAGATCGATCAACCCGGTTTTGTCGGAGACGCTGAGCAACGCGCGCCGGATCGGTACGAGGGAGGGGGCGGGCATGGGTGTTCCGCTGGGCGAGACGGGAATTATATCGGGCTTGCTTCGCGTCGAGGCGTTGTTGCAGAAAATTGAAGCGGCTGCTTTTCGATCCTCGCGATCACGGGTGATCGCCAGGGTCGGGATGAGTGGCGAGCTTCTTGCGCAAGGTCGCGCGATTGATGCCGAGCGCAGCCGCGGCCTTGCTCTGATTGCCACCGGCCCAGTTCAATACTTCGCGCATCAGCGGCAATTCGACTTCCTGCAACACCAGATCGTAAAGACCCTGCGGAGTCTCGCCATTCATATCGTGCAGATAACGGCGTACCGCGCGCGCGACGCACTCGCGCACCGCGGGCTGCATCGCAGATTCGGGTGGTTCGATGGCGCGCGCGGCGAGTGCTGCGTTCATGGTGCGGACAACCCCTGATTGAAACTTTCCCTGTGAGCCCGCGACTCTGGCAACGACAAAGCGGTCTTGTAGTTTAGCGCCGCGCAATGCGCTTGATAAGTATTTTTTGCGAACTTTCGTGTCTGGCAATACGAATGCGAATTTTGCGCGCGCTATTCGTCGTTGGCACGATTACTGCCAGCGCGCGGCCGATGCGCGTTCAGAGGAATTTGAATTCGAACGCCACCGCGTTCTTGCCCGGGTCGGCGACTTCGAACACCAGCGCGCTGGTCGCGCCCGGGGCTAGGCCATGGGCGATCGTGCGCGCGTCGCCGACGTACTCGGCGGGCGCAAAGCGGCGCATCGCAATACGCCGTTCGTCGAGATCGGCGAGGGTGATCTCGACGACCGGAAACGCCTGCGCAACCCGGGCATCGTTGCGCAGCATCGCCGAAATGATCAGCGCATTCGGTACCGACGGGTGCGGACGCACGTCGCGCGCAAGCAGCGTCAGTGCGGCGGTGTCGTGCGCCAGCGGCAAGTGGCAGCCGAGGCCGGCACAGATGCGCTCCAACCAGGGCCGGGCAACGGCGCTGGCCAGCAAGTCATGGCGTTCGGCGTAGGCGATCTGCGCAAGCAACAACGGCGTCAGCACGACGATGCCGAGTATCCAGAGCAATGCCGGCATACGCGGCGTCGTTTTGGCTGTGCGCGCAAATGCCGGCGTGGTGGTATCAAAAAGCGGTTGCGGCGCAATGTCGACGGCTGCGTCGGACAACAGATCCGGCTGCAGAGTCGGGCGCAGCGCCGGGGTCGCCAGCAGCGGCAGGTCGCCGTTGATCGGGTGCGCCGGCAGGAGATGAATCTGTTCGCTGGGCAGCCGGCGGGTCAGCGTGCGCAGCGCATCGAACACAGCCGTACAGTGACCGCAATGCACGCTGCCGTGCCCCTGCGCCAGCACCTGCGGCGTGATGCTGTAGATGGTCAGGCATTCGGGGCATTGAGTGAACATGCGGCGATTGTACTCAAGAGCGAGGGCACAGGGCGGACGCCGCACGATACGCTGGCAGGGCCGTCATCGCTCCTCAGCCTGCGCCTTTCTTTTCCCGCTGATGCGCAACCAATCCTCGCGTGTGGCGATCTGCAGATCGTCGAACCATGGCGCGTAGCGTGCCAGCAATTCGCCTTCCTGGCCGCGCAGGATGCCCGATAGCGCAAGCGAACCGCCGCAGCGCACGCACCCGGCGAACAGGGCGGCGAGATTGGCCAGCGGCCCGGCGAGGATATTCGCAATCAGAATATCTTCGCGCATTACGGGAAGGCGTTCCGGGAGATACAAATCCACTTTTTCAAGCACGCCGTTGCGCTCGGCATTGACGCGGCTTGCGGCGAGCGCCTGCACATCGTTATCGACGCCGATTGCGCGCGCCGCGCCGAGTTTCAGTGCGGCGATCGCGAGCACTCCCGAGCCGCAACCGAAATCGATCACGGTCTTGCCGGCGAACGCATCCTTGTCGGAGCGGCAGGCCGCATCGAGCCACTCGAGGCACAGCGCGGTCGTCGGATGCGTGCCCGTGCCGAAGGCGAGGCCGGGATCGAGACGCACGATCGCCAGGTCCGCGCTATCAGCCGGCGGTTCGATCGTGCTTGGATAAATCCACAGGCGTTCGCCGAAACGCATCGGCTGGAACCGATCCATCCAGGCGCGTGTCCAGTCCTGGTCCGCGATCTCGCGGAAAGCGATGCGCTCGGGCGCAAGTTCGGGAACGAAATCCTGCAATGCGTGCACGAGGCCGGCGCGATCGGCGTCGCTCACGAATAGCGCCTGCAACACGATTTCGTTCCACAGCGGCAGTTCGCCCACGCCAGGCTCGAAGATCGCACGTTCGTCCGGCGTATCCGCGTCGGCATCGCGCAGGGTGATCGACAGCGCGCCCAGGTCTTCGAGCGCGGATTCGACGATCGCCTGCTGTCCGGCGTGCAGGGTCAGCGAGAGTTCGAGCCAGGACATGTTTGGCGAGCGGGTAACGGGAAGATGGGAGACGGGAGACGAAGAGAAGGTCCGGGCGTGAGTGGGTGAAGCAATGCCGCGAAACTGCGTCTACCAGTCTACCCGTCTACCCGTTTCCTCGTCCGCGCGCTTTACCCAAGGCCAATCGCCTTGTCTTTCGCTTCGGCGATGCGTTTTTCAAGGTAGTGGATATTTTGTTCGCCGAGCTGGAAGCCGCCGTCGGCGAGAATGCGCTGCTGCAGAGAAATATTCGTCTTCACTCCGTCGATCACCAGTTCGCCCAATGCGATGCGCATGCGCGCGATCGAAGTGTCGCGGTCGCGGCCGTGCACGATCAACTTGCCGATCATCGAATCGTAATTGGGTGGAATGCGATAGCCGTCGTAGATATGCGTGTCCATGCGCACTCCCGGACCGCCCGCTGCGAGAAAGCGTTTGACCGTGCCGGGCGACGGCATGAACGTGTCCGCATCCTCGGCGTTGATGCGGCACTCGATCGCGTGACCCGAGAAAATCACGTCCTGCTGACGGATCGAGAGCTTCTCGCCCGCGGCGATCAACAGCTGCTCGCGCACCAGATCGACGCCGGTGATCATCTCGGTGACCGGATGCTCGACCTGGATACGCGTGTTCATTTCGATGAAATAGAACTTGCCGTTCTCGTAGAGAAACTCGAACGTGCCCGCACCGCGGTAGCCGATGCGCAGGCAGGCGTCGACGCAGACGGCACCGATCTGTGAGCGCTGTTCCGCGCTGATGCCGGGTGCAGGCGCTTCCTCGACGACTTTCTGGTGACGGCGCTGCATCGAGCAATCGCGCTCGCCCAGATGGATTGCGCTGCCCTGACCGTCAGCGAGCACCTGGATTTCCACGTGGCGCGGATTCTCCAGGTACTTCTCCATGTACACCTGATCGTTGTTGAACGCGGCCTTTGCTTCGGACCGGGTCATCGTCACGGCGTTGGCCAAGTGCGCCTCGGTGTGCACCACGCGCATGCCGCGCCCGCCGCCGCCGCCGGAAGCCTTGATGATCACCGGATAGCCGATCTCGCGTGCGATGCGGCCGTTGCTCGACCGCATCGTCGGCGAGCGGACCGCCGGAGCCGGGAACGCAGGGCACGCCCGCGGCCTTCATCGCCTTGATCGCCTCGACCTTGTCGCCCATCAGGCGGATCACATTCGGGGTCGGGCCGATGAAGATGAAGCCGGATTGCTCGACGCGCTCGGCGAAGTCGGCGTTCTCGGAGAGAAAACCGTAGCCGGGATGAATCGCCTGCGCGTCGGTCACTTCCGCCGCGGCGATAATCGCCGGCGTCGACAGATAACTTTCCGCCGCGGGTGCGGGGCCGATACACACCGATTCGTCGGCCATGCCGACGTGCTTGAGATTGCGATCGACGGTGGAATGCACGGCGACGGTCTTGATGCCGAGCGTGTGGCAGGCGCGCAGCACGCGCAGCGCGATTTCGCCGCGGTTGGCGATGACGACTTTGTCCAGCATCGGCACGCCGCGTCAGCCGATCACGAACAGCGGTTCGTCGAACTCGACCGGCTGCCCGCTGCTGGCGAGTACGGCGACGATGGTACCGGCGACGTCGGCTTCGATCTGGTTGAACATCTTCATCGCCTCGATGATGCCGAGCGTGTCGCCGACCTTCACGCTCTGACCCACTTTCACGAACGGCGGATTTTCCGGACTCGGCGATGCGTAGAACGTGCCCACCATAGGTGAGCGCAGCACATGCCCCGCGGGCTGCTCCTTGCCGGCCGCGGGCGCGGACTGTGGCGGAATCTGCACATGCGCCGTCGGTGCAGGCGCTGCGGCGGGGCTGGCCGTACCATGCGGAATACGGCTCAAGCGCACCGTCTCCTCACCCTCCTTGATCTCCAATTCGGCGAGATTCGATTCTTCGAGAATGTCGATCAGTTTTTTTATTTTGCGCAAATCCATAACTTCCCCTCGCCCGGCAAAGTCGCCGGATCGCAATGCAAATAAGTCGCTGTCAGCGCGTGAGCGGCGGGTTGCCTTTCTTGCCCCGAGCAACGCTCCGATTCTTGTTGAGGCGCTCGATGGCCGCCGTCAACGCAAGGCGGTAGCTCGCCGGGCCAAATCCCGCTATCACCCCAACCGCGATATCGGAAAGATACGAGTGACGACGAAACGGCTCGCGCGCATGCACGTTCGACAGATGCAGCTCAATGAACGAAATCTTGACCGCGGCGAGCGCGTCGCGCAACGCGACACTGGTGTGCGTGAACGCGCCCGGATTGATCAGGATGAAGGCCGTGCCGTCGTCGCGCGCCTGGTGGACGCGGTCGATCAGCGCGTGTTCGGCGTTGGACTGGAAACCGCTCAACTCATGCCCGGCGGTTTTGGCGAGTTTGACCAACTCGGCCTCTATCCCGGCCAGCGTCGCGGTGCCATAGATCTCCGGCTCGCGCGTGCCGAGCAGGTTCAGATTCGGGCCATGCAGGACTAGGATTTTCGCCACGGAACGAAAGGCCATGCGGGCATCGAGCCCGGTCAAGGCGCGCAAGTTTGCGCGCGCGGCGCAGCTTTGTCCAGCCTGCGGTTATCGCGAACGATGTTTGCGAAATCGCCGGAGTTTAGCGATGTTTGCCTGAAAATCCGGCTACAGATACGGTGCCAGCCAGCGCATCAGACTGCCCTGGCTGAAATTGCCGGCACGCCGGGCGAGCAACTTACCGTCGCGCCCGATCAGCACGCTGTAGGGCAACACGCCGCGTGTGTCGCCGAAGCGCAGGGAGACATCGTCGTTTTCATCGCCGATAAGGATCGGATAGCGCACCGGACTGTCCTTGAGAAAATCCGCCACGGCGCGCGCATTGTCGATCGCTATGCCGACGACTTCGAGATTCTTGCCGGCCAGCTTCTCCCGCGTCGCATCCAGCAGCGGCATTTCCTCGCGGCAGGGGCCGCACCAGCTTGCCCAGAAATTCACCAGCACGAGTTTGCCGTCCCACTCGCTCAGGCGCCGTGGTTTGCCGCTGACATCGGTAAGTTCGAGGTCGGCGCGCGTATCGCCGAGTTTGAGGATATCGACTCCCGGCGGCACGGGGGCGGCAGCAAAGCGGCCCATGCCGGTCGAAACGAGAAGGCCCAGCGCGGCACCGACGATGGCGACCAGCACAATCAGCAGATTGGCGCGGGTAAACATCGGCTTAGTTTAAGCCGCGTCCGATGCGATGGTCGAAACCATCCACTACCTGGTTACGGCAGCGATGCGACGCAGGAACTTTTCGGCATTTTCCTGACCGGTCAGGCGCAGCGCGCGGCTTTCGCTGCCGTCCGCAGCGAAGAACAGCGTATCCGGCGGTCCGACGATGCCGTAATGTCGCATCAGGGCCTGGTCTGCATCGTCGTTGGCGGTCACGTCGGCCTGCAAGAGGACGAAATCGGCGAGCGCGCGCTGCACATCGGCATTGGAGAAAGTATACTTTTCCATTTCCTTGCACGACACGCACCAGTCGGCGTAGAAGTCGAACATCACCGGTTTGTTTGTCGCTTTTGCCGTCGCGATTTCGCGTTCGACATCGGCGATCGACTTGACCCGGCGGAACGGCAGCGCATGAACCTGCGCACTGATCGCCGCGCCCGCGCCGCCGCCGAGGCCGCGCAGCGGCTGCAGCACGTCGTTCGATCCGGCCAGGGTGCCGATCAGTTCGGCCGCGCCGAGAATCAGCAGCAGCATGCCGAGCGCTTTCCACAGCTTGAGCCAGCCGCTCGATCCGTCGGGCAGACGCTCCAGTGCGCCCAGATACATCGCGCTGGCGATGGCCAGCGCGCCTGTCAGCAGCATGATCCATGTGCTGCCGAGCACGCGCGATAACATCCAGATCGCGAGGCCGAGAAAGGTCACGCCGAACACGGCTTTCACCGCGTCCATCCAGGCGCCGGCGCGCGGCAGGAAACGGCCCGCCGAGGCGCCGAACACGACCAGCGGCGCGCCCATGCCGAGTGCGAGTGTGAACAAAGCAAAGCCGCCGAGCAACGCATCGTGTTTCTGTGCGATGTAGAGCACGGCGACGGCGAGCGGCGGGGTGACGCAAGGTCCGACGATCAGGGCCGACAACGCGCCCATGACCGCAACACCGGTCAGCGATCCGCTTGCCTGCTTGTTGCTCACGCCGGCGAGCTTGTTTTGCCAGGAGCCGGGCAGTTGCAATTCGTAGAAACCGAACATCGACAGCGCCAGCAGCACGAACAGGCCGGCGAAAAGCCACAGCACCCATGGCGTCTGGAACGCAGCCTGCAGGTTCTTGCCGGCCAGACCTGCGACGACGCCCGCGAGGGTGAAAATCACCGCGCTTGCGAGGACGTAAACGAGCGAGAGCACGATCGCGCGCCGGGTGGAAAGATTTTCGCCCGCGCCGGCGATGATGCCGGACAGGATCGGGATCATCGGAAACACGCAAGGCGTGAACGCAAGGCCGACACCGGCGAGGAAGAACACGGTGAAGGTGAACCACAGCGAGCCATTGAGCGCACGCGCGAACTGGCTGTCGTCGGACCCGCCTGCGGCGCCTGCCGTCGCGGCCGTGGCAAGCGCTGTGGCTGCCGGGGCTGTGGTGCCTGCACCACTCGTGTCGCCCGCGCCGTCGGCCGGCATCGACACAGCTACCGTGCGCGTGGTCAGCGGATAGCACACGCTGCCTTCGAGACAACCCTGGAAATTCGCGGTGACGCTCAGTGTTTGCGCGGCGCTACTCGTGCGCGTCAGCGGGATCGGAATTTCGACCTGATCGAAATACACCGTCGTGGTGCCGAAATTCTCGTCCTTGTGCAGCTTGCCCTCGGGCCAGCGTGGCGTACCGAGTGTTGCGTCTGTGGCGCTGAACCGCGTCTTGTCGCGATACAGGTAATAGCCCCTGGGCATCGTGAAGCGCGCGAGAATCTGGTTCGGTCCGGTCGCAATCGCCTCGTACACAAATGCTTTCTCGACCGGCAGCGGCTCGGCATCGGAGCCGAGCGCAGCCGATGCCGAAGCGCCCGCCCCCAGCGCTTGCGCGATCGGATTGTCGCTGGATTTTGCCGCGGCGGCAGCACCGGGCAGCGCAACCACAAGCTTCGTCGTATGCGGCGGGAAGCAGATCTTAGGATCGACCTCATGACAGCCCTGAAAGCGTACGGCCAGAGTGACTTGCGCAAGATCGGCTGGCGCGGTCAGTTTCTGAGTCGAAGAAAAATCCTTGTGATAGACCTCGACATCGCCCAGATACTCGTCGTGCTTTTTTTCGCCCGCGGGCAATTCGTGTGCGCCGAGCGTGACGCCGGCGTCGGTGGTCGAGACCTTGATGCGGTCGCGATACAGGTAGTAATGCTCGGCGAGTTTCCAGTCGAGGCGGATCGTGCCACGATCGACGGCCTGCGCTTCGACCACGAAGGCCTTGTCCACCGCGAGCAGATCATCCGCATCTGCGGCATACGCCGCGTTGCAGGCAAAGCCGGCAGCCAGAACGACAGCGATGGTGTACAGAAATTTCATGCAGGCGATTGTCGCAGAGTTGGCTAAGGAGTGCGCATCAAGACCGGGATTGGCCGCATTCGCTTGCCGGCGTGGCGTTGTTGATACGGCAAACGGTGGCGATTAGTTCAATCCCGCAGCGGTTGCACTTGCGCCTCGATCCAGGCGAGGTACCCGGCAGAGGCCGCCGCGACATCGAGCGCAATTACCTCGGGCAACTCGTAAGGATGCAGTTCGACGATGCGCTCGCGCAGCGCGTCGAAGCGCGCGTGCGTGGTCTTGATCAGCAACAATTGCTCGCTATCGTGGCAAAGCTTGCCCTGCCAGCGATAGGTCGAGGCGACGCCGGGCAAACGATTCACGCACGCAGCCAGATGTTCTTCGATCAGGGCGCCGGCGATTCGCTCGCCGACGCCATCGTCGGGACAGGTGCACAGTACGATCAGGGCGGTCACGGCGGTCTCGTGAGTGAAGTCGCCAAAGCGTAGTCGGGTCGAGCGACACCGTGCAAATGGCCACGAGCACGTCTCTTGAAAGCCCGCTTGACGCGCCCATCTTTGACGCAGCCGGCGTTGCCCCTTTGCATCGGGGCTGCTTCGCCGCTAAACTTGGCACTCAGCATACCGGAGTGCTAACAGGTCCGGACAACTATCTATTTTTCAATCACTTGAGGATTCGCTATGAAGCTTCGTCCATTACATGATCGCGTGATCATCAAGCGCCTGGAGGCCGAGACCAAGTCGGCCGGCGGCATCGTCATCCCCGACACCGCAACCGAAAAGCCGATCAAGGGCGAGGTCGTCGCCGTCGGCGCCGGCAAGATTCTCGAGAACGGCAACGTGCGCGCGCTGGCAGTCAAGGCCGGCGACAAGGTGCTGTTCGGCAAGTATTCCGGCACCGAGGTCAAGGTCGATGGCGAAGAACTGCTCGTCATGCGCGAAGAAGACCTCGTTGCGATTATCGACGGTTGATTCGCATACGCCGATCCCTTGTATACAAATTCAGCTTTTGAGGAATTAAGTCATGGCAGCTAAAGAGATTCGTTTTTCCGAAGACGCGCGCGCACGCATGTTGCGCGGCGTGAATGTGCTGGCGAACGCCGTCAAGGCGACGCTGGGTCCGAAAGGCCGCAACGTCGTGCTTGAAAAGAGCTTCGGCGCGCCGACGATCACCAAGGATGGCGTGTCCGTCGCCAAGGAGATCGAACTGGCCGACAAGTTCGAGAACATGGGCGCGCAGATGGTCAAGGAAGTCGCTTCCAAGACCTCCGACGTCGCCGGCGACGGCACCACGACCGCCACGGTTCTCGCGCAGGCGCTGATCCGCGAGGGCATGAAGGCCGTTGCGGCCGGCATGAACCCGATGGATTTGAAGCGCGGCATCGACAAGGCCGTCATCGGCGCGGTGGCTGAGCTGAAGAACCTGTCCAAGCCGTCGGCCGACAACAAATCGATCGCCCAGGTCGGTACCATTTCCGCCAATGGCGACGCCAACATCGGCGACATCATTGCCGAAGCGATGAACAAGGTCGGCAAGGAAGGCGTGATCACCGTCGAAGAAGGCTCGGGCCTGGACAACGAACTCGATGTCGTCGAAGGCATGCAGTTCGACCGCGGCTATCTGTCGCCGTACTTCATCAACAACCAGCAGAGTCAGCAGGTCGAGTTGGAAGACCCGTACATCCTGCTGCACGACAAGAAAATCTCCAACGTGCGTGAGTTGCTGCCCGTGCTCGAAGCGGTGGCCAAGGCCGGCAAGCCCTTGCTCATCGTCGCCGAGGAAGTCGAAGGCGAAGCGCTGGCGACCCTCGTCGTCAACACGATTCGCGGCATCGTCAAAGTGTGCGCGGTCAAGGCACCGGGATTCGGCGATCGGCGCAAGGCGATGCTCGAAGACATGGCCATCCTCACCGGCGGTCAGGTGATCTCCGAGGAAGTCGGTCTGTCGCTCGAGAAGGCCACGATCAAGGATCTGGGCCGTGCGAAGAAGATCGTCATCACCAAGGAAAACTCCACCATCATCGACGGCGCCGGCGAATCGAAGAACATCGAATCGCGCATCGCGCAGGTCAAGGCGCAGATCGAGGAAACCTCGTCCGACTACGATCGCGAGAAGTTGCAGGAGCGCGTGGCCAAGCTGGCCGGCGGCGTTGCGGTGATCAAGGTCGGCGCATCGACCGAGATCGAGATGAAGGAAAAGAAGGCGCGCGTCGAAGACGCCCTGCACGCCACGCGTGCGGCGGTGGAAGAAGGCGTGGTCCCCGGTGGCGGTGTCGCGCTGGTGCGCGCGCTCGACGCGATCAAGAAGCTCAAGGGCGACAACGAAGACCAGAATCACGGCATCCTGATCGCCAAGCGCGCGATGGAAGCGCCGCTGCGCGAAATCGTCGCCAACGCGGGCGAAGAGCCGAGCGTGGTGTTGAACAAGGTCGCCGGCGGCAAGGGCAATTACGGCTACAACGCGCAGACCGGCGAGTATGGCGACATGGTCGAGCTCGGCATTCTGGATCCGACCAAGGTCACGCGCACCGCGCTGCAGAACGCCGCGTCGATCGCCGGCCTGATGATCACCACCGAGGCGATGGTGGCCGAGGCGCCGAAGAAGGAAGAGGCGCACAACCACGGCGGTGGCGGCGGCGGCATGGGTGGCATGGGCGGCGGCATGGATTTCTGATCCGGTTCGATCGTACCGACGTTGCAAACAAGAAAGCCCCGCTCCGGCGGGGCTTTTTTGTGGCATGCGCCAACTAATTGCTGCGCCGCGACGTGCGAATGTTACGCGGTTGTAATTTAATGCGCGCCACACAGCCCTAGGGCTTGTGGGGGAGGGTAGCCCGTCGCGAGCAATCGCGACGGGTTTTTTATTCGCTTGGGGTAAGTCTTCGCCGGGCGACGGCGTGGCGGCGATCGCAACGTCCAAGCCACATGGCAATGCGAAGGGCGGCAACGGCACGATGCAGGCTCACTGAGTATATTTTCACTGAGTGGCAAGAACCCCGCCTCGTGCGGGGTTCTTTTTTGGTCGATAGAATCGTCGACCCGCGGCGCGGGATTCCTTTGCGCCACGGTTTCGTCGTTAAATGCGGCATGCCCGCATCGAATGCTCTCGTCGATTTCGATTCCGCCCGCTACGCGCGTTTGATCGAGCGTTGCCGCGAGGCTGGAGTCGCGCTGCACGACGATGCCGGCGTTGCCGAACATGTGCAGCGCGTATTGCTCGCCAGCGATTTCGCCTGGGACAGTTTCCAGCGCGAGCCGGAATTGCTGGCACCCGCCGGACTGGCGTTGATGGCTAATCCGCAGCATGCGGATGCGCGCGTTCTCACGCTTGCAACCGACGCCGACGAAGCGGCGGCGCCGCGCGCGCTGCGTGTGTACCGGCGGCGCGAGGCCGTGCGGTTGATCTGGCGCGATGTCAACGGTCTCGACACGGTTGAGCAGACTCTGGCCGGCTCGACCGCACTGGCCGAATCCTGCCTCGGCGCCGCGCTCGATTTCGGTGAACGCCTGCTCGTGCAGCGCTTCGGCACGCCGCGCGCACAGGACGGCGCCGCGCAGCGCCTTGTCGTGCTTGGCATGGGCAAGCTCGGTGGCGCGGATCTCAATTTTTCCTCGGATATCGATCTGATTTTCGCCTATCCGGAAAACGGCGCGAGCGACGGTGCGCGTTCGCTTGCCAACGAAACGTTTTTTGCGCGTCTCGGTCAACTGCTGGTCAAGCTCCTCGCCGAGATCACGGCCGATGGATACGTCTACCGCGTAGACCTGCGGCTGCGCCCGTTCGGCAGCGCCGGACGCGTCGCGCTGTCGTTCGCGGCGATGGAGCAGTACTACCAGCGCGAAGGACGCGACTGGGAGCGCTACGCCTTGATCAAGGCGCGTCCCGTGGCCGGCGATATGGCGGCCGGCAAACGTCTGATCGAAGCGCTGCGCCCGTTTGTCTACCGGCGTTACCTCGACTACACCGCATTTGCCGGGCTGCGCGAGATGAAAACGCTGATCGATGCCGAGGTCGCGCGCAAGGATCTGGCGCAGAACCTGAAACTCGGTCCCGGCGGCATCCGCGAAATCGAATTCATCGTGCAGTTGCTGCAGCTGATTCGTGGCGGCCGCGAGCCATCGCTGCGCGCGCTGGGTCTGCTGCCTTCGCTCGCCGCCTGCGAACAATTGGGTGTGATCGGCGCGGCGCCTGCGCGGCGCCTGCGCGCGGCATATCGCCTGCTGCGCCGGGTGGAGAATCGTCTGCAGATGCTGCGCGACGAACAGACCCATGAGTTGCCCGACGATGCCTTGTCGCGCGCGCGCCTTGCGGCAACCCTGGACTATGCCGATGCGTCGGCATTCGAGGCCGCCATCGCGCGCGCACGCGACGACGTCAGCGCGATTTTTGCCGAAGTCATGGCACCTCTGCAGTCGGTCGATCGTGGCGATATGCGCGTGGCGGCCGAATATTGCCAACGCATCGCCGCGGGCGATGGCGACGCGCAGACACTGGGCGCACTGGGTTATACCGACGCGGCCGGTTTGCACGCCAAGATCGCGGCCCTGCTCGGCAGCGCGGGCGTACGCGCGATGTCAGCGCGTGGTCGCGCGCGCCTGGACGCGTTGCTGCCCGCGCTGCTCGACGAAGCGGCGCGCACGTCCGCGCCCGATCTGTGTCTGGATCGCCTGCTGCGCCTGATCCACAGCGTCGCGCGGCGTTCGGCGTATCTGGCTCTGCTCGAAGAACAGCCCGTCGCGCGCGCGCGCCTGGTCGCACTGTTCGCCGATAGCGCCTTGCTTGCCGAACGCGTGATCGCCCATCCGCTGTTGCTCGACGATCTGCTCGATGCGCGCCTCGACACCACTGCGCCGGATCGCGCGGCGCTGCTCGCACAAACACGGCGACGCCTGGCCAACGCCCCGGCCGACGACGCCGAAGCGCATCTGGTCGTGTTGCAGGAGGAGAAGAACAGCGTCGCCTTTCGCGTCGGCCTCGCCTACCGCAACGGCCATCTCGATGCGACAGCGGCGGCGCGCGGACTTACCGTCAGCGCTGATTTCATCGTCGCGGAAATCCTCGCGCTGGCCACACGCGATGCGCAGCGCCAGCACGGCAAGCTAGCGGGCGATGCCGACGACGCCGGACTGGCGGTGATCGGTTACGGCAGCCTCGGCGGCTCCGAGCTCGGCTTCGCTTCCGATCTCGATCTGGTATTTGTATACAATGAGGCATACACCGAGTGCGAGAGCAACGGCGCGCGCCCGCTCGATGGCATGCGCTACTACGCACGCATTGCCCAGCGCGTCGTGCACTGGTTGGGTACGCAAACTCAGGCCGGGCGCCTGTACGAAGTCGACGTGCGCCTGCGCCCCGACGGCGGCAAGGGCCTGCTGGTCGTCAGCATGAAGGCGTTCGCCGAATACCAGCGCGGACGTGCCTGGGTGTGGGAGCAGCAGGCGCTGGTGCGCGCGCGGCCGATCGCCGGCGATGCGGCCACGCTGGCGCGCTTCACGGCGCTGCGCGTCGCCACACTGGCGCAGCCACGCGCCGCGTCCGCAGTATTCGAACAGGTCGGCGCGATGCGTGCGCGCTGGCGCGCCGAGCGCGACCGCTCGACCGCGCGGTTACTGGATCTGAAACAGGGGCAGGGTGCGCTGCTGGATATCGAGTTTCTGCTGCAGGCGCTGGTGCTGATCCACGCGCACGCACATCCGGGTCTGCTCGCGAGCGGCAACAGCGTGACCCTGATTGCGGCAGCGCGTCGCGCCGGTGTGCTCGATCTGCGTCAGGCGCGCTGCCTCACCGATGCGCATGCGTTGCTGCTCGAGCGCGCACTCGCCTGCACGCTCGACGCGCGCCCGCGCCTGGCCGAGCGCGATGCGCAGTTGCTGCGGCACACGCAGGCAGTGCTCGATATCGCCGCGTCGCTCGGCCTCAATCTGGCGGATACAGCGCGACACTGACATCGGGCCGCGTCGCTTCGATGCGGTGCCAGACCTTGCTCGCTACCGCGGCGATTTCGCGCAGCGGCGCGGGTTGCTGCAATGTGGACTGATGCATATCGACATCGGCCACATATATATCGCGCAGCCAGCCCTGATCGACCAGTTCCGCATGGAACGCGGCAAGCTTGGCCGGCGCGTTCGCTGGCAGCGAAGTGAACACCGGTACGCCGGTCGCGCAGGCTTCGCTGAGCATGTTCACCGAATCGGGCGTGACCACGATGCGGTCGGCGACCGCGAGATAGCCTGCGTATGGATTGGTGCCGTCCTCGTTGCCGTCCCAGAAGCAGGTGCAGCCATTGCGGAAGGCGGTGCGCAGGCGCGTTCGCCAGGCCTTCGGTGTGCGTCGCGACGCAGTGATCAGGAGACTGCCACTGTCGCGTTCGCGCCAGCGCTCGATCACGCCGATCAGCGCCGCAAACCAAACATCGTCGAGCACGAGGCCGCGGCGCGGGCCACCGACCAGCAGTGCGGTGCGCGGCTGTGGCAGTTGGCACAGCGTGGCGAATTGTTCGGCGGCGCGATCGAGCCAGGCGTCGTCGATCGGATTGAGTGCGCCGAGCGTCTGGATCACATTCGCCCCCTGCAGTTCGTCGTGGCGCGGCGTAACGACGAGATCGAAATGGGCCGGATCCATGCGTGGATCGAGAATCTGCACGGTGAACGTTGCGCCGCCGCTCCAGCGCCGCAGCGCGCGCGTGATCAGCGCCGCCTGGCGGCCGCAGCCGATCGCCAGCGCAGGCCAGGGCTGCGTCAGGCTACGGCGTTGCTTGGCGGACAATGCCAGTTGCGCGCCGGCGGCAAGATTCGGCGCAAACCAGCGCCACGGCGGACGCAAGTCGATGCGGTGTACCGTTGGCACCAGACCCATCGCGCCGGCGAGCGCCAGCGCCTGGCGTTCGTTACCCATCGCGCCATCGCTGATCACGCAGGCGCCGCTGGCGTGCGGCGCATCGGTATTGCGGATTGGTTTCACGCGGCGATTGTACGGTTCATGTGCCGCAGTGTCCCATCGGCGCGTCTGATCAAGCCTTGTCGTCTCGCTATACTTCCTCATGTTTCAGGCGCTACGCGCCATGCGGCCCGGCTTGAAATCCTTGCAGCGTCCCGCATCGAATAGACGCAGTTCCGATTTTTACCTTCCCCCCAATTCACACCCGGAGTCATCGATGAGACGTCTTGCAGTTACCCTGCTGTTGCTGACCAGTCTGCCCGCTTTCGCTGCAGCCGAAAAATACAATATCGACGTGAACCACACCGCCGTCACGTTCAGCTGGAACCATTTCGGTTTCTCCCATCCGGTCGCGCGTCTGAACAAGATCAGCGGCGAGTTCATGTTCGACAAGGACGATCTGAGCAAGTCGTCGATCAAGGTCACATTGCCGCTCGACGGGCTGGATACCGGCGTGGAAAAACTCGATGCGGATTTGAAGGCGGAGGGGTTTTTCGATGCCGCGAAATATCCGGACATCACGTTTGCCAGCACGAAGGTCGAAAAAACCGGTGCCGATACGCTCAAGGTCACCGGCAACCTCTCGGTCCATGGCGTGACCAAACCGGTCGTGCTGAAGGTCGAGGTCAACAAGATCGGCGAGAATCCGATGATGAGGGTGGCCAGCGCCGGCTTCGATGCCGACACGGTCATCGAGCGCTCGGAATTCGGCGTGGGCAGACTCGTGCCGATGGTGAGCGACGCGATCCACGTACACATCACGCTGGATTCGCATCTGGCGAGATAATTTGCTTTTTTGGCCTTCTCCCGCCGGAAAAAGGTGCCGAAGGCGGACGAGGGGCGGGTACATCGATCGTTGCGCAATGCGCGGCTAGTGCAATGCTCTTCCCTCACCCGCCGCGCTGCACGCGCCGACCTCTCCCGATGGAGAGGTGAAGCCATCAACCGTTCTTGACGCCCTGCGTCTTGAGCGCTTCGAGACCGGCCAGATTGAGACTGCCTAGCGCGGCCTTGAGCGCATCGACGCTGGCGATGCCCGAACCCTTCACGGCAACCACGAAGCGGTCGCCGAGCACGACGGTATATTCGCCGCTGCCGGATTTGTCCCATTCTTCGTGCACGAGGCGGCCGCCCTGATGATAGGTCTTGTCGTAGCCGTGATCGCTCTGCTTCTCTTCCTCGAGATTGGCGAAGCCGGCCAGTGCCATCAGGCCCTTGGCGCCGCCCATGTCGGTGACGCTCAGATCGTATGACGGACCGCCAGAGGCATTGCGATAGGTCGCTTTGGCGATCGACACCTGCACGCCGATCGGCGACTGCTTTTCGACCGAGAAGCTCGCGCGAGGCAGTCCGGCGAGCGTGTCCGGCAGGAACGGTTTCAAGGCATCCGGTGCCAGCGCCTCGACTTGCGAGCCGCCGCCGAGCACCGCGCCGAGCATCTGTCCGGCAGCCGCGGCCTGTGCGTTGCTGTCGCCGGATTTCTGCGCGGCGTCCATCTTCTTGCCGGCCTCCGCGGCCTGCTGGCCGATTGCGGCGAGCGCACCGAGCGTGCCGCCGCTTTTGTCGGGCGTGTAGGTGCTGCTCGACTGGAAACCGCCACTCATCGCACCGGACATTGCGCCGCTGATGCCGGTAATGCTGGCGAGCACAACGCCCAGGATCAGAGCGAGTACAAAACCGACGATGATCGTAACCGCGGCATAACCACCTGCGCGGTCCTGCGGGCATTTCATCGTAAACGGCAGCCCGACGTAGAGCAGGTAGATACCGTAGATCGCCGCGGCAAGAGCGGCGATCGAGCCGAGGAATCCGATCAGGCCCAACACGCTGACCACCCAGCCGGCGGTATTGGCATAGGCTATGGACTTGAGTGCCTGGACCTGGTTTTTTTCGCCGCCGAACGTAGGCGCCAATGCATTGATGATCAGCATCATCAGATAGGCGACACCCAGCTGGATGGCGTATGACACAACCAATTGGGTGATGCCGACACCAACGCCAAGGCGAATCGTGCCACCCACAAACGGAACGTGGATGCCGATCACGCTCAACTTGAGGAATTGAACGATCGCCGGAATTGCGGCGAGAATCATGATGTAGTTTTTGTACAGACCGGCGACCGTATCCGGCTCGGCGGCGATGACCGGCCATTCGGTTTTCGGCGTAAGCAGAATGTTCTTGACGCGAGCGATGAGCTTGTTGAAATCCATGGCTGTTCTCCCGTAAGCGATGGCGGACAGCGCATCATACTCACTCTGTGCGCAACTGAAATGCGGCCCCGCACAACGCGATCGTGGCATGGTTCGCAGTTTGGCCGATGCGCCCAAGCCGACCGATCCCGGGCGGCGCGTTCGCACCGCCAAAGCCGTGATTTGCTAGAATTTCGCGCCACGGTCGCATTCTGCGGCCCCGCGAATCAGGATTCCGCCATGGTCGCCGCCGCTTCACCACCCCCGCTCATTCAGGCGAACGCCGAGCATCGTTACGAGGTCACCCGCGCCGATCTGCCGTTGTCCTGTCCGATGCCGGGCATGATCCTGTGGAATTCGCATCCGAAAGTGTATTTGCCGGTCGAGGCCAGCGGCAGTGCGCAGTGCCCGTATTGCAGTGCGCTGTACGTGCTCAAGGCCTGATCGTATCCCGCGCCGAGCGCATGCCGACGCGCGCCCTGACCGTCGTGCAATTGCTGCCCGCGCTGAATGCGGGCGGCGTGGAGCGCTCGACCCTGGAAATCGGTGCGGCGCTGGTCGCGGCGGGACATCGCTCCATCGTGATTTCGGCGGGCGGGCGCATGGTCGAAAAATTGCTCGCCGAAGGCAGTCAACATATCGAGCTCGATATCGGCCGCAAGTCGCCCGCTACGCTGCGCCATATCTGGACGCTTAGACGTCTATTCGCAGATCTGGAACCCGATATCGTGCACGCACGCTCACGCCTGCCCGCGTGGATCGGCCGGCAGGCGTTGCGTGGCCGCGCCGCGCCGCGTGCGCATTTCGTCACCACGGTGCATGGTCTGAACTCGCCGGGCCGCTACAGCGCGATCCTGACGCGGGGCGAGCGCGTGATCTGTGTATCCGCTACGCTGCGCGACTTTGTGCTCGAACACTATCCGCAGCTCGATCCGGCGCGCGTCGCGGTGATTCCGCGCGGGATCGACGCTGCGGAATTTCCACGCGGGTATCGAGCCAGTGCGCAATGGTGCGCACGTTTCCGCGCAGAGTTTCCGCAGCTTGCCGGCGGGCTGTTGCTGACTTTGCCCGGGCGTGGCACGCGCCTCAAAGGTCATCGCGATGCGATCCAGTTGCTCGCCGGCCTGCGCACGCGCGGAGTCGACGCGCGCCTGCTGCTGCTCGGCGCGCGCGCGACCGGGCGCGCGGCCTACATTGCGGAAATCGAGGCGTTTGCCGCGGAGTATGGCGTGGCCGGCCAGCTGGCAATTACCGCGCCGCGCAGCGATGTGCGCGATGTATACGCGGTTTCCGATCTGATCCTGCAGCTGTCCAACCAGCCGGAATCGTTCGGGCGTACCGTGCTTGAGGCGCTGGCATTGGGCAGGCCCGTGCTCGGCTACGCACATGGTGGCGTCGGCGAGTTGCTCAACGACTTGTATCCGGTCGGCGCGGTGGCATTGCGCGACGCCATGACCCTGATCGAACGCGCAGCCACATTGCTGCGTGCGGCACCGCCGGTCGCCGCGCTGGAAAAATATCGTCTCGCCGACATGCAGGCAGCGACCCTGCAACTCTACCGCGAGGTCGCCGGGCGGGACTGAAGCCCCGGCGCGATACAATCGCGCGCCACTTGAATCGCCCTGCTTCACGGATACCCACTTGGACCGTTCGCCCGCTGTCTTGACTCTGCGTGACGCCTGGCCAGCCCTGCTGGTGCTCGGCGTGCTCGTGCTGCTGCCGGTCGCGCGCAGCGCCGAGGCGCCGCTCGACATCTGCGCGCTCGCGGGCCTGGTGCTCGCCTGGCGCAGTCGGCGTGAACTGGCGAGCAACGCGGGCCTGCGCCTGGCCTGCCTGCTGTTTGCCTGCTACTGGCTGCCTGCGCTGATTTCCGTACCGGATTCGCTGGCGCCGGCGCCCTCCCGGCGCAGCGTGGGTGAATTTTTGCGCTTTTTACCTTTTGCTGCATTTGCGGTTTTGACCCTGCGCGACGCACGCCTGTGGCCGCGTCTCGTGCAGGCGATTGCCGCGCTCGTCGCGCTCTGGCTGCTCGACGCGTGGGTGCAGGCGTTCACCGGCTACAGCATCGCCGGCGCCGCGGAGAAAGAGCGCTTGTCCGGTATTTTCGGCGCGACCCATCTCAAGCTCGGCGCCGTGCTCGCCGTGTTGTCGCCGTTCGTGCTGGTCGCCGCGCGCGAGACATTCGGCCGGCGCGGCATGTTCGTCGCGTTTGCGTTTTTGCTGGTGCCGATTCTGCTCGCCGGTTCGCGCGCCGCGTGGCTGATGTACGCGCTGGTCTGCCTCGTTTTCGTGTGGCGCGAAACACGCGCACCGCTTCGTTTTGCCGGCTGGATCGCCGCGACGGCGCTTGTCGTTGCCATGGCCGCAGTGATTGCGCTGCACGACTCGCCGGCATTCAACGCGCGCGTTGATCGCACACTGCTTGCGCTGCAAGGCTCCGAGCAGTCGGTCGACGAGGCCAGTGCGGGACGTCTGCGCATCTGGGGCACCGCGCTGCGCATGATCGAGGCGCATCCGTTCAATGGCGTCGGCGTGCGCGCGTTCCGCTACGCCTATCCGCAGTACGCCGAACCGAACGACAGCTTTGCCCATTTCCATGGCGACGAGGGCGCGTTTCATGCACACAATCTGTTGCTCGAAGTGCTCAGCGAAACCGGCGTGATAGGACTGCTGCTCTGGATTGCCGGTGCCACGCTCGCGATTCGCGCATGGCGGCACGCTGCGCGCGAGGCGCGCGCGCGCGCGTTCGCGCCGGGGCTCGCCATTGCCGTGATGACGTTTCCGCTGAATACCTATTTCGCGTTCTACTCGGCGGAGTGGGGACTTCTGTTCTGGTGGCTGCTCGCGTTGTATTGCGCGGCGCTGCACGCCAACGATGCGTCGACATCCAGGCCGCAACCCGTCGTCTAGTACAACGCCTTCTCGCCTGTTGGTCGCGTCTTGAAGCGCTTGTGCACCCACAGATATTGTTCTGGCGCTTCGTCCACCATGCGCTGGATCTGCAGGTTCACGCGTGCCGTATCGGCTACCGCGTCATCGCCCGGAAAATCCGCCAGTGGCGCTTCCAGACGCAATGCGTAGCCACTGCCGTCCGGCAGGCGGCGATGAAAAAACGGAACCACGGCGGCGCCCGACAGACGCGCCAGATGATGGGTTGCGGTGATCGTCGCTGCGCTGACGCCGAAGAACGGCACGAACACGCTGTCCTTGCCGCGCATGTCCTGGTCCGGCGCGTACCAGAGCGTGCCGCCGGCGCGCAGATAGCGCACGCTGGCGCGCAACTCGTCCTTGGTGAACATCGCTTCGGCATAGCGCAGACGCGCGCGCAGGACGCAGCGCTCGAACACGGGATCGTCCATCACGCGATACATGCCGGCGATGCGGATGCGCTGCGAGACCAGGCGCGCACACAGTTCAAGATGGGAGAAATGTGCGCCCACCAGAAGTACGCCTTTGCCATTTTTACGGCAGGCATGCAGATGTTCGAGCCCGTCGATCGTGCACGGCACGCGGGCGAGCGCGCGATTCGATCCCATCCAGGCCAGCGCGAATTCGACCAGCATGAGGCCGAGGTCGGCGAGCGACGCGCGCAACAGTGCCCTGCGCGCGGCAGGCATCAGTTGCGGCAGGCAGATCTCCAGATTGCGCTGCGCCACATGCCGGCGTTCGCCTGGCAGCAGCGTGGTCAGCAGGCCGAGTCCGCGCCCGAGCCAGTACAACAGACGATACGGCAGACGCGCCACCAGCCAGATCAGACCGATGCCGACCCATGAAAGCCAGTAGCGTGGGGACAGCAGGCGGGATGGCGATTCGGGCGATGTCATCTGCTGAAGTATAAAAGACGGCAGAGCCGGGAAGCGGAAACCGCAGCGCAGCCGGTCAGCCGGGTTCCGCCGCGGACTTTGCAAGGTGAAAATCCGGCTGGATGACCAGCTTCGCTGTTGTAAAGCGCTTCCAGCTTCCGCTGGAATGACGAGCAGGTAAGCTGCGCACGAGCCCAGTCCCGCGTCCCGACCACAGCTATACTTCCGCGCTCCCGATTGCGACCTGCCCGTGCCGCTACGCCGCTTCATCTATACACTGACCATGTACCTGCTAACGCCGGCGATTCTCTATCGGCTGGCGGCGCGCGGTTTGCACTATCGCGAATATTTCGAGCGCTGGCGCGAGCGTTTCGGCTTCGTCAAGGACACCGGCAAACGCGAAAGTATTTGGTTGCATGCCGTGTCGATGGGCGAAGTCAATGCAGCCCTGCCCCTCATCGATGCGCTGATGCGCCGCTATCAGGGCGCGACATTCGTGATCACCACGGTGACGCCGACCGGCTCGGAACGCGTGCGCCGCGTCTACGGCGATCGTGTGGTGAACGTGTACCTGCCGTACGATCTGCCCGCGTCGATCCGGCGTTTTCTCGACCGCATCCGGCCGCGGCTTGCGGTAATCATGGAGACCGAGATCTGGCCGAATCTTTTTTTCGAGTGCGAGGCGCGAGCCATTCCGCTGGTCATCGCCAATGCGCGCCTGTCGGAGAAAAGCCTGCGCGGCTACCGCCCGATCCGTCCGCTCGCGCGCCAGGCGCTGGCCGGTGCGCGTTACATCGCGGCACAGTCCGCGACCGACGCGGCGCGCTTGCAGGAACTGGGCGCACCGCCCGAACGTCTGGGAGTGATCGGCAACCTGAAATACGACATGACCGTGCCCGCGCAACTGATCGAGCAGGCGCACGCGATGCGCACAGGCTGGGGCGCGCGGCGCCCGGTCTGGCTGGCGGCGAGCACGCACGACGGCGAGGAACTGGCCGTGCTCAAGGCGCAGACCGAAGTGTTGCGCCGTTTTCCCGACGCGCTGCTGCTGATCGCACCGCGCCAGCCGGAACGCTTCAAGCCGGTGGCGCAGGCCTGCCGCAGTTTCGGTTTCGTCACGCGCACGCGCAGCGAGGACGTGGTGGCGAATTCCGGTACGCAGTGCTTCGTCGTCGACACGCTCGGCGAGCTGCTCCACTTCTATGCGGCGACGGATGTGGCCTTCGTCGGCGGCAGTTTGGTGCCGATCGGCGGGCACAACATGCTCGAACCCGCGGCGCTCGGCGTGCCGATCGTGGTCGGGCCGTATCTGTTCAACTTCGCCGAGATCAGCGCCAGCCTGCTCGACGCCGGCGCCGCACTGCAGGTCGCCAACGGCGATGATCTCGGCGGCGAGATACTGCGCCTGCTCGGCGACGAGGCGTTGAGCGCCAGGATCGGCCACGCGGCGCAGGCCGCGTTCGAGCGCGAGCGGGGCAGCGTATTGCGCACGCTGGCGATCATCGAGAGCGTGCTGGATGAGCGCGAAGCGAACAACGCGCGGCGCGAACCGGCAAGCGCACAGGAATCGCGGTTTTAGGCCCGGCGGTTCGCCAAGCCACATCGCAGTTCCGTGAGCCAGGCCCGCCCGGCGGCATTACTCCAGCAGCGAATTCACCGCTTCGAGATCCTTCGCCGACACGACCCCCGCGGATTCCTTGAGTTGCAGGCCGCTGAGCACGAACTGATGGCGCGCCTGCGAGTACGCGCTTTGCGCATTAAGCAGGGTGCTCTGACTGATCAACACATCGACGATGGTCTTGGTGCCGACTTCGAAACCGGCCTGGGTTGCATCCAGCGCGCTTTGTGCCGAGACCACGGCGGCCTTGGTCGCTTCGACTTCGCTGATACCGGCGATCACCGCGCGATAGGCGTTGCGCGTGTTGGCGATCACGATACGGCGCTGCAGTTCGAGCTGGTCCTGCGCGGCATCGCGCTGGAACACGGCCTGACGCGTCTGCGCGCTGACCAGGCCGCCGCTGAAGATCGGAATATTCAGCGTCACACCGATCGTCGTCGCCGTGCTCAGGCCGTTGTTGCTGGGAACCGAAAATCTCTGCCCGCTGGCAAATTCGTTCACGCTGCCCCACGACGGCGTATCGCTGCGCGTGATCGAACCGCTCAGCGTCGGATAATGGCCCGAGCGTTGCGTGGCGATATTGTATTCGGCCGAATCGACGGATTTCTGCGCCGAGGCGAGGAGCGGACTCTGCTTGTTGGCCAGGTCGACCCAGGCCTGTGCATCGCCCGGCGTCGGCTTCTCCAGCGGCAGCGGATCGCGCAGCTTCTTCAGATCGCCGAAGTTCTTGCCGATGATCTGGGTCACGCCTTCGCGCGCGGTTTCCACCGCATTCTGCACAGTGATCACCTGGGCGACGGCGGCGTCGTGCTGCGCACGTGCGACGTGCACGTCGGTGATCGCGGACAGACCAACCTGGAAACGCTGCTCGGCCTGATCGAGCTGCTTGGCCAGCGATTTCTCGTTCAATTGCGCGAAGCGCAGCTGATCGTCCGCGGTCAGCACGCCGAAGTAGGCGGTAGCGGTACGCACGAGCAGATCCTGCGAGGCGGCGTCGTAGGTGTACTGCGCGCCTTCCGCCAGCGCACGTGCGCCGCGCAGACGCTCGATATTGCCCCAGTTGAAGATCGACTGTGTCAGCATCAGGTTGGCCGGCCGGCTGCGTCCGCTGACATCGGTCGTAATAATGCCGAAATTGCCGACCTGATCCTGCACGAAGCTCGTATCCGGGCCTTTGCTGCCCTGATCGGAATGCGCGTAACCGTAGCTGCCGTTGATCTGCGGCAACAAGGCCGCGCGTGCCTGCGGCACGCCTTCCTCGGTGGCGTTCTTGTTCGCGTCGACCGCGGCCAGGGTCGGGTCGGCCTGGCGCGCAAGCTGGTAAATCTGCGTCAGATCTTCGGCGCGGGACGCCAGCGGCAGTGCCAAGGTGAGCGCCGCGGCGAGCAGGCCCATGCGGATCGCGCCCGCCTTGATGCGTTCGCCGGGAATACGCTTGCATTGAATACTTTTATGCATTGTGGAATTTTCCTCAAAGAATACTTTGGCGGCAGCCCCGCAGTGCGGCGCGCTCAAAGGGCGAAGCGTGCAGCCGGCGCCGCATGGCTCAGATAGGGCAGATCGGTTTCGAACATGACTTCCTCGCTCCACTGCCCGTCGGCATCGCGGGCGTACAGCAACGCGCGCTGTGCCGGCGATTCACCGACGATCGCGAACAGGCGTCCGCCGGGCCTGACCCAGTCGCGCCAGCGTGGCGGAAGCGTGGCGACCGCGCCAGTGACAAGCATCACATCAAAAGTCTGTTCGGGCGTGAATTCATGCACCGCTTCGGCCGCCTCGACGTGCACGTTGCGCAATCTGGCGCCGGCCAGACGCACGCGCGCCGCAGCGACGAAATCTGCGTGCTGCTCGATGCTGACGACGTCGCCGGCCATGCGCGCGAGACAGGCGGTGAGGAAACCCGAGCCGGTGCCGATTTCCAGTACGCTCTCCGCGCGTGTCGGCGCGACAGCCTGCAATACGCGGCCTTCGACCACCGGTTTCATCATCACCTCGGCGTGACCGAGCGGCAATTCCAGATCGGCGAAGGCGAGGTTGCGGCAGGCGCTCGGAACGAAATCCTCGCGCCGGATCGCGGTGATCGCTTCGAGTACGCGCGAATCGAGCACGTCCCATGGACGCACTTGCTGCTCAACCATGTTGCGGCGGGCAAGTTCGATGTTCAGCGACATGGCATCAGGTTCCGGGTGGTTGGAGTGTCGAAAGAATAAGCGGCTGGCACGCCACCGGGCAATCGCACGATGGACGAAGGCCGCAGCCTGCCAAAGTGCCGGAAGTCATTCAAACCCCGGCGCTCCGTCGCGCATCACGCGGACCCTGTGGGCTTGATGGGGACGATCGCGCACGAGTCAATGCGCAGGCAGTGAAATCACCGGCGTATTCGAGATGATGCGTGGACGTTCGCGGGCGTCGCGCGCGCTTGCGGCACTTCGCTATTGCGGCGCACGCGAAACCAGACCGCATACAAGGCTGCTTGAGACCGCAAGCGTCGGCAGCGCAAGACTTTCGAGCGAGGACAGACGCGCGTTCGTTGGACGGGCCATCTTCCGCAGCAGCATGCCAATTAGTGAACGTTGTGGTATAGTAACTAAACCGGATTGTCCAGTAATTGAGGCAAGTCATCAGTGACAATCAGGCAGCGCCCATCGCGCCGGCAGCCATCCTGTAAACGCATACGGAAACAGATCTCACAGAAACCCCATGAATGTAGCCATTGCCAAGACCTGCGGGCCGGGTCGCCCCAAAGACCTGGAAAAGCGCGCCGCGATCCTGCAGGCGGCCAAGCGCTTGTTCACGACTCAAGGGTTCGAAGGCACCAGCATGGACGCGATCGCCAATGCGGCGGGCGTGTCCAAACTTACCGTCTACAGCCACTATCAGGACAAGGAGCGTCTGTTCACTGCCGCGGTCGAGCAGGTGTGTCATGAGCAGATGCCGACGGAGATTTTCGATGCCGATCTCAAAGGGCCGATCCGCCGTCAGTTGCTGACGATCGCGCGTGCGTTCTTTTCCCTGATCACGAGCGAGGAAGCGCTTGCAGTGCACCGCACGATCGTCGCCAACGCGCGTCAGTCGCCGCGTCTGGCCGAGATGTTCTGGGAGACCGGTCCGCGCCGGACCCAACTGGGGCTCGAATCCTTCCTGCGCGAGGGGGTAGCGGCAGGCAAGCTCGAGATTGCCGATATCCATTGCGCCGCAACGCAGTTTCTCAGCCTGCTCAAGGGCGAATGCCGTGCGCGCATGGAGTTCGGTTGCTGCGGAGTCATGACCCAGCGCGAGATCGACGAACACCTCAACGCAACGGTCGACCTGTTCCTGCGCGCCTACGCGCCGCGCTAGCCCGCTTTGCGCCGCAAGCAGCCGCGCATACCGGGACATTGTCAAGCAAGCTGAGCGTGCGAGCTGCGCTGCCGATCAGGACGGATTGCGCACAAATTCCTTGTAGATCCAGTCGTCGATCATGCGCTTGTCGTATCGCAGCGGATCGTTGTTGAACGGCACCGTGCGCTGCAAATACGCCATGTCGAGCAACTTGCTGTCGCCTTCGCGGATCGTCGCGCCGTCGCTGCCGATCAACTTGTAATGCAGATTCATGCGCGGCGGGTACAGATCGGTCATAAAGCGGATGTCCTGCGCATTCGGTCCGCGCCAGGGTTCGAAATCGCCGGCGAGTTTGATATCGTTGATCGTCACATGCAGTTGCTCGCCGGGCGGCAACTTGAGGTCGGCGCGCTTGCGCAGATAGTCACCAAGGCTCTTCTGCCAGTCGGCAGGTCGCAGCCAGCCCCGCTGCATGGGATTGTCCTTGACCTCGCTCAACTGGGCGGTTGGCGCCCAAGCGACCTGAACTCGGTCGGGCAGCGGCGCGCGCGCATGCGCCGCGCTACCGGCGGCGGCCAATGCAAAAAACGTCGTGGCGAGCAGCATCAGGCTGCGGGAATTCAGACGTTGCAGGGTGTTCATGGGGAACCTCGTTCGCTGGCGCGGTTTGCGTTCAGTCTACTCTTGGACAGGACGCGAGGCCGCAGAGTTTCGTCGCAAACGCCGAACCGCAACGTTCAGTCGCCGATCAGGCCTCGCCATCCGCGGCGCTTCGTGTTTCAATTCGCTGCGTGAAGCGGGGGTGTTCGCGGTATTGGACCGTGAACTGAGAAAAACCCTTGGTACCTGATCCGGATCATGCCGGCGTAGGGAAGCTTCGATGGCGTCCTGCCGTCCCGCCGCTTCGTCACCACACTGATTTGAGAAGTCCGTGCCGGACGCACGGTTTATCGCGAAGGACGCGCCCGACGAGGACGATTTCCATGAATGCTCTTGCCGCCGATCTCGTTCGCGAAACCGCCGCGCTGTCGGAGAATCTCACGCGCCCGATTCCGGGTTCGCGCAAAATATATACGTCCGGCAGCCGCGCGGATCTGCGCGTGCCGATGCGCGAAGTCGCGCTGGCCGATACGCCGCTCGTGTTCGGCGCCGAGAAGAACCCGGCATTCGCGCTGTACGACACCTCGGGTGCGTACACCGATCCGGCGGCACGCATCGATCTCGCGTCCGGCCTCGCGCCGTTGCGCGCCGCGTGGATCGCCGAGCGTGGCGACAGCGAAATTCTCAATGGTCTGAGCTCCGAATTCGGTCGCCGGCGCGCGGCCGACGCGAGACTTGCGAGCGTTCGGTTTCCACATCTCGGCATGCCGCGTCGCGCCAAGGCCGGCGCGAACGTGTCGCAGATGCACTACGCGCGCCGCGGCATCGTCACACCCGAGATGGAATTCATCGCAACGCGTGAGAATTTGCTCCGCGCGGCGCGCGCGGAGCAGGGCGAAAACCAGAAGATCGAGGCATTGCGCGATGCGACCCTGCTCGCGCAGCACGCGGGCGAGAGTTTCGGCGCCGCGATTCCGCGCACGATCACGCCCGAATTCGTGCGCAGCGAAGTGGCGCGCGGGCGCGCGATCATCCCGTGCAATATCAATCATCCCGAGTCCGAGCCGATGATCATCGGCCGCAATTTCCTGACCAAGATCAACGCGAATATCGGCAATTCCGCGGTGTCTTCGGGCATCGCCGAGGAAGTCGAGAAAATGGTCTGGGCGATCCGCTGGGGTGGCGATACGGTCATGGATCTGTCGACCGGCAGGAACATCCACGAAACGCGCGAGTGGATCATCCGCAACTCGCCGGTGCCGATCGGTACCGTGCCGATCTATCAGGCGCTGGAAAAAGTCGGCGGCAAGGCCGAGGAACTGACCTGGGAAATTTTTCGCGACACGCTGATCGAACAGGCCGAGCAGGGCGTGGACTATTTCACCATCCATGCCGGCGTGCGCCTGCCCTACATCCCGCTCACGGCGAAACGCGTGACTGGCATCGTCTCGCGCGGCGGTTCGATCATGGCCAAGTGGTGCCTCGCGCATCACCGGGAAAGTTTTCTCTACACGCATTTCGAGGATATCTGCGAAATCATGAAGGCCTACGACGTGGCGTTCTCGCTCGGCGACGGCTTGCGTCCCGGCTCGATCGCCGATGCCAACGACGCGGCGCAGTTCGCCGAACTCGACACCCTCGGTGAGTTGACCCAGATCGCCTGGAAGCACGACGTGCAGACCATGATCGAAGGCCCCGGCCACGTGCCGATGCAGCTGATCAAGGAAAACATGGAGCGTCAGTTGCGCGTCTGCCACGAAGCGCCTTTTTATACTTTGGGGCCGCTGACCACCGATATCGCGCCGGGCTACGATCACATCACCAGCGCGATCGGCGCCGCCCTGATCGGCTGGTTCGGCACCGCGATGCTCTGCTACGTCACGCCGAAGGAACATCTGGGTCTGCCCAACAAGCAGGACGTGCGCGATGGCATCATCGCCTACAAGATCGCCGCGCACGCCGCGGACCTCGCCAAGGGTCACCCGGCTGCACAGGCACGCGACAATGCGCTTGTCGAAGGCGCGCTTCGAATTCCGCTGGCAGGATCAGTTCAATCTCGGCCTCGATCCGGAGAAGGCGCAGGAATTCCACGACGAGACCCTGCCGAAGGAGGCCGCCAAGCATGCGCATTTCTGCTCCATGTGCGGCCCGCATTTCTGCTCGATGAAAATAACCCAGGACGTGCGCGATTACGCCAAGGAGCACGGCGTCGCCGACGCAGCCGATGCCCTGGCGCAGGGAATGCAGGACAAGGCGCGTGAGTTTCGCGAGCGCGGCGGAGAAGTATACTTACCGGCCAGTTCCGATCCGCCCACAGCATGAGATTACAGTTTCCGTTCATCCAGTTGCCGCTGCGCTTCGATGCCGCTGCGCTGGCCGCCGAACTTGCGACGCTCGACGAAGCCGAGTGGCGCGCGCATCCGCAGGGCTTTCCTGGCAATTCGGCGCTGCCGCTGATCGCGGTCGATGGCGATCCCGACAACGACGGCCTGGTCGGGCCGATGCGGCCGACGCCGCTGCTCGCACGTTTTGCGTATCTCAACCAGGTACTCGCCTCGCTCGGCGCGGTGCTCGGGCGCACGCGCCTGATGCGCCTGTCGGGGCAGGCCGAGGTGACGCCGCATATCGATCAGGCTTATTACTGGGCCGAACGCATGCGCGTGCACGTGCCGATCGTGACCCAGCCCGGCGTTCGCTTCTTCTGCGGCGACTCGGTGATCAACATGGCTGCGGGCGAGTGCTGGATCTTCGATACCTGGCGCCTGCACCGCGTGCTCAACCAGGGCGACGAAATGCGCATCCACCTCGTCGCCGACACGGTCGGCGGCGAGCGCTTCTGGGACCACATGGCGCTTTCGCGGCCGCACCACGTGGGCACTCAGGGCTGGAACGTGAGCGATGTGGCGCCGCAACCCGGCGCGATGCCCGAATTGCAGTACGAGACGATCAACTCGCCGACCGTGATGTCGCCGTGGGAGCTGCATTCGCACTTGTCGTTCCTGTTCGGTGAACTCACCGCGCAACAGCCTGCGATTCCCGATGCGCAACAAGCGGCGATGCGCTTCATGCGGCGCTGGCAGGCGTTGTGGTCGGAGTTCGGCGATGCGCCGGCGGGACACGCCGAATTTCGTCGCGTGCTCGATGGATTTATCGCCGAGATGCGCGCGTTCCGCGGGCACCTCATGTTGCGCAACGAGCTCGATTTCCATCGCGTGGCGATGGCCCTCGTACTCGGCTCGGCACTGAACGACAGCGCCGCACCGGTAATCTTCGGCGAGCCGCGCGAGGCGCCCGACAAGCGCCCGAGCCAGCCGCGCCGCGATGCGGAGTTCGACCGGCCGGTGTTCATCGTGTCGCCGCCGCGATCGGGCTCGACCCTGCTGTTCGAAACCCTGACCCAGGCAGCGAACGCATACACGATCCGCGACGAGAGCCACGGCCTGATTGAAGGCATGCCGGCGCTGCGCCCCTCGGCGCACGGCTTCGAATCGAATCGTCTCGACGCCAGCGTCGCCGGCAGCGATGTCGCCGCGAACCTGCGTGCGCGCTTCCGCGAAGCGCTCGTCGATCGCGGCGGCCGGCCGCCTGCCGGGTTTCCGGTGCGCATGCTCGAGAAGACGCCGAAGAATTCGCTGCGCATTCCGTTCCTGACGCGTGTGTTCCCGGAGGCGCATTTCATCTATCTGTATCGTGACGTGCGCAGCGTGCTGTCGAGCATGATCGAAGCCTGGACCTCGGGCCGCTTCCGTACCTACCCGGGCCTGCCCGGCTGGAACGGTCCCGACTGGTCGCTCGTGCTGACGCCGGGCTGGCGCGATCTCGACGGCAAGCCGCTGCACGAAATCGTCGCCGCGCAATGGCGGATCACGACGCAGATTCTGCTCGACGATCTTGCCGCGTTGCCGCCTGAGCGCGTGCATGTGGCGCGCTACGACGCCTTGCTTGTCGACCCCACTGCGGAAATCGCGCGCCTGTGCGCCGCGGTCGATTTCGTCTGGGACAGGCCGCTCGACGCGAACCTGCCGCTCTCGCGCTATACGGTGTCGAAGCCCGATGCGGACAAATGGAAGCGTCACGAGGCCGAGATCGAGGGCGTGCTGCCCGGACTGCAGCAGGCGATCGCACGCGCCGAACAGCTGGCCGCGCGCTAAGCTCACGCGGCGATCGCGTGCCGCCACGATGCGCATGGCACAATAGACGTGCGCGCGATCGAGCCTTCCGCGCCGCTGCTGCGCAATCCACGGAAAACTCGCCGATGTCCGAACTCCCGCTCATTCGTTTAACCGGCACTCGCCCGGCGCGCGTGCGCTGGATCCTGCGCGGGATCGCTGTGCTGCTGGCGCTCTACGCGATCGTCATTCTCGCCCTGATGTTCTGGTGGAGCTACGAACCCGAGCAGTTCGATGTACTCAAGTTCGCCCAGCAACGCGCGGAGCAACATCAGCAGCAGGTGGTGACCGGCGCCGTGCTGACGAGCGCGCTGATCGGCAGCGCGCAAACCCTGCTCGACAAGCGCGGCGGCTATATTTCCAACGACAAATTCCCGCCCGGCCTGTTCATGGACAATGTGCCGAACTGGGAATTCGGCGTGCTCACGGCGACCCGCGATCTGGCGCGCGAGATGCGCAACAAATTCTCGCGTTCGCAGTCGCAATCCGAGGAGGATGTCGATCTCAAGGAGGCCGATCCGCTGTTTTCCAGTCCGAACGACCGCTGGCTGCTGCCCAGTTCGGAAGGCCAGTACAGCAAAGCCATCGAGCATGTTGACGCTTATCTGGTGCGTCTGGGCAAGAACGATCCGAACGGTGCGCAGTTCTATGCGCGCGCGGACAACCTCGCCGATTATCTGGATACCGTGTCGACGCGCCTGGGCAGTCTGTCGCAACGCCTGTCGGCGAGCGTGGGCCAGTTGCAATTGCAGGGCGATGCGCCAGTCGATCCGAATGCACCGGAGGCGAGTCCGAAGGCGCAACGGGTCGTGCAGACGCCATGGGACAAAGTCGACGACGTTTTCTATGAGTCGCGCGGCTATAGCTGGGCGTTGCTCGAGCAATTGAAGGCGATCCAGATCGACTTCGCGCCGATCCTCGAGCGCAAGAATGCGATGGTGAGCCTGCGTCAGGTGATCCGCGAACTGGAGGAATCGCAGAAGCCGGTGATGAGTCCGATCATCCTCAATGGCAGCCCATTCGGCTTCTTCGCCAATCATTCGCTGGTGATGGCCAATTACGTTTCGCGCGCGAATGCGGCGATCATCGATTTGAAGTCGCTGTTGAATCGCGGCTGACAACCACTCGCATATGACCACAGAATCCGTTTGCGCATGAAAAGCCTGCTTGCCGACTGGCGCCTGCGCTGGTTTCTGTTGTTGCTGCCGGTCGCGCTGTTTCTGCCCGCACTGCCGATCGACGAGACCCGTTATCTCTCCGTCGCCTGGGAAATGCACGCGCATGGCGACTATCTGGTGCCGCATCTCAATGGTGCAACCTATTCGGACAAGCCGCCGCTGCTGTTCTGGCTGATCAATTTCGCCTGGCTGTTCGTCGGCATCCACGTCTGGGTGGTGCGGCTCGGAGTGCTGGTCGCCTCGCTCGCGTCGCTGACTTTGTTCGGGCGGCTGGTGCGCCGGCTCGATCCCGATCCCGAGCTGGCGCTGCGCGCGGTCGCGATACTTGCCGGGATCGCCTGCTTTGCAGTGTTCTCCAGCGCGATCATGTTCGATGTTCTGTTGACGACCTGTGTGCTGATCGCGCTGCACGGTCTGCTCGATCTGGATGCGGCGCGCTGGCGCCGTGGCGCCGCGATCATCGCGCTCGGCCTTGGACTGGGCATTCTGGCGAAGGGACCGGCGGCCTTGCTCGATGGTGGACTGGTCGCCCTGCTCGGACCGTGGTGGAGCACGACCGCGCGCGAGCACAAGGGCCGCTGGTACGGCTGCGTCCTGCTCGGCGTGCTTGGCGCGGCAATAATTGCACTGGTGTGGGCGATTCCAGCCGCGCTGCATGGCGGTCCCGATTATGCCTACAAGATTTTTCTCGGTCAGACCGTCGGCCGCATGGCGAAGAGTTTCGCGCATGCGCGGCCAATCTGGTGGTATTGCATGGTCCTGCCGGTGATGGCGCTGCCCTGGACCCTGACCCTGCGTGCGCCCTGGCGTGCGTGGCGCGGCAGTATTTTTGCGGACAAGGCGTCGCGTTTCGGCGTTGCCTGGTTCGCGCCTGCGTTCATCGTGTTTTGTCTTCTGAGCGGCAAGCAGCCGCATTATCTGCTGCCGTTGCTGCCCGGCCTCGCGCTGTATTTTGCCCATGTCCTGCGTAACGACGCGGCGCGCGCGCGCGGCCGATCGTTCGGCGTGCTGCTCGCGATCGTCGGACTGGCCCTTTACGCAACGCCGTATCTTGCCGTGCATGCCGCCACTCTGCCGTGGCTGGATAAAATGGTGCATGACGGCCGTCTGACGCCGTCGGCGCTCGCCGTGATCGACGGTATCTGGCCGCTATGGGGCGCGCTGTTCGTCCTGCTCGGAGTATTTCTGCTCGCGCATCCACGCGCACATGCGCAACTGCGCAGTGTCGCGCTGGTCAGCGTTGCCGCGGCCGCGCTGGGCATGCTCACGCTCGCGCAGGCGGTCGGTCCGACCGTCGACGTCAGCGCTACCGCCGCGCGCATCCGCGCCGCGCAGGAGAGCGGCAAGCCGATCGCACATCTGGGCTGGCATCATGGCCTGTTCGAGTTTCCGGGCCGTCTGATGCAGCCTCTGGAAAAAGTGGATTTTGCCGATTTGTACACTTGGTGCGCGGCGCATCCGGACGGCGAGATCGTGACTTTCTACTCCAAGTACCCGATCACGGTGAAACCCGAACTGGAAATTCCGTATCGGCTCGGGCGCATCCTGATCTGGCGCGCAAGCGATCTATGCGCGGGGCCGCGCACGATGGCGCCGGTCAAGCCGGATGAGGATGAGACGCCTGAGGATTGACTCAGCCTTGGAATTTTCGCTCGTAGTCTCTCTGCTCGTCATTCCCGCGAAGGCGGGAATGACGAGATAAGGTGCGCGAACGAAGCCCCGCGCGCAGAATCAGCCAGGTCAAAACGCCGGCTTCTGCGGACAATCCTGATAGCGCGCGACGCAGTCAAGAATTTCCTGTTTCGCGCGCGGCCGTGTCGTGCCAGCCGTCCATTTTTACCCATTTACCCTTTTCCAGATCCTTGTAGTGCTCGAAAAAGTGGCCGATGCGGTCGCGCCAGTGCTGCGGCACGGCGTTGATATCCTTGATGTGCGCGTAGCCGGCGAACACCTTGTCGATCGGCACGGCGACGATCTTGGTGTCGGCGCCGGCTTCGTCGGTCATCGCCAGCATGCCGACTGGACGGCAGCGGATCACGGCGCCGGGGATCAGTGGCAGCGGCATAACCACGAGTACGTCGACCGGATCGCCGTCGCCGCACAGGGTGTTGGGCACGTAGCCGTAGTTGCACGGGTAGCGCATCGGCGTGGACAGCACGCGATCGACGAAGATCGCGCCGCTGGCCTTGTCCACTTCGTACTTCACCGGTTCCGCGTCTTTCGGAATCTCGATGACGACGTTGATTTCGTTCGGCACGTCGCTGCCGCTGGAAACGAGGTCGAGACCCATGTGCGCTCCTGAATGTTTTTCGCGCCCGCGGCGGGCGGAAGATACGCTGACGCGAGGGGCGCGCAGGATACGCGAAACCGGCGGCGCGCGCATGCGGCGCACAGGCGCGTCGCCCGCGCGACACTGCGAATTTTTCCCACATGTGTCAGGATTTTGGCTAAATTAACCGTGTCCGGGTATGGTCAGGCCGCAGGTGCCGTCAGCGGGCCGCGCCAGCGACTTCAAAGCCAAGACAGAACCGGCTGCAATCGCAAGCCCACAGCAAACAGGAATACCGTGCTCTATCGAATCCGAATCCCCTGCGTACTGATTGCCGTCTGTGCAGTCCTGTACAGCGCGTTCGCCGGGGCGGCCATCCCGGCCTCCGAGCGTCAGGCGTTGCTCGATTTCTACAACAGCGCGGGCGGCGTCAACTGGATTTACAGTCTGGGGTGGAATGGCGTCGCCGGCAGCGAATGCGGTGGCACGGGCGCCAGCCCCAGGCCCTGGTTCGGGCTCACTTGCGACAGCACAAACAGCCACATTATCGGCATCTATCTGCCGCAGAATTATCTGGTTGGCACGTTGCCGGCATCGCTGGCGCAATTGACGCAATTGCAGAGCTTCAACGTATCCGACAACAACTACTGCGGTGGCAGCGGCAGCGCATGCAGTCTCGGCGGCAGCATTCCCGCGCTGACCGGGCTGACCCAGCTGCAGGCCTTCAGCATCGAAGGCAATAGCTTCAGTGGATCGATTCCGGCGCTGAGCGGACTGGTCAATCTGCAGGGTTTCGATGTCGGCCGGAACAATCTGAGCGGTTCGATCCCCACACTTGCCGGGCTGACGAATCTGCAGGGTTTCAACGCCTCGTCCAATCAGCTTAGCGGCGCATTGCCGTCGCTGAGTGGACTAGCCAGCCTCGCCGTTTTCGATGTGCATGGCAATCAATTGTCGGGGACCATCCCCGCGCTTGCGGGTCTCGGCAATCTACAAGCGTTCTATGCGTTCACCAATCAATTGGACGGCAGCATCCCCGCGCTCGGCGGTCTGGGCAGCCTGCAATTCTTCAATGTCAGCGGCAACCAGTTGAGTGGCGCGATCCCGTCGCTCGGCGGACTTGCGAGCCTGAAGAATTTCAATGTGCAGGACAATGCATTGACCGGTACGATTCCGTCCCTCGGCGGTCTGGCTGAGCTCAATGCGTTTGAGGTCGGCGGCAATCAGCTGAGCGGCCCGATTCCGGCCGTACCGGCTCCGGACAGTCTCGCCGCGGGCGCTTCGGTGCTGTGTACGAATGCGCTCACCGCAACGCCCGACACCAACTGGGATGCGGCTACGGGCGTGACTCCGTGGTACAGCGCCTGCCCGCAGGCGATCAGTTCGATCGATTTGGATCAGCATGGCTTGACCGGCTCGTGGTATCAAAGGAGCACCAGCGGTCAGGGCTTCGTGATCGAAGCGTATCCGAACCTCGCAGGCGCGGGCCTCGGGCTGCTGGCGGCAAGCTGGTATACCTTCGATGTCACGGCGGCGGGCGGCCAGCGCTGGTACACACTGCAGGGTGACGCCAGCGCGGGCGGTGGCGCGTACCCGCTCACGATCTATTCGACAACGGGCGGCAATTTCAACGCCGCGCCGATCGTGAAAGCCGCACCGGTCGGTACGGCGAGGATGCTTTTCGCCAGTTGCACGGACGCTCTGCTGAGCTACAGCTTCAGCGACGGCAGCGGACGCAGCGGTTTCATCCCGCTCACCCGGCTCGATGCGAATGTGACGTGCGGGTCCGCCGGCGACAATGGCAATCCTGCCTCGGACTTTCCGCTCTCCGGTGCGTGGTACAACCCCGCGACCAGCGGCCAGGGCTTTTTCTTCGATATCAATCCTGCGCAGAACGTGTTGTTTGCCGGCTGGTATACCTATGCGCCGAATGGCGCGCAAATCGGCGGCGGCGCGAGCCAGCGCTGGTTCACCCTGCAGACCACGGCGTTCGCGCCGGGCACGACATCGCTAAACAATGTGCCGATTTATGCGACCACCGGCGGCACGTTCAACGTCGGCGGCGGCATCGCGACGACGCCAGTCGGCACAGCCAATGTAAGCTTTGCCAGTTGCAGCGCAATGAGCCTGACCTACACCTTCACCGCAGGCCCCAATCAAGGTCAGAGCGGCACGATCGGTTTGCAACGCGTCGGTCCGACGCCCGCGGGGTGCGCGCTATGAATACGGCGATTCGAGGCGGCGGATTTGCCCTCGCCCTGGGACTGATGCTGGTCGCGCCGCTGCAATACGCGGTCGCGGCGATCGCTGCGCATCCCTTGATTGCGTCGCGCATCGACGCTGCCGAACGCGTGACTCTGCACGGCAACGTGCGGCCGGAAGTCGCTCGCAGCCGCGATCTGGGCAGAGTCGCCGACAGTCTGCCGATGAATCACATGCAGTTGCTGCTGCGGCGTTCTTCCGAACAGGCGCAGGCCTTGGATCGGCTGATTGATGATCTGCACGATCCGCAATCGGCGAATTTTCATCACTGGCTGAGCGCCGCGCAATTCGGCTCGACCTACGGCGCTGCGCCCGCGGACATACGCACGATCAGCAGCTGGCTGCAGGTGCAGGGGTTTCGCGTGAACCTGGTCTATGCCGGAGCGGGCGTGATCGACTTTTCCGGCAGCGCGGGCGCGGTGCGCAACGCCTTCCATACCGAAATCCATCGACTCGTTGCCGGCGGCGCGCGGCATATCGCCAACATGAGCGATCCGCAGATTCCCGCGGCACTCGCTCCCGCGATCCGCGGCATTGTGTCGCTCAACGATTTCCGCCCGCATACCCAGTACAAGCGCCGGCCGAAGTATACTTTCTCTGGCGGCATCTACTTCGTCACTCCGGCCGACCTTGCCACGATCTACAACTTCAATCCGGTATTCGGCCAGGGAGTCACCGGACAAGGCCAGACCATCGCCCTGGTCGAGGATACCGACGTCTACAGCGCGCAGGACTGGAGCGCGTTCCGCAACACGCTCGGGCTTTCCGGCTACACCACGGGTAATCTGCTGCAGTTGCAGCCGGCACCAGGCAGCGGCGTCAACAATTGCGCGGATCCCGGCATCAACAGCGACAACGTCGAGGCGATTCTCGATGCCGAGTGGGCGAGCGCCGCCGCACCGGGCGCGACCATCGAACTGGCGGTCTGCGCCGACACCAACACCACATTCGGCGGCCTGATCGCCCTGCAGAACCTGATCAACGGCAAAGCAGCGCCGCCGGCGATCATCAGCATGAGCTACGGCGAGTGCGAGGCCTACAACGGCGCGACCGCGAACGCGGCTTATGCGGCCGCGTATCAACAGGCCGTCGCGGAAGGCGTATCGGTGTTCGTCTCCTCGGGAGACGAAGGAGCGGCCGGCTGCGATCCGAACGACAACGGCGCCTACAATGGCGTCGCGGTGAACGCTTTCGCGTCGACGCCCTACAACGTCGCGGTGGGCGGCACCGATTTCTCCGATACGGTGAATGGCCAGACCGGTACATACTGGAACGCCGTCAACTCCAGCGGCTACGGCTCGGCGAAATCCTACATACCGGAAATTCCCTGGAATGATTCCTGTGCCGGCTCGATTTTCCTGCACTACACCGGCAACAGCGTCGCTTACGGCAGCGCCGGCCTGTGCAATTCCAACATGGCCCAGCAATATGCGATCGATGCGACCACGGGCGGCAGTGGCGGGCCGAGCAATTGCGCCAGCGGTTCGCCAACCTACAACAGCAGCAATTTGATCTCAGGTCCGGGTTCATGCCACGGCACACCCAAACCGTCCTGGCAGACCGGTGTGGTCGGCCTGGCCAACGACGGCGTGCGCGACCTGCCGGACGTTTCCTTGTTCGCGGCGAACGGTTTGTGGAACCATGCCTACGTGGTCTGCTACAGCGACATCGCTAACAGCGGCAGCTCCTGCGCCGGCGCGCCGAGCAGTTGGGTGGCCTTTGGCGGCACCTCGTTCGCGGCGCCGATCATGGCCGGCGTGCAGGCGCTGATCAACCAGAAAGCCGGCGCGCGCCAAGGCAATCCGAATTACGTGTATTACAAGCTCGCCGCCAGCGAGTACGGCAGCGGTGGCAGCGCCAGTTGCAACTCGAGCAACGGCAACGGCGTGAGCGGCGCGTGTATTTTCTACGACGTCACCCAGGGCGACATCGTGGTCAATTGCTTCGGTTTCGATTGCTACGGTTACACCGGCACGCTGAACAGTTTCTATTACGGCGTACTCTCTACCTCCAGCGCGAGCAATGCGCCCGCTTTTTCGGCGACAACCGGCTGGGATTTCGCCACCGGCATCGGCACGGTCAACGTCGCCAATTTGGTCAATGGCTGGGGTACGCAATAAGGCGGCAAGGGTCGCGATCAGCGCCCCGACAGGAATTTACGGTAGCCGCCGGCGACCAGCGCGGCGATATCGATCAGCAGCCCGGGCACCCAGATCCCGCGCGGATAAGCGAGATACGAGCCAGTCCACTCCGGTTTGAACTTGTCCTTGTATCTTCGTACACCTTGGTAATTGTATAAACTGTTGCCATAGCGGAAGGCGAGCGAAGCCAGACGTTCGTTGATGCGCGCGTACTGATTGTCGCCGACGCGCGACAGCGGCGCCATGCCGAGGCTGAAAATCTTGTGGCCCTGACTCCTGCGCCCACAGCATCGACATTGGCGAACAGGAAGTCCATCGTGCTGCGCGGCGCGTCGCCGACATGGCGCATGAGGTCGATGCTCGCGCTGCCGCCCGGTCCGTAGGGCGGCACGATATTGGCGAATGCGATCAGTTCGCCGGCGCGGCGCACGAATGCGAGCGGACTCCGATCGAGATACGCGGTATCGAAGCGGCCGAGCGAAAAGCCTTTTTCCGCCGATCCCTTGTAGGCCAGCCAGGTGTCGGACACGTCCTTGACCTCGGCGAGCACGACCGAGTCGTGCGGCGGGATTGGCGATCTCGAACGTGAGCTGTTCCTTGCCGGCGCGGTTTATCGCCTGGCGCAGGTCCTCCCAGCGCTTGCCGGCCAGCGAGAATTCGTCGAGTTTGATCTGCGCAAGTTCGCCGAGTTTGAACAGATCGAAGCCGTGATCGTGATAGTGCGAAAGGTCCGGCTCGAGCACTTCGTAGAACACCGGCACGCGATCCTGGGCGTCGGCGAAGCGGCGGAAATCGAGGATCGCGCGATCGATCGCGGCCTCGGGTCCGCACGGCGAGCCGAGCGCGACAAGACGGTTGCGGACGCTGCCGTAGGCGACGACGGCCTGATGATCGGCGGCCCAGAACAGATGCTTGTCGCGCATGAAAGTGAGGTGCGCGAATTCGCCGCCGCCATGCGTGTCGATACAGTGTCGCGCGCCTGTTCGAGTGCGTGCTGGTCGGGTAACACCAGTGCGGGCCGCTTGACCGCGAAGAACTGCCAGATCAGGTAGATCACCAGGCCGATGCAGCGCGGCGGCGAGTCCGCGACCGATGCGCGAGGTGTGTTCGCCGAAACCGAAATAGAACAGGTCGAACGAATCGTCGCCGAGCACCTGGGCGACGCCGATCGCGAAGAACACGAGCACGCAGATCAGCAGACCCGCGTACCAGCCCAGCGTGCGTCGCCGAGGTCAGCGTCATCGCGCGCCGCGTGAACACGCGCTTGCGCGTGCGCAGCAGCACGGCGACCGCGAGCAGGAACAGCGCCTCGCCGAAATGCAGGCCCTTCGTCACCGCCAGGCCCGCGCTGATCAGCAGCAGCCACATGCGTCACGCGGTAGGCGACGCGCAGGCGCCCGTCGATACCGCGCGCGAGCCCGAGCAGCAACACGCCGGTGAGCACGCAGAACCAGCTCGATCCTTCGACGAACAGGATCGGCAGGTGCGCGCGCACCTGTTCGATATGTTCGATCACCGATGGCATCGCCGCCGAGGCAAGCAGCAGCGCGCCGGCGCCGAAGGTGAGGATCGGCGAGCAGGCGCGTGCCCAGATCGGCGAGCAGCACCGCGGGCAGACCGAGCAGACCGAACAGCGGATGGCCGCCGAGCCGCGTGCGCAGGCGCGCGACGCAGCGCGGAGTTCTGCGTGAACATCTCCGAGCCGACATAGAGTCCGACGAGCAGCGGCAGCAGGTAATAGACGATGCGAAACAGCAGCAGGCCGGAGAGGATCACCGGCTGGTCGTAGCCGGCCTGCTTGAGCGCGATCAGGATCAGGCCGTCGAATACGCCGAGACCGCCGGGCACCTGGCTGACCAGGCCAAGTACGCCCGCGCCGGCAAACGCGCCGAGCATGCAGGCCGGGTTTGACATGCGCGCCGGAGAGGTACATGCAGGCCCACAGCGTCGCCGCGGCAAGCATCCAGTCGAGCAGCGAGATCAGCGTCGAGCTCGAACTTGAGGCGCAGCGGCGGCAGGCCGAGATCGTGCGGCAGCCAGCGCATCAACGCGCGCCGCGTCGTCAGGAAAAAGTATAGAGGTAGATAAAGTGCGGCTGCCGCGAGCACGAGATAGGCGATCGTGCGCTGCGCCGTGCCCGGCGTCAGCGGCAGCGCGCTCGGTCGCCAGCGTGAAGATCACGAGCAGGGACAGGCCGAGCGGCAGCGACAGGGCCTGCATGCCGATCATCGCCGCCGCGCGCGGCAGGCTGCACCTTGTGCGAGGTCAGCGCCCATCAGGCGGATGCCCGCGCCCATCGCGCCGGACAGATTGAGAATATTCGCAAGACTGTTCGCGACGAAAGACAGGCGCAGGTAATCGCGCAGATGCAGGCCGAGCTTTAGCCAGCGCCGATCGCACCGTCGACGAAGCCGGTGAAGGCGACGCCGACCAGAGCGAGTGCGGCGATGCCGAGCGCGGCAGTGTCGGCACGTCGAGCAGCGTGCGCTGGATTTCCGGCAGGTCGAAATGATCGACCTCGCGCCACAGCAGCCAGCCGGTGACCGCAAGGAACAGCAGCGGTACGAGCAGGCGCAGGCGCGCAAGCAGGCTGCTGCGTTCCGTTGCGCGCGGGCTTTCCAGACTGACGCTCATACCCGCCGATTATCGCATGCAGCGCGCACGGTTCCGGCGTCGCTCAGTGCGCGTAGCCTTCGCCGGCGCGCACTTTGCCGCGGAACACGCGATACGAATAAATCGTGTAGCCGAGCACGGCCGGAATCATGACGATCGCGCCGATCAGGGCGAAGGACTGGCTGGACGGCGCCGCGGCGGCGTCCCAGATCGTCAGCGTCGGCGGCACGATGTTCGGCCAGATGCCGACGACGAGTCCGAGAAAACCCAGCGCGAAGAAACACAGCGACAACACGAACGGCTGCAGTTCGTAATTGCGCAGCACGGCGCGCCAGAGCAGGGCGGCGTTCAATGACGGCGAGGACAGGCACCGGCGAGAGGTACAGGAAATTCGGCCAGGTGAACCAGCGCTGCCATCAGGCCGGAGGTACAGGAACGGCAACCAGGCGCTGACCAGCAGCATGAACGCGATCACCGCGAGCATCAGCGGCCGGGTCAGATCGAACGCGATGCGCTGCAGGCGGCCTTCGGTCTTGAGCACGAGCCAGGTCGCGCCGAGCAATGCGTAACCGAACACCACGGCGACGCCGGTCAGCATCGAGAACGGACTGAACCAGGCGAACGCGCCGCCGAGATACTTGCCGCCTTTGCAGAGGCATGCCTTCGACGAGCGCGCCCAGCATCAGGCCCTGCGCGAACGCGGCGACGATCGAACCGAGATGGAACGCCATGCCCCACAGCCAGCGCGAGCTGCCGGCCTTGAAGCGGAACTCGAACGCCACGCCGCGGAAGATCAGCGCGATCAGCATCAGCAGCACCGGCAGGTACAGCGAACTGACAGCATCGATGCGCGTACGCCTTGGGAAACGCCGCGAACAGCCCGGCGCCGCCGAGCACGAGCCAGGTTTCGTTGCCGTCCCAGATCGGCGCGGCGGTGTTCATCATCAGATCGCGCTGCGTGCTCGTCGTCGGCGAACGGCGTCGAGGATGCCGATGCCGAGCACGAAGCCGTCGAGCAGCACGTACATCAGCACGGCGAAGCCGATGATGAAAAACCAGATCACGGGCAGTACGGTAGCGAGGCGTCATCGCCGTTAATCCGCATTCGTGGTCGGCCGCGGACAGCGGTCGCGCCGGCGTCTGCGTGCGCGTCCGGCACATGCGCGGGCGCGGGCTGCGGTCCCTTGCGCAGCAGCTTGACCAGATACCACGACGCCGAAGCCGAACAGGAAAAAGTACACAACGATAAAAGTGAGCAGCGACGCGAGCACACTGCCGGCCGAAACCGGACTGATGGCGTCCGCCGTGCGCAGCAGGCCGTACACGACCCACGGCTGGCGACCGATCTCGGCCACATACCAGCCGGTCAGCAGCGCGATGAAACCGCTTGGCAGTCATCGCGCATGCCAGGCGCGCAGATACCAGCGCGACGCGAACAGGCGGTGCCGCGCCACCACAGCCCGAGTCCGATCGCGGCGAGGCCGCAGCATCAGCAAACCGAGGCCGACCATGATGCGGAAGGCGAAGAACGGCGGTCTTCACCGGCGGCCGATCGCGCGGCAGGAAAATCCTTGAGACCCTTGATTTCGCCGTCCCAGGAATGGGTCAGGATCAGGCTGCCCAGATGTGGCACATCGAGTGCGAAGCGATTGCGTTCGTTCTCTTCGTCGGGCCAGCGCGAACAGGGTCAGCGGCACGCCGCGTGCGGTGTCCCAGCGCGCCTCGATCGCGGCCAGCTTGGCCGGCTGGTATTCGCGCACATCAAGGCCGGAAAGATCGCCGACGAAAATCTGCACGGGCACGGTGATCGCAATGAACGCGCAGCGCGCAGTTTGCAGCATCGCCTGCGCCTGCTCGCGATGGATGGTCGCGCAACAGATAGCTCGCAGCGACCCCACCGACCACGAACGCGGTCGTGAGGAACGCGGCCAGCACCATGTGCGGGAGCCGGTACAGGAACGAGGGATTGAAAATCATCGCCCACCAATCGGCCGGTTAGAACACGCCGTCATGCACGGTGTAACCAGCCGGCGTCTGCATCCAGCTGTTCGCGGCGATGATCCAGAAACTCGAAATCAAGCGTACCGATCGCGACCATGCAGGTCGCGAAAAAATGCCTGCGCGTGGCTGACGCTTGCTTCCAGCCGAACAGCATCACCCGAAGAAAGGTGGCTTCGAGAAAAACGCGGTCAGCACTTCGTAGTTGAGCAACGGCCCGACGACGTTGCCGGCGAGCGGTCGGAATAGCGCGCCCAGTTGGTGCCGAACTGGAAACTCATGACGATGCCGGAGACGACGCCCATGCCGAACGACGACCGCAAATATCTTCATCCAGAAGAAATACAGATCGCGCCAGTGATCTCCGCCGCGCTTGAGCCAGCAGGCTTCGAGGAAGACCAGCCACCAGGCCAGCCCGATGCTGAATGCCGGGAACAGGATATGGAACGAAATCACGAACCCGAACTGGATGCGCGATAGCAGCAGGGCATCCACGGCCTGGTCTTCAGCTCAGCGACGCAAACGCATCGCGAGTGAGGTTTTCCGGCGCACCGTCGGTGCAGACGACGTCGTCCTCGATGCGGATGCCGCCGAAGTGGCGGAATCTGTCCACTTTGTCCCAGTTGATGCTTGCGCTTTCCGGCCTGGCCTTGAGTTCGGCGAGCAGCATGTCGATGAAGTACAGGCCGGGCTCGATCGTCGTCACCATGCGCGGCTCGAGCGTGCGGGTCAGGCGCAGATACGGATGTCCGACAGGCCTGGCGATCGTGCTCGCCGGCCTCGTTCTTCGCAAAGCCGGCGACGTCATGCACCTGCAGGCCGATCAGATGTCCGAGGCCATGCGGGAAAAACACGCTGGAGACGCCCGACTCGACCGCGCCCCCGGCACTCATGCGCACGAAGTCCTGGTCGCGCAGGATACCGGCGAGCACATGATGCGCATGAATATGCAGCTCGGCGTAGTCGGTACCTTTTTGCACTTTTTCCACAAATCCACGCTGCGCGCTGTCGACCGCATCGACGAGCTCCTGAAATTCGGGCGCCTGCGTCGCGGCATAGGTGCGCGTGATGTCGGTGGCATAGCCGTGGAAACTCGCGCCTGCGTCGATCAGAAACGAGTCGGCGTGCGCCGGCGGGGCGCGGTTCAAATCGGTGTAATGCAGCACCGCAGCGTGCTGGTTCAACGCGATGATGTTGCAGTAGGGCAGTTCGTTTTCGGTTTCGTGCACGGCGTTGAGATAGGCCGTGTTGATGTCGTATTCGGACTTGCCGGCGCGGAACGCGTGCTCGGCCGCGCGGTGCGCGCGTGCGCCCAGGCGCGAGGCGACTCGCATCATCGCCAGTTCGTAGTCGGTCTTGTAGGCGCGGTGATAGTGCAGGTAATTCACCACAGCGGGCGGGTTGTTCGGCGCGAACGCGCCGAGCGCGATGTTGTCTTCGCCGATCATGGCGCAGCGCGCCGTGTCCCCGGGCAGATGCGCGAGCGCCTCTTCGGGCTTGCGGATGATCGCGATATCGAAATGCTCGACCCAGTAGCCGGCCGGCGCGTCGGGCACGACATGCCAGTAGTCGTGCGGCTGCAGGTAGACGAGTTTGGGTTTGCTGCCCGGCGTGTGGATCAGCCATGAACCCGGCGCCTTGGTCACCGGCAGCCAGTGCCTTGAACTGCGGGCTTACCGCGAACGGATAGGGCCGGTCGTCGAGAAACTGGTAGCGCGGCGTGCCGGCAGCGACGACGAGATGATCGAAGCCGCCGCGCGCCAGCGCCGCATCGGCGCGCTGCTTCAGGGTGGCGAGATGATCCGGGTAGAGTTGGGCCAGAAGGTCGGACATGGCGGGCTTCGGCGATTTTGTGGAAGGCCATTGTGCCGCAAAACGCCTGTGCTGCGGACGCAATGTTGGGTTGGCGCACACTGCCATATCGGGAACGGATCCACCTCTCCCGCTGGCGGGAGAGGTCGGCGCGTAGCGCGCCGGGTGAGGGTGGCGGCGCGACTCCGAACACGCTACTGGCACCACCCTCATCCGCCTTCGGCACCTTCTCCCGCCAGCGGGAGAAGGGAATTGAACTCAACCTCGCATGCACCCTGACTCACCGTCAGCCCTGCGGTTGCCAGCTGACGGTCAGATAGCCCGAACGCCCCGGCGTGTTGTAGCCGTGCACGAGTGTCGTAGTCGCGGTCGAACAGGTTTTCCAGGCGCGCACCGAGGTTCCACGACGGGTTCAGATCGTAATTCGCGCGCAGGTTGACCAGCGCGTAGCCGCCGAGCATCACATCGCCAACGTCGGCGCTGCGTGCCGCTGGCGACGAATTCGATGCCGGCATGTGCGCGTTCGCTCAAGGCTGCTTCGAGCAGGCTGGAGAATTTCTGCTTTGGACGGCGCAGTAGTTGCGTATCGGTATCTGTGTCGCGCGGGTTCTGCAGGGTGAGCGTGTTGATCCAGGTCCAGGCGGCGTTGTGCCAGGCATGCGTCAGTTCGAGGCCGTCGATCGCGGCCTGATCGATATTGATCGCCTGGAACAGTGCTGCCGCCGGAGAAATCGATCAGGTCGTGAACACGCGTCGTGAACGCATGCGCCGACGAGACGGTTGCCGTCGTCGATGCTGCCAGTCGAGGCCGATTTCGCCGCTGCGCGAACGTTCGGGATCGAGCGTCGGATTGCCTGCGTAATAGCCGCCGTAGCCCGGCGAGTAGAGTTCGTTCAAGGTCGGCGCACGGAACGCAGTGCCGTAACTTGCGGTGAGGCGCAGGGCGTCGGCCAGACTGTAGCCGCCGGCGATCGATCCGGAAAACGCGCTGCCGAACGGGCCGTTGTGGTCGTAGCGGCCGGCCAGTTCGCTGTCGAACGCTGCCGTCCGCGACCCGCCAGCCGGCGAACACGCCGCTGTTGTCGCGCGACACGTCGTACGGCGCACCGAAGCCGGAGTCGTCGACGCTGACGCCGCGGTCATGGTTGAAGTCGAAGCCGGCGACGAGATGCTGCGTTGGCGGACAGCGCGAAGTCGTTGGTCCACGACAGCTGTTCGCGCGTGGAACGGAATGCGTCGAAGAACGCGGGCGTGGCGATATCCTCGCGCGAGCGTGCCGACCGACAGGCGTTGCTGACCAAACCGCCGAAACCGCGCCTTCGAGGTTGGCGCCGATCGCCTGATCGAGCGTGTGCGAAATTCCGTCGATCGGCGCCGTTGTCGAAACTTTGCGTGCCCTCGCTGCGGAACATGCTGGCGCGATAAGCGTCTGCGTGCCGAACATGATAATCGCCCTGAGCGACGACATTGTGGTTCTGCACGCCGTTGTCGTCGGGGTTGTAGATGCAGTACGGATCGTTCGGGCCATTGCAGATGCCGAGGATTCGTCGCCGAAAACCCGCCGACATGGCGCGCGCCGACCTGCACGCTGAAGCCGCCCGCATCCGAACGCGCGCCGTAGCCCGCGCTGCCATCGGCGCTGCGATAGCTGCCGTAACTCGCGGCGAGATGCGCGCCGTCGAGCTTGCGCGTGAAAATCTGGATCACGCCGCCGATCGCGTCCGAACCCCAGTAGCTCGCGCGCGGACCGCGCACGATCTCGATGCGCTCGACCGCATCGAGTGGCAGGTTCTCGAACGCGAACGCACCGGTATTGGCCGAGGCCACGCGCACGCCGTCGATCAGCACGAGCACATGATTGGCATTGGTGCCGCGCAGAAACACGCTGGTCTGTTCGCCGGCGCCGCCGGTGCGCGTACAGATCGACGCCGGCCTGCAGGCGCAGCAGGTCGATCAGGTCCGGCGCGTTGCTTGCGTCGATATCCTTGCGCGTGATGATGCTGACGTCGGCCAGACTCGCGTCGACGGTTTCGGCGACGCGCGATGCGGTGACTTCGACCGTCGGCTGCATGGCCGCTTCCTGTGCCGGTGTATCCAGCGCACAGCCGATTGCGGCACACCCGAGCAGAGCCGAAAAATGGAACAGGATAAAACGGAATTTTTTCGACATTGAAGTCTCCGAACGCTCACCCGCGGTGATGGCAAGGCTGCTGAGGGTCGGAAGGAGAGTGCGGCGGCGACGGTGCGCGCGCGGCAGCCCGTCCGTTGCCCGCCGCAACGCCTTGAGCTCGATATGCCGCGAGGCCGGTCTCCGGGCTTGCAAGCGATGCGGATGCATCGATCCGATCGCCTTCCCGCGCTGCGCAGTGGCTAGTGACCGGACCTGCTCGATCGAGCGCAGACCTGCTTACCGTTGCGGGGGCAGCGCCGGAGTTGAGGTCGCGCGATCATGCATGATCGCGTGGACGTCTCTCACCGGCTTCCCGTTTCACCTGCGCTGAACAATCAGCGCGAGGCACCTGCGACGCCGCGCAGTGTAGAGGTCGCTGCGCACGCCTGCAATCGCTTCTATGCTGCGATCGCTCTAGTCGTGATCGGTGCCGGTCGAAATGCCGAGCAGTTCGCCGTCGTCGTCGACGCGCAGCGCGATCTCGATCGGCCGGCAGCACACCGCGCAATCTTCGACATAGCTCTGCGAGCCGGCGGAAAGATCGACGCCGGTCTCGAAGCCTTCGCCGCAGTACGGGCAGTGGATGGTGACGGATTCAAGCATGCGGTGGTCCGCCATGCACGCGCGATTTGTCGGTTTCGCGTCCGGAAGAAACGAGGCGATGACGTCGTTGAGAAAACGCCGGCCCAATTCGGTGGCGCGCACGTCGGCCGGCATCGAGGTCGAGCCAGCCGCGCGCCTGCGCTTGCGTCGAGTTGCGGTCGATCGCTGTCGCACGAAGTCCGGTCGTCGTGCTCGAAATCGCTCGAGCGAAAACCGCTGCGATTCAGGCGCAGCGCGTTGAGCATGAATTCGAACGGCAATTGCTCGGCAGCGAATCGGCATCGTCGCCGCCGATGCGGCGTGTCGTGCCCGCATGTTCGAGGTAGCCGCGCGGCGAGCGCAGTTTCCAGCGGCGCCGTACATGCAAGCCCTCTCCCCCGCGGCATTTTGCGGGGGAGAGGGTTGAGTGAGGGGACGCCGCAGGTTCGCCGGCAGGCGAAAGTTGCCCCGTCACCGAGCTCTCCCCCGGCGATGAAGCTGCCGAGGGAGAGGGAGCCGTGATTTTTCCGTGCGCGCCAGCGCCGATGCCGAGATAGTCGCCGAAGCGCCAGTAGTTGAGATTGTGCGTGCATTCGCGGCCCGTTCTCGCATAGGCCGACACTTCGTACTGCGCCAAGCCTGCTGCGGCCAGGCGTGCCTGACAGGCTTCCTGCATGTCCCAGGCGCTGTCCTCGTCCGGCAGCGGCGGCGGATTCGCGGCGAAGGCCGTGTTCGGTTCCAGCGTCAGCTGATAATGCGACAAATGCGGCGTTTGCAGCAAAATTGCTTTTTCCACATCGGCCAGCGCGCCGTCCAGCGTCTGCTGCGGCAGCGCATACATCAGATCGAGATTCAGGTTTTCGATGCCTGCGTCCTGCGCCTGCTTGACCGCGCGCTCGGCCTGCGCGGCGTCGTGGATGCGGCCGATGCGCTGCAGCGCCTCGTCGTCGAAACTCTGCACGCCGAAACTGATGCGGTTGACGCCGGCGCGGCGGTAACCGGCGAAACTGGCCCGTGCTCGACCGTGCCGGGATTGGTCTCCAGCGTGATCTCGATCGTCGGGCGCGAAAGCCAGCCGCTGCGCGACGCCATCGAGAATGCGCGCGATGTGCTCCGGCGCAAACAGGCTCGGCGTGCCGCCGCCGAAGAAAATGCTTTCAGCGGCGGCCCTGCGCCAACGGCAGATCCTGATCCAGATCGCGCAGCAGCGCCTCGATGTATTCGCCTGCGGCAAGCGCTGCGGCGCGTTGTGCGAATTGAAATCGCAGTACGGGCATTTGCGCACGCACCACGGGATGTGGATGTAGAGCGACAGCGGCGGCAATGCAGGCGGCATGCGCAATTGTGGGGTAAAAGAGCCTTTGGCCGCAAAGAGCGCAAACGACGCCGGGAAGAGCGATCGATTTGCGTTTTTTTGCGCTCTTTGCGACTAAATCGCTTCCCGCTCCCGCAGCAACTCGCGCAGACGTCGCCAGCGCCAGGCCGCGATGGCTGACGCGGTTCTTGATCGCCGGATCGAGTTCGCCGCGCTGGCGCCATGTGCGGGATCGAAGAAACACCGGATCGTAGCCGAAGCCGCTTGCTGCCGCGCGGTGCGTGCAGGATACGGCCGCGCCAGCGGCCTTCGGCGATCAGCGGCGCGGGATCGTCGGCGCTGCGCAGCAGCACGATCGTGCAATGGAAATGCGCGGTGCGCTGCGCGTCCGGCACGTCGCGCAACGCGTCGAGCAGCTTGGCGATATTCGCCGCGCGTGTCGCCGTGTGCGCGCCGGCGTAGCGCGCGGAAAACAGGCCCGGCGCGCCGTTCAGCGCATCGACGCAGATGCCGGAATCGTCGCCGAGCGCCGGCAGACCGGAAAGCGCGCGCCGCATGGCGCGCCTTGAGCAGCGCATTTTCGACAAAGGTACTGCCGGTCTCGTCGCGCGTCGGCGATGCCGAGCTCGCTTTGCGCGACGAGTTCGATGTCGGAGTCGGCGAGGATCTCCGCGCATTTCGGCGAGCTTGCCCGCGTTGCTGCTGGCGAGGACGATTTTTTTCATGCAGAGGCTCAGGAATGGGGACCACAAGCCCCGCTCTCTCGATGGGAGAGGGGCTGGGGAGAAGGTGAATCGAAGTCAGCAACATCTTCGATGCCGAATCCCTCTCCCGCCGCGCTGCGCGCGTTGACCTCTCCCGCGAGGGGCGAGGTCAAACACCGAGTCATCCTCACGTTCTCTCCAGCGCCTGGCGTTGGAACTGCAAAAGTTCACCAATGCCTTTTTGCGCAAGACCGAGCAGGGCGTCGAGTTCCTCGCGGCGGAAGGCGTGGCCTTCGGCGGTGCCCTGCAACTCGATGAAGCCGCCGCCGTCGTTCATCACCACGTTCATGTCGGTGTCGCAGGCGGAATCTTCGGGGTAATCCAGATCGAGCACCGGCGTGCCGCGATACACGCCGACCGAAATCGCGGCGACTGCGCCGATGACGGGACTCTTCTTCAATGCGCCGCGCTTCAGCAAACATGCAACCGCATCGACCAACGCCACGTAGGCGCCGGTGATCGCCGCCGTGCGCGTGCCGCCGTCGGCCTGCAGCACATCGCAATCGAGCGTGATCGTGCGCTCGCCGAGCGCTGCACGATCGACGCATGCGCGCAAGCGACCGGCCGATCAGCCGCTGGATCTCCATCGTGCGCCCGCCCTGGCCGCCGCGCGCGGCCTCGCGCTGCGTCCGTTCCTTGGTCGCGCGCGGCAGCATGCCGTATTCGGCGGTGATCCAGCCTTCGCCCTTGCCGCGCAGGAACGGCGGCACTTTCTCCTCGACGCTGGCCGTGCACAGCACGCGTGTGTCGCCGAACGCGATCAGCACCGAGCCTTCGGCATGGCGCGTGTAGTTGCGTTCGATGCTGACGGCGCGCAGCTGGTCGGCGCGCGGCCGCTGGGGCGGGAGAAGTTCGTCATTGGTGGAAGGTTGCAGAAGTGGGTGGGAAGTTTAGCAGTTGGGTGTGCGGGTACGGGAAGACGAAAGATCTCCCGTCTTCCCGTCTCCCCAAAATGGCATACTGCGCGCCCAGATATTCGCGACCCCGAACATGATCCGCAGCATGACCGCTTTCGCCAGCGCCGAAACCGACACGCCCTGGGGCGCGCTCGAGTTTCGAGTTGCGCTCGGTGAACCATCGCTATCTCGAACTGAACCCGCGCCTGCCCGACGAGCTGCGCGCGATCGAAACGGCGCTGCGCGAGCGCGTCGCGGCGAAACTCATACGCGGCAAGGTCGACGTGAACCTGCGCTTTCGCGCCAGCGACGCGGCGACGGCGGAGATTCGCGTCAACGATCAGGTGCTCGACAAGCTCGAAGCCGCGGCCTCGGTGTTTGCCGAGCGCTTTCCGAAACTCACTACCGATTTCGCCAGCCTGCTCGCCTGGCCCGGCGTGCTCAAACGCGAGGAAGTCGATCAGGAAGGTCTGCGCCAGGCCGCGTTAGACCTGCTCGATGTCGCACTCGCTGACATGGTCGCAACGCGCCAGCGCGAGGGCGAGCGCCTCGGCGTGTTTCTGCGCGATCGCCTCGACGGCATCGCGCGCACGGTCGACAACGTGCGCACCTGGCTGCCGGATATCCGCAGCGCGCTGCGCACACGTCTGGAGACGAAACTCGCCGAGATCACCCAGGGCCTCGACAGCGCGCGCCTGGAATCCGGCCGCCTCGAACAGGAACTCGTGCTGCAGCTCTCGCGCATCGACGTCGACGAGGAACTCGATCGCCTGTCCGCGCATATCGCCGAAACGCGGCGCGTACTGGCGCTGCCCGACGCGGTCGGCCGCCGCCTGGATTTTCTCATGCAGGAATTCAACCGCGAGGCGAACACGCTCGGCTCCAAGTCGGTCGACCAGCGCACCACCCAGGCCGCAGTGGAATTGAAAGTGCTGATCGAGCAGATGCGCGAGCAGGTGCAGAACATCGAGTAGCGACTCTGGTTCGATGAAAAAATTATTTCTGGCAAGGCGTCGGCAACGGCTTAAACAGAGGGATGCATTGATAGTGTAGGGATCAGAATCAGACTTTTGGTTCGGTCCGCGCTCCAGCGCCAACATCGCAACTCGGCTGACAATTTGGAGGAGGTGGAAAATGCTCCGGCTACGCGCGCCAGAAAGCGATGATTGATCACCTCAATCCCTTTGTCCCTTATGACAAAGCCCCGGCGTCACATGAGAATCAACTAACACGGGCTCTGCTCATTCTGCTGCGTTTTTGCCCGGCCGCTCATCAGGCATGGCTGAATCTCGCCGCTCCAGATGAATATCTTTACCGCTTGCCGCAAGCGAAATTTGCGACTCAGCGCCGTCAAATTCTTGACGCTCAGGTGGAGGAAGGTGAATCGGTACGGGGCATAAGCGTTTGGCTAGCGCCTGACGCTGAAGAAGTCGACGCACCTGTAGCTGCATCAGATCGACAGCAGATGCTCGATGGCATTGTGACCTACGGAAGCGAATTAGTTGTCGTCGTTGAGTCAAAAGTCGTCTGGGGCGAGGTAACAGAGCAGCCTATCAGGATAAACCTCCATGAAAATCCCGTCATTTTCGAGGGCAAACCACGCTCTGTCAGCTGGCAAGCGCTGCTCAGTACATTTGCTGATTTGGCTGAACGTCAGATTGTGTCGGGCGCAGAACGTTTGCTGATAGACGATTTTCTAGAGTTAGCTAACGAGCATTTTCCTTGGCTGGGCCCTTATTCCTCCTTGGAGCGGTGCGGCGAACATGCGGATCGATTGAGGCGCCGCCTCGATACAGTTCAGGCGGAGGCAGTTGGCAATCAGGAAGGGAAAGGCGTGGGCTGGCGTAATCTCAGCGGGACGTCCAAAATTACGATGGCTTGGTTAGGCCTTGACGTCGAACGTTCAGCGGTGTCCTTGCGAATGTATCCCGCTGACACACTGGGGCAAGCACGTGTGTTCTATAAGGATAGATCTCTGTATTGGGCGAACAACATCGAGGTAACCAGAGAGCTGGCGCGTGAAAACTGGCAGGCTTATTGGCTGGAACTCGAATCCCATCGGTATCGTCGCTTCGGATCAAAAGTCTGCTTTTGATGCCGAGTTCACCAGTAGCGGGCGCAACAAGGCTCACCCACGCCCAGGATTGCGCTGCGAGTTCAGATGGCCGCTAGGCGAAGCGCGCAAAATGGATGCACGCAAGAAATTCGTGAGCGATGTCAGATCACGCATAAATCAGGCTCTGCTGGCGCTACGCGCACCGATTCTGGCGACAACTATCGAATGAGGCGCACACTGCCCAATGGCTTATCTTCGCGGATAATTTCGGGATACAATACACATACGGAGGTGTATATGAATACGCGAACGAATATCGTCATCGACGACAAGTTGATGAAGGACGCCATGAAGACGGCCGGTGCCAGAACCAAGCGCGAAGCGGTGGAAATCGCCTTGCGCGATTTCGTGCTGAAGGGACGGCGCAGGAACGTGCTTGAGCTCGTCGGCAAGGGCATGATCGATCCCGACTACGACGTGCGCATCGCCCGTGGCGAAGCCCGACGTGGTTCTCGTTGACAGTTCGGTCTGGATCGATCTGCTGCGCAATCGGCGCAGCGTGCAAGTCGCTGCGTTGCGCGCGCTGATCGAAGCAGACGAGGCCGCACTATCGCCGTCCATTTACCAGGAGATTCTGCAGGGCGCTGGTTCGTATGCGCATTTCGCCAATCTGCGCGGATACTTTGCAACGCTGCCGCTGCTTGTCTCTGCACACGCGGTACGCACGCACGAAGCCGCGGCGGAATTATATGCGCGCTGCCGCTGGGCTGGCGTGACGCCGCGCAACGCATTCGACTGCCTCATCGCGGCGACGGCAATCGAACACGCCGTCGACCTGCTCGCGGACGACCGCGATTTCGCCGCGATCGCCAAGGTGGAACCGCGCTTGAAGCTGCTCGTACTGTAATGAGTAACGTGTTCAATCTTCCTTTCGATAACGCATGAGTGGAACCCTGTACATCGTCGCGGCGCCCTCGGGCGGCGGCAAGACCAGCCTGACGCGCGCACTGCTCGAGCGCGAGCCGGGCATCGTGTTGTCGGTGTCGTATACCTCGCGTTTGCCGCGGCCGGGCGAGGTCGAAGGCGTGCATTACCATTTCGTCTCGCGCGGCGTGTTCGAGGAGATGATCAAGCGCGGCGAGTTCTTCGAGCACGCGCTGGTGCACGGCGACTTGAAGGGCACCGCGCGCGCGCAGGTCGAACGCGTACTCGCGCAGGGCAAGGACGTACTGCTGGAAATCGACTGGCAGGGCGCGCGTCAGGTGCGCGCGCAGATGCCCGATACGGTGAGTATTTTCATCCTGCCGCCGTCGCGTGCGGAACTCGAACGCCGGCTGCGCGCGCGCGCCTCCGACAGCGAGGCGACGATCCGCCGCCGCCTCGTCGATTCGCGCGCGGATATCGCGCATGCGCACGAGTTCGACTATCTGGTCGTCAACGACGATTTCGCCGTCGCGCTCGCCGACCTGCGCGCGATCGTGACCACGCGCCAACTGCGCAGCGTGCAGCAGCGCGAGCGTTACGCTGCGCTGCTCGCCGATCTGCTCAAGGAAGCGTAAGCGGGTGGCTGACGCTGCGCTTAACCGCGAGTCGCCGCGGGCTTCGCTGCGCGGCGCGCATCAGGTAAGGTGTTGCCACCCAGGCGCCGCAGCGGCGCCCCTTTCCGCGTGACTCCATGAGTTCCCAACTGCAACCATCCGCCAGCGACGCGCTGATCCGCATCCGCGGGTTGTCGACCGTGCTCGGCGGCAAGACGATTTTCGCCGGCGTGGATCTGGACATCCCGCGTGGCGGCATCACCGCGGTCATGGGTCCGAGCGGCACCGGCAAGACCACGCTGATGCGCCATATCACCGGCCAGCTGGCGCCGGACGCGGGTGAAATCGTGGTCGATGGCAAGAACATCGCGCGCATCGGCCGCGAGGCGCTGTTCGCGCTGCGCGAGAAGATCGGCTATCTGTTCCAGAATTCGGCCCTGCTCACCGATTTTTCCGTGTTCGAAAACGTCGCGTTTCCGCTGCGCCAGCATCTGCGCCTGCCCGAGGAACTGGTGCGCAATATCGTGCTGACCAAGCTGCAGGCGGTCGGCCTGCGCGGCGCGGCGGAGCTTGATGCCGAACGAACTGTCCGGCGGCATGATGCGGCGCGTCGCGCTGGCGCGCGCGATCGTGCGCGATCCGATGCTGATCATCTACGACGAACCCTTCGTCGGCCTCGATCCGATCGCGCTCAACCAGATTCTGAAATTGATCCGCACGCTGAATCAGACTCTGGGCATCACCAGCATTCTGGTGGCGCACGAGCTCGCCGCGGTGCGCCAGGTGGCCGATCAGATCTATCTGCTCGCCGGCGGCAAGATCGCCGCGCATGGCACGTCCGGAAGAACTCGCGACGCGGCGAAACGCCGTGGACCAGGCAGTTCTTCACCGGCGAAGCCGATGGCCCGGTGCCGTTCCACTACCCGGCGCCGGACTACGCGACGCAGTTGGGCCTGGCCGGTGAACGCGGCATGAGCGCGGTACGCAACTCGCCATCGCGCTTTGCCGAAGGCATGGCGCAAGTCGGCGCCTGCGGGATTTTCCTGTTCCGCATCCTCGCGCGCGATTCCGCGCAGCTCTGCTGCATTTCAGCGCGAGACGTGCGGCAGATCTGGTTCGTCGGCGCGATGAGCCTGACCATCATCATGATCTGCGGCCTGTTCGTCGGCATGGTGCTCGGCCTGCAGCTGTACTATGTGCTGTCGATCTTCGGCGGCACCGCGGCGCTCGGCACGGTCGTGTCGCTGTCGCTGTATCGCGAACTCGGGCCGGTGGTGACCGCGCTGCTGTTCGCCGGTCGCGCGGGTACCTCGATCACTGCCGAGATCGGCCTGATGCGCGCGACCGATCAGCTCGACGCGATGGAGATGATGGCGGTCGATCCGCTCGCCTATGTCGTCGCGCCGCGCTTTCATCGCCGGCGTGATCGCGATGCCGCTGCTCGCCTGCGTGTTCAACGCGCTCGGCATCTTCGGCGCGCACCTGGTCGGCGTGAGCTGGCTCGGCCTGGACAACGGCACGTTCTGGTCGAACATGACCTCGAGCGTCGACGTGTGGAAAGACGTGGTCAACGGCGTGTGGAAAAGCGTCGCGTTCGGCGCGGTCGTGCACGCTGATCGCGACGTTCCAGGGTTACACCACGCCGCCGACCAGCGAAGGCGTGGCCTATGCGACCACGCGCACCGTGGTGTTTTCCGTCGATCGCGACGCTCGCGCTCGATTTCGTGATGACTGCGTTTTTGATGTAGGTAAAGCTGAGGCAAAGCAACATCCACCACGAAGGACGCCAAGTACACAAAGGAACACAAAGGAACTAAAGGGCAAGCAGAACGAACGAAAGAAAACGAAGGGACCTTGGAGCAAAAAATTCCGCTTCTTCATTCGTGTTCCTTTGTGCCTTTCGAGTCCTTTGTTGTGAAGCTTTTTCAATAGAGGTTTGCAAGATGGCACAACGACAATCCTTCCAGATCGGCACCGGGCTGTTCATCCTGCTCGGCTTCGCCGCGCTCGCCTATCTGGCGACGCAGACGACCTCGCTGGCCAATTACCGCCAGGGCGACAGTTACACGCTCAAGGCGCGCTTCACCAATATCGGCCAGCTCAAGCTGCGTGCGCCGGTGAAGATGGCCGGCGTGCGCGTGGGCACGGTCAGCGCCATCGCGCTCGAGCCGGACAAGCTCGATGCGCTGGTCACGCTGTCGATCGACAAGCGCTTCGACAAGATTCCCGACGATTCGTCCGCTGCCATATTCACGAGCGGTTTATTGGGCGACCAGTACGTTGCCATCCAGCCCGGCGGTTCGCCGGACATGTTCAAGAACGGCGACGAGGTCGTGTTGACGCAGAGTTCGATGCAGCTCGAGGAACTGATCGGCAAGTATCTGCTCGGTGGCGACGCCGGCAAGGCGAGCGACAAGGCGGCAACGCCCGACGCTGCCGCCAAGCAGGCGCCGCCGGCCGCGGGCAAGCCCGACGGCGGCAAATAAGCGCGCCAGTGCGCGCCCGACCCCTCACTTTCGAAGGTTGACAAAATGCGCTTTTTATACTCCTTGTTTTGTATACTCGCGTTCGCGGCCGCCGCTCCGGCGCACGCGGACTCGCCCACGCCGAATCAGGTGGTGCAGGGTCTGGTCGACGATCTCGGCAAGACCATGGAGGCGCGCCGCGCCGAGCTGTCGAAGAACCGCGAGGCGTTGCTCAAGGTGATCGACAGCATCGTGCTGCCGCACTTCGACATCGACTACGCCTCGATCCTCGTGCTCGGCCAGAACGCGCGCACGGCGACGCCGCAGCAGCGCGCGCGCTTCGCCCATGCGATGTACAACTCGATCACCCATCGCTACGCCGAGGGCTTGCTCAAGTACACCGAAGGCCGCGTGCGCGTGTTGCCGCTGCAGGGCGAGCTCAACGACAAGCGCACCCTCGTGCGCACTCAGGTCGTGCTCGACGACGGCAAGCTCGTGCCGGTCGACTATGCATTCCGCAAGACCGCGAATGGCGACTGGAAAGCCTACGACGTGATCATCGAAGGCATTTCTTACGTCACCAACTACCGCAACCAGGTCTCCGCGGAAATCCAGAAGTCTAGCCTCGATGCGTTGACCACGCGCCTGGAAAACCAGGGCGCCAAGGCGCTCGAGACGATGGATGCCGAGGGCGTCAAGCAATGAAACACGGTATTCGCGCTCGAGCGATAATGGCCAGGGCGGGCTGCGCTGTCGAGCGGCGCGATCTCGTTCGCAAATGCGGCGCAGGCCCTGCGTGCGGCGCCGCAAGGCAAAACGGGGATCGATCTGGATTTGTCGGGCTTGATCGACGCCGACAGCGCGACGCTGGCCGTGTTGATCGCCTGGACCGCCGAGGCGCGCGCGCGCGGCGCGACCTTGCCCTATCGGCGCGCACCGGCGGCGCTGGCCAACCTCGCGCGGCTGTGCGACGTGGACCGCCTGCTCGGATTCCAGGCCGCTTGAGCTTTCTGCCTGCGGGCGCTGCGGCGGGCTATCGACGCGGATACGCTGCGTCGCGTCAGCCCTTGTGCGGCTCTTCCGGCCTTGGACTTCTGCTCGTACTTCTCCTGCTCCTTGCAGCAACTTGTCGACGTCGATGTCGTTGACGCCTTGCAGCGCCTGGATCACCTTCGAGCGGCGGATTGCCGCGATAGATCTTGTACAAGCGGCGTTGCCGGTAGGCGTCGCGGTAGAAGATGTATGGATCGTACACGCCTTCGAGCAGGCCCTCGGCATCGATCGCACTCGAACGCAAGGTCACGAGATAAACCGCAGTCGGCAGGTATTGCGCATCCAGGTTGAAACTGTGCGAGCGCTCATACCAGGCCAGCGGATCGAAAATGAACGTATCGACCGGAAACGCAGCGATGTCGCGCCCGGTGGTCGAGCCGAGCAGCGGCAGCACGAGGTAAGGCCCTTCGGGCACACCCCACCTGGCCAGGGTCACGCCGAAATCGGTTTCGTGCGCGTCGATACCCATTTCGCTGGCCGGATCGAACAGGCCGAGGATGCCGACGGTCGAATTGATCACCAGGCGGCTGCTCGCGGTAAACGCGTCTTTCGCATCGGCCTGCAACACGTCGTTCGCGATCGTGATCGGCGACTTGACGTTGGCGAAAAAGTTGCTCACCAGCCGCCGCGTCGTGTTGTTGGTCACCTTGCGATAGCCCACCGCGACCGGGCGGATCGCCACGCGATCGGCGAAATCGTTGAACGCGTACATCTTGCGGTTGAAATTCTGGTAGGGATCGTCCGTGCGCGGCATGGGCGTCGCGCAGCCGGCGAGCACGGCGGCAAGAGCGACGATCGGGAAAACGCGAACATGGGGCATGGGCAAATTCGGCATCGATTGGCGATCCAGCGGCGGCGAGCAACGCGGCCGGTGTGTGTGCACCGCCGCATGCGACACCGATTCCCTGTTTAGACGACTCAAGGCTAACGCACTTTGGGGCGCTCTGGCACGCTATCAAGGCAGGTGATGTACAGTCCCGGTTCAGTCTCGGGGCCTCCGCCCTGTGCGCGTTTGCGCTGCACCATCGGCCGACGATACAATGCCACTTGTATAAGTGCGGTTTGAGACAAGCCCGCCGGGCTCGCGACACATTGTGCCCGGCCCATTTCTGACCCTTTCGCTGCATCAAGCGTCTGTTGCCCGATCTGCAGCAGGCATCTCCGGATCGCAATCCGGGGTGGGCGCTGCGGGAACTCCCGGATTGGTCCGGTAGTTTTCCCGGATGTTCCAATCGATTCCGCGCTGCTCGCGGATTTTTAGAGGTTTTTCATGGCACGCATTACCGTAGAAGACTGCCTGGAAGTAGTCGACAACCGCTTCGAACTGGTGCTGATGGCGACCAAGCGCGCGCGTCAGCTGGCCAACGGCGCCGACTCGATGGTCGAGAGCACGCAACGACAAGCCTACCGTGCTCGCGCTGCGCGAGATTGCCGGACGCAAGGTCACCCAGAGCCTGATCGATGAAGTCGATCGGCAGGCGCGCGAAAAAGCCGAGCGCGAGGCGCTGGAATGGGCCGCGGCCGAAGTCGACGACGATCTTTCCAAGGTCGGCGACGACCTGTGATCGATATGCGACGGCGCCCTTCAATCTGTATTGCCGGCTGCCGTCGTTCGCGCATACGCATCGGCAGCCGGATCTCGCGTCGCCGGATTTTTTCCAACGCGTCGGCCGCGGCGTTTGACCTCCGAGCTCGCATAGCGGAGTAACTCCGATGAGCACGGCGCTGCAGGAAGTTGTCCCTGCCGACGTGCTGGCGCTCGAACAGCGTCTTGCCGCTTATCTGCCGCTCGAACAGGTCGCGCGCGTACGCCAGGCCTATTTCGACCGGCGCGCACGCGCATGCGGGGCAGACGCGCAAGAGCGGCGAGCCCTACATCACGCATCCGGTCGCGGTCGCGGCGATTCTCGCCGACCTCGGCATGGATGCGGAAACGATCATCGCCGCAATCCTGCACGATACGCTCGAAGACACGCCGCTGCCGCGCGCGGAAATCGAATCCCGGTTCGGCGCGACCGTCGCCGAACTCGTCGACGGCGTCACCAAACTCGACAAGGTCAAGTTCCGCAGCCTGCAGGACGCAGCCGCCGAAAGCTTCCGCAAGATGCTGCTGGCGATGGCGCGCGATCTGCGCGTGATCCTGATCAAGCTCGCCGACCGCCTGCACAACATGCGCACGCTCGGCGCGATGGCTGCCCGCGTCGCGCCGGCGCATCGCGCGCGAGACGCTGGATATCTACGCGCCGATCGCGCAGCGCCTGGGCATGAACAAGTTCAAGTCCGAGCTGCAGGATCTCGGATTTCCGCGCGCTGTATCCGACCCGCCATCGCGTGATCGAGGCGCGCATCAAGAGCGTGCTCGGCAACCGCCGCGAGGCGATGGGCAAGATCGAGGCGGCGGCTGTCGGCCCGGCTGAGCGCGGAAGGGATCAGGCATCGCGTCGTCAGCCGCATCAAGACGCCGTACAGCATCTACACGAAGATGCGCGAGCGAACACAAAACCTTCGCCCAGGTCATGGACGTTTACGGCTTCCGCGTCGTGGTCGATGCGACGATGCAGTGCTATCACGCGCTCGGCGCGATCCACGCGTCTGTACAAGCCGCTGGACGCGCGCTTCCGCGATTTCATCGCGATTCCCAAGGCGAACGGCTATCAGTCGCTGCACACGGTGCTGTTCGGTCCGTTCGGCGCGCCGATCGAAATCCAGATCCGCACCGAGGACATGGATCAGGGCGCCGAACGCGGCGTCGCCGCGCACTGGGTATACAAGACCGCGAGCGAGCCGGCCAACGCGGCGCAGTCGCGTGCGCGCGACTGGGTCGCCGGACTGGTCGAAACGCAGTCGCGCGAGGCGTCGTCCTCGGCCGAATTCCTCGAAAATGTAAAAGTGGATTTGTTCCCGGACGAGGTCTATCTGTTCTCGCCCAAGGGCAAGATCTTCGCCCTGCCGCGCAACGCGACCGCGCTCGACTTCGCCTATTTCGTGCATACCGACGTCGGCAACCACGCGGTCGCCGCGCGCGTGGACAAGAAACTGGTGCCGTTGCGCACGCGCCTCAATTCGGGCGAGGCGGTCGAGATCATCACCGCGCCCTCGGCGCAGCCGCATCCGCAATGGCTCGAATGGGTGGTGTCGGCGCGCGCGCGCATCGCGATCCGCAACAGCCTCAAGCACCTGCAGCACGAGGACGCAGTCGAACTCGGCCATCGCATGCTCGATCGCGCGCTCGAAGCGCAGGGCGTCTCGCTCGATTCGATTCCGCTGAAGACGCTCGACCGCTACATCGCCGAGGCGAAGTTCAAGCGCCTGGAAGAATTGCTTGCCGATATTGCGCTCGGCAACCGCATGCCCGACCAGGTCGCGACGGCGCTGGCCAAGAGCGCGGCGCGCACGCCGAAGGTCAAACGGCATGCGCGAAAAAGTGCTGATTACCGGTCGCGAGCGCGGCGTGCTCAGCTTCGGCCACTGCTGCCATCCGGTGCCGGGCGACGAGATTTTCGGCTATCTGTCGGCGGGCAAGGGCATCGTCGTGCATCGCATGGATTGCCCGAACGCGGGCGAGTACCGCAAGACGCCCGAGCGCATCATCGCGATGGACTGGGACCGCGAAGTTTCCGGCGACTATCGCGCGCGCCTGCGCATCGTCGTGGAGAACAAGCCCGGTGTGCTGGCGACGATCGCCGCCGCGATCGCCGCGGTCGATTCGAATATCGAGAACGTCGAATACCAGGAGCGCGATCTGAATACCTCCACGCTGATGTTCACCATCGAGGTGCGCGATCGCAAGCATCTCGACGAAGTCATGAACCGCGTACGCCGCGCCGGCGTCGTGCATGGGGTGTATCGGTATCCGTGACACCACGGGAGACGGGAGACGGAGAAGCAAGGCTGCTTCTGAAATGGAAGAGAACTTGCCCCGAGATATGGACAACTGAACGATGAAGAGCAGATATTGGTTTGCGGCGCTGGCGCTTGTTTTTACTGCAAGCTATGGGCAACGAGTGTCCGTCACGCTGAAGCAAATGAAGGAAACCTCTGGAGCGATTTTGGTAGGCAAAGTCAAAGACATCGCCGTGAGCGACGAGATATCAGAGCTGGGAACCCCGTTCAGCATTGCAAAAATTATAGTCGAGACTGTTGTCGAACCTAAAGATATCAATCGACAAATTGTTAGGGTCAAATATGTTGCAGGCTGGGGGGAGTCGCCCGGCATAAAGATAGGAGAACGATACGTTCTTTTTCTGCGACCATTTGGCGAGTACTTTTATCCCGTTGAAACTTTCCGTATACAAGATGGAAAGATATGGACGGGTGTGATAGTTGGAGAGCCTGATTGGTCTTCCGAGAGCGGGTTTATAGACCGCATTAGAGGGACGAAATGAAAAAGGATGGGAAAAATGGCACGAAGAAAAAGGGGACGGAAATTAACGCCTCGCCGTCCACGGGATCGCAGTTCCGTTTAGAGACTGCCCTTCGGCGCCATAGTCACTTCTTCGGGAATCCGCCGCTAACCTTGTCTTGAATCTCGGGCTAGGGGCATCGCGGTTTACTTCGGGAGACGGAGTGCCGTCTAATCGTCTCCCGTCTCCCCGTCTCCCCGTCTCCCCGTCTCCCCGTCTCCCGGAGTTCCCATGTCCCGCCAAATCATCCACAGCGACAGCGCGCCCAAGGCGATCGGTCCGTATTCGCAGGCCGTGCGTGTCGGCAGCACGATCTATCTTTCGGGACAGACCCCGCTCGATCCTGCCAGCGGCGAACTCGTCACCGGCGATATCGCCGCGCAGACGCGACGCGTGTTCGACAACCTGCAGGCCGTATGCACCGCAGCCGGTATCACCTTTGCGCAGATCGCGCGTGTCGGCATCTATCTCACCGATCTGGGCAATTTCGCTGCGGTCAACGGGGTGATGAAGGAATATTTTTCCGAACCGTTTCCCGCCCGTTCGACGATCGGCGTAGCTGCGCTGCCGCTCAATAGCCAGGTCGAAATCGATGCGATCGCGGTGATCGATCAAGGCTGAGAGAAAAGCCTGCACCACAAAGGACACAAAGAACACGAAGGAAAAGACAAGCGCTTTTTGCTGTCTTCGTGCTCTTTGTGTCCTTCGTGGTTCAATCTTTGATCGTGCATTTGACTGTCAAACGCCATGGACGCAAACCCCGCTGAGACATCCGGTACCGGTGCGACGCCTGCGTCCACGCTGCCCGGCGTCGGCCCTGCGCTCGCGGCGGCCCTCGAACGTCTGCATTTACGCACATTGCAGGACCTCTGGTTTCATCTGCCGTTGCGCTACGAAGACAAGACGCGCATCACCGCGATCCGCGATCTGCGCGCAGGCGACACGGCGCAGGTCGAAGGCCGTGTCGAGGCGATCGAAAAAGGCTTTCGCTTCCGCGCGCAACTGCGCGTTGCGATCAGCGACGATTCGCGGCAGACGCTGCTCTTGCGTTTCTTCCATTTCAATGCCGCGCAGGTGAATCAGCTTGCGATCGGCATGCGTCTGCGCTGTTTCGGCGAAGTGCGTCATGGCGCGCACAGTCTGGAAATGGTGCATCCGCAATACCAGCGGCTGGCCGACGACGCGGCTAGCGCGGTCGAGGAACGTCTGACGCCGGTCTATCCGACGACCGATGGTCTGGGCCAGAAACGTCTGCGTCGGTCTGATCCAGCGTGCGCTGATGCAACTGCCGCAGGACGAGGTGCTGGAGCTGATTCCGCCCGCGCTGCGCACAGCGAACCGGTTATCGTCCTTGCGTGCCGCGCTGGTTTACGTACATCGGCCGCCGCCGGATGCCGATGTCGCCAGGCTCGCGCTCGGCGCCCACCCGGCGCAGCAGCGCCTGGCGTTCGAGGAGTTGCTGGCCCAGCACCTGAGCCTGCAGCGCCTGCGCAAGCGCTTGCGCGAGCACGCGGCGCCGGCGCTGCGCGGCGATGGCAAACTGCGCGCGCGCTTTCTCAAGCAATTGCCGTTCGTGCCGACGCGCGCGCAAACGCGCGTCGCCGCCGAAGTCGCACGCGATCTTGGCGCGGCGACGCCGATGCTGCGCCTCGTGCAGGGCGATGTCGGCTCGGGCAAGACCGTCGTTGCCGCACTGGCCGCGCTGACCGCCGTCGAAGCCGGCCGGCAAGCCGCGCTGATGGCGCCGACCGAACTGCTTGCCGAGCAGCATTTTATCAATTTCCACAAGTGGCTTTCTCCACTAGGGGTCGAAGTCGTCTGGCTGGCGGGCAAGCTCAAGGGCAAGACGCGGGCGACGGCGCTCGCGCGGCTGCGGGACTCCGCCCAGATCGCGATCGGCACGCATGCGCTGATGCAGGAAGGCGTCGCCTTCGACCGGCTCGGTCTGGTCGATCATCGACGAGCAGCATCGCTTCGGCGTGCATCAACGCCTGGCGCTCAGAGACAAGGGGCGCGTCCTTCGACAGGCTCAGGACGAACGGATACTGGAAGTGCCGCACCAGCTCGTGCTGACCGCCACGCCGATCCCGCGTACCCTGGCGATGACCGCGTATGCGGATCTCGACGTCTCCACAATCGACGAACTGCCGCCCGGCCGCACGCCGGTGGCGACGGTCGCCTTGAGCAGCGCGCGCCGCACCGACGTCGTCGAGCGCATTCGCGCCGCCTGCGCCGAAGGCCGACAGGCGTACTGGGTGTGTACCCTCATCGAAGAAACCGAAGTGCTGCAGGCGCAGGCCGCGGAAGTGACGTTCGCCGAATTGACGGCGGTCCTGCCCGGAATTCGTGTCGGTCTGGTGCACGGCCGCCTGAAACCGGCGCAAAAGCAGGTGGTGATGGATGCGTTCAAGACCGGCGAGATCGCGCTGCTCATCGCGACTACAGTGATCGAAGTCGGTGTCGATGTGCCGAATGCCAGCCTGATGGTGATCGAAAACGCCGAACGCCTGGGTCTGGCGCAGCTGCATCAGTTGCGCGGCAGAGTCGGTCGCGGCAGCGCGAAATCCAGCTGCGTGCTTCTCTACCAGCCGCCGCTGTCGGCCATGGCGCGCCAGCGTCTCGATGTGCTGCGCGAGACCAACGACGGCTTCCGCATCGCCGAAAAGGACCTCGAGTTACGCGGCCCCGGCGAACTGCTGGGCACACGCCAGACCGGCGATCTGGTTCTGCGCGTGGCCGATCTGACTCGCGATGCGCATCTGCTGCCGGCCGTACAGCGCACGGGCGCCGCGCTGTTGCGCGAACACCCGCAACTCGTCGAACGCCTGATCGCACGCTGGATCGGTCAGTCCGCGCAGTATGCGGGTGCCTGATGCGCACCAACGCATGGCGTGATTGTAGAATGCGTGACCAAAAACAAGACGCGCGGGATATAAATGGAAAAGTCCAAAATTCTGATCGACACCGATCCGGGCGTGGACGATGCGCTTGCCATCCTGATGGCGCACCAGCATGCGCAAGTACTCGGGCTGTCGATCGCAGCGGGCAACGTCGGCCTCGAGCACACGGTTGCCAACGGCCTCAAGCTGATCGACGTGCTCGGTGCGGATACGCCGGTCTTTGCCGGCTGCGCAACGCCGCTGATACGCGCGGCGGCGGACGCCGCTTATGTCCACGGTCAGGACGGCTTCGGCGACACCGGCTATGTGCCGAGCCTGCGGCAAGCGCAAAGCGAGCATGCCGCGCTCGCGATCCTGCGCCTGGCAAACGAACACGCGGGCAATCTCGTGCTGGTTGCGATGGCGCCGCTGACCAACCTGGCGCTGGCGCTGCGCCTCGATCCGACCCTGCCGCAACGCGTGGCCAAACTGGTGATCATGGGCGGCGCGGTGACCGGACGCGGCAACTACCAAACGGTGCCCGCCGAATTCAACGTCGGCTTCGATCCCGAAGCCGCGCATGTCGTGTTCTCCGCATGGCCGCATTTTATACTTGTGGACTGGGAAGCGACGGTGCAGCACGGCATCGAGTTTCCGCGTATCGAGGCGTTGCTCGCCGGCAGCGATCCGCGTGCCGAGTTCTATCGGGCGATCTCGCAGAAGACGCGCGACTGGACACGCGCAGGCGGGCGTCCCAAAGTACTCATTGCCGATGCCCTGGCGATGGCCGTCGCGCTCGACCCCGACATCGTCACGCGCGCGCAGACGCGGCATGTTGCGGTGGAAATCAACGGCACCCTCACGCGCGGTGCGACCGTGGTCGATTGGGAGGGCCGCACGGGCCGGCCGGCGAACGCGCAGATCGTGCTCGAAGTCGATCAGTCGCGTTTCGAATCGCTGATCGCGTCCGCGCTCGGCGCCGCCTGAGGCGGGCCGCTGGTTTCCAGCGCGTTGCGGAACCACACATCGCGCTGCGGAAACGCGATCTCGATATCGTTGGCGCGGAACGCATCGGCGATACTCATCTGCAATTCGGTGCGCACCGGATTGCGCTGATTGATCTCGGCGACATGCACGCGCAGTTCGAAGTCCTGGGTGCTGTCGCCGAAGCCCATCAGCCAGGCGATCGGCGGCGGGTCCTTGAGCACGAGCGGGTGCGCGCTCGCGATCTGCAGCAGCAGTTTCTGCGCAACTTTGGCATCGTTGCGATAGGCGACGCCGACCTTGATCACGACGCGCGTGGTCGAATCGGACAGAGTCCAGTTCACCAGGCGCTCGGTGATGAAACTCTTGTTCGGCACGATCACTTCCTTGTTGTCCCAGTCGACGATCGTGGTGGCGCGCGTGCGGATGCGCGCGACCGTGCCTTCGACATCGCCGATCGTGACGATGTCGCCGACGCGCAACGGACGCTCGAACAGCACGATCAGGCCGGAGATGAAGTTGGCGAAAATTTCCTGCAGGCCGAAGCCGAGGCCGACGGTCAGGCCCGCGGCGAGCCACTGCAGGTTCGACCAGCGCACGCCGAGCAGGCCGATGCCGATCAGCACGCCGATCAACACGATCAGATAGCGCACGATGCTGGTGATCGCATAGCGCGTCGGTGCGTCCAGATGGATCCGGCGCAACACGCCGATCTCGAGCAAGCCGGGCAGGTTGCGCGTGGCGATGAAGGTCATCGCGAGAATCAGCAGCGATTCGAGCACCGAGCGCACGGTGACGTCGAACCCGATCTGCTTGCCGTTGGCATCGGCGTAGGTGGATTTCCATACCGCGATCTTGTCGAGGAAGGATAGCGCCGGCGCGATATCCGACCAGATCAGCAACAGGGCGGCGCCGAGCAGCAGGACGATCGCCAGACGCAGCACGCGCCGGGTTTGCGCGCCGAGATCGGATACGGCCAATTCCTCGGCTTCGATTTCCGGCAGCGCTTCTCCGCCAGCCTCTCCGCTGCTGCGCACTTCGATTTCCGCCGCGCGCTTTTCCTCAAGACGCTTGAGCGCCAGGCGGCGCTCGCCGAGCATCAGCCAGCGCACCGCCATGCCGTGCACCACGCTCGCGGCGAGCAGCGCGATCAGAGATGCCAACAGATGCTCGGCCAACGCGATCGCAGTGAAGAAATAGCCGGCCGCCGCGAGTATCGCGATGAGCAGGAAAACTCCGCTGCAGCCGGCGCGCGCGATCTGGCGTGCGCGCACCGGTTCATTGTCGATCTTGCCGCGCTGTGCCCACACCGCGCCCGGTCGCAGCAGGCGCCATGCGATCATGGCCACGGCAAGTGCGCCGAAGATGAACAGCGCGCGGCCCAGCGTTGCGTCGATATCGTCGCCGCCGGCTTCGCGCAGCCAGAGATGGATGAACATCGGCAGCAAAATCGCAAGGGCGAGCCACGGCACCGCACGGTGCAGCGCTGCACGGCGCGCGCGCGGCCAGCGGAAGTGCAGATGCGCGAGGCCGTTCTCGCGCGTCAGCCAATACAGGAACGCCAACACAAACCAGGGCAAGGCGATGCTGCCGGTCGCGATGCCGAGCGGGCCATCCAGCGCAGCGATATGCGGCGCATGCAGAAGACTGCGGCCGAGAATCGCCCACAACAACGCGAGTGGCGCAGCCGCGAGTACGGTCAATGCGAGTACCTGCACGGTATACCAATAGCGGTCGCTGCGGATGCGTCGCATTGGCGCGGCGGCGCGCTCGAACAGCGCTGGCACGCGCCGGCGCGCGAACACGGCGGCAGCAAGCAGAGCCAGCACCAGCGCCGGCAGCGCGGCTCCGCCGCTGCGCAAATTGTCGAGCAGCCCTGCGGCCTGCTTTTCACTGTCATCGTGCGCGAGCGTGCGCAGCGATTTGGCAAAATCGCCGAACCAACTCAACCCGATCGCCGCATGGCTCGGTGTGCCGAGCAGATGCGCGTCGAGCAGATTGCCAAGGCTCGTGGTGCTGACGACGAGCCCGGCGAGCTGTTGTTCGGTATCGCTCAGCAGCGATGCCTGACGCGACTTGGCCGAAGCCAGGCGCGTAAGCAGATCGCTGCGTTCGCCGAGCAGGCGTTGCAGGCTGTCGTGCAGATCGCCGGCGATCGTCGGCAACCGGCCGGCGCGCTGCAGCGCTGCGGCAATCGCGCCGCTCATGTTTTCCAGCGCGTCCTGCTGATCGCGCAAATCCAGCAGAGAGAGCTTGGTCTGCGCCAGTTCGCCGCGCAGGCCGGCCAGATCGCGATTGAGCGTCGTCAACGGTTTGAGCTTGTGCCGCTCGGCCAGCAGTAACGCGCCTACCTCCTCGCTGACGCCGCCAAGCTCGATACGCGCCTGGGTGCTCTTCAGCGCCTGTTCGGTGGTTGTGCGATCGCTGGCGTATTGGTTCTTCAGATCGCGCAACGCGCCGATGCGCTTGACCGTGGCGAGCAGGTCGCGCCCGAAATCGACGTTGCCCGCGGCGCTATCGAGCAGAACCGGCGCGGCTTTCGCGGCAGCCAATTGCTCATGTTCCTGGTTCAGATGCGTAACCAGATCGGTGATGGCGCTGTTCGAGCGATCGAGCAGCATGTTCTCGAGCAAATGCACGCGCTGGGCGTGTTCATCGACATCGCGGCGATGCTCGCTGCGCAGCGCGAACAGCGCGGCCACGCGCGGCTCCGCCGTACGTTGCTCCATTTCCAGTGCCGCGAGGTGGCAACGTTGCAGACGTTGCGCCGCCAGCGCGCGCAAGCGCTGCGCCTCGGCCAGGGTTTGCGGTGCGCCCGGCGCGGGCGCGACCGGCACCTCGGCTTGCACGCGCGCGGCGGCGAGTTCGTCGCGCAACGCATCCGGACGCTGGGTCTGTTGCTGCAGGTTGTTTTCGATCGTGCGCAGCGAATCCTGCGCGGCGACGAGCCGGTTGCGTTCCTGCTCGAGCAGATCGGAAAGCCGATCCGTGTTCGCATCCTGCGGCAGTTTCGCGCGCCAGTCCGCAAGCGCCATGCCGAGATCCCTGGCTGGCGTCCGGTTGATCTGCGTTGCAGTCTTCGCGCGCAGCACGGCATCGGCAAACGTCTGCCGTTGCGCGACGTATTCGCTCGCTCGCTGGTCGTCGGCGAGCGCATCGCGCAGAAGTTCTTCGGCCCGCTTGCGCTGGTCCGCGTCGACATCGCGCTTGCGCGGCAGCGCGTTCAGCGCGTCGCTGATTGCATCGCTCATGGCCGGCGGGAGCTGGGCTTCGGCAGTGTCGGCCTGCGCATCCGGCGTTGCCGCCGCGGCAGCGACTGCGGCCAGCGCGAGCGCAACTGCGAGCAGCAGGCTGCCCAGGCGAGCCAAACCGGCAGGGTGGAGAGGACATCGTGCGGCGGCGCTCATCGTGTCTCGACTGAAAGGAACATGGCCGGCGCGATGGTCCGGTAGGGGCGGGCGATTATGTGCTGCGAGCGACTGAACTGGCGCGGTATATGCCGGCAGGCCTGTGCTAGCTCCGCGCAAATCTTGCGCCGCCGCCGCAAATCCGGCTACAATCCGCCTCTTTACTTTGTCGCAAGCAACGTTCGCGGAGCCAAAACAATGAAAGCCGACATCCATCCCAAATACAACCCCGTGGTGTTTCAGGATGTCTCGTCCAACTTCGCGATCCTCACGCGTTCGACGATGACCAGCAAGGACACGATCAAGTGGGAAGACGGCAAGGAGTACCCGCTCGTCAAGGTCGAAATCTCCAGCGCTTCGCATCCGTTCTACACGGGCAAGCAGAAGATCGTCGATTCCGGCGGTCGTGTCGACAAATTCCGCAGGCGCTACGGCGCCAAGTAAGCGCGCTTTTCCGCGCGCTCGCTGTCCCCGGATATGGGAGGCGTGGCAGCTTCAGGCGAATTGCCGATTGCCTGAGTGCGCGGCAGCATCGGGATCGATCCGCATAGCCGGAATACGACAGCCTGCGCGCAGCCTTCGCCGTGGACCGGATTGCTTACCATCTATGCAGCGTGTCCCTTCGGGCCACCAGTCCCTCGCGCAATGTGATCGATTGCTCGAAACTGAACCTCAAAAAGTTGTGCAGAATCTGGCAATAAGCAGTTAAATTTATTGCTTTCCATCGCGCTTTTTTGCTAGCCTTAACAAAATTCGGTGCCTCCATTGACAAAGACGAGGGGCAGATGGGTATCCTAGCGACCCAGTTTTGGTTTTGTTGGCACCACGAGTTGGTCAGCGCGGCACTTGGTACCGCGCATTGTGCCTAGCTTACGCAAGATGGCGACGTGGTGTTCAAGATAAACTTTTTGCAAGGCTGGCCGTAGTACTGGGGACAGGTCCTGTAATCCTGATTCGCTGCACTTGAATCTATTACAAGGTCATCGGTGGTGGGCAGGGGTTGTGCATGCAAGGTCGAGACTTCTCGGTTCTTTCACGCAAGGACACCGGCGTAGCGGCAAACGCGCGCGCTGCGAATCTTGTATTGCCCGCCTTGTCCAGACGCTTTCCTGCAAATTCGCCGCGCCTACGGGCGCTCTCCATGATCAACGGATATCCACGCCCCGCCGCAAGGCGATCGGGTGTTTTTGCCTTGCGCGCAACACAGCCCGCCGGCGAGCTGCCGGTGAGACATCGGTGGTTGGCAAACGCTCTTTCGATTTTTAACAGACGCTTCGTCGAGTTCACTGGATTACCTAGATGGGGATTGCACATGAGGACGTACACGGTTCTGGCCAACCAGGCAGCAAGCAAACTTGGCGCCGATAAGCAAAACGGATTGCAGTCGATCGTGCGCAGAGTAGGTGCGCAGGCGCTGCTGCTGGCCCTGCTCGCCCCGGGCATGGCTTCCGCACAAATGTCGAACACGCCGCCGATCTACAACATCGATCAGACCTGTGTGGGCTCCGTGCAGCGCCTTGGTTGCACCGCTAACGACGTCAGCGTCGCCTTGGTCAACACCAGCGGAAACCCGATCGTATGCGTGGCCACCCCCGCGGGCGCAACCGTCTCGCTGAACTTGAGCGCGCAATGGCAGTCGACTGCCTCGGAGCGATACAACCTCGGTGTCTGGATTGCGACTGACGGCGGAGACCCATCGATACCATCGACGAGTACCGGCGGATCCGCCCACTGCGATATCTTCGGCACACCCATTACGCCGGCTCCGTGGGGCGTCACCGGCACCAACGTGTGCGGTAATCTCGCTTCAGCGACCGCCGGTCCCTCGACCACCTACAATCTGCCGCATACGGTCGATGTTCCCTGCGTACCGAACGCCGCCGGCCAGCTCGTTCTTCTCAATGTCGCAACGTGGGATCAGTCAGGCGGCACCTGCACAACTGCAACGGACATCAATGCCGGTACTTCGTCGAAGTGCAAGACAGGCAACTTCACCGCGAATGTCATCGGCAGCCTGATCATCAAGAAAGTTGCAACCGGTGCCGGTGGCCAGACGTTCCCGTTCACCACGAACGTCACCACGCCGCCCAGTTTCACCTTGGGCGATACCGGTCAGCGCGTCGTTCAAACCGATGCGGCGCTCACGGCCACCGCGCAAACCGTAACCGTCACCGAGGGCGCGACCGCGGGTTGGTCGCTGAGTTCGATCAGCTGCACCGACTTTGCCGGCAAGCCCAATCCCAGTTACGTTACCGTCAACCAGGCAACCGGGCAGGTAAGTGCAGCCCTTAACGGCACCAATTACACCGCCACCTGCACCTACACCAACACCAATACGGCGACGGTCAATGTCAGCAAACAGGTGACCGGCCCCATCGCCGGCTACGTTGCCGCCAGCACGTTCCCGATCACAGTGAACTGCGGTAGCGGGCACACGCAGACCTTCAACCTGATCAACACCGGTAGCGCCAGCCTCACCAGCGTCCCGCCGGGTGCAGCGTGTACCGTCACGGAAGGCACACTGCCGGCAGCGGCAGCCAACTATGCCTATGGCACGCCGTCGATCAGCAATAACAGCTTCACGGCTGCTGCGGGCGTAACGGTTTCTTCGATCGTGACCAACCCGGTCTCGCGATTGACCAGTTCGATCACCCTGACCAAGATTCTCTCGGGTGCACCGGCCGGCGGCGCCCCCGGCACGTACGACTTCAGCGCGAACTGCGGCACCGACGGCACCTTCACCGGTACGGTGGTCCTGGGCAGCGGCGTAACCACCAACACCGGTACGATTACCGGTATTCCTGCAGGTGCTGTCTGCTCAGTCAGCGAAACCTCGGTGGCGGCTGCGCCGACGAACTATGTCTTCGGCACGCTTCCATCAGCGGTCCCGCTGACGACCACTTCGGGCGGACCGAATAACGCCAGCTTCACCAATACGCTGACGCGGCTGACCAGCACGATCACGATCAACAAGATGATCACCGGCGGTCCGTCGGGTGGCACGGCTGCGACGTTCGGCTACACCACGACGTGCGACGCGGGCGGCCCGTTCAGCACCAATGTGACCACCGTGGCAAGCAGCGGTTCCAACACTGTTGCGAGCGTCCCGGCGGGTGCCGCCTGCACGGTTACGGAAACAACGGTTCCTGCCGCACCGACCAATTACGCGTACGGCACAACCCCCGCTGCTGTTCCCGTCACGACGACGGTAGCCGGACCGAACACCGCGAACTTCACCAATGTCCTCACACGGCAAACCGGTTCGCTGACCGTGACAAAAGCGGTGACTGGCCCCAGTGGCGGCACCGCGCTGGTCACCGGCAGTTTCCCATTCTCGGTGAATTGCGGTGTCGACGGTACTTTCACAGGCAGCGTTGCGATCACCGGTGGGGTTACCAACAGCACGAGCGTCAGCCCGATCAATGCCGGCGCCTCCTGCACGGTTACCGAGACAGGCACGGCGGCGGCGCCCACTGGCTATACCTGGAATGCGGCGACATACGCCACCAATCCAGTATCGATTCCGGTCAACGCCGCGGCGACGCTAACCATCACCAATCCATTGGCGGCGCTGGCAGCCGGTTCGATCAGCGTGGCCAAGGCCGTTGTGGGTGGTCCGGTTCCCAGCGGCAGCTTCAGCATTACTGTTGCGTGTCCGGCGGCTACGGGGATTCTCGCGTACAGCAGCACCCAAACCGTGACCGGCGGCAACACGGTGATATTCACCGGTGTGCCGCAGCCGAACGCCAGCGACTGCTCGGTAACCGAGAGTTCGACGCTGCCGACTCCGCCAACCAACTACGACTGGAATGCGGCCAATACTCCGCCAGCGCCGTTGACCTCGGTGAGTGTGGGTGACAGTGTCACCGTAACCAACACTCTGGTCCGGCAGACCAGCACGATCACGGTGAACAAGACCGTGACCGGCGGTCCGTCCGGTGGCGTCACCGGCACCTTCAACTTCACCGCGGACTGCACGGCGAGTTCCGACGGCACCTACACCGGATCGATTGCCTTGTCTGGCGCGACCGGCGGCAGCACCAGCATCACCAGTGTGCCGGCCGGCGCCAACTGCACGGTCAGCGAAGGCGCGTTGCCGACGTCCCCGCAGTACTACACCTGGGGCACGACACCGCCTGCGGTCACCTTCGTGACCACCAACGCCGGGCCGAACACGGCGAGCTTCACCAATACGCTGACCCGCGACCCGAGCACCGTCGAGATCGACAAGACCGTGACCGGCGGGCCTGCGGCAGGCGTCAGCGGCGCCTTCACCTTCACGGTGGATTGCACGGCGAGCAGCGATGGAACCTACCCCGGGACGATTACCCTGACCAGCGCAACCAGCGGCAACACGACGGTTACGTCGGTTCCGGCCGGCGCCAATTGTACGGTCAGCGAAGCGACCGTACCGACAGCGCCGGCGGGTTACAGCTGGGGCACGATGCCGGCCAATGTCCCCCTGACGCCTACCGAGGCGGGACCGAATGTGGCTAGCTTCACCAATACGCTGACGCGTCAGCCCAGCACGATCACGGTGAACAAGACCGTGGTCGGTGGCCCTGCGGGTGGTGTCTCGGGTGCCTTCGACTTTAGTGTGGATTGCGCAACCGATGGCACCTTCTCCGGGACGGTCATCCTGGCTGCGGCAACCAGCGGCAGCGTCGCGATTGGCGTTCCTGCAAACGCGACCTGTACGGTAAGCGAGACGTCGGTTCCTGGCGCGCCGAGCAACTACGCCTGGGGCGCCACACCGCCGGTTGTCACGCTGACGACGACGATGGCAGGACCGAATACGGCGAACTTCACCAATCCGCTGAATTCGACCTTTGTCCCGGTAACGATCCCGGTGCCGACGCTCCGCGGTTGGCAACTGTTGCTGCTCGGCGCGATGTTGTTGCTGATGGGCGTCTACGTACAACAGCGCAGAGCGAAAGACTAAGCGTTATCCCGGCGCGTCACCCGCGCCGGGATAGCTTGACCCTATTGCACGCGGCGAGGCCTAACCTCGCCGCGTTTTTTTAGCGGCCCGCAGTTCCTTCCGATCGAACGCGTGTAGCGTTGTCCGATTCCGCATCGAGCAAATCGACGGTGTTGCCAATCGTGGCCGGCAATCCGGGCGATTCAGCGCATGTCTAGCGTAAGCGTAAAGAGCGCTTGCCCGTCGAGCACGGCCGTGCCGATTTTCGGCCCCACCCCGATAACCAAGGGCGCCAATCTCTGCGCAATGTGACCGATTGCCTGAAACGGAGCAGAAAAAATTCTGCACGCTATTGGCCAAATTTATGTGACCCTATTGACAATATGCTGGCACAAGTGGTTATGCTAGCGGCCCGGTAAAGGTTTTTTGCCATTCCAGTAGACTTTGGGCAGCCTGTAGGATCTGGGGTGTGACGTGCAGCGCCATATGGTGGCTGCGCGACTTGCTTGGCTCTCTCGCAATTATAGAGAGGCTGTTTGAGATAGTTTTTCTTCGATTGACCATTTGTACAGGGGGCTGTGCATGCAAAGGTCGAAAGGTAGCTCGGTTCTTTCACGCAAAGATTGCGCAGCGGTTACCACTGCGCGCGGCAACGTGTTGTCCGACTCGCCTAGCTGCTTCTCCTCTGATTCGCCCCCACTGCGGGCGTTATCCGTAATTGCTGGATTATCCGTGCCCCGCCGTCAGGCGGTTGGGCGCTTTGCGCGCGCGTCTGCCGCACGGATTTCTATTGTTGGCTGGTTCGACAACACCGCTGGCGTGCTCCCGGTGAGACAAAAGTGTTGGCCGAACGCTCATTCGATTTTCAACAGATGCTTATCGTCAGGGTGGATATCAATATGTCAATGTTGACCAGGATTCTGGGTGGTGTGCTGATCCTTTCAATGGCTTTGATTGCGAGTACCGCGTCGGCGGCCCCGCTGTTTACGGAATGCCCCGCGACCGGGAACAATACCGGTTGTGAATTCCTGATTACGATCAATCCGGGTGGAGGCCTCAGCATTGCGCAGGATACGACTGCGCCAAATAACGGCCCCTATGATGGCATTGACGACACGCTCGTGGGTGTGGTCAATAATTCCGGTGGACCGGTCAGCTCTTTCGCACTTAGCAGCACCCTGACCATTTATGGCTTCGAGAATGACGGACCCTGCACCGAGACCCCTGGGCCTACCGGCTGCGGCGCCTCCCCGAATAACTACGGCGGACCGGGTGTGACTTTCAGCGGTATCAACGCTGCAAAGACATCGGGCACGATTAACTTCGGCCCGGCGCTGGCGAACGGAGGCACAGCGTGGTTTGGCTTGGAAGAAGCGCTGTCTATAACCTCGCTAACCGGTTCGATCACCGTGACCAAGGCGGTTGTGGGCGGTCCGGCACCAGCCGGAAACTTCAGCATCACCGTTGCGTGTCCGGCGGCTACCGGAATTGCCGCCTACAGCGCCACGCTGAACGTAACCGTCACCACCCCCGGCGTATTCACTGGCGTACCGATCCCGAACACCGCCTGCACGGTGACGGAGGGCGCAACCTTGCCGACTCCGCCGACGAACTACATCTGGAACGTCGCCAATACTCCGCCGGCGCCATTGACAGCGGTCAGTGTGGGAAACAGCGTGACCGTGACCAACACCCTGGTCCGGCAGACCAGCTCGATCACCCTCAGCAAGACCGTGACGGGTGCGCCGGCTGGTGGCGCCCCCGGCACGTATAACTTTAGCGCGAACTGCGGCGCCGACGGCACCTACACCGGCAGCGTGGTGCTGGGCAGTGGCGTGACCACCAATAGCGGCCCGCTTGCGGGCGTTCCCGTAGGCGCTGTTTGCTCGGTCAGCGAGACCGGCGTACCGACCGCACCGACCAACTATACGTGGAATGCAACGCCACCGGCGGTTCCCCTGACGATCACATTGGCCGGACCGAATGGCGCGAGCTTCACCAATACGCTCACGCGGCTGACCGGGTCGCTGACGGTCGCCAAGACGGTGACCGGCGGACCCGCTGGCGGCGGACCGGGCACGTACAGCTTCAATGCCGACTGCAGTGCGAGTGGCGATGGGGCCACGCACGCCGTATCCGTCACAGTCGCGTCGACAACCGGGAACAGCACGATCACGCTGCCGGCCGGCGCGGTTTGTACGGTCGCCGAAGGCACTCTCCCGACCCCGCCGACCGGCTACAGCTATGGCACGGCGATGTACACCGGCAATCCGGCAACCATTCCGGCCGGATCCGCGGCGACGGTTGGCGTGACCAATCCGCTGAATCCGCTGGCGACCGGCTCGATCGTTGTGACGAAGACCATCGTCGGCGGCCCGAACCCGAGCGGCAGCTTCAGTATTTCGGTCAACTGTCCGGCGACCCCGACCGTTGCCGGCTATAGCATGACCCAGACGGTGGCGGCGGGTGCGAGCACGACGTTCTCCGGTATTCCGACGCCGCAGACTTGCTCGGTAACGGAAAATACGCCGCTGACGGCGGCGCCGACAAATTACACCTACGACGGCTCGAACACGCCACCTCCGGCGCAGGCGGGCATCACCGTTGCGCCTGGCAGTTCCAACAGCATCACGGTGACCAACCACCTGCTGCGCCAGAGCAGCACGATCACGGTGAGCAAGACCGTGACCGGTGGTCCGTCCGGCGGCGTAACCGGCACCTTCAACTTCACCGCGGACTGCACGGCGAGTTCCGATGGCACCTACACCGGATCGATTGCCTTGTCCGGCGCGACCAGCGGCAGCGGCAGCATCACCAGTGTGCCGGCCGGCGCCAACTGCACGGTTAGCGAAGGCGCGTTGCCGACGTCTCCGCAGTACTACACTTGGGGCACGACACCGCCTGCGGTCACCTTCGTAACCACCAACGCCGGACCGAACACGGCGAGCTTCACCAATACGCTGACCCGCGACCCGAGCACGATCACGTTGAACAAGACGGTGACCGGCGGCCCGGCAGCGGGCGTCACCGGCGACTTCACATTCAGTGCGGATTGCACGGCGAGCGGCGATGGAACGTTCTCCGGCACGGTCACCCTGACCGGTGCGACCAGCGGCAGCAGCACGATCACGTCGGTGCCAGCCGGTGCCAACTGCACGGTCAGCGAAACGGCGATGCCGACGGCGCCGACCGGTTATAGCTGGGGCGCGGTACCGTCCGCGGTCACCTTCACGACCACCGAAGCGGGGCCGAATGCGGCGGACTTTACCAACACGCTGACGCGGCAACCCAGTACGATCACGGTGAACAAGACTGTGGCAGGTGGCCCTGCGGGTGGTGTCTCCGGTACCTTCATGTTCGACGTGGATTGCACGGCGAGCAGTGACGGCACGTTCTCCGGGACGATTATCCTGACCGCGGCGACCAGCGGCAGCGTGGGGGTTGGAGTTCCTGCAAACGCGACCTGTACGGTAAGCGAGACGTCGGTTCCTGCGGCGCCGAGCAACTACGCTTGGGATACCACACCGCCGGCTGTCACGCTGACGACGACGATGGCAGGACCGAATACGGCGAACTTCACCAATACGCTGAATTCGACCTTCGTCCCGATAGCGATTACGGTGCCGGCGCTGCGCGGCTGGGAACTGTTGCTGCTCGGCGCCATGTTGTTGCTGATGGGCGTCTACGTACAACAGCGCAGATCGAAAGACTAAGCGTTCCCCGGCGCGCCGATTGCGCCGGGTCGCTTTAGATATCGCGGCGGGGTTTGCCCCGCCGCGTTTTTTTTGCGCGGGCCCGCGGTTCCTTCCAGTTAAACGCTTTGTGCGATAATCCGTACGGATGGTGCAGCGCAGCGACACCGACTTGCGTGCGGCTTCGGCACCGCGTTCAGCCCATACGCTCCCACACCCTGCAGAGCCCGTTCCCCAAAGGAGTCCGCCGTGTCCGACCAGAGCGTAGTGCTGACCGATTCCGCATCGAACAAATCGACGGCGTTGCCCATCGTGACCGGCAATCTGGGCGATCCGGCGCTGGATATCGGCAAATTGAACAAGGACACCGGTTACTTTACCTTCGATCCCGGTTTTGTCTCGACCGCGTCGACGCGCAGTGCGATCACCTTCATCGATGGCGACAAGGGCATCCTGCTGTATCGCGGATATCCGATCGAGCAGCTGGCCAAGCAGTCCAATTTTCTCGAAGTCGCCTATCTGCTGATCAACGGCGAGCTGCCGACGCAGGCGCAGTTCGGCGCGTTCGACGATGAAGTGACACATCACACGATGATGCACGAGTCGCTGCGCCACTTCCTGACCGGCTTCCATTACGACGCACACCCGATGGCGATGTTGTGCGGCTCGGTCGCGGTGTTGTCGGCGTTCTATCACGACACACTCGACATCGGCGATCCCGAACAGCGCCGCCTCGCTGCGATCCGTCTGATCGCCAAGATTCCGACCCTCGCCGCCGCTGCGTATCGCTTCTCCACCGGCTGGCCGATCCGCTATCCGCGCAACAACCTCGAATATGTCACGCGCTTTCTGCACATGATGTTCGAGGTGCCGAGCGAGCCGCTCAGACTCAGTCCGGTTGCGGCAAGGGCGCTGGATCTGCTGTTTATCCTGCATGCGGATCACGAGCAGAATGCGAGTACTTCGACCGTACGTCTGGTCGGTTCGACGGGCGCGAATCCGTACGCTTGCGTCGCCGCCGGTATCGCGGCGCTGTGGGGTCCCGCGCACGGCGGCGCGAATGAAGCGGTGCTCAAGATGCTCGGCGAGATCGGCGACGTGAAGGACGTCGGCAAGGCGGTCGAACGCGCGAAGGATAAGAATTCGGGCTTCCGCCTGATGGGCTTCGGTCATCGCGTGTACAAGAATTTCGATCCGCGCGCGACGATCATCCGCGAAATGTGCCACAAGGTGCTCGGCGATCTGGGCGTCAGCGATCCGCTGCTCGACGTCGCCCTCGCGCTGGAGGAAGTCGCGCTCAAGGACCCGTATTTCGTCGAGCGCAAACTTTATCCGAACGTGGATTTTTACATCGGCCTGATCTACAAGGCGCTGAAGATTCCGACCGAGATGTTCACCGTGATGTTCGCGATCGCGCGCACCGCCGGCTGGGTGGCGCACTGGCTCGAGCAGCACAACGACAAGGAAACCAAGATCGGGCGTCCGCGCCAGATCTACACCGGCGCGGTCAACCGCGATTACGTGTCGCTCGACAAGCGCTGAAGCGCCCGCTTCAACTATGCGAGCAGTTCTTCCAGCGCCCTGAGCGTCGCACGCCGCATCGGGCCCGGCTGCGTGCGATCCATCGGCGCATGGCGCATGCGTCGTACGCCAACACGGTCAGGTCGAGTTGTGTGCTGTCGATGGCGAACAGCAGCACCGGATACTCCGCGTAGGTATCGTGAGTCAGGCGCAAACGCCGGCTTTTGTGTTCGCAGGGAATGCCGTGTTCGTCGAGGAAGCGCGCCGGCGCATCGGGATCGTCGCTGAACAGATGCAGGCAAACGGCCGAGTGCCGGTCCGCGGTGCCTTCGAGAACCGCACCTACAAGGCGCGGTTCGAACTGGGCGAAGAAACGCATGGCCTCGCGCGCCGTTTCGCGCAGGTGGCGCAACAACGACGCATGCTCGTCGGCCTCGAACAGCTGCTGGTGCGCGCGCAACGCGCCTTCGATTTCAGCGTTTTTCGGCAGCGCGAAATCGTCTCTTGCACCGAGTCTTTCCGCGGCCTTGCGCGCCGCGGCCTGGTAATCGCGCAGGCCCGATTCGCCGATCAGGCGCGCCGCATCGGCGGCGATGTGCGCACGCAGTTCGCGGACGAAGGTGTCGCCGCGCGCGGAGCCGCTGGCGCCGCGCGATGCAGAAGACGACGGCCGCCCATCAGAAGATTCCGTAAGCTTCCTGCTGCACCTTCTTTTCCTGTTCCGAGGGATTGTTGGGTCCGTTGGCGAGACGCGCAATATCCTCGCTGCGGAAGACTTCGAGCATGCTGTGCTCGGCGCGTCGGAGCGAGCTGTCCGGTTTCCGGATCGATGCGTGCGGTGGCGATACCCGGCGGCATGTCGAACGGTTTTTCCGGCACGCCGTTGAGCGCCACGCGCATGAAATCGATCCAGATCGGCAGCGCGGTCTGGGCGCCGAACTCATGCGTGGCCGAGCGGACTGAAATCGTCGAAGCCGACCCATGCGCTGGCGACCAGGCTGTCGTTGTAGCCCGTGAACCAGCCATCGCGATGATCGTTGGTCGAGCCGGTCTTGCCGGCGAGGTCGTTGCGCTTGAGTACCATCGCGCCCGAGCCCGTGCCGCGCTTGACGACATCGCGCAACAGCGAATCGATCAGATACGCAGTGCGCGCATCGAGGACGCGCGGCGCGAGGTTCGACCTTGGGTGCCGCCGACGCGGCAGGAGTCGCTTGCGCATCCCCGATCGGCGACAGGTTGCTGGGGTGCGCCGCATCCTGTGCGGCGGCACTGCGTGCAGCCGGCACCGTCGGCACGCGTCCGTCGTCGCCCTGGCGTTGCGGACACAGGCGGCAAACCACGGCCGGCTGCGCTTTGTATACTTCCGTGCCGTCGCGGTCGTAGATCGACGTCGAGGAAGTACGGATCGACCAGGTAACCGCCATTGGCGAACACAGCGAAACCACGCGCCATCGTGATCGGTGCGACCGAGGCGGTACCGAGTGCCATCGACAGATTGTTCGGCACCTGTTCCAGAGTCAGGCCGAAGCGCGTCACGTACTCGCGCGCATACCTCACACCGATCGCATCGAGCAGGCGAACTGAGACGAGATTCTTCGACTGCACCATCGCTTCACGCAGGCGCATCGGGCCGTCGAATTTGTCGTCGTCGTTCTTGGGCGCCCACTGGCCGTTCGGCTTGGACGGATCGGCAAATACCACGGGCGCGTCGTTGACGATCGATGCGGGCGTGAAGCCGTGCTCGAACGCGGCGGCGTAGAAAAACGGTTTGAAGCCCGAGCCGGGATTGCGGCTCGCCTGCACCGCGCGATTGAATTTGCTGCGCGCAAAACTGAAGCCACCGACTTCGGCCTTGATCGCGCCGTCCTCGGGATCGAGCGCGATGAGCGCAGCCTTGCGCGGCCGGGATCTGCGCGAGCCGCCATCTGCCCTCGCTTTTCGCTTCGGTGCTGCGGGCAACGCGCACGATGTCGCCTGGCTTGAGCACGCTGGCGACACGCTTGGGCACGGCGTCCGCGATGGCTGTCGTCCTGATAGCGCACGCGCCCAGGCGACATCTTCCAGACTCAGGGAAACGGTCTGTCCGTCCTCCAGATAGACCTGTGCGGACTTTTCGCCGCTGTCGGTGACGATACCGGGGACCAGGCCGACGATCGTGTGGAACGGGTCGAGCTTCTTGCCGAGTTCCGCCGGCGTCGCGTGCGTCGGGATGTCCACGTGCGCTTCGGCGCCGCGATAGCCGTGGCGCTGGTCGTAGGCGATGAGCCCATCGCGCAACGCCTCGTTCGCCGCAACCTGCGCACGCGAGTCGATCGTGGTGCGGATCGTGTACGCGTCGGTCAGCGCGCTGTTGCCGAGGCGCTGGATCGCCTCCCGGCGCACCAGCTCGGCCACATACGGCGCCTCGACCTCGATCGGCGGCTCATGCGCGTAGGCGAGTTCCGGCGAAGCATTGGCCTGCTTGAATTGATCGGCATTGATGAAGCCGTTGTCGAGCATGCGCTGCAGCACATAGCTGCGGCGCTCGAGTCGCACGCGCGGGATTGTTCAGCGGATTGCCGGTCGACGGGAATTTGGGCAACGAGGCGAGCATTGCGACCTCGGGCAGAGTCAGCTGGTCGAGCGTTTTCCCATAGTAGAACTCGGCCGCTGCGGCGACGCCGTAAGCGCGGTTGCCGAAGAAAATCTTGTTGAGGTAAAGCTCGAGGATCTGATCCTTGGTCAGCGAGTTTTCGATCCGCCGCGAGAGGAAGATCTCGGTCGCCTTGCGCGACAGGCTGACCTCCGAGCTGAGGAAAAAATCGCGCGCCACCTGTTGCGTGATCGTACTGCCGCCGGCGACATGCAGGGTGCGTTTGCTGATCATCAGGCCGACCGCGCGCAGGATGCCCTGCCAATCGACGCCCGGGTGGTTGTAGAAATTCGCATCCTCGGCCGCGATGAACGCATTCTTGACCAGATCCGGGACCTGCTCGATCTTGACCGGAATGCGCCGTGTCTCGCCGAACGTCGCGATCAGCTTGTTGTCGGCGCTGTAAACGCGCAAAGGCACCTGCATCGTCACATCGCGCAGCGATTCGACCGAGGGCAGGCGCGGGGAGATCAGCCAGTAGGCGACGCCGATGGCGGCACAACCGAGCGCGGCGCAGACCACGCCGGCAATCAGGGCGTAGCGAAGCAGACGAAAAAGAAAACGCATGAATGTGACGTGCGCCCGAGTACTGCGGAGAAAGTATCGGCAAATTATAGGGCGGGGCGAGCGGCGCCGATAGACAGCGGGTAGTGCCGACGCTACGATTAAAAAGCAATCGTGAATTGTATCACTAATCTATCGGGCCGAATTGATAACAACGCGAAATTCTTGTTGCCAAATCGTTATTGTTCGGATTTAATGAGGAATATCGTCTTTAGCTCATAAAGACCTGTTGCTGGGGAAGAAAGTTGAGCCTGCTTCGTGCCAAGACCGCGCCGCTGATCGGCGTCGACATCAGCTCGACGGCGGTCAAATTGTTGCAGTTGAGCCGCACTGCCGGCAGCTATCGCATCGAGCATTATGCGGTGGAGCCGTTGCCGGCAAACGCGGTGGTCGAAAAAAACATCGTCGAAGTCGATGCGGTGGGAGAAACGGTGCGCCGTGCGCTCGGCCGATCGGGTGCGAAAAGCAAACTCGCCGCGGCTGCAGTCGCCGGCTCGGCCGTGATCACCAAGATGATCAACATGCCCGCCGATCTGTCCGAAGACGATCTGGAAGGCCAGGTCCAGGTCGAGGCCAACCAATACATTCCCTATCCGATCGAAGAGGTGAGTCTGGACTACGAGGTCCTCGGACCGATGAAGGACGTTCCGGGCATGCTCAATGTCCTCCTCGCCGCGTCGCGTACGGAAAACGTCGACCTGCGCGTGTCCGCGCTCGAACTCGGCGGCTTGACCGCCAAAGTCGTCGACGTTGAAGCCTTCGCCATGGAGAACGCCTACAAGCTCATCTCCAACCAGCTCTCCGTGCCGACCCGACGCGGTCGTTGCGGTCGTCGACGTAGGGGCGACGATGACCACTCTGATCGTGCTCAAGAATCAGCGCACGATCTACTCTCGCGAACAGGTGTTCGGCGGCAAGCAACTGACCGACGAGGTCATGCGTCGCTATGGCCTGTCCTACGAAGAGGCCGGCTTGGCCAAGCGCCAGGGCGGTTTGCCCGAATCGTACGAAGTCGAGGTGCTGCAGCCGTTCAAGGAAGCGATGGTGCAGCAGATCAACCGTCTGTTGCAGTTTTTCTTTGCCGGCAGCGACTATCATCGCGTCGATCAGGTCGTCCTCGCCGGCGGCTGTGCGTCGATCGCCGGCATCGCGGAGAAGGTCGAGCAGCAACTCGGCGTACCCTGTGTCGTGGCCAACCCGCTGGCCGGAATGACCTGGGCTTCACGCGTGCAGGGGCAGGCGCTGGCACAGGATGCGCCGGCGCTGATGATTGCCTTCGGTCTTGCGTTGCGGAGTTTCGACTGATGGCAACGATCAACCTGCTTCCCTGGCGCGCCGAACGGCGGCGCCAACGCGAGAGAGATTTCTACACGATGCTCGCCGCTGCGGCTGTCGTGGCAGTGCTCGTATGGTTGCTGTGGGGCACCTGGATGGGTGCGCGCATCGACAATCAGGACGCGCGCAACAGCTATCTTAAGGATCAGATCCATCAGCTTGACGGCAAGCTGACCGAGATCAAGGAACTCGAGGCGACCAAGGCCAAGTTGCTCGCGCGCAAACAGATTATCGAGCAGTTGCAAGCGAGCCGCTCGCAGATGGTGCATTTGTTCGATGAACTGGTGAAAACCATCCCCGATGGCGTGCGTCTGACTTCCTTGAAGCAAACCGGCGACGTGCTCACCTTGCTCGGCTTGGCGCAGGCGAACGGCAACGTGGCGGCGTACATGCGCAAGCTGGACGATTCTCCCTGGTTGCAGCACTCGGATCTGCAAAAGACCGAGGCCAACGGCACCGACCAACGCAATCGTTATGAATTCGGCTTGACCGTCAAGATGACCTCGCCGGATCAGTCCGGCGGCGCCAAAGCGCCGGCGACGCAGGGTAGCCCACCTGCCGCCGCACCCGCCAAGCCGGTGGGCGCACCAGCCAAGCCGGTGGGGGCCAAGCCATGAAGCTCTCCGATTTGCGCAATCTGGATATCAACAATCTTGGCGCGTGGCCACAGGCTGCAAGTTCGGCCTTTGCGGTCTGCTGTTTGCGCTGCTGCTGCTGGCGGGCTGGTGGTGGTCGATCCGGGATCAGCAGGACACGCTCGAGCAGAGGCAGCATCAGGAAACCCAGCTGAAGGAGGATTTCCACGAAAAACAAGGCAAGGTCGTCAATCTGGAAAGCTCAAGCAGCAGCTCGACGACATGCGCGAGATTCTGCACCAATTGCTGCGCCAATTGCCAAGCAAGACTGAGATGCCCGAGCTTCTAGTCGATATTTCGCAGGCGGCGTTGTCCGCGGGTCTGGAAACTCAGTTGTTCAAGCCCGGTCCGGAAACGATCAAGGAGAGTTTCTACGCCGAGAAGCCCATCCAGTTGCGCATGCTCGGCACCTATCACCAGTTCGGAACGTTTATCAGCGGGTTGCCGGGCTGCCGCGCGTAGTGATTCTGACGATGCATGACGTCTCGCTGAAGCCGAGTGGCGGAGGGGGGGCGAAAACCGGCGGCCAGCTGACCCTCGAAGGGACGGTCAAGACCTATCGTTACGTCGAAGAAGACGAACTCGACAAAACGACGGGCAAGCCTGCGCATAAACGCACAGCCCGCGAAGCAGCGGCGGGTGGAGGCCAGTGAGCATGGCTCGGCCAGGTTTCTCCGTTGTTGCGCAAAATCTTCGTACTCGCCGCAGTTGCGGGCTGCGCTCGCAGGTTGCACCGAGTGGCGATGCGATCTGCGTGAGTGGGTCGCTCGGGAAAAAGCGCAGCCGGGTGGGCCGATACCGCCGTTGCCCGTGCTCAAGACCTTTGAGACCTTCGAGTATCGCGACCAGGACGATGCGTGATCCGTTCTCGCCGAGCGCTGAAGAGCAGGCAGTGGCGCAGGCCGTATCGCCAGACCCGCACCCGAAGGAAAGCTTGAAGACTATTCCGCTCGACAGTCTGAAAATGGTCGGAACAGTTGGCACTGGTCCCGCGATCGAGGGTCTGGTCAGGGATCCGGAAGGCATAGTTATCGCGTCCACGTGCGCAACTATCTGGGGCAGAACAACGGCCGGATCACCGCCATTTCCGAGAATCACATCGAACTGGTCGAGCTGATTCCGAACGGCAACCGGCGGTTGGATGGAACGGCAGGCGACGATCGCATTGGGTGCGAAATGAACGACCCATTGGGGGTAGCTAAACATGATCACGACAGCTGCTAATTTCGCAGGGCCGGATTTCCAGGGACGTGGCGTCATGCAAGCCGCGCCGGAGCGCTGATCGCTCTGCTCGTGGCCATGCTGTTCGCGACGCAATCGCACGCGCCGAGAACACGTCTGCAGGACATCAGCCTACGCGCCGCTGCCGGGCGGCAAGGTGCAGGTCACGATGAAGTTCGCGGCGCCTGTCAGTGCGAGCCGCGGATCTTCACGACGGAGAACGCCGCCGCGCATCGCGATCGATATCGCCGACACGCGCAACGCTGTGAGCCCAGCGCCACATCGAAGTAAACAGCGGCGCGACCAGCGGCATCAACGCCGTCGAAGCGGCAGGCCGCACGCGCGTCGTCATCGATCTGTTCCGGCCGGCGACCTATGAAACGCGCAGCGAAGGCAACAATCTCATCGTCACCGTCGGCGGCGGCGGAACGGCAGCGGCGTCAGCGGCCGCGGTGGTCGGCGACGGATCAGACCAAGACGGTCGGTGCGACCGCGGTTGAAATTTCAAACATCGATTTCCGTCGCGGCAAGAACGGCGAAGGTCGCATCATCGTCAGTTTCTCGCGGCGAAGGCGCAGGCGCCGATCTGCAAGCGCAACGGCGACAAGCTCGCGCTCGATATCTACAACGTGAAGTTGCCGACGCAACTGGCGCAGCGTCTGGACGTGCTCGATTTCGCCACGCCCGTGCAATTCATCGAAACGCGCAGCAAGGGCAACGGCGCGCACATGGACATCACCGCGAAGGCGCCGTTCGAACAACTTCGCCTACCAGTCCGGCAACCAATACGTCGTCGAGGTCTCGCCGCCAAGCAAAGAAGAGAAAGAAGGATCCGAACGCGCCGCCGGTATACACCGGCAATCGCGTCACGTTCAACTTCCAGGACATTCCGACGCGTTCGGTGCTGCAGCTGATCGCCGACGTGTCCGATCTCAACATCGTCGTTGCCGATAGCGTCAGGGCAACGTGACGTTGCGTCTGATCAACGTGCCTTGGGACCAGGCGCTCGATCATCGTATTGCAGGCCAAGGGGCTCGACAAGCGCCGCAACGGCAACGTGATCTGGGTTGCGCCGCAGAAGGAAATCGCCGATCGCGAACAGGCGATCGCCGATGCGAAGCAGAAGCTGCACGGAAGTTGTCGCAACTGATCACTGATTACATCCCGATCAGTTACGGCAAGGCCAAGGACATTCGCCGATCTGCTCACCCAGAAGCTCGAAACAGAGCAACGGCCGGCGCTGGCACCGGCGCTAACCAGGCGAATCCGGATTCTTGTCGGCGCGCGGCCGCGTCACCTTCGACGATCGCACCAACACCCTGCTGGTTGTCGACACGCCAGACAGAGTGCGGATGATCCGCGAACTCGTCGCCAAGCTCGACCGTCCCGTGCAACAGGTGCTGATCGAGTCGCGCGTCGTCGTCGCGACCGACAATTTCGCGCGCGAGATCGGTGCGAAGTTCGGCATCAGCGGCGGCTACCAGAGCGGTAGCAATACCGTGGTCTCGACATCCGGAACGCTGGCCGGGGCCGATCAGATGGCAAACATTGCGTTGAACAACCGCTTGAATGGGCGGCACCGCCGGCAGCGGCTTGCTCAGTTCGCCGCGGCGGCCATTGGTAGTGGCATTCCGGTGCCGAGCCTCGCCAACCGGTCTCAACGTCAATATGCCGGCGACCAAACGACCGCCGGCAGCTTCGGCCTTGTCTGTTCTCGGCGCGGATTATCTGCTCGATCTGGAGCTTTCCGCCGGCGCAGACCGAAGGTCGCAGCGAATTGATTTCGAGTCCGCGCGTGATCACCGCGAACCAGCAGGAAGCCGACATCAAGCAGGGCCAGGAAATCGGCTACGTAACTTTCCAGGTGGCGGCTGGCGGCGGCATCAACACCGCGACTGTTGCAGTTCAAGGAAGCCGTGCTCGAGCTCAAGGTCACGCCGACGATCACCGCGGATGGCCGCGTCTTTCTCAACCTCGACGTCAAGAAGGATGCGATGCGAGCTTCACTCGTACCCAATCCCGGCGGCGGCTTCGATTCCGCAGCTCGACAAGCGCGAGATCACCACGTCAGTGCTGCGTCGACAATGGCCAGACGGTCGTCCTCGGCGGCGTCTACGAATTCGACAAGTCGGACAGACATCACCAAGGTGCCGTTCCTGGGCGACCTGCCAGGGATCGGCGCGTTCTTCCGCGATACGCAAAAGAGCAATCAGAAGGCCGAAATGTTGATTTTCGTGACACCCAAGATTCTTGACGAAAATCTGAAGTAATAATTGAACAAGCAGAACCGTTACGTTTCCGTCTTGCGGCAGCGATTATGGTTTGCCGGAATGCATCGCACATCGATCCATCGCTGTTTGTGGAGATATTCGAGATGAAAGCCCTGAGCAAATTTTTTCTCCCTCTTGTCGCCATGCTTGCCCTTGCCGGGTGCGGCGGCGGTAGTGGGGGGAGTAGCGGTTCGGCGTTCGAGCCGCCGCAGGATCTGCTGACAGTCAGTGTCGCCGCATCCTCGATCACCACGAACAACTACACGACCTTGACGGTCAGCGTGAAGAAACAGGATGGCACGGCGGAAGCCGATGGCACTTCGATCAGCGCCTCGGTCTCGCCCGCGACGATCGGCTCGATCAGCGGAGCCACGGGCAACGCCGGCACCAGCGCAACAAGCGCGCTGTCTGGCGGCACGACGTCTTTCATCTTCAACAGCGCGACCAATGTCGGTACGGCCATAATCACAGTGTCCCTGCCGCCAATCGGTGGCAACCCGAACTCGGTGACTGCCTCGACGAATATTGCCGTGACGCAAGGCAACGGGATCGACCCGCGGCTCAAACTGGTTGCAACGGCCACGACGTTGCCGCTGAACCCTTATGCAGCGCTGGCTGAAACCGCTCCCTTTCCAGGTAATTATCTAGGTTCGCCTTATATTGCTGAAGTAGCGGTCGAGTGGCGGCACACCAATGGTCAGCTTGTCACTGGAACCTCCAAGGTGAATGTTGCGATTGCGCCAGTGACAAACGCAGGTTTTTCCACCTTGGACGATCCCACAACACCGTGGACGGGGGAAACCACTAACCCGCAAACGATCACCGGGAATGAGTTCCTCACAATCCTTGGCAGCGGTCCGGTCAATGTTACGGGCGGTGTGGGCACAATTTTCGTGCATGCGGATGACGTCCCCGGCACGGCGACGTTGTCGGTGACCGCGGTCGATCCGGACAACGGCGAAACGATCAGTTCACAGCTTACTTTTACGATCGCTGGCGCGACGAGCAACAATCTGCCCGGCGCGGTTTCGATTTCCCAGGCTGCCGGTGGTGTATATATCAGCGGCTCCAACGGGGCGCAGAGTAAACTGGTTTCGGCCACGGTGACCGACGGCAACGGCGCGCTGATCGCCAATCCGAGCGACGATCAGGGCAACAGTTGGGACAATGTACAATTCCAGATCGTCGGTCCGGCCGGCACCGATGCGAAGCTGTCCGCACAGAACGCGGCCGGCTCTTCGCAGACGGGCACGACGGTGGTTACCTCAACGCACAATGGCGTCGCGAACGTAACCTTCCAGGCCGGCGCGCAGCAGGGTCCGGTGCAGGTCAAGGCGACCGTGGACCGCGGCGACAACAACGTCGACAACGGCATCCAGGATGCGGTCAGCGCGACGGCTTCGGTGATCGTTTCCGATGGCAAGCTGTACAGCCTGACCCTTGCCGTCCCGGGTACGAACGCGATTCTGGTCAATGCGGTTTCCACTGCCGCAACAGCCAGTGTCATTCCGACCAATCCGAATGCCTCCTACAGTCTGACCATCAGCGCGATCGGCACCGATCGTCAAGGCAATCCGGTTGTCCCCGGAACGGTGCTGAATTTTGGCTCGCTCGATACCCCGCAATCGAATTTCGCCTTCAGCATCGCCGGTGTCCAAGGTAATCCGGCCGAAGGCGGCACGTCGTTTACCGCCAACGATGGCCATTTCATCAGCGCCGGTGGCGGCTCCGGTCCAGGCGACACGTTGATCGTGATCGGCAAGCAGTCGGAAGGCGCGCCCGCCGGCAACGACGATCTGGAGAGCGCGGCCAAGATCACGGCCGTGTACAGCAACACCAGTTTGAATGTTGCCACCGCGTTCAATTTGAACGACACAACCGGTGCCAGCATCAACAATGGATCCGTGCTGCCGTACGTCATCGGTCGCGCCACGATCGGCAATGTTTCCACGCCCGCGGCGACCAATACCGTTGGCGTCGCCACGACGACGTTGAATTATCCGGTTTCCGCACTGGGCAAGGCTTCGGCAGTGTGGGTGCAAGGCACGGGCATCGACAACATCACCGGCGGCACCAAGACGATCACCGATGCGGCCCTCGTCGGATTCCCGGGTGTGGCACCGGCAAAAATCGTAATCAGTCCGAGTCCGATTCCGGGCAACATCAAGGCCGGAGTGTCGGTGACAGTGTGCATTGAGGATGCGGCAGCCAGTCCATTGGCGGGTGTGCAGTTCCAATTTACCTTCGCCAATCTGGGCATCGGTTCGGGCAAAGTCGACAATCTCGCTTCGTCGGGCAATGTGCCGCAACTGACCGACGCGAGCGGTTGCGTGACGACCACGGTGTTGACCGCAGGTGTTCCCAGTTCCGGCACGGGCACGAGCGGGCCAAGCCTGACGTTCGCTGCCGATGGCGCATCGGCGACCGCCCCGATCACGGTTTCGTCCGGGCCGATTCTGCTCGCGACACCGTCCGCCTTGGGTGGTACCGGAGGGTCGGTCACTTTGACGCTTGAGGACAGCGACGGCGGACCGGTTTCCGGTGTGCTGCTGGTTGGTTCCTGTACAGGCGACCCATCGATCTCGATCAGTTCGCCTCCTGGCGTGACCGGCGCCAGTCCGTATCCCGCCGGCGTTACCTCGGCGACGATCACGGCGAACCTCGACTCTTCAACGACCACCCCCGGCAGCGGCAGTTGCACATTCACCACGGGAACCGGTACGCCCTCCGCGACAGTCACCCTTTCGGGCATTTGCACGGTGAGCGCGTCGCCATCCCCATGCGGGTGAGTACCGTCGTATAAACAGTCAGAAAGGGCCGCGGTAACGCGGCCCTTTCTTTTGCGTGGGCGCCTGCTAGCATGGTCGTCTGGCCCCAACGGGCCGGCTTCGAGATCGGTCGCGATGGACTCGGCGTATCGAATTGAGTTGCAGGCGGGCGAGGTGCTGTTCCGCGAGGGCGACGCGCCGACCACGGCGTTTCTGATCGAGGCAGGGCACGCTGCGCATCAGCACGCCAGCGCGAGGGCGACCGATGGTGCTCGGCGATCTCGGTGCCGGCGCGCTGGTCGGCGAAATGGCGGTGCTCGACAAATCGCCGCGCAACGCGACCGCACGGCGCTGAGCCATTGCGTGCTCACGCCGATCGATCGTTCCCAATTCGCCGAGCGACTCGAGAGCTGCCGATCCGGTCGTGCGCGCGCTGCTGCTCAGCCAGCTTGCGCGCTACCGCACTGCGCTGGCGACGTTCACCGGCAACGCGCCGCATCGATTAGCGGCAGCGAAACCGCGGCGCATGCGGATGCGCCGCATCGCGCACGACAAGATCCGCCTGGAAAGCCAGCTGCGCGACGCGCTGGATCGCACGAACTGGAAATGCGCCTGCAGCCGATCCTGCACATCGCCAGCGGCCGCATCGCCGGCTTCGAAGCGCTGACGCGCTGGCACCATCCGGAACGCGGCCGGTGTTCGCCGGCCGAATTCATCGCACTCGCCGAGGAAACCTCGCTGATCGTGCCGGTCGGCGAATACGTGCTGCGACGAAGTCTGCGCGGCGCTGCGCAGTTCTCGCCGACGTGGTGCCGCCGAAGCCGTTCATCGCGCTCAACGTCTCGGGGCGGCAGGTCGAGGATGCGGATTTCGTCGAGCGCATGCTCGCGCAGGTGCGCGCGCACGGCATCGCGCCGACGCAGCTCAAAATCGAGATCACCGAAAGCCTGGTCCTCGACTATCGCGCCAGGTCGCCGACGCTGATCGACGCGCTGCCACGCGGCCGGCATGCACGTCGCGCTCGACGATTTCGGCACCGGCTATTCGAACCTGGGTCATCTGCACAAGCTGGCATTCGACACGATCAAGCTCGACCAGGGTTTCGTCCGCCAGCTCGACGATCCGCGCTGCCTGGCGATCGTGCGCGCGTCATCGGCATGGCGCGCGCGCTCGGCTGCGACATCGTCGCCGAAGGCGTGGAAACGGCAGCGCAGCTGACCCAGCTCACGGCACTGGGCTGCCACTACGCGCAGGGCTGGCTGATCGGCAAGCCGCAGACCGTCGCTGAAGCGCTCGCCACCTTGCCGCGGATCGAGCCGCATAAGCCAGACTGACGCAGATCGCGGGCCGGGAAACCTTCTTGCCGTCCGCGCTGTCCCAGCACGCGCAGCGACCATGGCGTCCGTGCGATCATTCACTACCGATATCGATCGAATCATGGACATGCCAGAACTCGCTCACGCCGGCGCTGACGGCGCTTTTCAAGCACTGCGCACCGCGCTTTCGCGCGTGCATCATCGGCCAGACGCGCGCTCGTCGACCGCCTGCTGATCGCGCTGCTCGCCGACGGCCATCTGCTGGTCGAAGGCGCGCCGGGACTGGCCAAGACCACGGCGATCAAGGAACTCGCCGCGCGCATCGAAGGCGACTTCCACCGCATCCAGTTCACGCCCGATCTGCTGCCCGCCGACCTCACCGGCACCGAAATCTATCGTCCGCAGACAGGCGACGTTCGAATTCCAGCGCGGCCCGATCTTCCACAACCTGCTGCTCGCCGACGAGGTCAATCGCGCGCCGGCGAAAGTGCAATCGGCGTTGCTCGAAGCGATGGGCGAGCGGCAGGTGACGGTCGGCCGCACGACGTATCCGCTGCCGCCGCTGTTCCTGGTCATGGCGACGCAGAATCCGATCGAGCAGGAAGGCACCTATCCGCTGCCCGAAGCGCAGCTCGACCGCTTTCTCATGCACGTGCGCATCGACTATCCGCGAGGCGGCTGCCGAGGCGGCGATCCTCAAGCTTCGCGCGCGACGCGCCCGCGAAGCGCTGCTGCGACACCGTCGCGACCGCAGCGCGGCTCGTGACCCAGGCGCAGATCTTCGCGGCGCGCGCGGCAGTGCTGAACCTGCATCTCGCGCCGGCGCTCGAGGAATATCTCGTGCAACTCGTGCTCGGCGATCGCGCACGCCGAAAGCGCTACGGCGACGATCTGGCGCGCTGGGTTGCGTACGGCGCGAGTCCGCGCGGCACGATCGCGCTCGATCGCTGCGCGCGCGCGCACGCGTGGCTCGCCGGTCGCGACTTCGTCACGCCCGAAGACGTGCACGCGATCGCCGCCGATGTGCTGCGCCATCGCGTGCTGCTTGAGCTACGAGGCCGAGGCCGAAGGCGTCACGTCGGACAAGGTGATCGTCGCGCATGCTGCTCGAGCGCGTGCCGTTGCCGTGAGGAATGCGGCGGTCAGCGGCGATATCGGCATTTGCACGCTCGCGAATCGACGCGGCGTTCGCCGCCGTCTGCATCCCAATCCCATCCCGAATCCCGCTCCGATACCAGTGCACCGCGCACCAATCCAACCCGTCGCGCTCGAAGAACTGATCGCGCTGCGCTGCGCGCGCACGGCGCGAGCGCTTTGCGCAGCCGGCGCAGCCGCGCAGCGATGCGGCGGGCACGCTTCGCGCTTTCGCGGGCGCGGCGTCGATTTACGCGAATCGCGCATCTATCAGCCCGGCGACGATATCCGCCAGATGGACTGGCGCGTGACCGCGCGCACCGGCAAGCCGCACACCAAGGTGTTCCAGGAAGAGCGCGAGCAAAGACGTGCTGCTCGTCGTCGGATTGCAATCCCGGCATGCGTTTCGGTACGCGCGTGCGTTTCAAGTCCGTGCAGGCTGCGCGCGCAGCGGCGCTGCTCGCCTGGGCGGCCGCGTCAGCGGCGATCGCGTCGGCGCGCTCGGCTTCGGCGGCGGCTCAATGGCGAAGTCAAGCCCGGCGGCGGCGTGCGCGGCGCGCTTGCGCGTGTCTGCGTGCGCTGCGTCGATTGGGACGGCGATCAGCCGGGGCGCGAGCGCGACCGTGCCGCTGTCGCAGGCGCTGCAGCGCGCGCAACGCCTGGCGCGGCCCGGCAGCGCATGATCTCTGCTGACCGACGGCTTCAGTGCCGAGCGGCCGCCGAGCGGCCGCTGTCCGCTGCTCGCCGGTCATTGCGATATGGCGGCGGTGCTGCTGCAGCGACGCACTGGAGCTCGCGCACCGCCGCCCGGCCGATACGCGCTGCACAGCGCGGCGCGCTCGCGTGCTGCTGGATTTCACCGACGCAGCGACGCGCACGCGTTGGCCGCATTGTTCGCCGAGCGCGCGCGAGCACCTGCGTCGGCAATGCTCAAGCGTCGCGCGCTGCGACTGGGCCGTGCTCGATACGACACGCCGAGCCCGAGCCGGCGCTGCGCACGCTGCTCGGCTTCGACGCGCGCCGCCGCAAAGCGGGTTGAGCGCGCATGAATCCTGCCGTCCGGCCCCGAACTGCGCGATATCCATCTGCCGCCGCCTCCGTCGTGGTGGCCGCCGGCGCCGGGCTGGTGGCTGCTGGCGGTCGATTCCGTGGTCATCGCCATTGCTATCGCTTCTGGATGCTTCTACAGCAAAGTGCGCGCGCGTCGCCGCTGGCGCGCCGTGTGCTGGCCGAGCTCGATCGCATCGCGGCGATGCAGCCGCGACAACCGAACGGCGTGCGTCTGGCTGCCGACGTTGTCGCAGATTCCTGCGCCGCGTGGCGCTGCTGATCGCGCCGGAGCGCCGCGCCTCTACCGGCGAGGAGTGGCTCGCATTCCTCGACAGCCGCATCGCGATGCGACGCACGAATTCAGCACGCGGCGTCGGCCGCGCGCTGATCGACGCGCCGTATCGCGCGCGACGTCGGCACTATCGACGCATGCCGCGTTGATCGCCCTCGTGCGGCGCTGGCCGTGCGCGCAGCGTTCGATCGCGAGGAGCGAGCCGTGTTTGAGTGGGCCTGGCCCTGGCTATTTGTCGCGCTGCCGCTGCCGTGCTGATCGGCGCGCGTGCTGCGCCGCGCGCGCCGCGGCTGGGTCGCGGCGCTGCGCTGCCGATCTGCCGCTCACCGGTTTCGATGCGGCCGAGCCGGCGCGAATTCGCCGGTGCCGCGCTGGCGAACGCTGCTCGCGTTGCTCGCTGGGCGCTTGCTCGTCATTGCCGCCGCGCGGCCGCAATGGATCGGCGACGCGAGGACGCTGCCGCGCAGCGGACGCGATCTGCTGCTCGCGGTCGACGCCTCGGGCAGCATGAGCATCGAGGACATGCAGATCGGCGGCCGCGCCGTGAGCCGCTATGGCGCGGTCAAGGCGATCGCGGGGGATTTCATCCGGCGCCGCGTCGGCGATCGCATCGGCCTGATCGTGTTCGGCAGCCAGGCCTATCTGCTGACGCCGCTGACCTTCGATCGCGACACCGTGCTCAAGCAGCTCGACCGAAGCGGTGGTCGGGCCTGCCGGGACGCGAAACCGCGATCGGCGATGCGGTCGGGCTTGGCCGTGAAGCGCCTGCGCGAGCGCCCGCAGAATCAGCGCGTGCTGATCCTGCTCACCGACGGCGTCAACGACGCCGGCGAGCTCGATCCGCACAAGGCGATCGAACTCGCGGTCGCCGAACATGTGAAAATCTACACGATCGGCATCGGTGCCGAGGCGATGCGCGTCAACGACGGCTTCTTCGGCAGCCGCGTCGTCAATCCGTCCGCCGATCTCGACGCGAAGCCTGCTCACCGACATGGCGGAAAAAACCGGCGGCCGTTTTTTCCGCGCGCGCAACACGGCCGAGCTGGCGCAGATCTATCGCGAGATCGATGCGCTCGAGCCCGGTGCCGACAAGCAGCAGCAATTCCGTCCGGTCGATGAATGGTTCTACTGGCCGCTGTCGCTGGCCCTGCTCGCCGCACTCGCGGGTGCGCTGGCGTCGATGCTCGCCGCGTATCGACCTGTCGCGATTCGCCGTGCCGCGAGCCGCCATGTCGTGGAGCAGGCGCCGTGAGCGGCATATTGCAGAATTTCCATTTTCTGCGCCCGTGGTGGCTGCTCGCGCTGCTGGCTCTGCCGCTGCTCTGGCGTGCGCTGCGTCTGCATGGCGCGGACGCGGATGCCTGGCGCGGCGCGGTCGATGCGCATCTGCTCGAACATCTGCTGGTGCGCGGTGACGACACAGCGCCGGTGCGCGGGCCCCGCTGGCTGCTGGCCGCGGCCTGGGTACTCGCCTGCATTGCGCTTGCCGGCCCCGCCTGGGAACGCCTGCCGCAACCGCTGTTCCAGAACAAGGCCGCGCGCGTGATCGCGCTCGAACTCGACGCCAGCATGGCGGCGCAGGACGTCAAGCCGAGCCGCTTCGAGCGCGCACGCTACAAGATCGCCGACATCCTCAGACGCAGCGGCGATGCGCAGACCGCGCTGATCGCCTACGCCGGCGATGCGTTCGTCGTCGCGCCGCTGACCGACGATTCCAACACGGTCGCGAATCTGGTCGATTCGCTCGATCCGTCGGTGATGCCGGTCGCCGGCAATGATACCGGACGCGCGATCGATCTCGGCGTGAAACTGATCCACCAGGCCGGTCTGCACGACGGCGAGATCGTCTTGCTCGCCGATTCAGCAAGCGCGAATGCCGCGCCAGCGGCGGCGCGTGCGCGCGCCGCCGGCGTGCGCGTGTCCGTGCTCGGCATCGGCACCGAGCAGGGCGCGCCGGTCCCGCTCGGCCAGGGCGGGTTCCTCAAGGATGCGGCCGGCAATATCGAATTGCCGAAGCTCGACAGTGCGGCGCTTGCCGCGCTCGCCAGCGTCGGTGGCGGGCACTATGCAACGTTTCAGCGCCGGCGCGAGCGATCTCGACAGCGTGCTCGACACGCTCAAGCCGACGCGACGCGGCGGTCGCCGCCGCGACACAGGTGCAAAGCGAACGCTTTCAGGATCGCGGACCATGGCTGCTGCTCGCGTTGCTACCGCTCGCGGCACTGGGATTCCGGCGCGGCTGGCTCATGCTGCTGCCGCTTGCATTCCTCGTGCATGCGAATCGAGCGCAGGCGAGCGTATGGGACGACCTTTGGCAGCGTGCCGATCAACAGGCGCAGGCGCAGCTCGATGCGGGCAGGCCGAAGCAGGCGCAGGCGCTGGCGACGAGTCCGGACCTGCGCGGCGCGGCGGCCTACCGCGCCGGCGACTACGCCGTGGCGACGCAGAGTTTCGACCGCGACAATGCCGATGCGCAGTACAACCGCGGCAACGCGCTGGCGAAGCAACGCAAGTACACCGAAGCACTCGCCGCCTACGATAAGGCGCTTGGGCGCGAACCGCGGATGGCGGACGCACTGGCGAACAAAAAAGCCATCGAGGACTGGTTGAAAAAGCAGCAAAAAGATAAAAATAAACAAAATCAACAGGGCAACTCCAGGGACCACAAGGGTAACGAACAGCAGCAGGCGGGTAACGACCAGGCGCAGGATTCCGGCAAGAACAACGACGGCAAGGGCGATCAGCAAGGCAAGGACGACAGCGACAAGCAACAATCGCAGCAGCAAGGCAAGGATCAGCAGGCGCAGGACCAGCAGGCGGGGAAGGAGCAGCAGTCCGACTCGACGAAGGAATCGGGCCGGAATTCCTCCGCACAGAACAAATCCGGCGACGACACGAGCGCCGCCAAGCCCGCGCCTGCGGGCAGCGAGGCCGCCAAAGAGGCGCAGCAGCAGTTTCAGAAGAGCATGGATCAGGCCCTGAGCAAGGATGCCGGCAAGGATCAGGCGAAGGAACCGGTACGTCTGGGTGCGCGCGAAAGCGATCAGCGCAGCGAGCAGGACCAGGCTGTCGAGCAGTGGCTGCAGCGCGTGCCGGACGATCCGGGCGGTCTGTTGCGGCGCAAATTCCAGCTTGAATACCAGCGCCGTCAGCACGGCGATGCACAGGAGGATTCCCGGTGACACACAGCGTCCGCTCGCGGCGATTTGCCGCATTTGTTGCATTTGCTGCATTGTGGATTTGTGCAATCGCGCACGCCGCGCAGGTGCGCGCATGGCTCGATCGCAGCAGCATGCAGCTCGGCGAGACGGTGACGTTGAACGTCGAAGTCAGCGACGATGCGAGCGCGGCGCAGCCGGATTTCAGCGCGCTGCGCCAGGATTTCAACCTGCTCGGCACGCAGAGTTCGTCGTCGATGAACATCATCAACGGTCAGACCACGTCGAAGCTGATCTGGGCCGTCGGCCTTGCGCCGCGAGCACACCGGCACGTTCAGCATCCCCGCGCTCAGCGTCGCCGGCACGCAGACCCAGCCGCTGCAGCTCACCGTGTTGCCCGGCAGCACCAGCTCGGGCAAGGCCGGCGACGATGTATTTCTCGACGTCAGCGTGCAGCCGCAGACGCCCTACGTGCAGCAGCAGGTACGCGTGACGGTGAAACTGTACTATGCGTTGAACCTGACCGACGGCAATCTCGAAGACCCGCACGGGGACGGGCTCATCGCGCGCAAGCTCGGTCAGGACAGCGCTTACACCGCCGATGTCGACGGGCGCCAGTATCGCGTGCTCGAACGCCATTACGCGCTCACGCCGGAAAAGAGCGGCGCGTTGACGATGGCGCCCATCGTGTTTCGCGGCCATGCTCTCAATCCCGACGACCTCAACAGTTTTTTCAGCCGTGGTCACAGCGTGTCGGCGCAGGCTGCCGGCGGTGACGCTGGACGTGCGCCCGCGGCCGCCGGGATCGGGCAGCGACGCATGGTTGCCGGCGCGATCGCTGACGCTGAGCGCCACCGGCATCGATGCGAACAGCAGCGCACGGGTCGGCGAACCGTTGACCCTGACCCTGCACCTCAAGGCGCAGGGGCTCGGCTTCGAGCAGCTGCCCGAGTTGAAGCTGCCGAAAATCGACGGCGCCGAAATCTATCCGGACAAGGAAACGACGCAGAACCGCGACGATGGCGACTGGCAGTACGGCGAGCGCGTACGCAAGTTCGCCATCGTGCCCAACCGTCCGGGCAGCCTGACCCTGCCGGCGCTGAGCTTGTCGTGGTGGGATACCGGGCACGACCGCGCCGCGAATGCGGAAGTGCCCGCGCTGACGCTCAACGTCGCGCCTGCGGGCGCGGGTGTGCCTTCGGCAGAAGCGCAGAATGCAACAAATGTTGCAAAAGCAACCACTGCGCAATCGCCCGCGGCGACTGCGGCGCCGCGACCGCTGATCCTGGATACATCCGCGAGCGGCGAATTGCGCACCTGGCGCATGCTGGCCCTGATCGCTCTGGGCTTGTGGGCATTGACCGTCGCCGCCGGGCTGGCATGGATGCTGAGACAACGGCGGCGCGCGGCGCTCGCGCCGCTTGCCGCGCTGCCGGTGAGCGTGAGCGCTTCGGCGACCAGCGCGCGCAAGGCATTCGACGGCGCCTGCGCGCGGGATGACGCACGCGCAGCGGCGCGTGCGCTGCTCGCCTGGGCGCGTGCCGAGGGCAGTACGGTACGCACCTTGGGCGACCTTGCGCGCGCACTAGGCGACGATGCGCAACGCGCTGCCCTGCGCGAATTCGAGCGCAGCCTATATGGCGCGGCTGGCGTCCGCGGCAGCGGCGAGCGCCTCGCTGCGGCATTTCGCAACGGGCTCGTGTTCGTCACGGCGCCGGCCGCCGAATCGTCGTCGCCGTTGCCGCCGCTGTATCCGTTCGCCGTACGCAGGGATTCAGTCTCGCCGACGCTGCATTGATCGCGCGCCCGCACGCGCCACGCGCAGGATCACTGGCTCGGCAAACGCGCCTGCAACTCCGCTTCGACGGCGGGTGTGCGCCAGCCGCTGCGTGCTCCCCAGACGTAAAACACCAGGCCCAGCACCGCGGCCACGGCGAGGTCCCAGCCGAACGGAATGAGATCGTGGCCCCCGAACCGGCTGCTGCCGCAATACGACAAGGCGGCGATGCTCGGCAGGTAGAAAATCAGCCACCACGCGCCGCGCAGGGTGCGCGCGAAATCCTGCCAGCCGTCGGCTGCCTGATAGTAAAAGTATACTGGCAGCGCGGCCACCATCAGCAGGATGATCTCGCCGGTCAACGGCCACTTGGCCCAGTACAGCAACTCGGTGGAAAAGATGAAAGCCAGCGCGGCGATGAACGGCAGTCCGCGCAGGCGCAGCGGACGCGGCATTTCCGGCGCGGTGCGGCGCAGAGTCGTGGCACTGACCGGGCCGGTGAGATAGGAAATGATCGTGGCCACCGAAATCACCGCGGCGAGCGTGCCCCAGCCGCGGAAGAAAAACAGGAACACAAAAGCGACGGCGAGATTGACCCACATCGCCGCGCGCGGAATTCCGGACAGCGGATGCAGACGGCCGAGGAACGACGGCAAGGTGCCATTGCGCTGCATGCCGACCAGCATGCGCGAGGTGGTCGCGGTGTAGGCGATGCCCGTCCCGCTCGGGCTGATAAAGGCGTCGGCGTAGAGCAGCATCGCCAGCCAGTGCAGGTTGAGGAGCAGGGCGAGTTCGGCGAACGGCGAGCGGAAGTCGATGCCTTGCCAGCCGGCCTTGGCCAGCAAATCCGGCGGCACCGCGCCGAGGTAGGCTATCTGCAGCAGCAGATAGACGACGGTAGCTAGCGCAATTGCGCCAAAAATTGCAATCGGTATACTTTTGCCCGGATCGCGCGCTTCGCCGGCGAGGTTCACCGGACTTTGAAAGCCGTTGAAGCTGAACACGATGCCGGCGGTGGCCACTGCGGTGAGCACGGCGGCGAAGTCGGTCACGTGCGCGCCGCCATCGATGCCGACAGCGAAGTTGCCCGCATGAAAGCCGCTCGCGATCAGCGCTAACGCGGTCATCGCCGGCACGATCAGCTTGAACACCGTGATCGCGCTGTTGGAATGCGCGAATACCTTCACGCTCCAGAAGTTCAGCAGGAAGTATACGATCACCAGCGCGGCGGCTATCGTCAGCCCGGGCGGCGTCAATTCCTGTCCGACGTACAGTCCCTGCGCCCACGGCCATGGCCAGGAGGCCATGTACTGCACCGAGGCTTCGGCTTCGACCGGAATGACCGAGACGATCGCAATCCAGTTCGCCCACGCGCCGATGAAGCCGACCAGCGACCCGTGCGAATAATGGCTGTAGCGCACCATGCCGCCGGATTCGGGAAACATCGCGCCGAGCTCGGCATAGTTCAGCGCGATCAGGGTCACCACCGCGGCGCCGATCACCCAGGCCCAGATCGCATCCGGGCCGGCCAGATGCGCCGCGCGCCACGCGCCGAACAGCCAACCCGAACCGATGATCGATCCGAGGCCCGGTCATCATCAGTGCGAATGGTCCCGACGCGGTGCTGGCGGGATTGGTCGGACATGAGCGGGCCTCGCGAATGGAAAGCGCGAATCTAGCAGAACCCGGCCGCAACGAATCAATCGGTGGATATTCGCAAACGGCGGTGCGCAACCGCGATCGACAACGAGCGGGGGACACAAGCGCTTCACTTCGGCGACAATAGCCGCGCGGCCCACCGCATGGCCGGCGCAATTCCCTTTTCCCGCGAGTCGAAAGCATGCCCAGCCGCAGAGAACTCGCCAACGCCATCCGCGCGCTGTCCATGGATGCGGTCGAGGCCGCCAAATCCGGTCATCCGGGCATGCCGATGGGCATGGCCGACATCGCCGAAGTGCTGTGGAACGATTTCCTCAGCCACAACCCGGCCAATCCGAAGTGGTCCGACCGCGATCGCTTCGTGCTCTCGAACGGCCACGGTTCGATGCTGCAGTATTCGCTGCTGCACCTGACCGGCTACGACCTTCCGATCGAGCAGCTCAAGCGTTTCCGCCAGCTGCACTCGAAGACCGCCGGGCATCCCGAGGCCAGCGAATTCGCCGGCGATCGAAACCACGACCGGTCCGCTCGGCCAGGGTCTGGCGAACGCGGTCGGCATGGCGCTGGCCGAGAAGGTGCTGGCGGCGCGCTTCAACCGCGCCGGCTTTCGACATCGTCGACCACTACACCTATGTGTTTCCTCGGCGACGGCTGCCTGATGGAAGGCATCTCGCACGAAGTCGCGTCGCTCGCCGGCACGCTGCAAGCTCGGCAAACTCGATCGCGATCTACGACGACAACGGCATCTCGATCGACGGCGAAGTGCACGGCTGGTTCACCGACGACACGCCCAAGCGTTTCGAGGCCTACGGCTGGAACGTGATGCGCGACGATCGACGGCCACGATCCCGAGGCGATCAAGGCCGCGCTGCGTCGCGGCGCGCGCCGAGCCGGACAAGCCGACGCTGATCTGCGCGAAGACGATCATCGGTTTCGGCGCGCCGAACAAGCAGGGCAAGGAAGCCGCGCATGGCGCGGCGCTCGGCAAGGACGAAGTCGCCGCCGCGCGCGTCGCAGCTCGGCTGGAACCATCCGCCGTTCGTCGATGCCCGACGACATCTACGCCGGCTGGAACGCGAAGGACAAGGGCGCCGAGCGCGAAGCGGCGTGGAACGACGCAGTTCGCAAAGTATACAAGCTGCGCATCCGGATCTCGGCCGCCGAATTCGAGCGCCGCATCGACGGCGAACTGCCGGCCGATTTCGGCGCACACGCCGATGCGTATGTCGCGCAAGCTGCAGGCCGAAGGCCCGGACGTCGCCTCGCGCAAGGCCTCGCAGATGGCGCTCGATGCGTTCGGCCCGCTGCTGCCGGAACTGATCGGCGGCTCGGCCGATCTGGCCGGTTCCAACCTGACGATCTGGAAAGGCTCGAAGGACGTCAACGCGAACGATGCGGCAAGGCCAACTACGTCTACTACGGCGTGCGCGAATTCGGCATGACCGCGATCAGCAACGGCCTCGCGCTGCACGGCGGCTTCATTCCGTACGACGCGACGTTCCTGGTGTTCTCCGACTACGCGCGCAACGCGGTGCGCATGTCGGCGCTGATTCCGGCGCATGCGATCCACGTCTACACGCACGATTCGATCGGCCTCGGCGAAGACGGCCCGACGCATCAGCCGATCGAGCATCTCGCCAGCCTGCGCCTACATTCCGAACAACCACGTCTGGCGTCCGTGCGATGCGGTCGAAAGCGGCGGTCGCGTGGAAGGCCGCGATCGAGCGCACGCGAAGGCGCCGTCGTGCCTGGTGTTCTCGCGCCAGAATCTCGCGCACCAGCAGCGCAGCGATGCAGCAGGTCGCGGCTGATCGAGCGCGGCGGCTATGTGCTCGTCCGATCCGGCGAGCGCGAAGTTCGACGCGATCCTGATCGCGACCGGCTCGGAAGTCGATCTCGCGATGGAGGCGATGCGCGCGCTGCAGCAGCGAGGGCATCGCTGCGCGCGTCGTGTCGATGCCGTGCACCGAACGTGTTCGACCGCCAGCCGCTCGAATATCGCGAAGGCGTGCTGCCGGCGTGGTGCCGCAAGCGCGTCGCGGTCGAAGCCGGCGTCACCGATTACTGGCGCAAGTACGTCGGCCTCGACGGCGCGGTGATCGGCATCGATACGTTCGGTGCATCGGCGCCGGCCGAAGCGCTGTTCAAGTACTTCGGCTTCACGGTCGAAGCAGTCGTCGACGCGGCGAAGCGCCTGAGATGAGCATACGCAAGGGGAGACTGCCCTGCGCCGTCTTTAATCGCGAACCGGCGCGGAGGCGTCGCGCATGCGTTCGCGAGGACTCACGGCAGGACTGAAAGTCGCGGCGTTGCTGATCTGCGCGTCGCAGATGGCGCACGCCGCCGACGATGCCGTGCTGCATGCGATGCAGGCCGAACTCGCGCGCTCGCAGGCGGTGTATTTCAAGGCCAAGGTGCCGGCCTATTTCATCGCCTATCGCATCAACGACGACGAACACCTGGAAATGAACGCCGAATTCGGCACGCTGACCAATAGCGCGACGCTGCACACGCGTTCGTTGAACGTGGAGATGCGCACCGGCGATTACAAATTCGACAACACCCATCCGACGCAGGCGCCCGGCAGCGTGCCGAGCTACGCACGCGGGAGCAATTCGCAGCGCATCGGCCTGGACAACGACGAGCGCGCCATGCGCACCGAAATCTGGAGCGCGACCGACGGCGCCTACTGGCGCGCGGTGGAGGAACTGGCCAAGGCCAAGGCCGACGCGGCCGTGCAGACTGCGGCCGAGGACAAGTCCGACGATTTCAGTCATGAGCCCAGGCTCGAGCTGATCGAACCGACGCTCGACTACAAGCTCGACATGAATGTCTGGCGTGAAAAAGTGAAAAAATACAGCGCGCCGTTCCGTGCCGACGCGAAGATCTACGCGGCGCGCGCCGGCTTGAGCGTGGTGCGCACCACGCGCTGGCTGGTGACCAGCGAAGGCACGCGCGTACGTCACTCCGAGCTGACCTTTCTGCTCGATGTGCGCGCGGCGACCAAGGCCGACGATGGCATGAATCTGCCCGCCATGGTGCGCTTCGTCGCGAGCAAGCCCGAAGCCCTGCCTGACGACGCCAGCGTGCTCGCTGCGGTCCACGAACTGATGGCCAACCTCAAGGCCCTGCGCGATGCGCCGATCGTCGGCGCCTACGAAGGCCCGGCGATTCTCGACAATCGCGCGGCCGGTGTGTTTTTCCACGAAGTCGTCGGCCATCGCCTCGAAGCGACGCGGCTGCGCGACGAAAGCGATGCGCAGACGCTGAAGAAGAAGCTCGGCGAACGCATCCTGCCCGCAGCGATCTCGATCGCCTTCGATCCGACGCGCACCGATTTCAACGGTCAGGCCCTGATGGGCGGCTACGCCGTGGACGACGACGGCGTTCGCGCGCGGCGCGTGCAGGTGATCGACCACGGCGTGCTCAAGAACTTCCTGCTCGCGCGCACGCCGATCGAGGGTTTCCCCCATTCCAACGGACACGGGCGCTCGCAGCCCGGCTTTCGTCCGGTCGCGCGCCAGTCGAACATGCTCGTCGACGTCGATGCGCCGATCGACTACGCCGCGCTCAAGCAGAAACTGCTCGCCGAGATCGCCGCGCAGCACAAACCGTGGGGTTTGATCATCCGCGATCTGGATGGCGGCTTCACCGAGACGCAGCGCGTCAGCACGGGCGGCGCCAAACTGCTGCCGACCATGGTCTACCGCCTGTATCCGGATGGGCACGAAGAACTGGTGCGCGGCGTCGATCTCGTCGGCACGCCGCTGACCCTGCTCGCCGAGCTCGAAACCGCCGACGGCCGCTATGGCGTATTCCACGGCTGGTGCGGCGCCGAGTCCGGTTTCGTGCCGGTGTCCACGGTGGCGCCGGACCTGCTGATTCGCCGCATCGAAGTGCAGCGCAAGCCGAAGTCGCAGGATCGTCCGCCGATACTGCCGGCGCCGGCCACGGAGACGCACTGATGCGCACGCTTATCCTCGCCACATCGATCCTGCTCGCATTCGCCCAGAGTGCGCGCGCCGACGATGTCGTCGAGCGCGCGATGCACGATGAGCTGACGCGTTCGCTCGCGCAGCTCAAGCTCGACGGCAACTCCAGGCCGTACTTCATCGCCTATCAGGTCGAGCAGCTCGAGCAGCTCGAAGTGGAAGCGTCGCTCGGCGCGATCGGATTTTCCGGCCAGCGCGGACTGCGCATCGGTCGCGTCGATGTGCGCGTCGGCGACGCGCAGCTCGATTCGAGCCGCATCGCCGGGCGCCAGCCGATCGGCGTCGAGTTGCCGGTCGAGGACGATTACGGCGCATTGCGGCGCAGCTTCTGGCTGGCGACCGATAGGGCCTACAAGCGCGCCATAGAGGATCTGGCCGCCAAACACGGCGTGCTCGCCGCGCACGACGAGCAGGATCGCCAGCCCGATCAAACGCCGGCCCCGGTGCTGCATATGCGCGACGCGGTCGGCGATGCTGCCGAGCGCAACGCTGTCGACCGCGAGCGCGTGCAGGCCATCGCGCGTGATCTGTCGCGTGTGTTCATCGATTACCCGCAGACTCGAGCAATCGCAAGTGTGGCTTTCGCAAATCCATCGGCGCGTTTATTTCGAGAACAGCGACGGTAGCGTCAGTGAGCGGCGCGTTCCCGAACTCATCTTCGGCGCGGCGGCGCGCGCGCGCGCCGACGATGGCTTGTCGGTGTGGGACTACGACCAGCTCAGCGTCCGCGAACTGGATCAGCTGCCGTCGGCGGCGCAGCTCAAGCAACGGTTGCGCGATCTGGCGCAGCGCGTGATCGCGCAGCGCAAGGCGGTCCGACTCGCCAACGATTACACCGGGCCGATTCTGTTCAGCGGCAACGCGGCGGCGAATCTGTTCGGCGGCCACTTCGCACCGCAGCTGTGGCCTGCGCCGCGCACGTATTCGAGTCAAGGCATCAGCGCGACGACCGGCACGTTCGAGCGGCGCACCGGTTCGCCGGTGCTGCCGCCGGGGGTGAGCGTCAGCGACGATCCGCTGCTGGAAAATTTCGGCGGGCAGGCGCTGCTGTCCGCGTTCCGCGTCGACGACGAGGGCGTGACCGCGACGAAAAAGGATCTCATCGTCGACGGCCGTCTCAAGCAGGTGCTGTGCACGCGCGCGCCGGTCGGCAAGCATTGCAGCGCGGGCAATAACCGCGGCGGCGTCGCGCTCGCGTCCACGCTGATCCTGAGCACGGCGCAGGGCAAGGACCACGCGGCCCTGCTCGCCGACCTGATGCGCATGGCCGGCGAGGCCGAACAGGCCTATGCGCTGGAAGTGCAGGAACTGATGAACGACGAAGCGCTGCAGCGCCTGGTCAGCGGCAGCAATCCGACCTGGCTCGGCAATCTCAATCAGGGCGGCGAAGTCGTGCTGCGTGCCACTCTGCATTATCGCGACGGCCACGATGTGCCGGTACGCAACGTCCGCCTGGGCAGCGTCGATCTGCGCGACTTCCGCACGATCGTCGGTTTCGGCGATACGCCGGCTTTGTATACAAAACCGATGTCCGGCGACCGCCGGGTTTCGTTCATCGCGCCGGCGCTGCTGTTCGAGGAATTGACCGCGGGCGACGATCGCAGCAGCACGACGAAGCCGCCGCTGCTCAAGAGTCCGATGGCGCCCTAGATTCCCTTTTCCTATCGGGAGCAATGCCGAAGGCGGATGCGGGGAAGCTATTTCGGTTGTGGTGCACAGCAGGCCGAATGCAGTGCTCTACCCTCATCCGTCGCTACGCGCCACCTTCTCCCGGCGGGAGAAGGAAGGCTTCAAACGCGCGAATACGCCCAGCTCTGCATACGCCCGTCGCGATACGGCATCACGCCATGGAACGCGCGCGGATCGGCGTCGAAAACCAAGGGCAGGAAGTGCCGGTCGCCTTCCCACAGCGGCAACGAGGACAACTTTTCCACGTCCACCCATTCCAGCGCGCCTTCGGCGTTGCGTTCCAGCGGCTCGCCGCGATAGCGCGTGACGAGAAACAGGAAACCGAACCAGTTCTCGCCGTGCTTGCCGAAACCCGGCCAACTGATCGTGCCGCGCAGATCCAGATCGAGACACTCGATGCCCGCTTCCTCGTGAATCTCGCGACGCATGCCGGCGACGATGTCCTCGTCCGCTTCGAGCTTGCCGCCCAGGCCGTTGTACTTGCCCAGATGATGATCGCCCGCGCGCGCGTTGCGATGAATCATCAGCACGCGTTCGCGATCCGGCGAAAGCACGTAGCCGAGCGTGGCGAGAATCGGGGTGTAGGGCATGGACAGGCCAGGCGGTTGCGGCAAGGCTGGATTATCGCAAACCGTCCAGGCAAATGGGCGCTCGCGGACCTTAACCACGTTGGCCTGGCAGGCTGATTGCGAACCCCGTTCGCGCTTCCGCATCAATCTCCCGGCGGGAACCAGGATACTTGACATTTCTATTTACAGGCGTAATCTGTATTTCAATTACAGACGTAATTGGAAACGACGATGCCGATCAGCGATGCCGAAAGCGTGGTGATGGATGTGCTCTGGCGGCGCGCGCCGCTAAGCGCCGACGATGTAGTTGCCGCGCTTGCCGGCAGCACCGACTGGCAGGAGCCGACGATCAAGACCTTGCTCAATCGCCTGCTCAAGAAGCGTGCGATCGCGGCCGAGCGCGACGGGCAAGCGTTACTTGTATCGGCCACTGCTCAAGCGTGGCGACTATGTGCACAGCGAAAGCAAAAGCCTGCTCGACCGCCTGTTCGACGGCCGCGTCGCGCCGCTGGTCGCGCATTTTTCCGAGCGGCGCAAGCTCAGCAAGAAAGATCTCGCCGAACTGAAACGACTGATCGAGGAGCTCGATCATGATGCATGAGATTCTTGCGCTGCTTTGGCGCAGCACGCTGACGACCAGCATCGCGATCTGCGTTGTGCTCGCTTTGCGTCTGCCATTGCGGCGCTGGCTCGGCGCGCAGGCGGCGTACGGGTTGTGGGCGCTGGTACCCGCCATGACGATGGTGGCGACGCTGCCTGATTCGACCTTTCCGGCGATGGTCAACTCCCTGGCGCCGGTTCGTGTTCTCGCGGCACAGCAGGTCGTAGGTTCATTGACGCCCATTTGGCGAGCCGACGCGATTACGACGATCGCCTTGCTCGCCTGCTGGTTGTTGGGGACAGTCGCGACGACAGCGGGATTTTTGTTGCAGCAGCGCCGCTATGTGAACAGCCTGGGCGATCTGCACCGCGATGCCGACGGCTGGCGCAGCGCATCCACGACCGTCGGACCGGCACTGGTCGGCGCTTGGCGCCCGCGCATTGTTCTGCCTGCCGATTTCCACACACGCTACACCAGCGAAGAGCGTGCTTTGATCGTTGCGCATGAGCGCACACACTTGCGCCGTGGCGACGCGCAGACGCATGCGCTGGCGGCGTTGTTGCGCAGCGCCCACTGGTTTAATCCACTTGTCCACTTTGCCGCATCGTGCCTGCGCTTCGATCAGGAGCTGGCTTGCGATGCGCTGGTGATCGCCCGCTTTCCGGAGGCGCGCCGGTGTTATGGCGACGCGATGTTGAAAACACAGCTGGTCGGTGAGGCGCGGCAGGAGCTGTGCTTGCCGATCGGTTGCCATTGGCGGTTTGATCATCCAATGAAGGAGCGAATCATGATGTTGAAACGACCACTTCCCACGCAAGCGCATCGCATTGCCGCAAGCATCGGCATCGTCGTCCTGATCGGCTGCGTTTCGCTGACGAGTTGGGCGGCTCAGAACGCCGTCACGCATGGAGCCGTCCGCGGCAAACCGGGGATTCAGGTGGGAACTATCGAAAACACCGGTCCTTCGGAAGACGTCACCTATCGAAGGATGTATCCGCCCAAGTATCCCAAGGCGGCCATCGTTGCGCATCAATCGGGTCGGATCATTCTCAAGATTCTTGTCGATAAGCAGGGCAGGCCGCAGCAAGTGGATGTCGATATGGCGGAACCGCCGGAAGCCAAGGCCATCTTCGGTGAATCGGCCATTGCCGCGGTAAAGCAGTGGACGTTCAATCCCGGCAGGAAAAACGGCGACGCCGAAGCGGGCTGGGTGCTTGTGCCTTTCGACTACAACATCACCGATGACGACGATTGCGGAAAGGACTGCCCACCGATGGCACCAACAAAGAGCAGTTAGCGCATTTTTGATTCGGTGAAACAAACTGATCCCGCCGCGAAGCGTACGAGGCGACATTCGGCACGGGCAGTCATTGCCATCGCGGAAGGTCAACGCGGACCAGACCCGGAAAAATCTTCTGCTGCCGCGCGCAACTTGCGCTTCCTGACGCCTGGGTGTAGCGTCCGCCGCAACAGATGCCAGCTTGCATATCCCAGTAAGTATTTGGCTGGGGTCAAATTCTGATTTTTGGGCAATTTCGCATGAGGTCTACTCTCCATTTTTGCATTTGATCTTGCGCAATTGCCATCCTCGGCAACGTTCCTGAGACAACTACCACTCTAGCTACACCTTTTGTATCTGGGCACTCATCGCCTCGAAACGCACATTTACCACGCCGCTCTAGCATCGCCATTCCGTCCAGGGGGATTTATGGCGCTTCGCATTTGCAGTCGCATTTTTCCTTCTAGTTTAGGGTTCCATTTGGCGAGAGCCCTGGCTGGTATTTTCGCGTCGGCGCAGTCCGACAATAGTGCGGTCGAAATAACCTCAGGAATTGCAGAAACCTGGTATGGCGCTCGTCAGCCCGTCTACGGTTTTGCCGTGGAAGTCTTATAGGTCGAAGCGTTTCCGACGGCATGGTTTGTTAGCTTTTCAATTTTGGTTCGCCTCTTCCAAACAGGGGAAGTACATGGCAATCAACGGATCGCGAACAAGTGCAGTGGTGCTGGCGCTCCTGGCCTCCATCGTTTGTGCGGTGGCGCAGGCAGCCGTTGTTAACCTCGACCAACACGGCTTGACGGGCACGTGGTACAACCCGGCAACCGGCGGTCAAGGATTTCTGATCGAGACCTACCCTGACCTCAAGGGCAGCGGTCACGGTTATCTCGCAGCGGGCTGGTATACCTTCGACCTGACCGCCGCTGGCGGACAGCGCTGGTACACCATGCAGGGCGATGCGATCAGCGGCAGTGCGTCGGTGCCGCTGACCATCTACACAGCGACAGACGGCAATTTCAACGCGCCACCCACGATCAGTGCCGCCGCGGTCGGTACGGCAACCCTGAGCTTCACCGATTGCACCCATGCCACGCTGGCCTATCACTTCACCGATGGTCGTCCGGATGGGTCGATTCCGCTCACGCGTCTGGACACCAACGTCACTTGCACGACCACCGGCGACAACAGTAACCCGACGGAAAACTATCTGATGTCGGGCGCTTGGTACGATTCCACTCGCGCCACTAGCGGCCAAGGCTTCTTCCTCGACTTCAGTCCGGCACTGACCACGTTGTTTGGGGCGTGGTACACCTACCAGCCGAGGAGTGCGAGCAGCAGCAGCGGCGCCAGCCAGCGCTGGTACACGATTCAGGACAATGCCTTTGCGCCCGGTACGACGGCGAAGAACGGGTTGCGGATCTATGAAACGACCGGCGGCACTTTCAATACGGCCGGTGGTGCAAGTGCCGGCTCTCCGGTTGGCACGGCGAACATCGCAATCAACAGCTGCACATCGATTACGCTGAGTTACACGTTCACCGGCGGCACCAACGTGGGTCAGCACGGCAGTATTAATCTGGGCCGCGTTGTCGATGCGCCAGCGGGTTGCAGCCCCACACTCACCATCTCATCAGTGAGTGGCACCGGCCAACAGGGGACGGCGTTTTACCTGCCCACCCCGGCCGCGACCGGCGGTGTCCCGCCCTATGTGTTCCAAATCGTCAATCTCCCTAACGGCGTGGTCCCATCAAGTTATTCCTTCTACGCGTCGACTGGCGAGGTTTCGATTCCTGGCTCAGTTGCGGCTGGAACGTATACCTTCGACATCTGCGTTACCGATGTCCACGCGAAATCGGCGTGCGCGCAAGCAACTGCGATTGTGCAAGCTTCCGGGACAACGCTGCTGCCTAACCTCACGCCTTATCAACCGGCCGGGCTGGTCGGCCCCAATTGTCGTCTCTACTCAATCAGGAGCCACGACCGACAGCAGTTCGTTCCTGTCGACCGATACGCTGTATGTGAACTGGGCCGTGATCAACGACGGGGATGCCCCCGCGTCGGCAGCATTTGTCATCCAGTTGTATGTCGACGGCGTCGCAACGGTGTACACGACGCCTTCCACACTGGCTGTGGGGTACTACTCATACCTCACGTCTTCCTTCTCTCTTGGATCGCTTAGCCCCGGAGCACACACGCTCGAACTCGTTGCCGACCTTAACAACACGATTGTCGAGAGCAACGAAAACGACAATGCGTATTCGAAAACAATAACCGTCGGTTCTCCGCTCACGATCTCGTCGGTGAGCGGCATCGGCCAACAGGGGACAGCGTTTTATCTGCCAACGCCTGCAGCTACTGGTGGTGTGCCCCCTTACACATTCCGATTCGGCAATTCCGCCAATGGCGTACCGCCGGCGAATTCCATGATCGACGCGTACGGCGATGTTTCGATTCCCAGTTCAGTGGCGCCCGGGACTTACACCTTCGACATCTGCGTTGCCGACACGGACAGCCAATCGGCATGCGCGCAATCAACGGCAATCGTGCAGGCTTCTAGCGCGACCCCGCTACCCAACTTGACGCCGTATCAACCACCTGGTTGGTCGGCGCCAATCATCGTCTCCACCGCATCGGAATCCGTTATCGATAGTAGTCTATTCTTGTCAACCGACACGCTCTATGTGAACTGGTCTGTAATCAACAACGGCGATGCACCGACGGCGGCAACATTTACCATGCTGCTTTATATCGACGGCGTGTCGACTTTAGAGTCGAGTCTGGGTTCTCCGTTCGTCCCGGGCTCCTATCTAGGCTTCTATCCGTCCGTTACTCTTGGATCGCTCAGCGCCGGGCCGCACACCTTGAAACTCGTTGTGGACTCCACCAACGCGGTCGACGAAAGCAACGAAAACGACAATACCTACAGCAAAACGATAACCGTCGTTTCGCCACCCGTGTGTACATTTTCGATTTCCCCGGCCAGTAACAGCATCGGCGCGGTTGGCGGCAATGGACAAGTGGCAATCACAGCGTCGAAAGATTGCCTGTGGTCGGCTACGAGCAATGCGGGCTGGATCAATCTCACGTCCGGCATAAACGGCAACGCGAATGGCGTCGTCGGCTATTCGGTGGCGGCCAATACTGCAACTACCTCGCGCAGCGGAACCATCACGATTGCCGGCAAGACCTTCACGATAACGCAAGCTGGAACCGCGCTCGCGTGTACGGTTTCGATCTCGCCGTCCAGCGCCAACTTCCAGGCAGGAATAGGGTACGGCGATGTGAATGTAACGGCGGCAAGCACCTGCGCGTGGTCAGCGACCAGCAGCGACGACTGGATTTCCATCGTGCCACCCGTAAGCGGTACGGGAAATGGCACGGTGCAATTCACTGTGGCAGCGAATCCGAACACCAGTTCGCGCAGCGGAACGATCACGATTTCGAATCAGACCTACACGGTTACCCAATCGGGATCGCTTTGTACGGTTACGCTCTCACCAGCGATAAGTGTCAATCACGTTCCGTCCGGCGGGGCGAGTGGCGTGGTGTACGTAACTTTAGACCCGACGGCGCCAGCCGGATGCGCTTGGCAAGCAACAAGCCAGGATACTTGGATAATCGTCACGTCAGCAAGCGGTGCGGGAGATGGCAGCGTGGGCTACTCGGTAGCGGCGAACCCCGGAACCAGCCCACGTACCGGAACCATCACGATTGCGGATCAGACTTTCACGATCATGCAAGATGGATCTTCGTGCACCTATATGATCTCCCCGCCAAGCAACAGCGTCGCATCCAGTGGCGGGAGCGGATTCACCGTGAGCGTCACAGCGGCCAGCGGTTGCATCTGGTCGGCAACAAGCAATGACGCCTGGATTACCGTCACGTCGGGCGCAAGTGGTACTGGAAATGGGACCGTCTACTATTCGGTTGCGCCGAACACCTCAAGCAGCCCGCTCAACGGAAGCATCACGATCGCTGGGCAGACCTTTACGGTGACGGAAGCAGGGTCGTCCACTTCTGGTTCCCAGACGTTTGGAGGAGCATTTAGCGGTTCGACAACTTTTCAAATTACAGACGGGATACACACTTGTTATTTCCCAACCACTATATCCGCGGGGACCATACAAATTGTACTGACCCAAGTTGATGCTGATGGCTCCGTTCACGGAAATGGGAATTTCAGTGGAAGCATAACGTTGGATGAAGATGCTGGCGCGTTTTGTAGTAACACTGGATCCTCTTATTCAACGACATTCACGAGCACTGATGCTGCGGACTATGGAGTCGAGCAGCCACCGCTAACTGGCACGACATCAAGCTTTGCGTTCTTGGGCGATTTTGTCGATGCAAGCTCAGGTAGTAACCAGGCACCACTTGGCCTTCTATTGAGTTTCACTGGCAGAGTCAACGGTACGATGATTCTCGGTACAGCTACTGTCTCGGCCGACTCTCAGATATCAAGCGAAACGGGATCCATCGTAATACCAGTAACACTAAATCTTCAGTGAAGCGGCGCACGACGACCCATGAGCGACCAAGCAACCACCCCGGGAGCAGGGACCTTCGCGTCCGAAGGCGAAGGACCCGGCACCTACATCGGTCGTTACAAGCTCCTTCAGCCGATCGGTGAAGGAGGCTTCGGTAGTGTGTTCGAAGCCGAGCAGACGCACCCGGTCCAGCGCCGCGTGGCGCTCAAACTCATCAAATCGGGCATGGATACGCGCGAAGTGCTTGCGCGGTTCGAGGCGGAACGTCAGGCACTGGCCCTGATGGATCATCCGCACATTGCGCGGGTGCTGGACGCCGGTGCGACCGAATCCGGGCGGCCCTACTTCGTCATGGAGCTGGTCAAAGGCGAACCCATCTCGGAATATTGCGACAAGCACAACCTGTCGATCACCGAACGGCTGGCGTTGTTCGAGCAGGTGTGCACAGCGGTTCAACACGCGCATACCAAGGGCGTCATCCATCGCGACATCAAGCCGAGCAACATCCTCGTCAGCGAATGGGAAGATCAACCCTTTGCCAAGGTCATCGATTTCGGCATTGCCAAGGCGACCAACAGCCAACTGACGGACAAGTCGCGGCTCACCGCCCAATACCAGATCATCGGCACCCCGTACTACATGAGTCCCGAGCAGGCCGAAGGCAGCGCGGACATCGACACGCGCACCGATATCTACTCGCTGGGTGTGCTGCTCTACAAACTGATCACCGATACCACGCCCTATGAGTCGGTTTCGGAGCGCTATTCGGGAGAAGCGGACTTCAAAAAGATCATCTGTGAGGCAGAACCACCGCGACCCAGCGCTTGCCTTGCACAGTCCACCACGACGCTGTCCGATGTCGCCAGGATGCGGGGAATGGACTCTCGCAAGCTGACGCGGATGGTACGGGGCGAACTCGACTGGATCGTTATGAAGGCGATCGAAAAGGAACGCACGCGGCGCTACGAGACGGCCAGCGGACTGGCCATGGATGTGCGCCGATACCTCGACGGTCAGCCCGTGCTCGCAGCGCCGCCGAGCGCAACGTATCGAATGAAGAAATTTGTGCGGCGGCACAAGGGTGCGGTAGCAGCGGGATTGGCCGTGACCGCCGCGCTGCTTGTCGGCATTGTCGGATTCGCGTGGCAGGCACATATCGCGCAGGCGCGCGCCAATGAACTGGAACAGGTCTCCAAATTCCAGGCTGACATGCTCGCGCAGGTGGACCCGACCAAGGCCGGCAAAGAACTGACCGACGACGTCAAGGCCAAGTTCGAGGCTGCGCTCGTCAAGGCCGGCGTGGCAGAGCAAGACCGATCCGCGCAGGTCGCCGCATTCGCGACCCAATGGCAGCGGGTGAACGCCACGGACGCAGCGCGTGATTTGATCGATCGAACGATTCTGAAACCCGCGGTCGCCGCGATTGACAAGCAGTTCAAGGATCAACCCGTGGTCGATGCCACCCTACGCCAGGTGCTGGCGGATCGATATACCGATCTTGGAATGTTCGATGCGGCGATGCCGCTGCAAGAGCGCGCGTTGGCCATTCGTCGCCGCGTGCTGGGCCAGGAGCATCCGGACACGCTGTATTCGATCAGCAACATGGGCCAATTACTGCAAGCCGAAGGCAAGCTGAGCGAAGCCGAGTCATTGTTTTACGAAGCACTGGAGAAACGCCGCCGCGTGCTGGGCGAGGAGCATCCGGACACGCTGACTGCAATCAGCAATATGGGCGGATTACTGCAAGCCGAGGGCAAACTGAGTGAGGCCGATCCGTATTTGCGCGAGGCATTGGCGAAGCGCCGCCGCGTGCTGGGCGAGGAGCATCCGGACACGCTGACTGCAATCAACAACGTGGGCGGTTTGCTCCAAACTGAAGGCAAGTTAAGCGAAGCCGAGCCTTACTATCGCGAATCGCTGGAGAAGGACCGCCGAGTGCTGGGCGAGGAGGATCCGGACACGCTGACAGCGATCAACAATATGGGCGGTTTGCTCGAAGACCAAGGCAAGCTGAGCGAGGCCGAGCCTTATTATCGCGAAGCGGTGGATAAGTGCCGCCGCGTGCTCGGCGAGGACCATCCGAACACGGTGTTAGCGATCAAAAACATGGGCTTTCTACTCCAAGAAGAAGGCAAGCTGAGCGAGGCCGAGCCTTATTTTCGCGAAGTACTGGAGAAGCAACGCCGAGTGCTAGGCGAGGAACACCCTTTCACCTTGGTCTCGACCGTCAACATGGGCTATTTGCTCCAAGCCGAGGGCAAGCTGGCTGAGGCTGAGCCTTACTATCGCGAAGGGTTGGAGAAGTGCCGCCGGGTACTGGGCCAAGAACACCCGGAGACGTTGATCTCTATCATTGGCATGGGCCACCTACTTCAAGCTCAAGGCAAGCACGCTGAGGCCGCTGAACTGCTCGTACCAGCCGAAGGTGCAATCCGCAACGCATTTATCGGTCTCGACGCAACCCGACTCGCATTATTTTTGAGAATACTTGGCGAGGCCCGGACGGGTTTGGGCCAGTTTGCTGCCGCGGAAGCCAATTTGACCGAGGCAAATGAAATTTTCCTCCATACCCTTGGTCCTAGTGACAAGGGTACGCGCAACTGCATGCAGGCCATCGTTGCTCTCTACACAGGCTGGGCAGCCGCACGGCCAGGCCACGGTTACAAGTCCAAGGCCGCCGAATGGGAGCGGAAGCTGGACGCGTTGAGTAAACCCACCTCCACACCATCGACGAACCAATAATCAGCGCAAGTCTCATTCGTTGGGTGTGCGTCGATGGCGCACCAATGCGGGGCTCAACGCGGCGCCATCCGTTAACGCTCCTGTCGATACGGGTTGTCCTTGAGAAAGCCGTCGGTCAGGGTTTTCATGAAGGCAACCACGTCGTCGATTTCGGCGTCGTTCAAGCGCGGCGTCGCGCCGGGGTGCTGATCGGCGAACGGCGGGTCGCGGTTGATGTTGGCGTGATACCGCGCGGGCAGGTCGTCGTAGGCGATGACCTTGCCGTGCATATCCTTCGCATACCAGCGCTCCGGCGTGATGTCGCGGGTGACGTAGAATTCGACGACGTCGCGCAGGCTGTGGAATTTCCCATTGTGGAAAAAGGTACTTCTCAGCGCGACATTGCGCAGCGTCGGCGTGCGGAACAGGCCGCAGAAGGCGGCATCGTTCGTCTTGTCCTTGCGCAGCGGGCCGCAGGCGCCGAGATCGAAAAACCGCGGATCGCGGTTGCGCGGAATATCTGCGTTGCGCGGCACGGCGAGCGCGATCAGGCCGTAGTCGGACAGCGCGGGCGGCGTACCGTCGAGGCCGCGCCGGCTGATATGACATTGCGCGCAGTTGCCCTTTTTCGCATCGTTAAACAGCGCAAGACCGCGTTTCTCCTGATCGCTGAGCTGCGCGTGCCCGGTCAGGAACGCGTCGTACTTGCTCGTGTACGGACTGAATTCGCGGTAGTCCTCCTCGAACGCGCCGAGTGCGCGCACCACGGCCTTGAAGGCGCTGTCGTCATTCGCAAGCACCTCGTCGCCCAGCGCTGCGCGCAGCAGATGCGCGTAGCCTGCCTTGCGAATCGCGGCAGCGACGCCCGCGCGCGTGTTCGCCATCTCATTGGCGTCGGTCAGCGGAATCTCGGCTTGTTGCGCACCCGTGTCGATGCGGCCGTCCCAGGTGAGTCCGCCGGTCGGGCCGTTGTCGATCGAAGCATCGGCCTCCTCTTCGGGCTCGTGAAAGTGATTGTCGTAGGGCGGCACGCGATTGAGGTAGGTCAGCGTCGGCGGTGCGCGCAAGCCGCGATCGTGCAGATTCCTGCCGCCCGGCTGCACGTCGAGCGCGTTCGGCGGGTTGTAGCGCAGCGCCGGACTGTGGCAACTTGCGCAGGATTGCCTGGCCGATGCGGAGAACGCCGGGTCGGAAAAAATCTGCCGCCCGACCGCGCGCAATGCCGCGGTTCGTTGATAGGCCATGGCGTACGAGGCGTTCGCGGTGGCGACATCACTGCCGCAGGCGGCGTGCGATAATGTCAGGGCCGCCAGATAAAGTATACTTCGAGCGTAACGCATGCGGCTATTCTGCTACAAAATCGCGCATATCGAATCGACGAGGTCGCCGATGATCAAGGTCAAGTCCGTTGCCGCATTCGCGGCAATCGCCGCGCTCGGCGCATGTCAGACCATGCCGCAGCCGCAGCAGGCGCGTAGCGGCGAAAAGGAGCTCGACGCGATCAAGACCATCGTGGTGATTTATGCGGAGAATCGCGCTTTCGATAATCTCTACGGCTTGTATCCCGGTGCCAATGGCCTGCAAAACCTCAGTAGCGCGCAAGCGACGCAGGTCGACCGCGCCGGCGCGCCGCTCGCGACTCTGCCGGCGGTGCCGGACGAGGGGCTGACCGATCCGGCCGATCCCAAGCAGATCACGACCGAGGCGACGCGCGGGCATCCGAACCGGCCGTTTGCGCTGGACGACCCGAACGGCTACGACGTCGGTTTCGATTACCGTCTGCACGGTCTCGTGCACGCCTTCTACCAGAATCAGATGCAGATCGACGGTGGCAAGAACGACCAGTTTGCCGCCTGGAGCGATGCCGGCGGCGAAGTGATGGGTTATTTCGACGGCTCGAAAATGGCGCTCTGGAAAATTGCGCAAAAGTATACACTGGCCGACAATTTCTTTCAGGGGGCGTTCGGCAGCTCCTTCCTCAATCATCAGTACCTGATTTGCGCCTGCGCGCCGCTCGACTTCAAGACCAAGGCCGATCCGCAAACCTACGCGAGCAATATTTCCGTGGTCGATGCCGACGGGGTGAGCCTGAAACTCGATCCAGGCGGCCCGGCTTCGGCGCTCGACGGCCCGCCGCGGTTCGTGCACTACGGCGTGCTCACGCCGGACTTCTACGCCGTGAACACGCTGCAGCCGCCATACCAGCCGTCGGGCAATGCGCCGGCCATGGACGGCGATGCGCGCTTCGCCGATGCGCACAAGCGCAACACCTTGAGCCCGCAAGTCGCGGCCACGATCGGCGACCGCTTGAGCGCTGCGGATGTGAGTTGGGCCTGGTATTCGGGTGCGTGGCAAGTGGCGCTGGACGGCGGCGTCGCGCTGTCGAAAGTGCTCTTCCAGTACCACCACCAGCCGTTCAATTACTACGTGAATTACGCGCCGGGAACAGAAGCGCGCGCGCAACATCTGCGCGATGGCGGGCTGGACGGCGCACGCTTCATCGCCGATATCGACGCAGGCGTGCTGCCGCAGGTGGCGTTCTACAAGCCGCAGGGCAATCTCAACCAGCATGCCGGGTACGCGACGATTCGTGCGGGCGATACGCACATCGCCGACCTGATCGCGCATCTGGAAAAAAGTCCGCAGTGGCCGCACATGATCGTCATCGTCACCTACGACGAGAACGGCGGCTGGTGGGATCACGTCGCGCCGCCGAAGGGCGACCGCTGGGGCCCGGGTACACGCATTCCCGCAATCATCGTCTCGCCATTCGCCAAACGCGGCTATGTCGATCACACGCAATACGATACGGGCTCGATCCAGCGTCTGATCGACCACCGTTTCGGTCTGAAGCCGCTGCCCGGTATCGAGCAGCGCGATGCGGCGCTGCGCGCGCATGGCCAGGCGCCGATGGGCGATTTGACCAACGCCTTGAATCTGCCGCGCTGATTGCACGCGAACCATGTCTGCGGCAATTCGCCTCAGCGTGGTTGCGCCAGTGCCGGCGCAAGCCGTTGCTTTTCCGGCGTTGGACGCGGCCCGGGCATCGTGCGCGCAACTGTCGGAGCGCGGTAACATAGCGTTTCCCCACCCTTTGGTTCATCGTCAGGAGAGCCGCTCATGCCCGTGAAAGTCGCGATCAATGGTTATGGCCGCATCGGCCGCAACGTGCTGCGCGCGCTGTACGAATCCGGCCGCAACAACGAGATCGAGATCGTCGCGGTCAACGATCTGGGCGACGCGGAAACCAATGCGCATCTGACTCAGTACGACACGGCGCATGGCCCGTTTCCGTACGAAGTGAGAGTCGAAGGCGGCGATCTAATCATCAAAGGCGATCGGATCAAGGTCTGTGCCGAACGCGACCCGGCCAAGCTGCCGTGGGGCGCGCTCGGCGTCGATGTGGTGCTCGAATGCACCGGCTTGTTCACCTCGAAGGCCAAGGCTGGCGCGCATATCGCCGCGGGCGCGAAGAAGGTCATCATCTCGGCGCCGGGCGACAAGGATGTGGACGGCACCTTCGTGCAGGGCGTGAACCACGACAAGATCACGGCCAAGCACCAGGTGATTTCGAATGCCTCGTGCACGACCAACTGCCTCGCGCCGCTGGCCAGCGTGCTGCACGAGAAGATCGGCATCGTGCACGGCCTGATGACCACGATTCATTCGTACACCAACGATCAGGTGCTGACCGACGTGTTCCACAAGGATCTGCGCCGCGCGCGTTCGGCGACGATGTCGCAGATTCCGACCAAGACCGGCGCCGCCGCCGCGGTCGGTCTCGTGCTGCCGGAATTGAACGGCAAGCTTGACGGCTTCGCCATGCGCGTGCCGACGATCAACGTCTCGGTCGTCGATCTGGTCTTTGTCGCCAAGCGTGCGACCACGCACGCGGAAATCGATGCGGTGGTGAAGGAAGCCAGCGAGGGCCGGCTTAAAGGTATCCTCGGCATGAACAGCAAGCCGCTGGTCTCGGTCGACTTTAATCACAATCCGCTGTCGTCGATCTACGACGCGACGCAGACGCGCGTAATCGACGGCACGCTGGTCAAAGTGCTGAGCTGGTACGACAACGAATGGGGCTTCTCCAACCGCATGCTGGACATGACGCTGACTTTCGCCAACGCGAAGTGAAAGCGTACTCGCCGGTCATCGCGGTTGTGTGAGCGGTGGCAGGGCTGACTGAGTTCTTTCTGATGCAGTGGCGGTGACCGACGATGCGATCGCCCATGACTCCGCGTTTTATCGCCGGCTTGTGCCTGGCGCTTGGCCTGCTCGTCGCCGCGCCGGTTCTTGCGGCAACATCGATGAATTTTCATCTCGACCGACTGGCGATTTTGCTCGATGCACATGCGCCGCAGGCGGCGCGCGAGGCTGCGTTCGCCGCCTGCAAGAAGGACTCTCTTTCCGGCGATATCGCCGCGCAGTACTTCGTCGGCAATTTGTATCGCCTTGGCGACAGGCTGCCCGGCAATATCGTCGCGCGCGACCCGGATCAGGCTTTCAGATACCTGAGCAACGCCGGCGCGCATGGCTTCATCATCGCGATGGCGAAAACCGCCGAGCTCGAGCTGGAGCTGAAAAATCCGAACGAAGCGATGCTGTGGGCACAACTCTACGGCCACTACCAGGGCTACGCAGACGCCAGGGTCGACGCTGCCAATCATCGTGAGCGGGTCGGCGGCTACTATGCCAATCTGCTGCGCAGAGCCTATCTCGCCTTCGGCGACGACGACAGGCGCACGCAGGCAATGAAGGCGGATTATCAAGCCTTCATTGCGCAGCACGATGCGGATATCAGTCGCGGCCTGGCACTCGGCAACGATGCACGTGCGCGCGTCGACCAGCCCGGCGAAAAGCCTCCGCCGAAGATGTATCTGAGTTCGACGTTATCCGCCATGCCGCAGCACGCGCAGGACGACCTGGCGGAATTTGTCGTCGAAATTGCGCCCGATGGCAAAGTCAGGCAAGCCCTGTTATTCGATACGGTTCCCGATCTCGCAATGGGCAGGGAGTTGCGGCAAGTGGCGATGCGCGTGCATGCCGATGCCGAGCCCGAGAGCAAGAATTTGCGCTACGCGTGGCTGCCGGTGCAATTGAACGGCTTCGGCAACGAAAGAGTCATCACCACGCATTGACTCGACGTCTTCTCGTGTCCGCCTAGTGCGGCTCCTTCTCGGACTGCAAGGTCTCGATCAGCGCGATCTGCAGACGTGAGTGCAACTTGACCAGCGTGCGCCAGAGCAAGGTAAGGATCAGTGCGCCCATCAGCAGCACCGCGATCAGCAATTCGGCCGGCGGCAGGATCGACGAGCTGAGCGCGCACACCAGCAGCAGCATCGCCGCCGTTGAAACCGCGGGGATAATTTCGGCGAGCACCCGGCGCACGCGCTCGCTGCCCCGGCCGACACCCGGCACGCCGACTTCGGCGAGCATCATCGCCAGCGCCTTGAGCTTGCGGTAGGCGGCGATCAGGAAGGGCAGCGACAGGATCAGCGCCGCGCTCCAGATCGCGGTGTGCAGGACGTTGCGATTCGGCAGCCAGCGGTCGAGATCGAGCATATCCGTGGCCGCGAGGTACGCGCCGGCGCCGAAGATCGCGGCGACGAGGCAGAAATTGACGAAGGTCTGCAGCAGGATCCGGCGTACCATCGCCGCGATCACCGCACGGTCGCCCTCGAAGCGCAGACTCTGCAGCCAGTTGGTATACATGTGCAGAATGCTGCGAAATCCACTCGGCGCGCGCGCGCGCAGGCGCTGGGCGAGCGGGTCGGCGGCGCGCATCAGGTACGGCGTGAGCAGCGTCGTCAGCGCCGATACGGCGACCGCGATCGGGTAGAGAAACGCGCTGGTCACCTTGAGCGTGGTGCCGAGCGCGGCGATGATGAACGAGAACTCGCCGATCTGCGCCAGACTCATGCCGATGCGCATCGACGTGCGTCCGCTCTGGCCGGCGGCAAATGCGCCGAACGTGCGCGCGAGCACCTTGCCGACGACCACGACAGTCGTGATTACGGCGACCGGGCCGGCATATTCGACCAGTACGCGTGGATCGAGCATCAGGCCGATGGTGACGAAGAACACCGCGCAGAACATGTCGCGGATCGGTTCGATCAGATGCTCGATGCGGCGCAGCGCGCGCGACTCGGCGATGATCACGCCGATGATAAAGGCCCCCAGGGCGACGCTATATCCGAGCCTGACCACGAGCAGGCAGAAGCCGAACAGCAGGCCGAGCACGCCGACCAGCAGCATTTCGTTGCGATTGAAGCGCGCGACGAAATCGAGCAGGCGTGGCACGCTGAGAATGCCGATCACCAGCGAGGCGACGAGGAAGACGGTGAGACCCGCCGAGCGTGCGCAGCACCTCGCCGGGTTCGACACCGCCGGTCTTGGCGACGCTCGACAACAGCGCGATCATGCCGATCGCCAGCACGTCCTCGACGATGAGGATGGCGAATACTGACTGCGCGAAATTCTCGCGACGCAGGCCCAGATCGTCGAGCGCCTTGATCGTGATCGTGGTCGAGGAAATCGACAGCATTGCACCGAGGAACAGCGCGTCCATCGTGTGCCAGCCGAACGCAAGTCCGATTTCGTAACCGAGCCAGAGCATCATCACGATGCCGGTCAATGCGGCGACCAGCGCCGTGGCGCCGACCTGGCGCAGACGCTTCACGCTGAATTCGAGACCGAGCGAGAACAGCAGGAACACGACGCCGAGTTCGCCCAGCGTGTGGATCGTTTCCTCGTCGGTGACCAGCGAATACGGCGGCGTATGCGGGCCGATCAGTACGCCCGCGGCGATGTAGCCGAGCACCACGGGCTGGTGCAGCAGGTGAAACACGACCGTCACCACGCCGGCCATCAGCATGATGATGGCGAGATCGTGGATGAATGCGATCGTGTGCATGGGCTGCCTGCGTCGCGACGGGTTTGCGTCCATCTTGGCGGATCGGGCGACGCGGAGCAATGCCTGCCTGCGCGCAGCGGGCCGCATCCCCCCGGGATCTGCGGCGTGGGCGCTGCCGATGGCTGGCGCCGTCGGTTGACATATCCGTTCATGCATGATGGAATAGACGTTTAGACATCTAGACGTCTATTAATGATGGATTGCGCACATGTTGTCGCCATTGATTGAAAGCGCCGATACGTTCGGCGCGCTGCCGGAGCACGAAGCGGGGTGCGGGCAACGTGCGCTGCGCGATATCCATCTGGCGGTGATCGGCGCCAGCGGACGGGTCGGCAGCCGGCTGCTCGAGCTGATCGCGTCGCAGGACGCCGTGTGGCGCACGGCGGGCGTGAATCCGCGCATCGTCGGCGCCGCCAATTCGCGGCAGGCGCTGATCGCGCTTGACGGCATTCCCGCTGCGCACGTGTTGGAACGCCTGCGGGCGACAACGCCCGCAGCGAACGCCGCTGCGATATTTGCCGATGGACTGGCGCGCCTGTCGGCACGCCCGCTGATCGTTCTCGATTGCAGCGCCAGCGCGGATATCGCCGCGCGTTATCCGGCTTGGCTCGCGGCCGGCATCGATATCGTCACCCCGAACAAGCTCGGCCCGTCCGCGGACAAGGCGCTGGCGTCCGCGATCGCCGCCGCGCAGACCGCATCCGGCGCGCATCTGTACGATACGACGACGGTCGGCGCACAACTGCCGCTGCTGTCGACGCTGCGCGAACTGCACCGCGCCGGCGACCGCGTCGAGCGCTTCGAGGCGGTGTTGTCGGGCACCTTGTCGTATGTGCTCGGCTGCGTGCAGCAAGGCGAGGCGCTGTCCGCCGCGGTGCGCGGCGCGGTTGCCGAAGGCTATGCCGAGCCAAACCCGGCGCGCGATCTTTCCGGCGAAGATGCCGCGCGCAAACTCGTCATCCTGCTGCGTGCGCTGGGCCATGACGTCGAGCTAGCCGATATCGAATGCGTGCCACTGGTCGACGCACGGCTGCTTGCCGAATCTGATCCCGTGCGCTTGTTGCACGGCCTCGCCGACGCCGACGAAACCTGGCGCGCACGCAGCGCGCTTGCGCAGGCGCGGCGCGAGTGCTGGGTGTATCGCGCCAGTTTCGACAGCGCCAGTGGCCGCGCGCGCATCGCGCCCGAACGCGTGCCGCTCGACCATCCACTGGCTCGCCTCACACCGTGCGAGAACAAGCTGGTCCTGCACAGCGCGTTCTATCGCGCCGCGCCGCTGACGGTCTCCGGCCCCGGTGCCGGCATCGATCTCACCGCCGCGGGCGTACTCGGCGACCTGCTTGTCGCTGCGCGGCGCTATGCGGTGCAGCCTGGCGCGACGATCGCCCCGCCGCCGCGTATCGACGTCGCCGCGTAGTCGCGGTACGGCATGCGGCGATCCGCGCTGCGATCCGTTTGGTTCGATCCTGACACCGCCAGCGACGCCGTGCGATTTTGCCGCAGCACTGCGCCTGGAAACGAGCAACGCTGCGGTTAGAATGCAGATTCGAATCCTCGCCTGACGGAGCCGTGTATGGCCATTCTTCGCATGACCCAGCTCGACCTCACCGGCAAGCGCGTGCTGATCCGCGAGGATCTCAACGTGCCGCTGAAGGATGGCAGGATCAGCGCCAGTCAGCGCCTCGAAGCGGCCTTGCCGACGATCAAGCTCGCGCGCGATGCAGGCGCACGCGTGATGGTGATGTCGCATCTGGGCCGGCCCAAGGAAGGCCATTTCAAGGAGTCTGAATCACTCGCGCCGGTTGCGCAGTGGCTCGGCAACGCGCTCGGCAAGCCGGTACCGCTGCTGCGCGATTATCTCGATGGCGAAACGCTCGATATCGATCCCGGCCAGGTCGTGCTGCTGGAAAATTGCCGTTTCAATGTCGGCGAGGAGAAGGACGACGCGACGCTCGCCGAACGCTACGCGATGCTCTGCGAAATCTTCGTCATGGACGCATTCGGCACCGCGCATCGCGCGCAGGCCTCGACGCATGGCGTGATCCGGCGCGCGCATATCGCCTGCGGCGGTCCGCTGCTGATGGCCGAACTCGATGCGCTCGGCAAGGCGCTCGAACATCCGCAGCGGCCGCTGCTGGCGATCGTCGCCGGCTCGAAGGTGTCGAGCAAACTGGAACTGCTGCAAAGCCTGATCGGCAAGGTCGATCAGCTCATCGTCGGCGGCGGCATCGCCAACACGTTCATCGCCGCGGCCGGGTACGGCGTCGGCAAGTCGCTCTACGAAGCCGATCTGATCGCGACCGCCCTCAAAATCATCGCCGATGCGCAAGCGCGCGGCGCGGACGTGCCGATTCCAGAAGACGTGGTCGTCGCGCCGGAGTTCAAGGCCGATGCGCCGGCGACGGTGAAGAAAGTCGCCGACGTTGCTGCCGGCGACATGATTCTCGATATCGGCCCGGCCACGGCGCAGCGTTACGCGGCGCTGGTCGAGAAAGCCGGCACGGTCGTCTGGAACGGCCCGGTCGGCGTATTCGAGTTCGACGCATTCGGCAAGGGTACCGAAACGCTCGCGCACGCAATCGCCAGGTCGCCGGCATTCTCCATCGCCGGCGGCGGCGACACGCTCGCCGCGGTCGAAAAATACAAAGTGGAAAATGCGATTTCGTATATTTCCACCGGCGGCGGCGCCTTCCTCGAATTTCTCGAAGGCAAGGAGTTGCCGGCCGTGGCCGCGCTTAGGGCTCGCGCCTGAAACAAGCGATTCCTGCAAGGACTGCGGGACTGCGAACGATGGAGGCGCGTACGATCCAGCGCACTGAGATGTAACTAAACGAGCTACAAGCCCCTCTGATGCCCGAGCAACGCGCGCAGCGTTTCCGGGTGCTGCAACGACAGCAACAACGACAATTTGTGCGCATCGCTGCGGAGATAACACACGCGGCTGCGGTCAAGCAGCAGACACACAGCCTTCTCGCCATTGCGCAGGCGGAACCAGCCGCCAGCGAATCCCGGCAGACCGGTGCCCCACAAGCGGACTATCGGCCTGAGTTCAGTGCGTTCGTGCAGATCGATCACACTTAGTCCATGCGCGCGCAAATCCGCCAAGGCCACGCGCTTGCTGCCGACACCGGTGTTCACGATCAACATGCCTTGATCGACACGCACACTCGCGCGGCGCAGCGACCAGACGATGAGCAACAGCACGAGCAGGATGATCGCTGGCGCGAGGAACACATTTACGGGAGCATGCAGATGTGAGCCGTATGTGTTCCCGAGTGTCACCGCAACGGTTATGCCAACGAGCGCAATACCCAAGATCGCCAGCAGCCAGCCCAGCGGCTTGCGCAGCGAACCCGCCAGCGCAAGCGATGTTCCAGCGTCAAGATCACTCATTCCAAGGTCCTCCGGGCACGGGGCTGTGGTAGTTTAACGCCACGTTTTAGTGTTTCGTCGATTCGAGGTCATTCATGCAAGCGCAAGTCCGTCGTACCAAAATTATCGCCACGCTGGGGCCGGCCACCGACAAACCCGGCGTGCTCAAGCAGATCATCGCCGAGGGTGTCGACGTGGTGCGCCTGAATCTGTCGCATGGCGCGGCCGAGGATCACCAGCGTCGGGCGAAGGAAGCGCGCGCAGTCGCCGCCGAACTAGGCCGCGAAGTCGCCGTGCTCGCGGATCTGCAGGGCCCGAAGATCCGCGTGGAGAAATTTCTCGCCGGCCCGGTGATCCTCGAATCCGGCCAGCCCTTCGCTCTGGATTGCCGCTCCGAAGCGCCGCCAGGCGATGCCACGCGCATCGGCGTGAGTTATTTGAACCTGTACAACGATGTGAAGGCGGGCGACATCCTGTTGCTCGACGACGGCCTGATTTCGCTGCAGGTCGACAAGATCGACGGCACGACGATTCGCACGACCGTGCTCGCCGGCGGCGCGCTCTCGGACCGCAAGGGCATCAACCGCCAGGGCGGCGGCCTGTCGCTGACCGCGCTGGCCGAGAAGGACAAGTCCGACATCAAGATCGCCGCGCAGTTGAATGCGGATTTCCTCGCGATATCGTTCGTCAAGTCCGCGGCCGATATCGAGGAGTCGCGCAAGCTGATGCGCGCGGCCGGCGGCAGCGCGGCGATGGTCGCGAAAATCGAACGCAGCGAAGCGATCGGCACGGCGCTCGCCGGAATCATCGATGCGTCCGATGTGGTCATGGTCGCGCGCGGCGATCTCGGCGTCGAAATCGGCGATGCCGAGCTGCCGGGTATACAAAAGAAAATCATCCGCGAAACGCTGGCGCGCAACAAGGTCGTGATCACTGCGACGCAGATGATGCAGTCGATGGTCGAATCGCCGATTCCGACACGCGCCGAAGTGCTCGATGTCGCCAACGCCGTGCTCGACGGCACCGATGCGGTGATGCTGTCGCAGGAAACCGCGGCCGGCAAGCATCCGGAAAAGGCGGTGGCGGCGATGAGCCGCGTCTGCCTCGGCGCCGAGCGCCAGTTCGAACCACAGGACAACCTCAACACGGCCAAACGCCTCGACCGCGTCGATCAGGCGATTGCGCTGGCCGCGATGTATACCGCCGGCCAGATCGGCGTGCGCGCGATCGTCGCATTGACCGAATCGGGCGGTACCGCGCAGTGGCTCAGCCGCTATCGATCGCGTGTGCCGATCTACGCGCTGTCGCGCCGCCAGGGCGCGCGCCGGCGCATGATGATCTATCGCGACGTGACTCCGGTCGCCTTCGACCCGCACGGCGTCGATCCCGCGCACGCGGTCAAGGCCGCCGTGCAGCATCTGTTCAATCTAACCTGTCTCAGCGAAGGCGACCGCGTGATTCTGACCACCGGCGATCACACCGGCCAGCATGGCGGCACGAATACGTTGAAACTCCTGCGTGTGGGGCCGGGCGGGGTGGCGGAGGGGCTGGGCGACTTGTGAGCCGCGCGCGTTCGACGGGTTGGTCGAACTTCGGCTGTGCTTGCGGATTGTCGGCTTACAAATGCAGAAAATAAACCGGCGCCATTGCGGCAAGCGCTGCCACGATTTGCAATGCGAATACGGAAAGGGCTTGCCTTGGCTTTCTCGGCAGCCATTTGATGGCGAAGAACGCCAATAGAGGAGCCTGTCCGGCCATCATCAATTGCCAGATATGCGCAGCAGCACCCTCATCGCTATCGTGGACGACGCCGAACAGGGCGATGGTGCCGAGTACGACTGCCAGGGCAATCAAAGACATTGCGATCGGAAGGAAGGCGCTCGGCAGCTTTGACAGTGCTAGAACGGAATTGGGGTAGGGATTCATGACCAGCCCTAATTTTGTTGGAAGGATGTGCTCACAAAGTGCCGCCCACAGGACGTTTAATACCGCGCGAAAGCCGACACTGCCTGTTTGCAGAAGGTCTTCGAGTTCTTCGCCGTAACGTTCTTTCCAGGCATGCGGGTATAAACGGACAAGCAGGCGGGAGAGTCGGAGATTCATACGAACCTCAGTCTCTTGCTTCCGGCCTTGGTAAATTGCTGCAGAGTGGATAGCTTGGCCCGCAGCACAGCCGCGCCGGCGTTGGTGATGCGATAGGGACGACGACGCTCTTCGGGCGGGAGCGGCTCGATCAGGCCCTGTTGCTCCAAGCGGGCAATTGCGCCGTACAGGCTTCCAGGCCCAAGCCGGGTTCCGCACAGACCGACGATATCTTCAATCATCGCGTGCCCGTGTTTTGGCCCATTGGCCAAGCTGGTCAGCACCAGGAGAGACGGATCGGAATAGTGCCCCATTTCCATATCGCTCATGCTCACTACTACGTCATACGTACTTCGTATAACGTAGATGTATCATGGAAGCGTCGCGCATGCAAGAGGCGGCATCGCGGGTTGGAGAGTGAGCTTGCGCACCCCAACGATATTGCGCGGTGCGGACTTGCCGTGATCCGGCTGCCGTCACTTTCCCCCGCTGCGCAGCGGAAAAATTCTGGTACGTCTGCTCTTTTCCATCCCTTCCCCTGCGTAGCGGGGGAAGGTGCCGAAGGCGGAAGGGGGCATTTTTTGACTTTCAGCTTCCGTGCTTCTGCGCTCCCACGCGGTGCTTCTCGAACCAGCCAATCGTATACAGCACCTTGTCGAGCATATCGCTCGGCCGCGTATTGATTTCGTGCGAGGCGCCCGGGATGCGCAGCATCGCGGTATCGACCTTGCGCAGTTTCAGCGCCTGATAGAACTGCTCGGCCTCGCCCGAGGGCGTGCGGTGATCCGCGTCGCCGGTGATCAGCATCGTCGGCGTCTTTACGTTGCCGACGTAGGCGATCGGCGAGCGCTTCATGTAGTGCTCGGTGTAGTCCCAGGGCATGCCGGGAAACCAGTATTTGGCGAACAGCGCGTAGAAATCCGAGGTCAGCACGAAGCTGTACCAGTTGATCACCGGCTTGACCACGACCGCGGCGCGGAAGCGATCGGTGTGGCCGACGATCCACGCGGTGAGCACGCCACCGCCGCTGCCGCCGGCAACGAACAGATTGCCGGTGTCGATGCTGCCGCGTGCGATCGCCGCGTCGGTCACGCTCATCAGGTCGTCGTAGTCCTGGCCCGGATAAGCGTTCTCGATCAGGTTGGCGAACGCGCTGCCGTAACTGGTGCTGCCGCGCGGATTGGCGTAGACGACGATGTAACCCTGCGCGGCGTAGAGTTGCGTTTCCGGCGCGAAGCGCGCGCCGTAGTTGGCGAACGGGCCGCCGTGGATTTCCAGCATCAGCGGATACGATTTGCGCGTATCGAAGTGCGGCGGATAGACGATCCAGGCTTCGATATCGCGGCCGTCGGCCGAGGATTTGACGTGGATCTCCTCGACCTTGCCGAGCGTCTTGTGATCAAGCAGATTAGCATCGAGATCGGTCAAGCGCTTCGGCTTGCTGTCGAGCGCGACGACCGCGACATCGGCCGGATGCATCGCGTCCTCGCGCGTGTAGGCCACGCGTCCGGCCGCGGCGGACATCGCGCCGCCCGAATACGGCCGGCCGATCTCGGTGCCGCCGAAGTCGTCGGCGACAATGTCCACTTTGCCGCCTTTTATACCGACATGGCCGATTTTGGTGGCGCCGCGATCGTCGTAGTGGAAGTAAAGTCCGGCGTTGCCGTCCCAGGCCGGGCCTTCGACGTTGATATCGCTGTCCGCAGTGAGCGCGCTGGATTTGCCGCTGGCCAGATCGAGCACGTATAAGTGCGAGGGCTGATACGGATGGCCCTTGTCGTCGAACCCCAGGTAGGCGACATGGACGCCATCGGGCGAGATCACCGGATTGCGGTCCGGGCCTTCGCGGTTGGTCAGCTCGGTCAGACTGCCGCTGTCGACGTCGACGCGATACAGTTCGCTTTCGCGCGGTTGATATTCCCAGTCGTCGTTGAGGTTGGCCGAGACGATCAAGCTCCGGCTGTCGCGCGTCCACGCAATCGGGCCGTGGAAATCGTGCTTGCCCAGCGTGATTTCGCGCGCCGCGCCGCCGTCGGCGGAGACGACGAACACATGCGCGTAGCCGGGATCGACATAGCCGGCGCCGTCGATGCGGTAGGTCAGGCGGTCGATCAGTTTCGGCGCCGGTGCCCATGTGGCGCCCGGCGGAGCCGCGGGCAGTTGCGCCAGCGGCGGTTCGTGCACCGGCACATGCTGGGTGAACGCGATCCAGCGGCCATCGGGCGACCAGGCAAGGTTGCCCGGGCCTTCGGTCAGGTGCGTGATCGCGCTGCTTGCGCCCGAATCGAGCCAGAGCACATGGATCTGCGCCTTGCCTTCGCTCGCGCCGATGTAGGCGATGCGCTTGCCGTCGGGCGACCAGACGGCGCCGCTCTGGTCGGCGCTGTCCGCTACGAGTGCACGTTGGCCGTGGCCCTCGCTGTCGACCAGCCACAGGCTCGAGCGCTTGCGATCCTTCATGATGTCGAAGCGCTTGCGCTCGTAGACCACGAAGCGGCCATCCGGCGAAAGTTGCGGATGATCGGCCCACTCAAGCTTGAACACGTCCATCGGCGCGAAAATCCGCGCATCGGGCGGCGCTGCGTCGACCGGTCCGGCAGCGGTCACGGTAGCGTTGAGGAGCAGAGCGGCGCTGAGCGCGAATGCGTGCATGGTGATTTCCGTGGCGAATTGCTCGGCCGCATTCTGCCATGCCTGCGCATGGCGGTAATGGTTTCTTTCTGCACCGCGGCCAACGCGTGCGCACGGTTTCGGGAACCACGCCGCTTGCGTATGATCCAAGTTTCGTCGGTTGCATCGGCAATGGAGATCGCGTCATGAACCTGTCTTTTCGTGCATTGGCTCTGGGCTTCGCTGTTTTTTCCGGTCTGCTCACATCTGCTGCTTACGCAGCCGAACGGCCGCATCTGGTGCAGGTTGAAGATCTGCTGAAATGGTGGGTCGCGACGTACGCGGGCGACGCGCAAGTGCCCTCATCCGGGAAAAATCTCACCACACCGACGTGCGCTGCGGTGTCGTTCCTGATCAATCGCGGCGGCACGATCAGCGATGTCAAACTTGAGAAAATCGTCCCGGAAGGCGACTTGGGTCAAGTCGCGGTCAACAGCATTCGCGCGCTGCACTACGTCGCCGCCGCGCAGAACATCGGCAGGGATCCCGTCTACACCTATCAAATAATGCTGTTCAATGCGCCCGACGTGAAGGCCAATCCCGGGCTGTTCGCGGAAAAGCAGCGTATCTACAACCAGTGCAAGCTCGATGATTTCAAGTTGCCGGCGAGCCTGATGTAACAGCCCGGCGCTTGCATCTGTACCGACGCTGGCACGTACCAGCAGCGGTTTTTGAAGTGGCCTATAATCACCGGCCCCGACAACGGGTCGGTCGCATGCGCTTTGCGCACGAATTCGCTTCAAGGAGTCACCCATGAGCATTGAAGAACTGGAAGTAATCGCCCAGGCAATGGTCGCGCCGGGCAAGGGCATCATCGCCATCGACGAGTCGAACGCCACGATCAAGAAGCGTTTCGATGCGGTGAAGATCGAGAACAGCGAGGAAAACCGCCGCGCCTACCGCGAAATGCTGCTCACCGCGCCCAAGCTCAACGAGCATATTTCCGGCGCCATCCTGTACGACGAAACCATCCGCCAGTCGACCAGGGCCGGCGTGCCGTTCACCCAGGTCATGCTCGACAACGGCATCCTGCCTGGCATCAAGGTGGACAAGGGTGCGCAGGCGCTGGCTGGATTTCCGGGCGAACTGGTCACCGAGGGTCTCGACGGCCTGCGCGACCGCCTTGCCGAATACGCCAGACTCGGCGCCAAGTTCGCCAAGTGGCGCGCGGTCATCACGATCGGCGAGGACATGCCGAGCGGCACCTGCATCGAAGCCAATTGCCACGCCCTCGCGCGCTATGCGGCCCTGTGCCAGGAAGCGGGCATCGTGCCGATGGTCGAACCCGAGGTGCTGATGGACGGCGACCACGATATCGAAGTGTGCTACGACGTGACCGAGGCGACCCTGCGTTCGCTGTTCGGTTCGCTGTACGAGCAGAATGTGATGCTCGAAGGCACCATCCTCAAGGCAAGCATGGTGGTTTCCGGCAAGAGCTGCTCCGAGCAGGCCAGCGTCGACGAGGTCGCCGAGGCGACCGTGCGCTGTCTGAAATCCTCCGTGCCGACGTTATTGCCCGGCATCGTGTTCCTGTCCGGCGGACAGAGCGACGAACAATCCACCGCGCATCTGAATGCGATGAACCAGATGGGCCCGCATCCGTGGCCGCTGAGTTTCAGCTACGGCCGTGCGATGCAATCGGCGGCGCTCAAGCTGTGGTCGAAGGATCTGGTCAAGAACTTCGCCGAAGCGCAGAAGATCGTGTCTGCGCGGGCGAAGGACAACGGCCTTGCCGCGCTTGGTCAGTGGAGCAAGCCCGCGAAAGCGGCATAGTTCCGATTGCGGCTACGTGTCGCAAAGAAACGGGCGCCGAGGCGCCCGTTTTGTTTTTCCGATCAAGCCGAAGCTCGGACGTCAGGGCGGTTCAAACGGGACTGAAAATCCCCTTGTCGGCGGTTCGATTCTGTCCCCTGGGCCTCATTGCTGGCGCCGGTTCGGCGCGAGGTCACCGAAGGAGACGACCTCGCGCAACTCCAGTTGTCCCTACTTGGTCACGGTGAGCTTTGTCGTGGTTGTGTGACTCAAGCTGCCGCTAACGCCCTTGATGGTGAGCGTGTAGGTCTTCCTGGTGGTCGACGATAGCGTCTTCACCGTCAGCGTCGAGGTACTTGTGGCCGGGTTGGGAGTGAACGTGACGGTGGAGCCCGAAGGCTGACCGGTGAGGCTCAAAGTAACCGACCCGTTGAAACCGTTGGCCGGTGTGATCGTCACCGTATAGGTGGCGGTGTTACCACGCTTGACGGACTGTGACGTCGGGCTCACCGAGAGCGAGAAGTCGGGTGGTACGCTGGTCACCGTGACGCTAGCGGTGCCGTTCACGCTGCCGCTCGCCGCGGTCACAGTGAAAGGCCCGCCCGCGGTCGAGCCGGCCGTGAACAGCCCCGATGCGCTGATGCTGCCCCCACCACTCACCGACCAGGTGAACGTGGGCTGCGGGCTTACCGGCTGACCGAACTGATCTAGGCCCGTCGCAGTGAACTGTTGGGTTCCGCCTGTCTGCACCGACGCGCTAGCTGGAGAAACTTTGATGGTGGTCAGGACGGGTGGTGCCGTCACCGTTACCAACTTCGTGGCTGTGCTGCTGCCACTGCTGTCGGTCACCTTATCGGTCACCGTATAGCTGCCCGCCGTGCTGTAGGCATGGACGACTGGGTTGGACTGGGTCGTCAAGCTCTGGTTATCCCCGAAGGTCCAGAAATAGGTGCGCGTACCACTACCACCAGTCGAGGTGTCCGTGAAAGTGACTGTCAGACCAGCCGCCGAGGAGTTGAAACTGGCTGTCAAACCGCTGCCGCCACCCGTCACGATCGCATGCGAAATATCGCACTCGTTGGTATCGTTCGACCAAGTGCTCTGCATCGCGAAGGTGCCGTTGGCCATGACTACATTGGCGCTGGCGCCTTGGCCTGAGGAAATCCACGCGCATTCGTCGGCATTTTCCTGACCGTTGCTGTGGTTGGTCCAGCCGCCGGCCGGATTCTGGTCGGTGATGGTTTCGGCGTATTCATGGCCGTTGACGATCGAGAAACCATCCAGAGTGCCCGCCGTGCCAGCGTTGACGAAGTTCTGCCCGCAACTGGCGCCGAGGTCGAGCACGTACGGCATGTTGGTGAGGGCGATATCGCCATAGGACGACGCAGCTCCCAGGTCACCGTTCCAGTCGTGCCACGCGCAGAAATTGCCCTGGGCGGTATTGAACCCGTCCGGATGCGTGCCCGACGGCGACAGGATCACATACTGCGCGTAGCGGTTCGACGCCGCTGTCGTATTGCCGAAATGCCCGGCAGCCTTGACTGCTTCCTGGCCGAGTTGCGTGTAAGTCGCGTTGGTCGGCGACGCCGCCGAATTGTCATACCAGATACCGGCAAACGGGCCGCTGGTCGGATAACCGACATGCGTCACACCCGAGGACGGACAGGTCGTCGCATTGGTGGCGACCGCGCCGTCGCAGTATTGCGTCATCGTTCCGGACCACGTTTCGCCACCGGTGCCGATGCCTTTGAACATATTCTGCAGATACGGCACGGCGCCGTAAGCGTCGTTGGACAGGGTCAGATTGCCATTGCTGTCGGTGCCGATGTTCCCCCATTGGCTGCCGTATACCACGAGATAAACCTTGGGTGTGCCGCTGGTGACGCCGATGCCGTCGACTCCGCCGCCGTAGCTCAGGGTCTTCGAGGCAGTGCGCGCGTTCCCACCCGGGTTGGCATGGCTATCGGCATAGTCCTTCATGTGCTGCCAGGCTTCCTTGGTGGGCGAGGGCCCGTGGCGATAAGGATGCCCGGCTGAGGGGGAATAGGGGTTTTCGTCAGCGAATGCGCTGCCGGCTACGAAGCAGCCAATCGTGAGCGCAACGGTGGTGGCGATGAGAGATGCAGCTTTTCGACGCAACTTTGCGTCCATGGAAGTGATCACATCTGTCTCCTGTCGATTGGCGGAAAATACGGCGCCGTCTGGAACCGATGCAGACGGCCGCGCTTGCTTTTTGATGTCCCCAACTGCGTTTCCCCAAGGCCGTGAATTGCGCTTGTTCGCGCGCTCGTCGCACGCTAACTTGCCCAGCCTGAAGTGGCGAGACGCTAGCAACGCGGCTGGGCGAAGTCAAGGAACTGTTTTGCGTTGCGGTGTATTTCAGCCGCCGCGTGGCGCGGCTTTCGCTGCGCTGCGGTAAACAGCCGACATCGCCGCGCCGAAACAGCAGAAGATGACGCGTTGCGCTAACGTCGCCGGCCATGCATGTACTTCGCGCAAGGCGATGGCGACCGCGCGCTCGACCGGATAGCCGAAAACACCGCAGCTGATCGCAGGAAATGCAAGGCTGCCGATCGCGTGTATGGACGCGAGTGCGAGCGCCGAGCGGTAGCAACTGGCGAGCAGATCCGCCTCGTCATGTTCGCCGCCGTACCAGATCGGACCGACCGTGTGGATCACGTACTGCGCCGGCAGATCGAAGCCCGGCGTGATGCGCGCCTCGCCGGTCGGACAGCGCACGTTCGGACGGACCTGCGGCAGCGCGCGGCAGGCGGCGAGCAGCGCCGGTCCGGCGGCGCGGTGGATGGCGCCGTCGACGCCGCCTCCGCCCAGCAATGTCTCATTCGCTGCGTTGACGATGGCATCGACGGGCAACGTCGTGATGTCGGCTTCGACGATTTCGACCGAGGCTGGCATGGAGCAACAATCCGCTGGCGTTGCAGTTAGCATAGGCGCATGGACAAGAAAAATCCCGCGCACGGAAATCCCTGGGAACACGCGCGCATCAAGCAGCAGACGAAGCGGGAATCCGCACCCAGACCGATCAGCCACGCGTCGGATGCCGCGATGCCGGCCGCCGCGAGTCGCCGCGGTGCGGAGATTCGCATCTACGGCCGCAATGCCTGCCTGGCGCTGTTTGTGCGGCGTCCGCAGGATGTGCGCAAAGTATACTTGAGCGAGGCGCGCATCGCCGATTTCAAACCGGTGCTGGCTTGGTGCGTGAAGAATCGCATCGGCTACCGGGTCGTCGAAGCGGACGATCTGGATCGCCTGACTGAGACACAGCACCACGAAGGCGTGTGTTTCGAGGTGCGGCGCCACGCGCCGTTGTCGTTGCCTGCACTGTTGCAGACCTGTGCGCATGGCCAGCCGGCGCTGCTGATCTGGCTCGACGGCGTCGGCAATCCGCACAATGTCGGCGCGATCTTGCGCAGCGCCGCGAACTTCGGCGTGCGCGGCTTGATCCTGCCGGCAGGTGCGCCCGCGTTGTCCGGCTGCGGCGCTGCGCGTAGCCGAAGGCGGTGCCGAAGCGGTCGCGGTCGCGCAGGCGCGCGCGGGCGAAGCCGTGCCCGCCCTGCTGCACGACGCCGGATTCAAGGTCGCCGCGACCGTGCCGCGCGATGGTGCGCCATTGTATAAAAGTAGCCTTCCGCCGCGGCTGGTGCTGATCTTCGGCGCGGAAGGCGAGGGCATGTCCGCGGAGCGGATGCGCAGTGCCGACCTGCGTCTGACCATTCCGGGCAGCGGCGCGGTCGAAAGTCTCAACGTATCGGCCAGCGCGGCCGTGCTGTTTGCCGAATACTGGCGGCAGCATGCTGGCTAGCAGGCGGTCGCCAGCATAATTACCGCAGCCATGACCCGACGCGCGCGTCTCGTGGTTTCGTATTTTGCCGCTGCATTGCTTGGCGTGTTTGCGTCCATGGCGGACTGCGCGGATGGGCCGTATTTCGATCTGCGTCCCGCTCGTGAGGTTGTGCAGCGCGTGCTCGCAGATCGCGCGTCGCAAATCGATCTCGGCGCCATTGCGTCACGGGATAGCCACGAACGTTTCCGCATTTCCAATGCGAACGGCCGCATCAAGGTCGAGGGCAGCTCTACCAGCGCAATCCTGTTCGGCGTGAACTGGTATCTCAAATACGTTGCGCAACTGCAGGTTTCGACGAACGGCAATCGGCTCGGCAATATGCGCACACTGCCGCTCGCGCAGGCGACGATCGAACGCGAGGCCCTGTATCCGTATCGCTACGCGCTCAACCAGAACACCGACGGCTACACGATGCCGTACTGGGACTGGCCGCGCTGGCAGCGCGAGATCGATCTGTATGCGCTGAGCGGGATCAACGCGATGATCGTCGAGCGCGGCATGGATACCGTGCTATACGAAACCTTCCGCGAGTTCGGCTATTCCGACGCGGAAATCCGCGCCTGGATCACCCAGCCAGCGCATCAGAACTGGCAGTTGATGGGCAATCTGTGCTGCTTCAACGGGCCGATCAGCCGTGCGCTGATGCAAAAGCGCGTGCAGTCGGCGCAACGCATCATCGGCGCGCCTGCGCGAGCTCGGCATCACGCCGGTGCTGCCGGGCTTTTACGGCATCGTGCCTGCCGATTTCCAGAGAAAATTTCCGACCGCGCACGTCGTGCCGCAAGGCGAGTGGGCCGGCTTCACGCGGCCGGGCTGGCTCGATCCGCGCGATCCGATGTTCGCAAAAATCGCCGCCGCGTTCTACCGCCATCAGCATGAACTGTTCGGCGACAGCAGTATTTACGACATGGAAGTGTTCCAGGAAGGCGGCAGCTCGGGCGACGTGCCGGTGCGCGCCGCAGCAGGCAAGGTGCAGGCGGCGCTCGATGCGGCGCATCCGGGCGCGAAGTGGATGATGCTCGCCTGGCAGGGCAACCCGCAGACCGAGCTGCTGGCCGGCGTCGATCGCAGCCGACTGTTCATCATCGATATCGACCACGATCGTGTACCGCGCGACGATCGCATGCACGACTTTCAGGGCGCGCCGTTCCTGTTCGGCGGCATCTGGGCGTTCGGCGGGCGCACCACGCTCGGCGCCAATATCCACAATTATACCGAGCGCCTGCCGCGCATGGCGCGCGCCAATCCGAACCTGATCGGCACGGCGGTATTTCCCGAAGGCATGGACAGCAATCCGTTCGCCTTCGACCTGTTCACCGAAATGGCCTGGCGCAATGAACCGGTCGACGCCGCGGCCTGGACCGCGGCCTATGTGCGGCGTCGTTATGGCGCCGCCGATGCGCATGCGCTCGCGGCGTGGAATATCCTGCTGCATACCGCTTACGACATCCGCATCGACAAGGTCGAATTCAACAGCGAACGCGAAGCCGGGCAGGAATCGCTGTTCGATGCGCAGCCGAGTCTGACTGCGTTTCAGGCCTCGCACTGGTCGCCGGTCGCGATGCGTTACGACGCCAAGAAGTTTGCCGGCGCGCTGAGCGAATTGCTGCAGGTCGATCCGGCGCTGCGCGGCAGCGAGACCTACCAATATGATCTGGTCGATATCGCGCGCCAGACCATGGCCAACGAAAGCCGGCTGCTTCTGCCGCAGATCAAATCCGCGTTCGACGCGAAAGACCGCACGCGCTTCGACCAGTTGACCGGGCGTTGGCTGCATCTGATCGAATTGCAGGACCAGTTGCTTTCGACCAATCGCGACTTTCTCGTCGGCACCTGGCTCGATCGGGTGCGCGGCTGGGCCTCGTCTCCCGCGGAGCGCAAGCGGCTCGACTACGACGCGCGTTCGATCCTGACCACCTGGGGCGAGCGCAAGGCCAGCGAAGGCGCCGATCTGCACGATTATGGCAACAAGGACTGGGCCGGCTTGACGCGCGACTATTATCTCAAACGCTGGGAAGTATACTTTGCCGCACTCGACGAAGAACTGCGCAGCGGCGTTGCGGCGAAGCCGATCGACTGGTTTGCGCTCGGCGATGCCTGGAACCACGGTCAGCAAACCTATGCCACGAAGCCACAGGGCGATGCATATGCCATTGCCAATCGCATTGCGAACGAGCTGGGTGTGCAAAAGACCAATTAATTTCGAGTTTCGGATTAATCCACAAAGAAGCTCGTCATTCCGGCATGGATTGCCGGAATCCAGGCGCCAGGACGGCAGCCTGCAACAACTCAATGAGTCGGCGTCCGTGCAGTCTGGATCCCGGCAATCCATGCCGGGATGACGTTGCTCTTTTTCATGCGGTACCGGCCAGTTCCGCCAATCGTCGCGCCAGCAGACGCCGCTCGGGTTCGAGTTTCGCCGCGCCCAGGGCGATGCGGTAGGCCGTGATCGCTTCCTCGCGCCGATCCAGGCGTTGCAACAGGTTCGCGCGCACGCTGGCGAGCAGATGCGAATCGTCGAAGCTGGCGCGCGCGGCGAGGGCGTCGAGCAGGTCGAGCGCGCGCGCCGGTCCGTCGAGCATCGAGATCGCGACGATGCGATTGAGTTCGACCACCGGCGTCGGCTGCATGCGCAGCAACACTTCGTAGAGGCCGACGATCTGCGCCCAATCCGTATCCGCATGGCGCGGCGCGCGCGCATGCAGCGCGGCGATCGCAGCCTGCACGGCATACGCGCTGATGCGTCCCGGCGTGCGCAGCGCGCGTTCGAGCAAGGCCACGCCTTCGGCGATTTGCGTCCGCTCCCAACGCGTGCGGTCCTGTTCCTCGAGCAGCACGATGTCGCCGGTTGCGGTCGCGCGTGCGGCGCCGCGCGCATTGTGCAGCAGCATCAGCGCCAGCAGGCCCTGCGCATCCGATCGATTCGGCAACAGCGTGTCGAGCAGGCGGCCCAGGCGGATCGCTTCGACGCACAATTCCTTGCGTATCAGCGCGGCGCCCGAGGTTGCCGCGTAACCCTCGGTGAAGATCAGATAGATCGTCGCGAGCACGCCGTCGAGACGTTCGTCGAGCAACGCGGGCGCGGGCGTTTCGTAGGCAATGCCGGCATCGCGGATTTTTTTCTTCGCGCGCACGAGACGCTGCGCCATGGTTTCTTCGCCGACCAGAAATGCGCGCGCGACCGCTTCGGTGGAAAGGCCGCAGATCGTGTGCAGAGTCAGCGCAATCTGCGCATCGATGTTCAACGCGGGATGGCAGCAGGTGAAAATCAGGCGCAGACGATCGTCGCCGAAACGCGCTTCATCGAGATCGCCGTTTGTCTCGGACCAAGTTGGCGCAGCTATTTGCTCTGCGATCTGCGTCTCAAACAGCGTTTGCCGGCGTCGCAGATCGGCCGCCTTGTGGCGACCGACCTGCACCAGCCACGCGCCGGGGTTCGCTGGAATTCCGCTCGCCGGCCATTGCTCCACCGCTGCGGCAAACGCCTCGGCGCGGACTTCCTCGGCCAGGTCGAAATCGCGCAGCAGGCGGATGAGCGTGGCGAGCACGCGGCCCGCCTCCTGCTTGATTACCGTTTCGATCTGCGCCGCGGGCGCCACTTGCGCGATCAGCTGTATTTCATGATCGGGCGCACTTCGATGCTGCCGTGCTTGGCGCTCGGGATGCGTGCGGCGATCGCGGTGGCCTCGTCGAGATCCTTCGCCTCGATCAGGTAGTAGCCGCCGAGTTGCTCGCGCGTCTCCGCAAACGGCCCATCGGTCATGGCGATCTTGCCATTGCGCACGCGCACGGTGGTCGCGGTCGCGGTCGGCTTGAGTGCATCGCCGGCCTTGAACTGGCCGCCCTGAATGATCGACTGGGTGAACGCGCGATACTCGCCGAGCATCGCGGTCATGGCGTCGGGCTTCATCGCGGCTTCTTCGTTTTCGTTGGCGTAAATCAGCAACAGGTATTGCATGACGGATTCCTTGTGAGTTCGGCGATAGTGCCATCCCTTAGTCGAACGGGCGCGCACGCAATCGACAGCGCGATGAAAAAAAATCGCACGTCGGGTCAGGCGGTCTGCAACTGCGGCAATTCGTGCCGCTTGCGCCAGACGATGATCGCCCCGATCAGGCTGGTGATCGCAAGCCCCGCGCCGAATTCGTCGATATACCACGCGGTGTTGCCGGTGTTCGTCGTCAGCGGCGTGAAGATCAACTGGATGAACATGTTGTGCGCGCCGTGATAGATCGCCGCCGGCCACACACTGCCCGAGCGCAAGCGCAGCCAGGCCGCGATGTACGCCGACGACACCACCATTACCGTGAAACAGGTCAGCGCATACCAGGCCGGCGTGCCTTCGTTGTAGTTGCTGAACAGAATCGACGGGAAATGCCACGCCGCCCACATCAGGCCGCTGATCAGGCCGACGCCGGTGAAGTTCGTCACCTTGGCCAGCTCCGGCACGAGAAAACCGCGCCAGCCGATTTCCTCGCCTAGCGCGCGCGCGGTTTTCGGAATGAAACCGGCGCTCATCGACAACAGCACGTAACCGATCAGCGCCGCCGGAATCGGCAGCGAGCTGAGGCCGTATTCCTTGGCCGTCTTGACGACGAAATCGACGTTGTAGAAACCGCCGAGGCCGCTCGACCAGACGACGAGGTAGACCGGCAGCGCATACAGCAGCGGAATCAGATAGGCCCAGATCTGATAGCGCCCTGAACCCCAGGCCCAGCCTAGCTCGCGCACGCTTTCGCCGAACAGGCGTTTGGTCGACAGCGCGGCAAGTCCGGGGCACCACATCACGCCGGTGATCAGAATCACATTGCCGGGCGCGTTGCGATCGAGCAACTGGAACAGCGCGCTGAATAACAGGGTCAGCGCGTAGAAGACGACGATCTTTTTCCAGACGCGAGACTTGGTTGCACTCATCGATTCCCCCTGCAGCGTTTGGTCGCCGGATTATCTTTTCAACGCCAGCACGAACACGCCCGCGGCGACCATGAGGATGCCCAGCCACTCGCGCGCCGAAGGCCGCTCGCCGAGAAACGCGAACGCGAACACCGCGACGAGGACGAGGCTCAGCTTGTCCACCGGCGCCACCTGCGACGCGTCGCCGATTTTCAGCGCGCGGAAATAGCACACCCACGAGGCGCCGGTCGCGAGGCCGGACAGGATCAGGAACAGCCAGGTCTTCGAGGACAGCGCGGTCGGATTGCTCCATTTGCCGGCGAAGTATACAAATGCGGCGAGGACGACGAGGATGACCACGGTGCGGATCAGCGTCGCCAGATCCGAATCGACGCCTTCGATGCCGACCTTGGCGAAGATCGCGGTCAGCGCCGCGAACACCGCCGAAGCGAGCGCCCAGAAAAACCAGCCCGATACACTCATGCGGCGAGGTTAGACCGGAGCGATCGCTCCGGCAAGCAGGCGGTCCATCTTGCGCAGCTGCTCCGCCATCACCTTCATCACATGGATGGCGAAATTCGGCGTCTGCTGGACCAGAAACTGGAAGCGCCGCCGATCGATCTTGGCCAGACGGCTTGCGGTCTTCGCAACCGCCGAGGCGGATCGTGGCGAATCGTCGATCAGCGCCATCTTGCCGAGCACGGCGCCGCGTTCCGCGGTCTCGACGATCGCCATGCCGACGACAATGTCGACGCTGCCATCGAGCACGACGTAGACATAATCTCCCTTCTCGCCCTTCCGAAAGACGGCTTGGCCAGGCGATAGATCGAGCGTATCGGTTTCCTGTCGAAACAGTTACGCTGGGTTCATGTGGGTTCCTCGGTGTTGAGCATCGACGGCAGCGGATCGCGTGGCAGGTCGTGCAGAGCGCCAGCTGCGAGGTGAACATTATCCCGGCAGCATTGTGACGCTGACGTTACAGTTGCACCGTTTGCAGGTCTTGTGGATCGAGTTGCAAATCAAGGTGTCTCTTCGACGAATGTCCCCGAAGAGTCGTATTGATAGTGATGCACGGCGCCGGAATTGAATTGCGGATCGCCGCTGATGCCCAGTGCGGTCGGGGAGACGGTTACCGCCCAATCGGTGCCGTCGCCGGTGATTGAAACCCGGCACGATCCGGCGGCGCCACAGTCGGAAGCCGCGCGAGATATGGCATCGGCGCGTATGCGATCTTCTATGCTATTGCCAGTGCCGAGATCGCAACCCGCGATCAGGAGTACGAGCAAGAGCGCTGCAGACTTTTTCATGGGTAGCCTGCTATTCGCCGACATGGTGCCACTGGCTTTCCGTGAGCGCGCGGCTTTCCGCGCGCTCGTTGGACGAGATGTCAGGCGGCAATCATAGCGCCATCAACGCGTCTTGCTGCGTAGTTCAAGAACCCGCTCTGGATCGATCCGAATAAGCGTGTAGACGATCCGTTTGGTGCCGAGCTCCACAAACCCATGTGGAGTATGCGCAGGGACGACGACGATGTCGCCCGGGCCAACCCGGTGCCGTGTCCCGCCAATGATGGACGAGCCTTGCAAACTCGGGCCGATCTCGCGCACGACTGCATCGTCGACAAGAGGCTTGGCCGACCGGAGCGTTCCGCCCGTGACCAGGACGCCGTTGCCTTCGATTATTTGATACACCTCGGTAACCGCGTCATGAACGAGTGCATCGGGTGGGGCGCGGCCATCTACCTGGGAGCGACGAACTACCGCCACCCCGACGTTGTACTTCGACTCGATGGGAACCACGCGCAGCACGGAATCCGAGAGCGCGCCGCTATTGTTTCGCTCAACGGCCGCCTCGATCTCTGCCGAGCGGACAATCGTGGCTTCAGGCGTTGTGGATTTCGGTAACGCACCGTTCTGCGCCGGAGCCGCACCCGATAGTGCGAGCGCGGCGCTTATGACGAGCCAATCGATTTTCATGGCGTTGTTCCTTCCTGTGATGACGGCTGTAGCTGCCGCGTGACGGACCCAAGCTAACCGGCGACCCGCGGCGGGCACGAAGCGCTGTGCGCGGAGCGTTCGTGTAGACCGCCGGGTTGGACCGCGAGTCTGATCATGGCGGAGTACGAAAACGATCGCGCGGCGCGGCAGATGCGCGCGCTGCTAAGTCGGGCGCGGGTCAAGGCGCAGGAACCCGACGAAGGCGCCCAAAGAGGCCAGGAGACAAACCGAGACGCCGAAGTGGTAGAGGCCATAGGTCGCCCCACCCATTCCTCCGAAAAGAGACCAGATCAGAAAGACCGGTGTAAGAATCATGACCACCGAGCCGACGAACCACAGGGTTGTGCTGTGGGAGGCGACACCGGAGCGATCCAGCGCCAGGTGTCGCCGGAGGAAGTGTACGACGCTAACGGCCTGGAACATGGCGAGAAGTGCAACCGCCCCGCCCCATGAGGTGATGCCGAGGTCCCGCGCAACAGACGGCAGCAACGAAAAGCCGAGTGCCCCTAGGCTGTATTGAACGAGCATCCAGAAGCCGAGTCGAAACCGTGGCGCCCACGCGTTCAGATGTCCGCCGCGCAATGCCGCGAGGATACTGGTCAGTGCCACAAGCGTTGTGGCGACCACCGCGATTGTGTCGACCGAACTCGATGTAATGGTCCACGCGCCTTCCTGCGTATCGTTATAGGGTTCCGCTAAAGCCGCCCAACGTTGAGCCAGCGGCCGCTGCCGCAGCAGGCATGATAGTAGCGCAGACCGTGCAGCACATGGCAAAAACCAGCGCCGGGAAGATGAGTAAATAGGAGAACGTTTGAAAGTCAGATCGAGCCCACGGCACTGCTACAGGAGTCACTTCCGAGCCAGGAGATACCACGTCACGAGACCAAGTACAGGATCGAGGACGGCAAACATTCCCAGGGTGTGTGGGAAGACGCCGGAGATCGCGATGGGAATGAGCACAATGGGCACCAGGACTATTCGATCCAAAACCGATGCAGCAACGATTTGCTTCGCACCCGATCGACCACCGAAGAAGTAGAACCAGCCTATGAGCGCAAGCGTCATTCCGATTATCCGGATCAATGCGGCTTCTCGACCGACAAACTGCGGATCCAGAAGCAGCACTTGAACGGACCAGGTGAGATCAGGAACAAAAATCCCGAGGCCATGTATAGGATGCCGTTCAGCGCTGCGAACTTCGACGCACTCGACAGGTTTACAGGCGATTGCATCAGATTTGTGAGGAGGGACATGCTTGCCTTCTTCAGTTGTGGTCGGGTTGTCATGTAGAGGTTCGCGCCGTCACTTCAATGCGGCCTGGCCGCTGAAGCTCTATCGGCGTGACCGTGAAGCGGGCACGTCCGCTGGAGCGCCTTGCCGGGCAATAGTCTCCTGCCCGCACAGTGAAAGTTACTTGTACGCAATGGCGGCGGTCGTCGGACCAGCCAGATTGATAAACTCAAATCGCTTGAACCCGGCCTCGCCGCACCATTGGCGAAAGTCTGCGCCCGTGTAGTCAAAGGCATCGCCGAACTCGATCAGCATGTTGAGCGACATCAACAGACCGAATGCATTTTCGCGCCTCGCGTCGTCGATCAGATTCTCTATCGCGATAAAGGCCCCGCCCTCGGGCAGCGCGGCATACGCCTTTCGAATGAGAAGTCTTCTTATTGTCAAGGTTCCAGTCGTGCAGGATATTGCCCATGGTGACGACATCCGCTTTGGGCAACTCGTCCTTGAAAAAATCTCCCGGGATCGCCTTGATTCGTTCCTTCAGGCCCGCGGCTTCGATCTGCTTCTGCGCGAGCGGCGCCACGGGTGGAAGATCGAAGCTGCTGAACCTCAGGTGCTGATGGCGGGCGCCCACAACTCGGGACAGCAGGGCCAGGGCGCCGCCGACATCGCAGACGGTCTTGTATTTTGAAAAATCGAACTTCTCCGACAGCAACGCAAAGTTCGCCGCCTGAAACCCGGTCATCGCATCGAGGAATTGATTTAATTTTCCCGGATCCGAGTAGAGTTCCTCGAAAATCGATTTGCCGCCATGCTTGACCTCGTTCTGCGGCTGCCCGGTTTTGAGCGCTGTCCCGAGGTTGTTCCAGAACCCGAACAGGCGTGCGTTCAGCATTTCTGGCAAACCACCGATGTAAGCCCCGCTTTTCTTATTCAGAAACGCGGCGGTCTCCGGCGTGTTCTTGTATTTTCCCTGCGGACCGTCTCCGTCCCGATTTAAAAATTTCAGCGCCACCAGTGCATCAAAAAAATCATACGTCCCTCGATCATGTAGCCCGAGTACCTTGCCAAGCTGTGGCGCCGACATTGCGCCATCTCCGAGCGTGGTGAATAAATCCAGCTCCACCGCTGTCAGCAATACCTTTGACGCCCAAAAGGCAGTTGCGGTTTGCATGATACGGCTTGGATCGAGTTGTTCATTCATTGGTGCACTCCTTGAGAGATTGAAGCTTGACTCAGGCGTACAGAACCTCATGCTTCTGCCGCCCAATGTCTTATCTTTGGATTTGCCGGTTGCCATCGCTTGCTACGGCTGATCCCCGGGCAACGGCATCACCGCTGAAGGATACAGGCCTGCGGGTGCGGTTTATACAGCGGTCCGGGCGAGCGGCAGCGCCCCACAGGACCGATTACAGAATTGCAGTCCGGCAACCGTTGAACACCTGTCGCCTTGACGCGGATGTGCGTCAAATGTATACAAAGTAAAAAATGCCACGACGATTGCCGTACGGGTTTGCTTTGCCTGGGTCGACGGGAGTCTCTTACAAACAGTTAGGCGGTGTAACTACTCGGGAACACAATAGACGACACCCTTGCAGGACAGGGGCGTCATGAGTTGGCTTTTAAGTCGCCAGCGGCCATCGCTGAGCTTCCACGTTGCGTAGTACGTCCCACGAAGCTCAGTGAAATCGCCTTTCTGTTTCCACGACTCGTACCAGTGGCCACTCTCTGCGGCAAGGTGCCATACCGGCATTACCTCGACAGTGTCCGGGGTCAAAACAAGGGTGAGATCTGGCCGATGCCGCAAAAGAGACTCGTAGAAGTGCGCGACATTGTCCCTTCCACTTGTTGCCCCGGACGGAACGATGCTGACGACGTCGCTGGTCAGGAGAAAGCCAATATCTGAAGTATGTCTTGATGCGACCAGTTCATTGAGTGTTGCCGACTAAGCCTGATGCTCGATGAGTCGGCCGAATGTCGCGGGGTGCTAACGCACGAACAAAGCAGGGTTGACGTGAAAAGAAAAAGACCTGCAGGCAATTTCATGTGCTGCTTAACGCTTGAGCTAAGCGGCTGCCGCCGCGATGCATCAAATGTTAGCGCAAGCGACCCGCAGCCGTCCGCTTGAGCGCGTCGGCCACAACAAAGCCGCCGGGCACTGGCCAACAAGACCGCGCGGCGGCTGTGGCGATGGAACACCACGGCATCGACTTCAATCCCGATCACATCAGCGTGCGACGCGACGCGATCGCAAGTTGAACTTGTTCCCCCGAGTTGCCTGGCGATATAAAGCGCGTGGCGAATGTGTCGGTTCCGAATCGAACCAAGCCGATAACTTTTCTGGCCTTCAAGGCCGCTTCGAGCGATTGGCTTTCGATTCGCCGATTCCATGATGACCCGAGCGTTACCTGCTCACCCCAAGGCCGAATACGCGACTGCAACCGATTCATTCACCCCATGCCAAAAGAGCGCTTCGCCAATCGGTCACCTGACTGAGGAGTCCATACATGAATTGTTAGGCCGCAATATCTACGTACTCAACGTGGCTGCTGGGAGGAGGAACAGGCGCCCCGTCCTCACGAAGCCCATCCAGATGAAACGCGATAGCCTCGCGGATTTGTTGCTCGACTTCCTCGATCGTGCTTCCTGTAGCGATGCAGCCCGGAAGATCGGGAACATAAGCAGAGTAGTTGGCCGCAGCCTGCTCGATGACGATTGCGTAGCGCATAGAATTACCTCTTGAGGCCGGCTTGCTTGAGGATGCTGTTAAGTGTGCCCGGCGCCAGATCATCGCTCGGCTTGCCGGGAACAGTGACCCGGCCTGGCTTGGACAAGTGCTTGTATTGGCGATGGCTTCCGCGTGTTGCCACAAGGAACCATCCGTCGTCTTGCAGCCGCCGCAGTACTTCACTGATCTTCACGCAGCAAGTTTACCGCGAGGTTGGGTTGCGGCCTAACTACCCCTCAGACTAAGCGATAAGTCTTAGCCTGCGCGCTCCGCAAGTTCACGGTCAAGCGAATTTCCTACGCGAAATTACGGACATTTTCCGAACGCCTGCGAGGCGGCAGGACTTCCCAGCCGGCCGCGATTCTCCTCGTCTTATTTGCGCGCCGCGATGATCTGGCTCAGGTAATCCGGCGTGCCCTCGATGCGCACCAGATGCGGATATTGCAGGCCGTCGTGGTAATCCACCGGGACGGTGCGATAGCCGCCCTGATACTTCAGCAGCAGCTGGATCGGCGCCTTGCTGTCCTTGGCCGCGGCGATCGCGATCTTGCAGCACATCGATCTTGAATAGGCGTGCCCGTTCACCGCGACCAGGGTGGCGCCGGTGCTGACGCCGGCCTTGAACGCCGGTCCGTTCCAGCGCACGTCGTTGATCTGGCCTTGTCGTTCCAGCGTCAGGCCGATCGACCAGGCGAAGTTGTACAGATGGCGGGCCGGTTCCGGCCGGCTGTCGTACTGCTTCTCGTATGCGCTTTGCTTGTCGGTGTAGACCAGCTTCCAGCCGGTCGCCGGCGATGCCGTTCTCCAGCGGCGGATCGAGCGCGTCGACACGCGCGTGCAGGAAGCTCGCCCAGTCGTACGGCGGCCACGCCGTTCAGCGCCGCGACCACGTCGTCGAAGGTGTAGGTCTTGGTCACGTAGCTGCCGTTGTCGACGCCGAAGAACGCGCGCGCGAAATCGTCGAGCGATTTCTGGTCGTGCGTCAGCTCGCGCAGCTTGGCGTCGACGTCCAGCCACATCATCTGGCCGCCGCTGTAGTAGTCCTCGCTCATCTGCCAGCTGCGGTACGGCAGGCTCGAGCGGCGCGCGGCGGTCGGATCGTTGGTGGTGTCTTCGAGCGTGCGCCACTGGAAACCCGGCGCGGTTGCGCTCGTAATTGGCCGCGGTCATGGCCAGCGCGTCGCGGAACTCCTGCGGCGTCCACATGCCCGGAGCGCGCGGTCAGCACGAAGCCCCAGTACTGCGTCTGCCCCTCGTACACCCACAGCAGCGAATCGCCCATCGGCACGTTGAAGTTGGGCGTCCACAGGTCGGCCGGACGGCGGAATTTGCCGTTCCACGAATGCGTGTACTCGTGCGCCAGCAGGTCGCGGCCGGGCGCGTCGTCGCTTCCAGGCGGTGAAGTAGTCGGCGCCCAGGCCGTCCTCGCTGGACTGATGATGCTCGGTGCCGTTGCCGCCCAGCTCATCCGACAGCGAGAACAGGAAGTCGTAGTGGTCGTAGTGGTGCGAGCCGAACAGCTTGACCGCCTGCGTCACCAGCGCGCGATGCGCCTTCAACTGCTCGGGCGTCATCTCCAGGTACTTCGGCGCGTCGGCGACGATGTCCAGGTGCACCGGCGCGTCGCCGCCCGGAGTTGAGATCGACGCGCTTGAAGTACTGGCCCGCGTAGATCGGCGAATCGACCAGGTTGTTGAACGTCACCGGCTTGAAGGTGATGGTGTCGCCCGACTGCGAGGCCGTCTCCAGCGCGGTGCCGAGCTGCCAGCCATGCGCCAGCGTCACGCTGGGCGCGAAGGTGATGCCGCGCGAAAAATAGCCGGCCGGATACAGCGACACCTTGCTCCATTCCATGTCCATCATGCGGTCGGTGATCTCGAACCTCGTCGTCGGTGCGGCCGGACAGGTACTGGAAGTCGGCATCGATCGCGGACACGCCGGCGGGCACGTCGAGATGGAACGCGTAGACGTTGTACTTGTCGCGCTTCCACATCAGCGGCTTGCCGTTGGCGCTGAGCTTGAGGCCGGCGAGCATGGCGATCGGGCCGGTCGGCGAGTGGTCGCCGGGAATCCACTGCGGGTACAGCAGCGTCAACGCACCGGCCGTGCACCGGAATCGTCTCGTGCACGCGAAAGATGCCCTGCGCCGTATCGCTGGCATCGACATGGATCGCGATCGTGCCGGGATACGGCGTGTCCTGCGGCGGCGGCACCTGGGCGCTTCGCAGCTCCTGCGCAGACACGCGCACCCGCCGCGAGTGCCATCGACAGGCCGCAGCAACACTTACGAGCGCGCGGCGTGTGCCAGCCGGCAACCCGGCGAGAGAGGCAACGGACATCATGGACTCCGGTAACCAGACCAAGGATGCCCAACTTAGCACGACTGCATATGTCGCAGGTGCGGACGTAAGCAGTCGCGCGCCTCGTGCGCAGCGCTCGGCGCCTCGGAAACACAACGCCTGATCTGGCCGTTCGTTCCTCGCCAACTGCGTCCTTACGTTTCGAGCGATTGGCTTTCGATTTGCGGATTCCATGATGGCCCGAGCACACCGCACTCACCCCAAGGCCGAATATGACCAACGGGAATCCCTGAGGGACGCGACCGCAACCGATCCATTCACTGCATGCCAAAAGCGCCGAGCAACCCGCTCACTTGACGGAGGAGTCCATACACGAATGGTTATGCGGCAACTTGCCAACCCGGAAAGACAAGGACAGCCGGATGGCAGCACAGCGCGTTAGCCAATGTCTTCGCGCGCTCGACGCCAAGATTGACACGTCCGGTTTCGATGCCGGAAATAGTGGTTTGGGGAATGCCACAAAGCTCCGAGAGCTGAGCTTGAGTAAGTCCTTGCAGCTCGCGAATGATGCGCACCGACTCGCCGGCCGAAACATCGACGCGCTTCTTGGCAGGAATAAAGTTGCGCATATTCAGGATCTCCGATAATCATGTGCCGTCACCCGAACAACATGAACGAGCAAAGCGTCGGCAACAATTTGATAGATAACTCGCCACTGCTCGTTGAGTCGGGAAGAGCGAAAGCCCTTCCACTCACCTGACAGGGCCTCGTCGTGAAAGCCTCTGATGGCACGAAGCCCCTGTGGCCCGGAGAGCATGGCAATGTCTTTCCACTTCTCGTAGCGTTTCAAGATTTCCAGCGGAAGGTCAGCTTGGTTATCACCGCAACACATCACGGTCGCGTTGACGATAGATAGATGTTAACGAGTACGTACCTGCGCATCACGAAGTAACTCTTGCGCACATTTGATGTTGACCTCGTCATGCTATTAGGACAATTACTGATGGATGTACTGACGGCCGGGCGGATTGGCGAACTGGGCGGAAATTTTTTTGCGCTCGGCTTGCACCCCATCCAAGTGTGCCGATAGATCGAAGCCGGGCGGTCGTGCCATGGAGTTGGGTAAATAGTACTCAACGCAAAGATTGATAGCCTGCGAGTACAACGACGGATACGAACCTTCAGCACGCACAGAACTGCATGCGGCTACCGCAATTAGAACTACAGCGCAAAGGGAAAGTTTGTGCATGTTTCTAATATCAACGTTTGACATGAGGCGCAGACCAAAGCGCGCGAAGCGGGCTTTGGATTACTGCCTCGAAGGGTTGGGCCACCTCACGCTGCGCGGCGAGCGGGGGACGTGAGGTAGAAGATACTGGCAAGCGAGAACACGACATAAATTGCGACCGAGCCCCAAACCATTTGGTTTTGAAGACCAGTCATTGCGGCCCACACGCTGATGGCGCCGCCGACTACGTTGCCGACAACGCCGGCCTGGAGTATTGCGCGCAACGCCAGATCGTCGCGTGTACGACGTGCGAGCCAAACAACCAAGCCGAAGGCTAGCAAGGCACTTCCGAAGTAACGAGCCTGCATGAGATTCTGTGGTTCCGTGGCAACGGCGTACTGCTTGAGTGCGAAGCCTGGGGCGAGTAGGAACTCGAGTCCGAACAAGACTGAAACAGCGCCGGCGATTGCCAAATATGTAGCGATCTTCATGGGTTTTCCTCGGTTGGTAGATTGGATGTAGCTTCTTCGGGGGCTAACGCTTGAATTGAGCGGTGTGCTGAAGGAACTATCGCGTCGGCTTGAATGGTTAGGCTCTAGCGCCCACTGCATTATGAATAGATCTCGCTGTGCTGCACGGTGAGCTCGAACTCAAGAAGGAACGCAGCGTCTTCGGGGTAGTACTTGGCACGTGAAATATCGGCGCCAGCAAATGCTTCGATTGCTTGAAGCGAACTCCAATGAGTGAGAGTCGTGAAATGCGTAATTTCGCCCTCGGCGCGACGAAGTATGAAAGCAGAAATATTGCCCGGAGTGCCGCGATAGTCTGGGAGGGCGCGATTCTGCAGGAATGTAAGGTACTCATCCGCTTTGGAAGTGGGTGTCATCCCGTGCCACACGCGCGCAATCACGAAACTTCTCCTAGCGCCTAACGCCTGAATTAAGCGGCGTGCCGAAGGCACGTCCGCTTGAATTGTTAGGCGCCATGCGACGCAGCCGGTGCCACGGAGGCTGCATACTGCGCGCGCGCTGCTCCTGTTAAAGGGAGATTGCGCTCACGACACCATTTTGACATGGCTAAAACATCAACGGAGACACGCTCCACTGTATGGCCAGTGGATTCGATCTCGCGAATAGCCCGAAGTGCCGATTGATGCCATTGCTCGTATGTATCGTCTAGCTCGCTGCGGTCGGGCACCAGCGCACAAAGCAATTGCCATTGCTCCGAATCGAACCAGGCTACGCGCATAACATATCGAGATTGTTTTGAGCTCATTTGGCACCTGAATTTGCGAGGCTAGTGATCTGGCGCCTAGACAGAATGGCTTGATGCCAAGCGGCCTGCCACCGCGGTACCGTGGATTGCGCGCACGAGCGCGCAGAGCCACACCGTTGGCCGAACAGGTATCAACGCACATTCGCGGAGGCAGGCCATGCACAAGCGTATCACTCTCCATGTCGGATTGGATGTTCATAAGGACTCGATCGAGATTGCTCTTGCCGACGGCACCACGGGCGGCGAGGTGCGGCATTACGGGCGCATCGGCGGGGATCTGGCATCGCTGGATCGCAGCGTGCGTCAACTGGGCGGTGCCGATCGAGTACTGATTTTCACCTACGAAGCCGGACCGTGCGGTTATGCGATCTATCGGCACCTGATCGCGCAGGGTCATGCCTGCCAGGTGGTGGCGCCGTCGATGACGCCACGCCGTCCGGGCGAGCGGATCAAGACCGATCGGCGCGATTGCATCAAGCTGGCGCGTCTGGCGCGTGCCGGCGAACTGACGAAGGTTCACGTGCCCGATGCGCAAGACGAAGCGATCCGCGATGTGGTGCGTGCGCGCAGCGATGCGGTGCGCAACCAGCGCGATGCGCGCCATCGTCTGAAGGCGCTGTTGCTGCGCCAGGAGATCCGCTATGCCGGCAAGACCGCGTGGACACCGGCGCACGAACGCTGGCTGGCGTCGGTGAAGTTGCCGCATGCGGCACAACAGATCGTCTTCCAGGAATACGTCGACAGCGTGCGCGAAAGCACGCAGCGCATTGTGCGGTTGACGCAATCGTTGGCAGAGGCCGTCGCCCACTGGCGCTGGCAAGCGGTGGTGCAAGCGCTGCAAACCCTGCGCGGCGTACAACTGGTCAATGCGGCCACCCTGGTGGCCGAGATCGGCGATATCCAACGCTTCGCCCACCCGCGCCAGCTGATGGCCTATCTGGGCCTGGTGCCGGGCGAGCACAGCAGCGGCGCGCATCGGCGCCAGGGCAGCATCACCAAGACCGGCAACGCGCATGCGCGCGTGGCCCTGATCGAAGCGGCCTGGCAGTACCGCCTGCCGGCGCGCATCACGCCGATCATTGCCAAGCGTCAACAAGGCCAGAGCGCTGCGGTTCGTGCACTGGCGTGGAAAGCGCAGCAGCGGTTATGCGGCCGTTATCGCAAACTCGCCGCGCGGCAACTGCACAAGAACAAAATCGTCACCGCGCTGGCGCGCGAACTGACCGGCTTCGTCTGGGCGATCGTGCGCGAGGTGCATGCGTCGAAATAGTCGGCACCGACACAAAAGCGTTTCCTCAAGCCATCAGGAGAACATCGACCCCCACCGCCAGCAAGACTCGATACGCAACGCGGCGCCGGCCGCGGTGGAGAATTCTCGGCAAACGTTATGGACGCGAGCGCACGCTCGCCACAGCCGATCCTAGAATGAGACAGCTCCGCGACGCACCCGGTCTGGCGCTACCCAACGCGCGAATATCAGCGTGATCAACCGTCGTCTACGCAAGGGCCACGCCGCGTTGTCTATCGAGCCTTCATGCACCATCCCCACGGACTGCAAATGCAGTGCGAAGAACCCGCTTGGCTACTTGACAGAATCAAGCCATATCAACGCTTGAGTTAAGTGGCCGCTGCCACGAATGAGCCTGAGTTTAACCGCGACCGACTCGCAGCGGTCCGCTTGAGCGAATGGTTATGTGCCACCGCGAAGATCTTTGCGCCACTGCTCAAAAGTAGCCATGCGCTTTTTGTAGACGCGTTGAATGAAAGCCTTGCGCTCACTTTGGGTGCGAAGATGCGTCTGGCGCGAAAGCGCTTGATTGCATGACGGACAAACAATGACCATGTTCTTTTCTTCGTCGTTGCCGCCCGCAGCTCTGGTGTGAACGTGATCGCGCTGCGCCGACCAGAAAGTGGAGATTGAAGCAAGGAGATCAGCGCCGCAGTAGGTGCAATAACCTTTGCTGGTGTTGAAAACTTTTGACCAATTCTCAAGGGCCATTTGAAGGCACTCCTGTGGCACATAACGTCTGAGTTAACGCGCCGCAGAGGGCGCTGGGTTATCACCGCGACACATCACGGTCGCGTTGAACGAGTTAGGCACCAGGCTACATTTTTAGCGCCTTGCGAAGCCCTGACGCTGGTGCAGACGGACGGCCTTGGGCTTTGGGCGAGATACCCGTGATGCCCCATGCATAGGCCCCCTCTTGCGCTGATTTGTAACCGTAACGCCGTTTGCGACACAAGTTTGTATTAGAAACGTCTCTACCTGCGGGATGCGAGAAGTGGGCGTCTTACCCTTTGGGGCGACAACAAAATAGAGGAGAGCGGTGCCTTTCTTTTTCTTGCGTAAGGCGGGATTGTAGTGCTCACGAACTTTGTGACGAGTGAAGCACTCACTACCAAATGTCTGATCGACCGTCAGGCCTACATATGTAAGTCGAATTCCGCGGCCCGCCCGTACGCCGAATGCATAACAGCCCTTCTTATCTCGAAGGTTTTGCGCGCCTTCCTGTTTCCAGAAGTCAGCGGCGCCTTCTCTGATGCGCCAATACCCGTAGTACCTGTATTTGCAGCTGGGTGGCACGGCGAAGGGGCCATGCACTATGAACTGAGTAAAGCTCATAAGCGAATCAACTGGCGCCTAACGCTTGAGTTAACGCGCCGCAGAGAGCGCAGGGTTATCGTGACGACACGTCACGGTCGCGTTGGACGAGTAGAAAGAGACTTCCCCATCCCAGACCGCGTGAGCGTTTCGGCATCAATGTGCCACGATTGTGACTGGTATCTACAATCCAACTGAGAGGGGAAGTCTGCAAATGAATACTACAACCGTCGGTGTGGACCTCGCAAAGACGATGTTTGCGGTGTGCGTGATGGATGGCCAAGGGCGAGTGTTGCGGCATTTGCAGCTACGCCGCGAGGCATTGGCGGCGTGGCTGGTGCAGTTGCCTGCCGGCACGATCGTGGCGATGGAGGCGTGCAGCGGTGCGCACGACTGGGGACGGTTGTGCGTTGAGCACGGATTGCGGCCGCGCCTGATGGCCGCGCAGTTCGTGACGCCGTTTCGCAAGAGCCGTAGCGCGAAGAACGATCGCAACGATGCCGAGGCGATCGCCACCGCCGCACGCCAGGGCAACATGCGCTTTGTGCCGGTCAAGACGGTCGAACAGCAAGCACGTCTGGCCTGGCACCGGGTGCGCGAAGGCTACAAGACCGAACGCCTGGCGGTCATGAATCGCCTGCGCGGTCTGCTGGCCGAGTTCGGCATCGTCATTGCGCAATCCCCTGCGGCATTGCGCCGTGCGTTGGCCGATCTGGCGGAGCGTGGGGATCTGCCGGCGGAGTTCATCGAACTGATTGGCAACGTGAGTGATCATTGCAAACGGGTGCAGGAACAGCTGCGCGAGTGTGACCGACGCATCACGGCGCACGCCCATAGCGACGAACGCTGCGTACGCCTGCAGGAACTGGTGGGTGTGGGTTCTCTCACGGCCGATGCCACCGTGGCCACGGTCAACGACGCACGGGATTTCAAGCACGGCCGGCAGATGTCGGCATGGCTGGGCCTGGTGCCCAAGCAGACCTCCAGCGGTGGTCATGAAAAACTCGGGCGCATCAGCCGTAGCGGCGACAGCTATTTACGCACCCTGCTCATCCAGGGCGCGCGCAGCAGCGTGAACCAGGCGCGCCGGGTGACGTTGGACAAAGCCACGCCCGAACAGATCTGGATTCAGCAACTGGCCACGCGCATGTCCTTTGGCCGTGTACTGGTAGCCGTGGCCAACAAACATGCGCGGCAGCTGTGGGCCATGCTCGCGCGGGGTGAGGCCTACGATGCGCACGCGTGGATCAGGCATCCGATGACGCAACGAAACAAGACCACGCGGGCAGCCGCATGACCCGGGCATAGACCCATTTACGAAAGACGATTGACGCAACAACCGTTTCACCTTTACGCCAGAGCTACAACGGTAACCAACAGGTCAGACCGACCTGCGCAGAGCCTGACTAACTATACGGATGCCACCACGCGCTCCGGCTGATCTCCGGGCGCGGGCATAACCAGTGAACGAGAGAGGCGCGCAGGTGCGGTTTATACAGCGGTCCGGGCAAAACGCCGCCCCACAAGGCCGATTACGGAAATGCAGTCTGGCACCCGTTGCCGTTGGCTTGAAGCAGAAAGGTAAATGTGTACAACGCAACAAAAGCAACGATACGGCTAGCGCCGCATCGACAGCATCAATTTGCCGGGGTTGACGGGAAGTCTCTTACGGAATAGTTAGGGTGCAGCAAGCTGTGACGACACATTGAAGGACAATAGCGCCGAAAAGAAAACGCTGCAACGAAGGCAAGCGGTAGTGGCCTGCGCGGAAAAGACGAAACCGCGAACGACGAACGGCACGTTGGAACACCTCGCGCACCCGCGTGCGGGTGAAAGCGCGTGAGCACCGATGCGCGCGCGAACTGCGCAGACCGAGCAAGCGCAAACGAACGAAACCCGCAGGTCGGCCAAGAAGCGAACGAAAGACCAAGCGCAGGTGCGGAGCTAAGCCGAGATGCCGACAACGAGCCGGCACAGACCAAGAAATTTATGCAGCCTAACGCTTGAGCTAAGCGGCCGCCGGCCGCGAACGTTGCGATCTTACCGCAATGGCGACCCCGGCGGTCCGCTTGAGCGAATTGTTAGGCATGACTGACACGCCCGGCAGCGAAGGCGCAAACTGCAAAAAAAACTATAAAGCACGAGAGCGGCTCGGAGAATAGTTGCGAAATTGTAGCGCCACTCAGGAGCGCCGATGCCGCAAGGTACAAAAGGAATGTGACGCCGAAAATGATTGCCGCGGCGTTGAAGCAGTTACGATTGAACGAATACAGACCCGCCGTAAACGATGCAGCAACAAGGAACGAAAAAAGTGACAATGACGCGAGGGATGCTAAGAAAAACCCAGCTTCTGAACCTGCTCCGAGCTTGAGTACCGGCGTATCGAAGATCGCCCAGGCCGTGAAAAGCCAGACCCAAACGTATGTTGCAGCGATGCCGCTCAAGACGATGAAAAGCGTTTGTGTTTTCGACGGCTTTTGCATCATGCCTAACGCTTAAGCTAAGCAGCGGCTGCTGCGATACGCTTGATCTTAGCGCAACCGACACTCAGCCGTCTGCTTGAGCGCATGGTTAGGCCCTTAGCCGAACATAAGTTCTTCTGCTCTCCTTGGCGTTACTGCGCTTAGGCCACGGTTAGGTATGTCTTGACCTGTAAGATGGATGCACCAATACATTGACTGCAAGGAGTTGAACGGTGGTTTCCAAATAGATAGTTCCTGTAGCGCAACACTTTGCGCTGATTCACAGGGCGCCCAGTTGTTGCTACCAAGCGCGCACTGTCCAAGTTGAACAACCCCCTCACTCATCAAATTAGTGAGCGCATTGGATATGGCGAAAATGACTTGATCCTGTGACACACCAGGCAAGCGCCTGGCGATCTCCCCATAAACGTCGTGCAGGAATGATTCTTCATGGGCGTTCAACGCAACCAAGAATTCAATATCGTTTGCGTCCAGTTGCATCGTTAAAGGGCCTAACGCCTGAAATAAGCCGACTGGCGAAGCCAGTTCGGCTTGATTGAATTGTTAGGCCCGTTACTCTGGCTCGTGCACAAGGCCGTAGCCAATATCAGTCAGAAGAGTGAGGCCGTTGGGCGTATCAGTGTCGCTGTGATTCTCTACACCCACCGGATACTCCCAAATACTCCAGGTTACGGTGAGGCCCGAAATATCAAAATTAGCGGTGTGTACAAGCTCTGGACCCATGCCCCTCTCGCCGTCTCCTTGGCAATCCCAATCCAAGTCAGATGCAGCTACGGATACAACCTCGCCTGTTGCCTCAACTCTAAAAGTGGCAGTGCCACTTGTCTCTACGAGCATGATGATCTCCTTGATGATTGTTGAAGGGCCTAACGCTGGAATTAAGCGGCGGCGGAGCCGTCCGCTTGGATGACTGGTTAGCCGCCATGCCGAGAAGCAAGCTCTTCTTTTTGCAGCTTGCCAGCAAGGTTGTATGCCTTGCTGAGCATGGACCTGAGCTCTTCATTGGTTCGGTCTACTTGGTTGGAGTCAACCTGATGGCCATTGATTGGAGAAATGATCAAATCGTTGATACTTCCCATGCCGCCAAACGCACTCAGGAAGTGCTCAACGCCCCGAAAATCATGTGCTCGTAACAGAGCCACGTCCTTGCCAGCCACGAGCCCCAGTGATGCTCATTGTGGGAGCGAGAAGGATCGCGGCCGACTCAGTACAGCCGGCGAGTTCTTCGACTTCGGGATGAAGGGGATTGACATAGATTTGGTAGAGGCTAACGCTTGAGGTAAGCGGCTGCCGCCGCGGACGTTACGATCTTAGCGCAGACCGACATCGGCAGTCCGCTTGACCGAATAGTTAGCCGTGATTGCCTTACTGGAGAACATAGCTATGACCACTTGGCTCAAAGATTGTGCCCTCGGACCAGAAGTTGCCCGTAATGAGACGATAGGGCTTGGGACGAGGTGGACCGAAAAATAGCGGCGCTGCGTTTTTGGAACTTACGTACGCGGGCTGTAGCGCGCCGCCGTTGAACACGGCTACATACCGCTCCGCACCTTTCAGCAGCACCACCGCAAAATCTTCTTTCCCATCCGAGTTGAAATCTCCGGCGGCATAGAACGGGTGATAATTTGGCTGAGCCTTCCAAAGGCTGCCTTGACCTTTTCTGATTTTTTCGAGGTCGCCGTTGCAGTCACAATCTGCGTCAAGAGCGAGTCGAAATTCGGAATGCGTTTCGAGCCAATGTTGAAGCGTGGCCCGATGCTTGGGCGAAACGTATGTAGGCAATGCACCAGTGGCAAATACATTGCAGCTTAGGACCGACAAAATTAGTGCAGCGTTTCTGATCACGGCTAACGCTTGAGGTAAGTGGCCGCTGCCACAGATGCGTGTCAGATTACGCGCGGCCCATCGCAGCGGTCCACTTGACCGAATAGTTATGCCCCAATTGATGCGGCCCATTCTTTGAAAAACGCTTGCTGGTTAGCTACAGACGCGGGAATTACGTCCCCACCCGCCTCGAAGATCTGGACAAGGCACTCCTTCGAAGCGACAGCGCCAAGAGCGAGACGGTAGGCCGCCATGCCATTGGACATTTGCCGAGACATTCCAGAGGGATATACATTGAGGCTTGCGCCGTAGCAGAACGGGATAAGCGACTCACCTTCTAGGCGAAGCCTAATTTGACAGAACGCTTCAAAGAAATCTGAAGCAGTTGCTTCAAATGCGCGTCCTCTAAACGCAAACGAGAGACCGCAAACCTCTCCGTTCATCGGCTGAAGTAACGACTCCAGATTCATCGTCTTCGCCGCCGATTATGTAAATCCTGTGTTCGGCCATGTATCGGGCATAACGCTTGAGAACTCGCCGCAGAGAGCGCGGGATAATCACAACGACACATCACGGTCGCGTTGAACGACTAGTTAGCCAGCACCTCACTCCGCCGCTGAGGTGTGAACCGCAACATCGTCGATTTGTGACTCGACAAAAACTATAGCGGCAATGTGCCTTGCCTGCATGGGGCCGCTACCAAGAGAAACATGGTCTACATTGAGATGACGATCCTTGAATGATGCCCAATACCCGCTTGTACCCTCAGAGTAGACTTTTGTTTTACAAGTAAGGCAATAGCATCGACGTCAAGTTGGTAGGGCTCTTGTTCGTAGGAGAGCGCACCCCTTACGATCTTTCCTTGCTTCGCGCAAACAATGGGTTGCGCAACTGTGTAATGGCTGCATAATGGTCAGCCACCTCGGCCTCGTCAATAGCTATTTATGTTGATCTCGGAGAAAAACACCGTAATTGTGGTCGACGACAGTTCACAAACGATTTCTCGATCAGCGTGAGGGCGAAGTTGTTCTCCTGGAACTGAGCGGTGGCGGCGGTATTCCTTGGAAGTTTTTATGCGCTAGAACTGTACGTTTGTGCGAAAACCGGCATTTGCACCAAAGCAATAACCAAAAAGAGAACTAGCTTCGGAAACAAATTGTTCTCCAAGTGGTGGCTAACGCTTGAGGTAAGTGGCCGCTGCCACGAGTCGCATGAAGATACCGCAGCCTCACCGCAGCGGTCCACTTGACCGAATAGTTAGCCAGGCTGAGAGACTCATAAGATTGGCATGGACTTGCTTGAGCGAGACAATTGACCGCCTGCACCACCGACGCCGCCGAACTGACGGCAAAAAAACATATCGCCTGTGCGGCGACTTGGTGATTATTTTTCGACTCTATTCCAGGTCTGCTCCTGTCGAGATAACCGGCCCGACGACCTTGCTAGGAATACTATATGGCTCCCAATTCTGAGTAGGTTCCCAACCTTCCGGCCCTTTTGTTGCAGGTAAAGGGAAATCATCAGTGGCCTGCGAAACAGACCAGCCATCTAGGTGGCGCGCAAGTTTGAAGGACGCATCGTGTGACTTCGCCATTGATGCTGCAAAGTCGGCTGCTTCCCGAAAGCTGTGAAATATGTTCTCCAACTGGAGAGTGCCTCCAAACCAACGGCTAACTACAAATAGACCCCAAAAACGGGGTGTTGCACGGTATGTTCAGACTCCGGCGCGTTGACGTCAAGCGGTTTTCCTGCACAAAAACACAGGTTTGCCTGACAGCCCCAGGAGTCACTAGCGTTGCATTATTCCGCGCAACATCCCGGGAGCGAGGGCGTATGAATTACAGGCATGAAAATGCGGGTGTAACAGCCACTGAGTTACCGTCGCGCGAACCACGCTTGATGAACGAAGTTCGGCGCAAGTTGCGCGTCAGACACTGCAAGTTGCGCGCGCGACGCGATGTGCGCCCGTGGATCGCAGGTTCAGCTTCGCGAACACTTTTTCGTGCGCGAATCTACTCCTCGCCCTTGTCCTTGGCGAACGCACCCGGCGCGGAACCGAAATCGCCGTCGGCCTGTGCGGCCATGTAGGCATAGGCGGCGTAGACGGCAACGTTCTGCGCGAGTTGCTTCGGGTCGATCTTGTCGAGCGTGTCGTTGGCGGTGTGGTGCCAGTCGAAGTAGTGCGTGCCGTCCTGCAGCAGCGTCAACGCGGCCATGCCTTTGCGGTGCATCTGCGAAAGATCGGGGCCGCCGTCGCCTTCGCGTATCGGGTCGTAGTCCACGCCGAGCGGCTTGAGCACGGCGGCGATCTGCGCGATCGCGTCGCGCGCCTGCGGTTTCACGCTCGCGCTCATGCGCCAGATCGGAGCCGGCGCCGAAATCCGATTCGCTGCCGAGCTGATGCTGGGCGACTTGCGCGCCGTTGCTTTCGGCATACACCTTGGCCGCCGCAGATGCAGGATTCCTCGTTGGCGAAGGCGATCACGCGGATCGTGCGATCCGGACGCTGCGGCAACTGCGCGATCAGATGTGCGGCGGCCGCCGCGATGGCGACGCCTGCGCCGTCGTCGATCGCGCCGGTGCCCGGATCCCAGGAATCCAGATGTCCGCCGATATCCACGATCTGCTCGGGATACTTGCTGCCGGTGAGCTCGCCGATCACGTTGGCGCCGGTGTACTCGCCGTCGAAGCCGACATCGAGATCGAGCTTGACCATGACGGGTTTGTGGTAGGCGAGTTCGCGTTCGAGCTGATCGGCGTCGGGATTGGACAGTGCCGCGGCGGGAATGCCATGCGCCGCCGCCGTCTCGAAGCCGGTGACGCCGGTGTGCGCGATGCGCTCGTGCGCGTCGGTGCCGGCCGAGCGCAGCAGGTATGCCGCGGCGCCCTTGCCTGCGGCGGCGGGCGGGCCGTCAATGCGGATCGCGGACGCCGTTTCGTAGTCGTGACCGTCGCGCTTGCGCTGCATGCGAAAGCCGATGTATACAATTTTACCTTTTACCGTCGCCGGATCGGCGGCCTTGAGCGCGGCGAGGTCGGCGAACCTGACCACCTCGGCGGTCAGCCCGCCGGCGGGCGTGGCGAAGGAATAGCCGAGCGCGATCAGCACCAGGTGCTGCGGGTAGGGCGACACGATCTCACCCGACTCGTGCCGGCGCACCCATTTCGGGTAGGTCACGGGCTCGGTGTAGACCTTGTCGAAACCGAGCGCCTTGAATCTGGCGATCGCCCACGCGCGCGCCCTCGCATCGTTGTCGCCACTGGCCAGACGCGGGCCGATTTCGGTGGTCAGCGCAGTGACGAACTCGTAAGCGGTATCGTCGCCGAGTGCGCGCTCGCGCAACTGTTCCGCGGTGCGTACCGCGGTATCGGGAATATGCGTGGTCTCGGCGGCAAGCAGCGGTGCGCAAATACAAGGACAGGGCGAGCAGGCTCGATAGCAGTTTCACGGCGACTCCGAAAGACCGGTTCAGCGAACGAAAAAGGCGCGGCCCTCGCGGACCGCGCCCCGTATTTTTCAAGGGCTCCGCGCTGCGGCTACTTCTTCAGCGAGTCGCGGATTTCGGTGAGCAGTTTTTCCGAGGTCGTCGGCTCCGGCGGCGGCGCGGGAGCTGCTGCTTCCTTCTTGATCATCTTGTTCAACAGCTGGATCACGATGAAGATCGCCGCGGCGATGATCAGGAACTGGATGATCGTGTTGAGGAAGATGCCGACCTGGATCGCGACTTCGCCCTTGCCGTCGGCGCCGGCGGCCTTGAGTATCCATTTCCAGGCGGAGAAATCGACGCCGCCGATCAGCAGCCCGATCGGCGGCATGATGATGTTGTCGACCAGCGAGGTGACGATCTTGCCGAACGCCGCGCCGATCACCACACCGACGGCCAGATCGACGACGCTGCCGCGCATTACAAAGGCTTTGAAATCGCTTGCCAGGCTCATGCATTGTCTCCTCTCGAAAGGTGGCTTCTGCGCACCGCGCCCTGTGCGCGTAATTTACACCATGCGGCGCGGAACGGAAGCGGGTCTAGCCGATGCGTCCGCGCAGTTCCGCGATGCCCTCGAGTCTGGCGTGCCAGGCATCACCGGGCTTGAGCGCCGCGACGCCAGCGGGGGTGCCGGTAAAGATCAGATCGCCGGCCTTGAGCTCGAACAATTTCGACAGCTCGTGGATGATCTGCGACACGCCGAACATCATCAGCGCGATATCGACCTGCTGGCGCAGCGCTCCGTTTACATTTAGTGACAACTGCGCGTGCGCGGGATGACCGATCTCGCTGGCGCGGCGCAGCGCCGACAGCGGCGCCGAGCGATCGAACGCCTTGGCGGTGTCCCACGGATTGCCCTTGGCCTTGGCCGCGGCTTGCAGGTCGCGGCGTGTCAAATCGATGCCGACGCCGTAGCCGAACACATGCGTCAGCGCATTGTCCTCGGCGATATTCGTGCCGCCCGAATGCAGCGCGACGACCATCTCGACTTCGTGATGCAGATCGTTGGTCGCGGAAGGGTAGGGAATCGTCGCATCGTCTTCGACGAGCGCATCGGCGGGTTTGCAGAAGAACAGCGGCGTGCCGCGCTCCACCGGCATGCCCATTTCCCTGGCATGATCGGCGTAGTTGCGGCCGATGCAATAGATGCGATGCACCGGAAAGCGCTCGTCGCTGCCGGCGATGGCAGCCGATGGAGATGGTGCGGGAGTAAATGGATATTTCATTGTGATTTCCGCTTGAGTAAGGATTGCGCCGGATGTGTGAGCAAGGCGCGGATCGACGCCAGGCGAATTTTACAGGCTGGTCAGAAAGTAAGAGAACAGGCGGATCGATGCTGTGCGGTTTGCCGACGTGGGAATGAGCCTCTCCCCCTTGATGGGGGAGGGGTTGGGGAGAGGGTGACGCCTGCGCAGCAGGCGCCTGCGGCGCCTTCCCCTCTCCCGGCGCTGCGCGTCACCCTCTCCCACAAGGGGAGAGGGGAAACAGCCATTCGGGTCGTGCTACTTGCTGACTTCTGAGTAACACCGAACACACTCGCGCCACCACGCACGCCTTGCATCGACGAGACCGAACCGCGACGCGAGTTCGCGCAGTTTCTGCCACAGCGGCTTGCCGGAATATCCTGGGGTCAATGGCGCAGTGGTCGATTTTGCAACTGACATCTGTCATCCCGCTGTCGTGAGCATTGGCCCTGTCGCGGCCGAATTCGAACAGGCAGTCTATGGCAGAATTCGCATCTCGTTCGCGGGTGGGATCCCAAAAGGCTGTGAATAAATCGGATTTACTCAATGAGCTGCGTATCGACAAGACGCAGCGCGAAGATCACGGTGCCGGCGCGCGCTGGCCCCTGATCGCCGGCGCGCTGGCCTTGCTGATCGTCCTGCTTGGCGCGGCGGCCTGGTATTTTCTGCCCGGCGCGAAACCCTTCGAGGTCGAAGCGGCGACCGCCAGCGCGCCGAGCGCAAACGGCGGCGACACGGCGGTGCTGCAGGCAACCGGCTATGTGACCGCGCGCCGCGAGGCCACCGTGTCGGCGCAGATTACCGGCACCTTGACCGACGTGATGATCGAGGAAGGCGATCATGTGCAGGAGGGCCAGGTGCTGGCGCACCTGGATAGCACGGCGCAACAGGCGCAGCTGGCGCAGGCGCAGGCCGGCGCACAGGCGGCGCAGGCATTGCTCGCGCAGTACCAGGCGCAGCTTGCGCAGAACCGGCGCGATCTGACGCGAGCGCAGGATCTGGTCGCGCGCAAGCTCGTTTCGGTGCAATCGGTGGAGTTGGCGCGCACGCAAGTCGAAACCCAGGCCGCGCAGGTAACCGCGCAGCGCAGGCAGGTCGAGGTCGCGCAGGCCAATGTGCGCAGCGCGCAGGTGCAGCTCGACTATTGCACGGTGCGCGCGCCGTTCGCGGGCGTGATCATCGCCAAGGCCGCGCAGGTCGGCGAAATCGTGTCGCCGTTTTCGGCCGGCGGCGGATTCACGCGTACCGGCGTCGGCACGATCGTCGACATGGATTCGCTCGAAATCGAAGTCGATGTCAACGAGGCGTATATCAACCGCGTGCAGCCCGGACAGCAGGCGCAGCGCGGTGCTCGACGCCTATCCGGACTGGCAGATTCCGGCGCATGTGATCGCGATCATTCCGACCGCGGATCGCAGCAAGGCCACGGTCAAGGTGCGCATCGGTCTGGAGACGAAGGATGCGCGCATCCTGCCCGACATGGGCGCGCGCGTGTCGTTTCTCGAAGAGGCGCAGAACGCAGACGGCGGCTCCGCTGAAGGGCGTGCTCGTGCCGGCGTCGAGCATCGTCACGCGCGACGGCAGGCAAGGTCGTCTATGCGATCGACGGCGAGCGTGCGCGCGCCAGGCCGGTCACGCCGGGGCAGACCTTCGGCGATCTGCGTCTGGTCGAGGGCATCGCCGCGGGCACGCGTGTGGTCAGGCAGCCGCCGGCGGAACTCGCCGACGGCGCGCGCGTGACCGTGGGCGGGAAGAAATAAGACGAACGCAATTCAAAGAGGACAGCGCGATGAGCAATTTGGTAGAAATTCGCAATGTGAGCAAAGTATACGAACGCGGCAAGCAGAAGGTCGAGGTGCTGCACCATATCGAACTGGATATCGCGCAAGGCGATTTCCTCGCGCTGATGGGGCCGTCCGGATCGGGCAAGACCACGCTGCTCAATCTGATCGGCGGTCTGGATTCGCCCACCGACGGCAGCATCAGCGTCGCCGGCTCGCGCATCGACAAGCTCGGTCAGGGCGCGCTGGCCAAATGGCGCGCGTCGCATGTCGGCTTCGTGTTCCAGTTCTACAACCTGCTGCCGATGCTGTCGGCGCGGAAAAACGTCGAACTGCCGCTGCTGCTGACCAGACTCGGCGCGGCACAACGTAAAAAGAACGCGGACGTCGCGCTGCAACTGGTCGGCCTGTCCGATCGCGCCACGCACAAGCCGACCGAACTGTCCGGCGGCCAGCAGCAGCGCGTCGCGATTGCGCGCGCGATCGTGTCCGACCCGACCCTGCTGGTTTGCGATGAGCCGACCGGCGACCTCGACCGCCAGTCCGCGGAGGAGGTGCTGGGCTTGCTGCAGATGCTCAATCGCGAACACGGCAAGACCATCATCATGGTCACCCATGATCCGAAAGCCGCCGAACACGCGCGCCAGATCCTGCACCTGGACAAGGGCACCCTTGTCGAACAGTCGCAACACGCCTGACGGAGCGCAGCCATGAAATATCTGCATCTCATCTGGGCCGCGCTGTTCCGGCGCAAGACGCGCACGATCTTCACCCTGCTGTCGGTGCTGGCGGCGTTCCTGTTGTTCGGTATGCTCGACTCGGTGCGCACGGCGTTCAACGCGGGCAGCAATGCGGCAGGCGTGAGTCGCCTGATCGTGAGTTCGCGCGTCTCGCTGATCGTCGCCTTGCCGCAAAGTCTGCTGCCGCGCATTCAAGCGCTGCCCGGGGTCAAGTCGGTGAGCTACGCGAACTGGTTCGGCGGCTATTATCAGGACCCGAAGAATCAGGCGCTGATGTTCCAGATCGCGGTCGATCCGAACTATTTCGATACCTACTCGGACAACATCGTGATCTCGCCCGAAGCGCGCAAGGCTTTCGCCGAGACACGCACCGGCGCAATCATCGGCGCGCAGGCGGCCAAGGCGCTGGGCATCAAGGTCGGCGACAAGATTCCGATCACCGGCGCGATTTTCACCAGCAAGGACACCAATTCGAACACCTGGACGTTCGATGTGGTCGGTCTGTTCCACGCGAGCGAGGCCAAGCTGCGCGGTCTGGAAAACCAGATGTTCTTCCGCTGGGATTATTTCGACGAGGGCCGCCAGTTCGGCACCGGCACGATCGGCTGGTACATCGTGCGCGTGAACGATCCGGCCGAATCGGACAAGATTGCCGCGGCGATCGATGCGCTCTCGGCCAATTCCGATCACGAGACCAAGACCGAGACCGAGCAGGCGTTTCAGCTGAGCTTCGCCAAGCAATTGGGCGATATCGGCCTGATTGTCGGCGCGATCATGGCCGCGGTGTTCTTCACCCTGATCCTGCTTACCGGCAACACGATGGCGCAGGCTGTACGCGAGCGCATCCCGGAACTGGCCGTGTTGAAGACGATCGGCTTTTCCAATCGCAGCGTGCTCGGTCTGGTTCTCGCCGAATCGGTTTTGTTGATCGTGCTCGGCGGCATGCTCGGCCTCGGCCTGATCTGGGTCCTGATGCCGGCGATCAACGCCGCGGGCGGCGGCCGCATCAACCTGCCGCCGCTGGGCTGGAGCACGTTCTGGCTGGGTTTTGCCCTGATGATCGGCATCGGTATCGTGGTCGGCTGGTTGCCGGCGATGCGCGGCATGCGCCTGCGCATCGTCGATGCGCTGGCCGGCAGATAGCCGCTCGACGCCATTTGCGGTCAGGCATCGGCCTGAACCGGGCAGCAGAAATGGACAAAGGTGAACGAACACATGAAAAATTTTCTGATCAATTTCGCTACGCTGATCGTGATTGCGATCTGCGTCTTTATCCTGGCCAGACTACCCCTGGTCGTGCTGCTCGCACTGGCCGTGGTTCTGGCGCTGTGGATGGCCGTCACGCGCGCGGGCCAGCAGGCCTGGTCGGTGGCCAAGGTCGGTATCGCGACGATTCCGCAGCGCCTGGGCTCGTCCTCGGTGATCGTGGTCGGCATCGCCGGTGTCGTCGGCGTACTGGTCGCGCTGCTGGCGATGGGCCAGGGTTTCAAGCAGACCTTGTCGCAGACCGGCGACGACATGACCGCGATCGTGCTGCGCGGCGGCGCGACCGCCGAGCTGTCCTCGGGCGTGGGCCGCGATCAGGCCACACTGATCGCGCAAATGCCCGGCATCGCCAAGGACGCGAAAGGCAAACCGATCGTTTCGGCCGAACTCGTGGTCGTCGCCAACGTGCCGAAAAAATCCAGCGGCACCGATGCCAATGTGGAGATCCGCGGCGTCGGCGAAGAGGCATTCGCGTTGCGTCCGAATGTGAAGATTGTCGATGGCCGCAAGTTCAAGGCGGGCCTGCGCGAACTCATCGTCGGCAAGGGCGCGCTCACGCAATTCGCCGGCCTGCAGCCTGGCCGCAAGTTGAACCTCAACAACCAGCAATGGGATATCGTCGGCACGTTCGAGTCGAACGATTCGCACGATTCGGAATTGTGGGGCGATGTCGAGACGATCTCGGCGGCGTATCGGCGTCAGGGCTATCAATCGGTCACCGTGCGCCTGACATCGCCCGCCGCACTGGATCAACTCAAGGCCGCGCATCGTCAGCGATCCGCGCCTGCAGGTCGATGTGAAAACCACCAGCGACTACTACACCGCGCAATCGGAAGGCCTGACCCGGGTGATTACCGTCATCGGCATCGTGGTCGGCGCGATCATGGCGATCGGCGCGGTGTTCGGCGCGTTGAACACGATGTATGCGGCCGTCGCCACACGCGCACGCGAGATCGCCACGCTGCGCGCGATCGGTTTTCGCGGCCTGCCCGTGGTCGTCTCGGTCCTGCTCGAAACGATGCTGCTCGCGCTCGCCGGCGGCGTGCTCGGCGGACTGATCGCATGGTTGATCTTCAACAACTACACGGTGTCGACGCTCGGCTCGAATTTCAGTCAGATCGTGTTCGCGTTCAAGGTCTCGCCAGCGTTGTTGGGAACCGGCTTGAAATGGGCGCTCGCGATCGGCTTCGTCGGCGGTGCGTTTCCCGCGCTGCGCGCTGCGCGCCTGCCGGTGACGGCCGCCCTGCGCGAGCTGTAAAGGTCAGGCAGACGTTCTTTCGCCCGCAATAGTATACAAATGCGGGCGGCAGGATTGTTTCGCTCAGTCGGCGCGTCTCGACGGCGGCAAATCGATATGCACAAAATCGAGCGCGCCTGCGCCGCGCGGTGTCGGCGCCGGTACAAGATCCGGATCGATCGGCACGCCAGCCGTCACTTTGGCGAACATGCGATCGAGCGCGGCATAGGCATACGGCAGCATGGGCACGTAGCGATCGCCGAAGCCCGGCCAGCCGAGGAACGCGTCGAAGTGCTGGATATGCGGCAGGCACCAGTAAGTCGCGTCGCGCGCGTGCGCACGCAGCCAGGCGACATAAGCATCGGATGAGAACGCCGCGGGAACCAGACCGTCCGCGGCGCCGTGCACGATGAAGATCGGCAGGTCCTCACGCGGCAGGCGCACCTGCGTTGCGCTGACCGATTCGTGCAGGAGTTGTGCAGCATCGCCGTTGCCGGTCCACAACGCGCGCAGGCCGCTGATGCCGGGCCAGATCGACTCGCCGGCGTGATCGTTCGGCGGTTCGGTGATGAAGACGCCGTTGCCCGGCGCGATACCGGTTGCGTCGCTCCACCAGGCCGCGCGCTCGGCGGGCGTGGGCGCGCGCGGCTTGCCTGCGGCGTCGAGCGCTTCGAAGCGGAAACCGCCGGGCATCTGGCCGACCGCGCTGCGCGTATAAGTCGAGGCATAGGTGACGCCCAGCGCACGCCACATGCCGAACGCGGTGACGCAGGCGGCGGCGCTGAGTGCTGCATCGGTCCAACCGCCGGCATGCAGGCGCTGCAACGCCTCGTCGGCTTGCCGGCTTGCGTCGCCGGTCCGAAGGATGCCGGCCGCATGCAGGGTCGGGCCGCGCGTGGCCCACGCCGCGATATTGTTGCCGGGCAGACGCGCCAGCGCGGTGTTGTCGAAGCGCGCGTCGACGAGGGCGCAGGGCATCAGCAGCGCAGCTTCGCTGGCGTAATCGTAGAGTTGGCGCGCGCCGGCGCCGTCCGGCGCATAGACGTTGGGCTCGATCGCGACCACGCCGGCAAGCCAGCCTGCCTTGTCCAGGCCGGCCGCTTGCAGGACCGCGCCGCCGCCATTGGACAGGCCGACGGCGATGAGGCGTGTGTTCTGCGGCGTGAACGGCGCCTGCTCGGCAAACGCGCGATCGAGCATGGCCAATCCGAATTGCGCCGCCTGCAATACATGCCGGCCCCAATCGGCTTCCGGGTTGTCGGTGGAGTGCGCATGCTTGATCGCGATACCTGCATCCGCGGAGAAATCTTCCGGCAGGAATTCCAGCTCGGTCTCGCCCGCATGCGCGCGCGCGCCGTCGAGCGCAACGCCGGTTGCGCTGGATGTGTCGAAATAACCGGGCCCGCCGGCCTTGTCCGTATGCACCACGGCGCAACCGTGACTCAGGCCCCAGGCGCCGGCTACGGCGATGCTGCCGTAGATGCCGCGCGTTCCCGACGCTGCGGTGACGATCAGGCAGCGCGTCCGCGCGTCGAAATTATCGGGAATCTGCGCCAGCACGCGATGCGGCGAGGATGCCCCAGGGATGCGCGCAAACGCCTGATATTCGCGCCCCGGTACATCGGCCGTGTTGCCATAGAGTTCGCCGTAACGTCCGAGCGGACCGAGATCGGCGATGCCTTTCCATGCGGACTGAATGGCGCGCCGGCGCAACTCGGCCGGCGTCGGCGCCGCCGCATCGGCGAATAGCGACGGACCGGCGCGCAGGCCGCTCAGACCCAAGCCGGCGCTGAGCAGGTCGTCGTCGCCGCGATGCGCGGTTTCGCGCAGCGGACCTGAGAGAAAATCGAGCGACAAGGCCGACTCCTTCAAGACACAGACCGCAGCCGTTGTCACACGGCAACTCCGTCGGCGGTGGTCTGCGCATATCCTGTCGACGGTGGCATTGTGTTGCAGCCGGAGCATTGTACGAAAGTTCCGGCAGCGGTATGCATGGCGCTTGCCGTGCCGACTCCAGGTTGCAGCATTTCCGCTTCGCAATGACGAGCACAAACCGGTGCGCCATGCCGTGCGCAATGCGAAAATGTTCGCCCCTTGAACAGTGATGCCAGCATGAGCAGTTCCATGGCAGTCGCAGCGGCTGACGTTCCATCCACGCCGGATCGATCGGCCGCGATCACGCAAGCCCCGATTCAACAGGAACACTTTATCCAGAGCATCGCCGATGCGCTGCAGTACATCAGTTACTACCATCCGGTCGATTACATCCGCAACCTAGCGAAAGCCTACGAGCGCGAGGAATCGCTCGCGGCCAAGGACGCGATCGCGCAGATCCTGATCAATTCGCGCATGTGCGCCGAAGGGCATCGGCCGATCTGCCAGGACACCGGCATCGTCACGGTATTCCTCAAGGTCGGCATGCACGTGCGCTGGGACGCGACGTTGAGCCTCGAAGACATGGTCAACGAGGGCGTGCGCCGCGCCTACAACGACCCGGACAACAAGCTGCGCGCCTCGATCCTCGCCGACCCCGCCGGCAAGCGCACGAACACGAAAGACAATACGCCGGCCGTGATCAACTTGCGCATCGTGCCCGGCAACACGGTCGACGTGATCGTCGCGGCCAAGGGCGGCGGCTCGGAGGCGAAATCGAAGTTCGCGATGCTCAATCCATCCGACTCGATCGTCGACTGGGTGCTCAAGACCGTGCCGACGCATGGGCGCGGGCTGGTGTCCGCCCGGCATGCTCGGCATCGGCATCGGCGGCACGGCCGAGAAGGCGATGCTGCTGGCCAAGGAAGCGCTGATGGAACCGATCGACATTACCGACTTGCAAGCGCGCGGAGCGAAAACGCGTGCCGAGGAATTGCGCCTGGAGTTGTACGAAAAGGTCAACGCGCTCGGTATCGGCGCGCAGGGCCTTGGCGGGCTCACGACGGTGCTCGATATCAAGGTGCGCGACTATCCGACGCACGCAGCGAACCTGCCGGTCGCGATGATTCCGAATTGCGCGGCGACGCGCCACGCGCATTTCACGCTCGACGGCTCCGGCCCGGTCGCGCTCGATCCGCCGTCGCTCGACGACTGGCCCAAGCTCACCTACAACCCGGCCGGTGCGCGCACGGTGAACCTCGACACGGTCACGCGCGAAGAAGTCGCCACGTTCAGGCCCGGCGAAGTGCTGCTGCTCAACGGCAAACTCTTGACCGGCCGCGACGCGGCGCACAAGCGCATGGTCGAGATGCTCAATCGCGGCGAGAAATTGCCCGTGGATTTCCGCGGCCGGTTCATCTATTACGTCGGCCCGGTCGATCCGGTGCGCGACGAAGTCGTCGGCCCTGCGGGCCCGACCACCGCGACGCGCATGGACAAGTTCACCGAACAGGTGCTGACCCAGACCGGTCTGCTCGGCATGATCGGCAAGGCCGAGCGCGGACCGCCGCGATCGAGGCGATCAAGAAGCACAGATCGGTCTATCTGATGGCGGTCGGCGGCGCCGCGTACCTCGTGTCGAAGGCGATCCGCGCGTCGCGCGTCGTCGGCTTTGCCGATCTGGGCATGGAGGCGATTTACGAATTCGAAGTGAAGGACATGCCCGTCACCGTCGCGGTGGATTCGCAAGGCACCTCGGTGCACCAGACCGGCCCGCGCGAATGGCAGGCGCGCATCGGCAAGATTCCGGTGGTGGTAGCCTGAGTTTTGCAGTTGGCGTAAGGAAATTCCCGCAGCGAGTGTCCGATAGAACGATATCGGATCGGCGTGATTTTCTGCAGGCAGGTACCCGAATGACTCAGACAAATCCAAATGGCAATGGCGGCGCGCAGCGCACCGCATTTGTGCTGGCGGGTGGCGGCAGCCTCGGCGCCGTGGAAGTGGGCATGTTGCAGGCCCTGCTCGACTGGGGCGAGGCACCGTCTTTCATCGTGGGTGCGTCGGCGGGTGCGATCAATGCCGCTTACTTCGCCGGCGATCCGACGCCCGCCGGTGCCGAAAAGCTGGAAGGGATCTGGTGCGCGCTCAAACGCCGGGACGTTCTGCCATTCAGTCTGCGCAGCATGTTCGGTGTGCTGCGGCAGCGTGGTCACCTGGTCGATTCCGATGGTCTGCGGCGTCTGTTGGAACGAAATTTTCCATACCAGCAATTGGAACAGGCGAAGTTGCCGGTGCATATCGTGGCCTCGGACATGTTGAGTGGACACGAGGTGCTGCTGTCGTCGGGTTCGGTTGTCGATGCCGTGCTCGCGAGCGCAGCGATTCCCGGCGTATTTCCGCCGGTGCGGATCGGCTCGCGTTTACTGGTGGATGGCGGCGTAGCCAACAACACGCCGATCTCCAGCGCGATCAGGCTCGGCGCGACGCGCATCATCGTGCTGCCCACGGGCTTTGCCTGTGCGCTCAACCGGTTGCCATCGGGCGCGATCGCGCGCGCGATGCACGCGCTGAGCCTGCTCGTGTCGCGCCAGCTCGTGCACGACGCCGAGCGCTTTGCGCGCAGCGACATCACGCTGCGCATCGTGCCGAGTCTGTGTCCGCTGGACATTTCGCCCTACGACTACTCCTCGGGCAGGTCGCTCATCGCGCAGTCGAAGACCTGCACGCGACAATGGCTGGAAGAGGGAGGGCTCGATCGTGCAGACGTACCGGAGCCACTGCACGAGCATCAGCATTGATTCGGCGATGCGGGTGGGGAAGGACTATTTTTTTGTCTTCGCCAGCGTGATCGCCGCCACGCCGGTCAAAATGACCACCGTGCCGATGATATCGAGCGAGGTCACGCTCTCGCCGCCGAGCAGCACACCGACGAGCACGGCGACTGGCGGATTGACATAGGCATAGCTGGTGGCGAGTGCCGGCCGCGTATGGTGCAGCAGATAGATGTAGGCGCTGAAACCTAGCAGCGATCCGGCGACGATCAAGTACGCGACAGCCAGCGTTGCGTGCAGATCCGGCGACAATGCGGCGTGTTCGCCGGCGATCAGGGAGAAAGCGCCGAGCGCAATGCTGCCGCAAAACATCTGCGCCGCGGCGCTCATCGCCGGCTGCGGCATGTCCTGATGCTTGCTCCACACCGAGCCGAAAGCCCAGGCCATCGTCGCGACCACGAGTGCCGCTGCGCCGATCGGCGAGCCGCGCAACTCGCCGCCGAAATTCAGCACGACCACGCCGGCGAAACCGACCAGCAGGCCGATCCATTCGAGGCGGTTGGGCCATTGCCCGTAAAGGCCGGCGAAGATCGCCATGAACAGTGCGACGCTGGCGACCGCGACCGCGGCGATGCCCGAAGCAACGCTCTGCTCCGCATAGCAGACCAAGCCGTTGCCGAAGCCGAGCAGCAGGGTGCCGGTGACCAAACAATTGAACCATTGCCGGCGCGTCGGCAGGGCGATGCCGCGCCAGCGCAGCAGTCCGAGCATCAGCGCGCCGGCTATGGCAAAGCGCACCGCTGCCATCAGAAACGGCGGGTAACCCGCTACCGCGACGCGGATCGCGAAATAGGTCGAGCCCCAGATCACGTAGATGCCGAACAGGGCGAGCGGCACGAGCACGCGTGGCGTGAGCAGCGCGCGCGCGGGCGCGTCGGCGATCAAGGTATCGTTCATGCGGGAAAGTATACTTTTTCGACGCGGGGCGGGTTGCGAATCGGCGCCCATCTTAGCCGCGCTGGTGCACGCACGACAGCGCCACTTGCCGGCGCACGTCCGGAGCCACTGCGGTTGCGTTGGGGTGCGGGAGGATCAGTCGACCCGCTCGGGCCAAATCAGTGCTTCAGCGTCGCCGTGTCGTTATGCAGCACAACGTATTCACCCTCGATCACGCGCGGAGCGCCGCGCGCGGCCGCCGGCTGCTGCGTTGCCTGCGCGTGCGAACGCACCAGCGCACGCGTCAGCGCGACAATTGCGCCGACAAAAGCGAACGCGATCAAGGCAAAAAAGCCGAGTGTGAGCACGCCGACCAGAAGCACTGCACCGAGCACGCCAAACACCACGCGCGACAGTGGATGGTGACGACGATTGAACCAGCGCCAGTAAAACATGGCGACGATGCTCCATGGCAGAATGCGGGGATTGGACAGCTCGTAAATGCTACCGGCTGGCAGGAATCTAAATACTCTGATGAGCGTTAGAAAAACGTTATGCCGGCTGGAAGATATAGCCGATGGCGGCGCCATCGCGCTCGACCTTCCGGCGGAATCTGCCGGCACACCAAGCACTTGCACGGACTCGCTCATTCTGCTGCGCCAGGCAGCACGCGTGTTCGCCTATCGCAACGTCTGTCCGCACGCCGGCCAGCGTCTGGACTGGGCGCCGGGGCGCTTTCTGATCGAGGATGAGCATCTGATTTGCGCGTCGCACGGGGCGATGTTTGCGATCGCGTCCGGACTGTGTGTCGATGGGCCTTGTCGCGGGGAGAGCCTGGAGACTTTGGCGGTTGGGATTGTTGGGGATGAGGTGTATCTGGCGTAGCCGCCGCTCGCGCATTCTTATCGTTCGTCACCCGGGACGCGCGGCACTCAGCTTTTTGCCTCACCTCGTCATACCCGCGAAAGCGGGAATCCAGGTCTTATTTTGCTTTCGACTCAAAAGCAAAAGCTTTCACTCGCCTGTGGCGAGCGAGTTACGTTTGGCATGACTCCGGGCGTCCTGCCCTCCGCCGCTCCGCGGCCAGCTTCGCTGTTCGCGCCGCTCCTGCGGCGCAGTGCCCAAAAGTAACCAAAAGGCTAGGCGCCCGACGCGGTGTTCTGATTCGCATCGTGCGAATCAGAATGCCCTGTGCTTCTCGGCGCGGCGGGGCCGGCGCGAACTCGCACATCCGTGTGCATCAGCACGCGCGCGCACTTGCGCCCGCGCTCGGGCATAACGCGCAGCCTGCGATGCTCGGCACCGCGAAAGGCGCCGTTTTGTTCCACGAATCCGTCCATCCATGGACCACCTCGCGCCATCCTTGACCCCTGTACTTGCGCGCCTGGATTCAATAGTGTAATTTCATGCATGGATTCGCAGTAAGACCCCAGCCTAGGGGACTAAAGGCCAGCCCATGCGATTCACAGCGTCTGAATTTCTTGCCTTCGCCGAAGCAGCAAGGCTGACGATGGACCACGTTGCGGGATAAGAAGCCCTTCCGCCCGGTGGTGACCACATCTGGAATTCGCCATCGTCAGATCGAGCGGAAACACAACGTGATGTTTCGAATTCTGAGGTCGTTGAATTTTGTTCGGTTTACGGTAGCCTTCCCCGCGGGCCGAGCAACGCGTTTACAAGAAAATATCGACGTCGCTCAAACTTGAAAGCTATTGTCGCCGATTCGACGTGCATCGAGTAGCTTTCTCCTTACGAAGGAAGTAAGCGAAGACGCTTCCCTTCGTGAAGGATCCGTACAAACGGTACGTGTCGATGCCTATGAGAGAAACCCCGTGGCTGGCGACGTTGCATTGACGCTCAGGTGTTTCATTGCCGTAGTGCGGGTCAACTTTGGAGACGCCTATGGCGACTTTGCTCGCGATTCTTCATGTTCGTCATTTGTCGCCTCTCCCTTTGCAGCGCACCGAACATGAAGTAGACCCGGCCCGCGATCTGAGGCCGGTGTGTCCGAATTGCCACGCCGTTATACACATGCGCAATGGGTGTCTCTCAATTGATGAAGCGAAAGCCTTACTACAGCGGAATACATAACCATACGATTTTCGAAGCGTAGTCCATGGATGGACGGGTTAGTAGAAGAAATGGCGCCTTTCGCGGTGCCGAGCATCGCAGGCTGCGGCGGTTAATGCCCGCAGGGGCGCGCGCACGATCGCGCGCGTGAGCGAACGTGCAGGGACGTACGTCGAGCGAACCCCGCCGCAGCCGAGAAGCGCAGGGCATTCTGATTCGCACGATGCGAACAGAACACCGCGTCAGGCGCCTAGCCTTTTGGTTACTTTTGGGCAATGCCAAAAGTAACTCGCTCGCCGCAGGCGAGTGAAAGCCTTGCTCTTCAGGCGATTCGCCGATTCAGCGACGAATCACAAATTCTGATAGTTCGGCCCCGAGCCACCCTCCGGCGTTACCCAGTTGATGATCTGGTAGGGGTCCTTGATGTCGCAGGTCTTGCAGTGCACGCAGTTGGCGGCGTTGATCTGCAGGTGTTTATCGGCGCCTTCACCAACCATTTCGTAGACGCCGGCCGGGCAGAATCGTGTGCAGGGGTTGTTGTATTCCACAGCGCACCTCGTTACGCAGATATTGGTATCGGCGACGTGCAGATGCACGGGCTGGTCTTCGTCGTGCTCGGTTGCGGCAAAGTATACTTCGGCGAGGCGGTCGCGCGGGGCGAGGGTGCGCTCGACGTAATCGCGTTTCGGCTCTTCGTACTCGGACACTTTTTTCAGCGACGACCAATCGGCGTGATTTTTCAGGGTCCACGGCGAGTACCCGGCGGTAAGCGTTTCCCAACCCGCGTTGGCGAGGCCGAGCCAGAGGCCCTTGTTGAAACCGGGCCGGATATTGCGCACTTTCCTGAGTTCGCCGACCACGACCGAAGCGCGCAGTTTTGCATCCCAGCCTGCGGTCTTGTTCGCAGCGACGATATGTTCGGCGGCGAGCATGCCCGAGCGGATCGCCTGATGCGTGCCCTTGATCTTCGGCACGTTGAGCAGGCCGGCGCCGTCGCCGATCAGCATCGCGCCGGGCATTTCCACGTTCGGCAGCGATTGGTAGCCGCCCTCGACGAGCGCGCGTGCGCCCGCGGACAAGATCGTGCCGCCTTCGAGCAGCGGCTTGATCAGCGGATGATGTTTCAATTGCTGGAACGCCTCGAACGGCGACAGCAGCGGGTCGGCGTAATCGAGACCGGTGACGAAACCGATCGCGACGCGATCCTTGTCGAGGTGGTACAGAAAGCTGCCGCCATAGGTCGCGTTGTCGAGCGGCCAGCCGAGCGTGTGCATCACCTTGCCTGCTTCGACGCGACCGGCGGGCAATTGCCACAGTTCCTTGATGCCGATGGCGTAGGTTTGCGGATCGCAATCTTTATCCAGTGCGAATTTCGCGATCAGCTGTTTCGACAGATGCCCGCGGCAGCCTTCGGCGAGCACCGTGATCGGCGCGCGGATGTCGATGCCTTGCGTGTAACTCAACTTGTGCGAACCGTCTTTGGCGACGCCCATATCGCCGATGCGCACGCCGCATACCGCACCGCTGTCCGCGAACAGCGGCTCGGCCGCGGCGAAGCCCGGATAGATTTCCACGCCGAGCGCTTCGGCCTGCGGCGCGAGCCACGCGCACAGCGCGCCGAGCGAAACGATGAAGTTGCCGTGGTTGTGCATCTGCGGCGGCGCAACCGGCGATTTGGTCGCGTGCGCGTGATCGCGCAGCCACCAGAATTCGTCGTGTGTCACCGGTACGCAGATCGGCGGCGGAGTCTTGCCCCATTCGGGCAACAGCTCGTTCAACGGCTGCGGTTCGATCACCGCGCCCGACAGGATCTGTGCGCCGATCGTCGATGCCTTCTCGATCACGCAGACACGGATATCGGGCTGCAATTGTTTGAGGCGAATCGCGAACGCCAGTCCCGCCGGACCTGCACCGACGGTGACGACATCGTATTCCATCACATCGCGGGGGGCAGCTTCGCTCATGCCGGCGGTCCTGTTTGCTGACGACGATCAAAACAGAGTGTGCGGGTTTGCGCGCTGCGCAGCAATTGTGCGTCCGCACTTGGCCTTAACCTCGCTTGCGGGATAATGCCCCCCGCTATCGAGGAGTCGGCATGTCCGCTGCAATGAATTCAGACATGGCATTGAGCGAAACCGTGCCCGCGTTGGGCGCCCGCGATCTGCGCGGCGCAAGTCTGTGCCAGACCTTGCACTGGCTGGCGAGCGGACGCACGACGGCGGCCGCACTCACGCAGACGTTCCTCGACGCGATCGCCGCGGAGAATCCGCGCCTGAATGCGTACGTGCAGATCAATCCGGCCGCTCTCGCCGATGCGCGGGCGGCGGATACGCGCCGCAGTCGGGGCAAGTTCGGCCGCCTCGACGGTGTGCCGGTGGCGATCAAGGACAATCTCGATGTGGCCGGCTTGCCGACCGGCTGCGGTCTGCCGGGACCCAGGCCGGCAGCGACGCGCGACGCGTTGGTGGTCGAGCGGTTGCGCGGCGCGGGTGCGGTGATTCTCGGCAAGACCCAGGTACCCGAAGCGAGCATGATCGCATCGAGCGCCAACCCGCACACCGGTGCGGCGCACAACCCGTTGCGCTACGGCTATCAGGCCGGCGGCTCCTCGGGCGGCTGCGCGGCGGCGGTCGCGGCGGGACTTTGCGCGGCCGCGGTCGGCACCGATAGCCTGGGCTCGATCCGCATTCCGGCAAGCTATTGCGGCGTGTATGCGTTGAAACCCACGCATGGCGAAATTTCCACGCGCGGCATGACGCCTGCAGCGCGCCGCCTCGATGCGATCGGCCTGATGGCGCGCAGCGTCGACGATCTCGGTGTCCTGCTGCACCTGCTCGCCGGATACGACGCGGACGATGCGCGCTCGCGCCGCCGCCGCGTCGATCTCGCGCTGCCCGATTGGGAGCCGGGCAAGCTCAGGGTCGGCGTGCTCGGCGATCTCGCCGCGTATGCCACCGAGCCGGGCGTCGCGCGCGCGTTCGAGCGCGCGATGATGTCGCTCGCGCAGCCGTTGGGCAATCGCCGCCGCGTCGATTTCGCGGATTTTTCGATTACGCGTGCGCGCCGCGCGGCGTTCTTCATGATCGAGACCGAAATGCTCGTCACCCACGCGCAAGCGCTCGCCGACAGCGAACACCCGGTTTCCGCGGATTTGCACCAGCTGCTCGATTACGCGCGCGGCAAGTCCGCGGCAGACTATGCTGCGGCCGATCGTCTGCTCGACGCGGCCGTGGTCAAGGCGCGCCGGCTGTTTGCCGAAATCGATGTGCTGGTCACGCCGACCACGCCGCAGATCGCGTTCCCGCTCGACGCGCAATTACCGGACAATTCCGGCGACTTCACCTGCTTTGCCAATTTTGCCGGTTTGCCGGCGCTGACGATTCCGATGGGGTCGACCCTCGACGGTCTGCCGACCGGGCTGCAGTTCATCGGGCCGCCGGGTTCGGATCTGCGTCTGCTCGAACTCGCCGAAGTCTGCGCCGCGGCGCTCGACGCCGCGCCGGCATATCCCGCCGGCATCTGACGGCGGTCGGTCCGTGGTTAGCGCTGCGCCACGCCGGCAGGTCTTCGATCTGGCCGGTGCGGACCTGTCCTTGATCCGGTTCTGCGGCGCGGCGCGGGCGCAGCGCTGGTTCGAACGTCTGCACGCGGAAATTCCCTGGGAGCGCCACCGTCTGCGCCTGTTCGGCCGCGAGGTCGAGGCGCCGCGGCTGTCGTGCTGGATCGGCGATGCGCAAGCGCGCTATGCCTATTCCGGCACGCTGTTCACGCCGCGCGCGTGGACGCCGGCCGTGGGTGAGCTGCGCGATTTGCTTTTTGCGCAAAGTGGAAAAAGCTACAACAGCGTGCTGTGCAATCTGTATCGCGACGGGCGCGATTCGATGGGCTGGCACAGCGACGACGAACCCGAACTCGGCGCCGAGCCGCTGATCGCGTCGTTGAGCTTCGGCGCGGTGCGCCGGTTTCGCCTGCGCCATCGGCACGATCCAAGTCTGCGCCTCGACGCTCGACTTGCCGTCCGGCAGCCTGCTCGTGATGGCCGGCAGCACGCAGCAGAACTATCGTCATGCGCTGCCGAAAACCGCGCGCAAGGTCGGCGCGCGCATCAACCTGACTTTCCGCCGGATTTATCCCGCCGGTTGAGCCGGCCGCACAGACGTTCCGCGCTTGCGCGATAATCGCGCACCTTGTCCAGCGACCCGCAGGCCATGCAGGAAATTTCCGCACCGTCCGATCCGACATGCCGAAATCCGCCACGCGCCGTTGGCCGGCGTCACCGCGGAACTGCATACGCGTATTGCCTTCGTCGTCGAAACCGCGCGCCGCCTGCATCAGTACGGCACCGCCGCGCCGCGCCTGGAAAGCGCGATCGATCTGCTCAGTGCGCGCCTCGGCCTCTGCGCGCAGGTATGGTCGAGTCCGACCGCGATCATCATTTCGTTCGCCGACGGCGACAACGACAAGGACCGCCTCGCCGAGATCACCCAGGTGATCAGGCTGTCGCCCGGCGATACCGATCTGCGCCACCTCGTCGAAGTCAACGAGATCGCCGACAACGTCATTGGCGGACGCCTGAATATCGAGGAAGGCTTTCATCTGCTGCACACGCTCAGCGACCGCATCGGCCGGCGCGGGCGCGCGCTTGAAATCCTTTGTTATGGCATTGTCTCGGCCGCGCTCGCGGCCTTGCTGCGCGGCGCCTGGGCCGATCTGCTCGCTGCCGGCGCCATCGGCCTGATCGTCGGCATGCTCGCGTCGATCAGCGCGAACCGGCCGCGTCTGCGCAATTCGCTCGAAGCGATCTGCGCCCTGCTTGCGACTTTTCTGGCGACCATCATCAGCCTGTACGTAACACCGCTGACGCTCAAGTCCGTGGTGCTCGCAAGCCTGATCGTTCTGCTGCCCGGGATGCAGCTGACCACGGCCGTGCGCGAACTGTCGACCCAGCATCTGGTTTCCGGCGTCGCGCGCCTGGCCGGCGCGGTGGCAACGTTGATCAAGCTCGCGTTCGGCACGATCGTCGCCAACGAGCTGTGCAAAGTGCTGCAGTTGTTGCCGCCGGCACCGTCGCAGCCGCCGATGGCGCAATGGGCGGACTGGATTGCGCTGGTGTTTGCCTGCTACGCGTTCGCAGTGCTGTTTCGCGCCGCGCGCCGCGATTTCCCGCTGGTGATGTGCGCCGCCGCGCTGGGCTATCTGATCACCTATTTCGGCGGCAGGTTTTTCAGTCCGGGATTCGGCGTATTTCTGGCAGGATTGACGATGGGCGCATTGAGCAACCTGTACGCGCGCAGGACGAATCGGCCCGGTGCGCTGGTGCGCGAACCCGGCATCATTCTGCTGGTGCCCGGCAGCGTGGGATTTTTGACCCTATCGGCGATTGCCGGGGGCGATGTGTTTCTCGGCATCAATACCGCACTGTCGCTGATGGCGATACTGGTCAGTCTCGTTGCCGGACTTTTGTTCGGCGATTTAATCGTCGCGCCACGGCGTTCGCTGTAGATAAAAATGCCGGCAGGACGCCGGCATTTGTCGATCGCTGAATGGCAAAAATCAGATCAGCAAATCCTTTTCCTTCTTGCCCGCAGCGAGCGCGGCGCTGAACCAGCGTGGCCGCTTGCCGCGACCCGACCAGGTTTGCGCATGGTCGGCCGGGTTGCGAAACTTCGGTTTCGCCGGACGGCGTGTTTTGCGCCCGCCGCGGCCGCTGAACAAATCCTCGACGGTAAATCCCTCGGCTTTGGCCAGCGCGACGATTTTCTCGCGCACTTTGCCGATTCTTTCCTTCGCCAAATCGTGTTTACGCGATTCGGCACGATGAATCAATTCGTTGAGCTGACTGTGATTCAGCCCTTTCAGATCAATTGCCATTTGCTTACCTCTGGATGGATATCGATATTAGCGCGTTGCGCGCGCTCAGAATGCCATTGTGCCTGGCAAAAATAAATAGCGGGCCCGGCTGGTGGCGACTGATGAGGTAATGCGCCGGCGATCGGCAGCGGGATTCGCATCGCAGAGGTCGAGCCGTGCGTCGGCATTGCGCGGTGCCATGGCGCTTGTAGTGGCCGCGCGCAAGGTTTAACGTAAGCGCCCAATGCAGCATGCGCCAGCCAGCGGCAGCGCCCAAACCCGCACCGGGTCCGCAGACTGGCCCCATGAGGAAGACCGATCGTGAGTCTGCTCGAAGATCTCGAACAGGAAGCGCAAAAGCGCAAGGCCAGCGCCGAAGACGCGCAGCAGCGCAAGCTCGCGCGCGAGGAATTTTTCAAGACGCAGATCGCGCCGGGCATGAACGCGCTCGGCGAATATCTGCAGAAACTCGTCGCCAGTCTCAAGGTATTGAAGCCGGTCAAGGCCTGGAAGTACACGCTGCCCGGTTACGGCGACATCATTGCCCATAGCGATCACGACTACGACCTGACGCAGACCGAGCAGCCCGATTCGCGCGAGATCCGCCTCAGCCTGAACTGCGCGGTCGCGCACGACGAGTGCCCGTTGGTCGACGTCGAGGGCGCCAAGATCAAGACCCTCGCCGGAACGTTCCAGCGTTTTCATCTCACCGGCCAGATGCTCGAATCGAAGAAGGACGCAACCGGTGAAATCGTTGCGGCGAAATTCCGTGCGCGCGGCAACGTCACGGTCCTCGCGACGTTCAACGCGGATGCCGACAGCACGACGGTGAAAATGAGCTTCGTCAATTTCGACTCGTTCGGCACCGCGCAGAAAACGGTATCCGTCGAACAGTTGAACGATGATCTGTTCGACGATATCGGCCGCTATCTCACGCGCGAGGAAAACACGCTGCTGCGCGAGGCGCTGCCTGAGGACTACCGCGCGCAATTGCGCTCGGCCGTCGAGCGCGGCCGGGTCAAGAAGCGCTGGGAATTCAAGATCGCCAGCCGGCGCAAGGCCGACCTCGACGCGCTCAAGAACCAGCACGGCAGCGGTCAATCGCTGTTCGGCCGCCTGCGCACGCTGGTGAAGAAAGACCCTTAGCCGCGCAGCAGCGCGCGCAACTCGTCGCGGCTCAATTGCCGGCTTTCGCTGTCGCGGCGCGCGCGGTATTCGAACGTACCCGCAGCCAGGCCGCGTTCGGACACGACGACGCGATGCGGAATGCCGATCAGCTCGATATCGGCGAACATCGCGCCCGGGCGCAGCCCGCGATCGTCGAGCACCGTCTCGATGCCGGCCGCGTCGAGTTCGCGATACAAGCCGTCGGCCGCAGCGGTCGACCTTCGGCATCGTTCTTCGGATTGATCATGCAGATCGCCACGCGCCATGGCGCCATCGGCTCGGGCCAGATGATGCCGGCGTCGTCGTGGTTCTGCTCGATCGCCGCGGCGACGATGCGCGATGACGCCGATGCCGTAGCAGCCCATCTGCATGCAGGCGATTCTTGCCGTCGGCATCGAGCACGGTCGGCGTCCATCGCCTCGCGAGTATTTCTGGCCGAGCGCAAACACGTGACCGACCTCGATCCCGCGCGCGATCTGCAAAGTACCTTTTCCATCCGGCGAGGCATCGCCCGCGACGACTTTGCGGATATCGGCGACGACATCGGGCTCGGGCAGGTCGCGGCCCCAGTTGACGCCGGCGAGATGGAAATCGGGCTTGTTCGCGCCGATAACGAAATCGTGCATCGCCGCGACTGTGCGGTCGGCGACGACCGTGACACTGGGATTTTGCGATCCAGACGGCCGATCCGTGTGCGCGGGCTTAGCCGATTGGACCGATGATAGCCTGGCTTGCAGCCGAGCGCGTCGACGATTTCCTGCTCGGTCGCGAGGCGGTATTCGGCGAGGCCCGCGAGCTTCTGCAGCTTGACCTCGTTGACTTCGTGATCGCCGCGCACGAGCGCAAGCACCAATCCTTGCTCGCCGACCACGACGACTGATTTCACCGTGCGCTCGATGCCGATGCCGAGCAGGGCGGCGACATCGGCGCAGGTGGTCTTGCCCGGCGTCGCGACTTCGCGCATCGCCTCGGCCGGCGCCGCGCGCGCGCCCGGGCGCTAGCGCGCTGGCCAGCTCGACATTGGCCGCGTAGTCCGAGCCGTCGGAAAACGCGATCGCGTCCTCGCCCGAATCGGCCAGCACCTGGAACTCGTGGCTGCGGCTGCCGCCGATCGCGCCGGTATCGGCGGCGACCGCGCGGAAGGACAGACCCAGACGCGTGAAGATGCGCGCGTAGGCCGCATACATGTTCTCGTATTCGCGGCCGAGGTCGGCTTCGTCGAGATGAAACGAGTACGCGTCCTTCATCAGGAATTCGCGCGCGCGCATCACGCCGAAGCGCGGCCGGATCTCGTCGCGGAACTTGGTCTGGATCTGATAGAAATTCACCGGCAGCTGCTTGTAGCTTTTCAGCTCGCCGCGCGCCAAATCGGTGACGACTTCCTCGGCGGTCGGGCCGTAGCAATAGTCGGCTTCCTTGCGATCCTTGATCTTGAGCAGCTGCGCCGCCGAATTTCTGCCAGCGCCCGGTTTCGTCCCACAGCTCGCGCGGCTGGATCGTCGGCATGCGTCAGTTCCAGCGCGCCGGCGCGATCCATTTCCTCGCGCACGATCTTCTCCACCTTGCTCAGCACCCGCAGACCCAGCGGCGTCCATGTATAGATGCCGGCGCCGAGCTTGCGCAGCATGCCCGCGCGCAGCATCAGCCGGTGGCTGGCGATCTCCGCGTCGGCGGGTACTTCCTTGACGGTGGCGAGATGGAATCTGGACAGGCGCATGGATCGATCTTTGTTTTTTTGTGGGAAGCCACGATTCTAGCAACGATTCGAGCGCGGCCGCGTTTCATGCGCACGCCGGCGCCCTGATTTTTCGTTCGTAAGGCAGCTGCCGATTTCCGCGAGCGGCAGAAATCAATGCTGCGGTGGTGGTGGCGGCGGAATCACGCTCGGCACGACATTGAGCTTGGGGTCGTAGCTGAGCGTCTGGAAGGGCCGATCGCTCGGCGGCGCGCTGGTGAACTGGATGCGGCCCTTGTCGTCGCGTGATTTGTATACTTCTACCATCGTCTTCGCGGGCGCCGCTTTCGCCGGTCGCCGATAGGCGCGCAGCGACTGCGGCAGGGTCTGCGGCGCGAGAAACCACCAAGCCGCAGCGGCAATGGCGAGCGCAACGAGTACCCACGGCAGGGCGTGCCCGAGTTGACGACGAGGGCTACGCAAAATGCGAAACGTGCACCACGGCGAACCGTTCAGGGCGTGGCCGCTTATCTGCAATTGGTTTGAATCGCAAGTCTGCTTTGCGCTTCGAAAGCCGCGCGCCCTTGCTCGTCAAGCGGCCTGCCTTGCGAATCAGCTACCTGGAATTTGCTTTCGAGCAGGTCCAGATTCGCCTTGGCTTGATCGCATACCCGCGCACGATACTCGGGCGTCTGCTCCAGCGGTACGGGGGGCTTCGCAGGCTCCGGCTTGACATCGGCCTTGGCGTCTTTCACCGGTTTGGACGCAACCGTCGCAGTATCCGCGCTGTCGGTGGTGACGCCGCTGCTGAAATGCACACGCTGGGCCTTGATCGTGCTCGGCGGCGGAATATCGGAATAGTGGACGACGCCCTTGTCGTCGGTCCACTTGTACAGGTCGCCGGCGTGGGCAATACCGGCGAGAAAAAAAAGGGCGACGAGCAGTTTCGCAGCATTCATTACCCATCTCCTCAGACGAAAGCGCACTGCAATCCGGTCGCGTGTTGCGCCCGGTCCCCTGCGGCGATTCTAGCGCCGTGCACGCTTGCGGTACACTTCGACCCTTGCTTCCGCTGCGATCCGATCCGCATGGAAAACGCTCCCGAGCCAGCCCACAAACCGCGCCGCGGCATTTATCTGCTGCCGAACCTGTTTACCACGGGGGCGCTGTTTTCGGGCTTTTACGCCGATAATCGCGGCGATCGCCGGGCACTATGTCGATGCGGCGATGGCGGTGTTCGTCGCCGGCATACTCGATGCGCTCGATGGCCGCATTGCGCGCCTGACCAATACGCAGAGCGCATTCGGCGTGCAGTACGACAGTCTGTCGGACATGTGCAGCTTCGGCTTGGCGCCGGCGCTGGTGCATGTACACCTGGTCGCTGTCGACGCTCAAGGAGTACGGCCCGCTGTGGGGCAAGGTCGGCTGGAGCGCGGCGTTCATCTATGCGGCCTGTGCGGCGATGCGTCTGGCGCGCTTCAACACCCAGGTCGGCGTGGCCGACAAACGCTACTTCCAGGGGCTGGCGAGTCCGGCCGCCGCCGGTCTGCTGATGTCGTTTCTGTGGGCGGCGAGCGAAGCGGGGCTGGACGGCGCGATGGTGCAATTCGTCACCCCGTTTCTGACCGCGATCGCCGGCCTGCTGATGGTCAGCCGCGTCCGTTATTTCAGTTTCAAGGCCGGACCCAAATCGGACAAGGTACCGTTCTATTGGATTCCACTGGCGATGCTGGTACTCGCGCTGCTGGCCGTGGCCACCGCGCGCGTGCTGTTATGCATTGCGCTGCTGTACGTGTTGTCGGGCCCGCTGCTGACGCTGTGGGGAATGCGGCAGATGCGCGGCCGGCGCGACGTGCGTGGCGACGATCTGCGCCGCGCTGCGGATCCGCCGCGGGGTAGCGGACCGCCCGCGCCGTGAACGCCCGGCCTGCCTCCGCCATGGCCGTCGCCAGCGAACGGCGCGCGCTGACGTTTCTCGCGGATCTCTCGCCAGACGCTTGCGCTGTCGCTGGACCTGAAGAAGACGCTGACGCTCGCAGTCAATCGCATCGCCGCTTTCATGCAGGCGGAAGCGGCGTCGATGTTCCTGCTCGAGCCGGGCAGCAATCTCATCGTCTGCAAGATCTGCGTCGGCCCGGTCGATATCGGCGGACTCAAGCTCGAAGTCGGTCAGGGCGTGGTCGGCCGCACGGTTGCCGAAAACAAGCCGCAGGTCGTGCTCGACGCGCGCAAGGACAAGCGCGTCAACGCGAGCGTCGATGCGGAAACCGGTTTCATCACGCGCTCGATCCTGTGCGTGCCGCTGGCCACCGCGCAAGGGGCAATTGGCGCGCTCGAAGTGATCAATCGGCGCGACGGCGGCTTGTTCGACGCAGCCGATGCGGAGATCCTGCGTCTGATCGCCGCGCCGACCGCACTGGCGATCCACAATGCGCAGCTCGCGGGGACGATCGTCGAACAGCAGCGTATCCGGCGCGAGGTCGAGCTGGCGCGCACGGTCCAGAAATCGCTGCTGCCCAGGCGCCGGCGCGGCAAGTTCCCGCTGATCGGCGTGAATCTTCCGGCGTACGAGATTTCCGGCGATTTCTACGATTATTTCGATCTGCCCGACGGCCGCATCGCGTTCCTCGTCGGCGATATTTCCGGCAAGGGGCTGGATGCCGCGTTCCTCATGGTGCGCGTGGCGAGCCTGCTGCGCTGGGCCGGCAAGGAAGCGCCGACGCCCGCCGCCTGGCTGACCAGCGTCAATGTGGAATTGTGTAAGACGATGCAAAATGGACGCTTCGTCTGCGCCGTGGTCGGCCAGTACAACCGGCGCACGCGCGAAGTCGAATTCGCCAGCGCGGGATTTCCGCCGGCGCTGCTGCACGATGGCAGGGAATTCGACGAGATCAGCGCCGATGGGCCGCCGCTCGGCATCCTCGGCGATGCGACTTACAGCGAACAGCGCCTCAACCTTGGCGACAAGTCCCTGTATTTCTTTTCCGACGGCGCCACCGACGTGCGCGACGCGCAGCGCAATACGCTCGGCGGCGCGGGCCTGCGCGAAATCATCGCACGCCATGCCGGCATGGCGCCCGGAGCCGCGCCTGCGTGCGCTGATTGCGGAACTCAAGCAGTTGCGCCTGGTCGACGACACCACCTTGTTGCTGTTGCAGGAGCCGCGTGGTACGACTGCACGCATGCTGCTGGACCTCAAGTTCCCGGCGCGTGCCGAGGAAATGCGCCATGTGCGCGCCGCGCTGCGCAACGCGCTGGACGGCGAGGATGTCGCGCCGGAACTGCGCGACCGGCTCGTGCTTGCCGTTGACGAGGCCTGCACCAACATCATGCGCCATGCGTATGCGACCTGCGAACCGGGAACCATTGCGCTGCGTTTGACCCGCGACCGCGATATGCTTGGCTTCGAGCTGCGCGACGAGGCGCCCGCGGTCGATCCGGCGCGGATCAAGCCGCGCGACTTGTCCGTGTGCCGCGCCGGCGGGATGGGCGTGGCGTTCATCGACAAACTGATGGACTCCTGGCGCGTGCAACCGTTGCCGGGCGGCAAGGGCAATATTCTGATCATGCACAAGAAACTGGCGGCAAAAGGGGGAAGCGGGGCATGAACAACGAATGTGTCAGCGAAACGCTGGGCGACTACATCCTGGTGCGCTTGAAGGGCGAGGTCGATCTGTCCTGGTCGCAGCAGGTGCGTCAGGCGATCCTTGCGGGTCTGCGCAACACGGGCAAGGTCGGCGTCGAGCTGTCCGAGGTGAGCTACATCGATTCGTCCGGTATTGCCGCCCTCGTGGAAGGATTTCAGAACGCGCGCGGCAAGGGCCAGCAGTTCGGCCTCGTCGCCGTGAGCAAGGCGGTGATGGCAGTGTTGCAACTCGCGCGCCTGGATCGTGTATTTCCGATTTTCCCGGACCTCGAGACGGCGCGTTCCGGATGAGTGAGGGAGATCTCGCCGCGCAACAGGGAAAGGGCGCAGACTGAAGCTGATGGACCTTACACGCCCGCTCGAAACTCTGGGTCGCGCCACGGTGCAGTCGCTGGCCGGTATCGGCCATGCCGCGATGCTGCTGCTGGAAAGTCTGCTACTTCGTCGCCGCCGGCTGGCGCCATCGGACAGCCGGTGCGCCTGCGCATGGTGTTCGAGCAGATGCGCCAGATCGGTGTCGATGCGCTTGCCGATCGTTGCCCTGCTCGCGCTGGTCATCGGCGTGATGCTCGGCATCCAGTTCGTCGCCGCGCTGAGCGAATTCGGTGCGCAGTCGCAGGTCGTCGTCGCCGTGGCCAAATCGGTGACGCGCGAATTCGGCGCACTGATCACGGCGATCCTTGTCGCCGGTCGCTCGGGCTCGGCGCTGGCCGCGCGCATCGGCTCGATGAGCGTGTCGCAGGAAGTCGATGCGCTGGCAGTGATCGGCATCGACCCGGTGCGCTACCTCGCTGCGCCCGCGCTGATCGCGATGCTGCTCATGCTGCCGGTGCTGACCGTCTTCGCCGATGCCGTCGTCGATCAGCGGCGCGGCGCTGTACAGCTCGCCCGCGCTCAATGTCACGCCCGCCGCCTACATATCGCAGACGCTGGCTCTGCTGACGCCGGGCGATGTCTGGCCAGGGCATCGCCAAGTCGTTCGTGTTCGCGGTGCTGATTTCGCTGATCGGCATCAGCACCGGGTTTTCCGTCAGCGGCGGCGCCGAAGGCGTCGGCCGCGCGACCACGCGCGCGGTGGTGCTGTCGATCTGCTACATCATCGTCGCCGACATGATCTTTTCTTTTTTCCTCAATCGCTAGAGCGGACAGGATTCACCACAAAGGACGCCCAGGAAAAAGCAGGTTCAAGAAGCCGCGCAAACAAAAATTTTGCGCTCTCGATTTCCTTTGTGTACTTTGTGTCCTTGGTGAATCCTTTCGTTCCGGTCCTTTGCAGATGAACCCCGAAACCGGTCAAACGCTGATCGAAGTCGAAAAGCTCGAAGCCTGGTATGGCCGGCGACGGATTCTGCATGGCGTGGACTTCAGCGTGAACGCGGGCGAGATCCGCGTGATCATGGGCGGTTCTGGTTCGGGCAAGAGCACGCTGTTGCGGCATCTGCTTGGTCTGCATAAACCGCGCAGCGGCTCGGTGCAGGCTGCTCGGCGTGGATATCGGCAACGCGAGCCAGCGAACGAGATGCTCGCCGTGCGCCGCCAGATCGGCGTGTCGTTCCAGGGCGGTGCGCTGCTCACCTCGATGAGCGTCGGCGACAACGTCGCGCTGCCGCTGCGCGAGCACACCCGAGCTCGACGAGAACACGATCCGCATCATGAGCCGGCTCAAGCTCGAAGTGGTCAATCTCGGCGGCTTCCAGGACCTGATGCCGAGCCAGTTGTCGGGCGGCATGATCAAGCGCGCCGCGCTGGCGCGCGCGATCGTGATGGATCCGAAGCTGCTGTTCTTCGACGAGCCTTCGGCCGGGCTCGATCCGGTCGTCTCGGCCGAACTCGACGAGTTGATCCTGCGCCTGCGCGACGCCTTGCGCATGACCATCGTCGTCGTCACCCACGAACTGGAAAGCGCGTTCAAGATCGCCGACACGATCACCGTGCTCGATCAGGGCGAGATCCTGCTGACCGACAGCGTCGATAAGGTGCGCCGCTCCGACAATGAGCGCATCCAGGATCTGCTCAACCGGCGTCCGCGCGAAACGCCGGTCGACGCCGACGCCTATCTGCGCCGGTTGACCGAGGAAAGCGCGAGTGTGGGCTAGCGGGAAGCGTAACTTGTGACAAAGTCTGCAAAACGCGCTTCGCGTTTTGCCGATTGCATGCCGCCGCTGCATTGAAAACGGCGCAGGTATTGGGGAGAAGTTAGTGCGTTACGGCATCGTCGTGGATTCGTGTTGCGATCTACCGGCTTCGGTTTACGCGAAGAACCGGATCGTGATCATGCCGATCCGCATCAATATCGATGGCCAGTGGTTCGACGACGATCGCGATCCGGCCGGGGTCGCACGCTTTTTCGCCGACGGTCTCGGCACGCGCAGCCATGCCGCGGAGACCGAACCGTTTTCGGTCGACAAGGTGACCGAGCTGTTTCTCAGCCGCCTGGTGATCGACTACGACTGCGTGTTCTGCCACACGATCACCGCCTCGCGCAGCCCGATCCATGCCAATGCGCGCCAGGCCAGTTTCGCGATCCTGAGCAAGTACCAGCCGATTCGCCGGGCCGCGGGCATTCCCGGTCCGTTCGTGATGCGTCTGGTCGACAGCCGCAACCTGTTCGCCGGGCAGGGCATCGGTGTGCTCGAGGCGCTGCGCCTGATCGGCGAAAACGCCACCATCGGCGCGATCCGCGAGCGTCTGGAATTCATCGCCGAACACACTTATGCGCACATGATTCCGCGCGATCTGTACTACCTGCGGGCACGTGCGCAGAAGAAGGGCGATCACAGCGTCGGCTGGCTCGGTGCGACGCTTGGCAGCGCGCTCGACATCAAGCCGGTGTTGCAGGGCTTTCGTGGCGAAACGCGGCCGGTCGGCAAGGTGCGCGGATTCGATCAGGGCACGAGCAAACTGTTCGCCTATGCGCAGGAGCGCGTGCAAGCCGGCTTGCTGACGCCGGCGTTGTGCGTGAGCTACGGCGGCGATCTCGCCGAGCTCGATGGCATGAGGGGCTATACCGCGCTCAAGCAAACCTGCGCGGAGCACGGCGTCGAGGTGTACGCAAGTCCGATGAGCATCACCGGCATGGTCAATGTCGGCGTTGGTTGCGTGGCGGTCGGGTTCGCCGCGCCGGAACACAAGCTGCCGTTCTGATCGGTGTCCGCGGGTGTGGCGATTGCGCCGCAGCGTGCCGATGCCCGTGTATCATGCGCATGGCGCGCGGCCGCTGATGGGGCGTCGCTGCGTCCGCACCGGTTTGAGGAGAAGCGCGCGTGCAACGCGACAATGTGAATTATGTGCTGGTCGGCGCGGTCGTGACTGCGGCCTTCGTGCTGTTGCTCGCCGCGCTGAGCGCGATCACCGGACGCGGCGGCGCGAGCAGCGATTACATCGTGCACTACCACAACGTCACCGGCCTGCATTATGGAGCCCCGGTATTTTACGAGGGCTACCGTATCGGCCAGGTCGACGCGATCGATCCGGAGCGTACGGCCAACAGCACGCGCTACAAGGTCGTACTCGCCGTGCGCCGCGACTGGCCGATCCCCAAAGACAGCGTGGCGCGCCTGACCGCGACCGGGCTGCTCGCCGACGTCGCGATCGGCATCAGCGAAGGGGCGAGCAAGCAAGCCGCCGCCCCGGGCAGCGAGCTTGCTGGCTTGGAGACCGCCGATCTTTTCAGTTCGATGAACGATCTGGCCATCCAGTTGGGCGACCTCACGCGCAACCAGATCGCGCCGCTGGTAAAGAACCTTTCGCAACATCTCGATTCGATCGCCGCCGTGCTCGACAAGAACACGCCCGAGCTGATCGAGCAGTCGCGTGCCCTGCTGCAACGCCTCAACACCGCCTCGGACTCGGTCAACGATGTGCTCAAGCCGCAGAATCGTGCGGCGATCGGCGCAATCCTTGGCAATATCCGCGATCTTTCGCACGACCTGCGCGCGACCCAGGACCAGCTCAAGGATGCGCTCGCGCAGATCGACAGTGTGGTGCGCGAGAACCGATCCGGCGTGCGCGATTCGATCGACGACCTGCGCGGCATCATGTCCGCGCTGTCCGGCCGTATCGATTCGATCAGCCAGCATCTGGAAGTCGCCGCGCGCAACTTCGACGAGTTCGCGCGCGAGGTGCGCATGCGGCCCAACCGCCTGCTGATCACGCCCAAGGCCGACAAGGTTGAGGAAGAGCCCAAATGATGCGACTGCGTTGCCTTGCCTTGACTGCGGGCATGCTCCTGCTCGGTGCTTGTTCGCCGCCGAGCGTGCCCGACGTGACCTATTTCCGCCTGCCGCCCGCCACGCCGCTGAAGCACTTGGCCAAACCGCTATCCTTGCTGCCGATCGAAGTCGAAACGTTTCGCGCCGAAGGTTTGTACGCCGAGCAGGCGCTGATTTACGCAACCAGCCCCGACGCCGGCGCTTTGCGCGCATACCACTATCAGCTGTGGAGCGATCCGCCCTCGCGCGGCTTGCAGGAGCGCTTGACCGGCCTGTTGCGCGACAGTGACATCGCGCCGCTGGTTTCCGACCGCCTGCCGGCGAGCGTGCAGGCGCTGCGCGTGCAGGGCCGGATGGTGCGTTACGAGCGCGTGCCGCAGGCTCAGGGCGTGATGGCGGTAGTCGCATTCCAGATACGTGTCGAACAGGATACCGGCGAGCCCCTGCTGGAGCAGACCTACAGTGCCCAGGAGGCTGCTGCGGGCGATACGATGGCCGCGACCGTGCAGGCGTTCGGCGTGGCGGTCGATGCGGCATTCGCGAAATTCCAGGCCGACTTGATCGCTCTCGAGGGCGGCGTGCACGATGGTTGATGCGCAGCGCCTGCGCATACTCATGGCGATGGGCGTCGATGTCTATGCGTTGCGCTCTCAGGCGCCGGCCGCTGCTGCACCACGACTTGTCGTTGTCAGCGCGCAGGGCGTGCGCCGCGATACGCGCCTCGCGCGCCTGTTCGTACAATTGCCGCATGCTCTGGGCCTGGCGAGTGCAGCTATCGACTGGCTGGAAGCCGATGCGCACGGCGCGCTGTGCGCACCGCCGCGCGCGCCGGCGTACCTGGTGCTTGGCGCGCAGATGGCCCGCTCGCTCGGTGTACAATTGTCCACAATGCAGCAAAATTCATCCGCCATTGCGGTAACCGCGGACCCGGCGCAACTGCCCGGCAGCGCAGCGGACAAGCGCGCGCTGTGGCAGGCTCTCAAACCGCTGGCGCGACGGCTGTCCAAACGGGCGGGCTGACTGGACATGGTTGCGATTCTCCGCGAGCCGCGTCTGGAATTGCGTGCGATGCACGCAGACGATCTCGATGAGGTCGCCGCGTTTGAAACCGCCGCGTACGAATTCCCGTGGACGCTGGGCATTTTCCGCGACTGCCTGCGCGCGGGCTACGAATGCTGGGTCCTGCGCCGTGGCGACGAAATCGTCGGCTACAGCGTGCTCTCCGTCGGCGCCGGCGAGGCGCATCTGCTCAACGCCTGCATCGCGCCGGCGCATCACGGCCGCGGCTATGGTCGCCATCTGGTGCGGCGCATGATCGAAGTCGCGCGCTGGCATCGCGTGCAGCGCATTTTTCTCGAAGTACGGCCGTCGAACGCGATCGCGGTCGGGCTCTACCAGCGTCTGGGCTTCAACGAAATCGCCACGCGTCCGAACTACTATCCGGCGCGGCATGGCCGCGAGGACGCGATCGTGATGGCCATGGAACTGCTGCCGCCGGATTAGCCGCATCGAATCCTGATTAGCGGCACAACGAATCGGATGGCACGCGTTCCTTTCGCGTGCCACGCGGGCCAATCGCTGCGCGAATGTTTCGCTCAGGCATGCTGCCTGCACCGCTTCGCTTGCGCTGGAGTGACGGCGTCGGCTATCAGGCGTTGCCGAGTTTCTTCGCCTGTTCACGCAAACCATTCAACGACGTGGTGAAGTCGGCGATGCGCTGCTTCTCCTGTTCGACCACGGCCGGCGGTGCATTGGCGACGAAGTTTGCATTCGACAGTTTGCCGTTCGCCTTGGCGATTTCGCCTTCGATGCGCTTGATCTCTTTTTCGAGGCGTGCCTTCTCCGCGCCGAGATCGATCAGGCCTGCGAGTGGAATCAGTAACTTCATTTCGCCGACGATCGCCGCGGCCGCTGCCGGTTCCGTCTCACCCGCATCGAGCCAGTGCGGTGTTTCGCTGCGTGCAAGGAAGGCGATCTGCGCAGCGAATTTTTCCGCGCGCGCTCGCTCGGCGGCAGTGCCGTTGACGAGCAGCAGCGGAATCGTCTTGCCGGGCGCGATATTCATTTCGCTGCGGATGCGACGGATTTGCGTGAGCACCGCGCGCAGCCATTCGATATCTGCGCTCGCCGTCGCTTCGTCTGCTGGAAGTTCGTCCGAGTGCGGCCAGGTGCGCCGCGTTATGCTGGTTTCCTTCAAGCCCAGCAGCGGCGCTACAGACTGCCAGATTTCCTCGGTAATGAAAGGCGTGATCGGATGCAGCGCGCGCAGAATCGCCTCGAGCACGTACAGGAGCGTGTGTCGCGTCGAATCGGCGGCGGCCTTGTCGTCGCCGCCGAGCGCGGGCTTCGCAAGTTCGAGAAACCAGTCGCAGTATTCGTTCCAGACGAACTCGTACAGTGCTTGCGCGACCAGATCGAAGCGATACAAGGCAATCTGCGTTTCTACTTCGGCCAGCGTCGCGCCCAGGCGCGACAGAATCCATCTCTCGGCCTCGGTTTTTGCTTCCCTTCTCCCGCCGGGAGAAGGTGCCGAAGGCGGATGAGGGAGAGACCTCGTATTTTTCGCCAAAGCCGCAGATTGTGGGACTGCTCCCTCATCCGGCGCCGCCGCGCCACCTTCCCCCGGCGGGGGAAGCGAATCAAAATTCATCAGCACAAACCGCGCCGCGTTCCACAGCTTGTTGCAGAAGTGGCGATATCCTTCCGCGCGCTTGAGATCGAAATTGATCGTGCGTCCGTAGGTCGCGAGCGCGGCGAAGGTAAAGCGCAACGCGTCGGTGCCGACTGCGGCGATACCCTCGGGATAATCCTTGCGGATGCGCTTTTCGACTTTCTCGCGCACCTGCGGGATCAACAGCGCAGAAGTGGATTTTTTCACCAGCGCGTCGAGTTCGATGCCGTCGATCAGATCGAGCGGGTCGATCGTGTTGCCCTTCGACTTCGACATCTTCTGGCCTTCGGCGTCGCGCACGATCGCGTTGATATAGACCTCGCGAAACGGCACCCTGCCGGTGAAATACTGCGTCGCCATGACCATGCGCGCGACCCAGAAGAAGATGATGTCGAAGCCGGTGACCAGCACGGCGCTCGGCAGGAACGCCTGGTCCTGCGGCCAGTTCGCGACGATTCTGCCGTCCTCGATGGTCGGCTTGTCCGATGGCCAGCCCATGCGTCGAGAACGGCCACAGCGCGGACGAGAACCAGGTGTCGAGCACGTCGTCGTCCTGCTTTAGCGCGCCGACCGGTTTGAATTGCGCATGGGCGATCGCGTCGGCCTCGTCCTCGCCGACGAAGATATTGCCGGCCTCGTCGTACCAGGCCGGAATGCGATGGCCCCACCAGAGCTGGCGACTCACGCACCAGTCCTGGATATTATCGAGCCACTGCGTGTAGGTCGTGCTCCAGTTTTCGGGTACGAATTTTATTTCGCCGCTGCGCACCACATTGAACGCGGGTTCGATGATCGCCTTCTTGCCGCCGGGTCCGGGTTTGCCATCGACGCGCGTGTCCGATGTCAGATCAAGAAACCACTGATCGGTCAGCATCGGTTCGATCACCGAATCGCTGCGCTGGCTGATCGGCACCTGCGATTTGTGCTTCTTCGTCTCGACGAGCAGGCCGGCCGCTTCGAGGTCGGCGACAACGGCTTTGCGCGCGACGAAGCGATCTAGGCCGCGGTATTTTTCTGGAATTAGATCGACAGTAGGGTGAATTACGTAATTTTTGGCGAGCCTGACTCCATCGACCGGGTCGAAGATGTAGTCATCGAAGTCAGATTTCTTCAACTTTCCATCGAGAGTGAAGATCGTTATGAGCCCGCTTTTGGGTTGTTCAGCAAGCTCTTCCTTGTGTCGTTCCCAAACCTTGTAGTCGTTGAAATCATGCGCGGGTGTGATCTTCACCGCGCCAGTGCCGAATTCGCGATCGACATAGTCATCGGCGATCATCGGAATTTCACGCTGCGCCAAAGGCAGCATGAGCTTGCGACCGTTGTTCACGAGTGCCGTGTAGCGCTCGTCTTCCGGATGCACGGCGACAGCGACATCGCCAAGCATCGTCTCGGGCCGGGTCGTCGCGACGACCACATGATCCGGTTCGCCGGGTTGCGGATCGATCACGTTGTAGCGGATCGACCACAGATGGCCGTCGCGCTCCTCGCTGTTCACCTCGAGATCGGACACCGCCGTCATCAGCACCGGGTCCCAGTTCACCAGGCGCCGGCCGCGGTATAAAAGTCCATCTCTATACCATCGCACGAACACGCGGCGCACCGCGGCCGACAGGCCGTCGTCCATGGTGAAGCGCTCACGCGACCAGTCGACCGACGCGCCGAGGCGGCGCATCTGGTTGGTGATCGTCGAACCCGATTCGGCCTTCCATTCCCTCACGCGCTCGATGAATTTGTCGCGCCCCAGATCGTGGCGCGTCTTGCCCTGCGCGGCGAGCTGGTTCTCGACGATCTTCTGCGTCGCGATGCCGGCATGGTCGGTGCCGCCCTGCCACAGCGTGCGAAAGCCGCGCATGCGGTGGTAGCGGCTCAGCGCATCCATGATCGTCATCTGGAACGCGTGGCCCATATGCAGCGTGCCGGTCACGTTCGGAGGCGGCAGCAGGATGCAGTACGGCGTGCCGTCGCCGTGCGGCTTGAAGTCGCCAGCGGCTTCCCACTTGGCGTACCACTTCGATTCGAGGGCTTTGGGGTCGAAACTTTTTTCCATGAAGTCAGCCTGCCGGTGCCCGCGCAATCTGCGCCAGGCCTGTCAACCAAGGGGATGGCCAATTGTAGCGGCCGCGCGCCTTTCACCCAAGCGTGCCTTGCCCTATTCGACCCAGTTGCGGACACTTGGCCCGTGGCCATCGACCTGTATCTTGCCGAAGAAGTGCGCGCAGCCCTTGCGCGGAACGCGCCGGTGCTTGCGCTGGAATCGACCATCGTCGCGCATGGACTGCCATGGCCGGACAATCTTGAGGTCGGACGCGCACTCGAAAGCGCCGCGCGCGAGGCGGGAGCCATTCCTGCGACGATCGCCGTGTTCGATGGCGTGGCGCAGATCGGGTTGACCGCCGAGCAACTCGAACGGCTCGCGCGCGCCGCGCAACACTTCGTCAAGGCCAATGCCGCGGACCTGCCGGTGATCCTCGCGCGCGGCCGCTGCGCGGCGACGACGGTCTCGGCGACGGCGACGCTGGCCGCGCGGGCTGGCATCCGCGTGTTCGCGACCGGCGGCATCGGCGGCGTGCATCGCGGCGATGCGTCGGATGTGTCCAGCGATCTGACGACGCTCGCGCGCACGCCGATCGCCGTCGTATCGGCGGGCGCGAAGGCAATCCTGGATCTGCCGCGCACGCTGGAAGTGCTGGAAACTCTCGGGGTGCTCGTGATCGGCTTCGGCACCGATGAATTTCCGGCCTTCTATACCCGGCATTCTGGCTTGCGCCTGGAGCATCGCTGCGATACGCCGGAGGAAATCGCGCGCGTGCTGGCGATGCGCTGGGGCCTCGGGCAGGGCGGCGTGCTGGTCGCCAATCCGATTCCCGAAGACGCGGCCTTGCCTGCGGCGCAAATCGACGGCGCGATCGAAGAAACAGTTGCATGCGCGAGCCGGCAGGGTATTGGCGGCAAGGCGCTGACCCCGTTCCTGCTTGCCGAACTCGCGCGCGCCACCGGCGGCGCATCGATTGCCGCCAATCGCGCCCTCGCGCTCAATAACGTTCGCTTTGGCGCTGCCCTCGCGCAGGCCTGGGTGCGCCGCTCCGCGGTTTGAAACACTGCCGATAAATCCAAGACTCCTGACCGGCTACATATCGAACTTTTTCAACTCGAATCCTGCCTGCTGATACGTCTTCCAGCGCGCACGCGAACCGGCGCGTTGCACTTCGTCGGCGGCCACCACTTCGAGCACGCGCTCGAACACGCCCGGCGCGCATTCGTCGCGCAGATTGATCACCAGCGTGCGGTCGGGTGTCTGTGTCTCCGGCGCCACGATCAGTACCGGCGTGATCGCATCGTCTTCGTCGCCGGCGATCTGGTGCGGAATGAAGGCGTCCGCATCGAACTCCCAGAGCTTTTCGTCGAGCTGCTCGGCCTGCTCGGCGGAGCGCGCCAGGATCAGCGCAGGCTGGCCGCCATCGAACGCTTGCTTCGCCAGCTCGCAGACCAGCAGCAGCGGATCGTCGCGGAAACGCGGCTTGTCGATCAGATAGAAATCGGCGCGGGGCATCATCTGTAGCTCGTCATGCCGGCATGGATTGCCGGCAGCGTCAGAGTGCATGGATGCCATTGCGGCGTTGCCGTGCCTTGGCCTCTGGATTCCGGCATTCCCTGCCGGAATGACGTACTGCATTCACGCAGCTCGATCCAGCAAATACTGCACCAGCAGCGGCACCGGACGTCCGGTCGCCGAACCCTTGCGGCCTTCTTCCCAGGCGGTGCCGGCGATGTCCAGATGCGCCCAGCGGAAGCCTTCGGTGAAGCGCGAGAGGAAGCAGCCGGCGGTGATCGCGCCGCGCATACTTGCCGCCGATGTTGGCGATGTCGGCATAGCCGGTGTCGAGCTGGCTCTGGTAGTCGTCCCACAGCGGCAGGCGCCAGGCGCGGTCGAGCGTCGCTTCGCCGGCGGCGATGAGTTCGTTGGCGAGCGCGTCGTCCTTGCTCATCAGGCCGCTGGCATGCTTGCCGAGCGCGACGACGCAGGCGCCGGTGAGCGTGGCCGCATCGATGATGACCTGCGGATTATACTTCTGCACATAGGTCAGCGCGTCGCAGAGGATCAGGCGGCCTTCGGCGTCGGTGTTGAGCACTTCGACGGTCTGTCCGGACATCGTCGTGACCACATCGCTCGGCCGCTGCGCATTGCTGCCGGGCATGTTCTCCACCGCCGGCACGACGCAGACGAGGTTGAGCTTGAGTTGCAGTTTCGACCGCCGCGAGAAATGCGCCGAGCACGCCGGCCGCGCCGCACATGTCGAATTTCATTTCCTCCATGCCCGCGCTGGGCTTGATCGAGATGCCGCCGCGTGTCGAAGGTGATGCCCTTGCCGACCAGCGCATAGGGTTTGTCGTTTTCGCCCGCGCCCTTCCACTTGCAGCACGATCAGGCGCGGCTTGTTCGCCGAGCCCTGGGCGACGCCGAGCAGCGCGCCCATGCCGAGCTTGCGCATGTCGCTCTTCCTCGAGAACTTCGCAGGTGACGCCGGCGTGGTCGCGCGCGAGCTTTTGCGCCTGCGTCGGCGATGTGTGCGGGCGTGCAGATATTCGGCGGCAGGTTGCCGAGCTCGCGCGCGAAGCGCACGCCGTCGGCGATCGCGCGATGCCTGCGCGCAGCGCGGCCGTATCGGCGTCAGCCGCGGCGGCGAACGCGAGCGCGCCGAATTCCGGCGTCTTCTGCCTGGTTGCTGAGTCGCGCGGCTTGAACGTCGCAGTGTATTTGTATACTTGCGCGTCGGTGGCGAGTGCGGCGGTGCGCAGTTTCCACGCGTTGTCCTTGCCGGGTACGTCGAGCTCGGTCAGATACGACACCGCGCTCTCGATCGGCAGTCCCTTCAGCGCGCGTGCGGCCTCGGCCATTCGCGCGTGCAAAGCGCGCGGCGTCGAATTTCTTCGCTTCGCCGAGGCCGACGACGAGCACGCGCGCTGCGCCGACGTTCGGCAGCGCGAACAGCAACTGCGTCGCGCCGGGCTTGCCGCTGATATCGGCGGACTCGATCAGGCGCTTGATCGCACCGCCGGCTTGTCGTCGTCGATGCGCGCGGCGGCGGCGCTCAAGTGTGCGTTCGTCGAACAAGCCGACGACGATGCAGGGCGCGCTGCCGGCTTCCGGGGGTTGCTGGGTCAGACTGAATTGGAGGGTCATTGCGTTACCGTCGTATCCGTCTTGAAAAAGGAGGCCGCCGGGCCGCGCGCACGGGGCGACGACCCGACTCGGCTACAATTAAGGCCGATTTGAACGCGATCGCACTGTGCAATCGCGACCAGCATGCGTCCACAGCGCACACGGCTCCCTAGTTTACCGCAACATGCGATTACCCATGCTGCGCATCATCGACCGCTACCTCGCGCGCGAACTGCTGGTCGAGTTTCATCGCGGCGACCGCGATCCTGCTGCTGGTCACGGTCGGCGGCAACGGTGGCCGACCTGCTCAACAAGATCGCGCACGGCCAGCATTCGCGGCCGAATTGCTGTTGTCCTGATCGGCCTGCGCACGGTCGAAGCGCTGACTGTGCTGGTGCCGCTGGCGCGTGTTCATCGGCGTGCAGATCGCTTACGGGCGCCTGTATCGCGAAAGCGAAATGGCCGTGTTTGCCGCCTCGGGCCTGCCGGTGACCGGCTTGCTGCGTCCGCTGATGCTGTTGCGCGTGCCGCTGATGATCGTGATGGCGCCTGATCTCGTTCTGGCTCGCGCCGGCGGCGGAACGCCAGTCGCAGACCTGCTGCTGGAAGCCAGCCGCTCGCTGATCATCGCCGGCCTCGAGCCGGGCCGCTTCGTCGAGCTGCCGAACAACGACGGCGTGATGTACGTCGAGGCGATGAACGACGACGGCACCAAATTCAAGAAAATGTTCATCGCCAGCGAGCGCAGCGATGCGGCGGACAAGACGGCAGCCGATAAGACTGCGTCCGCGAAGGCGGCGCCGGACAAAGGCGCGCATGCCAAGGCGGGTGCCGGCGCCGCCGGCAACCCCGTGCACATCAACATCATCACCGCGGCCGACGGCGAGCTGTATCACGACGTGGACGGCTCCGAGCGCTATCTCGGCCTCAACAACGGATTTCGCGTCGAAGGCATGCTCGGCGAGGACAACTATCGCCTGATGCGCTACCAGCGCAACGACATCAAGCTGCAGCGACAACGGAGAGGACACGACGCCGATTCGGTCAAGACGCGCGCGCCGACCCTGGAGCTGCTGGCGCAGCAACGATCCCGTGCAGCGCGCGGAGCTGCAATGGCGGCTTGCCGCGCCGCTGTCGGTGCTGGTGCTGGTGCTGCTCGGCATTGCCGCTGGCGAAATCCAGTCCGCGCGAGCCGCGCTATGCGCGTCTGCTGATCGCATTGCTGGCGTGGTTCGATCTATTACAGCTGCCTCGTCGTTCGGACGCTCGCTGGATCAGCCAGGGCAAGTTGACGATTTGCGCGTCGGCTTCTGGTGGATCTAGATTCCTACGACTGCTGATTGCGCTGTATCTGTTGTGGCGCGGCCAGCAATTGCCGAAACCGAAGCGCGCGGCGACGCCTGCGCCTGCGGGGGTTGCATGAGCGCGGCGCGCGCGCTAAGCCGGTTGTGGCCGGCGAATTTCTACTTCAAGAAAGTCGACAAGCTGGTCGCGCTGTCGGTGCTCGGCTCGGTGCTGCTGGCCTGGGGATTCCTCGTCGGCTTCGATGCGCTGCATCAGTTTGTCGCACGAGATCAACGACGTCGGCACCGGCGAATACACCGCTGAGCAAGGCGGTGGGCTACATCCTGCTGACCGTGCCGCGCCGCGGCTATCAGTTCTTCGTCTACGGCGGCCTGATCGGCGGCCTGATGGGCATGGGCATGCTCGCCGCGAGCGGCGAGCTGACCGCGTTGCGCGCGGCGGGCTTGTCGAAATTGCGCATCTGCGTCTCGGTCGTGTTCGCGCTGACCGTGATCACCGATACTCGTCGATGCTGATGGGCGAAGCCATCGCGCCCGCGCGGCGAGCAGAAAGCCGAGGCGCTGCAGCTCTCGGCGAAAAACCGAACGACGTCACCATCGGCCGCGGCGGCAGCCTGTGGGCGCGCGACGGCGAAGCGGTGATCAACGCCAAGCACGGCCGCACGCGCAGCACCCGCAACGGCGCCGACCGTCGAACTGCTCGACGTGCGCGTATTCGAGTTCACGCCGGCCGGGCAGTTGCTCGCGCTGTCGGTGGCGAAAACCGCGACGCATCTCAACGGCGAGTGGGCCATGCACGACGTGCGCCGCACCGAATTCGCAGGCCGTTCGGCGCACAGCACGGTCATGGCGCAGACGCAGTGGAAATCCGGGCTCGATCCGAACGTGCTGGTCGGTGTCGATGATTCATCCGGAATATCTGTCGATGAACGACCTGCAGCGCAATATCGACTACATGCAGCGCAACCGCCAGGATGCGACGAGCTACCAGCTCGCCTACTGGGCGCGGATTTTCTATCCGCTCAACGTGCTCGTACTCGCGTTCTGCGCGGTGCCGTTCGCGTTCGGCTCGCTGCGCACGGGCGGCCTGGGCAAACGTCTGTTCATGGGCATGGCGCTGGCGATCACCTATTACTTCTTCCAGAGGTCCGTGGTCAGCATGGGCGCGGTATACAATTTCAATCTGGCCGTGGTCAACGCATTGCCGTCGCTGCTGCTTGCCGCTGTTGCATTTGTATACTTTCGCCGCAACGCCTAGCAGCATGGCGGCGCCGTCGCGGTTGGGCCTCAGTGCCGCTTTTCCAGTCGCACCAGCAGCGTTCCGGCCGCGATGTCGTGCCAGGCGCGGCGTTCGCTGTCGATCAGGCACCAGAGGAATCCAAGGCCGCCTGCCGCGAGCGAAACCAGCGCGACGGCGAAACGCAGCAGCGCGCGCGGCGCGTTGACCGGCCCGCCGTCCGCGTTGACCACACGCAGACGCCAGGCGCGCATACCGACGGTCTGGCCGCCGCGCAACCACGAGGCGATGAAATACAGCGCGGTCAACGCGAGCACGCAGCCCTGCACCAGGAGTTTGTCGGCGAGGCGGCGCACATCGAGGGCGCCGCCGGTGGCCAGCAGTGCGATCGCGACTGCGACGAACCACAGGGCGAGCACCGGCAGCAGGTCGTAGACCGCAGCGCTCAGGCGCAGACCCAGGTGGGCGGGCGTGGCGGTTTCCTTTGGCTTTTGTAGCGGCGCGGAAAACTGCGCGGACAGGTCGGATGTCTGTGGCATGCTGGTGTGACGACGCGCGCCAAACTGGCTTAGGCTGTGCGCGACATTCGGGAAGGACGATGAAGAAAGCCGCCGGCAGGATACCCGATGCGCGCGATGCCGTGCGCGCCGACGAGCGCGCCCTGATCGAGCGTTTTCTCGAACGCGCATGGTCGCAAAGCGGCCTGGCGGAAAATTCGCTGACGAGCTACCGGCGCGATCTCGAAGGCCTCGCGCGCTGGTGCGCGCGTGCCGACACCACGCTTGCGCGCTGCACGCAGGCGCAGTTGTACGACTATCTCGCCGAACGCCACGACGGCGGCTATGGCGCGCGCAGCAATGCGCGCCTGCTGTCCACCCTGCGTCATTTCTATCGCGTGCAGCAGCAGCTCGGCACGATCGCCGTGGATCCGACCTTGCTGCTCGACACGCCCAAGCTGCCGCGCACCCTGCCCAAGGCCTTGAGCGAAGCGCAGGTCGAGGCGCTGATCCGCGCGCCGGATGTCGAAACGACTCTGGGTCTGCGCGACCGCGCGATGTTCGAGCTGTTGTATGCGACCGGGTCTGCGCGTGAGCGAGCTGGTCGGACTTCGCGCCGATCAGGTCAATTTGCGCCAGGGCGTGTTGCGCGTGCTCGGCAAAGGCAGCAAGGAGCGTCTGGTGCCGCTCGGCGAAGAAGCGCAGGACTGGCTCGAACGCTATTACGCGCGATGCGCGCCCGCTGCTCCTCGACGACAAGGTGGTCGAGGCGGTGTTCGTCACCCGGCGCAAGGCGGCGATGACGCGGCAGATGTTCTGGACCATGGTCAAGCGGCACGCGCGTACCGCCGGTATCGACGCCGGGCGCATCTCGCCGCATGTGCTGCGCCACTGTTTCGCCACGCATTTGCTCAATCACGGCGCCGATCTGCGCGCGCTGCAGATGCTGCTCGGACACAGTTCTCTTTCGACCACGCAGATCTACACCCTGGTAGCGCGCGAAGCGCTCAAACGTCTGCACCAGCGGCACCATCCTAGAGCGTGAACGGTGCGCGCGCGGCTATTCGCACCGCCCGCATGCATGCGACAATGTCAGCAACCGGGCACTTGGCCGGTCTGCGCGGGGGCGGCGAACTGTTTTACCTGTCCGCTGTCTCAGCCAGCGCTTTGCGCCCAACCGCATCTCAAACCGGAAACCGCCATGTTCAAATTCATCCTCACCGTTGCCGCCCTTGCGTTGGGCGCCGTATCCGCGCACGCCGACGATGTCGACAAGGCGGTTCGCGATGCGCTGCACACGGTGGTGCCGTCGGCGACGCCCGATATCGTCGAGAAATCCGAGATGCCCGGCTTTTACACCGTCGTGATCAAGGGGCAGGTGATCTACATCAGCAACGACGGCAAATATCTGGTGCAGGGTGAAGTCTTCAACATTCCGGAAAAAGCCAGCCTGACCAGCCGTGCGCTGGCCGCGTTTCGCTTTGCGGGCCTGAAGAAACTCCCGCTCGACAAGCGCCTGGTATTTGCGCCGCCGCACCCCAAGCACACAGTGACCGTGTTCACCGACGTGGACTGTCCGTACTGCCGCCAGTTCCACAAACAGATCGCCGCGTACAATCAGGTCGGCATCGCCGTGCAATATGTGTTGTTTCCGCTATCCATCCATCCGGGCGCGGACAAGAAAGCGGTTGCTGTGTGGTGCTCCGCGGATCGCAACGCGGCGTATACCGCGGCGATGAACGGTCAGGATCCAGGCAAGAAGACCTGCAACAACCCGGTGGCGGAAACCACCGCGCTCGGGCTCAAGCTCGGTATCAACGCCACGCCGACCATACTTGCCGATAACGGCACCCAGGTAAGCGGTAATTTCGTGATGGATCCCAAAGTGCTGCTTGCCGAACTGGACAGGATCGACAGCAGCGGCCGCGAAGACACCGGTCGCGGCAAAGTAAACGCGAAGTCGTCGCTGTCGGCGCGGCGCGAAGGATTTTTCGCCGCGAGCCGGCGCATCGGGGTAAAATAACACCCCGTTTCGAATCGGCCGATTCCCCGCATGATGGTTTTCGATGGGCAAGCGGCCCTGTCGGCGTTCCGTCTGCAACGCCTGCACCAGGAAGTCAGCCGATTATTGCCGGGCAGCGGCCTGCTTGCGGCTCGATTCGTGTACTTCGTCGCGCCGGATGGCGCCGATGCCGCGATCGACCGCGACGGGCTCTGCCGTGTGTTGCGCGCGACGCCGGGCGCTGCCAGGCATGCCAGCCTGTGGGTCGTGCCGCGTCTCGGCACGATCTCGCCGTGGTCGTCCAAGGCCACCGATATCCTGCGCGGTTGCGGCTTTGCCGTGCAGCGCGTCGAGCGCGGCGTCGCGCTGACCATCGACAAGCCGCCCGCGTCGGGGTCGAGTCACTGGCGCAAACTTGCGCAGGCGCTGCACGATCCGATGACGCAGTCGGTCCTCGCTGATCTTGGCCGAAGCCGATGCGTTGTTCCGCGCCGGCGTGCCGGCACCGCTCGAACGCATCGTGCTCGGCGACGATCCTGCGCAGTGCGCTGCGCGCGGCGAATCATCCGGCTCGGCCTTGCGCTCGCGCCCGACGAAATCGAGTACCTCGATCGCGCGCTACGCCGAGTTGGGCCGCGATCCCACCGATGTCGAACTGATGATGTTCGCGCAGGCCAATTCCGAGCACTGCCGGCACAAGGTGTTCAACGCGAGCTGGATCATCGACGGCCAGCCGCAGGCGCAATCCCTGTTCGCGATGATCAAGAACACGCACGCCGCTGCGCCGCAGTTCACTCTGTCCGCGTACGCGGACAATGCGGCAGTGATCGAAGGCAACCACGGCGCGCGTTTCTTCGCCGGAATCGACGGCCGATTTGCGCCGGTCAACGAGGCGATTCCCTACGCGATCAAGGTCGAAACGCACAACCATCCGACCGCGATCGCGCCGTATCCGGGCGCGTCGACCGGCGCCGGCGGCGAGATCCGCGACGAGGGCGCGACCGGCCGCGGCGCCAAACCGAAGGCCGGCCTCGTCGGCTTCACCACCTCGTATCTGCGCATGCCCGACATGCCGCGGCCGTGGGAAAAGGAGCGCCCGCTGCCGCCGCGCATGGCGACAGCGTTCGAGATCATGCGCGACGCGCCGATCGGCGCCGCCGCGTTCAACAACGAATTCGGCCGTCCCTGCCTGGGCGGCTATTTCCGCACGTTCGAGGCGGAAACCGGCGACGCCACGTATCGCCGCGGCTACGACAAGCCGATCATGATCGCCGGCGGTCTGGCCAACATGCGTTCTGCACATGTGGAAAAAGGTACGTTTGCGTCCCGGCGACGCGATTGGTCGTGCTCGGCGGCCCGGCGATGCTGATCGGCCTCGGCGGCGGCGCGGCTTCGTCGGTCGCCGGCGGCGACAGCAGCGAGGAACTGGATTTCGCCTCCGTGCAGCGCGACAACGCCGAGATGGAACGGCGCTGTCAGGAAGTCATCGACCGCTGCTGCGCGCTCGGCGACGGCAATCCGATCGTCACCATCCACGATGTCGGCGCGGGTGGGCTGTCGAACGCGATTCCCGGAAATTCTGCACGATTCCGCTGTCGGCGGACGCATCGAGTTGCGCAGGATTCCGTCCGCCGAGCCGCCCTGTCGCCGATGCAGATCTGGTGCAACGAGGCGCAGGAACGTTACGTGCTCGGTCTGCGCCCCGCGGATGTCGCGCGCTTCGAGGCGATCTGCGCGCGCGAGCGCTGTCCGTGCGCGATCGTCGGCGAAGTCAGCGCAGAACGCCGGCTGGTTGTCGACGACAGCGCGCAGCCGTCGGCACCCGATTCGCATTGCGCGCAACCGATCGATCTGCCGATGGACGTGCTCTTCGGCAAGACGCCGAAAATGCAGCGCGACAGCGAGCGCAAGAGCCCGCGCATGGACATCGTGCCCGATCTCGACGGCATCGTGCTCGAGGAGGCGATCCGGCGCGTGCTGCGCCTGCCGGCGGTCGGTTCGAAATCGTTTCTCGTCACGATCGGCGACCGCACCGTCGGCGGCCTCTGCGCGCGCGATCCGATGGTCGGACCGTGGCAGGTGCCGGTGGCCGATTGCGCGGTGACCTTGACCGATTTCGACGGCTACGCCGGCGAAGCGATGGCGATGGGCGAGCGCACGCCGGTGGCCGTGCTGTCGGCGCCGGCGTCGGCGCGGCATGGCGGTCGGCGAGGCGATCACCAATCTCGCCGCGGCGCCGATCGCGGACATCGGCGAGATCAAGCTGTCGGCGAACTGGATGGCCGCGGTCGGCGTACCCGGCGAGGACGTCGCGCTGTTCGACGCGGTGCAGGCGGTCGCCAGCAGCTTTGTCCAGCAATTGAACATTTCGATTCCGGTCGGCAAGGATTCGCTGTCGATGCAGGCGGTCTGGCAGCACGACGGGCGCAAGCACAAGACGGTGTCGCCGGTGTCGCTGATCGTCAGCGGTTTCGCGCGCGTCGACCGACGTGCGCCAGGCGCTGACGCCGCAGTTGCGCACCGATGCGGGCGAAACCGAACTGTGGCTGCTCGATCTCGGCGCCGGCAAGAACCGTCTCGGCGGCTCGGTGCTGGCGCAGGTCTACAACCGCGCCGGCGGCCTGCCGGCCGATGTCGACGATGCCGACCTGCTCAAACGATTCTTCGCCGCGATCCAGGCGGCGAATGCGCAAGGTCTGCTGCTCGCCTATCACGACCGCTCCGACGGCGGCGCCATCGTCGACGCTTGATCGAGATGGCGTTCGCCGGACACTGCGGCCTCGATCTGGAACTGAACGGCTGGGGCGAATCGACGCTGTCGGCGCTGTTCTCCGAGGAACTCGGCGCCGTGGTGCAGATCCGCGCCAGCGATCGCGCTGCGTTTCTCGCCGTGCTCGGCGCAGCACGGACTGGACAAGCTCGCGCACTTCTGCGGCGCTCCGCACACGCGCAAGCGCGTGAAGCTGTGGCTGGGCGGCGAATCGATCGCGCGCTGGCCGTGGCGCGAATCTGATGGAGGCGTGGTCGGAAACCAGCCAGCGCGATGCAGAGCGCCGCGACAATCCGCGAGAGCGCGCAAGGCCGAATACGCGCTGGCGTTGCGACGACGACGACGCCGGGCATCACGCCGAAGCTGCGGTTTCGATCCGGCTGAGGATATCGCCGCAGCCGTATCATCGAAGACCGGTGTGCGGCCGAAGGTCGCGATCCTGCGCGACCAGGGCGTCAACGGCCAGGTCGAAATGGCCGCCGCGTTCACGCGTGCCGGCTTCGATGCGTTCGACGTGCACATGACCGATCTGCAGAGCGGCCGCTACCGTCTCGACGAATTTCACCGGCCTCGCGGCCTGCGGCGGATTCTCCTACGGCGACGTGCTCGGCGCAGGCCGCGGCTGGGCGACATCGATCCTGTTCAACGCGCGCTGCGCGATCAGTTCGCCGCGTTCTTCGCGGATTCCGCAAAGTTCGCGCTCGGCGTCTGCAACGGCTGCCAGATGATGGCGGCGTTGAAGGAGATCATTCCCGGCGCGGATCACTGGCCGAGTTTCGAGCGCAATGCTTCCGAACAGTACGAGGCGCGCCTGGCCACGGTCGAAGTGCTCGAATCGCCGTCGATCTGTTTCTGCGCGGCATGGCCGGTTCGCGCATTCCGATCGCCGTGGCGCACGGCGAGGGCCGCGCGGTGTTCGACGCAGCGCGGCGATCGCAGCGCGTGCCGATCGCCTGCCTGCGCTTCGTCGACAATCACGGGCGCATGACCGAAGCTTATCCGCTCAATCCCGAACGGTTCGCCGAAGGGCATCACCGGCCTGACCGCCGCCGATGGCCGCGTCACCGTACTGATGCCGCATCCCGAGCGCGTGTTCCGCACGCGTGCAGATGTCGTGGGCGCCGCGCGCATGGGGCGAGGATTCGCCATGGATGCGCATGTTCCGCAATGCGCGCGTATGGGTGGCTTGAGAGCGATGACGATTTCGCCGCTCAGGCGTTTCATGCTCGCCGCTTTGCTGTGGCTGCCGTTCGCGTTCTTCCTGTGGTTCGCGTTTGCCGCGCCAGTTCGTCTGGCCGGTGATCCACATCGCGAAGCTCGTGCTGCTCAAGGCCTGGCCGGCCATTTACACGGCGATCTCGCAGGGCGCCGACGTGCTCGACGTGCAGCGGCCGCGTGCTCGCGCATCACGGACTATCTGATGCAGTTCGACAGCGGCGTGCTGATCAATGCCGCGCCGCCCGGCATGCCGGCGAAGTTCGGCTTTCTCGAGTATGTCGATCAATCCGATGATCTATGGCTACTGCGCTGCCGCTGTTCGCCGGCCTGGTCATGGCGACGCCGCTGACGCGCATGGCGCGCGTGCGAAGCAAATGCTCGTCGGACTGCCTGGTGATCTGGCTCGTGCAGGCGTTCGGCGTGGTCGCGAGAGCCTAAAGCCGTCGGTATCGATGCCGGCGCCGAGGGTGCCGCGGCGATGCAGCATGCGGGCATATCCGCTCGATGCTGATTGCGCTTTGCTACCAGTTCGGCTATCTGATTCTGCCGCCGCTGGTGCCGGCGGTGTTGTGGATCCTGTTCAACCGGCCATTCATCGAAGAGCTTACGCGCTCGGCGGATCGGCGCTTGCGTCGAGCGGTCCGGTGCCGCCGGAACCTAATCGGGGCCTCGGGGTCGAAGCGCAGCAGCCAGGGGATTGAGTTCAGTCATGTCAGCCGTTCAGCCATTGCCCGAATCCATGCAGCCGCCGAGCCGAGTCGCTCGACGAGCGCATCTGCGCGCATCTCGTCGCGCGCGGCCGCCTGAAGGAGACCGATCTCGTGCGCGCGCGGCGCCTGCACGAGGAAAACGGCGAAGGCAATCTGCGTGCCGCTGCTGACGCGGCTGGGCCTCGTGTCCGAACGCGAGATGGGCGATGCGCTGTCCGAGGTGCTGGGCCTGCCGCTGCTCACGGCCAAGGAATTTCCGGAAGCGCCGCCGCCGAACGTGCAGATGTCGGTGCGCTTCCTCAAGCAGCATCACATCGTGCCGATCGCCGAAGACGACAGCAGCGTGACCTGCTCGTCGCCGATCCGGCCGAGACGCTATCCGCTCGCAGGCGGTCGAGCTGGCGACCGGGCAAGCCAGGTCGAAGTCAAGGTCGGATTCCGCTCCGAAATCGACGATCTGATCGAGCGCTATTACGGCTCCGGGCCGTTCGGCGATGGGTACCATCGTCGAGAACCTTTCCGACGAGACCGCGCGCAGCGAAGACGACATCGAGCATCTGCGCGATCTGGCGTCCGAAGCGCCGGTCATCCGCCTGGTCAATCTGGTCATCCAGCGCGCGGTCGAACAGCGCGCGTCGGATATCCACATCGAGCCGTTCGAGAACCGCCTCAAGGTGCGCTACCGCATCGACGGCGTGCTGCAGGAAGTCGAATCGCCGCCGGCGGCGTCGACGGCGGCGGTGATCTCGCGCATCAAGATCATGGCCAAGCTCAACATCGCCGAGCGCCGCCTGCCGCAGGACGGCCGCATCATGCTGCGCGTGCAGGGCAAGGAACTGGACCTGCGCGTTTCGACCGTGCCGACCAGCTTCGGCGAATCGGTGGTCATGCGTATTCTCGATCGCGAATCGATCGTGTTCGATTTCCACAAGCTCGGCTTCACCGACGAATTCCTGCCGCAGTTCATGAAGGTGCTCGAACTGCCGCACGGCATCCTGCTGGTCACCGGCCCGACCGGTTCGGGCAAGACGACGACGCTGTACACCGCGCTGTCGAAACTCAACACGCCGGACGTGAAGATCATCACGGTCGAAGATCCGGTCGAATACCAGATCGAAGGCATCAACCAGATCCAGGCCAAGCCGCAGATCGGGCTCGACTTCGCGCACGCGCTGCGCTCGATCGTGCGTCAGGATCCGGACATCATCATGATCGGCGAAATGCGCGATCTGGAAACCGCCAAGATCGCGATCCAGTCGGCGCTGACCGGACATCTGGTGCTGTCGACGCTGCACACGAACAACGCCGCCGGCGGCGTCACGCGCATGCTCGACATGGGCGTGGAGGATTATCTGCTCACTTCGACCGTCAACGGCATCCTCGCCCAGCGTCTGGTGCGCCGCCTCGACATCGAGCATGCGCAGCGCTACGAAGCGATGCCCGAAGTGATCGAGGAATTCGGCCTGCGCCGCTTCCAGCCGGAGGGAAAAGTGGAATTGTATAAACCGATGCCGTCGCCGCTTACCGCGACCGGCTATCACGGCCGCACGACGATCATGGAATTCCTGGTCATGAGCGATCCGATCCGGCGCATGGTCATGCAGCATGCCGACATGGGCAAGATCGAGGAGCAGGCGCGCAGCGAAGGCATGCGCACGATGTACGAAGACGGCCTGGTCAAGGCGCTGGGCGGCACGACGACGATCGAAGAAGTGCTGCGCGTGACGCAGGAAAGCTGATGGCGCTGTACCGCTACAAGGCAGTCACGTCGGCCGGCGAAGTCGTCGAAGGCCAGTTCGACGTCGCCTCGAACGACGAGGCGGTCGCGAAGATCCAGGACGCCGGCAATATCCCGCTGGAAGTCGCGCGGCCGAGCGGCGCGGCGGCGGCAGCGTGTTCGCCGGCCTGTTCAAGCGCTAGGCGATGAATCAGACGCAGGTGCTGCAGTTCACGCAGCAGCTGGCGACCCTGCTCGGCGCCGGCCAGCCGCTGGATCGCGCGCTGCAGATTCTGCTCGAACTGCCGGAAAGCGAGAAGGCCAGGCGCATCATCGAGCGCATCCGCGATCACGTGCGCGGCGGCGCGCCGTTGTCCGAGGCGCTCGAAGCCGAGCCCGGCGTGTTCTCGCGACTGTACGTCAACATGGTGCGCGCCGGCGAAATCGGCGGCTCGCTCGACGCGACGCTCGCGCGCCTGGCCAACTACCTCGAACGCGCCAAGGCGCTCAAGGAAAGCGTCATCAACGCGATGATCTATCCGGCGATCCTCGTCGTGATGGTGTTCGCCGCGCTGTTCGTGCTGCTGGTCTTCGTCGTGCCGCAGTTCCTGCCGATGTTCAAGGACATGAACGTCGAGTTGCCGATGATCACGAAGATCGTCCTGTTCGTCGGCACCACCCTGCAGCGATTTCTGGTGGCTGATCGCATCGGCGTGGTCTTCGCGGTCATGCTGTGCGCCGCAAGCGGCTCGCCGATCCGCCGATCGCGCCTGGCCTGGGATGCGCGCGTGCTGACGATGCGCGTGGTCGGGCCGCTGATCGCGCAAGCTGGAAACCGCGCGTCTGGCGCGCACGCTGGGAACTTTGCTCAAGAATGGCGTTCCATTACTGACCGCGCTCGGCATCGCGCGCAACGTGCTCGGCAACTCGGCGCTGGCCGAGGCGGTGGACAAGGCGGCAGAGGAAGTGAAGACCGGCGGCGGTCTGGCGTTCGCGCTGGCGCAGAGCAAGCGCTTTCCGAAACTGGCGACTGCAGATGATCAGCGTCGGCGAGGAATCCGGCGCGCTCGACGACATGCTGCTCAAAGTCGCCGACACGTTCGACGTCGAAGCGAAGAACACGGTGGATCGGCTGCTCGCCGGCGCTGGTGCCGGTGATGACTCGTGATCATGACCGGCGTGGTCGGCGTCATCATGATGGCGATCCTGCTGCCGATCCTGAGCATCAGCAGTTCCATCCAGTGAGACCGGGCGGCTCAATCAACGAACCCTCGTGGTTCGCCTCAACGGGACAAGAATATGAAAATGTATAATTGTACAAGCGGGATGACGCGCGCTGCGCGCTACGCGGCGTCGGCGCGGCGGTTGCGCGCGGCAGCCGGCTTCACCCTGATCGAAATGATCATGGTGCTCGTCCTGATCGGCATCGTCATGGGCATCGTCGGCGGCAAGGTGATGCAGAATTTCCAGAACGGCAAGTACAAGGCCGGCAAGGCCGCCGTGCATTCGCTGGAAATGAAAGTGCAGGCGTACATGCTCGACAACGGCTCGCCGCCGCAGAGCCTCAACGATCTGGTCACGCGCCCCGGCAATGCGACGCAACTGGAATGGCCCGTATGCGAAGCCCGCCGATGTCAAGGATCCGTTCGAGCATCCGTTCATCTACAAGGCGCCCGGCGATCACGGCGATTTCGACATCATTTTCCTCGGCAAGGATGGCCAGCCCGGCGGCGACGGCCTGAACAAGGACTACGGCAACTGGGAGTAATGCGTCGCGGTAGGCGCATGAAGTCGAAGCAGTCGATGCGCCAGGCGCAGCGAAATCGATCCGGCAGAACCGGATTATCGCGGACCCGATCCGCTCAGGCGCGGCTTCAGCCTGATCGAGCTGGTTGCGGTCATCGTGCTGATCGCGATCGCGATCAGCGTGGTCACGCTGTCGTTCTCGCAAAATTTTGCACGGCGCGAAAGTGCAGGCGGCCAGCCGCGATCTCGTCGCCGCGCTGCGCTACACGCGCGGTCAGGCGATCGTGAAAGGCAAGGAAACGACATTCGATCTGGATCTTGCGCAGCAACAGCTATCAGGCGCCGGGCGCGCGCGCCGGTGCAGTTGCCGAAGAACATGCACATGAATTTGTATACGGCCGACAGGAGCAGACCAGCGAAACCTCCGGGCGCATCCGCTTCTTTCCCGACGGCGCTTCGACCGGCGGCCACATTTCGGTGTTGATGGACCGCGCTCGAGTGGCGCATCAACGTCGACTGGCTGACCGGCGCGGTCACGCGCGAAGAGTTGCGGCGATGAAGCCGCTGATCGAGAGCTCCTTGCGGGCCGATGCCCGTCACCCCTTGCCCTCTTCCGCAGGCGGGAGGATCCTCACCCCTTGCCCTCTCCTGCTGGCGCGGGCGAGGGGGAGTGATGGTCGCGCGACGCGCGACACCGGTATTGCAATGGAGCCGGGAGTGATCGTCGCGCGGCGCGCGACACCGTCGTTTCATAAAAGCGGCGGCTTCACCCTGATCGAACTGATCGCCGCCTTCGTTATCTTCGCGCTCGGCTTCGGCATCCTGCTGCAGAGTTCTCGGCAGTGGCCTGCATACGACGCGGCAGTCGGCCGAATACACGCAGGCTGCGCTGTGGGCGCAGTCGCTGCTCGACGTGCAGGGCATCGGCGAGCCGCTCAAGGAAGGCAGCAGCAGCGGCCAGTTCGACGACACCTACAGCTGGCAACTCAATGTCACGCACTATCAACCACAGACGCTCGCAGCTGCAAGTCGGAAATCCCGGAGCGATCGCCGCAGCGGTGCCGGGACAGCCCGAGTTGTTCCAACTCGAACTGGTCGTGAGCTGGGGCAACGCCTACCTGACTCACCACGCGCGTTTCGTGACCTTGCGTGTGATGGGACCGCCGCGCCCGGGCAACCTGCCGGCCGGCATACCGGGGTTTGGATGAGCATGCGCGCGACGCAACGCCAGCGCGGCTTCACCCTGCTCGAAATGCTGCTGGTTATCGTGCTGCTCGCGCTGCTGCTCGGCGGCGCATACGGCGGCATCAGCGCTGCGGTGCGCGGCATGCGTTCTGGCGAAGCGGCGATCGAGCGCGTCGACAAGGTGCGCACGCTGCAGGAATTTCTGCGCCACCAGATCTCGCGCATCCTGCCGTTTCCGTACGCGCAGACGCAAAACGTGCGCGAGATTTTCGACGGCGACGAAAAATTCATGCGCTTCGTCGCGCCGATGCCGGGCTACCTCTCGCACGGCGGCGCCTATGTGCAGACACTGGAGCTGGCGTCGGCGCAAGACGGTCTGCAACTCGTTTTCACGAGTACCTTGCTCAACGGCTTCGACGCCGACAAGCCCGCATCGGGCGCGGTATCCACCGTGGTGCTGCTCGATCATATCCGCGACGGCAAATTCAGCTACCGCGGCCTGGATCCGCAGCGCCAACTCATGGATTGGAGCAACGACTGGCAGGATCCGAGCGCGACGCCGCTCATGGTCAGGATCGATCTGACGTTGACGAGCGGGCAAATCGGCTGGCCGACATTGTCGATACCCGTGATGATGGATGCCAGCGCGCAACGCGGTGTCGGCGCCGCGGGACTCAGGCAATGAAACGCGTTCAGTACCGGCCGTGTTCGCGCGGTGTCGCATTGATCCTGGTGATGTGGGTCATCGCGTTGATGACGATTCTGCTTGGCAGCTTCGCGCTGATCGCGCGCACCGAAAATCTCGAGGCGCGGCACATGTTCGACACCACCACGGCGCGCTACGACGCGATGGCGGGCATGGAGCGCGCGGTGTTCGAATTGCGCAATCCCGACCCGACCCAGCGCTGGGTCGCCGATGGCCGGCCCTACGAATTTCCCTACGAAGGCGCGCAAGTGCGGGTGGCGATCACCAACGAATCGGGCAAGATCGATGTCAACGTCGCCGACGGCACGATTCTGATCCCGTTATTCGAATCGGTCGGGGTCGACCAGGCGACCGCGGAAGCGTTGTCCGATGCGATCCAGGACTGGCGCGATGCCGACGACATGCCGCGGCCGCACGGCGCCGAGGTGCAGCAGTACGTACAGGCCGGCCTTGATTACGGGCCGACCAACCGGCCGTTCCAGACCGTGTCCGAGGTGCAGCAGGTACTGGGCATGAACTACGAAATCTACAGGCGCATCGAACCGGCGATCACCGTGTATTCGGGTGTGGCCATGCCGAATCCGGCGTTCGCGCCGATCGAGGCCCTGCGCGCGATTCCCGGCATGACCGAAGCGCTTGCGCAGCAGATCATCGCGATGCGCCAGTCGGTGCCGGCGGGAACCGGCGGTGCGATCGGCGGTCTGACTCTGCCAGGCGGGGCCGCTGTCGTGGCATCGGGCGGGGGCCTAACGTATAGTATTACTTCCAGCGCCACCCTCCCGAACGGTGTCAGCACCGTGTTCGACGCCAGTGTCCGCGTGGGCGGCGTCAGCGCGGCGGGACGGCCCTACACGGTATTGCGCTGGCGCGATGGCGAATCATTGAAATGACGATTTTGGACGCTTTAGACATCCCGCTTGCCCGGTTGCGGCTGCGCTATGCCAAGACTCCGCTGCCGCAATTTTTCGCGTGGTGGCGAGGCGAGCTGGTGGGCCTGCTGCCGGCGCGTTGGCGCGCGCTGGTCGCCGAGCGCCCGCAGGAGCTTTTGCTCGATGCGTGGCCGCAGGAGTTTCGCGTGTGGCGTGCATCTAGCGCGGGTTGCGCGGATTACGGACGCATACCGGTCGACCTGCCCGTCGAGGAACAACGCGCCGAGTTCATGCGCCTGCGTGCGCAGATCGATGAAGCCAATGTGCGCGTGTTTTATTGTGTTCCGGCACAACGCTGCCTGCGCCGCGAGCTCGCCATGCCGGCCGCCGCCGAGGACAAGCTGCGGCAGGTGCTGGCGTTCGAGATGGATCGGCAGACGCCGTTCAAGGCCGATCAGGTGTACTTCGACTATCGCGTCGTCGAGCGCGATGTCGCGGCGAAGAATCTCAAGGTTCACCTCACCGTGTTGCCGCGCGCGCAGCTCGATGCGGAGATCTCGGCACTTGCCGCCTGCGGCATCGCGCTCGCTGGCGTGGACTGCTGGCGCGATGTGCCGGGCAGCGGGCGCGCTGGCCTCAACCTGTTGCCACCCGAGCGGCGCGCCAAGTACAAGGACCAGCGCCTGCGCCTGAATCTGGCGCTGGCAGCCGCTGCGTTGCTGCTGCTCGTGTTCGCCATGGATCAATCGCTGACCAATCGCCAGGCCTCGCTCGATGCGATGACGGCGGAAGTGGAAAAGGCGCAAGATGAGGCAAAGCGGACCACGATGCTGGCCAAGACATTGCAGGATCACACCGCATCGGCCAACTTCCTGTTTCGCACGAAGCAGGACACGACGACGGTAACCGAGCTTCTCGCCGATCTGACCAAACGCCTGCCCGACGATACATTCCTCGAGCGCCTGACGATCGACGAAAAGGGCAAGGTCGATATCAACGGCCAAAGCAGCAATGCTGCAAAGCTGATCGACGGGTTGCAGAAATCCGATATTCTGCTCGATCCAAGCTTTGTCGGCACGATCCAGACCGATCCGCGTACCAGGAAGGAGCGCTTCAATCTGACGTTCCAGTTGCGCAAGTGGCCGCAGAGCGATCGCGAACGCGGCAAGCAACCCGGCGATCGAATCGACAAGCGCGCGGAGGCCGGGCATGCGTCTGCTACCTGAGTCCGCGGGCAACCAGCGATTCCTGGCGGTCGTGCTGCTGCTGATCGTCGTCCTCGTGACGTATCTGTTGTTCGTGCACTGGTGGTTCGTCGCTCCGCATCTGGCAATCGCCGATCAACGCCGCGACCTGCTTGACGAGCAGCATCATCTGGCGCAACTGATGCAGCGCAAGCCGGCGATCGAGAAGCGCCTGGAAAACGTCGCCGCATTCGAGCGCGGCAACCAGGCTTTTCTCGACGACGCGGATGCAACCAGCGCGTTTTCCGACCTGTCGGAGAGGTTGAAGCATGTGGTCGATCAGAATACCGACGCGCAATCGCGCTGCCAGATCGTGGGTGTGTCTCCGTTCCTGAATCGCGAACCGGAGGTGTATCTGCGTGTGTCGGCAGCGGTGGTGATGACCTGCGACTCGGAAATTCTCACCAAGATTTTCTACGCACTGGAAACCAGCAATCCGTATCTGTTCATCGACCGGCTGGTGCTCTATCGCCAGCAGGCCATGTTTGTACCCGGCGCGAAAGGGCCGCTGCCGAACGCCCCGCTGGGCGTGCAATTCACGCTGTCGGGCTACTTGCGCCAGCCTGGCAAGGGCAGGAGTGCGCCGTGAATTCGCGTCTTTCGCATCTTCTGACCGTATCTCTTGCCGGAACCTGCGGTGTCCTGCTGCTGGTCATCCTGATGTTTGAACTCGGTCTCGGGCGCGGATACAGCTGGTTGCCGCTCGACGACACAGAACAATCCCCGGCCGCGCCGGACGAATTGAACCGCTCCACGTTCAAGCTTGCTTCGTGGCAGGAATTTGCCGATGTCAATGCACGTCCGCTGTTCAATGAAGACCGCAAGCCCTCGCCGCCCAGGGTGGATGGCGGGTTGGACGCCGGCAAGCCCATTCCCAAATTGAATGTGACGCTTTCCGGCGTTGTGATCACTCGTAAAGCGCGCATGGTGATGATCAGGGAGAATGGCAAGAGCGAAACGACCACGGTCAGGGAGGGAGGTGCATTGTCCGGAGACCTGGACGCATGGAGTCTGTTCCGGGTCGAACCGCGCAAGGCGATATTCAAAAATGCGGCAGGTGAGGAGACTGAAGTGGAACTCATTGCCACCGGTGGCGGTCAGAAGCCCCCGCTGCCGGCGGCTCCGGGTTCGCCTTTGCATCCAATCGGGCCGGGTCATCGCGCCGCCTCTGGTGCGGAACCCGAGCGGTTCAAACCGGGTGAACAAGGGTCGACCGAATTGCAGCGCCGGATCGAAGCCCGCCGCCAGCAGCTGCGCGAAGAGAGCATGCGCCCGGCGCCGCAGACGCCGCCGCCTGCGCAACGACACGAATAGAGCTATCAGGAGAGCAAGAAATGCCAACGAAAATGTCCGTTTTAGGTCTCGGGTTCGCGACCGTCTTGCTGGCCGCTTGCGGCAATTCGGCGCCGCCGCCGAACGCGGCGCCGGCAGCACCGCCGGTCGCCAAGATGGAGACAAAACCCGAGGTCGCTCCGGCGAACGACACAGTCGCAAATCCCCCGCAGCAAGCTCCATACGAGGGGTATGTCGGCGTTGCACCTCCGGGCAAGGTGGCGTTTGGTCCGGCTCCACCGACACAGGATGCCGCCTTCCAGGCGGAACGGCAGAGGATGATGGAGGCCGATAGCGCCCCCAAAAAGCCGCCGCCGAAGTCGCGTGCCGTTCAAAACGCCAGTCAACATTAAACCAAAGCACGGCCACCGCTCGGGAGTACTTCCGCGATGACTCTACGCCCGCAAAGCGTGACGACTTTTTTTCTGCTGGTTGCGCTTTCGGGCTGCACGCAGTTCGGTATGCACAAGCCCGATGCGCTCGAAACCGAACTCAGTGCAGACAAGTCGGTGTCGGGTTCGCTGCCGCCGCAACCGGCTGCGGCCGAGGATCAGCCGATCAGCGTCAAGCACACTGGCGCAAAAGGTCATACCGCAGCGACGATCGAACCGGGCACCGGGAGGCTGATCAACTACGAGGCCGCCGCTCGTCCAGCGCCGACTGGCGCTACCCGCGCTGCTGCCCAGGGCGATGAAACCACGCTCAATTTCGAAAATCAGCCCATCCAGGCGGTCGTGCAATCGATTCTCGGCGCATGGCTCAACGAGAACTACACGATCTCGCCGGCCGTGACCGGCAACGTGACGTTTTCCACGTCCAAGCCGATCAGCACGGCGCAGGCGCTGCCGGTACTCGAGATGCTGCTGGCCTGGACCAACAACGCGTTGATCCACAAGCAGGGTCGCTACGAGGTCGTTCCGATCAAGGACGCGATCGCGGGCAATCTCAGTCCGGGCATCGCGATGCCGCGCATGGCCCCGGCTATCAAGTACGCGTGTTTCCGCTTAAGTACATCTCTGCGACCGAGATGCAGAAGTTGCTTAAGCCGTACGCCAAGGCCGACTCGGTCGTCTCTGCCGACAACGCGCGCTCGATGATCGTGCATGCGGGCACTGCATTTGAGTTGCAGAACTACGAGCGCACGATCGACGTGTTCGATGTCGACTGGCTCAAAGGCATGTCGGTCGGCGTATTCGGCCTGCGCAACATCGACGTGACCAAGGTCATACCGCAACTCGACAAGATCTTCGGCGACAAGGCCGATTCGCCGCTGGCCGGCATGTTCCGCTTTATCCCGATGGAAACGACCAATTCGGTCATCGTCATCACGCCGCAGCCGGAATATCTGAAACGCGCGCAGGAATGGCTGTATCGCCTCGATGTGGGTGTCGGCGAAAACGGCACCCAGCTCTATGTCTACGACGTGAAGAACGTCAAGGCGGTGGACCTGTCCGATCACTTGAACTCGATCTTCACCGGGCGCAGCAGCGGCACCAGGAGCACCTCGGGCAACACCGCGCCCGGGCTCAGGGCGACGAACATCGGCGGAATCGGCGGAGCCACCACCGGCAGCATCAATGCGACGAACTACTCGACTGGCTTGATGCAAAGACCGGCGACGACGGACACAACCAATACGAATCTCACCACCACCGGCACCGGCACGCCGACGTACGGCGCCAACGGCAAGGAAACCGATATTCGCATCACCGCAGTCGAAGAAAACAACCAGTTGCTGATCATGGCCACGCCGGGCGAGTACGATTCGATTCTCGCTGCGATCCATCGCCTGGACCTAGCTCCGCTGCAGGTGCAGATCGAGGCGAAAGTACTCGAGGTCACCCTCACCGGCGATCTTGAATTCGGCGTGCAATGGTGGCTGGCCGGGTTGATCAACAGCAGTTCCGCCACACCAAGTTCTTCCACCGGAAATACGTACGACTATCCAGTATATCAACAAGAATGGCACAGCCGATCAGAACCCGTGCATCGCTGGGCGGCAGCGCGCCGCCTTCCGTCAACGGTGCGTCCGGCGTGTTCTATTCGTTCTTGAACAAGAATTTCCAGGTTGCGCTGAACGCGCTGCAGACCAGCGGCAATTCCAAGATACTGTCCGCGCCGTCGATGGTCGTGCTCAACAATCAGGAAGCGCAGATTACGGTCGGCACGCAAATTCCGATCGTGCAGACTTCGATCATCGGCTATCCGTCGACCACAACGACGACCGGCACAACGGCAAACCCCGTCACCAATACCGGTATCGGGCAGGTCTCGTACATCAGCACAGGCGTCACCCTCGACGTCAAGCCGCGCGTCAATCCCGGCGGTCTGGTCTACATGGAAATATCGCAGGAAGTGAGCGCCCCCGGCCCCGCGGCGGCAGGCGCCAACCCACCGATCAGCCAGCGCAGTCTGCAAACCCAGATCGCGGTGCAGAGCGGACAGACGGTGTTGCTGGGCGGACTGATTTCCGAAAACGACATCCTGTCCGATTCGGGCGTACCCGGATTGAGCAGCATTCCGCTGATCGGCAGACTGTTCGGCAATACCTCGAAGACGCGCCAGCGTACCGAAATCATCGTCCTGATCACGCCGCAGGTGATCACCAATTCCGAGGATGCGCGGCTCCTGACCAACGAATACCAGAAGCGTTTCGAATCGCTGGCGCCGCTGCGCACGAAAAAGAATTCAGGCCCGCGCGCATCGAATCCGGCCGACGAACACACAGCGGAACCGCCCGCGGACGGCGCGCCGAAGCAATGACAACAAGGAAATGGAAAAAAATGAAAAATATAAAAGTGTATTATTGGATTCCGGCGATCGCACTGCTGCTGATCGCCGGCTGCCAGCAGCAGGATCCGGCCAGAATCGTGCAGCAACGGGCGGTCGAGCGCTGGAATTTGCTGATCGAAAGCCATCCGGTAAAAGCTTATGACTACCTGAGTCCCGGCTACCGCAGCACACACACGCTCGATCAGTATGTGGCTTTCGTCGCCACCGCGCGGCTCAAATGGAAATCCGCGAAGGTTGTGCAAGCGCAATGCGAGACCGAAGTCTGCACCGTACGCCTGATCGTGGACTCCACGGTTCCGGCAACGGTTGCCAACACGCCGCGCGATCTGCAGTTGCAGACGCCGCTGACCGAGAAGTGGATAGCTAGCGATGGGCAATGGTATTTCCTGCCTGACGAGCGCGTTGTATCGCCGGCGGCCGCTCCGGCTGCACACAATGGGATCAACCAGCCGGGCGCCGTGCTGCCGGTTCCGGTTCCAACGCAACCTGCGCCAGCCCCGCCGCCGGGCAGCGCCGGCAAATAGTCTGTCCGGCATCGGTCTTCGCGCGCACCGCGCTGCTTTCCGGCAACCCGTTGCCGCGCAAGGGGAAAAGGCCTTGATCCACGGCGCGCGCAGCGCGAAAAATCTTTCGGCTGCGGTAGTTGCGTCAAGTTTCCGTTTGTCGTAGGATTGCGGCGCTGCTGCTTGCCCTCGTGGGGTCCGTGCTGTGTTTTGGCGGGAGAGCGCGAAAAAGGCGGGCCGGCAAATAACATAAGCCCTGTGGTCGATTCTAGGAGTGTCGAAATGAAAAGAACCAGTCTTACCACTGCTGTCATCGCCGGTATCGCCGGCGTAGCTGGCATCTCGAACCTGGCAAACGCTGTTTACCTCAATGGTGACGGTCTCGGCCAGGCACTTATTTATCCGTATTACACCGTCAATCCTTCGAACGGCAGTGCCAACAGCACGGCTCTCACGATTGTCAACACGACCAATCAAGGCAAGGCCATCAAGGTGCGTTTCCTTGAAGGCTACAACAGCCGCGAAGTGCTCGACTTCAATCTGTACATGTCGCCGTACGATGTGTGGACCGGCCAGATCGTTCCCAACGGCGTGGGCGCTGGCGTGTTCTCCAGGGACAACTCGTGCACGGTTCCGACCCTGCCGACAAGTGCGCCCGGCTTTGCCTTCTCGTCGTTCGGTTATGACGGCACCACGCTTGCAAAAGACGGCGGCCCGACCGACCTTACGCGCACCACCGAAGGTTATGTCGAAATGATCGAAATGGGCACGGTGACCAATGCCAGTGCCAATCACACTCTGACGGCCATTACCCATGTCAATGGCGTGCCGAAGAATTGCGGACAGCTGATCACCGCGTTCACCCCCAATAGCAGCAACCCGTATTGGGTGCCGAACAATGGCGGCAATCTGTCCACCGATATCGGTCCTGCGTCGGGCGGCCTGTTCGGCTCGGGCACCATCGTCAACGTGGTGGCGGGTACCGTCGAAGGCTACAACGCGGAAGCCATCGATCGTTATTGGGACGTATATCCCCTGGCGACGTTCAACCATACCGACCCGAGCAGCTTGGCACCGAGCATCGCCGGTGGTTCCTCGCTCACCAGCTACGTTTTCGCCCAGACCTCTGCAACGGTCAGCGGCTCGCAGCTCATCACGACGGACTATACGTCCGCACGCGATGCGGTTTCCTCGCTGTTCATGGCCGACACCATTTACAACGAGTACTGGACGGGTGGCGGTACGGCGCTGAGCTCGGAGTGGGTGGTTACCTTCCCGACCAAGCGCTTCTATGTCGACGCGCAGTTGTATGTGACGTCCGCACAGCCGCCGTTCGACGTGATCTTCGACAAGACGGTGGGTAACAACGGTCTGCCAGGCAGTTCGTGCTCGCCTGTAGGCGTCGGTTTCTACGATCGCGAAGAGAGAACCCCGGGCGTGCAGCAGGGCAATATCTGTCCGTCGCCGTTGACCTGCGGTCCGCAAGTCACGACCACGACACTTTGCTACGAAGCGAACGTCGTGACCTTCAATCAGGCAGGTCCGCGGAGTGCGGTGCTCGGTTCCAATCTGGTCACCTCGATCACGACCGGCTACAACAATGGCTGGGCGAATATCGACCTCGTCGACATCGCGGAGACGAATGAGCATTACCTGCCTTCGGGCGCGTCGAGTAACGAGTTCCTCGGTCTGCCGGCAACCGGCTTCTGGGTGACTCAGTTCATCAACGCGAACGTCAGCAATGGCGTGTTGGCGAACTACACCTCGCTGTACAAGCACAAGCTGCATCGTGCCTGCACCTCGGAAGGCGCCTGCTCGTAAGCGTTTTCAGCGCCATGTTGTAAGTCTCACCAGAAGGGGGGCTTTAGGCCCCCCTTCTGCTTTTCCATAGCTTGTCATCGGACGACAAGCGGCCACTCTTTCATGGTCAGGCGGCTATCGCGATTAACAAGTCTCTACACCATGGAGCGATATAGTTCTGGTTCGTGTCAACGTTGCGATATTTGGAGTACTGAATTGAAGAAGCTCTTTTTATGCGGGCTGCTGTTTTGCGCATCCAGCGCATTCGCGCAGACCACCGCGATTACATTCCCACCGCCGGGCCAGACCCTGAGCATCGGCGGCTGCACTTTTTCCGGCGTGACCACCTTGTCGGTCAACACCGCGCAGAGTCCCGCGGTTACCGCCAATGGCACTGTTCAATCCGGATGCACTACCGGTGCGGGCGGCGGTGGCGCCACCTCAACCGTGAGCGTCAGTCTCGCGCCGTCGAGCTACACGCTCGGCGATACGAATGCCGCCGACTTTCCGGTTATTACCTGGTCCAGCGCGGATACAGGCGTTTCTTGCACGGCTACGAGCGCAAGCGTTCCCGCCGGGTTTACCGCGGTGCCTGCGGGCGGCACTGCCGGCAGCGGTACGATTACCTTGCAACCCACCGGAACCCCGGTGGCCAACGGCTACTCTGTCGTCGTGCAATGCACGACCACCACGGCCAATACCACGGTCAGCCCGAGCACATCGAACCTGAGCTTGACCGTCAGCTCAACGTCGTCGCCCGGCACCTGCAGCGCGAGCCAGACCAGCAGCACGTTCACGAACGGCAATGTGCTGACACGCCAGTGCGTCGGCACGGTCGGCTGGGGTCAGTACAATACGCCTGACACCAACGTTGCGTTGACTTCGCTCGACACGGAGCTTCGCGGCACGTTCGGCAACTATCGCTACAGCGGCCTGACCATGGTCCCGGTCGTTACTACCGGTCAATATATTTCATTGGCTTTTACGCCGACAGCTGTCGCTACCCTGCAATTCAATGCGAATCCGACCTATGGTATTGCGGGAACGATTTCCGTGAGCACTACGCCGGGGAATTTCGCACCGGCCACATCCACTTGCATCGCAACCAATGGCAACAGCTTGAACATGCTTGCGGGTGCGAACCACAATGGTTGGTGCAACCTGACCCTCGGGACGACTTATTACGTCAATTTCGCCAACGTGAATACGAGTGGATCGGTGGCGTGCAAGGCCCCGGCCACGAGTTGCACCTCAGCATCTTTGGCGTACTACACCCAGTGATGCGGACGGGTCGCGAACTTATCTTCGACTTGGCAGTCCAAGCCTCCATATGAGCCGACCGGGTGCAGATTCTGCACCCGGTTTTGCTGTGAGGGCGTGCCGCTAGCGGCAGACTTGATGTCGCCGCGATTGATGGTTGTTGTCGACGCCGGAATGGTCCGGCGTTTTTCGTTTCTTGGAGGACGTTATTCGATGATGCGCAAGATTCTGGGCGTGGCACTCCTTGCCGGCGCGTTGACCCCGGTTTTTGCCGCGGATGCGGACGTACAGATCGTAAGTCAGGGTGGAACAACCGTTACCCTGGCCGATATCAATGCGTTCATGCAGCGTATTCCGCCTGATCGCCGGGTAGGGTTTCTGGATAGCGCCGAGCGCGTCAACCAGATGGTGACCACCGTGCTGCGCGACAAGCAGTTGGCGAAGTTGGCGGTCGAGCAGAAGCTCGACCAGGATCCTGCTGTTCAGGCACAGATCGATTTCGCGACCTCGGAGGTCCTGTCCAAGGAATACGTGATTCATTTGGACAATTCGCTCAAGATTCCGTCGATGGAGCAGGCAGCCAGGGAACAGTACCTCGCACACAAGCAGGACTACGTCAGTGGCGGTTCGGTGGAAGTCCAGCACGTGCTGATTTCACCCAACGGCCGTCTCGATATCGAAGTCAAAGCCCTGGCGGACAAGGTGCACAGCGAAGCCGTCGCCAACCCGGCCGCTTTCGACCAACTCGTGGAAAAATATTCGGACGATCCAAGCAAGAGCAAGAACAAGGGTCACATCGACGACGCAACATCGGACAAACTTGTGCCGGCCTTTGTCGCCGCAGTGAAGAATCTCAAGACCGAAAACGAGATCTCGCCAGTCGTACAGACGCAATTCGGCTATCACATAATCAAGCTGATCAAAAATCACCCGGGGCATCAGCTTCCGTTTTCCGAAGTCAAGGCCAGGATCGAGGCGAACCTCAAGCAGAACTATATCGAGGACCAGCGCCGCATATTTCTGTCCAAACTGGATGTAGACAAGGCGACGGTCAATCCCGATCTGGTGCGTATACTGCACGACCGCTACGTACCGGCGGGCGTGGTGACGCCGACCGAGGCGGCCAGACCGAAGGTGAAGTAAGCGCTGTACTGCGTGGGGCACGCTGCCATTGCTCCACGCCGGCGCTTCGGGGGTTGGGCAGGCGATGAGGCGCAGCGCGTGAATACATCGATGGCCTTGGTCGCGCATTTCGTCCGCCGCGAATTGCGCAACCGTTATCTCGGCAGCATCAGCGGCAGCCTGTGGGCACTGCTGCAGCCGTTGGCGCAACTGGCGATATATGGCTTCGTCTGGGCCTACGTGTTCAAGATGCGCCCACCCGGCGACGATACGTCTCCGGGCGCGATCGTGCCGTTCCTCGCCCTCGGCATGTGGCCATGGAATGCGTTTGCCGAAGCGGTGACGCGTTCGACCACCGCGATCCAGGACAACGCCGGCCTGATCGGCAAGGTCGCCGTGCCGCGCACGGTGCTCGTTTTTTCCACCGTTGCCGCAAGTTTCCTGCTGCACAGTTTTGGCTTCTGCGCGATCATGATCGCACTCGGTCTCGCCGGAATGTCGGTGCATCTGCTCACGTTGCCAATCGCCTTGCTCGCGTTCGCGGTGTTATTCCTGCTCGCGCTCGGATTCGGCTTCCTGTTCGCCGCGGTGCAGGTGTTCGTGCGCGATCTGTCGCAGGCGCTCGGCCAGATCATGCCGCTGTGGATGTTCGCCTCGCCCGTGCTGTACGCGACTGAGCAGTTGCCCGCGAAGTATCGCGGCTGGCTCGGCGTCAATCCATTTTCGTTCTACCCCGAATATCTGCGCGCGTTGATGCTTGGCATCGGCCGCGTAGGCGTAGCTGCGCAGCTGACCGCCGTCGGCGTAGCGCTTGCGGTCTGCGCATTCGGCTATGTGGTGTTTCGCCGATTGAACCCGCGCTTCGAGGATTTCCTGTGAACGCGGTTGCCGGAAGTCGTCTCGATCCGGGCACAGCCGACCTCCTGGTTGCCACGCAGGGTCTCGGCAAATCGTATCCGCGCGTATTTCGCCCGCGCGATCGCCTGCGCGCACTCGGCAAATTGCTGATCGGGCGCGACGACATCGACTCCGTGCCGGTGCTGCGCGAAGTGAATCTGCATGTGCGCCGCGGCGAATCGCTGGGTCTGATCGGCGAAAACGGTGCGGGCAAATCGACCCTGCTCAAGCTGCTCACGGGCGTACTCACGCCGAGCGCCGGCAACGTCGAAGTACACGGCCGCGTCGGTGCCTTGCTCGAACTCGGCGCCGGCTTCCATCCGGAGTATACGGGCCGCGACAATATTGCCATGTCGGCTGCGCTGTACGGGCTCAGCGGCGAGGAAATGCGCGAGAGGCTGCCGCAGATCATCGAGTTCGCCGATATCGGCCGCTATATCGACGAGCCGGTAAAACATTATTCGTCGGGCATGGTGGTGCGGCTCGGTTTCGCGATCGTCGCTGCGCTCAAGCCCGATCTGCTGATCACCGACGAGGTGCTTGCGGTCGGCGACGAATCGTTCCAGAAGAAATGCGTGCGCTGGATGGAAGACTATCTCGACGGCGGCGGCACGCTGATTCTGGTTTCCCACAGCATGTACCACATCCAGAAACTGTGCCGGCAGGCGTGCTGGCTGCATGCGGGCGTGATCGCTGCAGCCGGCGACGTGTTCGAAGTCACCCAGGCCTATCTCGCCTTTCACGAGCGCAAACTCAGTGGCGCGGGTGTCGCGCGCGATGCGGTCGCCGTGCAGGGGCTCGAATTCCACCTGCTCGATCTCAGCGTCAACGGCATCGTGCAGGAGACACCGCTGTTCCTCGACCGCGGCGACAGCCTGCGCGTGCGCGCGCGCATACGTTCGCGCGACGGCCGTCCTCCGGTGATTGCATTCGGCATCGCGCGCGCCGACGGCAGCGCCGTGTACGGCGTCAGCAGCGAGATGGACGGCGTGCAGCCATACGCGGAGAGCGCAAATGTATACATTGCCGAGATCGAATTCGCCAACCTCGCGCTGCTGCCCGGCGCCTACACGATAAGGGCGCATCCGCTGGACAGCGAAGGCGTGCGTCTGTTCGATACGCTGGAGCGCGGCATTGTCGTGCGCGGGCAATCGCGCGAATTCGGTCTCGTGCGCCTCGAACACGTCTGGCGCCAGGCGCCGGCGGCAATTGACGGCGCGACGCACGATCCTCGTCCGCTGCGGGCAACGAGACAGTGAGCGACGTACCGGCCCCAGCCGTACCACAGCCTGCCGCATTGGAATTCACCGGCGAACGCTTTACGCCGGAATGCGTGCGCGAGATCTGGTACGAGCATTGGCATCGCTACGCATTTGCGCGCAGCGTTCGCGAACGGCAAACGCGTGCTCGACGCGGCCTGCGGCGAGGGTTACGGCAGCGCGTTGCTCGCACGCGATGCGCGCGAGGTGCTCGGCATCGATATCGCCGAAGCCGCCATCGCGCACGCCAACGCACGTTATCGCAGCGCAGGCCAACCTGCGTTTCGTACAGGGCGACTGCACGGCATTGGCCTTGCCTGATGCGAGCTTAGACCTCGTCGTCTCGTTCGAGACGCTGGAGCACGTGGCGGAGCAGGAGGCGCTGGTCGCCGGTTTCGCCCGCGTACTGGCAGCCGACGGCATGCTGATCGTCTCTTCGCCGGACAAGCGTACCTACAGCGAGGCAAGCGGTTTTCACAACGAATTCCATGTGCGCGAGTTGTATCGCGGACGAATTGCTCGCCCTGCTCGGCAAGCATTTTCCCTTTGTATACCTGTACGGACAGAAGCTGCTGTTCCAGTCTGCGATCTGGGCGCTGGATGCGAAGGCGGGCGGCGGAATTGCGGCGGCGACGGCCGCGGCGCCGGATTTGATAAAATCGGGCCTGCACTACGATCCGCTGTATTTCATTGCGGTCTGCGCGCGTCAACCGGTGACCGCGCTGCCCGAGCTTGCGCTGTTCGGCGACCGTGAAGAGTCGGTGTATCGGCACTACAATCACGAAGTGCGCAAGAACATCGCGGCGGGCGGGCGCATCGCCGAGCTCGAGGCCGAACTTGCCGCGCTGCGCCGGGATTTGGAACAAGCCGGGAAAAGCGCATCGCAAACCGGTGCGGATACGCAGACGCCGGCAACGCGGCGCGAGTGAAGGAAGGAATGCAACGACGCCGCTGAACGTCCGCGGCGAGTGGAATGAATCGATGGAAAACATGCTCAATTACCAAATCAACTACGCCATGCCAGCGGCGGCTTCGGTGCCGAAGCCGGATCCGAACGCGCCGACGTTCGCCTCGGAAGACGGCCTGGTCGCGTCGCTGTCGAGTCAGGAGTGCGTCTATCAGGTGCGGCGCACTGGCGAAACCCATGTGATGACGTTCCAGGTACTGCAGGCGATGGATCAGTGCCGAGAATTCAGGTCGCTCGACGAACACGCGGCGCGCATTCAATCGACAATCCCGGCGCTCGCGAGCAAACGCGACGATGTGAAACGGGTGCTCGAAGGTCTGGTCCAGCGTCGCTTGCTCGTTTCCGCCAGCGATTTCATCGAGCACCTTGGCGCCGCAGCGCCTCGCGAGCTGGCCCCGCTGCGTGCGGTATTCATTCGTGCCTGCGACCGGCCCGAACAACTGGCCCATCTGATCGACTCGCTGACCGATTACGAACGCCGCTTTCGTGCCGGCCGGCGCTACGTGGTGATCGACGATTCGGTGCTGGCGGCCAATATCAACGAACAGCGCGATTTGCTGCGTGAGTTTGCACGTACAACCGGCTGCAAGGTGAACTATATTGGAGGAGCGGAGCGCTCCAGGATCGCGGAAAAATTCGTCAAGATACGGCCGCAAGCCAGGAGCGCAATCGAGAGTCTTTTGTTGCGCGAGGCGCAAGCGCGTGTGCAGCGTTTTGGCGGGGGGCGCGGCTGGAACCTGGCGCTGCTGCTTTCCGCTGGTGCCCGCCTGGCCCTGCTCGATGATGATTTCCGCCTTCGCTTAAGGCGCCCGCCATTCATGGAGGCGGGTCTTGATCCGAACCCGAATGCGCAAACACGCGCTGCGTTCATGGCGAATATGGAGGAGGCATTCGCTTACGGCGAGCCTTCGGCGGAGGACCCGTTTGCGTTGCACTTGGGTGCATGCGGCCAGTCGCTCGGCGCGTTGGCGAGCACGCAGTATCCGCTGTCGCGCCAGGCCATGCGCGGACTCAACCTGTCGCGGCTCGATTTGCTGTCCGGCTCGTCGCGGGTGATCGGAACACAACTGGCTACCTATGGCAGCGCACGCACGCCGAATGGATTGTGGCTGTACCATCTGGATGGCAGCAGTCGTGAGGAATTCTGGCGCGACCGGGAAAGTTATCTGCGCAATACGGATGTTCAGCAAATCTGGTTTGGCGTCGCTCAGGCGCGGGTCTGGGAGGCGGTCGGCTGTACGCCGTTCACCCTCGACAACAGTCAGCTGTTGCCTTGCACGAATCCAGTGGGGCGCAGCGAAGATGGCCTTTGGAGTGCGCTGACGCGTTACTGCCATACCGACGCGGTCGTGCTCGAGTTGCCGGACGGGATCGGCCATGTGCAGGAAAAGGCGCGCAAACGCGCGGAGGTCACGCTCGCCGCCCATGCACCGAATGTCAATCTGTTTCTGCGTGACTACGTGCAGCGCCATTTCGGCCTGTTCAAGGCCGCCGACGCCGGTCAGCGATTGCAATTCCTCGCGCATGTGCTGCGCGATCTTTCCGGGGCCAGCGAGGTCGATCGCGTCGCGCACCTGCGCGAATATCTGAGCTACATCCGCGCGAATATCATCGACCGCCTGCAGCACCAACTGGAGGCGGCCGCGGGAGCGCCGGTCTACTGGCAGGCGGATGTGCGTGCAATCGTGGAGGCCAACGCCAAGGCCTTGCTGTCCAAGGCAGCGCCACGACTCAGCGATTGGCCTGAAGATATCGACGATATTGGTTGCGCCAGGGCCCTGGTCAGTGAACTCGACGGGATGGCCAATGCGTTCGAACACTGGCCCGCACTTTGGCAGTACGCGGCGGAGCAGGGTGAGAAGCTGCTCAGCGCGTTGTGAGCGCATCGGTACCCGCTCCTGTACCGGGGCGAGTCTCCAGCGGATTGACCAGTGTTATCGTCGTCGCGGCCGATAGCGGCGATGCTCTTGTCGATTGCATCGCGCGTGCGCTCGCCAACATCGCGCCGGTCGAAGTGATCATCGCGGACAATGCCTCGCGCGACGACAGCGTCGCCGGTGTCGCGCGAATGTACGCCCAGAACGAAAAAGTGCGCATTCTCCACAATGGTAAAAACCTTGGCTTCGGCGCCGCCTGCAATCGCGCTGCGGCTCTTGCGCATGGCGATGCACTGTTGTTTCTCAACCCGGATTGCCTGATCGAAACCGATACGATCGCGCGTCTGCGTGCGCTTGCGGCGCGCGATGCGCGGATCGGCCTGATCGGCGCGTTGCAGCTGGATGCGCAGGGCGGTGTGGATCCCGCCTCGCGGCGGCGCGATCCGTTTTTGCGGCGCGCACTGATGAGTTTCTCCGGGCTTGCGCATTGGGCATCGCGCTGGCCGGCCCTGGGCGGGGTGGCGATGCCGCCGGTGCGCGGCGCGGACACCGATGCAGCAGACAGCAGCGCAGGCGAGCCGGTAGACGCTGTATCGGGCGCCTTGATGCTGGTGCCGCGCGCGGCGTTCGCGCACGTCGGCGGCTTCGACGAAGGCTATTTTCTGCATTGCGAAGATCTGGACCTGTGCCGGCGCCTGCGCGATGCGGGCTATCGCGTGGTCTGCGCACGCGATGTACGCGTGATGCACGGCAAGGGCGGATCGAGCCGGCGGCGGCCGCTGTTCGTGGCCTGGCACAAGCATCGCGGCATGTGGCGCTGGTTCGGCAAGTTCGATCCTGCGGCGCGCAATCCGCTGTTGCGCGCGCTGGCCTGGTGCGGCACCTGGCTGCATTTCGCCGTGCTGACCCCGTTGTACGTTTTGCGCGCGCTTAGCGCGCGTCTCTCAAAATCCGGTTGAGGGCTCGTTCGGCGCGTAGGGGTCGGCGACCTTCGGCGGGTGGTGGCTTTGGACGAGGGCAAGATTGTCGATCAGGCCCTGGTGCTGCGGCATCCTCTGCAACGCCTGCATCAGCAACGACTCCGCGCGTGCGCCATTGCCGTTGCGATAGTTCGCCATGCCGGCGAGGTTCAACGCATTGATGTCGTCCGCCCGCAGCGCGAGGGCGCGTTCGAGACAATTGAGCGCCACCCCGAGTTCGCCGAACTTGAGGTAGGTCTGACCGCAATACATCAAGGCATCGAAATTGCCCAGCCAATACTCGAAGAACGCCGCCCATTTCGCGCGGATGCGGCCGATGTATTCGTCGCGCTGCGCCTTGTTGTCGTTGCCACCGAAACCGCAACCGGACTCGCCCGCATGCGCATGCCAGATGCAGGTCGGAATATCGACGTAGCGAAACGCGGTGCGCGCGGCGCAGTTGACGAAGAAATCGTGATCCTCATACACCGCGAATGCCGGATCGAAGCACGCGCCTTCTTCGATCAGGCTGCGCTGGATCAGCGTCCCGCACGTAGTCGAGCGGCTGTGAAACCACAGTTGCACATGATTGCCCGGCAGGCTGCAATAGCCGAGCAGGCCGCCATCGCCGTCGAGCACGCGCGTGCGCGAATAGACGATGCGCTCATTGTCCGGCCGCGGCGCAGTGAGCATCGTGGTCAGATGCAATGGCAGCAGTTCGTCGTCGTCGTCGAGGAAATTGAGCCATTCACCGCGTGCAGCCGCAAGGCCGGCATTGGCCGCATCGGGCCGCGACAGCCGCCCGTCATGCTCGGGAAATACCAGGCGCAACGGGCGGCCGCGATAGCTCGGCGGCAGCGGCCGATGCGCGCGGCCGCAGGCGGCGACCACGACGATTTCCAGATTCGGCCAGGTCTGCGCGACGACGGAATCGAGCGCGCGCACCAGCATCGGCCGATCCATGCTGCGGATAAGGATCGAAACCAGCGCTGCGGTCGGGGGGGTCATCGGATCGGATTCTGCGGGGCAAGTCTAAATTGTATACTTTGCCAGCACGCAGCGCGATTCATGCCAGTTTGCGGTACTTGATCCGGTGCGGTTTGGCCGCTTCCTCGCCGAGGCGCGCCTTCTTGTCGTTTTCGTATTCACGATAGTTGCCGGCGAAGAATTCGACGTGCGAATCGCCCTCGAACGACAGGATATGCGTCGCGATGCGGTCGAGGAACCAGCGATCGTGCGAGATTACCAGCGCGCAGCCGGGAAATTCGAGCAGCGCCTCTTCGAGCGCGCGCAAGGTTTCGATATCCAGATCGTTGGAAGGCTCATCGAGCAGGAGCACGTTGCCGCCGGCCATCAGGGTTTTCGCCAGATGCAGACGGCCACGCTCGCCTCCGGACAGCTGGCCGACGATCTTCTGCTGGTCCGCACCCTTGAAATTGAAGCGGCCGAGGTAGGCGCGCGATGGCGTTTCGTACTTGCCGACGGTGATCATGTCGGCTCCGCCGGAGATTTCCTGCCACACGTTCTTCGAACTGTCGAGCATGTCGCGCGATTGATCGACAAAGGCCAGCTTCACCGTCTGCCCGAGCACGATCTCGCCCGCATCCGGTTTCTCCTTGCCCATGACCAGCTTGAAGAACGTCGATTTGCCCGCGCCGTTCGGTCCGATGATGCCGACGATCGCGCCAGGCGGAACCTTGAAGCTCAAGTCGTCGATCAACAGGCGATCGCCGAACGCTTTCGACACGCCCTTGAACTCGATCACGCTGTCGCCCAGGCGCTCGCCGGGCGGGATATAGATTTCGTTGGTCTCGTTGCGCTTCTGGTATTCGACCGAGTTGAGCTCCTCGAAACGGTTCAGGCGCGCCTTGCCCTTGGACTGGCGACCCTTCGCGCCCTGGCGTACCCATTCGAGTTCGCGCTGGATCGCCTTGCGCCGTGCTTTTTCGCCGGATTCTTCCTTCTGCAGACGTTCGTCTTTCTGCTCCAGCCACGAAGAGTAGTTACCCTTCCACGGAATGCCGCGGCCGCGATCGAGCTCGAGAATCCATTCGGCGGCGTTGTCCAGGAAGTAGCGATCATGGGTGACCGCAACGACCGTGCCCGGAAATTTCTGCAGGAACTGCTCGAGCCATTCGACCGATTCGGCGTCCAGGTGATTGGTCGGTTCGTCGAGCAGCAGCATGTCGGGCTTGGACAACAGCAGGCGGCACAGCGCGACGCGGCGTTTTTCACCGCCAGACAGCGTCTTGATCTGCGTCTCCCACGGCGGCAGACGCAGCGCATCGGCGGCGACGTCGAGCGTGCGATCCAGCGTATGGCCGTCGCTCGCGGCGATGATCGCTTCCAGCCGCGCCTGGTCGGCCGCAAGCTTGTCGAAATCCGCGCCTTCCTCGGCATAGGCCGCGTAAACCGCGTCTAGCTGCTTTTGCGCATCGGTGATGTCGGCGACGCCTTCCTCCACGGACTCGCGCACGGTCTTTTCCGGATCGAGCTGCGGCTCCTGCGCGAGATAGCCGATCTTGATGCCCGGTTGCGGCCGCGCCTCGCCGTTGTACTCGGTATCCACGCCGGCCATGATGCGCAGCACGGTGGACTTGCCCGCGCCGTTGAGGCCGAGCAGGCCGATCTTGGCGCCGGGGAAAAACGACAGCGAAATGTCCTTGATGATCTCGCGCTTCGGCGGCACGACCTTGGACACACCGATCATGGTGTAGATGTATTGCATGGGGTTCCTGCGGAAGTTGAAGCTTGTCAGTCGGGATTATCGCCGATGCGGCAAGGTCGGGCCAGCGTTTGCGGAGAGCGCATTGCGCCGCAATGCCTGGCAAGTCTCGGACTGATCTTGAGGTTGAAGCTAACTCGCCGCCGAAATCTGCGATTCGCGTGCATCAGGCGGTTCAACCGTGCGCAGGAATTGCGCCAGCGCCGCGACGACGCCTTGGTCGCAATACAGTGCCGTCTTGCGCGCGGCGATACGTTCGACAAGAACGGCGCGCCAGGCTGCGTCCCGCGCCAGCCTGGCAGCGATGCGGACATAATCATCGAGGTCGCGCGCTATCAATTCGTCCAGTTCGAGCAGTCGCAGCATCGCGGAAGTCTGTCTGCCACGCATGAGCTTGCCGGGCAGGGTCACGATCGGGAGGTCGCGCCCGAGGGCGTCGAGACTCGTGATGCACCCGGAAAAGTCGAGCGAGTCCAGGCACGCGTCGGCTTGGCCCAGAAAGCGATGGTATTGCTCGGCGGGCTGGGACGGATAAACCGCGCAGCGCGCATCGAAGTCGACGCCATGCGTGGCGAAAGCCCGGCGCATGCGCGCCGCCAGTGCGGCAGCTACTTCCGCTGGTGCGTTGCACAGCATGTCCAGTCGCGCCGTCGGCGCCACAGCGAGCACGCGCGCAAACAGATCGTCGTGCTGCGGATGCAGCTTCGCCACGGACTGTGTGCAGAGAAAGCGGATCGGGCCAGCGACCGGTCGCGGCGCTGTTTCCACGGTCTGCGGCAGATCCAGGCTGCAGCCGAGGCGCGGCAGGGTGACCAGCTTTTCCGAATAGTGCGTTTGCGCATCGGCCGGCTCGAACAATTCGGCGCCAAGAAAATAATCGATGGTCGCCATGCCCGAGGTCACCGGATGCGCCCAGGTCGTCGCCTGCACCGGCGCGTGTCGCAGACTGGCGACACCCTGCACGAACTGATGCATGCCGATGTCCAGAAAGATCACGATGTCCGGCGCGAAGGCACGCAGTGCGGCTATCCATTCGTTGGCCGAGCGGGCGCCGGATTCGAATCGCGCTGCGCGTTTACGAAAGCGCGCGAGGCTGGCGTCGTCAGCGCCCGCCTCGCCGGGGTGGAAGATGCCTAGTTCGAACTCGGCGGGGTCGAGCGCAAGTATCGCTCCGGCCCAGACACGGCTGACCGAATGTTCGTGCAGCGACGGCGAGAATACCGCCACCTTGCGGCGCTGATTGACTATGCCGCGGGCCGGCACGTCGCCGATACCCGGGCTCGCGGCCAGGGTCATCTCGCGCAGGACTTGTGCGTTCCTGATCTGTTCGGCCACCAGCGGCTCGCCGAGATAGGCAAGATAGAAGTTCGTCGTACTGGCGATCGTTGCATTGGCCTGCACCGAGAATTTCGGATCGGTCCAGTCGATCGCCGCGAAGTACCCGATGCCTTCGCGCCAGCGTGCGAGCCAATCAGCGCGCGCGGCCTGGTCGACAACGACCGCACAGTCCGGCCTCTGGAAAAGAAGCCACCGGGCCGGCAGATTGTCGGGATCGAGTTCGAGCACGCGCCGCAGTACCTGCTTGGCTTCGCCGTATGCGCTCTGCGCGATCAGCGCCTTGGCCAGTTGCAGATGCAGATCCGCCGCATCCGGCGCGAGCACGGCGGCGCGCCGTAGTGCGGGAATGAGGTCGGCGGCGCCGGCGTTGCTCTCCCTGAGCGCGGAGGCCAACAGCACAGCCGGCTTGGGCCGTTCCGGCGCCAGCGCGACCGCCTTTTCCAGCGGCGCGCGTGCGTGCCCGGGGTTGCCGGCGCGCAGCAGGCTGAGGCCGAGATTGATCCAGCCTTGCACATCCTGCGGACGCAACCGTGTGTAGGCGTCGTAGTGCCGGCTCGCGGCGACGAAATCGCCTTGGTCGAAGAGCTTGTCGCCGAGCTTGTAGCGTGCTTCGACGGAGTCCGGGTGCAGCTGCGCAGCGCGCGCGAAGGCACGTTCGGCGTCGTCGTAACGCTGCTGCTGAAACCGCACTTGCCCAACGATGAACTGGGCGTTGGCGTCGTTGCGGTCGAGGGTGAGGGCATGCTCGGCCGACTTGATCGCGACTGCAGTATCGCCGCGCTGCATAGCGAGCCACGCCAGATCGCTGAAGGCCTGGCCGATGCGGTCGGACAGCCTGCAGGCGGTGTCAAGGCTGCGCCAAGCCTCATCCGCGCGGCCGAGGCGCATCAAACAGCGGCCCAGCCCTGCATGCGCCAGCGCGTCATTCGGCGCATCGCGCACGACCCGGCCGAACAAAGTGGCTGCCGCGTCGATGCGCCCTTGCTGCAGCAGCGCCATCGCTTGCGCGGTCGTAATCGGCGGCATCGGAAGAGATCGTCCTCGCTCACTGTTCGCAGCCTGTCGACCATGGCTTCCGCCACATGCCGGCAGGCAGGGTATACTAATTGTTTAACCTCATCAGGAACATATCCGGATGTTTTCGCGCGAAATGAAGATCGAAGGCTACGATCCCGAATTGGCTGCCGCGATCGCGGCCGAACGCCAGCGCCAGGAAGACCACGTCGAGCTGATCGCCTCGGAAAACTACGCCAGTCCGCGCGTGCTCGAAGCGCAGGGTTCGGTGCTGACCAACAAGTACGCCGAAGGCTATCCGGGCAAGCGCTATTACGGCGGCTGCGAATTCGTCGATATCGCCGAGAAGCTGGCGATCGAACGCGTCAAGCAGCTGTTCGGCGCCGACTACGCGAACGTGCAGCCGCATTCCGGGTCGCAGGCCAACCAGGCGGTGTATTTCGCCCTGCTCAATCCGGGCGACACGATTCTCGGCATGTCGCTGGCGCATGGCGGGCATCTCACCCACGGCGCGAAGGTCAATCTTCCGGCAAGATCCTCAACGCCGTGCAGTACGGCGTGAACGACAAGGGTCTGATCGACTACGACGAAGTCGAAAAGCTCGCGCTCGAGCACAAGCCGAAGATGGTCGTCGCCGGATTTTCCGCGTACTCGCAGGTCGTGGACTGGGCGCGCTTTCGCGCGATCGCCGACAAGGTCGGCGCTTATCTGTTCGTCGACATGGCGCACGTCGCCGGCCTCGATCGCCGCGGGCGTGTATCCGAGCCCGCTGCCGCACGCGCATGTCGTCACTTCGACCACGCACAAGACCCTGCGCGGCCCGCGCGGCGGCATCATCGTGGCCAAGCATTCCGCCATGGGAGCCGAACGCGAGGAGATCGAGAAGAAACTGCAGTCGATCGTGTTCCCCGGCATCCAGGGCGGCCCGCTCATGCACGTGATCGCGGCCAAGGCGGTCGCGTTCAAGGAAGCGCTGGAGCCGGAGTTCAAGACCTATCAGCAGCAGGTCGTGAAGAACGCGCAGGCGATGGCGAAGACCTTCATCTGCGCGCGGCTACAAGATCGTCTCCGGCGGCACCGAGAACCATCTGATGCTGGTCGACATGATCGGCAAGATCGATCACCGGCAAGGACGCGGAAGCTGCGCTCGGCAAGGCGCACATCACGGTCAACAAGAACGCCGTGCCGAACGATCCGCAGAAGCCTTTCGTCACCTCGGGCCTGCGCATCGGCACGCCGGCCGTGACCACGCGCGGCTACAAGGAAGCCGAGTGCGTCGAACTGGCCAACTGGATCTGCGATGTGCTCGACGCGCCGGCCGACGAAGCGCGTGATCGCCGAAGTGTGCGCGAGCAAGTGTCGACGGCGCAATGCAAGGCAATTTCCGGTGTATGGGTGAACCGGAGCCAGCTTCCGATCGCAGCGTTGTCCTAGATGCATTGCCCCTTCTGCCAGCACGACGACACCCGCGTGATCGATTCGCGCGTAGCCGAGGACGGCGCGACGATCCGCCGGCGGCGCGAGTGCGCGCAGTGCGGCGAGCGCTTCAACACGTTCGAGACGGTCGAAATCAAGCTGCCGGCGATCGTCAAGAGCGACGGCCGGCGCGAGGCGTTCGACGAACGCAAACTGCGCGTCGGCGTCGAGCGCGCGCTGCAGAAGCGCCCGGTCGCCAGCGATGCACTCGACAACGTCATGCGCGAAGTCGTGCGCCAGTTGCGCGCGGTCAACGAGCGCGAAGTGGTTTCGCGCCTGATCGGCGAATGGGTGATGAACGAATTGAAGCGGCTCGATCAGGTCGCCTATGTGCGCTTCGCCTCGGTGTATCGGCGTTTCGAGGACGTGCAGGCGTTCCGCGAGGAAATCGAAAGCCTCGAACGCGATCTGCCCGCGACTCGAAGGTCTGCAATTGCCGCTGCTCGGCGAAGTGGTTCCGGCGGCGCACGGCAAGAAGCGTTGATGTCGCCATCGATGCCCGAAACCGCGGTCGCCGACGCCGGCTTTTCCGCCATCGACCACGCGCACATGGCGCACGCGCTGCGCCTGGCCGAGCGCGGTCTGTACACGACGCAGCCCAATCCGCGCGTCGGTTGCGTGATCGCGCACGGCGAGGAAATCGTCGGCGAGGGCTGGCATCAGCGCGCCGGCGAGCCGCATGCCGAGGTGTTTGCCTTGCGTGAGGCGGGCACGCGCGCGCACGGCGCGACGGCCTATGTCACGCTGGAGCCCTGCTCGCATTTCGGCCGCACGCCGCCTTGCGCCGATGCGCTGATCGCCGCGGGCGTGGCGCGCGTGGTCGCCGCTGGCGAGGACTCCGAATCCGCAGGTCGCTGGCGGCGGCTTTGCAAAATTGCGCGATGCCGGCAGTCGCACGTCGAAACCGGCCTGATGCGCGACGCGGCGCGCGAACTCAATCGCGGATTCTTCTCGCGAGTCGAACGCGGCCGGCCATGGGTGCGCGTGAAACTCGCGATGAGCCTGGACGGCCGCACCGCGCTGGCAAATGGCCATCGAAGTGGATCACCGGCGAAGCGGCGCGTGCCGACGTGCAGCGCTGGCGCGCGCGCAGCTCGGCGATCCTGACCGGCAGCGGCACCGTGCTTGCGGACAATCCACGCTTGAGCGTGCGCGTGAACCAGCAGCATTCCCACCCGGACCCTGCGCTTGCAGGGGAGGGCTTCAAGCCGCTGCGGGTGGTGCTCGACCGTGCGCTGCGCACGCCGGCCGGCGCGAACGTACTCGATGGCAGCGTGCCGACGCTGATCCTGCATGGGCAAGACGCACAGTCGCCGGACGCGCGCTTCTCGCGCGTCGAACTCGCCACCGTTGCGGCCGATGCGCGAGGCTGCCTCGATCTGGCCCAAGTATTGAGTGTGCTCGCAGTGCGCGGCGTCAATGAGCTGCAGGTCGAGGCCGGCGCCACACTCGGCGGTAGCTTGTGGCAAAGTGGATTTGTGGACGAATTGCTTTTGTATGTCGCGCCGGTTTTGCTGGGCGACACGGCGAAGCCCCTGCTCGCGTTGCCTGAACTGAGCGATCTGACGCAGGCAGGGCGTTTGCGTGTCGTCGATCGACGCCGTATCGGCGACGATCTGCGCGTCTTGTACAGGAAATAGCCGATGTTCAGCGGAATTGTTTGGTCGGTCGGTACAGTTGCACATGTGATTCCGCACGGCGGCGATGTCCGGCTCGTGGTTGAGGTAACGGGTCTGCGTCTCGGTGAGATCGCGCCCGGCGACAGCATCGCCGTGTCCGGTGTGTGCCTGACCGTGGTCGAAACCGGTGCGACTGCGCTGGCCTTCGACGTGTCGGTCGAAACGCTGTCGCGTACGACGCTGGGTACACTTGGCGCAGGCGATGAAGTGAATCTGGAAAAGGCTCTGCGCCTGGCGGACCGGCTCGACGGCCATCTGGTCGCCGGCCATGTCGATGGCGTCGGCCGCGTCGCGTCGATCGAAGCCGACGCGCGCTCGCAGCGCTGGACGTTCGACGCTCCGCCCGAACTGATGAAATATATCGCCAGCAAGGGTTCGGTCTGCGTCGATGGCACGAGTCTGACTGTGAACGAGGTCGACGACGCGCGCTTCGGCATCAATCTGATTCCGCATACCATCGCGATGACGACGTTCAGGAGCAAGCGCATCGGCGACGCGGTGAATCTCGAAGTCGATTTGATTGCGCGTTACATCGAACGCCTGCTGCGCGGCTAAGGCTCGAAGATATGTCGATGATTTCAATCCACGACCAGCCGAAACTCGCAGCGCGCGGCTGGCGACATCCGCTTGTCCTGCTCGTACTGGAGTTCCTGTTCGTCGGTGTTCCGCTGTTTTTCGCGTACGGATTTGCGATGAACGTCGTTTATCGATCGAGTCTCGGCTGGGGGCTGCTGTTCGCATTGTTCGCCGCGCTGGTGATGAGCAACGCCTATGTGCTGTGGGCGCGTTTTGTCGCGCGGCGCGATGTTGCGGAACTTGCGTTGAAGAAATCCTCGGGTTTGGTATTCGGTGCGACGCTTGGCGCGCTGCTGATGTGTGGCGTGATCGCGGTCATTGCGCTCGCCGGCGACCTGCGCCTGTCTGTGGGCGGCAAGCTGGCCCTGGCGGGACTGCCTGGCGTGGCCGCCCTCGCCGGCGTGGCCGAGGAACTGATCGCGCGCGGCGTCGTGTTGCGCAATCTCGAAAACGTGTTCGGCAGCGAAATCGCCATCGCCCTCAGCGCTGCACTGTTCGGCTGGCTGCATCTGGGCAATCCGCACGCGACCGCGCTCAGCGCCGCGGCGATCGGCCTCGAAGGCGGCGTGATGGTCGCCGCGATCTATATTGCGACGCGTTCGCTCTGGTGGACGATGGGCGTGCATGCGGCATGGAATTTCACCCAGACCGGCGTGTTCGGTCTCGCGGACTCGGGCCAGGCAGGGCACGGTTTGCTGCGCAGTGAAATCGTTGGGCCGGAATGGTTTACCGGCGGCATGTTCGGCGTCGAGGCCTCGGTTGTGAGCGTCGCCGTTTGCGCCATCGTTGCGATCTTTTTCCTCGCGCGCGCCTATCGCGACAAGCGTATCGTGGTGCCGATCTGGGAACGGCCGCGGCGATGAGCTTCAGTCCGATCGACGAAATCATCGGCGAGATCCGCGCCGGGCGCATGGTCGTCATCGTCGACGACGAGGATCGTGAGAACGAAGGCGATCTGATCATGGCGGCCGAGAAAGTACGCCCGGCAAACGTCAATTTCATGATACGCGAAGGGCGCGGACTGGTCTGTCTCGCGCTGACACCCGAGCGCTGCGCGCAGCTCGAGCTGCAGCCCATGGTCGAGCTGAACACGTCGCCGTTGCGCACGAACTTCACCGTCTCGATCGAAGCGGCACAGGGTGTCACGACGGGGATTTCCGCTCACGACCGTGCGCACACGATCCGTACTGCCGTGCGCGCGGATGCCGCGCCTCGCGATCTGACGCGGCCGGGACATATCTTTCCGATCATGGCCAATGCAGACGGGGTTCTCGGCCGGGCCGGGCACACCGAAGCTGCAGTGGATCTCGCGCGTCTTGCGGGTCTGACGCCCGCCGGTGTGCTGATCGAGATACTCAACGCAGATGGCAGCATGGCGCGACGCCCGCAGTTGGAGCAGTTCGCCGGACTGCATGGGCTCAAGATCGGCACGATCGCCGATCTGATCCGTCATCGCCTGCAAACCGAGAAGACGGTTCGTGCTTCTGTTCGAGCGTGACGTCGACACGGAATTCGGCGCATTCCGCCTCTACATTGCCGCGGGCTCGGAGCCTGAAACGGTGGTCGGCCTGAAATAGGTATTTGCCACCTAATGGACAGTGGATTATGCTTTTGCCCATAGGCCAAAGCGGCGCCACTTGGGAGTGGACGGTTCATGGCAAATTCCAAATTCCGGCGGCGTGTGCGCTTGAGCGCCTACCTGATATCGCCGCTGCCGGCCGCGATGGGTTTACTCAGCCCTGGTGCGGCACAGGCGGCCCCAACCGCCAATCCCGACACGTTCACCGTGCCGTACAACAGCCGCCCGTTTGGAGCCGCTCCGGTTCCCGTTATCGGCAATGTGCTGGGCAACGACACCGGCACTCAGCCGCTGATGGCAGTAGACAATACGTTCACGACAGCATTCGGCAATTTCGCTCTTCTAGGCAATGGTAATGTTTACCTGAGTGCCGACGGTGGCAACTGCCAGCTTGGCAGCGAAACGCTCCCCTACAGTATGTTCGATGCCACGAATTCGTTCTCGGCGTCGACGTTTACCGTCACGCTGATCAGTCCGCTCGTCAACGACAGCTATATGACCAACGCCGGAACGGCGGTCAGCGGCAACGTGCGCGACAACGATCTTCCAAACGGAAACACACTGTCTGTTGCCACGTTTTACTCCCCAGGCAGCGGAAATCTGGTCGACGATACCGGTTCCAATCGGGCGACGAATGGCAATTTCACCTATACGCCGAATGCAGGATTCAGCGGTCAGGATTATTTCGGCTACGCTGTGGACGACTCGATTTTTGGTTGCGGGTGGAACGCGTTGGTCCAGGTTACGGTGCTGCCGGTGGCGAATCCCGACAGCTATTCCACGCCCTATCAGACCTCGGTTGCCGGCAACGTGCTCACCAACGATCTGGGCAGTGGCCTGCAGGTAACCGGCAACATCCAGCCGGCGCACGGCTCGGCCAATGTCGCGACCGACGGCAGCTTTGTCTATGTGCCGGATCCGGGATTCAGCGGACCTGACAGTTTCCAGTACATCATCGAAGACAACTCTGGCGATGGCGAACAGGCAAGTGCGGTGGTGACAATCGACGTTGCCGGTAACACCATCCCCGCCCCAGCTACCTCGCCAATTGCCCTCGGCCTGCTCGGAACGTTGCTCGCCTGGCTCGGTCTGCGCCGCCGGCGCGCGCGCTGAAGCGGACGGTAGTGCCGGCTCCGCGCGGGGTCCGTTATTGCGGTGCCGGCGATCTCAGCGGATATGGTCAGGCTGCGATCGCCAACATCCGCGCACTCGTCAACGCGGGTGTGCCCACGCACTGGATTCCGCTTGACTGGGCGCATGAGCGTCCGCGCAGCGGACGCTGGAGGCTCCCTGATGGACGCATACGCTCACTGTTGACGCAGTGTGGCACGGCGGGAAGCCTGGCCGATGTACCGACACTGATTGAAGCGACATCGGCTTCGATCGCCGCCGATACGGTGGTTGCGCACGCGCCGCCGGAATTCTGGCCGCACGGATTCCAGACCGGCAAGCGCAATATCGGCTGTGTTGCATGGGAGACGGATCGTGCGCCTGCGCACTGGCTGCCGCTGATGCGCCGCGCCGACACTGTCGTGGTCCCGAGCACGTTCGTGCGCGATGCGTTACTGCGCAGCGGCCTGAGCGTGCCGATTGCCGTGGTACCGCATATCCGCCGCCATGCCTGGTGCGATTACTCGCCCGACGAAATCGCGACGGCGCGCGCGGACCTGGGCATACCGCAAGGCCACCGCGTGTTCTACACGATCGGCGAATGGAACCCGCGCAAGGCCCTGCCCGAACTCGTTCGCGCCTTCGTGCGCGCGTTCAATGCGAGACGATCCGGTGGCGCTGTTGATCAAGACCCGCTCCTTCGGCGATGGTCCGGGACCGTTGTATGCGCCGCAGGCGACGCCGGCGCTGGCGACCGCGGCGATCAGCGCGGCAGCAGCGGAAGTCGGTCGCCCGGCGCCGATGATTCTGCTGCACGAGCAGGCGCTCGATGGCGACGCAATCGACTTGATCCATGCGCTCGGCGACGTCTACGTGTCGCTGAGTCGCGGCGAAGGTTGGGGGCTTGGCGCATTCGAGGCGGCCACGCTTGGCACGCCGGTCGTCATGACGGGGTGGGGAGGACACATGGATTTTCTGGGCGACGACTGGCCCGGCGAGGTAGCCTACCGGCTGGTGCCGGCATTGCTGCTGCCACCGCAACAGCCGTCCTATTTCCCCAGCCAGCGTTGGGCCGAACCGGATCTGGACGCGGCGGCTGCCTTGTTCCGACGGATCGTCGCCGATCCGGCGCCTGCGCTCGCGGCCACGATGCGCATTCGCGAACGTATAGTCCGCGATTACGCGGAGCCGGTCGTCGTTCGGCGCTGGCTGGAGGTTTTCGGTGGCTGAATCGCCGCGCGTCTTCCATTTCATCTTCGGCCTGCGCGAGCAGGCGGCGCCATTCCATCTGCTGCACTATCTGTGTCTGACATCGTGTTTTGCCGTCAACCGCCCGGATGCGGTGCATTTTCATTATCGGCACGAGCCTTATGGACCGTGGTGGGACCGGATCAAGCCGCGTCTGTCTCTGCGCCGCGTGCCGGATCGCGTGCGCGGTTTTGCACCGGAGCGCTACGCCGGCAGCGACGAGGGTAGTTTGATCGCACGCCTGGGTCTGGATTACGCCCACGAGGCCGATTTCCTGCGGCTTGATATCCTGCTCGCAGAAGGCGGCGTGTATGTCGACATGGATACCTTGTTCGTGCGCCCCTATCCGGGTGCGTGGTTCGCCGAGGCGTTTGCCGTCGGCGAAGAATTTTCTCCGTGGTTTCCCGGCCTGGTCATGCGGCCGTCGCTGTGCAATGCGCTGATGTTCGCCCAGCCGGGTGCCGCCTTCGCCACACGCTGGCGCGAGCGCATGGAAGAAGTGTTCGACGGGCGCTGGAGCCGCCATTCCTGCGAGGAAGCCGCGCGCGTATGGTTCGACATGCCCGACGCGGTCCGCGTTCTGCCAGCCGCCTATTTTTACCGCTACAGCAGCAACATTCCCGGATTACGCGCGCTGCTGCAGGAGCGCGACCGCGACTGGCCCGACCTTTACAGCGTCCATCTTTGGGCGCACCTGTGGTGGGATGCTGCGCGTAAAGATTTTTCCACGCTGCACGCCGGCGCAATCGATCTTGCGTGGATGCGCGAACGCGACTGTACGCTGGCGCATCTGGCGCGCCCCTATTTGGACGTTTGATGGCCGGCGGGATCTGCCGACGCGTCGATAACCAGTTCGCCTGCTTCGTGCGGCATGCGCACGACACCGATGCCGGGGCGGTACTCGGCCAGCCGCCGGCGCAGTTCGGCTTCGTTGCGCAGCAGTCTCACCAGGCGATAGCGCTTGGCGTCGGAGATGGCCGCGTGATGCGCCGCCGGCCAGGCATTGCCGCCATGACAGACATAGATCTGGCACCAACCGGCGTCGCGCAGCCGGACGATGCTGTCTCCGCGGCGCAGGATTTCGAGGATCGCGGCCGTATCCTCGCCGCGCGCGAGGTCGGGGTACTGCGGCATGCGATCGCGTCGCCCGAGCAGGCTGCCCTGGACAAAATTCAGCGGATACGGCTCGCGATCCCAGTCGTCCCAGAACAGTTCGCCGCGTGCCGGGAACCAGTGCAGCTGGTCGCTCAGAAAGCAGAAGTCCGCGCGCGCGTTGCCCAATGCGCGCCACTGCAAGGCCAGCCGTTCGGGATGGTAACGGTCGTCGTCGTCCCACTGGCAGACATAATCGCCGCCAGCGGCGCCGACACAGAGGTTGCGCAGCGTGCCGAGCGATTGTCCCGGCGCAACCCGCAGCACGCGAATCGAGCCCGGACCAGATTTCGCCGCGAGTGCGGACAACGCGGCGTCGAACGTGGCATCGCCGTCGTGCACGATGATCAGTTCGCGTTCGCGATGGGTTTGCAAGGCGAAGTCGCCGATCGCGCGTGCCGCCAGCACGGTGCGAGCGGCCTGGGTTACCATCAGGCAGCTGATCATTGCGGTCGTTGCCTTCCACACGGCGGGATCCGATACCCTTCCAACATGCGTGCGCTCCCATGCATCCGGTAAGTTATATTCTGACCTATCGCCAGGGCGAAGGCCCGCAACGTCGCGACAATCTCGCAGCCGTGCTCGGCTGGCTTGCACAGTACCCGCAGTTCGAACCGATTGTCGTCGAACAAGATGACGCGCCGCGCTTGACCGGCGCGTTGCCGCACCCGCGCTGCACGCATGTGTTTGCCTACAATCCGGGTCCCTTCAACAAGAGTTGGGGATTCAACGTCGGCTTTCGCTGCAGCCAATCGCCATGGCTGGCATTCGCCGATGCGGATGTGATTGTAGGTGCGTCACTGCCCGAAACGCTGGCGTATCTGGAGAGCGGATATCAGTTGGTCAAACCGTATCGAAGGCTGCTGGACCTGGACCCTGAGGAAAGCCGACGCGTGGCCGCGGGCGAATTTGACTGGTTGCCGCCGCGCGCTGACGGCGTCGCGATCAATCGCGAAGCCGGCGGCGAATACATCGTCTTTGCCGGCGGCGTGTTTCTGATCACGCGCGCTGCGTTCATGCGCGTCGGCGGCTGGGACGAAAGATTTCGCGGTTGGGGCGGCGAGGACAATGCCATGAGCTACCAACTGGAAAGGGCGCGCGTTTCGGCCATCGAGTGGATCGGCAGCCCGCGCTGCATCTGCATCATCCGCGACCGTCGTTGGCGACGACCGGTCAGCCGCACTATGCCGCCAACCTCGCGCTGCTAGCCGACTACCGCCGCCTGGAGGATGCCGAGTTGCAACGTTTTGCTGAAGTGCAGATGCAATGCCTGGGCCGGCGCGAGAAGTACCGCCCGCAATGAACGCACCCAAACCCAAGCTCATGATCGGCACGCCTGCCTACGGTGGCATGGTTCATTGCGATTACGTCAACGCCTTGCTGCACTATCAGCGCGCCGGGGTGGATTACGGGCTGATGACGCTCGGCAACGAGAGTCTGATCACGCGGGCGCGCAATACGATACTCGCCGAGTTCGAAGCGCGGCGCGAGTTCAGCCATCTGCTGTTTCTCGACGCCGATGTGCTGTTGCCAATCGATGGGCTGCGACGTCTCTTGACGAGCGGATGCGATGTTATCGGCGCGGCGGTCGCGCTCAAGGGCCGCAATACCGATGGCACGCGCCGATTCAACTTCGGCGGGCTGCTCGGCGAAAGCGGGCAGCATTACCTGGTCGAGCGCATCGGCACGGCGGCGTTGTTGCTGTCGCGCCGCGCCACCGACGCGCTGGTCGCCGAGGCGCGTGGGGCGGGCCGCATCTACGCCCGTGGCGACAGCGTCCGCGGTGTCGAGTTGCTTGCGCAGGCGCACTACGATGTGTTCCGTGTCGGCGTCGACGGCGAAGAGTATTTGTCGGAGGACTTCTGGGTTTGCCGCGAGCTGCGCCGGCTCGGTTTCGCTATCCATCTGGACCCAACCATCGTGACCCGACATTCGGGAATGATGGAAGCATGAGTCAACCCGCTGCGCCGATGCGCCAGACCGAACTGCTGCAATTGCGGCCGCCCGGCGCGGCACCGTTCGTTCTCGCCATCGAGCCCGAGGGAGACAAGTATCTTGCCCCGAGCATGCGTAAATGGGGCGTCTGGGAAGCGGCCGAGACTTTGTTGGTCTTGCGCACGCTGCGGCCTGGCATGCACGCCATCGACATCGGCGCGCACGTCGGTTATTACAGCGTGCTGCTTTCCCGCTGTGTCGGCGAACAGGGAACGGTGCTTGCATTCGAGCCTGAGCCGGAAAACTACCGGTTGCTGTCGGCCAACCTGCTGCTCAACGATTGCCGCAACGTGCGCGCACATGCGCTGGCCATTGCTGCGGGCGCGGGTCAGGAGGGTTTGTTTCTCAGCGCCGATAACCTCGGCGACCACCGTCTGCAACCGACGCCGGGCCGCCACAGCGTCGAGGTGCGGACGATCGACCTCGACAGCATGGTCGAGGCTGCACCTGTCGATTTTGTGAAAATCGACACGCAGGGCGCCGAACCCCGCGTGCTCCGTGGCATGGCCGGTACCATCCGGCAGAATCGGCGGCGCTTGGCGTGCATGATCGAATTCTCACCTGGGCTGCTGGCGTCCTCCGGCGTCTCGGTGGCGCAATTCGCGCAGCAACTCGACATGCTTGACGCTCGCGCCTACGGGATTTCCAAGCGGCAGCGCAATGTCATTTTGAGTCGACTGAATCCGCTGGCACAAGGTCTGGGGAAACTGGCCGTCAAGGTGGCCACGCTGGGCGAAGTTGATGCCTCGACTGACCTGTTGCTAATGTTTGGCGATGTCGCCGAGCGTGACTGGCTGGATCGTTACCAGGGCTGAGGTGCGCCGGCACGTTTTGCGTTTAGGGATTAGCGGGCACGCTCGGGTAAACTAGCGCTTGCGGAATCAACCGCAAGCCTACCGGATGCAGCCGTGCCCATTTTCTCCGGCGAATTGCGCGTGCGGTCCGCGGCGCGCTTCGCCATCGTTGCCAGCCGCTGGAATCCGCGCATCGTCGACGCCCTGATCGATGGGGCCCAGCGTGCGCTGGTCGAACACGGCGTCGATCGAACGTCGATCGATCTCGTGCGCGTGCCCGGCGCTTGGGAGATTCCGCTTGCCGCGACAAGGCTTGCGCGCAATGGCAAGCATGCGGCGATACTTGCGCTTGGCTGCGTCGTGCGCGGCGATACGCGGCACTACGAGCAGGTCGCCGACAATTGCGCGCAGGGCTTGATGCGTGTCGCGCTCGATCATCAGGTGCCCGTGCTCAATGGCGTGCTCGCCGTTGAACTGCATGCCGATGCCGAAGCGCGCGCCGGCGGCGTGCATGGCAACAAGGGCGAGGAAGTCGCCTTGGCGGCAATGGAAATGACGGATTTGTGGACAAAGCTATGAAGAAGCATCAGCGCGCCGACGGCGTCAACCTGGTGGCGCGTTCGCGCGCACGCCGTCGTGCACTGCAGGCAATCTACGCCTGGCAACTCAGCGGCAACAGCATGCCGCGCGTGATCGACGAATTTCGCCACGAGCAGGATATGGAAGTTGCCGATCTCGGCTACTTCGAGGATCTCTTGCGCGGCGTAAACGAGCATTGTGCCGAACTCGATGTGGGGCTCATGCCCTTTCTCGATCGCGAAGTCGCGCAGGTGGATCCGATCGAGCGCGCTGTACTGCGCCTGGCCGCCTACGAGTTGCGTTATCGCGTTGACGTTCCCTATCGCGTGGTGATCAACGAGGCGATCGAAGTCACCAAGCGCTTCGGCGCCGAGCACGGCCACACCTATATCAACGGCGTGCTCGACAAGCTTGCTGCGCGGTGGCGGGCGCCTGAATACGCCGCGGGTGCGCGCGGCTGACGTGGCCGAATTCGATCTGATCGAATTGATCCGCACGCGCTGCGCGATAGCGCGTGACGATGTGCGCCTCGGCATCGGCGACGATGCGGCGCTGCTGGCGCTGCCGGCTGGACAGGTACTCGCAGTCACTACCGATACGCTGGTCGCCGGTGTACATTTTCCACAAAGTGCAAAAGGCTACGACATCGGCTGGAAGGCGCTCGCGGTCAATCTGAGCGATCTCGCCGCAATGGGTGCGACGCCGGCGTGGGCGACGCTGGCGCTGACCCTGCCGCAAGCCGACGCGGTGTGGGTGGCCGATTTCGCCGACGGATTCGCCGCACTCGCGCGCGAATTCAAGCTCGCCCTGGTCGGCGGCGACACGACGCAGGGGCCGCTCAGCGTCACGCTCACGCTGCATGGCTTGGTGCCGGAGAAAGCGGCCCTGCGCCGCGACGCTGCGCAGATCGGCGATGCGGTGTTCGTCACCGGCACGCTCGGCGACGCGGCAGCGGGACTGGCCTGCCTCGACAAGCACGGCGCGGCCGCGCAGCGAACCTTGGCGACCGCGTCCAATATGCGCGAAAGCCTGATGGCGCGCCTGCAGCGGCCGACACCGCGCATTGCTCAGGGCATTGCTCTGCGCGGCCGCGCGCGCGCCTGCATCGATGTGTCGGATGGTCTCGTCGCCGATCTCGGGCATATTTGCGCGGCCAGCGGTGTGGGCGCGGAAATCGATGTGGATTTGCTGCCTGCGTCGCCGGCACTGTTCAGCCTGTTCGATGCGCAGGCACGCGCAGGATTCCAACTTGCCGGTGGCGACGACTACGAACTGTGCTTCACCGCGCCCAAGGCCAAGGCCGCGTACTGGTTGAACGATCTGGCGAACAGCGGCTGTGCCGCAACGCGCATCGGCCGCATCGTCGCCGAACCCGGCGTGCGCGTACACGATGCGGCGGGCAAAGCGGTCGCGATTACACGCACAGGCTGGCAGCATTTCGCCGCATGAACCTGAGCGCGGATCAGCGTCGCGAACTGTTGCGCCATCCCGCAGGATGGATCGCCTCGGGTTTCGGCTCGGGCCTGAGTCCGCTCGCGCCCGGCACGGCCGGATCGCTGGCGGCTCTGCTGCCGTGGTTCGCGCTGCGCGAATTGCCGTGGCCGCTGTATGCCATCGTCGTCGTGCTCGCGTTCGCGCTGGGCGTCTGGGCCTGCGGCTGGGTCGTGCGCACGTCGCGTATCGATGACCCGGGCGTGGCGGTCTGGGACGAATTCGTCGGCCAGTGGATCGCGCTCGCACCGCTGCTGTGGCTGGAGTCTGCGTGGTGGTGGATCGCGGCGGGATTTATACTTTTCCGCCTTTTCGATATCGCCAAACCCTGGCCGGTGTCGTGGGCGGATCGGCACGTCGGTGGCGGCCTCGGCGTGATGCTCGACGATGTGTTCGCCGGCATTTATGCGGCTGCGGCGCTCGCCCTGGTCGTCCATTTTGTACAATAGCGAAACCCTTTCCGCCGGAGCCTGTGATGACCGAAGACGAAGTCCGCCGCAACGCTTTCGCAATGCCGATCGACAATCCGGCGTACCCGCCGGGGCCCTATCTGTTCGTCGATCGCGAATATCTGGTCATCACCTATCGCACCGATGCGGACGCCTTGCGCCGCCTGATTCCGGCGCCGCTGGAGATGACCGAGGCGCTGGTGAAATACGAGTTCATCCGCATGCCGAACTCGACCGGCTTCGGCGACTACACCGAGTCGGGTCAGGTGATTCCAGTCATGTATCGGGGCGAGGCGGGCGGCTACGTGCGCATGATGTTTCTCGACGACCATCCGCCGACCGCGGGCGGGCGCGAGATCTGGGGCTTTCCGAAAAAGCTCGGCAAACCCGAATTGAAGGTGCACCGCGACACGCTGGTCGGCACGCTCAAGTATTCCGACACGACCATTGCGGTCGGCACGATGGGTTACAAATACGCGGCGATGGACGAGGCCAAGGCGATCGCCGGCATGCAGGCGCCGGCATTTCTGCTCAAGATCGTTCCGCATGTCGACGGCACCACGCGCATCTGCGAACTGGTGCGTTACGCGATGCAATGCAAACAATTCAAGGGCGCGTGGACCGGCCCGGGTGCGCTCGAACTGTTCGCGCACGCACTCGCGCCTGTCGCCGATCTGCCGGTGCGCGAGATCGTTTCAGCCGTGCATCTGAAAGCGGATCTGCTGCTGCCGTATGGCGAAGTGGTGCACGATTATTTGAAATAAGGCGCGGGCCCTCGCCCGCCGCCGTCAATCGGTGTACTCGAACACCTTCACCACCTTGTCGATGCCGTTGACGTTGCGCGCGACCTCGACGACGGCGTCAGCTTCCTGGTGGCTGACCAGGCCCATGAGAAAGGCGGTGCCGTGCACGGCGGTCACGTTGACGCGCAGGGGATCGAAGCCGGGCAGACTGGTGATGTCGAGCAGCGCGGTCTTTACGCGCGCGGTCATCGCGTTGTCCTCGCGGCGGCGCCAGAAGCCTTGCGGCTCGTCGGCGATCTCGATCTCGTTGACCACGCGTTTGACGCCTTCGAGGCCGGCGACTCTGGTCTGCGCGCGCTGCTTCAAGTCCTCGCTGCGCACCTGGCCGCAGAGCAGCAGCACGCCATCGTAGACGATCGGTTTGACGTAGTTGTCGTTGGCCAGGAAGTCACTGTCGCGATTGATCGCATCGCTTGCATCGAACGCGATACGGCGATCGCCGATTATGGTAGCCGCGTCGCGTCGATCGTGGATAACGCCCGCGCCGACCGCTGCGCCGCCGGCGACGAAGAGCAGGCAGCCATGCAGGAAAGGCAGCATGGCGAGAAGCAACAGCGGCTTGTACCAATGGATTTTCATGATCCGGTTTCGTCCACGATGAGTCGGCGGCGTCGATACGTTCGCGTGCTTGCGGTGACTAGCCGCTGAACGCGTCGAAGGCGGAGCGTGTCCAATCGAATTGCGGCAGCTCGAGCGTTCCGCCGCAACCGATCACGTCGAAGCGGCAGGGCAGGTCGGCGTGTCGCGGATGTGCCTGCAGCCAGACTTGAGCGGCGCGTACGAGTTTCGCACGCTTCCCCGCGCCGACCGAAGCCGTGCCGTCGCCGTGCCCGACGTGCCGACGGTAGCGCACCTCGGCAAAGACGACGCTGCCATGGTCTGCGAGAATCAGATCGATCTCGCCATAGCGGCACTGGAAGTTGCGCACGAGCAGAGTCAGGCCCGCAGCCTGCGCATGCGCCAGCGCGACATTTTCCCATTGTATACCGACGTCGCGGGCAGTCACGGCAGCGTGCCTGAGGTCACTGCGGCGGCGCGCTGCTCATCTGCAGACCGCCGTCGAGGGGCCGCGCGACGCCGTCGGTGAAGCGCGCCCAGATCAACAGGCGCTGCACGCGGCCGAGGGCATCGATCGTCAGCTGGCCGGTCGCACCTGCCTGGTAGCTGTCGTGATGCTGCGCCAGCCAGTCCAGATAGGGCACCAGCGCATACGCATCCAGACCCATGGCGAACAGACGCGCGCCGGGGCCGCGCGCGGAATCGAGTACGCTGGCGATATCGCTGTAACTCGGCAGTCCGACCACGGCGTCGAACAGCCACGGCGCATCGCAGAATTCCACTCCGTCGAGATCGCGATCCATGCCCGGATTCAGGTTGCCGGCGAACACGTGCGAGGTGGCAAAGACCGGCGTGCTCGAATAGCCGGCGAGCTTGAGTTGCGGCAGCAGCAGACGCGCCTGCTCAGGGCGCATGCTGATGAAGATACCGGCATCGCTGGGCGCCTTCGCATCGACCGGCAGAGGCGCGGCACCTGGCAATGGCGTCGTGGCGCTGCCGGCTGGCAGTGCGCCCAGCGCCTGATGGATCATGGTGGAAAAGTTCACATCGCCGTCGCGCAGACGCGACTCGCCGAGCACGACTCCGTGCTGGCTTTCGAACTGTGCGCGGAACGCACTCGCGGCGCGCTCGGCCCAGTCGGCACTCGCGGTGATGATCGCGGCGCGCGTGATGCCGCGTTCGATCATGTGTTCGGCGGCTTGTGCGGCTTCGGTGTCGGGGGCGAGGCCGAACGTGGCGCTGCCCGGCGGCGGGGCCTCGCCGTGCTCGGACTGATTGAGCGCGAGCACCGGTGCCGCCGGAGTGGCTTGCGCGAATACCGCCGAGACCGCGTCGCGCAGCAACGGGCCGACCACATGATCGGCGCCGTCGGCCAGTGCGCGCTGGTAGGCGGCCACCGCGTCCGCCGGCGTGCTGCCCGAGTCGTACACACGCACTTCCGGGTGCGGTAGATGCGTGTCGGAGAAGTACGCGGCGAAGAAACCGTCGCGGATCGCCTGGGCGACCGCCTTGAGCTGACCTTCCACCGGCAGCAACAGAGCGATGAAATGCGCGGCGCGATAGCCTTCGCCGCTGTTCGCATTTTGTCCCAGCGCGAAGGTGCCGACCGGCTGACTCGGATTCTGCACGGCCTGCGGCAAGGCCTCGCCGTTTTTGTGCAAGGCCTGGTTGATGAATGGCCGCAGCGCATCGTTCGGCAGCAGCGTGGCTGCCTGTTGCTTGAGCATTTCCGGATCGAGCTGCGCGAGCGCGTTGAGAATCTGCGCTTCGTTCTGCGCGCGCTCGTTCGCGCTCAACAGCGGGTTGAGCGTGGCGCGCGTGCGCGCACTGTTGAAACCATCGCCGCTTGCCGCTTGCGCGCGTGCGCGCAATTCCAGCGTGCGCTCGCGCAACGGCGGTGGCAGCGAGGCCGCGGGCAATGCGAGCAATTTGAGCGCGCGTGGCGCATCGTGCCGGGACAGTGCGACTTCAGCTTCGAGCAGGTCCGCGCGCGTGCTCTCCGGCGCACTCAGATGCCGCGCCTGCATTCCTTCGAGCGCCCACGCGACGGCGTTGAGATTGCCTTCCTCGCGGTAGGCTTCGGCGGCGCGCAGGCGATAGTGATCGCGATACTCGCGGTCCGCATCGGCCAAATCCATGAACGCCTGACCCGCACGGCCGAAGTCGCCGTTGTGATACCAGGTTTCCGCAGCGGTCGCGTTCGGCAGCTCGGTGTCGGACCGGCCAAGGCCTTGATCGACGCAACCGGCGAGCACGACGCACAATCCGATCGCGAAGAAGAATTGGCGTGACAGGCGACGAGTTGCGCGCATGAAAGCACCCCAGGGAAACTGCACGCATGATAGCCGATGCGCCGCGTACACGATGCGCAGCGGTTAAGCTACGCAGGCGGCAACGAGGGACGGCGATGAACAAGCGCGATGGCGACACGATAACGGCGAGCGGAATGTTATTCGTGGTCGCTACACCGATCGGTAATCTGGACGACCTGTCGGCGCGCGCGCGCGCGACGCTGGCTGAGGTCGATCTGATCGCCGCCGAAGACACGCGCCATAGCGCGGCACTGCTGCATCACTGCGGTATCGCCACGCGCTGCGTTGCGCTGCACGAGCATAACGAGCGTGAAATCAGCGACGATCTGGTGCGCCAGATACTTGCCGGCAAGCGCATCGCACTGATCAGCGACGCCGGCACGCCGCTGATCAGCGACCCGGGTTTCCGCCTCGTGCGCGCCGCGCGTGCGGCGGGCATTGCGGTGAGTCCGCTGCCCGGCGCGTGTGCGGCGGTCGCCGCGCTGTCGATTGCCGGCCTGCCGTCGGATCGTTTCGTGTTCGAGGGATTCCTGCCGACCAAATCCGCGGCGCGGCGTGCGCATCTGCAAAGCTTGCGTAATGAACCACGCACGCTGATTTTCTACGAGTCGAGCCATCGCATCGTCGAGGCCTTGAACGACTGCATTGCGGTGTTCGGCGGCGAACGCGCCGCCGTGCTTGCGCGCGAGCTGACCAAGCTGTTCGAGACCGTGCTCGACGGCTCGCTGAGCGAACTGGTTGCGCGCGTCGTCGCCGATCCCGATCAGCAGCGCGGTGAGTTCGTGTTGCTGCTTGCCGGTGCGCAAGCGGACGTGGACAGCGCGCGCCTGGCCGAAGGCCGTCGCATATTCGAGTTGCTGCGCCGCGAGTTGCCGCCCGGACGCGCGGCTAAACTGGCCGCGGCGATCAGCGGCGCGCCGCGCAACCAGTTGTACGCTGCCGAACACGCAGCGCAAACTTGAGTCATCCGCCAGGAGCCGTGCGATGACCACACTGTTGCAGGATGTCGCCGCGCGCGCGAGCGCGTATTTACAGGGCCTGGCCGAGCGCAAGGTTGCGCCCGACCCGGCCGCCGTGGCCGCACTCGACGCACTCGATGGCGCATTGCCGGATGCAGCGTGCGATCCGGGCGAAGTCATCGCGTTGCTCGATCGTTACGGCTCGCCGGCGACGATGGCGATCGACGGTCCGCGTTTCTTCGGGTTCGTCATGGGCGGCTCACTGCCGGTTGCGCTTGCCGCGAACTGGCTGGCCTCGGCCTGGGACCAGAACACCGGTTACTACAACATCACGCCTGCGACCGCACGGCTTGAACAGACTGCGCTGCGCTGGCTGCTCGACTTGCTCGATCTGCCGCGCGGTTGCGCCGGTTCCTTCGTCACTGGCGCCAACGTGGCGAATTTCGTCGCGCTCGCGGCTGCGCGCCACGCCGTACTTGCGCGCGTCGGCTGGAAGGTCGAAGCGGACGGGCTGTTCGGCGCGCCGCCGATCAGCGTGGTCGTCGGTGCGGAGGCGCACCCTACCGTGATCAAGTCGCTGGGCCTGCTCGGCCTCGGCCGCAATCGCGTGCTGCGCGTGCCGGTCGACGGTCAAGGCCGCTTGCGCGTGGATGCGCTGCCCGAAATCTCCACGCCAGCCATCGTCTGCGCGCAGGCCGGCAATGTGAACACCGGCGCCTGCGACGCGGTCGCGGCGATTCGCGAACGCATCGGCGACGATGTCTGGCTGCACGTCGATGGTGCGTTCGGTCTGTGGGCGCGCGTGGCGCCATCGCGCGCGCAATTCACGCGCGGCATCGAGCTTGCCGATTCCTGGGCGACCGATGCGCACAAATGGCTCAACGTGCCTTACGACAGCGGCCTGGCCTTCGTGCGCGACGCCCACGCGCTGAGCGCGGCGATGGCGATAACGGCGGAGTATCTGCCGACCGAAAGTCGATGGCGCAATCCATCGGACTTCACGCCGGAACTCTCGCGCCGCGCGCGCGGCGTGGATGTGTGGGCGGTGCTGCGCAGCCTCGGCCGCAGCGGTGTGGGCGAGATGGTCGAACGCAATTGCCGGCAGGCGCGCCGCTTTGCCGAAGCCCTGACGGCCAGTGGATTTGAAGTCCTGAACGACGTCGCGCTCAATCAAGTGCTGGTGTCGTTCGGCGATGCCGCACGCACGCAACGCGTGATCGCCGCGCTGCAGGCCGACGGCACCTGCTGGTGTGGCGTTACGGTCTGGAAGGGACGCACGGCGATGCGCATCAGCGTCTGCTCGTCGGCAACGACCGACGCCGATGTCGAGCGCAGCATCGCGGCCATGCTTCGAGTCGCCGCGGCAACTGAATAACGGTGCCGCGATCGCCGCTATCGGTCGGCCGGGCATGATGGTTCGTGAATTCCGCTGCCGTTCGCTGTGGCTCACGCTAGAATACGCGCGGAGTCGGCCAGACAGTCGCGAGGCGCGCAAGCGCTTCGAGGAAAGTCCGGGCTCCACAGGGCAGAGTGCCAGGTAACGCCTGGGCGGCGTGAGCCGACGGAAAGTGCAACAGAGAACAGACCGCCGAACGGTGCCGCAAGGCATGCGTGGCAAGGGTGAAACGGTGCGGTAAGAGCGCACCGCGCGCGGGGCCAACGCCGCGTGGCACGGCAAACCCCACTCGGAGCAAGACCAAATAGGGGAGCAATCACGCGGCCCGCGTGGCTCCCGGGTTGGATGCTTGAACGCCGCGGCGACGCGGCGTCTAGAGGAATGACTGTCCACGACAAAACCCGGCTTACCGGCCGACTCCACTTTTCGCGCGCGCACCGTGATGCATTTCCGCACTTCAGCCGGCAGCTGCTTTGCGATGCGGCATTTTGTATAAATATACTTGGTAAAAATTATACAAAGTGGCAAAGCGCCCGTTTTGCCTTGCCAAACGGCTTGTTTTTCGTCTGCGCGGAAGAAAAACTTGCGTGAATTCAATCATCTTTTCGTGCTTCCTGAGAAAGTGCACGAATTAGTCGCGATTCCGCCCGCTTCTCCTTGATCTGCAACGTAATTTTCCCTTGACAGCCCCGCATGCCGCGATTAAGGTGGGCGCTTGTGGGAATTTGTGGTTTTTCGTGGGAATCAGGGCGAGATGTTTCAGGGCGAAACCGCAGTCACGTTGGACGACAAGGGTCGATTGGCGCTACCGACGGCCTATCGCGACGCGATCGCGTCCGCGTGCGCAAATCGCCTGGTGTTCACCTACAACCCGTTCGAGCACGGCTGCCTGTGGCTGTTCCCGCAGGCCGAGTGGGAAAAAGTGCGCGATCAGGTCAACGCGCTGTCGAGCGTCAAGCGCGTGCATCGCGATCTGCAGTTGAAACTGGTCGGCGCCGCGGCAGCGGTCGAGCCCGATGGCAGCGCGCGTGTGTTGGTGCCGGCCAGTCAGCGCAACGCGGCGGGTATCGAAAAGCGCGCGATCCTGCTCGGCATGAACGCGAAATTCGAGTTGTGGAGCGAACAGGCGCATCTGGACAAGATTCGTCAAACCATCGACGAGGCCGATCTGAGCGGCGAGATGCTGGGCTTGAAGTTGTGAGTGGAGCGATTGCGCGCGCCCGATCGACGACTGGCGCAAATGCTGGAAAAGGGCCGGGCACTGCGATGGAAAACGAACATCTGCCGGTGATGCTGGATGAGGCGCTGCAGGGACTGCAGGTGCGCGCGGACGGCACCTATCTGGATGGAACCTTCGGTCGTGGCGGCCATGCGCGCGCGCTGCTGGCACGGCTCGGCGTGGCCGGGAAGTTGTTGCTGATGGATCGCGACCCGAGCGCGGTTGCGGTGGCGCGGTGCGAATTCGGTGCGGATGCGCGGGTGACGATCCGGCACGGCAACTTTGCCGATCTGCGCGAGTGGCAGGCGAGCGCAGCGGGATTCGACGGCGTGCTGCTCGATCTGGGCGTGTCGTCGCCGCAACTCGACGACGCGGCGCGCGGTTTCAGCTTTCGCGCCGACGCGCCGCTGGATATGCGCATGGATACGAGTTCGGGAAGCAGCGCGGCGGAGTTTCTAGCGCGCGCGGACGAGAGGGAGATTGCGGACGTGTTATGGCGGTTTGGCGAAGAACGCAGAGCCAGGCGCATTGCCCACGCGATCGTCGAACGGCGCGGCGAGCAGCCGCTGACGCGCACGCTCGAACTCGCCGAACTGATCGAACGCTGCATCGGCCGGCGCAGCGATACTCATAAAGGCGGGGGCAAGCATCCGGCGACGCGCAGCTTCCAGGCCTTGCGCATTCATGTGAATGGCGAGCTCGATGCGCTCGAGCGCGGCCTGCATGCCGCGGTGGATCGCCTGCGTGCCGGCGGACGTCTCGCCGTGATCAGCTTCCATTCGCTCGAAGACCGCATCGTCAAGAACTTCCTGCGCGACGAATCGCGCGCGCCAGCGGTGCGTCGCGGGTTGCCGCCGCCGCCGGCCGGCGCGCTGCGTCTGCGCAGCGTCGGCAACGCGCAATTTCCGTCGGCGCACGAAGTCGAAGGTAATCCGCGCGCGCGCAGCGCGGTGCTGCGCGTTGCCGAGCGCCTTGCATGATGCGCGCCTTCGGCATCTGCATCATTTTCGTGCTGCTCGCCGGCGTGATCGCAGGCGCGCTCGGTGTGGTCTACACGCGCCAGGAAAGCCGGCGCCTGTTTGTCGAGTACACCGAATTGACCAAGGAGCGCGATCACCTGAATTTCGAATTCGGCCGCCTCGAGCTCGAGCGTGCGACCAAGGCGGAAATCAACAGCATCGAAAAGGCCGCGCGCGGCGACCTCGGCATGATTTCACCGAGCGCGGCGAACACGGTGGTGATCAAGCGATGACGCGGCGCGAAATTCTTCAACTCGACCTTCCGAGCCTGCGTGCGCTGCGCGATGGAACCGTGGCCGGCGATTCGATGCATGGCACGCGCGGCTGGTTCGGTTTGCGCGCGCCGCGCGCGCGCCTGACGCCGCGCCAGTATCCGGTCAATCTCAAGGCGCGCCTGTACATCGTGCTGATGATCCTCGCGCTTGCCTCAACCGCATTGATCGTGCGTGCGGTCGATCTGCAGTGGGTGCGCCGGGATTTTTATCAGGATCAGGGCGATCAGCGCTATCTGCGCGAGATTCCGGTCGAGGTGTCGCGCGGCACGATCTTCGACAGGAATGGCGAGCCGCTGGCGGTGTCGACGCCGGTCGAGTCGATCTGGGCCGATCCAGGCACCGTGCTCGAACATGCCGAGCGCATTCCCGAACTGGCGCGCGCACTCGGCATCGATGCGGCGACCCTGGCCGACAAGCTCAAGCAGAAAGCCGACAAGCAGTTCGTCTATCTCACGCGTCACCTGAATCCGGACGCCGCGGCGGCTATCATCAAGCTCGGCATTCCCGGAGTATCGAGTCAGCGCGAGTTCCGCCGTTACTACCCGAACGGCGAAGTGACCGCGCATATTCTCGGCAAGACCAATATCGACGATCGCGGACTCGAAGGCCTGGAACTCGCGTTCGACGATTATCTTTCGGGCAAGCCCGGCAGCAAGCGCATCATCCGCGACCTGCACGGACATGCGGTCGAGGACGTCGATGTCGAACTCGATGTGACGCCGACGCCGGGCCATGACCTGACCCTGTCGATCGACCAGCGCATCCAGTATCTGGCTTATCGCGAGCTGATGGCGGCGATCAGGGAGCATCACGCCAGTACCGGTTCGATCGTCGTGCTCGACCCGACCAACGGCGAGATTCTGGCGATGGTCAACCAGCCTTCGTACAATCCGAACTCGCAGAACAGCAATATTCCGCCCGGCGAGTTGCTGAGCCATATGCGCAATCGCGCGGCGACCGACGTCGTCGAGCCCGGCTCGACGATGAAGGCGATGACGATTTCCGCCGCGCTCGAAAGCGGCAAGTGGACGCCGGATTCGAAAGTGGACACGTCGCCGGGCACGTACGAGTTGTACGGCCACACGATCCACGATACCGCCAATCACGGCGTGCTCACCGTGACCGGTGTGATCACGCACTCGAGCAATATCGGCGCAGCCAAGATCGCGGCCACGCTGTCGCGCGACGCGATGTACGACATGTTCCATCGCTACGGTTTCGGCGAATCCACCGGCAGCGGCTTTACCGGCGAATCGCCGGGCAAGCTGCCGCTGCCCAAATACTGGGGCCCGGTCGAACAGGCGACGATCGCCTACGGCTATGGCTTGTCGGTGACCCCGTTGCAACTCGCGCGCGCCTACGCGGCGATCGCCGACGGCGGCATTTTGCATACGCCGACTTTCATCAAGGGCGGCGGCGACGATGGCAAGCGCATCGTCAGCGCGAAGATCGCGGCGCAGGTCAAGGCGATGCTCGAAACAGTCGTCGCACCGGATAGCACCGCACCGATGGCGGCGGTGCCGAACTATCTCGCGGCCGGCAAGACCGGCACGTCGCATGTCGCGGCGCACGGCGGCTACAGCAACTTCTACAACTCGGTGTTCGTCGGTTTCGTGCCGGCTTCCGATCCGCGCCTCGTCGCCGCGATCGTGATTACCGGCGCGAGCGGCAACGACATCAGGCAGTACGCGGGTGGCTGGGTCGCCGCGCCGAGCTTCAGCAAGGTGATGGCGGGCGCGCTGCGCCTGCTCGACGTAGCGCCCGACAATGTGAAGAACTGGTATACCGGCGGTCCCGGCCCGAATCCGCTGAGTCTGCCGCGCGATACACCACCACCGCCGGAGCAGAGCGGTCCGGTGGGCGAAGCCGAGGGCGCGGATCCGTGAGCGCCGCGCCGTCACGTCTCGCCGATCTGCTGGCCGGCATCGCGCCGCTCGCGGATAGCGCTACCGGCGACATCGTCGTGCGCGGCCTCGCACTCGACTCGCGCCGGGTGCGCGCGGGCGATGCATTCTTCGCGCTCCAGGGAACGACCGCGCACGGCATCGCGTTTGCCCCGTCGGCGATGGCGCACGGCGCTTCAGTAGTGTTGGGTGAAACGCCGGCGCCTGTCGCTGATCTTGCGGGTCGCGACAAGACAGCGGCGCCGGTCGTCTGGATCGACAACCTGCATGAACAGGTTGGCGAAATCGCGGCGCGCTTTTTTGCGCGGCCTTCCAACGCACTGCATGTCATCGGCGTGACCGGCACCAATGGAAAAACCTCCATCGTGCAATTGCTGGCTGCGGCGCTGCAGAATCTGGGCTCGCGCGCGGCGACGATCGGCACACTCGGCGCAGGCCTGGTCGGTGCGATCCAGGAGGGCGAGCGCACCACGCCCGACGCGATCAGCGTGCAGGCCTTGCTCGCCGAATTCCGTACCGCCGGCGCGAGCCATATCGCGATGGAAGTGTCCTCGCACGCGCTCGAACAGGGACGCGTCAACGCGGTCGCGTTCGAAGTCGCCGCATTCACCAATCTGAGTCGCGACCATCTGGACTACCACGGCACGATGGCAGCGTATGGCGCGGCCAAGGCGAAACTGTTCGCCTGGCCCGGATTGCGCACCGCCGTCATCAATATCGACGATGCGTTCGGCCGCGAGCTGGTCGACTCCCTGCCCACAGGCGTGACCGGCCTGCGTTATGGCATCGAGAACACGGCGGCCGACATCGTCGCGCACGACGTGCGCAGCAGCGCGGACGGGCTGAGCTTTGTTCTGCGCACGCCCTGGGGCGACGGCCCGGTCGCAACCGCGTTGCTTGGCCGCTTCAATATCGCCAACCTGCTCGCGGTTGCCGGTTGTCTGGGCGCACTCGGGTTTACTTTTGCACAAATCCACAATGCGCTGACGCGGGCGCAGCCGGTGGCCGGACGCATGCACCGTCTCGGCGGCGGCGCAATCGCGCTGATCGTTGTCGATTACGCGCATACGCCAGATGCGCTCGAACAGGCGCTGACCAGCCTGCGCGCACACACGCAGGGCAAACTGATCTGCGTGTTCGGCTGCGGCGGCGAGCGCGATCGTGGCAAGCGCCCGCAGATGGCGGCAATTGCCGAACGCCTTGCCGATCGCGTGATCGTCACCGACGACAATCCGCGCGGCGAAGACGGCGATGCGATCGTCGCGCAGATCGTCGCCGGTTTCGCGCACCCGCAGGCAGTGACCGTGCGGCGCGACCGCGCACAGGCGATTGCCGCAGCTTTGCGCGAGGCGCGAGCCGGCGATGCCGTGCTGATCGCCGGCAAAGGCCACGAGCCGTATCAGGAAGTCGCCGGCGTAAAGCATCCCTTTGACGATATCGACGTGGCGCGGCGCGCGCTCGAGGCTCGCGCATGCTGACCTTGACCCTGGGCGAAATCGCGCTGTGGACCAAGGGCGTTGTGCACGGCGATGCGCAGCTTTCGATCCGCGGCGTGGCCACCGATACGCGCGAGCCGATGCCCGACGCGCTGTTCGTTGCGCTCAAGGGCGACAATTTCGATGCGCACGATTTCCTCGGCGCGGCAAAACAGGCCGGCGCGTTAGCGGCGCTGGTCTCGCGATCGACTGCCGCCGCTGCCGATTTGCCGCAGGTGATCGTGCACGACACCTTGATTGCGCTAGGCGACCTGGCCAGCGCGGTGCGCGCGCAGCGCTCGGCGCGCGTCGTCGGCATCACCGGCTCGAACGGCAAGACCACGGTGAAGACACTGCTCGCATCGATCCTTGCGCTGCATGGCAAGACCCATGTGAACGCCGGCAATTTCAACAACGAAATCGGCTTGCCGCTGTCGCTGCTCGCGCTGCCTGAGGACGCCGCCTACGCCGTCCTCGAAATGGGCGCAGGCAAACCCGGCGACATCGCCTATCTTGCCGCCATCGCACGGCCCGAAATCGGCCTCGTCAACAACATCGCGCCAGCACACCTTGAACGCATGGGCTCGATCGAGGGCGTTGCCGAAACCAAGGGCGCGCTGTATGCGGCGCTGCCCGCGCACGGCGTCGCGATCGTCAATGCGGATGACGCATTTGCGACATTGTTTACTAATACAGCTGGCGCCAGACGCGTGATCCGCTTCGGCATCGAGCAACCGGCCGAGGTGCGCGCCGAGATCCGTCAGCTTGCGGTGCAGTCCCGCTTCAAGCTGATTCTGCCAGGCGCAAGCATCGAGATCGTGCTGCCCCTGAGCGGTCGCCACAACGTTCTCAATGCGCTCGCCGCAGCCGCCGTTGCGTACGCGCTGGAGGTGCCGCTGACGACGATCAGACAGGGATTGCAGGCAGCGCCGGCGGTGCAAGGGCGCATGCTGCGCCACGCCATGGCGGGCGGCTGGAACCTGATCGACGACAGCTATAACGCGAATCCGGGTTCGGCGGCAGCGGCGATCGCGACGCTCGCGCAGGAGCCCGGCCATGCGTGGCTCGTGCTCGGCGATATGCGCGAACTAGGCGCGCACGCATTGCGGCTGCATGCGCAGATAGGCGAGCTTGCCAAACGCAGCGGCATTGCGCGCGTGTTTGCGGTTGGCGAGTTGTCGCGCGCGAGTGTCGAGGCATTCGGCAGCGGTGCGCAGCATTTTGCCGATCAGGACGCGCTGACGGCGGTGCTCATGCGCGAAATCCACGCGGGCGTGAACGTGCTGGTCAAGGGCTCGCGCGGCTCGGCGATGGATCGCGTCGTACGCGTCCTGCTCGAGGCCGCGAATGGCGCGAACGGCGACGGCGGAGGTACGCGGCATGCTGCTTGAGCTCGCCACGCTGCTGCATGGGAAATTCAGCACACTGCATCTGTTTCAGTACCTCACCTTCCGCGCGATCATGGCGACGCTGACCGCGCTCGCGTTTTCGTTGCTTGCGGGCCCTGTGGTGATCCGCAAACTAACCGCGGTGAAGGCCGGCCAGATCGTGCGCAGCGACGGCCCGCAGTCGCACCTGACCAAGGCCGGCACGCCGACCATGGGCGGCGCGCTGATCCTGCTCGCCGTCACGATCGCAACACTGTTGTGGATGGACCTGAACAATCGTTACGTGTGGATCGTGCTTGGCGTGACCCTCGCTTTCGGCGCGATCGGCCTGTACGACGATTACCTGAAGATCGTGCTCAAGGACAGTCGCGGACTGCCGGCGCGGCGCAAATATTTCTGGCAGTCCGTATTCGCCCTCCTCGTCGCACTGGCTTTGTATGCGACCGCGCACAGCGCCGCGGAAACCGCGCTGTATGTGCCGTTGTTCAAGCAGGTCGCGGTGCCGCTCGGCATCGTCTTCGTCCCGCTCGCCTATTTCATGATCACCGGGTTCTCCAACGCGGTGAATCTGACCGACGGCCTCGACGGCCTGGCGATCATGCCGAGCGTGCTCGTGGCGACTGCGCTCGGCGCATTCGCCTACCTTGCCGGCAACCGGGTGTTTTCCGAATACCTTGGCATTCCATCGATTCCGGGCGCGGGCGAGCTGGCGATCTTCTGCGGCGCGCTCGCCGGCGCCGGCCTGGGCTTCCTCTGGTTCAACGCGTACCCGGCGCAGGTGTTCATGGGCGACGTCGGCGCGCTCGCGATCGGCGCCGCGCTCGGCACGCTCGCGGTGATCGTGCGCCAGGAAATCGCGCTGCTGGTGATGGGCGGCATCTTCGTCCTGGAAACGGCCTCGGTGATGCTGCAGGTCGCTCAGCTTCAAGCTCACCGGCAAGCGCATCTTCCGCATGGCGCCGATCCATCATCACTTCGAGCTCAAGGGCTGGCCGGAGTCGCGGGTGATCGTCAGGTTCTGGATCATCTCGGTCGTGCTCGTGCTGATCGGCCTGGCGACGTTGAAGGTGCGCTGATGCTCGGATTCTCGACCCAGGCCAAGCGCATCGACGAGCCGGATGGCAGCTACGATCTGCCGATCATGATCGCCGCGGCCGCACTCGCCAGCTTCGGCGTGATCATGGTCGCATCGAGCTCGATCGCGATCGCCGACGGCGCGCATCTGGGGCCGTTCTACTACGTCATCCGGCACGTGGTTTTTCTCGCCTTCGGCATCGTCCTGGGCACGATCGTCGCGCGCACCGAGCTGGCCTGGTTCGAGCGCAACGCATTCCCGTTGCTGCTGTTCGCGGTGATCCTGCTGCTGCTCGTGTTCGTGCCCGGCCTCGGCCAGCGCATCAATGGTGCGCGGCGCTGGATCCGGCTCGGCTTCGCCGGCTTCCAGTCGGTCGAAGCGGTCAAGCTGATGTTCATCGTCTATCTCGCCAGCTATCTCGTGCGCCATCGCGAGGCCGTGCAGTCGAAACTGTTCGGTGTGGTCAAGCCGATCGGCGTCGCCGGCGTGCTGATCGTGCTGTTGCTGGCACAGCCGGACTTCGGCAGCTCCGCGCTGATCATCGCGGTGACGGTCGGTATGGTCTGGCTCGGCGGCGCGCGCATGCGCAACCTGTTTTACCTGGCGATTCCGGTGATGCCGGCGATCGCCTGGGCGGCGATGACGTCGGATTATCGCGTCAAGCGTCTGACGTCGTTCCTGAATCCCTGGGAACATCCGTTCGACGACGGCTTCCAGCTCACCCAGGCGCTGATCGCGATCGGCCGCGGCGAATGGTTCGGCGTCGGCCTCGGCGGTTCGGTGCAAAAACTCTTTTATCTGCCCGAAGCGAATACCGATTTCATTCTCGCGGTGATCGGCGAGGAATTCGGCTTTGTCGGCATCGTGCTGGTGCTGGCGGCGTTCGCCCTGCTGGTCGGCCGCGCGCTGACGCTCGGCATGCGTGCGGTCGAATGCGGCCAGCGCTTTGCCGGCTATTGTGCATTCGGTATCGGCCTGTGCATCGGCCTGCAGGCGCTGGTTTCGGTCGGCGTGAACATGGGCGTGCTGCCGACCAAAGGCTTGACGTTGCCGCTGATCTCGTCGGGCGGATCGAGCGTGATGATGACCTGCGTCATGCTCGGCTTGCTGTTGCGCGTGAGCTACGAGGTCAGCCGCGCCGAAGCGCTAGCCGCACGGCGCAAAGTTTCCACGAGTTTCAGCGGAGCGAACGCATGAACGCGCGCATGCCGTTCGAGCAGCCGGTGTTGATCATGGCCGGCGGCACCGGCGGACATATTTTCCCGGGACTCGCGGTGGCCGACGAACTGCGCCGGCGCGGTGTGCCGGTGGTGTGGCTCGGCTCGCGCGGACGGCTGGAGGCCGAACTGGTGCCGCAAGCCGGCATCGCGCTTGAGATGCTGGAAATCGAGGGCGTGCGCGGCCGAGGCTGGCTGAAGCTGCTGCGCATGCCGTTCGACGTCGCGCGTGCTGTGTATGCGGCGCGGCGCCTGCTGGCACGGCTCGCGCCGCGCAGCGCCCTGTCGATGGGTGGCTATGCGGCCGGGCCGGGCGGCATCGCGGCCTGGCTGCGCGGCGTACCGCTGCTCGTGCACGAGCAGAACAGTATTCCGGGCATGACCAATCGCATCCTGTCTGTTTTTGCCAAAAAGCGGCTTTGTGGATTTTCCGGCGCGCTCAAGCGTGGCGAATGGGTCGGCAACCCGGTGCGTGGCGCGATCGTCGCGCTGGCGCCGCCCGAGCGGCGTTTCGCGGCGCGCGATGTGGCACCCGCGCGACTGCTGGTGCTCGGTGGCAGCCAGGGCGCGCAGGCGTTGAACGCGAGCGTTCCCATGGCGCTTGCGTTGATGCCGGTGGCACAGCGTCCCGACGTGCGCCACCAGTGCGGCGCGCGGTTCGCCGACGCGGCGCGCGCGGCATATGCCGCCTGCGCAGTCGCAGCCAGCGTGGAGCCGTTCATCGACGATATGGCCGGCGCCTACGCTTGGGCTGATCTCGTGTTGTGCCGCGCGGGTGCGCTGACTCTGGCCGAACTCGCGGCCGCGGGCATCGGCGCGCTGCTCGTGCCATTCCCGTATGCGGTCGACGATCACCAGACGTACAACGCGCAGGCGGCGGTCGCCGCCGGCGCGGGCGTGCTGCTGCCCGAAGCGCAGGCTGGCGCCGAGCGCATCGCTGCGTTGCTCGGCGAACTGCTCGGCGACCGCGCGCGCCTGTTGCGCATGGCGCAGGCCGCACGCGCGCTGGCCAAGCCCGATGCGGTCGTGCGTATCGCCGATGCCTGTATCGAGGTGGCCGCATGACGCCACGGCGCCAGCCCGCGCAAGCCCACGTATTGCACAGCGATCCGGTAGCAAGTTTCCGGCGCGTGCATTTTGTCGGCATCGGTGGCGCCGGCATGAGCGGCATCGCCGAAGTCATGCACAACCTCGGCTACGAGGTTTCCGGCTCGGACAAGAACGCATCCGCGGTCACGCGTCATCTCGCCAGCCTCGGTATAAAAATCCACAAAAAGCACACGGCGGAGAATGTCGCCCGCGGCGGTGTCGCCCGCATCGACGCGCTGGTCGTATCGAGCGCGATCGGCAAAGACAACCCCGAGCTCGCCGCTGCACGCGAATGCCGCGTGCCGGTGGTGCCGCGTGCGGAAATGCTCGGCGAGCTGATGCGCTTCCGCCGCGGCATCGCGGTAGCCGGTACGCACGGCAAGACGACGACGACGAGCCTCATCGCCAGCGTGCTTGCCGAAGGCGGACTCGATCCGACCTTCGTCATCGGCGGTCAGCTGCTCGCCGCGGGCGCGCATGCGCGCCTTGGTACGGGCGACTATCTCGTTGCCGAGGCGGACGAATCGGACGGCTCGTTCCTCATGCTCAACGCGGTGATTGCGATCGTCACCAATATCGACGCCGATCATCTGGAAAACTACGGCGGCGACTTCGCCCTGGTCAGGAAAGCCTTCGCCGATTTTCTGCATCGGCTGCCGTTTTACGGTCTGGCCGTGTTGTGCATCGACGATGCCGAAGTCGCCGAGCTGGCGCGTACCATCGTGCGCCGAACGATCACCTATGGCACCCACCGGAAAGCCGATGTGCGCGCCAGCGATATCGTGCAGGACGGCCAGCGCATGGGCTTTGCCTTGCATCTGCCCGGGCACAAAAAAGCGCTGCCGGTCAGCTTGAATCTGCCCGGCGCGCACAACGTGAAGAATGCGCTCGCGGCGGCGGCGGTCGGCTGGCGTCTCGGGGTGGAGGGTGCGGCGATCGCGCGCGCGCTGGAAAAATTCCAGGGCGTCGGCCGGCGCTTCCAGATCCGCGGCGAGATCGCGCTCGGCGGCGCCGGGCAGGGGCGCGGCAAGGTGCTGCTGGTCGACGACTACGGCCACCATCCGCGCGAACTCGCCGCCGTGTTCGCCGCCGCGCGTGGCGGCTGGCCGCAGCGCCGTCTGGTCGTTGCGTTTCAGCCGCATCGCTACACACGCACGCGCGACCTGCTCGACGATTTCGTCGACGTGCTGGTCGAGGCGGATGTGCTCGTGCTGACCGAAGTCTATCCGGCCGGCGAAGCGCCGATCAGCAATGCGGATGGCCGTGCACTCGCGCGTGCGGTGCGCGCGCGCGGCAAGGTCGATCCGATTCTGATCGGCCATCCGCGGCGAGCTCAAAAACGTGCTGCCGCCGCTGTTGCGCGATGGCGATCTGCTGCTCGTAATGGGCGCGGGCGATATCGGCATGGCCGCCAACGCGCTGGCCGTCGCGGGCAAGTTTAAAAGTGGAAAAATACACTGATGCGCATTACGGACGCCAGGCAATTCGGTCGCGTCGCCGTGGTGATGGGCGGCAGCAGCGCGGAGCGCGAGGTGTCGCTCGATTCCGGGCGCAATGTGTTGGCCGCGTTGCGTGCGCGCGCTGTGGACGCGCACCCGATCGACGGCATTCCGGCCCTGCTCGACGCACTGCGCGCGGGTCATTTCGCGCGCGTGTTCAATATCCTGCACGGGCAGCACGGCGGCGGTGAGGACGGTGTGCTGCAGGGCGCTCTGCAATCGTTGCGGGTGCCGTTCACCGGCTCCGGAGTGCTCGGTTCCGCGTTGAGCATGGACAAGATACGCAGCAAATGGGTCTGGCAGGCGCTGGATCTGCCGACGCCCAGCTTTGCACCGCTGGCACCCGCTGGCGACGTACGCGAAGCCGTCGCAAAGGTCGGGTTTCCGCTGATCGTCAAGCCGGCCTGCGAGGGCTCCAGCGTGGGGGTGACCCGGGTGTTCGATGGCAGCGAATTGCCCGCTGCGGTCGAACTCGCCGCAAGGTACCCGGGCGATCTGCTGGTCGAGCAGCTGATCGTCGGCGAGGAATTCACGGTCAGCATTCTCGACCGCGAAGTGCTGCCAAGCATCCGCATCGTGCCGAAGGCCGCGTTTTACGATTACAACGCCAAGTACGTCGCCGACGACACGCAATATATCTGCCCGGGCCTGGAAGGCGCGGCCGAGCAGGAATTGCGCGCGCTGTCGCTGGCCGCATTCGATGCACTGGATTGCGCTGGCTGGGGGCGCGTGGATGTGATGCGCGACCGCGACGGCCGCTGCTGGCTGCTCGAAGTGAACACCGCGCCGGGCATGACCAGCCATTCGCTGGTGCCGAAAGCTGCGCGCGCGGTCGGCATCGAATTCGAGGAACTGTGCTGGCGCATTCTGGAAACCAGCATGCAACACGATGCGGGGAGCGCGGCATGAACCGCCGCTTTCTCAAACTCTTCGCCTGGGCGATCGCGCTGACCCTGGTCGTGCTGCCCGTGGTCGGTGTACTCAACGGCTGGTTCGCTTCGCAACGCTGGCCGATCCGCAATCTGCAGGTCGAGGCCGAGTTCAATCATGTCGGTGCCGAACAGATTCGCGCTGCCGCGAAAAATTATCTCGGCACCGGATTCTTCGCGATCAAGCTCGACGACGTGCGTGCCGCGGTCGAGTCGCTGCCCTGGGTCGAGCGCGTCGACGTGCGCAAGCGCTGGCCGGACACGATCGAGATGCGCGTGCTCGAGCAGCAGCCGTTCGCGCGCTGGGGCGACAAGCGTCTGGTCGGGCGCAACGGTTCCCTGTTCGCCGCGCCCGGCGCCGAATCGATCCAGGGTCTGCCGCAACTCGACGGCCCGGACGATGCGCTTGCCGAGGTCGTCGATTTCTACAACAAGACCTTGCGCACGCTGACCGGCAGCGGACTCACGCTCGCGGGCGTGTCATTGTCCGCGCGCGGCAGCTGGAAGCTCAGTCTCGTCGACGGCTCCGAAGTGATGCTCGGCCAGCACGACGTCGATGAGCGCCTGCAGCGCTTTCTCGATGTGTTTCCGCGTCTGGCCGCCGGGCGCGGCGTCAACACATTCGCACAGGCCGACCTGCGCTACCCGAATGGATTTGCAATTCGCTGGCTGGCGACCGCGCCCGCCGCGCCGGCGCCGACCACACCCAATCTGGACAAGCCGGCTGCGCCGGGCAAGTCGCCGCAAGCCAACGCGCAAGCCATTGCGGCTGGGCGCTTTGCAGTCCTGAGCCCTCAGCTCTCAGCCCTTTCATGGAGTCGCACATGACCCGCCCAGAGTATTTCTCGATGAAGCACAAAGCGGAAAAATCCCTGATCGTCGGTCTCGACATCGGCACCTCGAAGGTTGTCGCCATCGTCGGCGAATACGCGCCCGGCGAACCGGTCGAGGTGATCGGCATCGGCTCGCATGCCTCGCACGGGCTCAAGCGCGGCGTCGTCGTCGATATCGAATCCACGGTGCAATCGATCCAGCGCGCCGTCGAGGAAGCCGAACTGATGGCCGGCTGCGAAATCCGCTCGGTATATGCCGGTATTTCCGGCAGCCATATCCTCGGCCGCAACTCGCATGGCACCGCGCCGATTCGCGATCGCGAAGTGAGCATGGCCGATATCGATCATGTGCTCGATGCCGCGTGCGCAGTGGCGATTCCTGCCGATCAGCGCGTGCTCTACAAGGAGCCGCAGGAATTCATCGATCGACGGCCAGGAGGATATCCGCCATCCGATCGGCATGTCGGGCGTGCGCCTGGAGGCGAACGTGCACATCGTCACCGGCGCGGTCAGCGCGGCGCAGAACATCACCAAATGCGTCAACCGCTGCGGTCTGCAGGTCGACGACCTGATTCCGACCGCGATCGCGTCGAGCAAGGCGATCCTCGTGCAGGACGAGCGCGAGCTCGGCGTGTGTCTGGTAGACGTCGGTGCGGGCACCACGGATATTTCGATCTTCACCCAGGGCGCGATCCGGCATACCGCGTCGCTGCCGATCGGCGGCGACCAGGTGACCAACGACATCGCCCAGGGCTTCCGCACGCCGACTGCGCATGCCGAGGAAATCAAGGTCAGATACGCCTGTGCGCTTGCCCAGCTTGCGCATGCGGAGGAAACGATCCAGGTGCCGAGCGTCGGCGACCGGCCACCGCGCCGACTCGCGCGCCAGACCCTCGCCGAATGGGTGCAGCCGCGCTACGAGGAATTGTTCGGCATGGTGCAGGCCGAACTGCGCCGCTCCGGTTACGAGAGCCTGGTCGCAGCCGGCATCGTGCTCACCGGTGGCGGCGCCAAGATGGAAGGCGTGATCGAACTGGCCGAGGAAGTGTTCCATCTGCCCGTGCGCGTGGGCCTGCCGCAGCACGTTACCGGCCTGGCCGACGTGGTCAGCAATCCGGTGCATGCCAGCGGCGTCGGCCTGCTGCTGTACGGCAGCAGACAGGATGGTTCGCCGCGCGGTTCGCTCGCGTCGGCCGGCGCCGGCGTCGGCAGCCTGTGGGGCAAGGTGAAGCACTGGGTCAAGGGTGAGTTCTAGCTTATGGGCGAGCCTGCAGGGCTCGCACGCTTTCAAGCAGCGCGCAGGACGCGTGCTGCGGGTCCGAAACGGATCCAAAACGTGGCGGCTGGGCATGTGCCTGTCCAGCGCAACATGCCGGCGCGGCGAGGAATGCGGCGCTGGTGTTCGATAACGACAGCAAGCGACAACTGACTAGCGGAGGTAAGGGAACATGTTTGAACTCGTCGAAAAACTCGCACCCAATGCGGTGATCAAGGTGATCGGTGTCGGCGGCGGCGGCGGCAACGCAGTCAGCCACATGGTCAATTCGCATATCGAAGGCGTGGACTTCGTCTGCGCCAACACCGATGCGCAGGCGCTCAAGCAGAGCGGCGCCAAACTCACGCTGCAGCTCGGCAGCAATGTGACCAAGGGCCTGGGCGCGGGCGCGAATCCCGAGGTCGGCCGTCAGGCCGCGCTCGAGGATCGCGAACGCATCGTCGAACTGCTGACCGGCGCCGACATGGTGTTCATCACCGGCGGCATGGGCGGCGGCACGGGCACCGGCGCGGCGCCGGTGGTGGCGCAACTGGCCAAGGAACTGGGCATCCTCACCGTGGCCGTGGTGACCAAGCCGTTCCCGTTCGAGGGCCGCCGGCGCATGCAGGTGGCGATGAAGGGCATCGAGGACCTGCAGCAGCACGTCGACTCGCTGATCACGTGCCGAACGAGAAACTGCTGACGCGTGCTCGGCCGCGAAGTCACCTTGTTGTCGCGCGTTCAAGTCGGCCAACGACGTGTTGCTCGGCGCGGTGCAGGGCATCGCCGATCTGATCACGCGTCCGGGCCTGATCAACGTCGACTTCGCCGACGTGCGCACGGTCATGTCCGAGATGGGCATGGCGATGATGGGCAGCGGGCACGGCGCGCGGCGACGATCGCGCCGTGGCTGCGGCGGAGGCGGCGATCAACAATCCGTTGCTCGAGGACGTGAACCTGTCCGGCGCCTGCGGCATCCTGGTCAACGTCACCGCGGGGCCGAACCTGACCATGCGCGAGTTCGACGAGATCGGCCAGGTCGTCCATCAGTTCGCCTCGGAGGACGCCACGGTCGTGATCGGCACGGCGCTCGATCAGGAGCTGCAGGACGACGTGCGCGTGACCGTGGTCGCGACTGGCCTGAACCGCGCCGCGATGCGGCAGACCGCGCGCCGCGAGGAACCGGTGATGGTCGCAGCGGCCGCGCATCGTCGCGCGCACGGGCACGGACAACCTGCCGGTCGACGACTACCTCCAGCCGGTGCAGCGCGGTCCGGCACGCGCGCGCCGTAGCCGAGACGGCGAAGGCGCAGCCGCGGTGCCGGAAGCCCAGGTCGACTATCTGGATATCCCGGCGTTCCTGCGCAAACAGGCCGACTGATCCGAGGTAATTGAGGCTGGTCAGCCGCAAAGCACTCGGCGCGGCGGCGTAGCCGCGCAACGCTCATTGCAGCGACGGCCTGCGTCGCCGTTGCGATGCCGCCGCGTTGTGGTACTCAGTCTCGATACCGCTCAACTTGAGAGTCGCGATGTTGTATATATCACAACACTGTCGGGATTTTGCACCGATTTACTTCTCTCGGCGTTTACCGTGTGTTACGATTCCGCGCGTTTTGTCTGCTCCTGCCCCAGGGGACATATAAGAAAATGATCAGACAACGTACGCTCAAGAACGTGATTCGCGCGACGGGCGTCGGTCTCCATACGGGCGAAAAGGTTTATATGACGCTGCGTCCTGCGGCGGTCGACACCGGCATTATTTTTCGCCGCGTGGATCTTGGCGCAGCCGGTGGAGATTCGCTCCTGCTGCGAAAATGTCGGCGACACGCGCCTTTCCACGCACGCTGGTCAAGGACGGTGTCCGCATTGCGACGATCGAACATCTGCTTTCGGCGTTCGCCGGTCTCGGCATCGACAACGCCTATGTCGATCTGTCCGCGCCGGAAGTGCCGATCATGGACGGCAGCGCCGGTCCGTTCGTGTTCCTGCTGCAATCGGCCGGCATCGAAGAACAGGCTGCCGCCAAGCGTTTCGTCCGCATCAAGAAGCCGGTCACCGTGCGCGACGGCGACAAGTGGGCGCGCTTCGAGCCGTTCGACGGCTTCAAGGTCGGCTTCTCGATCGACTTCGACCATCCGATCTTCACGCGCCGCACGTCCAGCGCGGAAATCGATTTCTCGACGACCTCGTTCGTCAAGGAAGTCAGCCGCGCGCGCACTTTCGGCTTCATGCGCGACATCGAAATGCTGCGCGAGAAGAACCTCGCCCTCGGCGGCTCGATGGACAACGCGATCGTGCTCGACGACTACCGCGTGCTCAACGAAGACGGCCTGCGCTACGAGGACGAATTCGTCAAGCACAAGATCCTCGATGCGATCGGCGACCTGTACCTGCTCGGGCACAGCCTGATCGGCGCGTTCTACGGCCACAAGTCCGGCCACGAACTCAACAACAAGCTGTTGCGCGCGCTGATCGCCGACGCCAAGGCGTGGGAAGAAGTCAGTTTCGAGGATCCGGCCAAGGCGCCGATTTCCTACGCGCACCCGGCGCAGGCGATGTAATGAGAATTCGGAACCGGCCGTCACGGTTACGTGACGGCACGCTCGCGGCGCATCATTTGCGTCCGGCGACGAGGAAGAAGTCTTCGGCGAGGGATGCCAAGCGGAGATACACGGCCCGTAGTTCGGGGTCGGCGATGGAGCGAGCCGCTGTTTTGAGATGTTCCGCAGCGGCTTTGGAAAGGGGCTTACGCCTGGTCTGCTCCGGGGGAACGGGGGGCAGGGGTGCCACTTTCACGGCGAATTTCTCGATCGGCAGGCCCGAGATCTACCGGGCGTCGGCCATGAGTGTCGCTTTGATGAAAGCGCAGTTTGGTGGCCCAGGCCGAGGAACTTGCCAGAAAGACGAGCCGCCCGGCTTGCACATCCGCCAGACAACACTGGCGGCGTAGCGGATCCGGCAGCGGTTGGCGCAGTTGTCGATCCAATGCATCCAATGCCCGCGCGCGCGCTGACGAGCGCGGCGACGGGGGAGCATTCTCCGATGGATTTGGCGGTGAGCGGCGTTTTTCTGGATCGGACGTGGCGTGGCGACTGCATGGGCAGTCGAAGCCCGGCTTCGAGAAGTCGCGAGATCGGCATGAACATCATAATCGTCGCAAAACCCCACGCGACACCGACCACGCTGGATCTGCAGAATGCTGGCGCATGCGCGGCAAGCTCGGCGGCATTGTCGCCGCTTTGTCTGCGCTTGTCTGCATCGGCGTCGGCTTCGCCGCCGCCCTGATTGTTCGCCAATCCGCGCGATGCGCGCGCTGCACGAAGTGCATCGATGCGCGCGCACGATCGCCGCAGCAGCAGCAGAGCCTGAGCGCAGCTCGAAGCGTCGTCGCAGCCGCGATATGGACGCACTGGCCGCTGCAGCTCGGCTACGTGCAGGCGCAGGCGATGCGGCTCAACGCGCTCGGCCAGCGTCTGGCCCAGGTCGGCAAACTCGACGACGGCGAATTCGACTTCACCAAGGCGCCCGCGCTGGGCGGCGCCGGAAGATCCCGACGCCGCGCCGCATTCGCTCGATTTCGACCTCGGCCGGCGAATATCGCCGAGCTGCGCGACCAGTTCGACGAGCGAAGAAACGCAGCTTGACGGTGCTCGAGAAACTGCTGCTCGACCGCAAGTGTCGACAACGCGCTGGTGCCGAGCGGCTATCCGGTCAGCGAACGGCTACATCGGTTCGGGCTTCGGCGACGCGCACCGATCCGATCAACGGTTCGATCGAACACCATCTGGGCCTGGATTTCGACGCCGGCCGGGCAGCGATATCAAGGCCGTCGCCGGCGGCGTCGTGGTCTGGCACGGCGAACGCCCCGGCTACGGCAACGTCGTCGAAATCGATCACGGCAACGGCTACATGACGCGCTATGCGCACAACCAGCAAGAACCTGGCGCAGGTCGGCGAGCGCGTGCAAGCCGGCCAGGTCATCGCCAAGGTCGGTCGACCGGCCGCGCGACCGGGCCGCATTGCCATTTCGAAGTCTGGCTGCAATGGCCGCGCGCGTCAATCCGTGAGCCTACGTGAACGGCGCACGCTGCGACGAAACGCATCTGATCGCATCGCCGTTCGGCGGCCCTTGAAAGGGCGGCCTCGCGCCCAATATGCACGCTATAATGCGCGCAGGCCGCCGTATCGCTCAAGGCGGCCTTTGCGTTTCGGCCGCTCGCCGCGCCGGCCGCGCGGCTTCAATTCCTTCTTATCGACGACAGACTGTAACTCATGTTCAATCGCATCCTGACCGGCATTTTCGGCAGCCGCAACGAACGTCTGCTTGCGCCAGATGAGCAAGACCGTAGCGAAGATCAACGCGCTGGAACCCGGCCTGCAGGCACTGTCCGACGACGAATCTGCGTGCGCAAGACCGAAGCGTTCAAACAGCGTCTGGCCGACGGGCGCAACGGTCGACGATCTGCTGCCCGAAGCGTTCGCCGACCGTGCGCGAAGCCTCGCGCCGCGTGCTCGGCCTGCGTCACTACGACGTGCAGATGATCGGCGGCATGGTGCTGCATTCGGGCAAGATCGCCGAGATGCGCACGGGCGAGGGCAAGACCCTGGTCGCGACGCTGCCGGTGTACCTCAACGCGCTGGCAGGCAAGGGCGTGCACGTCGTCACCGTCAACGACTATCTCGCGCGCGCGCGACTCGGCGTGGATGGGCAAGATCTACAGCTTCCTCGGCCTGACCGTCGGCGTCGTCTACCCCGGCATGGACCACGCCGACAAGCATGCCGCCTACGCCGCCGACATCACCTACGGCACCAACAACGAATACGGTTTCGACTACCTGCGCGACAACATGGCGCTGTCGAAGGAGCAGCGCTATCAGCGCGGCCTGCATTACGCGATCGTCGACGAGGTCGACTCGATCCTGATCGACGAGGCGCGCACGCCGCTGATCATTTCCGGTCCGTCCGACGATTCGCCGCAGCTCTACGCGCGCATCAACCGCATCGTGCCGAAGCTATCGCGCCAGGACAAGGAAGACGGACCCGGCGACTACTTCGTCGACGAAAAGCAGAAACAGGTGCATCTGTCCGAAGAAGGCATGGAGCCACGCCGAGGAAGTGCTGCGTGCCGACGGCATCATCGGCGCCGACGAGAGCTTTGTACGACGCCAAGCATCTGGCCGTCGTGCATCATCTCAACGCCGGCGCTGCGCGCGAACGCGCTGTATCACCGCGACCAGGAATACATCGTGCGCGACGGCGAGGTGATCATCGTCGACGAATTCACCGGCCGCACGCTGGCCGGGACGGCGCTGGTCCGACGGCCTGCATCAGGCTGTCGAGGCCAAGGAAGGCGTGCCGATCCAGCGCGAGAACCAGACGCTGGCTTCGATCACGTTCCAGAACTATTTCCGCATGTACAAGCAAACTCGCCGGCATGACCGGCACGGCCGACACCGAGGCCTACGAGTTCCAGCAGATCTACGGCCTCGAAGTCGTCGTCATCCCGACGCACAAGCCGATGGTGCGCAAGGACAACCAGGACGTCATCTTCCTCAAGCAGAAGTTCAAGTTCGAGGCGGTAATCGAGGACATCAAGGATTGCCATTCGCGCGGCCAGCCGGTGCTCGTCGGCACGACGTCGATCGAGACTTCCGAGCTGCTGTCGGACCTGCTGAAGAAGGAAAACGTCGCGCACGAAGTGCTGAATGCGAAACAGCACGAGCGCGAAGCGCAGATCGTCGCCCAGGCGGGGCGGCCTGGCGCGGTGACGATCGCGACCAACATGGCCGGCCGCGGCACCGACATCGTGCTCGGCGGTTCGCTCGAATGCGGAACTGGCCGCGCTGCCGGCAGAGACCAGCGACGCCGAACGCGAGCAGATCAAGCGTCGAGTGGCAGAAGCGCCATGACGACGTGGTCGCCGCCGGCGGCCTGCACATCATCGGCACCGAGCGCCACGAGTCGCGGCGCATCGACAACCAGTTGCGCGGCCGCTCCGGGCGTCAGGGCGATCCGGGGTCGAGCCGCTTCTACCTGTCGCTCGAAGATACGCTGATGCGCATCTTCGCGCCGGACTGGGTCACGCGCTGGATGCAGCTGTTCGGCATGAAGGAACACGAGGCGCTCGAGGACCGCATGATCACGCGCGTCATCGAGAAATCGCAGCGCAAGGTCGAAGCGCACAACTTCGATATCCGCAAGCATCTGCTCGAGTTCGACGACACCGCGAACGATCAGCGCAAGGTGATCTACGAGCAGCGCAACGAGTTGCTCGATTCGGACAACGTCAGCGAGAACATCGCCAACATCCGCTACGACGTGTTCAGCGAACTCGTGCGCCGCTTCGTGCCGGCGGACAGCGTCGACGAGCAATGGGATCTGGCCGGCCTCGACCGCGCGATCGAAGCCGAATACGGCATTCAAGCTCGATCTGCAGCACTGGGTCGGAAGCCGCAGCACGATCTCGATGCCGACGACCTGCGCGAGCACGTGATCGGCGAGGTCGAGCGCTTCTTCCGCGAGAAGGAAACGCAGTACGGCTCCGAGATCATGCGCGCCGCGGAAAAATTCTTCCTGCTGCAGGTGCTCGATCAGCACTGGAAGGAGCATCTGGCGAGCATGGATTATCTGCGCCAGGGCATCTATCTGCGCGGTTACGCGCAGAAGCAGCCGAAGCAGGAATACAAGAGCGAGGCATTCCTGCTGTTCCAGTCGATGCTGGAGCGCGTGAAGGCCGAAGTGATCCAGCGCCTGGCGCAGATCCGCATCCGAGCGAGGCCGAAGTCGCCGAACTGGAGGAGCAGCAGCGCCGCGATCAGGAGCGGCGTGCGCTCGAGTTCCAGCATGCCGAAGCCGCCGCGCTCGCACAGTCTGCGCGAACCCGCTGCGGGCGCCGCGCCTGACTACGCCGACGCCGCGCCACGCCGCCGGTGCAGATGCCGGTGCATGCGCGATCAGCCCAAGGTCGGGCGCAACGATCCGTGTCCCTGCGGTTCGGGCAAGAAATACAAGCAGTGCCACGGCAGATTGGCCTGATTTTCAGCACTGCACCTCTCCCTTTTGGGAGAGAGCCTGCCCCGGACTTGGTCCGGGGTCGGCACGCGAAGCGTGTCGGGAGAGGGGCTCGGCCGTGAAGCGGCCGTTGGCTTCGACTCACCCTCTCCCCAACCCCTCTCCCATCAAGGGAGAGGGGCCGTGATTCACGTCGTCGCCGGCGTCCTGAGCGATAGCAAGGTCGCGTGCTCGTCGCACAGCGACCGCATGGCAGGCATCTGGCGGGCGCGTGGGAATTTCCGGGTGGCAAGATCGAGGCGGGCGAAACAGCGCACGCGGCGCTGCGCCGCGAACTGCGCGAAGAACTCGGCGTCGATATCGGCGCGATCGAGGCGCTGATCGGCGTGCCCTGGCAGTATCCGAAGAAATCCATTTTTCTCAATGTATACCGCGTGCTCGACTACGCCGGCGTGGCGTGCGGGCGCGAAGGGCAGGTGCTGGATTGGCGCTACGCCGAAGACCTCGGCGCACTGCAAATGCCGCCGCCGGACCGACCCGTCGTCAGCGCACTGCGTCTGCCGCCGTTCTATGCAATCACGCCGGAGCCAGGCGATGACGACGCGGCATTCCTGGCGTGCATCGATCGGGTTCTGGCAACTGGAATCCAACTGTTGCAGTTGCGCGCGAAAAATCCATCGCGCGACCGATTACACAGGCTCGCGCGCGAGGTGCTCGCGCGTGCGCGCGCAGCGGGGGCGCGCATGCTGCTGAACGGGAATCTCAACGTGGCGCTCGAACTCGGGTTCGACGGTGTGCATCTGCCGGCCGAGCGAACTGATGCGCATCGGGGACGCGCCGCTTCGCACGACGAGCGCTGGTTAGCGGCCTCCTGTCACGACGCGCGCGAACTCGCCCACGCCGCAGCAATCGGCGTCGATTTCGCCGTGCTCGGTCCGGTGCGGGAAACGCAAAGTCACCGAGAATGCGCGCCGCTTGGTTGGACCCGTTTCGCGGGGCTGTGCACGGCGGCGCCGCTTCCAGTCTATGCGCTTGGCGGTCTGACTCTTGGTGATCTCGACGCGGCGAAAGCGGCTGGCGCACAAGGCATTGCCGGTATCTCCGCATTTTGGCGGTTTTGAACAAAAGCGCCCCCTTCCGGCTGCCGCCACCTTCCCCCGCTGCGCGGAGGAAGGATCGCGTATTGCGACGTCCCATCCTTGCCTTGCCTATGTAACTAGAGAAAGCCAAGCTCACGATTGGTCGCGATTTCGAATCCTTCCCCTGTGCGGCGGGAAACATCGGCAGGATTGCCGATGTTTGCAGCGGATGCTGCCCGAAGGGCGGAAGAGGGCGAGTCGGCGTGCAGCTAACGCGTTGTCGTCGCGGAGACTATACTTTTACACCGGAAGACTTTTGCGTCCCCAGCGCCAAATAGCGCATGTGCAAGCGTTCGATCGCGCCAACCAGCGCTTGCGGCGCCCCACCGTTGTCGACGACATCGTCGGCCAATTCAAGACGTTGTTCACGCGTGGCCTGCGCCGCAAGGGCGCGTTCGGCGAACGCGGGCGTCATGCCGTCACGCTGAACCAGCCGCGAAAATTGTTGCGCGCGCGGTACGTCGACGACAAGCACGCGATCAATCCAGTCGTAGGCGTGCTGCGACTCCGCGAGCAGGGGAATGACCAGTACGCAATACGCCGTGGTGCAGGCGTTGGCGCGCGCCAGCAGTTCGCTGCGCACGCGTGGATGCAGAATCGCTTCAAGCCGGCGCCGCTCGACATCGCTCGCAAGTATGAGTTCGCGCATGCGCCGACGGTCGAGTTCTGCCGCTGGCGTGAGCATTTCGCTGCCGAATGCGGCTTCGATTTCCGCGAGCGCCGGCTGTCCCGGCGCAACCAGTTCGCGCGCGACGATATCGGCGTCGACGATCGCCGCGCCTCGTTCCGCAAAAAGATTCGCCACGGTGGTCTTGCCGGAGGCAATGCCGCCGGTCAGGGCGATCGTCAACGAGGCGAGAGGTTGTGCCGGTAAATTCACATGAAACCGAACAGATGCCGGTAAAGCAAAAAAATCTGCGCGCCGAACACAAACTGCACCCAGCCGGCCGCGGCGAGGAATGGGCCAAACGGAATCGGCGTGGCACGATCGCGACCTTGAATCGCAAGAAACGCACCGCCGACCACCGCTCCGATCAGCGATGCGAGCAGCACGATCGGCAGCAATGCCAGCGGGCCCATCCAGGCGCCGAGCGCGCCGAGCAGTTTGAAATCACCGTAGCCCATGCCCTCCTTGCCGGTCGCCAGCTTGAACAGCCAGTAGATCGACCACAGGCTCAGATAGCCGATCGCCGCGCCGAGGATGCTCGCGTCGCTGGCAACAAACAACGGCAGCAATGCGATCAGTAGACCGAGCCAGAGTAGCGGAACGGTCAACTGATCGGGCAACAGTTGCGTGTGCAGATCGATGCCGGCCAGGGCGATCAACGTCCAGGTGAACAGTAATCCTGCACCGGATTGCCAGCTCAGGCCGAATTTCCAGACAATCGCAACCGAGCCCAGACAGGTGAGCAACTCGACCAGCGGATACTGGGCAGAAATGCGCGCGCCACAGTGCCGACATCGCCCGCGCAGCGCCAGCCAGCTCAGCAAGCGGAATATTTTCCAGCGCACCGAGTTTATGTTTGCATTGCGGACAATGGGAAGATTCCCAGATGATGCCCGGCGGCGGTGATGCGGAATCCACAGCATCGAGCTCGAGCATCTCACGGCTCTGCTCGCGCCACGCGTGCATGAGCCGCGGCGGCAGACGCAGAATCACGACATTGAGAAAGCTGCCGACGATGAGGCCAAGCGCCGCGGCGAGCGCGAGCGCCACGCCCGGAATCGCAATGAAATCGAGCATGCGCGAGTAGTCGTGCGCGCGTCAGCCGACGACAGCGGCGAGTTTGAAAATCGGCAGATACATGGCGACCACGATCCCGCCAACAATTACACCGATTACGACCATAATGAACGGTTCGAGCAAAGAAGCCAGCGTATCGACTGCGTTGCTGACTTCCTGCTCGTAGAACTCGGCGACCTTGAACAGCATGGCATCCAGCGAGCCGGATTCCTCGCCGATCGCGACCATTTGCACGACCATGTTCGGAAACAGACCGGTCTGCCGCATCGCGAAATTCAGCTGATGTCCGACAGCGACGTCTTCGCGGATGCGCTTGACCGCCTCGTTATAGATCGGACTGCCGGTGGCGGTCGATACGGAATCAAGCGCCTCGACCAGGGGAACGCCGGCTTTGAAGGTGACGCCGAGAGTGCGGGAAAAACGCGCAATAGCCGACTGGTGCAAAATCTTGCCGACCACGGGCAGCTTGAGCACGGCGCGCGCGCAAAAATGAGCGAATCCGGGCTGAACGCTTGTAGGCGAAAATCAGAGTGGCGATAAAGCCAATGACGGCGATCAGCATGATCAGCCAATGCCCGACCATAAAGCGCGACGCATTCAGGATCATCTGAGTGAACGCGGGCAGCTGCGCGCCCATATTGTGGAACACCGCCTCGAACTGCGGCACTACGAAGATCAAGAGAATGGCCGAAACCAGGATCGCCACGGCGAATATCATGGCTGGATAAAACAACGCCTTCTTGATCTTGCCTTTGAGAACCTCGATGTTTTCCTTATAAGTGGCGATTGTATCGAGCACGGTGTCGAGCACGCCGGCCGTTTCGCCGGCCTTGACCAGATTGCAGAACAGCTCGTCGAACTGCACGGGGTATTTGCCCAGCGATTCGGCCAGCGCGGAGCCGCCTTCGATATTGGTCTTGATATCCGTGAGCATGTTCTTCATGCGCGGATTGGTCTGACCCCCGGCGATAATGTCGAATGCCTGCACCATCGGTACGCCGGCGGCGATCATGACTGAGATCTGGCGGCTGAACACGGCGATATCGCGCGGCTTGACCCTGCGCCCAGTCTGGCCAAACAAAGGCTTGGCCTTCAGCCGCACCGAGGTTGGATTGATTCCCTGACGGCGCAGTTCCGCTTTGACGAGGATGTCGGATTTGGCCTCGTAGATGCCCTTGAGCTTGACTCCGCGCTTATCGATGCCGACCCACTGGAATTCCCGCAGCTGATTGACGCCCGTACGTGCGCGGCCGACCTGAGCGGCAGTCGGAGCGGTCCGGCGGGTGGCAGTAGTAGCGGTGGCCATCTGGATTAATCCTTGGTGACGCGATTGATTTCGGCGAGGCTGGTCATACCATTTTTCACTTTCAGCAAGGCCGAAGCACGCAGATCGCGAACGCCGGCGGCACGCGCGGCTTCGGCGATCTTCAGCGCGTTGCCCCCGGCGAGCACGATCTGCGCGATCGGATCGCTGAGTGGCATGGTTTCGTAAATGCCCGTGCGGCCCTTGTAACCCTCATTGCAACTTGCGCAGCCTACCGCATCGTACAGTTGCAAGTCTGCGATCTCGCTCTCGCTAAAGCCCTCGGCGAGCAGGGCTGCCGGCGGCAGAAACAGCGGTTTTTTGCAGTCGTGCAGGCGCCGGACGAGGCGCTGCGCGATGACCAGAGTAACCGAGGATGTGATGTTGTACGGCGCGATGCCCATATTCATCAGGCGCGTAATGCTCTGCGGCGCGTCGTTGGTATGCAGGGTGGACAGTACCATGTGGCCGGTCTGCGCCGCCTTGATCGCGATCTCGGCGGTTTCCACGTCGCGGATTTCGCCGACCATGATCACGTCCGGGTCCTGGCGCAGGAACGCACGCAGCGCCGCAGCGAAGGTCATGCCGCGCTTGACGTTCTGCTGCACCTGGTTGATTCCGGACAAACGGATTTCAACCGGATCCTCGACCGTGGAGATATTGCGCCCTTCGATATTGAGAATATTGAGTGCGGTATACAGCGATACCGTCTTGCCGGAGCCGGTGGGGCCGGTCACGATGACCATGCCGTAGGGCTTTTGGATCGCCTCCAAGAACAATTGCTTCTGATCTTCCTCGTAACCGAGTTTCTCGATACCCAGCCGCGCGGCTGCCGCATCGAGGATACGCAGCACGACTTTCTCGCCGAACAGCGTCGGACAGGTACTGACGCGAAAATCGATCGCGCGGCTCTTGGACAGGTTGAGCTTGATGCGCCCGTCCTGCGGCACGCGCCGCTCGGCGATGTCCAGGCCCGACATCACCTTGAGGCGCGAGGAAATTCGCGGCGTCAGTTTGACCGGCGGCGAGGCCACGGCGCGCAGGATTCCGTCCATGCGGAAGCGCACGCGGTAATAGGATTCGTAAGGTTCGAAATGGACGTCCGAGGCGCCGCGCTTGATCGCGTCGACCAGCACCTTGTTGACGAACTTGACGATCGGCGTGTCTTCCTTGGTTGCGTCGTAGCCACCCTCCTCACCCTCGACATCGGCCAGATCGGCGGTACTCAGGCTGTCGAGCGCGCCCTCCTCGATCATGTCGTCGATAGCAACGCCGGAGACGTTGAACGCCTGCTCAATCAGGATGTCGAGCTGCTGCGCGTCGATCAGAATCGCCTCGACCGCGGTGTTGGATTGAAACTTGATCTCGTCGAGTGCGCGCAGATGGGTCGGATCGGCCACCCCCACGAACAGCCGATTGCCGCGCTTGTACAGCGGCAGGGTCTTGTGCTGGGTGATGACTTCCTCGTTGACCAGGCGGATCGGCAGCTGCGTCACATCGAGCGCAGAGGCATCGAGCAGCGGCACACCGAACTCTTCGGAGGCAGCCCGCGCCAGCTGCTGGCTGGTGGCCAGACCGCGCTCGAGCAGCAGGGTGGTCGCCGGAATGCGCTGGCGCATCGCGGTTTCCTGCACCGTGCGTGCATCGCTCTCGGCGACTATGCCCTGCGCGACCAGACGGCGGGTTACGCCAGTCAGTCCTGCAAACGCAGGTGCAGCCATCAACGTTGCCATCCAATCTCCGTGTACATCCGCGAAATCCCTCCGGGAATGTACCGCAAAACCGCAGCGGAGTGTACATTCATTTACATTGAGAACCGTTTAACATTCAGGTATCTAGCGTCCCTGCTGCGGAGCCGCTACGCTTTGCGCACGGATGCAAAAACGAATCGCTCTTTAGCCCCTCCCCCGCGAGGGGGGAGGTGGGCAGGACGGCAAGCGGATGGCTCTTTAGCCCCTCCCCCTCGATGGAGGAGGGGTTGGGGAGAGAGTGACGCCTGCGCAGCAGGCGCCTGCTGTGTCTGCCCCTCTCCCGCCGCGCTGCGCGCGTCGACCTCTCCCACAAGGGGAGAGGTGGACGGAGCGCCACGTCGTAGAGCAGTGCGCGCGTCGACCCCGGATCAAGTCCGGGGCAAGCTCTCTCCCACGAGGGGAGAGGTGGATAATGGTCGGCAAACGCATCGCTCTTTAGCCCCTCCCCCTCGATGGGGGAGGGGTTGGGGAGAGGGTGACGCCTGCGCAGCAGGCGCCTGCTGTGTCTGCCCCTCTCCCGCCGCGCTGCGCGCGTCGACCTCTCCCACGAGGGGAGAGGTGGGGAATGAAGGCGCTGGATCTTGCGCTCCGCAGGCGCAGTCGACCTCTCCATGCAGAGAGGTGGATATTGGATGCAAAAGGTTTTAGTGGCACGGCACACTTGGGCGCGGATTCAATCGGCAGAATTCACAAGAGATGGTGTTATGTTCGTGTGCATCTTTACGAGTAGTCGCGCCGGCAAACGAATCGCTCTTTAGCCCCTCCCCCTCGATGGGGGAGGGGTTGGGGAGAGGGTGACGCCTGCGCAGCAGGCGCCTGCTGTGTCTGCCCCTCTCCCGCCGCGCTGCGCGCGTCGACCTCGGATCAAGTCCGGGGCAGGCTCTCTCCCACGAGGGGAGAGGTGGATAATGGTCGGCAAACGCATCGCTCTTTAGCCCCTCCCCCTTGACGGGGGAGGGGTTGGGGAGAGGGTGACGCCTGCGTAGCAGGCGCTTGCTGTATCCACCCCTCTCCCGCCGCGCTGCGCGCGTCGACCTCTCCCACGAGGGGAGAGGTGGAAGCGGCGCCAACAGAGTTGCGGCGCGTCGACCCCGGATCAAGTCCGGATCCCATGAGGGAAAGGTGGACAATGGATGCAAAGGTCTTAGTGGAACGGCACACTAGCAGTCACCGAAATTTTTGGAGCGGAACTTGATCAGCGTCGTATTGCCTGCCAAGAACGAAGCAGCAGCCTTGGCCGAACTCCTGCCGCGCCTGCGCGCGGTTTCTCCGCAGGCCGAGATCATCGTCGTCGACGATGGTTCCACCGACGACACGGCTGCAATCTGCGCGGCCAACCAGGCAGGCGTCGTGCGCCAACCGTATTCGATGGGCAACGGCGCTGCGATCAAGCGCGGCGCACGGGAAGTGCGTGGCGATATTCTGGTATTCATGGACGCCGACGGGCAGCACGATCCGGCGCTGATCGCGCGTCTGGTCGAGCGACTCGACCAAGGCTACGACATGGTCGTCGGCGCACGCGACTGGTCGGGCCAGGCCGGCGTCGGTCGCGGCGTCGCCAACACGCTGTACAACTGGCTGGCCAGCCGCATGACCGGCTTTCAGGTGAAGGATCTCACGTCGGGTTTCCGTGCGGTCAGGGCCGACAAGTTCCGCGAATTTCTACACCTGCTGCCGAATGGGTTTTCCTATCCGACCACGATTACGATGGCCTTCTTTCGCAGCGCCTACGCGGTTGCCTACGAACCGATTCCGGTGGCGCAGCGCATCGGCAAAAGCCATATCCGGCCGATTCGCGATGGCATCCGGTTCTTCCTGATCATTTTCAAAATCGCCACGCTGTATTCGCCATTGAAGTTGTTCGTCCCAGCAAGCGCCGTATTTTTCCTGCTCGGCGCCGCGAACTATATCTACACGTTCATCAAGGCCGGCCGCCTGACCAATATGAGTACGTTGATGTGGAGCGCCGCCGTGATCGTGTTTCTTATCGGCCTGATTTCCGAGCAGATCACCGCGTTGATGTACCGCCCCGCACATACGGGCAGGTGAACGATTTGTCGCTGGCTCGTCGTCTGCGAATTCTGCTGATTACGCGCAACCTTCCACCCTTGCGCGGTGGCATGGAACGCTTGAATCGGCATATGGCACTTGAACTGAGCAAAGAATTCTCGGTGACGGTAGTCGGTCCGCGTGGGTGCCGGCAATTTCTATCTGAAAATATCGGCGTGAGCGAAGTCAGCACCAAGCCACTTTGGCAATTCTTCATCGGTGCGCTGTCGCGCAGCTTGTCCGCTGCGCTGCGATTCCGCCCCGATGTCGTATTGGCCGGGAGCGGATTGACCGCGCCATTTGCTTGGCTTGCGGCGAAAATCATCCGCGCACGCTTCGTGGTTTACGTGCACGGTCTGGACCTGATTGCCGACCACATTGTCTACCGTTGGCTATGGCGCCCATTTATCCGTCGCGCCGATCGGTGCATCGCCAACAGCTTCTACACAGCGCAACTGGCTGTCGGCATAGGCGTACCGCAATCGCGCATCGTCATCGTGCATCCCGGTGTCGATATGCCGCTGACGGAAACGAAGCCAAACGATTTCCGCGCGCGGTTCGATCTCGGCGATCGGCCTTTGTTACTCTCGGTCGGCCGCCTGATCGCACGCAAGGGTCTGCTGGAATTCGTGGAAAATGCGTTGCCGCAGATCGTCGCGAGGTTTCGGGATGTGTGCTTGGTCGTGCTGGGCGACGAAACGCCTGATCTCCTGCATGGCAGCAGTATCGGTCTCGGTGAACGTATCCGTCAGCGTGCCGCGGCGCTCGGCATCGATCGCAACTTGCGCTTCATCGGCCAGCAGGACGAAGCGACGCTCACCAGCGCCTATCGCGCAGCCGATGTGCATGTGTTCCCCGTGCGTGACGTCCCTGGCGATATCGAAGGCTTCGGCATGGTTGCCATTGAAGCCGCGGCGCATGGTTTGCCCACGGTAGCATTCGCGGTCGGCGGCGTGCCGGATGCTGTGGCAGACGGCTTCTCGGGCTACCTCGTCCCTGCTGGCGACTACGCAAGCCTGGCGAGCAGAATTGCCGAATTGCTCAATCGGCGAAACGACCCGGTTCTACGAGACGGAGCCCGCGCGTTCGCCGAGAGATTTCGTTGGGAAAATTTCGGAACGCAAATGCGCGAGCGGATTCATGCAAGCGTTGCCGAAGCGCAATTGAAATGAGCACGCCCGATGCGCGCACGTCCGCCAACAACCGGCAACCGCACGCGGTGCTCGATCTCGACTCGCGCCGGCTGAAGGGGATCAAGATCGAGCGCCTGCTCGACCTTGCCGCGCGGCCACAGCCAATGCGCATGCTGGAAATCGGGACAGGCTCGGGCGGCATCGCGCACTATTTTGCAAAGCATAAGCATCTGCGCATCGACGTGGACGCGGTCGATGTCGTGGACAACCGCTTGGTCAGCGATGCGTTTCGATTCCAACTCGTTACCGGTACTACATTGCCATTCGCCGACCAGAGCTTCGACGTTGTGCTGACAAACCATGTTATCGAGCACGTTGGGAATCGAGATGCACAGCTTCAGCATCTAAACGAGATTCGCCGCGTGATGCGCACCGATGGCGTCGGCTATCTCGCTGTGCCGAATCGGTGGAGGCTCGTCGAGCCGCACTACAAACTGGCCTTCCTGAGCTGGTGGCCACACGATTGGCGTTCGACTTACCTGAAATGGTGTCGCGGCATCGCGTTTTACGACTGCGAGCCATTGACTATCCCGCAAGCTGAGCAACTGTTGCGCGAAAGTGGTTTCAAGTTCGAAAATCTGGGCGTCGCTGCATTACGCCAGACACTGGAACTGGAATACCCACATAGTTCGGGACTGCGGCGCTTCTTCGATTGCGTGCCCGATCGGCTGATCAGTGCACTGCGCGCTGCAACTACTACACTGATCTACCGCTTCGCTAAAGTGCTTTAGTCAAGCCGTCGGCTTTCGCGCTGTTGGCAGAATCGCTCAGCAAACTCTCCAGGAGTATGGCGCTCTCTTCCCACGACGGCGGCAGGGCATACCGAGGGTCGCGCATTTCGTAATTTGCCAGCATCAGGCGGGCGTGCTCCGCCGCATCTCCAACTTGGGCGAGGAACCTCTGGTCTTGCCCCAGCATCCATGCCACCGGCGCAGTGCACGAGGCCACGACCGGCACTCCGCAGGCCATTGCTTCGCAGAGCTTGACTGGGTAACTGAAGCGGCCAAACGAAGTGTTGGCCAGAACGACGCAGCACAGATCGACCGCATTCGTGACGCTCGGCATCAACGCATCGTCAACGTAGCCAAGGCCGATGACTCCTGGAGCGGATAAAGCGTACGCCGGCGGCTTTCCGGTCAGCACGAGGCATGCATCAGGTAGTTGTCGGCGGACCAGATCAAACGCGTCAAGGATCAAATCGGAACCACGGCTGCGCGTCCAGCCTCCGGAATAACCGAACAGCGGCACGTCACTGCGGCAGGCCAAGCGATGTCCGGCAGGCGCTCCGATCCATTGGCACAAAGGGCGGATCGGCTGTCATTGGCAAAACATGTACTCTCGAACGGTCATGGCACGATTCAGCGAGCTTGTCGCCAAGTTGAGGCCCGGCCACGGTAACTAGATCCGCCGCACGCACAGCGCGTCGCCATAGCCAATGCAGCGGAAGATTCCATGGCATGTAGGCTTCGTAGTTGTCGTATGCATCGACCGTCAGGCGCGCGCCGTTGCGACGCGCTAATCGATGCGCCAGCCATCCGTATTGCGCATCGGACAGGCCGACGACCCAGTCTGGTCGAAACGCGCGCGCCTCACCCTCAATGGCGCCGAGGAAACGTGGCAGACTCAGCGTGCGGACATCGTGGCTGCTCCAGACGACGCCATCGCAGTGAGTTTCTAGTGACGCCATCCGGCGGTGGCTGCACGCCTGGACCCGAACGTCGTGGCCCTGCGCCGCGAGTGCCACAGGCAGATAATGGAATCGCCCGTACGGGCGCTCGATCAGGTCGCGCTGCTGCGGGTGTCGCTTGCAGAGAAAAAGGACACGCATCGTCGGCAATATTTCACATCCGCACGAGATTGCCGGCAAACGCAGCGCGCAGAGATCGCCAGCCGCGCCCAGCGGCATAGCGAAGGCCGGTTAGACCGTGCGCGCGGCGGCGGATGCGCCCGGCTCCGGACACCGAACCGAGCGTCGACGCGATCGCTTCCGCGCGCATCAGCGCCGCGAGGTACGGCCGGAAGACATGGTCACACGCCGCTGGCGTCAGGTGCGCGCCGTAGCCGGTGAGGTTGCTGTCGTACCAGCCGCCGAACAACCGGCGCAGTCCCTGGAAGTGGAAGAACACCAGTTCGCGCCCATCCACGCGTACTGCGCCGTCCTTCCATTCCGCCGTATGGCCGGCGAGGTTCCATGGCGCGAGATTCGCCCCCGGATGCGCAATCACGTGCACGCCCCTGAACAGCGTTGCGAAGCGGTCCAGATATTTTTGGTCGGCATAGCGATCGGCTTCGACCTGGTCGCGGCACCATTCGATGCAGCGTTCGCGCCACCATTCCAGGCAGGCGTGCCCGTCGGAATCGCCACGGAAGGTCAGCCAGCCTACGTTGTAGAGGCCGTAGCGCGCGTGCGTGGGCGCGGAATCAGGGGTGAAGCGATGCGGCGTGATCGCCACCGAGGCCGCGCCGATTTCGTCGAACACACTCTCCGGACTGGAGAAGAAATACAAGTCCGAATCGACATACGTGATCGTATGCACGTCCGCATGTTCGTGCAGCAGGTAGCGCGGCAGGCATGGCGAGCAGGTGAAGTAGTACTCGACCAGCGAACGATTCGATCGGCTCGCGCGCAGTTCCGCATCGAAGGTTTCAAGCGCGGCCAGCGGCACGACGCATAGGTTGTCGAGCTTCGCAGCGGCGAGCATGCGGCTGGCTTCTTCGCTCAGCGCCAGCACCCACAGCGTAAAGGAATTGCAGACCGCGGACAGCGAGGCGTACAGCGCCAAGCCCTGAGCCAGGTAGCGATGATCGAAATAGGTGCAGAAATGCCGATGCGTCGTCAACGACCGTCCCACGCATTGATCGTGTTGGCGACGCGTTCGGCGTCCGCAATGGCGAGCTGCGGGAACATCGGCAGGCTCAGCACCTGCGCGGACCATCGCTCCGTATTGGGCAGCGGAAGCGGTCGATATGCAGGGTCGGCATATGCAGGTTGCTGATGGACCGCCGCCGGATAGTGCGCCAAAGTGCCGATTCCGCGTTCGCGCATGTGTTGCTGAAGCGCGTCGCGCCGCGCCGCGCGCACAACGAATTGGTGATAGACATGGCCTTCGTCCGCAGCGGTCGAAACCGTGACCTCCGGATGATGGATACGCACGCGATATACGGCCGCGAGTGCGCGCCTCGCGGCATTGTGCTGCACGAGTCGTTGCAACTTCACTCGCAGCAACGCGGCCTGCAATTCGTCCAGGCGAGTGTTGCCGCCTTCGATGTCGCTGATGTAGCGCTGCCGCCAGCCGTATTCGCGCAGCAGGCGTGCACGCTCGTGCAACTCCGGATCGGAGGTCGTCACTGCGCCGCCATCGCCGATGGCGCCCAGGTTCTTGGTCGGATAGAAACTGAAGCAGGCCATCCGCCCATAGCTGCCGGCGATGCGCTCGTTCCATCGCGCACCGTGCGCCTGCGCGCAGTCCTCGACGATAGGAATTTGGTAGCTCCCGGCCAGCGCGGACAGCGCATCCATGTCTACGCAACGACCGTACAGATGCACGGGCAGGATCGCCTTGATGCGGCCGACGCCGACGCCGATCTCACCGCGCTGTACGCGCGCCAGCATTTCCTCCGCCTGCGCAACATCCATCAGGCCGTGTTCGGCATCGATGTCGACGAACAGCGGATTTGCGCCGACCGTGCGAATCGCGACCGTGGTGGCGACGGCGGTGTTGGAAACCGTCAACACCCAATCGCCCGCGCCGATACCCAGGGCCCTGAGCGCGACGACCAGTGCATCGGTGCCGTTGCCGACTCCCACTGCATGGTGGGCACCTGCGAAGGCTGCGAATTCCTGCTCGAATGCTGCGACTTCCGGCCCGAGGATATAGCGTCGGCTGCGCAGCACGCGCGCGATCGTGGCATCGATCGCCCCGGCCTGCTCCAGATAGCCGGCCAGCGGATTGCATTGTGGAATCTCCCGTGCCGTGGACATGTCAGAGGTATTGACCAAGGTGCTGTCGATAGTAGCCCAAGGTGTCCGCCAGCCCCTCTGCGAGGCGCACGCGCGGCATCCAACCCAACGCGGCGAATCGGGAGAAATCCGCGTAATAGTCGCCGATGTCTATGCGCTTGCGATCTTCTGGGAACAGTTTGATCGCATACCCGCCAGACCCTTCGTTGGCGGCAACCAGCAGGTCAGCCAGCGCACGCAACGACACTACTTCATCCGATCCCAAGTTGTAGACTTTGCCATTGGTCGCGTCGCTGCTTGCCGCCAACAGCAGCGCATCCACCACATCATCGACATGGTTGAAGTCGCGCAACTGTTCACCGCCCCACACCGCGAATGGACTACGTTCCAGAAGCAGTCTTATCCAGATGCCGAGGAAAGTCTGACGCGCGTCTTTTATGCGCATACCGGGCCCATAAGTGTTGGTAAGGCGAAGCGCGCAGGCGCGCAATCCGTACACGTTATTGTAGAGTATGTGGTACCACTCGCCGGCCATCTTGTTGATGCCGTTGACGTCGGTGGGGCGCAGCAAGTGTTTCTCGTCCACTGGCAGATAATCGGGCCGGCCATAAATTTGGCGGGTGCTCGCGAACACGATCTTGATGCCGGGATTTTCCGCACGGCAGGTTTCAAGAATCGAAAGCTGTGCGGCGCAATTGATGTCGAGATCGGTAAATGGGTCCGTCATCGAATCTTGATGACTGGTCTGCCCGGCCAGATTAAAAAGAACATCCTGCCCCTGCACCAAAGCTCGAAAACCGTGCCGGTCGCGCACGTCGGAGATGTTCACCGTCACCCGATCATGGATATCGGCAATATTCTGCAGATTGCCACCGTATTCTGGAATCAGGCTGTCGACCAGTGTTACGCGAGCCCCCAGCGAAATAAGTCGGCGTGCAAGATTGGAACCGATAAAGCCAACACCGCCGGTAATCAGGACACGCAGTGACGCCCAACTCGATGGATGGTAGGTCAATTGGGTATCCTCCTCACGGCGCAAAGCATAGAGTCTATTCGCTCAAGTAGAACAAGAGTTCCAAATCATTCCCGCATACCGAGCACGCAAGTGCCCGCATGAAACTGGTTCTTCGTCTACCTCAAACTCTTCGACCAGTATGTAATCGCGGAAAATTGGGAGAATCGAAGACCGTGGTATCAGCCACACGGGGTACGCAGCACGATAGATGGACCGCGGCACATGTTGTACTAGTAGGTGCCATGCATTATCGGGAGACCATGGGGTGCGATCGATCAGGATTGCGCCCGGGCTCAGCTCCGCCAAGAGCCGAAGTTGTTCCAGAGGCCTGGGCAGGTAACAAAGCACGCTGGACAGCAGGAGGACGTCGATTGACTTGGATTCGCTCGCCGCGGCAGGATTTTCGATGAACCGCAAGCTAGCCACCTGAAACTCTCTTTGCCCACACTCCACGAAATGTGGCTGCTCACACACATACCAGCTATTGATCTTGATGTTTGAAAGATAGGGCAGCACCCGGTGATAAAGACTGCCCAAGGCACCGCCGAAGTCAAGAACGTTGAGGCCGGCGGGGTTTCGTTTCGCCGCAGCTCGCAGAACTTTCAGCAGCGAAGACGGAGGCAATGGACTATGAAACAGGACCGAGTCCTGCTCATAACTAGCCTTGCCCTCGATAACTTGACGTGTTGCCTGCTTAACTCGATTTAGAATGACCTTATCGTTATATCCGAAACCGTCGGCGCTCGCCTCAATCCAGTCTGCGTAGGGTCCCGAGAATCTCGTGAAATCGCCAATCCATCCGCGAATAGCATAGCGCCAAGCTTGTGGGAGCAAGGCTCGCACGAGCGTCTTCATGCGCCGGCGGCAATCGTTAATCGTGCGCTCGTCTTGGCATATGCGGACAGAAGGTGGCGCCTAAGTGTACGGTAACGAGAACGCGCCGTTTCTCCGTCCATGAACGCTGCAATGGCGCGAGCTGACGATTCATCCTGCTCAACTGGAATGCTTGAGAGGCCCGAGTAGGACATACGCAGTGGCGAAGTGAAAAATGCGGAATTCCGCGAGTGAAATCCGGAACCATCGTTACCGATATTTTGTACGAACGACGTACCTGGGTGGAGAGTGTACCGGCTTGCGAGGAACAAGCTGGCGTGCCACATGATCGCCCACGACTGGTTTCGCCCTTGAGCCCGGCGCACGAGGTGCAACAATGATTGGTTGCCATGGCTCGAGCAAAACTCCGACAGCAACCTCTGCGAAACAAGCGATCTTAGTAGCGCGCTGGCATCTATTCCGAACAGAGGCCAACGATTTGCCCAAGTTGCCCAACCCCAGCAATCCGCGCCGCGCAAGAAAAAGTAGTCTGGTAGGCCTGTGATCGGCGGGCTGTAACCGTGAATCGAACCTACCTTGGGTTCGTTTTCGTATCGATCCAGCGCCTCGTTCATATAGGCGAGGAAGTTCGATGTTACGAGGATATCGTCTTCGACGACGATTACCCGCCCGGCATCCGAAATGACTCTGGTGACGCCGCTGGTGATAGCGGCATACAGGCCTTGATTCTTGGTGGCTTCGTGGATATCGATACTGCCGAATCCGCGTGCGCGACGCGCCAGCGCAGCAACCTCCTTGACAATGCCGCGCTCGTCTTCGCTGCGTGGGCCATCGACAAAGACATGGAGCGCGGTCTGCGCGGCTTCGGGGTTCGCAGCCAGCGCAGCCAGCGTCCGCTCGGTGTGGCGTGGCCGATTGAAGGCGAAAAATGCGACGGGCGCGAGCGCGTTTGACACTCAGAGATCCAGTACGTTGTCGCGACGATAAAAAATCGTGGTGCAGCCCGGATGCTTGCTCACCGGTTGAGGTCCGTGCAGCTCGATCATGCGGAATCCGAGTGCGCGTAGTTCGGCGATGCCAGGGCGATATTCTTTGCGCTGGGCGTCGTCGAGCACGATCACGCCATTTGGCGCGGCCAGGCGCGCAGCCGCGGAAAGACATTCATTACGGAAGATGCCATCAACGATTATCAGATCGTAGGGTCCGGTGTCCAGAGCTGGTTTCAAATAAGCATCCGCGGTGTCGCTGCCGGCCAACAATACTTCGGCGCTGCACTGATCTGACACGCGGGTGGCCCATTCAGCCACATGTTCCAGCGCGACAACTTTCCGCACGCGAGTGCTCCACCATAAGGTTCCCATCCCGGCGCCAAATTCCAGAATGCACCACTCGGGTTGCACCCGAGAGCCAAGAAAATGAATTGCTGGATAAGTGAACCAGGGCGTCGGGTTACCCATTTTGTCGCGTGGGAGGCCATGCACTCGGGTATCTATCCAGCCGACTTGACCGAGATAACCTGATGTGGAGGCTTCAATATGCGCAAGCCCACGTTTAATCCATCTTGGCATACTCATGTTCCGAGCCAGATTCTCGGCAAAATTGCGCGCGTCTTCATGATAAACAGCTCGCGCGTTTCCGCATAGCAAAGGTCGGCGAGATAAGTTGCTATCAGCTGCGCGACCAGCGTCGCAGCCGCCGCTCCAGCGATACCGCAACGAGGAATCAACACGAAATTCAGCGCTATGTTCGCAATAGCACCAATTATCGTGCGGCGAAACGCATGACCAGTGCAGCGATGCAACACCAGCCATGCCGAACTGAGCACGCCGAGCGCCACAAACGGTGCGCCCAATACTTGAATCCGGAATGCGAGTACTGCCGCACGGTAGTTTTCACCGTACAAAGTCACGACGATGATCTCCGCGAAAAGGGCCAGTACGATAGCCACCACCGCATGCAACAGGAATACGCTGCGCATCAGCCGGACCAACGCCTGTTCCATGATCACGGAATTGTCGGCGGATTTCTTCGTCAGCGCCGGTAGCGCGGCTTTCAACAAAAGTACGGGTAGAACCAGAGGCATTTCGGCCAACATAACGATTGCGGAATACAAACCGACCTGCCGAATACCGAGCATTCCCGCGATCATGAATTGATCGATGCGCATATAGACGAACACCGCGAGGCCCGATAGAAGCAGGGGCATGCTCTCGCGCAGCAAGCCGATCGCCGCTGTGGCCGAGGCCACGCCCTTGCTTGGCGAAGCTGCATCGAGGCTGCGCGTAGCGAGTTTGAGCAGGGTCGAGCGAACCGTGAATTCAGCGACAAGAATCCAGCCGAACGCAACCAGCGGGCTGGCGGAAAACGCGAGCGCCAGCCTGCCCAGCGCGGCCAGAGGAGCGACCGAAGCAGTCACCATTGCCACTTTGCGGCTACGACCGGTGGCGATCAGACGCCACTCGGACAAATCGCCGACTTGCGCAAGCGGGAGCAGACATAGCGCAAACAGAAGCCCGGAGATACCGTACTGTCGCGCGTTTTCGGTAAGAGAGGCCACCAGCAGCAGCAGGACACCGGCGATCGCGCCCAGAAGGCGCAGCCGCCGCAGAGTGGCAAACGCCAAGCCGGTCCGGAGCGGCGCCGTCCCATCCAACGCCAGTTCGCGTGTGGCTATGTGTTCGAGTCCAAGCGCGGTGGCCGTCGCCACGAGGCTTGCCGTGGCAATACCGAGTGAGAGTTCACCGAACCTGCCAGGACCAAGGTAGCGGGCAATCACAAACGTGGCGAGGATGCTCGCGACACCTTGAATTATTTTGGCGCCGGCGAGCCAACTGGCCTCACGCACAATGGGGGAGTCGCGCAGTTCGCGGGCCTTGCGCTGGATCGGCTCAATGCTTGCCTTGATCAGGCGCATGAGTTCATCAATGCCCGGCGGCGAGTGCGTGTTTCTGGCGCAGGTCGGCTAGCCACACATCGTATGTATTCCGCAGTCCCGTCCGCAGATCAATTTCCGCGCGCCAGCCCAGCGCGGTGAGGCGTTGGCTATCCAGCAGCTTTCGTGGCGTGCCGTCTGGTTTGCTAACGTCGGTTTGGATATCTCCCTCGAAACCGGTGATGCGCGCAATGGCTTCCGCCAACTGAAGAATGCTCATTTCCATACCTGAACCTACATTGATAATTCGAGCGTCAGAGTAGGAGTTCATGAGGAACAGCGCCGCGCGCGCCAGGTCGTTCACGTGCAACAGTTCGCGCAGGGGCGTTCCCGTGCCCCATATTTTGACTTCCTGGCTGCCCTTTACCTTCGCCTCATGAAAGCGGCGGATCAACGCTGGTACGACGTGGGAATTATCAGGATCAAAATTATCCCCGGGACCGTACAAGTTTGTCGGCATTGCGGCGATGGCATCGAAGGCGTATTGCTGCCGATATGCCTGGCACATCTTCAATCCGGCAATCTTGGCAATGGCATATGCCTCGTTGGTCGGTTCCAACGGGCCAGTCAACAGATATTCTTCCTTGATCGGCTGCGGACAATCGCGCGGGTAAATACAGGATGAGCCGAGGAACAGCAGTTTCCTGGCGCCATGTTTCCACGCGTTATGTATCACGTTGGTCTGAATGGCGAGATTGTCGCGGATGAACTCGGCAGGATAGGTGCTGTTGGCGTGAATGCCACCAACCTTGGCGGCGGCCAGGAAAACGTACTCGGGTTTTTCGCTAGCAAAGAACTGCTCGACTTGCATTTGATTGGTCAGGTCGAGTTCCTGATGGGTGCGCAGGATGAGGTTGCCGGCTCCTTCGGCCTTGAGCCCGCGCACAATGGCCGAGCCCACCAATCCACGATGGCCGGCAACATAGATGCGTGCATTGATGTCCATGCGCGGCTATTCGTGGTGTTTGGGCGAGTGGAATCCCGCATTGCTGACCAGCGCATCACGCTGGGCGAGTTTCAGATCAGACTGCATCATCTCACGCACTAGGGTTTCGAAATTTGTGCGCGGCTGCCAGCCCAGTTTTTGTCGGGCCTTGCCGGGATCGCCAAGCAAGGTTTCGACTTCAGCCGGGCGGAAGTAGCGCGGGTCGATTGCAACGATGCGCTGTCCGATTTTGGCCGCTGAGTCGGCAGCTGCAGCAGCCACGACACCGTGCTCATCGGTGCCGTTGCCAATCCAATCGATGGTGATACCCAGCTCGTCGGCGGCGCAGTTTACGAAGTCGCGGACCGAGTGCTGGACGCCGGTGGCGATGACAAAATCCTCCGCTTGCGGGTGCTGCAGCATCAACCACTGCGCTTCGACGAAATCGCGCGCATGGCCCCAGTCGCGACGCGCATTCAAGTTACCCAGATGAAGACAGTCCTGCAGGCCAAGATGGATACGTGCCAGCGCGCGTGTGATCTTGCGCGTGACGAAGGTCTCGCCGCGCATGGGCGACTCGTGATTGAACAGGATGCCGTTGCAGGCGAACAGTCCATAGGACTCGCGGTAGTTCACCGTGATCCAGTAGGCGTACAACTTCGCTACCCCATAGGGCGAGCGCGGATAGAACGGCGTGGCCTCGTGCTGCGGCGTTTCTTGCACCTTGCCGTACAACTCGGATGTGGAAGCCTGATAAAAACGCGTCTTCTTTTCCAGCCCCAGAATGCGGATGGCTTCGAGCAGACGCAGAGTTCCCATCGCGTCGGCGTTTGCCGTGTACTCGGGTGTCTCAAACGATACCTGCACATGGCTTTGCGCGCCGAGGTTGTAGATTTCGTCCGGCTGTACCTGCTGGATGATGCGAATCAGATTCGTGGCATCGGTCAGATCGCCGTAGTGCAGGAAAAACCGTCGGCCGGATTCGTGCGGATCCTGATAAAGATGGTCGACGCGCTCGGTATTGAAGGACGAGGCACGACGTTTGATGCCATGGACTTCATAGCCTTTTGCGAGCAGAAATTCCGCCAGATAGGCACCGTCCTGACCGGTGATTCCCGAGATGAGAGCACGCTTCACCAATTGCTTCCTCAAGAATGTTCGTGCTGCGTCTTTTGCTGTGGCGGTGTTTTGGCTTCCAGCCGTCGTAAGCGCCATTCGATTCTTTCCAGCAGTCGCCGATTCGTGGCCATCAGGTCGGCAAGAAACCCCAGCATGAACAGCAGAAATCCCAGGATGACGCATAGCGCGGTAAACGTGACGGACTGGATATGTCCGCTGCCTTGGCCGATCGCGGCGTAAACGAGAAAACGGACGCCGGCGGCGAGCCCGGCGAGCATGAAGATCGTCCCGAGCAACCAGAAAAACAGCATTGGCCGATACGTGGCGAAAATGCGCACGATGGTGCCGAGCGACCTGACCACATAGTTGCCGACGCTCTTTACCAAACGCGAAGGTCGCATGTCCGGATTTGTGCGGATCGGCACGGATAGCGCACGGATATTGCTTCGTCCAGCCTGGATAATGGTTTCGAGCGTGTAGGTGTAGGAATTGAATACGTTCAGGCGCAGGGCGACATCGCGGGTCATGGCGCGGAATCCGCTCGGCGCATCAGCAACGCGTGTGCCGGAGGCGACGCGCACCGCAATGCTGCCCAATCGCTGCAGGCGACGCTTTATCCACGAAAAATGTTCGGTGCTGTCGATCGGGCGCGCGCCAATCACGAATTCCGCCTTGCCATCGATGATGGGCGTAACCAGGGTTTCGATGTCGCGTGCGTCGTATTGGTTGTCGGCGTCGGTGTTGACGATGATATCGGCACTGCTGGGCAATCGCGTTTTCCAATCCCGTCATGAAAGCGGCGGCAAGACCGCGATTGATCGGATGCCGGATCACATGATCGACGCCCAGCCGCTGCGCGACTTCGGCGGTCGCATCGCTGGAGCCATCGTCGATCACCAGCCACTCCACCGCACTGCAGCCGGCAACCACGCGCGGCAACGCAGCCAGCGTCACCGGCAGCGAGTCCGCTTCGTTGAAGCAGGGGATCTGGATAATCAGCTTCATGCTGTCCGCAACAACTCGACTGCAAGGTTCACAGGGCCACAGTCTACTGGTTTGATGGGCTGTCCGGCATCTGCGATTCTGTGGTTGGCGACGGCGGCGCGACTATTGCCGCGGCCAGCTCCGCCTTCAGTTTCGAAATCATGGGATCGAGCGATCCCAGGTGATTCAACGAGGTGAGGCCGGATATGGCGGCGTTGGCTGCATCGAATTGCCGCGTCGCGATCAGGAAGCGCACCAGGTTCGCACGGTACACCGGCACTTGGGGTTTGGCCGCAACGACATCGCGGAACATGCGTTCCGACAGCGCCGCATCGCCGAGTTCCATCAACGCGAAATCGGCGTAGGCGGACATGAGGTAGACATTGCCCTGGGACTTCGTCAGGGCGGTCGTGAACACGTCGAGCAATTCCTGTTTCTGCATTGGACATTCGCCGTGCAATTGGCAGTGAAACAATTGCGATATGGCGCCAATGTCGGATTGCGATGGCGCGCGATCATGCAGTTTCTCGATGATCGCCTGCCACCAGCGCGGATCGATGTTTCGGTGCGCGCGGCCATTGACGAAAATCAACGCCTGCAAGGGTCCGATGCCGCTATCGGGTCGGTAGGCGTCGCGCTCGAGTATCTTGATCGACTCATCGATGAGCGGAGATTTTTCGTTGTTGCCGGCCGCGAAGATCAGTGTGCGTGCCAATTCGTATTGTGCCCGGGGCGAGTCCGGGCGTTTAAGCGCTTCAGAGTAGGCCAGACGCAAGGGGTTGGACCATTCCTCGGCGCGCAGAAACGTCGTGAATGCAAAGAACACAACGAAGCCCGTTGCAATGAGCGCCTTTGCTGCCGGCAACCGCAATCCGGGTTCAAGCGCCAGTAGCGACGCTGCCGCCAGCAACAATCCCATCGATGGAAAGTAATTGCGATGCTCGAACACCAGTTCCAGCGGGATGACGGTTGCCGTCATCGAATGGCCGGCGAAGAACCAGAGGATGCCAAGGCAAAACAAGGGTCGTGCCCCGCGCTGCCATAGCGCTATGCCGAGCAAGGCGAGCAACGCGAGGATCGACAATAGTGTCGTCGGCGGATCGAACAAGCCGTGCGAAATAGCCAGATCGTCGTGGTAAAACGTCAGCGAGTTGAGATTGGGCAGCAGTGTCCAGCCGATGTAATCGACCAGCACGCGTGGTTCGGTCAGCAGACGCTCGCCGATTGAAAAGCTGCGAAAGCCGGCAATGCTGTGGAACACCCAGGTGGATACCCAGATCAGGCCGGCGATCAACGGCAGGATCAGCACGAGTGCGTGGGTCCACAGCGCCGGGCGGCTGAACCGGCCGTCCTGATTGCGAAAACCGGTGATCGCGAATTCGGCGCAGGCGGTGTACAGCGGCAACAAGGCAGCGTCCTCTTTTGCGCTGAGCCCCAGGATCGTGCTGACGACGAGACTGATTGCCAGCATCGCACCGTTGCCTTGTCCTGCATATTGCCGACGACGGGCACGCAGATACCAGAACAAACCAAGAAATACGAAAATATTGGCCAGCGACTCCATGCGCTGCGAGACATAGGCCACGCCGGTTAGGTTGATCGGCAGCAGCAGCCACGCACCGGCGATGGCAGCGGCGGTCAAATCGAACCGTGGCTCCGTCGCTTCGGCGCTGTGTTTGAACCGCGCAAGCCCAGCTAGGCGAAACAGCTCGCGCAGCATCAGGAACAGCATCAGACCGTTCAGCAAATGGATGCCGACGTTGGTGAGTTTGAGCCAGAATGGGTCCAGGCCCGTGAAATAATAATTGGCGGCGAAGCTGAGCATGCTCAGCGCGCGGAACTGGTTGGTGCCCGCTTGCGACAGCGCCGCCTTGATCCAGTCGCCGAGGTGCAGTGTCGTTACGTGCACGGCGGTGTTGTCGACGACATAGATCGAGTCGTCGAAGATATAGCCCCCGCGCAGCGCCGGCCAGTACACCAGCAGCGTGAGCAACGTCAGCGCGGCGAATGCATACCATGCGTAGGCGTGCTTCGCGGATTTCGGCGGATTTTCAACGCTCATGGGATGACTTTGCCGGAATCCCGCTGTTTCATCGAACTCGATTGGGATGCCTTGGCCACATCTTCATCGAGGGTCGTGCGCAAATGGAGAATTTCTTTGTCCCAATAGCGGTCACGATACAGGAGCCATTCGTGCAGTCCTTCCATGCTGCGGATCGCCGGTGGAGTTTCGCGGGCAACAAGCCGACGATACGAATCGAGTTGCGCCAGGCCCGCCTCCGGTAGATGGTGCGAGCCCAGAATCGCGGCTTGTTTGAACGCAAGCTCTGCCGTAGGCGCCTGCCTGAGGGCCGCGGTAAACTTGCGTTCGGCCTCGGCATTGTCGCCGTTTGCCAGGGCGAGCTGGCCTTCGAGACTGAGCAGACCCTGCTTCCACGTCGGTGAGTCGTCTGCCTGTCGATTTTGGCTGGCCGCGTCGATCAGTCCCTGCAAAGCCGCGTTTGTAAGGCCGCGGCAGGGGTGATCCCGCACCAGATTGATCGCCTGCGATATCCAGTCGAGGGTCTGCAATCCGTGATTGCTGCCGTTGCGCAGCGCGTATTCGGCGGTGGCGAAATCGGCCGCTGCGATCGATCCCTGCTGGCAGCGGACGCCGAGCAGGTTGAGCGCGAGCTGGATTTGACCTGGATCGGTTGCGAGCAGGTGTCGCAGCCGGTTTTCTGCCTGCGCGTATCGTCCCCTCCATCGGTCGGCACTTGATGCATAGGCCTGGGCGCGCGGCGAGTCGGGGTTTTGCGCCGCCCACACCAGCGCCTGGATATTCTGCTCGCCCCACAACGTTGCCGCGGCATAGGTCTCGGCGGCCAGCAGCAGCAGGGCGCCGGCAGCGAGTAGGGGCCTGATGCGCGCAAGCGCGCCGTCCCCTGTCAGCCAAAGCGCGAGTGGCCAGAACAGCAACATCGCCGGCACATAGTTGCGGTGTTCGAAATACAACTCCAGCGGTATCGTGGTGGATTCCATCACCTGGCCGGCGAAGTAAAACACCATCGCGAGCGCCAGGGCGGGGTGACGCTTCCGCCATGCAAAAGCGGCCGCCAGTAAACCGGCGACGATCAGCAACGATGGCAGGGTTGTCCACGGACGAAGCAAATCCTGCGAGGCGATATAGCTGTCGTTGAACAGGCCGCGCGAGTAGGGGCGAGGGGCGAGCAACAGGCCCAGGTAATTAAGCAATACGCGCGGTTCCGTCAGCAGCCGCTGGCTTAGCGTCCACGGCCGGATAGACGAAATGCCATGGGCAATGCACTCAATCCCGGCGTAGATCAGATAAGCGAAAGTCGCCAGTACGACCGGATAGATCGCAAACGTCAAACAACGGGAAAGATTGCGTGAAGGCCTGGCAAACTCGGGCAGCGAACGGATAAAAATCAGCTCGATTACGGCGACGAACAGCGGCAGCAGTATTCCATTCGGTTTCGAGAGCAGGCCGAGCAATGTGCAGAGTCCGACTACACCGACAATCCAGAATACTCCGCTTGCAGGGTGAGTCGAGATCCGGCGGCGACCGCGCAGGTAAGCCAGCAAACCGAGCAAGACAAAGGTGCCCGGCAACATCGCCTCGCGCTGCACGACGTAGAGCGTGGTCGAGGTCCATAGGGGATGCAGCAGCCACAATCCGGCACCGAGTACCGCCGCAAGTTCCGTGCGCAAAGCCGGTCGTGCCGCTATTGATTTGGCCCAAGAATACGTTCGTCCTGAGCTTGTCGAAGGACGCTGCGGCAGGGAGTTCGACAGGCTCGACCGGAACTGGTTCCTACTCAACTCGGGCCGGATCGATAGGCGCCCAAGTTGCAACAGCAGCCAGCACAGCAAAGCTCCGTTCAACAGATGCAGCAGGATATTCGTGCGCTTGAACGATTCCGGATCGGCCGGCCAGTTATTGGCATCGATCAGAAAGCTGAGCATTGCCAGCGGTCGCCCGCTGGGGTCGGCAATGCCCGACGTGATGTAGTAAAGAAAGACTTTCCAGTTGTCGATAGGACCGTAGTCGCCGAGCGAAGGCAGGTTGCCGAGGTCGTCGAATACAAAACCGCCGCTCAGGCCAGGTGCGTAGACCAGCCACGTTGCCGACAGCAGACTTGCCAGAAGTACGGCACATGACGCCGGAAAAAGCAGATCAGTGCCATGCTTGGAGCGCAACGTGTTCAACAAGGTCGATCCAATGCGCGCGCTGAACCTCAGTATATCGTACGAGATCCGATGATTTTTTCGGCAGCAAAAGCAAAAAAAAGGGCCGCGCAGCGGCCCCTTTTTTCATTACGAGTAGATCAACGACACGTGGTCGGCAGATAACGGGTCGCGATACCCGAAGCCGACTTGCACTTGAACTTGACCGAGCCGCCGTCGGTCGTCGCCGACAGCTCGAGGATTCCACCGGTAACCAGCGAGTTGGCGCTGTTGCCCATTATTGCTTGGGTAAGGCCAGCCGCGGAGACGCTAACCTGGGTCACATAGTTACCGACGATGCTGGTACCCGTCGCGAGTCCGGCCGATTGGTTGGTTCCGGCGAAATATCCCTTGTTCTCGTAGAACTCCGTCGTCGACGTCTTGGTACCGTCCAGAAGAACCGCGGCTTCGGATACCTGCGCGCGGATAATGTAGTCCTGGTAAGCCGGCAGCGCGATGGCCGCCAGAATGGCGATGATCGCGACCACGATCATCAATTCGATAAGGGTAAAGCCCTGTTGCTTCTTCATGATGCGCTTCCTCAAAAAGTTTGGTGGGGTAACGGCACTTGCGAGTTTCGACCGGCCTGTTCGCCAACCCCTACACCCAGCGCATGCCGGTTTCGATCGTCACTCAGCGAGTGTATACAGCAGATTTCGTGCCATGTGATGAAATTACTTGCGCGATGTGGAATTGTGACTCAGCAGTCGGATGAACGTTTTTCGATTGTGATGCGCCCTGCGGAAAATCGCGGCAACGGTGCATGAGGTGCAGGGCGCGACGACGCTGATGGTCACAAATTGACCTGCGACGTCACGTTGGCTGGCTTCGGCGTGGGTCGGTTTGTCTGCAAACGTCAGGCGGTTCACAGATTCGCCGCACACAGAATTACCACAAGAATGGCGAGGACGGCGATCCCGATCGTCCACTCGGTCAGTGTCAGATTGCGCAGCGGCATCGCGATTGGCCCTGTGTTGTTTTGCGGTGACCGCAATCTCCATGCCAGCGCGCATGTCATCAGGGTTGTTTTGTTTTCGCCGCGCCTGTCCAGGGATCGATGGCGAGTGCCGTAATTGGTTGTTTGGTCCGCGTCGACAGCAGCATCGTGTAGTCTTCGAGCTGACCCTGCAGCGGAAGAAAAACCAGATCCGCAGCCGGCTCGCCGCTGTGAGCGATGAAGCGTTCGATCTCGTCGGCGTGCCGCGGCCGCTTCGCGATCAGTTCGGCCAATGGTTTGGCGTGTGCGAGCAGTTTATCCACCGCCTGCGCATAAGGTATGTAGTATTTCGGCAGTTGGTCCACGTCCTTGCCCAAAGCCAGATTGGCATGTTGTAACGCGTCGTATTCAGGCGTGCCGAACTTCGGCACGGCCGTGCCGACCAGCCTCGGCCCGGCCCATGAGCGTGTCGCGAACTCGGGCTGCTTCGCCTCGGCGAGATCCTTGTCGTCGAGCTGATTCGCGGCAACCACGACAAAGCGATCGTCTTTCGGCCACGACGAAGACCGGCCGCGCTTCCGCAACGATATGCAGGCCATAGCAGAAGGCGACGGTCTGCAGGACTGCGATCACAGCCAGATCGAACCTGAGCCCTTTCTTGCCGACCTTGAATACGATCAAGGTCAGCAGCGGCCCGATCGCCACGTCGACGCCCATCAGCAGCAGCATCAACGAGCTGCCGTTGGCGACGCGAAAATACGGTGAGGGATACCAGACGAAATAAATCAGCGAACCGACGATAGTTGCGACGAGCAGGCTGATGCAAAGATGAAAACCTGCGGCTTGCCAGCGAGACATGTTGCGCACCTCTGTTCTCAGACGGTCCTGAAAATTCTCGTCGACTAATGATGCTGTCCAATGACGCTTGAACTCAAGCCCACCATCTATCGTTGAATACTTCAGCGCGCAGAACCCAAGCAGTCGCTTCCCCTGCGTAGCGGGGGAAGCTGCCCGCAGGGCTGATGGGGGCGCTTTGCCATGCCTGATCAAGAGCAAGAGCACCGCCTTCCGCGTTACGTGCCGCTCCTGCGGCACGCCCTTCGGGCCGGCTTCGCCGTTCGCTTCGGCTGAATGAGCCCCTCCCCCTTGATGGGGGAGGGGTTGGGGGAGAGGGTGACGCCTGCGCAGCAGGCGCCTGCTGCGCCTTCCCCTCTCCCGGCGCTGCGCGCCACCCTCTCCCACAAGGGGAGAGGGGAAACAGCGGCGGATCGGTGATGTGCGGCTTTGCTGATGTGGGAATGAGCCCCTCCCCCTTGATGGGGGAGGGGTTGGGGAGAGGGTGACGCCTGCGCAGCGGCGCCTGCGGCGCCTTCCCCTCTCCCGGCGCTGCGCGCCACCCTCTCCCACAAGGGGAGAGGGGAAACAGCGATCCGTGTCGTGCTACTTGCTGACTTCCGAGTAAACTCCTGGCCTTGGGGATACTTACTGCCGCAGCGTTGCTGTACGGCGTGCTGGCGAATTCTCTCAGTCGATCCCGAGCTTTTTCAGCCTGATCATTTGCAAGATTGAAAGGCCCCCCTTCCGCCTTCGGCACCTTCCCCCGCTGCGCAGGGGAAGGGTTTTATCCCTGGGTTCAATCTATGCCGAGCTTCTTTAGCTTGTAGCGAATCGCGCGAAAGGTGATGCCGAGTTTTTTTGCGGCGGCAGTTTTGTTGTAGCGCGTCTCCTGCAATGCCTTCATGATCGCTTCGCGTTCGAGGTTGCTGATATAGCTGTCGAGGCCGCCTTCGTCGCCCGCGTCCTCGCCTTCGTCGTCCGCATCGAGCGCGGAAGCTGCTTCACCTTGCTCGCTGGCGCGCGGCGCGAGGTGCAAGTCGCCTGGGGTAATCAGGTGGTTTTCGCACAGCGCAACGGCGCGTTCGAGGATGTTTTCCAGTTCGCGCACGTTGCCTGGAAAAGTATACTCGTGCAGCGCGGCCAGAGCGTCGGGCGCAAGCCGCGTGACCGGCGAACCGCTATCCTTGGCCAGACGCTCGAGTACCTGGCTGGCCAGCTTGGGAATATCGTCGCGGCGCGAGCGCAACGGGGGTACGGCGAGTTCGATCACATTGATGCGGTAATACAAATCCTGGCGAAACTGATGCGCATCGACGAGTTTGGTCAGGTTTTTGTGCGTGGCCGAAAGAATGCGCACGTCGATCGACACTTCGGCGCGCCCGCCGATCGGGCGCACGGCTTTTTCCTGGATCACGCGCAGCAGTTTCACCTGCATGTGCACGGGCAGCTCGGCGACTTCGTCAAGGAACAGCGTGCCGCCATGCGCGGCCTGGAACAGACCATCCTTGTCGGCCTGCGCGCCGGTGAAGCTGCCGCGCTTGTGGCCGAAGAATTCGCTTTCCATAAGCTCGGTCGGAATCGCGCCGCAGTTCACCGGCACAAACGGCGCGGCCGCGCGCGGGCCTTGTTCGTGGATCAGGCGCGCGACGAGTTCCTTGCCGGTGCCCGATTCGCCGGAAATGTATACCGGCGCCTGGCTGCGTGCGAGCTTGCCGATCGTCGCGCGCAGTTGCGTCATCGCGGGCGAATCGCCGAGCAGGCGCGAACTCGCGTCGCTGGGCGGCTCGCTGCGTTTTTCCTCGTTCAAGCGCAGCGCGGTCTGCACCAGGCGCCGCAGCACGGAGATATCGACCGGCTTGCTGACGAAATCGAACGCGCCGGCCTTGAGCGCGGTGACGGCCGCATCGACGTTGCCGTGCGCGGTGATCATCGCCACCGGCGTACGCGGGTAGCGCGCGGCGATCAATTCGATGATCTCCTGACCCGAACCATCGGGCAGCATCATGTCGGTGAAGCACAACGCGTACGACGTTTCTTCCAGGCGGCGTTTGGCCTCGGCGACATCCGCGGCCGTATCCACGCGCAGACCCATGCGGCCCAGCGTGATCGAGAGCAGTTCGCGGATATCGTGCTCGTCGTCGACGACGAGGGCCGAGGAAATATTCATGGGTGCAAGTATATCGGGGACAACATGGATGCGCAGGAACTCGCCATGATGCGCTTGAATTATCTCGGCTTGGAAACGCGGTCGACGCCATTGCGGGCACTCGATGCAGACATGACCTGGTCAAATGCCAGCTTGCGCCGGGCGCGCTCGTCGGGCGCGTAAAGGGGCATGGCTGTTTCGGCGGCCTTGCGGGCTTCATCAAATCTGCCTTGTTTTGCAAGCAGGAAGGCCAATCCCATGTAACCGCGTGGATTCGCAGTATCGAATGCGATTGCCGCCCGGTAAGCTTCCTCGGCGCTGGCCGGGTCGTGCTCAAGCTCGCTGAGCAAGCCCGAGTAAAGGATGTAGTCGAGGATCTGTACGGGTGCGCCTGCCGCACCGCTCATATCCTTCTTTATCTCCTGCAAGGCGAGGGAGGAGCGCTGCGCATGGCCCTCGTTGAGCGCCAAAGCGGCGACATTGAGCATGCAGTCGATGCAGGCGCGGCCCTGCGGATTCTGAATCAGGGTTTCGGCGACCGGGTCGCCATGTGCGGTATCGTTCCGCAGAAGGTAGGCACCGAGCAGGTTTCTTTGCGCGGCAATCGAGCCGGGATTCTCGAGCAACGCCCATCGCCACAGGCGTAAGTCGTCGGACCAGAGTGGCAGGGTGACTCGAACGTTGAGCAGTGCAAGAAACAGCCATGCGCCAACGACTAGCGTGGAGCCGGCGAGCACTCTCCGTGTGTTTTCGCCAAGCGTGGCAAATCGGACCCATACCAAGGGCAAAAGCGAGCAGGAGATTGCGACGGCCGTCATGGCATAGCGATCGTGGTACAGGTTCTCGTCGAACTCCACCGGAATGATATGCAGCACGGGAAACAGGGCTACTGTAACGCCCGTTATCAGGCCACCCAGAGGATGGCGTTTCCACAAAAGATAGGCGCCGCCCAGGGAAATGGACAAAGCGGCCGCATCGAGCGCCAGAAGCGAGAGCCGGAATTGCGCAAATTGCTGTTGCGGAACGATATGCAACGGCCCCAGGCCGCTCATCGGCCAGATCAGCAACTTCCAATAGGCCATGTAGGTGGCACACACCGTCTGCAGCTGCTGCCACAGGGGCTGGGTGACGTGCCGGGATGGATTGACGAGGAATCCGAGTCCCCACCGGCGCAGACCGAGATAGAAAAGCCCGGCGCCGATCAATGCCAGATAGACCGGCCATTGCCGGCGCCAGCGTGCGATCAAATCATTTTGCAGGCCATCGGTTCTCACATCGTCGATCGGGCGCAACCAGTCGAGGATCACCAGCAATAACGGAAACGATATAGCCGCCTCCTTGGAGCACGCGGCCAGAAAAAAACATAGCGCGACACAGGCTGCGCGCAGCACGGCATGCCGCAAGGTAACGTTCAATATCAGGCCGAGCAGCATGAAGAAAGTAACGAGCAGCTCGTACTGGCTCGAGATCCACACTACTGGTTCGACCAGGGCAGGATGCAAACCAAAGATCAGCATTGCGACACAAGGCAGCGCGTTGGTTCTGTCGTGACCATCGGCCTTTGTCAGCAGGCATCGAGCGAGCGTGCCAACGAGCTGGACGTTGGCCAAATGCAACCCCAACGAGACCAAATGCATAGGCGCCGGTGCGATATCGAACAGGCGAGTCTCTATCGTGAACAGCGCGACGCCAAGTGGGCGGAAATAAGTTATCCAATCGGGGAACCCGTGCAAAAGGATGTGTATCCAGTCGGTGCCGTACCACAGCGCCGCCGCATCGTGAAGGTAGAGGTGGTCGTCCCAGACAAGGCCGGCCATTTGGACCCGACAATACACAAGCGCAATTGCACCCAGAGCGGCGACGGGCCCCACCATACTGAGAATTCGGCGGTTTATTTTCCAGGCACGCAACATCATATTGTCGTGAGGCTCTGATGCGTCAATGAAGGGGTGACGCGATCTGATTGGCGAAGGCGCTGAGAGTAGTCGCCGCGCGTGATTACGCCAAGCGCTGTCGAGCGGACCCGGCTCTTGGCTTCGGATCCTTCATTCGCGTTGAGCCTGTCTGTGCCGGTGCAAACGGCGTTACTCAGGGCGAGTGGAGAGGACCCCAGCCGCTACGTGTTCGAACTCCTGCTCGTGCCGGACGCGTTCATCGGGGGCATAAAGGGATAGGGCTTTCCTCTCGGCCTCGCGCGCCCCATCCAATCTTCCTTGCCGCGCCAGCAAGAGCGCCAGGCTTCTGTATCCTCGCGGACTCGCCGAGTCGAAAGCGATTGCGGCTCGATAAGCTTCTTCGGCCCCAGTCACATCATGCTGCAGTTGATGCAGATCTCCGGACAATAGGATGTACCCCACGATTAATCTAGGTGCAGGAAACATCGCGTCGATGTCTTTTTTTGCTTCCCGTAACGCGACGGTAGCCCGTTCCGCCTGGCCTTTGGTTACCGCCAGATACGCGACATTCAACATGCAGTCTGCACAGGTTCGACCGTCGTTCATCAGAATTTCGGCCAGGGGAGCGGCATCGGCCAAGTCGTTGCGTTGTAGGTAGGCGGTAAAAAGATATTTCTCCGCTGTTATCGATCCGGGGTTCTTCAGAAGCGCCCATTGCCACAATCGAACTTCATCTGACCAAAGCGGCAAAATTACTCGGATGTTGATCAAGGCTCCGAGCAGCCATGTCATTGCGACGAGTGTCGAGGGTAAGAGAATCCTTCTTGAATAAATACGCGTTGGCGCAAAGCGCACAAGCACTGAGGGCAAGAACGAGCACGCCATTGCGATAGCCATCATTGCATAACGTTCGTGATACAGACTGTCGTCGAAATCTACCGGAACGATGTGAAGGACGGGGAGTAACGCGACACTGACGGCAATGATCAGACCTCCGAGTGGCTTGCGCTTCCACAAGAGGTAGCTTCCGCCGCATAAGAGCGCCAACGTTCCCAAATCGGTCGCAAGAAACAAGAAATCAAATTCCGCGAATTGTCCTTTTGAAACGATATGAATTGGCGCAAGGCCAATCATTGGCCAGACCAACATCTTCCAGTAGGTCAAATAGGTGAAACAAACCATCTGGAGTTGTGGAAAAAGAGCCGATGACGCGTAGGTATAAGGATTAACGAGGAACCCGAGCGCCCATGATCTGAACAGGAGATAGACGATTCCAGTGCCGAGCACGGATAGATATACCGGCCACTGCCGCTGCAAGCGCCGTATCAGCCCATTTTGCGCCCGGCAGGCGCCGCAGTCGTCGATCGGACACACCCAATCAAGGATGAGCAACAGTAACGGAAACGATACGGCTGTTTCCTTGGAGCAAGCGGCAAAAAAAAAGCATAGTGCAACACTGGCTGCGCGGGCTGAGACGCGCTGTACGGTCAGGTTTGCAATGAGGCCAAGCAGTGCAAAGAACGTAACGAGCAAATCGAACTGGCTCGAAATCCACGCCACGGGTTCGACCAGGGCTGGGTGCAAGCCAAAAATCAGCATTGCGGCGTATGGCAATGCACTTTTTGTAGTGCTGCCACTGAACTGGGCCAACAGGCATCGTGCGAACACGCCAACGAGCAAGACGTTGCCCAAATGGAGCCCGAGGGAAACCAGATGCATCGGGGCAGGGGCGATGTCGAAGACACGCGTCTCGATTGCGAACAACAAAACACCAAGCGGCCGGAAATAGGTTGTCCAATCGCTGAAGCCGTGAAAGACCACTCGTATCCACTGGCATTGCCTTGGCTTAGCCAGGCCGAATCATGCAGAGAAATAATTGTCGTCCCAGACGAAACCCGCATGACGCACGGGCCAGTAGACCATGGCTATCACGCTGAGGATGGCCGATATGGCAACGAAACCGATAATTTTGTTTCGCCAGTTTGATAATTTCGGCAATGTCAAAATATTGACCTCAACGCCCATCGCGCATGGTCGGGGGTTCGGGCAGCGTAACCCGAAAACAACTGCCGCCGCCGGCGACGGGCGCATACGTGAGTACACATTGGCTGGCCTCGCACATCTGCCGCGCGAGGTAAAGGCCCAGGCCGGTGCCGAATTCGTGCGTGGTGAAGAACGCTTCAAAAATGCGCGCGGCAACCTTGGGCGGAATGCCGGGGCCGCGATCGATCACTTCGAGCGTCGGCGCACGGTTCTCGGTCGAGTGGCGCACGACCAGCGACACGCGCGCCGGCTGATTCGGCATGCGGCCGTAGCGCATCGCGTTCTGCACGAGATTCCACACGACTTGCTGCAGTTGCTGCGGATCGGCAAGTATCTCGGCGCTGGGCGATTGCAGCACGAGGGTCAGCAGGTTGCCGCCGAGGTTGTTCGTGGCCTTGTATTCCTCGACGAAGCGCGTCGCCCACAGTGCAAGATCGAGGCTCTCCGGCATCGAGCGCTCGCGGCGCGCGAGGTGCAGGATATTTTCCACGATCTCGTTCACGCGCCCGCAATGGTTGCGGATGATTTCGACCAGACGCTGTTCGGACAAGTCGATCTTGTCCGATTCGGCGAGCAGTTGCGCCGAATAGCTGATCGCCGCGAGCGGGTTGCGGATTTCATGCGCGATCGAGGCCGAGAGCCGGCCGAGCGAAGTCAACGTCAACTGCTCCGCACGGCGCGAGACGAGCGAAGTGTCGTCGAGAAAGATCAACACGTTGCTGTCGTCGTTCGAGGCCAGCCGGGTGAAACGCGGGATGACCTCCGGCGAGCCATCGGCAAGCGCGACCGGCGTATTGTCGATTTTCTGCGCGCTGCGCCAGTGATACAGGCGACGCGACAACTCCGGAGCGAGAATGCTGAGACCTTGCGCCGCATGGCTGGGATTGCCGATCAGCGCCCAGGCCGATTCGTTCCAGCGGCGCACGCGGCCTGACCTGTCGACCACCAGCACGCCGGTTTTCATGCGCTGGATGATGAGTTCGTTGAGCTGCGAAAGATTGTTCAGCGCGCTGCCACGCTCGCTCGCGAGCGCATCGCTTTCGCGCACGCGCCGGCCGAGAAATATGCACAGCGCGGTGACGGAAAAATAGGCGAGGCCGAAAATGCTGGATTCGAGCAGCTCACGGTCGTTATTGTCGACGAGGTTGCCCACCATGCCCTGACCGAACATGCCGAACGTGGCCAGTGTGGCGAAGAAGAACGCGGCGCGCGGCGGCAGCAGCAAGGCCGCACCGCCGACGTTGACCAGCAACAGCATCGCCAGCGAGTTGAACTGGCCCCTGATCGAAAACATCGCCAACGCGCAGACCGCGATATCGACGATCAGCGCAACGCAGAGCCAGGCTTGCTGATGGCGGTCGCTGCGCGCGCCGACGCTCAGCGCCAGCCAGGCGAAGATAAGGTAGCCGATGGCGACGCTGCGTCCGGGTTGCGGATGCGCAACGGTAACCCATGCGATCGCCAGCGGACTGAACAGCAGGCCGACGATGATCGCCGCCTCGAGCACGCGGAACAGACTGAGAAAATACGCTTCGCGCCGGTCGGGCGATGCGTCGTCGAAGGCAACCGGGGATTTGCTCGGATTGACGGCGGCCACGGCCACGTCGCTGCTCCTGGTTGGCGCTACCCCTGCGTGCAAGTATAGAGTGATTCGTGTGCGCAGTAATGTCGTTCAGCGCAGATCACGCAGCCGGCGGATCGGTCTTGCGTTTGCCGCGGGCTGTTTTTTGGCGGCCCGATTCATCACAATACGCGGCCCGCCTGTGCGCAGTCTTCACACGGCTTGCGTCGGGCCCGATCCGCCCATTCGCCCCGGGCTCCACTCCCCCAGCAAGGTGGTCGCATGAATTTTCACGAATACCAGGCCAAGCAATTGTTCGCCCAGTACGCCATTCCGGTGCCGCCGGGCAAGATCGCGACGACGCCCGAGCAGGCGCTCGAAGCGGCACGTGCTCTGGGCGGCGACGAGTGGGTGGTCAAGGCGCAGATCCATGCCGGCGGTCGCGGCAAGGCCGGCGGCGTCAAGCTGGTCAAGACGCTGGACGAGGTGAAAGCGGCGTCGGCGAAGATGCTCGGCACGCGGATGGCGACCTATCAATCCGGCGGCCGCGCGCTGCCGGTCAACAGTGTGCTGATCACCGAGGCCAGCGACATCGCCAGGGAATTGTATCTTTCTATACTTGTGGATCGGGCGAGCAAGGCGGTGGCGTTCATCGCTTCGGCGCGCGGTGGTGTCGATATCGAACAGGTCGCGCGCGAAAATCCCGAGGACATCCACACGCTCGAAATCAATTTCGTACAGGGTCTGCAACCGTACGAATGCCGCAAGCTCGCGTTCGCGATGGGCCTGAACGCCAAGCAGGCCAACCAGCTGACGAAGATCATGCTCGGCCTGTACAAGCTGTTCAACGAGAAGGATCTCGCGTTGGTCGAGCTCAATCCGCTGGCGATCAACAAGGCCGGCGATCTGGTCGCGCTCGACGGCAAGGTCAATTCCGACGACAACGCCGAATTCCGCCATGCCGATCTCGCCGCAATGCGCGACGAATCGCAGGAGGACGCGGCCGAGGCGGTCGCGGTCAAGCACAACCTCAATTACGTGACGATGGACGGCAGCATCGGCTGCATGGTCAATGGCGCGGGTCTGGCGATGGCGACGATGGACGTGATCAAGCTCGCCGGCGGCGAGCCCGCGAACTTCCTCGATGTCGGCGGCGGCGCAACCAAGGAGCGCGTGACCGAGGCGTTCAAACTGATTCTGTCGTCGGACAAGGTCAAATGCATTCTGGTCAATATCTTCGGCGGCATCGTGCGCTGCGACCTGATCGCCGAGGGCATCATCGCCGCGGTCAAGGAAGTCGGACTGACGATTCCGGTCGTGGTGCGGCTGGAAGGCACGAACGTCGAAGCGGGGCGCGAGCTGCTTGCCAATTCCGGTTTGAAAATTACGCCCGCGCTGGACTTGAACGATGCAGCGAAGAAGGCCGTTGCCGCCGTGAAGAACTGAATTGTCGAAGCATCAAAATCGGATTGCGCGCTTGAGTAGGCCGTCATCCCCGTGGAAGCGGGGATCCATCTTGACCTTTTTCGCTTGGGTTCGAGAGCAAAATAGATTCCCGCTTTCGCGGGAATGACGGCGGTTGGTACGGTTTAGGAAAAATGAACTCCTTGCTGAAAAGGGTTCTGAATTAGCCCCCTCCCCCGCATGCGGGGGAGGCTAGTGAAATAAAAACCCCCTCCCCTGCGAAGCGGGGGAGGGCTAGCGAAATGAAAGTCCCCTCCCCTGCGAAGCGGGGGAGGGCCAGGGTGGGGGCCCGGCTTTTCGGCGGACGTTTGCCCCCTTCCGCCCTTCGGGCACCTTCCCCCGCTGCGCGGAGGAAGGGAAAGCAAAGGAAGATAAGATGAGTGTACTTGTAAACAAATCCACAAAGGTCATCACCCAGGGCTTCACCGGCCAGCAGGGCACGTTCCATTCGGAGCAGGCGCTCGACTACGGCACCAGGCTCGTCGGCGGCGTCACGCCGGGCAAGGGTGGCACGCTGCATATCGGCCTGCCGGTGTTCAACACGGTGCAGGATGCGGTCGACGAAACCGGCGCCGACGCGTCGATGATCTTCGTGCCGCCGCCGTTCGCGGCCGATGCGATTCTCGAAGCGGCCGATGCCGGCATCCGCGTCATCGTGGCGATCACCGAAGGCATTCCGGTGCTCGACATGCTGCGCGTGAAGAACACGCTCAAGGGTTATCCCGACACCGTGCTGATCGGACCGAATTGCCCGGGTATCATCACGCCGGGCGAATGCAAGATCGGCATCATGCCCGGGCACATCCACAAGCCGGGCAGGATCGCGATCGTTTCGCGCTCGGGTACGCTCACGTATGAAGCGGTGTTCCAGACCACCAACGAAGGCCTCGGTCAGAGCACGGTCATCGGCATCGGCGGCGATCCGATCAACGGCCTCAACTTCATCGATTGTCTGAAACTGTTCCAGGACGATGCGCAGACCGAAGGCATCATCATGGTCGGCGAAATCGGCGGCAGCGCCGAAGAGGAAGCCGCCGATTTCATCAGCGAATACGTGACCAAACCGGTAGTCTCGTTCATCGCCGGCGCGAGCGCCCCCGCGGGCAAGCGCATGGGTCATGCCGGCGCGATCATCTCGGGTGGCAAGGGGACGGCTGCGGCGAAATTCGCCGCGCTCGAGAATGCCGGCGTGACCACGGTGAAATCGCCCGCCGATCTGGGCAAGGCGATGGCGGCCAAGCTGAAAAAGTCTAGTTAGAAGCAGCCCCCTTCCGGCTGCCGCCACCTTCCCCCGCTGCGCAGGGGAAGGATTCCAGACTGAAGCGCTGCATGCTTTCCCTTCCCGCGCTGCGTGGGGAAAGGATTCCAGACTGAAGCGCTGCATGCTTTTTCCTTCCCCTGCGTAGCGGGGGAAGGTGCCCGTAGGGCGGAAGGGGGCGCTCTTCGTCAGATTGAGGGACTGGATTATGCGAAAAGGCGCCAAAATAAAATTTGCGCGTCGATTGCGCAAAGACATGACCGATGCCGAAACACGGCTCTGGTTTCATTTACGCAGACGCCAACTCAAAAATTTTCGCTTCCGCAAGCAGCACCCGATCGGCTCCTACATCGCTGATTTCATCTGTATCGAAGCGCAACTTATCGTCGAGATCGACGGCAGCCAGCATCTTGATTCCACCGCTGACGCAGCACGCGATGCATGGATGCGCGACAATGGCTTTCGTATCCTGCGTTTCTGGAATCATGACGTGCTCTGTCGTACTGATGAAGTGCTTGCAACGATTGTGGGTGCGTTGACCGCGGTGCCGCCCCCTTCCGCCCTTCGGGCGCCTTCCCCCGCTGCGCAGGGGAAGGGAAAGAGTGGCGAAGTTCACTCATGACCGAGCTTAGAATCGCCCTCGCCCAATTCGATTTTCCGGTCGGTGCGGTGGCGCGCAATGCCGAGCGCATCGCGGCGATGATCGGCGAGGCGCGCGACGTGCACAGCGCCGACCTCGTGCTGTTTCCGGAACTCGCGATCAGCGGCTATCCGCCGGAAGACCTGCTGATGCGGCCGAGTTTTTTGGCCGAATGCGAAGCCGCCCTGCAGCGGGTAGCCGCGAGCGTCAACGGCATCGTCGCCGTGGTCGGCTGGCCACAGGCGGCGGGCGCGGTTGTATACAATGCCGCAAGCGTGCTGCGCGACGGCGCGGTCGAGGCGACCTACCGCAAGCGCGAGCTGCCGAACTATGCGGTGTTCGACGAGCGGCGTTATTTCGATGTCGATCCGACCGGCGGCTCCTGCGTCTTCGATGTGCGCGGCGTGGCGGTCGGCTTGGTGATCTGCGAGGACCTGTGGTTCCCCGAACCGCTCGCCGACACGGTGCAGCGCGGCGCGCAGCTCGTGGTCGTGCCCAATGCGTCGCCGTTCGAGCGCGACAAGCACGCGCAACGCGATGCGTTGCTGGCGACGCGGGTGCGCGAGACCGGCGCCGCGCTGGCGTATCTGAATGTCGTCGGCGGTCAGGACGCGCTCGTATTCGATGGCGCGTCCGTGCTCGCCGACGGCGACGGGACCGATGGTATCGGTAAAATTCACCCGGCGGCGCGCGCGTTCGAGGATCACTGGCTGGTCGCGGATTTCGATGCGCGCACGCGCAAGTTCGCGCCGCTCGACTGGCCTGCGGAAGGCGACGAAGGCCGCGACGCGCTGGCCTGGCGCGCGATCGTGCGTGGCACACGCGATTACTGCGCGAAGAACGGCTTCGACAAGGTCTGGATCGGATTGTCGGGCGGCATCGATTCGGCGCTCGTACTCGCGCTCGCGGTCGATGCGCTCGGCGCGGCCAACGTGAGCGGCGTGCGCCTGCCGTCGCGGTATACTTCTGCACAAAGCAACGATCTCGCCGACGAACAGGCGCGCGCGCTGGGCGTGCGCGTGCAGACGATTCCGATCGAGGCGCCGTTCGACGGATTCCTCGCTGCGCTGCAGCCGGCATTCAGTGGCCACGCCGCCGACGCGACCGAGGAAAACCTGCAATCGCGCTGCCGCGGCGCGATTCTCATGGCGCTGTCGAACAAGTTCGGCGGTCTGCTGCTGACGACCGGCAACAAGAGCGAATACGCGGTCGGCTACGCGACGATCTACGGCGACATGTGTGGCGGTTACGCGCCGATCAAGGATCTGTACAAGACCGAAGTCTATGCGCTCGCGAACTGGCGCAACTCGGTCGGCGGCGCGCCGGTGATTCCGCCCGGGGTGATCGAACGCGCGCCGTCGGCGGAATTGCGCGACAACCAGACCGATCAGGATTCGCTGCCGCCCTACGACGTGCTCGACGCGATCCTGCTCCGCTACATCGATCAGGAGCAGTCGCGCGACGATATCGTGCGCGCCGGCTTCAGCGCCGACGTCGTCGATCATGTGTTGCGTCTGGTGCGCATCAACGAGTGGAAACGGCACCAGGCCGCGCCGGGACCGAAAGTGTCGCGCCGCGCGTTTGGACGCGAGCGGCGTTATCCAATCACCTCGGGTTGGCGCTGATGGAACTGCGCCCGGCTTGCACCGGAGTAAAGCATGTAAGCTTTGCGCAGCCCCAAGTTCCGCTGAAATCGATGCAACGCTTTTCGACCATGCCGCATCCAACAGGGCCATGCGCAATGGCAAATTTCACCGCAATGGATCCGCCAGCCGACTGATGCGCAGCGTTCTCGTCATCGACGACAATCCGGGTGTGGTGACGGCGCTCGAAGTTCTTTTGAGCTTGCGCGATATCCGCACGCTGCGCGCCGCGACGCCGCAGGAAGGGCTTGCGCTGCTTGCGCGTCAGCGCGTCGATCTGGTGCTGCAGGACATGAATTTCCACGAGGACACCACCTCGGGCGAGGATGGCGTTGCGCTGTTCCGCGCGATCCGCGAACGCGAACCGGACCTGCCGGTGATTCTGCTCACGGCGTGGACGCATCTGGAAACCGCGATCGAACTGGTCAAGGCCGGTGCCGCCGATTACCTGGCCAAGCCGTGGGACGACAACAAGCTGCTGGCCACGGTCGAGAACCTGCTCGAACTGTCGGAGAGCACGCGCGAAGTCGCACGCCTGCGCGGTGAGCGGCGTGCGAGCAGCAGCGCGCTGCGCGAACGTTTCGATCTGCGCGGCATCGTGTTCGCGTCGCATGCGCTGGAGCGCCTGGTCGAACTGGCCGGACAAATCGCGCGCGCCGATGCGCCGGTGCTGATCAGCGGTCCGAACGGCGCGGGCAAGGAACGCATCGCCGAGATCGTGCACTTCAATTCGCCGGTAAAGGCCGGGCCGTTCGTCGTGGTCAATTGTGGCGCGCTGCCGTCCGAGTTGATCGAGGCCGAATTGTTCGGCGCCGAGGCGGGCGCCTACACGGGCGCGAACAAGGCGCGCGAAGGACGTTTCGAAATCGCCGATCGCGGCACGCTGCTGCTGGATGAAATCGGCAATCTGCCGCTGTCGGGACAAATCAAGCTGTTGCGTATTCTGGAAACCGGCAAGTTCGAGCGCCTCGGGTCGAGCAAGACGCGTGAAGTCAAAGTGCGCGTACTCAGTGCGACCAATGCCGATCTGCCGGCGATGATCCGCGCCGGCACGTTCCGCGAGGACCTGTACTATCGCCTGAACGTGATCGAGCTGGTGCTGCCGCCGCTCGCCGCACGGCCCGACGACATCCTGCCGCTTGCGGAACATTTTCTCAGCGACCGCATCGCGCTCAGCGACGAAGCGCGCAGCGCCTTGCTCGCGCACACCTGGCCGGGCAATGTGCGTGAGCTCAAGAATGCGATCCAGCGCGCCAGCCTGCTCTGCCGCGACGGCGTGATCGCGGCTGCCGATCTCGGCCTCGCCGCACGTGTCGCGCCGCCGCGCACGGCGGCCGATGCCGAACCCGATCGCGCCGCGATCGAAGCCGCGCTGGCGCGCGCCAAGGGCGTGATCAGCCAGGCGTCGGCGGAACTGGGCTTGTCGCGCCAGGCGCTGTATCGGCGTATGGAGAAGATGGGGATCAAAGAGTAAGCAACGTGGCGGCCGCTGTTGTTTCCCCGCCATTTCCCCCATCCGCCTTCGGCACCTTGTACTCGCCATATCCATATGGCTCGCCCTACGGGCAGCATTCGCTGCAAACATCGGCAATCCTGCCGATGTTTCCCCGCTAACGCAGGGGAAGGGAAAGCTGGTGCGCCACAATTTGGATTCCTTCCCCTGCGCTAGCGGGGGAAGGTGGCGGCGGCCAGAAGGGGGGCGCTCTTTTTCACCGCAAGACACTACACTTGGAGAGTCGCAAATGCCGCGACTCGTTCTCTGATTATCTCCATGCGCCTCTTCTCCCTCGAAGGCAAACTGGCCGCGCTGCTCGGCGCAACGCTGCTTGCCGCCTGCGCGTTGACCGCATTGCTTGCGCTGTGGCTGCCATCGGCGTGGTACGCCGCGGCGGCGGCGATCGTATTGCTTGCCGTGCCGGCGCTGATGCTCGCCCGCGCGACGATACAGCCGCTGCAGAGTCTGCTGCGCGCTCTCTCGGGCGGCGTCGCCAGCTATCGCGACGGCGATTTCAGCACCTCGCTCGCGCAGACGCGGCGCGACGAATTCGGCGAGTTGATCGGCGCGCACAACGAACTCGGCAGCGTGCTGCGCGAGCAGCGCCAGGACCTGCTGCAGCGCGAGTTGCTGCTCGACACGATGGTGCAGAATTCGCCGACCGCGCTGTTGCTGATCGACGCGGCGGAATTCGTCGTCTACGCGAATCTCGCCGCGCGCAGCCTGCTCAACGACGGTCGCGCGATGAGCGGACTGGCGTTCGCCAGACTGGCGAGCGAGTGTCCCGCGCCGCTGGGCGCCGCCTTGATCGCCAATCAGGACGGGCTGTTCAGCGTCGATCTCGACGGTGAAACCGAGACCTTTCATCTTTCGCAAAAAAGCTTTCGTCTGCACGGCCGCAACCACCGCATGTATCTGATCAAGCGGCTCACGCGCGAGCTGTCGCGCCAGGAAGTGCTGACCTGGAAAAAAGTCATCCGCGTGATCAGCCATGAGTTGAACAATTCGCTCGCGCCGATCTCCTCGCTCGCGCATTCCGGGCGCGAACTGGCGCGCAAGGGCGAGCAGGCACGGCTGGCGCCGGTGTTCGACACGATCGAGGAGCGCGCGCGTCATCTGCACGGCTTCATCGCCGGTTACGCCGAGTTTGCGAGGCTGCCGCAGCCGCGCATCGACAGCGTGCCGTGGGGCGAGTTTCTCGATCAGCTGGCGCGGCAATATCCGTTTCGTCTCGCCGGCGCCGTGCCGCAGCAGCCGGGACATTTCGACCGCGTGCAGATCGAGCAGGTGTTGATCAACCTGCTGAAGAATGCGCACGAGTCCGGCGGCGCAGCCGATGCGGTCGAACTCGCGCTCGCGCCGCGCGGCAGTGAAGTACGCGTGGAGGTGCGCGACCGCGGCGGCGGCATGAACGAAACCGTGCTCGCCAACGCGTTGCTGCCGTTTTACTCGACCAAACGCAGCGGCACGGGTCTCGGGCTGGCGCTGGCGCGCGAAATCGTCGAGGCGCACGGTGGCCGCATCGCGCTGGCCAACCGCGAAGGCGGCGGACTTTCGGTGGTTCTCCATCTGCCCATGCAATGACGTGCGATAGCCCGGCAATGCTATGATCGGCGCCGCATTTCGCCGCTTGGGGGAGCGGGGGGTAGGTGCGGTCTTGGAAGAGGGTTATGGCGTCGGACTCCATCCAGATTCCCGGCTACGAGATACTCCGCCCGCTGGGGTCGGGCGGCATGTCCACGGTGCACCTTGCGCTGCAGCGCTCGCTCGATCGCAAAGTCGCGCTCAAGGTCATGCGCCGCTCGTTCGACTCGGGCATCGACTCGAACCAGATCGAGCGCCGCTTCCTGCTCGAAGGGCGCATGATGGCGAAGCTGCCGCACCGCAATATCGTTGCGGTCTACGACATCGTCAGCAACGACAAGATCGCCTATATCGCGATGGAATACCTCGGCGGCGGCGTGCTCACCGACCGCATGCGCAAAGGCCTGTCGCTGGCCGAAGCGGTGTCGGTGATCGTGCAGATCGCCAATGCGCTCGAATTCGCGCACGGCCACGGCGTCGTGCATCGCGATCTGAAACCGGCCAATATCATGTTCCGCGATACCGGCACACCGGTGCTGACCGATTTCGGCATCGCGCGCTACCAGGACGGTTCGGCGATGCGCCTGACCCAGACCGGCATGCTGGTCGGCACGCCGACGTATATGAGTCCCGAGCAGATCAACGGTCTGCAGGTGGACGGCCGCGCCGACCAGTACAGCCTGGGTATACTTTTCCGCGAACTGCTCACCGGCACGCCGCCGTTCCGCGCCGACACCTCGATCGGCGTGCTCATGGCGCATCTGTCGCAGCCGTTGCCGCCGTTGCCGGCCGAGTTTCACGCGTTCGAGGATGTGATCGCGCGCATGCTGGCGAAGAATCGCGACGAGCGCTACCCGAATCTGCGCGAGTTCTGCGACGATCTGAAATCGCGGCTGGTGCACAGCGACACCTTGCTCATGCGCCTGCAGGTCGATCCGAATCAGCCCTCGTCGGAACAATTGCGCGCGCTCGGATTTTCGACCAGCGTGCCCGGTACTCCGCCGCGTACGCTGACGCCGCCACCGGAGCTGCCTCCGGCACCTGCCGCGCCTGCAGGTCCTGCTCCGGCAGCGGTCGCGCGCAAGCGTTCGTTGCTGGCGATTGCGCTCGGCGCGATCGTGGCGCTCGCGCTCGTGGTCGGCGGCTGGATGGTCTGGGGCGAACGCAGCACGCTGACGCAAGACGAGCGCGAACTCGTTTCGCTCTGGCTCGACCGCGCGCAGCAACGCATCGAATCGAATCAGGCGGTGCAGGCAAGCCCTGGCACTGACGGCAGCGCATTCGACTATCTGCAGAAGGTGCTGCAGAAAGACCCGGGCAACAGCAAGGCGCAGACGCTGCTCGATCGCATCGCGCTGCAGGCCGGTGCTCAGGGCGAAACGGCGATTGCGGCCGGCGACTTCCGCGGCGCGCTGACCATCGTCGACGAGGGCCTGCAGGTACGCCCGCAGAACGGCAAACTGCTCGCGCTCAAGACGCGCATCGCGCAGATGCAGAAAGCCGCACCTGCACAAACTGCGCCGGCAGTGGCGGCGCATTCGGCAGCGCAGCCACCTGCGTCATCCACCGCCGCTGCGCCAACGCCGTCTTCCAGCGCCCCTGCACCCGCCGCCACTGCGGCCAGGACGTCCGCGCCGGCGAATGCGCCGCCCGCGTCACCGCCGTGTCACCGCCAGCTTCACCAAACGCTGCGGCTGCGAGCGCAGCGACCGCCGCTGGCTGCGCGTGGCGAATTGATGCTCAACGCGCAGCCGTGGGCGAATATCGAATCGGTGCTCGACGATCAGCAGCAGCCCGTCAAGCTGCCGGCCGATGCGAGCACGCCGTTCACGCTGCTGCTGCCGGCCGGCAAGTACCTCGTCACCTTCCGCAGTTCGCTCGACGCGAAGCCTGTGCAAGTCACCGCGGTGGTCGAGGCAAGCAAGCGCACGCGCGCCGACGCGACCTTCGCCGTGACCAGCGCGGCGGCTGCGGCGAAATTACCTTTCGCCCTGGCACGCGCGCAGCAGGATTACCTCGCCGGGCGCTATGCGGCCGCCGCGCGCATCGATCCGGAAACGCTGTCCGACGTGCAGGCAAAATATCGCGCATACCTGATCCGCTCGGCTTCGCGCTTCACCCTGGCGCACACCGGCGGCGACACGAGTCTCGTGGTCGCCGCGCGCGCGGATGCGCGTGCCGCGCTCGCGCTCGATGCGCAAGCGATTCCGGATGAGGCGACGTTCTCGCCGCGCTTTCGTGCGTTCTACGACGAGACTCATTGACCCGCCGGCGAATCGCGCAGAGCGCAGGGCGTATACTCGCATCCACAAATTTTTCGGAGAAGAATCATGGGCGGCGTACTGGCACTCATCCTGATCATCGTCATCCTGACCGCGATCTCCAAGACCATCCGCATCGTGCCCCAGGGCTACGAGTGGACCAAGGAAACCTTCGGCCGCTACACAAGCACGATGGAGCCGGGCCTGCACATCCTGATTCCGCTCTATCAGGCGGTCGGCAGGAAGATGAACATGATGGAGCAGGTGCTCGACGTGCCTTCGCAGGACGTCATCACCAAGGACAATGCGGTCGTGCGCGTCGATGGCGTCGTCTTCTACCAGGTGCTCGACGCGGCCAAGGCGGCCTACGAGGTCGCCAATCTCAATCAGGCGATCCTCAACCTGATCATGACCAATATCCGCACCGTGCTCGGCTCGATGGACCTCGACGAATCGCTGAGCAAGCGCGACGAGATCAATGCGCGTCTGCTCAAGGTCGTCGACGAGGCGACGCATCCGTGGGGACTGAAGTGCAACCGCATCGAGATCAAGGATATCCAACCGCCGCAGAACCTGATCGACTCGATGGCGCGACAGATGAAGGCCGAGCGCGAGAAGCGCGCGAACATTCTCGAAGCGGAAGGTTTCCGCCAGGCGGCGATCCTCAAGGCCGAAGGCGAGAAGCAGGCGGCGATCCTCGCCGCCGAAGGCCAGCGCGAGGCCGCGTTTCGCGCGGCCGAGGCGCGCGAGCGTTCGGCACAGGCCGAAGCGCAAGGCGACCGAGATGGTGTCGCAACGCGATCCGCGCCGGCGACATCAACGCGATCAACTATTTCGTCGCGACCAAGTACGTCGATGCGCTCAAATCGATGGTCGGTGCGCCGAACCAGAAAATCATGCTGCTGCCGATGGAAGCGACCGGCATCCTCGGTTCGCTGGCCGGCATCGCCGAACTTGCGAAATCGAGCATCGAACAGCAGCAGTCCGCGAAGACGCAGCTGCAACGGCCGGCACAGTGATTGCGCTGCCCGCGGGTGTGTGTCTGGTATAAAAATATATTCATGGAAATAAATACATGAGCATTCTCGCGCATTACGGTTGGTGGATTTTCGGGCTGATCCTGATCCTCGCCGAACTGATGGCGCCCGGTTATTTCATGCTCTGGGTCGGCATCGCCGCCGCCGTGGTCGGCGTGCTGCTGCTGATCGTGCCCGGCCTGTCGTTTCTCACGCAGACGGTCGCCTTCGTGCTGCTCGCGATCGTCAGCTGCTACTGCTACTGGCGCTTCATCCGGCCGGTGGCGGACGGCCCGAGCGATCAGCCGCTGCTCAACCGCCGCGCCGAACAGTTCGTCGGCAAGCGTTACGTACTCGACACCGCCATCGTCAACGGCAGCGGCAAAGTGCGCGTCGGCGATTCGCCCTGGCTTGCCGAAGGCCCTGACCTGCCGGTTGGTGCGACGGTCGAGGTGATTGCCGTCGAAGGCACGACGCTCAAGGTGCGAGCGGCAGGGATAGGCCGCGATGGGGCCAGAGTCGGTTTGCAGCAGGGCCGGGACTTCGTGCCGCATATTTATCGCTATCTGATTCCCGCCATGTGGCTGGGCTGGTGCGCCTACTGGTGGATTTCGTCGCTTGATGGCAAGCCGGTCCAGCGCCATGAGTCCCTGTCGTCGCGCCTGTCGCATATCGTGCCTCTCGCGTTGGCCATTGTTCTTTTCATGACGCCGGGATTATCCGTTCCCGAACTGCGTGAGCGTTTTCTTCCACGCACAGCTTTGACGCTCGTCGTTGCGACGAGTCTCACCGCCATCGGTCTGGCTTTTTCGATATGGGCGCGGCGGGCGCTCGGTGCAAACTGGAGTGGCACGGTCACCATCAAGCAGGATCATGAGCTGGTGACGAACGGACCTTATGCGTTGGCTCGCCATCCGATCTATACCGGCCTGCTGCTCGCCTTCATCGGTTCGGCGATCGCCATCGGCGAATGGCGCGGCTTTCTCGCCGTTGCGCTCGCGACGCTGGCTTTCTGGCGCAAGCTGCGCATCGAAGAACGCTGGATGCGCGACCAGTTCGGCGATGCATACGATGCCTATTCGCAGCGTGTACGCGCGCTGATTCCTTTCGTTCTGTGAATAGTCCGGCTGGTTCATGATCCGCATTCGCGAAATCGATCACGTCGTGTTGCGCGTCGTCGACCTCGACAAGATGCTGCGCTTTTATTGCGACGCGCTCGGATGCGCGATCGAGCGCCGCCAGGATGGGATCGGCCTCGTACAGTTGCGCGCGGGCCGATCCCTCGTCGATCTCGTTCCGATTGACGGCAAGCTCGGCCGCGCCGGCGGCGCCGCGCCGGGCAGGGAAGGGCGCAATCTCGATCACGTTTGCTTTCGCGTCGAACCGTTCGACGCCGCCGCGATTCGGCGCCGGCTTGAAGCCTGCGGAGTCGAGGCGGGTCCTGTTGAATCGCGCTACGGTGCGGAAGGCGAAGGGCCGTCGATCTACATCACCGACCCCGAAGGCAATATGATCGAGCTCAAGGGGCCGCCGGGCGGCTGAGCCGCGATCCGCGCGCGTCAAGCAGTGGTCGGATCATGGCGCCGTGGCGCAGCAGCAGCGGCCGCCGGCGGCGGCTGACTGACTTCAGCGCCGCAAGCTGGGTCGCGGGTGTTCACGTCGGTTTCTTGTCGTCGAGGCGGGATATGCGACCCACTGGATCGGCTAGAGCGGGGGTTTATTCCCGCTGCGGCGGGCCGCCCTTGGGGCCGGGCAACGGCCGGAAGCCGGTTTGACGTGGCTTTTCGGCCAGATAACGGATAAACTGTTAATACTGTGTTTAGCTGGGTCACCGTGAATCGTGGCCTGATGCGGTTGGTCATTCGTTGATCGGCTACGTCTGTCTTGTCGTTTCGTTCACTCCCTGCAACCAGTCTCGACGCGGATGTTCCGCGCGAGTTTGTTTGTCACAACATTGGAGTTTTCAAAATGTCGAATCGTCAAAACGGTACGGTCAAATGGTTCAACGATGCCAAGGGCTTCGGCTTCATCACCCCGGAAAGCGGCCCCGACCTGTTCGTGCATTTCCGCGCGATCCAGGGCAGCGGCTTCAAGACCCTGCAGGAAGGCCAGAAGGTAAGCTTCGTCGCCATCCAGGGCCAGAAAGGCATGCAGGCTGACCAGGTTCAGTTGGCCTGATCCGCCAGCAATCCGATACGCGGCCCCGGTTGGCGACAACCGGGGCTTTTTTGTGGCCCCGATTCGAGCGCGGCGATCGGCGGACAGGGGGAGACAGCACGCGTATTCGCCGCGATAATGGCATCCTCACTTTTGCCTGAAGCGCGCCATGACCCAGCAAACCATCCTCAACGCCACCCATCGCGCGCTCGGCGCGAAGATGGTGGATTTCGGCGGCTGGGACATGCCGCTCAACTACGGCTCGCAGATCGAGGAGCACCACGCGGTGCGCCGCGACGCGGGCATGTTCGACGTCTCGCACATGACCGTGGTCGATCTCACCGGCGCGCGCACGCGCGAATTCCTGCGCCATCTGCTCGCCAACAGCGTCGACAAGCTCAAGGTCTCGGGCAAGGCGCTGTACTCGTGCATGCTCAACGAGCAGGGCGGCGTGATCGACGATCTGATCGTCTATTTCCTCGCCGAGGATTTCTTCCGCGTCGTGGTCAACGCGGCGACGCGCGACAAGGACCTGGCCTGGATCGAAAAACAGGCGCAAGGCGTTCGACGTGAAGGTGACCGAGCGCGCCGATCTGTCGATGATCGCGGTGCAGGGTCCGAACGCGCGCGCCAAGGTGCAGTCGCTGCTCGAGCGCGCGGCACGCGCGGAAGGCGGCGAAGATCGGCAAGTTCGTCGCGTCGAAGGCGATGGGCCGGATTCGATGAGCTTTTCATCGCGCGCACCGGCTACACCGGCGAGGACGGCTACGAGATCATCGTGCCGGAAGCGCAGGCCGTCGCGCTGTGGAACCGGCTCAACGACGCTGGCGTCGCGCCGGCCGGACTCGGCGCGCGCGACACGCTGCGCCTGGAAGCCGGCATGAATCTGTACGGCCAGGACATGGACGAAGACGATCACGCCGTGGGAAGCGGGGCTCGCATGGACGGTGTCGCTGGACGCAGGCCGCGATTTCATCGGCCGCGCGCGCGCTGGAAAAGCAGAAGGCCGACGGCGTGAAGCGCGTGCTGGTCGGCCTCGTGATGGACGACAAAGGCGTGCTGCGCCACGGCCAGCGCGTCGTCACGCGCGCACGGCGACGGCGAGATCCTGTCCGGCACGTTTTCGCCGACGCTGGGCAAGGCGATCGCGTTCGCGCGCGTGCCGGCGCCGGCGACGGACGACAGGCCGCAGGTCGATATCCGCGGCAAGCTCGTGCCGGTGCGTATCGTCAAGTATCCGTTCGTGCAGCGATGGCAAGGCCTGCGCGGGCGTCTGACCGCTTTGCTTGCCCGTCGGCTCCGTGTAGAATTCGGCGCCGCGACGATCCATCGCACCCAGGACCACGACATGAACGAAATTCCCGGCGATCTGAAATTCATGAAGTCCCACGAGTGGGCGCGCGTCGAGGACAACGGCACGGTCACGGTCGGCATCTCCGACCATGCGCAGGGCCTGCTCGGCGACCTCGTCTATGTCGAACTGCCGAGCGTCGGCGACAACGTGCAGGCCGGCAACGCCTGCGCCGTGGTCGAATCGGTCAAGGCCGCGTCGGACGTCTACGCGCCGGTGTCCGGCGAGGTCGTCGCGGTCAACGCCGCGCTGGCGACAAGCCCGAGACGATCAACGAGGACGCCTATCGGCGAAGGCTGGATCTTCGTCGTCAAGCCGAGCAACCTCGCCGAGGAAATGCGAAGAGCTGCTCGATCCGGACGCGTACGCCGAGGTGATCGAGAGACGAAGAGCACTGAGCAGCCGGGAATGTGGAATCGGGATTCGGGAATGCGGCAATCGCCAGCCGGTCGATTCGTCGTATCGATTCCGCGTCTCCGTCCGATTCGTCCGTTCTGCATCCCGAATCCTCCATTCCCGATCCCGACTCCGACCCATGCCCTTCATCCCCCATTCCGAAGCCGACGTCGGCGCCATGCTCAAGGCCATCGGCGTCGCCCGCATCGAAGACCTGTTCGACGAGATTCCGCCTGCGCTGAAGATCGATGCGCTGGCAAAGGTGCCGCCGGGCCTGAACGAGATGGATGTGACGCGCCTGATGAAGGACGCGCGCCGCGCAGGACGGCACGCCGCTCAACTTCGCCGGCGCCGGCGCCTATGAGCACCATATCCCGGCGGCGGTGTGGGCGATCGTCTCGCGCGGCGAGTTCTATTCGGCGTACACGCCGTACCAGGCCGAGGCGAGCCAGGGCACGCTGCAGCTGATCTACGAATACCAGACGATGATGACGCGGCTGACCGGCATGGACGTCAGCAACGCCTCGATGTACGACGGCGCGACCGCGCTCGCCGAAGCGGTGCTGATGGCCGAGCGCTGCGCGAAGAAGGGACCGCGCACGCGTGCTCGTGCCCGAAGTCGGTGCATCCGGCCTATCGCAAGACGCTGCATACGATCGTCGCGCTGCAGAACATCGAAGTCGTCGAAGTTCGATTTCTGCCACGAAGGCGCGACCGCGGGCGGCATCGTCGCCGACTGGCTCGCGCAGCAGGATTTCGGCGCGTTCACCGCGCTGGTGATTCCGCAGCCGAACTTCTTCGGCGTGCTCGAGGACGTCGACGCGCTGACCGACTGGGCGCACGCGAAAGGCGCGCTCGTGATCGGCGTGGTCAATCCGCTGTCGCTCGCCGTGCTCAAGCCGCCGGGCGAGTGGGGCAGCGCGACTCGGCAAGCAGGGCGCCGACATCGTCTGCGGCGACGGCCAGCCGCTCGGCGTGCCGCTGTCGTCGGGCGGTCCGTACTTCGGCATCCTCGCCTGCAAGCAGGAATTCGTGCGCCAGATGCCGGGGCGCATCGTCGGCCGCACGACCGATCTCGACGGCAAGCAGGGCTTCGCCCTGACGCTGCAGGCGCGCGAGCAGCACATCCGCCGCGCGAAGGCGACATCGAACATCTGCACCAACCAGGGCCTGCTGGTCACCGCGGCGACGATCACGATGGCGATGCTCGGTCCCGAAGGCGTGCGCCGCGTCGCCACGCGAGCATGCGCAACACGCGCACGCTGCGCGACAAGCTCTGCGCGATTCCCGGCGTGAGCGCAGCTGTTCGCGCGCCCGTTCTTTCACGAAGTTGCGCTGCGCCTGCCGAAGCCGGCGCACGACGTCGTCGAACGACTCGCGCAGCGACAACATCGTCGCCGGCTTCGCGCTCGGCGAAGAATATTCCGAGTACGAAAACGCGTTGCTCGTGTGCGCGACGGAAACGAAAAACGGAAACGATCTCGATCGTTTCGCGGCGGCGTTGAAGCACGCGCTCGCCTGATTTGCGCCGGCGCAGAATCGCGAACGGCGGATCCGCAGTTTGCGCAAATTCGCGCAAATCGGGTGCAAAACACGTCTGTGCGAGCGCCCGTCGAAAAATTTTTTTTGACGACTGGCGTTCGTTCAAGGCGCGATCCCGCGCACAAAAATTTGTCCGTGCGCGGGCCCGGTAGCGATTTAGTTGTCATGTATTTACATTTTATATTTATATAAAAAAATTAAAAATATAAAGATGTACACTGCAAGAAAATAGCTGCAACCCGCATCAAATCTAGGTTTTTACCGCATCGGCGGCGCGTTGCCGCGCGCGAGCAATAATCCGGCGCAAATACCACGAAAAACGTTTAGGCGTCTTTACGTCTACGGCAGATCGGATCGATGCGCCGCGATTGACGGGGCTCGGCCGCGCTGATCGGCGCGCCGCGGCGGTCGCACGGCAAACGCGTTAGCACAAATCTGTTGACAGCAAAACACTTCCGGAATAATTTTTGCGCCAACGTGACACCTGTACATGGATTCCATGACGGCGGCGAAGTTTGTAAAACCTTACATCGAACACGGCAGCAAAGCAGTAGCCGTGAAAAAAGTGACGGTATCAATACCGCTTCACGTACTCAGACTTCTCTCCGATGAACGCACACGCCGCCAGGTGAACAATCTTCGGCACGCGACGAACAGCGACTTGCTGTGCGAAGCGTTCCTGCACGCTTTTACTGGGCAACATCTACCTACTGACGAGGAGCTAAGACGCGATATGGCTATGAAGAAGAAACCCGCTAAGAAAGCTGCGAAGAAAGTCGTGAAGGCCAAAGTGGCCAAGAAGACCGCAAAGAAAACCGCGAAGAAGAAGTAAGACGCAACACAACCTGAGCATCACCTTCAACTAAGGCAACACGTACCCGCGGACCTTCGGGTCCCAAAGTTCACCGGATGCGGAGTTGGCGTCCGGTTCCAACAGCAACAGATAAGATTCTTACCAAGCTTACCTCTCCCCGTGACGTGCCCAGCACGGGGAGAGGCTCTAACCCCCAGCGCGGGTTCCATTGCTTCCGATCAGACTTCGCAGCGCCGTTCGGCGTTAGTGGCGGCAGTTGTGATTGTAGACACCCCGATTTACGCATCTACACATCATGCGGTTCCTGATAAGGGTGGCGCTCTCCCGCCGACGTGGATGAGTCGAGTGTCACGACCCTTCGATGAAATCCTTCGACGGCAATTGCAGGCAGGGGTCGCGAGCGAATCCCTGAGCAATAAGACCCATCGGCGCGGAATTTGCATTATCAAAAACCATGAGGTAGAGCAAAGTTTTTGCTGAGATCGTGATAGACAATACAGTTTCATGCAGATACAGGGGCGATGCGCATGAATATCCAGAATAGCCGGCGAGGGTTGCTCTTCGGGGCGGTTGCGGTGGTCGTGGCCATCGTGCTGGCGGTCTATTTTTTTTCCGGCCAAAGCGGAAGCGTAAAACCAGCTCCTGCAGTGGTCGCCGTACCCAAGGCGGGAGCGCCGGCACCCGTGCTGCCGGCTACTGAAGCTCCGCCACCGGCGGTGGCGGTTCCCGCCGGGCCGACGGCGCCGGAAGCCGCGACACTCACCGTTCCCGAGTTGCTCAAGAATGCGGCGAAGGCGCTGAGCGAACAGCGTCTGGTGGAGCCGGCGGGAAACAACGCTGTCGAATACTATCTGCTGGTATTGGAGCGGGACAAGAACAACGCCTCGGCCCAGGACGGCTTGCGCGAGATGTTTCCGTTGGCAACCGGTGCCGTCGAACAACAGATCAACGCCGGCCAGATCGAGACAAGCCAGCGCATGATCAATCTGCTTAGCCGGTCGGATCCGACGAACTACACCCTGACGATTTTGCGCAACAAGCTGGATCTCAAAAAACGCCAGGTCGAACGCGATCAGAAGCGCGATCAGGACAAGCAACTCGCGGCGAATGCGCTGCGCAATCCGCCCGCAGCCACCGCGCCCGCGCCGGGCCAGGCGGCGCCTGCGCCTGCCACCACTGCACCCGCCACGAGAACCGCAGCGCTGCCTTCCCCGGCGCCGGCGCAGAACCCGGTGGCGCAGACCCCAGCCGCGCCAGCTGCCAGCAGTGCCAGTTCACCCGCGCCGCCAGCAGGCGGTGAAAACCGGGTGGCGACGCTGGTGAAGAGGACCGACCCCAGCTATCCGCCGGAAGCGGCTCGCAGGCGCGAGGAAGGTTGGGTCGAGGTCGGCTTCACGGTCGATCCAGACGGACACGTCAAGGATGCGACCGTGGTCAGTGCGAATCCCGCGCGCGTGTTCAACGAATCGGCCCTGCGCGCGATCGCGAGCTGGACCTTTCAACCGCGTCTGGAAAACGGCAAGCCGGTCGAGGAACACGTAAAGAGCCGTATCGAGTTCAAGCTCGGCGCGGGCGCAGGCGCGGGCTGAACCGGCCGGGTCGGAATGCGATCGATCAGCGGCCGTTGCGGCCGGCGACGAGTCGGGCGTGCCGGGTGACCGGCCGCGAGTCGATGCCGGCCCAGTCCACTGCGGGCAGGCCCAGGTAGCGGTCGAGCAGCATCGGCAGCAAGCCGGATGGGATTGCGGATTCGCAGTTCCATAGAATCACCGCACCGAAGCGCGATTTGGGGAAGAACGCGATCATCGAGCGATAGCCTCTGACCGCGCCGGCGTGGAAAATCAGAGTCTCACCCGCGTAATCGAACACGCGCCAGCCCAAAGCATAACGCGCGTCGCTGACGCGGGCACGATGCCAGGGCGAGATGCGGCGCTCGAGCGGCGTATCGATTTCGGGAGCATGCACGACCTGCAGCAACGCCGGTGAAAGCACGTCCGGCCGCCCGCCCATCTGGGCGATCAGCCATTGCGTCATGTCCTTGATGCTGGCGTTGACGCCAGCCGCCGGGGCGACGTGATAGTAGGAATCCGTGGTATCGAACGGCGCCCAGCCTCTGCGTGTGCGCACATGCGGACGCGCCCAACTCTTGCTCGATTCCAGCGACTCCTTGCCATAACTTGCGGTCAGCATGCCGAGCGGATGGAACAAGCGTTTTTCGACTTGGTGATAGAAAAAATCCCCGGTCAGCGCATAGACGACGTCGCCGATCAGCGCGTAGGTGATGTTCTGATAGCCGTAGCATTCGCCGACGTCACAGGTCAGCGGCACTTCCCTGAGCTTGTTCAACAGCAGCGGATACGGTTCGTCTGCTTCGAGCAGTCGATCGTAGGTATTGTGTGGCAAGCCGACACGCTGGCTGAGAATATCGCGCACGGTCAGTTTGTTGCTCGCGTCCGCGTTGATGAGTTCGAACGAGGGCACGACATCGGTGATGCGGGTATCCCATTTGAATACGCCGTCATCGACCAGCATTGCGGCCAGCGCGCTGGCAAACGCCTTCGAAAGCGAGGCAAGACGGAACACCGTGTCCGGCGTTACCGGTGCGCCGGTACTCGCGTCTGCATAGCCGATGCCACGTTGCAGCAGCACCTTGTCGTCCTTGACCACGACGACGGCCATGCCCGCGACTTGTCCGGAGGCTTCAACCTTGTCGAGCAGGCTGTTCAAGTCGCGTGCCGCGGCTGCGGCGTCGGCGGCGCTGCGCGGAAGTGTACTTTTGCGGGTTTGTGCCACGGCGGCCCGCGCCCTGTAACGCGCGCTCGCGTTGTGGACCGGTGCCAGAGCGAGCGCCGCCAGACTCAGCAGCGCGAGTTTTCGTAGCAACATGTTTTGCTCATCGGGCAGTGCTCCGTGCGTTATGTCGTACTCGTTGTCGTACGGGCGCATCCGAAGAGCGCCGTGCTATCCCGCACGGGGCGCAATTCTAACGCCAAAAAAAACAGATGGTGTTATGACTTTGCTAATTCCGATGCCGCTCAGGCGCCAATCAATTCCGCGGCTTTCTCCGCGATCATGATCGTCGGCGCGTTGGTATTGCCGCCCGGCAGATTGGGCATCACCGAGGCGTCGACCACGCGCAGCCCGGCAACTCCGCGCACGCGCAGTTCGGTATCGACCACGGCCGCCTCGTCGTTGCCCATGCGGCAACTGCCGACCGGGTGATAGACGGTCTCCGCCTTGCGCCGGATAAAGGCGATGATCTCGGCCTCGCTGCGCACGGCATCGCCGGGAAAGATTTCCGCACCGCGATAGGCATCGAAAGGCCTGGCCGCGAAGATCTCGCGCGACAGCCTGACACCTTCGATCAGCATCTGCAGGTCGTAGCCCTGGGCGTCGCTCAGGTAATTCGCATGGATCGCAGCCTTGACGTTCGGATCGGCGGATTTCAGCGAGACCGTCCCGCGGCTTTGCGGGCGCAGCATGCATGCGTGCAGCGTATAGCCGTAGCCGGGCAGGCGATTGCGGCCGTGATCGTCGAGCAGGGCAGGAATGAAGTGCAGCTGCAGATCGCAGCGCGCATCCGCCGCATGGCGTGTGCGCACGAAGCCGCCACCCTCGGCGATGTTCGAGGTGCCTGGGCCGTCGCGCCGGGCAAGGTATTGCACGAGCACGGCAAGGTCGTTGAGCCGGTCGTAGCTCACCGGTTTTATACAATGCTGCAAAGTGCAGATATCCAGGTGGTCCTGCAGGTTTTTGCCGACGCCGGGCAGGTCCTGCTGGATGCGGATGCCGTGTTCGCGCAGGTGATCCGCAGGGCCGATGCCGGACAGCAGCAGCAGCTGCGGCGAATTGATTGCGCCGCCGCACAGGATGACCTCGCGCGAGTCGGCGCGCACGAGGCGGCCGTGATGGCGATAGTCGACGCCGACCGCCCGCTGCCCGTCGAACAGCACGCGCTGGGCCTGCGCTCCGGTGAGTACGCGCAGATTCGCGCGTCGGCGCGCGGCGCGCAGGTAACCCGCCGCGGTCGAGCAGCGCGCGCTGTTTTTCTGCGTCACCTGATAGAAGCCCACGCCTTCCTGTTGCGTGCCGTTGAAATCGGCGTTGGCCGGATGACCGCAGGCCAGCGCGGCGTCGACGAACGCCTGCGACAGCTGATTGCGAAAGCGCAGGTCCTGCACCGCGAGCGGGCCATCGGCGCCGTGCAGTTCGTCGGCGCCACGCGTGTTGCCTTCGGCGCGCTTGAAGTACGGCAGCACGTTCTGCCAATTCCAGCGCTCGTCGCCGCCGAGGCGCGCCCAATCGTCGTAATCGGCGGGCACGCCGCGGATGTAGCACATCGCATTGATCGAACTCGAACCGCCGAGTACGCGGCCGCGCGGCCACCACAGGCGACGGTTGTTCGAGCTGCGCCTCGGGTTCGGTCGAATAATTCCAGTTGATGCCTTTCTTGCCGACCAGTTTGGCGAGGCCCGCCGGCATATGGATGAACGGATGCCAGTCGCGCGGACCGGCTTCGAGCAGCAGCACGCGATTATTCGGATTCGCACTCAGGCGATTGGCCAGCACACAGCCGGCCGAGCCCGCACCGACAATCACGTAGTCGTAGGTCATCAAACAATACCTGTAGCCTGCTCGAAACGAGGTTGCGCGAGGCTACGGGTTACGCCTAGAGCAGATGCTCCATCGCAATGCAGCAATCAGGCGATCGGGTCGACCGCATCGCCGACACGAATCGTGCCGGTTCCGCGCGGGATCAGGTTCTGACCGAAAGCCACGCCCTTGTCCGTGCGTCGATAGCCGATCAGGGTGCGCAGCGGTTCGCCCGACGGATCGTGCGCGCCGCGTTCGAAGTCGACCGTGGTGAACACACAGCGGATGCAGGGTTTGACGACATCGAATTCGATCGCGCCGATGCGCACACGCTTCCAGCCATCCTCGGCATGCGGCGCGGTGCCGGCGACGACGAGGTTCGGACGAAAGCGCAGCATCGACACCGGCTGCACGAGTCTGGCATTGAGCTGATCCAGCGCTGTCTGCGAAGTCAGCAGCAATGGAAAGCCGTCGGCCAGACTGACTTCGTCGCCGGGCACGGCATATTTCATGTCGACCGGGCGCACGCAGCGCGCATCCATCATCACGATGCGGCAGGGCATGCCGAGAAATGCGCTGATCCAGGCATGCGCGGTGGGTGCCGCGAGCAGCGCTGAAACAGGGTCGTCCCACACCTGGGTGGCAAGGCGCGCGGCATCGGCCGGCGGCGGGTCGAGCCGAAGCGTGGGCATGCCCGGCGCGTCGAGTTGCAACGAATTGTCCTTGCCTGGCTGCGCGCGAATCAAGGTCAGGCGCGGCTGCACGCGCCCGCTCAGGAAATTGTCGCTTTCATCGACAAGCATCCAGCGCCGGTCGCCGGCCAGGCCGCGTGTCCCGACCTGCGCCTGCTCAAGCGCGAGCGGCGCGCAGGACTTGAGCGGGTAGATATGAATCGAATCCAGTACGGCCCTCATGCGACGCAGCTTAGGCGAGATTGAGGGCGCAATCCACGAGTGCCTTTGACAAATGTGAGACACGAGGTCGTCGTGCGTGCATGCTACTCTTCGACGACTAAAGCCACCGGGTATGCAGACTTGACCGAAATCGTCCAGGCCAGACGCGGCAAGATCGCTGCGACGCTTACCGGCGTCGAGCGCCACGAATGGCCGGCGCTGATCCTGGCATTCGTATACTTTTTCCTGGTGCTGGCGGCCTACTATGTGCTGCGGCCGGTACGCGAACAGCTTGCCGCGGCGTCGGGTTCGCAGGTATTGCTGTCGTTCTACACGGCCACGTTCATCGTCACGGTGATTCTGACGCCGGTCTACGGCTGGCTGGTCGGGCGTTTCCCGCGCAAGTTTTTCGTGCCCGTGGTGTATCTGTTTTTCATCGTCAACCTGATTGCGTTCATTCCGGCATTCGAAAAACAGGGGCAGCTGAATCCGCGCGTGCTGGGCGAAGTGTTCTTCGTCTGGATGAGCGTGTTCAACCTGTTTGTGGTCGCGGTGTTCTGGAGCTTCGTCGCGGATATCTTCAGCGTCGATCAGGCCCATCGTCTGTTCGGCATGGTTGCCTTTGGCGGCGCGCTCGGCGCGATCGCCGGGCCGCTCTTGACCAAGTGGCTGGTGCATAAAATCGGCATAGCAGCGTTGCTCGGCGTATCGGCCGGCTTGCTGTTCGGCGCCGTGCTGTGCATCGCCGGGTTGATCGTCTGGTCGCATCGGCATCCGGTTGCGCACGACACGACGCGCAACGAAGCGCTGATCGGGGGCGGCTTCTGGGCCGGCGCAAAACTGGTTGCGGCGTCGCCGTTTCTGCGCCGCATCGCGATCCTGATGGTGCTTGGCGATTGTGTCGGCACGGTGCTGTACAACCTGCAAACCGACATCGGCCACACGTTTTATCCAGATGGCGCGGCGCGTACGGATTTCTACGCGAGCGTGGATCTGGCCACGAACGTGCTGATGGGGATTCTGCAGATATTCGTCACCCGTGTCGTGTTGACGCGCTTTGGACCGGTGCCGAGCATGATGGGCGTCGAGATGGTGAAGATGCTGACCCTGATCACGCTGGCCTTCCTGGGTCAACCGGCCGCGGTGGCGGCGGCGCTGGTGATCACGCGTGCCGGTACCTATGGCATCGACAACCCGGCAACCGGCAGTTTGTACACGCGCGTCGATCGCGAAACACGTTACAAGGCCAAAAGTTTCATCGATACGGCGATCTGGCGACTCGGCGACGTACTTGTGGTCGCCGCGATCCAGATTTTACGTAGCTTCGGCGCCACGACTCCGCTACTTGCCTCATTGTCCGCGCTTGCTGCCGCGTGTGCGGCATGGATGGCCTGGCGCCTGAAATCCACCGCGGAACTCGCGCACGCGGATGAACCCGCGCAACAGGCAGCCTAGCCGGTAGTTGTGCCGAGCATGCCGCTGGCGCGGCCGTCGGCATCGACGCACAGATAAGGCAGACCCAGTTCGCGCAGATAGCCTGCACCGGCGTCCGTTCCGAGCAGCATTGCCAGCGTGGACGCAGCGCCCGCAACGAGGCAACTGGCGGCGATCACGCTGACGCTGGCAAAACTTTCGACCGGGTAACCGCTGATGGGATCGACGATATGCGAATAGCGTTTGCCGTCGACGATCATTGCACGCTCGTAGTCGCCGCTGGTCGCAAGCCCACCGCCAGAGAGTTCGATGCTCGCCGCAACCTTTTGCGGAGCGCGCGGTGATTTGATTCCGGCCAGCCACGCGCGGCCGTCCGCGTGCGCACCGATTACGGCGAGATCGCCGCCCAGATCGACCACGCCGTGCTCGATCCCGGCGTGCCGGCAGATTTCGGCCGCGTGATCGGCCGCGTATTCCTTGACCACGCCGCCAAGGTCGATGCGCATGCCGGCGATCGGCAGACTGAGATGCGGTCGCGACCATTCGACGCGATGCCAACCCACACGCGCACGCGCTGCATCGATTTCGCCCGGCATCGGCACGCGGTTGCTCTGCGGGTCCCACAATTTGGTGAGCGCGCCTGCCGTGATGTCGAAACGCCCGGCACTTTGCCGGTACAGGGTGTCGGCGAAATCGAGCAGGTTCGCGGTTTCCTCATCGACTTCAATGCGCCTGCCGCTGCCCGCGCTCGCGCACAGGCGCGCGAGCCAATTGCCGTCGCGGTAGTGCGAATATTTTTCGTCGAGACGGATTATGTCCGCTTGCGCCTTGGCAGCCGCAGAATTCGCGGCGCGTTCCGCGCTGGTCTCGATCTGGATTTCGCAGGGGCAACCCATGCTGGAGAAGGCAAAGCGAAACCGACGCATACGTTGGCCATCGCTAATCGAAGCCGAAGTCTAACCCGGCATAGGCTCGGGTGAACTTGACCAACGCGGGGACCGGTGCATTGCTGCCGTCTAGGGCGAGACCCTTGGCGCTGTGATAACGCTCAGCGCCGATACTGAATTCCCAGCGCCCGATTGCCTTGCGCACATTGATACTTGTGGAAAAAGCGCCAAATGTACCGAGTCGGTAGTCGCTGGAATAGTAATGCTGGCCGGCGGGATCGATGAAGAATGGTGCATAGAAGCGCGCCGCGGCCTGGCTGTAGTAGCGCAACGCCGGAATCACGCGCCAGCCATCGCCGAAGCCTTGATACCAGGAGGCTTCGAGCGTGTGAGAATGCAGACCCCAGCTATCTTGCGCATAGCGGTAGTCCAGATGCAGGGACGCGTCGATCTGCGCGAACGAACGCCGGTAGCGCAGCAAGCCTGCAGCCTCCACGCGCTGGTCTGGGCGCCGCTCCGGCTCGGTGCTGCCGCCGTAATCGAACAGTTTGTACGGGTCGGACAGATAACCGTTTTCCAGGTTTAGCTGGATGCCGGCCTGCAGGACTTCATCACGGTTGAGTACCCAGGCAAGACTGCCGAATATCGATGAGGTGTTCTTGATCGCGTAGGGTATGCGGTCATAAAGCTGCGCGTCGGTCGGCTGGATCTCGTCGTGCGAAAAGCTGCCGCCGTAGCCCAGCGTGAGCGCAGGGTCGAGTGCCTGGCTGCGCTCGACGCCGATCGCGGTCGCGCGATAGTCGCGTTCAGCGGAATACGAGGCGCTGTATGTGGTGTTCGTGGCTGTGCCGGGACTCTGCATCAGAGCGACATTCAGCGCGCTGCGATGCTCGCGGATCGTGGCGCCGCTCAGTACCTGTATCGGCCGGTTGTGCTGGTCGGGCAACACGAACCAGGGCGACGAGCCGCTCATCACTTCGTGCGTGGCATCGAGCCTGAGGCCATAACTGCCGCCCGCTAATTTGGTGTCCAGATCGAGTTGCTGCGACAACACGCGGTAGCGCTGGCCGTCGCCGATGACATTCGACTGTGGCAGCGCGTCTTCGTCGTACTCGGAGAAGCGGTAGCTCGCACGCGTATCGGCATCGTCGGCGGCTGCGGCTGTGGCGTGTGGTGTCGGTAACAAGGCTGCGGCGGCAGCGAGCAGGGCAGAGAGCGAAGCTGAAGGACGTACCATCAAGGACATTCCATCAATTGCAGCCGCAGCCGCCGCCGGCGGCGCCGACGTTGCCGTCGGAGCCTTCCTTGCTGAAATAGGTGTGCTGTCGCATTGCCGCCTGCGTGGGATCTGGATCCCAGCGCATATCCCAGCGCGCCAGGCGCGCGCGCTGCCAGGGTTCGACCTTTGTCGTCGCACAACCGGCAAGCAGACCGAGCACAACCACCACGATAACCAAGTGCAGCGACTTACCGCACATGCCGAGGCTCTCTGGCGAGTTTGCCGATCTCGTCGCGCAGGATGGCGATGTCGCGCAGATTAAAACCTTGACTGCGCAGGCGCACGACGCCGCTGCGATCGATAAGATAGGAAGTCGGCATGCCACCCAGGCCAAATGCCCTGGGCACGTCGCCGGCCGGATCGAGCACGACCGGATAGTTCACCGGATGCGCGGCCAGGAATTTTTTCACGTCGCCGAGTTCCTCATCCAGATTCACCGCGACGATCTCGAAGTCCGCGTGCGCCAGCCCGGTATACAATTTTTCATATTGCGGCAGTGATTCGCGGCATGGCGCGCACCACGAAGCCCAGAAGTCCACGAGCACGACCTTGCCGCGTACGTCGGCGAGGCTGAACTGCGCGGTACTGCCGAATTGCGGCAGACGGAACTCGGGAGCCTTGGCGCCGATCTCGACGGCAAGGCTCCTGTCCGGACTCAGCATGGTCAACAGGGTGAAGGCCAGCAGCTCGGTACTGCGCTGCAGAAACCGTCCCGAAGCAGCCCACAATCGCATCTGCGCGGCAAAGCTCATGGACAGGCCAGTCCACCGACATTGGTCAGGCGCGTGATTGCCAGCGTGCCGCTGGAGAAGTGGGTCGTGTCGATCGGCGTCCAAGTCGCCGTGCCGTTGTTGCAATCGGTGAAAGTGAGGGTCAACGTGCCCCAGTTGCCGCGTACGATCTGGGTCGGGTCAAAGGCGGGCGGGAACAGGCCGCCGGTAGTCTGGATAATATTCAAGGTGGCGGTATTGCCGCTGTAGTTGCCGACGCCGGTAAGCCAGAGGTTGTTGCCGTTGCTGTCGAAGACGTACCAGAAGGCATCCAGGCGATTATTGGCGAGGACTTCGACATTGAAGCCTTGTCCAGACTGGGTGTTGTTGTACCAGGCGCCGGTGAGCCCCGGCGTGATCGCGAACGGCGCCGCAGCATTCACGGTCAAGTTCAACGAGATAGCATGGCTCAGGCTGCCCGACGTACCGGTGATGGTTATCGTCGCAGGGCCGATTGCGGCAGTGGCGTCCGCGGACAGGATCAAGGTGCTGCTGGTCGAGTCGGTCGAGTTGAAGCTCGCGGTCACACCGCTGGGCAGGCCGGAGGCGGCCAAGGTCACGCCGCCGGCGAATCCGTTCAGCGGTGTTATCGAAATGTCGTCCATGGCGTCACTGCCCTGGGTGACGCCGGGGTTGCTCGACGCTGCGGTCAGGCTGAAATCCGGTGATGCCACCACCCCGGTTACCTTGATGGTTCCGGTCATGCCAAAGCTGACGTGGACGTCGCATTGATAATTGAAGGTGCCGGCATTGGGGAAAGTGACGGTGGCGCTCCACGGGCCCGGCACGGGTGTACCGTTGCCGCCACTGCCGTCGCCCGTGCAACCTTTGGCGCACTCGAACTGCATCGAGTCGGCAATATCGGAATGCACATTGTGCGAGATATTGGAACTGCTGGTGAACGTAACGGTATCGCCCGCAGCGATATTGAGGCTCATCGGACTGAACATGAATGATCCGCTCGGGCCGACCGCAACGGCGAAGTTCCTGGCCGCCGCCGGTGCGGCATCCAAGAACAGAAGCAAACACAGCAGCGAAAGGATTTTCTTGCACATGCGAGATTTCCCGGGAAGCGAATCGAGTTGGACATCCAGCGCGCGCGCGGAATCGTGTCGAGTTTTCCACGCGCGGCCGTACTGGAACCGTCGGTGTATTCCCGAACGTCGGCAAATGGTTCATGGTTGATTCGATTGCGGTCGGAGCGGAGCGCCGGCAAAAAAGGTCGGCTGGCGTAGAACCATCAAGCCCTGTTGGGGAATAGACTACGCGGGGTACCAGAGTCGACCATGTTCCAACGCTCAACTAAAGCAACTGCCGGCGCAGCGGCCGCGCCAAGCCCGATAAACGCGGACGAGGCGGCGCTGATCGAACGCGTGGCACGCAACGACCTGCGCGCGTTCGAGGCGCTTTACCGCAGCTACTTTCCGCGCCTGACGCGTTTTCTGGAAAGAATGACGCGGCGCCCGCAACTGGTCGAGGAGATTCTCAACGACACGATGCTCGTGGTTGCACAAAATGCGCACAAGTATAATAAGAGTTCGAAAGTATCGACCTGGATATTCGCGATCGCCTACCGCAAGGCACACAAGGCGCTGCGCGACTTGAACGATCCGGTCGAGTCGGAGCCGGAGCTTGACGATTTCGCCGGCGAAGATCGCCTGGAGCCGCGCGAACAACTGATGCAACTGCAGCTGCGCCAGTTGTTGTCCGAGGCGGTCGATGCGCTCTCCGCCAATCATCGCGCGGTGATCGATCTCACCTATTTTCAGGGCGCGGGTTATCGGGAAATCGCCGAGATCATGGGTTGCCCGATCGAAACCGTGAAGACTCGCATGTTCCACGCACGCCGTCGTTTGAAGGCGCTGTTGCCAGAGCGGCTGGAGGACATTTTATGAGCGCACGCATCGTCAACCTGGGCGCACAGACGCACCAGCAGGTGCAGGATTTGCTGCCCTGGTTCGTCATGAAAACATTGGACGAAGCCGACCGCGAATTCGTCGATGCGCACCTGCGCACCTGCGTGGCCTGCCAGCGCGATGTCGAATGGCATCAGCAGATGCGCGAGGTGCACAACGAGCCACTGCCCGAGCGCGATGTCGACGGCGCATTCGCCGCATTGCGCGCGCGGCTGCCCGCGTCCGTCGTCACGCCTGTCTCGACCAGCGGGTTGCGTTCGATGTGGCGGCGCTGGAGATTCGATCGACCCTTTGTCGGCTGGGCGCTGGCGCTGCAGGCGGTCGTCATCGTCGGTTTGGCAAGCGTGCTGGCATTCGGTTACGGCAAGATCGGTACGGACGAGCCGCACCTGTTCCATGCGCTGGGCCGGGCCGCACCAATCGTTGCACCCGCCAGGTTGGTCGTCGTCTTTGCGCCGCAAGCGACGCAGGCGGACATGCGTCGCGTGCTGCTGGCGAGCGAAACACGTATCGTCGATGGGCCAACCGCGGCGGACGCGTATATTCTTGCGGTCGCACCGGCACAGGCGGCGCACGCCGTGCAGTTGCTGCGCGCGGAACCGTCGGTGCTGCTGATTCAATCGCTCGATGCGAAGGATGTGAATTGAAGTGGATATTTGCCAGGCTGCTGATTTTTATGCTGCTGGGTACGGCCGCGATCTGCGGCAACGCCGCCACTGCTTCTGGCTCCAGCGCAACGCCACCAGATACATCGCGTCGGATCCTTGTCATGCTGCATATGCCGGCGCAGCACTATCGTCCCGGCGCCAGCTACGGCGGCGACTACAGTGATCCACCCGGTCACGGCGCGCGCCGGCGCATCGCGGGAAAGCTCGCGCGCGAATATGGTCTGACGCTGTTGTCCGATTGGCCGATGCCTACGATTGGCGTGGATTGCTACATCATGCGCGTGCGGGCCGATCAAGCGATCGGTGACGTCCTGCGGCGCATGTCAAGGGACCAGCGTGCCGAATGGGTACAGCCGATGAATACGTTCCACGGGTTGGGCCGGCAGCAAGACTCGCTCTATTCCCTGCAGCCCAGCGCGAGACTCTGGCATCTCGACGAATTGCACAAGGTCAGCACAGGGCGCGGAGTCAGCATTGCGATCATCGACAGCGGCGTCGACGCCGGGCATCCCGATCTGGCAGGGCGGGTAGCGATTGAGCAAAACTTCGTCGACGCGCGCGCGCATGTCGCCGAGTCACACGGTACGGCTGTGGCGGGTATTATTGGCGCACGTGCAGATGGTGGAGCAGGTATCGTGGGTATCGCACCGCAAGCCGAACTGATGGCACTTCGTGCCTGCTGGGAAGAGTCCCGTAAGCAAACACTGTGCAGCAGCTTCACCTTGGCCAAGGCGCTGCAGTTTGCGATCCAGGGTCACGCACAGGTGATCAACATGAGCCTGAGCGGGCCGCAGGACAAACTGCTGGGACGTTTACTGGATGTGGCGCTCGAGCGCAATGCAACGATTGTCGGTGCGGTGGATTCGCAGGCGCCCGACGGCGGCTTCCCGGCGTCGCATGCCGGTGTGCTTGCCGTATCCGATGCGACCGACGCGCATGCAGGCGCAACGTCTGGCGCAATTCTGTTAGCGCCCGGGGACGACGTGCCCGTACCGGCGCCAGGGGCGAAGTGGAATTTCGTTTCAGGATCGTCGTTCGCCGCCGCGCAAGTCTCCGGCATGGTCGCCTTGATGCGCGAGCTCGCTCCGGCCATGAGCATGCGCCAGTCGCCGGCCTGGGCGCAGTTTCCGACCGGTTCCCATGATGGGCCTGCGGGCGCCGTCGATGCCTGCGGCACGTTGCGGCGCGCAGCGCCGGCACTCACTTGCGAACACGAGGCAGAGCGAACATCGAGCGCGGCGCGGTAAGCGGCAGGCGCTGCATGCGTCGCATTCTCCTCGTCCTGCTCGGCTGCTTGCTGGCTGGCAACGCGTTGGCGCAGGTGTCGGCCAAAGTCAGTGTCGCGTCCGACAATGTATTCCGCGGCATCTCGCTCACCGACAATCGCGCCGCTCCCGCGCTCGACCTCGCTTTCGACGGTTCCGCCGGATGGTTCGTCGGCGGCATGGCTTCCACGACGCAATTTTATGGACAAACCCACGCGAGCCCGGAGGCGGTCGTTGATGCCGGCTACGCTCAGGCGACGAGTTCCGGCCTCACTTGGGAAGCGGGTGCGACATATTCCATTTTTTTCAATTTTGCTTTCTGGAACTACAGCGAAGCTTTCGTTGGGCTCCTGTCGGAAAACTGGAACGCGCGGCTTTTCTACTCGCCTGATTATTTCGGCAGACGCGAACGTACCCTGTACGCGGAGTTCAACTACTCGCATGCGCTGGGCGACCGTCTGCGTCTGCTCAGCCATCTCGGTGCCCTGCAAGGCAGCTCGAGATTCGCGACCAGCAACCCGCGCACACTCGACGCAAGCCTGGGCCTCGGCGCAAAGCTCGGCAGCGTCAACATGCAGCTCAACTGGGTCACCAGGAATCGAGGAAGCCTCCTGTATCCCATCGCGTTTGCCGACAGCCGGCACGAGTGGGTGTTGAGTCTGGCGTATAGCTATTGATATCTGGTCGCCGTGCGATCGAGCCGAAGTAGGGCGCTTGCCGGTCGACAGCGCCCGGCGGATGAACCGCGCAGGCGCTCGAACATTACCGGCGAACGCGTCGTCACGCGACGCTGCGCAATACCGCCTTTGACTTGTGCGCGGCCGCGGCAAGCTCGGCTGGATCGAAATCGTCGACGCTGATGAATTCGAACGTCGCCGCGCGTACGCGTTCGAGCAGCTTGCGTTCCTCGCTCGTGATCGCGCCGATCTGCTCGGCCTCGGCGAGTTGTACGGCCGCGTCGAGACTCTTGAGCGCGCCGCTCTTGAGCGCCTTGAGGAATTTGCGCTCGACCGGTTCGGCCGCGATCACGTCCGGCAACAACGCGTTCATGCGGCCGACGACGTTGTTCGGGCTCGGCGTGAGGAAGGTCCACTCGGCCAGACGGTCGCGCGCGTCGTTCGGCGCGCACAGAATCGCGGCGACACGATGACCGAGGCGATCCGACGGCGGCACTTCACGGCGCCCGAACGGAAACACCAGCACGTACAACACCCAGGCCGCCGGACGGATCGGGAAATTGCGCAGCACGCCGTCGAGCGCATTCTGCATGCGGTACGCGCAGTCGTGGAACGCCCATGCGAGCAGGGGCTGATCGGCAATCGGCCGGCCCTGATCCTCGTAGCGCTTGAGCATGGCGCTGGCGATATACAGATTCGACAGCACGTCGCCGAGGCGCGCGGAGAGTTTCTCCTTGAACTTGAGCTTGCCGCCGAGCAGCAGCATCGAGGTGTCGGCGACCAGCGCGAGCGCGGCCGCGTAGCGGTTCAATTTGCGGTAATAGCGCTTTGTATACTTGTCGCCCGGCGCGCTGCCGATCTTCGCAAAAGTGAGGCCGAGCACGAAACTGCGCGCGGCGTTGGAGATCGCGAAGCCGATGTGCGCGAACAGTTCGCGGTCGAACGCGCGCAGGCGCGCGCTGTAGTCGGCGATCTGCGCGGCCTGCATTTCCTTGAGCACGTACGGATGGCAGCGGATCGCGCCCTGGCCGAAAATCATCAGGCTGCGCGTCATGATGTTCGCGCCCTCGACGGTGATCGCGATCGGTGCGGTCTGCCAGCCGCGGCCCGCGTAGTTGTTCGGCCCGAGCTGCACGCCTTTGCCGCCGTGCACATCCATCACGTCTTTCGCCACTTCGCGGCCGAGTTCGGTCGCAGTGGTATTTGGCGATCGCCGACGGTACGGCGGGCTTCTCGCCGCGATCGACCGCGGCGGCGGTCGCTTTCGACAGCGCCGTGATCGCGTAGGTGTGACCGCCGATGCGCGCGAGCGCTTCCTCGACGCCCTCGAAGCGGCCGATCGCCATGCCGAACTGCTTGCGCATGCGCGCGTAGGCGCCGGTTGCGATCGCGCCCATTTTCACGCCGCCGCTCGCATTCGACGGCAGGGTGATCGCGCGTCCGACCGACAGGCATTCGACCAGCATGCGCCAGCCCTGACCGGCCATTTCCGCGCCGCCGATCAGTTGCGACAGCGGGATGAAAATGTCCTTGCCGTGCAGCGGTCCGTTCTGGAATGCGGCATTCAGCGGAAAATGGCGGCGACCGATTTCCAGGCCCTTGGTCTCGCGCGGAATCAGCGCCAGCGTGATGCCGACATGTTCGACGTCGCCGAGCAGGTGTTCCGGGTCGTGCATGTGGAAGGCCAGGCCGATCAGTGTCGCGACCGGCGCGAGCGTGATGTAGCGCTTGTCGAAGGTCAGGCGCACGCCGAGCACTTGCCGCCTTGCCAATCGCCCTGCAGACGATGCCGTAGTCGGGGATCGAAGTTGCGTCGGAGCCGGCGAACGGACCGGTCAGCGCGAAGCAGGGAATCTCGCGCCCATCGGCCAGGCGCGGGAGATAGTAGTCGCGCTGTTCCTTGCTGCCGTAGTGCAGCAGCAGCTCGCCGGGTCCTAGCGAGTTCGGTACGCCGACGGTCGAAGACAGCGAACCGGAAATGCTCATGAGCTTCTGCAGCACGGCCGACTGCGCCAGCGCGGAGAACTCGAGGCCGCCGTATTCCTTCGGAATGATCATGCCGAAGAATTTTTTCTTCTTGACGAAGTCCCAGATTTCCGGCGTCAGATCGGCGAGCTCGTGCGTGATCTGCCATTCGTCGACCATGCGGCACAGTTCTTCGACAGGACCGTCGAGAAACGCCTGTTCCTCGACCGACAGTTCCGGCTTGGGTTGTTTGAGCAGGACCGACCAGTCGGTTTGCCGCTGAACAGCTCGCCCTCGAAACCGACCGTGCCGGCTTCCAGCGCGACGCGCTCGGTGGCGGACAATTGCGGCGTGATCTTCTGATACACCGCGAGCAACGGTGCGGTGATCTTCCGGCGGCGGAAATCGTCGACGTTGAGCGGACACCGCGACCAGACCGAACGCGATCGCGGTCAGCGCGATCGCGAGCCAGTGACTGCCGGCCAGCATGCCGATGGCGAGCAGCGCGGCGAAACCCGTGATGGTCCAGATGCGCAGGCCGACGCGGAAGTAGGCGCAGGTCAGCGACGCGACGAGGACGGCGAGCAGGGGATACCAGATATTCATGACGTGATCCTCAGCGGATTTGCAGGCTATTCAAATGTGCGGATATGACGGTTGCTGCTTCAGCGGCTCGATGAAATCGAGCACGCTGCGCGTGAACGCGGCGTTGCTGTCGCCGGCGACCATATGCGTGGCTTGCTCCACGCGCACATGTCGCGCGTGCGGAACGTGTTCGAGAAATTCCTGCGATCGTGGCAGCGGACACGACATCGCTGCGTGCGCCACTGATCAGCAGCGTCGGTACATCGACGCGGCGCGCCGCATCGAGCAGGGCCGCCTGCTGCCGTTCGCTGTCCGCGGCGACGTAATCGAGCAGGCGCGGGTCCCAGTGCCAGCGCAGGCGGCCATCGTCGCCCGCGATCAGCATCTGGCGCAGACGTTGCGGCGACTTGCGTTCGCTGCGATGCGGCAGATACCGCGCGATCGCGGCGGCGGCTTCGTCGAGACTGGCAAAACCTTGCGGATGCGCGCGCATGAAATCGAGAATACGCGCCACACCGGCCGCTTCCCAGCGCGGCGTGATATCGACGAGTATCAGCGCGCGCAACGCCTGTGCCTGCGCCTGTGCGGAAAGACCGAGCAGACCGCCCATCGACGCGCCGATCAGGATCGGTTTGCGGCCTGACGGCGCCTGAGTATTTGCGCGTGCCAGTTGCAGCAGATCGTCGATGAATTGGGCATAGTCGTAATTGCCGTCGGCGCTCCAACCGCTGTCGCCGTGGCCACGCGCATCGGCGGTCAGGCAATGCCAGTCGGATTGGGCGAGCGTCGTCGCGGTGTCGTCCCATGCATGCCGGGTCTGACCGAAGCCGTGCGCGAACAGCAGCGACGGCAGGGTTTCATCGCCGAAATGTTCGCAGGCCAGACGCAGCCCGTCGCTCGCCGTCACCGATTCCACTCGTCGAGCGACGTACTGAACGACCGGTTTGAGCAACGGCGCGGAAGTTACCATACGCGGCAGTATGGAAGTGCATTTTAGAGCTGTCAATACACGGACTGAGGGTCAAAGATCGGGCTGGATGCGGCCTTAAGGTTTCTGGCCCGGGCCCTTCGTGCATTGCACCGCAACACAAAAAGGGCTTCCCGCCACCTATCCCCACTCGCTACCATGCCGGCATGCTGCAAGCCGCCGAGAAACTCGAACGTTCGCGTCTTACTGCCGCCGATTGGGAAGCCGGAGCGCTGGATCTGATCGCCGAACAGGGTATCGCCGCGCTGGCTGTCGAGACGCTTGCGCGCAAGCTCAATGTGACCAAGGGCAGCTTCTACTGGCATTTCGCCACGCGCGAGGCGCTGCTGACCGCGGCGCTGCGAGCGCTGGGAGGCGCATGTGGACGAGGCGCTGGAGCAGATCGCGCAGATCGGCGAACCGCGCGAGCGCCTTTACGAATTGTTCCGCCGCACCGGCCGCGAGGCCAAATCGCATGTGATTTATTCCGCGCTGTTGCGCGCGCTCGACCATCCGAGCGTGCAGCCGGTGATGGAACGCGTCTCGCAGCGGCGCCTGGATTTCCTCAGCCGCGCGTATCGTCAGGTCGGCATGTCGCGCGGCAACGCCCTGCATCGCGCACACCTTACCTACGCGGCCTATGTCGGGTTTCTTCAACTCGCGCTGCAGCTTGGCATGCCACGCCTCGATCATGACGAGCTCGAGGCTTATGTCGAACATGTGATGTCCACCTTGATTCCGGCCTAGCTTCCCTTCTCCGATCGGGAGAAGGTGGCGCGCAGCGCCGGATGAGGGAAGAGCGTCGCAACCAGGTGGTGGAATATCGATTTGCGAGACTTCTCCCTCATCCGCCTTCGGCACCGTCTCCCGGTGGAGAAGGGAAAATAACAAAGTGATACTTTTGCGGCCTCTGGCCACGTTGGAGCGCAATGAACAGCAAACTCGAATCGCTCAACCGCTGGGTTGAGGAAGTCGCGGCGTTGACGCAGCCCGAGCGCATCCACTGGTGCGACGGCAGCGAGGCCGAGAACGACGCGCTGGTCGAGCAAATGCTCGGAAACGGCGATCTGATCGAACTCAATCCGCGCACGCATCCGAACTGCTATCTGCATCGCTCGCATCCGTCCGACGTTGCACGCGTCGAACACCTGACTTTCATCTGCACCGAAAGCCGCGACGATGCCGGCCCGAACAACAACTGGATGGCGCCGGCCGAGGCGCACGCGAAGATCGATGCACTGTTCGCCGGCAGCATGCGCGGGCGCACGCTGTACGTGATTCCATATTGCATGGGACCGATGGATTCGCCGGCCGCGCGCTGTGGCGTCGAAATCACCGACAGCCCGTATGTCGTCGCCAACATGCGCATCATGACGCGCATGGGCGCTGGCGCACTGGCGCGCATCGAGCGTGAGGGCCAGTCAGGGGAGCGGACGTTCGTCAAGGGCCTGCATTCGATCGGCGAACTCGATCCGGACAAGCGCTTCATCATGCATTTTCCGCGAGGAATCTGACGATCAAGTCGATCGGCTCGGGTTACGGTGGCAATGCGTTGCTTGGCAAGAAATGCCACGCGCTGCGCATCGCCTCGTGGCAGGCGCGCCGCGAAGGCTGGCTCGCCGAACATATGCTGATCGTCGGCATACAAAATCCAAGAGGCGACATTTTCTACATCGCCGCGGCGTTTCCGTCGGCTTGCGGCAAGACCAATCTGGCGATGCTGATCCCGCCGGAGAGCTATCGCGAGGCCGGCTGGAAAGTGTGGACGGTCGGCGACGATATCTGCTGGATGACGCCCGGCGCGGACGGGCGCCTGTGGGCGATCAATCCGGAAGCCGGCTATTTCGGCGTTGCCCCCGGCACCAGCGAAAGACCAACCCGAATGCGCTGGCGATGCTCAATCACGATGCGATCTTCACCAATGTCGCACTCACCGCCGACGGCGACCCGTGGTGGGAGGGTCTGCCCGGCGTGCCGGTAAAGGACTGGCAGGGGCGCGACGTCGTGCTCAACAGCAGCGGTGCATCGAGCGCTCCGGCGGCGCATCCGAATTCGCGCTTCACCGTATCCGCGCGGCAGTGTGCGAGCTGGTCGCCGCACGCGGAAGATGCGCAGGGCGTGCCGATTTCGGCGATCGTGTTCGGCGGCCGGCGCGAGCATCTGCGTGCCGCTGGTGTTCGAAGCGCGCGACTGGACGCATGGCGTGCTCGTCGGCGCCGCGATGGGTTCGGAAACCACCGCCGCGGCGACCGGCGCCGTCGGCGTGTTGCGCCGCGATCCGATGGCGATGAAGCCATTTTGCGGCTACAACTTCGCCGACTATTTCGCGCACTGGCTGACGTTCGACAAGCCCGGCGCGAAGCTGCCGAAAATTTTCCACGTCAACTGGTTCCGCAAGGGCGAGGACGGCAAATTTCTGTGGCCGGGGTTTGGCGACAATATGCGCGTGCTCGAATGGATCCTCGGGCGCTGCAATGGCGATGAGGGCGCGGAGGAAACGCCGATCGGCAATCTGCCGCGCGCGCAGGACCTGAACCTGGCGGGTCTGGATCTGCCGCCCGGCAAACTCGAAGCCCTGCTGCATGTCGATAGCGAAGGCTGGCTGGCCGAGTACGAAAGCATCGGCGAATATCTGGCGTCGTTTGGCGCGCGCATGCCGGCCGCCCTGCTGCGCGAGCATCGGCGCATCAGCGCACTGCTGGCGGAAGCGGAGACGGAGCCACAGGCTGTCGGTACACCTTGATCTTCCCTTCTCCCGCCGGGAGAAGGGGGTGCGAAGCACCGGATGAAGGGAAGGCGTTGCAAATACTATGTCGCTGAATCCGGAAGCGCTCCTCCCTCATCCGCCTTCGGCACCTTCTCCCGGCGGGAGAAGGGAAGCAGATTACTTAAACCCTGTCGCCGGGTGGCGCATCCAAGCCTGCATATGGATGGCGCCGCGCTCACCATGAATGCTTCGCTGCTCGAGTCCGACTCGGCGCATGGCGACGACGGCGCGCTCGTGCGCCGCAGTGCGGCCGGCGACATGCGTGCGTTCGAGACTCTTGTACCGCAGCCATGTCGGACGCGTGCACGGCGCGATCCTGCGTCTGGTCGGCATGGATCGCGCGCGCGCCGAGGAATTGACCCAGGAAGCGTTCGTGCGCGCCTGGCAGAAACTTGTCGAGCTTCCGCCACGAGAGCGCGTTCTCGACCTGGCTGCACCGGCTCGGGGTGAATACGGCGCTTGATGGATTTGCGCGGCCGGCGCGAAGCTGAAAACGTTGACGACGCGAGCGCTGGAGTACGCCGCGGGCGGCGACGTGCCGTTCTGCGCCGGCGAACGCGGCGATCTGGAGCGCGCGGTGTCGCAAGCTGCCGCCGCGCGCGCGCGCCGTGCTGGTGCTGCACGACGTCGAAGGCTGGAAGCACGAGGAGATCGCGGCGAACTCGGCATGGCGGTCGGTTCGTCGAAGGCACAATTGCATCGCGCGCGCGGTTTGCTGCGGCGCGTGCTCGGAGGTGAGACATGAGCGAGTTCGAGTGGCGCAATCAGATGCGCAAATTGAGTACGCCGCAACAGCCGGCGCACGAACTGTGGACGGAAATTTCGGCGCGCATCGCGGTCCAGCCGCGCGTGACACCGCGCAGCCAATGGCAGCGCCCATTTGCGGCCATCGCGGCAATTATCGTGATTGCCGCTGGCGCCGGTTTGACGGCTTATCGTCTGGACAGCAGACCTGCGCCGCCGGTTGCTGCGCCCGTCGCGATGCTGCCGACGAATGCTGCAGGCGCGGCACAGCCGCGCACCGCATTCGACTGGGCGGTCCCGTCCGATCCGCAACTGGCCGCTGCCGCTGCGGGCCTCGACAAGGCCAGCGCCGATCTGCAGGCCGCGCTCGAGGCGCGGCCCGACGCGGTGTTTCTCGTCAGCATGATCAATCGCACCAATGCGCAGCGCATGCGCTTGCTGCGTCAGTCCGCGATCTCGGGCTGAGAACCACAGGAGCATTGCATGAAAGAGCCGAAAGTATACTTTACCGTATCGCGCTGCGTACTTGCCTGCGCGCTGCTCGTGGCGCTGCAGATCGGATTCGGCGCCGGCACGCCGCCGGCCGACGAAACCATCACGGCCGACGCAAGCGCAGCGAAGACGCTCGAGCGCAGCTACGACTTTGCCGGCGACGGCATGATCGAAATCAGTAATGTACGCGGCAGCGTCACGGTGACCGGCGGCAATCAGGATCGGGTGACACTCGGCGGCAGTCTCGGCGCTGGTTCCAAGCTGGCAATCGAAAGTAGTGCCAGGCATCTGGACCTGCACGTCGAATCGGCCAACGTCGGCGGCTTTTTCGGCGGCCGTGGACCGAGCAGCGACAGCGACCTGGTATTGAGCGTGCCACATGGTGTCGCGCTCAAACTCGATCTGGTCAGCGCCGACGGCAAGGTCAGCGGGATCGACGGCAAATCGCTGGAAATCGGCGGCGTCAGCGGCAAGCTGGTGTTGAACAGCGCCGCCGCGAACATCGATGTCGACAGCGTGAGTGGCAACGTTGCGCTCGAATCCTCCGCGCGTGCGGGCGCCGCCACCGAGCACGTACATCTGCAGACCGTGAGCGGCAACATCGATGCGAAAGGCATCGGTGGCCGCGTGAAGCTCGAAACGGTGTCGGGGAAAATCGGTTTCGTCGCGGCGCAAGTCAGCGAGTTCAGTGCCGAGTCGGTGTCGGGCACGATCGAGGCAACCACCAGTCTCGCCAAGGACGGGCGCATGCATCTGGAAACATTGAGCGGCACGGTGCGCGCGCAGTTGCCGGCGAACCTGTCCGCGCGCATTCATGCCGAGACATTCAGCGGCGGCTTGCGCAGCGATTTCGGTACGGTGTCGAAAGCCGAGTTCGGGCCGGGCAGCAATCTCGACGCAAGTGTCGGCGATGGCGATGCGCGCGTCGAGGCACAGTCGTTCAGCGGCAATGTCGAGCTGCGCAAACAGCAGTGACGCGGCAACGCGTCATTGCGGGAAAAGCGTAACCAGCTCGGGTAGATAATCGGCGTAGCGGCGCCAGCGTTCGACCGCATGCGTGTAGACCGGTTGACGCACTTGCCAGACACTGGCCGTGGTCACGGCTGCCTGCGGACCAGCGTCCGCCACCGCGTCCGTTGCGGCGATGCCGAGAAATTCCGCCAGCCGCTGGCGTTGCTCGCGCGGCTGCGCGACGAAGGTTTCATAGTCCAGATCGAGGATTTCGATCGCCAGCGTGCGCCGCCAGTGCGCGATCAGCGCCCGGTAGCCCTTTTCCACTTCGGCAATTGTGGAAAAATCATAGGTGAAGCCCAGATCTTCGTGGGCAAAGTGCTGCATCCACATCGACAGTGCCGTATCGCGCGGCGAGCGCCGGCAGTGGACGATCTTGGCGTTGGGAAACAGCGCCGCGATGAAATCCAGATAGCGAAAATTGAGCGGGTTCTTGTCGATATAGAAAAGCGCCGGTGCGTCGTCGCGGCGCAGTTGTTTGCCGATCAGCGTTGCGGTCGCGGCCAGCGCGGCCGGATCGGAAAGCCTGTCCTGCACGACCAGATTCGCGTGCAACGCGGAAACCCAGTCGAGCTCGCCACGGTCGCGCACGCCGGGCTCGCGCGCGAGCGTGCTCGCGACCAGCGTCGTGCCTGTGCGGGGCAGGCCGACAATGAACAGCGGGGCGAAATCCTCACGCACTGGCAATGCCGGCAACGGTTGCGCACGCAGACGTTGTTCGACCGAGTGCTGCCAGACGTCGCTGCGCCAGCTTGTTGTGGCGCGCTGACGCGCGTTTGCCGCGCGCAACACCTGCGCGGCATTGGCATAGTCGCCGATGTCGTCGAGCGCCTTGCCCAGCGCGAAACCGGCGCACGAGTGCGCTTCCGCTGCCAGCGTCGGGCTCGACCAGCCGGCGCGGAAGCGTTCGATGTCGGCATCGGTCCGCTCTGCGTAGCGCCGGCAATAGGCCAGGCGCAGCCACGCGGCGCTTTGTGCCGGATCGTGGTCGAGCGTCGAGCGCAACGTTGCGGCCGCTTCGTCGAAATGACCCAGCGCGAGTTCGACGTCGCCGACGCGCGACTCGATGCGAGCGTCGCGCGGCCAGCGGCGCAACGCCTCGCGGGCAAGCGGCAGGGCCTCGGCGAATGCCGAGCATTCGATCAGGAAACCGATCACATCCAATGCTCCTTGCGCATCGAATTGCGCACTCTTCCACAAGACGATGACGACGGCGGCGGCGGCGCGCAAGCGCCCGTCTTCGCGCAGCATGGTGGCCAGCGAGTAGGCCGCATCGCGATGTGCGGGTTGGCGGCGCAGCACGCCGCGCAGTTCGCGCTCGGCCTCGTCGATCGCGCCGCACATGCGCAACGCATTACCGCGCCAGTAATGCAGCTCGATCGCGTCAGGGAAACGGGCAAGAGCCGTGTCGAGCAAGGGGCCAGCGGTCGGCGCGTGACCGCCACGCACCAGCAGCGCGGCGAGTTGGCAGTAATTTTCGATATCCGGTGCAAGCGCATCGATTTGCGCGCGCAAGTTTGCGCTCGCCGCGGCCGCGCCACGGTGTTGCGCATCCGCGACGAATTGAGCGAACAGTGCTTGCACATCGGTGACGGCCATGCGGCGCCAATCCTGTTCAATAGCCCGCGGGCAGATAGTGGAAGCGCTGCATCTGTTCGCGGTGGTCGGCGATGATGCGATTTACCTGCGCGCGCGTAAGCGCCTCACGCCACTGGTTGCTGCGCCCGGCGCGAAAAAAATGTTTGCCCTTGATCGGCACTTCGACGAAGCCATCGCGTTTTTCCATGTTCGCCAGCGATTGAAAGCTTGCGTGCTTGATCGCGCGCTCGATACGGGTGCGGTCGGCATCGAGGCTCACCAGCCGCGCTATCCTGGCAAACCCTTTTGCCGGCTTTTCCAGCAGGTCCTCATAGCGCAGAAGCAAAATGCGCTGGCTTTCCAGATCGGCCCAGCTGCGCACATGCTGCGACCAGGAACCGAGGAATTCGGACGTGAACAGCTCGCTGTTGCCGGTGGCTGCGCGTTCATCGGCAAGATAGTCGATCGCCGCATCGATACCGATCGCGAAGTGATGCGACATGCTGACCGCCACGTCGAGCGGATTGCGCACGACACAGATCGCGCCGGCGGTTACCTGCGGCGTGTGCAGCGGCACGCCATCGAGTGCACCGGCCATGCTGTGGGTTTTCACGAACACGGTTTTCGGCGCAGCCGCGGCGATCGCCGCATGCGCCTGCGGGCGCAATGCACACAATTGATCAAAATCCAGTTCTATACTCGGGCGTCCGGCGATTTTCGAATACAGTTCCGGATCCGCCTCCAGCGCGCCGTATTCCGGCAACTCCGCGAGCGCGACCGGCGTTGGCCGGTTGGCGATCAGGTTGGCGAGAAACGCGCGCAACCAGGTGTTGCCGGATTTCGGGTAAGAAGCGAGCCAGACGATGTTTCCCATGCGGCGATCGCTCAATCCGCGCCGGTGGAAAAGGTGGGCATGCCCAACTCGGCGCGCAGCGGGTCGAGCAGGGCGCCGTAGCGCGCGGCGCGCGCGGTATTGCGCCGCAGCGGCTCGCGCACCTGCATGGCGCTGGGCGTGTGTACTTCACGTTCGGTCTTGTGAAATTCGAGGCAGGCCGCTTCGAATGGCAGCTCGCAGAATGCGAGCAGCTCGCGGATATTCGTCTCCGGATCCGCGATCAACTCCTCATAGATATTCTCGCGCACGCGCGTCGGGTGCAGTACGCGCCAATGCTTCGCTGCGCGATCGAAATCGCGCCACGTCGATGCCAGGTCGGCAAACGTGCGCGTGTATTCGTTGTTCGCCAGATGCTGGCGATAGCACGACAGGCAAGTCTCCAGCGGGTCGCGGCGGCCGATGATGATGCGCGCCCCCGGCAACATGGCCAATGCTGCGCCGACGTAAAGCCAGTTGCTCGGCATCTTGTCGGTGAAGCGCGGATGCGATTTCCGCCAGCGTGCGGTGCGCTCCAGATAGCGGCGTCCCAGGCGTTCCCAGTCCTGCGGTTGCATGGTGTTGATGAACTGCGGGAACGGCTTGCCCTGGCATTGCGATTCTTCGGTGAGTACCAGCGGCAGGTCGGCCAGCTCCCCGGCGCCGGCAACTTGCGAATGCGAAGCCAGCACCTGCTCGACCAGGGTCGAACCGGAGCGCGGCATGCTGACGATAAAGATAGCCTCACGGCCGAGCGGCTCGGCCGCGCCGGCGGGCGGCGGCGTGAAGGCGTCAAGGATCGCGTCGACGCGCGCGCTGTAGGCGCGCGCATCCCAGCGCTTGCGCGCGCGCACGATCGCGTTTGCTTGCGCAAGAGCCGACAGCGATTCGGCATAAAGTCGGCGTTCGTCGAGGGCCTTGGCAAGCGCGAAGCCCATCGCCACGCGGTCGTCCTCGGTCGCACCGCGATGCTTTATCGCACGCTGCAGGCGTGTGACGTCCTCGTCGGTGAAGCGCTGCGTCTTGATGTCGGCGAGGCCCCACCAGGACATGCCCGCGTGCGGCTGTTGCGCGATCGCGGCGCGGTATTCGGCAACCGCCTCGTCCAGGCGGCCCTCGGCGCGAAACATGTCGCCGAGAATCGCGTGTGCGCCGACCGCCAATTCCGGCGACAGTGCCAGTGCGCGGCGCAACGCCAGCGCCGATTCTTCCACTTGCATGCTGCGCATCAGGACGAGGCCGAGATTGAACCAGGCCGTGGTCAGTCCCGGGTCGAGTTTGCAGGCCATGCGCAAGGTCGCGATCGCTTCGTCGTATCGACTTGTTTCGATCAGCGCCGAGCCAAGCGTGCTCAGATACAGCGCATCGTCGGGGCGCAGGGCGATTGCGCGCTGGAGGGTGACGGTCGCGGAACGAAAATCGCCGCGCAGGCTTTGCACGCCGGCGAGCAGGCGCAGCACCTCGGGATGGTCGGGATGCAAAGCCAGCAAGCCGATGATCTGCCGGTCGGCGTCGTCGACGCGACCGCGTTCCAGCGCTTGCGCGGCAGCGACGACGCTACGAATCGCGGTTTGCGACAAACCATGCAGGCGCGACTTCGGCGAAGGTGCTTGTATAGCCATCATCCATACGAGGTTGTTGCCGCCACCGAGGTTCCTGCTGTCGGAAGTCGGCGGGGGCGCGAAAACGCATTGTGTTCAGAACAGCATATAGGTTGAGACGATATATTTGTCGCTGGAAATCGGCGGCTGCCCCATGTGCTGGAACATCCAATACGGCGGGAACATCAGCAAACGGCCCGCGCGCGCCTCGACCTTGATGCCGAGGTCGGGAAATTCGGTCTCGCCGCCCTGCATGACGTCGTTGAGATACCAGATGAACACCATGTAGCGGTTCGCATGCGCGTCACCCGCATCGAAATGCGGCTGAAACCGGTCAAGCGCCTCACTGCGGTAGCGCTTGATACGCAGATCCTCGAGATGCGGTCGCGCCGGCACTGGTAGCAGCATCGGCAACTTCGCGTTGTATTGTGCAAGATAGCGATCGACCTGCGCGTAGAAAAAGCCCATGAAGGCGTCGTCGATGTGCGGCTGGATGTTGAGTTCGATCCACGTGCTTTGCGTCAACGCGGCATGTTGACCGCGCCCGTTCGGCGTCTGGTGCGCGGGCATCTGGTTGAACGAGGAAATCATCTTGTCACAAAATTCCGGCGTCAATGCGCGATCGAACCACTGCACGTAGTTGCGCACATCGAGCAGCGGCCGATCCGGCGGCATGCTAGCGGTCATAACCGAAGCGCTGCATTACGGCTTGCAGGGTGGGCAGCACGGGCTCGAAGTAAGCCCGATACCGGCGCCAGCGATCGACGGCTTTCTTGTTCGGCGGCTCGATGACCTGGTTATAGCTCGGCGTGGAAATGAATCCCTTTTCCCGCGCATGCTGATCGAAGCGCATGAGCGGCATTGCATCCCCCAGTTGCAGAAAATCACCAATTCCGGCGACGCTGCCGGCGAAGTCGTCGAGCAGTACCTCGTACCTGGAATGCATCAAACGCGGTTTGAGCAACGCTTCGTGATGGTTCCAGAACTCCATCGCGGTGACATAGCCCTGCGCAAGACGTTCCAGGCTTGAGCAAAGCACCGCGAACATGTTCGAATTGAAGTGCTGCATGTAGTTGGACAGGATGACGTCGCAAGGGTGGCGCAGGACGAGGATGATCGGCGCGTTGGGAAACAGGCGGTTGATCAGCGGCAGGCGCAACATGTTCAGCGGGTTCTTGTCCACCAGTCGCTGCCCGTCCTCGCGCGGCGCGACCTTGGCCGTAAGACTCCAGTACAGGTTGCGCAGCTCCGCGCATTGTTCGGCGGTTAGTTTGCCCAGATCGTAGGGATAGACGCATCCGAACGCGCTCATGCGCTCGACCAGAACCTGCAGGAACGCACGCTCATCCATGGCCTGAAGACCCGGGTGAGCGTCGAGCATCTGCTCGAGCATCGTCGTTCCCGAGCGCGGAAAGCCGACGATGAAGATCGGTGAATCGTGCATGCCCGGAGCAGGAATTTCGCTCCACGCGGCGCGGTTTGCGTCAGTCAGCCATTTCGTTGCCGTGTGCAGAGGTTGCGCATCGGGTTCGAGCAGCTCCGGCAGCGACTGGCGGACCAGGTCGATCTGCAGCGCATGCGCGCGCACGAGGGCACGCATCGCGGCGTCGACATCGCCCTGCTTGTCGCAGGCCTTGGCCAGCGAGAAGTACAGATTGTCCCGGCGCCACAGATTGACCTCACCTGTGCCGGGGCGGGCCAGGGCTCGATCCTGCTCGGCGATCATCTGCTCGACGATGGCGCGCGCCCGCGCGGGATCTTTTTCGCGCAAAGCCAGTGTCGTACGCGCAGTGATGATTTCCTGCGCCAGCGCGGGATCGCCGATGTCGGCGGGCTGCGGCAGGCGTGCAAGCATGACGCGCGCTTCGTCGAGCCGGTTGACACGTTCGAACATCGCCGCAAGATGTGCGATCGCGCGCAAATTGTCCGGATCGTCGCGCAGCAAACGTTCGAAAATCTGCGCACCGTCTTCGGCATTGCCGAAGTGGGTCATCAGGATGGCGAGTTCGAGCGCCAGATGTTCGTTGAGGTCGGTCCAACTGCGCCAGGGCGCGAGCAATCGCTCCGCCTTGTCGCGGCTGTCGAGCGCGTAATGCATTTGCGCCGCATAGATGCGCGCTTCCGCTGACGCCGGATCGATCTCGTGGGCCTTGGTGAAGCAGTTGCGCGCAGCAGGATAGATGCCGCGCTCGAGAAAAAGCAGGCCCAGATTGATCGCCGCCACGTAGTCGAGCGGATCAAGCTCAAGCGCGCGCCGATAGGCGTCTTCGGCTTCGCGCATTTGCCCGGCGCTGCGCAGCACCGTGCCAAGATTGTTCCAGTGCACGGCGGAACGCGGCTGCATGCGCGTCAGCTGGCGATAGGGAATCGCCGCTTCGGATGAGCGGCCCTGCTCCTGCAGGCAAATTCCAAGTACCAGAAGCGCATCCTCATCGGTCGGCATTGCCGCGAGGTAGTCGCGCGTCAGGCGCTCGGCTTCCTGCGGATGTCCCTGTTGCAGAGCGGTGACGATGGCGTCGGTAGGGAGCTTGAGTGCTTGCATGCCTTGGGCGCAAAAATAAAAAAGCCGCGCGGGGTCAGCCGCGCGGCTTGCAAGGGTACATCAGTTTCGCTTAGAACTTCACGGTCAGCTTGCCCCAGAAGTAGCGGCCGATCGTGTCGTAGGTGTTCACGTCGACGTTGGCGTTGATCACGTTGTTCTGATAGAAGATCGGCGGCGTCTTGTCGGTTATGTTGTCGATACCGACCTGTATCGATGTGTTGAGCGGCTCGATGTTATAGCCGACCGACACATTGTGATACACGTAGGCGCCGTACTTGTATGGCGAGTTCGCGTAGAGGCCGTCCGCGTTCGCCGACGAGCCGTTGAACTCGTTACCGGCAAAGCCGACGTCGATGTGACCGATATAACGGGTTTGCCAACTGGCCGACAATGCACCCCAGTTCCAGTCGAGGTTTGCCAGCGAACGCCAGCGGGCGAAGTTGCCGTAGGTCTTGTCGAAATGGCCGGCGTATCCCGTGGTGATGCCGCCCTGGGTGATGTTGTAGGCCTGGATATACGTAGCCTGGGCATGAATGGGGAAGTTGCCGAATGGAGTCTCCGGCAGACGGTAGGACCCACCGATATCGGCACCCTTGGTTTCCAGCGTACCCGAATTGAACGGCGCTTCATATACGAACTTGATGAGGCCCGTCGACGTGCGCGTGACCAGCGAGCAGGTCGGGCCAACCGGCGTCGTGCCGCCCGCATAGCACTTGTTCAGGATCGTCTGCGCGGTGCCCGTGCCGGCCACGATCAGGTTGTCGAGCACGATGCGGTAATAGTCGGCATTGACCGACAGGCCCGAAATCCAGCTCGGATCGTAGACGAAACCGTAATCGAACGACTTGCCGTTTTCCGGCAGCACATGCGAGTTCGTTCCGAAGTTGGCATTGGCATACTGCGAACCGACGACGATGCCGCTGACCTGACAGGTGCCGGCAGGCGGTTCGCAGTTCGGGTTCGCACGGGTCAACCGCGGTCGGCGAATCGCTCGACGGACCGGCGAACAGGTTGGTCACGGTCGGCGCGCGGAACACCTTGGACACCGTGCCACGCAGCAGCAGGTCTTCGATCGGCTTGTACTCGATCGCGATCTTCCAGTTGTTGGTGCTGCCGAACAGGTTGTACTTCGAATAGCGATCGCCCAGATCGATATTCAGCGAATGCACGAACGGCAGATCCTTGAGCACCGGAACCAGCAACTCGCCGTAGGCTTCCTTGACGTTGTAGCCGCCCTGGGTGGGCGACGCTGCAGATCGATTGCGGGCCCGAGCAGGTTAGGTCTGCCGGGTTGATAAGGACCGCAGAATCGACCGAGTTGTTTATGTACTGCTTGGGATAATTGACACCCGCGGCCAGCTGCACGTCGCCGGCCGGCAGGCTGAACAACGAGCCGCTGACACCCGCCTCGCCCGTCTTGTACTGGTAGTTCAGATGGCTGGTCGTGCTCAGACTCGCACTGTCGAGCAATTTGATCGTGTTCGGATCGAAGATATTGAAGATGTCGATCGGATCGCAGGCGAGCGTGGTGCAGTTGAAATTCGACGCGATCTTGGAATAGTTGATGTAATTGTTGTTCTGCTTCAACTGGGTGAGCTTGCCGTAGCTGAAGTCGGCGTACCAGGTCCAGCTCGAGTCGCCAAAGCTGCCTTTGAAACCGGTGTTGATCAAGTCGTGCGTGGACGAGAAATGGGTCTGACGATTGCCCAAGCTGGTCAGACGGGTACGCAGCTCGGCGCTGGAGGATTCGAACGAGGGCACACTGAATTCAATGCCGAACGGGTTGTAATACTGGTTGCTGGGGATGACCATGCCGTCCGTGCCGGTATCGAGCGGGACCGGTGCGACCTGCTGAGCGGAAACGGTCTTGTTATGGAACACCTCGGCGAACGCTTCGATGCTGTCGGTCAGCTTGTAATTGCCCAGCGCGAACAGGCCAGTGCGCTCACTCGGCGTCTCGTCGTAGTTGCCGACCGCCTGATAGTTGAACGCGTCGGTGCCTTTGTAGCAGCGATAGTCGCCAAGCGAGCTGCCGGGCGCGCCCGCAATGCGGGTAACGCTGCTGCAGCCAAACTGGGCGTTCAACGGATTGCCTTTCGGAAAATTGATGCGGCCGTCCGGGGTGCGGCTCGATCCGCCATGCACGACATAACCGGTGCTGTACTTGTACAGCGCGTCGTGCGAATAGGCGCGGTTGGACGAGAGCACCGGGTCGTTCTTGTTGTAGTTCACGCCGAGGATGATGCTGCCCTTGTCGGTCGACTGGCCGAACATCGCGTGGTAGCCCTTGCGCTCGCCGTCGTCGTGATCGGAAATGCCGTAGTCCGCACCGAACTCCGCACCCTGGTAATTGCTGCGCGTGATGATGTTGACCACGCCGGCGACCGCGTCCGAACCATATACGGCGGATGAACCGTCGCTCAGTACTTCAATGCGCTCGACTGCCGAGGCCGGGATGATATTGAGATCCTGCATCTGGGTCGGGATACGGTGACCGTTGATCAGCAGCAGCGAGCGGCCCGAGCCAAGGCCGCGCAGCGAGATCGTGGATGCGCCCGTGCCGCCGCCGTTGTTGACGTTGGGATTGGTGGCATTGCCCGCCATGGAAGGAAGGGCCTGCACCAAGTCGCCAAGCGTGAGCTTGCCGGACTTCTGGATGGCAGCGTGGTCGATGGTCAAAACCGGATTGGCGGTTTCGATATCCACACGGCGGATGTTCGAACCGGTCACCACGATGGTTTCGAGGGACTGGCTTTTTTGATCGGTGTTATCGGCGCTCTGCGCATAGGCAGAACCGACCGCACCGACGGAGGCTACCGCGCCCATGGTAAGGGCAAGGCGAACCGCCGAGGTAAGCTTATTCGCGTCGAGTTTCATTACTCTCTCCAACGTCAGGGTTAGTACAAATTCGGGACAAGTCTTTTCCATCCCTGGAAAAAGCCAAAGCAAAAACGCCATCGGCGCGGCATTGACGAAGGCGGATAGTAGCAACAAATCCTTAACAAGGGAATCCTGCGGCGACTGGGCGTGGAATCGTTGCCTTGGCGCGCCGCCCCCGCGCGGACCGGGCTTTTTCAGATCTGCTCACGCGACTTGGTCGAGCGCCACCTTATTTGCGGCGGGACCGGGTGTCAGAGTGCCTTCGCGGCGCGCAATACCTCTGGCCTCGCGGACAATCGAAACAATGGTGAAACAGCGGGAGGGGAAGCCGCAGAACCAGCGTGCAGCTTACAGATCCTGATGATATTGAACGTAGGGTACACGTGCCTGGTTCGGATCGATTTCGCGTGCCGCGGGCGGACTGAGTGTCGGCACGCTGCCGGACGACCACAGATTCTGGGCGCCTACGCTGAACATGCCGCGCCATGGCGTGCGCCAGGAAATGCCCACGTCAAGACCGGTCCAGCGCGGATTGGTCGCACTGGCAGCATAAGGCTCGCTCGGGCCGAGCATGCGCCCGGTAAGCATGCCGCTGAACGATCCGTATTCCACTCCCAGACTGACCGCAGCCTGATTGAGGCTGGTAAGTGGCGCGGCGCCGGGAACCGAAAGCTGGATGCGGCTCAAGCTCGCACCAAGATCGAAGGCCTGGGTGCCGCTAAGATGCAGCCTGCCGAGCGCGCTGATCGAAGAATTTTGTACGTTGGCCAGTTCGGCGCCCGGAATGATCAAGGTCGGCAGCGCCGTATCGCTCAAGCCCGGCAGTGTCGCATAGGCGGTCGATTGACGCTCCAGAGGCAGGCTGCTGCTGTCATGCCGCAGCCAGGAAAGTCCGTAGCTCAAGTCGAGGTCGAGATACGCATTCGCCAGCCAGGTTGCGCCCACGCGCAACGAAGCGCTGTGCGCGAGTGTTTGCGGCGTCCCGCAATACGCGCTCGACTCCGGCCCGCCGCACAGTCCGATGGACGCAGACGTAAACGGCAGAAGGCTGCTTCTGGCGAGATCGACGTGTCCGAAGGCATTATCGCCGAGGCGCATCAGCAGGCCGCCGGAAAAGAGATTGGTTACATCGACCAGGCGCCATTCGGTTGCAGCGCCAATGCGTGGTGATTGGGGCAGCGTCGGGTAAGAGCCGCTGTCAAACGCGACCGCCGCGAGTATACGGCCGTCCGACGTACTCCACAGCGGAACCTCGTGCGCACCCGGTGCCGCGAACGGAGCGCCGTGTACGCCGAGTATTTGATCGAGGAACAGCGGGCTCGCCGGAGGCGAAATCGCGGGCGCAAGCGATTGCGCGAAGCCGGCAACCGGCATCGACACGATCAGCAAGAGGGCGAAAAGCTTGCGCATATGGATACAGTTCGATCCGGTCAAATGTCAGAGTGTTTCGGGCCAAGCAAGTTCACTGAAAAACGGTCCCCGCCACAGGCAGGACTCGACAACGAGAGTAGCACGATTTATGGAAAACTAACAAATATTTAAGTGCTGTGGAGCACATAACGAGGCCGATTCCAGACACTTTCAACGAATTTTGCAATCGCGTCCGGTCAAGGTCGGGCAGTGGCGGCGAGCACGCGCCATCGCTGATGAAAAAGCCATAATAAAGGCTGCTGAGACACGGAGCAGAACGATGGATTGGTCAAAGTTGCGCGTGCGCGGCAAATCCGGGTGCGCGTCGGGGTGCTGACAGGACGCGCCCAATCGCGCCGGCAACCGTTCCGGCGTCGAGTACTGCGGATACTTTTGCGGCTTGCACTGACCTGGTTCGTGTTTACCGGACTGTGCGTGCTCGTCCTGCGCTTTGTGCCGCCGCCGACTTCGGCATTCATGCTTGAGCGGCGCATCGACGCCTGGCGCGCGGGTCAGCGCGATTTCGTGCTGAAGTATCAATTTATACCTTTGGCAAAAATATCCAGCGAACTGCCGATCGCGCTGGTTGCCGGCGAAGACCAGAAATTCCCGCTGCATCACGGCTTCGACGTGCAGGCGATCGCGGACGCGGTGGACGATGCCGACGAAGGCGCGCGCCTGCGCGGCGCGAGCACGATTTCGCAGCAGGTGGCGAAGAATCTGTTTCTCTGGGGCGGACGCAGTTTCGTGCGCAAGGGACTCGAAGCGTATTTCACCGTCCTGCTCGAGCTGACCTGGCCGAAGTCGCGCATCCTCGAGGTGTACGCGAATATCGCCGAGTTCGGCGACGGCATTTACGGTGCGCAGGCGGCAGCGCGCGAATTCTTCGGCAAGTCCGCGCAGCAATTGAGCGCGCATGAGGCGGCGTTGCTCGCCGCGACCTTGCCGAATCCGAGAAGACTGCGCGCCGATCGCCCGTCTGCCTATGTGTTGCGGCGCGCAGACTGGATCGAGCGCCAGGTGCGACAGCTGGGCGGGCCGGCGTATCTCGCGCACTGACATGGCCTTGGGCTAGGATGCGGGTTGTCGATTTCAGCTTGCGCAATCATGCCTAGACTCAGCGTCGTCGTGCCCGCCTTCAACGAAGGCGAAAGTCTGCGCGCATTCCACGCGCGGCTCGCCGCCGTGCTCGACAAGCTCGATCTGCCGGGCGATGTGCTCTATGTGGACGATGGCAGCAGCGACGACACCTACGCCGTCATGTGCGCTCTGCGCGAGGCCGACGCACGCGTGGCCACGCTGAAACTGAGCCGCAATTTCGGCAAGGAACTGGCATTGACCGCGGGCCTGGATCAGGTCGATGCCGACGCCGTCGTCGTGATCGACGCCGATCTGCAGGATCCACCCGAACTGATTCCGGCATTCGTGCAGCACTGGCGCGAAGGCTACGACGTGGTTTACGGAACACGCTCCGCGCGCGCCGGCGAATCACGCTTGAAGAAATTTACCGCGGCGGCGTTCTATCGCGTGATGGAGCGCCTGAGCGCCACACCCGTACCGCGCGATACCGGCGATTTTCGTCTGATGAGCCGGCGCGCGCTGGATGCGCTCAGACGCCTGCGCGAACGCCAGCGTTTCATGAAAGGTCTGTTCGCCTGGGTTGGCTACAAGCAGATTGCGGTGGTCTACGATCGCGATCCGCGCTTCGCCGGCGCGAGCAAGTTCAACTTCTGGCGCCTGTGGAATTTCGCGCTTGAGGGCATCACGTCCTTTTCCGGCGCGCCGCTCAAACTGGCAACCTATGTCGGCCTGTCGACCGCACTGCTGGCCTTTCTCTCCGCCGCCTGGGTTTTCGGCAAGGCGTTGTTTTTCGGCGATTCGGTGCGCGGCTATCCGACTCTGATGGTGGTGATTCTCGCGCTCGGCGGCGTGCAGCTGATGGCGCTGGGCATGATCGGCGAATATCTCGGACGCCTGTATATGGAAGTCAAGCAGCGGCCGCTGTATCTGATCGACGAACTGCGTCCGGCGCGCGCGCAGGAAAAACTTGAAAACGGCGCACGCCCGGCGCAATCATCCGCAGTAGACTAGCGCCCGGCGCACCAGCCGATGCGGGCAGCAAGCGCCGGAATGAAGGAGGGCGCCATGCATATCGTCAGAAATCTGCTCGAGGGCAAGACGGAGATCTTCTCCATCCGTCCGGAGCAACCGGTGCTCGCCGCAATCCAGATGATGGCCGACCGATTCGTCGGCGCTCTGCTGGTGATGAAGGACGGCGAACTGCTGGGGATCGTTTCCGAGCGCGACTATGCGCGCAAGGTCATTCTGAAGGGACGCTCTTCCGCGGAAACGCCGGTGCGCGAAATCATGACCTCGCAAGTATTGAGCGTGAGCCCGGGCGACACCGTGCATCGCTGCATGCGCTTGATGACCGACAAACACATCCGCCATCTGCCGGTCGTCGACGGCGGCAAGGTCGTGGGCATACTGTCGATCGGCGATCTGGTCAAGGCCGTTATCGACGATCAGGCCGAACAACTCGAACAGCTGCAGAAATATATTGCGGGATAAGCGGCCCTGCGCTGGGGTGCGGTTTAGGCGCCCGCTCCTGCTCGTCATTCCCGCGAAGGCGGGAATCCAGTTCTTTCTTTTTTTAAGCAGCAGGATCAAACGCTGGATTTCCGCCTTTGCGGGAATGACGGGGGAAGGCGGGTTCGGTGAATCGAATCGCTACAATTCCACCGCGCTCGCATGTTCGCGCGTGGCTGCGAAGGTGATGCCGGGCCAGCGTTCTTCGGTCAGCTGCAGGTTGACGCGCGACGGCGCGATATAGACCAGTTCACCCGCGGCATCGATGGCCAGATGCGCCGCCGCTTTCTCGCGGAATTCCTCGAGCTTCTTCGTATTGGCGCAGCGGATCCAGCGCGCAGTGACGACGCCGACGTTCTCGAACGCGCAATCGACGCTATATTCGTCCTTGAGCCGATAGGCGACCACGTCGAACTGCAGCACGCCGACCGCGCCGAGAATCAGGTCGTTCGACATCAGCGGGCGGAAAAACTGTGTCGCGCCTTCCTCGGATAACTGAGCCAAACCCTTTTGCAGCGCTTTCATCTTGAGTGGATCGCGCAGGCGCGCGCGGCGGAACAATTCGGGCGCGAAGTTGGGGATGCCGGTGAAGCTCAGGGCCTCGCCTTCGCTGAACGCATCGCCGATCGAAATCGTGCCGTGGTTGTGGATGCCGATCACATCGCCCGGATATGCTTTCTCGACGATATCGCGGTCGCTGGCCATGAAGGTCAGCGCGTTGGCGAGTTTCATTTCCTTGGCGCTGCGCACATGGAACGCCTTCATGCCGGCCTCGAACGTGCCCGAGCAGATGCGCATGAAGGCGACGCGGTCGCGATGCATGCGGGTCCATGTTCGCCTGGATCTTGAACACGAAGCCGGTGAGCTTGTCCTCATCGGCATTGATCGTGCGCGTGGTCGTCGCATGCGACTGCGGCGCGGGCGCATGCTCGACGAAGAAATCCAGCAGCAACTGCACGCCGAAATTGTTGACTGCCGAACCGAAGAATACCGGCGTCTGTTTGCCGGCGAGATAAGCATCGATATCGAACGGATGCGAGGCGCCTTCAACGAGTTCGAGTTCGTCGCGCAATTCGCGCAACATGTCTGCGCCGATTCGCGATTGCAGTGCCGGATCGTCGAGCGAGGCGTAGATGGTCGAGTCCTGGCGCGTGAAATTGCGGCCGGGCTCGAACACGTGCACTTCGCCGCTCAGCAGGTGATATACACCCTTCAGGCGCGAACCCATGCCGATTGGCCAGGTGATCGGCGCGCACTGGATTTTCAGTACCGATTCCACTTCGTCGAGCAACTCGATCGGCGGCCGGCCTTCGCGATCGAGCTTGTTGATGTAAGTCATGATCGGCGTGTCGCGCAGGCGGCACACGTCCATCAGCTTGATCGTGCGTTCCTCGACGCCCTTGGCGCAGTCGATCACCATCAGCGCCGAGTCGACCGCGGTCAGCACGCGATAAGTGTCCTCGGAAAAGTCCGCATGGCCCGGCGTATCGAGCAGATTGATCGACGCGGCCTTCGTAGGGGAACTGCATCACCGACGAGGTGACCGAAATGCCGCGTTCCTTTTCCAGCGCCATCCAGTCGCTGGTCGCGTGCCTGCGTCGCCTTGCGCGACTTCACGCTGCCGGCCATCTGGATCGCGCCGCCGAACAGCAGCAGCTTTTCCGTCAGCGTGGTCTTGCCCGCGTCGGGATGCGAGATGATGGCGAACGTGCGCCGGCGCAGGGTTTCTTCGTGATGATTCATCGTGTGTATCGGCGGCGCATCGTGATGGGTGTCGCACTTGGACTTCGGCGGCGCGCGATTATAGGGGGTTCAAGAAAGAGAAACGCGCAACGTGGCGAATAATCGATTGACACGTCATCGCGCCATCCGGAAAAATGCGGGCCGCACCAGCCAATTCATACCAGGGATCGAAATGAGAATTCAGATCAGGCGCACACTGCTCGCACCTTCTTTTCTGCTCGCGCTGATGATGTCGGCGAACGCTGTCGCGGCAACGCCCTTGATCGTCAACGGCAGCTTCGAACAGAACGGCGGCGCGGGTACCAGCACGTTTACCGGCTGGACCGTAGTCGACCAACCCGGTTCGGCCGGTAGCTGGTACGCGCAAACGGGTACATCGAGTCCTCTAACTGCTACAACTGTGCCTGCGCCATCCTCGGGCAATTTCGCTGCGATGACGGATCAGACGTTCCCGATGTCGTCCGTGCTGTATCAGGACTTTGTGGTTCCGGCAGGCGGCGCAGCGCTCGGTTTCGATATGTTCTACCAGTCGTCGGATCCGCTGTCCGATCCCGGCACGCTGGACAATATCAATTTGGGTTCGGGGATCCAGGGTTTTCGGATCGATCTGATGAATCCCTCGGCGGCAGAGTTCGACACCGGCGCGGGGGTACTCGCCAATATCTATGTCACCAAGGTTGACGACCCCACTACGAATTCCGCTTATCAGCATATTAGCTATTTGATCGGCAGCCAGTATGGCGGTCAGACGCTGCGTCTTCGATTTGCCGAGAATGATGATGACTCCAATCTGTACCTCGGCATCGACAATGTGACGCTGACTGCTGCGCCAGTCGCAGCTCCGGCCCTGAGTGCGTGGGGGTTGTGGGCGCTGATCGCGACGCTGGTGGCCGGCGGTTTGATCGCCGTGCGCAGACGCACAGCCTGATCGGCAATCAGCAACAGGGAAAAGGCCGCCTGCGGGCGGCCTTTTTTGTTTGCGCGAGAAGAACGTGGGTCAGGGTGCGCCGACCATCATGCCCTGGGTCGGAGTAAAATCACCGCCCGCTCCGGTGAACTCAAACGGCACGGAAATCAATTCCATATTGGCATTGCGCTGGATGCAGAAATGCAGGTGCGGTCCGGTGGTGTAGCCGGTGTCGCCGGACAACGCCAGTGTCTGTCCCGCATGCACATGCTCGCCGACCTGCACGCGCGCGCTTTCCAGCTCGAGGTGGGCGTATACGGCCATGGTGCCGTCTGCATGCACGATGCGGATGTTGTTGGCGCGGTCGCCATACTTGGCCATGTCCAGGCCGTTGCCGTAGTAATCGTTTTCCACCGTCATGACCACGCCGTCGCGCGCCGCGAGCACCGGCGTGCCTTCGGGCATGCCGATATCGACGGCGTACTGGCTCTGCGGTTCGCGGTGACTGAATTCGCCGTTGAACCCCTGATTGATGCGATATTGACTATCCGCGGCGAACGGCAGCTGGTAGGGCGTGCCATCGGGCTGGGCGCGATAGTCGCCCGGCAAATAAGTATACTTGTAGCGGTAGCGGAAGCCCGCGGCTGGATTCGTCGCGACGATATGCAGCGCGCGCGTCTCGCTCAACCCCGGCAGCACCACCATGGCGGGCAATGGCGGCTCGCTGCGCACATTGGTCGCGTCGACGAGGCTGAGCTGCAGCGTGATCGGGCCGCCGCTGGCGTTGGTGAAGACGACCGTGCGGTCGTCGTCGGCACCTTCCTCACGCGAGCGCAGCAACGGCTGCGCATTGGTGCGCACGAGCGCGGACTTGACCCCGGCCGTGCCGTCGGACGGCTTCTGATCGGTGAAATGCACCACGCCCTGCGCGTCGGTGTATTGATAGATATGCTTGGCCTGCACAAAGCCGCTGGCGCAAAAAAAAAGTATAAAAAAGCACAAACGCCTCAGCATTCGATCACGTTCACCGCCAGACCGCCGCGCGATGTTTCCTTGTACTTGTCCTGCATGTCGCGGCCGGTGTCGCGCATGGTCTTGATCACCTTGTCGAGCGACACGCGATGCTTGCCGTCGCCGCGCATCGCCATGCGCTGGGCGTTGATCGCCTTGACCGAGCCCATCGCATTGCGCTCGATGCACGGAATCTGCACCAGGCCGCCGATCGGATCGCAGGTCAGGCCGAGGTTGTGTTCCATGCCGATCTCGGCGGCGTTCTCGACCTGGTAGATGCTGCCGCCGAGCGCGGCGGCAAGGCCGCCCGCGGCCATCGAACAGGCCACGCCGACTTCGCCCTGGCAGCCGACTTCGGCGCCCGAGATCGAGGCGTTTTCCTTGTACAGAATGCCGATCGCCGCGGCGGTGAGCAGGAAATTCAACACGCCCTCCTCGTTCGCGCCGGGCACGAAGCGATCGTAGTAGTGCAGCACCGCCGGGATGATGCCCGCCGCGCCGTTGGTCGGCGCGGTGACGACGCGGCCGCCGGCGGCGTTCTCCTCGTTGACCGCGAGCGCGTAGAGATTGACCCAGTCCAGAATGGTCAGCGGATCGCGCAAGCTGGCTTCGGGCCGGTCGCGCAATTCCGCGGCCATGCTCGGCGCGCGCCGCTGCACCTTCAGGCCGCCGGGCAGCACGCCGGTTGCGCGCATGCCGCGCGCGACGCAGTCCTGCATCGCCTTCCAGATGGTCAGCAGACCCGTGCGGATTTCGGCTTCGCTGCGCCAGACCTTTTCGTTTTCCAGCATGACCTCGGCGATGCGTCTTGCCGGCGTTCGTCGCACAGCTGCCAGCAATTCGTCGCCGCTATGGAACGGATACGGCAGTGGCGTCGTGTCCGGCACGATCTTGTCCTCGGCCGCTTCGTCGTGATTGACCACGAAGCCGCCGCCGACCGAATAATAGTCGCGCGTCGCCAGCACCTCGCCGCTCGCGTCGAATGCGGTGAAGCGCATGCCGTTGGAGTGGTACGGCAGCTTCTGGCGCTTGTTGAACACGAGGTCGGTTTTCTCGTCGAACGCGATCTCGTGCTTGCCGAGCAGGTGCAATTTCTTCTCGGCGCGGATGCGTTCGAGCTGCGCCGGAATCGTGTCCGGATCGATCTTGTCCGGCCACTCGCCTTCGAAGCCGCACAGCACGGCCTTGTCGGTGCCGTGGCCGCGCCCGGTGTGCGCGAGCGAGCCGAACAATTCGCCGCGCACGCGCGCGACGCGCGCGAGCAGCCGAGTCTTCATCGAGCCAGCGCGTGGCGAAGCGCGCCGCCGCGCGCATCGGCCCGACCGTGTGCGACGACGACGGGCCGATGCCGATTTTGAACAGATCGAAAACGCTGACGGCCATATTGATCGAATGCGGGGTGACAGGCGCGCTATTCTACGCCGCGCCGGAATCCACCGCTCCTTGTCGAACAGCGAATCGCCGATGCCTCTGATCCTGTACCAGCGCGACAATTGCCATCTGTGCGATCTCGCGCTCGACGTGCTCGCGCAGACGCGCGCGCCGGACTTCGACAGCGTCTTCATCGATGGCGACGAAACGCTGGAAGCGCGCTACGGCGAACGCGTGCCGGTGCTGCGCAAGGACGAGTCCGCGCGTGAACTCGACTGGCCGTTCGACGCGGACGGCGTGCGCACATTCCTCGCCGGATGAACGTGGCAGGCTAGAACTGCCAGCTCAGAGTCAGTTCGTTGCCGTCGCTGCCCAGGGTCGGCGCCATGGTGCTGCCGTTCGCGCGCAACTCGCGATTGAATTCGACCAGGTGGTGGCCGATCAGCCCGCCGATCAAGCCACCGGCGATCACGTCGGAAGTCCAGTGCGCGTCGAGGCGGATACGCGCCACGCCGACCAGGCCGGCGATTCCGTAAGCGGTCGCGTCGATCCACGGCGAATCGTAATGCGCGGCAATGACCGAGGCGAACGCGAACGCGCCGGTTGCGTGACCGGAAGGGAAGGAGTAATCGCCTTGCAGCGGACGGAAGTGATGCGGTCCCAGCCCGGTGTTGGGGCGCGCCCTGCCGACGATGCCCTTGATCGTCGATGTCACCAGCGCACTGATGACATCGGCGGAAAATCCGTCGAGCGCGGTGGTCTTGGCTTCGTAGTTGTCGGCGAGTGCGCCATAGGCGTAGAAACCGACGAGCACGGGTAATCCATATTGCTTGGTGCCGAAGCGCTCGATATCGTTGAAAAAGCGATCCGATCCGGCGCTGCGGCCGCGCTGCGCGGCATCGCGAATCGGTTTGTCGAGAAACGCGCCGGTCACCAGCAGACCGCCGCCGACCAGACCGAAATCCCGCCAGTCGTCCGCGTCCCAGTGCAGCGGTTCGGCGGCGGTCTCTTTGGCGTCCGCCCAGATCAGCTTGAGGTAGCCGACGGAAATCGGACTTTCCGGTTCGATGACCTGGTCGACGGGGGTGGTCGGGTTCGATGAATCGTCTGCCGCCGACGCTGATACCGGCTCAGTGGGAGGCGCAGTCGCGCGGTCTTCAGCATACGTGGTGCACACACAAGCTGCGCCGAACAGAACGCCAGCGGCAAAGCAAAGCGATCGACGGCGACGCATGTCGTTCCCCGCTTTGATGGGTGCAGCGCGGAGTACAGCACAGTGCCTGTTACCAAGCCCTGAATAGCAGAAGCGGGCCTAGCTGTTTGCGGCGGCGTTGCCGCGCAGCCGCGCCATGATCGCGCTGCGCGCTTCGCGCAGGATCGAATCGCGGTCGAGACTGGCGACGATGTCGGCGACCGCGCGTTTGGCGCCGCCTTCGCCCCAGGATTTGCCCTGCAGCAGATAGCGCTCGGCGGCGCGGCCGACGAGTTCGGTGGCATACCAGGCGAGCGCACCCTGTGCGCCGGCGGTGACGACGGTGGACAGGCCCGCACTGACGCCCTTGAGCGCGCTGGACGACCAGATGCACGCCCCAGATTGCGCCCATCAGCGCGGCGAGCTGGGCGCAGATCGTGGCGATCAGGGTGCCGGCCTCGGCGCGGGTCAGCGGCTGTCCGTATACTTTTCCCAAATGCAGCACGAGGGCGACGTCGAGCGAGGCGGCGGCGAGCAGGTCGGCGACCGGAATCGGATTGAGCGCAACGGCCACGCCCTTGGCCAGGCAGTAGTTGTGGATCACGCGCTGCGCCAGATCGCGCCGCGCGGCGGCGACGCGCACGGCGACACGATCGGACAGATCGCCGGCGAACAGTCCGGCATTGAGCGCGGCCAGCGTCTTGCCCTCGCGTTCGGCGATCGCGCGCAGGCGCGCATCGAGCGCGCGCGACGTCGGCCGGTTGTGGCGCGCGGGTTTGCGTCTCCTGTCCGTCCGCGTCGACCTGCACGACCAGCTTGTCGGCGGGCAGCGCGGCGCAGGCGACCACGTCTTCGGCGCGCACCAGCCCGGCGCTGTGCTCGCGCAGGCGGGCGAGCAGACGCTCGCGCTCATCCCCGGTGTAGCGGTCGGCCTTGTTCAGCGCGAGCAGCAGCGGGCGCTGCGTTTTGCACAATGTGGAGAGTGCGCCAAGTTCGCTCTGCGTCATGTCGCCGTCGACGACGAAGATGACCAGATCGCTGATCGCGGCGACATCGAAGGCAAGGCGCTCGCGTTCCTCGCCGGACAGCTCGTTGATGCCCGGCGTGTCGATCAGGTGCAGGCCCTGGCCGCCGACTTCCTGCCAGCGCTGCGCGTTGCGCGCGCGCGTCGTGCCGTGCAGCACGCCGGTGGCGAACGCGTCGCGGCCGAGCAGCGCATTGCCGAGTGCGGATTTGCCGACGCTGACGCGGCCGAACACGGCGATATGCAGCTCGCCGGTCGCCAGCTTGTCGAGCAGGGTTTCGATCTGGGCGAAGTCCTCGGCCAGCTCGCTGCGCACGCTCTCGGGTATACTTTTATCGTCGAGCAGCGCGCGCAGCGCTTCGCTGGTCTGCGCGACATGCGCGTCGGCCGACGGACTGGCGGCTTTGGCGAGCGCTGCGCCGCCGAAGCGCGCGCGCAGCTTGTCCCACCACTCGTTGGCGCTCATTGGCTGGCCGTTGTGAGATCAGGAGCGGATCGTTTACCCTATTTGCTGGTGAGCGCCAAGTGTCCGTGCACCGGCACATCGGCGCCGATATCGGCCCAGTCCGCACTGACACCGAGGCCGAAATCGTGGCGCTTGAGCGTCGTGTCGACATCGAGCGTGGCCTTGTCGCCATGCGCTGCGAATTGCACCTTCAGCGTGACCGGTTTGCTCTGATTGCGGATCGTCAGCGTGCCCTGCGCGACGACGCTGCCATCGGCGCCCTTGGCAAACGAGGTCGTGACAAAATGCGCCTGCGGGAATTTCTTAGAATCGAAGAAATCGTCGCCCTTGAGCGAATCGTCGCGTTCGTCGCTTGCCGTGTCGACGCTGGCAGCATCGACCATCACATCGAATTTCGCCTTGGACAGATCCGCTTCGTCGTAGCTGATGGCGGCGTCGAATTTCTTGAATTTGCCGTCGAAACCGTCGCCCTGATACGTGCCCTTGAACGTGAGCGTGCTTTGCGCGGGATCGACCTGCCAGTCACGCGCCGCCGCGTTCGTCGCGGCCACTGGCAGAAGCACCAGCGCCAGCGCCAGCTGCGGGCGGACTTTGAACCAGGTTCTCGATTGCTGCGCCATCGACATTCTCCGGATTTGCGGAACTTGCGCTGGATATGGCAACGCTGGCGGCGGATGCAAGCCCGCGCCGCGCAGGCCACATGCGCGCCAGCATGCCGTCGCGGTTGATGAACTGGTGAACCAGGGCCATCGCGGCGTGACCCGCGGCGACCGCGACGAGGATCCAGAACAGCCACTCGTGCCGGTCGCGCGCGATTTGCTTGAGCCCGGGAATCGACGGATCGGGCCCGCCGAGCGACGGAATGTGGATCAGGCCGAACCAGTAAAGCGGCCGCAGCTCGCTTACCGAGTCGAACCACCAGCCCGACAGCGGTACGAGAAACAGCAGCAGGTAAAGCAATGCGTGTCCGGCGCGTGCGCCGAGCACCTGCCAGCGCGGCATGCGCGGCGGGTCCTGCGGGCGGCGATCGAACAGGCGCCAGACCAGGCGCAGCACGGCAAGGGCGAGGATCGTCAGGCCGACGGACTTGTGAAAGGTGTACACCGGGATGATGTTCGGCTTTTTCGGCAGCTCGACCATGATCAGGCCGACCGTGCCCTGCAGAATGATCAGCAACACGATCGTCCAGTGAAAGAATTTCGCCAGGCTGCCCCAGCGCTGCGCGTCGCTTTTCAGCTGCATATCAATGTTCCGTCGGCCCGCTTTTGCCCGCAGCGGCAGGCTGGGCGTCGGCGTGCTCGGTTTTTTCCTGCGCATCGCTATCGCGCAAGCCTTCGACTTCGAGGCGGATTTCGATATCGTTGCCGATATCCGGAAGATATTTGCGCATGCCGAATTCGCTGCGCTTCAGACTCGTCGTCGCCGAAAATCCGGCCGTGTATTTGAACGTATAGGGGTCCACGCCGGCACGGTTGAAGGTCACCTGCAGATCGAGCGGGCGGGTCACGCCTAGTAGGCGTGAATGTGCCGTGCACTACGCCGTTGTGCGCACCGGTCTTGTCGACGCGGGTGGAAACGAAATGCGCGGTCGGGTAGCGCTCGCTGGCAAAAAATTCGTGCGAGCGAAGCTTGTTGCTCCACGTCGCGTCGCCCATGTCGACCGATGCCATGTCGATCACTACGGCCGTTTTCGCCGTACTCCAGTCGTCGTCGTCGAAGCGGACGAAGCCGCTCTTCACATGCAGCAAGCCGCACGGCTTCGAGAACTTCAGGTGGCTCACGCAAAACAGGATCTGCGTATGCACGGCATCCAAGACGAAAATCCTGGGTCGCTGCCGCCACCTCGAACGGTGTCGGCAGAAGTAACAGGACTGCCAGGAATCGACGCGCGCGAAGGGTACGCATGCCCCGACTATGCGCGAACAGGCCGGGCAAGGACAAGCGCCGGCAATGGCAACGCTGCGATTGCCCGTTGGTTGTTCTCATGCGCTGGGTGGCTGCTCGTCCGCCTCGCCGCGCAACGCGAATTGCGCGATGCGGCGCAAGCGTTCGGCGCTGGTGTCCGCCAGCAGTTTTGCCAGTGCGTTGTTCGCCGCGTCCTTGTCGAGCGAGTGCAAGTCGCGCAAGGTCGTCGCCACCGCATGGCCGAGGCTGTCGAAAATCAGGCCGTAGGCGATTGCGTGCATCGCCCCGCCGGTCAGCGTGCCGAGTCCGGGAAACGCCTTGGCCGCATTGCCGGCGATCGCCAGCACGAGCGAGGCACTCGTGCGCACGGTGAGTTTCACCTGCCCGAGAAACGCGTCGATATCGATATCGCGCAGCGGCACCTCGTAGAGCTTCGCCAGCGCGCGGATCAGGCCGCCGGCGAGCACGGCCTGGATCACCAGATCGCTGCCCGGCATCACCGCGGCGAGCGCGCCGATCACCGCGCGCCGCGTATACTTGTCCACAATTGCATTCGCTTCGCGTCCGCGCATTTCGCGCGGCGAGCACGTCGGCGCGCGTGTTGACCGATGCGAGCACAGCGGCTTCGCGCGCGGGCTCGAAGGCGATCGCGCCGCTGGCCGCGTAGCGATCGAGCAGAGCGCTCAGAACCTGGATGTCCGGCGCACGCTCGCGCGTGACGCGCTCGCTGCGGCCATCGGCAAATCGGCGTTCCACGGTTTCCAAGCCGCCGGCGCTGACCACGATTTGCGCATCGGTCTGACGTCGCGATAGCGTTCGCGCAGCGCGGCCTGCAATGCGTCGCGTTCGCCGTCGCGCAATTGATCGACCTTGTTGAGCACGAGTACGAGCGGTTTGCCGAAGCCGCGCAGCCAATGCAATTCCGCGTCCTGATCGCGCGTGAGGTCGCCGGCGCAGACGTAGAGCACGACATGCGCGCGCAAGGCCTCGTCGCGCGCCATCTGTTCGCGCACGGCGCCGGCCACTTCGTGCGTGCCGGGCACATCGACAAGAGTCAATTCGCGGCCATTGGCGAGCTGTGCCTGGTAGTGCGCGACCGCGCGCGTTGTGCCGCCGAGTACATCCGCTGCCGGCGCGACGCCGGGCCCGAGCGCGCGGATCAGACTCGACTTGCCCGCGCTGATCTCGCCGAAGACGGCGACGTACAGCTCGGCGCTGCGCGCGCGACGATCGAGTTCCGCGAGCTCGGCTTGCAACTGCGCCGTATCGACGCGCTGTTGCGCGAGCGCATCGAGGCGCGCATCGACATCGCTGCGGCGCGGCACCTGGACCGGCGTCGGCGCGCGTCGGCGCGGATGCAGCCAGCGCCACGCCAGCCACACGCTTGCCGCGAGCGCGAATAACAGCAACGCGCCGGCCGCGTACTGCGCCCACGCTGGCAGGCTGCGCAGTTCCCGCCATAAAGCCACCGCGCTGCGCAGTGCGCCGAACAGCACCCACAGCAAGGCGGCGATGGCCAGCGCGAGTATGGCCAGAGCGAGCAAACGCAGCGGGCGATTGACATTGGGCATGCCGGCGAGTTTACGATGCGAACCGCGGCAATGGACATCGGGGGATCGATGCGAACGAGAGGGGTCATCGTTGCGCAGTTGCTGGCAGCCGTTTTGTGTTACGCGGTGCCGGGCTGTGGTCTGCCCGGAAGCGTCGATTTTGCGCACGCGGTCGAGCCGCCGCCGCCCGCCGTCGTTTTGCCCGCGCCGCCTGCGGCCGTGTCCGACAATGGCCTGCACAAGACGCCCGTGTTCCGCAAATTCGGCGTCGCCGAGGGGCTGCCGTCAAGTTCGGCGCACCAGCTGGCCGAGGATCGCGCCGGATTTATCTGGATTGCCACGGTGGACGGCCTGGCGCGCTACGACGGAGTGGGCTTCCGCATCTACCGCCACGACCCGGACGATCCGGGCTCGATCGCCGGCAACGATGTCACCACGTTGTTCATCGACAACCAGGACCGCATCTGGTGCGGTCTCGAGTCGGCCGGCCTGGATATGCTCGATAGCGGTCGTCGCACGTTTGTGCATTTCCGCCACCGCGATGACGATAGCGGCAGCCTCGCTCCGGACGATGTCTGGGTTCTCGGCGAGGACGCACAGGGCGCGCTGCTCGTCGGCACCGGCGGCAGTGGACTGGATCGGCTCGTGCCGGGCAGCAAAAGATTCACCCACGCACAGCGCGATCCCGCGAGCAGCGATAGTCTGTCGTCGAACAAGATCATGGCCCTGCTCAGCGACCGCAGCGGCCGCCTTTGGCTCGGCAGCGACTATGGGCTGGATCGACGGCGGATCGATGGCGCGTCGGCTGCGGAAATCTACGAGCACGCGGATTTCAGCGCGCTGCGCAGTGACAAGGGGCGTCTGAATGTCAGAAAACTGCTCGACGATGACGCGGGCGGCGTACTCGCGGCCACCAATCGCGGCTTGGTGCGCGTCGACGAACAACTCAAGGCCAGTCTCGTCGCAAGTTCCGAGTTGACCCACAAGGCCGTTTTCTCGATGGCCTTCGACGATGAGGGCGAGTTGTGGCTTGGCACCCAGCACGGACTGAACCGGCGCGGCAGAGACGGACGTATAGACGGCTACCTGGCAAGCGCATATCTGAGCGGTGCGCTGAGTGGCAATTTCATTCCCGATCTGCTGCGCGACCATGAGGGCAATATGTGGATCGCGACCGATGACGGCGGCGTGATGCAGTTAGCGGCGACCTGGCGCAATTTTTCCGTCTATCGTCACGATGCCGGCGACCCGGCCAGCTTGAGCGTGAACCGCGCGCAGGGCCTCGCCATCGATTCGCGCGGCGGCGTCTGGGCGGTGAATACCGAAGGCGGCATCGAGCGCATCGATCCGGCCAGCGGACGTGTGGAACATTATGCCGGACGCCTGCCGCCTCCTGCATCGAAGGCGCTCCTTGCGGTCGCGCTCGACCGCGATGGACTGCTCTGGGTCGGCCACGCGGCCGGGGTGCGTATCTACCGGCTCGACGCCGGGACGTTCGAGGACCTGCCGGTCGATGCGAGCCGCAGCGACGCGCTGACCGCCGGCGGCATCAGCGCATTCGCCGAAGGCGGGTCCGGCCAGATGTGGGCCGTATCCACCGGGCGCGCACTGCATCGCGTCGATCCCGGCAGTCATCGCATCACGCGCTTCGAAGCCGGCGGTGCCGGCTTGCGCAGCGTCGATATCAACCAGATCGCATTCGATGCAAGGGGCCAGCTGCTGATCGCGAGCAGCGCCGGTCTGGATCGCTACGACGAGACTGCCCGGCGCTTCGCCGCCGTGCCCGGTACGCCCGCGCGCATGCTGACCGCGTTCGCCTTCGCGCCGGATACGACCCTGTGGCTGCTCGAGGACGATGCGCTGGAGCAATTTCGCGCGGCGGCGGACGGTCTTGCGCGCATCGGCCATTACGCTGCGGCCGATGGCTGGTCGAGTGCGACGTTCACCGGCATGCAGGTCGATGCCGATGGCCATGTATGGGTCAGCGGCGCACGCGGCCTGTGGCGCTACGACTGGAAGGCGCGCAAAGTGCGTCGCTTCACGGTCGAAGACGGACTGCCGAACGTCGAAATCATCGATGCTCCGCTGGTGCAGCGCATGGATGGAACGATGTTCGCCGCGACCCTTGGCGGCATCGTCGGATTCGTGCCGGCGCGCATCGTCGAAAATACATTGGCACCCAGAGTCGTGCTGGATACTGCGAGCGTGCGTCGCGGAGATAGCGACATCGAGCTGGCTCTTTCTCCGGCCGCCGCGGCCGACGAATCGAGGCGTCCCGAATCAGTGCGCGCGCCGGCACCGATCGAGGTGCGCTGGGGCGATCGCGATATCCGTTTTCGTGCACGCGCGCTGTCGTATGCAAACCCTGGCAGCAATCGCTATCAATGGCAGCTCAAAGGCTTCGATACCGGTTGGGTCGACACCGGCAACCGTGCCGAACGCGAGTTTTCGCAGCTGCCGGCCGGACGCCATCTGCTCAAGCTGCGTGCCAGCAACTCCAGCGGCGTCTGGCAGGAGATAGCGCCGCTGGTGCTGGAGCAGGCCGCGCCACCGTGGGCGACGCGCTGGGCGTATGCGCTGTACGCGCTGATCGTGCTGGGCGCTGTCTGGTTGGCGCTGCGCGCCTATCGCCTGCGCGTCGAACGCCGGCATGCGTTTGCCCTCGCCGAGCAGCAGCGCGAGTTTGCCGAACAGGCAAGCAGCGCCAAGACCAGCTTTCTCGCCACGATGGGTCATGAAATCCGCACGCCGATGACCGGCGTACTCGGCATGACCGAGCTGTTGCTGCGCACGCCGCTCGATGCGCAACAGCGCGGTTATGCCGAAGCGATCGCCAGTTCCGGCGCCATGATGCTGCGTCTGATCAACGACTCGCTCGATATGGCGCGTATCGAGGCGGGCAAGCTCGAACTCGAAGACGCGCCGCTGGACCTGCACGCACTGGTCGGCGAGATCGCCGCGCTGGAGCAGACGCTCGCGCAAGGCAAGGGTCTGGCGTTTACCTGCGCCATCGCAACGGATGCGCCGCAACATGTGCGCGGCGATGCGCTGCGCATCAAACAGATTTTTCTGAACCTGGTAAACAACGCGATCAAATTTACCGAGCGCGGCAGCGTCGGCATCGAACTCGTGCGTGGTTCCAACGGCGCGGTGCAGTTCAGCGTGCGCGATACCGGCCCGGGCATCGGCGAGTCCACGCGCGCGCATCTGTTCCAGCGCTTCGAGCAGGCGCAGGGGACGCAACAGCGCCACGGCGGCAGCGGTCTGGGCCTGGCGATCTGCCGCGAACTTGTCGCGCGCATGAGCGGCGAGATCGCGCTCGACAGCAAGGTCGGCGTGGGCAGCCGCTTCGTCGTGAGCTTGCCGCTGACGGAGATCTCCGGTGCGCAAGATGCTTCGCCAGCGGCTGCACACGAAACCGCCGTCGAAGTCCGCGCCGCGAGTGCGACTGCTGTACTGCACATCCTTCTCGTAGAAGACGATGCCACGGTCGCGAGGGTGATCGTGGGACTGCTCGAAGCGCTCGGGCATCGCGTGCGCCACGTCGCGCAGGGCCTGGCCGCGCTCGCCGAAATCGAGATCGAAATTTTCGACGCTGCCTTGCTCGATCTCGATCTGCCCGGCGTCGACGGCCTCGCGCTTGCGCGCCTGATCCGCGCTGGCGAAAAGACAGGCTCGATGACGCGTCTGTGCCTGCTCGGCATCAGCGCGCGTTCCGCCGGCAACGAAGAAGCGCTGTGCCTCGACGCCGGCATGGATGCATTCTTGCGCAAACCGCTCACGGGGAAAATGCTCGCTGCGGCGCTGGCACGAGCGAGGTAGGTGCGGTTACAGCATGCTGCCGGCCACGTCAGTAACCAGACTTGCGGCAGGGTTGACCGCCATGGCCTCGCCTTCGTTGATGGTTTCGCTTTTGCCGGGCGGCGTCCAGTCGCATTTGCCTTCGACGTGGCTCAGGCCGGGAACTTCAAGCCGATAACAAAATGGCGTGACCGCCACGCCCGCGAGCGCGTGTCCACCCACGACTTCCGGGCGGAATGTGAACGTTCGCGCAGCCTTCAGGCTCGCCGCAACCAGCGCAGCGTTGGCTGGCGGCGCGTCCTTGTCGAGCACAGCAGAGGTGACCTTGCCGTCGGCATCATAGGCGACGCGGACCACCACTTCGCCGGTCTCGCGCGCGGACACCGCCGATCGCGGATACTTCGGCGCGACCATATGCAGAAACGATCCGCCAACGCCGGCATGATCGATACGGATGGCGACATTGCCGCTGCTGTCCGGCGGCATGAGCGATGCGTGTATATACAGCCCGGTTTCGGTCGCTGACGGCTTGCCGTCGACGGACCCGGGAACGAATTGCCATTCTTGGATCGCCTGTTCCAGGCGTGCGCGGATCTGCGGCACGCGATCGACGCGCGCGTTGTTGATCGCGCTCATGCGTTCGATACGCCCTGCGGTATTCAACGATATCTGCCAACCGATGCTGAACCGGATCGGCTCGGGCGATGCGTGCGCCGTGCAGGCGCAACCGAGCAAGGCGACGATGGACGGGAGCATAAGTCGCATACCGAATCTCCGAGTGCTTGGTTTTCTTGCGGCGGTGAAAACTTAGCAGAACCATCGACCACGGACAATTGGCGATCAGGCAAGCAGCCTGCCGGCGGCGCTGGCAGACGCGAACCGCAGAGCTGAGTTGCGGGCGTCGCCCACCTACTGTTAAACCGGTCGAGAGCTCTGCGCGTGCACCGCGTCGATCAGCACGCGCGAGATGCTCGGGATTCACCTCGGGCGTGATGCCATGGCCGAGATTGAACACGTGACCGGGATGCGCGCCGAAACTCGCCAGCGCCTTGCCGCACCTCGTCGCGGATCGCATCGGGATGCGCATGCAGCACGGCTGGATCGAGATTGCCTTGCAGGGCGACGCGGTCGCCGACGCGCGCGCGCGCGTCGCCGAGCGCGATCGTCCAGTCGAGGCCGAGCGCGGCGCAGCCGGTGTCGGCGAGCGCTTCGAGATGCGAGTTGGCGCCCTTGCTGAACAGGATCAGCGGCACCTCGCGCGCGACCGTGATCGTCCTCGCAGCACCTGCGCAATTTGCGCGAGATAGCGCAGGCTGAATTCGCGGAACATGTCCGGTGCGAGCAGGCCGCCCCAGGTATCGAACACCATCAGCGCCTGTGCGCCGGCAGCGGCCTGCGCGGCGAGATAACGCGCGACCGAACGCGCGACGATGTCGAGCAGGCGGTGCATCGTCGCCGGATCGTCCCAGGCGAGCGCCTTGGCGCCGCGCGAAGCTCGCCGAGCCTTCGCCCTCGATCATGTAGCAGGCCAGCGTCCATGGGCTGCCGGCGAAACCGATCAGCGGCACCTTGCCGGCGAGCTCGCGGCGGATCAGGCGCACGGCGTCCATCACGTAGCGCAAGTCCGGTTTCGGGATCGGGCACGCCGAGCTTGTCGATGTCGGCGCGCGTGCGCAGCGGATGTGCGAGGCGCGGGCCTTCGCCTTCTTCGACCGACAGGCCCAGGCCCATCGCGTCGGGAATGGTCAGGATGTCCGAGAACAGGATCGCCGCGTCGAGCGGGAAACGTGCGAGCGGCTGCAGGGTGACTTCGCAGGCGAGCTCGGGCGTCTTGCACAGATTGACGAAACTGCCGGCGCGTGCGCGCGTGGCGCGATATTCGGGCAGATAGCGGCCGGCCTGGCGCATGATCCAGACCGGCGTGCAGTCGACGGGCTCGCGCCGCAGTGCGCGCAGAAAACGATCGTTGTGCATTTGTATACTCTGATTGCAGCCCGACCCGCGTCGCACGGCTGAATTTCGGTCTGTTAGGTCAGTAGGGCGAATCCGTGCCCTGGCTGAACATCACGTGGAAGCCACGCTTGAGCTGCGCGTCGCGCGCGTGCTCGAACGCGGCGAGCGCATCGTCGCGTTCGAGAAACACTTCGCGCTTGAGGCTCACGCGCCCGCCCTGCTGGCCCCATTCGCGCGTCAGCGTCCAGCCGCCGAGCAGATCCTGCTGCAGCACGATCTGGTAGTAGCGCGGCGCTTCGGCGCGAAGCGGGTTTGGTTTGCATGAAAAGGCGCATGCCGGCGATTTTAGCGTGAGACTGACGACGGCGTGAAATCCCAGTTCTGACCGCCGCCGTCAAACACCGCGCGAATGGCCTCGACTTCGTCGACATCGGCGACGATTTCCGCCTGGCCCGACGCCGCGCCACAGGATCAGGCGCAGACGGCCGCTCACGTTTTTCTTGTCCAGCCGCATCAGGCCGAGCAGCCGATCCGGCGTCGATGCCGGCGGGAATCGTCGTCGGCAGACCGAACCGCTCCAGCAATGCGCGTCAGGCGCTCGCGTATCGTCGTCCGGCGCGCGACCGAGATGCGCCGACAGGCGCGCGGCGCAGCACCATGCCGATGGCGATCGCTTCGCCGTGCAGCAGCTTGCCGTAGCCGCACGCGGTTTCGAGCGCGTGGCCGAACGTGTGGCCGAAATTGAGCAGCGCGCGTTCGCCGCTGTTCGGTTTCGTCGCGCGCGACGATGCCGGCCTTTGTGTCGCAGCAATGCGCGATCGCTTCGGCAGAGCGTTGCGCATCGCGCGCGAGCAGCGCATCGGCGTTCTGTTCGAGCCAGGCGAAAAATCCGCATCGCCGATCGCGCCGTACTTGATCGACTTCGGCGAAGCCGGCGCGCAGTTCGCGCGCGGGCAGCGTCGCCAGCGTCGCCGTGTCGACGATGACCGCGCGCGGCTGATGGAACGCGCCGACGAGATTCTTGCCCTGCGGCAGATCGACGGCGGTCTTGCCGCCGACCGACGAGTCGACCATCGCGAGCAGGGTCGTCGGCATCTGCACGAAGGCGATGCCGCGCATCCAGCAGGCCGCGGCGAAACCGGCAAGATCGCCGATCACGCCGCCGCCGAGCGCGATGATCGTGGCGTCGCGACTCGCCTTGAGTCTCGGCCAGCGCGTCGAAAACGCGCGCAGCGGAGTCGAGCGTCTTGTGCGCCTCGCCGGCGGCGCAGGATCAAGATGGAAACGCTGAATCGATTGTCGCTGCGCGCGAGCGCGGCGCTCACGCGATCGAGATACAGCGGCGCGACGATGCTCGTCGCTGACGATCAGCACGTGGCGGCCGGCGAAGCGCGTCGCGCCAACGCGCGCGCCGTCGTCGAGCAGGCCCGCGCCGATCCAGATCGGATAGCTGCGCGCGCCGAGTTCGACGGCGATCGTCGCACGGCTCTGCTCATGCCGCCTGCCCGGTGCGGTGCCGCGCTGCCAGCGCTTTGCGCAGTTCGTCGAGCAGGCGCCGCGCGGCCTGCGCGCGCTGCTGCCGCGTGCGCCGAGCCGATGACGCAGGTCGGCGATTTCGCGATACAGCGGATCGCGCTCGGCGGCGAGCTGCGAGCAGGCGCTCGCGCCGGTCCGGCGCGGCGAGCAGCGGCCGCTTGCGGTCGCGCGCGAGGCGCTGCGAGCTGCTCGTTCGAGCGTCGTTTCCAGATAGACGACGAAGCCGCGTTCGCGCAGGCGCGCCGGTTTGCCGCCGCCAGCACCGCGCCGCCGCCGGTCGACAGCACGATGCCGCGCGCCGCGGCGAATTCGTCGAGCATCGTCGCTTTCGCGCTTGCGGAAACCCGCTTCGCCTTCGAGATCGAAGATCAGCGCGATCGCGGCGCCGCTGTGCGCCTCGATCTCGTGATCGAGATCGTGGAACGGCAGGCCGAGCAGCTCGGCGACGTGGCGGCCGACCGTGGTTTTGCCGGCGCCCATCGGGCCGATGAAAAACAGGTTGGGCGCGGGATTCATGCGCGAATGCTAGCAGAGCGAACGTCGGGTCGAGATCGACGCGCAGGCGCATGGCGGAGTTCGCGCTATCGAATCGATACGACCTGCAAGCGCATTCCGCGATAATCGCTCGTCCCTGATTCGGCTCGTGCCGATGTTCGTTTTATCCTCGTTTTTCTCGTCAGCCTGCTCGTGTTGTTCACGCTGGAGCTGCTGCAGCCGGTGCAGAGCCATGTGATCCTGCCGTTCACCGCGGCGATCGCCAAGTCAGCGTGTGGATCATGCGGCTGTTCGATCACAACGTCGTCGCGCACGGCAAGATCATCCGCGAGCGCGAGCACCGGCGCCGGCATTTCGGATCGTCGCCGGCTGCAACGGCGTCGAAGCGGTGCTGATTCTGGTTTCCGCGATGCTGGCGTTTCCGGCGCCGTGGAAGCACAAGTCGTCGGCATCGGCATCGGTTTCCTCGCGATCCAGGCGCTGAACCTCGTGCGCATCATCAGCCTGTTCTATCTGCTGCAGTGGAACCGGGTCTGGTTCGACTGGTTCCATCTGTATCTGTGGCAGGCGCTGATCGTTCTCGATGCGCTGGTGTTCTGGTTGATCTGGTTGCGCTGGCTGCCGCGCGGGCCGGCGCCGCCCACCGTTGCTGCAAGCGCATAAATCCTGCACAAACGCCTGAGCTACACTGCCTGCGCAGGCCGGCAGGTTTTGCCGCGTGCGCCTGCAACAATTATGGAGGAACCGTCATGAGCGTAACAAAAGTCATCGAGATCAGTTCGTCCTCGAGCAAGGGTATCGAAGAAGCGGTCAAGGATGGTTTGCGACGTGCTTCGAAAAGCGTCAAGCAGATTCGCGGCGCATGGGTCAACGACATCAAGGTGCTGACCGACGGCTCCGGCAAGATCACCGAATGGCGCGTCAATATGCGCGTCAACTTCGAGCTCGAGTAAGCAGGCTTCCGCTGGCCGCTGCGACGGCGATACGGTACACGCGGCGGCCGGCGTCCAGCAGCAGGCGCACGTCGGCACGCGCGGGTAATTCGCGCAGCGCCTGCCGGCTGATGCGTTCGTAGTGCATGATGAAGCGACGCAGCGCAGCCGGGGTCATCGCCTGCGGCGCGTGTGCCCGGCGCAGTGCCTGCTCCTGTTCGTCGCGCCAGCACTGCACGACGTCGAAGCCCGGCGCCTGCAGCAGCACCAGCGCATCCAGGCGCTGCCAGAGGTCGGCGTAGCCACCGCCAAGTTGCGCATTGACGTAGCTGCGCCAGATGCCGTCGCGGTCCTGGTCGCGTTCGAGCGCATTGCATGGGCGCAATAACTGCGCCTGCGTCTGCGCTGGTACGCCGACGCACCAGCCTTCGAGCAGGATCAGCCGCGGCGGCTCAGTGACTTTTCTCCAGCGCGCGCGAGTCATGCGCGTGTCGCGGCCCTTGTCGAAGCGCGGAACCGGCGCCGGATGCCGCAGCGATGCGTGGCGCAGATCGTCGCACGGTGCGCGCGAGAAGGTCCAGATCGTGCGTGCCGGGCACGCCGCGCGTGGCGAGCAGCGGATGCACGTCGCGCGCGAGACGCTTGCGTTCGCCCCGGCCGAAATAGAAATCGTCGAGCGACATGGCCAGCGTCGCGATCCCACGCTGCGTGAGTGCCGCGCAAAGTTGCGCGGCAAGCGTGCTCTTGCCGCTGCCTTGCAGGCCCGCCAGACCCGACCAGCCACGGCGCGCGCCGCGCATGCAATTGTTCCAGCAACGCCGTGCCGACACGGACAACGATCGGGCCGGGATATGCGTTCGCCGTGTTAGCATCGCGCGCCATGAGCTCGGCCACTTCCGACCACGAATCGCGCGCATCTTATACCGATCCAGTGTACCAGCGAAGCGATCGCACGGGTCCGCGAATTGCTGGAAGCGGCACGCGCCGGCGGCGAACCCGAACCGACGGCGATGACGCTGGCCACCGCCGATGCCGGCGGACGGATTTCGGCGCGCATCGTGCTGCTCAAGGCGCGTGGATGAGCGCGGCTTCGTGTTCTACACCAACTACGCAAGCGCCAAGGGCGCGCAACTCGCCGCGCATCCGCATGCGGCATTGTGTATTTTCTGGAAAACGCTGCGATGACGTGGTGCAGGTGCGCGTCGAGGGCAGCGTGGAAAAGGTTCGACGCGAGGAATCCGACGCGTATTTTGCCTCGCGCGCGCGTGCCAGCCAGATCGGCGCCTGGGCCTCGCTGCCAGTCGCAGACCTTGCACAACCGCGCCGACCTCGAAGCGCGCGTCGCCGAATTCGAGCAACGCTTCGCCGGCGGCGACGTGCCGCGCCCGCCGCACTGGGGCGGCTACCGTCTGCTGCCGGACATGATCGAGCTGTGGTTCGGTCAGCGCGCACGTCTGCACGAGCGACTGCGCTACGAGCGCGTCGATGGCGCGTGGAGCAAGGTCATGCTGCAACCATAGAAACTGCCATGGGTCCACGCCGCATCGTCTGCCTGACCGAGGAGCCGACCGAAGTCCTCTACGCGATCGGCGAGCAGGATCGCATCGTCGGCATCTCCGGTTTTACCGTGCGTCCGCCGCGTGCGCGGCGCGAGAAGCCGAAGGTTTCCGCGTTCACCAGCGCGAAGATCGGCGAGATTCTCAAGCTCGAACCCGACTTGGCGATCGGCTTTTCCGATATCCAGGCCGACATCGCGCGCGAATTGATCGCGGCCGGCGTTGAAGTGTGGATCAGCAACCACCGTTCCGTGGCCGGCATCCTCGACTACATCCGCCGTCTCGGCGCCCTGGTCGGCGCGGCCGACAGTGCAGAAGCGCTCGCGCGCGACGCCGAGGCGCATATTGCAGAAGTGGAAAATTTCGTATCAGAGCGGGCGGCGTCGCGCCTGACGCGGCGTCCACGCGTATATTTCGAGGAATGGGATGCGCCGATGATCTCGGGCATCCGCTGGGTGGCCGAACTCGTGCGCATCGCCGGCGGCGACGATATCTTTCCCGAGCTGGCGCAGAAGTCGCTTGCGCGCGATCGCATCATCGCCGATCCGGCCGAGGTAATCCGGCGCGCGCCGGAGATCATCATCGGCTCATGGTGCGGCAAACGTTTCCGCGCGGACAAGGTTGCGGCGCGGCCCGGCTGGGAGGCGATTCCCGCGGTGCGCGACGGGCGATTGCACGAGATCAAGTCGCCGATCATCCTGCAGCCCGGGCCCGCGGCCCTGTTCGACGGACTGGATGCGCTGCAGCGCATTATCCACGGTTGAATCGGTGCGCCTCGATCCGGACTCAATGCAGTTGCGCGACCAGATCGCTCAGCGGCGCGAGGATCAGCAGGCGGGCGAGAATCAGCGCCAGCGAGGCGAACCAGCAGGAGAAATCCAGGCCGCCCAGCGCAGGCAGCAGGCGGCGGAACGGATGCACAACAGGTTCGGTGAACCGGGTGAGCAATTGCGCGGTCGGATTGTGGTATTCGCTGACGACGAAGCTCAGCACGCAGCGGATCAGGATCGCCCAGAGCATGATCCACAACGCGAGATTGAGCACCTCCACGAGCGCACCGAGCAGCCAGCCGGGCAGGCTGAAGTTCGCACCCGACAGACCGGCGAGCAGGGCAAGTTCGATCAACGCGAGGACGACGGCGATCAGCAGCGATGCGCTTTCGAGTTTGCGCCAGCGCGGCAGGTAACGGCGCAACGGCGTGATCAGCGGATTGGTGAGCTTGTATACAAATTGACAGATCGGGTCGTAGAACGAGGCGCCGACCGCGATCAGCATCGCACGCACGAGAAACAGGCCGATGAAGAATTCGAAGAATGTCTGGATCAGAAACACGCCGGCGTTGACGAAATAACTCATCGTGGATTTACCTGTGCAGTGTCAATCGAACTGTGCCGACAGTTCGACGCCGCGCCGCGTCGCCGCGGCGACCGCATCGGCGACGATCTTGCGCAAGCCATTCGCGGCGAAACTCTCCAGCGCCGCCTGAGTCGTGCCGTTCGGTGAAGTAACGCGCTGGCGCAGCACTTCGGGCGCCGCAGCGTCCTCGCGCAACATGCGTCCGGCGCCGAGGCAGGTTTGCGTGGCCAGCACGCGCGCGACGGGACGCGGCAGTCCTTGCGCGACCGCCGCGTCTTCGAGCGCTTCGACGAACAGGAAGAAATACGCGGGGCCGGAACCGGACAGCGCGGTGACCGTGTCCATCAGCGCCTCGTCGTCGATCCACACGCTCACGCCGGCGGCGTCGAGTATACTTTGCGCCATTTCCCGCTGCGCAGGGTTCACGCGCGCATTCGCGCACAGGCCGCTGGCGCCGGCACCGAGCAGCGCGGGCGTGTTCGGCATGCAGCGCACGACGGCAGCATCGCCGCCGAGCCAGGCGTCTATCCGATCGAGACGAATACCGGCCGCGATCGAAACGATCAGCGGCTTGCGCTGTTGCGCGATGCCGCGCAATTCCGCACACACGGTTTTCATCACTTGCGGTTTCACCGCGAGCACGATCGCGTCCGCGGCGCGCGCCGCATCCGCGCTTTGCGCATGCACGCCGATAGTGAAGTCGTGCGCCAGCGCGGCGCGCAGCTGCGCATTTGGCTCAGCCACATCGATCTGCGCCGCGGACAGGCCGGCGCGAATCAGGCCGCCGACCAGGCTGCGCGCCATATTGCCACCGCCGACGAAGCAGATACGTTGTGCGTCGAAGTTCGAGCGGGTCGCCGATCCGGTCATGGTCAGGTTCTCATCGGGTTAGCGGCCTGCGCGTCTTTCGGCACATCGCGTTTACGCGCCATCGCGGCACAGCGAATAGTCTAACCCGAACCGGCCTGGCGGACGCGCGGGCGCCTACGCCCTCTCCGCCTTGTGCGCGGCCAGGCCCCAGCGCGTGATCTGGTTCTGCAGGTAGCGCTGATCCTTGGCGCGGTACATCGCCTGGTCGGCAAGCTTGATCAGTTCCTCAATGTCGTCGGCCATGTCGGGGTAGATCGCATAACCCACGCTGATGCCCGGGTGCAGCATCTGGCCGTTCACACGCAGGGGTGCGTCGAGAACTTTCTGCAATTCGGCGCCGAGCCTGGCGGCGTCCTGTTCGGAGCGCAGCGGCGACACGAGGAGGACAAATTCGTCGCCGCCGATACGCGCGGCGACCGATTCGCCAGCCTGCCAGTCGCGCAGACGCAGACCGATCTCGCCGAGCAGGGCGTCGCCGGCGGTATGGCCGAAGGTGTCGTTGACCGTCTTGAACGCGTCGATGTCGAGGTAGAACAACGCGGCGCGTGCGCGCGCCTGCGCGCAGGTTTCGATGATGCGCGAGAGGGCTTGCTCGAACATGGCGCGATTGGGCAGGCCAGTCAGCGTATCGACGTAAGCGACGCGCTCCAGAGCGGCGTTGGTGCGGGTGAGCAAATGGTCGCGCAGGCGGATTTCATCGAGCAGGGTGTTGAATTCCTTGCGCAGTTCCTCGACCTCGGTCAGATTCGACGGCGGCGCGCGCTGGCTGAAGTCGCGATGCTGGATCAGGCGCTGCACAATGCTGCGCAGTTCAAGGATCGGCTGGGTGATGCGGCGCGTGTGGCGGCGCGCGATCCAGAACGAGATCAGGGCGACCGCCAGCATTACCAGGATGCACCAGCCGAGCAGGCCGGCCAGCGCACGCAGCAGCGGACCATTGCCGCCTTCGATCGTCACGTTGCCCAGGCGCTTGCCGTCGGCAAAAACGTCCTGCGACAGGCGCTCGTTGCCGAGTAGTGCCGTGAGGTGCGCAGCGAAATCATTGCCTGGGGAGCGCATCTGCGCGAGCAGGTTGCCGGAGGCGTCGCGCAACTCGGCGAGGGTTATGCCTTCGGACACGGGAATCGCACGCAGAATCTCGGTGGCGACCTCGGCGTCGTGGAAATTCAGCGCCGCGACGCTCTCGCTCGCCGTGACCGCCACCAGGGTGCGTAGATGCCGTTGCGTCTGCACGTGCAGAAAATGATAGCTGACGAAGAACGCGCCCATGCTCACCATCACGATCGACAGCGTGGAAACGAGCAGCAGCGCACGTCCGATATGCGTAGCGGACGTGGTCGCGCGATCCGGCTGCTGCTCGCTCACCGCCCCTCCGTCGCGCCGGAGCGGCTCGATCCCAGCATCAGCAGGCGCGCGCTGATATTCAGATGCGACTCTTTCACTGCGCTCAAGTTGATCTCGAACTTCTGCTCGGGGTCGCCGAGCCGCAGACACAGGACACCACCCAGGCTGCAGAAGTTCGGACCGCTGCCGACAGTCAGGATCGGCAGGTGGCGTGCCCTCTGCAGCAGGGCGGCCGCGCTGGCTGCGTCGGCTTGCGTGAGATCGAGGACATGGCAGGTTGCGATCCCGTCATCGCGAGATATATAGCGAACGACGAAGGGCTTGCCGTGCGCGAGCTGGCCGGCATAGGCGCGATCGGAATCGCGCGGCGCGCTGGCGACGACACAGATTTGCCAGTCGGCGGCGCGCTCTGCGCCGGCCCAATGCACATAGCGCACGAAGCCGATGATGTATTCGGCGGGCGTGGTCAAGCCCGCAGCTTGCGCGATGAAAGGCAGGCAAAACGACACGAACATCGCCATGCCTCGCAATCCTTTCAAGGTGCAGACGCTTCTTGGTCGAAAACGATCAAGGTTTTGCATAAGCGCAGTCGGCACCGGCGCAGCCGGTGTTGCAACACGAGTGAAAGTGCCGATTCAACCGCCAACCCCCTGTGATTGACACGTCGAGTATATCAGCCGCGCGCGCCGAACAGTGCCGAGCCGATGCGCACCAGGGTCGCGCCTTCGGCGATCGCGAGTTCGAAATCGTCGGACATGCCCATCGACAAAGTATCGATTGCGCGCATGGCCGCGACGCAGATCGTCGATAAAGCTCGCGCATGCGCGCGAACGCGGCGCGCCGGCGCTGCGAGATCGCGCAGGGCGCCGGGAATCGCCATCAGGCCGCGCAGGCGCAGCGCGGCGCGGCCGCGATTGCCGCGGCGAGGCCGCCGATCTGGCCGGGCGCGCAGCCGGATTTGCTGGTCTCGTCGTCGATGTTGACCTGGATCAGCACATTCAGTGGCGGTCGTCGGCGCCGGCACGGTGCGCGGTCCAGCGGCTCGATCGAGCTTCGCGCGGTCGAGGCTCTGCAGCCAGTCGAAATGGCGCGCCACATCGCGGCATTTGTTCGATTGCAGCGGTCCGATCGCATGCCATTCGAGGGTCGAGGTCGGCGAGCATCGGCGCTGCTTGGCCAGCGCTTCCTGCACATAGTTTTCGCCGAACGCGCGCTGGCCGAGCGCGGCCAGCGCGCGGATCGCCGCGGCGCGGCTTGGATCTTGCTGACCGCGAGCAGGCGGACGCGGCTGTCCCGCGCTGCGCGCGGCCGCGTCGATCCGGTCAGCACGGAACGTCGATAGGCTGATTGCAGTAATTCATGGGCAAAGTTTGCATCGGGCATGAATTTCTCGCGCTATACTCGGCGTCGGGTAGGGGTTCCGGCGCTGACGCCGCAGTCCACCATCGTCCGGATTCACCAGGGGACGTAGCGCATGGATATCGCCGAACTGCTGGCGTTTTCGGTCAAGAACAAGGCCTCCGACCTGCATCTGTCGGCCGGCTTGCCGCCGATGATCCGCGTCGACGGCGACGTGCGCCGCATCAACATCCCCGCGCTCGAGCACAAGCAGGTCCATTCGCTGGTCTACGACATCATGTCGGACAAGCAGCGCCGCGACTACGAGGAATTCCTCGAGGTCGACTTCTCGTTCGAGATTCCGGGCCTGGCGCGCTTCCGCGTCAACGCGTTCAACCAGAATCGCGGCGCCGGCGCCGTGTTCCGCACGATTCCGTCGGAAGTGCTGACGCTGGAAGACCTCGGCTGTCCGCGCATCTTCAAGGAACTGATCGACCAGCCGCAGGGCCTGATCCTCGTGCACCGGCCCGACCGGCTCGGGCAAATCGACGACGCTCGCGGCGATGGTCGATCACGTCAACAAGAACGAATACGGCCACATCCTCACGATCGAGGATCCGATCGAGTTCGTGCACACCTCGCAGAAGTGCCTGATCAACCAGCGCGAAGTGCATCGCGACACGCACGGCTTCAACGAAGCGCTGCGCTCGGCGCTGCGCGAAGATCCCGACTACATCCTGGTCGGCGAAATGCGCGACATCGAAACGATCCGCCTCGCGCTGACCGCCGCGGAAACCGGACATCTGGTGTTCGCGACGCTGCACACGACGTCGGCGGCCAAGACCATCGACCGCATCATCGACGTGTTCCCGGCCGGCGAAAAGCCGATGGTGCGTTCGATGCTGTCCGAATCGCTGCGCGCGGTGATCTCGCAGTCGCTGCTGAAGAAGAGTCGGCGGCGGGCGCATCGCGGCGCACGAGATCATGGTCGGCATTCCGGCGATCCGCAACCTGATCCGCGAGGACAAGGTCGCGCAGATGTATTCGTCGATCCAGACCGGCAGCCAGTACGGCATGCAGACGCTGGATCAATGCCTGCAGGATCTGGTCAAGCGCGGCCTGGTCACGCGCCAGCAGGCGATCGGGTACGCCAAGAACAAGGAAATATTCAAATAGGGCGATTCCGGATGACCGGCCATGAATGCGGCTGGACGCATGCGATAGCGCGTCGGCGCGTCCGGTGCCAATCATGAATCATCGGATTCCGCTTCGCCGGGAGTAAAGCCATGAGCCGCAGTCGATTTCACCTCGTTCCTCAAGTTGATGGCGCACAAGAAGGCGTCCGACCTGTTCATCACGGCCGGCGTGCCGCCTTCGATCAAGGTGCACGGGCGCATCGCGCCGATCACGCAGAACGCCGCTGACGCCGCAGCAGTCGCGCGACATGGTGCTGAACGTGATGACGCCGTCGCAGCGCGAGGAGTTCGAAAAGACGCACGAGTGCCAGTTCGCGATCGGCGTGTCCGGCGTCGGCCGCTTCCGCGTGTAGCTGCTTCTACCAGCGCAACAACGTCGGCATGGTGCTGCGCCGCATCGAAACGCGCATCCCGACGATCGAGGAGCTGAATCTGCCGCCGATCATCAAGATCGCTGGCGATGACCAAGCGCGGCATCATCATGTTCGTCGGCGCGACCGGCACCGGCAAATCGACCTCGCTTGCGGCGATGATCGGCTACCGCAACCAGAACTCGACCGGCCACATCATCACGATCGAGGATCCGATCGAATACGTGCACAAGCACGAAGGCTGCATCATCACCCAGCGCGAGCTCGGCATCGACACCGATTCGTGGGAGAACGCGCTGAAGAACACGCTGCGCCAGGCGCCGGACGTGATCATGATCGGCGAAGTGCGCACGCGCGAGACGATGGAGCACGCGGTCAACTTCTCCGAAACCGGTCATCTTTGCCTGTGCACGCTGCACGCGAACAACGCCAACCAGGCGATGGACCGCATCATCCACTTCTTCCCCGAGGACCGCGCATCCGCAGCTGTTCATGGACCTGTCGCTGAACCTCAAGGGCGTCGTCGCGCAGCAGCTGATTCCGACGCCGGACGGCAAGGCGCGCCGCGTCGCGGTCGAAGTCATGCTCGGCACGCCGCTGGTCCAGGACTACATCCGCAAGGGCGAGATCCACAAGCTCAAGGATGTGATGAAGGAATCGACCAACCTCGGCATGCGCACGTTCGACCAGAGCCTGTTCGAGCTGTATCAGGCCGGCGAGATTCGCTACGAGGACGCGCTGCGCTACGCCGATTCGGCGAACGAGGTGCGCCTGAAGATCAAGCTCGCCCAGGGCGGCGATGCGCATACGCTGTCGCAGGGCATGGACGGCGTGGAGCTGGTCGAGAGCTGAGGAACCTCAGAACAAGCTGCTCGGCATCTTGTGCGCCGGCGCTGCTCGGGATCCTCGTTTACTTCCACCGCAGCGGCTGACTTACGGGTTCGTCTCCACGACCTCGTGCATGCCGATGCCGTTCGCATTGGCCTCGAACGTGAATTCGATGCTGCGCAGCAATTTTTCGTAGATCGCGAACAGCTTGGTTTGCCGTTCGAAAGTATCGCGCTTGTCCGCCGGCATCGCCGCCTTCAACACGTCGAAGTAGCGCGTCAGCGTGCCGTAGAACGCGCCCGTGACATAGGTGCGGACGAATACCGGCGTGGTCGCGGGTGGCGCAGCGAGATAGTCGCTCAGGCTATCGCTCTCGCCCGCACCGGCGGCAATCGCTATCGCTTTGTCGGACATCGCAACAGCCAGCGACGGCAGCGAAGCTGGCGCGGTGCCGGCTGGCAGCACGACAGGTTTGCCGTCCGCGGCGATTTTCAGATCCTTGAGCTCGAGGCATCCCCATCTGTGCCATGCCGAGCGCAGCCAGCGGGTTGTTCGTGGCCATCAGCACCTTGCCGGCGAAGTCGGGCATGCCGCTGCCGCGCGGCTCCACCTTGGTCAGGGTGAAGCGCACGCCGGTGAGGTCGCTGAACGGCGGCGGGATGGTGACGTCGACCTTGGCCTTCGAGTCGCGAAACTCGTCGTTGAGCTTGCTCAGTGACGCGCAGGCGAAAGGTTTCGCCACCACCGCTGCGGCCTGCTTGATCCAGAAATCCTTGAGCTTGAGCACGGGCAGGGAGACGCTGAAATCCAGCAGGCCCTGAGCGGCCACGCCTGTGCCCGGCGCGGCTGTCAGCACGGTCATGAGTTGTTGCGCGAGCGTCGTCTCGATTTCCAGTTGCGCGCCGATTTTCATTTTCTGCGGCGCTGCGCTTTCCACGCCGAGCACGATGCGCGGGAACTTGTGTGCGATATCGAGGATTTCGTGTTTGCAAACCGGGTCGGTGATCGCGCCCTCGGTGGGCAGTTTCAGCCCCTTGGCGATTTCCAGATCGGTGCCGGTCGGCGCATCCGCCAGGCGCTGCACGAGAGCGACCGTATCGAAGTAACCCTCGCCATAGGGCGTGTAATGATACTGTTTTGCCAGCGCCTGCAAGGTGCCTGCATCGGCAAGATTCTTCGCCGGCCGGGTGACGCCGAGCAGCGCCTGTTTGACCGTGTCGTTGACTCCGTTCGCCCACAGCGTGGCGACGAAATGCGAATTCTGCACGGCGAAGATCGCGCTCACGTCGCCATCGCCGATCTGCCAATAATCCTGGTCGCCGGTCCTGCCGGTCGGGATTTTTTCGCCGACCTTGGTCTCGATGCGCGCCACCATTGCCCTGAATGCGGCGGGATCGCCAAGCTCCATGCGCAGCACCGGAATCAAGCCGACGCCGTACAACGCCACATGGCCGTCGGGCTTGAAGCCGATCTCGCGCAGCTTGTCCAGGCTGTCGCGCGGGCGCAATTCGTCGAGTATGGCCGCGGCGATTCTCGTTGTGCGCGCGTCGAGTTTGCCGGTGTGTTTGAGCATGTTGTCGTACATGCCGAAAATCGTCGGCCAGATCGCCTGCATCTGCTTTGAGGAGTGGTCGAGTATGTCTTTCGGCGTGGGCTCGAGGTTGGCGTACGCGTAGGGCGTATCGGCCGGCGCGAATGCGAGCGGCAGATCGTTGTTCGCGGTCTGCGATTTGCCGCAGGCGGCGAGCACCGCGGCAGCGACGATGGCGAGCGTGACGAAACGACGAGCCTGTTGCATGGCGATTCTCCCTGATTCCTGAAAGCGTGCGTACGCGCGGTGGATTATGCGCGAGTTTGTGCGCCAGTGTCCGCCATGCGCATGCTTTTCAGCGCGTGCAAAAAGTCACCCGCTTCTGCTTTCGTCCGCGGCCGCAAAGTTGCTTCAGCGCGCATCGAGCAGTTCGACCAGCACCGCCATGCGCACGAAGACACCGTTGGCAACCTGTTCCAGGATCAGCGAGCGCGGTCCGTCGGCGACATCGTCGGCGATTTCCATATCGCGGTTGATCGGGCCCGGATGCATGACGAGGCAATCCGCGTGCGCACGCGCGAGTCGCGTTGCCGACAGCCCATAGCGCGCGAAATAATCGGCTTCGGTCGGCAGCGCCGCTGCGTCCATGCGTTCCTTCTGCAGGCGCAGCATGATCGCGACGTCGGCAACCTTCGATGGCTTCGTCGAAATTGTGGAAAAGACGGCATTGTGGAAATTCCGCCAAGCCGTCCGCCGCTGCGCCGCTGGCCAGCAGGCCGGCGGCGCGCACAGGCGCAGGTCGCGCGACGCCGAGCGCCTGCAGCGCGTGCACGTCCGAACGCGCGACGCGCGAATGCGGACATCGCCGCAGATCACCACGCTTAGCCTGGAGAAATCGCGCTCATGTCGGCGCAGGGTCAGCGCGTCGAGCAGCCCCTGGGTCGGATGCGCGTGATTGCCGTCGCCCGCGTTGAGCACCGCGGCGCGCGTGCGCAGATGCGCGCGCGATGTACGCCGGCGTGCCGGTTTCCTGATGGCGCACGACGAATGCGTCGCAATGCATCGCTTCGAGCGTGTGCGATCGTGTCGAGCAGGCTTTCGCCCTTGACCGTCGACGATCTGGCGATATCGAAATTGATCACTTGCGCGCCGAGCCGTTGCGCGGCGAGATCGAACGAGGTGCGCGTACGCGTCGACGGCTCGAAGAAAAGGTTGATCACTGTGCGCCCGGCAAGCAGATCGAGCGGACGCGTGCCTTCGCGGCTGTCGCGGCGCATGGCCTCGGCGCGGTCGAGCAGCGCCTCGATTCGCGTGCGCCCGATCCCCGCCAGCGTAATCAGATGACGCAGGCGGCCGCTGCGGTCGAATTGCAGATCGTGCGCGGCTTCGCTCATGCGGATGCGGTCACGCCTGGCTGATCGCGCAGCCACTGCTCGACAATGACTTCCGCCGCGAGCGCATCGAGCGCGGCGGCATGCTTGCGGCGCACGCTGCCCGCGGCGCGGCGCGCGGCAAAGCGTGTCGCCGCTTCGCGCGAGCTGAGGCGCTCGTCCACCATGACCACCGGCAAGCGGTGGCGTGTGTGCAGCTCGGCCGCGAACGAACGCGCCGCCTGGCTGTTGCTCTGTTCGCCGGCATCGAGGGTCAGCGGCAGACCGACCAGCAGGGCGTCCGGCCGCCACTCGCGCAATAGTGCCAGCACGCGTTCCCAGTCCACGCCGTTGGCGCTGTTGCCGACCACCTCGAGCGCTCTGCGCGCTGCCGGTGATCCGGTTGCCGACGGCGACGCCGATACGCCGCGCGCCGTAGTCGAAGCCGATGACGGTGGTTACATTGTTCATTTGTAGATTTGTATAAACGAATTCCGGGTCGCTGCGCGCGCCGCGTCTCGGCGTGCGCAGCGGCGCTCAAGCATGACCGGCGTAGCCCGCGAGATTCGACAGACTTGCGCCGACCAACGCCGCGGCGGCATCCCAGCGCTGTTCGAGCGGGGTAGCGAACAGGATGCGCTCGCTGGCCGGCGCCGTGAGCCAGCCATTCTCGCGCAGTTCGGCCTCGATCTGGCCCGCGCCCCAGCCCGCGTAACCGAGCGCGACCAGGGCGCGCTGCGGCCCATTGCCTTCGGCGATGGCAACGAGCACATCGCGCGAGGTGGTGACGCAGATCGACTCGGAAATCTTGTACGACGACTCCCACGCGCCGTGCGGCGCGTGCAGGACGAATCCACGCTCGGGTTGCACCGGCCCGCCGATCAATACGGGCGCGTCCTCGACTTCGGCCAGATCGGATTTCAGCCCCATCTGCGCGAGCACGTCGCCGAGCCGGTATTCGGACAGGCGATTGACCACGATACCCATGGCGCCGTCCTCGTTGTGCTGGCACATGAAGGCAACGCTGCGCACGAAACTCGGATCGCGCATATTCGGCATCGCAATCAGGAAATGATTGGTCAAGGCGGTCATTTCGTGCATATGCGGATTGTACATTAGCGCCGCAACCGGTCGGCGCCGGGAGCGCGAATTCGTCAATGCGTCTTCAACACTTCGCCAGGTTGAAATTCCCAGGTGCGCGTGATGTACAGCTCGTCGTAGTCGGCGTGCTTGGGCACCGGCGGAAACGGCGCGGACAGTCGCACGATGCGGACCGCGGCATCGTCGAGCAGGCGATAGCCGCTGGACTGGATGATATCGACGCTGAGCAACGAGCCGTCGTGTCGGATGCCCGCTGTCAACATCAGGGTCAGGGTCTTGTTGTCCTGCAACTGGCGCCGGCGCGCCTCGTCGGGATAATTGAGGTTGCCGATGCGTTCGATGCGCGCAACCCAGGCTGCCTGGTACGCCGCATCGGCGGCCTCCTTGGTATTGGCCGAGATGAATTTCTTTCTTCGGCCGTTTCGCGTAAATCTGCGATTCGCGCTGCAATTCGTCGGCCAGGCGCGCCATTTCGATGCGCTTGTCGACGAGTGCGCGCGGATTGGGATCCGGCGTATCCGGCTGCTCGGTCCGCTCGACCTGGGTATGTACCGAAAACGTCGATTTCTTCTGCGTCAGCAATTCGCGCTCACTTCGCATCTGCGGGACTTTCTCGCCGGTTTCCACCGGCATCGGCGCAATACCGGGTGTCGGCTTGGGCAGCGGCGCGGATATCGCTGCGGTCGGGCGCAGCGCCTTGTCGCTGTTGCCGCCGCCGCTGTTGTTGGCCTGCGCGAGGAAATCCGCCTTGTCGGGTTTTTGCGCGCTCGCCGACTGCACCAGGATCACGTCGAGTGACGGGCAGGCTTGCCGCGGGCTTGGCGTATTCGAACGTGAGGCCGAGCGCAAGCACGGCGTGTGCGATCACCGAAAACAGCAGGGTCACGCTGAGGCGTTCGCCTGCGCCGACTGCGGCCCGCGTACTCAAGGCATCGACCGTGCCGGCGAGCGCTCGATCGCGTCGAACAACTGGCCGGCGATATTCAACCCGAACTGCGCGTCGAGCTCGCGGATGCAGGTCGGCGACGTCACGTTGACCTCGGTCAGCCAGTCGCCGATCACATCGAGGCCGACAAAGCGCATCCCGCGCCGGACGAGTTCGGGGCCAACCTGCGCGGCGATCCAGCGATCGCGCTCGGACAGCGGAACGCCCACGCCCTTGCCGCCGCGCGCGAGATTGCCGCGAAACTCGTCGCCTTGCGGCATGCGCGCGAGCGCGTACGCCACGGGCGTCACCGTCGATCAAAAGTATACGTTTATCGCCGGCGCTGATTTCCGGGATGAATTTCTGCGCAAGCGCGAAGGCCTGACCTTCGGCGGTCAGGGTTTCCAGAATCACGTTGAGGTTGGGGTCGTCGCCGCGAACTGAGAAAAATACTGCGTCCGCCCATGCCGTCGAGCGGCTTGAGCACGACCTTGCCGTGCGCGTGAGCGAAGCGCTTCAATTCGGCGACGTCGCGCGCCACCAGAGTCGGTGCGATGCATTGCGGAAAATGCAGGGTGAACAATTTTTCGTTGGCGTCGCGCAGGCCGCGCGGATCGTTTATTACCTGCACGCCCGCGCTCTGCGCGAGTTCCAGCACCATCGTGTCGTAGAGGAACTGGGCATCGAAGGGCGGATCCTTGCGCGCGAGAATCACATCGACCTTGCGCAGATCCTGCCATTGCTTCCGCGCCGAGCGTGAACCAGTCGTATGGATCGTCGCGCACGGTCAGCGGCGCGAGGCGCGCCCAGGGCACGGCATCGCGCAGCGCCAGGCCACCCTGGGTCAGATAGAGCAGGCGATAGCCGCGCCGCTGCGCTTCGAGCAGCATGGCGAGGGTGGAGTCTTTCTTGACATGGATGGCGGCGATCGGAGTCCATCAGCACGGCCAGGGTGGTGGTCATTGAAACGCTGCCTGTTATGCTACCGATGTCAAAGTGTAATCTGCCCGGCCTCATCGAAGGCAAGACGGGTCTGAAAACGTGATGGCATTCACACGGTGCCCCACAAGCGCTGTCTATACTAGCGTCGGCTTAAGGGGGCTGGCCGCACCGCTTCTACTTGGCACCGACCATGCATGCAGGTCGGCGCGAGTTGCGTGCATCTGCGCCAGTTGGCAAACAGGCGTTTCGCTTGACAGGGCTGCAAGCTTGAGTTTAAACAACGCCTTTGCTCCATCGTTCGCGCTTTCTGTGCGGCATCGTCCTGAGGCGACTGCCGACGAATCGGACTTTGCCTGTCGCGGTGAGGACTCTGCCGCCAGCGATGGATTTTGGGTCGGAGGACCGCGCGTGGAAGAAGCAGCAAGTACGAACGGGTTGACGGGTTTGCGCGTCATGGTCATCGACGATTCGAAGACCATTCGCCGCACGGCGGAAATGTTGCTCAAAAAAGAAGGTTGCGAGGTCGTCACCGCGGTCGATGGGTTCGAGGCATTGGCGAAGATTTCCGACCAGCAGTCCGCACATCATCTTCGTCGACATCATGATGCCGCGCCTGGATGGCTATCAGACCTGCGCGCTGATCAAGAACAACCAGATTTCAGTCCACGCCGGTGATCATGCTGTCGTCCAAGGACGGGCTGTTCGACAAGGCGCGCGGACGCATCGTCGGCTCGGAACAGTATCTGACCAAGCCGTTCACGCGTGAAGAGCTGCTCGGCGCGATCCGCCGGCATGTCGTCGAGCGCCAGGGCTGAGTGCGAGTCCGGCAAGAATTTTCAGAGCATGGAGCACTTCAAATGCCGCATATTCTGATCATCGACGATTCGCCGACCGAGGTGCATGGTGTTCAGCACGTCTGCTGGAAAAGAACGGTTTTCGGGTCAGCAGCGCGAGCAGCGCCGAGGAAGGCATCGCGCGAGTGCAAGCGCGAGCGCCCGGATCTGGTGATCATGGACGTGATCATGCCGGGCATGAATGGATTCCAGGCCACGCGCACGCTGAGCCGCGACGTGACACGGCGAACATTCCGATTCTCATCGTGACGACCAAGGCGATGGAATCCGACCGCGTGTGGGGACTGCGCCAGGGCGCGAAGGATTTCCTGACCAAGCCGGTCGATCCGCGCGATCTGATTTCGCGCATCAACGGCTTGCTGCCGAATTGAGGGCGAACAGCGCATCGCGATGAACGATTCGACCAACACTGCCCTGCTGTCGCCGTTTGAAGTATTGCTCGACTACGAGCGGCGCAGTCTGGCGCACGGCGCCGGGCGTGCCGGACCAGATCGATGCGCCTGGTCTGTGGCGCGGCATCGGTTTCCGCATTGGCGCACGCTATCTGGTCAGCGTCTCAGTGAAGTCACCGAAATTCTGACCATACCCTCGCTGGCGCCTGTGCCCGGCACGCGTCGTGGCTGCTGGGCGTCGCCAATGTGCGCGGCAACCTGGTGCCGCTGGTCGATCTGCGGCAGTTTCTGACTGGCGAGCGCAGCGTGCTGTATCGAGACCAGCCGTGTGCTGGTCGTGCGTCAGTCCGGCGGCAGCGTCGGGCTGCTCGTCGACGAAGTGCTCGGCCAGCGCAATTTCTCGCGCCGAGCAACGCGTGCCGACGCTGGTCGGTCGAGGCAAGACGACGCGAGTTACGCCCGCTTCGTGATCGAGAACTATGCGCTGGGCGAGGTGCAGTGGGGCCAATTCAGCATGGCGGCGCTCGTGCGCACGCCGGATTTCGCGCAGGCTGCGGCTTGACCGCAGGTATTTGAAGCATTCCCGGTTGCAACGATTCGTGATGAGGTGATGGTCGATGAGTACAGGGGCGGGCAGCGGCAACGAACGTGCGGGAGGCGGTAACGGCCTGTTGGTGGCCTTGCTGGTCATCTGCCTCCTCGTCGCGGTGATCGACTTCGTCATGTTGGCCATCAATGCCGGTCAGGATGCCAAGGCGGGTGCGCGGTGACGCGCGTGCAGGTGCTGTCGCAGCAGTTGGCGCGTCAGGCCAACGATGCGGCCGGCGGCAATATCGACGCGTTCGCCAGTCTGGAGCAGACGCGCAGCACGATCGAAGACCTGCTCAACGGACTGAAGAAGGGCGATGTGCAGGCCGGCATCACGGTTACGCGGGCGAGCACGGACTTGCGGGCGATTTCAGCGCGCTCGATCAAGCCTGGGCGCAGCTCGACGCCGATGTCGGCCAAGATCCTCGACAGTCAGCAGCAGGTGCTCGGCACCGCGGCGACCAGCCGACGACTTCAACCGCAAGACCGCGGTGCTCAATTCGCGCATGGATGAAGTAGTGAAGATTCTCACCGAACGCAACGGTACGCCCAATCAGGTCATGATCTCTTCGCGCGAAATGCTGCTATGCCGACCGCATGCAGCGCCGCGTGCAATCGATCCTGCAGGGTGGCGAGGATTCGCCGGCCGCCGCCGACGGCTTGCAGCGCGACGCGCAATTCTACGGCGTCGTTCTGGCCGGCCTGATCAACGGCAATCCCGATCTGAACATTCACGCGATGGACAATCCGAACGCGCGCGATATCCTCAACGACATCAACAAGCAGTGGATCGACCTGGCGATCCGGGGTAACCAAGCTGCTGGAAGCCGCACCCAGTCTGCAGGACGTCAAGCAGGCTGCCGACCAGGCCTCGATCGACAGCCAGACGATGCTGTTCAAGGCCGACGCGCTGTCGCACGCATATCGGCGAACTGTCGCAGAAGCGGCTATTTCCCAATCTGTTGTATCGGCGCTGTCGCGGCGGCGCTGGCGCGATCTTGCTGGTCGGCGTCCTTGCGATCAAGCTGGATCCGCGACCAGCATCAGGCGCTACCAGGTCACCGCCGAATTGAACCAGCGCAACCAGGAAGCGATTCTGCGCCTGCTCGACGAAATGGGATCGCTCGCCGAAGGCGACCTCACGGTCAAGGCCACGGTGACCGAGGACATCACCGGCGCGATCGCCGACTCGGTGAACTTCGCGGTCGAAGCGCTGCGCTCGCTGGTCACGACGATCAATGAAACCGCCGTGCACGTCGCCGACCGCCGCGCAAGAAACCCAGGCGACCGCGATGCATCTCGCCGAAGCGGCCGAGCATCAGGCGCAGCAGATCACCTCGGCATCGGCGGCGATCAACGAAATCGCGGTGTCGATCGACGACGTGTCGAAGAACTCGGCCGAAGTCGGCGGACGTGGCGCAACGCTCGGTGCAGATCGCCGCCAAGGGCGCGGCGATCGTGCGCCAGACGATTCAGGGCATGGACTCGATCCGCGACCAGATCCAGGAAACGTCCAAGCGCATCAAGCGCCTCGGCGAGTCCTCGCAGGAAATCGGCTCGATCGTCGAACTGATCAACGACATCGCCGAGCAGACCAACATTCTGGCCTTGAACGCCGCCATCCAGGCCGCTTCCGCCGGTGAAGCGGGCCGCGGCTTCGCGGTCGTCGCCGACGAAGTGCAGCGACTGGCCGAACGCGCTTCGGGCGCGACGCGGCGTATCGAAACGCTGGTGCAGACGATTCAGGCCGACACCAACGAGGCGGTCACCTCGATGGAGCAGACCACGACCGAAGTCGTGTCCGGCGCGCGCCTGGCCGAGGATGCGGGCCTGCAGCTCGGCGAGATCGAAAAAGTGTCGAACGACCTTGCCGACCTGATTCAGAACATTTCCGCAGCCGCGCGCCAGCAGTCGGCCGCGGCGACGAACATTTCGGCGACGATGAACGTGATTCAGGAAATCACGACGCAGACTTCGGTCGGCGCCAGCCAGACCGCCGAATCGATCGGCAACCTCGCGCAGCTGGCCGCCGATCTGCGCCGTTCGGTGGCGGACTTCAAGCTGCCGGCCTGATGAGGGCCGGCGCTCAGCGCGCAAGTGCGGCGCCGCCCAGGAAGCTATTGATGAAACTGCAAGACAACATCGACTTCACCACGCTCAACTGGGTCAAGCACGAGCTCGACGCGACCCTCGAAGCAGGCGCGCGCGGCGCTCGAAGCCTACGTCGAGAATCCGTCCGATGTCGCGCTGATGCGCGACTGCGCGCTGCACCTGCATCAGGTGCAGGGCACGCTGCGCATGGTCGAGCTGTACGGCGCAGCGATGGTCGTCGAGGAGATGGAGCGCGTCGCCGCAGGGCCTGCTCGACGGCACGGTCAAGCGGCGAACGACGAAGCCTATTCCGTGCTCATGCGCGGCATCGTGCAGCTGCCCGATTATCTCGAGCGCCTGCAGAGCGGGCACAAGGACATTCCGATCGTCCTGTTGCCGCTGCTCAACGATCTGCGCGCTGCGCGCGGCGAAAAACTGCTGACCGAATCGGTGCTGTTCTCGCCGGACCTTGCGGCACCGCTGCCGGCTGGCGCCGGCGCCGCGCTGCCTGCCGCGCGAACTGCGCACGCAGGCGCTGCGTCTGCGCAATTGCGTTCCAGCCGCGCTGCTGCACTGGATCCGCGACGAACCCGGCCGAGCGTCCCGCTCGCGCGCATGAGCGAAGTGCTCGATCGCCTGCGCACGTGTCGCACGCAGCGAGACGCGCGCCGCCTGTGGTGGGTGGCGGGCGGCGTGCTCGACGGCGTGCGCATCGGCGGCGATCGAGGCCGAGCGTTGCGGTCAAGCTGCTGTTCGGCAGGGTCGATCGCGAGATCAAACGCCTGCGTCGACGACGGCGAGAACGCGTTCGCCGCTGCGCCGCCGCGCGATCTGACCAAGAATCTGCTCTACTACATCGCGCACGCCGACGGCGACAGGCCGCGCGCGCCGCGACGATGCGCGCGACTCTACAAGCTCGACACGCTGCTGCCGAGCGCAGAAGGAACTCGAACACGCGCAAGGCTCGATGTCGGGCCACAACCGCGCCTGCTCGACACGGTCTCGGTCGCGATCAAGGACGATCTGCTGCGCGTCAAGGAAGCGCTCGACATCTTCCTGCGCGCGCAGCGATGCGAACCCGGCCGAACTCGGCGCAGCAGGCCGAAGTCCTCGATCGCGTCGGCGACACGCTCGGCATGCTCGGTCTGGGCGTGCCGCGCCAGAGTCGTCACCGAACAGCGCAAGGTCGTCGAGGAGATGGCCGACAGTCGCCGCCCGACCGACGAGGCGACGCTGCTCGACGTCGCCGGCGCGCTGCTTTACGTCGAAGCCTCGCTCGACGACCACATCGAGCGCCTCGGCGCCGGCGGCGACAGCTGAGCCGCCGAGGGCGAGCACGAAGTCTGCCGAAGGCCGAAGTCGCGCAAGATTCTCGACGCGCTGATGCGCGAGGCCGCGGTCAACATCGCAGCAGGCCAAGCACGACATCATCGCGTTCATCGAATCGCCGTGGGATCACGCGCGCGTCGAGCAGATTCCGCGCCTGCTCGAGGAAATTTCCGGCGCGCGTGCGCATGCTCGGCCTGGGCGATGCGGCGCAGCTGATGACCGGCATCGTGCGTTTCGTCGAGACCGAACTGCTGCAACATCGCCGCGTGCCGACCGCCGAGCAGATGGACAAGCTCGCCGATGCGCTCGCCTCGATCGAGTATTACCTCGAAGCGACGCGCGAGCAGCGCGGCAACCGCGAACGCATACTCGACATGACGCAGAGCAGCCTCGCCGCGCTCAGCTACTGGCCGGTGCCTGCTGCCGCTGCGCGTCACATTGCGCCGCCGGCCGGCGATCGGCCCACGATCGGGGAGACGCCGGCGGACCTGGAAACGGCTCGCGCGCAGTTCGACAGTGGCGTCTCGTCAGGCGCGGTCGATGCCGGCATCGCAAACGAAGCCGAGGTCGCGGTCGCAGCGGGCGTCCTGGCCGAAGTCGGCGCAACGCATGTTGAGTCCATGGCTGAAGCCCCGTTTCAAACCGAAGGCGAAGCCCTGACCCAGGCTGAAGCTGAACTGCACAGCGAAACCCAGGGACCAGAACCAGTGCCGGCGCTTGCTGCCGCAGCCGGCGATGAAGTCGAAGAGCAAGTTGCCGATCCCGATGCGGTCAACCACGGCATCGTTTTTGGTTTCGACGTCGATCCGATGCAGGCGCTCGACGGCGAGATCCGCGAGATCTTCCTCGAAGAGGTACAGGAGGAGATCGCCGGCCTGCGTGAACAACTGCCGCAGTGGCTGGCCCGGCGCGACGATTTCGAGCGCCTGAAGCATATCCGCCGCTCGTTCCATACGCTCAAGGGTTCTGGCCGTCTGGTTGGTGCCAAGGCGCTCGGCGATTTCGCCTGGAAGGTCGAGAACATGCTCAACCGTGTGCTCGACAAGACCATTGCGCCGAGCGATCCGGTGCAACTGCTGGTCGGCCACGCGGTCGATGCGCTGCCCGATCTGCTCGCCGCGTTGCATGGTCAGGGGCGTCCGGCAGTCGACATCGTTGCGATCAAGAACGTCGCCGACCGTCTGGCGGCGGGCGAAGAAGCCTGGGTCAACGAAATGACGTTGCGCCCACGCAAGCTCGTGCGCCGTGCGCGGGCTGCGGTTGCGGTCGCGGACGAGACTCCAGCGCCGGCGGAATCGGCCTTCGCCGCCGCGCCGCAGGGCGAGGGACTGCCGCAGCTCGATGCCCTGCTGTTCGACGTGCTGCGCACCGAAGTCGGCGCGCATCTCGCCGTCGTCGACGCGTTCGTCGGCGCAGCGCAAAGCGCGCCGGGAACCCCGGTCAGTGCGGCGCTGTTGCACGCCACGCATACGCTCAACGGTGCGATCGCGATGGTCGAACTGCCGCAGATCAGTCAGGCGCTGATGCCACTGGAAGACTACGTCAAAGCCCTGCAGGCCTGCGCTCAGGCGCCCGAAGCCGCGGGCATTGCGGCGCTCGCCGACACCTCGGCGCAGATCAAGGCCGTGATCGCGGCGCTGGAACGCTCGTCGGCGCAGCTGCCGGACTTTTCCGCACTGGCGGCGCGCATCGACGCCCTGCGTGCGGCATTGCCCGATATCGAATCGCTGCCGTTGCGGCGCACGTGGATCGAGGACGTTGACGATCGCTCTCTCGCGAGCGAGGACACGGCGCCCGCGGCCGACGCACGCGAGGCGACTGCTTTCACCGCGCCGCCGATGCCCGCCGAACCGTTGCCGATAACCAGACCGATTCGGGTGCGCGCCGAAGACCAGGCTGCAATCGACGCGGCGTTGGTCGAGTTCGAGGCCGAGATGCGTCGGACAGTCGCGCGTGGCGCGCCGCCTGAACCAGCGGCGGTCGAGGCGGAAGAGATCGCACGCAGCGCCGACGTGCCGGATGCGCCGTATCTCGAATCGGTGGTTTTGCAAACCGATCCGGTGGCCGAGGCCGAGCCGGCAGCAGTGCCAGACACGACGCCGACCGCGTCGGACGATCCACAGCCGATCGAGCCGATCGAGCCGGTCGACGTCGGTGTTGCTGCCGATGAAGCTGTCGAATTCGTGCGCTTGCCGGGGCATGCCCAAGCCGATGCACCGATCGAGACGTTCCATGCGGAGCAATTCGATGGGGAACTCGAGGCCGCAGCGCTGCAGTCGACGACCGCGCCGGCCGAGGCTTTGCCGCCGCACACAACCGGGGCTGCGCCCACGCTCGAAGAAACCGTTGCGCCAGCGATCGACGAAATGCCGGAGATACTCGACGAGACTCATGCGCCGGCGGAGTTCAGCGAGCCTGCAACCGGGATGCATGCGGCATTCGAGCCGGTGACCGCCGACGCAGTGGTGCCAGCGCCAGCTGACATCAGCGAGCCTGCGATTCAGATACATGAGGCGGACACGCTGGCGCCATCCGAGTCGGCGACGCCGGTTGGCGCATTCGAAGAAGAAGCTGCGCCGGCAGCGCACTCGAATTTCGCCGAAGCGGTCGAAGGGAACGCGCAGGACGTCCACGAAACGGCGTTCGAGTCCGCCGAGCACGAACGCATCGCGGCGTTCGCCGATATCGCGTCGCCACCGTCCGCGGACATCGGCGAGCCGACCGGCCACGCACCCACGCCCGAGGCGGCGACGCCCGAAGCCGAATCAGTGGCACTGGAATCGCCCCCTGCGGCGCCGGTCGAACCGTTGCCTGCGGGCTGGTATTCGCCGCCGCAGATCGACGACGATTTGCTCGACATCTTCGTCCAGGAAGCCGCGGAAATTCTCGATCACGCCGATTCGCTGATGGCGCGCTTGCGCGATACGCCGCAAGACCGCGAACTGGTCAGCGGCCTGCAGCGCGATCTGCATACGCTAAAGGGCGGCGCGCACATGTCCGCGCTGGCGCCGATCGGCGATCTGAGCCACGCGATGGAAAGTCGCTGCTCGAAGCGATCAGCGAAACGCCGCGGCATGAGCGATGCGGTGATCGTCGCGCTCGAACAGGGGTTCGACCGTCTGCACGGGCTCGTGCAGCAGCGTCGCGCAGCGTCAGGCGATCGCGATGCCCGAGGCGCACGATCGCACGTTTCGAAGCGCTGGTGGCCGAGCGAGGGCGCGCCGGTGCGACAGCGCGACGATGCCCGCGCTGGCGGCCGAACCGTGCGCCGGTCGGCCGCCGCGAGTGCCGTCGAGCCGGCGCGACGCGATCGCGTCGAGGACGACGACGCCCGCGCGCGCCGCAGGAAAAGATCCGCGTGCGCGCGGAGCTGCTCGACTCGCTGGTCAACTACGCCGGCGAAGTGTCGATCTACCGCTCGCGCCTGGAGCAGCAGGTCTCGACGTTCCGCTTCAACCTGATCGAGTTCGAGCGACGGTCAGCCGCCTGCGCGAACAGCTGCGCAAGCTCGAAATCGAAACCGAAGCGCAGATCCTCTCGCGCTACCAGCGCGAGCCGAGCCGGCCACGTCGGCGTTCGATCCGCTCGAACTCGACCGCTTCTCGCCAGCTGCAGCAGCTGTCGCGCGCGCTTGGCCGAGTCGGTATCGGACTTGAGCTCGATTCAGGGCACTGCTCGACGACCTCACGCGCCAGTCCGAAACGCTGCTGCTGCAGCAGTCGCGCGTCAACTCGGATCTGCAGGAAGGCCTCATGCGCACGCGCATGGTGCCGTTCGATTCGCTGGTGCCGAGCGCTGCGCCGCACGCTGCGCCAGGCCGCGCAGGAACTCGGCAAGCGCGCGCAGCTGCAAGGTCGAAGGTGCGCAGGGCGAAATGGACCGCAACCTGCTCGAGCGCATGAAGGCGCCGTTCGAGCACATGCTGCGCAACGCGCTCGCGCACGGCATCGAAACGCCCGAGGAGCGCGCGATGCGCGGGCAAGCCCGCCGAAGGCACGGTCAACATCGCGGTCAGCCGCGAGGCGACGGAAGTCGTGCTGCGCGTCTCCGACGACGGCCGCGGCCTGGATCGCGACGCGATCCGGCGCAAGGCGATCGAGCGCGGCATGCTTAAGCCCGATGCCGAGATCTGTCCGATCGCGATCTCTACGGCTTCATTCTCGAAACCGGCTTCTCGACCGCCGAAAAGGTCACCCAGCTCGCCGGCCGCGGCGTCGGCATGGACGTCGTGCACAACGAGATCAAGCAGCTCGGCGGTTCGCTCGCGATCGACTCGGCGCAGGGCAAGGGCGCGACGTTCACGATCCGCCTGCCGTTCACGCTGGCGGTCACGCAGGCGATTCTGGTGCGGCTCGGCGAAACACGCTATGCGATCCCGATGTCGTCGGTGCAGGGCGTCGTGCGTATCGCGCGCGACGATCTGGACCGGCGCCTGGCCACCGGCAATCCGAAGTACAGCTATGCCGGCGAGGAATTCATCATCTACGAGCTTGTCGCAGTCTGCTCGGCGTGCACGCGTCGGCCGCGTGATCGACGAGACGCAGCTGCCGCTGCTGATGACGCGCACGCGGCGATCAGCGCGCCGCGGTGCGCATCGACGCGGTGGTCGGCTCGCGCGAAATCGTGGTCAAGTCGGTCGGGCCGCAGATCAGCTCGGTGCCGGGCATTTTCGGCGCGACGATCATGGGCGACGGCTCGGTCGTGATGATTCTCGATCTTGCGCCGCTGGTGCGCCGCTCGCCGCGCTGCGCGCGCGCGATGCGAAGCTGGCGCTCCCGTCGAGCTGCCGGCTGCGCGCCGCCGGCGGCGTCGCAGGAGCAGCGCCGCATCCGCTGATCATGGTCGTCGACGATTCGATCACGATGCGCAAGGTCACCACGCGCGTGCTCGAGCGCGCAGGAGCATGGACGTGATCACGGCGAAGGACGGCCTCGACGCGGTCGAGAAGCTGCAGGAAAAAGTGCCGGACTCATGCTGCTCGACATCGAGATGCCGCGCATGGACGGCTACGAGCTCGCGACTTACATGAAGAACGATGCGCGCCTGCGCGAACGTGCCGATCATCATGGTCACCTCGCGCACCGGCGAAAAGCACCGCCAGCGCGCGCTGGAAATCGGCGTCGAGCGTTATCTCGGCAAACCCTACCAGGAAGCCGAGTCTGTTGCAGAACATCCATGACGCGCTCGCGGAGCGCCGCTGATGGGTCAGCGCGGTCCAGCGGCCGGTGTGCGTGTCGCCTTGCTCAATCAAGGCGCGCAGCTCAAGCCTGGGTTGCGTCAGGCGCTGGTTACGCTGGGCGCCGAAATCGTCTACGAAACCGCCGCGAGCTTGCTCGATGACGCCGCGCTCGCCGCCTCGGGTGCGCGTGTGATCGTGGTCAATCTCGGCGCCGACGACGAACCGATCGGCGAGATTCGCAAGCTGCTCGATGCCGGCGACTACGATATCGTGATCAACGACACCGAAACGTCGGACCGACTCGGCGATTCTGAGCAGGCGCGCTGGGCGCGCTTGCTGGCGGGCAAGATTCTGCAGCGTCCCGACTTCGACCTGCCGCCACGGCCGGCGGGTGCCGAGGCAGTCCCGGGCTCCGCGCCAACGCTGACGGATGCATCCACTGACCTGCGCAATGAGACTGCATCTGCGCTGACACTCGCCCCCGAGGTTGCGCAGTCGCCGGCTACGCCCGCAGCCGAAGCGCATGCCGATACCGCTTCTATTGCCGCGCCCGACTGGTCGCTGGCACCGCTGCAAGAAGACGAGCCCGATGACGCCGCGGACAAACCCACAACCGCCAATGAATTCGGTATCGAAAAGATTCCGGCGCACGTCTACCTCGCGCCGCCGGGCACTCCTAGTGCGGGTTCGGGCGATCTGGATCTGGATTTCGATCTTGTGCCGCTGGAGGCCCAGGCCGAACGCGATCCGGTTGCGCGCGAGCTGGCCGATGCCCTGCGCGAGCGCGCACGCACGCATGCAAACCCAGCCGCGGATGCGCCACCCCCCAAATTTCCGCCCGACAAGCCCCGGAAAAAGTAAACGCCATGACCGATACCCTGCCACGCGAAATCCGCGGCGTCATGATCCCCGTGACCGGCGGCCGTGTGCTGCTGCCGAACGCCACGTCGCGGAAGTGATCTCCTTCAGCGCCCCCGAGAAAATCGACAACGCGCCGGACTGGCTGCTCGGCCGCCTGACCTGGCGCGGCTGGCGCCTGCCGCTGTTCTCGTTCTCGATATTGAGCGGCATCGCCGCCAGCGAAAACGTGAGCAACGCCAAGGTGGCGGTGCTCAAGGCGCTCGGCGGCAATGCCAAGCTGCCGTTCGTCGCGCTGCTCGCCCAAGGCTTCCCGCGCCTGACCACGGTGCTGCCCGACTTGCTGATTTCGACCGGCGGTGAGGGCGAAAAGATACCTGGCGTGAGCGCTCAAGTACTCGTGCGCAACGATCACGCGGTGATTCCCGATCTGGGCGCGATCGAGACCATGGTCGCCGAAGCGCTCGCGGCCTAGCCTGCCGGAGCCATAACGGCTGCGCTGGATTTCGACCAGTCGCTGACCCATACTGCGGCGCGGAAACTTGCGCGCGATTCGCCGAATTGTCGCAAAGTAAACTTTTACCTTTGTGGAAACGGAGCATGGCGAACGAAACGGGCGATCGCGAAGCGCTGATCCGGCGTGCCCTGGGGAAGTCCTGGTTCTATCCGCTGACCCTGGCGGACGGGCGCACGCTACCGAGCACGCACGGCGGGCGCGTCGATGCGATCCATCTGACCCGCGCGCGCATGCTCAATGCGTTTATCGACATCCAATTCGCGGGTCTGCGCGGCGCGCTGAGGGCGCTGGATATCGCCTGCCATCAGGGCTACTTTGCGTTGCAACTGGCGCGCGCGGGCTTCGGCCGCGTCGATGCGATCGACGCGCGCGCCGAGCATGTGGCCGATGCCGCTTTGCTTGCCGCGATCTTCGACGCGCCCGCATTGCAGGCACGCCAGCGCGACGTGTTCGCGCTGCGCCAGGAGACCGACGGCAGCCATGACTTGGTCCTCATGTTCGGCCTGTTGTACCACCTGGAAAACCCGGTCGGCGCATTGCGCATCGCGCGCTCTCTGACGCGCAAGGCCTGCGTGATCGAGACTCAGGTCGTGCCGCATCTGTCGGGCATGGTCGACTGGGGCAGCTACGAATACGTGCGTCCGCTCAAGGGCTGCTTCGGCATCATCGACGAGGTCGATGAGATCCATGCGCCAGAAGCCAGCGTGACCGGCGTGTGCCTCGCGCCGAGTACCGAAGGCCTGCTCTGGCTGCTGCGCGCGGTCGGTTTCCGCGAAGCATACGTCTTGCCGGTGCCGGCCGACGGCTACGAGCAATTGCGCTACGGCAAGCGCGTGATGGTGGCGGCGCTGGTTTGATTGCGCAGACGCTGCTTGTTGCAGATTACGACACCGTCAGGCCAATCCCAATTCAAGCGCCTGCGCATGCAGCGCCGGCGTGCCGGCGAGCACGCTGGTCGTGTCGAGCGTCAATGCGTGCCCGCCAAGATCGGTGAATATGCCGCCGGCTTCGCGCACGATCATCGCGAGCGCGGCGATGTCGAGAATGTTGACGTCCGATTCGATCACCAGATCGAGGCTGCCGCGCGCGAGCAGATGGTAGTGGTAGAAATCGCCGTAGCCGCGCGTGCGGCCGCAGCGCTGGATCAGCCCGGCGAGTGCGTTCCAGCCTGCGCTGCGCGGCAAGGGTCTTGACGTTGCCGAACGAGATCGCCGTGGCGGCGTCGAATTCCGCGGTCTGCGCGACACGCGCATCGGCGCGCCGTTCAAGCGCGCATCGCTGAGACCAAGCGCCGCCGCCACGGCGCGCCCACGCGCTTTCGCCGAACTCGGCCGCGCTGGATACGCCGAGCACGAGCTCGCCGCGATGCATCAGCGCGATCTGCGTCGAGAACATCGGGTAGCCGCGCACGAAGACTGCGCGTGCCGTCGATCGGGTCGATCAGCCAGAGAAAATCGCCGTCGCCTTCGCGGCCTTCTTCCTCGCCGTAGAACGCATGCTCGGGAAACGTCGCGCGCAGCACGCGCTTGATCGCGGCTTCCGCTTCGCGGTCGGCGATCGGTGACCGGCGTCTGCGTCGGCTTTGGTCTCGACCGCGAAATCGCGCGCGCGATAGTGGCGCGCGATTACGGCCGCGGCCTGCGTCCGCCGCGCTGGCGCGCGACATCGAGCGCATGCTCCAGAAATAACGAGTCAGCATAGTATACGATGCCACATGCGGCAATGCGCCGCTCAAAACAGCTTGAACAACTGGCCGCGAATCACGAGCTTCGACGAGCCGTCGGCCTGCGGCTCGCCGACATACTGCAAGGCGTTTCCAGCACATGCGGGTCGCCGTCGCGCGCGCGAGGCAGGGCTCGGCTTCGAAGCTGCCAGCCGCCGCCGTGAAATGCCGTCGGCGAGCAGCGTGCCGCTGCCGAGGTCGTGCACAGTCGCCGGCGATGCCGCCGTCGGGCATGCGCGAGCAAAGTCGCCGAGAAGATCGCGCGAAGCGCGCCTGCGCGGCGCCGGCTACGGCCGCTTCGCTCCAGCGTGCGTTGCCGCTCGCGCTCTCGAGCCATGCCGTCGCGCAACGCGCCTGCGCTGATCCTGCCGCTGATGCGCGCCGAGCAGATCCAGATCGGGAATGTCGATCGCCGGGTCGAGTAGCTGGCGCAGGAAAGCGGAATGCGGACGTCGCGCACGATCAACGCGCCGCGATCCGCGCTGGACGACGTCCGCGCTGCCGTCGACGTCCGCGCCCTGGATGCGCACGTTCGGCTGGCAACCCAGTCGCCCTGGAGCAGCGCGCGCCTCGCAGCGCCAGTCGAGCTGCCCAGATCGCTGCCGAACACGCGCATGCCGTCGGCATGACCTTCCACAGCTTCCGCTCAAGTCAGCCAGCGTTACCGGGCCGAGATGGCTGCGCAGCCAGCGATAGGCGAAGTCGGCCGGACAGCGTCCACAGGCCGACGCCGGCGAACAGCAGCCACGATCAGCAGACCGAGGAATTATCCTGCGCAGAAGTCGCATTGTATATTTCTGCAAATCGCCCTGCGCCTTGCATGGACGTATCGCGCGCAACGACGAACGCGCAGACCACGGCGATGCTTCGCCCGCGCGCGGCGGTTCATTGCTGCATCCTCCAGCGCCACGCGCGCGTTGACCAGGCCCATGCCTTCGGCGCGATCGGCCGAAAAATCGCTCGCCTCGACGCCGTAGTCGCGCGCCAGGCTCTCGATCCAGCCGATCAGCGCATCGAAATTCGCCAACTCGAAACTGACCCGCACGCTCGCGCGCGCCGCTCGGTTCGACGCGCTTCAAGGCGCCTGCGAGGCCGGCGCCGCGCGCAGTGACGTCGGCCAGCGCAAGCAGGGATTTGCCGCCGCGGTCGGCGCCGGCACGCGTGCCTGTGCGGCCAGCGTCGGCAGTTCGGTCTGCGTCTGGCGCATCCACGCCAGCGCCGCACGATCCGCATTCGACCCGGGCGGTCAGCTGCTGACGCGATTGCGCGAGCGGATACCAGACGAATGCCCAGCCCAGCAACAGCGCAACGACGATCGTGCCGATGGCGAGCACGCGCCGGTCGTGAGCGGACAGCGGCCGCGTAGCGTTCGCGTATCATGATTTGCGCGCCGTAACGCGCACGCGGCCGTCGACGCCGTCGTCGCCGGGATTGGCCGAAGTCACTTCGGCCTTGAGCCCGTCGAGACCGCCGAGGCGCTCGCGCACCAGATCCAGCGACTGCACATCCGGCGCGCGCAGGGCGAGTTCCAGAGACTGCGTTGTGATATTCGATGCCGCGCACCAGGACATGGGGGGAACTGCCGAGCACCGGTGCGACGCGAGCGAGTGCGCGCAGCATGCCGCCGGCCGCATCGTCGCCGCGCAGCCGCGCCAGTTCACTCTGCATGAGCTGGCGCGGGTCGCCATCGACGCGGTCGAATTTCGGCAAGCTCGCATGCAGCACCTCGTGCATCGCCAGATCCAGGCGCGCGGACTCGGCGCGCAGGCGCAACCAGTCGCCGAACGCGTACACGAATCCAAGCAGCAGCGCGGCCGCGGCGAGCATTGCGGCCAGCCGCCACAGACGCTGCGCCGGAACCTGGCGATGCTGCGGCGCGAACTCGCCCTGCAGCAGGTTCAGCGACGGATCGGACGCAAGTTGCGTAGCGAAAAAGGCCAGCGTATCGCGCTGGCGCTCGTGATAGCGCGCAATTGTCGCCGGCAGGCTCTGCGCCGGTGCCGCGCGGAAATCGAAGACCTCGAGCGGGCCCGGCGAACTGGCGGCGAGCCAGCCGGGCAGGTTCGCGATTTCGCAGGCGCTGGCTTGCGTCGCCGCGCTGCGCAGCAAGGCGCGCTCGTTCTCGATCAACAAGGTGGCGCAGTCGTCGGCATACGGCAGCGCCAGCGTTTCCGGAATCAGCGCGTCGGCATGGATGCCGTGCGCCGGCCAGCGTATCGATCCAGCCGCGCAGCACATCGCGCGCGACGACAGCGCCGCGATCGAAGCGTCGCCGGACCTGGCGCCGAGCGAGAAATGCAGTTCCTCGACCGGGCAGGCGAGGCGATCCTCGAGCGCGAACGGCACCGCCTTGGCGAGCTGCGCGCTGCTGCTTCGACAGCACCGGCGCGTCGAGCAGCAGCACCTGTTCGGACGGTACGAGCACGACGATGCGTTGCGCACGCGCCAGCGTCTCCGCCGGCGGCGCGCCCGCGCTCGCGCCCGACAAGGTGCGGCCGCCGGCGTCCTGCGCCAGCCAGGCGAGCGTTCCGTCAGCGTGCAGGCGCAACAACAGGCGATCGGACATGAGGTTTCGTGGCGGGAGTTTCAGCGCGATTCTAGCAGTTGCCGGGCGAGCGTCCCCGAGCGCCGCAGTTTGGAGCGGTTCTACAGATCCGTGCCGCGGCTGCGCTCTATCACGCGGATGCCGCCGCCCGCACCGCCGACATGGCGTTGGATCAGGCTGTAGAACGTGAATGGCAGGCCGTCCAGCGTGACATCGCCACGCGCGAGGAAGTAGTTGCTCTGCACGCCGTAGCATTGGCTCACCGGCGCGGGCAGTCGATCACGACCCGGGCAGCTGCGTGGTCAGATCCTGCAGCGAACGGTAGCTGGCGTGGCCATCCTGCCGGATCGTCTTCGCGGTCTGCTCGGTCGTTGTATCGGACAGGGTCATCAGCACCGGGACGCTGGCGGTGTTGACGTTGATCGGCGTGCCGCGCGGCAGCGCGCAGACGTAGGGTGCGAGGCGTGCGTAGACATCGGCGCTGACGCCCTTGACCAGGCGCAGCTCGGAGACGTGCACGAAGCCCTGTTTGGCGCGGGCGGTACGGCACGTCCTGCTGCAGATAGAAACCATCATCCGGCATCGATGCGCTGCGCATCCAGCTGGTGACGGAGGTGGCCAGGCCTTCGTCGAGCTTGAGCGCCTGCAGCAGGCGTACGAATTTCCGCTGCCATACATCGCTGGCCTGATTGCTGTCGTCGAGCAGATTGTTGAGATTGAAACAGCCGTTGCGGTCGCGCATCGTCGCCGCGATTTCGCCGCCCGGCACCGGCGTCGACGGCAGCGGCACCGCCCACGGACTGGTGTTCGCGTCGTAGCCCGGAGCGCTCGCCTGCGCCTGCATCAGCACGCGCGCGGCATAGGCTTCGAGACCCTGTGCATACGCCTGCGCCTGCGCCTCGCGCAACTGATTGCGCATGCGCGCCAGGCCAGTTCGCCGCGGTCGAGCAGGCCCGCGATCAGCACGGTCGCGAGCGCGACGACGAGCAGCGCGATGAGCAGCGCCACGCCGCGCTGCTTGTGCCGCGGCGTCACGACCCCGCTCCCGGCACGCCCGAATCGGTCGTGGGCCAGTCCGAGACGAGTTCGATCACGCGAGTGATTTCGCCGTAAGTGGAAGTTTCGATGTGTACTTCGACCGCACGCGGCAGGCGCGCGCCGGTGCCGTCCGCGGCGTTGCCGTTCGGCTCGGGCCAGGTCTCCTGCCAGCGCTGTTGTGCGTCGAGATAGCGCAGGCGGAATGCAGCGACCTTGTCGCGCAGCACGCTCGTCTGCGCCTGCGTGTCCGGGGCGCGGTCGAGCACCGCGTAGCTGCCGCGCTCGAGTTTGTCGCCGTCGAGCGCGTAAAACACGCGTTCCAGATTGGAACGCAATTCCGCCTGCGGATTGGCGAAACCCGTGCGCGTGAATTCCATATTATCCGCCGCACCGATAAAGGCCGGCACCGGCGCGCCGTAATTGTCGCGCACCGGACGCGCGACGGCCTGGCGCAGATCCCGATCGAGCAGGGCCACGCTGCGCGTCAGCGTGCGCAAATCGTCCTGCTCGCGCACCAGCTCGGCGCGTGTGCGCACGATCGAGTTCAAGCCGCCCCAGGCCATCGCCGCCATCGCCGCGAATACCGCCAAGCGCAACCAGCAGCTCGATCAGGCTGAAGCCATGCGGCAATGTATATTTTGCGTATTTGTCCACTGGCGCAGATTCATCGCCCGATCCTCAGCGTTGCAGATCGGTGCCGCTGAAGCCGCTCATCTGCACCACGGGCGTGGCCGGCGCGGCTGCCGTGGCGATGCGCACATCCAGACGCCGGATCGATGGCGCCTGCGTCGATTGCACATCGAGCTGCCAGCGCCAGTCGCGGCCGCCGAAGCGGCGCTGGCCGTTGCTGCGCCCCGCAGGAGGCAGCGGATTGGCCAGACGCGTCTCGGCGAGGATGTTCTGCGCAAGCCAGCCGGCCAGCGTGCGCTCGCGCAACTGCGCGAACGCATCGGTCTGCAGCGCTGCGGTGCGCGTCAGCGCGAGCAGGGCCAGCGCCAGCACGACGAGCGCGATCAGGACTTCGAGCAGGGTAAAGCCGCGCGTGCGCCGCGGCGAGTCAGCGCGTGTGCACATCGATGCCGGCCAGCGCGACCTGCCCATCGGCGGCACCGTCGAGCCGGTAGCGGCGGTCGAGATCGGGCAGGGCAAGTTCGAGGCGGAACGGAGTCAACTCGCCCGACGAGAAGCAGAGCAGTTGCGGCTTGTCCGGAAATTGCCGGCCAGCGCAATATCCTGACCATCGCGGGCGAGCGTCGCCGACAGATTCGCCGGCCAGTCGCGCACGCGCAATTCGTCGCCGCGATACGGCGCCCAGACGTCGTGATCGAGGCGGCTGAAGCGGTAGCCGCCGCGAGCGAAACTCAGGCCGATATCGCGTCCGCTCAACTCGGCGCGTTCGCAGGCGTAGACGATCAACGCCTGCGCACGTTCGGCTTCGCGCGCGAGTATGCGTTCGCCGCCGGCACCGGCGATGGACAGGGTTACCGCGGCAGTGAGCACGCCGAGAATCACCAGCACGACGAGAATCTCCATGAGGGTGAACCCGCGGCGCGGCGCGCGGGTTCGCGATCGGCGAAAAGCCGCGCGAGCGGGCCAGACGATTCATGCGCGCGGTCGTTTACTGATCCCAGTTGCCGATGTCGGCGTCTTCGCCATCGCCGCCGGGCTTGCCGTCGGCGCCGTAGCTGAAGACGTCGATGTCGCCGTGCGCGCCGGGGTGCAGGTACAGATACGGACGGTCCCACGGATCCTTCGGCGCCTGTCGAGATAGCGCCCTGCGCCAGTTGGGCGCGTCCGGCGCGCCGCTCGGTTTGTTCACCAGCGCTTCGAGGCCCTGCTCGGTGCTCGGATAGACGAAGTTGTCGAGCTTGTACATGTTGAGCGCGGTGACGATGGCCTGGATGTCCTGCTTGGCGCGCACGCGCCGCGCTTCGCCCGGATGCTCCATGACGCGCGGCACGACGATCGTCGCGAGGATGCCGAGGATCACGACGACGACGAGGATTTCGATCAGGGTGAATCCGCGCGCGGTGCGCGGGTTGCGCGATCGCGCTGCAAGCGCGGATGCCGGCGTTTGCCAATGGCGCTTGCTCATGCGATCTGCCTTGCTATCGAAAGATCGGCATGGCGCCGATCATATGCAAAATGACCAGCGCTCGTCGATCATAGAAGCATGAACTCCCGAAATCCGCCAACTCGCATGTGGAGCGCGCGCGACCTCGCCGTCGTCTGGCATCCGTGCACGCAGATGCACGATCACGAAACGCGTGCCGATGATGCCGATCGCGCGCGGCGAAGGCGCCTGGCTGATCGACCACGACGGCCGGCGTTATCTCGACGCCATCAGCTCGTGGTGGACCAACCTGTTCGGCCACGCCAATCCGCGCATCGTCGCCGCGCTCAAGGATCAGCTCGATCGGCTCGAGCACGTGATCTTCGCCGGCTTCACCCACGAGCCGGCGATCGAGCTCGCCGAAGAACTGCTGCGCATCGCGCCGCCGGGACTGGCGCGCGTGTTCTACGCCGACAACGGCTCGAGCGCCGATCGAAGTCGCGCTGAAGATGAGCTTCCACTACTGGCGCAACAGCGGCGCAGCCGGCGAAGACGCGCTTCATCGCGCTGACCGGCGGCTATCACGGCGAAACGCTCGGTGCGCTGTCGGTCACCGACGTGCCGCTGTATCGCGCGACCTATGCGCCGCTGCTGCGGCGATCCGATCTTCGTCGCCTCGCCGGATTGCTACGAGCGCGAGCCGGCGAGAATCTGGCGCGCGCATTCGCTGCGCAGGCTCGCCGACATGCGCGCCGCGCTCGAACGCCACGCGCACGAAGTCTGCGCGGTGATCGTCGAGCCGCTGGTGCAATGCGCCGGCGGCATGCGCATGTATCGACCCGGCGTATCTGACCGGCCTGCGCGCGCTCTGCGACGAATTCGACGTGCATCTGATCGCCGACGAGATCGCGGTCGGCTTCGGCCGCACCGGCACGCTGTTCGCCTGCGAGCAGGCCGGCATCACGCCGGACTTCCTGTGCCTGTCGAAAGGCCTGACCGGCGGCTTCCTGCCGCTGTCGGCGGTGCTGACCACCGCCGCGGTCTACGCCGCGTTCTATGCCGAGTATACAAGTGGAAAAGCGTTCCTGCATTCGCACAGCTACACCGGCAATCCGCTCGCCTGCCGCGCGGCGCTGGCGACGCTGGCGATCTTCCGCGACGAGCCCGTGCTCGAACGCAACCGCGCGCTCGCGCGCGCATCTGGCGAGCGCAACTGGCGCCGCTGGCCGCGCATCCGCAACGTCGCCGATGTGCGCCAGACCGGCATGATCGCCGCGGTCGAACTGGTGCGCGACAAGGCGACGCGCGCGCCGTTCCCCGCCGCCGAACGCCGCGGCCTGCGCGTCTACCTGCATGGCCTCGAACGCGGCGTGCTGTTGCGTCCGCTCGGCGACGTGGTCTACTTCATGCCGCCGTACGTGATCACGCGCGACGAGATCGATCTGATGGTCGACTGTGGCGATCGAAGGCATCGAAGTCGCCGTGGCAAGCTGACGTCGTTCGCGAAAATCCAGACAAATATTCTTCGCCAACATGCGTATTCCGCGAATCCATACCGACCAGGCCCTGCATGCCGGCGTCGAAGTGCTGCTGCCCGAACAGGCGGGCGAGCATGTCGCGCGCGTGCTGCGTCTGGAGCGCGGCCATCCGCTGATCCTGTTCAACGGCGACGGCTGTGAATACGACGCGACCCTGGCTTCATTGGCCAAGCGCGCGGTCAGCGCGCAGATTCACGCCGTGCGCGAGGTCGATCGCGAATCGCCGCTGCCGCTCACGCTCGCGCAAGGCATCGCGCGCGGCGAGAAGATGGACTGGATCCTGCAAAAGGCGACCGAGCTGGGCGTCGCGCGCATCGTGCCCTTGGTCACCGAACGCACCGAGGTCAAGCTCGACGAGGAACGCGCCGAACGCCGCGTCGCGCACTGGCGCAGCGTGATCGCCGGCGCCTGCGAACAGAGCGGGCGCACGCGCCTGCCGCAGATCGCGGCGCCGCAGCGCCTCGACCGCTGGCTTGGCGGCCTGGCCGACGACGGTGCGCTGCGACTCGCGCTGCTGCCCGAAGGCGAGGCCGGCCTGCGCCAATTTCCACAAATGGAAAATTCCGCACTCGAAGCCGCGGGGGCCTTGCTTTGCGTCGGGCCCGAGGGCGGATTCTCCGAGCAGGATGCCGCCCTGCTGCGTCACGCCGGCTTCCACGGCCTGCGCCTGGGGCCGCGCATCCTGCGCACGGAGACGGCGGGATTAGCCGCGCTGGCGGTCCTGCAGGTATTGGCTGGCGACCTTTAAGGGCGGAATCGTCGTTTCGACGGACAGGCGCCGCGCTACAATGGCGCCATGCAGACACCGCCGATCATTCACTCCAAACGCGCTGCCAACGGCAGCCACTTTCTCAAAGTCGAAATCCTCGATCTGGAATTTTCCAACGGCGAACGCCGCACCTACGAGCGCCTGAAGGGCAGCAGTCTCGGCGCCGTAATCATCGTGCCGATGCGCGACGACGACACGGTACTGCTGGTGCGCGAATACGGCGCGGGCATCGAGCGTTACGAACTGGGGTTGCCCAAGGGCCGCCTCGATCGCGACGAGACGGTGGAGCAGGGCGCCAATCGCGAGTTGAAGGAAGAAGTCGGCTTCGGTGCGCGCGATCTGCACATCCTGCACACGTTGTCGCTGTCGCCGGCGTACATGATCGAGCATGACGCATGTGGTGCTCGCGCGCGATCTCTATCCGGAGCGGCTGCCCGGCGACGAACCCGAAGAGCTCGAAGTCGTGCCATGGAAGCTGTCCGAACTGCACACGCTGCATTGGCCGCGCCGACGTGACCGAGGGCCGTTCGATCGCCGCACTGTTCATCGCGCGCGAATACCTCGCCGGCCGCTTCACGCCGCAGGCTTGAGAAAAGCAAAGCAAATCTTGATCCTGTTTTTTTGAGCGATACATGACAGCAAATTACGAAGAACTCGCGCGCGGCTGTGCGGCGATCGCGCGCACGGCCGGGCAGGCGATCATGCGCAGTCTACGACGGCGAATTCGCGGTCGAGCGCAAGGACGACAACTCGCCGCTGACCGCGGCCGATCTCGCCGCGCATCGCACGATCCTCGATGGCTTGGCATGTGCTGGCGCCGCAGATTCCGGTGCTGTCGGAGGAATCCGCCGACGAGGTTCGCGTGGTCCGAGCGCCGCACATGGTCGCGCTATTTGCTGGTCGACCCGCTCGACGGCACGCGCGAGTTCGTCAAGCGCAACGGCGAGTTCACGGTGAATATCGCGCTGATCGAACATGGCAAGCCCGTCGCTCGGCGTGGTGTTCGCGCCCGTGCTCGACGAGATGTATTGCGCGTGGCACGGCGGTCACGCCCGCGTGCACGACTGCACAAGTCGACAACGTTCCCCTGCGCACGCGCCGGCGCGCCGCTCCGCTCGTCGTCGCCGGCAGCCGTTCGCATGCCGATCCGCGCATGCTGGCCGCGCTGGACAAGCTCGGCGCGCACGAACTGGTCGCGCTGGGTTCGTCGCTCAAGTTCTGTCGCGCCGCGCAGGGGCGTGCGGATTTGTACATCCGCTACGGACTGACCAGCGAATGGGACACCGCGGCGGGCCAGTGCGTGCTCGAACAGGCCGGCGGCGGCGTGACCGACGTTCGACGGCAAGCGCCTGCGCTACAACGCGCAAGGAATCGCTGCTCAATCCGGATTTCCTTGCGTTCGGCGACACCGGTGTGGATTGGGCGCGACTGTTGCGTGGCGAATAAGTACCGAGCAAATATGAATGACGAGCCAATATAGAAACGGTACCGAATGAACACTATCGAAGACTTGCTGCGCATCATGGCCCGCCTGCGCGATCCGCAGCACGGTTGCCCCTGGGACGTGCAGCAGAATTTCGCCACGATCGCGCCGTATACGATCGAGGAAGCCTACGAAGTCGCCGATGCGATCGACCGGCGCGATTACCCGATCTGCGCGACGAACTCGGCGATCTGCTGCTGCAGGTCGTGTTCCATGCGCGCATGGCCGAGGAGGCCGGGCATTTCCGCTTCGCCGATGTGGTCGAATCGATCTGCGACAAAATGATCCGGCGTCATCCGCACGTATTTCCCGACGAAAGTGGAAATGTGGAAAAAGTTGCAAATGTCGCGGCGCAGACCGTCGCCTGGGAAGAACACAAGCGCCGCGAGCGTTCGGCGAAAGGCGAGGAAGACACGAGCGCGCTGGCCGGCGTCGCGCGCGGCCTGCCCGAATGGCAGCGTGCGCTGAAACTGCAAAAGCGCGCATCGCAGCGTCGGTTTCGACTGGAGCGACCCGGGCCCCGTGCTCGACAAGTTGCAGGAAGAACTCGACGAGGTGCGCGCCGAACTCGCCGCAGGTGGCGCCGATCACGCGCGTATTAGCGACGAGATCGGCGACGTGCTGTTCGTCGGCGTCAATCTCGCGCGTCTGGCCAAGGTCGATTTTTCCGCAGGCGCTGCGTGGTGCGAACGCCAAGTTCGAGCGCCGTTTCCGGCGCATGGAAGTGCTGGCCGCGGCCGACGGCAACCACGCTCGCGGGCAAGCCGCTGGCCGAGCAGGACGCCTACTGGGAGCAGGCCAAGGCCGAGGACAAGGTCGGACTGCTGGATTGACAATGCCTCTCCCGCTGGCGGGAGGTCGCGCAGCAGGCGCGGGTGAGGGTGGCGCCGGGTATCAATGCGCCTTGCACCCACGCCGCCTCATCATCCCTGGATCAAGCCGCATTAAACCCTCCGCTAAACCCTCCGCTTCGCTCGCGCATCCAATCGGCGAATTTCCCTCGGAGAAATCCCGTGCGCACGATCCTGGCTTCACTCCTGCTGCTTGCTTCCTCCTTCGTCAGTGCTGAAACCTGCAAGTTCAGCGCGCAACGAAATCTCGATATCGACGCATCCGGGCTGCACGCCTTGCGCATGGAACTGGGTTCCAGCGACCTGCATCTGCAGGGCGTGGCAGACCTGAAGCGGATCGAAGTGCGCGGCAAGGCCTGCGCGTCTGACGAGGCCTGGCTCGCCGATCTGAACGTGGCGCAGAGCCGCGAAGGCGACAAGGTCGTCGTCCGAGAGGCCAAATCGCCGGAGCACCATGGCGGAGTGCTTGGCAACAGCTACGCGTACATCGACTTCGTCGTGCGCATACCGGCGGCTCTTGCGCTGGAAGTGGAAAGCGGGTCGGGCGATGCCGAGATCGCGAATATCGCTGGGCTCGATTTCAGTTCCGGTTCCGGCGACCTCAAGCTCGAGCATGCGGCGGGCGCGGTTGCGGTCAAGGTGCATTCGGGCGACGTGGTGGCCGGCGATGTCGGCAGCTTCAGCCTGCGCGAGGCGGGCTCGGGCGACGTGCATCTGAACGGTGTGCGCGGCGATGTCAAAGTCGGCCGTGTCGGTTCCGGCGATCTCAATTTCGCCGATGTGCACGGCGGCGTGCAGATCGATTCGATCGGTTCGGGCGATCTCGCGGTCGAGCGCATCGGCGGCGATGTCGTGCTCGGCTCGATCGGTTCGGGCGATGTCGAGGCCAATCACGTAACCGGCAATCTGATCGTGAAGGCCGCCGGCAGCGGCGAAATCCATCACCAGCAGATCGGCGGCAAAGTCGATCTACCGAAGAATCACGCCGACGACTGATGCCTGGAATCTGTTGCGTGCCGCCTTGTCACGGGTCGGCCCAGCAACCAGAATAGCGCGCGTCGAGATTCCGGATGCGCGCATGTACGCCAGCTTTCGCGAGTTCTATCCGTACTACCTGTCCGAACACCGCAACCCGACCTGCCGGCGGCTGCACTTCGTCGGCAGTGCGCTGGTGTTGATCATTCTGATCGGCGCGCTGGCGACGCGACATTGGGCATGGTTGTGGCTGTGCCCGCTGTTCGGTTACGGCTTCGCCTGGGTCGGGCATTTCTTCTTCGAGAAGAACCGTCCGGCGACGTTCACCCATCCGCTCTATAGTTTTGCCGGCGACTGGGTGATGTTCGCGCAGTTGCTCGGTGGGCGCATCAAATTCTGACTGGCAACAACACAACTTTGGAGTAGGCGATGGTTTGGGTCGATCTTGTCACGCTGCTTGCCGTGCTCGAATTTCTGGCGCTCGTGTTTCTCGTCGGCAAGGCGCGCGAGACGTATGGCGTGAGGGCGCCGGCGACCACCGGCAACGCGGAATTCGAACGCTATTTCCGCGTGCAGCAGAACACGCTGGAAACCTTGATCATGTTCCTGCCGGCATTGTGGATCGCCGCGCATTACTGGAGCGCGGCCTGGATGGCAGCGATCGGGGTTGTCTATCTCATCGGCCGCATTGTGTACCTGTTGAGCTATGTGCGCGATCCGGGCAGCCGCACGCTCGGCTATTTCCTCAGTTCGGCTCCGGTGATCGTTCTGATCGTGCTCGGATTGATCGGCATTGCGCGCGCGCTGCTGAGTTGATTCCCTAATCGAGAAAGATAAAAAACGCCGCAACGACGATGAAGGCGAAGCCGACGAGGTGGTTCCAGCGGATCGTCGTGCCCAGATACAGCGTCGAGAACACCACGAACACGAACAGCGTGATGATTTCCTGCATTGTCTTCAACTGCGCCGGACTGTAGACTGCGATAGCCGATGCGATTGCCCGGCACCTGCAGGCAGTATTCGAAAAAGGCGATGCCCCAGCTCACCAGGATCACGATCCACAGCGGCCGGTCGGTGAATTTCAGATGGCCGTACCAGGCGAACGTCATGAACACGTTCGATGCGGTCAGCAGCAGGATCGGGGCGAGATAGTCGAACATCGTTTGCTTCTCTGGTGGCGGCGCGGTGGCGGCGAGTCGTTATACTGGAGCTTCGACAGGAGTTCATCATGCCGCGTTGGTTGCGCCATTTTTCCACAGCCCTGCTGTTACTCGGAGCCGTTCAGATGACTCATGCCGCCACGCCCGTCCTCGTGATCCACGGCGGCGCCGGCGTGATCGCGAAGGACATGACTCCGGAAAAGGAGAAGGCAGTACGCGCGGAACTGGCAACAGCGCTGCACACGGGCTATGCGGCGCTCCAGGCGGGCGCGAGCAGCCTCGATGCGGTGACCAAGGCGATCGTCGTGATGGAGGATTCGCCGCTGTTCAACGCCGGCAAGGGCGCGGTGTTCAACCACGACGGCAGGAACGAACTCGACGCATCGATCATGGACGGCGCGACGCTGCGCGCGGGCGCGGTCGCCAACGTGCACCGCATCCGAAATCCGATCCTGCTCGCGCGCGCGGTGATGGAGAAATCGCCGCACGTGATGCTGATCGACGACGGCGCGGAAGAGTTCGCCGAATCGATCGGCATGCCGCTGGTCGATCCGAAATATTTCTATACCGAGGAGCGCTGGCAGCAGTTGCAGCAGGCGCTCAAGGAAGAACGCGAACACAAAATCGATCCGGCGAAGACGCCGCATCACGGCACGGTCGGTGCGGTCGCGCTGGACAGCAAGGGCAATCTCGCCGCCGCCACCTCGACCGGCGGCATGACCAACAAGCGCTTCGGCCGCGTCGGCGACTCGCCGATCATCGGCGCGGGCACCTATGCCGATGCGCGCTGCGCGGTGTCGGCCACCGGCTGGGGCGAGTTCTACATCCGCGCCACCGCCGCGCGCGATATCTGCGCGCGCGTCGAGTACCGCGGCGACACGCTGGCCAAGGCGGCCGACGATGTCGTACTAGGCGTGATTCCCAAACTCGGCGGCGACGGCGGCGTGATCGCGCTCGACGCGCAGGGCAATATCGCCACGCCGTTCAATACCGACGGCATGTATCGCGGCTGGATCGATCGCGACGGCAAGATGCATATCGCGATACTTGCCGGGGAGTAAGTTTTCTCGTCCGCGCGAGAACTGCAGATCAGAAAATGTAATGCAGCCCGACCGAGCCCAGCCAGCGCGCCTCGATCTGCAACCCGTTCACGCGCTGATATAGCGGCGCCTGCACGAAGGCGTAGGTGGAGAATCGGCGCGAGAAATTCCAGGTCGCGCCTGGACTCAAATACATCAGCGTCGCGCCGCTGTTTCCGATATCCGCGTTCTCGCCCTGTTCGCGTTTCTCGACGCGCGCGTTGATCTGCAGTTGCGGCACGAAGGTTGTGCTCGCCGTGTAGCGCAGGCCGAAATTCAGGTTGACGCCGCTGCCGGGTTTGAAGTCCTCGCGTGAATTGAGCGGCTGCTCGAGCAGGGCCTGGGCAAAGTAACCCAAGTCCGGGCTGAGCGCGCCGAAATTGTATACACCGAACAGTAGATCGGTCGTGCCGCTGCCGAGCTGCACGCCGCGATCCAGTGGCACGCCTTGCTGCGGGCCGCTCGCGAACGGCTCGGTGAAATGCCCGCTTGGCAGCTTCAGGCCGAATTCGATGCCGGTGCTGTGCTGCGCGTCGAAGCCGGCGTAGCGCACGAGCACACGCGCATCGCCGATGCCTTGATCGTGGGAGGTGGAGATTTGGCTGTCGCCTTCGGCGACCGTCGCGTGCGAACGGTCGAACCAGGGCAGGGCGAAGCTGACACCCCAATCCCGGTTCACACTGTAATCGGCCGCCAGCGTGTAATTGCGGTTGATCGTGAACTGCTGGACTTCGCGATCGTTCGGAATTTCAAGATCGCTGCGCGCGATGCTGTCGGTGCCCTCGCGCAACTGATCCTGATCGAAAAAATCGAAACGCGCATCGAAGCGCCAGCCGCCGCTCATGCCCAGACCCTGGCTCGCCCAATCCGAACTCAGTGTGCAGCCGCAGGCCGAGCAGGCGAGAGCGGTCGGCGCCGTCAGAGTGGCGGCGGCAGCAAACAGGGCTATCGATAAACCGGCAATACGCATGAATCGTTGTCTCTCGGCGGTTTGCATGCAGCGGCAAACTTTTGGCAGACGCGGTTATCGAGCGCACATGATACAAACCGGTTTCGATTCCCGAAATGCGGCCTGATGTCGCAAGGTTGCGTGAGCGCCTCTGGACAGCGTCGGCGCGCCCGCAGGTAATGCGATTTCGGCGCAACAAGGTTCAATCGCGAATGAAGCATTTTTCCCCTTCTCCCGCCGACGGGAGGGGGCAGACTGCGAAGGCAGGACGGCGAAGCGAACGGCGCAGCCGGTCCGAAGGGCACGCCGCAGGAGCGGCGTGTAACGCGGGAGAGTAGTGCCAGCAAGTACGCGTCGCTCGGCGCGGTGCCGCCCTCATCCGGCGCAATGCGCCGATCTCTCGCGCAAAACGCCACGCTAGTTATTGCCGCGCACCGGATGCTTGGCCAGCTTGCGCTGCAGCGTGCGTCGATGCAGACCGAGGCGGCGCGCGGCTTCGGAGATATTGCCCTCGCATTCGACCAGCATGCGCTGGATATGCTCCCATTCCAGGCGTTTCAGCGGCGGCGGCGCATCGGGCAGCAGCGCGGCAGCGTGCAGTGAGGAATGGTCCGCCTGCGCGGTAAGCGCGTGCGCGACCGCGTCGGCATCGACGGGCTTGGCGAGGTAATCGTGCGCGCCGCGCTTGATCGCCTCGACCGCGGTGGCGATCGAGGCATAACCGGTCAGCAGCAGGATACGCAATTCCGGCGCAATCGCCTTGAGTTCCGGAATCAGCTTCAGGCCGTTGTCGGCGCCCAGCTTCAAGTCGAGCACGGCGAATTGCGGGTGCTCGCTGCGGCATAGCGCGAGCGCCTGTGCAGCGCTGTGCGCCATGCTCGCAACGAAGCCACGCGCGCCGAGCGCGCGCGCGAGTACACGCACGAACACTTCATCGTCGTCGATCAACAGCACGCGACGGCCGCCGGCTGAGTCAGGACTCATGGCCCCGGATTTTCCTCGCTCGCCAGCGGCAGGCGCAAGCGCGTCAGCGTGCCGCCGCCCGCGGCATCCTCCGCGCCGAGGCGGCCGCCGAGGCGCTCCGCAGTCGCATTGGTCAGCGCCAGGCCGAGACCGAGGCCATCGCGTTTGCTGGTGAAAAAACGCAGCCCCGCGGCATGCCGCGCCGCGCTGGGCAGGCCCGGGCCGAAATCGCGCACGCTGAATTCGATCTGCGTGCCGTCGCGTTTCGCGTGGAAGTGTACTTGTGTACTTTGCCGCGACTGCGACGCATCGGCGGCGTTGTTGAGCAGATTGACCAGGGCGTGGCGCAGACCCGGCACCACGCGCAGCGGCAGTGTGCGCGAGGCGGCGTCGACATCCACGTCCAGATTCACCGCCGGACGCAGCAGGTGAAAGCGTTGCGCGCAGTCGCTGACGAAGGCGTCCAGGCTGAGCGTCTCGCTGGAATCGCCCAGTTGTGCCGCGCCGACCGCGACGAGCTCGCGCAGGATATCGCGGCAGCGTTCGGCCTGACCGGCGAGCAGGTCCAGATCGTCGCGCAGCGGCGTTGTGCCGGCGTGCTCGCGGCGTAGTTCCCCGATCAGCGTGCGGATGGTCGACAGTGGTGTATTGAGTTCGTGCGCGGTGCCTGCGGCCTGGGTCGCGATCGCGAGGATGCCTTCGTCGCGCAGCGCGCGTTCGCGTTCGTGCTGCATCAGCGCTTCGCGCGCGCGCAGCACGCGTGCGAGACGCCAGATGAAGAAGCCGAGCAGCACCGCGCTGATCGCGAAATTGGCTGCCATGCCGAGAACATGCAGATTGAAATCCGATTCGGCAGCGTGGGCGCCAGCGCCATGCAGAAACGCCTCGGGCAATGGCACATGCCATAGCAGCAGCGCCAGATAGGCGACACAGGGCAGCAGAACCGCAAATGCCAGATAGCGCGCCGACAGCGCGGTTGCGGCGAGTGCGATCGGGATGATGTAAAGCGAGATGAACGGATTGGTCGCGCCGCCGGTCAAGTATAAAAGGTAACTTAGTACACCGGTATCGACGGCAAGGTGGACGACGACTTCGGCTTCCGATACCGGCCACGCCTGGCGCAGGCGCCACCAGGCGAATACGGCGAAGAGGGTGAGCGCCGCAATGCCGGCGAGCAACGCAGCTTCGGCAATCGGCAACGCCAGCCAATGTGCGACGACGAGCACGGTCAGGGCCTGACCGACGATCGCGCAGGCGCGCAACCAGGCCAGGGTCAGCGCAAGTTCGCGCGGACCGTAGTGGCGTTGAAAACGGGGCAGGGGCGAGTCGGGCACGAAAGTGGGAGGCCTGGAAGCAGTCCGCGACGGACAACCGCTGGATTCTAACTTGCGCGCTGGCGTGCCGGCGGCTGGTTTGTGCAGACCTGCGCTGGCCTCGCTAACGGTGCACTCGCCGCGAACGCCAAAGTTACAGCTGCTTACACGCGTTAACCCGGTTGTAATTGTCGATTCATCGGCCGCAAGGTACCTTTGCCCACAGTTTGCAGTCTGGTCGCGGAGATCGCCGCTTGCCGAGCGGATCCGTTTACTATTTTCGCAGCGATTTTGCCAGCACTAACGCCGGCAAGGTATGGTTCTACCCCAAGCACGCCGGATCCGACCTTGCTGCGCCGGCGCTCGACAAAAACAATCAGCCAAAGCATGCCCATGAGCACAGAATCCAATCGCCCCGGTCTCAGGTCCAAACCGCCGCAGCGGCGCTGGCGGGCTTACCTGATCGTGCTTGCCGTTGCCCTGGTGCTCGGACTCGGCGCCCACTGGCTAGCCAAGAGCGTGCCGCCGGCGTCCGGCGGAGGCCGTTTCGGCGGTGGCCGTGGCGGTGCCGCTGCCGGTGGCCTGGCGATGCCCGTGGGTACGGCGACGGTAGCCAACGGCGATATCAAGATCACGCTCAATGCGCTCGGCACGGTGACGCCGCTGCGCACGGTCACGGTGAGTGCCCAGGTCGCCGGACAATTGCTCAGTGTGCAGTTCAAGGAAGGCCAACTGGTCGCGCAAGGCGACCTGCTTGCGGAAATCGATCCGCGCTCGTATCAGGCCGCACTGATCCAGTACCAGGGCACGCTGGCGCGCGATCAGGCGATGCTGGCCAATGCGAGGATCGATCAGGATCGCTATGAGACGTTGTTCAAGCAGGATTCGATTGCCAAGCAGCAGCTCGACTCGCAAGTCTCGCTGGTACACCAGAACGAAGGCACGGTGAAGGCCGACCAGGGCCAGATCGATACCGCCAAGGTAAATCTCGCCTACACGCGCATCACCTCGCCGGTGACCGGGCGCGTCGGCCTGCGCCAGATCGATCCCGGCAACAACGTCGCGGTGGGCAATGCCATTGTCGTGGTTACCCAGTTGAAACCGATCGACGTGCTGTTCAGCCTGCCCGAAGACAGTTTGCCGGCCGTACTGAAAAAGATGCATGCGGGTGCGACGCTCGACGTGGATGCCTACGACCGCGCGCGGGCGACAAAACTCGCCGGCGGCACGCTCGCCAGTCTCGACAATCAGATCGACACCTCCACCGGCACGGTGAAAGCCAAGGCCGAGTTCGCCAACGACGACGAAGGGTTGTTTCCCAACCAGTTCGTCAATGTGCGCCTGCTGCTCGATGTGATGCATGGTGCAATCGTCATACCGACTTCAGCACTCGAGCGCAGTTCGGATGGTTTGTATGTCTATGTCGTCGGTAGCGACAAGACCGTGTCGGTGCGCAATATCAAGACCGGGCCGACCGAAGGCGAACGCGTCGCCGTGACCGACGGCTTGAAGGTCGGCGAAGTCGTCGTCACCAGCGGTGCCGACCGGCTGCGCGATGGCAGCAGGGTGGAATTGCCCGGCGACCAGCCACAGACTGCGGCGGGCGCCGGCGCGGCGAAGAACAGCGCCGACGGCAGCGCAGGACAGGATCGAAGCAAAGCCGGGAAATGGCAGGGCCAGCATGGCCAGGGGCATCGGCGCAATGGCGCGAATAATCCGGCCGGAGCAAATCCGCCGGCGCCGACGCCGGCCGGAACGAATCCGCAAACGCCCGCGGGAACCGGGAGCAAACCTGCGGACGGCAGTAAGCAGTGATTTGCCCTTATGCTTGAACTCGCGCGGTCCAGCATAGGCCTCTCGTTGCCGAATCTGTTCGGCGCGGGAGACGTCGCGCTTCCAAGTAGCGGATCATGAATCCCTCACGCCTGTTCATCGTCCGCCCGGTCGCCACTTCCCTGTTGATGGTGGCGATCCTGCTGGTCGGCATTCTCGCGTATCGATTTCTGCCGATGTCCGCGCTGCCCGAGGTCGACTATCCGACGATCCAGATCACCACCCTGTATCCGGGCGCGCAGTCCCGAGGTGATGACTGCGTCGGTGACCGCGCCGCTAGAGCAGAAACTCGGCCAGATGCCGGGCCTCAACCAGATGTCGTCGACGAGTTCGGCCGGCGCGTCGGTGGTGACCTTGCAGTTCAGTCTGGATCTGAGCCTCGACGTCGCCGAGCAGGAAGTGCAGGCGGCGATCAATGCCGCAGGCACGTTTCTGCCGAGCGACTTGCCCTCGCCGCCGATCTACAGCAAGGTCAATCCGGCCGATGCGCCGATCCTGACTCTCGCGCTCACCTCCAAGACGCTGCCGCTGACCCAGGTCGAGGATCTGGCCGATACGCGGCTCGCGCAGAAGATCTCGCAGATCGACGGCGTAGGCCTGGTCACCTTGTCGGGTGGACAGCGCCCCGCGGTGCGCATCCAGGCCAATCCGACCGCGCTCGCGTCCTACGGCATGAGTCTGGAAGACCTGCGCAGCGCGATCGTCAACGCCAACGTCAACGGCTCCAAGGGCAGCTTCGACGGACCGACGCGCTCGTACACGATCGACGCCAACGATCAGCTCAAGTCCGCCGCTGCCTATCGCGATATCGTCATCGCCTACAAGAACGGCGCGCCGGTGCATCTCTCCGATGTCGCCGACATCGTCGACGGCGCGGAGAACAACCGGCTCGCGGCGTGGAGTGACACGCTGCCGGGCATCATCATGAACATCCAGCGCCAGCCGGGCGCCAACGTGATCGAGGTCGTCGACCAGATCAAGCAGATGCTGCCGTCGCTCACGCAATCGATGCCGGCCTCGGTGCAAATCAGCGTACTCACCGATCGCACCGTGACCGTGCGCGCTTCGGTCGCCGACGTGCAGTTCGAGCTGATGCTCGCGGTCGTCCTCGTCGTGCTCGTGATTTTCATCTTCCTGCGCAATATTCCGGCGACGATCATCCCGAGCTTCTCGGTGCCGCTGTCGCTGGTCGGCACGTTCGGCGTCATGTATCTGGCCGGCTTCAGCCTGAACAATCTGACCATGATGGCGCTGACGATCTCGACCGGCTTCGTCGTCGACGACGCGATCGTGATGATCGAGAACATCTCGCGCTATCTCGAAGAAGGCGACTCGCCGCTCGATGCCGCGCTCAAGGGTTCGAAACAGATCGGCTTCACCATCATCTCGCTGACGATCTCGCTGATCGCGGTGCTGATCCCGCTGCTGTTCATGGGCGATGTCGTCGGCCGTCTGTTCCGCCAGTTCGCGATCACGCTGGCGGTGACGATCGTCATCTCGGCCGTCGTTTCGCTGACCCTGGTGCCGATGCTGTGCGCGAAGATCCTGCGCCACCACACGCCGGAACAGGAAAGCCGCTTCGCGCGCAAGAGTCGACGAAATCATCGACCGTCTCATCGCCAACTACGGCCGCTGGCTGAACTGGGTGCTCGATCGCCAGTTCGCCACGCTGCTGGTCGCCATCGCCACGCTCGTGCTCACCGTGATTTTGTATATCGTTCATACCGAAAGGATTCTTCCCGATCCAGGATACCGGCCTGATCCAGGGCATTTCCGAAGCGTCGCAGTCGATTTCCTTCGCCGCGATGGCCGACCGTCAGCAGGCGCTGGGAAAGGAGATCCTCAAGGATCCGGCAGTGCAGTCGCTGTCGTCGTTCATCGGCGTGGACGGCACCAATGTCACCCTGAACAGCGGGCGCTTCCTGATCAATCTCAAGCCGCACGGCAAGCGCGACGATGTGCAAACGGTGATGGCGCGCTTGCAGAAAGCGACTGCGCAAATGTCCGGCATCCGCCTGTATATGCAGCCGGTGCAGGACCTGACCATCGAGGATCGCGTCAGCCGCACGCAATATCAGTTCACTCTGGGCTCGCCCAATCTCGACGACTTGAATCACGTGGGTGCCCAAGCTCGTCGACAAGCTCAACCAGCTGCCGCAACTGGCCGACGTGGCCAGCGACTTGCAGTCGCAAGGTTTGCAGGCTTATCTGAATATCGATCGCGACACCGCCGGCCGCCTCGGCATCACACCGGCGGCCATCGATCAGATTCTCTACGACGCGTTCGGCCAACGCCTGGTTTCGACGATCTACACCGAGTCCAATCAGTACCGCGTCGTGCTCGAAGTCAAGCCGGAATTCCAGCGCGGGCCCAAGGCGCTCAGCCGGCTGTACGTTCCCGGGCTGAGCAACGCCAACAGCGTCACCAGCAGCAACAGTTCGACGTCAGGGGTCGGTACGCCGCAGGGTGCGACGCCGGGCGTTAGCAACGGCACCACGGCGGCGGCGGTGGCGAACGGACAACTGCCGATCGACACGCTGACGACGTTGACTGAACGCGCCTCGCCGCTGTTGATCAGCCATCTGAGTCAGTTTCCGGCGACCACGGTTTCGTTCAACCTCGGGCCTGGCGCTTCGCTCGGCGCCGCAGTCGACGCGATAAAAAAGGCCGAGTACGATCTTGGCATGCCGGCCAGCATCGACACCCAGTTTCAGGGCGCCGCGCTCGCGTTCCAGGCTTCGCTGACCAATACCGTGCTGCTGATCCTCGCCGCGATCGTGACCATGTACATCGTGCTCGGCGTGCTCTACGAGAGTTACATCCATCCGATCACGATCCTGTCCACGCTGCCCTCGGCCGGCGTCGGCGCGCTGCTCGCGCTGATGATCGCGCGCGACGATCTGGGTATCGTCGCGATCATCGGCATCATCCTGCTGATCGGCATCGTCAAGAAAAACGCGATCATGATGGTCGACTTCGCGCTCGACGCCGAACGCAACCAGGGCATGGCGCCGCGCGAGGCGATCTATCAGGCCTGCCTGCTGCGCTTCCGGCCGATCCTGATGACCACGCTGGCGGCCCTGTTCGGCGCGTTGCCGCTGATGCTCGGTACGGGCGTGGGTTCGGAACTGCGCCATCCGCTCGGCATCACCATCGTCGGCGGCATGATCGTCAGCCAGGTGCTGACGCTGTTCACGACGCCGGTGATCTATCTCGCCTTCGACCGGCTGGCCGGCCGCGTATCGAGCCGTCTCGACGATGGCGCCGGCGCGCAGGCCGAGGTGGCCGCGCCGTGAGCAACCGCTTCTCCAGTATTTCCGAGCCGTTTATCCGGCGTCCGGTGGCGACGACGCTGCTGACGATCGGCATCGCGCTCGCCGGCGCGGCGGCGTTCGGCTTGCTGCCGATATCGGCGCTGCCGCAGGTGGACTATCCGACGATCGTGGTCTCGGCATCGCTGCCGGGCGCCAGCCCGGAGACGATGGCGACGTCGGTGGCGACGCCGCTGGAGCGCCAGCTCGGCCGCATCGCCGGCGTGACCGAGATGACCTCGAACAGTTCGCAGGGCTCGGCGCGCGTGGTTTTGCAGTTCGACCTGAGCCGCGACATCGACGGCGCGGCGCGCGACGTGCAGGCCGCGCTCAACGCGTCGCTGGCGCAATTGCCCAGCGTGCCGACCAATCCGAACTATCGCAAGGTCAATCCGGCCGACTCGCCGATCCTGATTCTCGCGCTGACCTCGAAGACCTTGAGCACAGGACAGATCTACGATGCGGCATCGTCGGTGGTTGCGCAGAAGATTTCCCAGGTGGAGGGCGTCGGTCAGGCGACGGTCGGCGGCGCAACCGCGCCTGCCATACGCGTCGACTTGAATCCGACCGCGCTGAACAAGTACGGCATCGCCCTGGACACCGTGCGCATCGCGTTGCAGAACGCGAACGCCAATCGGCCCAAGGGTTTTGTCGAGGCCGACGACAAGCATTGGCAGATCTATACCAACGACCAGACTACGCTCGACGCGAACCAGTACAAGAATCTGGTCATTGCGTGGAAGGACGGCGCGCCGGTACGCCTGTCCGATGTGGCCGCGGTGACCGACTCGGTGCAGGACATGCGCAACCTCGGCTTGTTCAACAGCGAGCCGGCGGTGCTGGTCATCATCAACAAGCAGCCGAATGCGAACGTCATCGAGACGATCGACCGGATATTGGCGCTGTTGCCGCAGCTGCGCGCCTCGATCCCCGCCGATATCCAGATCGACATCGCGATCAACCGCACGACCACGATCCGCGCCTCGCTGCACGATGTCGAGACGCACTCTGATCATCGCGGTGCTGCTGGTCATCCTCGTCGTGTTCGTGTTCCTGCGCAGCTGGCGTGCGACCCTGATTCCCGCGGTCGCCGTGCCGGTGTCGCTGATCGGCACGTTTTCGATCATGTATCTGGCCGGATTCAGTCTCGACATCCTGTCGCTGATGGCGCTGACCGTGGCCACCGGTTTCGTCGTCGACGACGCGGTGGTCGTGCTCGAGAACATCTCGCGGCACATGGAAGCGGGCATGCCGCGCATGCAGGCGGTGCTGCTCGGCGCGCGCGAGGTCGGCTTCACGGTGCTGTCGATGAGCCTGTCGCTGATCGCGGTATTCATTCCGATCCTGCTGATGGGCGGCCTCGTCGGGCGTTACTTCCGCGAGTTTTCGGTCACCTTGTCGGTTGCGATCATCGTTTCGCTGCTGGTTTCGCTGACCACCACGCCGATGATGTGCTCACGTCTGTTGCGCCACGAGAAGCAGCGCTCCGAGCCCGGCTACAGGCGCGGCAAGTTCTTCGAGTTCAGCGAGCGTGCGTTCGATCGGCTGCTGGCTGCGTACGAGCGCACGCTCGGCTGGGCGCTGGCGCGGCCGCTGTTGACGATGTTCATCCTGCTGGTGACGGTTTGTCTCAATGTATACTTGTACATCATCGTGCCGAAGGGGTTCTTTCCGACCGAGGATACCGGCTTCCTGTTCGGCGGCGTGCAGGCCGACCAGAGCATCTCGTTCCAGCTGATGTCGGAGAAAATGAAGCAGTTCATGAGCATCATAAAGAGCGATCCGGCGGTGGCCAATGTGGTCGGCTTCACCGGCGGCGGACAGCGCAACGGCGGCTTCATGTCTACATCGCGCTCAAGCCGCTCAGCGAGCGCGGCATATCCGCCGATGGCGTGATCAGCCGTCTGCGTGGCAAGCTCGGCGACGTGGCGGGCGCGCAACTGTTCCTGCAGGCCTGCGCAGGACATCCGCATCGGCGGCCGGCAGAGCAATTCCGACGTATCAGTACACCCTGCAGAGCGACAGCCTGGAAGACCTGCGCGCCTGGCAGGACAAGATTCGCGAGGCGTTCGAGAATATGCCCGAACTCGCCGACGTCAATTCAGACGCCGCGGCGAAGGGCCTGGAAACGGCGCTCACTTTCGACCGCGCGACCGCCGCGCGCCTGGGCGTGACCACGCAGGCCATCGACAGCGTGCTCAACGATGCTTTCAGCCAGCGCAACGCATCGACAATCTACACCGCGTTGAATCAGTACTTACGTGATCATGGAAGTGGCGCCGGAGTTTCTGCAGAGTCCGGAGTCGCTCAAGGACATTTACGTGCAGAAGCAAGCTCGGGCCGCATGGTGCCGCTCACGGCATTCGCCAGCTATGCGTTCGGCACCACGCCGCTCGCGGTGAATCATCACGGTCAGTTCGTCTCGACCACCATTTCGTTCAATCTGGCCGACGGCGTGAGTCTTGGCCAGGCGTCCGACGCGATCACCCAAACGATGTCGCGCCTCGGCGTGCCGGCCAGCGATTCACGGCGGATTCGCCGGCAATGCGAGCGCGTTCCAGAAGGGGCAAAGCAGCCAGCCGTGGCTGATCCTTGCGGCGCTGCTGACGATCTACATCGTGCTCGGCGTGCTGTACGAGAGCTACGTGCATCCGCTGACGATACTTTCGACCCTGCCCTCGGCCGGCGTCGGCGCGATCATCGCGCTGCTCGTGTGCCGCACGCAGTTCACCGTCATCGCCTTCATCGGCGTGATCCTGCTGATCGGCATCGTCAAGAAGAACGCGATCATGATGATCGACTTCGCGCTGGATGCCGAACGCAACCGCGGCCTGAACGCGCGCGATGCGGTGTTCGAAGCCTGCCTGCTGCGCTTTCGACCGATCATGATGACGACGATGGCGGCGATGCTCGGCGCATTGCCGCTGGCGATCGGCTTCGGCGAGGGCAGCGAGATGCGCCGACCGCTCGGCATTTCGATAGTCGGCGGCCTGCTGGTCAGCCAGTTGCTGACGCTTGTACACCACGCCGGTCGTGTATCTGTACCTCGACCGTTTTCGCCTGTGGTGCAAGCGCCAGTGGCTGCGCATTTATCGCGCGCCGCCGGGCTCGTCGCCGCAGGCGGTCGTGTAAATGCGGACAAAAAGTGTACAAATGAAAAAAATGAAATCCATCGGACTGAATGTTCCAACCGTTGCGCTGTGCGCCGCGCTGTGCGCCTGCGCCGTCGGTCCCGACTACAGGAAGCCGGAGCTGGCGACGCCGGCCGTCTACAAGGAAAGCGCTCAACCGGGGCAGGCCGGCTGGAAGCAGGCACGGCCGGGCGACGCGATCAAGCGCGGCGCGTGGTGGGAAATCTTCGGCGACCCGGTACTCGACGATCTGGAGAAGCGGATCGAAGTGTCGAACCAGAGCCTCAAGCAGGCCGAGGCGCAATATCGCCAGGCGGCGGCGCTGGTGTCGAGCGCGCGCGCGAGTTTCTGGCCGACGTTGACCACGAGTCCGAGCGCGACGCGTTCGGGTCGCTACGGCACCTCCGGCGGCGGCATCGTTTCCGGCGGCACGGTGATCGGCGGCGGCACGAGTAGCGGCAACCCGGGCTCGTCGCATCCGGCCAACGCCTACCGCTGCCGTTCAGCGCATCCTGGGAACCGGATCTGTGGGGCAGCGTGCGGCGCACGGTCGAAGGCGATGTCGCGAGTGCGCAGGAGAGCGCGGCGACGCTCGAATCCACGCGCCTGTCGCTGCACGCGTCGCTCGCGCAGACCTATTTCCAGTTGCGCATCGCCGACGAGCAGAAGCGGCTGCTCGACGACACCGTCGACGGCTATCAAAAGTCGCTGCAGCTGACCAGGAACCAATACAACGTCGGCGTCGCCGCACGCTCCGACGTGGTGCAGGCGGAAACCCAGTTGAAGGGTGCGCAGGTGCAGGCGATCGATCTCGGCGTTGCGCGCGCGCAATACGAACATGCGATCGCGCTGCTGGTCGGCAAGACGCCGGCGGAGTTTTCGCTCGCCGCGCAGCCGCTCAAGGTGCAGCCGCCCGTGGTGCCCGTCGGCGTGCCGTCGACCCTGCTCGAACGCCGGCCCGATGTCGCGGTCGCCGAACGTGAAGCCGCGCACGCGAACGCGCAAATCGGCGTGGCCGAAGCCGCGTGGTTCCCGACCCTGACCCTGTCCGCCAGCGGCGGTTATCAGAATTCGGTGTTCTCGCAATTGCTCGACGCCCCCAGCCGCTACTGGTCGATCGGGCCACGCCTCGCGGAAACGCTGTTCGACGGCGGCGCACGCAGCGCGCAGACAGCGCAGGCGCGTGCGGCCTACGATGCGGCCGCGGCGAATTATCGCGAAGTCGCGCTCGCCGCCTTCGGCAATGTCGAAGACAACCTCGCCGCGCTGCGCATCCTCGAGCAGGAGGCTGCGGCGCAGGACGATGCGGTGAAGTCGGCGGAACAGGCGCTCGCAATCACGATCAACCAGTATCGCGCGGGCATCGTCAGTTATCTCAATGTGATCACGGCACAGGCCACCGCCTACAGCAACGAACGCGCGGCGATCGCCCTGCTCGGCACACGCCTCGACGACAGCGTCGCCCTGGTCAAGGCGCTCGGCGGCGGCTGGGAAGAGAAGGATTTGCCTGAAGCCAAGGATATCAATCGGAAGGCGGCCGCACCCGGTGCGGGCGATGGAGCAACGGCGAAGCAAAGATAATCGGAGCAGCGATCTGCGATCGCTGTGTTTGTGCCTAAGGCTCGCCGATATCCTCGTTCCACAGATCGGGTCGCGTCGCGATGAACTGGCGCATCAGCTCGATGCAGCGCGCATCGTTGACCACGTCGAGCGTCACGCCCTTGCTGCGCAGCCAGTCTTCCTCGCCCATGAAGGTCACGTTCTCGCCGATCACCACGCGCGGGATGCCGTAGAGCGCGATCGCGCCGCTGCACATCGAGCACGGCGACAGGGTCGTGTAGATCGTCGAGGCCTGATACACCGTGGCCGGATAACGTCCGGCGTTCTCCAGCGCGTCCATCTCGCCGTGCAGGATCGGACTGCCTTTCTGCACGCGCCGGTTGTGGCCGCGGCCGATGATCTTGCCGTCATGCACCAGCACCGAGCCGATCGGAATGCCGCCTTCGGCCAGGCCACGCTCGGCTTCTTCGATAGCGGCGTCGAGAAAAGGATCGCTCATGAGTTCTCCGTCGGGTTAAGAGCATGGGGAAGGGAAAAACATTTCGCTCACCGTGAGCCGTGAGCCGCCCTCACATTCGGAATTCCTTACCCAGATAGACCTCGCGCACCTGCTCGTTGGCGAGCACGTCCTGCCGGCGCGCCCTTCGCGAGCACCGCGCCGTCGCTCATGATGTAGGCGCGGTCGCAGATGCCCAGCGTCTCGCGCACGTTGTGGTCGGTGATCAGGATGCCGATACCGCGCGCGCTTCAGCTGCTTCACGATGCGCTGGATTTCGACGACCGAAATCGGGTCGATGCCGGCGAACGGTTCGTCGAGCAGCATGAAGCGCGGCTTCGCGGCGAGCGCGCGCGTGATCTCGACGCGCCGGCGCTCGCCGCCCGACAGGCTCACGCCCTTGCTGTCGGCGATATGCGCGATCTGCAGTTCGTCGAGCAGCGATTCGAGTTCGGCGCGGCGTCCGGCGGCGTCGAGATCGCTGGCGCAGTTCGAGGATCGCCAGCACGTTCTCGGCCACGCGTCAGGCGGCGGAACACCGACGGCTCCTGCGGCAGGTAGCCGACGCCGAGGCGCGCGCGCGCGTGCATCGGCATCTGCGTGATGTCGTGCTCGTCGAGCGTGATGCGGCCGGCGTCGGCGCCGATCAGGCCGACGACCATGTAGAAGGTGGTCGTCTTGCCGGCGCCGTTCGGGCCGAGCAGGCCGACGATTTCGCCCTGTTCGAGCGTCGAAATCGAAGTCGCGCACGACCGTGCGGCCGCGGAAGCTCTTCTGCAGACCGATCGCGCTGAGCATCAGTGCTGCGCCGCCGGATTTTGCGGCGGCTTTCGGTGCCGGTTTCGCGGCGCGTCGTAGTCGGGAAACCGCAGTTGTTGGGGCTCGCGACGGGCTTGTCGGTCTTCGGCTCCATCACCATGTGCACGCGCTGGCCGGCGCGATTTGTCGCCGCTTTCCATCTCGCCGGTGTTGGTGTTGTAGAGCATGTGCTCGCCGTGGAATTCGCCGCGGCCGGCCTGACGACGACGACGTTGCCGGTGAGCACGGCGACGGTGGTGATCGGCGTTGTAGTCGATCTTGTCCGCGTTGGCCGTCATCAGGCCGCAGTCGCCGTCGTGCAGCTGCTGCATGTGCGCCTGCTCTGCCGGTGATCACGGCGCGCGCGATCTTGCCGGCGTTGTCGTTGCATTGGCGTCTTCGTCGGCGATGCTGGTAGATCGTCGCGTGATCGCCGTGCGATCTTGATCGAGCCCTGGGTCATCGACGACGTTGCCGTCGAGGTAGGTGACATCCGGATCGTTCGCCTTGTCGGTCTTGCTTTCGCACGATCTTCGGCGTAGTTCGGCGTCGATCAGCATCGTGTCTGCTGCTTGTCGCTGCTGAGCGCGAACGCGATCGGCCGCGAGCGCCGAGCGCGGCGCAGTCAGCGCAAACGGTATGTCAGCTTATGCTTGCCATTGCGCTTGTCGCTCGGTAGCGATCGATTGTGTGGACATCGGAAAGCAGCTCCAGGGTTTTGGTATCCAGATCGCCGTCATGCCGATGCCGTGCGACGACATTGTTCGGCTCGATGATCGTCGCCGGCGCTGGCGGTTTCCATGTGCTTGTCGCGATGCGCACCGTCGGCCAGAGTCTTGCCCTGGCGTCTTTCGGCTTCGGGTCGGTAGTCAGGTCAGGTCGGTGGTGAGCATTTCGCACCGGCTGCACGCCTTCGCGGTCGGACGCGGTGCATCTCGACCTGGCCGTCGAGCTTCATGATCGTGCCGTCCTTGTTGACCCAGGCCGAGTCGGATTGCCTTTCCACTGGTTGTCGCTGCCGTCGTACGATTATCGTAGTCGGGTGTCGTCACGAAGATCGAACCGTCGTCGCCGCGGCGCGCGAGGCGCGGGCCGGCACGGCTGAAACGAATGCTTGCCGTCGGCATCGAGCGCGTCGAGAGTGAAATTGTCGAGCGTGTAGTCCGAGCGCGGCGGTCCGGCGAACTTGCTGCCCTCGATGGGCGGCCGCGAATATCCAGCACCAGCGACTTGAGCGCGACGAACGGCGAGCACGAGCAAGCGCTGGCGATCGTGCGAAAGCGTGCGTCGATCCATCATCAGGCGAACGCTGCGAGTTCGGCTTCGGCCTTGCCTTGCGCGGCAAGCAGCAGATCGCAGACTTCGCGCGCTGCGCCTTCGCCGCCGCGCGAGGCGCGTGCGCCAGTGCGCGCGCTCGCGCACCCACGGATGCGCGTTGGCGACGGCGATCGAAAGCCCGACGCGCTGCATGACGGCGAGATCGGCAGGTCGTCGCCGGTGTAGCAGACCTGCTCCGGCGTCGAGCTTCAGCGCGTGCGATCAGTTGCTCGAAGCAGGCGAGCTTGTCGTCCTGGCCCTGATAGACGTGCGCGATGCCCAGTTCGGCCGTGCGCTCGGTGACGATCATGGCTCATGCGCGCGGTGATCACGGCGACTTCGATGCCGTTGGCCAGCAGGCGCTTCAGGCCGAGTCCGTCGTGCACGTGGAACGCCTTCATCTCGCGGCCGTCGTCGGCGTAGATCAGGCGGCCGTCGGTGAGCACGCCGTCGACATCGAAGATCGCGAGCTTGATGCGCGCGGCGCGGTCGCGGATATCGGCGGGGAGGTCGGCTGGGAGCACGGTTCGAAGCTGGTGATTCGGGAATCGGGAACTCGGGAAAGCGGAAGCTTATCGTCGACGGGATGGCGCGACGTGCGCTAGCGCATTCTCGCATTCCCCTGCATTCCCGATTCCCAGGCTGCTCAAACCACGCGCGCGCGCAGCAGGTCGTGAATGTTCAAGCGCGCCGACCACGCGGTTGTCGTCGTCGACCACGAGCAGCGCGTGGATCTTGTGCGCCTCCATCAGCCGCGCCGCTTCGATCGCGAGCTTGTCGGCGGCGATGGTCTTCGGGCTGCGCGGTCATCAGGTGCGGTGACCGGCGTCGCGCGCAGGTCGATGTCGTCGTCGTCGACCGCGCGGCGCAGGTCGCCGTCGGTGAACACGCCGAGCAGGTGATGCTGCGTCGTCGACGATGGCGGTCATGCCCAGACCCTTGCGCGTCATTTCGACCAGCGCCTCGGTCAGGCGTTGCGTCGGCGCTCGACGCGCGGAACCTGCTCGCCGGTGTGCATGACGTCGCTGATGTGCAGCAGCAGGCGGCGGCCGAGGCTGCCGGCCGGATGCGAGCGCGCGAAATCCTCGTCGGTGAATCCGCGCGCTTCGAGCAGCGCGATCGCGAGCGCATCGCCCATGACCAGCGCGGCGGTCGTGCTCGCGGTCGGCGCGAGGCCGAGCGGGCAGGCTTCGGCCGGGCACGCTGACGTCCAGGTGCACGTCGGCCGATCGCGCGCGAGCGAGGATTCGTGGTTGCCGGTCATCACGATCAGCGGAATGCCCTGGCGCTTGATCAGCGGCAGGATGGTCAGCAGCTCGTCGGTTTCGCCGGAATTGGACAGCGCCAGCACGACATCCTTCTGCGTGATCATGCCGAGATCGCCGTGGCTGGCTTCGCCCGGATGCACGAAGAACGCCGGCGTGCCGGTCGAGGCCAGCGTCGCGGCGATCTTGCGCGCGATGTGGCCCGACTTGCCCATGCCGGACACGACCACGCGGCCCGGCGCACTCGAACATCAGCTGGCAGGCGCGCAGGAAGCTGCCGTCGATGCGCGTCGTGCAGCACCTCGATCGCGCGCGCCTCGGTGGCGATCACCGTGCGCGCGCTGCGCACGAGCTTCGCGGCGTCGAGCGCGGGTCGGCGCGGCGCAGGGTTCGACGGCGAGTGCGATCTGGGCGTTCATCGACGATGGGTACCGGAGCAGGGACGAATGCGCAAGGATCGGATGCGCTCTTGGTTTCTGTGCCGCAGGATTTTGAGTACCATTCGCCGCCCCATTGTAACGGTTAGCCCCAGGTTTCGCGTCTGACGCACGGTCCCGCCTGGCGGACGAGCCAGCGTCGCAGCTCGCAGCTGGCTCCGCGCGATCTGCCGGCAATCGCCCCCAGATACGCCGCAAATGGACACCACGACCGCATCAAGACATCTGATCGAACAGGGCCTGCCCGGCGCGCAAGTCGAGGTGCAGCGGCGCCGATGGCGTGCATTTCGAGGCGCTCGTGGTCAGCGCCGCCGTTCGCCGGCAAGCTGCCGCTGGCGCGGCACCGCATGGTCTATGCGACGCTGGGCGAGCTGATGGGCGGCGCGATCCACGCGCTGTCGCTGAGAACCTTGACGCCCGAGGAAGCGGAGCGCGCGCATAGGGAATGAGCAGTGCCGCCACGGCTCTTCCGAGTCGAATTGCCGACACCAGGACCAAGCAAAACATGGCCAAGATCGTGATCACCGGCGGCGAGCCGCTGAACGGCGACGTCTGGATTTCCGGCGCCAAGAACGCGGTGCTGCCGATTCTCGCGTCGACTGCCTGCTCGCCGACGAGCCGGTGACGATCGGCAACGTGCCGCATCTGCACGACGTGACCACGACGATGGAACTGCTCGGCCAGATGGGCGTGCAGCTCGATGATCGACGAGCGCATGAAGATCCACGTCGATCCGCGCACCGACCAACCGCTATTTCGCGCCGTACGATCTGGTCAAGACGATGCGCGCGTCGATCCTCGTGCTCGGCCCGCTGGTCGCGCGTTTCGGCGAGGCCGATGTCTCGCTGCCGGGCGGTTGCGCGATCGGCTCGCGTCCGGTCGATCTGCATATCAAGGGCCTGCAGGCGCTCGGCGCCGAAGTCGCGGTCGAGAACGGCTACATCAAGGCGCGCGCGAAGCGCCTGAAGGGCGCGCGCATCCGTATGGATCATCGTCACCGTCACCGGCACCGAGAACATCATGATGGCCGCGGCGCTCGCCAAGGGCACGACGGTGATCGAGAACGCCGCGCAGGAACCCGAAGTCGTCGATCTCGCCAACTGCCTGAACGCGATGGGCGCGAAGATCGACGGCGCGGGCACCGCGACGATCGATCATCGAAGGCGTGGAGCGTCTGCACGGCACGCACGTACGAAGTGCTGCCGGATCGCATCGAGACCGGCACCTTCCTCGTCGCCGGCGCGATCACCGGCGGCACGCGTCACTGGCCAAGCGCGCGCGGCCGAAGACGCTCGACGCGGTGCTCGGCAAAGCTCGAGGATGCCGGCGCGCACATCAACACCGGCGACGACTGGATCGAGCTGGACATGCGCGGCCGCCGGCCCAAGGCGGTCAACATCACCACCGCGCCGTATCCGGCGTTCCCGACCGACATGCAGGCGCAGTTCACCGCGCTCAACTGCGTCGCCGAAGGCGTCGGCATCGATCACCGAAACCGTGTTCGAAAACCGCTTCATGCACGTGCACGAACTGCAGCGCCTCGGCGCCGACATCCAGCTCGAAGGCAACACCGCGATCATGCGCGGCGTCGGACAGCATGTCCGGCGCGCCGCTGATGGCGACCGACCTGCGCGCGTCGGCCTGCGCTGGTGCTGGCCGGGCTCGTCGGCCGAGGGCGACACCACGGTCGATCGCATCTATCACATCGATCGCGGCTACGAGAACATCGAAGAGAAACTCGGCGCGCTCGGCGCGAGGATCCGGCGCCTGCCGTCGTAGAACTTCGCGCTCAGCGCTTGCTTCAATTGCGCGATCACGATCGTCGAGCTCCGTCGTCAGCGTGCCGTCGTGTTCAACGCTGCACGGGTAGCGTGGTCACGTCCGTCGCGAACCAGCGCAACGCGCCTTGCCCGTCGCTGTCGACGCGATCGAACTCGACCGCATTGAAGTTGCCGGCCGGAACCTCGACGGCTTCCGTCGCCGCGCGCGACGAAGTGCTGCAGTCTCGACATGGTCCCTGACCGCGACCGGCAGGGTGATATCGCTGCTTGCCGCGCGCAGCGCCTGCCAAGCGCGAGCGCGACCGTGTGGCGATCCATCGTGCCGGGCGGAATCGCGAAGGCCGACGGTACTCCTGCCTTCCGTCGACGCGCGCCTGTTTGGCGGTCCAGTCGAACGTCACATGGCGCTGCTTGTGCCTTGATCGCGCCGTCCTGCTAGTAGTCGTAGCGCACGCCTCGGGCCTTGCCGTCGTGCCAGCGGAAGCGCGATTCCTCGACGCATATGCAGCGCCGAGCAGCGCCGCCAGGCCCGCGGTGCCGTGCGTTTCGCTGCGTGAAGGTCCAGGTGCCGTCGCTGTTGCGGTCGAGAGTCGAGCGTCGCATCGCCCGAGTGGCATCGCCGTTGCGAGCGACGAGATAACGGCGTGGAACGGTCATCGGCGCGAGGCGCGCTGCGACCGCGGGTGCCGCGCGGACGCAGGCAGCGCATGCGCGAGTCGCGGCGAGACGTGCGAAGCAGATTTGGCATGGGATTCCGCATGGGATCGACAGACTGCGCGAGTCTCGCTGCGCGCGCGCTGAATGGCGGACCACGCGCGCCAACCGGCAAGGGTGCCGTCGTCGTCGAAGCGCGCAGCGGTGCGCTCAAGCGTGTCGCCGTCGCATGACGCACGCGATCGCCGTGCAAGCGCGACGCGTCCGCTGCGCGAAGAGTCGACGCTGGCCACCAGCAGCCGATGCTCCGCGGCAAGCAGGCGCGCGGCAAGCGTGTCGGCGTCGTCGCCGGCAGCGATCGGCAAGCTCGACCTGCGCGATCACCGGGCCGCCATCGAGTTCGGCGTGACGAAATGCACGCTGGCGCCGTGCTCCGCATCGCCGGCGTCCAGCGCGCGCGCGATGCGTGTGCAGGCCGCGATATTTCGGCAGCAGCGAAGGATGGATGTTGATCGATGCGGCCGACGCCATGGCGTCGAGCACGCGCGCGATCGAGGATGCGCATGAAACCGGCGAGCACGATCAGATCCGGCGCGCACGCCGCCGATGCGCGCGAACAGATCCGCGATCGAACTCAGCGCGGTCGGCATAACTCGCGCGGATCCAGCGCCAGCGTCGGAATGCCGGCGCGCTTCGGCGATGCCGCAGCGCCGGCGCGTGCGCCTTGTCGCTGGCGACCAGCACGATCTCGATCGGCAAGTCACCGCGCTCGCTGCGCGGCGATCAGCGCGGCGAGATTGCTGCCGCGGCCGGAAGCGAGCACGGCGATGCGCAAGTGGTCTCGGGCAACGTAGCGGCTCAGGCGATGCGCACGCGCTCGTCGCCGCGCGCGGGCACGACTTCGCCGATCAGCGACGCGTCGCAGGCCAAGCTTCGCCAGCGCCGCGATCGTCGCGGCGCGCGCGTCGCGCGCGACGATCAGCGTGAAGCCGATGCCGCAGTTGAACGTGCGCCACATTTCCTCGCGCGCGACGTTGCCTTCGCGCTGCAGCCAGTCGAACACCGGCGGCAGCGTCCAGCTCGCGCTGTCGAGCGCGATGCCGAGACCCTCCGGCACCACGCGGATGATGTTTTCCTTGAGGCCGCCGCCGGTGATGTGCGCCATGCCGTGCACGGGCTGCTGCGCGCATGCAGCTCGCAGGATCGGCTTCACGTAGATCGTGGTCGGCGCGATCAGCGCATCGGCCAGCTTGACGCCGCCGAGATCGAGATCGAACCGCCGCTTCGCGCGTGACGCCGGCGCGCGCGACGATCTTGCGGATCAGCGAATAGCCGTTCGAATGCGGGCCGCTCGAGGCGATGCCGATGATCGCGTCGCCGGCCTGCGATCTTCGCGCCGTCGATCAGCGCGCCTTTCTCCACCGCGCCGACGCAGAAGCCGGCGAGATCGTATTCGCCCGGCGGATACATGTCGGGCATTTCGGCGGTCTCGCCGCCGATCAGCGCGCAGCCGGCGAGCTCGCAGCCTTTCGCGATGCCGCCGATGACGGCGACGGTGGTGTCGACATCGAGCTTGCCGGTCGCGAAGTAGTCGAGGAAGAACAGCGGCTCGGCGCCCTGCACGAGCACGTCGTTGACGCACATGCCGACGAGATCGATGCCGATCGTGTCGTGGCGGCCGAGTTGCTGCGCGAGCTTGAGCTTGGTGCCGACGCCGTCGGTGCCGGAAACCAGCACCGGATCGCGATAGCGGCCGGCGAGATCGAACAGCGCGCCGAAGCCGCCGAGCCCGGCCATCACTTCCGGGCGGAACGTGCGCTTGACCAGCGGCTTGATGCGCTCGACGACCTCGTTGCCGGCATCGATGTCGACGCCGGCGGCGCGGTAGCTGAGGGCTTCTCGTCGGCGGACATGGATGCGGCGGCCGCGCGGCGATCGCGGGCGCGCGACATGATAGCACGTTCGCAGCGGCTGCGATTGGGCAGACTTGCCGCTCGACTCACGCAGTCGACTACGATCGGAATACTCGCCGCTGCTGACTGCCGTCATCGCTTGCCGCAGCCGTCTCGTCTGTCGTCTTCGCCGCTCGTGTTCGCGCTGCTCTTGCGCCGGCGCTGGTCGCGTGCGCGGCGCGGCGCTGTACACCGGCGAGGCGCCGGTCAATTCGCAGTCCGACGAGCGAGCGCGCCGACGCGCTGAAGACCGCGCTCGCGAAGGTCGTGGTCGAGCTGAGCGGCGATCCGGGCGTGCTGGCGCGCCCGGACGTCGCCACGGCCGTCGCGCAAGCGCCGATCGCTACGTGCTGCAGTACCAGCTACCAGCCCAATGCCGGCGCGGCCGGACAGCGCGGGTCCGCGCTTGATCCTGGTGGCGGAATTCGACCGCACGGCGGTCGACGAGATGCTGCAGCGATCTGGGCTTGCGCACGGCGGCGCGATACGCCGCCGGCACCGCGCGGCACAGCGCCGCGCCAGCCGCAGCCGGCAGCACGCGTGTGGGTCGGCGGCATCCGTTCGGCCGAGGACTACGCGCGCGTGATCGGCTACCTTGGCGAGAGCAATCTGGTGCGCGGCGTGCAGCCGACGCAGGCGCGCGGCGACGGCGTGCTGGTCAGGCTGTCGCTGCGCGGCTCGCTGTCAGCATCTGCTGCGATGCTCTGGAGCCACGCACCGGCGCACGTGCGCAACGCCTCGCCGCCGGTCGACGGCGTCGACGCGCTGCTCGACTGCGACGCTGGCCACGCCTGTGACGCCGCATGGCTGCCTGCAGACGCTCCGCTCCGCATGCCGACTCGGCGTGGCGGCATCTGCCGAACCTGATCACCTGCTGCGCATGCTGCTGGTCGTGCCGCTGTGCTGGCTGATCGCGCGGCCGCTTTGACGCGCGCGCTGGTCGATCGCCGCGGTCGCGGGCGTCAGCGACGCGGTCGACGGCTTCCTCGCCAAGCGCTACGGCTGGCAGAGCTGGCTCGGCGGCATCCTCGATCCGATCGCGGACAAGCTGTTGCTGATCGCCGCGTTTTTCTGGCTCTGCGTTCGCCGGCGACCTGCCGGCGTGGCTGCCGTGGCTGGTCGTCGGCGCGCGATCTGGTGATCGTCGGCGGCGCGGTCGCCTACCATTTCCTGCATCGGCCGCTTCGATGCGCAGCCGAGCCGTGCTGTCGAAGCTCACGACGCTGGTGCAGATCGTGTTCGTGCTCGGCGAGCTGCTGCGACTCTCGCATCTGGTCGCGATGCCGGATTCCGTGCGCTGCCGACGGCCTGATCGCGCTCACCGCACTGCTGACGATCGCCAGCGGCGTGCATTACGTCGTGCGTCTGGAGCGCGCGCGCGCTGGCGAGCTCGCGCGCACACGGAGGCCGGCATGAACGCACGATGCGCTCGACATCCGCTGGCAATGGCTGATCCTGATCGGCTGTCATCGGCTTCGTGCTCTGGCTGCTCGCGCCGGTGCTGATGCCGTTCGTCGATCGCGGCGATGTTCGCCTATCTGGGCGATCCGCTGGTCGACCGGCTGGAGCGGCTGACATTGAGCCGCGCACGCTCGCGGTGAGCCATCGTGTTCTGGTCATGATCGCTCGTCGCTGATCGCTCGTCCTGCTGCTGCTGGTGCCGTTCATCGAGCGCCAGATTTCCACTTCTCGGCGCAGCTGCCGACCTGGATCGACTGGTTGCAGACGACGCGCAGCGCCCTGGCTCGAGCAGCGCTTCGGCATCTCGACCGAAGTGCTCGACACGCAACAGATCGATCGGCGCGCTGCAGGAGAACTGGAAGGAAGCCGGCGGCTTCGCCGCGACCGTGGTCGCGAAAGTCTCGAAGTCGGGTCTCGACGCTGTCGTCGGCTGGATCGCGCACATCGTGCTGATTCCGGTGGTCGCGTTTCTATCTGCTGCGCGACTGGCGACATCATGGTCGCGCACATCCACGAGCTGCTGCCGCGCTCGATCGAGCCGGCCGTCACGCGGCTCGCGCGCGAATCCGACGAGGTGCTCGGCGCGTTCCTGCGCGGACAACTCTGCGTGATGATCGCGCTCGGCGCGCTCTACGCGTCGGCACTGTGGGCGGTCGGCATCAGCGTCGGTCCGCTGATCGGCATGATCGCGGGCCTGATCAGCTTCGTGCCGTATCTCGGCGCGATCACCGGCGTCCTGATGGGCGTGATCGCCGCGCTCGTGCAGTACAGCGACTGGCTGCATGTCGCTGCTCGTGCTGGTCGTGTTCGCGATCGGCCAGATGCTGGAAGGCTACGTGCTGGTGCCGCGCCTGGTCGGCGAAAAGATCGGCCTGCATCCGGTCGCGGTGATCTTCGCCGTGCTCGCCGGCGGCGAGCTGTTCGGCTTTCTCGGCGTGCTGCTGGCGCTGCCGGTGGCGTCGGTGGTGCATGGTGCTGCTGCGCTACGCGCACGAGCGCTACACGCGCGAGCGAGCTTTATCGTACGGCCGACGAGCCGGTCGTCGTGCGTGCCGTCGGCGAGTGCCGCCGCAGCAGCACCGGAACGTGCGGCCGCGAGCCGGCGCAGGCGATGCGCCGAGCGCACTCCGCGCGCGACGGCATGAGCGACCAATTGCCGCTGGCGTTGCGCTGGCCCGCGCATCAGCGCTTCGCCAGTTTCCAAGCCGGCGAGAACGGCGTCGGCGGTCGAGCTGCTGCGGCGCGCGGCAGGACGCGGCCGAGCGCACTGGGTTCTATCTCGCCGGCGCGTCGGCAGCGGCAAGACGCATCTGCTGATCGCGGCGTGCGCCGCCGCCGGCGAGGCGCGGACGCAGCGCGCAATACTCTTCCGCTGCGCGAGCGCTGCCGACGCGCGCATGCGCGGACGCGACTCGCCAGTGCGATTCGCGCGCTTCGGCGGCAGCGATCTGCTCGCGCTGGACGATGTCGACGCGATCGCCGGCGATCGCGCCGCCGAACACGCGCTGTTCGATCTCTACAACCGCTGCCGAGCGGAAAAATCGCACGCTGTTGTTCGCCGCGGCGCGCGCGCCAGCGCAGATCGGCCTCGCGCTGCCGGATCTCGTCTCGCGCCTGTCGCGCCTGCGCGCAGCTCGTGCTGAAGCCGCTTGGCGAGACGGAGCGTCGCGAGCGTCTTGCGCGAGCGCGCGCAGCGCGCGCGGCATCGAGCTCGACGATGCCGTGCTCGACTGGCTGTTCGCGCGCGAGCAGCGCGATCTCGCAGCCTGATCGCGCTGCTCGAACGCATCGACCGCGCATCGCTCGCGGCGCAAGCGGCGCGTCACCGTGCCGTTCTTGCGCAAGCTGCTCGACGGTGGCGACGGCGATCGACATCCGCCGTACGGCAAGCGATTCGGCCTCGCAGTCTCCGGCCAGCGTCGCAGCTGCTCGGCGTGCCGAGTCGATCCAGATGCCATGGTATTGCTCGCCGCTGAGCTCCGTCGCGCATCGCCGCGCGCAGCATCGGCACGATGCTGAATTCTGCGCCGGCGTCATCGCCCGCGCACGCAGTTCCGGCCGGTACACGCCGATGCCGGCGAAGGTCAGCGCGCGGCGTCGCCGTCCTCGTCGAGAGCGCGCCGTCGAGCAGGACGAAATCGCCCGCGGATGATACGGCGGATTGTCGACCATGACCAGATGCGCGAGTCCGTCCGGATTTTGCGGCAACGTGGAGAAATCGAAATCGCGACAGATGTCGCCGTTGACGCCGATGAACGGTTCGCGTGCCGAGCAGCGGCAGCGCGTGCAGCATGCCGCCGCCGGTTTCCAGCGGCTCCGGACCTTCGTAGCTGTAGTGGATGCGCAATCCCCAGCGCGCGCCGTCGCCGAGCGCGGCCGGGAAACTGCTCGGCGAGATGCGAGGTGTTGATCACGACTTCGCGCACGCCGGCCGCGCGCGAGTCTTCTCCAGATGATATTCGATCAGCACGCTTGCCGCCGGCGCGCAGCAGCGGTTTCGGCGTGGTGTCGCTCAGCGGCCGCATGCGCTCGCCGCGGCCGGCGGCGAAGATCAGCGCGCGCGCGGATCATGCCGGGCAGCGCGCGTCGCCGCGCGGTCTGCGTGATGTCGCGCTCGCCGAGCGCGCGTTCGAGCAGATCGCGCGAGCGCCGCAAGTTCCGGATAGCGCCGCGCGACGGCGAGCACATAGTCGCAACACGCGCGGCAGATCGGCAAGATAGTCGCGCCTTGCCGTCGCGATAACACAGCCGGCAGAAAATGCCGAGCACCTTGATGTGCCGCTGCAGTCCGATCAGATCGAACCAGCGGCGGAAATGCGCGCCGTCGACGTCGATCGATGCCGTGCGTGCGACGCAGGCGCTGCCGATAGCCTTCGACCCAGCCATCGACGCGTCCGCATCGCCACGCGATGTAGCAGTCGCGCAGCAGCGAGGCGAGATCGTAGGCGACCGGCCCGAGCATCGCGCCCTGAAAATCGATGATCCCCGGACTCGAGAGCCGCGGCGCCGTGGTCGCCGGATTGTTGCTCTCGACGACCAGCAGATTGCGGCTGTGGATAGTCGCGATGCATGAACGCCTGCGGCTGCGCGCGCGCGCGACGTCGATCAACGTGCGGAACGCGAGCTCGATCACGTCCCATTCGTCGCAGTCGATCGCATAGCCGAGATGGCGGTCGCAGGAACCATTCCGGCATCAGTTCCAGTTCGAGCGTCGAGAACGCTTCGTCGAATGCCGGCAGTCCGGCGGCGATCGACGCGCGTCTGCATGCGCAGCAGCGCGTCGAGCGCGTCGCGCGTACAGCGCGTCGACGGTCGTCGTCGTTCAGCTCGGGGAGATACGTGCGCGTGCCGAGATCCTCCATCAGCACGAAACCCTGCTCGCGATCGACGGCGAAGACCTCCGGCGCGTGCAGGCCGGCAGCGCGCAGGCGCGCGCCGACGTCGAGCCAGGGCGCGATGTTTTCCTTGTCCGGCGGCGCATCCATCACGATCCGGCGTGCCGCGCATCGCGCGACGCGCCAGTAGCTGCGGAAGCTGGCGTCGGCGGAGGCGGGTTCGATCGCAAGGTCCGTGCCGGCAGAGTCGTTTCGGCGAAGCGTCGCAGCGCGTCGGCGCGCGGCGGCGTTGGCTCATGTCGCGATCGTGCAAGGCGGTTGTCCAGACACGCCAGTGTAGCCGCAGTGCGCGGCCGGCGTTACGGCCGGCAGGCCCGCGAGTCGTGCCTGTCAGTCGCATTGACCGTGCCGGCCTAAATAGTACTATTTCAGTACTGATTTGACCGACCGGCCGAAGCCGCCATGCTCCGCGTCAGCAAACTCACCGATTACGCCACCGTCGTCATGACCTGCCTCGCGGCGGGCGACGGGCGTGATGAGCGCGCAGGAGCTGGCCGAGCGCGCGCGCCTGGAGCTGCCGACCGTGAGCAAGCTGCTGAAGCAGCTCGCGCAGGCCGGACTGGTCGAGTCGTTCCGCGGCGTCAACGGCGGCTACCGCCTCGCGCGCGCGCGCCGAGCGCATCACGCATCGCCGACATCGTCGACCGCGATGGAAGGTCCGATCGGCATGACCGAATGCAGCGCGCACGCCGGCGCTGTGCGGCCACGAGCCGCATTGCGGCGTGCGCGTGAACTGGCGGCGCATCAACCAGGCGATCGCCGGCGCGCTGGCGCAGCGTGACGCTCGCCGACATGCGTCAGTCCGCCGCCGAAGCGCGCGCAATCCCGATGCGTCGCATGTCTGCGCGTCGGCGATGCTCGCTGCGACTCGCGCTGATGGACGAGCGCATCGAACGAATCGCAGCCGCATGGCCACCGAACGATCCAGATCGAAAACGAGCTTCGCGAACGCGCCGACCGCCCGATGTGGTCGCCGAGGCGATCAACCGCCGCTACGGCGCGGGCTTCGTCACCGACATCGAAACCGAAAGCCTGCCGCCGGGCCTGGGCGAGGACGTCGTGCGCGCGATCTCGGCGCGCAAGCAGCGAACCGGAGTGGATGACCGAGTGGCGCCTCAAGGCCTATCGCCACTGGCTGACGATGACGCCGCCGCACTGGGCGAAGCTCAGCATCGCGCCGATCGATTTCCAGGCGATCAGCTATTACGCCGCGCCGAAGAACCGGCCGAAGTCGCTGGCCGAAGTCGATCCGAAACTGCTGGAAACCTACGACAAGCTCGGCGTGCCGCTGCACGAGCGCGCGCGGCTCGCCGGCGTGGCGGTCGATGCGGTGTTCGATTCGGTCTCGGTCGGCACGACGTTCCGCAAGGAACTCGCCGAGGCCGGCGTGATCTTCTGCTCGATGTCCGAAGCGGTCCGCGAGCATCCGGAACTCGTGCAGAAATATCTCGGCAGCGTCGTGCCGCACCGGCGACAACTATCTTCGCCGCGCTGAATTCCGCGGTGTTTTCCGACGGCAGCTTCGTGTTCATGCCGAAGGGCGTGCGCTGCCCGATGGAGCTGTCGCACGTATTTCCGCATCAACGCGCGCGACACCGGCCAGTTCGAGCGCACGCTGCTCGATCGCCGAGGAAGGCGCGAGCGTGTCGTACCTCGAAGGCTGCACCGCGCCGATGCGCGACGAGAACCAGCTGCACGCGGCGGTCGTCGAACTCGTCGCGCTGGACGATGCGAACATCAAGTATTCGACCGTGCAGAACTGGTATCCGGGCGACGAGAACGGCGTCGGCGGCATCTACAACTTCGTCACCAAGCGCGGCGATTGCCGCGGCGCGCGCTCGAAGATCTCGTGGACGCAGGTCGAAACCGGTTCGGCGATCACCTGGAAATATCCGAGCTGCGTTCTGCGCGGCGACGATTCGGTCGGCGAGTTCAATTCGGTCGCGCTGACGCATCATCGCCAGCAGGCCGACACCGGCACCAAGATGATCCACATCGGCCGCAACACGAAGTCGAAGATCGTCTCGAAGGGCATCAGCGCCGGCCGCGGCCAGAACACCTATCGCGGGCTGGTCAAGGTCGAGAAGGGCGCCGACGGCGCGCGCAACCACACGCAGTGCGATTCGCTGCTGATCGGCAAGAAGTGCGGCGCGCACACGTTTCCGTACATCGAGGTGAAGAATCCGGGCGCGATCGTCGAGCACGAGGCGACCACGTCGAAGATCTCCGACGACCAGCTGTTCTACTGCCGCTCGCGCGGCATCGGCGAGGAAGACGCGGTGTCGATGATCGTCGACGGCTTCTGCAAGCAGGTGTTCCGCGAACTGCCGATGGAGTTCGCGGTGGAGGCGAAGAAGCTGCTGGAAGTTTCGCTGGAAGGAGCGGCGGTGGGCTGAGATGGATGACGATTCGCCCCGCGCGCGCGGAAGACGTGCCGCTGATCCATGCGCTGATCTGCGAGCTCGCGGATTACGAGAAGCTGCGCGACGAAGTCGATGCACGCGAGATGGATGTCGCGGTCGCATTGTTCGGCCCGGCGCCGCGCGCGTTCTGCGACATCGCCGAGTGGCAGGGCAAGCCGCGGGTTTCGCGCTGTGGTTCTACAACTATTCGACATTCCGCGGTCGCCATGGCATCTATCTCGAAGATCTGTTCGTGCGCCCCGAATTTCGCGGCAACGGCATCGGCAAGGCGCTGATCGTCCACCTCGCGCGCCGCTGTACGCGCGCGTGGGCGCGACGCGCGAGGAACATCGCACACCCTGGGACAGCGTGCAGCCCTTCACTTACGTCGTGCTTCAATGTCTCCAACCTGCCGCGAGCAGAGCATGAGCACCGCGCCTCTGAACTTGACAGGCCTGCTGCCCGATGGACCAATCGTGCGCACGGTCGCCAAGTACAGGGTGGGTGAAGAGCCCGTCGAGGCGGAGCTATGGAGCGCGATGAGCGGCGATCAGCGTCTGGCCGCGTTGATCGAAATGCGCAAACGTTATCTGAGGTGGAGATATGGAACTGAGCCGGGACTTGAAAGAGTTCTTAGGATTGCTCGTCGCACATGAAGTCGAATTCATGCTCGTCGGCGCCCATGCCGTGGCCGTGCATCTTTATCCAAGAAACACAGAAGACATAGATTTGTGGATACGCAGCAGCGAGGAGAACGCCCGTCGCGTCCTGGCAGCGCTAGGCGAATTCGGTTTCGGTGGCTTGGAACTGGGTGTCGCGGACTTGCTCGATCCGAACGCGGTGATTCAACTTGGCCGGGAGCCGAACCGCATCGATCTGCTCACTTTTTTGACCGGAGTGGATTTTGCTGAATGTGCCCAACGAGCTGTCGCAGCGGTATACGAAGGCGTGCCGGTCAAAGTCATTGGGCTCGACGATCTGCTGAAGAACAAACGTGCCACCGGGCGCGACAAGGATTTACTCGACGTGAAGGAATTCGAACGTCGCAACCAAACGAAGAATGACATGCTGAAAATCGAAAACCTCCACGTCCGCGTCGCGGGCAAGGAAATCCTCAAGGGCCTCTCGCTCGAGCGTGAACGCGGGCGAAGTGCACGCGATCATGGGCCCGAACGGCGCGGGCAAGTCCACGCTCGGCAATGTGCTGGCCGGGCGCGAAGGCTATGAGGTGACGCAGGGCACGATCGAATACGACGGCAGGAACCTGCTCGCACTCGAGCCCGAAGCGCGCGCGGCGGCGGGCGTGTTCCTCGCGTTCCAGTATCCGGTCGAGATTCCCGGGCGTCAACAACACCTATTTCCTGCGCGCGGCGTTGAACGCGCAGCGCAAGTCTCGCGGCGAAGCCGAACTCGATTCGATGCAGTTCCTGAAGCTCGTGCGCGAGAAGCTCGCCGTGCTGCATCTGCAGGACGAACTGCTGCATCGCGCGGTCAACGAAGGTTTCTCCGGCGGCGAGAAGAAGCGCAACGAGATCTTCCAGATGGCGCTGCTCGAACCGCAGGCTCGCGATTCTCGACGAAACCGATTCGGGCCTGGACATCGACGCGCTGAAGCTGGTCGCCGACGGCGTCAACGCGATGCGCGATCGCCGGAGCGCGCGTTCGTCGTGATCACGCACTATCAGCGCCTGCTCGATTACATCGTGCCGGATTTCGTGCACGTGCTGGCCGACGGCCGCATCGTCGAAAGCGGCGACGCATCGCTGGCGCACAAACTCGAAGAACACGGCTATGCATGGATCGCCGAGCGCAAGCCCGTCGAACGCGGAGCGGCGCTGAGATGACGCGACGGCGCTGCTCGAGCGAACTCGGTGGCGCGCGACGCGCGTGACGCGCGAGGAATCCTGGCGCTACAGCAAGACCGCGTTGCGCGCGCTGTCGCAGCAGGAATTCGTCGCTGCCGAGCGCGCAAGCCGGGTCTATCCGAGTGCGCTGCGCCAGCGCTATGCGACTGGCCGCATACGCAGCGGGCCGCGGCTGGTGTTCGTCAATGGCGCGTTTTCGCCGGCGCATTCGGATATCGAGCCTGGTCGCGGCGAATGTCGACAGTCCGGCGCAAAGCGGACAACCGGCTGCGCGTTGTCGATTTCCGGCGGCGCAGATACGTCGCCGCTGCATCTGGTCTACGCCAGCGTGCCGACGGATTCGCCCAGCCGCTGGCAGTCGCGTCAGTGATATCCAGGTGCTCGCGTGGCCGCGCCGCGCTGCATCGAACAGCATCTGGGCGATGCGGGTGCCGATGTGCTCGGCGCGCTGACGTCGCAAATCGTCGTCGATGCACAGGCGCGATCTGCAGCTCGATCGATCACTCAGCGATCTGCCCGATTCGGTCTCGCTGGTTCGGCGCGCACGAGGTCGCGGTCGACGGATGACGCCGCGTGTCGCACGACGCATGCGCTGCTCGGCGGCCGATTGCAGCGCTTCGACATCGGCGTGGAACTCGATCGGCGACGCGCGCGCGCTTCGAGTCCCGCGGCGTCTTCGCGTTGCGCGGGCGCCAGCACGCCGACACGCATCTGGATGTTCGCCACGCCGCGCGCGACACCGCTTGCGATATCGTCTGGCGCGGCGTGGCCGATCAGCGCGCGCGCGGCATCTTCCACGGCGCGATCACGGTTGCCGCAGGCGCCGACGGCGCCGATGCGCAATTGTCGAACAAGAATCTGCTGCTCTCGCCGCATGCGGAGATCGACACGCAGCCGGTGCTGGAAATTTACGCCGACGAAGTCAAGGCCGCGCACGGCGCAACGGTCGGCCAGCTCGACGAGCGCGCGCTGTTCTATCTGCGTTCGCGCGGCATTCCGCTGGCCGCTGGCAAGCGCCTTGCTGACGGCGTTCTGCGATGGCGTGCTCGACCAGTTGCCGCTGGCGGCGCTGCGCGAGCAATCGCCTTGCTCGCACCGCGCCTCGCGGAGGCAAGCGCGTGAATTTTCTCTGTTCGTCATTCCCGCGGAAGCGGGGTTTCCAACAGCGAAGCTGGTCATCCAGTGTGCTTCGCTTTGAAAGCAAGATCAGAATGGACGACCAGCCATGCGGCGTTGCACACCCCGCTTCGCGGGAATGACGAGCTCAGAGACAACAGCTTATGAGCTTCGACGTTCAGCGCATCCGCGCGGATTTTCCGCTGCTCGCGCGCGCGGTGCACGGCAAGCCGCTGATCTATTTCGACAACGCCAACACCTCGCAGAAGCCGCGCGTCGGTGATCGAGGCGGTCGACCGCTTCTACCGCGAGTACAACGCGAACGTCTCGCGCGCGGTGCACACGCTCGGCGAAGAGGCGACCGCGGCCTACGAGGGCACGCGCGACAAGCTCGCGCGCTTCATCAACGCGCCGTCGCGCGACGAGATCGTGTTCACCAGCGGCACCACGCAGGCGATCAACTCTGGTCGCCTACAGCTATGCGCTGCCGCGTCTGCAAGCCGGGCGACGAGATCCTCGTCACGACGATGGAGCACCACGCCAACATCGTGCCGTGGCAGCTGGTCGCTGCGACGCACGGGCGCGAAGCTCAAGGTCGCGCCGATCACGCAGAGCGGCGAATTGATCGTCGAGGAATTCGTCGAGCGGCTGACGCCGCGCGTGAAGCTCGCCGGCGTCACGCACGTGTCGAACGTGCTCGGCACGATCAATCCGGTGCGCGAGCTCGCGCGAAGCCTGTCGCGCGCGCGGCATTCCGCTGCTGGTCGACGGCTCGCAGGCCGCGCCGCATCTGCCGATCGACGTGCAGGCGCTCGGCTGCGATTTCTACGCGCTGACCGGCCACAAGATGTTCGGCCCGACCGGCACCGGCGTGCTGTGGGCGCGCGCGGAACTGCTGCGACGCGATGCCGCCGTTCTTCGGCGGCGGCGAGATGATCCGCGAGGTGCAGTTTCGACGGCACCACGTTCGCCGATCCGCCGCACAAGTTCGAGGCCGGCACGCCGAACATCGCCGGCTTCGTCGGGCTCGGCGCGGCGATCGACTACATCGAAGCGATCGGCCTCGAGCGCATCGGCGCGTGCGAACGCGAGCTGCTCGACCTATGCGACGCGCCGCGCTGAAGTCGGTTCCCGGCCTGCGCATCTTCGGCGAAGCGACGCACAAGGCCGCGGTGATCTCGTTCCTGATCGACGGCGTGCACGCGCACGATCTGGCGACGCTGCTCGACCACGAAGGCATCGCCGTGCGCTCCGGCCATCATTGCGCGCATCCGCTGATGCAGTTCTACGGCGTGCCGGCGACCGCGCGCGCGTCGCTGGCGTTCTACAACACGCGCGACGAAATCGACGCGTTCGTCGCGGCGATCGGCAAGGTGCGCAAATTGCTGGCCTGAGTCGCGCAGACATGCGGCCGGATACGTAGAATCGAACCGATGACGATACGCCGCGCTGTATCAGGAAATCGTGCTTGACCACAATCGCGAGCCGCGCAACTTCGGCGCGCTCGCCGAGCATACGCATGCGGCCGATGGCAGTCAATCCGCTGTGCGGCGATGCGTTGCGCGTCGAATTGCGCCTGCGTCGACGCACGCATCGTCGACATGCGTTTTCGCGGCGAAGCCTGCGCGATCGCGACGCGACAGCGCATCGATGCTGAGCGAGCGCGCCGTTCGTCGTGATGCTGCGGAAATCGCCCGCCTGGAAAACGACTTCGCGCGCGTGGTCGGCGGCGAGGTCGAACGCGACGATGCGCTCGGCGATTTGAACGCATTCGGCGCGCTCGTGCGCTATCCTGCGCGCAGGAAATGCGCACTTTTACCGTTTGCCACGTTGCGCGCGGCGCTGGCTGGCTGCGCCAAAACCACTACCGAGGGAGCCCGCGGTGACTTCCGTCTTCAACTCACCGACCGAAATGGTGGCCACGTTTCGCGATGCCGTGGCCACGGATGTCTCGGCGATCGTCGCGCTGGTCGAATCGGCATACCGCGGCGATGCGAGCCGCCAGGGCTGGACGACGGAAGCGGATCTGCTCGACGGTCAACGCATCGATCCCGCGGGCGTCGCCGAGATCATCGGCAAGGCGGGCAACCGCGTTCTGCTGGCTCGGAGCGGCGAGCGTCTGCTTGGCTGTTGCGCATCTCGAAAAGCAGGGCGACGTGTGTTATTTCGGCATGTTCGCGGTCGATCCCGACCTGCAGGGCGGCGGTGTCGGCAAGCTCATGCTCGATCGAGGCCGAGCGCATCGCGCGTGGCGAATTTTATTGCCGCGAAATGCAGATGACGGTGATTTCGATCCGCGACGATTTGATCGCATGGTACGAACGGCGCGGCTACGCGCGCAGCGGCATCTACAAGCCGTTTCCGTACGGCGACGAGCGTTTCGGCATCCCCAAACGCAGCGATCTGCGCTTCGAACTGCTGGTGAAGGCGCTGTGAGTGCACTCACGGATCCACGCTGGATCCGCTGTCTGCGCGCAATCCGAACTGCTGCCGGGGGAATTCAGGGTCGTCTGGGACGGCGACACGCCGATTGCCGTGTTCAATATCGACGGCGACCTGTATGCGGTCGAGGACGTCTGCACGCACGATGGCGGCGAGTTGGCCGGCGGCGAAATCCACGGTCACGAAGTCGAATGTCCGCGTCACGGTGCGCGCTTCGACCTGCGCACCGGCGCCGCGATGTGTCCGCCGGCGTACGAGCCGATCGCGAAGTTTCCGGTAAAAGTGGAAAACACGCAGGTGTATACGCGCGACGATCGCGCCTCCTGAGTCGCCCGTGGAGGACAACCTGCTGCGGCAGTGGGCGGAAGTATAAAATGCCGGGATTGCGCGGCGCAGGGAAATGGTCAAGAATCGGCTCGGAGCCGGCAACGCTGCTGCGGATGCGAAACTCCGAACGTCTTTACCTCCAATCGACTCAGGAATCGTTATGGCGACCAAAAAACATTCCGCACGCGGACTCGACAATCGCACGCGCGTTCACGGTGAGATCCACAAGAAGCGCAGCGACACAAAAGTGAAGACCTTGCGCAAAATCTACGGTGAGCATTTCGCCAAGGGCCACAAGCCGGACACGACACTGGGCGCGGTGTTGAAAAAGGAAAAGGTCGAGTCACTGCATCAGTTGCTGCAAAAGAAATAAGTTCAGGCGCTGCCTGCGCCTGCCACTGCGCACCCGCACTCGTGCACCGCGCACCTGTCCGGTGGCGCCGGTGGGAACGGCTATTGCCGGGCGAACGAATCCAGCTTGATCACGACCAGTTCGCCTGCGCCATCGAGCACGCAATTGCCGCTTTCCCCGTCGGCTTCGAGCAAAATGGACTCCCCCGTCGAGGTCTGCAGAATTCCGTGGGGATGCCTGAGCGTTGCGCGGCCCGCTGCGAGATAGATGAACCAGTTGGTCCGCGGCTGGGCCAGAAACACCATCGTGCCAACCAGTGGGCGATGCAGCACTTCCGCGCGCGCCCGGTCGCGCCGCGCGATCACGTTGAAATCGCGCACCGGGCCGTCATGCAAGCGGGCGCGGGTCTGCCATTCGCCGTCGAATCGCACGAAGCGCAGGCGCTGTTCGAGCGCGGCCGCAGGTGCGGCATCGAATTCCAGGGTCATGCCGTTGCCGTCGAGCAGGGCGATGTAGCGATCGCATTGTGGAAAAGTGGAAAATGCACCATCGCTTTCGATCTCGGCGATGCTGATGCGCCAGTCCGGCTCCAATGAAATAACGCTGTCGCGCGCAGCGCGACGATCGCTCATCCTCGCCTGCGTCAGCGGTGGGGGACTGGAGGTGGGGGCAGGTGACCGCGCCAGTTCGGTCGTCCAGCCGCCACCGTTCTTCCAGCGCATGCGCTGGTAATCGGATTCGCGCAGATGAGTCACGCGCATAAATCGATCCTTGAAGAATTCGTTATCCGCGCAAAAGCGGAGTTGCGTCCGATCCTGCGCAGCAGATTACCAGGATGCAAACTGGATTCCCCATGCACGGGAATGACGGCGTCGAGTTGGTGCCTCACATCGTCTACCCGCAATCTCCGGTGTTATGCATGAACGCGCTGGTCGCGGCGATTTCATGCAGTTGCGCGGTCGACAAGGCCAGGCTTTCCGCCCAGCTGTAACCGACAATGCGCTCGCCGCTCAGCGCATCGCGAAAATCCTCCTCCTGACCTGGTGCGAGCAGATGACGGTAGTCGACCGTGACTTCGCTGCCCGCCGGCAGCTCGCGCAGCGCGAACACGAAACCCAGATGCCACAGGCCGCTCGGCGCGAACGAATGGTTGATGTAGCACTCGTCCGGCCATTCCGGAGTTACCGTGTAGCGATCCTCGAACCAGCGCACCGTCGCGGCAAGCATCGCGCGCGCGTTCGGCAGTGCCTCGACTTCGCTCCATTTGTATACTTTGTGGATATCGTCAGGTGCGGTGATCAGGCGCCCCGCAGCGACGCTCTCGTCGAGAAACAGGCCTTTGCCGGCGCCGGGAATCAACGACGGTGCGACATGGTAGCGGGGCAGGATCATAGGCGATGGTGCAGTTGGGGAGCGGCAGTTTAGCGCGCCGCAACTCATTGCGACGCGATATCGAAATGCTCGACCCAGACCAGTTCGCAGGCGCCGGGCCCGGAATCGCTGCGCGTGAGCGAGCTCACCCACTTGGTACCGTCGGGCCAGTCCGCCTCCACGAGGTAGCCGTCGAAGGAGACGATGTCGCCGACTCGCGTGCGCTTGATTTCGCGCTCGACTGCATCGGTGGCAGGAATCAGGTGCATGTTCGCACTCGATTCGATGATCTCGCGCTCGGGAATCGGAAACTCCTTTACTTCCCAGCGGTAGAAGCGTCCACCCTGTGAGATATCCACCTTGTCGAGTACCGCGCTATCGGACATGCGTCCCCAACCCAGAGCGAGATCAACGGGGATCAGCTTGGCGCCGAAGTCCCAGCGATAGTCCGCACGGCCGAGCACGCGTGCGGACAGAGAAAACGTGGCGAGGGGCTTGATCGCGACGCCCGGTTTTTCCAGCGGCGGGGGCGCGATCCCGATCGGCTGCTGCAGCGGTATTTCAGGGACGAGTATGCCGGGCGAGTGGGTGAGCGGACTTGGCGCCTGCTGCCACCAGGCCACAACGAGCAGGGCGGCGAGCAGCCACAGCCAGCGCGACAATGGGCTCAATCCAAATCGCGCGCGAGCGCGGCGCGTCCGGCGGCGTCGAACAGGGTGCGTTCGCGATAGACGGAATGCTCGATCACGATGGTCGCTTGCGCATAAAATACGGCGTTCCGGTCTTTTTTTGAAACGACGTGCCTCAACTCGCGGACTTGCGTCAACGTTCAAGGCATCCGCGAAGCCATCGCGGATGCCCTCTGCGACCTGGCGTCAAGACTAGGCGAGATCGAAGCGATCCAGATTCATCACCTTGGTCCACGCTGCCACAAAGTCATGGATGAACTGATCCTGCGCGTCCGAACTTCCATAGACTTCAGCCAGGGCCCTAAGCTGGGAGTTTGAACCAAAGATCAGATCGACACGAGTACCGGTCCACTTGAGTTTACCCGTTGCGCGATCGCTTCCCTCGAATGCATCTTCGGCTTTTGACACGGCCTTCCAGGTCGTTCCCATATCGAGCAGGTTCACGAAGAAGTCGTTGGTCAGCGACCCCGGCCGCTTGGTGAAGACGCCGTGCTGGGTCTGGTCTGTGTTGGTATTCAGGACACGAAGGCCGCCGATGAGAACGGTCATCTCCGGCGCGCTCAGGGTCAACAGTTGCGCCCGATCGACCAGCAAGGCCTCGGCCGCTACGCTGTATTTGCCCTTGAGGTAGTTGCGGAAGCCATCCGCCACCGGTTCGAGCACGGCGAAGGAATCCACATCGGTCTGCTCTGGCGACGCGTCCGTGCGTCCCGGCGCGAATGGAACCGTCACGGCGTGACCGGCATTCTTCGCCGCCTGTTCGACGCCCGCGCAACCGGCCAACACGATCAGATCGGCGAGCGATACCTTCTTGCCGCCGGATTGCGCGCTATTGAACTGGCTCTGGATACCTTCCAGGGTTTTCAGCACTTTCGCCAGTTGCGCAGGCTGGTTGACTTGCCAGTCTTTCTGCGGCGCCAGACGAATGCGTGCACCGTTTGCGCCGCCGCGCTTGTCGGAGCCGCGGAACGTCGATGCCGACGCCCATGCGGTCGACACCAGTTGCGCGACAGACAGGCCCGAAGCCAGGATCTTGCCCTTGAGGGCGGCAATGTCCGTTTCATCGATCAACTTGTGATCGACAGCCGGAACGGGGTCTTGCCAGATCAGATCCTCGGCAGGAACTTCCGGGCCGAGATAACGCGCACGCGGGCCCATGTCGCGATGAGTCAGTTTGAACCAGGCGCGGGCGAATGCGTCGGCGAACTCATCCGGATGTTCAAGGAAGCGCCGCGAAATCTTTGCGTAGGCCGGATCGAAGCGCAGCGACAGATCGGTGGTCAACATGGTCGGCGCGTGACGCTTCGACGCGTCGAAGGCATCCGGCATGGCGTCGGCACCGCCGCCGTTTTTCGGAATCCATTGATGCGCGCCGGCCGGGCTCTTGCTCAGCTCCCATTCGTAGCCGAACAGATTCTCGAAGAAGTTGTTGCTCCACTTTGTCGGCGTGGTCGTCCAGATAACCTCCAGACCGCTGCCGATCGCGTCGGCGCCCTTGCCGGTGCCGAAGCTGTTGCTCCAACCGAGGCCTTGCTCGGCGATGTCGGCCGCTTCGGGTGCAGCGCCGACATTGGACGCAGGACCTGCGCCGTGGGTCTTGCCGAAGCTGTGGCCACCGGCGATCAGGGCAACGGTTTCTTCGTCGTTCATCGCCATGCGCGCGAAGGTTTCGCGAATGTCCACGGCGGCCGCCAGCGGATCCGGATTGCCGCCCGGACCTTCCGGGTTGACGTAGATCAAACCCATCTGCACGGCAGCGAGCGGATTTTCCAGATCGCGCTTGCCGGAGTAGCGTTTGTCGTCGGCCAGCCAGGTGGACTCGCCACCCCAGTAGACCTCCTCCTCGGCCTCCCACACATCTGCGCGCCCGCCGCCGAAACCGAAAGTCTTGAATCCCATCGATTCCAATGCGACGTTTCCGGCAAGAATCATCAGATCCGCCCAGGAAATCTTGTCGCCGTATTTGCGTTTGATCGGCCATAGCAGGCGGCGCGCCTTGTCGAGGTTGACGTTGTCCGGCCAACTGTTGAGCGGCGCGAAGCGCTGTTGTCCGGAACCAGCGCCGCCGCGTCCGTCGCCGATGCGGTAAGTGCCGGCACCGTGCCAGGCCATGCGGACGAACAGCCCGCCGTAGTGCCCGAAATCCGCCGGCCACCAGTCCTGCGAGTCGGTCATCAGCGCCAGCAGATCCTTCTTCACGGCGGCAAGGTCGAGGCTGTTGAACGCTTCAGCGTAGTTGAAGCCCGCGTCCATCGGATTGGACAGTTCCGAATGCTGGTGCAGGATCTTCAGATTCAACTGGTTGGGCCACCAATCGCGATTCGACGGGCCACCGCCGGCGGCGTGATGGATCGGGCATTTGTTGTCAGACATTGCTTTCTCTCCTCTCATCAAGAAACGGACTCGCCTGCGAATGCGGCTGTCGGCCTGTCTTCGGTTTTCGCAGCCTTCGAGTTGCTCATGACAGACCTCCTGCAGCAGAGGGCGCACCAGCCGCAGCGTTCGCTGCCGAGTGGGTGAGCGTAACGCAGCCGTGTGTCAGGATGAAATTGATTGTTACGATGAATCCGATAGAGCAAATCTATCGATTGCCGACCTGCGCGCTTACCCAGGGCGGTGCGAAAATACAGACGAAGCCGTGAGAGAAAATTCATGAACTATCGTGCGATGCTGCATTGTTCGCTGATTCTGTGTGTGTTTGCATTCGCTGTGGGTGCAGTCGCGACGGATGCGGTGCAGCCATATCCGGCTCTCGCTTCGGCGGGCACGCGATCGTTCACGGCCAGCGGTGTTCCCGGCGATCCGCTGAATATCGCGTTCGTCGGCAGCGAAGACCAGCTGCTGCGCCTCATGGCGCAAGCGGGCTGGTTTCCGGCCGATCCAATCACCTTCAGGAGCTCGCTGCGGATTGCGGTCGACAGCATCGCGCGCCGGCCTTACACCGACGCGCCGGTCAGCAATCTGTTCGTCCAAGGCAGGAAACAGGACTTCGCGTTTGAGCAACCTGCAGCGAACAATCCTTCCAGGCGTCACCACGTTCGTTTCTGGCGCGTGGATGCACGCGACCGGCAACATCGACCGCTGTGGGTGGGAGCTGCCACGTATGACGCACGCATTGGCCTCAGCCATGTCAACGGGCACATTACTCACCATATCGCCGCCGATGTCGATCGCGAGCGCGACAAACTGGTCAGCGACATTCGGGGCGTGGGCGCTGTGTCCGTCAGCTGGATCGACAATTTTCAGCCGGAGCGCCGAGGCCGCAACGGAGGCGGGGATCCCTTCCATACGGACGGGCGCCTGGTGCTGATAGTGATGATGCCTTGATCCGAAGCGGCGGCTGAGCCAGATATCGCGACGTTCTTCGCCGGTCCTAGCTCGCTGTCGTGCGCCGCGACGCTTGTACTGCGTTCGCCGAGACATGCGGATCGACCGCAAGCATTTCACCGACAGGCATCGATCGGCACAATGGTTTGCGTCTGGATGGTTCCGCCCAGCCCCTTGAACTCGCCGTCGGTAAAGACATAGTGCAGCGTCATCGCATTGCACGAAATGAACACGATATCGGTTGTGCCTACCTGCGTGATGCTCACGGGCGCGATCGCATTGAACACGCCGCCGCTGGTCGCATAAATCGGCACGCCGCTCAGACTGAGATTGCCGGGTGTGTAGGCATTGGTCTGCAGTGTGAACCAGCGTTGCGTTGCCGTACCGGTCGCCCCTTCCGCAGCCGGCGCATAGGTGTACCAGGCCGCGAACAAGGTGGTCTGCGAAGGCACGATGTCGAACAGCAGCCCCTGTCCGCTGGTGGCGGGGTTGTACCAGGCGCCCGAATGCAGCACATCGTTGTAGTTCGGCGGCGGCGTCTGTGCAACTGCGGGCACCGCCGTGCTGCAGGCGCTCGTGTTGGACAGGCGCGAGAGGGGAATCGTGCCGCTGCGACCGTCGTTGAACTGATAGACGAGCGCCGTATGCGTGCAGTCGTAGAACGTCAGCGCCGCGGAACCCACGGAGGTCGTGTCGACCGCAGGCGGCGCATTGAACACACCGCCCGTGGCTTGGTAAATGGTCAGCGCATAGGCGCCGCCGTGCGCCGCAGTCATCGATCCCTGCAGCGTGTACCACTGCGGGTTGCCCGAGCCGTCGAAAGTGAACCAGCCGCCGCCGAACAGGGCCTTGCCGTCGCTGTCGCGATCGGGGTAGACCTCGGCGAGCACGCCCTGACCCGAAGTGGCGGGGTCGTACCAGGTGCCGGTTAGCGCGAACTGGTCGGCGTCGACCAGCGCGGTGGCGACGACGTTTAAGACGATCGGCGGCGCGTCGAGCGGAAGTTGCTGATCGGTCTCGACCGTCAGCAGGTGTTCGCCCGTGGTCGCGAAACTCGTCGTGCAATGAGCGACCTGCTGCGTGCCTATCGTCGTCATCGCGACGCTGCTGCAAAGCGCCGTCGCCCCGCCGTAATATCTCGACCCGTCATAGAAGGTCAGCGTGTTGCTTGCGCTGCCGTAGTCGAGTTTCGCGACGAGATCGAGCGGCTGGCCCACTTGCACCGTGCTCGCGCTGGGCGTGGTGGTGATCCGGTAACCGACATTTTCACCCAGCGGCGAAAACTGGTGCGAGGCGGCATTGTTGGCATCGCCAGAATACGTCGCGCTCACGTTGTCGGTGGAGCCGGTGGCGAGCAGCCCGGTGGTCGTGCAGGTGGCGACGCCATCGACCAGCGGCACGCTGTCGCAGATCGTGTTTGTGCCCGAATGCAGCGGAATCGTGTACGTGAACGTCACCGTGCCGGTCGGGTTGTTACCGTAAACTTGCGCGGTGAACGTGACGGGATGGCCGACGTCGGACGAGGCATTGGGCGTGCCATCGCTGGATGAAAGGATCGTCGTTGTGGGCGTCGACGAACTCGTGCAGTTAAGCGACCACGGCGTGGTATTGGTTGCGGTGTTCCAAGCTTGGTCGACCGTCGAGGGCGGGTCGGAGGCGGGCGTCAGCAGATTGGGGCACAGGCTCGCATTGCCACTGGCCAGCGGCACCGGCAACGCCGGTACATTGCCGGTCAGCGAATTGAAGGCGACAAGAAACCGTTGCAGATTCGCCTGACCTGAAAGGTCGGGAATGTTGCCGGTGATGCGATTGCCAGCAAGAGCCAGCCCGGTGAGATTCGTGAGTCCATTCAGACTGGGGATGGTGCCCGAGAGGTTGTTGTAGCCGACGCCGAAGGATTTGAGGTTGATCAGACCGGACAACGACGGAAGCGGGCCGGTGATCTGATTGAAATTGGCCTCGAAGTCAACCAGCGCCGTCAACCCGCTCATATCCGGGATTGGGCTACGCAGCTGATTGTATGAAATCCACAAGGTTTGCAGATTGGGGAGTGCACCAAATGACGAAAGCCCCTCGATTTTGTTTTCGGTGATGTCGAGGTAGCTTAGCTGATTCAATCCATCGAGTGATGGCAGTATTCCTGATAGCTCGTTGTTGCTTAGCTTCGCGGTTTGCAAGCTGACCAATCCGCTCAGGTCGGGCAGGCTGCCGGTGATCTGGTTGGACCGTAAATCAAGAAAAGTCAGGCTCGAAAGGCCAGAGAGCGGTGGCAGCGGTCCGGTCAGGAACTGGTTGTTCGCAATAAACGTTTGCAGCTTCGACAATGTGCCTAGCGAAGAAGGGATCGGTCCAGTTAGAAGGTTGACAAAGTGAGTGACGGTGGAAGCATAGTTGCCAACATCGAGGGTCTGCAGATTCGTTAGCGCGCCCAATGCCGAGGGCAGAAATCCGCGCAGCGAATTGCCCGACACACTGATGCCGGTAATGGTCGATCCTGCGGCATCGCAGGTAATGCCATACCAGTCTGCACTCAGTACCGGGATCACCACCCCAGCCCGTGTTGTACAGCCAGTTCTCGCCGTGCGTGGCGGTGTAGAAACTCATCAGCGCCGCGCGCTCGGAATCGGGAATGGCGGAGTGCGCCACACCGGCAACGCAGAGCAGAAAGACGGCGATCAGGGGTGTCACCGCGCGGCCGCGCAGCGATGAGCTTGAGAAAAACAAAGACATGATCTTTCGCGCTACCGCGGCCTCAGTCGCCGCGCTCGTGGTGAAGCTGCTCCATCGCCGCCGATGTAACTTGCGTTAAGCATGATTCTCTCCTCGTAGGCTAGCACTGAGAGCAACCCCTGCGAGGGCGACGCTAGCGCCGCGCAAAACCGCGCTCAAGTAAAGAATTGTAAATCGGCGAAGGTGGTTGCAAAGAAGAGATCCGCGCGGCGCGATACCTGCGCCGGTGTAGAACGGAGCATCGCCAACGGCATGGTTTGCACTCGGTACCGCCTTGCGATGTGAGGCAGCGCATCGCGGCCGCGACGACTCGCCGATCGCTATCGCGGCAACGAACGGCCGCCGATTGCCTTCGCGCGCGCGCGCTGTGCGGAACGGGGTGGTTCCGCCATTTGCGGATCCAGCAACGTGCGCGGCAGCTCGCGAAACACGCCACCGATTTTTTTCAGAAACGGCGCGAGCGCCGAACTCTTGCGCCAGAGCATCGCGATGCGCCGGCTCGGCGCGTCGCCGCGGAATTGCATCAAATGGATATTTTCCGAGCGCGCTACGGGCGGCTTTACCGAAAGCGTCGGCAACAGCGTCACCCCGACATTCGCTGCGACCATCTGGCGCAAGGTTTCCAGACTCGTCGCGCGGAACCCGGATTTTTCGCGCGCGCCCGATAGCGCACACACTTCGAGCGCGTGATCGCGCAGGCAGTGGCCGTCTTCGAGCAGCAGCAAACTCTGATCGGACAGATCGGCGAGCTTGAGCGTCTTGCGCCGCGCCAGTGTGTGATGTTCCGGCACCGCAAGCAGGAAGGGTTCCTCGAACAGGAATTCCGCGTGCAGTTGATCGTCGTGAACCGGCAGAGCGAGTACCGTGGCATCGAGACGGCCTTCGCGCAGCTGACGCAGCAGAACCTCTGTCTTTTCCTCGACCAGCAGCAGTTCCAGGCGCGGAAAGCGCGCGCGAATCTGCGGCACCACGTGTGGTAGCAGATACGGTCCCAGCGTGGGGAAAATGCCGAGGCGCAGGGTGCCCGATTCGGGATCGATCGTGCGCCGCGCGATTGCCCTGATCTGATCGACTTCGGTCAGCACGTCGCGCGCGCGCTGCACGATTTCCTTGCCGACTTCGGTGAGCAGTACCTTGCGCGGCGTGCGTTCGACCAGGGCGACGCCGAGTTCGTCCTCGAGTTTCTTGATTTGCGTCGACAGTGTCGGCTGGCTGACGAAACTCGCCTGCGCCGCGCGGCCGAAATGTTTGTGTTCGGCGAGAGCAACCAGGTAACGCAGATCGCGCAGGTTCATGGCGATGATTTACGATCGGAAAGGCGATCTATATTATCTATCGGGAATGCCGAGTCAATCAATTACGAAAATCGTTGCCGCGGCTCCAGACAGTACCCGCGCCAGTGCGGGCGTTCCGGGAGCAAGAAGCGTAACGGTATGCTAGCGGGCGTCGGCTGCGTAGTTCCGAAAAAATCCGCACGCGCGAATACTTCCCCGGACATCTTCTTTCATGCTTATCGCTTTGGTGCTGATCGCCGGCCTCTGGGCCGGCCTGCAAAATTCACTGGCCGGTGGCGGCTCGTTTATCACGCTGCCTGCCCTGATCGTGTCCGGCATGTCGCCGCTGGCCGCGAATATCACCTCGACGGTCGCGTTGTTTCCGGGTCAGGTGACGGCCGGTCTTTCCGGGCGCAGCCTTGTTTCCGGCGCCGGCAAGTTGTCGTTCCGGGCGTTGTTCGCGATCAGCATTTTCGGTGGCGCCCTGGGCGGATTGCTGCTGCTCAACACGCCATCGAGCGTTTTTGCGCGGCTCGTGCCGTGGCTGGTGCTCTTCGCCACGGCTGTCTTCGCCTGGGGCAGCTTCCTGCGCAAGCCCGGCGCAAGCGCAAGTCATATCGGGCCGCGCGCTGCGGCCGCCGCCCAGTTCGCGATTGCGATTTACGGCGGCTATTTCGGCGGCGGCATCGGCATCCTGATGATGGCCGCCTTGACCATGGCCGGGCTGCCCACGCGCAATGCAGGAGCGACGAAGAATGTCCTCGCCGGCGTCATGAACGCATCAGCCGTCGCGCTGTTTCTGACTTCCGCGCAAGTGCACTGGCATCAGGCCTGTGTGCTGGGCGCGGGCGCGATCGTCGGTGGCCTGCTCGGTACCTGGGCGCTGCACCGGGTCAATGAAAAAGCCCTGCGCATCGCGATTGTGTGCATCGGCGTTGCATTGACCGTTGGCCTGTTCCTCAAGCCGATTTGACCGATACGATATCGCCCATCACCGCGTCCAAGGCGGACAATCATCGCCCTCAGTTGCCTGGTGACTCGAGAGTCGCAGGGCTTGCCGTAGGCCGCGCCGGCGGATGCGCGACAAAATCGAGCGTATCGCGCAACGTTGGCACATCCGCGTCGCGCCCGTGCGCGAGCGCGACCAGCAGCTGGCCGTGATCGACGCCAGGATAGAGCTTGAGCACGACCGGCGCGCCGATCGCCTTTGCGCGTTTGGCCATCGCTTCGGCGTTGTTCGGCGTGACTTCATCGTCGTCCAGGCCCTGCAGCAGCAACATCGGCGGCTCGTCGCCGTCGACGAAATTGATCGGCTGCGAATCGTGAAGGCCCTTCGGGTCGTCGCCGAAAATGGCGGCTTCGTCGTCCACGTAAGGCAGGAACGAGTACGCGCCGGCCAGCCCGATCATGCCCGCCAGATCCTGCGGCTGCATGCCGACCGCATTCAGATAACGTTTGTCGCAGGCGAGCAGGGCGGCGATATGTCCGCCGGCCGAGTGGCCCATCACGAACAGGCGCCGCGCATCGCCGCCGTATTGCGCAGCGTGTATAAAAGTCCACTTTGTCGCATTTGCCGCATCGCGCATGAACGCGGGGAAGCGTACATCGGGATACTTGCGATAGTCGGGGATTACCGCGACCACGCCGTTGCTCGCCAGCGCCTCGCCGACATAGCGGTACCAGCGCCGGCGTCCGTCCTCCCAGCTGCCGCCATAGAAGAACACGATGACCGGAGCATTCGCGGCATCATGCGGCGCGTAGACGTCCAGGGCGAGCGCATGCGCCGGATCGAACACAATGCCGCGATGCACGACGAGATTATGCGCGCTGTCGGCGCTGCCGATCGTGGCGTAGTAAATCTGTGCGCAGGCACCGAGGAGCAACGTCGCCAGCGCAAGCCCCAGCCAGCGCGCTATGGCTCGCTGCTTTGCGAAATTGCCATTCTGCCGCATGCTTCCTATCATCGCGCGATTGTTGCAGGGAATCGATTGCATGTGTGAGTTATCAACGCAACGCGGCAGGGAGCCTTGCGCCGACATTGCCGGGTGCAACGCCGGCGCTGCTATGCTGCGTACCGCGCAGCGGCTTTGAGCGCAGCAACGCCACGCACAATGCTCGCGCAAGCTGCGCGCGTGCTTGCCGATGTGGATGCGCGGCGCGATGCCGAGCTACTGTTGATGCATGTGCTCAACGTGGATCGCGCCTGGCTGTATGCGCATGCCGACGACCACATCGCGGAAAAAAATCTCGCGCAGTTTCGCGACCTCATCGTGCGCCGCGAGACGGGCGAGCCGCTGGCCTATCTGACCGGGCGGCGCGAATTCTGGTCGCTCAACCTTGGCGTGACTGCGGCTGTTCTGATCCCGCGGCCGGAGACCGAATTGCTGGTCGAACTGAGCCTGCAACGAATTGCCCAACATGAAAACGTGGAGATTGCCGATCTCGGTACCGGCTCCGGCGCGATCGCGCTTGCACTGGCCAGTGAGCGTCCGCAGGCGCGTGTGCTCGCAACCGATGCGAGCGCGGCGGCGCTCGCGGTCGCGCGCGGCAATGCGCAGCACCTCGGCCTTCGCAATATCGAGTTTGCGCAAGGCAACTGGTGTGCCGCGCTCGACGAACGCCGGTTCGCTGCGATCGTGAGCAACCCGCCGTATATCGTCGCGTCCGATGCGCATTTGTGGCAGGGCGATTTGCGTTTCGAGCCGCTTGCCGCGCTGGCCTCGGGTGTCGACGGCCTCGATGCGATCCGGATTATTGCGCGCGATGCGCGGCCGCATTTGCAACCACGCGGCTGCTTGCTGCTCGAACACGGCCACGATCAGGGCGCCGCCGTTCGCGAAATCCTCGGCGCGCACGGGTTTGCGGAAATATTCACCGCACGCGATCTTGAAGGCCGCGATCGCGTCAGCGGCGCGCGCGCAGCCTCGCCATAGCGCGCACCGGAAATGTGCCGACGCCCTTGAACTTCGGCGGCGTCGCGCTGAACGTGAAACCCGCGTCCGGCAGCGCATCGAGATTGCACAGGTGTTCGACGATCAGGATATCCGCGCCGAGCAGGACGGTGTGCACAGGGCGCGACATATCCGCGGTGTCGTCGATATTGAGCGAATCGATGCCGACCAGTCTGGCGCCGCCGTCGCGCAGATACAGCGCGGCGTCCGCGGTGAGGAACGGGTGTCCCTCGAAATAGCGCTCGGTATTCCAGTGCCGATCCCAGCCGCTGTGCACGAGCACGGCGCGGCCGCGGATTTCCCGGCCACGGAAGAAGTCGACGCCGAGCGCGCGCGATGGACGTCCGCGTGCGCGCACGACGAGCGCATCCAGATCCGTCATCGCATCGATGCGCACTTGCGACAGGTCCTTGCCTTGCGCATAGCGGTGAAACGGGCAGTCGACATAAGTGCCGGTATTCGACACCATCTCGATCCTGCCGATCTGGAACTCGGTGCCGGGCGCGTAGATTTCGCGAGAGGCGTCGCGGCTCAGATAATCGCAGATAAGGGGCGCCGGCAGACCCTTGTAGGTGACGAGGCCGTGTTCGATGGTGTGACTCAGATCGACGTAGACCTTTTCGCCGTCAGGCACATCGTCTCGCGGGCGCTTGTGCGGCTCGACGAGGATGCGCTTGTTGCGGATACGCACCGCGCCGACCATGAGCAGGCGCAGATCGCGTACCAGACAATCCGCCAGCTCGGCGTCGGAGACGTCGGCAGCCGCGATATCGAGCCGGAAATCCCGCCCCTGGATGCCGCCGCCGTTGCTGAAGTCGATCTCAAAGTCGAAGTGGGCGCGATGGGTCATTGCGGGTCCGTGTCATGGTGCCGTGCCGGCGGAAGAAGGCGAGAATCCCCCGAATCTCCACAAATGTTGACTGCGCTTTACATTTGAATATGCGATTGTACGGTTGTCTTGTATTCCCAGGAGCGCTCCCATGCATTGCCGCAAGCCCTTTTCGTCCGTGGCCCATCCCGCCACACTGGTCTTGATGCTGGCGTTCGCCAGCGCAGCCTTCAGCCAGTCCTCACCCACCGATCAACCGCCCGCACGACAATCCGGCGAACACCGGCACGGCCCATCACCGGAAAGCATTGCAGCCTGCACCAACAAGGCTGCCAGCGATGCCTGCAGTTTCAGCGGACGCCGTGGCGACGCCATTGCCGGCAAATGCGCGACGCCTCACCGTCATGGCGGAAACGGCAACTCGGACAATACTTCGCAGCTGGCTTGTCGCCCTGATCACCGGCGATCGCATTCGGGTGCGGACGGCGACCACGCGGGAAGCTGAAGCATCGGTTGGTCGCCGGATCGACTCAACCTTCGTGCAGAAGGAAATCACACGGCGCTGCGTATTTCGCTCAATGGCGCCGGCGCGAACTGCGGCCAGCGTTCAAGGATCGCAGCGCGGATACCGCGTGCATCGATGCCTGCATCGGTCAACAGCTGTTCGCGGCTGGCATGCTCGAGGAATTCATCGGGCAGGCCAAGTTGCAAAATCGGGATTTGTATATTTTTTACGGCGAACAGTTCGGCGACCGCGCCGCCGGCACCGCCGGCGATCGCATTGTCTTCGACCGTGACGAACGCAGTGTACGTGCGCGCGAGATCGAGGATCAGCGCTTCGTCCAGCGGTTTCACGAAACGCATATTGACGACGGTTGCGCCGAGTTCCGTGCCGACTTCGAGCGCGGCCGCGAGCGGGCTGCCGAAGACGAGGATGGCGAGATTGGCGCCGCGCAGACGCACCTCAGCCTTGCCGATCGGCACTGGCGTCAATTCCGAATCGAGCTTCGCGCCGGGACCGGTGCCACGTGGATATCTGATCGCGGCTGGACCATTGTGTAAAAATCCAGTCGTGAGCAAAGCGCGGCATTCGTTCTCGTCGGCCGGCGCGGCGACGACCATGTTCGGAATACAGCGCAGATAGGTCAGATCGAAACTGCCGGCGTGCGTCGCGCCGTCGGGACCGACCACGCCGGCGCGGTCGATGGCGAAGGTGACGTCGAGATTCTGGATGGCGACATCGTGGATCGTTTGATCGTAGGCGCGCTGCAGAAACGTCGAATAGATCGCAACAACCGGTTTGGCGCCTTCGCAGGCCATGCCCGCAGCGAGCGTGACCGCGTGTTGCTCGGCGATGCCGACATCGAAATAGCGTTGCGGAAATTCCTTCGAATAGCGCACCAGACCCGAGCCCTCGCGCATCGCCGGCGTGATCGCGAGCAGGCGCTCGTCGGCGCGCGCCATGTCGCAAAGCCAGTCGCCGAACACCTCGGTATAGCTCAGCTTGCCCGGCGTCTTCTTCAGCACGCCCTTGAGCGGATCGAACGGGCCGACCGCGTGATATTCGATCTGCGCGCGCTCGGCGCGTTCGTAGCCCTTGCCCTTGGTCGTGATCACGTGCAGCAGCTGCGGGCCCTTGAGCTCCTTCAGGGTTTTCAGCGCGTGCAGCAATTGCGGCAGATCGTGACCGTCGATCGGCCCGAAGTAGTGGAAGCCGAATTCCTCGAACAGCGTCGATGGCACGAACATGCCCTTGGCGTGTTCTTCCCAGCGCTTGAAGAAACGCCAGAGGAAGCCGTCGCGTTTCATGCGGTTTTTTGCGCTTTCGCGCATCGCATTGAGCGTGCGGCTGGTCATCAGGCGCGCAAGCATCTTCGGCAGCGCACCGACGTTTTCGCTGATCGACATCTGGTTGTCGTTGAGGATCACCAGCATGTCGGCATCGACATCGCCACCGTGATGCAGGGCTTCGTAGGCGATACCGCCGGTGAGCCCGCCATCGCCGATCACGGCCACTATCTTGCGTGCGTCGCCGGCATTTCCATTTTGCCGCTGCGCTGCGCGTTGTGTGGCGATCGCCATGCCGAGCGCGGCCGAGATCGAAGTCGACGAATGGCCCACGCCGAACGTGTCGAACTCGGATTCATCGCGGCGCGGAAATGGCGCAAGCCCGCCTTTCTGCTTGATCGTCGAGATGCGGTCGCGGCGACCGGTGAGGATCTTGTGCGGATAGCACTGATGGCCCACGTCCCAGACGAGACGGTCGTCCGGCGTGTCGTAGAGATAATGCAGCGCCACGGTCAACTCGACTACACCCAGGCCCGCGGCGAAATGGCCGCCGGCGCTGGCGACCGATTCGATCAGGTATTCGCGCAGTTCGCGCGCGACCTCGCCCAGTTCGCCTTCGTCGAACGTGCGCAGATCGGCGGGCGAGTCGATGCGCGAAAGGCGCGGGTAGCGCGTGGAATCGATCATTTCTGGCACTGCTTGAGACTAGTCGGCTATTTTCGGCCACTGCGCGGGCGCGAGCAAGCCGCAACAGGGGCTCGGGACTGGAAAATCAGGGGTTTATTCGGGGCGCGCGCGGACTCCGGCCATTCTGATGCAGCACGAGCGCAACGACCTTGCCGCTCGCGTCGCGTTCGAAATCGAGCTTTGCGTCGACCACGGTGTAGAAGAATTTGTCGCGCGCGCTGGCATAAACCGGGAAACTCGGCTGCTCGCCCAGTTGCGCAAAAAGCTGCGCATCCTTGAGTGTGATGTCGAAAACCGCGCCGGGCGCGAGCTGGTAGCGGCCAACGTATTCGCGCAGCACCGCGACATCGAGCTGGATCGATTTGGTCGCGACGGCGATATCGGCCGTACTCACTTTCGGTGCAGCGTGGTCGCCATTCTGATGCAAAATCAGCCCGCTGACTTTATCCTGCGCATCGCGGTTGAAGCTCATGCTGATTCCGGCGACCTTGGCGAAAAATTCGTTCGCGCGCCGGGAAAGATCGGAAACGCGCCTTGGCCTGTCGCCTGCGCGACCAACTGGTCGCCGTGGCGCGAAATGTTGATGAGGACATGCTCGGCGAGTTTGTAGTCGCCGACGTAGTCGTCGAGCGCAGCGGCAGTCAGCGCAATGGCCTTGTGCGCTTGTGCCAACGGCGCGTCCTCGATCAGCGCGGCGAAACCGAGATCGTCGACGCTGTCGGCGGTATTCGTCAGGATCACTACACCGCGCCGGCCATCGGCGCTGAAACCAAGGAAGCTGCGATATCCGCCTGTGCCGCCGTTGTGCCAGACGACATTTCCGTGCGGGCTCGCGCGCGTCATCCATGCCAGACCGATGCGCATATCCTTGCCGATATCCCGACGTGGCTGCTGCGCAAACTTCATCGCCGCGGTGAGTGCGGTTTTGTGGACGCCCATATTCGGCATCAGGTAGCGAAACATATCGCTGACGTTGCTGCGAATCGCGCCGCAGCCGGCGAGTGCGTCGAAATCCCAGTTTTTTGTCGGCTTGCCATCTTCGTCGTGGCCCGGCGCAAGATGCGCACGCATCGCGTCGGTGAACGCCGTGCCGCTCATTTTCATTCCGAGCGGATGCAGTATTTTTTCTTGCAGCAGCTCGCTGTAGCTGGTGTGGGCATGCTGCGCGAGGGCGAAGCCGAGCAGACCGAAGGCCAGATTGGAATACTCGTAGGATTCGCCCGGAGCGCGCGTCAAGGTGTAGCCGGCGAGAAACGCCTTGAGCTGTTGCGCGGCGTAATCGGCATAAGGATTGGCGCGATCGGCCGGCTTGAAATTGGTCGGCATGCGCGGCAACCCGGAATGCTGCTCAGCGATGTCCAGCAGGGTGATTTGCTTGCCGTTGCGCGACGGAATCTTGAAATCCGGCAACAAGGTTGCGACCGCCATATCGAGTTTGAGCGCACCGGACTGCACTGCTTCGGCGAGCAAGGTCGCGGTGAAAGTTTTCGTGATCGAACCGATCTCGAAAACCGTGTCGGCGTCGGGCGCCTTGCCGTCGTCTAGCTTGCCGAATGCATCGATTTCGGTTTTGTCGCCATCGACATAGCCGATAACCAGGGCTGGGTATTCGCCGGCATCGATGCGCTCCTGCGCGGCTTTGTATACGCGCTCGGGCAGCAGCGTCGCCGCACCGGCAGTCGAGGCGGCGAGCAACAGGACGGCAGGCACCGCCGCGCGAAATGTCGTGAACATCATGGTGTTTCTCCTTCGTTGTTCGCATCGATGCGGTCGATTTCACGTTGCACCCTGCGCGCACCATGCAGGTTCAACAGGATGACGGCGAGAGCGACCGCGGGGAAGAGCCAGTAGACCCATGCGCCGGTCGTCGCAGACATCGCGGCGCGGCGCGCCCAGAAGAACAGTTCCGTGCCAGGCAGCAACGGCAACACATACCAGAGGCCGACGCTGCGCAACGCGTTGCACTGGCGAACGAGTTCCGAGCGGAAATAGACGACCGCCGGCAGGCCGAGGCGATCGTTGGTGTCGGCCCGCACCGACGTGCGGCTGCGCAGTTGGTGCATGAGGATCAGAACGCCGGCGATGATCAGCAGGCACGCGGCGCGCGTGGGCCAGTCCGGGAACAGCCACAGGTCGAAGCCGTTCGCGGCGATCACGAACGCACCGGCAAGGTATTCGATTAGGTTGCGCCGCGCGATTCGTCGCTCGAAGCGGTCGAAATGTGCGCGCAGCTCCGCAGGCGCGAGAACCATCGCCGGAGCATGCTGATTTCTCCACACTTGCTTGACGTCGAATTCATTCATGGCTGTTTCCTGCGTGGAGGCGTTTGGCAAGCAGCGTCTTGATGCGATGCACTTTCGTGGCCACGTTGCGCGCCGACAGGCCCGTGACATCGGCGATCGTCGCCGCGTCCAGGTCTTCGAGATAAAGCAACATCACTTCGCGATCGAGCGGCGCCAGCGAATGCACCAAAGCCATCACGCGATCGAGATCAAGTTTGCGGTCGAGATGGGCGATGTCGTGATTGTCATCGGCATAAGACTCTGCCTGATCGAGCATCGCGTGACCGCGTTCGACGCGGCGCGCGGCGCTCTGAATATGGGTGACGCCGACGTTGTGTGCGACGCGGTAGACCCAGGTACGCAACGAACACTGCGCAGCATAGCCAATGAAGCTTTGCCAGAGCGCGAGATGCACCTCCTGCAGGAGCTCCTGTTGCTTGCCCGCATCGCGTTCATAGCCGGCGACGAAGCGCGCGATATCGCCAGCATAGGCTTCGGCAGCTTGCGCGTAGCGCTGATCTTGCGTGGAGGTCGCTGCCGGTTTGCTCATGCGGATCGTCGTTGGCCTTCTTGCCAAGACAGTCAAGCGTCGCGCATGTTTCTTACAAGGTGCCGGTATTCGTTGCGTCCGCGATGCACGATCGCGGCGGGATCGTCACGCCCGGCGCCGGTTCCGCGGCAGATGGTGCATCAGAAATTCCATCTGGTCGGCCAGGATATTGCGGTTGGACAGGATCAGATGCTCGACCCAGCTTGGCCGGTACGGCACGGCGAGCAGGGGCATGCCGGCCTGTTGCGGCGTGTGGCTGCCCTTGCTGATATTGCAGGCGAGGCAGGCGGTGACGACGTTTTCCCAGGAGTCGCGGCCGCCCCTGGACAGCGGCACGACGTGATCGCGGGTCAGTTCGCTGCGATGAAAATGTTCGCCGCAGTACATGCACAGCATGCGGTCGCGCGCGAACAGCGCCGCGTTGGTGAGTGCGGGCGCGGGGTCGATCGCATGCAGGCGCGCGTGGCCGCGGCTGGCGACGATCGGATGCAGATGCAGCAGGCTTTGCTCGCCGCTGAGACGGCTGGTGCCGCCGTGGATGGTCAGGCACGGCGCGCCCAGCGTCCACGAAACCGCGTCGCGCACGTACAGGCAGACGGCGTCCTGCCAGGAAATCCAGTCGAGAATGCGGCCGTTGGAATCCAGCGAAAGGACGCGGGTGCTGTGAATATCGCTGACGGTTTTGGGTTCGACCATCCCCGTTTGGCTCGGGGATGGATTGTCGGGTGCAGCTTCAATCGGCATTCGCCATCTCACTTGTTGTGCCGCAAGGGCCTCAAGACACGCGCGATTCGCTGCCAAACGGATCGTGTTTGGACATGCAGCATAGCCGAATTTACATTATTTTTGCGAATGCACGATGACGGAAGAGCCCCTCACCCCTTGCCCTCTCCCGCATGCGGGAGAGACGGAGTGATCGTTGCGCTTCCGCGCAACAGCGTTATTTCATTGAAGCGGGCAGCAGATCGAAGGCGATGGTGAGGCGCGTGTCATTGCCGTCGAACGGCACGGTGCCGTGCCAGAAATACGAGGGAAACAAGGCCAGCAAACCCGGCTCAGGTCGAATGAAATGTTCCGCCGCGAGCGCCGGCGTGGTCGTGATACCGGGTTCGCCGAATTTGAGCCAGCCGGGACGATCGCCGCCGGAGGTGTTTGCCGAATTCAAGATGGCGCCGGGCAATTCGATATAGCACGCCGACGACAACCAGCCTTCCGGGTGCACATGATTGGTGTGATAGCCCTGCCCGCGCAGGCGCACCGACCAGATGCCCTTGATGCGGTAGTTGCCGGTGTTGCGCCGGCGCAGCGGATCGCCGCCACTGCCGATCGTTTCGATATGCCGGCGGATCGGGCCGTCGATCGCGTGGAAAAACGCGCGGATCGCCGGGTCGTCCGAGCGCTGCAGATTCTGCGTCGTCTGCGAACCGTGGCGCAGCGACTGGTATAGCGGATGCGTATGCAGTGCGTGCAGGCGATGCAGGCTGGCGGCGAGATCGCGCAGATAGCTCGCAAGATCGCTCCAACCCGGTGGCGTGTCGATGATCCAGCTGCGCGCCATCTGCGCGTAGGCGCAGATCCCGGCGTAGCGCGGATCGCCGAGCAGGCGCCACGCCGTCGCTTGCAGCGCGATCAGATGCTGGTCGTCCGGCGTGGCGCGCAAAAGTCGTTCGACCAATTGCTGCGCCTCATCCGCGGCGCCGATACCGATCAGCGTCTCGGCAAACAGCCGGTTGGCAAGCGCATGTGCGGGCGCCGCCTGCACGGCGCGCGATGCATGTTCATGGGCGAGTCGCGCATCGAACTTCAGCGCGGAGCGGGTGGCGCCGAGCAGCACGTCGATGTCCGCGCCGGGCCGCCGCGCGCGATCGGCCAGCCACGCGTGCGCCGCCTGCGCGTTGCCGGCGCCGTCGAGCAGCGCGGCCTTGATTGCGTGCAGCGCATCGTCGTCGGGATGCGTGCGCAGGGTCGCATCGAGAACCTCGCTCGCTACCGCGACGTCGCCGCTGCGCATCCAGATCAGCTGGGCGAGATTCTGCTGCGCGTCGGCGAAGGTCGGGCGCTGGCGCAGCGCTTCGCGCCACGCGGTCTCGGCTTCGTCGAAGCGGTTCGCTGCGATCAGCGCGCGCGCATGCACGTGATGCGCCTCGGGCGTGTTCGCACCCTTGCCGATCGCGCGGCGTGCGGCCGATTCCGCATCGCGATGCAGGCCGGTCGCCTCAAGCGCGGCGGCGAGGTTCAGTTCCGCGTCGGCGTGATTCGGCAGCGCGGCGACGATGCGACGATAAAGCGCAATCGCCTCGTCGTGCCGATCGAGTGCGGCCAGGGCAGCCGCGCGCTGGCTCAGCAGATCGGGATCAGCCTGTGCGGCATCGACGAATCGCGCGGTGACATCGAGCACTTCCGCCGGTCGATTGGCCTCGTTGAGCAGGCGCGCGAGCACGAACGCCGCGCGCGGATAGTTCTGCCCGCTGGCGAGCGCGAGGCGCAGGGGACGTTCGGCTTCCGGCGCACGCCCGTCGTTCGCCAGCAGCTCACCGAGCGCGGCCTGCGCGGGTGCCCAGCGCGGATCGATGGCCACTGCGTTGCGCAGCGTGCGCTCCGCGCCGGCGACATCGCCGAGTGCCAGCAGCGCGCCCGCGAGCAGACGATGTGCCTCGACGAAGCGCGGCGCGGTCTGCACGACCTGTTCGAGCGTCGCGCGTGCGAGCAAGAAATTGCCCGCCTGCAGGAGCGCCGAGGCGCGCTGCATCGCTTGGATCAACTGTGGCGGAGGAGGTGTCGTGGCCATGCTCGATGAATCCCGTGTCAACGCACGTCCCTGTGCCGCTCGGGATGAGCGCATCTTCGATGGATCCCGTATCGCCGCACGTCCCTGTGCTGTACGGGATGAGCGCATCCTGCGTTCACTTGATCGGTTTGGCCATGCTCAGGAGTTCAACGCCGAAGCCATGGTGCTCGTACAGCGCGCGTGCGCGTTCGTTGCCCGGAAACACGCCCAGCGTGAGATAGCGACAGCGATGTTCCCTGGCCCAGCGCTCGGTGAACTGCAACATCGCGCCGGCCACGCCGCGGCTTTCGTAGTCGGCGGCGACTGCAAGATCGGCGATATGGCAATTCTGCGCGCCGGTGAAGAAATCCTTGCGCGTCTGCAGGTGCAGAAATCCGGCACGCTCGCCATCTTCGTCCTCGGCCACGAACAGGTGCGAGGCGGGTGGCAGCGTGCGCAGGTGGTGTTCGATATCGCGGCGAATGCCGGCCAGCGTTTCGCTGCGTTTGCGCCACGCCGGCAGATCGAATTCGGCGAAGCGATCGGCGAGATCGAGAATGAATTCGTCGTCGTCGGCGTGCGCGAGACGGATGTGCGTGACGGATTCGGGTGCGGCGTCGTTCATGGCGATGGTGCGATCTTAGCGCATTTTATAGAATTACACTTTGCCATGTGCGCTTAGCCGAATTGCGCGTCCGCCATCGCCAGCAGGCTGTCGGCGCCCGCGCGGATCGCCGCCGCGTGCGCCAGCGTGCGCGGCAGGATGCGGGCGAAATAGAAACGCGCGGTATCGCGTTTGGCCTGCTTGAACTGGTCCGACTGTGCCGAGGCATCGGCCGCGGCCACGCTGCGCGCCCAGAAATAGGCAAGCGCGACGTAGCCGGAGTAGAACAGAAAATCCACCGCCGCCGCGCCGACCTCGTCCGCGTTGGCCAGCGCGCGCTTGCCGATCGCCTGGGTCAGCTCGCCCCATTCCTTGGCCGCCGCCGCGAGCGGCGCGACGAACTCCGCCAGCGTTGCAGCGCCGGAATTGGCCTGACAGAACGCGCCGATTTCCTCGAGGAAATGCTGCAAGCCGACGCCCTGCGTCTGCATGATCTTGCGCCCGAGCAGATCGAGCGCCTGGATGCCGGTCGTGCCCTCGTAGATCGTCGTGATGCGCGCATCGCGCGCGAACTGTTCGATGCCGGTTTCGCGGATGTAGCCGTGACCGCCGTAGATCTGCACCGCGTGATACGCGCATTCGTTCGCCAGTTCGGTGAGCAATCCCTTGACGATCGGAATCAGGAACGACAGCAACTCGTCGGCGCGCTTGCGCTCATCGGCGTCGGGCGAGCGCTCGACGCGATCGACCAGCGTCGCGGCGTAGTAGCTGAAAGCGCGCGTGCGCCTCGGCGAACGCCTTCTGCGTGAGCAGCATGCGCCGGATATCCGGATGCACGATCAGCGGATCGGCGGGCTTGTCGGGAAACTTCGCGCCGCTGAGCGAGCGCCCCTGCAGGCGCTCGCGTGCGTAGGCCAGCGAGTTCTGATAAGCGCGCTCGATCAACGCCAGGCCCTGGATGCCGACCGCAAGGCGCGCGGTATTCATCATCGTGAACATCGCCATCAGGCCGCGATTCGGCTGACCGATCAGCCAGCCTTCGGCCGCGTCGAAATTCATCACGCAAGTAACCGAGGCCTTGATGCCCATCTTGTGCTCGATCGCGCCGCAGCTCACGCTGTTGCGTGTCGCCCATTTTTCCACTTTTGTCCACTTTAACTTTGGGCACGATGAATAGCGAAATGCCTTTGACGCCCGCCGGCGCATCGGGCAGCCGCGCAAGCACGAGGTGCACGATATTCTCGGTCAGGTCGTGCTCGCCGGCGGTGATGAAGATTTTCGTGCCGCTGATCTTGTACGTACCGAAGGCGGACGCGTCATCGGGATTCGGCTCCGCGCGCGTGCGCAGCAGGCCCAGGTCGGAGCCGCAATGCGGCTCGGTCAGGCACATCGTGCCGGTCCAGCGTCCCTCGACGATCGGCTTGAGGAACGCTTCGCGCTGCCATTCCTCGCCGTGCTGCTTGAGCGCCTCGGACGCGCCGTGCGAGAGCAGCGGAAAATTGCCCCACGACAGGTTCGCCGAGTCGAGCATTTCCTTGAGCGGCGCACCGATCGATTCGGGCAGATGCTGGCCGCCGTAGCGTTCCGGCGCGGTCAGGCCGGGCCAGCCGCCGTCGACGTATTGCGCGTAGGCCTGCTTGAAACCCTGCGGCGTGGTCACGCTCGCGCTGGCCTTGTCGAGCGTGCAGCCTTCCTCGTCGCCACTTGCGTTCAAAGGCGCGAGTACGGTCTCCGCGAACTGGGCCGCTTCGTCGAGCACCGCATCGACGATATCGCGCGTCGCCGCGTCGCCGCCGGGCAGGCGTGCATACAGTGCATCGACCTTGAGCAGATCGAACATCACGAAACGCATGTCGGCGAGCGGCGCGACGTACTTGCTCATGCTGGATTGCCTTTATATATTATGATAATTGTATATTTATTATGTCAGCGGTACTGATTCGGGATGCCAGGCACAGGCGACAGCCGGCTCTTGTGCTCGAACTTGAAGTCCTTGTTAGCGGCGGGAATGTTGATCGTGCCCTTGAGTTCGTATGCCGCACCACTCGGCTCCCTGGCTTCGGCGAGAAACGCTTTGCGCACGTCCGCGCTGGCGGCAACGGTTGTTTCCACGATATCCGCATTCTCGCCCGGAATGTCCATATCCGGATTCAGGGCGATCTCCGCCGCGGCAAGTCCGCTCACGCGCAGCGACGCCTTGAACGTCGCGTAATGCACCGTCTTGTCGGAGAAATTCTCGAGGCGAATCTGTAATTTCCAGCGCCCGTCCGGCAGCACTTCAAGCCGCTGGATCGAGGCGTTCGGCGGATTGATCGGATGCAGGGGCGGACCGCAGCTGGCGAGCAGCGCGGCGCTCAGAAGGAGAAGCAGACGCGACAGGCGGATCATGGGGCGAACTCGTGGATTGGCAAGTCGCTACAGTAGCCAAAACCGCGGTGCGGCGGAAGCGGATACCGAAATATCGCCCGCCGCGCGCGTTACAGGTTGCACCCGGCCGGCGCCGCAACCACGCGGGTGAGGTTGACCGCTCCGCTCAGTCCTACGTTCGTTCCGGCGGTAAACGTATAGTTCAGCATCATCGAGGTGCAACTGTTGATCACGATGTTCGCCGTGCCAACGGGAGAGCCGGCGCTGGCACCGCCGGCCGTATTGAACGTACCACCCTTGGTCTCGTAGATCGGCAGACCGTTTTTGGACAACGTGCCCGGGATAAACGCATTGTCCTGGATCGTGTACCAGCGCTGGCTGGCGCCGCCGCCGATGCTGGCGCCGTTGGGTGAGTAGGTGTACCAGGCGCCAAACAGCGTGGTCAGCGCCGGACTGAAATCGAAGAAGAAGCCCTGACCGCTGGTCGTATGCGTGGAATCGTACCAGGCCCCGGACAGCAGATAGTTGGCGGTCGCATTTGCGCTATCGCCGCTACTGGTACACGTTATATTGGTATCCAGACGCGTAAGCGGAATCGAACCGTCCGGACGGCCATCGGTGAAGTGATAAGCCAGCGTGCCGTGCGTGCAATCGCTGAAGCTCAGCGTCGCGGTGCCCACGGCGGCGGCGCTGATCGCGGGCGGCGCATTGAAATTACCGCCGGTCGATGTGTAGATGGTCAGCGGCACGGATACGCTGCCGTTGATCGCATCGCCTTGCACGGTATACCAGCGCTGCCCGCCCGCCGCGGTCAGATCGAAGGTATACCAACCCGCCGCCAGATAACCATGGCCGCTGCCGAACAGATCCGGATAGGTCTCCACCAGCAGTCCCTGACCGCTGGTGGCCGGGTTGTACCACACACCGGTCAGACCGTGCTGGTCGAGATTGAGCGGAGGCGGAGCCTCGTTCACGACCTGGACCAGCGGTGCTGACATCGATGGCGCGTTGTTGCTGTCGCCGGAATAAGATGCGGTGATGCTATGTGACCCCAATACGAGGGTCGCAAAGTCGCAGCTTGCAATTCGGCTGTTGCCTGTACCACTAAGGTTCGCGCTGCACAAGGTGGTTGCGCCATCGCTGAAACCGACGGTTCCGCTTGGCGCATAACCGCTGACTGAAGCGTGCAGGGTGATGTTCCGCCCGATCGTTGCCGGGTTTGGTGACGAAGTCAGGCTGGTCGCGGAATTCGCGGCAGTTACGGCAAGCGTTTCTACATCGCTGCTGGCGAGAAAATAGTTGTCGCCGGAATATTTTGCAGTCAGCGTTTTCGTCCCCACTCCGAGTGGAGCGATCGAGCAGCCAGTTTGTGGCGAACGAAGCGCATAACTGCAGCTCAGCGCATCGGTCGTGTCAGTGATGGTGATGGTGCCAGATGGTGTCGCGATATTTGTCGGCAGATTGGAACTGATCGATGCGGACAGCATCACCGCCTTACCCGCGGCGGTTGAGTTCAGAGCGGCCAAAGTCGTCGTCGTGGCGGCCATGGTTGTGAGGAACAAACTATCCCCAGTCACGCCATTGATATGACTTTCGGTGTAGGTCGCGGAGAAGGGATCGCCAAATACATCAATATTGGCTGAGGGCACGACGCACGTTGCTGTGACGTTTACGACGGGAGCAACGCATGAAAATAGGGGAGAGAGAATATAACCGCCTTGGAAATTTACTACACCTGGAGGATTGTTCTCGGATAGGGTTGCGGTCAAGGTTACGCTTTGACCATACACGACGGGATTGGCGCTGCTGGTCAATTTGATACTTGGCAAGCCCGTGCCGATAAGCGAACAATTCGTCGTCGTGTAGCTTTCCTCAACGACGATGGTTTGACCATCGATCGAAACGATAGAGCCGCTACAGTCGCCTCCCCATGCGGGGCTAAAACCTGGGTCAGCGGTTATCGTGAAGGTTGGCGTATTAACGACGCTGACCACCATCGGGGTGTCGGGAGAAATTGTTGCGTGCCGGCCAATGCCTGGCGTTATCGTATAAATTCGAGGATAAGACATGGCGATCACCGTGCAATCGCCCGCGACAGGAAGGGTAGTGTAGATATTCCCAACAAGGCGGCCGCCGCATGTACCTGCGACCGATGCGTCGTAACTGGTATTGGGAGTAATGGTGAAACTAAAAGTGTTTCCAGCCGTGACAACTTGCGGTGTGCTCGGGGAGATCGAGACGTTTGGATCTGCGCTCGGAGTCACGGTGTAAGGCGCATTGCAGCCGACTAGTGTTGTGACAACGGGTGGGCTGGACGTGAGCACGATACCATCTTGGGAATCCGTGAGCGTTGCGATGTTGCTTAACGGCGTGCAGTTGGCGGAAGCCTGTATGACCCCGATCGGGAAATTTGTCTGCTCACCTGGATTTAAAAAGAGGGCTTCAAGAAGGTTACGAGGGGTGCACGTGACGTCTTGTTCACTCGCGGAGCAGTAAAAAGAGCCAGAACCACCCACACCACTTAATTGGTCATCGAGTGAAGTGCCAGCGGGTAGTGTGTCGGTGATGATGACTCCACTAAAAATAGTTACATCACCCGTGTTGGTGATAGTCACCGTGTAAGAAAATTTGTTGAATGCCGTCGCCGTCGCGGGGCCCGTCATGGTGAGGCTTAGGTTTGCCCCTGCGTTTGCCTGCGTCGAAAAACAACAACTAACGACTAACCCTAGAATTGCCGTGGCCCAACGCTTGTATCGTCTGCTGCAAAAGATGTTCGTCACTGCGTTGCTCATGATTTCGTCGTTGACCGCGTTTATCGAGGGTCAGGTTTGAGGTGCTTAAAGGCTGCACCCAGCGGGTGTGCTGACAACTCGGGTCAGATCGATCGTACCGCTTTGCCCGGCGTTCGTGCCGCTGCTGAACGTATAGGTCAGCATCATCGAAGAACAGCTGCTGATCACGATGTTCGCCGTGCCGACCGGAGAGCCGGCACTGGCGCCGCCCGCGGTGTTGAACGTGCCTCCCGTCGTCTCGTAGATCGGCAGGCCGTTCTTCGTCGTTGTGCCGGGCGTGAATGCATTGTCCTGAATCGTGTACCAGCGCTGACTGGCGCCGCCGCCGATGCTGGCACCGTCGGGCGAGTAGGTGTACCACGCCCCGAACAGTGTCGTCAGCGCCGGGCTGAAGTCGAAGAAGAAGCCCTGACCACTCGTGGTGTGCGTGGCGTCGTACCAGGCCCCGGACAGCAGATAGTTCGCGGTCGCATTGCCGTTGTCGCCGCTGGGCGTGCAGGTCACGTTCGTATCGAGGCGAGTAAGCGGAATCGAGCCGTCGGGTCGGCCGTCGTTGAAGTGATAGGCCAATGTGCCGTGGGTGCAATCGCTGAAGCTCAGCGTCGCCGTGCCGACCTGGACGGCACTGATCTTCGGCGGAGCGCTGAAATTACCGTCCGTTGCCGTGTAGATGATCAGCGGCACCGACGCACCGCCGCTGATCGCATCACCCTGCACGGTGTACCAGCGTTGCCCGCCGCCGGCGGTCAAGTCGAAGGTATACCAGCCCGCGGCAAGATAGCCGTGGCCGCTGCCCTTGAGGTCAGGGTAGGTCTCCACGAGCAATCCTTGACCACTGGTTGCCGGGTTATACCAGGTACCCGTCAAGCCGTGCTGGTCGAGGTTTAGCGGGGGTGGGATATCGTTCACGACCTGGATCAGCGGCGCTGAAACCGAGAGCGTATTGTTGCTGTCGCCAAAGTACGTTGCCGTGATGCTATGCGATCCCGCTGCGAGGGTCGCCGAACTACAGCTGGCGGTTCGCCTGTCGCCTGTGCCGCCGAGGTTTGCCCCGCAGAGCACAACCGCGCCATCGTTGAAGCTGACGGTTCCGCTCGGCGCATAACCGCTGACCGAAGCGCTGAAAGACACGTTCCGTCCGAATGTCGATGGGTTCGTCGTCGACGTCAAGGTGGTCGTCGACTTTGCAATATTCACGTTCAGACCAGCGCTGTCGGAGCTGGCAGCGAAGTTGCTATCTCCCGAATAGGTGGCCGTCAGCGTTTTCATGCCGGCGCCGATTGCAGAAAATGTGCAGCTCGTAGCCGGCAACTTGAGATTGCATCCCGAGCTGCCATCGCTGACGTTCACTGTCCCGGTGGGCATACCTGCACCCGGCGCCACAACGGTCAAGGCGAATGTCACTGTCACACTGCTACCGACCGGAACGGAATTTGGTGTCGCGGAGAGGGTGAGAGCAGTGGATGCCTTGTTTACGGCTTGGGTGAGCACACTTGACGTTGATGCCGCGTTGCCGCTGTTGCCGCTGAAAGCGGCAGTAATTCCATGCGCACCCGTAGCCATGGTAGATGTAACACAGCTTGCTGTTTGGACTGAACCGCTGGAGTTCAGTGAAGTACTGCACAAGACGTTGCTGCCATCACGAAATGATGCGCTGCCACTCGATGAATCGCTGGTTATATCCGCGTCGAATTCGACGGCTTGACCAAATACTGATGTCGCAGGCGACGAAGTCAGCGTCGTCGTCGTAGGCTGAGTGCAGCCCGTATACCACGGGTTTGCGCCAGTAGCAGCATCCCAAGTCACGGAGGCGCTATGGGTCAGCAAGTTTGGACACAGGGCGGAAGCGCCGACCGCCAGGGCCGGCGGAGGAGGTGGCGCTTCACCGCTTAACTTGTTGTAACTAACGTTCAGACTACCAAGGTTATTCAATCCCGCCAGTGAAGGAATGGGTCCGGTCAATTGATTGTTGTTGACATCGAATTCACCCAAATTGCCGAGTCCCGCGAGATCTGGAATTGCTCCGCTGAGCTGATTGTTTCCGACATCGAATGTGTGCAGTGCCGTAAAGCCGGAGAGAGAAGGAATTGATCCGGTGAGCAAATTGGCTCGCGCGCCAAAATAGTAAAAGTTGCCTGCGTTAGGTAGATCTGGAATCGGACCGGAGAGCAGGTTGTAGCTGACATTGAAGAAGGTCAGGTTGTTCAGCGTCGTCAATGGAGGAATGCTGCCCGTCAATTGATTCTGGTCAACATCAAAAAAAATCAGGTTGTTGAGATTTGTGAGATCGGGAAGTGGTCCCGTCAGTTGATTCGCGTTTGCTGTGAAAACGCGCAAACTGGACAGGCCAGCAAACGCAGGGAGTGGTCCGCTGAGACGATTGTTGCTGGCATAGAAATATTGCAGGCCCAATAGCCCTGTCAGCGCGGGAATCGACCCAGTTAGCTGGTTGTTGTAAAAGTAAAGGGTATCGACACTGCCCAATGCGTCGAGCGGTGGTAGCGTCCCAGACAAGTTGTTTCCAGCGACTTCGATCGCGGTGACGTGAGTGCCGCTTGCGTCACAAGTGATGCCATACCAGGAACACTCTGTTCCTGCGGCTCCTTCCCACCCTGCATTGTTCGTCCAGCCGGCGCCGTTGGTTTGGGCGTAAATCGCGTCAAGCACGGCGCGCTCGCTTGCGGGGATGGCTGCAAGTGAGGGGGAGGACATGCTTGTCATTGCTATCGCAAGTAGAGCGATAGCCAGCCATCGTCCAAAGATCGTCACGTGAATCTTCGGCGAGTAGTTTGTCGATGCGGACTTGTTTTCAAAAATTACAAAGCGACGCAAATTGCTTGTATATGCCACGTTCCCGTCCCCAAGCTTCCGATAGCATTCGCGCGTCGGGACTGGCCAGACGTCGGCGATAGAATATCCTGCCGCGTCGGCTCGAGCCAAGCCGTTTGTGGTCAGCTTAAGTTTCCAGTCGCCTGCTAGCATGTTGCAATGAATTCCGCACTTGACGTTCTGAACCAGGTCTTCGGTTACCCCTCCTTCCGTGGCGAGCAGCAGGCGATCATCGAACATCTGACCGGCGGCGGCGATGCGCTGGTGCTGATGCCGACCGGCGGCGGCAAGTCCTTGTGCTATCAGATTCCGGCTCTGATCCGCGCGGGTACGGCCGTCGTCATTTCGCCATTGATCGCCTTGATGCAGGATCAGGTCGAGGCGCTGCGCCAATTCGGCGTTGCGGCGGCGTTCCTCAATTCCAGCCAGGACGCGCGCACGCAGTTCGAGGTCGAACGCGAGTTCGCGTCGGGGAAATTGGAGCTGCTCTATGTGGCGCCGGAACGCCTGCTGACCGGGCGCTGCCTCGATCTTCTGGCGAAGACGCCGCTCGCGTTGTTCGCGATCGACGAGGCCCACTGCGTGTCGCAGTGGGGACACGATTTCCGCCCCGAGTATCGCCAGCTGACGATCCTGCACGAACGCTTTCCCGCCGTGCCGCGCATCGCGCTCACCGCGACCGCCGACGCGCCGACGCGCAGGGAAATCGTCGAGCGTCTGAATCTCGGAGATGCGCGCGAGTTCGTATCGAGCTTCGATCGCAAAAATATATTTTATCGCGTTGTGGAAAAGGATAATTCAAGGCGTCAGCTCGCGGATTTTCTCGCCGCGCACGCGGGCGAATCCGGCATCGTCTATTGCCTGTCGCGCAAGAAGGTCGAGGACACGGCCGCATGGCTGAACGCGCAGGGTATCGCCGCGTTGCCATATCACGCCGGCATGGACGCAAGCGCACGCACGGCGAACCAGCAACGTTTTCTGCGCGAGGACGGCATCGTGATGACAGCGACGATCGCGTTCGGCATGGGCATCGACAAGCCCGACGTGCGTTTCGTCGCGCATCTGGACCTGCCGAAAAGTCTCGAAGGTTACTATCAGGAAACCGGCCGCGCCGGACGCGACGGACTGCCGGCGGATGCCTGGATGTGTTACGGCCTCGGCGATGTCGTCACGCTCGCGCAATTCATCGCGCAGTCGGAGGCAGGCGAGGAGAGAAAGCGCGTCGAGCGCGCCAAGCTCGATGCCTTGCTCGGTTACGCCGAGATCGCGACCTGCCGCCGCCGCCGTCTGCTCGCCTATTTCGGCGAGACGCTCGGCGCCGATTGCGGCCATTGCGACAACTGCCGGAGTCCGCCTTCATCCATCGACGGAACCGCGCTCGCGCAGAAGGCGTTGTCATGCGTGTACCGCACCGGCCAGCGCTATGGCGTCGGTCATCTCGCCAAGGTGTTGCGCGGCGACGACGATGAGCGCGTGCGGTCGCTGGATCACGATAACCTGAGCGTTTTCGGCGTCGGCGCGGAACTCGACGAGCGACAATGGCGCGCGGTATTCCGGCAACTTGTCGCGACCGGCCTGCTCGCGACCGATGTGGATGGCTACGGCGTACTGCGTCTGACCGAGGCGAGTCGCCTTGTGCTGCGCGGCGCAACGCGCGTGTCGCTGCGGCGGCCGGCAAGCCGCGAGGAGCGCCGCATCACGCGGCGCGCGCTGCGCGGCGAACGCAAGGCACGCAGTCTGGCGATCGCGCCGCACGAGGCACATCTGTGGGATGCATTGCGCGCCACGCGCGCGCGCCTCGCGCGCGAGCAGGGTGTGCCGGCATACGTGATCTTCCACGATGCGACCTTGCTCGAGATGTTGCGCGAGCGACCGCGCGACATGCACGCGCTCGGTGCGGTGAGCGGAGTCGGCGCAGCGAAGCTCGGCCGCTACGGCGAGACCTTTCTGCAGGTCCTCAATGCACCCGCTCGATAGTCTTGGCGCGGCTGCGACCTAAAGGCTGCACCCCGCTGGTGCCCCGACAACGCGGGCGAGATTGATGCTGCCGCTTTGCCCGGCGTTGGTTCCAGCGCTGAACGTGTAGCTCAGGGTCATCGACGTGCAATTGTCGATCACGATATTTGCACTGCCGACCGGCGAGCCGGCGCTTGCGCCGCCCGGCGTGTTGAACGTGCCGCCTTTCGTTTCGTAGATCCGCAGACCGTTCTTCGACACCGTGCCGGGCAGGAAGGCATTGTCCTGGATCGTATACCAGCGCTGGCTGGCGCCGCCGCCGATGCTCGCACCGTTCGGCTGGTAGGTGTACCACGCCGCAAACAGGGTGGTCAGGGCCGGGCTGAAATCGAAGAAGAAACCCTGACCGCTGGTCGTGCGCGTGACGTCGTACCAGGCTCCGGACAGCAGATAGTTCGCGGTCGCATTGCCGTTGTCGCCGGTGCTCGAGCAGGTCACGTTCGCATCCAGACGCGTAAGCGGAATCGAGCCATCGGGTCGGCCGTCGTTGAAGTGATAGGCCAGCGTGCCGTGCGTGCAATCGCCGAAGCTCAGAGTCGCCGTACCCACCGCTACGGCTGTGATCTTGGGTGGGTCGTTGAAATTGCCGCCGGTCGCCGTGTAGATGGTCAGCGGCACCGATGCACTGCCGCTGATTGCGTCGCCCTGCAGGGTATACCAGCGTTGTCCGCCGGCTGCGGTCAAATCGAAGGTATACCAGCCGGCCGCGAGATAGCCGTGGCCGCTGCCCTTGAGATCGGGGTAGGTCTCGATCAGAAATCCCTGGCCGCTGGTGGCCGGGTCGTACCAGGTGCCGGTCAAACCGTGCTGGTCGAGGTTGAATACGTTGCTCACTGTGCCGCTCCACTGGTTGAGCAGATTGGCGACGTCGATCGAGCCCAGACCCGTGGCTTCGTCGTAACCGTTGCCGACGAGAAAGCCCTGCAGTCCGCCGGAAAGATCGGTCGGTCCCGGCGTCGAGTTGTTGCACAGGCTCGGCACCGAGACGGCGCATCCGGACACACCGCTGGAACTGACCGTCACATCGTGAAACACGCCGTTGGCCGGTGTGGCGGCGAGTGCATACAAGCGCGGGTTGAGATTGCCCTGCGCCGCGCCGGTTGTCTGATTGAGCAGCGCGGCGACGCCGGCCATGCTCGGCGTAGATGCGGATGTTCCGCCCGAGCCAAGAAAGGTGAAGTGGCCGCTGGCGACGGCACACGACGCGCCTTGCGCTGCAACGCAGGTGAAATAACCCTCGCGCGTCGATGCGCCGAAGGATACATCCGGCGTATAGCGGCCCTGGGTGCCCGGCACGCCGGTGCCGGTCTGCCACGAGGGTGTCGCGATATAGGGGCTGACGCCGCCGCCGGTCGCCGCGAATTGTGTATTGCCGCTGTCATCGAGAGGATCGTTCCACGCGCCTTCCGGGATATAGCCGAGCGCGGACAGGAAGTTGCTGCCGTTGCTCGCCGCCCAATACGCGGAGGGATTGGCCTGGTCGGCGAACTCGGTACCGCCGACGCAAGTGACGTAGCCCGATGCGCACAGCGTATTCGCGCTGACGGTCTGGGTCGTGCCCGGCGTCGAATCGAGCGCCTCGCAGCCGGCCACGCCGCCGTCGCCCGAGGCGACGAATACCGAGATGCCTTCCGCCGCGGCCTGCTGATAGAGTTGATCGATGCCGATACTCGCCGAAGCTCCGTTGTCCGATTCGCAGGAGGAGAAACTGATACTCAGAATTTGCGCCGGTACCGGATTGGTGTCGATCGCGTATTCGATACCGATCACGATGCCGTCGGTCATGTTGGCAGCCGCTGCCGGTGTCGGCGCTCGCGATCAATTTGAGCGTGGCGCCCGGCGCGACACTGCCGGCACGCTGTACATCGAGCGTCGCCTCGCCTTGATCGCCCACCGCATCGCTCGGGTTGCTGCAGGTGTCCGTCGATCCGCTGGTGCTGCACGTCGTCGCCGGCGGACCCGGATCGGTGCCGTCCGGCGGCACGATCACCGTGGGCGCGTTGAAGGTGACGCCGGACAGCGACATGAAATTGGTGTCGTCCGCATCGTAGACGCGCGCACGACCGACTATCGCGATACTTTGCCCGCTGCCGTTGATGCCCGACGCCGGCAGGTCGTAGATCTTGGCGAAATCCGCGGGAAATACGTAATAGGTGCAGGCGCCGGTCTGCGGACAGTTGGTGGCTAGCGGTTGAATGGCGGGCGGCGCCGCAGGGGCAGTTTGCGGCCGCGTCATATGGTGCGCCGGGTCGGTACTTGATCGTGTGCAGCCCGGCGATGGAACGCACGACGCCGGCGAGCGCGGTGGGAATCTGTGGATCGTCGACATTGGCGATGCGCGTCTCGCCGCCGGCCGCATAGTTGTGCAGCGGCGTGGCGAATGCTTGCGCGACCGCGCCCGCCGTACCGCTGAACGTGATGCGCGTGCGGCTGTTGGCGATACGCGTCGACATGCAAGCCTTGCGAACTCAGCCACGCGGAGACCGCGTCGATGTCGTGCTGCGAGGCGCCGAACTGTTCGCCGACTTCAACCGGGGTTAACCAGCGGTGGTAGTCCGGCGAAGCCGGGTCCTGCTGGTCCCTGAGCAGTTGCTGCGAACGCCTGCTCGCGTTCCGCTGTGCGGTTCAGCACAACGCTCAGGTTGCGCAGCGGCAGTTCGTTCGCCACGGCACCGCGATCGTTCTGCGTGGCGGCCCAGGCGGCGCGATGTCCGGACAGGATAAAGCGCCGCGCCGGGTCGATCTGCGTCGTTACCAGATTGCGCGCTGCGACCGGCGATGTCGATAGCGGTTGCGCGCTGGCGAACGCGGCAACGCCGAAGGTCAGAAACAGCGCAAGAGTCCAGGCAGCAGGCTGCGAACATACGTTGCATGGATCGATTGGCTGGACGCATGCGGCGCCCCACTACAGCGATTTTTTTTCACGGGAGCAAACTCCGCGGAGACGAAATCGGGCCGTCCTCCTCCGGCGGTGTCGCGCAAACACTCAAGTGGCCAGGCCCGATGGCGGGATTCTAAGCGAATCCGGGCTTGTAAAACCGTTAAGCCGTCGTCGGCGATGAGGTATCGCGCACCACGGTATAGCGCGGTGGCGAGCGATCGAGGAAGCCGAGTGCGTGGCAGTGGCTCATCACATGCACGCCGGCGCGTTTCTGTTCATCGAGAATCTTGTCGCGCAGATCGACCATGCGTGTCCAGTGCACTTTCGGGCGGTAGTGATGCTCGGCGTGGTAGCCGTTGTACAGCCAGGTCCAGTTGTATACTTTATTGTAGGTGCTCACGCCCCAGGCGATCGGCGCGTCGGGATTGCCCTTGAAATGCTCGTAGTAGCCGTTCAGCGACGACAGCGAGTGGCCGAAATAATAAAACGGCACGAGCGCGAGAAACGCGCGCCAGTCCCAGGCGAGGCAGATCAGATACAGGCCGACGACGATGTAGATCTCGCGCCAGATCCAGCGCGCCTTGGCGGGGAATTTTTCCTTGACGCGCTTGTAGACTTCGCCGATATCGTCGCGGAAGTAGCTGTAAAAAGTATACGTCCACGGACTTTCCGGCTTGTCGTTCCTGCCGTGGCGCCAGATCGAGAGCGGGTCGATCGTCGTTCCATTCGCGCCGATGCGATCCATGTTGCCGACGTGATGGCGCAGGTGCACGTGGTGGTAGAACTCCTGCGAAAAGCCGTCGCTGAGCGAGAGAATCACGCTGTAGATGCGATTGAGTACCGGCGACGAGAAAAACGGGTTGTGGATGAAATTGTGGCTGGTGGAGTTGATGCTCCAGGAGATGCTGATGGAATAGACCAGCGCGAGCGGGATCCAGACCGCCCACGGCATGGCATGGAAGCCGAAGAACAGCAGGGCGACGAAGGCAAGGTGGCCCAGCCCCATCAAGGTGGGAATCGCATCCCATGGGGTGTACGCAAAAAACGGACGGTGCGCGGACATGAGCTTGGCAAACGGTCCAGTACGGGATTATTTTGCCGGAAAATATGCTGCACTGCGTTAACGCAGCCTCAAACGGTCCTTGAGGGAACCTTAATGCCGCGACCGGACAATGCCGCAGCAAGCTCTCCGGGTCGCTTTGGCGCCGCCCGGCATTGGCGAAAAAGGCCGAAAACGGCTACCCTGCGCAGCCCTTTGTTTTGCCCGATTTACAAAATATTTCAAGGAAAAACCTGTGTCCGGCTGGACCCTTCTTTGCGATTTCGACGGCACGATTTCCGTCGAAGACACCACCGATACCCTGCTCGAGCGCTTCGGCAAGCCGGGCTGGGAAGTGCTGGAAGACGATTGGCGCGCGGGCCGCATCAACTCACACGATTGCATGGCCGGCCAGGTCGCGCTGCTTGACATGAGCCAGGCGGAACTCGACGCGCATCTGGCCGAGCGCGCCATCGATCCTGCGTTCCCGCAATTCGTCGCCGCCACACAGGCGCAGAATCTGCCGATCGAGATTTTGAGCGATGGTCTGGATTACGCGATCCACAGCATTCTTGCGCACTACGATCTGGACTGGCTGCCGGTTATCGCCAATCGTCTCGAAGCCGTCGGCGAGCGCGAATGGCGACTCGAGTTTCCCAACGCCAGCCGCAACTGCAGCGTCGCCAGCGGCACCTGCAAGTGTGCGCGCGCGGCGCGTTTCCAGGGTCCGCGCCAACGCGTGTTGATGATCGGCGACGGCGCTTCGGATTTCTGCGTCGCCGAAGCGGCCGACTTCGTCTTCGCCAAGGGCAAGCTCATCGATCGCTGCCGCGAAAAAAATATTCCGCATGCGGTAATCGAAGGTTTCGCCGATGCGCTGAGTCTTCTCCCCGCGCTGGTTTCTGGCAAGCTCGTCGCTGCACAGCGTGCGCCGATGTCGCTGACCAACGTGATTTCGGCCTGAGCGGGTCCGCAATTGATCTCTCATCGTTGCCGCGCGGAGCCAAAGCGGGTGCCGGCGGTTCGCTTGTTGTATGTATTGAGTGGCCCGAACGGCAGGCTCTGCCTGTGCGGCGGCTGACGAATCATCGAATGAAAGGTAATCCCCATGACTGCAACTGACGCCGCGCTGATTGCCGGCGGCCACACGGCCGGCAGCGCCCGATTATTCGAGGTCGCATGCCGCGTTATCCCCGCTGGCGTCAACAGCACGGCGCGCGCGACATGGTCGGGCTGGACGCCCTATCCGCTTTTTGTGCAGAGCGGTCAAGGCTCGCGCCTGCGCGATGTCGATGGCAACGAGTACATCGACTATCTGCTGGGCCTGGGGCCGATGATCTTCGGCCACCGACCGCCGCGCGTGACGCAGGCCGTGGTCGATTTCATCCAGCAGCGCGGCACCGTGTTCGCACTGCCGACGGCGGACGAGGCGCGGCTTGCCGAAAAAATCGTCGCCGCCGTGCCGAGCGTGGAACAGGTGCGCCTGTGCAACACCGGCACCGAGGCGGTGCTGTATGCCACGCGCCTCGCGCGCGCCTTCACCAAGCGCAACAAGATCATCCGTTTCGAAGGCATGTACCACGGCTTCTCGGACGGCGTGTACTGGAGCAAGCATCCGAACATCGCCAAGGCCGGTCCGGACAATCATCCGATCCCCGTGCCGCAGGGGCCGGGCATGCCGAAGGGCGTCGAAGAGAACCTCATCATCCTGCCGTGGAACGATACCGACGCGCTCGCAGAAACGATCAAGCGCGAAGGCGACAGCATCGCCGCCGTGCTGACCGAGCCGGTGATGTGCAATACCGGCTGCATCCTGCCGCAGCCCGGTTATCTCGAAGCGATGCGCGAACTGACGCACAAGCACGGCATCGTCCTGATCTTCGATGAAGTCATCACGGGCTTCCGCCTCGGCCTCGCGCGGCGCGCAGGGTCGCCTGCGCATCAAGCCCGATCTGTCGGTGTTCGCCAAGGGCATCGGCGGCGGTTTCCCGGTTGCAGCGATGGGTGGACGCGCCGATATCATGGCGCTGGTCGCCAACGGCACCGTGTCGATGGCGGGGACCTACACCGCGAACGGCATCGCGGTGGCGGCGGCGAACGCGGCGCTCGATGAACTGGCGACTCCGGGCCTGTACGCACAACTGGATGCGGTCTCTGACGAGCTGCGCCGCGGGCTTGGGCAAGTCATGCGCGACGCGGGTCTGCCGGCTTACGTCGTCGGCATCGGGCCGCTGATGCAGGTGTGGTTCGCGAGCGAGGAGATCCACAACTACCGCGATGCCGAGCGTCATGCCGATCAGAAAATATTCCGCAGTTGGTGGGAAGGCATGCTCGCGCGCGGTGTGCTGTTTCATCCGGGTGCGTACGAGAACCTGTTTGTCTCAACCGCGCACACGCATGCTGATGTGGCGGCCACCCTTGCGGCCGCAAAAGAGGTCGCCGCAACCCTCGCTCGCACCGTCTAATCGCGTCGCGCCCGATGACAAAGGCGGACGGCTTTCCGTCAGGCAAGAAGCTGTTCGACAAGATGATCGAGATCGGCTTTGCGCTTGATGTCGGCGGCCGCTAAAAAACGTCATCAGTTTCGCGGTCGTGGTACATCAGCGGGATTCGATCTCGGCAGCGGGCCGCTCGATCAGTCGTCGGGCAAGGCGAAGAACCTCGTCTGAAGCCGTGCCGCTGCATGGTTCAGCGGCGTTTGTGCGATCCGCGCGCGCTTGCTTGCGTTTTGGAGGCAGCCCGTTTTGGCGCGCTGTGTGCGTAGCCGGGAATGCGCGACAGCACCCAGGTCAGCGGGTTCGGCGTCCACGCCTGAGTGACGAAATCTTCGTGCTTCACATCCGCGCCCGCATCGAAGCAGGTAATGCTGCCGGGCAGGAGTTTTTTCGGCAGCGTGGTCTTGTAGTGCAGGTTGGCTTCATCGAGTTCCTGCTTGAACGCCTCGTTTTCCTCATGCGTCGACGCGCCGTAGGCGGTGAAGAAGAACGTTCTGCGGTGCTCGCGGTCGAGCCAGGAAACGAACTTGTCGATCTGCCCGTACATCGCATCGAACAGCACGACGCCTTGCACGCGCGAGTCGGCCTTGCCGATTGCCAGCGACCAGGCCGCCGGCAGATAGCCGCCGCTGTAAGCCACGAGCACGACCCTGGATGGCCTGAACGCGCGCGCGACGCGCCGGTCGCCGTATTGTGCGGCGAGTTTGCTCGCGGCTTCGTTGACGAATTTCGCGAACTGACCGCGCTGCCAGAAGCGGCCCGCGCTCGAGTCCGCCGCATCGATCGCGAACTGCGGTGCGACGAGCACCGCATTGATATGCGCGGCGTCGAGCTGCGCTGCCACCTGCTGTCGCTCGAGCACATCGCGCGCCAGCGTGGCGCCGTTGCCATGGAAAAACACCACGATCAACGCGCGCTTGCGGATGTCGAATCCCGCGGGAAAGTATAAAAGTACACGATTATCCTTGAACGTCTCGTCTTCCCAGTGCACCGTGCCATCGCGCGGCGAGGTATGGCCCTGGCGATTGCCGTCGGCATGATCGAGGAAGCGCTTGCCCGAATCCGGAATCAGGCCGCGAAACGGGAACGGCGCGTTGTCGAACGGCACGAAGCGCGTGAGCGGTTCGCGCAGCGGTGCGATCGGGATGCGCGGGGCCGGTGGCGTCTTCGGTGTGACAGCGAAAGCTTCAGATGCGGTCAATGCAAACCAGAGGAAAGCAAAAAGTCTGGTCATTCCCGCGAAGGCGGGAATCCAGCGCCCTTGAGCTGTCTTTTCCTGGTGCAGATTTGCAAAGACACTGGATTCCCGCCTTCGCGGGAATGACGAGCGATGACTTATTCGGCGCGCTGCTGGCATGTCGTTACGACATCTGAACGGGACGGGAATTCTTGAGCGGCAGGAAGATAGCAAAGAACGCCGGTGCCGCGATCAGGTAGGCGATACCGCTGATCTGCAGTACCGTCGCAAGGCCGAACGAGGTCGCGATGATCGGCACCGCTGCGGCGCCGATCACCGAGAACGAGCCGTTGATACCCCAGGCCCAGAGGAACATCGCATTCTTGTTGAGGCGGCCGAGCCAGGTCATCGCGGTCGACATCGGAAAACCCATGAGGAAGGCGGGCGGCGCGATCAGCGCGAAGCAACAGACGAGGCGCAGGCCGTAGGGCAGGCTGCCGATCGCATTGAGGATTGGATCGACCAGAAAACCATAACCGATCAGCAGCAGGCCGATGGCGACGAAGACGATCGGCATGACGACGCGTGCGCGTTCGAGGAAGCGCTCCGACGTGAGACTGCCCAGGCCGGAGAATACGAGCATGCCGGTGATCAGGATCGAGGCGGACACGGTCGGATTGCCGAGCGGCAACACGAATTTCGCGATCAGCGAGACCTCAACCATGATGTAGCCGAGTCCGAGGCAGGCGAAGTATAAAATGATACGCAGCTGGCCGGGATAGCGTGGAGAAGATCGTGCGCCAGCCGAGCACTACCGGAATCGCGACGAGCACGGTTGCGGCAATGGTGGCGATGCCGAGCGTGGCCCAGAGCAGCAGATAGCCCCATTCGTCCTGGAACAATTCGAGGCGGTCGGTGACGCGCGTCAGATCGCCCGGTTTCACGTAAGCGGCGAAGTACGGGCGGTTATTGGTCAGCGGGCGGGTGTCGAACACGTAGCCATCGGCGACGGTTTTCCAGTCGCCATGCAGCAGCGCGTACCAGGCGATCTGGCCCATGGTCGTTGCCGGCACCTGTTTTGGCGCGGGACCGTTCGGATCGCTGCCATCGCCGGGGCCGGTGGGATCGGCCATTGCCACGCCGTCCGCGGGTGCGCTCGGATCGGCAGTCGCTGCAGCGGTCGGCTCGCCGGCGACAAGTGCAGCCGGCTCGGCCGGCTTGTTGGCCGGCGCGTCCGCTTCGGCGCCGAAGATGCTTTCGCGATACGCCTTCAAGGTCGGCGCGATTTGCGTCGTGTCGAACTCGAAACCGGGATAGGTCAATTCGTCGAACGACATTGCATGCGAGTGCGCATGCAATTTCGCGATGTCGTCGGCGGAGAAGCCGCCGCGTTTGTACAGCACGGTCGCTGTCGACAGGTAACTCGCTGCCGCGTAGAAGTCGTTGCCCGCATCGGCATTGGGGTCGGCGGCGTGCGCTGCCTGCACCATCGTCGCGTACAGTTTGAGCACCGATTTGGGCGGCTCTTCCTTGTTCCACAGCGTCACCGAGAGGATGCCACCCGGCGCCAGCGCGCGCATGTAGGCGACCATCGATTGGCGCGTATAGGCGTATTTTTCGACAATCGCGAAGCCGCCCGGATTGGACAGGCCCGCCGAGTCGGCGAGCGACAGATCGATCACGTCGTAGCGCTTGTCGGTGTTGGCGAGATACAGGCGGCCGTCGTAATTGATCACGCTCAACTTCGGGTCGTGGAGAATGTCGCCGGTGAAATCGCGCAGCGTCTCGTCGTTGCGAAACGCGGCGAGGATCTCCGGATTGCTTTCGGCGACGGTCACATGTTTCGAGTTGTACAGCGCGACGCGCGTCGAGATGCCGCCGCCGAACTGCACGACGAAGGTTTGCGGATCGTGTTTGAGAACGTATGGGTACTGCATCGGCAGATAGCGGAAATACGCACTCTCCGAGTCGGAAAGTTTGCGCATCACGCCGAACGGGCCGTCGCTGTCGATATACATGCCCAGATACGCGTTCGCCGGAATCTCGGGCAGATTGAACGCCGCGTTGTCGGACAGACCCGGCGCAAAGTGCAGATACGAGCTCGAATAGACTTCGAGATAGCCGAACGGCGAGGTGTTTTCGTAGACGCGCCGGCTGTCCGGGAATTTGCGCACGTACGACACGCCCTTGTAATCGGACACGGCGAGTTTGGGGATCGACAACACACCGGGCAGCCAGAAATGTCCGGCGAAGGACAGCACGGCCAGCACGCAAAGCACGACAATGGCCTTGCGATTGGCCTGCGCCGCAAACCACACCACGCCGCCCGCGCACCAGAGCACGAGCGGCACGGCGATCAGATTTTCCGGGCGGAACAGATACAGGCAACCGAGCAGCAGGAGGCCGCCAATACCCGCGCCGACGAGATCGGCGAAGTAGACGCGGCCGAACACGGCTTTCATGCGCAGGAACACCGCGCCGAGGAAGAAGGCGCCGGCGAGGAACGGCGTCAGGTACAGCCCGAAGTTGCCGAACAGCTTCCACTTCTGCAGTGGATCGGAAATCAGAAAGATCGCGTTGAACGGAATCTGCTGCGCGAGCAGGTTCGCCGCGACCATCAGCGGGCCGAAAGCCAGCAGCGCGAAATTCGCTACCAGGCGCCAGTTGCGCTCGAACCAGGCGTTCGCGCCGCACATCACGACCGAAGTCAGGCCGAAACCCATCATCACCAGGCTGACGACCATCGAGCCGAAATGCGCCCAGCTGCCGACGCTGAAGATGCGCATGATCACGATCTGCAGCGCGATCACCGCGGCCGAGACGAGGCCGACCGCCAGATAAAAAAGAAAAGCCGACCGCTCGGTCAAACCAGTGGGCGAGGTGGATTTGCTAATGGTCATTCCGAGCTACCAATTGACTCAGGCGGTGCTTGCCCCCTTCCGCCTTCGGCACCTTCCCCCGCTTGCGCAGGGGAAGGGGAAAACAGTACCGCTGCAAGCTGGCATCCTTCCCCCGCTTGCGCAGGGAAGGGAAAAACAGTGCCGCTGCAAGCTGGCATCCTTCCCCCGCTTGCGCAGGGGAAGGGAAAAACAGTACCGCTGCAAGCTGGCATCCTTCCTCCACTTGTTCAGAGGAAGGGAAAAACAGAGTCGCTGCAAGCTGGCATCCTTCCTCCGCTTGTTCAGAGGAAGGGAAAGAGAGTGCCGCTACAAATTGGAATCCTTCCCCTGCGCAAGCGGGGGAAGGTGGCGGCAGCCGGAAGGGGGCGTTCTTGCAGACTTGGAGTAGGATCAAGGCTTGCCTTTGTCCTCGCCGTTGTGCGCACCCTTGATCACGTCGCCTTCGAGCTTGGTGAACGGCACGAACGGCACGATCTTGTTGAAGATGTCGCTGCGCGCGACCGTGATCGAACCGTCGGCGTCTTGCTGCTTGAGCACCTTGAGCACGCGCTGCGCGCCCGGCGGGCCGACCGGAATGACCATCGTGCCGCCGGTCTTGAGCTGGCGCAACAGCGGCGGCGGGATGTGGTCGATGCCGCAGGTGACGATGATCTTGTCGAACGGGGCGTGCTCTTCCCAGCCGTAGTAGCCGTCGGCCTGCTTGGTCGAGATATTCCTGTACTCGATATAGCCGTGCGAGATCAGGTCGTCGTAGATGCCGCGCGTGCGTTCGGCGAGCGGCTTGATGATCTCGATCGTGAACACCTTGTCGGTCATGCGCGACAGATACGCTGACTGGTAGCCGGAACCGGTACCGATCTCGAGCACCTTCTCGCCGCGCTTCATGTCGAGCGACTCGGTCATGCGCGCGACCGCATGCGGGCCGGAAATCGTCACTCCGTAGCCGATGTCGAGGAACGCGCTGTCGTAGGCGTGCGAACGATTGATCGGCCGGCAGAAATCCTCGCGCGGATTGAGCGCGAACGCGATCTTGTCCTTGTCGTCCCAGACATCCTTGTTGGCGATCAGGGCCTGCAGGCGGTTCCAGCGCTGGGCGAGGAATTTCGGGTCTTCGCCACGATTCTTCACGCTCCATGCGACGAATTCGTCGCGCGTCGCCAGCGGCGGGGTCATGTCGAAGGTGAACTCCACGGGCACCTTGGCCGGCACCACGGCCGCCTGCGACAGGCGCGGCAGCAGCATGGCAGCGCCGGTAAGGCCAAGGGAACCCAAAACGAAATCGCGTCTACGCACACCGGTCTCCGGAAACTCGAACAATCCGCGTAGGATACGGGAATTGCACCGCAAATGCCGCCCTCGCGCTGGCGCCGAGGCGTTCACGCGGGGCGCTTTTGCTGACAGACTGGGCGCGCCGCGCACCCGGCACAACCCGAATCACGCGAGGACTTGAGCATGCCGATGCAGATGCGACGCCGGAATTTTTTATCCTTGCTTGGTGCATTTTCGGCGGCGACCTTGCTGCCGCAGCAGCCGGCGTCGGCGGTCCAGGCCGATGCCGACGGCTGTCCCGATGCGGCAGCACCGACCAGGATCGATTCGCTCGGCGGCCCCGGCAATTCGGGAAACGTGGACGATTTCGCGCCGCTCAGCGCCGCCGCGCTCGACGATGTGAAGTTGTCCGGTTTGACGGCGGTCAATCTCACGGTCAGTGGGGTTGGCAGCTACGCGCGAAACTACGATGAGACGATCAAGAACATCGCGTTCTGGGACGAGCAGATTGCCGCGCGCGCGGACCGCCTGATGCTGATACGTCGTTTCGCGGATCTCGAGGTGGCCCGCTGCCAGGGCAAGCTGGGCCTGATTTACGGCTTTCAGGACGCGACTCCGCTCGGCGAGGATCTGGATCGCGTCGACATGTTCCGCAATCTGGGCGTCAACATCTTCCAGCTCACTTACAACCGGCGCAATCTGGTCGGCGACGGCTGCCTCGAACCGGGCAATGCGGGCCTGAGCACGTTCGGGCGCAAGCTGGTCGCGAAGCTCAACGAACGCAAGGCGCTGGTCGACCTGTCGCACGCGGGCGAACGCACCACGCTCGAAGCGATCGATGCATCGCAAGTGCCGATCGCGATTTCGCACACCGGCTGTGCGGCGCTCGCGCCGTTGCCGCGCAACAAGACCGACAAGGAATTGAAGAAACTCGCCGACAAGGGCGGTTACGTGGGCATCTATCTGATGCCGTTCCTGCGCAGCAAGGGCCAGCCGATGGCCGTCGATCTGATCGCGCATCTCGAACATGCGCTCGACATCTGCGGCGAGGATCACGTTGGCATCGGCAGCGACGGTGAGATCTCGCCGGTCGCAGCCACGCCGGAATTCAAGAAGAACTTCGCCGAGGAAGTGAACCGGCGGCGCAAGCTCGGCATCTCCGCGCCGGGCGAGGATCCGAACGTGTACACGTTCATACCCGATCTCAATCGCGCCGACCGCTTCGCCCGCATTGCCGAACTGCTGGCCGCGCGCAAGCATTCGCCTGCGCGTATCGATAAAATCCTGGGCGGCAATTTCGCCCGCCTGTTGCACGATGTCTGGGGAGAAGCATGATGAAGTATTTATCCAAACCGCTGGCACTCGCTGCACTGGCACTCGTTACTGCGCATGCGCTGGCGGCCGAGCCCGAGTTCTTCCCGCGCAAGGGCGCGCCGGGACAGAGCTATCCGTTCTCCGAAGCCGTGCAGGTCGGGCACATGCTGTATCTGTCCGGCGATATCGGCATCGGCGCCAACGGCAAGATCGTCGCGGGCGGGATCAAGGCCGAGACGAAGCAGACGATGGACAATATCGGCGCAACTCTTGCCCGCCATCACTCGTCCTTCGATCAGGTCGTGCAGTGTACGGTCGCACTCGCCGATATCGCCGAATGGCCCGCGTTCAACGAAGTATACAAAGGCTATTTCACCAGGCATTTCCCGGCGCGCATGGCCTACGCCGCCGACGGGCTTGCGCTCGGCGCCAGGGTCGAAGTGCAATGCAATGCGGTGGTCGCCCAGTGACGCGGTGCGTCGGCGTGGCGGTCGCTTAAATCCTGTCGAGCGGAATCTTCAGATAACGCGTGCCGTTGGCCGCGGCGGGCGGCAGTTCGCCCGCGCGGATATTCACCTGCACCGCGGGCAGCAGCAATTTCGGCACGGCGAGGGTCGCATCGCGGGTCGTGCGCATATGCACGAAGGCTTCCTCATCGACACCGACGTGGATGTGAACATTACCGCGCCGTTGCGCGCCGATCGTGGTTTCGATGGCGACGCCGTCGCGACCGGGTACGGGATAATCGTGGCAGAGGAAAACGCGCGTCGCTTCGGGCAGCGCGAACAGCGCCTGCACCGAACGATACAGGTCGCGCGCATCGCCGCCGGGAAAATCGCAGCGCGCGGTGCCGTAGTCGGGATTGAACAGCGTGTCGCCGACGAAGGCGGCATCGCCGATCAGATGCGTCATGCAGGCCGGCGTGTGCCCGGGCGTGTAGATCGCCTGCGCCGAAATTTCGCCGAGCCGGTAGTTTTCGCCGGCCGCGAACAGATGATCGAACTGGCTGCCGTCGGTGCGGAAATCGTCGCCCGCATCGAACAGCTTGCCGAAATGCACTTGGGCATCGCGCACCTTCTCGCCGATGCCGATGCGCCCGCCGAGCGTTGCGCGCAGATACCACGCTGCGGAGAGATGATCGGCATGCACATGCGTGTCGATGATCCATTCCACCTGCAATTGCGTGGCGCGCACGAAGTCGGCGATCGCATCCGCGCTGGTATGCCGCGTGCGGCCGGCGGCTTCGTCGTAGTCGAGCACGCTGTCGATGATCGCCGCCTTGCGCGTCGCCGGATCCCAGACGACGTGACTGAGAGTCCGCGTCTGCGCGTCGAAGAAGGAATGGACCTCAGGATGCTGCATGGTCGGCGGTCTCCGCGGCGGGAAGTGGTTTGTGCGGCACGCGCCTTGCGAGCCACCAGCCGAAAATCATGCCGGCAAGCAACAAGTACAGGCCCGCTGCGCCGTTCCAGATCGACACCAGCGCGGGCCCCGGGCAATAACCGGCCAGACCCCAGCCGACACCGAACAGCAGCGCACCGATCACGAGGCGTCTGTCGATCACGGATGTGGCGGGTAGATGGAACGACGCCGCGAGCCACGGCTTTGCCGATCGGAACAGCCAGCGGTAGCCCAGCCAGGTTACCGTCACCGCGCCGAACATCACGAATGCCAGCGTTGGATCCCAGTGGCCTGCAATGTCGAGAAAGCCGAGGATGCGCGCAGGATCGGTCATGCCCCCGAGTACGAGCCCGACGCCGAATAGCAGACCGGTGATATAGCCCGCCAACGGTTTCATGGCTGCCCCGCGAAAACATGGCGGATCATGCCGACGGTCAGCATCGCCGCTGCCACGAAGAGCGCGGTTGCGGCGAGCGAGCGCGGCGATAATCGGGCCAGACCGCAGACGCCATGTCCGCTGGTGCAGCCTGCGCTGAGCCCCGTACCGAAACCGACAAGCACACCCGCGATCAGCATGGTCGGTGCGCTGGCCTGCGGCAAACCGAGACCGTTGCCGCCAGTGAAGAGCGCATACAGCGGTGCGGCCGAAAACAAACCGCACACAAAGCTTGCGCGCCAGGCGCGATCGTCGCCGCCATAGAGCAGGCCGCTGGCAATGCCGCTGATGCCGGCGATGCGCCCGACGGTCGCCATTGCGAGCACGGCCGCCAATCCGATCAGCGCGCCACCCAGCAGTGCCTGCGGCCACATGTGCATATACCGATTTTACGCTCAGTTGAGATGGTCGAAATTGAGGATCGCGTTGAACACAAGGCCATAGCTGCCGATCGTTTCGCCGCGCCAGATCGGATTGATCGCGAACAGCAGGGTATGGCCCTTGCCGTAGCGCGCATCGACGACGGCGGCGCGCTCGGCAAGCTCGCCGCCACCGGAAAGCAGGCCCGCGATCAGCAGATCGTCGGCGTCGGCGAAACGCACCAGCGTGTGCGCGCGCTGATCCTGCGGGATCACCAGGTACGGAAAAAACACGTTCGGATGCGATCTGGTCGGCGTTCAACGGCGTCGCCTCCCACGGCTTCGGTGCCGGCAGTTCGGCGGCGTCGACGGCGGCGCGGCCTTCCGGCGTGTCGACATCGTGCGGGCCGCCGCGGCCGGTCGGACGCTTGTAATCCTTCGCGTTCGGCAGACCATCGTCGCCGGTGAGCAGGTTGCTCAGTTTGAACGACAGGCCGTCCGCGCTGTACATGGCCAGATCCTTGCCATAGCCGAAGTTCACCGGACTCGTCGTCGTCGACGACGATGCCCTTGAGCACGCTGCCGACGACCTTCAAGTCCTTCGGCGGGGTGACCGAAACGCCCGGCGCCAGACCGCTGTCGATCGCGAATTTCGTCACGTTGCCGGCGGCGAGGAACAGGCCGCCTTGTTCGACAAAGCGCCGCAAATGCGCGAGCCCTTCGGCGCCGAGTCCGGGCCGGATATCGTCGGTCTGATCGATATTCATGTTGGGCGTCAGCGCGGTCTTTTTCCACGGCATCGGATTGCCCCACAGCGGCAGGCCGTTGACGATCAATTGCGAGATGCCAGCGCCGCCGGGCGCATCGCCCATGTCGAGCGGCGCGAACAGGATCACATCGTACTTGTTGCGCAGGTTGTCCTCGCGCGCGACGGTCTGCGTCGAGATGTAGGCGAACGGCACGCCCAGTTTGTCGAACGCCATGCGCCACCAGCCTTCGGTCTGCGTCGTAAGCCAGGTATGCATCAGGGCGATACGCGGTGCGCCGATCCTGTGCGCGGCGACGTCCGGCGCGGCGGCGACCGCATACGCATCCAGGCCGAGCTCGGCTATCTTTGTGGAAAATGCGGCATTATCCACTTTGCGCACGATCCACGCGCCAGCGCCGAAGTGCCGGCCGGCCGCGTCGAAGGGTTTCTCGGCGACTGCAATATCGGCGTCCCTGAGTGCGTAGCGCAACGTCATCAGCGCAGTGTCGGCATGGTTGTCGATCAGGTAGACTCCGCCGCTGCCCTGCACGCCGCCGGCCGCCCGCAACGGCTCGCGCAGCGGTCTCCATCGGCGTCTTGAGCATCGATACGTCGGTGACCCGTACCACTTCGGTGCCGAACAGATCGCCGAACGACCATGCGGTATCGTCGTACGGGTGCTTCTGCGGGTCCTCCGGCGACCAGTACTGGCGATCAAGCAGGGCATCGGCGATGCGCGAATAGGGCTGATCCATCCGTACAACGAAAGATGCCCGCTACGAAGGTGCGAGGCACCGACTTGGGAGTGCCGCCTTTGGCAGCGTCGGCAGCTCGGTCCTTGTCCTTGTCGTCGTCGGATTTTTCGTCCTTTTCCGGCGGTGCCGGCACCTGCACCGTGAAGGCGCCGGTCGCACGGCTGACTTCGGCGTGCTGCAATTGCAGGATGTGCAGAAGTTGCGCTTTGCGCATCGCGATGCGCGTCGTCGGCCGGAAACACGTAGGCGGCCGGGCCGGCGGCGCCGGGCTTTTCGATCGAACGCTTGCTCTTGAGATAGAAATTGCGCAGGAAGAGCTTGCTGTTGTCGGCAAAATAATTGAGCGCTGCGAGCAGGCCGGTCTGCTCGTAGTTGTTGTTGTCGCGCTGCGACCAGAGCACTTTGGGCAGCGGCGGATTCGGCCGGTACCAGGTGCGCGCATAGTCGGATGGATCGAGGATGCGTTCGAGCGTATCCGCGCCCGACGTTGCCGAAGGTCTCGTACAGGCGGCTGATGCCGTTGTGCATCGCCGCCATGAACATCAGATAGCCCGGACTCCAGGTATCGAAATCGCCGTGGGTGAACACGCCGGGCATGCCGAACTTGGTCAACTCCTGCACATTGTTCCAGCCGAGTTGCTGCCATTCGCCGACCAGGATCGGATCGACCCAGGCGTTGTACGGGCCATCGCCGACCGTGTTGTCGTAGAGGAACGGCACCGATTCGTGCAGGTCGTGCAGCACCTGCGCATGCCAGCCCAGATAGGTGTCGAGCACATTGCGCGAGAGATTCAAGGTCAGACCCATCGCGTCGCGGTTGTTGTCGTGGGCGACGTAATGGCCCCAGTACATCAGCGGCGGCGGCGTCTTGCCCGGATTCGCGCGGTGCCAGTTGTACAAATCCACCATGCGGTCGCGGCCGTCGGCTCTCGACCACGGGCGTGATCAGGGTGATCACATGCGAGCGGATTTTCCTGATGTACGGCGCGTCGTCGACGGCGAGGCGGTAGGCCAGTTCCATCAGCGCGGTCGGCGCGCCGGTTTCCGGCGAGTGGATCGTGCCGGTGATGTAGTAAACGGGCGTCGACTGCGCGACGAGCGCAGTCGGCCTTCGCGTCGTCCATACCGAGCGTGCGCGGATCGGCAAGTTGGGCGAGGCGCGCGTCGTTCGTCTTTCAGATCGGCGAGCAGGGCTTCGTCGGCGATGGCGACGGCGATCATCTCGCGGCCTTCTTCGCTCTTGCCGATGCGGAACACTTTCACGCGCGGGCTCGCCGCTGCGAGCAGGTCGAAATAGCGCTCGATGTCCTTCGTGTACGGCAGCATGTTCGGCGCGCCAGGCACATCGCCAAGCACTTTGGCCGGCGTCGGCACGGTGGCCGAGGCCGGCAGATAATCCGTCAGCGGCGAATTGAATTGCGGCTGCGGTCGTGTATTCGGCGATCTTCGCGGTATACGCCGTATCGACCGCTTGCTGCGGATCGCGCGCGTACGTGTCCGCGGCGAAGGAATCGGCGACGGCGGCCAAGCCCGCAGCGAGGATGAGTGCGCAAACAACACGATGACGCATGCGGAACTCCGGTAAAGATGCGGATGTGGACTGAACGTTCAGCATAACCGCGAACCTGCCGTGCTGTCTGCGGATACGGGTCATGCCTCGCATCGAAGCGACGTGCCAGCGTAGTAGCAGTTCCTCTGCGACTTCTACGTCGGCCTCGTTGGCCGATGTTGTCACCACGGTATGCACCAATCCGGACTGCGCATCGGCCCCAATGTGGGCCTTCATCCCGAAGTACCACTGATTACCCTTCTTCGTCTGGTGCATGTCCGGGTCGCGCTCGCCGTCGGCGTTCTTCGTCGAGCTCGGCGCCGCAATGATCGTCGCGTCCACCATGCTGCCGCGCTTGACCAGCAAGCCTTTCCGGCTCAGGTAGGCGTTCACTCGCGCCAGGATCTCCGGCGCCAGCTCGTTCTCTTCCAGCAACCGCCGGAAGTTCAAGATCGTCGTCTCGTCCGGTATCGGCTTGGTCAAGGTCAGCCGTGCAAATTGACGCATCGACGCCATCTCGTACAGCGCTTCTTCCATCGCCGGATCGCTCAACCCGAACCAGTTCTGCAGCAGGTGCACGCGCAGCATCGTCGCAATCGGATACGGATGGCGGCCACGGCCTGCCACCGGATAGAACGCCTCGATCAGCGCCAGCAGCGAATTCCAGGGAACCACTTGTTCCATCTCAGCCAGAAAGATCTCACGGCGCGTCTTCTTCCGCTTGCCGCTGTACTCCGCATCCCCGAAGCTCATCTGGCTCATGCGCACATCCTTGGTCATCCCGATGCGCATAAGTATACTATCGATGTGAGGACTTGTTCAGACCTTCCCTAGCGAATGCCGACCATGCCGCTCACCGAGTTCAGCAATTTCGCCGGATCGTAGGCGACGCCGTCCTTGAACACCAACCGGACGTTTTCGATATCCTGGATATGCCGGCTCGGATCGCCCTCGACCACGACCAGATCGGCCTGCTTGCCGGTCTCGATGGTGCCGATGCGGTCGAGCTGTTTCTCGTAGCGCGCGCCATTCGCCGTGGCGATATGGATGGCTTCCAGTGGAGTGAAGCCGGCCTCCACCAGCAGTTCGACTTCGCGCTGATCGCCGAATCCCGGCAGCACCCCGCCGTTACCGGTCGGGTCGGGGCCGGCGAGCAGCAGCCCTCCGGCGCCGACGAAGGCGCGCTCGAACGCCATTTCCTGTTTCAGCGCGGCTTCGCCTTTCTGCGCCCGCGCAGGCGTCGTCGCTGCGCTGGCGCGCGCATTGAGATAGCTGCGCAGCGACTCGCTCGACATCATCCGCATCTGCCGCTTCGACAATAGCGGACGCGTCGAGATCGAGGCTTCGAACACCGGCAGCGTCGAAGTCACCGCGACCTTGTGCTTGACCAGATCGTGGATCAGCGCCTGTACCGGCGCGCTGTCCATCGCGCGCGTCTGCCACGAGGCGACGATGGCCGGAATCTGCGGACACACGTCGGGCTTGCGTCCGGGCACGAACTCCGAGTCGGTGTAAACCGGGCCGTGTTCGAGGTTGTCGATGCCGAGCGCGATCGCTTCCGGGTAGTCGACCGAGCACAGATGCCCGGTGATTTTCGTGCCCTGACGGTGCGCCTCCTTGATCGCCGCGCCGAGCACGGCCGCGGAGATGTTCATATACGCCTTGAACGAAGTCACGCCCTGGCCGGCCCAGAACGCGACGGTCTTGCGCGCCTGTTCGGGGTCGGTCAACGCAGCCATCTGCGGGAAGAAGCTGCCCTTGCCTTCGAGGTACGGGCCGGTCACGTCGATATGCGGCCCCGGCATTTTGCCGCTGTCGATCAAGCGACGGATGTTCAGGTCCGTGTAGGGCTCGATGCTGCCGGTTGTACGCATCGTGGTGACGCCGGAGGCCAGATAGAGACGCGGCGCGGAGAAGGCAAGTTCGGTGACGAGGAATCCGGGCGGCGGAATCCTGTCGTTTTCATCGAGGTTGATCGAGGCCGTATACATCAGATGATCGTGCATGCCGACCAGACCGGGAATCACGCTGTGTCCGGCAAGATCGATCACGCGCGCGCCTTGCGGAAGCGGCGTCGCGTCATCGGTAATGGCCGCGATTTTTCCCTCGCGCAAAACGACCGTGCGGTTGTCCTGCGCGGGTGCGCCGCTGCCATCGATCACGCGCACATGCGTGAGCGCGATGACCGCATCGTCATAGGCGACGAACTTGCGTACTTCGGCCGCCGGCGCCTGCGCCGATGCGCTGGCGCTCGCGAGCGCCAGCAGCAGGCCGGCGCACGCAAGTTTCCCGTTCCCAAGCCGCGCTTGCGCGCGGATCACGCCGGCCACAACCATCCGAACGTCACGCCGGTGATCACGCCGTAGATCACGCCGTCGACGATGTGCTTGATCGCACTGCCCCATGGGTGCCCCCACCAGATAGCGTCGGGGATCACGCCCAAGGCATAAGCCATCACGGCGACGAAGCCGATGACATGCGACACGTGCGCGAACGATGTGTCGCCCGCGATCACATGTGCGGCGAGCAGCGCGCAGAAAATCGACACCAGCAGGCAAAACGCGAACCACTGGCCGAGGAAGACGCCCATGTTCATCGGGCCGGGTTTGCGCAGGAACACGACGCCGACCGGACCTTGCTTGAACATTTCCTGCGTCGCCGGGTTCTTCATCGTCTCCGGCGTGCAATACGGAATCATGTACAGACCGGCCGACACGTTGCCCTGGTTGATGGCGGCGCTGACTTCGGCCTCGTTGGAAAAGCCCTTGCAGTCGGGCATGTGCCAGGCTTTGATGACCATGTGCAGGATGCTGCTGGCGATAAACACGAACACGGCCGATAACAGGATCGGCAGCCAGAGTTGAGCGAGCAAGACCATGACCTTCCTCCCGTGAGTTGTGCGCGCGCAGTCTACGCCGGTTCGCGGGAAACGCCGAGAGGGTATTGCATCGCCGCAGGAACGCGAGGGTACCCGGAGGATTTCGCAAGCACGCGTGCCCGGATCCAGGGTTGGCGCACTGATTACAGGAACTTACATAGTCGATCTTGATTCCAACAACGGCCGCGTTTAGCGTGGCGGCTATGGAATGCGCTCGTTTGTGCGCTGACCCTGCTGGAGATGCGTACGATGAACTTCGCACGAAAGTTTTTGCTCGCCTTGTGCGCCGCCGTGACCCCGGTCGCGGCGCTGGCGCAGACGGTATTGCCCAAAGTAAACGTCACCGCACCGAAGTGGGAGACGCGGCATGGCGGCTACGTGATATCGAGCGACTTCAAGGTCGACCCGCGCATGTCGGCGGTGATATTTCCCGCCGAGGCGTTTGAGAAGGACGATATTCTCGATTTCCGCAGCGTGCGCATGAGCGACGACGAATACTTTGTGCTGCAGGAATGCGTTTCGACCGACTGCACGCAAGGACACATTCTGCGTGTGTGGACGCGCTCCGGCGCGCTGGATACTGTGCACGACCCCTATCGCGTCTGGATTCCGCACGAAGGCAAATTCTTCATGTGGATGCAGCGCTTTCCGATGGCGGGTGGCGGCACGTTTTCCGGATACAACCCGAGCAGTCCGCCGCTGGTGCTCGACCCGATCGGCACGCCGGAACAGTTTCACGAGTGTGACGTGAAAGCCGCGCAGGAAAGCGGTCCGGTCAAAGTCGTTTCTTCCGAGCACGACGGGTCGCAGCTCGCGCTGCATTTTGCCACCGGCTCGACCGTGTTCATCCAGCGCATGCGCGCGGCCGAATGAACCAATCGATGCAGAAGGCTGCCGGAAGTTCTCAGCGTTGACCCGCGGGCCGCGGCGGCTGCGTTTGCAGGTAGGCCCAAAGCGCATCGAGTTCGGTATCGGTCATCTGCTTGAACGTGCCCCAGGGCATGAACCGATCGATGCTCGATCCATCGGGGCGCTTGCCGCTGCGTAGCGCGATATAAAAATCCATTTTTGTCCAACGGCCGATGCCGGTTACGGTGTCCGGCGTGATATTCGCCGCAGCCGGGAAACTTGGCGGCAGACCCGGTACGCGACCTCCGGAAAAATGCTCGCCGTGGCAGCCGGTGCAGGTGTGGGCGAGGTAGCGCCCGTACTCCGCGGTCGGCGCCGGCGTCATCGTCGCGGCGTGCGCGGCATGCTGGTCGACGACGCGCGCTTCGGCCAGCGGAATCTTGCCGAGCAGCATCTGCACGCGCAGGATCGGCCCGATGGACAGCGGTCCCCACACACGATCCACCGGCGGCAGTTGTTGCAGATAGGCGATCATGTCGGCCACATCGGCGTCGGCCAGCGGGTTGAAATCGCGCGTCGGCATGATCACCAGCATGCGCCCGTCCGGCGCGAGGCCGTGGCGGATGGCGCGCTCCCAATCGACGGGGCTGAAGTTCTCGGGCAAGCCGCCTTTGCCGCGCGTCAGATTCGGCGCGATGATGCGGCCGACCGGCGGGAAATCGATGATCGCATGGCCGCCTAAATCCTTGCCGTGACACTCGCCGCAAGCGCGCGTGACGACCAGGTGCTGTCCGCGCGCGACCGCGTCCGCATCGCCCGGGATGGCCAGTGCCGCCTCGTTGACTTGGATATGCGGCGCGAGCAGCGCATTGCTGCGCCAATAGACGAAGCCGAGCGCCAACGCCAGCAGCACCACCAGTGCTACCACAATACGTAAAACCCAGCGAATCAAACCGCGCATGATTCATCCCCTGTCAGAGTTCGTGTCCTGCAACGGATTCCAGCTCGCGCATCCTAAAGCGAACGCAGGCAATTGTCCGCAAACAGCGCACCCCATGCCAGCGATTCGAGAGAATGGATATCGTCATGCCAGTCGCAGGTCACCGCCAGTGCCAGTATCGGCACGCCGTTATCGTTCCCGTCTTACTTCTGGCGGTGACCGACCGCGCGGACCAATGTTCCGTGACATCCTGCCCAGCGCCCATGATTGCCAGGATTGAGATACCGACACTCACTTGCGTTCAAGCAGTTTCGCTTCCAGCGCAAGCGTCTGCGGGTGTTCGGCGCCGAGCACTGTGCGGAAACGAAGCAGGGCTTCCTCTCGCAGACCGTGCGCTTCGTCATTGGCACCGCGCGCGTCGAGCAGCGAGGCAAGCAATAGATCGATGTCGGCCAGCTTGGCGCTTCCGGCATATGGCGTCGCCAGCAAGTTCGTGCGTGCTTCGCGCGCAAGGCGTTCGCCTTCGCTCGCGTCGCCGCTTTGCGCAAGCGCCGCACCAAAGGCCGCCTGGGCCAGCGCAGCATATGCAGCATCACCGGCCGAGTGAAAGGCTGCAAGATCGGTACGCGTATCCTGCAGAGTCTGTAATGCTGTCGGATCTCGTGCCCGCAGTTCCGCAAGGCCCAGCGTCAATTCCGAGCGGCCGCGCTGCTGATCTTTCGCCACGACAAGAATTGCATGCGCCTCGCGCAAGGTTGCGATCGCGGCGAGATCGTCGCCTGCTTCGAACTGGGCCTTTCCGAGGGAGCTTATGACATCACCCAGCATTGGCGAAGCAGGTTGCAGCAGGGTATGCGCAAGCTTGACCACATCTGTCAACGTCGCAACACCGGCGTCTGCGTGACCCGCGTCTGACTGCGCCAGGCCCAGCACGTTGTCGACATAGAGGCTGCGTGGGTGATGCGCACCGAGGGTCCTTGCCAGCATGTCATGGGCGCGCTGCGCCAGAGCCTGCGCCTGCGCAAAGTGTTCTGCGTACAGTTCGTCCGCGGCCAGATTCATCAGGTCCATCGCAATGTCGGGGCTGTCTGGACCCTCGTTTGCCAGACGTTCGCTCAATATGCTCTCGTGAATCAGATGCGCTTGCGCGCGATCGCCAGCCATATTTGCGGTCTTCGCCATGCCGGTCAACGCGGCAATGCGGTCTTTGCGATAATCATTTCCGGCACTTCGCAATATTGCATAGCCTTGGGCGAACAATTGGCGCGCGGTCGCGACGTCGCCGCTACCTTCTGTCTGCGCCGCCAGCAGGACCAGCGCCACGCCGACACGTGGCGGGGAAACACCAGGAGTTCGACGCAGTTGAGTAACGCTTGCCTGTGTCAGGCTGCGTGCAAGCGCGGGTTCGCCAAGCCGATATAGAACCTGAGCGATATCGAGGCGCAGATCGATTTGCTGATCGGGGTCATCGCTGAATTCCGAGTCCAGGCGCTGCGCGGCATCGTGCAGCAGGTCGACCGCGTTTTTGCCGCCATGTTTGGAGTCAAACGGATTTGCACTGAGGAACAGTTCGGCCAGGAACGTCTTGGCGTGCTCGGCACGCTCGGCCATCTGTGTCGCGCGATGAGCCTGCCGAATTGCGAGGAAGCTGATAGCGATCGGCGTAACTATGGCGAGCGCCGTAAGTGCGACCGCCAGTCGATGCCGGCGCACAAAACGCGATGCAAGATACGTAAATCCGGGGCGGGCGACCGACACGGGACGATGATCGAGCCAGCGTGCAAGATCTTCACGCAGCGATGCAACCGAGGCATAGCGCGAAGCAGGCTCTTTTGCCAGCGCATGCTCGATGATTCTGCCCAGATCCCCGCGTAACAGCGGGCCCACGTTGCGCGCGCGGGCACCGCCGTCGCGATGCGTGGTTGCCTTGTTCGCCTGTCTGGCCAGTTCTGTCGCCGTCCATTCGTCTGCGCTTCCGACACGATCGAGGGTTGGCAGGCGGGCTGCCACTGACGAGTTCGTAGAGCATCAGGCCGAGGCCGTGCACATCGGTGGCGGTGGTCGCAATGTCGCCTCGCAATTGTTCGGGCGCCGCGTATTCCGGGGTGAACACCCGCGTCGCAGGTGCGGCACCATCGGAGTCGTCGAGTACACGCGCAATGCCGAAATCCAGCAGTTTGACACTGCCATCCGAGGCGACCAGCACATTGCCCGGCTTTAGATCGCGGTGCACGATCAGGCGTGCGTGTGCGTATGCCACGGCTGCGCAGACCTGGTCGAACAGGCGTACACGCTCGCGCACATCCTGAGCCAGGCGATCACAATGTGACAGCAGTGGTTCGCCGTCGACATATTCCATTGCCAGCCAGGCGCGCCCGTCGCTGACTCCCGCATCGACGAAGTGCGCGATATTCGGATGGGTGAGCGCGGAGAGGATTCGGCGCTCGCGTGCCGCCAATCGCGCACCGGGGCCGTAAGCAACATCGAGCAGCTTGAGCGCAACCTGCTGGACGAAATCCTTGCCCTGGCGTTCGGCCAGATAGACGGTGCCCATGCCGCCTTCGCCAATCCTGCGCAGCAGCTTGAAGGGACCGATGGATTCGGGTTCCGGCCCCGCATTCGGTTCATTCAGCGATCCGAGCGAACCGAATATTTCGCCGATGCTCGAAGCATCATTGCGATCGGTATCCGCAATCAGTCGCCTTGCGATCGAGGCGAGCTCGTGATCCGCCTTGGCGATGCGCTCAATTTCCTTTTCACGCGATGCTGGATCGAGGTCCTCAAGGCGATCAAGCACGCCGAGCACCTCATTCCATCGCTGCGAAGCGTACAACTGGTCACCGTCGTTCATCAGGCGGCGTCCATCGCCATGAGCAGATAGTTGCGCGCGATGGCAAGGTTGCGATTGACCGAACGTTGGGTAACACCGCAAAGCTCGGCGATCTGTTCCGCCGTGAGGCCGGCGAACACGCGCCAATGCAGCATCTGGGCAAGCCGCGCATCCTGCTTCTCCAGCGACGAAAACGCTTGATCGAGCGCGAGTGCCTGGGTTGCGTCGAACGTCGCGATCGGCAGTTGCTCGCTGAGATCGGTGCGCACCAGATCGCCGCCACGCTTTTCGGCAAGACGCTCGCGGGCGTAGTCGACGATCGTCTGACGCATCGCGCGCGCCGCAAGATTGAAGAAGTGGCGCCGATCGTTCACTGCGGCGAGCGAACCACCGGCAAGTTTCAGAAATGCCTCGTTGACCAGGGCCGTTGGCGTCAGCGTGGCACTGGCGCCAAGGCTGGCGGCCTGGCGCGCGGCAATTTTGCGCAGTTCGGAATAGATCAGCGCATAGGCACGGTGACCAGCGTCGGCATCGCCGCGACCCGAGGCGCGCAACCACTCGGTGAGGGGAACATCGTTCATAGACGCTGCCGCAGTTTCCAGATTATCGAAAGCGCCGGTTTTTCGGGCCACCCGATAAAACAGCGTCGGCAACCGCCATCGTACAGCATTGCCCCGCTGATCCGCATGTCCCTATCGAAGCCGTATTGCGTACGGCCAGTTGACGGAAAAGCAACTCCGCGCGCGTTTATGCCGTGCTTTCCGTCAGATAAGGAGAGGCCGAGAAAACCTTTGATTTGCGCGGAATAAGCAGCCGCGAATAGCGCTCCTGCCAAACCAATCGTCTTGCGGCTCGTCCCGACCGGCCGGGAATTCCGTTTCATTAAGTAGAAGGAATCCGGGCGGCGACTTCGGCTGCCTGAAGCACCGCAAAAAGCATAAGGAAACTGTCGAATGATTACGATGTTGGCACGATGCGCCCTCTGGACTTTGCTGGCGTTGATTTCGCTACCGGTGGCGGCGGCGATCACTCACGTTCAAGACATCGGGACTGGCAGCCTTGCCGCCGGCGGCGCAACCAGTTTCACGATTCCGGTGACCTCTGCGGTGGCCGTCGGCGACCTCATCGAACTGGAGGTGGCGTTCAGTGGTCCGCTCGGCGATTTGTACGTCGACGATCCAACCGACGCCCGCGCCAATGTGTATGACCCTCGGGGCTCGGGCCTCTCCAGCACCAATACGTTTGCTACCGTGGATTACGTTGCCATTGTGACGACGGCTCTGCAGCCGGGCGACACGATCACGATTGCTTTTACCTCGACCGTTTCGCCGAATCCAATCAGCGCGGTTGCCGCAGCGCAGGAATTCTCCGGCGTAACGATCAACGAGGACGGCAACACCGGCTACGGAGGTCTGGCGGCTCCATTCATTGCGCCCAGCTTCACGACCACGAATGCGAACGACCTTCTTGTTGCCTATGTCGCCGTGCAATCGACGGCAGTTACCGGGGTGGTCCAGTTATCGACTTCGCCGGTGTTCACATCCTCCAACTTCGTGCAGGCCAACGGACTGACCATTTTCCCGTTGTACGCCATCGCGTCGGCGACCGGCAGCTATGGCCTTGAAGCATACATAACTCCCGGCACCCCCCAGTTCGATCACCTGGTGTCGATACACAGCCTGGAGGCCGCCGTCGTGACGGCCAACGCCAATCTGACCGTCACCAAGAGCCACGTCGGCAACTTCGCACAAGGACAGAACGGCGCCAGCTATGCGCTGACCGTCAACAACACCGGTGCAGTCACGGCAAGTGGAGCGATCACGGTTAGCGACACGCTGCCCACGGGTCTTGCGTTCGTTTCCGGCAGCGGCTCGGGCTGGAATTGCTCCGCGGTGGTCCAGGCCGTCACCTGCTCGTCGACCAATGCGATCGATGCCGGGGCCCAGTCCACGATAAACCTGTTGGTCGACGTGGCCGCGGACGCACCCGGCCAGATCGTGAACCATGCGGCGGTCGCCTGCGCGGCGCCGTGTACGGCCAGCGGCAATCCCGCCAGCGACCCGACGACCATCACCGCGCGGACGTCGTCGCCGCCGTCATCAGGGGGCGTCGCGTCTGCTCCTGCGGTGAACGCGTTCGGGCTTGCCTTGATCGGCTTGCTTGTGGGTATCGCCGCAACGCTGGCGTTGCGCAGAACCCAAATCCAACGATGAATAGTCGATCAACTTTAAGGAGAATAGTGATGAAACGCTTCATGGCAATGGTTGTAAGCATTTTTGCATGGGCGGGCGTGTTGCCTGCGACGGCCAGTCGCCGCCGCACTCCCGGTCAGCGTCAAGGCAAGCAGGGGTGTTCCGTGATTACTGCGCGGGACTGTCGTTCAGTAGCCGTGCGCACTTGTTTTGTCCCGGGCGCGTTCGTCCTATTGGCCATGCTTGCCTTGGCGAGCACGGCGCGCGCCCAACTCTTTACCCCCGTTGCCATCGGCTCGGCACAAGGACCTACTGGCTCTTCGACGATCACTACGACGACCCAAACCGTGCCCGCGGGAACGAGTATTATCGTTATGGCGGTTGCTTTAGGCTTTGAGGGCATATTTGCGCCCGAATCCGCCGTCTGCTCCGACAGTGCGAATGATGTCTACAACACGGATGCAAGTGCATTATCGGGAGCTGATGTTGCGACTCTTACTATCCTATGCTCCACCCAGGCGATCGCCTCGCCACTCCTCTCGGGCTCGACGATCACCGTAACCTGGTCAGGAGGGCTCGACGGTTATGTGGCAACTACCCAGGCCTTTTCAGTGACGGGTTTGGCAAGCGTTGCTCTCGACCAGACCGCTGGCAACTATGGTTTTGGCGCCACGCCTTCAAGCGGCCCGACCGCGACCACAGCCCAGCCCAATGAACTGCTCTTCGGGGCCATCTCGGGCTTTACTGGCGACTTTACCCCCGGCATGAATGGCACGGCGCACACCTGCGCCTCCACGGGAACCTCCACATACAGCGGCGTCGGAGGGGTGGTTGGCGCTGACGCTGCATCAATCTTTGGCGAATATTGCCTGGTCTCTGCCACCGATGCCTATGAGGCCACCGGCAACATCGACGACCAGGAAACAACCTTCAACTGGGATGCAGTTCTGGCGACCTACGTCGTGGAACTGCCGCCGTCACTGGTGATTTCGAATTTATTGACCCAGTTCCAGTCGGGAGTTTTGCCCGAACCCGGCAAAAGCATGGAGCAAAAACTTACGGCTATCGCCAACGACGTCAGTAGCGACAACGGACTGGCCTGCTCGGATTTGACAGCGTTCGCCAATGCAGTCAAAGCCCAAAGTGGCAAGAAGGTCGGTGCGTCCCAAGCGGCCTACATTCTTACGCAGGCCGAGGACATCAGTACGAGCCTTGACTGCCCCGGGTAATGAACCGCGGCGTCGAATGCGGCAGGGTCGGGCGAGGTGGATTCCGCCACCCCGATCCGGTGCCGCGACTGAATCGGCACAACCAGCAAGCCCACACGCCACCCACCGCTTCCAGAGGGCATCGCATATGAATATCCACTTCGCCACCGGGCGTGGCGTACGAAATCGCGTTTTGCCGATCTTGGGTCTGCTGCTGTTTGCACTGTCCGCGCGGGCGGCGATTCCGGCTGGCGAGCGGCAGATCCTGCTCAATCTCTACACCGATACCAATGGCGCGGGCTGGACGACCAGTACCGGCTGGAACGGGGCTGCCGGTACCGAGTGCACGTGGTATGGCATCAGCTGCGATGGAACCAACAGCCACGTCACCGCTGTCGACTTGGATTCGAACAACTTGACCGGTTCCCTGCCGGCCATCAACGGGTTGAGCGCGCTGGACGATTTCGAGGTCCGCAGCAATCAGCTCACCGGATCGATTCCGTCTTTGACCGGGTTGAGCTTGCTGCAAACTTTCCAGGTCGGCGCGAATCAAATTACCGGTTCGATTCCGTCCTTGTCGGGGTTGAGCGCGCTGGTTGAATTCTTTGCCTCCAGCGATCAGCTCACCGGCCCGATTCCGTCCTTGACTGGGTTGAGCGCACTGAAAGATTTCGCTGTGGACCACAATCAGCTCACCGGCCCGATTCCGTCCCTGAGCGGGTTGAGCGAGCTGAGTTATTTCGACGTCGACTCCAATCAGCTCACCGGCCCGATTCCGTCCCTGAGCGGGTTGAGCGCGCTGTCTTATTTCGATGTCGACACCAATCAGCTTACCGGCTCGATTCCCTCCTTGAGCGACTTGAGTGGATCTGCAACTCTTCTATGTGTACAGCAATCAGCTTACCGGCTCGATTCCCTCCTTAAGCGGGTTGAGCGCGCTGCAAGATTTCGACGTCGACGGCCAATCAGCTCACCGGCCCGATTCCTTCCCTGACCGGTTTGAGCGCGCTGAGTTTCTTTTTCGATGTCACCGACAATCAACTGACCGGCTCCATTCCTTCCTTGACCGGGTTGAGCGCGCTGCTCGAATTTTTGGTCGGTGACAATCAGTCTGACCGGCTCGATTCCGTCCCTGGCGGGGTTGAGCACGCTGATATATTTCTACGTCAACAACAACCTGCTGAGCGGCACTATCCCGGCCGTACCCAGCCCAACGAATGCGTTGGTGCCGGGTGATAGTTCGCTATGCCCCAACCATCTCACGCTGAGTACCGACAGCGCATGGGACACCGCGACCGGAAGTACGCCGTGGTCTGCCGCCTGCACAACGTTGCCGAGCCAAACGGTCACCCCCAGCGCCGGCGGCAATGGCGGCATTTCGCCGAATACCGCGCAAACGATCGCCTACGGCATGCAGACCTCGTTTACCGTGACGCCCGCGGCCGGTTACAGCGCCAGCGTGGGCGGCACCTGCGGCGGCAGCTTGAACGGCACGACCTACACGACCACCTTCATCACCTACAACTGCATGGTCGAGGCCACGTTCAATCTCATCCCGGTCGCCACCCCTGCCGTGGCTGCACCGATGCTGAGCGGTTACGCCTGGCCGGCGTTGATTGCCGGTTTGTTTGCTGTGGGGTTGTTCACTCTCGGCCGACAGCGCGCCGGAAGAACGCGCGATTGAAACCACGGCGTCCGCTCCGGCGCTGAACGTCTTCGGGCTCGCCTTGATCGGCTTGCTTGTCGGTATCGCCGCAACGCTGGCGTTGCGCAGAACCCGAATCCACCGATGAACTAATCCACCAACCTCGAGGAGAACAGTGATGAAACGCTTCATGGCAATTGTTGTAGGCATTTTTGTATGGGCGGGCGTGTTGCCTTCGACGGCCGTCGCCGCCGGACTCCCGGTCATCGTCAGCGCCACGGTCGATTACACGCACAGCACAATGACCGTTGCCGGTCAGAACTTTGGCAGCAATTCGGTGGTAGCGCTGGATAGTGTGACCTTCCCCACGGCGAGCGCGGCGAGCAACAAGATTGTCGCGAACTTCCCGGGTGGCAGTCCGCCATCGAGCTTCGTGCCGGGCACGTATTCCCTGACGGTGCGAAACGGCAACCAGCCGCCCGCACTATTCGCGCTGACCATCGGTGCGAGTGGGCGAAGGTCGCAAGGCGTGCAAGGCGTGGCCGGACCTGCCGGTCCCCAAGGACAGCAAGGTATTCAGGGCTCGACAGGTGCTGCAGGTCCCGCCGGCCCGCCAGGGCCCAGCTCCACCTTGTCGTGCCCGAACGGCAATATCGCCGTAACCGATGGGCATTACATCGACTGCGGCGACGGAACCCTGATCGACGCCAATACCGGGTTGATGTGGGAGAAGGCGGTTACCTGCGGGGCCCAGAATCTCGCGATTCCCCTGTGCGTGGAGAACCTTTACACATATTGCGTTTCCAGCTGCGGCCCCGGGTACCAGAATGACGGGTCGCTGTTTACGCAGTTTCTGGCCCTCCTGAATGATGATATCGATTCAACCGGTACTACCCCCTGTTTCGCCGGCCACTGTGACTGGCGCATTCCGAAAATCACGGAGCTGGAAACCATTCTCTCCGCGACCTACCCGTGTGGTACTTGCATAGACACGGCCTTCGGGCCGAATGAGTCCGACTACTGGTCGTCCACGGCGACGCCGCTACTCTCTGTCCCGGCCTATGCTTGGGGCGTCAGCTTCAGCAATTGGGCAAACTTCTTCGATGCCAAGGGTGACAACCACTCTGCGCGTGCGGTTCGTGGCGGCCGGTGATTGAGGCGCAATGATTGGGCAGGGTTCTTTTGACTATTAGGGGGCGAAGGTGCGGGCCGCCTTCGTCCCCGCTTTTTTGCGGCGGTTGCAAGCATCGCTACTCGCGAGGCCAAATACATGGCTCGCTCGAAACATCCGCCGATTTATCTGCATCTCGCTGGGTGCGCAACTGCCGGGCGTCGTTTCGCCCGGCGCCAACTTGCACCGCAGACCCCGTCGCCGGCGTTCAACGCGGCGCCGAGGGGGCGGGGCCGTGCTGTGGCCAGTATTTTTTGTCTCAATCCTCCTCGACCCTCGGCTTGTAGGCCTCCGTCAACTGCTTCTGCACCTGCGCCGGCACCGGCTCGTAGTGGCTGAACTCGATCGCGTAGCGGCCCTGGCCGCCGGTCATCGCCTTCAGTTCGGTCTGGTAGTCGGTGACTTCGGCGAGCGGCACCTGCGCCTTGATGACGATTTCGCCGCCGCGCAATGAATCGGTGCCGCTGATGCGCGCGCGCTTGCGAGGCGAGGCCGCCGGTGACGTCGCCCATGTGCGCGTCGGGCACGAACACTTCGAGATTGACGATCGGCTCGAGCACCTGCGGCCTGGCTTTGGCGATCGCGTCGAGAAATGCCTTCTTGCCGGCGGTGACGAACGCGATTTCCTTCGAATCGACCGGGTGGTACTTGCCGTCGTAGACGATCACGCGCACGTCCTGCAGCTGGTAGCCGGCGACGGCGCCGTGTTCGAGCACCTGGCGCACGCCTTTTTCGACCGCGGGAATGAACTGGCCCGGAATCGTGCCGCCCTTGACCTCGTCGACGAACTCGAAGCCGCCGCCGCGCGGCAGCGGTTCGACGCGCAGGAACACTTCGCCGAACTGGCCGGCGCCGCCGGTCTGCTTCTTGTGGCGGTGATGGCCTTCGGCCTTGGTCGCCGACCGTTTCGCGATAGGCGATCTTCGGCGGCCGCGTCTTCACCTCGACGCCGTAGCGCTCCTTCATGCGTTCGAGCATCAGCTTCAGGTGCAGGTCGGACAGTCCGCGCATCGACGCTTTCGTTCAGTTCCTTGTTGTGCTCGAAGCGGAAGCACGGATCTTCTTCGCCGAGCTTGTGCAGCGACTGCGCGAGCTTCTGCTCCTGGCCCTTGTGCGCGGGCTCGACCGCGAGGCCGAACATCGGCATGCGGGAAATCGAGCGGCTTCGAGATGAATCTGATCCTCGTCGTGCGAGTCGTGCAGCACGGCGTCGAAATGGATTTCCTCGATCTTCGCGACGCGCGGCGATGTCGCCCGGAATCGCCTGATCGATCTCGATGTGGTCCTTGCCCTTGAGCTTGAACAGGTGCCCGACCTTGAACGGCTTCTTGCCGTCGTCGATGAGCAGCTGCGTGTCCTTCTTCACCGTGCCCTGATAGACGCGGAACACGCTGAGCTTGCCGACGAACGGATCGTTGACGATCTTGAACACGTCGGCGATGACGTGCTTTTTCGGATCCGGCACGGCTTCGATCGGCTGCGCGTTCGCGCCGCGTGCCCTTGACGAACGGCGGCGGATTGCCTTCCTTCGGATTCGGCAGCAGCTTCTCCGGCGAGCGTCGAGCAGTTCCTTCACGCCCGCGCCGGTGCGCGCGGAGACGAAGCAGATCGGCACGAGATGGCCTTCGCGCAGGCATTGCTCGAACGCGTCGTGCAGCTCCTGGCCGGACAGGCCCTCTTCGCCCTCGTCGAGAAAATGGTCCATCACGGTCTCGTTGATCTCGACGACCTGGTCGATGATGCGCTGGTGCGCTTCGGCGACACTGACGAGAAATCGCGCCACGCCTTCGGCTTGAAGAAGCAGTCGACGACGGCTCTTGCCGTCCTTCGCCGGCAGGTTGATCGGCAGGCATTCGGTGCCGAACGTCGTCGCGCAGCTGCTTCGACGAGCCTGCGCGGCAATTGCCGCCGATCGATCTTGTTGACGACGAGGATGCGCGCCAGGCCGCGCTGCTTGGCGTGATGCATCAGCCGCTGCGTGCTGGTACTCGATGCCGTTGTGCGCGTTGACCACGATCGCGCAGGTTTCGACCGCGGCCAGCGCCGTCAGCGTCGGGCCGCGGAAATCCGGCGACCCCGGGCGTGTCGATCAGATTGATGTGGCAGTCGCCGCGGTCGATCGACGCGATCGACCGTGCTGAGCGAATGCTTGCGTTCCTTTTCCAGCGGGTCGTAATCGGAAACCGTCGTGCCGCGCTCGACCGAGCCTGGCGTCTGGATCGCGCCGCCCGCATGCAGCAGGGCTTCGAACAGCGTGGTTTTGCCCGCGCGCGGTTGGCCGGCGAGCGCGATGTTTCGGATGCCTTCGGTAGTGTAGGCCATAGATCCACGGACTCCTTTAGTCTGACATTGGGCTCTCAAGCGTTCTCCTTTCGGCGCGGCGGGTCAAGTGGGCGCGAAAGCGCGGCAGGGTGCCGAGTCAGCGCAGATTTAGACCCGGCCCGGTAAATTTCGTCGAATCGCTACGAGACTTGGCCGCTGCCTGCATGTCGTTCGCCGGGGGATCCTGCATCATCGCGAACGCCGACGTGCCGCGTGTCGTGGATGTCGACGGCTGGCATGCGTGCGTGCGCCGGCGCGTGCTGCAGCGCGCCGCCGCTGCGCCGCGCAAGCTGCTGCCGCGCGCGCTCTGGGTGAGCGCGCTGATTGCGGCGCTGCTGCTGCACCTGCTGCTCGGCCTGTGGTTGCGCGATTTGATGCGGCCGCGGTTTGTCGAGGATCGGGATCGCATTCTGGTGACCCTGATCGACACGTCGCCGCCCGAGCCGCCGTTGCCTGAGCCCGTCGCACCATCGCGAGTCGCTGCGCCGGGCGAGCCTGCCGCCCGTCCGCAACCCGCGCGCACCGATACGATCGTGCCGCGCGCGCAGCGGACACCGCAGACGTCCGCGCTTGCTGCGACGAATGAAGACAAAGCGCAGCCCGCACAGCGATATCGCGCCTATAACACCGATGGCAGCCTCAATATACCGAAGGATCTGGTGGAGCAGATCGATGCGGCGCGGCCGCAGCCGAATTTCATTGCCAGGTCGGTGGCGCCGTCACCGATCATGCTGCCGCACCGACCGCTGAAAATCCGGCCGAACCATTTCGATCAGTATTGGCGCGGCGCGGGCTGGACCCTGCTCGACGACGTAAGCCAGTTCGTCGACGACAATCTGGTCAAGAAAAAAATCTTTACCGACAGTTCCGGCGACAAGTACGAGTGCGTATGGGCCCTCGTCATCGTCACCTGCATGGATATACCGCGCAACGCATGGGAGCCGCCGCCGGAAAAATGGAAACCGGCGTCAGTGCTGGATGAGCGCTAGGGGAACCTCTGAATAAGTCGAAGCTCGTCATTCCCGCGAAAGCGGGGTTTTCAACAGCCGAATGGCTGGTCATCCAGTTTTTCAGCGCTTTGCGGTAGAGCTGGATCCCCGCTTTCACGGGGATGACGACTTATTCAGAGGTTCCGCAGCGATACCTGTTTACCACGCGCGCAGATACTGGTCCGGCGGCTTGATCTCGACGCCGAGCTCCTTCGCGGCTCGGCGCGGGAAGTACGGATCGCGCAACAGCTCGCGCGCGAACAGCACCAGATCAGCATCGCCGCGATCGAGAATTTCCTGCGCCTGTCGCGAAGTCGTGATCAGACCGACCGCGCCGGTCGCGATATTCGCTTCGCGCCGGATACGCGCGGCGAACGGCACCTGGTAGCCGGGAGCGAGCGGAATTTTCACATGCGCCACGTTGCCGCCCGAGGAAACGTCGATCAGATCGACGGCGTCGCGCTTGAGCCAGCGTGCGAGTTCAACGCATTCGTCGATATCCCAGCCGCCGGGCGCCCAGTCGGTGGCCGACACGCGCACACTGACTGGCTTCGGGGCCGGCCATTCCGCGCGCACGGCGGCGACGACCGCGCGCAGCAGACGCGCGCGATTTGCCAGCGAACCACCATATGCGTCGTCACGCCGGTTCGACAGCGGCGAGAGAAACTCGTGCAGCAGATAGCCATGCGCGGCATGGATTTCGATCAACTCGAAACCGGCCTCGTGTGCGCGGCGCGCGGAAGCGGCAAAATCCGCAATGACTTTTTGTATACCGGCGTCGTCGAGTGCGCGCGGCACGGCATGGGCATGGTCGAACGCGATCGCGCTCGGCGCCAGCGGCGTCCAGGCGCCGGCATCGGCCGCGAGCGGCTTGCCGCCGCGCCAGGGTACATCGGTGCTCGCCTTGCGTCCGGCATGCGCGAGCTGGATACCCGGCGCGGCGCCCTGGCCGCGAATGAAACCGGCGATGCGCTGCCACGCGGCGGCCTGCACATCGCTCCAGATGCCGGTATCGCCGAGCGAGATACGGCCTGCCGGCGACACAGCGCTCGCCTCGGCCATGACGAGTCCCGCGCCGCCGACCGCGCGGCTGCCCAGGTGCACGAGATGCCAGTCGTTCGGCACGCCATCGACGGCGGAGTATTCGCACATCGGCGACACCGCGATGCGATTGCGCAGCGTGAGATTGCCGAGTTGCAGCGGACTCAAGAGAGAGCAGTTCGATAACGACATGAGCGGCAGAAGATCCGGCTAGAAGCGAACGCAAGAGATAGGGGCGCAGGTGCGCACCTCAAGAGGCACGCCACCACCGCCGCCCGCGAAAATCAGAGAATCCGGCGCAACTGATCGCCGATCGGCAACTCGCGGATGCGATAGCCGGTGGCGGCGAAGATCGCGTTGGTCAACGCGGGCGCGGCGCTCGGGATGCCCATTTCGCCCGCGCCGGACGGATCCTTTGCCGACGCCAGGATGACCACTTCGACTTCGAGCGGCGCGTGCTCCATGCGCAAAAGTGGATAATCGGTAAAATTGGATTGTTGTACTTTTCCATCCTTGACCGTGATGCCGAGATTGAGCGCCGTGGAGATGCCGTCGATCGTCGCACCCATCGCCTGCGCCTCGACGCCGAGCGGATTGACCACACGGCCGACGTCGATCGCGCAGACCGCGCGATAGATCACGACATTGCCGTCGATCGCCGAGACCTCGAACGCATGCGCGGCATAGCCGCCGAAGGTGAAGTGACCGGCGATGCCGAGGCCGCGATCGCCTGTGCGCTTGTGTTCCCAGCCGATCTTGAACGCCGCGGCCTTGAGTACCGCGGCCATGCGCCCGGTATCGAACACCGGCCCGCCAACATCCAGGTATGGCAGTTCGCGCGCGGCGCCGAGCAGTTTCAGACGCAGTTGCAGCGGATCCTGTCGGGCTTCGTGCGCGATCTCGTCGATGAAGCTTTCCACCGCGAACGCGCCGAACGTATGCACCGGACCGCGCCACCAGCCACGCGGCATGCCGGACTCGATCGCGCAGAACGACTTTTCCAGATTCGCGATCAGGTTGGCCGGAAAATCGTCCGGCACCAGACAGCCGGTCCAGATCGGTTTGTCCTGCATGCCGGCGTCGCGATAGTTGCGCGGTGTCGCCGCGCAGCGCTGCGACCAGCCGGTGATTTCGTTCTTGCGATCGAGCGTCGCGCGCATCGCATGCACGCCGAACGGGCGGTAGAAATCGTGCTGGATGTCGTCCTCGCGCGTCCAGATCAACTTGATCGGCCTGCCGGCTTGCCTGCCGATCAGCGCAGCTTCCGCGACGAAATCGTTTTTCAGGCGCCGGCCGAAACCGCCGCCCCCGCGCACCAGGCGGATCTCGATCTTGTCGCGCGCGACGCCGGTGATCCGGTTGATGACCTGTGAGGCGCCGGAGGGGCTTTGCAGCGAAGCAATCAGTACGACCTTGTCGTCTTCCACCGATATAAGCGCGCTCGGCGGCTCCATCGTCGCGTGCGCGAGGAAAGGCGTCGTGTAGCGCGCATCGACAGTTTTTTTCGCCTGCTTGAGCGCCTTGGGGAAATCGCCGTCGCCGCGTACGCCGATTGCGGCATCGTCGGATTTCAACAGCTCGGCCGCGCGCGCGGCCAGCGTCGCGCTCGATTCGTTCGCCCAGGGACCCGGCTTCCATTCGATCTTGAGATTTTCGCGGCCCTTGAGCGCCGCCCATGTGTCGGTCGCAAGCACCACGACGCCGTTTGCGAGCACGCCGTCGAACGGTTCTTCGGGCTTCGGGCCGGTCAGCCGGATGACATCCTTGACGCCGGGCACCTTGCGCGCCGCGGCATCGTCGAACTTGTCGATACTGCCGTCGAGATAAGGGCAGCGTGCGATCACCGCGACGAGCGCATCGGCGAAGTAGGCATCGATGCCGAACAGCGCCTGACCGGTGACGATCGCGCGCGCATCGACCGTGCGCGTCGGCTTGCCGACGATCTTGAAGTCTTCCGGTTTCTTCAGCGCGACCGGTTCCTTGGGTGGATCGAGCGCCGCCGCTGCCGCGACCAATGCGCCGTAGCTCAGGCGGCTTCCGTCCGCGGCGATCACATTGCCCGATTCCGTGCGCAACTGCCCCGCGGGAATATTCCATTGCGCGGACGCTGCGACCAGCAGCAGCCAGCGCGCGGTCGCGCCGGCCTGGCGCAGATCCTTCCACGCGTTTGGAATACTGTCGCTGCTGCCCGCGCCTTGGCTGCCGTATTTGTTCGACGGACCCTGATCGGTTTCGACGTAACCGTACGGCAGTTGCTCGACGCGCACGCGGTTCCAATCGACGTCGAGTTCCTCGGCGATCAACATCGGCAGCGCAGTCTTCACCCCCTGCCCGATTTCGCAGCCGCGCGCGCCGATGATCACATCGCCGGTTTTTTCGATGCGGATAAAGTTGCCGAGCGCCTGTGCTTCGAAGCGCGCGCCGAGATACGGCAATGCCGACGCCTGCGCGCGCGCACCACGCCAGCCGACGAGCAGGGCGCCCGATGCCGCGGCGCCGACGAACAGGAATTTGCGCCGCCCGAGGTCCGGGTTCGCGTTGCCGTTTTCGCTGCGCGCGCGTCTCACTTCTTTGCGCCCGCCTGCGCATTGCGCGTGATCTCCGCCGCGCGCTTGATTGCCTGACGAATGCGCGGATAAGTACCGCAACGGCACAGGTTGGATATCTTGCCGATGTCGTCGTCGTTCGGATTCGGGTTGTGCTTGAGCAAATCCGCCGCGGCCATGATCTGCCCGGCCTGACAGTAGCCGCACTGGGCGACGTCCACTTCGATCCACGCTTGCTGCAGCGGATGCAGGTCGGCGCCGGCAAGACCCTCGATCGTCGTCACCTCGTGTTTCGCGGCCGCCTTGAGCGGAGTCACGCAGGCGCGCTGAGCCTTGCCGTCGATCAGCACCGTGCACGCACCGCAGGCGCCGATACCGCAGCCGAACTTGGTGCCGTTCAGACGCAGCACGTCGCGCAGATACCACAACAGCGGCATGTCGCCGTCGCCGTCGAAAAAGTACGCCTTGCCGTTGATGCGCAGCGGCAGCGATTTATCCGTTGGCGCGCTGGCGGCGGACTTGACCGGCGGCTTGGCCGCGCGGGCGGGCTTGTCTTGCATGCTCAATCTCGTGCGGGATGGCGCATTCTCGCACTGCCGGCGGTTGCGGTGAAAGCGGCTGCACACCGCTGCGCTGGGCAATCGCAATTCAGACGTCGCGTTTGCGCCGCACGTAGATCTGCTTGCGCACGCGCGCGATCACTTCGCCGCCGGCGGTTTTCACCTCGGTCTCGAACCAGCGCAGGTGCTTGTCGCCGCTCGCAGTCGCGGCGCGAATCTCATCCAGCACCGCGTCGTCGAGATGGAACTCGGCATATACGGCCTCGCGTCCCGGCGCGACGAAATCAATCGCGCCAGCCTTGTCCCAGACGATGTAGTCGCGGCCCAGCGACTGCATGGTCATGATCATCCAGAACGGATCGGTCATTGCGAACAGGCTGCCGCCGAACTGGGTACCGACGAAGTTGCGGCTGTACCAGCGCAGCTTCAGGTGCACGCGTGCGCTGCGCCAGTCGTCGGTCCACTCGTCGACGCGGATTCCGGTGAACAGGAACGGCGGCCAGAGGTTCAAAACGCGGCGAAGCGTCCCCGCCTTGATGCGGTAAAGATCCATGCGCCGATCAGAACAGCAACGAGGTCATCTTGCGCCGGTAGCTGCCGACCAGTTCGTCGTCGTCGAGTACGTTGAACGCGGCGAGCAGACGCTTTTTCGCCTGACCTTCGTTCCAGTTGCGCGCGCTGCGCAGCAGGTTGAGGAATTCGTCCAGGCCTGCGGCAGGCTCGTCGCCGAGCAACAGATGCACGCCAAGCAGATCGCGCGCGTCGTGGTCGGCCGCATCCTGCGCGAGGCGCGCACGCAGCGTGACGACATCGGGCGCATCTTTCAGTGCGCGCGCAAATTCAAGCTGCGCGCGCACGCGCCGCGCCGTGGCGTGTTCGGCGAGCTCCGGCGGCAGGCTGTCGAGCTGCGCTTGCGCCGCTTGCGCATCGCCCGCGCGCAGGTGGGCGAGAGCGAGATCGAGTTTGAGTTCCGGCTTCCCGGCGTCCGCGGCGATTTCGCGTTCGAGCCGGGCAATCGCTTGCGCGGGAGTTTCGTTGTCCGGCAACTGGGCAACCGCCGGCGCTTCGTCGGCGGGTGCCGGCGCGCCGATATGGCGCCGCAGAAACTCGCGCACCCCCGCTTCGGGCAACGCGCCCATGAAACCGTCGACCATCTGGCCGTCCTTGAGCAGCACCACGGTCGGCAGGCTGCGGATGCCGAACGCCGCGGCGATCTGCATTTCCGCGTCGCTGTCGACTTTCGCAAGCTTGACCGCGCCGGCGTAGCTGTCGACGACTTTCTCCAGTATCGGCGTGAGCGATTTGCATGGCTCGCACCATGCGGCCCAGAAATCCACGAGCATCGGCGTGGTCAGCGACGCCTGCATCACGTCGGTCTCGAAATTGTGCTGGGTCGCGTCGAAAACGTGGCTCGCTGCAGTCATGGTCCGCGGTTGTCGATGAAAGGGGGCAAGGATAGCGGAGATGGTGTTATTTGCCAGCGAATGCAAGCGCCCCCGCGCACAGTTCGCCCAGTCGAGCGTCAGTTGCGCTTGTTGGCGCAGCGCGCGCCTTTTATAGTTCACTGATCGCGCCGCAGTTATCAATGCACGGGGGCAGGCGCCTGGCTGGATGGTATGTGCATGACCGCCGCGAATCGCTCACCCCCAGGCGAAGTATCGGAGGCGCTGTTTGCGCTGGTTTATCAGGAACTGCGCCGCATGGCGCGCAGCCAGCGTCGCGTCGCCGGCAGCCCGCTGACGCTGGACACCACGGCGCTGGTGCACGAGGCCTATCTGAAACTGCACACGATAGCGCAGGAGCGCTCGGTCGATCGCGCACACTTTCTCTCTCTTGCCGCGCGCGCGATGCGTCAGATACTGGTCGATCATGCGCGCAATCGTTCGCGCCTGAAGCGTGGAGGCGGTTGTGTGATCACGGCGCTCGGAGACGAGCCCGGCAGCGCCAGCGATGTCGTCGATCTGGTTGCGCTCGATAGCGCGCTGAGCAAGCTCGCGCAAATCGATTCGCGCGCCAGCCAACTGGTCGAGTGGCGTATTTTCAGCGGTCTGGAATTTGCGGACATCGCGAAGTTGCAGGATCTCACCGAGCGCACGGTATTTCGCGACTGGCGCCGTGCACGCGCGTTTCTGGTGCGGCAACTGGATCTCGAGGGATCCACGCCGTGAGTCTGGACGCGCAACGCTGGCAGCGCATCGGCACGATCTTCGATGCCGTCGTCGACGCCGCTCCGGATCGGCGTGAGACCCTGTTGCATGAGCATTGCCGCGGCGATGCCGAGCTGCGCGCCGAAGTCGAAGCCTTGCTGCACGCCGACGCCGCGGCGGCCGGGTTCGAGCACGGCGTGGATGCGGCGCGCGATTCCGCGGTGCGCGAGTGGAGCGACAGCGAAGCCGTCACCGCCGGCGACGGCGAACGCATCGGCCCATGGCGCATTCTGCGCGAAATCGGGCGCGGCGGAATGGGGGTGGTGCTGCTGGCCGAACGCGCCGACGGCCAGTATCAGCAGCATGCCGCGCTCAAATTGATCAAGCGCGGCATGGACAGCGAGGCGGTACTCGCGCGTTTCCTGCGCGAGCGGCAAATTCTGGCGCGCTTGCAACACCCGCACATCGCGCACCTGCTTGATGGCGGTATCGCGAGCGACGGACGCCCGTACTTCGCGATGGAATACGTCGAAGGCCAGCCGCTGCTGCGCTATTGCAATGCCGGAAACCTGAAACTCGAGCAACGCATCGCCCTGTTCCTGGATATTTGCGAAGCCGTGCAATTCGCTCACGGCCAACTGATCGTGCATCGCGACATCAAACCGTCGAATGTGCTGGTGGCCGCGGATGGCAGCAGCAAGCTGCTCGACTTCGGCATTGCCAAATTGCTCGCTGCGGACGACGACTCGGCGGCGACCACCGCATGGCAGGATCGACCGTTGACGCCGGCGTACGCGGCGCCCGAGCAGCTGCGTGGCGAGCCGGTGACCACCGCCACCGACGTCTACGGTCTGGGCTGCGTCCTCTACGAATTGCTCAGCGGGCAGCGACCGTTCGATTTTGCCGATGCGCCCAGCGCCGAAGAGGTACGGCGCGTGCTCGAAACCACCAGTCCGACGGCGCCGAGCAAATTGAGCGCCGCGCAGGCGCCGGTTGCGGCGAAACGTTTGCAAGGCGATCTGGATACGATCGTGCTGACCGCATTGCAGCGCGAACCCGCGCGGCGTTATGCGACCGCTGCGGCACTGGCCGGGGACTTGCGCCGTTATCTCGATGGCCGTCCGATCTCCGCGCGGCCCGACAGCGCCGCCTATCGAGCGCACAAATTTGTCGCGCGACACTGGATCGCGGTCGGCGCAGGTTCGATCGCGATCGTCCTGCTGCTGCTTGCCACCGGCGTCAGCCTGTACGAGGCGCACGTCGCGCGATTGCAATCGCGGCAGGCGCGCGCGCAGGCGATGCGTGCCGACGCGACACGCGAATTTCTGCTCGGCGTGTTTGATCAGGTGAATCCCGACGCCAACAAGGGCGCAGCGATCAGCGCGCGCCAGTTGCTGGAAACGGGTGAGCGGCAGATCCAGGGCGCTGCCGGTCGGCAGCCTGCCGCGAAAGCCGAGTTGCTCGCGCTGCTCGGCGAGCTCTATCGCGATATCGGCGATCGTCCGCATGGCCGCGCGCTGATCGAACAGGCGCTGGCGCTGACCGGCAATGCAGACATCCCAGGCGACGCGCGCGCGCGCGTACTGCTGTCCATTGCAACGAGCGAAGCCGAAGACAAGGAAACCTTCGATGCAGCCCTCGCACATGCGCGACAAAGCGTGGCGCTGCTCGAAACCCAGCCCGACACGGATGCGGAAACGCTTGCGCAGGCGCATGCCGCAGTCGCCTATCCGCTGCGCCGCCAGGGGCACAACGACGAGGCCGTGGCTTTGCTGCGCAAGACGATTGCGCAGGACACCAGGGCGCTGGGAGACCATGACAAGGCGGTCGCCGAAGAATGGGTGCAACTAGGTATCGCGCTGTCGAGCCTGCAAAAATACGACGAGTCGGAAACCGCGTTGCGCAAAGGCGCGGATATTTACCGCGCCGTGTACGGCGCAGACAGCGAGCATGTCGGACATGCGCTGGGTGCGTTGGGCGGCATGTTCTACGCCAAAGGCGATCTTGCCAGCGCCGAAGCGGCGTATCGCCAGTCGCTGAAAATCTATAGCGCAAAACTCGGACCCAATCATCACGATACATTGGTCGGCGAGAACAACCTGCTGCAGATACTCGAATATCGCGGCAAGTTTGCCGAAGCGCTGCCCAAGCGCCTTGCGCTGATGGAACAGGAGAAAGCGTCCGGGCAGATGGCCGCGAGCGATGCCGCGTATGGCGATCTTTCCGCCGGTATCGACTATGTCGAACTCAGTCGCTTCGCGGAGGCCGAAACGATGATGCGCCAGGCTGAAAGCCTGCTTCGCAGCGCGCAAGGAGAAGGCAGCAATGCGGACGCTTATGCGCTCGAATTTCTGGGCTATGCGTTGCCTTGGGAGGGCAAATACGCCGAGGCGGAAAAAGCGTTTCGCGATGCGCTGGCAATCACGTTGAAAAAAAATGCGGCGACATCCGCGGCTGCCTGCCGGCTGAAAGATTCGCTGAGCTGGGTCTTGGACCTGGAGCATCAGCAGAACGAAGCGCTGGCACTCGCGCAGCAAGTCAATACCGATTGCACTCCGAATTTGCCGCCAGGCAGTTGGCAACGGCCCACGTTTCTCGCCGATCTGAGCGCGGCGCAACTGGATGCCGGCGATGCAAGCGCTGCGCGCGTCAGCGCCGAAAGCGCGGTTGCCGCTGCGCGCAAGGTCTACCCTCAGGGGCATTATCGTCTTGGTCTGCCTCTGTTCGCGCTGGGGCGCGCCGAACTTGCGCTCGAGCACGCCGCTGCGGCCGAGCCGCTGTTGCGCGAGGCGCTTGCGGTTCGCAGCCCACCTTATGCAGCGGACGATCCGCGCGTGCTCGAAGTGCAGGTCGCGCTCGTTGGCGCGTTGCGCGAGCAGGGTAAGCGCGCAGACGCCGCCGAACTGCGGGCGCAGATCGAACCCGTCCTGAAATCATCGCCGTCGGCGTATCTCGCCGATCTGCGGACGCGGTTGGAAACAGACTGATCCCGGTCGGCGCCGGCGTCGTTAGTGTCGCGTCAGGTTGGTTCAATGCGCGCCGCGGGTATTGGCCGCGGCGCGGAAAAGCTCAACCCGGCGTCCGTCGCTTACGCCTTGCGTACGCGGCGACCAGCACGACGGACAAAACCAGGCCGAGCAGGCCCCACCGGGTCAACATCGGCGCCGCAATCGCAGCGCCGGCGACGAACAGAGTCGCGCTTGCCGCAACGGTGCTGTTATCCGCGAGTCCGATGAATGATGAATCCGCAGGCGACGTGGTCTGCGTGTACAGCGCTCCGGCCGCAATCGTGTTGACGTAATTTCCGCCGTTGGCGGCAGTCACGCTTACGCTGGCCGTGCAACTGCCCAGTGCGGGAATAATCGAAGTGACCAGCCCCACCATTGCATTGCTGACGTCCAGATAGCTGCCTCCCGGATACGCAACCGTGGCCGCGTTCGGACAGTTGGTGGTGGCGTTGGCGGGATTGGCAATGGTCAAGCCACTTGGCAGGGTGTCGCTGACGCCTTCCAGCAGCAGCGAAGTCACATTGGGATTGTTCAATGTCAGGGTCAGGGTGCTGATACCATCGACGGGGATGCTCGCAGGGGAGAACGCCTTCGTCACCGTCGGCGGAATCGGCACGACGGCGGTGAAATCGTCGCTGAGCGCAGCGGCATTGTTGCCGTTGGAGGTTTGAAAATCGCCCGCTGCCACGGAGAAGAAGTAGTCGTCCGCCGTGCTCGATGTGGTATTCACTGTAGCGGTGCAGCTGCTCATTGCCGGGATGACGACGTTGCTCAGGGTCAGGCTGGTCGTCGTAAGACCGCTCGATCCGCCACAGGTATTCAGGCCGTTCAGGCCGGAGAAATCTTCGACGTATCCCGACGGCAAAGTAATGGTCAGCTGTGTCACCGTTACTGCTGCGGCGTCGGGGTTGGTCATGACGATCGTCAGCGTGGTCGTGGCGCCTTCGGCAATGATGGCTGGCGAAAAGCCCAAGCCGAGACCGGGTATCGTTGCCGAATATGCCGAGCCGGCGCAAATCAACGCTGCAACGGCGAAAACCCATTGCCATGCGTTTCGTCCGGAGTTTGAACTGCGTGTTTTGCTGGGCAACGACATGTCAGGCCTCCGGCAGTCGCCACGCATATTGGTGGCGTATCCGGTTACGCCATGCGACACGGATCACTGACATCCGGCAGCGAACTTGCGCTGACGGTACGATCGTTTGCGCGTGCTGGAGCGGTCCTCGTCTCTCAAGCCAACAGTGCTTTGCTGAATTGCAGCCACGCGGGCGTGCCGGCCACCCAGATCGCCGCGTAGTCGTTCGCAAAAACCAACACCCCACCGATCACGAAAGCCGGGTGCAGGTGGCGATGGCGAAACGTGTCGATCGCAACGTCTTTCGCCGACAGCCTGCTGATATGCACGAATCGGTGTTGATATGATCGACCGTGCATCCATCATTGCAGATGTGCGACGTCATCCGCGCGCGGCAAATACCTTGTTGCACAGTGCGCCGAGCTTCCTTGCCAGTTCATTGCCGCGTGCCTTGGTGATGACCTGCATGCCGTCGGCATTGTCGGTGCCGGTGATATCGACGTTGCAAAGCAGGTCGCCCTTGCGTGCGTAGACCACGGTGCCGCCGCGCCCCTGCAGCGCACTGTCGCCGAAGCCGGCCAGTGGCGCATCGGTCCAGGCGTTGGCGGGATTTTTAGCGGCGTCCCACATCGATTTTGCGTCGTCGCCGCTCGCCAGGTTGATGCTGACCGTCGCACCCGCAGCGGCGTGATACGAGCACGATTGCTATCCGATTCCGCGCTGGCGTACGACGGGTGCGGTGATGATGTCCGCGACATCGGCAGGGGTTACGTCCTTGTCGCATGCCGGCTCGACGACATTGCCGCCCGCCGCCGCGTGAATCGTCATCGCAGCGTTTGCGCCGGACGCGGCCGGCATCAGATTCAGCCGCGCGAAAATCGTGTTGCACAACGCCCCCAGTTTTTGCTGCTGGACTTCGTCGCCGGCGCGATGAGGGTCGGCGCTGAGCGTGCCGGGTGCGAGACCAGGCCGGACCACACACAAGAGGTTGTTTTTCCGCGCGTCGACTTCATGCAGATCCGCCAACCAGACGGCCTCATCGCCGACTCCGGTCAGCGGCTTCCACTTTGCGTATTCGTTCATGTGCCCACTGGTGAACGTCGCGATCGTCGCGACTCCGTGCCCAGGGCGCAGGCTGACCATGAGATCGTCGTCGCCCTGGCTGGTGGAGAAATAGCAGGTCTGCGGATCGCCTTTGAGCGGTTTCGTGCCAGTGACCGGAGCGCTGAGAATGCCGGTCAAATCCGCGGCGGTCAGCAGCTTTCGTTCGCAGGCGTTGCCCGCATAGCTCTCGGCGGCCGCCTTGCCCACGGCAGGCGCACCAGCGCCGGGCGCGGTCTTCGAGCACGCGCACAAAGCGAGCAGCGCGAAGACGCAGGTAAACGCGACGATGAAGCGAAAGCGATCCGGTAACGAATCGCGTTGTGTGGCGTAATGGCGATCGACGGCCTTTGACATTTGAAATTCCTCTGGCGCTGTGTATCCCGGTTACGCCGTTTCGTGGGTTTCGCTGACACGATGCGTCGTCACCTGCCGCGGATCGCTTGTTTGTCGCAGACAAGGAATTTATAGTCCGATTCAGGGGAAACACGCGCGCAAGAGCCCTTGCAGCGATACAGACTGCTGGCGTAACGATGGCGGCTCGATCGGTTTCGACGTGGACCCAGGCGATTGCCGATGACCTGATAAGGCAGGCGACGGATCGTCTTTCCGCCGGCGTTTGCGCGCCCGCTAGGCGCCCGATTTCCTTCTGGGCTGCATACACATGAACGTGGACACCGAACGCTGGCAACGCGTCGGCGACATTTTCGAGCGCCTGGTCGATGTGCCGATGCATGAGCGCGAAACCCTGCTCGTCAGTCTCTGTGGCGACGACCAGGAACTGCGCAAGATCGTGGTCTCGATGCTCGACTCGGAGGAGTCGGCGCGGCGCTCCGGCGGAAAAGCCACCGCGCCCGGTAATGATCTGGAAGCAATCGATCGGGCTGCGGCCGAAGCCGAAGCCGCGCTGATCGGCAGTCGCGTGGGCCCATGGGGTCTGGTGCGCAAGATCGGCTCGGGCGGCATGGGCATCGTCTGGCTGGCCGAGCGTGCCGACGGTCAGTTCAAGCAACGCGCGGCGCTCAAATTGATCAAGCGCGGCATGGATTCTGACGCGGTACTCGCGCGCTTCCTGCGCGAACGGCAGATTCTCGCGCGTCTCGAACATCCGCATATCGCGCATCTGCTCGACGGCGGCATCACCGGCGACGGGCGCCCGTATTTCGCCATGGAATATGTCGAAGGCCTGCCGTTGCTCAACTACTGTCGCGGTAAAAGTATAAAACTGGAAGAAAGAATAAGGTTGTTCATCGAGGTCTGCGCGGCGGTGCAGTTCGCGCACGAGCGCCATGTCGTGCATCGCGATATCAAGCCGTCGAATATCCTGATAACCGCGAGTGGCGCCGCCAAGCTGCTCGATTTCGGCATCGCCAAGCTGCTGCAGAACGACGAGGAACCGGTTGCCACGCTGACCAACGTGCAGCGCGACCGGCCGATGACGCCGGCCTATGCGGCGCCCGAGCAGATCAGCGGCGAGCCGATCACCGAAGCGACCGATGTCTATGCGCTCGGCGGCGTGCTCTACGAGTTGCTCACCGACCAGCGTGCGCACGATTTTTCCGGCGCCGCCGACGCCAGCGATGTGCTGCGCATCATCCAGGCCACCGATCCGGTCGCGCCGAGCCGGCTCAAACTGGCCGCGACGCCGGTGCCGCGCAAACGCCTGCGCGGCGATCTCGATGTGATCGTGCTCACCGCGCTCAGGCATCAGCCGGCGCGCCGTTATGCCAGCGTCGCCGCGCTCGCCGGGGACTTGCGCAACTACCTTGCCGGCAACCCGATCGCCGCGCGGCGCGACCACGTCGTTTATCGTGCCTACAAGTTTGCGCGCCGGCATCGCGTCGGCCTTGCCTCGATCGCTGCCGTGGCACTGATCGCCGCGGTCGCCGCGGAACTGGTATCCCTCGAACGCCAGGCGCACGGATATGCCGGATCGAACGCGGCGTTGGCGATCGTCGATTTCAACAATCTGGCGCAAAATAAAGATCAGGCCTGGATCGCGCCGGCGCTGGCGCAGATGCTCGGCACCGAACTCGCGCTCGGCAGCAAGATGCACGCGCTGCCCGACGAACTGGTGCGCAGCGCACGCGCCGATCTCGCCGCGCCGGGCGCCGGCGGCTACGCGCCGCAGGCCCTGGCCACGTTGCGCAAACGCCTCGGTGCCGACTATGTGCTCAGCGGCAGTTATCTGATTTCCGGCAGCGCAGACGGCGCAAGATTGCGGCTCGATCTGGCGATGCAGGATGCACGCAGCGGCACCCAGATTGCGAATGTGGAAGAATCCGGCGCGCTGGCCGATTTACCCGCGCTGGTCGATCGCACGGGCGCGGACTTGCGCACGAAACTCGGTTTTGCCGCAATCAGCACGGCGGAGAAACAGGAAGTCGACCGCACGCAGCCGGCCAATACCGACGTCGCACGGCATATGGGTATTGCGCTGGACGCGTTGCGCAACAGCGATCCGGTGCGCGCGAAAAACGAGCTGCTCGACGCGCTCGCGATGGCGCCGGACTATGCGCCCGCCTACGTCTATCTGGCGCAGGCGTGGAAAGCGCTCGGCTACGATGCCAAGGCGCTGGCTGCCGCCGAGCAGGCGGCTGCCAAAAGCAACGGTTTGTCGCCGGACCTGCGTTTGCAGATCGACCGCCAGGTCGCCGTGCAGAAATCGGAATGGTCGAAGGCGACCGGACTGGACAAGCAACTTGTCGCGCTCGATCCCGGCAATCCCGAAACGCGCCTGCACCTGTACAACGATCTGGTCAATGCAGGCCAGGCTGCGCAGGCGACGCTGGCGTTGGCGGAACTGCGCAAGCTGCCGAGCCTCGATGGCGATCCTCGCGTCGAACTGGCAGCGGCCAAGGCGGCGAGTATCCAGGGTGACGTCAAGGCGCAGGCCCAGCACGCCGCGCTTGCGCTGCAACAGGCGCAGGCGCGCGATCAACTCGAGCTTGCGGCCGAGGCGAAACGGCAATTGAGTCTGGCGCGCGATGCACTGGGCAGCCACGAGGAAGCGGAAAAACTGATGCGCCAGGCGATTGCCGATTTTCAGCGCAGCGAAAATCCAAAAGCCGAAGCCAACGCCAGGACGTCGCTGGCGAATCTGCTGCTCGGCAGCAAGCGCCCGCATGAGGCAAACGACGAATACCAACTGGCGCTCAAGATCTATCAGCGCATAGGAGATCAGGCGGGCATCGCAGCAATCTACAGCAATTTGTCATTGCTGCTGTGGGACCAGGGCGACCGTGACTCTGCGGAAACCGCCGCCCATAGGGCACTGGACATCCAAAGGGAGATAGGCGACTTAAGTGGCGAAGCCTGGGGTCTGGCCGCTCTGGCATCCATGCAGTCGGACGAAGGCGCGAGCGATGAGGTGATGGAATACTACCGTCAGGCAATGGCACTGGATGAACGAGTCGGCGAGCGCGCTCGTCGTTTGTATGTTCTGTATAACTACGTCGATGCACTTAGGCTGCGGGGCGAGTTCGATACGGCGACAGAAAACTGTGTACAAGCTCAGGCCGAGCTCAAAGAACTAACTGATCCATCGATAACGATGCTATTGGATTTGCAGTGTGCGTTAGTTGCCTTGGATCGCGGCGAGTCGACCGATGCCACCGCAGGTCTTGAACGCGTACTCGCCAACAAAACCGGTGATTCATTTCTATTGGCATCCGCTGACCTTGCGATGGCCAAGATCGATATGGGGTACGGGCGTTTTCTTCCCGCGCTTGAACGATTGAAACGGGTCACCAATAATTTTGCGGCTGATGGGAAAGTGGCTGGGGAGATCGTGGCGCAGAGCTTGGGTGCCTTATGTTATCTCGCACTGAATCAGATCGACGAGAGCGATCACTTGGCAGCACGAGCGCGAGAACTGCGCAGTGCAACCACCCAGCGTCAAGAGGTAGCCGACGCGGATATAGCTTTGATGGAATTGCTCGGCATGTCGGGACAGCGCAACAAGGCGATCGTGCAGCTGCGCGAATTCGCGGCCGACGCGGAGAAGCGCCACTGGCTCGCCCATTCGCTGGAAGCCGAACTCGCCGTGGTGCAACTGCTCGAGCAGGCGCACGATCCGACCGCGGCGGCGGCGCGGCAGCGCCTGGAAGAAAAAGCGCGCCAGCACGGATTTGGCTGGGTGCTGACGCGCCTGTCGCAAAAATCTCAAACTATATAACCCGCCGACGGACGGACGCCAAGACTCGTATCACCTCAATCGGAATTAGTATCAACCTCAAAAACAACAATTACATACTTGGGATTGACGGGTGGTCCGACAATAATCCCTTGCGGTTGCGGTCCCCGCCCACTTTTAGACGGGCCGGCCTTCACAGCCGCGTGTACCGCAGCGTGAACGGCTGGGGTAATCGCCTTCATATGGTCCAGTAGCGATGCACTCTTCTTGCGTTTGGTAGCCATGGTTTTGTGTGCTCCGATTGATGATTGGGTTGTGGCCTTCGCGGATTTCCCTTGCTTCATCCGAGCCACACTGCTTATGCGGACTACTTCGGATTTACCACCGGTCCCGGACCGGTCATGGGATTTCCCGTGCCCGTCTTGGGATTTACCACTCAACCAGTCCGCTCATGCAGATCACGAATCCGTGCGCCGCATATTTCTGCAATTCAATAACGGCAGGTAAAGATTACACCCAAACACGACAAGCCCGGTTTCCACAGCGCGACTCGATCGTGGTGAGCGATCGAATCCGCGACAAGGCTGCGCATGAGCGGCAGGAAACCAGCCCGCCGCCGCTGCGCCGATTCACTTGTATACAACGCCCGCTTTCATCACGAAGCTCACTTTTTGCAGCAGCGTGATGTCGTCCAGCGGATTGCCGTTGACCGCGATCACGTCGGCGAATTTGCCCGGCACGACGCTGCCGAAATCCTTTTCGTGCTTGAGCAGTTGCGCGGCGTGCGTCGTTGCTGCCTGGATCACGAACATCGGCGGCATGCCGGCTTCGACCATGTACTGGAATTCCTTTGCGTTCTCGCCGTGCGGATACACGCCCGCATCGGTGCCGAAGGCGATCTTCACGCCGGCCTTGTAAGCCTTGCCGGCGGTTTTCTGGATGATCGGCCCGACCTCTTCGGCCTTGCGCGCGACCTGTGGCGGATACCAGCCTTCCTTCGCTTTTTCCTCCACATACTTGCCAGCAATGATTGTGGGCACATACCAGGTGCCGTGTTCCTTCATCAGCTTCATGTCTTCGTCGTTCATGAAGGTACCGTGCTCGATCGAATCCACGCCGCCGATCACCGCGCGGCGGATCGCCTCGGCGCCATGCGCATGCGCCGCAACGGTGAAGCCGTAGTCGTGCGCGGCCGCGACGACGGCCTGGATTTCCGGAATCGTCATTTGCGCGTTCTCGGCACTGCTGCTCTCGTCGAGCACGCCGCCGGATGGCATGATCTTGATCAGGTCGGCACCGTCCTTGTAATGCTGGCGCACAGCTTTCCATGCATCCGCGGGCGAATTGATGATGCCGTCCTTCGGTCCGGGATCGCCGGCGAGGTCCCAGCGAAAGCCGTTGGTCGGATCGGCATGCCCGCCGGTGGTGCCGATGAACTGGCCGGCGCTGAAGATGCGCGGTCCTGGCACGGTGCCCGCATTGACGGCGTTGCGCAACGCGATCGATTCATTGTGGTTGTCGCCGACGTTGCGCACCGTGGTAAAGCCGGCGAGCAACGTGCGTTTGGCGTAAACGGTGCTGAGGATGGCGTAGTCGGCGGGGTTCAGGCGGAACTTGTCGCTGTAGGTGGTGCGGCTGAATTGCATGGTCAGATGCGTGTGGCTGTCGATCAACCCGGGCAGACACGTCGCCTGCTTGAGGTCGATGGTCTGCGCAGCGCCGGCGCGCTTCTGATCGCCGGCCAGCACTTCCTTGACGCGCTCGCCCTCGATCACGATCGTCGTTGCACCGTCGAGCTTGCCGGCATCGACGTCGATGAAATGCCCGCAATGCAACACCTTGATCACGGGCGCCGCAGCAGCCTTGTCGTTTTCAGCGGCGGGCGAGGAAGCGGCGAGAGAAACGGCGATGGCGGCGGCGGTCAGGGTCAGGCGCATGGTGGACTCCGGTGAAAGACCACGCATGTTACCGATTGCATCGACAGCAATCCATGCGTATCGCGTCAGTGCAACTTTGCGCCTTGCGACTTGCTGGCGATGATTGTCGGCGCAGACGCGGAAACTGCCAGCGACAGCCGCGACGTAGCCTGCATCCCCGCCCAGAAAAACGGATGCGCGAACGCGCGGCTTGCGCGCAGACGCAGTTGCGCGGCGCGCAGGGCGGCGGCGGCGTTGTGATCCGGATCGGCGACGAGTGCCGAGTAGAACGTCGGTACCCACAGCGCCGCAGCCGAATCGCTGACCGGCCACAACGCCGCGACGACCTGGCGTGCGCCTGCGCGCGAGACGGCGGCGGCAAAACTCAGGTTGCCGTTGATCGCATTGCCGCTGTCGCCGAGCTGGCAGGCGTTGAGCACGACGAGATCAGCGCGTACGCCCTTGTCCAGAATATCCAGCCAGCTCAGAAACGCCGGCGTCTTGTCCGCGCCCGACGGTTCGAGCCACAGGCCGGCATAACCGATGCGTTGCGGCTGCGCGGTGCCGTGCGCGGCGATATGCACCCAGGCGCCGGGTTCGTCGAGCGCGGAGAGCACGGCTTCGCGCGTGGCGGCGGCGCCATCGGCGATAAATACTTGGAATGTTGCCCCTGCGCTGCATTCGCCGACGAAAGGGCAGTTTGAATCAGCTGCGGTTCTGCGCTTGCCGTGGCGAGGCTGGCTAGCTCGGTATCGTTGGCGGCTTGTTGTGATGCCACGATCACATGCAACGGCGCGTCGTCGTTGCGCGCATGGGAAGCATCGACACTATCGAAGCGAACGAGCTCGACCGTCGTCGTGTCGAGCAAAGGTGTGCTTTGACCCGGCCAGGTGAGGACGCTCCAAGCGATACGCGGCGTCATCTCGTCGGCGAGCACCAGGAGATGCTTGGGCGGAACCTCGCCTGGCATGCCGCGCAACAGCTGAGCGGACAATGTTTGCGCCGCGGATTGAATCTCGGCGAGCGACGAATTCGGTGAGCGCAAGGCGTCGCGCAGCGCCGTCGATCGACGTGTGCACATCATCTGGTGCGGCGGCATCGATAACATGGCGTCTTCATGCGTCACCCAAAACAAACCTCCGCGCGCGCCGCCGTCCAGGAAAGCAATTAACGCCGAATCGTTGCCAAGGCGTCGCTGCAGACGTTCCAGTGGAAAAGTTTGTGAAGTGGAAATTGCCGCATCCGTGTCGACGCCCGGCTGAGCAAGCAGGGATAACAGTTCGTGCTGCGCCGAAGCACCGACAGCGGTCTTTTTCTGTGGCGCTGGCGCAAGCAGTTCGGCCGCCACCGCGCGGTCGAAGGATTCGCTGGCTATCCGGTTCGCCTTTCCGACGCGCGCACTGGCGGGACTTGAGGCCGTCATTGTCAGCCACGACCAGAGCTTCTGCACGCGCGCAGATTCGTCGCCGCTGTCGGTGTGGCGCAAGACGATGCCGTAGGCGCTGCGCTGCAGCGGCAGCTGCCTGCGGGCGATGAGGTCGCGCAAGATCGGACTACCGGCGTGGGTAGTCAGCTCGCTGAGACGTTGCGCAGTCTGCAGCAGCGATGTCTGAGCGTTGGCAATATCGCCGCGGCGTTCCAAGTACTTGGCCTCAATCAACGCAAACCGAATTCGATCACGCATCGAGAGGGCCTTTCCCCGCAGATCGTCAAGTGCAGTACCTGCGTCCTTTAGTCTGCCCTTTGCGATAGCCAAGTCAGTCTTGAGTAGAAGCCACGAAGTCAAGTACAGCGGCTCGATCGGGATGTTCTCGGCCAACGTTTGCTCAACCGCATCATAATCACCTTGTTCCTCCTGCAACTCCATGCGCAATAAGCGCGTGCCATGAAAAGCAGGGGTCATGTTCAGGCGTGAATACGTTTCTTCTGCCGCTCGGCGCCAGAACAAAGCGGAGTCCCTTTGATATGTGTTGGTTTCTAGGTCGGCGAACACATTCATCGCGACCGCCATACGGCTGGGCGCGTCTCGGGCAGACAGGCGACTCACTGCCTGTTCGAGCGCAGCGTAACCTTCATCGTTTGCCCCCAACTGGCCGTATAGGATTGCGATAACCAGAAAAGTGTTTGCCTGCCAGCGCAAACTGCCTGCGCTCGCTTTTGCAAATTCCTCCGAAGCGAGACTTGACTGCTGTAACGATTCGTTGATCCGACCGAGACGCAGTGCGATGTCCGCGAGCATTACGCGGAGCCGGCCGCGCACCATTGGCGCGTCAGGACCTGAGGCGATCTCCAGGCCGCGCATTCCCAATCTCTGCGCCTCATCGAGCCGTCCGTGATCGCGCAACGAGCTGGCATAGTTTTGCAATGCGGTTACGTATTCAGCAGTCTCACCAAGTTTTTCGTAGCTCGCCAACTCCCAATTGAAACACGCCGCCGCCTCGTCGATTGAGCCGAGCGCTTGCAGAGCAAGGCAACGCGAATTTGCAAGACGAACCGAAAAGTAGGTCTGCGCACCACGAAGATTCTGTGTAGGTTGAGTTAGCTCCAACACGGACTGGTAAGCGCCAAGCAGCCGCAGCGATTCGATGCGACCAACGCGCGCCGCAAGTGCGCGAGCGCGATCGTTGAAGTTAAGCCACGCGGTTTCCGTCGACTCAAATGCCCGACTCGCATCAGCGTCTCGGTTGTTCGCTGCGAGTGCCTCCGCGCGAAAACTAAGTGCAATGGCGCGCGCCTTCGAATCCGGACTGCTTTTTTCGAGTAAGCGAATTTCGCCAAGCAACTGCTCAAGGTGCGCAGAATCGCTCGGTTTGTCGAGTTGCTTTCCAAGATCACCGGCATTCTGCAGCCAAGCCACGCGCTCAGCGATCACGGGCGGCGGCTCGCAATGCAGTATGGCTTTGATGCTCCCTGCCGCATCGTTGCGTTCAGTGCGCTGGATCGTGACCTCGGCCTGCTGATTTAGATGAACCCAATGCCAGCCATAGCGCAGCGGCTGCGGAATGTTGATAACGGTGGTCGTGGCGGTAACGACATCCGTTTGCTGGCCGGCGTCTTCAACCTCCAGCCAAGCGTCGGGACCGTCGACAACGAAGTTGATGACGTTCGATTCGCTCGGCAGTTGAACGTGGATAGGTTGCAAGCAGTGCAAAGCAACAACCCGCCCGGACTCGGCGTGCGCGAGCGGCGTGGCCCAAAGTACGCTGAAGACCGAGAGGGCTGCGTAGAAGACGCTGCCACGCACGGGCGAATTTCCAGCAAAGTCTAATTTTAGGGGTGGTCGGGCTCATTACCGGCGCCGGACCCAACCTGACACGCGTGAAATACAGCTGACTTCGGCTGACCCCATTCTCCAGCAATGTCCGGCCTTTCTTTGTTGCAATCTTGCGAATCCGGATAAGTGGTGGCAGGGAAGACTTCCACTTGGTACGTTTTTCCGAAAGGGCCTCCACAAACTAAAGAGCCATTGAACATCACGTAAAAGTCAAAACTGCCTAGACTCCCGTCTGCCGGCTGGTTGGACAGAGGCACAGTACCAAGAGCAATCTCGTCGGTTTTCTCGCCGGCCGGCTGGTTAGGGTTCAGAGTGACTGTGACCGGTCTGCTCACCGTCCCCATGCTGGTCATTAGATACAACGTCTTTACATTTTTGGTGTCGGTTTCGAGGAACAGCCACTTGACGGTTGGCGGCGTGTAGCCTGTCTGCTTGACCCACGCTTGACATGCCCCTCTTACTATTCCAGGAGCTAATTCGACCAGTCCGTGTGTGTCCCAGGCTTTGGTATTTTTGATGTCTAGCATCAGATAGTCACGGCCCGAAAGTGGGTAGACGGTGGTCGTAGTCCCAAGGTCGCCCTGATCGAATGCCTTGGCCTTGTAGTTGTTCCCGGGAATTAGAAATTTATTTTGTTTTTCCGCAAGGCTCGTTTTTTGACACCCGGCCAATACCGAAAATAAAGCAATAATAAGTAGATTTTTTAGCGTGTGAGATTTCATTTGAAATACTCCTCAGTAGCTTGCAGCTTCATCTGATGATTTGTATTGCCAATTACATAAGTCAACAATGCGGCGTTTTTCTTTCGCGCCGTAGAGCGGTCTACCAAGAAACTCACGAACCCATCGGGTGAGGGCGTAAGTAATAGACCTTTTTTCCCATCAATCCTGAGTGTGATCTGAATCGCGCCGGGGGGTACGGCTACTTCCACAAGTACATAAGGCGATGTGCTATCTGCATGCTCGACGCGCGGCGGTGTGGCTTCGCCGCGCATCGTGTCGTAAATGATCCGCGTAGGGCTGGCGATTACTGAATCGCTTTGGCTCGGCGCAAAGCGGCGCATGCCGATACCGCCGACACCGAGCCCCAGCACCAAGGCCGCAGCGAGCGCGAGCCACGATTGAAGCGGGCGCGTTTCGGAAATGGCACTACGCGTTTGTCGCCGGAGATGTTGCCGGGACGTTGCCGTCTGGATTGTTGCGGCTCCTCGCCGCGGTCGCCTCGGCACTTGCCTCGCCATTCTGTTCGCTCGACGCACCGCGCGCCGCCCTCGGCTCGGCCGCCAGTGCATCCCGCAATCGGTTATCCGCATCGATCATCGTCAGCAATTCCGGTTTGTCCAACACATAAGCCTCGAACCACGCCGCTTCGTCGCCATCCAGTTGCCGATCCAGATAGCGGGCGAGCCAAGCCTGTTCCAGCCAGGCCGACATGGGCGTGGGCATTGGTGTCACTGCTGCCTCCATTCGGTCCGACACAGATCCCTGTGTGGATAAGGGAACGCCTTGGGCGCCAGTCGTCTCATGTCATGTGTCCCCGATGCCGGCGCGGTCGAGCAGTTCGCGGAAGCGCTCGCGCGCGCGGAACGCGACGCGGCGGAAGTGTTCGGTGGCGATGCCCAACTGGCGGCAGACATCATCCTTGTCTACGTCGTCGAGATAAAAGCGTGTGAGCAGCTCGCGATCGCGCGCAACGGGTAGTTCGGCGAGCAGTGCGGTCAGCGTTTGCCGCAATTGGTCTGCGGTCACGCGAACCAATGGCGAATCGCCGCCGGGTAGTTGCTCGATCGCTTCGACCGGTTCGGTCGGCCTCCGGCTGCGGTACTCGGCAGTGGTGGCGTAGGCGATACTCGCCTGCATATAGGCCGGCAGGGCGGCGGCGTCGCGGATCGCGCCCGCGCGCAGGCGCTCGATCACGCGCGCGAGAACATCCTGTGCGATATCTTCGACGATCGGATCGCCCGGCCGGCAATGCCGGCGCACGAGGACGAGAACGCCGCGCTGGTAGCGGCGCACGAACTCGGCTTCGGCGGAACGGTCGCCGGCTGCAATGCGCGCGACAATATCCGACTGGGCATCGGCGGCAGCGCCAGCTGGCGTCAGATCGACGGACATGGATCCCCTAAAACCCGTGCGACGTCGATAGCCTAACAAAAAATGGCCGACAGCGGAGCGCCGTCGCGCTCGCCGCTCGAAGCGGCTTGATCGGCCCTGCAGCCGGTTATCGCATTCGACGAATGCTTCCCAAATCCTGAGCTGTTTTGTGGTGGGGAGCGGGAATCTGCGCCGGGGTGGTCCGTGTCCGCTCCGCCACGCCCAGCAAGCGCGCGACATTGGCGAGCGGGGAATTGACGCGTTCGAGATATTCCAAGTCGTCCAGGCGCAGCAGGATGCGGTGCAGCAGTCCGCCAACGGGGTCGCTGATCGGCGCCGCGATCCGGCAGAACCCATAACTTCTGAACATCGGCAGGTGCTCGGGCGCACAGGTGGCGAAGCAAAGCCGCGTGCCGAGCGCGAGGCGGCGCAGGTAAACCGCCTCGAACAACTGTGCGCGGACGTTGGAGTCGCGGTGTTCCTGGCTCACCGCCAGACGCGAGCAGACGACGATATCTTGGTGCGGGATTTGGTCGAAGGCGGCAAGGTCGAACAGCGGGCTGTAGTGCGCGCGCGCCCTGGCCGAGGCCAGCGAGTTCGAGCGCACCGTGGCGATGATGCCCGCATGCATATGCTCGATAAGCATGATGTCGGCGTCGGCGTCGAGGTCGTCGCTAAGTGTCTTGCGCGCGGCGTCGGCCCCGGGATAGGCCTTGCCGTGCTCTTCGACATAGACGTCGAAACGCAGACGTGCGACCGCGTGCAGATCGCGTTCGGATTCTGCGCACCGTGCAACCAATGTCGTGTAATCACCGGCGCCCATTGCGCACTCCGCATGGATACAGGGGTTGAATCGACCGTGCGGCATGTGCGGCGCAAACGGGCATCGACGTGCTCCGAGGATTGTGGAAGGAAGGAGTGCGGCGAGGCGCCGTTGTCTCATCCAACCGCAGCGGCTCAGGACACCTCCCAAAGATTCTTCAACTTCCGCCGGTGACAATTACGCGCTGTGCGCGGGGCATGGAGCGGCTGAAGCCGCCTCAAGCCCGGGCAGATGCTGGAAACTTACTGCGCCAACGCCCCGCGGCCGAGCACCGGATCGTCGGTAAAGAAACCGTCGATGCCTGCCTTGAGATAAGCGCGGATCTCGGCAACGGCGCCCGCGTCGTTGCGCGCTGCAGGACCACCGGCAGTGCGCATATCGGTCGGAAGAAAAAAATTCTCGGGGCGAAAGGTGTACGGATGTACGAGCAGATTCTGCGCGTGCGCATCGGCGACCAGTGACGTTGGCTGACCCAGCGTTCCGTCGGCTTTGCGCGAGATGATCGAGAGTTTGTTCGGGCCGATCGCGTCGGCATAGCGCGCGATCTCTTGCAGGCCCTGCGGCTGCATCAGGTCGGCGTAGGTGCGCGGATCGTCGGCGACGACGAGATCCCAAGGCCGCTCGGCACGCTCGCCCAGCAACTGGATCAGCTTGACGTTCGGCATGCCGGCGCCGAGTTGCGCGCGCAGGTAGTTGAGGTTTGCAGTCTCGAACGATTGCAGAAACAGCGCTGCGGCCTGCGCGATGTATGTGTGCTTGCGGATCGCGGCCAGCAACGCATCTTCCATCGGCAGACCGAGCGCGCGGAAATAGGTCGAGTGCTTGATCTCGGGATAGATACCGATCACGCGCCCCTGCGATTTCGCCTGCACTGCGGCGAAATCGACGATCTCGTCGAAAGTCGGCACCTCGAACTGCCCGTCGAACGCGGTGTTCGCCGGGCGGATCTCGGGCAGCCGCTCGCGTGCGCGCAGGGTTTTCAATTCGGCCAAGGTGAAATCTTCACTGAACCAGCCGCTGACGGCGTGGCCGTCGATCGTTTTCGTCGTCTTGCGTGCGGCGAATTCGGCGTGGCTCGCGACATCCGTTGTGCCCGAGATTTCGTTTTCGTGGCGCGCAACGAGCACGCCGTCCTTCGTCATCACCAGATCGGGCTCGATGAAATCCGCGCCGTCCTCGATCGCCTTGCCGTACGAAGCCAGGGTGTGCTCTGGCCGCCACGCGCTTGCGCCGCGGTGGCCGATGACCAGTACGCGTGCGGCGATGGGTTTCACGGGCGCGGCGATATCGGCAATGCGGGGCTGTCAATCAAGGCGATCGCGAGCAGGGTTGGTAATAGAGCTATCAGCATAATCGCAGGATAGCGTCGCAGCATGACTTTCTGCCGTCATTCCGGCAATCCATGCCGGAATGACGGAGCATTGGCGGATGCCCGCAATGGCGCTTGCCGCCGCGCTGCGTTAACCTGCGCCACCCTATCTTTCGCGCGCACGCGCCAGCATCCGCAGACCATGCAGGAAACCTACGATTTCGCAGCCGTTGAAGCCGCTGCGCAAAAATTCTGGAACGACACGCGCGCCTTCGAGGCGAAGGAAGATCCCTCGAAGCCGAAGTTTTATTGCCTGTCGATGCTGCCGTATCCGTCCGGCGCGTTGCACATGGGCCATGTGCGCAACTACACGATCGGCGATGTGATCAGCCGCTACCAGCGCATGCTCGGCAAGAACGTGCTGCAGCCGATGGGCTGGGATGCGTTCGGCCTGCCGGCGGAAAACGCGGCGATCAAGAACAATACCGCGCCGGCGAAATGGACTTACGCCAATATCGAGCATATGCGCGCACAGCTCAAGACGATGGGCTACGCGATCGACTGGTCGCGCGAATTCGCCACCTGCAAGCCCGATTACTACGTGCACGAACAGCGCATGTTCGTGCGCCTGTTCAAGCAGGGCCTGGCCTATCGCAAGAACTCGGTGGTCAACTGGGATCCGGTCGACCAGACCGTGCTCGCCAACGAGCAGGTGATCGACGGTCGCGGCTGGCGCACCGGCGCCTTGGTCGAGCGGCGCGAGATTCCGCAATGGTTTTTGAAGATCACCGACTACGCCGACGAACTGCTCGACGGCTTGGACAAATTGCCGGGCTGGCCGGACGCGGTAAAAACCATGCAGCGCAACTGGATCGGGCGTTCGCAAGGTCTCGAAATCCGCTTCGAGGTCGAGGGCAAGAGCGAACCACTGACCGTATTCACCACGCGCCCGGATACCTTGATGGGCGCGACTTATATCGCCATCGCCGCCGAGCATCCGCTTGCGCTCGATGCGGCGCAGACCAATGCGCAACTCGCCGCCTTCATCGACGAATGCCGGCATGCCGCGACCGCCGAAGCGGCGATCGAGACGCCGGAGAAGAAGCGGCATCGAAACCCGTCTGCACGCGATCCATCCGATCAGCGGCGAAAAGCTGCCGGTCTGGGTCGCCAATTTCGTGCTGATGGGTTACGGCACCGGCGCGGTCATGGCCGTGCCCGGCCACGACGAGCGCGATTGGGAATTTGCGACCAAGTACGACCTGTTCATCAAGATGGTCGTGGTCAACGACGCGGTGCGCGATGCGATCGCCGAACTCGGCCGCGAGGCCGCGGGCAATCCCGACGTGATGACCGCCGCGCTGGGTGTCAGCTCGTCGCTCGACGTCGAGGCTCCGGGCGCGTTGAGCGTGATTGAGGAATTTGAACGCGGCATCATCGAAAAGGGCGCGTTCACCGGCTACGGCATCCTGGTCAATTCCGGCGATTTCGACGGGCTCGACTATCGCGGTGCGTTCGACGCGATCGCTGCGTATCTGGAAAAGGAAGGCAAGGGCGCGCGCCGAGTGAACTATCGCCTGCGCGACTGGGGCGTCTCGCGTCAGCGCTACTGGGGTTGCCCGATCCCGATCGTCTACTGCGCGAAATGCGACGCGGTGCCGGTGCCGGAGGACCAGTTGCCGGTGATCCTGCCCGAGGACGTGCAGTTCATGGGCGTGCAATCGCCGATCAAGGCCGATCCGCAGTGGCGCAAGACCACTTGCCCGCAATGCGGCGGCCCGGCCGAGCGCGAAACCGACACCTTCGACACGTTCATGGAATCGAGCTGGTATTACGCGCGCTACACCAGTCCCGGCGCGCCGACGCAGATCGACGCGCGCGCGAATTACTGGCTGCCGGTCGATCAGTACGTCGGCGGTATAGAACACGCCATTTTGCACCTTTTATACTTTCGCTTCTATCACAAGCTGATGCGCGATGCGGGCATGGTCATGTCCGACGAGCCGGCGACCAACCTGCTGTGTCAGGGCATGGTGATCGCGGAGACGTTCTATCGCGAGCAGACCGACGGCAGTCGCGAATGGATCAATCCGGCCGATGTCGAAATCCAGCGCGACGACAAGGCGCGCATCGTCGGTGCGCTGCTCAAGGCCGACGGCAAGCCGGTGCAGATCGGCGGCATCGAGAAGATGTCGAAGTCGAAAAACAACGGCGTCGATCCGCAGATGATGGTCGACAAGTACGGCGCCGATACGGTGCGCCTGTTCTCGATGTTTGCCGCACCGCCGGAGCAGTCGCTGGAATGGCGCGAGAATGGCGTCGAGGGCATGGCGCGATTCCTGCGCCGGCTTGTGGCGCGATCTGCATGCGACATGTGTCGCAAGCGCTGGATACATCGGCGATCCGAAGGTCGCACTGATTCGCTGCGCCTGCAAAGCGGTGGAAGTCCGCACTGGAAGCCCCAGAAGGGAGATGCACGAGCACGTCAAGTCAAGCGTTGCTTCGACTATCAGCGCCAGCAATTCAACACCGTCGTCTCTGCGTGCATGAAGACTATCAGCAAAGTGCTTGATAGTGACGACTATGGCCGCCGGCTGTCGTTCAACACCGCGATCGCGGCCTGATGGAATTGTTGAATGCGGTCGGCAAGTTCGGCGAGCGTCCGACAGGGCTGTGCCGTGCGCCATGAGGCGTTCGAGACATCGTGCTGCGCTCTGAATCCGATTACGCCGCATATCTGCCACGCGTTGTGGCAGTAACTCGGGCCACGCCGAGCCGATCATCGACGCAGCGTTGGCCGTTGGCCGATGCCGAAGCATTGAAGAAGAATGCGGTCACACTCGCGGTGCAGGTGAACGGCAAACTGCGCGGACAGATCGAAGTAGCGGTCGATGCGCAGCGCGAGGAAATTGAAAAAGACGGCGCTCGGCGAACCCGGACGTCGCGAAATTTCTCGCAGGCGTGAGCGTGAAGAAAATCATCATCGTGCCGGGCAAGATCGTGAATATTGTCGTAGGATGATTCGCATGCGCGTTTTGCTTCGTTGTCTGACGATCGTGGCCGCCTCGTCGCTCGCCGCCTGCGGGTTCCATCTGCGCGGCGAGGTCAGGCTCGCGCCGAATCTGCAACGCGTGTATGTGACGAGTTCGGATACCTCCGGCCCGCTCAAGCACAGTATCGAAGCAGCGCTGGCACGCGCGGGCGCGAAGATCGAAAGCGCGCCCGGCGCGGGCATCGCGCAGATCAACATGACCGGCGTCGGCGTGACCACCGTGGTCGCGTCGGTCGGCGCGAACGCGCGCGTGAACGAGTTCAACATGGTCTATCACGTCGATCTGGAAATCAGCGACGGCGCCGGCAAGACCGTGCTGGAGAAACAGCCGATCGAGCAGACGCGCAGCTTCACTTTCGACCAGACCCAGGCGATCGGCACGGGTTCGGAGCAGGACCTGATCCGCCGCGAGATGGAACGCGACATGGCGCAGACGATCATGCGCAAGATCGACGTGCTCGAGCGCAAATTCTCGCAGTAGGCGCGACTCGCTCGCGCCATGCCGACCACCCTCGACTGCGTTACACCAACAACTGACTGCCGGCGACTTGCGCCCGGCCGATCTCAGACCGGTATACCTGTTGGCCGGTGAAGAGCATCTGCGCCTGCTCGAAGCCGCGGACGCGCTGCGCGCACGTGCGCGCGAACTTGGCTACAGCGAGCGCGAAGTGCTCGACGTCGACGCGAATTTCGACTGGAACGCACTCAGCCAGAGCGCAAGCTCCATGTCGCTGTTCGCCACGCGCAAGCTCATCGATTTGCGCCTGCCGAGCGGCAAACCGGGCAAGGAGGGCTCGGCGGCGATCATCGATTTCTGCGAGCGTCCGCCGCCCGACACGGTTCTGCTGATCACTACAACGCAATGGTCGAAAGCGCACGTAACCGCGTGGGTCGCGGCGGTGGAGAAAGCCGGCGTGTTCGTGCCGGTATGGCCGCTCAACGCCGACGAGCTGACGAAATGGATCAGGCAGCGCATGGCCTCACGCGGACTGAAGCCGGACGGCGATGCGATCGATGCACTGGCCGCGCGCATCGAAGGCAATCTGCTCGCCGCGGCGCAGGAAATCGACAAGCTCGCCCTTCTGCACGGCGACAAGCCGCTCGATGCGGCGACGCTGGAGGATCTGGTCGCCGACAGCGCGCGTTACGATGTGTTCAAGCTCGCCGATGCCGCGCTGGCGGGCGATGCCGCGCGCAGTCTGCGCATCCTCGCGGGCCTGCGCGCGGAAGGCGAGCAGGTCTTCGGATTGCTCGGCTGGCTGCTCAATCAGTTGCAGCTGCTGGCGCGTTTGTCCGCTGTCCGCGGCAACCCGGCTGCGGCGTTCAAAGCCGAGCGCATCTGGCCGGCGCGCGAAGCGCTGTATCGCAAGGCACTCATGCGCGCCGATCGCGCGCACTGGGAAGCGTGCCTGATCCAGGCCGCGCGCATCGACCGCATCGGCAAGGGCCGCGAACTCGACTACGCACGCAAGTCGGTCGGCGATGCCTGGCTCGAATTCGAACGGCTGCTGGTGGCGATCGCCAAGCCGGGCTCGGGCATGCTGAAAGCCGGATAGTGCATTCGATGCCGCAATGGCCCCCTTCCGGCTGCCGCCACCTTCCCCCGCTGCGCAGGGGAAGGATTCCAACTTGGCCATCGTCTGCCTGTCCGTTCCTCCGAGGAGTGGGGAAAAGTCGGCAGGAGAGCCGATGTTTGCAGCGCAAGCTGCCCGTCGGCCTCGACACATGGACGTGGCAAGTACGAGGTGCCTGGGGGCGATTTTTAGTGCAACAGCCGGGTTTGGTTTGCGAATGAAACCCGTCGCAATACTCGGCGGTACTTTCGATCCGGTGCACAACGGCCATCTGCGTGTCGCCTGGGAAGCGGCCGAGGCGCTGGATGCCGAAGTGCGCCTGATGCCGGCGCACGTGCCGCCGCATCGGCCCGCGCCGCTGGCCAGCGCAGCGCAACGTGTCGACATGCTGCGCCGTGCGCTGGCCGGACAATCGCGCCTGACGCTGGACACGCGCGAACTCGATCGCGCAGGCGCGTCGTACACGGTCGACACCCTGCGTGGCATGCGCGCGGAGTTTGGGCCGGCGCAGCCTCTGGTCCTGCTCATTGGCGCGGATGCGTTCGGCGGTTTGCCGACCTGGCGCGAATGGCACGCGCTGTTCGATCTGGCGCATATCGCGATGCTGACGCGGCCCGGGCGCACCGAGCCGTGGTCCGCCGAACTTGCCGCCGAAGCCGCGCCGCGGCGTGCGCGTGCGCCGCGCGAACTGCGCGAATCTCCATGTGGCAGGGTGTTGAGTCTGCCGGTCACCCCGCTGGATATTTCCGCGAGCGCCGTGCGCGAACTGCTCGCGCATGGACGCGAGCCGCGCTGGCTGATGCCTGAAGCCCTCCTAGCTGATGCCGACATGCTGGCCCCATATCGGCACAAAGTGTAGGTGCCGCTGGACGTACGGGCGCGTTGCGGGATAACCAACTGCGCTGTGCCTTGAGACGAATCGTCAATCTGCGGAGCGGGCCGCTTCCGCTGTCGCGAAATCAGCGTATATTCTGTCGCTGCGGGCGTGGGCCCGCCTGTGTCCCAGTCTGAGGTGAACCCCCTTTTGGCTACGCCAGCGAAAGCGAAAACTTCCTCCCGGAGTCGCAAGAAAACCGCAACACCCGATCCGGTCGAGCATCTGCGTCAGCGCGTGCTTCTCGCGCTCGACGAACTCAAAGCGAAAGACGTGCACGAGATCGATGTGCGCGGCAAAACCTCGATCGCCGACATCCTCATCATCGCCAGCGGCACCTCGACGCGCCACGTCAAATCCATCGCCGACGAAGTGGTCAAATACGCCAAGAAAGCGGGCATGATGCCGCTCGGCGTCGAAGGCCAGCGCGAGGCGGAATGGGTGCTCGTCGATCTGGGCGACATCATCGTGCATGTGATGCTGCCACGTATCCGCGAGTTCTATGGCCTCGAAAGGCTGTGGACGGTCGGCGACGACATGCCCGCGGCAGCCAACGCGGGTTGAGAAGCGAAATGGATTGGCATACCTATTTTTGTCTTGCAACAGCGGCGCTTTTTGCATTGACGGCGGTTGCCAGTTTTCGCCGTTCCAACTTCCGCACCTGCCAGCTCAGCTGCTTCTGGATCGTCTACTCCTTTTGCATGATGCTGTTTTACCTGATTCCCGCCGCGCGCAATTGGTCGATCGGCATCGGCACGTTTGCAGTTGCGCTTGGCACTGTCTGTTATTTCAGGGATTTCCGCATTCTGGACTGGCGCAGATATTCGGCATGATCTGCGCTTAGCCGCCGAGGAGTTCGATGCGCGCCACCCTGATCGCCGTCGGCGAGCGCATGCCCGCGTGGGTGACGCAAGGTTATGCCGAATACGCCAAGCGCCTGGCGCACGAGTTGCCTTTGCAACTTGTGGAAATTTCCACAAAGTTGCGCGGCAGGAGCAACGACCTCGCACGCGTGATCGGCGGCGAAGGCGCGGCGATGCTGGCGGCGATTCCCAAGGGCGCGCACGTGGTCGCGCTGGACGGACGCGGCAAAACTTTCAGCAGCGAAGAGCTTGCCGGGCAACTCGCGCGTTGGCGCATGCAGGGCAGCGATCTTGCGTTCCTGATCGGCGGTCCTGAAGGGCTCGCCGCGGCCGCGCTCGAGCGTGCGCAGCAACGCTGGTCGCTGGGCCCGGCCACGCTGCCGCATCCTTTGGTGCGCATCATCCTTGCCGAGCAGTTGTATCGCGCGGTCAGTCTGCTGAACAATCATCCCTATCACCGCGGCTGAATCTGTCCAAGAACCTGCTGCGCTCGGCATTTTGCGCGCCGGCGGTGCTCGGACTGCTCATGTACTGACGTGTACACTCCGCGTCCTGCGCTCCGGCGACGCGCAAACGGCCTTCGCTCGCTACGGTTCTTGAACAGATTCTGGTCTTTGCTCATGCTTTATCTTGCCTCCCAATCTCCGCGCCGGCGCGAATTGCTCGAACAGGTCGGCCTGCGTTTCGGCACGCTGCCGATCGCGGTGCCCGAGGCGCGTGCGCCGGGCGAGCCGCCGGAGAATTACGTCAGCCGCGTTGCGCGCGAGAAGGCGGGTGCGGGGCTGCTGCGGCTTTCCGGCATCGACGGCGCCGTCGTACTCGGCGCGGACACCGAAGTGGTGCTCGACGATGAAGTGTTCGGCAAACCGCGCGACCGTGCGCACGCGATCGCGATGCTGCGACGCCTGTCCGGCCGCACCCACCGCGCGATTTCCGCCGTGTGGTGCGTCAGCGCAGCGCGTGAGGAGCACGCGCTGAGCATTACCGATGTTAGCTTCGCCCAACTCGGCGATGCCGACATCGCCGCCTACGTCGACACCGGCGAGCCGATGGACCGCGCCGGCGCCTACGCGGTGCAGGGCAAGGCGGCGGTTTTCATCAGCCGCATCGAAGGCAGTTATTCGGGCGTGATGGGCCTGCCGCTGTTCGAGACGATCGGTCTGCTGCGTCGTTTCGGGATTGCCGCGTGCGCCTGATGCGGATGTCGATGCGCGATTCGACAAAGACCGCCCGGCCAAGCTATAAACACGGCAAGAAAAATTCTCGAAGTGGCGGCCGTGTCTGAAGAAATCCTGATCAACGTCACGCCGCGCGAAACCCGCGTCGCGGTGGTGGAAAACGGCATGCTGCAGGAGGTGCACATCGAGCGTGCGCTGCGCCGCGGCTATGTCGGCAATATCTACAAGGGCCGCGTCAGCCGGGTCATGCCGGGCATGCAGGCCGCGTTCGTCGAGGTCGGGTCTGGAGCGCGCCGCGTTCCTGCACGCGAACGATATCGTGCGTGGCGGGATGCCAATGAATAACGGGGTCGTGCGTGTAGCGCGCGACGACCGTCCGCCCATTCATGCTCCAGCCGGAGAAGGTGGTGGTCGGGGTCGAGTGCGCTGATCGGCGAGGGCGCCGAGAGCGGTCCAGTGCCGACACCGCCGATCAGCGAACTCGTGCACGAAGGCCAGGACATCGTCGTGCAGGTGGTCAAGGACCCGATCGGCAGCAAGGGCGCGCGCCTGACCACGCATTTGTCGATCCCGTCGCGCTATCTGGTGCTGCTGCCGTACGCGAAGATGATCGGCGTTTCCGTGCGCATCGAGGACGAGAGCGAACGCGCGCGCCTGAAGGAACTGATGCTCGCGCTGACCGGTGACGGATCATCTGGGTTACATCGTGCGCACCAATGCGGAAGGGCAGACGCGCGAGGCGCTGGCCGAGGACGTCGCCTATCTTGGCCGGGTCTGGCAATCGATCCGCGACAACATGGCCAGCGTCGGCGTCGGCGAGCGCGTTTACGAGGATCTGTCGCTGCCGCTGCGCGCGTTGCGCGATCTCATGCGCAGCGACGTGGAGAAGGTGCGCGTTGATTCGCGCGAGACGTTCGACAAGACTGTGAGCTTCGCCCGGCAGTTCATGCCCGAGCTTGCCGAGCGCATCGAACACTATTCCGGCGAGCGGCCGATCTTCGATTTGTACGGGGTCGAGGACGAGATTCAGCGTGCGCTCAAGAAGGAAGTGCCATTGAAGTCGGGTGGATATCTGATTATCGACCAGACCGAAGCGATGACGACCATCGACGTCAACACCGGCGCCTTTCTCGGCCATCGCAACCTCGAGGAAACGGTCTACAAGACCAATCTCGAAGCGGCGCAGGCCGCCGCGCGCCAGCTGCGCCTGCGCAACCTCGGCGGCATCATCATCATCGACTTCATCGACATGACCGATGCCGAGCACAAGCGCCAGGTACTGCGCTTTCTGGAAAAGGCGCTGGCCAACGATCACGCCAAGACCACGGTCTACGAGATGTCGCATCTGGGTCTGGTCGAGATGACGCGCAAGCGCACGGTCGAGAGTCTCGAACGGCAACTGTGCGAGCCCTGTCCGGCCTGCGAAGGCCGCGGCAGCGTCAGGACCGCCGAGACCATCACCTACGAAATTTTTCGCGAGATCACGCGCGCCGTGCGCCAGTTCGATGCGGAGAAACTGCTGGTGCTCGCTGCACCGAGAGTGGTCGCGCGCATTCTCGACGAGGAATCCGCGGCGGTTGCCGAACTCGAAGAATTCACCGGCAAGACGATCCGTTTCCAGCCCGAGGAACACTACGCGCAGGAGCAGTACGATGTGGTGCTGCTGTGAAGCCAGTCCGCAGACCTGGAGCTTAGTGCACATCGTCTCCTGGCGCGGTCGGCACGCATTGCCGCACGTGCGCGCCGACATGGTCGCATCGGAATATGCGTGCGGACGGCATGCACTCGGCATCGACCCTCGCGCTCCCGGTCTGCGCGGGATTTCTTCGTGACCCAGCCCTACCGCCTGCATCGCATTCGCCTGTGGCTGTCGGGACTGTTTGCGGTGGCAGTCATCCTGAGCGGCTTGCTCGTCGGCCTGATCCAGCTTGCGCTGCCCTGGGTGGCAAGCCATCCGGAGAAGATCAGCGCATTGCTGAGCGAACGCCTGCATCGGCCGGTGACCATCGATCGTGTGGACGCGCACTGGGAGCGCAACGGCCCGTTGTTGAACCTGACCGGGCTGCATCTCGGCGCGGTAAATGCGACAGCGCAGCCGCTGACCATTGCCAGCGCAGGTATAAAGCTGAACTTTTTCGCCTGGCTGCGGCGCAACGCGAGCTGGAACGAATTCCGCCTTGCCGGCGTCGAGCTCGATCTGGTGCGCGAGGCGGACGGCCACTGGCAATTGCGCGGTATGGACAGCGGGGCGGGCGCCGACCAGCAGGGCTTCAGTCTCGACGACAACCCGCTGTTCGGCCTCGGCACCGTGGTGCTGCGTGGCGCGCGCCTGAATATCGACGATGTGCTCCACGGCAAGCACTTCAAGCTCGGCGCGGACGAGGCGCGTCTGACCAATCAGGGCGATCATCATCGTCTGGTCACGCGGGTGAAGAATCTCGCTACCGCCTCGCCGCCGATCGATGCAATCGTCGAATACTCCAGCGGCGACCGCTCCGGTCGCGCGTACCTCGGCGGCAGGGACCTCGATCTCGCGGCGATCCTGCGCGGCTATCCGCTCGAGGGGCTGGTGCTCGATCGCGGCAAGGGGCGCGGGCAGTTCTGGGCATGGATCGAACACGGCGAACTGCAACGGGTACGCGCCGAGATCGATCTGGCCGACATGGTGCTGGAGACGCGAACCGCGATCGCACTCGACGACAAGCACAGTTATTCCCCGCATATCAGTTTCGATCGCGTCGCGTTCGGCGCGCGCTGGCAGCGCGAAAGCGATGGCTGGAGCGCCGACGTCGCCGATCTGGTCGTCGAGCGTCAAGGCGTCGGCGCGAATAGCGGAACGGCGCATTTGCGCTGGCGCAATGGCAGCGGCGACGATTTGCCGGAGTACACCGCGCGCCTCGGTGCGATCGATATCGGCGCGTTGACGAGTGCTGCGATGCTGATCGACACCTTGCCCGTCAAATTGCGGCGCTGGCTGTACGCGGGCAATCCGGACGGCAATCTCGGCGTTGCGACGTTGCGTTATGTCGATGCACAAAACTACGACGTCGCCGCGAACTTCGATGCGCTTGCCTGGCACTCGGTCGACAAGCTGCCCGGAGTGGAAGGATTGAGCGGCACGCTGCGTGGCGATCAGGACGCGCTCAGCGTGGATTTGCCCCAGCACCACGCACTGAGCATTTCCATTCCGCGCGTATTCCGCCAGACGCTGGCGTTCTCCGAACTGTACGGCAGCATCGTGGCCTATCGCAGGGATGCGGCATGGCGTGTGGAAACCGACGCGCTCGCGTACGAGGGCGTGAACGCGGGCAAGACCTACGGCGGCCAATTGCGCGGTGCGGCGGAGATTGCCGACAACGGCGCGCGACCGACGCTCGATCTGTACAACCTGCTGACTCACGCCGATGTGCCCGCTTCGCACTTGTTCTGGCCGATCAACATCATGTCGCCCGGCGCGGTCACCTGGCTCGACCGCGGTCTCGCTGGCGGGCGTGTGCTCAACGGTCGCGCCGTGTTCCGCGGCAATCTCGCCGACTGGCCGTTCCGCGACAACTCCGGCCGCTTCGAGGCAGTGGCCGAAGTCGACGACTTTCGTCTCAAGTACCTGGCCGACTGGCCGGCCGTCGAGCACGGCCACGCCATGGCGGACTTTGTCAACACCGGCCTGCACATCGACGTCGATGCGGGCAGCACGCAAGGCAACAAGATCAACAAGGCCAGCGTCGATATCACCGACTACGGCGAAGGCACGCTCGACATCAACCTCGACGGGCAGGGTGCCGGGCACGACCTGCTCGGCTTCATCAAGGCCACGCCGCTGGGCGCCAGGTATTCCGATGCCCTGCAGGGCGTCGACGTCGGCGGGCGTGGCAGCTTCGATTTCAGCCTGCATGCGCCGATGAATCCGATCGAGAGCTTCACCCTCGACGGCAAAGCGCAGCTCGAGAATGCGGATCTGAGCGACGACAAGTACGCGCTGCATTTCGACAACGCGAATGGCCCCGTGCGTTTCAATCGCAGCGGTTTCTCCGCCGATCAGCTGGCGACCACGTTTCACGGCAAGCCGGCGAAATTTTCGCTCGCGGTCGGCAGCTATGCGGCCGATGCGCAGCATGCGGTCGAGGCCAAGGTCGACACGCGCCTGCCGGTCGGCGACGTGCTCGACTATGCGCCGGCGCTGAACGAATACAAAAAGTATACATCAGGCGATGCGAACTGGACCGCGTTGTTCAGCGCCGATCAGGATGCGGGCGACGGCAAGGACGGCGCTCAGCGTCTGACTCTGACCTCGGATCTGCGCGGCGTGCGCATCGATCTGCCGCTGCCGCTGAGCAAATCGGCCGACGCTTCGCTGCCGCTGAAGCTGATCTTGAGCCTGCCGTTCATCGGCGCCGATTTCAATCTGCGCCTCGGCGATATCCTGACGATGCGCGGACGCCTGCCGGCATTGACCACGCCGTTCGCCGCAAATGTGCAGTTCGGCGGCGAAGCAAAGACAGCCTTGCCCAAAACGGGAATGGTCGTCGCCGGCGCCGCGAGTCAGGTCGATGTCTCCGGCTGGATGGACTTCGCCAGCAACGGCGACGGCAGCAACCAGGGCGTACTCGAGCGCATCGATCTGCACACGCCATCGGTGCAGGCATGGGATCGTTCGTTCGGCGCAGGCGATATCAGGCTGACCGCGCACCCCGACACCACCGAGGTTGCATTCGACGGCGCGAATATCGACGGAAGTCTGAACATCCCGCGCAAGGATCTGCAGCAGCGCGGCATCAAGGCGGATCTGCAGCGACTTTACTGGCCCGAGGCACCGGAGCCGGTGCCGGGGGCGCCGTTGCCCGACGAAGCGAAATCGCCGTTGAATCCCGCGGCGATTCCGCCACTGCATATCCACATCGGCGATTTCCGTATGGGCAAGGCCAACTACGGCGAAGCGACGATTGAAAGCGTGCCGATCGCCGACGGCATGCGCTTCGATCAGCTGAGCACGCATTCGCGCGATATCGACATGCGCGCGCACGGCGACTGGACGCGCCGCAACGGTTATCACCGTTCGACTTTCGGCATCGATCTGTCCGCACAGAACCTGGGTCATATGCTCGACGCGCTCGGCAGTCCGGGTCTGATCGACGGCGGCAAGATCGTTGCGCACATCGACGCGAGCTGGGCCGGGCCGCCGTCGTCCTTTGCCCTCGCCAGGGTCAACGGCGGTGCGCTCAAGGTGAATATCGCCGCGGGACGCATTCCCGATGTCGAGATCGGCGCGGGGCGCATCGGCGGTCTGTTCAATCTCGCGGCGATACCGCGCCGGCTCGCGTTCGACTTCGGCGACCTGTTCAAGAAAGGCTACAGTTTCGATTCGATCGTCGGCACGTTCACCCTGACCGACGGCTATGCCTACACCGACGATCTGGACGTCAAGAGTCCGACCGCGGACATGCGTCTGCAAGGCAGCATGGGCCTGAAAACGCACGACTGGGATCAGATCGTCGAAGTCACCCCGCATGTCGGCGGCTCGTTGCTGGTCGGCGGCGCGCTGGTCGGCGGGCCGGTCGGCGCGGCCGCCGGTGCGGTGCTGCAGACCGTGTTCAAGAAGCAGATCAATGCGGTCACGCGGATCGAGTACAAGGTGACCGGCACCTGGGACAAACCCAGCATCGTCAAGATCGCCAGCGTAAGCGCAAACCCGAAAAATGCGCCGCCGAATCCCGCGACTCCGAAAAAAACCACGCCTGCGGCCGGCTGACGCCTGCAACCCGCGCAAAACGCGGCGCACGCAGACAGCTCTTGCGTCGCCGTAGTTCCAGCTAGTGCGCGATGCGCAACACCAGCAGCGTTTGATCGTCATGGCCGAGTGCGCCGCCCTGGTGTGCGTGCACGGCGGCGACCAGCATGTCGCACAGAGCTTGCGGCGATTCGGCCGGGCCATCCGTGGCCAGCTCGCGCAGGCGGTCGATGCCGAATTCGCGCCCTTGCGCATCGCGCGCCTCGACGATGCCGTCGGTATACAGAATCAGGATGTCGCCGGGTTCCACATCGTATACATTGTTCTGGTACTCGTAGTCGCGCAGAACTCCGAGCGGAATCTGGTCGCTTTCGCCAAGCAGCCGAGTGGTCGTCCCGCGTCGGAGCAGCAGCGGCAGATGGCCCGCGCTCAGGTAGCTCAGGGCGCGCGTATCCGGCCGGTAGATCAGCGCGAACACGGTCATGAAGTGACCGCGGTTGCGGCGTGAAAAAAAATGCCGGTTCGCGTACGAGATGGCCGCGGCCGGCGGCACGCCACTGTCGTCGGCTTTGTAGGTACGCAGGATCGCATCGAATTGCACCGCTTCGGCCGCGGCCGCCACCCCATGGCCGGAGACGTCTGCGATGATGACGCCCCAGATATCCCGATCGTTGCCCACGAAATCCGGCGGTGCGAACTCGGTGAGATTGCTCATCTCGTAGTAGTCGCCAGCCGCCGTTTCGGCGGGTTGCCAGTGCACCGCATACTCGAGTCCTGCGATTTGCGGATTGTCCGGCAGCAGCAGTTTCTGGATATCGGCCAGGCCCTCGATTTGGTGCTGCTGGCGGCGCGTTTCGGCGGTCAGTTCGCGCAGGGCGATCGGACGCACGATCAGGCTCGCGGCCAGGTTCACATGCAGCAGCAGGCGGTCGCGGTCGACCTGTGCGAAACGCTGCGCGAGCGTGCTGCCGAAGACGAGCCAGTGGCTCAGGCGTCCTTCATTGGCGACGGGCACCGCGAGCACGCTGGCCGGCGCGAACAATGCCTGCGCCAGCGGCAGGCTGCGTTCGGCCGGTGCGACCGCGAGGACATGCGCGTGTGTCGCATCGACCAGGCGCACGGCGAGTGCGTCGTCGAACGGTGGCAACTCGCCATGCTCGCCGAGCGGGTTCACGTTGGCCATGTGTTCGGTGCCGTCCGCACCGATCAATCCGGCCAGACGACAACGCCCCTGGCCCTGGCCGTGCACCAGCAGCAGGGCCAGCGAGCAATCCGGGAAGTCGAGCGCAAAATAGGCGTGCAAGGCAAGCAATGCCGCGCGCGAGTCGCCGTCAAATGCGCTGAGTCTGAGTACGCGATCGAAAAGTGGCATGACCGGCATGCGGCCATTCTGACTCATGCGCCGGGTTGCGTCATGCAAGTCGGCAAGCTCACGCAACTGAAGCCCCCAGCTCTGCCGAGGGATACTTACTCGCCGATCGCGGCGCACGCGCGAAAGGATGGGCAACGGACTTCACGCGGCGGATCGGTTAGCATTTCGCGGATGCAAGACCAGACCGCTGCATGGCCGTTGCCTGCGACCTTCGACGCGAATACTCTCGCGCTCGAACATAATCATCGGCTGTATTACGAACAGGCCGGTGCGGCGGACGGCATCGCCGTATTGCTGCTGCACGGCGGACCGGGTTCGGGCAGCAGCCCGCGTCAGCGCGAGTTCTTCGACGGCGGGAAATTCCGCGTCGTGCAATTCGATCAGCGCGGTTGCGGACGCAGCGAACCTCGCGGCGCGACGGCGCACAATCACACGGCGGCGCTGATCGACGATATCGAGCGCCTGCGCAGGCATCTCGCGATCGAACGCTGGCTGGTGTTCGGCGGCTCATGGGGCGCCGCGCTCGCGCTCGCTTATGCCGCGCGCCATCCCGAACGCATCGCCGGCATGGTGCTGCGCGGAGTTTTTCTGACCGGCAAGGCCGATCTCGACTGGTTCTTTCACGGCGCGGCGGCGCTGCTGCCCGAGGCGCATCTGCGTTTCATCGAGCAGATTCCGCCGCGCTGGCGGCGCAGTGTGCCGACCTGGCTGGACCGCAGTTTTCAATCCGGCGATGTGCTCAAGCAGTCGCGCCTCGCCCTGGAATGGCAGCGTTACGAATCGGCCTTGAGCAGCCCCGGCGTTGCATTGCGCGCGACGGCGTCCGCCGATTCAGCCGCCGATGCGTTGCGCGCAAAGTATACAATTCAGGCGCACTATCTTGCGCGCCGGTGTTTTCTCGGCGAGGCTGCGGTGCTGCGCGCGGCGGCAAGCCTGCGCGGCATCCCGGTGGCGATCGTGCACGGCACGCTGGATTTCGTCTGCCGCCCGCTCAATGCCTGGCGCGTGCATCGCGCCTGTGCCGGCAGCCGTCTGGCCTGGGCCGATGGCGCCGGGCACGATCCGTATCATCCGGTGTCGCAGCGCTTGCTGCGCGAAGCGGTCGATTGCTTTGCGCAGCAGCGGGATTTCACACAATGGCCGTACGCCGCAGGAACGCGCGCATGAGCCTGCGCCTGCAGATCAATCTGCTGATCGCCAGCCTGATCGCGATCTTCATCGGCGTGCTGTTCGCGTTCCAGATCAAGGACACGCGCAACAGCGTGCGCGAGGAAATCGAGGCCGGCAATCGCGTCGCTACCCAGCTGCTGGCGAATTTCGTGCTCGTCTACTCCGATACCAGCCGGCCGGTTCTTGTCGATTTTCTGATTCACCTCGGCCGCGTGCGCGCGACCGACATCACCCTGCGCGATGAGCACGGAACCATCGTCTACACCTCGCCGCCGCCGGTGTACAAGGCCGGCCGCTACGCGCCGGCGTGGTACGCCGCGCTGGTCGCGCCGCAGCCGATGCGCCAGCGCTTCGACACCTTCGACGGCGTGCTCGAAGTCAACGCCGATCCGAGCCGCGCGATCCTCGACGGCTGGGACGACGCCGTGCGCCTGCTGCAATTCGGCGCGCTGGCGATGCTGCTCGGCAATCTGCTGGTATTCGCGCTGGTGCGGCGCGCGACGCGACCGTTTTCCGCGATCGCCGGCGGACTCGACGAACTTCAGCGTGGCGCCTACCACACGCGCCTGCCCGCATTCGCCGGCGCCGAAGCCGGGGCGATCGGCCGCGCATTCAATCGCATGGCGCAGACGATCGAGGAAAATCTGAGTGCACGCCAGCAAGCGCTCGAGGCCGAACTGCGCCTGCAGCAGAATCGCGAACTCGCCGATCTGGTGCAGACGCGCATCGAGGACGAACGCGGCGAAATCGCACGCGAGCTGCACGACGAAACCGGGCAGAGCGTCACCGCGATCAAGAGTCTGGCGCTGTCCCTCACGCGGCGCGAGCAGGGCTGCGACGAATCCGCGAAACAGACCGCGCAACTCATCGTCGATACTGCGAGCGGACTGTACGCGGCGATGCAGGACATGATTCCGCGCCTGCATCCGCTCACCCTCGACAGCCTCGGCCTTGCCGACAGCGTCGGCGAACGCGTGGACGAATGGCGGCGCCTGCATGCGCAGATCGAATTCAGGCTCGACATGGGCGAGCTGCCCGAGTCGCTGGGCACCACGGTCACGCTGGCGATCTACCGCATTCTGCAGGAGGCGGTCACCAATGCGCTGCGTCATGCGCAGGCGCGGCGCATCGAAATTTCGCTGCGCGCGCAAGGCGGCATCCTGCACCTCGATATCGACGACGATGGCCGCGGCCTGCCGGCGGACTGGCAACGGCCCGGTCACTACGGCCTGCGCGGCATGGCCGACCGCGCGCGTGCGCTCGGCGGCGCGGTGGACGTCGCCAACCGCAGCGGCGGCGGCGTGCGCGTGAGCGCGAGTATACCTTTGCAATAATGGACAAAGACAAAAAAATCCGCGTGATGCTGATCGACGATCACGCTGTCGTGCGCGTCGGTTTCCGCATGCTGCTCGGCGTCAGTCCCGATATCGAAGTTGTCGGCGAGGCCGACAGCGGCGAGGCGGCCTACCAGCAATTCGCGGAAATCCGCCCCGACGTCGCGGTCATGGATCTGTCGATGCCCGGCATGGGCGGCATCGAAGCGGTGCGCCGCCTGATCGCGCGCGACAAGTCGGCGCGCGTGCTCGTGTTGTCCGCGCACGAGGACACCGCGCATCCGCGACGCGTGCTCAAAGCCGGTGCGCTGGGTTATCTGTCCAAACGCAGCGCGCCCGACGAACTGCTCGACGCCGTGCGCGCCGTCGCCGCCGGGCGCATCTATCTCGACGCCGAAATCGCACGCAAACTCGCCATGCACGATCTGGGCGGCGGCGCCAATTCGGTCGAAGCGCTGTCCGAACGCGAATTCGCCGTGTTCATCCAGCTCGCGCGCGGCCAGTCCGTGCAGCGCATCGCCGAAATCCTCTCGCTGTCGCCGAACACCGTCGGTACACATTTATACAACATCAAGCAGAAGCTCGGCGCCGGCAATCAGGCCGAATTGACCTTGATCGCGGTAAGGAACGGGCTGATCGAAGCGTAAAGGAGGGAGCGGTAATGACCGTTTGTTTCGGCATTCCGTTGACCGGCGTGCTTGCCACCGCGTGCCCCTTGTGTGTGCGCAGCATTGTCACGCGCTAGCGGCGGGGATTACAAGCGGATTTCCACGTGGCCCATTCAATGCTCAGCGCAACCGGTTCTGGTTCGGTACTCAACAGGCGCTTGCGCGCCGTCCATTGCGCCGCTTCGTCCATCGTTTCGAGTGCGGCGAATTCGCCAGCCGCAAGAGTTGCGATCGGCACGCCATCGCGATAGAGCACGCGTGCGCCGGCGAGATTCGGCAGTTTCGCGCCGGCAACGATATGGCCGACGAGGTTGAGCGGATCGGCGCCGCAGACGCTGACCAGCGTGCCGTCGTGCGCTTTCTGACGGACGCCGCGCAACGGCGCGATCGCTTCGGGCAGGGCGAATTGCTCGCCGGAAATTCCGGCGATGAAGCGGCCGCCGCGGATTTCGCCGCGCGCTTCGAGGCGATGGCAGACGCGCAGCAACTCGCGCCACGGCGGCAGCCATTGCGCCTCACGCGCGAGCAGGCGCCAGCAGATCACGCCATAACGCTTGAGCAGGGTGCGCGCGATCTGTTCGACAATTTCCACATCTATACTTTGCTGCTTTTTGATGTCCGGCGCAGGCGCGGCACGGCGCAACAGCGCCCAGCGTCCCGCGTCGGCGATGCCGAGCAGGGCGGTGCGGCGTCCGCGCCGGCGATGCGGCGAGGGGCGGCGCGACGACGGCACGAGCAGCGCGCGCAGGCCGGCGAAACTGTCGGAATTGATCATGCCCATCGCAACCAGTTCGGCGAGCGCATCCTCAAGCTCGGTATGCAGCAGGCGCGTGCTGCCGGCAAGCTCGTCGAAAAACGAGGCGCCGTGTTCGCGCAGATGATCGGCCACGGCTTGTGCGCGCGAGGACAGCGACGGCGCGGCGTTCTGCACGTTGCTGCCGAGCTGCGTCCATGCACCGATATTGCGCCGCTGCAGCAGCACGATTGGCGTGGCGCGCACCGGGCCGGCGCTGGTGCGCGGACGCGCGGGGTCCGCATCGTCGGCGCGAGCTGCCGGCGCACGCAGACGCGTCCATACGATGCGTCCGGCCAGGCACAGATCGTCGAGCCAGGAAATTTCATAGCCCGATACGCGCGCAGGAAGAATCTCGCTTTCCCAGGCGGCTGCCGGTGCCTCGAAACCTTCCAGTTGCGCGAGCACGCCGGCCAGCGCGTCGGGCCCATTCACCTGCGCGCCGGGCGCGACGCGCTGCCACTCGAACAGGAAGCGCATGAAATCGCGTGGTTCGACCGGCTCGATCTCGCGGCGCAGGCGCTTGACCGTGTAGCGATGGATGCGCGCGAGCAGATGGCGCTCGCACCATTCGGTACTCGACGCCGATTCGCCGGCAAGAACCCGGCCATCCGTGGCCGGACTTTTCCCAAGAGCGGGAGTGAAGCGCCCCTGCATGACGAAGCCTTCGCTTTCCAGCTTGCTCAGCGCCAAGTCGATGTCGGCTGGTGGCAGATTCAACGTGGCCGCGATATCCGTTGCGCGAGTCGGGCCGAGCCCGGTCAGGCGCGCGCGCACGATCTCGACGAGAGCGTCCTCGCGAGTCCATTCGATTGCACTGTATTCCTCGGGTGCGTTGATTGCGGGTTCGCAACGCGGCTCGGAAAAAATCGCTGCGAATTGTGGAAGGCGTTCGGCAGGAATGCAGATGCTTTTCCATTCTCCCACCGGGAGAAGGTGCTCGAAGGGCGGATGAGGAAAAGCATTTGCAGGTTGAGAAGGCGCGGCAAATTGCGGCGCTTCTCCCTCACCCGTCGCGCGGCGCGCGCCGACCTCTCCCGGTGGGAGAGGTGACAACTGGAATCGGGTTGCACGCCGCTGTGAAATCAACTGTTCGAACATTTCACGCCAAAGCGGATGGGCTCGCATTTCCTCTTGCATGACAAACCCCAGACCCATCAAGGCCTCGTGCAATTCGTCGGCATTGCGCGCCTCGGGCCAGGCTTCCTCGCGCACCGCGTCGATCGCTTCGCTATCGAGCTTGCCGAAATCGTCGGTACTTTCGATATCGCCCCAGCGCCGGTTCTGCACGGCCTGGGTACGGCGTTCCTCGAGCGGCGCGTCGTCGAGGAACGCATATGGCCGCGCATTGAGGATTTCCGCGGCGAGCGGCGAGGGTGCGGTCAGGTCGCTTGCGACAATGTGGATTTCTCCACTTTCGAGCTTTTTCAGCAGACGCAGCAACGCATCGACATCCATCGCCTGGTGCAGGCAATCGTGCAGGGTTTGCGCGACCAGCGGATGATCGGGAATCTGGCGCTCGCCGACGATGTTCTCCTGACAGGCGACCTGGTCGGGAAACACGGTCGCCAGCAGATCCTCGGACTTCATGCGTTGCAACTGTGGCGGCACCCTGGCGCCGCCGACGAAGCGCGGCAGCGCCAGCGCGGTCACCGCATTCCAGCGCCAGCGCAGGCCGAACATCGGCGCATCGAGCAGCGCTTGAATCAGCACCTGCTCGGCCGTGTTCGAGTGCAGGTAGCGCGCAACCTCGTCGAGTGGAAAGCTGTGGCTGGTCGACAGCGACAACATGATCGCGTCCTCGGTCGCCGCCGCCTGCAGCTCGAAGTTGAAGGTGCGGCAGAAGCGCTTGCGCAGGGCCAGGCCCCAGGCGCGATTCATGCGGCTGCCGAACGGCGAATGGATCACCAGTTGCGTGCCGCCCGATTCGTCGAAGAAGCGTTCCATCGCGAGCTGCGTCTGCGTCGGCAACAGGCCGAGCGCGGCCTTCGTCGCACCGAGATAGTCGACGATCTGGCGCGCGGCGGATTCGTTGATACCGACCTCGGAAATCAACCATGCCATTGCGCGCAGACGATCCCTCTCCTACAAGCGGTTTTATCGCTTGCGGGAGAGCGTGGGGTGAGGGGGGCTGTCGATCTTGCTCCCGGTCGGTTGTGCCGGGAGGCATGAGGCGCCGCCTCTCCCAACCCTCTTCCCCGACGCTGGAACTGTCAGGGGAGAAGGTTGCAGGCGACAGTCGCGCGGAAATTTCTGCGCGCAGACGCGACACGGCGAACGACAACTCGTCGCTGCGACCTGGCGCCTCGCCGAGCCAGAATGGAATCGTCGGTGGCAGGCCCTGTGCGTCCTCGACGCGCAATTTGCCACGCTCGACGCGCAACACGCGATATGCCGTGTTGCCAAGCTGGAAAATGTCGCCGGCCATGCTCTCGACTGCGAAATCCTCGTGCACCGTGCCGATTTTTTGTGCCGCAGGTTCGAGCACGACCTCGTAATCGGCGGTGTCGGGGATCGCGCCGCCCGAGGTGATCGCGGTCAGCCGCGCACCACGGCGCGCACGCAGTACGCCATTGACCGCGTCGCGATGCAGATACGCCGAACGCGGGCCGCGCCGCGTCGAGTAGCCCTCGGCGAGCATGCGCAGGATCTCGCGGAACGTCTCGACTGGAAGATCAGCGAATGGCTCCGCGCGACGAATCAGTTCGAACAACTCCTGTTCGTTCCACTCGCGGCAGGCGACTTCGGCGACGATCTGTTGTGCGAGCACATCGAGCGTGTCGCGCTCTACGTGCAGCGTATCGAGCTCGCCGCGGCGCACCGCGTCGAGCAGGGCCGCGCATTCGACCAGATCGTCGCGCGACAACGGAAACAGCCGGCCCTTGGGCAAGCCATCGACCGAGTGGTTGGCGCGGCCGACGCGTTGCAGGAAGGTCGAGATCGAACGCGGCGAGGCAATCTGGCAGACCAGGTCGACGTCACCGATATCGATGCCGAGTTCGAGCGACGCGGTTGCGACCAGCGCCTTCAATTCGCCGCGCTTGAGGCGCTGCTCGGCAGCGAGGCGTTGCTCGCGCGCGAGGCTGCCGTGGTGCGAGGTCACCGCGTCCTTGCCGAGCAGTTCGGACAGATGCCGCGCCAGCCTTTCGGCCATACGTCGCGTGTTGACGAAAACGAGAGTCGTGCGATGCGCCTGGATCAGTTCGGCAAGACGCGCGTAGACCAGTTGCCAGACATCGCCGGACATCACTGCCGACAACGGCGCGGGCGGCAGTTCGAGCGCAAGGTCGCGCGCGCGCGCGTAGCCGACGTCGATGAGGTCGCAGCCAGCCGGCTCCCTCTCCTCCGACGGCTCCGCTGTCGGGGGAGAGGGCTGGGGTGAGCGGGCGCTTTTGCTCGCAACCATCCATGGTGTGGCAACCGGCCCGGCCATCCCTGGCCGGGCGTTCGGCGGCGCAAGCTGCGCTTCAACGCAGCTCGCGTCAAATCCCGCCTCACCCCTCACCCAACCCTCTCCCCCGACGGTGAAGCTGTCAGGGGAGAGGGCTGAGGAAGCGCCCACAAGAAACTTCGCCACTTCGCCGATCGGTTTTTGCGTCGCCGACAAGCCGATCCGCGTCAGCCGGCGCCCGCACAGCGCTTCGAGCCGCTCCAACGAAAGTGCAAGATGTGCACCGCGCTTGGACGGCGCCAGCGCATGGATTTCATCGACGATCACGGTCCGCGTCGTGGCGAGCATCGCGCGGCCCGATTCCGAGCCGAGCAGGATATACAGCGATTCCGGCGTGGTGACGACGATATGCGGCGCGCGCTTGCGCATCTGCGTGCGCTCGGCCTGTGGCGTGTCGCCGGTGCGCACGAAGCTGCGGATTTCCACGTCCGCATAATTATACTTTTCCAATTGTGCGCGAATGCCTGCGAGCGGCGCCTGCAGGTTGATGCGCACGTCGTTCGACAAGGCCTTGAGCGGAGACACGTAGACGACTGCGGTTGCGTCGGTCAGCGTGCCTTCAACACCGCGTCGTACCAGGTCGTCGATTGCGGCCATGAATGCGGCCAGGGTCTTGCCGGATCCGGTCGGTGCGGCGATCAGCGCATGCCGGCCCGATTGAATCGCGGGCCAGGCGCGCATCTGCGCGGGCGTGGGCGCAGCAAACGTCTCGCGGAACCACGCGGCGACCGCAGGATGGAAATTTTCAAGCGCCATCAACCAATCCACCATCTATCCGCAACGAACACTGCTCGCACGGTGTCTCGGAGTTTGAGATTGCTGCGCAGCTGAGTGAATCAAGTGGTCGGGCGCGAGAGCCCCTCGATCCAGCGATACAAGCCGACGACCACAACCACGAACGCGATGCCGCCGATCCACAACGCGGCACTGCCGGCAAACTTGTCGCCGACCAGGGCAAGCGGGAAATCCTTGCCGGAGAATGCAACGACGGCCGCAATCGCCACGCCGATCAGGCCCTCGCCGACGATCATTCCCGAGGCAAGCAGGATGCCGAGTTGCTTTGCCGCTTCAGGCCTCGCCGTGCGCTCTGCCCGCCGGTCGTAGTACCAGCCGGCGATCGCGCCGAGCACGACCATCAAGGTGGCGGACGTGGGCAAATAGATTCCCAGCCCCACCGCGAGCGGCGAGCAATGCGCCGACTTCGTCACGCGTCGCAGGGCGATGTCGAGCACGATCAGTGCGGCGCCGATCAGCGCGCCGATTTCGATCAGGCTCCAGTCGATATTGTTCTGGATCACGCCTTGCGCCAATGCCGAGATCAGCCCCGCCTGCGGCGCTGCGAGCGCGCGGCCGGGCACGGCGCCCGGAGCACCGGCGAATCCGTAGGCGTGATTGAGCAGGTCGAGAATCGGCGGAATGACTGCTGCGCCGGCAATGACGCCGACCAGCAACGCCCACTGCTGCTTGGCCGGTGTGGCGTCGACCAGCTGGCCGGTCTTCAAATCCTGCAAGTTGTTGTTGGCGATCGCCGCCACCGTGAATACCACCGCCGTGACGAACAGGGCGAATGCGACCAGACCACTCTCGTGACCGGGCGCGAGCAGCGGTTTGACGCCGAACACCAGCAGCAATGCCGCGCCGATCACCACGAGGATGCCGATGCCCGAAAGCGGGCTGTTCGACGAGCCGATCAGTCCGGCCATGTAGCCGCATACCGCCGAGACGAAGAAGCTCATCACGACACAGTAGATCAGACCGCCGACGATCAGCAGCCACATATGATCGCCAAGGCCGCTTGCGGTCGCGAAATGGCCGAGCAGGGCGGCGATCGGCACGAAGCAGATCAGCGACATCACGCCGACCAGACCGATCGGAATATCCTGCTCGACGCGCGGCAACGCGGCGCCCTGGCCGGCCTTGCGCATGCGCGAGGCGGCCATCGCCGAGGCGAGACCGCTGGTAACCGGCTTGACGAGCTTGAGCAAGGTCCAGATCGCCGCGACCGCAATCGTGCCGGCGCCGACGAAACGCACCTGGTGACTCCATGTCGCCTGCGCGATTTGCGCCGCGTCGCCTGCCGTTGCGGCGAGCGCGGAATAATGCGGCACTCCCCAGATCCAGCCGATCGCGGCACCGAGCAGCATCGCGATGCCGACCCACAGGCCGACCAGATGTCCAACCGCGAACAGCGCCATCGACAGATTGAAATCGAAGCCGCTCACCGCACCTTTTTCGCCGCCGAAGCGGAAGTAATGCGCGACGTCGCTGGCGAAGACGCGCGTCGCTACGATTACGGCGAATGTCGCTGCGACGACGGCGCCCCAGATCACCGCGAGCAGGCCCGCGCGACTTGCGTCGATGCCCGACTGCGTCGCGCCTTCGCCGGGGCTGCCGACGCGCAGCACCTCGGCGCAGGCCACGCCCTCGGGGTACGGCAGATCCGAATTGGTCACCAGCGCGCGGCGCAATGGAATCGAATACATCACGCCGAGAATGCCGCCGAGCGCGCAGATCAGGAAGGACTCCCAGTAGGGAAATCCGGTCCACCAGCCGATGATGACCAGGCCAGGCAATACGAAGATGATCGACGACAAGGTGCCCGCGGCCGAGGCGACCGTCTGCACGATATTGTTTTCCTGGATGGTCGAGTCCTTGAAGCCGCGCAGCAGCGCCATCGAAATGACCGCAGCCGGGATCGAAGTCGCAAACGTCAAACCGGCCTTGAGGCCGAAGAACACGTTCGCCGCAGTGAACAACAGCGTAATGACGACGCCCAGTACGAGGCTGCGCAGAGTCAGTTCGGTGCGCGGTTCGGCGGCGGCCTTTGCAATGCTGATCACAAGGATTCCCCTTTTTTTATTCAACGGTGCGCACAAGCGCGGGAGCCCGCGCAAACGCAGCGGAAGGCAAGTATTGCAAACATTGCGACCATTCGGCTGTTTGTTTTTCGCTTATCGCCGGATTTTCCGGGTAGCGGTAATTGATCGCGAGTCCGGGTAGCTCGAGTGATGGCATGACGAGCAAGTCGCAAATTCTGCGCGCCATGAATCCGTTTGCGGCAATCACCACGGTGTGGCGCCGGTGTTTGTCCCGGCAGCGAGTTCGCATCTGCCGCGCGCAGATAAAAAAATAACGAATGGAAACAATACGCTTGATGGAGATGGTTGCCGATAGCGGGCTTCTGCCTGACTCGATTCTGAATGCTCAAGGTTCGGGCTGGAGGTAATCGACTGATTTTGCTAAGATGGGGAAGCTCGCGTTGCCGCTGACTAACGCTTTATTAACGCGAAGCACGCCTCGTAATGTGGTGTGGAGTGATGATTAGTTGCGTGCCGCAAGGGGTTAGCGGTCGCCCGAAGAAAACCAAGCAAAAGGAGACTCCGATGAAACGTAATACCTTGTTCGCTGTCATTGCCCTTGCCCTGGGCGGTGTCGGCGCAGTTGGAACGGCGCAAGCCCAGGACGGCAGCTGGTATATCGCGCCGCGCCTTGGCGCCGTGGTTCCGGACAGCTCGCGCACAACCAAAGTCTCCGGCTTTGGCGGCATCGGCGCTGGCGTTTGGGTGAACCCGAACTTCGCCGTCGATTTCGAATACGGCATCAACAATGCCGACTTCAAGAATTCTTCGCCGCGCGCAGGCCACCAGTGGGAAAGCGTGCAGCTCGATGTGGCCGGTCGCTGGTTCTTCGGCGATATCGGTGCGGGCTGGCGTCCGTACTTGGTCGGCGCGCTCGGTGCGATGCGCCACAAGGCGTACTCGGGCTTTATCGAACAGCAGTATTTCAATGCTGCCGACGGTGGCTGGGATCCGATGGCCCTCATCGGCGTCGGTGTGCAGTACAGCCTGTCCGACCGGCTCGCGTTCCGTGGTGAAATCGCGGCGCGTTACGATCACGACAACAACTCGCTCAACTCGATGTACGACTCCCATGGCGGTCCGCTCAATCCGGCCGCGGCGTATGGCTTCAAGCCCACGAGTGGCTTCACCGACGGTCTCGTCACCGTCGGACTGACCTACAGCTTCGGTGGTGCCGCCGCTCCGGCCGCTGCTCCGGCCGCTGCTCCGGCTGCTGCCGCGCCGCCGCCGCCGGCGTCCGCGTCGCCTGCGTTGTCGCCGGAAGCGGCACAACAGAAGGTCGTCATCGACCTGAAGGGTGTCGAGTTCAAGTTCGACCATCCGCGTCCGGGCGAAAAGCTGATCCCGTCGTTGAAGGCGCCGACCGCTGCCTCCGTGCAGATTCTCGACGAAGCCGTGGATACGCTGAAGCGCTATCCGAATGTGCACGTCGAGGTCGACGGTTACACCGACAGCATCGGTACCGACGCCTACAACCAGAAGCTGTCGGAGCGTCGCGCCTCGGGTGTGTACGACTACCTGACAGCGCATGGCGTGGAGGCCAGCCGTATGGATGGTCCGAAAGGTTTCGGCAAGACCAACCCGATCGACACCAACGATACCGCGGAAGGCCGTCAGCGCAACCGCCGTACCGAACTCAAGGTCGAGAACTGATCGATCCGGTGATGCGAAGCAATGCGAAAAAGCCCGGCGCAAGCCGGGCTTTTTCTTTGGCGGATACATGATTGCAAGGCCAGGTTCGCCGCGCGCAAGCATCCAATGTCACGGTCTTGCGCGTGTGTTAAGCAAACTCGGCGTGTGTTCGCGCACACAGGCGCAGGCTCTGGTGCGTGCCGGGCGCGTGAGCGTAAACGGACGCATCGTGCGCGATCCCGAATCGCCGACCGATGCCGGACACGATCGTCTCGCGGTCGATGGCCTGGAAACTTCGGCGCACGAAAAAATCTACATCGCACTGAACAAGCCACGCGGATTGACGACCACCGCGCGCGACGAACGCGGGCGCGACACCGTGTATACCTTGTTGCAAAATGGAAATTTGCGCAGCGCCGCTCTGCCGTGGGTCGCCCCGGTCGGGCGTCTGGACAAGGCCAGCGAAGGTCTGCTGCTGTTTACCAACGACAGCATGTGGGCGGCGCGTGTCACCGATCCCGCGTCGCATCTCGACAAGACCTATCACGTGCAGATCGATGCACTGCCCGATGCGAATCTGTTCAAGCGGCTGCGCGCAGGCACGGAAGCCGATGGCGAATTCCTGTCCGCCAAGTCGGTGCGCGAATTGCGTCGCGGCGCAAAGAACTCGTGGCTGGAAGTGGTTCTCGACGAAGGCCGCAATCGGCAGATTCGCCGCCTGCTCGCGGCGTTCGACATCGAGGTACTGCGCCTGATCCGTGTGGCGATCGGACCGCTGATGCTTGGCGATCTGGCAAAAGGGCAGTGGCGGCCGCTGCTCAGCGAGGAGATCGCGAAACTCCGGTCATGAAGGTGCCGACTGCTCAGAATCGCAGCGACAGACAAGTCAATGCGCCGTCCATCTTGCGAAACTCCGACATGTCGAGCGCAATCACGTCGTAACCCAACGCGCGCACGCTCGCCTCGAATTTCGGGAAACCCGCGGCAATCACGAGATGATCGTTGAGGCGCAGCAGGTTGGCGGCATAGCCCTCGCCGCGCATGACGCGCACGATCTCGTAGCCGCGAAAGGCATCGTGTTGCGCGAGCGCATCGAGCAACGCGATGCGGCCATCGCCGAGGTGGGAAACACCGCTTTTGAGGTGCAGCATGCCGCGGGGCCCGCGAATATCGACCGCGGTCGAAGTGCAGCCTTCCTGCGCGAGAATTCGGCCGAGTTGGCGCGCGCCGTCTTCGTTGGTACGTTGCGACACGCCGATCAAGAAGTGATTCCCGACCTGGCACACATCGCCGCCATCGAGCGTGCCCGGCGCGGTGATCGCGTGCACGCGCTGGAACACGGCGCGCAGCGTCGGCTCGATGCGCGCCACTTCGCCCGCGCGCGATTCCGCGCCCGGCCGCGTAAGTATCGCAAATCTTTGTGTCACGATCGCCGTATCTTCGACAAAAGTGGAATCGGGGAAATCGGCATCGGATGGCAGGTGGGTGAGCGCCAGCCCACATTGTGCGAGGGTGGCGCAGTAGCGCGCGTGCTGATCGAGCGCCCTGGCGAAATCGGGCTGGCCGAGATCGGCGCAGGTGAGCCCTGCGGCAAAGTTGGCGGAAGGCGGGCGAACCATTGCGTATCTGAACATGGGTCTCGCATATCGTTGTCAGCATGCCGAACTGTAGAGCAAACGGGCGCCAGGGTTAACTTGCTTGACATGGCCACTGGTGCGGCACTAGCGTCAATTGCGATACTTCACACTGGTATTCGGAGTACAAACAAATGGCGAGCAAGATCGCGTCAATCGTATTCTTGCTGACTGGTCTTGCCATCGGCCTTGGCGCGTTCGGCCACGACTCCAACGCCAGGCATCTGGCTGAAGCATTCGCAAATACTCCAACGCTCGACGCGCATACCGTCCTCATCATCAATGCGGTTTGGCATTTCTGTAGCGGCTGCATGCTGGTCTTCGGCGCGATCGTTGTATGGACGTGGTTGCGCGAGCGTCGCGGCGAGCGGGGCATTTTTTTCCCGAGCGATCTAATCGGCGTGCTCTATGCAGTGACTGGCGTTGCCAGTGTGATCTACACAGGGAAGCCGTTTTTCTGGGTTTTTTCCGCGCTCGGTGCGCTGCTATTGCTGACATCGATCGTTTTGCGCACGGCCAAATAGCGCTCGATCGGCCTGCTCAAGATCCTGCTGCGTGGGATTTGCCACCGTATATCACGTGCCGTCACCGCCAATCACATTTCGCGCAAGGTCGATCATGCAGACTTCATTTTCACTCGATGGCGGCTGCGCCTGCCGCGCGGTGCGTTATCGCATGCTCTCCGCGCCGATGTTCGTGCATTGCTGTCATTGCACCTGGTGCCAGCGCGAAACGGGAGCCTCGTTCGCGCTCAATGCATTGATCGAAGCGCACAGGTTGATGTTGCTGCAAGGTGAAGTCGAGGTCGTGAACACGCCCTCGAACAGCGGCAAGGGGCAGCGGGTATCGCGTTGCCCGGTGTGCCGAATCGCATTGTGGAGCAACTATGCCGGGGCAGGCGATGCCATCCGTTTCGTTCGCGTCGGCACGCTTGACGAGGCGTTCCGGCTCAAGCCCGATATCCATATTTTCACGTCGACCAAACAGCCGTGGGTTGTGCTTTCAGCGGACACGCCGGCCGTGCCGGAATATTACGACAGCCGCAAATACTGGCCGCCGGAAAGCATTGCGCGCCGCGCGACGGTGTTGGCTTACACGTAGCATCCGCTGATACGCCGCGAATTGTCCCGTCGCTGATTAGCGCCAGCCTGATTGCAGATTGCGGATCTCGAACGTCCAATCGCGTTCGAGGTAGCGATCGCTGAACGCGTGCAATATCCACCAGCCGCCGAGATCGGGCGGAATGTCGGGTGTCGTGTCCTGAACTCCGGCTTGGGCGAGCAGCTTGTCGGACCCGTCGTACAGCCGATAGGCAATGCTTCCGTCTTTGCTCGCGCTGAATTCGAGCGCATACCAGATATCGTCGTCAAGGCGTGGACTGCAACTGCCCGGAAACAACGCATTGCCGTTGCTGCGAAACGATTCGATCTGCACTACGGGCGCGTCCGCGCAACCGCCGGGCGCGCCGGACACATTGCCGATGATCAGGCCGCGTCCAACGATCCGCCCGGCGGCGCCCGAGGGATCGGTCTTGCGCCACGCGCCGCTGACGCCCAACGCAAGATGTGCTTCCGGTTCGGCGCGGAAAAAGCTACCGGAGCGAAAGCGCAGGCGCATGCATTGGCTCCTCGCTTCCGCTGGTGCCGCGGCTTCCGGCACGCCGAGCGCATCGATACCGGCGATGCCACTGCCAGCGGTCGACGCCGAGGCTGCGAACACCAGACCCTGGCTATTGCGCAGCCGGCACAGGCCGCCTTTGCGCTCGAATACCCAATCGCCGAACTGTGCGGTCGAAGCCGCGCTCATGCGGGCGCATTCACGGCGAAACGACGCCGAGCTTGCGCCCGACTTTGACGAACGCCTGCACCGCGCGGTCGATCTGCGCGTGCGAGTGCGCGGCGCTCATCTGCGTGCGGATGCGCGCCTGCCCCTGAGCCACGACCGGGAAGAAGAAGCCGATCACGTAGATGCCCTCCGCGAGCAGGTCGCTCGCGAACCGCTGTGCGAGCTTCGCGTCGTAGAGCATCACCGGCGCAATCGGATGCGAACCGGGCCGGATGTCGAAGCCCGCCTCGGTCATGCGTTTGCGGAAATACAGCGCGTTGTCGTTGACCTTGTCGCGCAGCGCGCTGCTCGATGACAGCATCTCGAACACCTTGATCGACGCGGCGACCAGCGGCGGCGGCAGCGTGTTCGAGAACAGGTACGGACGCGAGCGCTGGCGCAGCAGGTCGATGATTTCGCGACGCCCCGTGGTGAAGCCGCCGGAGCCGCCGCCGAGCGCCTTGCCGAGCGTCGAGGTGAACACATCGACCTCGCCCATCACGCCATGCAGTTCGGCCGAGCCGCGGCCGGTCGGACCGACGAAGCCGGTGGCGTGCGAATCGTCGACCATGAGCATCGCGTCGTACTTCTTCTTCAGCGCGACGATCTCGTCGAGCTTGGCGATATAGCCATCCATCGAAAATACGCCGTCGGTCGCGATCAGGCGTGTGCGCTTGCCTTGCGTCTCCGCGAGATGCTTTTCGAGTTCGGCCATGTCGCCGTTCGCATAGCGGCGCCGCTCGGCCTTGCACAGGCGGATGCCGTCGATGATCGACGCGTGATTGAGCGCGTCGGAGATGACCACGTCCTCTTCGCCGAGAATCGTCTCGAACAGGCCGCCGTTCGCGTCGAAGCACGAGGTGTACAGAATCGTGTCGTCGGTGCCGAAGAATTTCGAGATCGCCGCTTCGAGCTGCTTGTGCAGGTCCTGCGTGCCGCAGATGAAGCGCACGCTGGCGAGGCCGAAGCCGTGCGTATCGAGCGCGTCCTTCGCGGCCTGGATGATCTCGGGGTTGTCGGCGAGCCCCAGATAGTTGTTCGCGCAGAAGTTGAGCACTTCGCGTCCGTCCGTCGTCCTGATCGCCGCCGACTGCGGCGTCGCGATCACGCGTTCGGTCTTGTACAGGCCCTGATCGCGGATCGAGGCGATCTCGTGGGTGAGGCGGTCGCGCGCGGCGTAATTCATGGTGTGCCCTTGCTGCGGGAAAGAGCGCATTCTCCGTGATTCTCGGGCACAAGCAAATTCGCCGCTCGGCGCGGCGCCCGTTACAATGAAGCCAGTCGTGGGGAGGCGGCGATGGGTAAACAGATCCCAGAGCAGGTGCCAAAGCGCAAGGCAGCCGTGGGTTCCGCGTCGGCGGTCGCGCGGGTTCATCCGCTGCGCAACTGGCTGCTCGGCACTTTCGGCATGATGGCGGCCGCGCCGGTCATCGGCATGTTCGCGGGCTTCCTGCTGCTGTTCGGCGGCATTTTTCTCGGTGTCGCCTGGCAGATGGCGATACAGCCCGTGGTCGACGCGCGCCACTACGCGCCTTTCACGGCGACTGCCTCGGGCAAGATCGTCGAAAGCTGGGCGGCGGTCGATTTCGATCCGGCCAGCCTGCCTTCCGGCAAACTTTATTGGGATCGCGCCAGCAGGATCACGCGCTGTGCGGTCGTCGAATACAGCGCCGGCGATTGGGCTGCGCCGTTGCGCCGCGCATTCTGCGGCATGCGCTTGAATTTCGACGACGATTTCCGGCTGCAAGACTGGAGTGAGATGCTGCAGCCGGGCGTCCCGTTCACATTCCTGCGCGACGCGAGCGGTTTCGAAGTGCAGGAACTGCGCATGAGCCGGGCCGCCCTGGACTGGATATCGACGCATCCGCCGCGCGATACCTTCATGCTGAGCAAGCCCCCACCGACGACCGCGCTTGCCGCGCTGAAGGAGCAGTTCGAGTGGCCGATCGACATCGCGGTGCTGAGCTGGACCAAGGCGGTTCCGGTTTTTCCGCTGCGCTACGACCCTAAAAATCCGGCGGCGGCGATGCCGGCGAAGACGGTCGAGGACAGCCATCAATGGAGCTGGCCGGGCGCGATCCTGGTCGTCCTGCTGGCGATTCCCGGACTCTTCGTCTGGCGTCTCGGCATGCAGTTGTTCTTCACGACCGAGCCATCGCCGCTCGTGATCTGGCTGCTCACTTTGCTGCCGCTGCTCGCGCTGCCGTGGTGGGGCGATGCGTTGCCGGAACTCCTCGCTCACGCGAACAGGAACTGGGCAGCGATCGCGAGCGGCATGCTCGACGACGTTTCGCGCAGCACGCGCATGATCGCCACGGCACCAGAAGATGCGGCGTTCGCGCGCGGCGAACGTCTGACTTGGCGGCTCGATCAGGGCGAATATGCCGATACGTTCGGCCGCATCCGCTTCGTCAAACCAGAGCCGGCGCTGAAGACGAAGGAGGAGGTGCTCGCGGCGCTGCGTGCGCAGGCGGCCGCGCAGGTTGTGCAGTTCACGCCGCTGGAACAGCTTGCGCTGCTGCAGCGGCTGCGGCAGGACAAGGACAATAGGCGCGACCGCGATCAGGCCGTCTTCACGACGGCGGCCGAAGCGCTGGAGCGCGACGCCAATGTGGACCCTGCGGTGCATCGCGCGGCGCGCCAGTTCCTGGTGTTCGGCGCAGGCTACGGCGAGTGGGATGTCGACGCGCTGGAAAAATCCTGGGCGTCCGCGGCGAAACCGTAGTTGTTGCGCCCGCCGTCAGCGCTCAGCGCGCGAGATGGTCCAGCGCCGACGCATAGCTCGGCGCACCCGCATACGGCGTACGCACCGTTACGCGCCAGCCGCGCTCGCCGAGCTTCTGCAGCGCGAGCGGCGAGATGTAGCCGCCGATCAGTGCGGTCTTGTCGCTGCATACGAATTCGCGCGAATTGAAAAATTCGTCGATGTCCGCAGTCCAGCTCAGATAGTCGACCGGCAGCGGTAGCAGCAGTTTGCCGTCGGGCGTGAGCCAGGCGATCGCCGCGCCGGCGATCAGCAGCTTCCCGCCGGCCGTCTTCGGCGCATGGCGCTCGATCAGGGCGAGCGCATCGACGAGGTAGCGCGCCTCGACCTCGCCGTGCGTCGTCGCCGCCAGCTCGAGCAGTTCGTTGCAGCCGCTAGCAGGTTTCAGCTTGACCAGCGAATCGGTGAAGCGCGTGCGCAGAGTGCCGTTGAAGCCTCCGCGCCGCGAAAAAACGCGGATGTCGTATTCGTCGCTGCACACCGCTGCGAGATTCTTCTCGTTGCGTTCGCGAATCTGTTCGGGCGTATGCGTGAGCACATATTGATTGACGAGTCCGCTGTCGGTGATGACCTCGGCGGCCGGCCCGGCAATCGCGCCGAGCGCCTCGCCAGCCGAGAAGTTGCCCCAGGTCGCCGCCCAGGCGAGCGAGTCGAGTCGTTCGACGACGTAGGGGTTCGACGTGTTCGGATCGATGCCGAGATACTTGGCGATTTCGTTGCGCGCCTGGTTGTACTTGAGATAGCGCTTGGTTTCGCGACCTACTTCGCTGCCAGCGCGCGCGTACCAGGCGCGATTCTTCTTGTCGTCGTCCGGCGGCGGGATAGGTTCTACCGTTTCCGCCGAAGCGGTGGTGTCCTGCGCGGTCTCGCTGCCGCTTGGGACAGGCCCGGCGACGTCTTTCGTCACCTCGGTCTGTGTTTCCTCAGTTTGCGACACATCGCCGACGCTCACCGTGCTGTGGCCGTGCTCGACCTCGCGCGCCGCGGTCATCGGTCCCTTGGGCGCGCGGTAGGGATCGCCCTTGTTCTCGAACTTGCGACCGGCGCGGTCGCTCGCGCTTTGCGCGCGACCCGACCACAAGTCGATCTGCTTCTTGAAGTAGCGCACGACACCCATCGGCAGGCCGGTGATCGAATCGACAGGATGCGAGATGACATTGATGATCGCGTTGCCGGTCTTCTTGCCGCGCTCGGCGAGCGCATGGGCGAACGCGCCCTTGTGGCTGGCATCCTCCAGCGTTTCGATCGCCGGGATCTCGCCGACGCGGATGCCGAGCAGCTGCACGCTGTCCGCGTGCAGCGGACCGTACGGTGTATCGATGATGAAATGCGCCATGAAGCCGCGAATCTGCACCTCGGGAATCACCTTGTAGTTCGGCCCGTCGAGCAGCGCGGGCGGCGCGAGCTGCGCTGCCTGGAACAACGGTTCGGGTTCGTGCGCGCAGCCCGTCTCGCACGTGTCCGCGCGCGCGCCCGCACATGAGAGGACTAGGGTGACGAAGCCGAGCGTTTTCCAGGTTGGCGAATGCATCCCGACCATGATGCGGATTGCGATGGAATCGTGGATGAACGTGAGTGCATCGAGCTAAGGCGCTGGATTCCGGATCAACGCACGTCCCTGTGCTCCGGGACGACGCCATCCTGGCGTCAATTCCACGAACAGACGACTTTGCCGCAGTTGCCGGCTTCCATCAGGTCGAAGCCTTTCTGGAAGTCGTCGATGTGAATCTGATGCGTGAGCACCTTCTGCAGCGGAAATCCGGTCAGCAGCATCTGCGTCATCTTGTACCAGGTCTCGTACATGCGCCGGCCGTAGATGCCATGCAGAACGAGGCCCTTGAAGATGACCTTGTCCCAATTGATACCCGCGCCGTTCGGCATGATGCCGAGCATCGCGATCTTGCCGCCGTGATACATGCAGTCGAGCATGTCGCTGAAGGCTTTCGGGTTGCCGGACATTTCCATGCCCACATCGAAACCTTCCATATGCAGATCGGCCATCACGTCCTTGAGCGATTGCTTGGACACGTTGACCACGCGCGTGGCGCCCATGTCGGCGGCGAGCTTGAGGCGATAGTCGTTGACGTCGGTGACGACCACATTGCGCGCGCCGACCCACTTGGCGATGCCGACCGCGATGATGCCGATCGGCCCGGCACCGGTGATCAGCACGTCCTCGCCGATCAGATCGAATTCGAGAGCGCAGTGTGCGGCGTTGCCGTAGGGATCGAAAAACGCCGCCAGTTCCGACGGAATCTGATCCGGCACCGGCCACAGGTTGGATGCCGGCATGGCGATGTATTCGGCGAATGCGCCATTGCGGTTCACGCCGATACCGACCGTGTGCGGACACAGATGCTGCTTGCCCGCGCGGCAGTTGCGGCACACGCCGCAGACGATATGGCCCTCGGCCGAGACGCGCTGGCCCAGCGTGTACCCGCGCACGCCCGCGCCGATGTCGACGATGCGGCCGACGAATTCGTGGCCGATCACCAGGCCCGGCTTGATCGTGCGCTGCGACCACTCGTCCCATTTGTAAATGTGTAAATCTGTACCACAGATCGCGGTCTTTTCGAGCTTGACCAGCACGTCGTTCGGGCCGATTTCGGGTAGCGGCACCTGTTCCATCCAGATACCTTTGCCGGCCTCGCGCTTGACCAGCGCCTTCATCGTGTTGGCGGACATGGCAGAACCTGTTGGATTTCGAGGCTGCGGATTATACGGGATCGAGGAACTCGCCGAGCGCGATTCGGTCATAATCGAACCGGTGGCCGGCGGCCACCGCTGCGCGACGAGAGAGGACGACACGTGAAATGCATGCCATGGTTCAAGGCGACGCTGCGCGCGCTCTGCGCCGCGGGAATGATGGCGACCGTCTCGCTGGCGGGCGCGCAGGCCCTGCCCGACAAAGTCTCCAAAGTTACCGAGCTGCAGGGCATCACCGAATATCGGCTCGCCAACGGCTTGCAGGTACTGCTGTTTCCCGACGACTCCAAGCCCACGCTGACGGTGAGTACGACATATCGGGTCGGCAGCCGCATGGAAAACTACGGTGAAACCGGCATGGCTCACCTGCTCGAACATTTAACGTTCAAGGGCACGAAAAACATGGCCGACGTCGGCCAGGAATTGTCCAAACGCGGGATCGGCTTCAACGGCCAGACCGGTCCGGACGACACGAAATACTACGAGACGTTTCCGGCCGCGGCGGACACGCTCGACTGGGTCCTCGGCGTCGAAGCGCAGCGCATGACCTCGGCGAATATCGCCAAGGCCGACCTCGATTCGGAAATGACCGTGGTGCGCAACGAGATGGAATCGGGGGAGAACAGTCCATCGCGCATCCTGTCGGAAAAAATGGCCGCGGCCGCCTATCAGTGGCACAGCTACGGCAGGTCGACGATCGGCGCGCGCAGCGATGTGGAAAATGTAAATATTGTACATTTGCAGAATTTCTATCGTCGCTACTACCAGCCGGACAATGCAACCCTGGTCGTCGCCGGCAAGTTCGATCCGGCGCATGCGCTGGCGACGATCGCGCGCGATTTCGGCTCTCTGCCGAGGCCCACGCGCGTGCTCGAGCCGACCTACACCGAGGAACCCGTGCAGGAGGGCGAGCGCGTGGTCACGCTGCGCCGGCCGGGCGGCGAACAGTGGGTGGGACTGCTTTACCACATCGTTTCCGGCGCCAGTCCGGATATGCCGGCCTTCGACGCGATCGCGTCCGCGCTCGGCGACGATCCGAATGGCCGGCTTTACAAGCGCCTGATCGAAACGCGCAAGGCCGAGGCGGATTACGTGAATACGCGGGCGCTGGTCGAGCCCGGCTACATGGAGATCGAAGTCAAGCTGAAACCGTCCGACAACATCGAGGAGGTGAAGAAAATCCTCATCGATACCGTCGAGGGGCTGGGCAAGGAGCCGATCACCGAAGAGGAACTCAAGCGCGCCAAGCTGAAAAGCGAGAACGGCTTCGAGCAATTTTTCGACAATCCTCAGTATTTCGCATTCGGCGTGGCCAACGCGGCAACCTTCGGCGACTGGCGCCTGATCTTCGCCGAGCACCAGCGCATGCAGAACCTGCAACTGGCCGATGTGAATCGCGTCGCCGCACAATGGTTCAAACGCTCCAATCGCACGCTCGGCCTGTTCATTCCGACCGACCATCCGGACCGCGCGCCGGCGGCGGGCAAGGTCGATGTCGCGGCGATGATGAAGGATTTCAAAGCCGGCAACGCGGTCGCCGCGGGCGAGGATTTCATCGCCACCCCCGCGAATATCGAAGCGCGCACCGAACGCGTGACCCTGCCCTCGGGTTTGCGCCTGTTGCTGCTGCCGAAAAAGACCCGCGGCGAAACTGTGGTGGTCAACATGGAGATGCATTTCGGCAACGTGGACAACTTGCGCGGCCAGCGCCCCGCGGCTGAACTGGTCGGCCAGATGCTCGATCGCGGTACGCTCAAACATACGCGCAAGCAATTGTCCGATGCGTCCGATGCGATTCAGACCAATCTCGGCGTGCAGGGCTGGATTTCCGGGGCCAAGGCCGGTCTGCAGACCAAGCGCGAACATCTGCACGATGCCTTGAATCTGCTTGCGGAAATCCTGCGCGAGCCGAGTTTCCCGCCGGATGAATTCGCCCAGTTGAAGAACGAAATCGTCGGCGGACTCGAAAGCGGCGCCAAGGAACCACAGCTGATCGCCGGCGTGGCGATCCGGCGTTACATGCATCCGTATGCCTACGACGATCCACGTTACAGCACCTCGTTCGATGAACACCGCAAGGAAGTCGACGCGGTCAAGCTCGACGACGTGAAGCGGTTCTATGAGAAGTACTGGGGCATGGACCACGCCGAGATCGCCGTGGTCGGCGACTTCGACGCAAACGCGGTGAAGGCGCAGTTGACCGAATTGTTCGGCAACTGGAAGTCGTCGATGCCGTATCAGCGCGTTCCAGACGTGTTGAGCACGGCCGCGCCGAAAGAGCTTGTGGCCGAAACGCCGGATAAGCAGAACGCGATCGCGATCGGTTCGATACCTCTGGCCTTGCGCGATATCGATGCCGATTTCCCGGCGCTGGAAGTCGCCGGGCATGTCTGGGGTTCCGGCTTCGACAGCCGGCTCAACAAACGCATCCGCCAGAAAGAGGGTCTTTCCTACGGCGTTGGCGGAGGTATCTCCGCGAGCGGTTTCGCGGAGGCTGACGGGCAGCTCAGCATGGGCGCGATCTTCGCACCGCAGAATCGCGCCAGGGTCGAAACGGCGTTTGCCGACGAATTGCAGCGTTTCGTGCGCGACGGCATCACGGCGGAAGAACTTGCGAACGCGAAACAGGCGCTCGCCACACAGCGCAACGCGATGTATGCCGCTGATGGCGCCGAGGCGAATCTGCTGGTCGAACGCGCGCTGCAGAAGCGTACGCTGGCATATGATATCGATCTGGCAAAAAAGATCGACGCCTTGACGGTGGAGCAGGTCAATGCGGCGATCCGCAAGTGGATCAAGCCCGAAGCGGTGGTCTGGTCGCTGGCCGGCGACTTCGCCAAAGCCGCTTGCAAGCCGCCGATGTTGTGCGCGCCGAAAAGCAGTTAGGTAGCGGATTCTGCGGTCGCAGCAGGGTCCGTAAAAAACGTATTCATGGTCAATCGTGCGTGCCGCAACTGCGCTGCCGGCGCGCCTCGCCGCGCGACGACCGATCGCCGAACTGAATCACGTCAATACAGCCGCGCGTTTTCTCGCGTCGATGAAGTTCGGATACAGAGCATGTTCATTCAGGTACCGATAGCCTGAACCGCGCAACAGCCAGCCGTTGTTGCGATTCCTCTTCGACGCAGACACCAGAAGGAGACAACGATGCTCCAGACTATTGCGGTCATCCTGATATTGCTTTGGCTGTTAGGACTGGTCAGTTCCTACACCATGGGCGGTTTTATTCATATCCTGCTCGTCATCGCGATTGTTATGATCCTGCTTCGCCTGGTTCAGGGGCGGCGCATATAAAGATGGTGCGGGCTGCGACGACGTTGCGGCCTCGCGTTTTTCAATCGTTTCTTCAAAGGAGATAGCGATGAACGCGATACGGATTCTGGCAATCGCCCTCATTGTGGGCGGCGCATTGGCGCTAGGCTATGGAGGTTTCAGCTACACCAAGGAAGACCATCAGGCCAAACTGGGGCCGATCGAGATCAACATCAAGGAAAAGAAAGAGGTGAACATCCCGGTCTGGGCCGGCATCGGAGCCATCGTGATTGGTGGAGTGCTGCTTGCCAGGCGCAAGTGAACAAGCACGCCGCTGCGGCCGGATGCGGTGACGCATGCGCAGGCCCCAGGGGGATTTGCGCAACCGTTGAGGCGCACCGCTAGAATCGGTCGCATGCCGATCGACCAGCGACCGCTCGCGATTTTTCTCATGGGCCCGACCGCGTCGGGCAAGACCGCGCTCGCACTCCAGCTCGCTGATCGATTCGCCGTGGATTTGATCAGCGTCGATTCGGCGCTGGTCTATCGCGGCATGGATATCGGCACGGCCAAACCCGAGGCAACGGTGCTGGCGCGCTATCCGCACCGGCTGATCGATATCCGTGATCCACGCGGCACGTATTCGGCCGCGGAATTTCGCGCCGATGCGCTGCGCGAAATGGCCGCCATCGTGCAGGCGGGCAAAATACCGATACTTGTCGGCGGCACCGGTCTGTATTTCCGCGCGCTGCAATATGGTCTGTCCGACCTGCCCGAAGGCGATGCCGTTGTGCGCGCCCGACTCGCGAGCGACGCCCGGAAACTGGGCTGGCCGGCTTTGCATGCGCGCCTGGGCAAACTCGATCCGGTCGCCGCGGCGCGCATCAAGCCCGGCGATACGCAGCGTATCCAGCGTGCGCTCGAAGTGATCGCGCTGACCGGCAAGCCGTTGTCCGCGCAGCAGGGCGGAGCGCGCGAGCGTTTCGGCTACCGCGTGCTCAAGCTCGCACTGCTGCCCGACGATCGCGCGCGCCTGCACGAACGCATCGCGCAACGCCTCGACACGATGTTCGCGCAGGGATTCGTCGATGAGGTCGCGCGCTTGCGCGCGCGCGGCGATCTGCACGCGGATCTGCCGTCGATGCGCGCGGTTGGCTATCGCCAGGCCTGGCAGCATCTGGATGGCGGATACGATCTGGCCGAATGCCGCACGCGCGCGATTTTCGCCACGCGCCAGCTTGCCAAGCGCCAGATCACCTGGTTGCGTTCGGATCGCGACGCGCTCGTCTTCGATCCATTCGCGGTGGAGCATGCCGAAAAAGCCCAGCGCGCGGTCGTGGATTTCCTGACTGCCTAGCCATATCGGTGGTTGGCGATCGGCAGGCTCGTGTCAAATCCAATCCTCGGTTTTTCGAGACTCGCGTGCGAACGCGCGCATGGCCGTGACGAATCAAGTACTTGCGCACCGATTTGCAGGCGTGCGGGTCCTCTGCGACTTCCGCGCGCAAGCTCCCGATTTCCTTGAGAATCGGTTGCAAAGGTATATAATTTCACCATCTTGAACCGGGGCGTTCCCAGCCAAATCCACTTCGGTCTGGGCGTTTTTTTGCCGGTTCGCCATACGTTGTGAAAATGCAAGGAGAACAACAATGTCCAAAGGTCAGTCGTTGCAGGATCCTTTCCTGAATGCGTTGCGCCGCGAGCGCGTTCCGGTGTCGATTTATCTGGTCAACGGCATCAAGCTGCAGGGCACGGTCGAATCGTTCGACCAGTTCGTCGTGCTGCTGCGCAATACGGTCAGCCAGATGGTCTACAAGCACGCGATTTCCACGATCGTGCCGAGCCGCAACGTGCGCATCGGACCCGAAAACGGGCACACCGACGACCGCGGCGCGCGGAAACCGAAGTCAGCGAAGGGTGATTTCGCCCTGTTCGAACGTTCCCGCAAAGGCGAGCGCGCGCTGCTGCTGCAGCCGCACTGGGTCGGCGAACGACTCCGGTCGACGGACTCGACGAATTCGGCGAGCTTGCGCGTTCGGCCGGCGCCACGCGTGGTCGGCACGCTGAGCGCGCGCATCGAAAGACCGAATCCGAAATATCTTCGTCGGCAGCGGCAAGGCCGATGAACTCAAGACGCAGCGTCAGGCGCTCGACGCCGATCTGATCCTGGTCAATCACGCGCTGTCGCCGGTGCAGGAGCGCAATCTCGAAAAACATCACCGAGTGCCGCGTCGTCGATCGCACCGGTCTGATCCTCGATATCTTCGCCCAGCGCGCGCGTTCGCACGAAGGCAAGCTGCAGGTCGAACTCGCGCAGTTGAAGCACATGTCCACGCGCCTCGTGCGCGGCTGGACGCATCTGGAGCGCCAGCGCGGCGGCGCGATCGGCCTGCGCGGTCCCGGCGAAACCCAGCTCGAACTCGATCGCCGCCTGCTCGCCGGACGCGTCAAGCAGTTGACGTCAGCGCCTGGAGAAAGTCGAGGTCCAGCGCACGCAAGCGCGCCGCGCGCGCCAGCGCAATGCGCTGCCGCTGGTGTCGCTGGTCGGTTACACGAACGCCGGCAAATCCACGCTATTCAATGCGCTGACCGGCGCCGGCGTGTATGTGGCCGATCAGTTGTTCGCCACGCTCGATCCGACCCTGCGCCGCATCGATGGCCTCGCCTGCGGGCCGCTCGTGCTTGCCGATACGGTCGGTTTCATTCGCGATCTGCCGCACGATCTCGTTGCAGCGTTCAAGTCCACGCTGGCCGAAACGCGCGATGCGGACCTGCTGCTGCATGTCGTCGATGCGGCCGATCCGGAACGCGATCAGCGCATCGAGGAAGTGCAGCGCGTGCTCGAGGAAATCGGCGCGCAGGATGTGCCGCAGATTCTCGTCTTCAACAAGATCGACAAGCTGGCCACGAACGGCGTCGACGGCAAGGAAACAAGCCATGGAGGTGCGCCGCGTCTGCAAAGCATCGATGGCGGGCGTACAGCGCGCGTGTGGGTTTCCGCAGTCACCGGTACCGGACTCGATCTGCTGCGCGAGGCGCTGACGCAAGCCCTGCAGCGCGATCGCGTGCATGGCTGGTTGCAGCTGCCGGACAGCGCGGGGCGCCTGCGCGCGCGACTGATTGCGCGCAGGTTTCGTTAGCGAGCGAACGCACGGCCGAGCGCGGCTGGGAGGTGCGAGATCGATGCGCCGCGCGCGTTGATCGAACCCTTGTTCGGCCTGCCTGGCGGCGACGGCGACTGGCTGCGCGCGCAGCTGGCCGCGCAGACGCAACTCGCGGAAAACACCGGCTCGCCTTACAATCTCGCGGCAACCGTGCAGTAATTCCTGCCGATCCGGTTGCGAACGGCGGCGATATGCGGTGCGCATCGTCGTCACGATCGGCAGACTGGAGACAACGATGGCTTGGAACGAACCCGGCGGCGGCAACCGCGATCCCTGGAAAGGCAAGAAGAATGCGCCGGACGTGGACGCGCTGCTGCGCCGCCTGCGCGATGGCCTGGGCGGTGTTTTCGGCGGCGGCGGCGGCAATGCGGCGGCGCTGGCGGTTCGTCGCCGCGGCCCGGCACCGTGCTGCTGATCATCGCTGCGCTCGCGATCGTGTGGGTCGCGTTCGATTGCTGGGTTTCGGTGCGATGCGCGCCAGGTCGGCGTCGTGCTGCGCTTCGGCAAATTCAACCGCATCATGCACAACGGCCTGAATCTGAAGTGGCCGGCGCCGATCGAGCAGGTGATTCGCGTCGAGACGACCAGCCGGCAGACCTACCGACGAAGTGCGCATGCTGACCAAGGACGAGAACATCGTGCAGATCAATTTCAACGTGCAGTACCAGGTCGTCGATGCGCAGAAATATCTGTTCGCCGCAATCCAGCCCGACGAGACGCTCAAGCAGGCGGCGGAAAGCGCGGTGCGCCAGGTGATCGGCGCGCAGCGACATGGACACGATTCTTTCCGGCCACGGTTCCGAAGTCGTCGGCGAAACCAAGAAACTGCTGCAGCAGACGCTCGACGGCTACTGCGTGGGCCTGATCGTCAACGAAATCAATTTCCAGAATCTGCTGCCGCCGCCGGAAGTCAAAGAAGCGTTCGACGACGCCAACAACGCCGGCAACAACCAGCAGCAGTTCATCAACGACGCGCAGGCGTATGCGGCGAAAGTGGTGCCGCTGGCGCGCGGCGAGGCCGCGCGCATCCGCGCCGAGGCCGAAGGCTACAAGGCGGCGCATATCGCCGCCGCGACCGGCGACGCGCAGCGTTTCAGCCTGATCGACGCGCAATACAGCGCCGCGCCGGAGGTCACGCGCAAGCGTCTGTATCTGGAAACGATGCAGGACGTGCTGGCGCGCAACCAGAAGGTGATCGACCAGAGCAACGGCAAGAACCTGCTCTATCTGCCGCTCGACAAGATCAAGGCCGGACTGCTGCAGCGACGCTGCCGCTGCGGCGGCAACGGCGGCGCGCGCAGGACAACCGCGGAGGCGGCCAATGAAACTTCTGACGCCCATCATCGCGCTGTTCCTCGTCGTGCTGGTCGGCCAACTCCGCCTTCATCGTGCGCGAAGGCCAAAGCGCGCTGCTGCTGCAGTTCGGCCGCATCGAAGGCGACGGACGCGACGGCGGCGCCGACTACAAGCCCGGCCTGCATTTCAAGATTGCCGCTGATTCAGCAGGTCGTGCGCTTCGACCGGCGCATGCTCAATCTCGAGGCGCAGCCGGAGCGCTATTTCACGTCGGAGAAGAAAGCCGGTCAACGTCGACTTCTACGTCAAGTGGCAGATCGAAAATCCGGCGCGCCTATTACCGTTCGTTCGGCGCCGACGAGTTGCAGACGCTGGCCAACAGCGGCTCGGCGCCGATCATCAAGGATCCGCTGCGCTTCGAGTTCAATTCGCATGCGCTGAACGAACTGATCGCCAGCGCGCGCTCGGACATCACCGAGCACGTGCGCGATCAGGCGAACAAGGCCGCCGCGAGCGCTCGGCATCCACGTCGTCGATGTGCGCATCAAGCGCATCGAGTTTCCCGACGAGGTGTTGGATTCGGTCTACAAGCGCATGAGCGCCGAACGCATCCGCCTGGCCAACGACCAGCGCTCGAACGGCCAGCGAAGCAAGCCGCCAAGATCACGGCCGACGCCGACCGTCAGGTGCAGGTGATCAAGGCCGAAGCCGAGCGCGATGCGCAGCAGGCGCGTGGCGAAGGCGATGCCAAGGCGGCCGAAATCTATGCCGCCGCCTACAGCAAGGATCCGGATTTCTACGCGTTCTACCGTTCAGCTCGATGCCTATCGCGACGCATTCAGGAGCCGGCGACGTGATCGTGCTCGATCCGAAATCCGAATTCATGCGCTATTTCGGCGACAGCAAGAGGCGAAGGGCAAAGTGAAAGCCGTGCGGATAGCAGGGTTCGATCGGGCTTACAGTCGTGCTTGCAGCGGAAGCTGAATCATTTGATCGCTCTCGCTTCATGCGGGAAGGCTGGAGTCCAGCTTTCGCTGAAGCGGCGACTAGTGCACGATCGTCTGGCGTCATGATGCTCGGCGTGCATGGTGATCGAATGGCTGTGATTCGCTAGCCCTTCGCCGGCGAAGCCGACAGAGCCGTGACAGCGGACAGATGATCGAGCATGATGCGGACAGACATCGAGCGCGAAGCCAGTCTGTCGTATCCTCGGCGCGCAGTGATGGTGAGGGGTCGGCGTATGTTGGCGTACGCAACTGGTCGAATTCGAGGCAGGAGCAGGCGGGTGACTTGCGAACAGTATGTCGTGCATGACGTCGCTCGATCAGCGGAACATCCAGATTGTCGCAGTGCATCTGGCGACGTGGTGACGGATTGGCGAGAGTTGAGTGATGCGAACTCCGCTTGACGCCTGAGGCAGATCGAGCGTGACTTGGCGAGATCCGGTGATCGAGCACGGCATGACGAGCCATCAGAATTCAAGCGAGAATTGAAATGGGCAAGTCAGTCGTAATCCTCGGCGCGCAGTGGGGCGACGAAGGCAAGGGCAAGATCGTCGATCTGCTGACCGGGCGTGTCAGTGCGGTCGCGCGTTTTCAGGGCGGCCACAACGCCGGCCATACGCTGGTGATCAAGGGCAAGAAGACGGTGCTGCACCTGATTCCGTCGGGCATCCTGCGCGAAGGCGTGCTGTGCCTGATCGGCAACGGCGTCGTGCTGTCGCCGGCGGCGCTGCAAGACCGAGATCGACGAACTCGAGGGCAACGGCGTCGAAGTGCGCTCGCGTCTGAAGATCAGCCCGGCGACGCCGCTGATCATGCCGTATCACATCGCAATCGATCAGGCGCGCGAGAAGGCTTCAGGCGCGAAGGCGATCGGTACGACCGGGCGCGGCATTGGCCCGGCCTACGAGGACAAGGTCGCGCGCCGCAGCGTGCGCGTCGCCGACCTGATGTATCCGTACGGAGCTGCCGGACAAACTGCGCGCAGCGGTCGACTACCACAATTTCGTGCTCGATGCACTGGCTCAAGGCTGAAGGCGTCGACTACCAGAAGGTGCTCGACGATGCGCTGGCGTTCAGCGAATACCTGCGGCCGATGATCGACGATGTCGCGACGTTGCTCTACGACGCGCGCCGTCGCGGCGAAAATATCCTGTACGAAGGCGCGCAGGGTGCGCTGCTGGACATCGATCACGGCACCTATCCGTACGTGACTTCGTCGAACACCACGGTCGGCGGCGCGCTCGCAGGCACCGGCGTCGGCGCCTGCGACATCGACTACGTGCTCGGCATCTGCAAGGCCTATGCGACGCGCGTCGGCGGCGGCCCGTTTCCGACCGAACTCAACGACGAGATGGGCGAAGCGCTTGCGCAAAGTGCGGCAACGAATATCGGTGCGAGCACCGGCCGGCCGCGCCGTTGCGGCTGGATCGATCTGGTCGCGCTTGAAGCGCGCGACGCAGATCAATGCGATCAATGGCCTGGCGATCACCAAGCTCGACGTGCTCGACGGCCTGCCAAGCGTCAAGGTCTGCATCGCCTACGAATATCGCGGCAAGCGCCGCGAACTGGCGCCGCTCGACGCCGCCGGCTGGGACGAATGCAAACCGGTGTATCTCGAATTCCCCGGCTGGGACGAACCCACCTGTGGCGTGCGCGACTGGAACAAGCTGCCGGCTGCGGCGCGCGCGTATCTGCGCGCGGTCGAGGAACTGTCGGGATGCCATCTCGCCCTGGTCGCGACCGGCGCGGATCGCGAGGACACCATCGTCCTGCGCGATCCGTTTGCGTAGTGCATGGAATCGCGGCCGAAAGTGCCAGTCGTTATTTGGACGTCCAGCCGTAAAGACGTGTAATTAACCGGCGTGGCCAGACCATGCGCGTGCGTATGCAAAAGGTCGTTAGTGCGACGCGCACGTGACAGGTGTTGACATGCCCCTGCGCATGGTTTACGGTTGCCGAATGACGCAACGCAGCAGCCAACGTATCTCCGCGATCTGCCACGCCGCTGGCTTGTCTGCGCGGGTCGTTGCCTTGCGCGGCGCGCTCCTTCTTCTCGTCCTCGTACTTATTACCAACGGAGGTGTGGGCTAGGACGCGTCTGAGCAAGAGAACCAGGCGAAGAATCCAAAACCCCGCACCCGGCGACGAGTGCGGGGTTTTTAGTTACTTGAGCGCGCGAATCCATTCGCCCAAGACCGCACGTCCATGTGCGGACTTCTCAAGGAATCTGAAATTCTCCGCAAGACGCGTGATCCCTGTAACGTCATGAGCCAAAATACCGATCCTGCAGTAACCAAGTCCGGCACTGGGGTGCCATCGTCCGCGCGCGAGCGCGTGCGCATTTTCGACACGACGCTGCGCGACGGCGAGCAGTCGCCCGGCTTTTCGATGAGCCGCCCGCAGAAACTGCACATGGCGCATGCGCTCGCCGAACTCGGCGTCGATGTGCTCGAAGCCGGATTTCCGCAGGCTTCCGACGGCGACTTCGAAGCCGTGCGTGCAATCGCCAAAGAAGTGCGCGGCCCGATCATCTGCGGCCTTGCGCGCGCGCAGATCGGCGACATCGACGCCTGTGCACGCGCGCTGGAGCCGGCAGCGAGCAAGCGCATCCACGTCTTCCTCGCGACCAGCCCGCTGCATCGCCGGCACAAGCTCAACATGAGCCGCGAGCAGGTGGTGGAAACCGGCATCAAGGCGATCGCTGCATGCGCGTTCGCTGTGCGACGATGTCGAGTTCTCGGCCGAAGATGCGATTCGCACCGAACCGGAATTCCTGATCGAAGTGCTGTCGCGCGATGATCGAGGCCGGCGCGACGCACGGTCAACGTGCCGGACACGGTCGGCTACACCACGCCGGAGGAAATCGTCGCGCTGTTCACGCGCCTGAAACGCGAAGTGCGCGGCATCGACAAGGTGGTCCTCAGTTCGCATTGCCACAACGATCTGGGCCTCGGCGTGGCCAACAGCCTCGCCGCGGTCGCGGCCGGCGCGCGCCAGGTCGAATGCACGATCAACGGCATCGGCGAGCGCGCGGGCAACGCGGCGCTCGAGGAAATCGTCATGGCGCTGCGCACGCGCGCGGATCGCTTCAAGCGTCGAAACCGGCATCCGCACGCAGCTGCTCGTATCCGACCTCGCGCCTGCTGGCCAATGTCACCGGCTCGACGATTCCGCGCAACAAGGCGATCGTCGGCGAAAACGCGTTCGCGCACGAGTCGGGCATTCACCAGCACGGCATGCTGAAGAATCGCGAGACCTACGAAATCATGCGGCCCGAGGATGTCGGCGTCGAGCGCACGCAGCTCGTGCTCGGCAAGCATTCCGGCAAGCACGCGTTGCGCGAGCGCCTGGAGAATCTCGGCTACGAAGTCGGACGAGGCGCAGCTGGAAGATCTGTTCCCGCGCTTCAAGACGCTGGCCGACAAGAAGCGCGAAGTGTTCGACAGCGATCTCGATGCGCTCGCGCTCGGCCAGGATCCGGCGACGCTCGGTCCGTGGACGCTTGAGCAACTGCACGCGACGTCGCATCTCGGCGGCGGCGCTTCGGCGTCGGTGCAGCCTGCGCCACGACGACGGCCGCAGCGTCGGCGAAGCAGGCTCGATCGGCGACGGTCCGGTGCACGCGGTGCTGCGCGCGATCGAGCGCGCCACCGGCAGTCAAGCTCGAGATCGACCGATTTCCAGATCCGCTCGCTGAGCTACGGCGCCGATGCGCAGGGCCGCGCCACGCTGACCGTCAGCCACGCCGGGCGCGAATGGTGCGGTCGTGGCGTATCGACCGACATCGTCGAGGCCGCGGCGCTCGCAGCGCTGGAAGTGGTCAATCGCATCGAACGCATCAATCTCGGCCAGGCGTTGCCGCTGGCCGCCAATCAGGCGTAGAGGTTCAAGACAAAACGTTCGCCGCGAAAGACGCAAAAGACGCAAATGTTTATATCAGGTTACTTTCGCGTCCTTTGCGTTCTTCGCGGTGAAAAATCTTTTTTGCATAGATAGTACAGAGGAATAAGAAATGAAAACGACCGAATTCATCTGGCACAACGGCAAACTCAAACCCTGGAACGAGGCGACCGTGCATGTCAGCGCGCACGCCTGCACTACGGCTCGTCGGTGTTCGAAGGCGAGCGCGTCTACGCGACGCCGCAGGGTCCGCAGTATTTCCGTCTCGCCGACCACACGCGGCGCCTGTTCGAGTCGGCCAAAGTCTACGAGATCGAGATCGGCTACAGCGAAGACGAGATCAACGCCGCCTGCAACGAAGTGATCCGCGCGAACAAGATGGCGTCCGCCTATGTGCGTCCGATCGTGTTCCGCGGCGCCGGCCGCGCTCGGCGTGATGCCGAAGGACGGCTCGCCGGTCGATGTCGCGATCATGGCGCTGGAGTGGGGCGCGTATCTGGGCGAGGCGATCGAGAACGGTGCCGACGTGTGCGTGTCGTCGTGGAATCGCGCGGCGCCGAACACGTTTCCCGAGCTGGGCCAAGGCCGGCGGCAATTATCTGTCGAGCCAGCTGATCGGCTTCGAGGCGCAAGCGCGGCGGTTACGACGAAGGCATCGCGCTCGGCTACAACGGCCTGCTCAGCGAAGGCGCGGGCGAGAATCTGTTCATCATGTCGCCGCGGCAAGATAGCTGACGCCGCCGACCAGCGCGAGCATCCTCGCCGGCATCACGCGCGACACGGTGATCACACTCGCCGGCAAGCTCGGCTACACCGTCGACGAACGCGATATGCCGCGCGAGGCGCTGTACACCGCCGACGAAGTGTTCATGACCGGCACCGCCGCCGAAATCACGCCGGTGCGCTCGGTCGATCGCAAGCCGGTCGGCGCGGGCAAGCCCGGCCCGATCACCAAGGCGATGCAGAAGGCGTTCTTCGGCCTGTTCGACGGCTCGCACCGAGGACGATGGGGCTGGCTCACGCCGGTGCGCGCGAAGATCAGCGGCACGAAGAAGGCCGCCGCGTAATGGAGCGCTGCGCAAGACCCTGCTCGACAAGCTCTGGGACGCGCATCAGGTCGTGCCCGAAACCGCGGCGACGCCGGCGATTCTCTACGTCGATCTGCATCTGGTGCACGAAGTCACCTCGCCGCAGGCGTTCTCCGAATTGCGCGCGCGCGGCCTGAAAGTGCGCCGCCCGGACCGCATCGTCGCGACGATGGATCACTCGACGCCGACTCTGCCGCCCGATGCGGACGGCAAGCGCCCGTATGCGAACGCCGAAGACCGAGGCGCAGGTCGACGCAGCTCGAAACGAACGCGAGAGAATTCGGCGTACGAGCTGTACGGCTGGGACAGTGTCGAATCGCGGCATCGTGCATGTGATCGGCCCGGAACTTGGCGCGACCCAGCCGGGCATGACGATCGTCTGCGGCGACAGCCACACCTCTACGCACGGCGCGTTCGGCGCGCTGGCGTTCGGCATCGGCACGACCGAGGTCGGCCACGTGCTGGCGACGCAATGCCTGCTGCAGCGCAAGCCGAAGATCGCTGGCGATCACGATCGACGGCAAGCTGCAAACCGGGCATCACGGCAAAGGATCTGATCCTGCACATCATCGGCAAGATCGGCGTCAATGGCGGCACCGGCTACGTGATCGAATACCGCGGCAGCGCGATCGAGGCGCTGTCGATGGAAGAACGCATGACCGTGTGCAACATGTCGATCGAAGCCGGCGCGCGTGCCGGCCTGATCGCGCCGGACGAGACGACGTTCGCCTGGCTCAAGGGCCGCGACGCGTGCCCGCAGGGCGCCGCGTGGGACGCTGCGGTGGCGCGTGGCGCGCACTGCAAGTCCGACGCCGGCGCGAGCTTCGACCGCGAAGTGCGTCATCGATGCCGGCGCGATGCGGCCGAGCAGTCACCTACGGCACGCATCCGGGCATGGTGATCGACGCTCGACGCGCCGGTTCCCGCGGCGACGAACGCGCAGGAAAAGCGCGCGCTCGACTACATGAAGCTCGAAGCGGGCAAGGCGATGCCGGGCACGCCGGTCGACATCGTCTTCGTCGGCAGCTGCACGAATCGCGCCTGTCCGATCTGCGCGCCGCCGCCGGTGTGCTGCGTGGCCGCAAGGTCGCGGCGAGCGTGCGCATGCTGGTCGTGCCGGGCTCCGAGCAGGTCAAGCGCGATGCCGAAAGCGAGGGCTTGCACGAGGTGTTTCCCGCCGCCGGCGCCGAATGGCGCGAACCGGGCTGCTCGATGTGCCTCGGGCATGAACGGCGACATCGGCAAGCCGGGCCAGCTGGTCGTCAGCACCAGCAATCGCAATTTCGAAGGCCGCCAGGGTCCGGGCGTGCGCACCGTGCTGGCGAGTCCGCTGGTCGCCGCCGCATCGGCGCTGGCCGGTGGGATCGCCGATCCCGCGCAATATATTTCGGAGGCGGCATGAAGCTCTCTGCTCGTCATTCCGGCTTCCGCCGGAATGACGGCAAAGAGGGAATCGCATGAAACCCCTCACCCACATCCACTCGCGCACCGCCGTGCTGCCGCTCGAGAACATCGACACCGACCGCATCATCCCGGCGCGCTTCCTGACCACGACCGAACGACGCGGTCTCGGCAAATCGCTGTTCAACGACTGGCGCTATCGTGCCGATGGCAGTGCCGATCCGGATTTCGCGCTCAACACAGCCGAGGCGAAGGGCTGCGAGATCCTCGTCGCCGGGCGCAACTTCGGTTGCGGCTCGTCGCGCGAACACGCGCCGTGGGCGCTGCTCGATTTCGGCATCCATGCGGTGCTGTCGAGCGAGATCGCGGACATCTTCCGCGGCAACTCGCTGAAGAACGGTTTGCTTGCGGTCGTGCTGGGCGAAGACGAGCACCGCTGTCTGCTCGACAATCCCGGCATCGAGCTCGATGATCGATATCGCGCGAGCAATTCATCGCGCTGCCCGACGGCGGCACGGCTCACGTTCGCGCTCGAACCGTTCGCGCGAACATTGCCTGCTCGACGGGCGTCGATCAGCTCGGCTTCCTGCTGCAGCACGAGGCGCAGATCGCGGAGTTCGAGCAGAAAACCGCTGCGTAGTTTATCAACTGTCATTCCCGCGCAAGCGGGGGGATCCAGCTTTTTATTTCAGGATCAAGAACTGGATTCCCGCCTTCGCGGGAATGACGAGCGAAGCAAAGAGACAGGCATGAAAGCAAAGATCACGGTTCTCCCCGGCGACGGCGATCGGCCCCGAAGTCACCGCTGCGCGGTCGCCGTGCTGCGAGCGATCGCGACGCGATACGGCCACGAATTCGAGTTCGACGAACAGCTGATCGGCGGCATCGCGATCGATGCTCACGGCGATCCGCTGCCGCCGGCGACGCTGGCCGCGTGCAAGACCGCCGATGCGGTGCTGCTCGGCGCGGTCGGCGGACCGAAGTGGTCGGACCCGAATGCGAAGGTGCGGCCCGAGCAGGGCCTGCTCGGCGCTGCGCGCTGCGCTCGGCGTCTACGCGAATCTGCGTCCGGTGCGCGTGCATCCCGAAGCTGGCGGCGCTGTCGCCGCTGAAGAACGAAAAACTGCACAACGTGGACTTGTTGTTCGTGCGCGAACTGACCGGCGGCGCCTACTTCGGTGCAAAGACGCGCACGGCCGATACCGCAACCGACGAATGCAAATACACGGTGGCCGAAATCGAGCGCGTGGTGCGCCGCGCGTTCGAGCTCGCACGCGCGCGCAGGAAGCATGTCACTCATGTCGACAAGGCCAACGTGCTGGAAACCTCGCGCCTGTGGCGCAGCACGGTGACGCGCATCGCCGCGGACTATCCCGATGTGACGCTCGAACACCAACTGGTCGATTCGATGGCGATGCTGTTGCTGACGCGGCCATCGGCCTACGACGTGATCGTCACCGAGAATCTGTTCGGCGACATCCTCACCGACGAGGCCGCAGCGCTGGCCGGCTCGCTCGGCTTGCTGCCGTCGGCCTCGCTCGGCGACGGCAAGGCCGGCCTGTACGAACCGATTCACGGCTCGGCGCCCGGATATCGCCGGCAAAGGCCTGGCCAATCCGCTCGGCACGATCCTGTCCGCGGCGCTGCTGCTGCGGCATTCGCTGGGTCTGGAAGCCGAAGCGGGCATGATCGAAGCTGCAGTCGATGCGGTGATCGAAAGTGGCGTGCTCACGCGCGATCTCGGCGGCAGCGCGAATACGAGCGAAGTCGCGGCAGCCGTGCTGGCGCAATTGAATTCGACACAACGCAAGGCTGCAGCATGAGCAAGAGCGGCCCCCTCACTCCAACCCTCTCCCCCGGCGATAAAACTGCCGAGGGAGACGGGAAGCTGCGGTTGCGCAGCGACGTGATGAAGAGCGGGGCCGGATCGCGCGCCGGCGCGCGCGATGCTGTACGCGACCGGGCTCGACGAGGCGGCGATCGCCAAGCCGCTGGTCGCGGTCGTGCATACGTGGTCGAACGTTTCGCCGTGCAATTTGAATCTGCGCGAGCTGGCCGAACACGTCGCCGCAGGCGTGCGCGCGGCCGGCGGCACGCCGATCGAGTTCAACACGATCGCAGTCACCGACGGCATCGCGATGGGTACGCCGGGCATGCGCGCCTCGCTGGTCAGTCGCGAAGTGATCACCGATTCGATCGAGCTGGCGGTCGACGGTCATTCGCTCGACGCGATGGTCGTGCTGTGCGGCTGCGACAAGACGCATTCCCGCCGCGGCGATGGCGCTCGCGCGCCTGAACATTCCGGGTGTCGCGCTGTACGGCGGCAGCATCGATCACGGCAAGCTCGACGGCAAGTCGATCACGATCCAGCAGGTGTTCGAGGCGGTCGGCGCGCACGGCGCCGGCAAGATCGACGACGCGCGTCTGTCCGAGGTCGAGCGCAAGGCCTGTCCGGGCGCCGGCGCCTGCGGCGGCCAGTTCACCGCGAACACGATGGCGATGATGCTGATGGCGCTCGGTCTGTCGCCGCTCGGTTTCAACGATGTCGCCGCGACCGATCCGGCCAAGCGCGACGTGGCCCGGCGCTGCGGCGAGCTGGCGGTCGAGAATCTCAAGCGCAATCTGCGGCCGCGCGATGTCCTGTCCGCGACAGCCGTTTCGCAACGCCGCGCGCATCGCCAACGCGACCGCGGGTTCGACCAATGCCGTTCTGCATCTGCTCGCGATCGCGAACGAAGCGCAGGTGCCGACTCACGCTGGAAGATTTCGAAATCGCCTCGAAGACGACGCCAGTGATCGCCGACCTGATGCCCGGCGGACGCTACACCGCGATCGAGATGACCCAGGCTGGCGGTCATGGCGCAGGTCGCGCGCGAATTGCGCGCAGCCGGCCTGCTCGACGATGCGCCGACCGTGACCGGCACGACCCTGTTCGCGGAACTCGATGCGGCTGCGCCCGCGCCGGCGGACCAGCAGGTCGTCGTGCCGGTGAGCCGCGCGTTCAAACCGCGCGGCGGATATTCGATTCTGTACGGCAACTCGCGCCGGAAGGTTGCGTGCTCAAGCTCGCGGCCAAGGGCAAGTTGCATTTCGAAGGGCCGGCGCGCGTGTTCGAAAGCGAAGAAGACACGTTTCGCGCGGTGCAGGAAGGCCGGATCAAAGCGGGCGATGTCATCGTGATCCGCAACGAAGGCCCGGCTGGCGGTCCCGGCATGCGCGAGATGCTCGCGGTCACCGCAGCTCTCGTCGGGCGCGGCCTCGGCGACGACGTCGCGCTGATCACCGACGGCCGTTTCAGCGGCGCAACCCACGGCTTCATGGTCGGCCATATCGCGCCGGAAGCGGTGCGAGGCGGCGCGCATCGGGCTGCTGCAGCGACGGCGACCGTATCGTCATCGATGCGCAGCGGCGGGTGATCGAAACCGACGCCGATCTGCAAGCGCGGCGCAAGACGTGGACCGCTCCCGCGCCGAAAGTCGCGCGCGGCGTGCTGGCGAAGTATGCAAAAACCGTCGGCTCCGCCGCGCGCGGAGCGGTCATCGAATTCTGAATTTTTACCTTTGTCCAATTATTTAATTGTGGAGTAATGGAAAAATGAGTACCGAAATCAAAGCTACCACTCAAGCCCTGCAGTCCAGCCGCATCGCGATGCTCGGCTACGGCAGCCAGGGCCGCGCGCATGCGCTCAACCTGCGCGATTCGGGCCTCGACGTCGTCGTCGGCCTGCGCAAGGGCGGTCCGACCTGGGCCAAGGCCGAAGCCGACGGTCTGCGCGTGGTCGAACCGGCCGAAGCGGTCAAGGGCGCCGATCTGGTCGCCGTGCTGACGCCGGACATGGTGCAGCCGAAATTGTATACCGACGTGATCGAGCCGAATATCAAGCCGCATGCAGCCTTGCTGTTTGCGCACGGGTTCAACGTGCACTTCAAGACGATCGCGCCGCGCGCGGATATCGACGTGATTCTCGTCGCGCCGAAGGGTCCGGGCGCGCTGGTACGCAAGGAATACGAGATCGGCCGCGGCGTGCCATGCCTGTTCGCGATCCAGCAGGACGCCAGCGGCCACGCGCGCGACAAAGCGCTGGCCTACGCCGCGGGCATCGGCGGCGCGCGCGCGATGCTGATCGAAACCGACTTCAAGGAAGAAACCGAGACTGACCTGTTCGGCGAACAGGCCGTGCTCTGCGGCGGCGCGAGTGAACTCGTGCGTTACGGTTTCGAGACCCTGGTCGAGGCGGGCTACAAGCCCGAGATCGCCTATTACGAAGTCATGCACGAACTCAAGCTCATCGTCGATCTGTTCTACGAGGGCGGCCTGACCAAGATGCTCACCTTCGTCTCCGAGACCGCGCAATACGGCGATTACACGCGTGGCCCGCGGGTTGTCGATGGCGCGACCAAGGACAAGATGCGCAGCGTGCTCAAGGAAATCCAGGACGGCACCTTCGCCAGGGAATGGACGGCCGAATACGCAGCGGGCCTGCCGAACTACAACGCCTACAAGCAGAAGGATCTCGACCACCAGATCGAGAAGGTCGGCGCGGCGCTGCGCGCACGCATGCCGTGGCTCACGTCTGCGGCTGCACCCGTGACGCCGGCGTTGAAGAAGGCGGGTTGAGCTCTTCCTTCTCCATCTGGCGGGAGAAAAAACGGCAGGACTCCCGTTTTGCGTGCCAAAGGCGGATGAGGGGCACAACTAATCAGGCGCCACCCTCACCCGGCGCGCTGCGCGCGCCGACCTCTCCCGCGAGCGGGAGAGGTGACTGTATGAAGTGAATAGGAAAACACCGTGAACGCACAACTCAAACCGTCGTCATCGATATCGCCGATACCGCGCGCACATCCGCTCGCAGGCAAGCCGCTCAGCGGCGCCGATATCGTCATACAGGTGCTCGCCGACGAGGGCGTCGATGTCGTTTTCGGTTATTCCGGCGGCGCGATCCTGCCGGTCTACGACGCGGTGTTCCGCTTCAATCACGCGCACCTGCGTCCTGATGGCAGCGAGCCGCTGCCGCTGATCGTGCCCGCCAACGAACAGGGTGCGGGCTTCATGGCGCAAGGTTATGCGCGTGCGTCGGGCAAGGTCGGCGTAGCGATCGTGACCTCTGGACCGGGCGCGACGAACACGGTGACGCCGGTGCGCGATGCGATGGCCGATTCGATTCCGATCGTGGTGATCTGCGGCCAGGTGCCGACCGCGGCGATCGGCACGGACGGATTCCAGGAAGCGCCGATCAGCAGCATCATGGCGGCGTGCTGCAAGCATGTGTTCCTCGTCACCGACGCGGAAAAGCTCGAAGCGACGCTGCGCAGCGCATTCGAGATCGCGCGCAGCGGACGCCCCGGCCCGGTCGTCGTGGATATCCCGAAGGACGTGCAGAACACCAACATGGTGTTCGACGGCGCCAGCGTGCTGCCGGTGCCGGGCTATCGCGCGCGCCTGCGTGCGGTGGAGAAATCCACGCTCGGCGACGATGCGTGCAAGATATTTTTCAACGCACTGGCGAAGGCAAAGCAGCCGCTGATCTACGCGGGCGGCGGTGTGATCGCCGCCGAAGCTGCGCGCAGTCTGCGTGATTTCGCCAATGCGTTCGGCATCCCGGTGACGACCACACTGATGGGTCTGGGCGCGACCGATACGACGCAGCCGCTGTCGCTGCACATGCTCGGCATGCATGGCACCGCGTTTGCCAACTACGCGACCGAGGACTGCGATTTTCTGATCGCGGTCGGCAGCCGTTTCGACGACCGCGTCGCCGGCGTGCCGAACAAATTCGCTCCGGGCGCGCGTTTCATCGCGCATCTCGATGTCGATCCGGCCGAGATCGACAAGGTCAAGCGCGTCGACTGGCATCATCTGGGCGACCTGACACGCTCGTTGAATGCGCTGCGCGAGTTCGGTGCGAAGAGCGGGTTCAAGCCGCAAGGCGGCTACGCCGCCTGGCACGCGCATATCGCGGACCTGAAGAAAACCTACGCGATGAACTACGCGCGCGACGCCGCGCAGATCCAGCCGCACGCGGTGATCGAGGAAATCAACAAGCACACGCGCGGCCGCGCGATCATCAGCACCGGTGTCGGCCAGCACCAGATGTGGGCAGCGCAGTATTTCGATTTTTGCGAACCGCGCCTGTGGCTGACCTCGGGCTCGATGGGCACGATGGGCTTCGGCCTGCCTGCGGCGATCGGCGCACAATTCGCGCGCCGCGGTCTGACCGTGATCGATATCGATGGCGACGCCAGCATCCGCATGAATCTGGGCGAACTCGAAACGGTGACTACCTACAATCTGCCGATCAAGGTCGTCGTGCTCAACAACTTCGGCGACGGCATGGTGCGCCAGTGGCAGAAGTTGTTCTTCAAGGGCCGCTTCTCCGGCAGCGACAAGAGTCTGCACAAGAAGGATTTCGTCAAGGCCGCACAGGCCGACGGGTTCCCGTATGCCGTGCGTCTGGACAAGCCCGAGGATGTGCCGCGCGTGATCGCCGAGTTCGTCGCGTTCGACGGGCCGGCCTTCCTCGAAGTCATCATCGACCCCGACGCGGGTGTGTATCCGATGGTCGGGCCCGGCATGAGCTACGCCGAGATGATCACTGGCGAGCACATTCCGTCGCGGCAGAAGCCGACTGGCGTCGAAGTCAGCCCGGCGGAGATGTTCTAGCTTTTGCTCGTCATTCCGGCCTTCGCCGGAATGACGGTATTGCACATTTTGGAGTGTCAAAGTATGCGCAGAATCATTTCCATCCTGTTGCAGAACGAAGCGGGCGCGCTCGCGCGCGTCGCCGGCATGTTCTCCGCGCGCGGCTACAATATCGATTCGCTCAGCGTCGCCGCCACGCACGACGCGTCGATCTCGCGCCTGACCCTGGTCACCTTTGGCAACGATGCGGTGATCGATCAGATCGTCAAGCAGTCGCGCAAGCTGATCGAGGTGATCGAGATCGCCGACCTGACCGGCCGCGATCATTTCGAGATCGAGCTGGTGCTGGTCAAACTCGATGTCGCGACCGACGCGCTCAATCCGTTCGTCGCCTGCCTGCGCCGGCAACCGCGCGCGCAGGTGATCGACATCAGCGCGGGCGTGCGCACGATCGAGTTCACCGGCGACGGTGCCGAAGTCAACGCGTTTCTCGTCGATCTCGCCCAGGTCGGCCGCGTGATCGAACTCGCGCGCAGCGGCACGGCGGCGCTCGAACGTGGCGCAGTGACGGCCGCTGCTGCGGTCGCCTGATCGCCGCTGGCGGCGCGTGGCGATTGCTGCGAAGATACGCGCCTGCGCGAAGCCGTAGGGTACGGCGTAATCGCGCAGACGGCTTTCAGGGGGCGGCAATGGTCTTCAATTCACTCACCTTCATGGTGTTCTTCGCGTGCGTGCTCGGCTTGCACTCGATGCCGTTTTCGTGGACCACGCGCAAGATCAACCTGCTGATCGCCAGCTATATTTTCTACGCGGCGTGGAATCCTCCGTTCATCATCCTGCTCTGGGTATCGACCGTGGTCGACTGGTACGCCGCGCAGGGTCTGGTGAAGGCCAAGCGCGAGTCCGCCCGGCATGCATGGATGCTGCTCTCGGTCGTCGCCAACCTCGGCATGCTCGCCTATTTCAAGTACGGCGGATTCCTGCTCGCGAACTTCATTTCGATACTCGCCGCGGCCGGCATCCATTATCAGCCGGCGCACTACGACATCGTCTTGCCGGTCGGCATTTCCTTCTACACTTTTGCCACGATGTCGTACACGCTCGACGTGTATTTGCGCCGCGCCGAGCCGGCGAAGAATCTGCTCGACTATGCGCTGTTCGTGACGTTTTTTCCGCATCTGGTCGCCGGTCCGATCATGCGCCCGACCGAACTCGTACCGCAGTTCGCGCAACCGCGCCGCGCGACGGGCGACCAGTTGCGTTTCGGGCTCGCACTGATGACCCTGGGCCTGTTCAACAAGATCGTGCTGGCCGACAGCTTTCTCGCGGCCGTGGCCGAACGCGTCTACGACAGCGACAAGATTCCCGGCACGCTCGATGCCTGGGCCGGCACGCTCGCATTCAGCGGGCAGATATTCTGCGATTTTGCCGGCTACTCGACCACCGCGATCGGCGCAGCGCTGTGCCTGGGCTTCGCGATGCCCGATAATTTCCGCTTTCCATACGCAGCGGTCGGCTTCTCCGATTTCTGGCGGCGCTGGCATATCACGCTGTCGTCGTGGCTGCGCGACTATCTGTACATTCCACTCGGCGGCAACCGTCACGGTGCGGCGCGCACGTATGTCGCCTTGATGATGACCATGCTGCTCGGCGGACTCTGGCACGGCGCCAACTGGACCTTCGTCGCCTGGGGCGGATTGCACGGCCTGTATCTGGCGGCAGAACGATTCCTGCGCGCGCGCTTCGCCAATTACCGGCCGGGGCCACTGGTCTTCGTCGCGCTCGGACTGCTGACTTACACGCTGGTCAACTTGACCTGGGTGTTTTTCCGTGCCAAGACATTCGGCAAGGCATGGCAGGTGCTCGAGGGCATGCTCGGTTTGAATGTCGCCGCCAAGCCGATCCTGGCGACGTTCTATCTCACTACCGTTGCGGTCATCGTCAGCGCCATCGTGCTCGTGCACTGGCTGATGCGCGGACGCACGCTGGAATCGGTCGTGGTGCGCGCGCCGGCCGCCGCAGTGTCGGCGGTCTGGGCGCTTATGGCATTCGCAATCGTCATCGCACAAGGGGCGGGCAATGCCTTCATCTATTTCCAGTTCTGAGCTGCTCGTCGGCGTCGGCGAAGCGGACGCGATACACGCGCGGCAAACGGCGGCCGACCGGCCCGGGGTCGCGCAGCCGGTGCCGAAGCGTCCGGTGCCGCCGCAGCCGTGGAGCAAAATCTTCCTCGGCATGCTGGTCATGTTCGCGCTGCTGCTCGGTACGTGGGAATGGTACTGGCGCGATTTCGGCGCCACGCCCGGTATCAGCAACAGCTATGGCCTGTGGGCGATCCAGCGTCGGCGTATCGACGCAGGCGAAGGCAACGCCACGGTCATCGTCGGTTCCTCGCGCGCGTATTTCGACATCCAGCTCGATGTCTGGCAGCGACTCGAAGGCAAGCGCCCGATCCAGCTTGCGTTCGAAGGTACCTCGCCGTTGAAGTTCATGGAGGACCTTGCCGCCGATCCGAAATTCACCGGCCGGTTATTGGTCGGCATCGCTCCCGAAGTGTTTTTCAACGGCTATGGTTTTCGCGGCGGGGCGTTGAAATACGCTCGCGACGAGACGCCGTCGCAGCGCGTCGGACAGTGGTTGTCGATGCGTTTCGTCGAGCCGGCGTTTGCGTTCTACGATCCGGATTACGCACTGGCCGCCGTGGTCAAGCGCCAGCCCTGGCCGGATCGCCCCGGCAAGCCGACCACACTCGATGTGCGCAAGCTCAGCGTCACCGCGGCCGACCGTAATACGCATATGTGGAGCAAGGTCGAGGACGATCCGGTCTATCGCGCCCTGATGCGCAAAATCTGGACTCAGGACTTCACGCCGTCGCCCGACGATCCGACCCCGGAAAAACTGGCGAAGTCGCGCGACGAGCAGATCGACCGCGCCGCGAAAGCGGTGGCGACGCTGCGCGCGCGCGGCGTCAAGGTGCTGTTCGTGCGCGCGCCGAGCGCCGGACCCTACCTCGAATACGACAACCATCTGTTCCCGCGCGCAACCTCATGGGATGTGCTGCTGGCAAAGGCCGGCGCGCCGGGCATCCACTTCCAGGACTACCCGGAACTGCAAGGTCTGAGACAACCCGAGTGGTCGCATCTGGCCTATCCCGATGCGCGGCGCTTTACCCAAGCGCTGTACCGGATCATCCAGCGCGAGCATCCGGAGTTCCTGGCGGCGCATTGACCCTGCGTCGTCTTTCCCGCGCGCTGGTTACTTGTATACTTGCGCCGAATCAGGCAGTGTCGCATGAGTCGCAGCCTTCGCTTCCGCATCGTCAACGTGTTCGCCGAGTCGCGGCTCGCCGGCAACCCGCTCGCGGTGATCGAGAATGCCGACGGGCTCAGCGATAGCGAAATGCAGCAGATCGCGCTGCAGTTCAATCTTTCCGAAACGACGTTTATTCTTGCGAGCGTCGCTGATCGCGAGGATCACGAAGCGGCTATTCCTGGCCACACTTTTCATAAAAACGTCTCGGGTAACGCTGCAGCCGACGCACAGGTGCGTATCTTCACGCCGACCTTCGAGATGCCGTTCGCCGGGCATCCCACGCTCGGTACGGCGCATGTGCTGCGCGTACTCGGTGGCGGCGGCGATGCGCTGAAGTTGCGGATGCAGGCTGGCGTCATTCCGGTCACTGCGCGCGGCGACGTGTGGACGCTGACGGCGAAGTCGCCTGCGTACCGCGATTATGGATTTTCGCGTGCGCAAATCGCGGCCGCCTTGAGTCTGGATGAGAGCGATATCGCAGCCGCGCCGCAGTGGATCGATGCCGGCGTCGAACAACTGATCGTTCCGCTCGCCAGCGCCGATGCGGTCGCGCGTGCGGCGCCGCGCACTGAGCTGTGTGTCGAGTACTGCGCCAATTTCATGCAGGCGCAGGCCTATGTCTTCGCGCGGCGCGACAGGCAAAATATCGTGTCGCGCTATTTTTTCTATCAGAGCGGCGCGATGATCGAGGATCCCGGCACCGGCTCGGCATGCGCGAATCTCGGTGCGTACCTGTCGGCGACGAACGCGCGCTTGCCGTTGCGCATGGATGTGCACCAAGGCGCGGCGACCGGGCGGCCGTGTCTGCTGCATCTGGATGTCGACGCGGAAAGAGGTATTCGTGTCGGCGGCCGCGTCATCGAAGTGATGCGCGGCGAGTTGCAGCTCGACTAGACGCGCAACAGAAGCCACGTTTCAAGTTCGCGTCCGCGTTATGCGGAATATGCAGGCCGCGTATTCACGGCTTGCTTTCCTCACCCGGCACCGGCAAGCCGACCTTCTTGCAGAACGCGGCGAAGCGCGGATCGTCCTTGTAGGCGAGCAGGAACGGGTCCCAGAGCAATTCCGTAATGCCCGGGTCGCGCACGGCGCGTCAAGCCACGCGAACGCCTGATCCGGGATCTTTGCGCAAGGCATACAACTCGGCAATCTGGAAGGCCGTCAAGTCCGGATACTTGGCAATAAAGTCCTTTAGCGCCGCATCGGCCGCGCCACGGTCGTTGCCGATCTGCAGGGCGAATGTCGTCTCCACCGTGCGAAAGATTGCGGATGGCTCCTGCTGCGCATCGCGCATGGCCGTCGCGTAATCGCCGCGGCGGACATCGACATAAATCAGCGACCTGCGGTTCGTCCCCACGTCCGGCCGCAGCTCGACCGCTTTGCGGGTCGCCTGTTCGGCTTGATCGAGTCGGCCCAGCGCAAGCTCGATATCGCCGAGAGCCCGATAAGCACGACCGTCGAGTGGATCGAGCTGCACGGCCTGCTGAATCTGCCCGACGCCTTCCTCCAGATGTCCGCGAGATGCCTCGGCCAAACCAAAATTGGTTTTCGCTTCGGCGGAATCCGGCGCCACCGCCACCGCCTTGCGCAACTCGGCTTCGGCACCAACCGTATCAAGATCACCCAATTGCAGTACATAACCGAGCGCTCTATGCGCGCTGGCAAGGTCCGGTGCGAGCGACAGCGCGCGCTGGGCGTCCTCGCGCGCATGCTTGTAGGTATCCGCCGCGGCCTCGTCAGCGAGGTAACTCCCGGCAAAATCCGTCTGCGCATACGAGCGGTCCGCGTAGGCTTGTGCGTAGCGCGGGTCGAGTTCGATCGCGCGATCGTACTCTGCGATCGTGCGACGCAAGTCGTCTTCGCCACCGCGGCGGGCCGCATAGAAATTGCCCTGCAGCCAGGCGTTGTAGGCGTCCAGATTGCCGCTCGGCGGCCGCGTGCTCTGTCCGACTGCCCCCGCGCCGCCGGTTTGCAGCAGCTTGGCTTGCAGCGCACCGGCGACTGCCTTGGTGATGTCGTCCTGCAGCGCAAACAAGTCCTTGTAGGGACGATCGTAGCGTTCGGACCACAACGTACTGCCGTCGGCAGCTTTGACCAAGGTCGCACTGATGCGTATCACATCGCCTGCGTGGCGCACGCTGCCCTCAAGCAGGCTGGCGACGCCGAGTTTGGCGCCGATGGAAGCGCTGCTGTCCTTGCTGTCGCGGAATTGGAACGACGAATTGCGATCGATCACTTTCAGGCCGGCGAATTGCGAGAGGGCGGTGATCAGGTCTTCCGACAAGCCATCGGAGAAATACTGCTGGCTCGCATCGCCACTCTCGTTGGCCAGCGGCAGTACCGCGATCGACTTGTCGGGAATCGCCGTGCGCCGCCATTGCTGCGATATTGTGACGATGCCGATCAGCAGCCCGACGGCGGCGAGCGCGGCTGCAACGGCGAACCGGGGTTCCCTCAGCACCCAGTGATATTTGCGCGACGATGCCTTCGCCTCCGGGACGGCGGCTGGTGCAGTCGGCTTGAACTTCCCCGGCAGCTCCGGGTTACCCAGTTCGTCGGTATACAGATTGACAATGTCGAGGCGAACTCCGTGCTTCACCACACACTCGCCCAGTTCGTGCAGGTACGGCTGCCAGTGCCGGTACTGCGCCAGATCGTCCGCGACGCGCTTGGACAGCAGAATATGTCCGGCATCGCCGCAGTCCATGACCCGCTGCGCCATGTTGATCCCCGCGCCGGTAACGTTCGCGCGCTCATTGACGTCGGTTACTTCGTTGATCGGCCCGCTGTGAATCCCCATGCGCAGTTGCAGTTCCGGATGCTGCTTGTCTGCGCGACTCAGTTCCAGGGCGCACTTCGCCGGCGCTTCTGGATCGTTGCGAAAGACCAGCGCCATACCGTCGCCGGTAGCCAGCCGGATCAGCTTGCCTTGCGCATCCGCCGCGCGCACCTGCTCCGAGCCGCGCACCATCTCGTTCAAGTATTCCAACTCCTCGGTCTGCTCGTTGATGAGCAGCTTCGAGTAGCCGACGATATCGACGAACAGCACATGGCCGATTTCGGCTTTGAGGTCAGCGGAAAGTTCGGACGACATGCAGTTCGTTCCTAGCTGAAAACGCGCATCTCAACAAGTCGATTTGATCCAGGACTTCTGCGTTCATCCGTCTGCAACTCCGGAATCACGCACTGCTTCAGTTCTGCAAAGAAGCGCCACGGGTCAATGTTTCGCCCGCCCTAAAAAACCGACGGAAAGTCTAGCGCATCTTCCCGGACGCAGCAGCGCGCGACTGACGGCTTCGGGTCGAGCGCTGTCACGATTGTTCCTTTGACGCGATAGCATCGTGTTTGTTGTTCCCGGTATTCCTGCCCGCTGGGATCGCCAAACGCCCGATCGGCCAGCTGCACGCCATGACGGTTTGACGCTTACGTTTTCTTGACATCCACCGATGCGGGCGAAGGCGACGGCGGCGCCTTGCCGGCATCCTCACCCGGCACCGGCAAGCCGACCTTCTTGCAGAACGCGGCGAAGCGCGGATCGTCCTTGTAGGCGAGCAGGAACGGGTCGTAGAGCAGTTCCATGATGCCCGGATCGCGCAGGGCCCAGGAACGGTCGAGCCACGCGAACGCCTGATCCGGATCCTTGCGCAACGCATACATTTCGGCGATCTGAAAACCCGCCAAGTCGGCATGCTTGGCGATGTAGTCGTTAAGCGCGGCATCGGCCGCAGCGCGGTCGTTGCCGATCTGCAGAGCTACCGTCACTTCCCAGGTTCGATAAATTTCGGCTGGCTCCTGCTGCGCATCGCGCATGGCCGCCGCCTGATCGCCGCGGCGTACGTCGATATAGATCAGCGATCTGCGGTTGGTCGCCGCGTCCGGCCGCAGCGCGATCGCCTGATCGATCGCCTGTTCGGCTGCGTCGAGCCGGCCCAGCGCGAGTTCGATATCGGCCAGCGCCCGGTACGTGAGGCTGTTGAGCGGATCGAGTTGCAAGGCCTGGCGAATCTGCGCGATGCCTTCGTGAAGATGTCCCAGCGCGGCGAGAACAATACCGAGGTTGGTTTTCGGACCCGCAGCCTCCGGCGCCAGCGCCACGGCCCTGCGATACTCCGCTTCGGCGCCAACCGGATTGAGATCGCCCCATTCAAGCAAATAACCCAGGACCCGGTGCGCATCGGCCAGATCCGGCGCGAGCGCCAGCGCGTGATAGGCATCTTCGCGCCCGTGAGAGAGCGGCTCCTTGGCGGTCTCGCCGAAGAAATAAACCACACCCAGATCCGTCCAGGCATACGAGCGGTCGGCGTAGGCCTGCGCATAACGCGGGTCGAGTTTGAGCGCGCGATCGTACTCGGCGATCGCCAGGTGAAAGTCTTCCTCGGTACGGCGCACCGCATAGAAATTGCCCTGCAGCCAGGCGTTGTAGGCGTCCAGATTGCCACTCGGTGGCCGCGTGCTCTGCGCGGCTATCCCCGTGCTACCGGTTTGCAGCAGCTTGGCTTGCAGCGCACCGGCGACTGCCCTGCTGATTTCGTCCTGCAATGCAAACAAGTCCTTGTAGGGTCGATCATAGCTTTCGGACCACAGCGTACTGCCGTCGGCAGCTTTGACCAGGGTGGCGCTGACGCGTATGACATCGCCGGCACGGCGCACGCTGCCCTCGAGCAGGCTGGCGACACCCAGTTTGGTGCCGATGGCGGCGCTGCTGTCCTTGCTCGCGCGGAATTGGAACGACGAATTGCGGTCGATCACTTTCAGGCCGGCGAATTTCGACAGCGCGGTGATCAGGTCTTCCGACAATCCGTCGGAGAAATACTGCTGGCTCGCGTCGCCGCCTTCATTGGCCAATGGCAGGACTGCGATCGACTTGTCCGGAATCGCCGCGTGCTGCCATTGCTGCGACGTGGTGGCGATGCCGATCAGCAACCCGATGACGGCAATAACCGCCGCGATGGCGAACTTGGGTTCGCGCCGCACCCAGTGCTCGATGCGCTGCAGCGGATTGAGTGGTCGCGCCGTGACCGGTCGTCCGGCGACGAACGCGTCGAGATCGTCGGCCAGTGCACCGGCCGTTGCGTAACGATGGGACACGTCGCGCGCCATGCACTGGTCGATGATCGCTTCCAGATCGCGCGGCAACTCCGGCACATGGTCGCGCGCTGACCGGCGCGTGCCCTCGAGCACCTGATCGAGCGTCCCGCGTGCGGTTTGCCCAAGGAACGGCGGCTGGCCGGTCACCAGTTCGTACAGAATCGCACCCAGTCCCCATACATCGGTCGCGGTGGAAATATTTTGATGGCCGCTCACGGCCTGTTCGGGCGCCATGTAGCTCGGGGTTCCCGAGATTTCGATATTGCTCAGCGCCAGTTCGCGTTCCAGACGGCGCGCCAAGCCAAAATCCGCAACGTGGGGAGCGTGGTCCTTGTCGACCAGTACATTGGCGGGTTTGAGGTCCAGGTGCAGCACACCTAGGCGAATGCGCATAATCGATCGCACGGCAATAGGGATCAACAGCGTGGCCGCCTGCAATGGCGCGAGCTTGCCCTCGCGTCGCCGCACTGCGGCGAGCGTATCGCCGCGTACGAGGCGCATGCTGAAGAAATGCAGATCTTCGACCGTACCCATCTCATGGATCGCCACGATGTTCGGGTGCTGCAGTCGGGCCGCGTTCTGGGCCTCCTGGTGGAAGCGTTCGATAAAGTCCTTCGACGCCCATGGGCCGGCGGACAGCACCTTCACTGCCACCTCGCGGTCCAGGCTGACCTGACGTGCGCGATAAACCGTGCCCATGCCGCCTTCGCCGATCAGTTCGAGCAATTCGTAATCGCCCAGGCGGCGCAGCAGCGGATCGTCCAGACTCAGGTTGAACGTGTCGCCCGACGCCGGCGCCGAATGACCGCCGCAACGGCGCCGGCCTGCCTGCCCGGGTCGCCAAATGCCAGGTCGGCCAAGCGCCGGGCATCGACATGCACGATCGTCGGCGTCTCGCTGTCGACCTGGATCGATACGAGCCTTTCGGACACCGGAGTACTCATCACGCGTTGATTTCCCGCCTCTAGAGGCATTCCACGATATGCCAGCCGCGATTACAAGCCGGTGGCGGCGAGACGCGGCCTTCAGACTAGGTTGTATTCTCGGGCGCGCGGCATACGGCAGCAATTGCGCGCCGCCGATTTTCGATGAACCCGCCATCAGGAGGAACCATGTCGTCTTGTCTAAAATGCGGCGCGAAATTGACCCCGGGCGCGAGCGTTTGCCAGGCATGCGGTAGCAGCGTGCTCTTCACCCATGTCCCGCATCCGCATATCGCGCAGCGCAAACACCGCGGGCCGGTCATGCGCGCGGACCTGCGTCCGCACGCCAACGCGATACAGCGCTTCAACACCTTTGTTGCTTTGAAAATCACCGGCGCGGTCGGCACCATGTGGTGCGCCTACGTGTTCGCCATTCTCGCGTTTGTCAGTCTTCCCGAAGCGGTCCGTGGCGGCACCGCACGCTCATCGCCTGGATCGCGCAGACATTCCTGCAACTCGTGTTGCTGTCGATCATCATCGTCGGCCAGAAGGTGGACGGCGCGGCCTCGGACAAGCGTGCGCTCGACACCTACAACGATGCCGAAGCAGTACTGCACGAAGCGATGCAGATACAGGAGCATCTGGCGGCGCAGGACAAGGTGTTGACGGAGCTGATCGGCGAACTGCGCCGAATGCGCCCGGCTTGACCGGTGGGCGTACATCACTTGCATCCAGGTCCAAATTGATCTCGACACCGGGGCGACCACCGTAATCGCCTTGCTGTAGAATGGCATAGATCTTTTGCCGTACGGATCACGGGGACCGAGCAGCACATTTACAGATTCGTCAGATCGGAGTCGCCCGATGAGATGCTCTAGGTTCGTTGCAGTCTGTCTTTTGGTGCTGGGTGGTTTGTTTGTAACCTCACTCTGGGCACAAGATCAGGATTACGGCCAGGGGGGGAGTTATGGCCACCCCTTTGGGCCAGACTTGCGCGGTCCTTTGGGCGTCTACGCCCACCTCGATATCGAGACTGCGATAAATAATTACCCTGGTTCAGGTACACCGACGGTAGAGGAATTGCGTTCCTACCTTCGCAAACTGTACGCCACTCTGTTAGCTGATCCGGCTATTTCAGGGATCACGCTCGGGGCGCATTGGGACCACATCGAGGCCCACCGATCCTTCTTTATCGTATAGCAATAACGATGGCTACGATTGGACTTACCTCGACGACGCCTTCGAAGAAGCCAATTTCGCCCACAAGTCAATTCAACTCATCATCACGCCCGGGTTTGATTCGCCGAAATGGCTATTGGCTGAGACTAAAATCCATTCCTGCAACGGACTTTTCCCCCCGGGTAATGGAACCGCTCCAGGCGATTGCGGGACGGTGACTTTTACGGGTTACCCGGAAGCGGATCGCGCCGACGGCACCGTGCTTCCGCTGCCCTGGAACAGCGTCTATAAGGAGGCGTGGCTCGATTTCTTGACGCATCTCGACGCCAGATACGAGTACAACCCCGCATTCGTCTCCATCGCCATCGCCGGTCCGGTGGGTGCGTCAACCGAGATCATCCTCCCCACCGACGGCAACACGCCGGAACAACCATCAGGAAAATTACCGGACGAGATGTGGACCGCGCTGATCAATCATTCCTTTCCGGGCGTCGGCAATTATCAAAACTCGGATCAGGTGTTCATCGATCAATGGCGGGAAGTGGTTGACGCGTACGAGAAGATTTTCAGAGGCGTGACGCTGTTCCTCAGCCCTGACGCGGGCAACGACCTGCCCGAGTTCAGCGAAAAAGTAACTCCGCACCCCGACAACACTTTATTCGCTCAGGACTGCAAGAATGCCCCTGGGGTCGTCATGTCGTGCGAAGCGAAAACGGAGATTCTGTCGAACTTCGTCACGGTGGAGGGGCCCAATCGAAAGGCCACCCAAGTCGGCGGAATGACGGCCACGAGCGCCGTTACTCTTGGCGACATCGGAGTTCCCGGCATAAAGCTGCTCACATCGCTTCAGCCGCCGCCATCGCCTTCGTTTCTGGGCGGGGCCGAATTTGATTTGGCCGTCTCGAATCCAAAGCAAGTACAGCAAGAAGGATGTACTGCTGCTCAGGGCCCAACGTGCACGCTGACCCCGGAGGAGGCCGCCTACAACGTGATGACCGTCTTTTTCTACGGGACGCCGGCCGCTACATTCTTCGATGGAGCAAGGGGCCCGGCGCCGATGCAGTATCTTGAACTCGACTACGTGGATATTCTATACGCTGAGGTGAATCCGTGTCCGAACCTGACCCCGCCGCTCGGCTCCCTGGGCAAGACGTCGCTGCAGGACCTGCTAAAACAGGGCGAGCCACGATCTCTACGAGATGGCAGGCCAGCACGTTGCTCTACCGCCGCGTACCTGCAATTGATTGCAGGAGCCTGCCGGCCCTATCGCGAGCCAGGCAACCAAGTCAATCGTCGATAGCTGCAGGAACTTAACATGTTGGGTGCTGAATCAAACTCGTTGTCTTATGCGGCGCGCGGGACGCAACAGAACCATCGGGCGAAATACTTGGAAAGGCGGGTGCGCGCAGGGAAAATAGAAAGTTTTGCTGAAGAATTATTTTGAACGCAAGGCTGCGTGTTGTTAGCAAATCGAGATATCCGCTTTAGCTAACAAGTGAGATGTCCGCTTTCTGCTCAATCAAAATGAGACGCCGCCGTTGTCGCCGGGGCTGTGGGAAAGTGGAGCCCGCACACCTTGGATTGCGTGTTGGTGCCCGGGAGAGGACTCGAACCTCCACGACTTGCATCGCTAACACCTGAAGCTAGTGCGTCTACCAATTCCGCCACCCGGGCAGGGTGCGCGTTGCGCCATGCGCAAGGCCGCGCACGATAGCGCCGGGCCGCGAAACTGTCAATGTCGGCCTATAATGCCCTCGGCGGCGCGCTGCAGCCGCCAGCCGCATTCCAACGAGAATTCCATTGAAGAAAAAATCCCCCGCCGCCGCGAAACGCGGCAAGGCGAGCAAGAAATTGCCGGGCTGGCTGCCGGATATCGCGAACGCGCCGCAGTCGAGGCAAGCCCAACCGGGGCGCGGCAAGAAAGCTGCGCCCGCAGCGAAGGACAAGCACGAAAAATTTCCGCCCGCGACGCGCGGCGGTCAGTCGCATGCGGGCGATCGCTCCGGCCGACCGCAGCAGCGCGGCGCGTCGTCCTCCACGGTGGCAAAAACAGGTGGACACGGAGCGCGCGGGACGGCTCATCACGATCCGCACGCCGAGCGCGAGGCGCAGCGCTACGAGCATCCGATTCCAAGCCGCGAGGCGATCCTCAAATATCTTGCGGACCACGGCGCCAATTGCTCAAGGTCGAAGCGCTTGCCCTGGGCTTGGGGCTGACGCATGAGCGTGACGTCGAGGCGCTGACCAAGCGCCTCGGCGCGATGCTGCGCGACGGCCAGTTGCTGCAGAACCGGCGCGGCGGCTACGGCGTCGCGCAGCAAGCTCGATCTGATTCCGGGCACGATCATCGCCAATGCGGAAGGCTTCGGCTTCCTGCGCCCGGATGCGGGCGGCGACGATCTATATATTTCGCCCGGCGGAGATGCGCAAGGTGCTGCACGGCGATCGCGTGCTGCTAGCGATCGTCGGCGTCGATCGGCGCGGCCGCAAGCAGGGCGCGATCGTCGAGGTGCTCGAACGCCGCGCGCTCGCGTCTGGTCGGGCGCGTCGTCGATGGAGAACGGCGTCGTCCTCGTCGCGCCGGACGATCGGCGCCTGCATCAGGACGTGCTGATTCCGCCGGGCAAGGAACGCGGCGCGCGTTCGGGGCAGATCGTCGTCGCCGAGATCACCGCAGCCGCCGACCGCGCAGCGCGGGCCGATCGGCGAAGTCGTCAGCGTGCTCGGCGAGCGGCTGACGCCGTCGCTCATCGTCGAGATGGCGATCGCCGGTCACGGCCTGCCGCACGAATGGCCGCGACGCGACGCTGCGCGAAGCGGCGCAGGTCGAGCCGCAGGTGACGACGCGAGGAAATCGCCGGCCGCGTCGATCTGCGCAAGCTGCCGCTGGTCACGATCGACGGCGAGGACGCGCGCGATTTCGACGATGCGGTGTTTGCCGAAGCCGAACGCAGGGCGGCTTCCGGCTGATCGTCGCGATTGCCGACGTGTCGCATTACGTGCGGCCCGGCACGGCGCTCGACGACGAGGCGGTACAAGCGCGCGACCTCGGTCTACTTTCCCGGCTTCGTCGTGCCGATGCTGCCGGAGACGCTGTCGAACGGCATCTGCTCGCTGAATCCGAAGGTCGAGCGCCTGTGCATGGTCTGCGACATGCAGCGTCGGCTACGACGGCGAAGTCGCGCGCTCGAAGTTCTATCCGGCGGTGATGCGCTCGCACGCGCGCCTGACCTACACGCGCGTCTGGCAGGCGCTCGGCGAGAAGAATGCCGATGCGCGCGCGCGAACTCGCCGACGTGCTGCCGCAGCTCGAACACCTGCATCAGCTGTACCAGGTGCTGGCGAAGGCGCGCCAGCGCCGCGGCGCGATCGATTTCGACAGCCGCGAAGTGAAGTTCCGGCTCGCCGCGTCCGGCGAGGTCGTGCAGCTCGGCGCCGAGCCGCGCAACGACGCGCACAAGCTGATCGAGGAATGCATGATCGCGGCCAACGTCGAGGCGGCGAAGTTCCTCGACAAGACGCAAGATTCCCGCGCTGTATCGCGTGCACGCGCCGCCGCCGGCGTCCAAGTACGAGGACCTGCAGGAATTCCTGCGCGAATTCGGTCTGCGCATGCCGCCGCATGCACGAGGTGAAGCCGGCGGATTTTTCGGCGCTGCTGAAGAAGATCCGCGAGCGCCCCGACGCGGCCTGATCCAGTCGGTGCTGCTGCGCTCGCAGTCGCTGGCGGTCTACAGCCCGCAGAATTCGGGGCATTTCGGCCTGGCGCTCGACGCCTACGCGCATTTCACCTCGCCGATCCGGCGTTATCCGGATCTGCTCGTGCATCGCGCGATCCGCTACGCGCTGGCCGAGCGGCAAGCCGGCCGACTACACGCTACAGCGCGAGCGAGATGGCCGCGCTGGCGACGCATTGCTCGCAGAACGAACGCCGCGCCGACGAAGCCGAGCGCGACGTCGACGAGCGCTACAAGTGCGCGTGGATGGAGAAGCACGTCGGCAGCGAATTCGACGGCATCGTCTCCGGCGTCACTTCGTTCGGCCTGTTCGTCGAGCTGATCGAATCGCAGGTCAGCGGCCTGGTGCACATCACGCAGCTGCCGAACGACTACTACCACTTCGATCCGGTGCGGCATCTGCTGAGCGGCGAGCGCCGCGGCGCTGCAAGTTCCGCCTCGGCGACGCGGTGCGCGTGCAGGTGCTGCGCGCGAGCATGGAGGATCGCAAGATCGATTTCCGCCTGGTGCAGGAAGCGCAGCGACGCCGGATCAACCGCGTCGCCGCGCCGGTACCGCCGCGCAAGCAGAGCGGCGCGCCACGACCGCATGGAAAGAAACGCAATGAGCAGCGGCGAACTGCTGTTCGGCATCCATTCGGTCGAAGCCGCGCTGACACAACGATCCGAAAAACATCCTCGAACTGTATTTCGAGACCGACAGCCACAACGCGCGCGTGAAGGAATTGTCCGAACGCGCGCGCGATCTCGGCCTGAAGCCGCACGCGCGCGACCGCGCGATGCGCTCGACCGCATGACCGGCGGCGCGCGCCATCAGGGTGCCGTCGCGCGCTACGCGCGCCGCCGCCGCGTGCCGAAAGCGAACTGCATGCACTTGTCGAAAAGGCGGAAAAGGATGCGTTGCTGCTGGTGCTCGACGGCGTGACCGATCCGCACAATCTCGGCGCCTGCCTGCGCAGCGCGGAAGGCGCGGGCGTGACCGCCGTGATCGTGCCGAAGGACAAGGCGGCCGGCATCACGCCGACCGTGCGCCGCGCATCCGCGCGGCGCGGCCGATCGCGTGGCGTTTTTCGCGGTGACCAATCTCGCGCGCACGCTGAAGGCGCTGAAGGAGCCGGCGTCTGGCTGGTCGGCCTCGCCGGCGACGCCGCAGCAGGACTTCTACACGCTCGATCTCAAGGGCCCGATCGCGATCGTGCATGGGCAGCGAAGGCGAGGGCATGCGCCGGCTGACGCAGCGAAGCCTGCGATTTCCTCGCGCATATTCCGATGCGCGGCGATGTGGAAAGTTTGAACGTTTCGGTGGCGACCGGCGTGTGCTTGTTCGAAGCGTTGCGGCAGCGCGGAGCGTAGAGCCAGTTTCGGTTCCAGTGCGGAGAAGTAATATGCAATGGCACGATTGGGTTGGCCTCGCCGGCGTGGCCGTCGTCTTGCTCGCGTTCTTTCTGTTGCAGGCGGGCAAGCTGCACGGCAATGCGTTCGTCTATCAATTGCTCAATGCGCTCGGCGCTGCGGCCGTGGTGCTGTCGCTGTTCTACAACTTCAATCTCTCGGCCTTCGTTGTCGAGACCTGCTGGGTGGCGATCAGCATCTACGGCATGTGGCGAGGCTTCAAGCAGCGCCAGTGGGAGTAGACGATCAGGCGGCGGCTTTGGCCTCGATGCGCCCGCGCAGCGAATTGCTCATCGCCTCGGTGATCTGCACGTCGACGAATTGGCCGATCAGGCTCGCGGGCGCCGGGAAATTCACGTAAGCGCATGTTCTCGGTGCGGCCGGTCAGTTCGCTCGGATTCTTCCTGCTCGGGCCTTCGACGAGCACGCGCTGCACGCTGCCGATCATCGCCTGCGAGATCGCCTTGGCGTTTGCGTTGATCGTCGGCCTGCAGGCGCACGAGGCGCGCATGCTTGATCGCGTCGGGCGTGTCGTCGGGCAGGTTCGCCGCCGGCGTGCCGGGACGCTTGGAGAAGATGAAGGAGAAGCTCTGGTCGAAGCCGACATCGTCGATCAGCTTCATCGTCTGTCTCGAAATCGGCGTCGGTCTCGCCGGGGAAGCCGACGATGAAATCCGACGAGACGCGAGATGTCCGGGCGCACCTTGCGCAGCTTGCGGATTTTCTGCTTGAACTCGAGCGCGGTATAGCCGCGCTTCATCGCGCCGAGAATGCGGTCGGAACCGGACTGCACCGGCAGGTGCAGGTAGTTGGCGAGCTTGGGCACGTTCGCGTAGGCCTCGATCAGCGAATCGGAGAATTCGAGCGGATGCGAGGTCGTGAAGCGGATGCGGCCGATGCCGTCGAGTCTCGGCGATCGCATGGATCAGCACGCGCGAGGTCGCGCCGACTGCCGCCGTCGTGCATCGGGCCGCGATACGCGTTGACGTTCTGGCCGAGCAGATTGACTTCGCGCACGCCCTGCTCGGCGAGCGTGGCGACTTCGGCGATGACATCGTCGAACGGCCGGCTGATTTCCTCGCCGCGCGTGTACGGCACGACGCAGAACGAGCAGTACTTCGAGCAGCCTTCCATGATCGACACGAACGCGGTCGGGCCTTCGTCGCGCGGCTCGGGCAGGTGATCGAACTTTTCGATTTCGGGAAAGCGAGATGTCGACTTGCGGCTTGCCGCTGGCGCGCTGCGCATTTCGATCATCTGCGGCAGGCGGTGCAGGGTCTGCGGGCCGAACACGAGATCGACATACGGCGCGCGCTTGACGATCGCCTCGCCTTCCTGGCTGGCGACGCAGCCGCCGACGCCGATCACGACCGGCTTGCCGTCCTGCTTCAGCTGCCTTCCAGCGGCCGAGCTGGCTGAACACCTTTTCCTGCGCCTTCTCGCGGATCGAGCAGGTGTTGATCAGGATCACGTCGGCCTCGGCTTCGTCCTCGGTCAGCTCCAGGCCGTGCGACGGCCTTGAGCACGTCGGCCATCTTGGCCGAGTCGTACTCGTTCATCTGGCAGCCGTGGGTCTTGATGAAAAGCTTGCCGGTCATGGATCGAGGGTCGAGGCAGGGAATTTTTGGCTGTGGACGTGTTCAAACAGCCGCGCATTCTAAGCCTATGGCGCATCGGTGCGCCATGCGCGAAGCGCATTTCGTACCTGGCAGTCGTGATGAAAATGCTTGGCAAAACCCTTTGACTGTCAGAAACTTAGGCGTCGAATCCGTATCGAGCATGAAAAACCCGCCGTCGGGCGCTGCATCGATTGCCCTGATTGCGCTTGCGCTGTGTGCGCGGCGCGATCGCCTCGCGCGCCCATGCCGGTGCGCGTGTATCGCTGCGCCGGGCCGCACGGGCAGACCGCGTTCACCAACAAGCCGCAAGGCTACAGCGCCTGCACGCAAGGTCTCCGAGCACATCGATCCTGCGCCGCCGCCTGCGCGCAAGCTCGCTGAAAGAAGGATGTCGCCGGGCACGGCTGCAGGCCGCCGGCGATCAGAGTGCGCGCGGCGAATACAAGTCCGCGCCGCGCATCGCGCTTCGCGAACGTCATCGGCGGTCATCAGCGCTCGCGCGGCGTGGAGCAGAAACCGTCCGTGGCGCGGAACCCGACGGAAACAACGGGCAGATCCACCGAAATCCGCCGCGGCGCGGTATACAAAGTCGCGCGCGCCAACGGCATCACCGAGTACACCAACGTCAGGCCGGCCACGGCGCTTCTTACCAGCTGCTGTTCACCTATATCGCGACCTGTTACGCCTGCAACGTGCATTCGGCGATCGACTTCGCCACGACCGCGCTCAACCTCGACTGCCTATCGCGACGAAATCGCCGCCGCGGCGACCGAGTTCGGTGTCGATCCAGCGTTGTTGCGCGCGGTGATCCACGCCGAGTCCGCATTCAATCCGAACGCGATTTCGGACAAGGGCGCGCAGGGCCTGATGCAATTGATGCCGGACACCGCGTAGCGAGTCTGGGCGTCGGCAATCCGTTCGACGTCACCCAGAACATCCGCGGCGGCGCGCATTACCTCGCCCTGCTGCTGCACCAGTTCAATGGCGACGAGCGTCTGGCGACGGCGGCCTACAATGCCGGTCCGCAAAATGTGCAGAAGTACAATGGCGTGCCGCCGTTCGACGAGACCAGGCTCTACGTCGAGCGCGTGGCGACCCTGCGCAAGCGCTACCGGCGACGCGCGCTAGCGCGGCAGGATCAGCCCGGATTGGCCGCGCACGTTCTGCAAGGCCGGCTTTTCGGCGAGGACGATGTCGAACTTGATCGCCTTGCCGTCGCGCAGGCCATCGACTTCGACCTTGGTGCCCGGTGCGAAGTGCGACTTCGCGCGTGTACAGATCGAACTGGTTGACGATCGGCTCGCCGCCGAACCGGGTCAGAACGTCTCCTGGCTTGAGCCCTGCGCGCGCGGCCGGTCCGCCTGTCGCGATGGCGCTGAGTTCGACGCCGCGCGGCAGTGCCGACTCGCTGCCGTGCTGCGGCGGAAGACTGGCGTAGGATGCACCCATCCAGCCGCGGATCACGCGGCCGTGATCGATGATCTGCTCGAGCACACTTTTCGCCGTACTTACCGGTATCGCGAAACTGATGCCGACGTTGCCGCCGCCCGCAGCGGGCGGCGAGTAGCGACCCGAATTGATGCCGACCAGTTCGCCGAACGCGTTGACCAGGGCGCCGCCCGAGTTGCCCTCGTTGATCGCGGCATCGGTCTGGATGGAGTCCTCGTACGAGGTCGGCGTGACTTGACGGCCGAGCGCGCTGATGATGCCCATGGTGACCGTGTTGCCGAGTCCGAACGGGCTGCCGATCGCCAGCACAACGTCGCCGACCGCGGGCGTCTGATCGGACACCGGCAGCGGTGGCAGGTTCGACAGGTCGAGCTTGAGCACGGCCAGGTCGGTTTCCGTATCGCTGCCGACGAGCTTTGCCGTCGCGGTACGCCCGTCGCTGAGCACGGCCTGGATTTCTTCGGCGCCGCTGATGACGTGGTTGTTGGTCAGCACATAACCCTTGCTGTCCACGATCACGCCCGAACCCAGGCTGTGAATCGCACGCTGGTACGGCGCGCCAAACGGAATGGGCGGAATCACTTGACGCAGTTGCGGATCGGTCGGCACCAGCATGCGCTGTGCGGATGTCACCTTGTCGGCGGTAATGCTGACCACGGACGGCGCCGCGCGTTGCACGGCGCGCGAGTAGGACGCCATGATCGTATCCGCCGCGCGCGCGCGTTCGCGGGTGATGGTCGGGCTTTCGTCCGGCCGCGCAGGCAGCGCTTGTGGAGAGCTTTCTTCTTCCTGCGCAGCCGTGCCGTTCGCGTTCGGTGAGGTCGGGCCGAACATCGGTTCAAGCCCGCTGTGCTTGCTCGCCGCCGCAGGTTCGCCGCGCAGGTGCGCGACCCATTGTGGCGCGAACAGGCTCAGGACGAACGCCAAAGCAAGACCCAGGGTAACGAACTGGGCGACGAATTGGACAAAGCGGAACAGGTTTTTCATGACGATGGATACAGTACCCTGCGGCGGGCGCGTTGCGTGGGACGATGACGTGAGGCGCCAAGTTTATTTTTCGTTGTCTTGGGGCCGGGAGCTTGGTTAAACTAGCACGATTTTTGCGGCAGGCTGCAAATTCCCCGCGTGACTTTTTGTATCTTTCGGAGTGCCGGATGGCGAATGAGGGCGTGAACCAGGGACGCCGGCGTTTCCTCACCGCGACGACGGCTGTCGTCGGCGGTGTGGGGGCAGCAACCGCGTTGGTCCCTTTCATCAAATCCTGGGAGCCGAGCGAGCGGGCGATCAACGCCGGTGCGCCGGTAATGGCCGATATCAGCAAGGTCGAGCCCGGTCAGCGCCTGATCAAGGCGTGGCGCGGCCAGCCGGTTTGGGTCATCAACCGCACCAAGGCGCTGCTTGCAACGCTGCCGGAAGTTGACAGCCGTTTACGCGATCCCAAGTCGCTTGAGGATCAGCAGCCCAAGTATGCGCAGAACGAGGACCGCTCGATCAAGCCCGAATGGTTTGTCGTGATCGGCATCTGCACGCACCTGGGCTGTTCACCCGAGTTTTTCCCGGAAATCACGCCGGAACCCTTCGACCCGGATTGGAAGGGTGGTTTCTTCTGTCCCTGCCACAAATCGCGCTACGACATAGCCGGCCGCGTGTTCCAGGGCGTGCCGGCGCCGCTGAACCTGGTCGTGCCGCCGTACAAGTTCCTCGACGACACACATATCATGATCGGCGTGAATCCGGAGGGGACAGCCTAATGGCCAACGTATTCACCTCGATCGGCGGATGGATCAACGAACGTGCGCCGGGCCTGATGCCGGTATATCGCAAGCACATGTCCGAGTATTACGCGCCGAAGAATTTCAACCTCTGGTACTACTTCGGTTCGCTTGCGCTGATCGTGCTGGTCAACCAGATCGTCACCGGCATCTTTCTGACCATGTTCTACAAGCCCGGCGCGGATACCGCGTTCGCCTCGGTCGAGTACATCATGCGCGACGTCGATTGGGGCTGGCTGATCCGCTACATGCATTCGACCGGTGCGTCGATGTTCTTCATCGTCGTCTACCTGCACATGTTCCGTGGCCTGATGTACGGCTCGTACAAAAAGCCGCGCGAACTGGTCTGGTTGCTAGGCATGCTGATCTTCCTTGCCTTGATGGCCGAGGCGTTCATGGGCTACGTGCTGCCGTGGGGCAACATGTCGTTCTGGGGCGCGAAGGTGATCATCTCGCTGTTCGGCGCGGTGCCGGTGATCGGAAGCACCCTTGTGCAGTGGATCATGGGCGATTACAACCCTGCCGATGCGACGCTGAACCGCTTCTTCGCCCTGCATGTGATTGCGCTGCCGCTGGTGCTCCTGCTGCTCGTCGTGCTGCATCTGGCGGCGTTGCACGAGGTCGGCTCGAACAATCCCGACGGCGTGGAGATCAAGAAGAAGAAAGACGCGCGCGGCATTCCGCTCGACGGCATCCCGTTCCATCCGTACTACACCGTCAAGGATTTGTTCGGCACCGGATTCTTCCTGATCATCTGTGCGTTCATCATTTTCTATCAGCCCACGGCCGGCGGCTGGTTCCTCGAGAACGACAATTTCACTCCCGCCAACAATCTGGTCACTCCCGCTGAAATCAAACCGGTGTGGTACTTCACGCCGTTCTACGCGATTCTGCGCGTGATTCCGAGCAAGGGGCTTGGCGTATTCGCGATGTTCGCATCGATCGTGCTGCTGTTTCTGGTTCCGTGGCTCGATCGGGGCGCGGTCAAATCGATCCGTTACCGCGGCCTCGGCTACAAGATCGCCTTGGCATTGTTCGCGATTACGTTCGTGCTTTTCGGCGCCATTGGCGCGGGCAAATCCGCGCAATGGATACCGGCAATATTCGGACCGACCGCCGACGTGTCCGCCATCGAAATGCACTTCGGCTGGTTCTTGCTGGCGATCTATTTCGGCTTCTTCGTCTTCCTCTGGATCTACACCGCGTTCGGATTCGAGAAAACCAAACCGGTACCGGAGCGGGTGACCACCCATGACTGAGCCCAACATGATCAAGCATTTGATCTTCAAAACCGGCCTGATCGCCGCGTCGTTGCTGGCTGCCGGCGGCGCCTGCGCCGAGGAAGGCGGTGGCCTGGCGATTGCCAATACCAACGTATCCAACATCGCTTCCTTGCAGCGCGGCGCGCGCCTGTACTTCAATTACTGTTCGGGCTGCCACTCGATCAAGTACATGAGCTACTCGCGTCTTGCCAAGGATCTGCAGCTCTCCGACGCGGACGTGTTGAGCGACTTCGCCTTCACCGGAGCGAGAATCGGCGATCAGGTCATATCCAACATGCCGGCCGATCATGCGCAGGCCTGGTTCGGCAAGGCACCGCCCGATCTGTCGCTTGAAGCACGCGTCAAAGGTCCGGACTGGATCTACAGTTACCTGAAGTCCTTCTATCTGGATCCATCGCGCCCGGTCGGCTGGAACAATCTGGTTTTTCCCAACGCATCGATGCCGGATCCGTTATGGGAACTGCAGGGCCTGCAGCATGCGGTCTACGCGCCAGCCAAGCCTGGCGCAGACCCGGTAGTGGAGAAACTGCAGGCGCCGGTCGGCGGCAAGCAGTCGGCGCAAGAGTACGATCAAACCGCGCGCGACATCACCGCGTTTCTGCAATACGTGGGCGAGCCCGCGGCGTTGCAACGCGAGGCGCTAGGCGTATGGGTCATCCTCTATCTCGCCTTCTTCACCTTCATCGCCTACCTGCTCAAGCACGAATACTGGAAAGACGTGCACTGAATCGGGCGGATGGTCCGGCCAGAGAATCCAGGCGCTGTATATCGCCTGGATTTTTTTTTGCGACCCTATGCGGTCGATGCGCCACAGGTGTACATTGGGGAATACTGACGGGACGCGGGCGCAGCCTGCCTGGTTCCGTTCCTGCGTGGGGACGTCGAGCAGCACTGGGAACCGTTGGGCATGGTCTTGAATCCGCGATCGCGCACCGTTCTGACTCTGTATTCCTCACGCGACTGCGTGCAGTGCCATCGGGTGCGCCTTGTGCTTGCGGCGAAAGGGGTGACCTACGATTTCATCGCGGTCAATCCGCAATCGCCGCCGGAAGACCTGCTCGATCTGAATCCGTATCACAGCGTGCCGACCCTCGTCGACCGTGATCTCGTGGTCTACGAGACCAGCGTCGTGTGCGAATATCTCGACGAACGCTATCCGCACCCGCCGCTGATGCCGGTCGATCCGCTGTCGCGCGCGCGCCTGCGACTGGGCATCGTGCGCATGGAGCGCGACTGGCTGCCGCTGGTCGGCCAGATCGCCGCGGGCGGACGTCCAGCCGACACCGCGCGCAAACGCCTGCGCGAAGCGCTGCTCGCCAGCCTGCCGTTGTTCAAGGCGGCGAAATTCTTTCTCAATCCGGAATTGAGCCTGGCTGACTGCGCGCTCGCGCCGCTGATCTGGCGCCTGCCGAGCCTCGATATCGCCCTGCCGCGCGAAGCGCATGTGATCGCCGAATACGGCGAGCGCATTTTCCGCAATCCGGGATTTACGCGCAGCTTGACCGAAGAAGAAAAAGCGCTGCGTGCTTGAGACGCGGCGAGCCAACAGCGGTCCAAGGCTTCAGGACTTACCACGCAGGACACGAAGTAGACGAAGGAAAAGCAGACGACAGTCTGCTACTTTAAAATTTACTTTGATGATTTTGAAAACATTTCCATGAATACCGTCGTAATGACTTCCAATCGCCCCTATCTGTTGCGCGCCATGTACGAATGGATCGCCGACAACGGCATGACGCCGTACATCCTCGTCGACGCCGCTGCGCCCGGCGTGAGTGTGCCGAAAAGCGCGGTCAAGGACGGTCGCGTAGTGCTCAATATCGCCGCGCGTGCCGTCGCGCAACTGGACCTGGGCAAGGATCGCGTGCGTTTTACGGCGCGTTTCGCCGGGGTCAGCCAACCGGTCGAGGCGCCGATGGCAGCGGTGCTCGCGATCTACGCGCAGGAGAATGGGCAGGGCATGATGTTCCCGGCCGAGAACTCGCCGCCCACGCCACCGTCGGCGACGCCGGAAGCGGTCGAGGCGCCGGCAAAGAAAGGCCCGCACCTGCGCGTGGTCAAGTAACCCACGCGATTTCCCGGCTCAGTTCAGGCGCGGTGGTCGCGGCCGGCGCATCTCAATCACATTGGAATCGGCGGCAAGCGGCGGCGTGTGCGCCATCGGCAGGCTCCACGACAGGATGCGGCCGTCGAGCATCTGCAGGCCGCCGCGATGACGATCATGGCCGTCGAGGCTCACCTCGAAGGCGTAGCTGCGCCGCAGGCACAGACGGCCTTCGTAGTTGCGCGCCAGGGCGAGCCCGGACAACGCGACGCTCTGGTCGAGCAGCTGCACGCCGGCCCCGGCGCACAAATCGTGACCCAGCTCGCGCGCGCGTTCACGCGCCTTGAGCGCGTTCTGCCAGACGTAAATGGCCAGCAGGACCAGAATCAGTGCGAGCATGGTGGGCAGCATCGGTCCCAGTGTAAGGCTTGTACTTCGCGACACAAGGCGCGGCTGGGGCGGTGCGATTTCGTTACAATGGGTTAAGCGGGACGGTTGCGCCGGTTGCCGAAACGGAGCCGTCCTGAGTTGCGGGTGGTTTGAACGCGTGCGGGGTATCCGCAGCGTGGCTGCGGAAGCCTGCACATCGTGCAGTTCGCCGCAGGATTGGGCTCCGCTCCGGAGCTTCAGGCGGGAGACGCGGTCGTGATCGAAATTCCCGGGTACGAAGTCAAGCGTGAAATCGATGCCAATAACGTGGCTACGGTTTATCTCGCGCAGCAGGCATCCCTGGATCGCGAAGTCGCGCTCAAGGTCATGGCGGCGACGCTGGCCGAGGATCCGGCGTTTGCGCAACGCTTCATGCAGGAGGCACGCACGCTGGCGTCGCTGGCGCACCCGCATGTCGTGGCGGTCTACGATGTCGGCGTTGCGCCGGGTAACCGCTATTACTTTTCGATGCAGTATCTGTCCGGCGGCGATTTCGCCGCGCGTGTGCAGCGCGGCATGGACGATACCGCACTCTTCGAAACTGTAGAAGGCGTGGCTCAGGCGCTCGACTATGTGCATCAACGCGGCCTGATCCATCGCGACGTCAAGCCGGGCAACATTCTGTACGATGTTTCCAACATGCCGATCCTGACCGATTTCGGCATCGCGCGCGCGATCGGAACGAGCGCCGGCAGCACCGGCACCGATTTTTCCAAGGTGACCGGGCATTACATAAGTCCGGAACAGGCGCGTGGGGCGACGCTCGATGCACGCGCAGACCTCTACAGTCTGGGCGCACTGACCTATTTCGGCCTCACCGGCAAGCCGCCGTACGACGGCGTGGACGGATTCGCAGTTGCCTATGCACATGTGTTCGAGCCGATTCCGCGCCTGCCGGCGGAGCGCGCGCACTGGCAGCCGTTGATCGATCGCGCACTGGCGAAGGAGCCGAGTCAGCGTTTTGCCAGCGCACAGGAGTTTCTCGACGCATTGAACAAGGTGATGCAGGGGCGCATCGCCCTGGTGACCGGACATCCAACGCCGCCACCGCCGTCGGCGGCTGCGCTGCGGCCTGAGATTACCCAACCGGCGCCGCCACTGTCGGATAGGGCCGCCGCACCTGTGGCGCCGGTACCTGCCTACGCCACGAGCGTACAAGCCACGCCGCAGATCGCCGCCGCTGTCCCGCCGATCGCGCCCGCAGGCAAGACCGGCGACGCGCAAACAGCGCGCGCGCGCAGCCGCTGGCCGCTATTTGCCGCCGCTGCGGCAGCGCTGCTGATCGGATTTGTCGTGTACACGCAATTCATCCCGCGCGCGCCAACCGAAAAAGGCCCATTGCGGGTGCAGGCGACGCCGATCGGCGCGCCGGCTGCCGGATCGACTTCGACGAACATGGTGGTCAATCCGGACAGCGCGGCGAAGGCGGTATCAACGGACGCGACCGCGATACCGAGTCTGGACGCCGCCGAGGCCGCGGTGAGCGAGTTCGTTCCGGTTACCGATGTGTACGCGTTGCCGACCGTGGTCGATCCGGTCAGCGAAGCAATCCGTCTCGGCCGCATCGATTTTGCCAGCCAGCGCCTGACCACGCCGCCGGGCACGAACGCGCTCGAACGCTTTCAGTTCGTATTGAGCAGGGATCCGAAGAACAAGATCGCAAAACAGGCCATTGTGGATATTGCTAAAAAGTATATTCAGCTCGCGGACAAGAGCCAGGCCGGCGGCGACACCAGCGCTTACCTGCAATTCCTGACCAACGCCGACGACGTGGCGAAGACGCTCGACGAAGGCGCCGATGTGCGCCAGGACATAGCGACGCGCCGCGCGAAACTGGCCGAGCCGTATCTGGCGCAAGCCAGGAGCGCAACCGCGGAACTGGACAAGGCCGCCGCCAAGACGGCGTACGAAAAGGTGCTGGAAATCGATCCGAACAACGCCACCGCGCTTGATGGCCTGAAACTGGTCGCGACGATCGGTCAGCCCGGCTTCGTGTTCCACGACAAGATCGGCGACAGCGCTCAGGGGCCGGACCTGCTGATCCTCGCCGGTGGCAAAACCGCAGTGGCGCGCCACGATGTGACGCGTGGTGAATTTCGTCGTTATTGGAACGCCGCCGGACGCGCGGCGTTCGCCGGCAAGGAACCGGCCTGCCGCGATCGCGAATCGTTTTTCCGCTCGTCAAGGGATCGCACCTGGCAGAGTCCGGGCTTCGACCAGGACGACAGCCATCCAGTGGTCTGTGTGAGCTGGGCCGAAGCCGCCGCCTATGCACAGTGGCTGAGCCATCAAACCGGCAAGCGTTACCGTTTGCTCAGCGTCGCCGAGTTCAATCAGCTTGCCGCGCGCGCGACTTCCGATTGCAAGACTGCGAATCTGGCCGACGCCGCGTTCAATCGTAAATACGACAGCCACGACGGCGCCAGTTGCGACGATGGCTTTGCCGATACCGCGCCGGCCACGCATTTCCAATCCGGCGGCGTGCACGACGCCAGCGGCAACGTGCGTGTATGGGTAGCGGCCTGTGGCAACGGCTCCGCGGTGCCTTCAGCTGGCGGCTGCCGCGACTATCTGGCCAAGGGCCGCTCCTGGATGTCGGCACCCAAGGATGCCGCCACGGGCGGGGATTCCTTTGGCGCCGATGTCGGCCTGAACAGCGTCGGTGTGCGGGTCGCGCGCGAAGTGGACAAGTAAGCGCGACCGCGGATGAAATTGTTTTTTCCCAATGGCGAACGCGCACCAGTCGATCTACCCGAAGGTACTCTCGTCATCGGCAGCAGCCAGACCTGTGGGGTCGTACTCGATAGAGCGGGGATCACTCCGCGGCATTGCGAGGTGCGTACGCAAGGCGTGCGCAGCGAGGCGGGTCCGCTGGCGATCGGCGCGCCAACCCGGCTCAACGGGGACGTTCTGACGCATTACGTCGAGTTGCGCGGCGGCGACCTGCTGCAGATTGCGGATGTCGAATGTCGCGTTGTGGCGACCGAGCGCAGGAAATCGCCGCACCGCGGGCAGAGGCCGGGATCGATCGCGCTCGGCGACGACACCAATGTGCGCGTGAACGAGGCGGCGTTTTTGTTGCGCGGTGTTTCCGGAGCGACGTTCGGCAAGTGTTTTTCCATCCGCGGCAACATGGTCGTGGGCCGCAGCAGCGAATGCGACATCTGCATTCCCAGCGAGGAAATCTCGCGCCGCCACGCGCGCCTCAGCCTGGTACCCGACGGTGTCATGGTCGAAGAACTGGGGTCGTCGAACGGCACCTTCATCAATGGCCGGCGCATGGCCGGCGCGGCCCTGCTCAAGCCCGGCGATGAATTGCGCATCGATGTCGTGCGCTTCCTGCTGATCGTGCCGGGCAAGGAAGCCGTGCATCTGACTCCGGTGCCCGGCGCGCCAGCCGGGGGCGGCGCAGCGCCGACGCCGGAGCGCGCGAGAGTCTCGACCCTGCTGCTGATCGCCCTGGCGGCCACCGTGCTGGCGGCAATCGCGATCTTCGCACTGGGCTGGTCGTTCCTCGGCTGAGTCTAGGCGCGCACGGCGATGCGCATCGACAGATCGATCGCCCGCACATGCTTGGTCAGCGCGCCGACCGAGATGAAATCGACGCCGGTTTCGGCGATTGCGTGTACCGAATCCAGGCTCACTCCGCCGGATACCTCGAGCGCCACGCGGCCGGCCACTCGCGTCACTGCTTCACGCACGCTCGCAGGCGCGAATTCGTCGAGCATGATGCGGTCGACGCCGGCGGCGAGTGCGGCGTCGAGTTCGGCAAGATTCTCCACCTCGACTTCGAGCAGCAGCAGCGGATGCGCCGCGCGTGCCGCGCGCACGGCGGCGTGGAGCGAGCCGGCGGCTGCGATATGGTTTTCCTTGATCAGGATCGCGTCGAACAATCCGATGCGGTGATTGTGCCCACCGCCGCAACGCACTGCGTACTTCTGCGCCAGACGCAGGCCGGGCAAGGTCTTGCGCGTATCCAGAATTTTCGCTCGCGTGCCGCGCACTGCGGCGACGTATTGCGCAGTGATCGTCGCGGTCGCCGACAAGGTCTGCAGGAAATTCAACGCGCAACGCTCGCCGCCGACCAGAGCACGCGCGTTGCCATGCAAAGTACACAATGTCGTATTTGCGCCAACCTGCTCGCCGTCCTGCGCATGCCAGTCGATCTCGGCACGCGCGTCGAGGGCGAGGAAGCAGGCGTCGAACCAGGGGCGGCCGGCGAGTACCGCGTGCTCGCGCGTGACGACGGTCGCCTGCGCCTGCGCCTGCGCGGGCAGCAAATCGGCGGTAACGTCGCCACTGCCGATATCCTCGGCAAGCGCGCGCTCGACGTCGCGGCGCACATCGTCGGCCACTGGTGGATCGGGAATCGCCACGTGCGTTGGCTCCACGAAGTCCGTCGGCGCGGCGACGGGCCTTGAGATCAAGGTCCGTCCGTCCCGGCAAAGTGGCAGACGCTAGGTTGCGGGCGCAAGGGCCGCGCCGGCATCCTGTGCGGATTTCAGGCGCTCGACAATGGCGCCGAGTGCGCGGTCGAACAGCGGCGGATTGTTCTTCAGCAGACCCAGGCTACCCGCGGCCAGTTCGGTAGCGAGGGCGGCGATCGTCTTGTCCACCACTTTGAGTCCCTTGCGATCGACGAACAGGTACTTGTGGCTGATCGGGCTGATCCACGAAAGCTTGGCGCGCTGTTTTGCGTCGCTGTCGACGCTGCCGAATTCCACCCAATCGCCGACCTTCATTGCCCTGATCTGTTTGACCAGGGCCGGGTCGATGTCCTCGGTTTCCGGCGGCGTTTCGGGCTCGCACTGCAGCACGTTCTTTTCCATCATGCCGACGATCTCCGCGACGGCCGGACTAGCCGCAGTTGCGAGCGCGCCGCTGTCCGCTTTCGCTGCTGCCGGCCGGGCGCCTTCGATCAGGCCTTGATGAAACGTATTGAGCTCCTGCAGCAGACGCTGCACGTCGTCGCCCTGATAGGCAACGGTCGCCAGACCCTTGCGCAGATAATCGTACATGCCCGGCAGCAGGTTGCGCAGGCGCGCCCTGTCTTCCTCGCTGAACTTCGGCGAGGCGCTCCACACGAAAGCGTCGGCAAAGTTCAACGCCTGCTTCCATTCCGCCGAAGTTTCGCCCTGGCGCAGCGCGATCAGGACCAGATTTTGCGCCCAAGGACCGATGAGCAGGGTGTGGAACAGCGCGGGCAACTGCTTGCCCTCGCAGCGCTGCTGCATCTCGCGCGCGGCGAGCTGGCGCGCGTAGTCGAGCTTCTCGCGTCCGCGCACGGCTTCGGCGGTGCGCTTTTCGGTCAGCTCGGCGCGCCGCTTCGTCGCGGCGACGAAGGTGTTGAAGTCCATGTTGGTGCGCTCGATCAGGCCGAGGTCGTCATCGAATTCGCGCAGGATCTTTTCAACCGTATCCTTGATCTTTTCGTACAGCGGCTGATCGGCCTCCGAATCATTGGACTTGCCAACGCAGGCTTGCGCCATGTTGTCGAGCAACAGGCGCGCGGGATGGCTCTTGTGCGTGAACAGGTGACGATCGATCAGCGCGATCTTGAGGAACGGAATCTGCAGGCGCGCGAGCAGCGCCTGAATCTGGATCGGCATGTCGCGATCCTGCACGATGAACTCGAACAGCATGCCGACCAGATCGATGGTGTCCTCATCGACCGCGGATACATGTGCGGGCGGCCCGGCCTGCAACTGGTCGGCCTGGTCGAGCAGCGCCTGCTTGAGCTGGCGCGCGTGCAGCAACGCTTCGCCGCCGAAGTTTTGTTGCGCCATCGCGCTCTGACTTTGCAGGATCTGCAGTGCGGACAACAGGTCGGTCGGCGCCAGCAGCGGCATTGCCGCAGACGGCGCGCCTTCCATCGGCATCGCTTGCGCCGGTCCTCCCTGGTGACGCAGCGCAAGCAGGGAGCGCAGCGTTTGATAGATCTCGCCCTCGATTGTTGCGCCGCCAGCACTCTCGCCCGGATAAGCGCTCTGATACTGCGCTGCCGCGCCTGCGCCTGCCGCCGCGGAACTTGGCGGCGCGGTGTGGCCGCCGCGCAGGCGCAACTGCGGCAGCACGCCGGCCTGAATCAGGTAGGCGTTGACGCCTTCGTAGAGCAGATCCAAGCCGGACATCAGATAGCGATCGAGCAACTTGAACACGATCAGTTTCGAAGACAGGTTCAGGTTGAAGACGGCCAGCGCCAGTTGAAATGCCCCGCACAATTGCGCGGGACCGATCGGATTCGTGGTGTTCTCCACCGGCACGCCGCGGATCGCGGACAGACGCCGGTTAATCGCATAGAGGTGGTGGCCGAGACGCGATTCGGTCTTGGCGATCATGCCGCTGACTGCGAGCGCCTCCTCAAGCTCGTCGTCGTCCACCAGGCTCAGGCCGGCGTCGGCATTCGGCGCTGCGGCCGTGGTTTTCGGCGGTGCGAGCCGGGCGAAGGCGAATTCGTCGAAAATCTGGCTGATGCGCTCGAACGTCGTGCGTTCGACATGCTGGCGTTTTTTGCGCACCTCGCGCATGTCGCTGAAGAATTCCGTATGTCCGGCCTCGCCCTCGGCGTGTTCGGCGAGGCCGAACAGCGCATCGTCGGTATTCTCGAACAGTGTGTTGACGATTTCGGCGATGCGCCTGAGGGTCAGGTCGCGGACGGTTTTGAGCGGTTCGCTCAGGCGGTCGACAAAAGGCTGCAACATAGGCTGCCGTGGAGGGAGACTTACGATCTTGCTGCCGTCGTTCTTGGCGATCATGCGTCAATGCCGATAATTGGAACCCCGATTCCACCAGAAGGGTGGAATGCTTACCCCTGCGCGCCCAAGATTAACGCTAGTTGTGAGCGCAAGTGTTGAACTGCATCGCATAATAATAGATAAAAACGATGATTTGCAGGGCTGATTGGGCGGTGACTGCACGCATTCGGGGCCGGACTCAGACTGGAAAGCCACTCAACTGCAAGGTGCCGATTCCTTCGTCTGCGAGCATGATCGGGATCTCGTCCTCGATCCGGTAGATGACTTTGCCGTCGGTCGTCAGCAGGCCGGCGCGCAGCGGCGCGACGACTTGCGCGCCGGCAACGGTCTGCACCGCATGCCGGGAAATTTCCCGATTGAGCGCATCGAGTTGGGTTCGACTGAGCGGCTTGAGCGGCGTCTTGGTGACCGGACAGCAGAGAATATCGAGCAGACGCTTGTCCATGTGAACATATGACTGGCTGGAATTTGCGCCTAGAATATCGGTTTTGCCGCGCACGGGCCACGAGCAGATCAAGTCATGACCAAAGACGACACGCAGCCACGCATCGGCATCGTGATGGGATCGCGTTCGGACTGGGACACGCTTGCTCCCGCCGCGGACATCCTGGGCAAACTCGGCATCGCGCACGAAGTCCGCGTGGTGTCGGCGCATCGCACGCCCGATCTGTTGTTCGACTACGCAGCGCAAGCCGCTGCGCGCGGCCTGAAGGCGATCATCGCCGGTGCCGGTGGCGCCGCGCACCTGCCCGGCATGCTCGCCGCGAAAACCGCGTTGCCGATTCTTGGCGTACCCGTGCGGTCGCATGCGCTCAACGGGGTCGATTCGCTGCTCTCGATCGTGCAGATGCCGGCCGGCGTTCCGGTGGCGACGTTCGCGATCGGCAAGGCCGGTGCGGTCAACGCCGCGTTGTTTGCGGCTGGCGTGCTCGCGCTCGACGACGCCGCCGTCGCACGCGCGCTCGCGGATTTTCGCGCGGCGCAGACCGAACAGGTGCTGGCGAAACCCGATCCGCGCGATGATTCCTGAGATTCCGCGTGCCGCCTTGACCGGTTGTCCTCGCGCGCCGACGAAAGAGGACAAGGCCGCTGTAGACGCAGTTCCTCCGCGCCTGCCGCTGGAAATACCGGAGCGTGGTCGCGCATGACTACCGTCGGGATATTGGGTGGCGGCCAGCTGGCGCGCATGCTCGCGCTTGCGGGCGCGCCGCTGGGCATACGTTTTATCGTCGTCGACAGCGCGGCCGATGCCTGCGCCGGCCAAGTGGCGCCGCTGCTTAAAGCCGATTGGCGCGACTTTGCCGCGCTTGAAGATTTCGCCCAGACCGTCGACGTCGCCACATTCGATTTCGAAAACGTGCCGGCCGACGCCGCGCAGTGGCTGGCCGAGCGCACCCAGGTGTTTCCGAATCCGCGCGCGCTCGCCACGACCCAGGATCGGCTCGCGGAAAAAACCCTGTTCCGCGAACTCGGCCTGGATACGCCTGCATTTGCTGCGGTGGACAGCCGCACCGATCTCGAACATGCGCTGGCCACGATCGGCTGTCCCGCGGTGCTCAAGACGCGCCGGCTCGGCTACGACGGCAAGGGTCAGTTCCGCCTGCAATCCGCGGCGGACATCGACTCGGCATGGGCCGCGCTTGGCGGCGTACCGTTGATTCTGGAAGCATGGGTCGCGTTCGAGCGCGAGGTCTCGCTGGTCGCGGTGCGCGGGCGCAGTGGTGAATTCTGTACTTATCCACTCGTACAGAACTGGCATGCAGACGGCATCCTTTCCGCGAGCCTCGCCCCGGCGCCGGGTGCGCGGGCATTGACCGGGCCGGCCGTGGCTCATGCGCGCGCAATCGCCGAGCATCTCGATTACGTTGGCGCGTTCGCGCTGGAGCTGTTCGTCCTGGATGGCCGTTTGCTCGGCAACGAAATGGCGCCGCGCGTGCACAATTCCGGGCACTGGACCATCGAAGGTGCGGTTTGCAGCCAGTTCGAGAACCATGTGCGCGCGGTAGTCGGACTGCCGCTGGGCGATACTTCAACGCTTGGCATCGGCGTGATGCTCAACTGGATCGGCGAGCTGCCGCATGCGCTACCAATACTCGCGGAACCGCGCGCACACTGGCATGACTACGGCAAGGTGCCGCGCACGGGGCGCAAGGTCGGCCACGCGACTTTGTGCACAAATGAAAAAGTGGAAATGTGCGAGCGCCTGACCCGTGTCGCGCGTGCGCTTGCGCGCGAGGATCAGGTCGCGCCGGTGCTCGCTGCGTTGAAGGATTCGCGCTGACTGGCGTTCTGCTGAGCCGGAGTCATACCAAAAGTAATCCGCGCAGCGAAGCTGCGCGGAAGCCTTGCCTCGTAAAATTATGCGTGCGTCAGGCCAACTGACTCGCCGCGAATTCCCAGTTGACCAGATTCCAGAACGCTTCGACGTACTTCGGCCGCGCATTGCGGTAGTCGATATAGTAGGCGTGCTCCCACACATCGCAGGTCAGTAGCGGGCGATCGGTGCCGGTGATCGGTGTGACCGCATTGCTCGTGCTCGCCAGGCCGAGGCCACCGTCCGCGCGCTGCACGAGCCAGGCCCAGCCGGAACCGAACGTGGTCACAGCGGTCTTGGAAAATTCCTCCTTGAACTGGGCGAAGCCGCCGAATGATTTCGTGATCGCATCGGCGAGTTTGCCGCCGGGCTCGCCGCCGCCTTTCGGCGAAAGCGAGTTCCAGTAGAACGTGTGGTTCCAGATCTGCGCGGCGTTGTTGAACAAGCCGCCTTGCGACTTCTTGACGATGCTGACCAAGTCGAGATTCTCGTTCTCGGTGCCTTTGATCAGGTTGTTGAGGTTGGTGACATAGCTCTGGTGATGCTTGCCGTAGTGATAGTCGAGCGTTTCGGCCGAAATATGCGGCGCGAGCGCGTCGCGTGCATAGGGCAGGGCGGGAAGTTCGATCGCCATCGGGCGTCTCCTTGGCAGTGGCTGTGGGGGGACAAGCAGTATAGGCCAATCGCTGGCTCGACCGCTGTGCGCCGCGCGCATGAGGACATTGTGTACGGCGCGGATCGATTCCTCTGCGGCTGCTACAATGCGACCTTCGCGCAACAGCAATCGGCAACGAGACCACCGTGGACATACAAGAACGCATCCAGCAAACCGTGCACGAACATCCCATTCTGCTGTTCATGAAGGGAACGCCGCAATTTCCGATGTGTGGATTTTCTTCACGCGCCGTGCAGGCGCTGAAAACCGCCGGAGCCCAGTTCATGTCGGTGAATGTGCTCGAGGATCCGGATATCCGTGCCAATCTGCCGCGCTACTCGAACTGGCCGACGTTTCCGCAACTCTTCATCAACGGCGAACTGATCGGCGGCTGCGACATCACGCTCGAATTGCAGGACAGCGGCGAACTGGCGCGCATGGTGAAGGAAGCGCAGAAAACCCCCGCGTGATCTTCGACGTCAGCGACGCCGTACGTTTGCCGGTGGAGTGGAAACCGGCTGCGGACTCCCTGCGCGATCGCGTCGTTCTGGTGGTCGGCGCCGCGGGCGCGCTAGGTCGTGCGAGCGCATTGGCCGCGGCCCAGGCTGGTGCCCGTGTCGTCCTGCTCGGGCGCAAGCCGCGCGCGCTGGAAAAAGTATACGACGAGATCGAGGTCACGCACGCGGGCGCCGCGGCAATCTATCCGCTCGATCTTTCCGGGGCGACGCCGCAGCACTATGCGGATCTGGCGGCGACGATCGCGCGCGAATACGCACAGCTAGATGGCATCGTGTTCGCAGCGGCGCAGTTCGATGGACTGCAACCGGTCGCCGAGATCAAACCCGAAGCATGGCTGCGCACGATGCAGGTCAACCTCACGGCGCCGTTCCTGTTGATCCAGGCCTGCGCAGACTTGCTGCAGGGCAATGCAACCGCGGCTGCGCAAAGCACCGATGCGAGCGTAGTCTTCGTTATCGACGATCCGGCGCGCGTCGGCAAGGCGTTTTGGGGCGGCTACGGAGTCAGCAAGTACGCACTGGCAGGATTGCTTTCGATTCTGCACGAGGAATGGGAGTCAAGCCGCGTGCGCATGCATGCCCTGCTGCCGGCGCCGATGCGCAGTATGCTGAGGCGCGCCGCCTACTTCGGCGAGAACACGGTCGCATTGCCGACCGCCGACGCCACTGCTCAGGCTGCCGTTTACCTGCTCGGCGACGATGCGCGAGGCGCACGCGGGCGCGTCCTCGATTTGCGCTGAGCGCGAACCGATTGGTTATGCTCGCCATCCGGGCGGGATTTCGTAGCGGGGGAAAATCGTGGACACCAGCATCAGCACCTTGTCGGCGGGAATCCTGCTGTTCCTGATCATGGATCCGCTCGGCAACGTTCCGGTATTTCTCGGTCTGCTCAAGAACGTCGCTCCGCAACGGCGGCGCTTCGTGCTCGCGCGCGAACTCGTGATCGCTCTGGTCGCGCTGTTCGCCATCCTGTTCTGCGGCGGCTTTGTGCTCAAGGCGCTGCAATTGCGTCCCGAGTCGGTGAGCATCGCGGGCGGTATCGTGCTGTTCCTGATCGGCGTGAAAATGGTATTTCCGCCGCGCGACGGCAGTATTTTCGGCGGGCCGGAAGGCGCCGAGCCGTTCATCGTGCCGATGGCGATTCCCGGCGTCGCCGGTCCGTCGGCGATGGCGGCGCTGATGCTGATGGCCAACTCCAATCCGGGCCGCACGGCCGATTGGAGCATTGCCCTGTTTGGCGCATGGCTGGCGACCGCAGTCATTCTCCTTTCGTCCACTTATCTTTATCGATGTCTCGGCGACAGTGTGCTGACCGCGATTGAACGGCTTGTCGGCATGCTGCTGGTCGCACTGTCCGTGCAGATGTTTCTGGATGGCATTGCGGCTTATCTCGCCAAGTCTGCGATCTGAGCGGGAAAAACTCGCTGCTGGCCTTACGCCTGCGGGAATTTTCCTTTCGACCCCGTTCCCGGCCCCAAGAAAGCGGCCGTGCGTCAACTGCGCCAGGCGCGATCAATTCCGCAGAAAAAGGGACTGGCGCAGGCTGCAAAATTGTCATAAAGTGAAGTTAAGCTGTTGTTAACGTCTGCGCGACAGGCATGACTGTTTGCCGCGCAGGCAGCAATTTGCGGATTTTGGGGAATTCCGAAGCCATCGCGTGGCTGGTTGGCTACGCCGCCCGGTGCGGCGCCGCAGGGTTTTCGAGAAATTGGTTCTAATTCGGTATTAACTGAAGGGCATTAAATGATGAAGACACGAATGAAAATGAAGGCTCTGCCGTTTGCATTGATGTCGGTTCTCGCGATGTCCGGCGCCTACGCCCACGCGAACGACCCCGTGGTTGCCGCCAGCAGCGTCAGCGCGGCGGCAAGTGCGACGGATGATCCGGCGAAGAACGATGAAAACGCGAAGCCATCTGCGAACTATGTGGCTCCATCGAGTACCTCGAACACGACCAAGGCCAATGCGACTGCGCGCGGGCAGCAGCAGTTGAATGAGATAGAAGTGCGCGCCCGGTCGCTTTCGCTCGGCGGCGGCCTGATGTCGGTGCAAGACGGCGCCCAAAGCCGTGTCGACAATCACGCGCGACGCGATCGAGCAGGCCGCGCCTGGCGCAACCTATGCGCAGATGATCGAAAGCATTCCGGGCGTCGTCGCGATCACCGACGATGTGACCGGCCTCAACGACGCCAACTACAGCATCCGCGGCTTCACCAACGATGAAATCGGCGTCACCATCAACGGCGCGCCGATCAACGACAGCGGCAACTACAGGGTGTATCCGACCGAGTATGGCGATACCGAGAACATCGGCGACATCACCGTGCTGCAGGGCTATCCGGACGTCGATCAGCCGGTCGCCGGCGCCGCGGGCGGCACGATCGCCTGGGCGACCATCGACCCGTCGCACACTCCGGGTATCGATCTAAGCCTGTCGGGCGGCAGTCACAGCTATGAGCGTGAGTTCATCCGCCTGAACACCGGCGATACCGGTCCGGTGCGTTCGTGGCTGTCGTTCTCTCACAACAGGTCGACCTGTGGCGTGGCGACGGCAACTCCAAGGTCGACAAGATCGACGGCAAATCGGTATGGACAATCGACGACGACAACTCGATCTCGGCATCGTTGCAGTACAACCGCGAGATGAAGTACGGGTACGAAACCTTGTCCAAGAGCCAGGCCGCAGCCAACTATTACGCGAACTACGACACGACGCTGCTGTCCGCGACCGATACCAATTACTGGCAGTTGCACACCAACCCGTTCCGCAGTTATCTGTTCAGCCTGGATGGCGAATTCCGCCTTACCGACACGCTGCGCCTGTCGGTCGTGCCTTACTTCCAGTATGGTGCTGGTGGTGGTGGCGGCGGCTACACGTTCACCGAGAGCACTTTAGCCAGCAACTACGGCAGGTACCGCTACACCAACCAGGATGTCAACTATAACGGCGTTCTCGGCGGCAGTTCGCTGGCCTACGAATTGGCGCAGTCGTACACGTGGCGTCCGGGTGTGATTGCCAAGTTCATCCAGGAAATCGGCCAAAACGATAGCCTGGCGTACGGCATCTGGCTCGACAAACCGCGCCAGGAACAGCGCGAGGACTTTGCCCCCACCTACCAGGGCGCGCCTGTCGACATCTGGCTGCACACCAACGACAATCTGATCACCTATTCCGGGACCGACAATCCTCAATACCTGTATTACGATGCCACCACCACATCGTTGCAGAGGGCCTTCGCCACCAACACCTGGACGCCGAACGATCAATGGACGTTCACGCTGGGCGCCGCATACACATGGGTGCAGCGCAAGGGCTATGGCTATGAGTACTACGGCGCGACCGCAGGGCCGGTCTATAACCAGCAGTTCGGCAGTTCTTCGAACTTGAAGTATAACAAGGTTACCCCGACTGCAGGCATCAAGTACCAGTTCAACGACCAGAACCAGTTCTATCTCGGCTATGGCCGTACGTTCCGCGCGCCGGTCAACGGCGTCATTACGCAAAGCGGCGCAGCGCTGGCTTACTTCGAAGAAAACCCCACGCAAAAGCCCGGCGGTAACCTGACGTTGGCGCAGCTGGCGGATATCTTGAACAACAATAAACCAGAACAGTCGGATACGGTCGATCTCGGTTGGCGTTTCTATGCCGATCGGTTTTCGGCGAGCGTCGATGCCTACGCCTCCAACCTGAAGAACAAGCAGGTCTCCGGTTACGAGCCGAACAGTGGCCAGACGATCTATGTCACGGTGCCGGAACTGCATCAGCGCGGCCTGAACGCCGAGGCCAGCTACAAAATCGTTGACGACCTGACGCTGTACGGCTCGTACGCCTATACCAAGTCGACCATCGTGGACAACACGGTTACCTATGGCGACGGTACGTATCCGACCGCCGGCAAAAGCTTCGTCGACACGCCGAAGAACACTGCCTATGTGCGTCTGAGCTACAGCCACGGTCCGCTCTGGGCCAGCCTTGACGTGAAGTATCGCAGCTCGATCTGGGGTGACTGGGTCAACACGGAGAAGGCGCCCGGCTTCACCACGCTCAACTTCAATACCGGCTGGAAGTTCGACGACTTCGCGCCCTGGTTCACCAAGCCGTCGATCAAGCTCAACGTGTTCAACCTGACCGACAAACACGCGCTGACCTTCGACAGTGCCACGACGTTCCTCGCGAACAAGGGCCCTGCGAATTTGGATGGAACCACCAGCGCCTTGTACGTCAACGGCGCGTACTACAGCCTGCTTGAGCCGCGTACCTTCATGCTCACGCTCAGCGGCTCGTTCCACTGATCGATTTTGTCGAGCGAGAAACAAGGAAACCGGCGCCTCGTGCGCCGGTTTTTTTTGCCTGCGACTTGCGCACGAGCGCGGCGATCCAGATACTACAAGACCCGCGTCACTACGGGAGTTCCCGCGGGACAGCGTCGATTGACAAGCAGGAAAAAATATACCAATGTCGAATTCCACCGTCAGCGCGCGCATTTCGCCGGCCGCCGGCATGGACGTGCTCTCGCGCAACGAGGTTACGCGCCTGCGCGACGCGACCCTCGGCGGCTTGCACGCCCTGTTGCGCCGCTGCGCGCTGGCCGTGCTCATTTCCGGCGGCACGACCGACGACGATCCGCGCAGCATTTTCGAGCGCTATCCGGATTTCGACATCCAGGTGTTGCAGCAGGATCGCGGCATCAAGCTCGAACTGACGCAACGCGCCGGCGCAGCGCGTTCGTCGAAGGCAAGATCATCCGCGGCATCAACGAACTGCTGTTCGCGGTGGTGCGCGACATCGTCTACGTCGCCACGCAGATCGACGCGGGTCGTTTCGATCTCGACGATTCACACGGCATCACCCACGCCGTGTTCGAAATCCTGCGCAACGCGCGCGTGCTGCAGCCGAACATCGAACCCAACCTGGTCGTGTGCTGGGGCGGCCATTCGATCTCGCGCGCACGGAATACGAGTACACCAAGCTCGTCGGCTACCAGCTCGGCCTGCGCGGCCTCGACATCTGCACCGGCTGCGGCCCGGGCGCGATGAAGGGGCCGATGAAGGGCGCGACGATCGCGCACGCCAAGCAGCGTCTGCGTTCCAAGCGCTACATCGGCATCACCGAGCCGGGCATCATCGCGGCCGAATCGCCGAACCCGATCGTCAACAATCTCGTCATCATGCCGGACATCGAGAAGCGCCTCGAAGCGTTCGTGCGCATCGGCCACGGCATCATCGTGTTTCCCGGGCGGCGTCGGCACGGCCGAGGAAATCCTCTATCTGCTCGGCATCCTGCTGCATCCGGACAATGCGGCCATGCCGTTCCCGCTGGTGTTCACCGGACCGACGGAATCGGCGGCGTACTTCGAGCAGATCGACCAGTTCCTGCGCCTCGCGCTCGGCGACGAGGTCGCGCAGCATTACCGCATCGTCGATCGACGATCCGGCCGAGACCGCGCGCGTCGATCGCACAAGGGCATCGAGAAGGTGCGCCAGTACCGCCTCGACAGCAAGGACGCGTTTTTCTTCAACTGGGCGCTGCATATCGAACATGCAGTTCCAGCAGCCGTTCAGGCCGACGCATGCGAACATGGCCGCGCTGAACCTGCAACGCGACCAGCCCGCGCATCTGCTCGCGGCGGATCTGCGCCGCGCGTTTTCCGGCATCGTCGCGGGCAACGTCAAGGAAGAGGGCATGCAGCGCGATCGCCGAGCACGGGCCGTTCGTGATCGACGGCGATCCGGAAATCATGCGCGCGCTGGACAAGATGCTCGCGAGCTTCGTCGCGCAGCATCGCATGAAATTGCCGGGCACGACGACGTATGTGCCGTGCTATCGCGTCAAGACCTGACCAACGCGATCGCGAGCAGGTGAGAGGCACAAAACCGCTCGTCATGCCGCGAAGCCGGCATCCGGCGCTTCTTCAGCAACCCGGTAAAATGGGATTGCAGCTTTCGCTGCAACGACGGCTTTCGAGGATGAACACATGAACGCAAGGCCTGGCCAACTCCCCCTCGAATCGCAGTTGGAAAATATCCCGCGCCTGATCACCGCGTATTACACCGGCAAGCCCGATCCGGGCGATCGCCGCGCAGCGCGTCGCGTTCGGCACCTCGGGCCATCGCGGCTCGTCGCTGCGCGCGATTTCAACGATGGCACATCGCTGGCGATCACCCAGGCGATCTGCAAGTACCGCAAGAGCAGGACATCGACGGACCGCTGTTCATCGGCATCGACACGCACGCGCTGTCGGAGCCGGCGTTCGCGAGCGCGCTCGAAGTGCTGGCGGCGAACGGCGTGGAGACGATGATCGCGGCGGGCGACGAATACACGCCGACGCCGGCGATTTCGCACGCGATCCTGGTCTACAATCGCGGGCGCGACGGCGGGCTGGCCGACGGCATCGTCATCACGCCGTCGCACAATCCGCCCGAGGACGGCGGCTTCAAGTACAACCCGCCGAACGGCGGTCCGGCCGACACCGACGTCACCGGCTGGATCGAGAAGCGAGGCCAACGCCTGCTCGAAGGCGGCCTCGCAGGGCGTGCGGCGCATGCCGTTCGAGCAGGCGCGGCGCGCGGCGACGACGCACGAGCACGATTTCCTCGGCGCCTACGTCGACGATCTCGGCAACGTGATCGACATGGACGCGATCCGCGGCTCCGGGATCACGCTCGGCGTGGATCCGCTCGGCGGCGCGGGCGTGCACTACTGGGCGCGCGATCGCCGAGCGCTACAGGCTCGATCTGACCGTGGTCAACGACGACGGTCGATCCGACCTTCCGCTTCATGACGCTGGACTGGGACGGCCAGATCCGCATGGATCCGTCGTCGCCGTACGCGATGCAGCGCCTGATCGGCCTGAAGGACCGCTTCGACGTCGCGTTCGCCTGCGACACCGATCACGACCGCCACGGCATCGTCACGCGCAGCGCGGGCCTGCTGCCGCCGAATCACTACCTGTCGCGTCGCGATCGACTATCTGTTCCGCAACCGGCCGCAGTGGCGCGCGCGACGCCGCGGTCGGCAAGACGGTGGTGAGCAGCGCGATGATCGATCGCGTCGCCGCGCGGCTCGGCCGGCAGACTGTACGAGGTGCCGGTCGGCTTCAAATGGTTCGTCGACGGGCTGCTCGACGGCTCGCTCGGATTCGGCGGCGAAGAGAGCGCCGGCGCGTCGTTCCTGCGCCGCGACGGCACGCGTGTGGACGACCGACAAGGACGGCATCGTCGCGGCGCTGCTCGCCGGCCGAGATCACCGCGCGCAGCGGGCGCGATCCGGGCGAGATCTATCGCGACCTCGACGCAGGCGCTCGGCGAGCCGATTCACGACCGCATCGATGCGCGCGCGAACGCCGAGCAGAAGAAGAAGCTGTCGCAGCTGTCGCCGGACGACAATCCAGATCAGCGAACTCGCCGGCGAAAAAATCGCTGCACGTGCTCGACCGCGCGCCGGGCAACGGCGCGCCGCATCGGCGGCATCAAGGTGATCGCCGAAAGCGGCTGGTTCGCCGCGCGCCCGTCGGGCACCGAGGACATCTACAAGATCTACGCGGAGAGCTTCCGCGACGAGGCGCATCTGCAGCGCATCCTCAGTCGAAGCGCAGAGCGTCGTAGACAAGACGATCGGCGCTGGCTGAGCCGTTGCCCCCTTCCGACTGCCGCCACCTTCCCCCGCTCGCGCAGGGGAAGGATTCCAGCTTCCGGCGACACTGTCTTCCATTCCCTTGTGCAGCGGGGAAGGATTGCAGCCTCCAGTGACACTGTCTTTCCCTTCCCCTGCGCAGTGGGGGACAAAACGGCAGGATTGCCGTTTTGCGCGGCGAATGCCGCCCGAAGGGTGAGTACCAAGGATGGCACGAATGTACGTGCCGAAGGCGGAAGGGGGCGCTTGCACACCTCGGCGACGCACCCCTTGCGGCACACCTATTCTTTCTTGACCTCATGCCCGCCAAACTGATTGCGCATTGCCGCCAGCAGTTTGTCGGTGAACGAATCCTTGTCGCGCGAGCGCAGGCGTTCGAGCAGGGACTGCGCGATCACCGGTGTGGACACGCCGAGTTCGATCGCCTCCGACAGCGTCCAGCGGCCTTCGCCGGAATCGGCGACGAACGGCGCGATGCCC
>CAVOVY010000004.1:0-321924 GCA_963699975.1 uncultured Gammaproteobacteria bacterium
TGCGCTGCGCAGTTCAAGCAGGTCGGCCACGCCCTGGCGCAGGTTGTCGCGCGAGGTGAGCAGGCTCGTGAGATTGATGAAATAGCTGCCCGAAGAATCGATCTTGCCATCGGGGCCGCCGCGCCAGTCGTGTTGTTCTCGAAGTCGAGATCGAACGTGCGCTCACCCGTGATCAGGCCCGCGGCCGGCGAGCCGGTCAGCAGCTGATTGCGATAAAGCGGACTGGTCGGATCGGTCAGGCCATGCAGCGGCAGATCGATCGCAATCACCGCGAAACCCGCCTGCGCGAGCGCGCCGGCGATCGCGAGTGCATCGGTGCGGTTGCGCGTGATGCCGTGCTGGAAGATCACGACCGGCCAGCCACTCGCCGGCTTGCTTTTGCCCGAGTTCGCGTTCGGCACCGTGACGAGCACCGGAATCGTCTGCGTGGACGTCGCCACCGGGAGAAGGATTGGCGAACGTGACATTCGTCGAGGTCGGGATCAAGGCCGGCCTTGTTGTAGGGCGCCACATAGGCGACCGGGTGCCGCTTTCCACCACGCGGTCAGCGGCGCGGTCGGATTCGTTCGCCGTCGGCGCCGAGAGGTAGTACGGCACGTCAGCGTACCGACGTAGATGTCGGCGATCGGCGGCAGCGCGGAACTGGCCTGCGACAGATTGAGCCCGGTCGGGACCACCGCGACGGCGGAATCGGGCACCGCATCGATGAGACCGGTCACAGACTGCATCGGTACCGTCGTCGAACCGGTCGTCGCGCTCCACGAGATGACGATGTTGCCTGTGCTCACGCCGGCCGCGCTGGCCGCCGCTTCCTGCAGGTTGACGAGCTGGCGCAGCGGTTCGAGCGCACAGGCTTCCGCGGCTGGCAGCGCAGGCAGCGTCGAAGCGCCGCCGACGCACAATGGCGTCGTGCGCTTCGCAAAGCGCGTAGATCAGCGAGCTGCGCACCGCCGAGCCGGTGCTGTCGTGACACCGTTGGTGACAGCACCGCCATATACGAGGTGTGCTGCTTGAGCGGCGCGGTCGGTACGATCGCGAGCGTGGCGCCCGTCGTCGCGTTCGAGGCGAGCGTCGCGACGAATTGCTGAGGCGATTTCAAGCTCGCTCATGACGCCCGTGACCGCAGCCGCCGGGTCCGGTAGCTCACTTCGAAACATGCGAACGGTCTGATCCGCCGACCACGCGTGCTCGGGGTGAGGCTCGGTCGAGAACGATCGTCGTCCACGGCGTCGCGGTGCTGAAGCCATCGAGCGCGTTAAGGGCGTGGCCGGGCCGGCCTGCGCCGGATTCGACGGCACCGGCGCAATGATCAGGGTCAGATCGGTCGAGCCCTGGCAGCAGCAGATCGATGCGGGAACGGCACGATCGCATTCGATGGATCGAAGTTCGCGATCGTGTGCAGCGGCACCGGTGCCGTGTAGTCGTAGGCGTACGCACTCCGCACTCTGCAAAGATAGTAGTAACGGACGGTAACGCCGCAGTGCGAATCGCGAAACTGCGCATGATCTTTCTCCCCGCGGGTGCGGAATCCAAGGTTTGAAGGCCAGCAACTTTCAAACGGTTGTTGGAGGCCGATTATGCCGACAACTCGGCAAGACCGCTTGCTGCGGCGCAGCAGTACAATGTCGATTGATCTGCGGGATATTTGCACAAAAAGGCGGATATATAAATTTATACAAGTACTCTTCCGCGTGCCTTGAATCATACGCTGGTACGCGTGGTTTTGCCGAGTACATCGAGCGACGAAAAGGCGCGCGGCGCGTAGCCGAAATCGCGCGCAGCCGCAGTGTTGTCGGCGACCAGCGGTAGGCGCAAGCGCGCCAGTGTCCCGGCGCCAATGGCGTTGCGCACCAAGCGCGAGCCCACGCGCAGCAGCGCAAGCGGCACCGGTACGCCCAGTGCGATGCGCGGCGGTCCGGCGGCAATACGCGCGAGCAGTGCGTCGAAACGCAGACGCTCGCCGCCGCCGAGTGCATAGGTCTGGCCGAACGTGGCGGCGACATCGCGTACAGCGATGCAGGCTGCGGCCAGATCGGCCGCATGCACGGGTTGGCGCAAGCCATCGGCGCGGCGCGGAATCGGCAGCACACGCCAGCGCCGCGCAAATCGCGCGATCGGCGCCAGGCTGCGATCGCGCCCGCTGCCATAAATCAATGTCGGACGCAAGATCGTGCAGGCGATCGCGCGTGCATTCGCCGCTTGCAACAGCCGCGCTTCGGCATCGCGCAGGCGCTGAGCCAAAGCGCGCTCGGCCGAATCCGGCGAATCCTGTTTGCTTTGCGCGCTCATCGAACTGAAAGCGATTACGCGCCGCGCCTTTGCTGGCGCCGAGCGCGCGAACCAATCCGCAAAGGCATCCAGGGGACCGAGGCTGTAAACCGTCTCGATCGGCGGCAGCGCCGGCATATCGGCGAACAAGTCCGCGCGCAGCCACTCGACCTGTCCCGGGTTGCTCCCGGCCAGAGGCGATTTCCGGCTAAGCGCGATCACGCTTTCCCCGTGCGCAGCGAGCAGCGGCAGCAGGAATTCTCCGATCGCACCGGTGGCACCAAAAACAAGGGTCGCTGGCACGTGGCTCTCCGCAGTCGGGAGGTGCCTAGTTTAGCGTCGTCCGCATCCGGCAGGGCCGGCGAAGCTCGGCATCGGCACTAGCCGGCCAGGCAACGTAAATTTTGCGCCGCTCAGCACGCCTTGCGCTATGCTGCGCCGACCTCGACGCTCGGGAGACCCGCATGATCGCTCGCGTCTGGCGTGGCATCACGCCCAAGGAGAAAGCGGACGACTTCATCGCCTATTTCAACCAGACCGGTTTGGCCGACTACGGCAAGACCCCGGCAATCGCGGCACCACGATTCTGCGCCGCGATCAGGGCGAGCACTGCGAGATCATGCTGGTTTCGCTGTGGGATTCGATGGATGCCGTGCGCGCCTTCGCCGGCGAGAACCCCGACCGCTCGGTGTACTACCCCGAGGACGAACAATACCTGCTGCAAATGGAGCCGCTCGTACGGCATTACGAGGTGGTGCAGCAGATCTTGCCTGACGGCGCGGTGAGCAGTGCAATTGCAGATACAACCGAGGCGAAGGCCGCCCCCAGGAAACGCAAGTAGGGTCACCTCGCGAAGCAGCCTTGTACCAAGCTTATTTTTTCTTCGGCAATATACAAATCCGTAATCGTGCCTTCGTAGACTTCCGCGGCCATGCCGACCGATTCGCGACAGGGTCGGATGCGGATGCACGGTGAGGCCGATGTCGGCGGCCTCCGCGCCCATCTCGATCGCGAGCGCGATTTCGCGAGATCAGATCGCCCGCGTTCGGCGCCGACGATGCCGGCGCCGATGACGCGATGGGTGGCCTCGTCGAAGATCAGCTTGGTGAAGCCTTCGGTGCGGCCGATGCCGATCGCGCGGCCCGACGCGGCCTACGGGAATTTGCCGACGCCGTATCTTCGATGCCTTTCTGCTTTCGCCTCGCCCTCGGTGACGCCGACCCAGGCGATTTCCGGATCGGTGTAGGCCACGCTCGGAATCACGCGCGCGACGAATTCGCTCTTCTGTCCCGCGCAGACTTCGGCGGCGACCTTGCCTTCGTGCGTGGCCTTGTGCGCGAGCATCGGCTGGCCGACGAGATCGCCGATCGCGAAGATGTGCGGCACGTTGGTGCGCATCTGCTTGTCGACGGGGATGAAGCCGCGATCGGTGACCGCGACGCCGGCTTTGTCCGCATCGATCTTCCTGCCGTTCGGCGAGCGGCCGACCGGCGACGAGCACGCGATCGTAGACCTGCGGCTCGGGCGCCTTTTCGCCCTCGAACGTCGCCTTGAGGCCTTCCTTCGTCGCTTCGATCTTCGCGACTTTCACCTTGAGATGGATGCCGGCGTAGCGCTTGCCGAGGCGCTTGCGCGAGCGGCTTGACCAGATCGGGATCGGCGCCGGGCATCAGCTGATCGAGCAACTCGACCACGGTGACCTGCGCTGCCGAGCGCGTCGTACACGCAGGCCATTTCCAGACCGATGATGCCGCCGCCGACGACCAGCAGTTTCTTCGGCACGTCCTGCGAGCAGCAGCGCGTCGGTCGAATCCATCATGCGCGGATCGTCCCACGGGAAACCCGGCAGCTTCACCGACTGCGAGCCGGCGGCGATGATGCATTTCTCGAAACGTACTAGTTTCTTGCCGTCCTTGGTTTCGACTTCGATTTCGTTCGGCGAAACGAACTTGCCGACGCCCGTGCACGACCGTGACCTTGCGCTGCTTGCCCATGCCGGCGAGGCCGCCGGTGAGCTGCGCGACGACCTTGTCCTTGAACGCGCGCGAGCTTGGCGATGTCGATCTTCGGCGCGCCGAACTCGATGCCGATGTCGCTCGCATGCGCGGCCTCGTCGATCACTCGCGCCGCGTGCAGCAGCGCCTTCGACGGAATGCAGCCGACGTTGAGACAGACGCCGCCGAGCGTCGCGTAGCGTTCGATCAGCACCGTGTTCTGGCCGAGATCGGCCGCGCGGAATGCCGCCGTGTAGCCGCCGGGCCCGGAGCCGAGCACGCAACCTGGCATTCGATATCGGCCTTGCGGCCCGATGCGCGCGGCCGCTTTCGGCGCGGCGCTCTCGCTTCCTCCGCTTGCGGGGGAAGCTGGCCGGCAGGGCTGAAGGGGGCGCTCTGGCGACGCGATGCCCCATCGCCCCCTTCCGCCTTGCGGCACCTTCCCCCGCGCTGCGCGCAGGGGAAGGAACAGCACCTCCGCCTTCGATCACCGCCACCACGGCGCCTTCGGAAATCTCGTCGCCGACCTTGACCTTCACTTCCTTGACCACGCCCGCGACCGACGACGGCACTTCCATCGTCGCCTTGTCCGATTCGAGCGTGACCAGTCCCTGATCCTTGGCCACCGTGTCGCCGGCTTTCACCAGCACTTCGATCACCGGTATATTTGTGTAGTCGCCGATATCGGAACTTTGACTTCGATCGTTGCCATGTTGCATTTCCTAGCAAGAAAGAACTGCGCAAGTGTTCTTTGCTCGTCATTCTCGGCGCTGGCCGGAATCCAGTTCTCGCATTCTCGATTTTGCAGAACGGCGAGCTGGATCCCGGCCTGCGCCGGGATGACGGCAGCAGCGTTACAACATCGCGCGCCGCATGTCGGCGAGCAGCTGCGCGAGATACGCGGTGAAACGCGCGGCGAGCGCGCCGTCGATCACGCGATGGTCGTAACTGAGCGACAGCGGCAGGATCAGGCGCGGCTGGAAGGCCTTGCCGTCCCACACCGGTTTCATCGCCGACTTGGATCACGCCGAGGATCGCGACTTCCGGCGCATTGACGATCGGCGTGAACGAGGTGCCGCCGATGCCGCCGAGCGAGGAAATCGAGAAGCAGCCGCCGGACATCTCCGCCGGGCCCGAGCTTGCCATCGCGCGCCTTGGCCGCAAGCGCCGAGATTTCCTGCGCGATGTCGACGATGCCTTTCTTGTCGGCGTCCTTGAGTACCGGCACGACCAGACCGTTCGGCGTGTCGGCGGCGAAGCCGACGTGGAAATATTTCTTGAGGACCAGGTTCTCGCCGCGTCGCATCGAGCGAGGCGTTGAACTGCGGGATATTTCTTCAGCGCCCGCGACCACCGCCTTGATCAGGAAGCCGAGCATGGTGAACTTGATGCCGGCTTTCTCATATTCCTTGTTCAGCGCCACGCGCAGCGCTTCCAGCTCGGTGATGTCGGCATCGTCGTGCTGGGTGACATGCGGGATCATCGCCCAGTTGCGCGCGAGGTTCGCGCCGGAAATCTTCTTGATCTTCGACAGCGGCTTCGTTTCCACTTCGCCAAATTTGGAGAAATCCACTTTTGGCCACGGCAGCAGGTTGAGTCCGACGCCGCCGCCCGCTGCGCGTGCGCGGCGCCGCCGGCCATCGCGAGCGCGCTTGACGAATTTCTGCACGTCTTCCTTGGTGATGCGGCCGTTGCGCTCGCTGCCGCTAACCTGGCCCAGGTCGACGCCGAGCTCGCGCGCGAACAGGCGCACGGCCGGACTCGCGTAGGGCACCTTGTCCGGCATGACCGTATCGGCGCCGAAGGCGATCGGCGGCGAACTGGGTTTGCCGGCATCAGCGCTGTTGCTTCCGCCGCTTGCGGGGCAAGCTGCCGGCGGCAGCGGCTGGAGGGGGCGCTTCGCGGCGAGCGCAGGTCTTGCTCGCCTTTCGCCTGCGGCGACCTTCGCCGGCTCCGCAGGCGAAGGACGATGGCAGCGCCCGCAGCTTCGATCAGCGCCACGACGCGCCTTCGGAAATTTCGTCGCCGACCTTGACCTTGATTTCCTTGACCACGCCAGCGAACGGCGACGGCACTTCCATGGTCGCCTTGTCCGACTCGAGCGTGACCAGGCCCTGATCCTTGCGTCACCGTATCGCCGACTTTCACCAGCACTTCGATGACCGGCACATTGGTGTAGTTGCCGATATCCGGCACCTTGGCTTCCCGCACGCCGCCAGCGCTGTTGCTTCCTCCGCTTGCGGGGGAAGCTGCCGCGGCAGCGGCTGAAGGGGGCGCTTCCGCGGCGGGCGAGGCCTTGCTCCCTTCCGCCTGCGGCACCTTCCCCCGCTCCGCAGGGGAAGGAACGATGGCGGCGTCAGTGCTCTCGATCAACGCAACCACCGTGCCTTCGGAGATTTCGTCGCCGACCTTGACCTTGATTTCCTTGATCACGCCGGCGATCGACGAGGGTACTTCCATCGTTGCCTTGTCGGATTCCAGCGTGACCAGCCCCTGATCCTTGGTCACGGTGTCGCCGGCTTTGACCAGAATCTCGATCACCGGCACGCCGGTATAGTCGCCGATATCCGGCACTCTGGCTTCTTTGACTTCGGCCATGCTCCCTCCTCGATCGACGCGCCGGTCGCCCCGCGGGCGCGCCCTGATACGGCCCATGATAATCCGAACCGGGTGTTCGGCGCCTCACGCCATTTCGTCCGCGCAACTCGCCGTACCTTGTCCCGATTCACGCCGCCACCGAACGAATGCGTGCAACAATGACTTCCAGCCTTGGCGGCGCCGGGCCCGCGCCGATACCATCGAGCGCCATTTCATCCGCGTTTACGAGGAATCCCATGCTTGCGATCCGCGATCTGTCGAAGACCTACGCCAATGGTGTGCAGGCGCTCAAGAACGTCACGCTCGATATCCCCAACGGCATGTTCGGTCTGCTCGGCCCCAACGGCGCGGGCAAATCTACCCTGATGCGCACGATCGCAACCCTGCAGGATCCGGATTCGGGCAGCATCCAGCTCGACGAGCTCGACGTACTCGGCAACAAACAAATCGCGCGCCAGAACCTTGGTTATCTGCCGCAGGAATTCGGCGTCTATCCGAAAGTGACCGCCGAGGCGATGCTCGATCACTTCGCGGTATTGAAGGGAGTGACCGCACGAGCCGAGCGCAAGGCGCTGGTCGAGGCCTTGTTGCGTCAGGTGAATCTGTGGGATGTGCGCAAACGCAAGCTCGGCACCTATTCGGGCGGCATGCGCCAGCGTTTCGGCATCGCTCAGGCGCTGATCGGCAAACCGAAGCTCATCATCGTCGACGAACCCACGGCCGGTCTGGATCCCGAAGAGCGCAAGCGCTTTCTCAATCTGCTCGCGGAAATCGGCGAGAACGTCGTCGTGATCCTGTCCACGCATATCGTCGAGGACGTAACCGACCTGTGCCCGCGCATGGCGATCATCTCGCAGGGCCAGGTGTTATTGAGCGGCGAGCCGCGCGAGGCGATACGCGCCTCGAGGGTCGCGTATGGCGGCGCGACGGTGCCCGGCGGCGCACTGGAGGATTATCGACAGCGCATGACCGTGCTGTCGACGCGACTGGCCGGCGGCAAAACCATTCTGCACGTCTTCGCCGACACCAGGCCCGAAGACGGCTTCGATTCGGTCGCGCCGGATCTCGAAGACGTCTATTTCGGCCAATTGCGCCAGCCAAGCCGTCGTCGCACGCGCAGCCTGAAGCCAAGGATCGCCATGTTCAGCGAAATTCTTGCGTTTCGAGCTGCGTCAGCAACTGAAGAGCCCGTTGTTCTGGATGATCGCGTTCGCGTTCGGCGCACTGGCTTTCGCCGCGGCTGGCTCGGACAACATCCAGATCGGCGGCGGCATCGGCAACGTGCATCGCAACGCGCCGCTCGTCGTCATCAATTTGCTCGGCTTCTTCACCGTGCTCGGCATGTTCCTGATCGCGGTGTTCGTGGCCGGCGCCGCCTTGCGCGATTTCGAAGCCGGCACGGCGGAACTGTTCTTCGCCACGCCGATGTCGCGCTCGCGCGTATCTGGGCGGGCGCTTCGCGGCCGGCTACCTGGCCGCGCTCGGCGTGCTCATCGTCGTTGCGCTCGGCCTCATGCTCGGCGTGCTCATGCCCTGGGTGGATCCCGAACGTCTCGGACCGACGAGCATCGCCGGTTATGCCTACGGTTTCGCCGTCATCGTATTGCCGAACCTGTTCTTCATCGCCGCGTTCCTGTTCCTGCTCGCCACGCTGACGCGGTCGATGCTCGGCACCTACATCGGCATCATCGCCTTCGTCGTGCTGCTGCAGGTCGCCGGGCAGAGCATGTCCGGTCTGGATTACCGCACCTTGGGCGCGCTGGTCGATCCGTTCGGCCTGGATCCCATCGCCTTGGCAACGCGTTACTGGTCGCCGCAGGATCGCAACACGCGCCTGCCCGAACTGGCCGGCGTGCTGCTGGCCAACCGCGCCATCTGGCTGGCTGTCGGCGCCCTGATGCTGGCGGCGGCGGTTCGCGCTGTTTCGCCCCGATCGCGAAGGCTTGCGCCTGTGGCGCAGGAAGCGCGGCGCACGCAGCGACGCGGCAACAGCGACCGCTCCGCCTCCTGCGGCGATCGTGGCGCCAGCGGTGCGCCTGCGCGCGGACAATGGTGCGCGCTGGACACAATTCCTCAAACTCGCCTGGTTCGACACGCGCGGCGTACTGCGCGGCGTGGCCTTCATGGTCATGCTCGCGTTCGGCCTGCTCAATCTCGGCGGCTTCCTCGCCTTCGCCAACCAGATGTACGGCACCAGGGTTTATCCGGTCACCCACCTGATGACCCAGGCGATGGGCAGCAGCTTCAACTTTCTGCTGCTGATAATAGTTGCGTTCTACGCCGGCGAACTGGTCTGGCGCGAACGCAGCGCGCGCATCAGCGACGTGACCGACGCCTTTCCGCTGCCGGATTTCATTCCGCTGCTGGCGAAACTTGTCGCGCTGGCCGCGGTTATCGTGCTGTTCCTGCTCGCCGGTGCGCTCGAGTGCGTGATCTATCAGCTCTGGCGCGGCTATACGCATATCCAACCGGCGCTGTACGCGAGCGACATTGCGCTGACCACGCTGGCGTTTCTGCTGACCGCGGCGCTGGCGCTGTTTCTGCAGGTGATCGCAAACAACAAATTCCTCGGCTATCTGCTGTTCGTGATCTTTATCGTCAGCCGCATCGCCCTGAGCCAGTTGCATTTCGATCATCATCTGTACAACTACGGTTCTGCGCCGGCCGCACCGTACTCGGACATGAACGGCTACGGCCATTTCCTCACCGGCCAGCTTTGGTTCCGCGCCTACTGGGCGATGCTCGCAGGCGCGCTGCTGGTCGTGGCCGCGCTGTACTGGACGCGCGGAATCGTCGAAGGCTGGGCGCAACGCACGCGCATCGCGCGCCAGCGTTTCGGCCTGCCTGCGCGGGTCCTGCTCGCCGCAACTCTGATCGCTTTCGTCGCCAGCGGCAGCTGGATTTACTACAACACCAATGTGCTCAATCGTTACGTCCCGGGCGACCTGGCGAAACAGCAGAAGGCGGATTACGAAAAACGCTACCGCCAGTACAAGGATCTGCCGCAGCCGAAGATCACCGACGTCAAGATCGACGTGGATATCTTCCCGCACCAGCGCCGCGTCGATGTGCGCGGCCACTACGCGATCGCCAACAAGACCGATCAGCCGATCCGCGATCTGCATGTGCGCCTGCCGGCGGAGGTGAAGCTCGTCGCCATCGAGTTCGCGCCGCACGACGTGGTCAGTGACGACCGCGTGCACGGCTACACGATCTACCGCCTGAAGCAGCCGCTTGCGCCCGGCGCGACGATGAACTTCGATTTCACCCTGCAATACCACAGCCGCGGTTTTCGCAATACGCCGGACGATACGCATGTCGTCGACAACGGCACCTTCATCAACAATTTAATTTTCCCGCATTTCGGCTACGACGAAACCGCCCAGCTCGAAGACCGCAACGACCGGCGCAAATACGGTCTGCCGCAACTGCCGCGCATGCCGAAGATCGACGACGTGCCGGCACGCCAGTTCAACCTGCTTGGGCGCGATGCGGACTGGGTGAACTTCGAGACGACGGTATCGACAGTGTCCGATCAGATCGCACTCGCGCCGGGCTATCTGGAAAAAGAGTGGAGCAAGGACGGCCGCCGCTATTTCCACTACAAGATGGACAAGCCGATCCTCGATTTCTTCTCGTTCCAATCGGCGCGCTACACGGTCAAGCGCGACCAGTGGAACGGTGTCGCGCTCGAGGTGTATTACGACGCGGCGCACGCATACAACGTCGACCGCATGCTCGACGCGATGAAAAAATCGCTGGCGCATTATTCCGCGGTGTACTCGCCGTATCAGTTCCGCCAGCTGCGCATTCTGGAATTTCCCGATTACGAATCCTTCGCCGAGAGCTTCGCCAACACCGTGCCGTTTTCCGAGTCGATCGGCTTTATCGCCGATCTGCGCAATCCCGACGATATCGACTACGTGTTTTACGTCACCGCGCACGAAATCGGGCATCAGTGGTGGGCGCATCAGGTGATCGGCGCATTCGTGCAGGGCGTGACCATGCTCGACGAGACCTTCGCGCAGTACTCGGCGCTGATGGTGCAGGAGCAGGAATACGGACCGCAGAAGATGCGCAAATTCCTCAAGTACGAACTGGACCGCTACCTCGCCGGACGCGGCGGCGAAAAGGTCGAGGAATTGCCGCTCGCGCTTAACGAGAACCAAGCCTACATCCACTATCGCAAGGGCTCGGTCGTGATGTATGCGCTCAAGGATTATCTGGGTGAAGACCTGGTCGACAAGACGCTCGCGCGCTACGATCGCGACAAGGCGTTCCAGCAGCCGCCGTACACGACGACGACCGAATTCCTCGACTACTTGCGCGCGGACGCCGGCCCGCAATGGTCCGGGTTGATCGACGATCTGTTCAGCAAGATCACGATCTACGACAACCGCGTGACCGAGGCGACCGCGAGCAAACGCGCCGACGGCAAATACGACGTGACTCTGAAGCTGCACGCGAGCAAGGTGTACGCCGACGGCGTCGGCAAGGAGACGCCGGCCAAGGTCGACTTGCCGATCGACATCGGCGTCTTTGCGCGTGCGGAAGACGGCAAGGAAGACGACGAGAAAGTGCTGTTCATGCAAAAGCGCGCGGTTGCCGACGGCGACAGCACGATCACCGTGACCGTCGACGGCAAGCCGTACGAAGCCGGTATCGATCCGTACAACAAGCTGGTCGATCGCGTTTCCGACGACAATCGCAAACGGGTGACGTTGAACTGAGATCGACCCGCGCCTTCATCATTGGCGCGGTTTGCGATACGGCACGAGCGAATGGCCGTGCCGGTCCTGCCTGCGGCGCAGGCGCAAGGGTGCGGAACATCACCAAGATCCTTCGGTCTGTCATCCAATCCACCCTTCATTCGTTGGAATAAGCCTCCATCCCTGATTGTGCCTGACGGCATGCATACCAATAATTCACCGACTTTGCCGCGGCCTTTTGATCTGCGGCTTCTACGTCGAATACCGGCGGCATTGGCCGGATTGCTGGCGCTGTGCGCTTGCGCGCTTGCGGCGCATGCCAGCGTCGATGGCGAGCGCATCAGTCGCGACGACGCGCTGTGGCTCGAGCGCATCACCTACGGCCTCGACAGCGCGACCGTGGCGCGCTTCCGCGAACTCGGCCGCCAGCGTTTTCTCGACGAGCAGCTGGCGGGCGGAAACGACGCGCTGCCGCAGCCGATCCAGGCGCAGATCGACCGGCTGGATATCGAACGCACGTCCGCGGCACAACTCGTGGCCGACGAAATCGCCGAGCAGAAGCGCATCAACGCACTCGACGACGCGGACGCGAAAAAGCAGGCGCGCAAGGCGCGCAGCGAACTCGGCAACAAAATGGCCTTCGAAGCGACGCAGCGCGAGTTGCTGCGCGCGATTTATTCGCCGGCGCAGTTGAAGGAGCAGATGACCTGGTTCTGGCTCAACCACTTCAACGTGTTCGCGCGCAAAGGCTATGTGAAATTCCTGGTCGCCGACTACAGCGAGCGCGCGATCCGGCCCTATGCGCTCGGCCACTTCCGCGATCTGGTACTGGCCACGCTCAAGCATCCGGCGATGCTGCAGTATCTCGACAACGCGCAGCAACGCCGTCAATCACATCAACGAGAATTACGCGCGCGAGTTGATGGAACTGCATACGCTCGGCGTCGACGGCGGTTATACCCAGGACGATGTGCAGGAGCTGGCGCATGTGCTGACCGGGGTCGGCATCGATCCGCGTCCGCAGCCGCCCCGCCTCAGGCCGGAATGGCGGCGTCTGCTCGTGCGCGACGGCTTGTTCGAGTTCAATCCGGCGCGCCACGATTTCGGCGATCGTATCCTGCTCGGCCAGAAAATCCGCGGCGGCGGTTTCGCCGAAGTCGAGCAGGCGATCGACGTGCTGGTCAGGCAACCGGCCTGCGCGCGTTTCATCTCGCGCAAGCTCGCGACGTATTTCGTCGCCGACGATCCGCCAGCGCAGCTCGTCGAGACGATGGCGCGCACGTTCCAGCGCAGCGATGGCGATATCGCCGCAAGGCTTGCGCACGCTGTTCGAGTCGCGCGAGTTCTCCGCTTCGCTCGGCAGCAAGTTCAAGGACCCGATGCACTATGTGGTCTCGTCCGTGCGCCTCGCCTACGACGGCAAGCCGATCGCCAATATCCGCCCGGTGGTGAACTGGCTCAACGGCCAGAGCGAAGCTCTGTTCGGGCACCTCAGTCCCGACGGCTATGCGCTGACCGAAAGCGCGTGGGCGAGCTCCGGACAGCTGAGCCGGCGCTTCGAAATCGCGCGCACGATCGGCAACGGCAACGCACACCTGTTCGATGCGCAGGACGGCACGCCGGGCAGCGTGACGGGCTTTCCGCAGCTGTCGTCGCGGCTGTACTTCGACGCCATCGAACCGTATCTGTCGAAAACCACGCTCGCCGCACTGCAGCGCTCGACGTCGCCACAGGAGTGGAACGCGTTCCTGCTCGCGTCGCCGGAGTTCAACTATCGCTGATTTCTTGCCGTCATTCCGGCGAAAGCCGGAATGACGGGAACACTAGAGGAGTCGCTCAATGAAACGTCGCCATTTCCTTCAGCTTGCCGCCATGTTGCCGGCTTTGCCGTCCATCACGATCGCAGGCCGCGTGTTCGCCGCGCCGCCCGCGTCGCCGCGCTTCCTGCTCGTGTTCCTGCGCGGTGGCTACGATTGCGCGAATATGCTGGTGCCGTACGCGAGCGATTTCTATTATGAGTCGCGGCCGAATATCGCGATCGCCAGGCCCGATGCCGCGGCGAACACCGGCGCGCCGGCGCTGGATGCAGCTGCGCGCGGAAGCGCGCTCGCACTCGACTCGGATTGGGCGCTGACCCCGGCGCTGCGCGAATCGCTGGCGCCGATGTATCAAAGTAAAGAAGTCGCCTTCGTGCCGTTCGCCGGCACCGACGATCTGTCGCGCAGCCATTTCGAAACGCAGGACAACATCGAGCGCGGCCAGCCGACTCGAGGCAGGCAGGAATTCCGCTCCGGCTTCATGGCGCGACTGTGCGGCGACGCTGAACGGCACGGCGGCGCCGATCGCGTTCACCAATGCGCTGCCGCTGACGTTCCAGGGCGCGGGCGACATTCCGAACATCTCGCTGCAGCGCAGTCGGCAAGCCCGCGTTCGACGAGCGCCAGGCGGCAGATCCTCGACCGGCATGTACGCAGGCAACCACCTGCAGACCGCGGTCGCGCGACGGCCTTGAACTGCGTCAGCAGGTGGCGCAGCGAATTCGCGGACGAAATGATGCGGCCAACCGCGGCGCGGTCAACGCCAGCGGTTTTGCGGTCGAGGCGCAGCGCATCGCGCGGCTGATGCGCGAGCAGTACCGGCTCGGCTTCGTCGATATCGGCGGCTGGGACACGCACGTCAACGAAGGCGGCGCGCAGGGCCAGCTTGCGAACAATCTCGACAACCTCGGCCGCGGCCTCGCCGCATTCGCGCAGGAACTTGGCGCCGAGTGGAAGAACACCGTCGTCGTCGTCGTTTCCGAATTCGGCCGCACGTTCCGCGAGAACGGCAACCGCGGCACCGACCACGGCCACGGCTCGGTCTACTGGGTGCTCGGCGGCGGCATCGACGGCGGCCGCATCGCCGGCGAACAGGTCAAGGTGCAGCAATCCACGCTGCTGCAGAATCGCGACTATCCTGTACTGAACAACTACCGCAGCTTGCTAGCTGGGATGTATACGCGCTTGTGGGCCTTGTCGCCAGCGCAGCTTGCCCAAGTATTCCCTGATACGAAGGCGGTGGATTTTCGGTTGGTTTGAGTACTGAACTGGAAATTTTCAATCAATCGAGTCTCTAGGCCCGAAGGATTTGCATACCGCCGGATACTCATCCGGCCTTTTTGCATTTGCAAACCACTGCGCAAACGCGCCCTTTGCCCATTGCTCCGCAACCGCAATCTGCTCGGGACTCAGCTTCTGTCGCATTGCATCTAGAGCTTCCAGCGTCTGCCTGTCTTCCTTTTGCGATCCCAACTCGTCCAGAAAAACGTAGGCGTACTGCGCCTGAGAATCGTGTGGCATCAATATCGTCATAAGTCCATTGTAGGGACCCGGGCCTTGGGCGACGATTGCCATTAATTCGACCATGCGCCAATCGCCGCTCTCGAAGCCTCTCTGGATTAGGGTGGGCGCGGAATCCTGGTAACAAGGATTGTTGTTGTTGATCGGGACTGAAGAAGTAAGCGCCGGTCGCGAAACAGGCCGCTGCGGATTCGTCGCCAAGCTGCGCAGCCGTTAGCAGCCCATCTTCTATGCTTTTGCCGAGTGCGCGCACGTCCATATCGCCGAAAACATCGCACGCCTTGCCATACTTCTGCACTTGTAGTGACGCCGCAGCCAGGAATTCGTCGTGCTGCTTCACCTGTGTCGCATCAAACTTATTCGAGTCCTGCTCGGCGAGAGTCTTGGCACTGGCTTCCAGCTGCCTCAGGTACTGGCAGCGGATCAATCCCCGAGATAGTTCTATCGCTGCAACCTTGTCGCCGCCGTTCATGCGATCTGCCAATAGTCGAGCCGCTTCGCTGAATTTCGGACTTGGCGAAAAGTGAAAATTCTGGGCACCGCGATTCACATCCTTCGCAGGCATTCCGATCAGGTGAATTTGCGAGCTGGCCACAACACTTGCGAGTCTGGAAGCGCGCCCGCCGAATTGCTCTACTCCGAACAACACCACAGCGACCACGACAACTGCGGCATAGGCCGCCTTTGCCTTCGTCGTTGTGGGCCGCATATCCTGTAAATGCTCAGTTTTTGAACATCCCGCGCAAGACGGCACTGGCAATCCCACCCGCGACTCCGGATTCGACATTCTCGGTCACCCTCTCGCCGCCGAGATACGGCGACAGCGCATGCGCGAGATTCGGTACGGTCAGGGTCTGCAGCCAGACTTTTCCCGGACCGGTCAGGCGTGCGATAAACAGTCCGTCGCCGCCGAAGATCGCGTTGGAAAAGCCGCGCATCAAGGTGACGTCGAAATTCACCGTGTCGGAGATCATGCCGACATGGCCCGGATGCACCTTGATGCTTTCGCCGGGCGCCAGATCGTAGGTAACGATTTCGCCGCCGAGTTCGATCCAGGCCGTACACGGCCCGGCGAGCTTCTGCATGACGAAGCCGTTGCCGCCGAAGATGCCGGCCCCGAGCGAGCGCTGGAAGCCGGTACTCAGCGCCACGCCTTCGGTCGCGCACAGAAAACCGTGACGATGGATCAGGTACGAGTGTCCGGCCGCGACATCGACCTGCATGATCGAGCCGGGTACCTTGGCCGCGAATGCGATCACGCCTTGTCTGGCCGGCGCGGAGTACTCGGTCATGAACAACCCGCCGCCGGCAAATGCGCGGCCGAGCGCGCCCCAGATGCCCTTCGCGCCTGCGGTGAAAGCGGTCGTGCGCATCTCGACCGCATCGGTCATCCACGAGAACTCGCCGGGTTCGGCGATGATGCGATCGTTGCCTTCGAGACCGATTTCCAGCACCGGCATCGTGCTACCCGTGATTTTTGCCTTCATCGAAGTCTCCGCGAGAATCATGAATTAGGATGAATATTGTAGCGCGTCAGAATCCGCCAGCGCCGCAGCTTTTCCGCGCGCGCTATCGATGCATTGGCCGGACTGGTCGACGGCAGCTCGAGCAGGTCGATACGCGCACGCATGCCCGCGTTCGATCGGGGTTCGATATGGCGGCGAAAGCCTTCGGCCGCTTTCGCGCCGTTGAGCGCGATCGCGCAAATCGTCGGGTAGGCGTCGAGCAGGCGCGGAATCGCATTCGGTACTTCGCTCGCCCTGACGATGCTGCTGTCGAGACTGCCGGGCCGCTCGACATGCTTGTACACGTCCCAGATACCGATCCCGCGCGCGTGCAGGCGCTCTATGCGCTGCGCGATACGCCAGCTCCGGACCTGCATCGAAAAGTTCGCCCATGAACGGCCAGAACAGGTTCTGCCGGTGACCGTAGGACTGGCGCAGTTCGAGCGAGCGCAGGCTCGGCACCGTGCCGAGCATGAGTACACAGCAGCCTGCGCCGACCTGCGGCGCGAAAACTCGCGACGCGATGCCTGGCCACGGATTTCATTTGTATATAGATATATTAATTATAAAATGCTGCAAAGTGGAAAAAGGCTGCGACGTGCATCTGCCGTGCCGTACGCCTGCATCTACATGAATAGTGCACAACGCGCGGCTGCGGATAACCCGAGATTAACTCGAAACTAATTTCGATTTCACGCGTGCGGCGTAGCTTGCCTTGCGTCGTCGTGGTCAGAGGGCGATCGACGCAAACCCACCCCCGTTCACAGCATCGGAGAAAAACCATGAATCAAGACATCATCCAGGGCAAATGGACGCAGATCAAAGGCTCGCTCAAAACCCAGTGGGGCAAACTCACCGATGACGATCTGGCGCGCATGGATGGCAATCGTCATTACCTCGATCGGCAGGCTGCAGGAACGCTATGGCTGGCAGAAAGAGCAGGCCGAACAGGAAATCCGCAGCTTCGAGCAGACGCTGGACAAGGCGCTGAACCGGGCGAAAGCGGCGTAGTCGCCAACACGGTTTCATACTCCGTCATAGGATGCGGAAACCGTACGCGGGTAAGCGTGCGGTTTCTGCATTTTGCGCTCGCGATCGATGAAACCGTCACTTGAGCTGCAACAAATCCCAGCGGTTGCCGTAGAGGTCCTCGAATACGGCGACGGTGCCATAGACCTCGTGGCGCGGCTGCTCGATGAACTTCACGCCCTGCGTCAGCATGTAACGGCGATCGTCTGCAAAATCGTCGGAGTGCAGAAACAGGAATACACGGCCGCCGGTCTGGTCGCCTATATGCGCGTGCTGTTGCGGCGTCGCGGCCTGGGCCAGCAGCAAGGCCGTGCCCTCGCCCTTGGTCGGAGCGACCAAAACCCAGCGCTTGCCGCCGCCACGATCGGCGTCCTCGATCAAATCGAAACGCAAGCAACGCGTGTACCAGGCGATCGCCTCATCGTAGTCGCGCACGACAAGGCTGACAGCGCCAATTTTCCGCGGCATCGCGGGCGTTCCTATTTTTTCTTCTTCGTCGTGCCCGGCAGCTTGGAAATATCCAGGCCGCCGGTTTCGAACACGAGCGTCTTCCTGCCTTCGCCTTTGAGTACAACGTCGATCGCGACGCGTTTCGTCTTGAGGATTTTCGCGATGAAATCCTTGTCGTCGTCGATGAACAGCGCCGGCTCGCCGGTCGGCGGAATCGTCGCCTTCATGCGCTGCGCCGGCGCGCCGTCGAAACTCACCGGCAGACTCGGACAACCGGAGCGGCAATCGAATTTCTCGTTGTCGAGCATGAGGTAAACGTTCTGCCCCCATTGCGGATGCTGGCGCAGGATCAGATGCACGCGCTTGACATTGGTGGCGTTCGAGCCGGGCGCGATCGGATCCTTGCTCTCGATCGATGCGGCGTATTGCGTGCCGCCGGGCGCGCCAACTGCGCTATACGCCCACAAGCGCGCGAGACGGCGCGATTCGGCCTGCGCCGCGCCTTTTGCGCGCACCTCGTCGAGGGTTTGCTTGACCTGCGCTGCGGCTGCACTGTCCGGATACCTGGCGACGATTTCCGCGCCGAGCGGGCCGGCGAGATCCCAGCTCTGATTCGCGCGCATCTGATCGTAGAGTTGCATCTCCTTGTTCGCCTTGGCGGCGAGCGCGGCTTTGGCGGCTGCGGCCGCAGCGGCCGCAGGCACTGGCGCGGACGAATTCGAAGCGGACGAGCACGCGGTCAGCATGCCGCCCAGCATGACGAGGGTGAGAGAAAATGAACGCGTCGACATCACGGAACCTCGTTGCGCCGGCTATGCCGCAACGATACCCCAATTCGCCGCCTCAGCGGCAGAGATCGCGGCCCAGATTCTTGTCGTAGGTCGAGACGTCTTCGTCGTGCTCGCGCCCGCTGCGCCCGGCCGCGCCCGCGCGGCGCATCTGCGTGCAGGCCTCTTCGCGCGCGACGCGATGCCCGCTGACGCTGACCGATTGCGCGGCCGCACGACCACGTCCTTTTGTGCCGCCGCCCTGCGCCGCGACGGAGTGTGGACACGACGTATGCCGATAAAACACCTGGCCGTCGGCCGTACGGCATTCATACGACTGCGCTGATGGCGATGCGTTGTGCCGGGTGCGCGCCGAATCGGCGCGACTGCGCTTCGCGCCACGCGCCGTGCCTTCGCGATCCAGCGCATAGGTCGGCGAGGGGGCGTAAGCGGGCGCGGGCGCGATCTCGACGATCGCCTCGTGCTGCGCGGCCGCGCACGCTTGCGTCTGGTAGGCGACGGCGCCGTGCGCGTCGGTACACTTGTATACCGACTCGGCGCGCACGCCCGCGGCGAGGCAGAACAACAGCAGAACTGCCAGCCATTCATACCAGCGCAGCGGGCGACCTGAGGGCTCGAAATCGAACTGGTGTATAAGTTTCCCCTTCTTGCGAGGAAAACATTCTGGGTGCGCATCAGGTCGATCGCCATGGTCAAATAACTGCGCACCATGTAGGAAATTGTCGATTGCGGCACGCCATGGGCACGATCGTTCTACAATGCGCCCAGGCTTATCGATACCTACCGGAAGACTCCATGAACCGTCCGCGCATGCTTGCCTCGTGTTTGCTCCTTGTCCTGTTACCGTTGGCCGGCGCGCATGCGCTCGAAGCGCCGCAGAGTGTCGACGCGGCATTGCAGCGCGCGCAGGCGGCGCATCTGCCGGTGTTGATTGATTTTCAGGCGCAGTGGTGCTACTCGTGTTACTTCATGGCCACGCATGTGCTGACCGGCCCGCAGTGGCTGGCCGTCGAAAAGCGCGTCGTGTTCATCGAAACCGATGCGGATTCGCCCGACGGCGCGCACTGGATGGAAAAGCTCGGCGTGAAGGCGCTGCCGAGCTATGTCGTACTCGACAGCGGCGGCAACGAGATGGGACGCATTCTCGCCGAGCAGCCGCGCGCCAGATTTTATTCTGCGCTGGACCGCATCCTCGGCGGCGGCGACAAGCTCGAAAGCCTCAGGGCAGAGGCCGCGAAAGGTTCGCCATCGGCGCTCGCCGACGCGCTCGCCAGTTACTACGCACGCAACGAGGTCCAGGCGGGCCTCGATTGGTACGCCACGCTGCCGGCGGCGGTGCTCGCAGCCGCCAGCCGCGATGGCAAAGCCGCAACCTGGCATGCGCGCCTGCAAATGGAGAAGGCTGCAAAAGATAAAAATACAGCGCAATGCGTCGCCGCTGCGCAACGCGCGCTTGCCGGCGATGTCGGCTGCGACCGCTATTATGTCGTCGACACTTTGCTCGATTGCAGCGAAAAGCTGCCGCAGGCCGAGCGCAAGTCCGTGCTCGGCGCGCAACGGCCCGCGCTGAACACGCTGCTCGACCGCGAGGTGTTCGTCGCCAATCCGGTGTGCGTCGACCAACGCACTGCCGTATTCGTCGCCGCCGACCTGGACAAGGCGCTCGGCGACACGGCGGCAGAGCAGGCAGTGCTCGCGCGGGGTATCGCGGCCGCGCAGCACGCGATCGACGGCGACCTCAGCAAGGACCGCAACGCCGCGGACAACCTGCGCGTCTACCTGCTGCGCGCCGGACGCACGGCCGATGTCGATGCGCTGATGCCGAAGCTGATCGCCGCGTATCCGGACGATTACGTTTATCCGTATCGGTACGGACGCAGCCTGCTCGAGCGCGGCAAGGCCGCCGCGGCGCTGCCGTATCTGGAGCAAGCGTCGGCGAAAGCATTCGGCGTGAATCGTCTCGGCATCGCGAGCCTGCGCGTCAAGGCGCTGATCGCGCTCAATCGGCGCAGCGACGCGGAAAAAGTCGTCGCCGACGCGCTGCAGGCGAACGGGCCATGGTTTCCGCAAGCCGCGGCGAAGCTCAAGGCCGCGCTGAAGTCCTGAATTCGTCGGAACGCCGCTGCCGTGGCAGGCGCCGCTCGTATGCAAGCCTCAGCAGGCGGAGTGCGTAGTGTCGCGCGCGAACTCGATACGTAACGCGCCGCGCTCGGGATCGTCGCGCAGGCACAATGGCTGCACCCGCTCTGAATCTTCCAGGCCCTGCGTGCGGAAGAATTCCTGCGCCTCGATCACGCGATCGCCGCGCGCATTGCGCAGCTTGACCTGCAGCCCGCCGGCACCGGCGTGCAGCGGCAGCAGCAGCCAATCGCCATCGCGCGCAAGCAGCGCAACTGCAGGGCACGCATGCAAATAACGCGCGTACGCCGCGCCGGTCAGATGCAGCCGGCCCTTGTGCAGCCAGACTTCGTCGCCGGTATCGGCGTGGCGTGCCTTGAGCAAGGCCTCGATTTCGCCGACGACACGCTCGACGCCGGCCTGCACCGGCGTACTGAGGCCGATACCCAGCTCCAGCGATTGTGCCTCGATGAGAAAAACCTCGGTATCGCGCGCGAAATTTTCGCCGAACATCTGACACCCGGCATACAGCGCGTGATCCCAGCGCAGACCATGCAGGCTGTAGCCGCGCTCGCCGCGTGTCTGCGCCTCGCTGCCCGGCAGACGAAACACCGCGCCCGGCTCACTGCCGCTGCGGCAGGCGTCGATGATGACGACGCGCGTGGCGCCGCGCACTTGATACATCACATCCATGCCCGAGGTGCCGGCATCGATCAAGCGCAGGTTGTCGTCGCTTTTGCCCAGACGCGCCATCAACCGGTGCACGACTTCCACACCGGCGCCATCGTCGCTGCGCGCGGGATTTCCGCAACCGATTATGGCGAGCATGCGCGCGCGCTCGCCGGCAAACGACGGGTCAGATACGCCAGAGCACGCAGGACCATTCCGGTTCCACCGCCATCGTCAGTTCCGGAAGGGCACAATAACGGCGATGCGCTTCGTAGTACATACAGGTGCTGCAGGATTGCTCGATTTCTGGATCCTCCGCCGCCACGTAAGGCGTCGGCGTGAACCCGGCAATGCGCAGTCGGCCCTGCAGATCGTCTGCTGCCAGCGCCTGCAGCGCCTGCACGACGCGGCGAATCTCCGCATCGGTGTATGCGCGCTCCTGCCAGTCGGTTTGCAGACCGTCGGCGAGCTCGCTACCTATCGCGCTGCGTTGCTGGTCCAGATCGTCCGTCATGCCGGCTCCCGGATTGTGCACTCAGATACGCCAGAGCCTGCACCACCAATCGGGTTCGACGGGCACGGCAAGCTCCGGCAGATCGCACCATTTGCGGTGCACCAGGTAATACATGCATTCCTGACAGCGCATGCGGTCGGGTCCGTAGGGCACATCGGTAAAGCCGGACAACACGAGCTTGCCCTGGAGATCGTCCTGCTGAAGTTCGCTCAGTTCGTCGAGCAGGCGCAGGAATTCGCGATCCGTTTCCGGAAACGGTTCGGTCTTCGTCTTCAGACCATCGGCAAGCAGCTTGCCGATGCGATTGCGAAGCTGATCGTCGTCCTGTCTCGACATTAAATCCTCGCCGGGTCTGGAGCGTCGCGTGAACGGGCGCGGATCGCCGATTCACCGACGGATGGTGCAAATCACCCGATGCGGAATCGTGCCAACTCCTTGCCGGTCTTGCCGTCGTGTGCATGCACTGTGCAGACTAGGCAGGAATCGAACGAGCGCGCCACATGACCGACTTCGACCGGATCGGTTGGATCGGCGATCGGCGAGCCGATCAGCGCCTCCTCGATCGGCCCGCGGATACCGCTTGCTGTCGCGCGGTCCGACATTCCAGGTGGTCGGCGCGACGATCTGGTAGTTCTTGATCTTGCCGTCCTTGACTTCGATCCAGTGGCACAGCGCGCCGCGGATCGCTTCGGTCGCGCCCCAGCCGCGGCCGTCGTGCTCGCGCGGCTTGATGTACCACGGATCGTTGAGGCGGAACTCGCGCAGGCAGCGCTCGGCCTGGCGGTAGAGCTTGACGGTCTCGTGCATGCGCGCGAAATGGCGCAGCATGCACGCTGGCGCCGCCCAGCTTCTTGATACATGTCGAGGACCAGCGGATCGTAATGCTGCCACGACTTCGCCATGCTTGCCGCCGGCGACCAGCTGCCGCGCGAGCGGGCCCGCTTCCAGCCGGCCGAACTCGATCATGGCAGCACCGCGGTCGCCCAGGAGTAGTTGCCGCTCGAAATCGGTCGTGTTCTTCTGCGTCGGCGCGTGTCGTGCGATCGAACGGATGCACGTCGGCGTCGCCCTCGTCGTACCAGGCGTGCATCGTGTCTTCGCGCGCATGGTCCTGCGTCCATCAGCGACATGCGTGTCGGTCTTGCCGTCGTACACGCCGCTCTTCATGATCAGCGCGGCGTTGCGGCCCTCGATCGTCGGCTTCTGATACTTGTCCTCGTGCGGCAGATAGCCCCAGCGAGATGTAGCTGCCGACGCCGCGCGCCGTACTTGTCGAGGCCGACATCCTGGCTCATGCGCCAGTAGAGGCCGAGATCGGAATTCGCATGCTCGGGCTTCTCGTCCAGCCAGGCCATGAAGTCGTCGTAGGATTTGATCTCCTCGTACCGCTCCAGCGTGCAGCCGAGCCAGACCGGCTCGAGCCAGTTGCGGCGGAAGTACTCGAGGATCGACCACGCGCGCGTCACGTCGGTCAGCGTCGGCGCGCACATCACGCCGCCCGGCACCATGTAGCTCGAATGCGGCCATTGCCCGCCGAGCAGCGCGTAGATCTCCACCGGCCGGCCGGAGATCGTGACGCCGAGTCTCGTAGATGCGTGCCGGTAAACGGCGCCCAGCGGCGCACCGCTTCCTCGTAGATACTTGCGACTTGCGCGTAGTTCTTGTTGGTGCAGTCGATCATGAACAGGCCGTAGTGATGGCGCGGCAGGCTCTGCAGGCTTTCGGCGATCTGGCCGAGATTGCGCGCGAGGATGGCATTGCGCGGCACCTCGGTCTGCCACGCGGTGTCGAGCGCCCAGGCCGCGCAGGTCAGATGCGAGGCGCCGCAGATGCCGCAGGCGCGCGGCGTGACGACGAGTCCGGCCTGCGGGTCCTTGTCGCGCAGGATGATCTCGAAGCCGCGGAACAGTTCGGCCTGGGTCCAGGCATTGACGACGACGCCGTTCTGGATATCGACGCGCACGTCGAGATCGCCTTCGACGCGGCCGACGGGAGAGATATCAAGGGTCTGAATTTGCTGCGGACATGAATGCTCTCCTGCGCTCAAACGACGAAAATGTCTTCTTCGGCCCAGCGCGGCGCGGCGTCTTCGCCGCGGCGGTGAGCTTGATGTAGCCGATCTTGTCGACGCCCGGCAGGCATGTCCTTGGGCACGCCCATCACGGTCTGCGTCTTGAACACCGTGCCCGGCGCCAGATCGAAGAACGGAAACTCCGGCTCGGTGCAGCCGAGGCACGGCATGCCGGCGCGCGTCTTCGACGATTGCCGGTTCCACAGGATGCGGTTGCACGGCGAATGCGTCATCGGTCCGCGGCAGCCGAGGTCGTAGAACAGGCAGCCTTTGCGCTGGCCGAACTCGGTCGCCGACACCTTGTAGGCGAAGTGCATGTTGCGCGTGCAGCCGGTCTGCGTGAAGCTGTGAAGAAGGTCTTCGGGCGCTGGAATTCGTCGAGGCCGATATCGCCGGCGCGGCCGGTGGCAACCGCGACGACGATCTGCGTGATCCAGTCCGGGATGCGCCGGGCAGCCCGGCACGTTGATCACCGGCAGACCCGACTTTGAGCGTTGAAGTCCTTGCCGAGAAAACCGCCATGCGCGCGCTTGAGGAATTGCAGGCCCTGCAGTCGGACGGATTCGGCGCGGTCGCCGGAATGCCGCCCCAGGTGGCGCAATCGCCGATCGGCGACGACGAAGTGTCGCAGCGTCGCGCAAGATCGCGCACCCAGTCCTTCATCGGCGCGGCCGGCGAAACGGTTCCACTCGCCGGTGCCGTTCGGCGCATTCACGACCGTGCCTTCGAAGACGAAGATATCGAGCGGGATGGCGCCGGAAACCAGGTCGCGCAACAGCTTTTTCAGATTGTCGCCGAGTTCGATGCCGAGCGATGGATGCCACAGCACATTGATGCCGAAATCCGTCACCAGATCGCAGGCGCTGGGTTCCTCGGCGTTGAGGAACGACATCGTGTTGCCCGAACAAGCTCCGCCCTGCAGCCAAAGAAGATTTGCCATGTTGCCTCCACCCAAGTCATGCGGAAAATCAAGATCGCACTGCCAAGGCAGCGGCGACGCGAATTAGTGGAGCAGAAGCCGTGCCAAACTCCCGCGATGTTGCAAGGTCAAACTACCCACAAGTTAATCGTGGAGAATCAACCGGCTAACATCTATGCGATTGCAGCATCGCCGGGTCCATCGGCGCAACGAAATTGCAAGCCAAATATCCACGGTCGCCGAACCGCTAACCTGCTTGGCAGTTTGCCGCAACTGGGAAGCGATAACGATATGGCTGCCGACCGGAAACGGATCGATATTGACCGTGGCCGAAATCGCGCCATATTCGCCTTCGGTCCGCATCGGAGCTTCACCCCAATCGGCTCAGCCGTCGCGGTTACCGCACACCGGACATTCGGCTTCGAGCGTCAGGCCATACCAGATTCCCTGGCAGCGACTGCACCAATGGCCACCAAGGAAATCGTCGCTCAACCCGAGCTGGCGCGCCAGCGCACTCACACCGAGCTCGCGCGCACCGCCCGGGGTACGCGGTGGCGTCGCACGCGCATGCGGAAAGCGTACGGGCGCGAAGTCGTCGCTCACACATCGCCCGCGTCATCGCCTGCGCGATGAATCTGATAGCGGCGAATCTTGTTCGCCAGACCGACGCGCGACAGTCCGAGTTCGCGCGCCGCCTTGCTGTGATTCCAGTGGCAGCGATCCAGCGTACCGCGCACCAGGCGGACCTCGAGCGCTTCGACTTTCTCCTTGAGGCTGGTCCCTGGCAGGGCAGCGATCGGATCCTGGCTGCGCACGGCCGCCGCCGACGCATGCGCCACATCTGCCGACAGGTGCCGCGTGGTCAGGAACTCGCCGTCTTCGGCCAGGGCGATCATGCGCCGCACTTCGTTCTCCAGTTCGCGCACGTTGCCGGGAAACCCATACGCGGTCAGGCGCGCCATCGCCTCGGGCGTGACGCCCGCAACGCGGCGCGCAAGCGCGCCAGCGTACTTGTCCAGCATATGCGTGACCAAGGCCGGAATATCCTCGCGGCGCTCGCGCAGCGGCGGCATGCACAGCTCGAAACCGCGCAGCCGGTAGTAAAGATCCTGACGGAACTTGCCCTCGGCCACCAGAGTGCGTAGCGGCCGGTTGCTCGCCGCAATGACGCGCACGTTGGTGCGTCGCGGCTGGTCCGAACCGAGCGCGCGAATTTCCCCTTCCTGCAGGAAACGCAGCAGGCTGACCTGCATCGCCGGCGAAATCTCGGATATCTCGTCGAGAAATACGGTGCCACCGTCGGCCGCGAGAAACAGGCCGAGCCGATCCGTGGTCGCGCCAGTGAACGCGCCGCGGCGATGTCCGAACAATTCCGATTGCAGCAGATCGTCACTGATCGAAGCGCAGTTCTCCGCCATGAACAGCAGCTTGTGGCGCTGGCTGAACAGATGGATCGCGCGCGCCAGCAATTCCTTGCCGGTGCCGGTTTCGCCTTCGATCAGCACCGGCAGATCGGTCAGCGCCGCCTTGCGCGCCATATTGCAAACCTCGGCCATCGCCGTGCTGGCGAACACCAGGCGATCGAACGCGTACACCTCCTGCAACGCGCTGCGCATCGAATCGTTTTGCCGATTCACCACGCTGTCGGCAAATTTCAACTCGCGCGAAAGATAGCGGTGGATGCGCGCCAGTTCGCGGGACTCCAATGCGCGGCGCACCATCAGGTGCACCTGCTCGGCCTGCCACGGCGCGATCATCACCTGATAGACCGCGGCATCGTTGATCGCATGCTGCACGACCTGGGTGTCGGTACTTTCGAGGACGAGCAGACGGATCGCGTCGGGGTGGCGGATGCGCAATTCGCGCAGCAGGTCCACGCCGCGGCTGTCGACGAGTACCTGTTCGGCGATCACGACGTCGCCAGCGCCACCGCTGGTTTCCATCGCTGCCAGCGCTTCGCGCGCGCGGTCGTGCACACTGACGTGATATTCGCCCGCGAGGCGGCGGCGCAAGCGTGCGTCGCGCGCAAGACGTTCGCCGACCAGCACGACCTGCCATTCCCGCGTCGCCGCTGCCGGCGCCTGCGCCTGTACGGCATGCAACAAAGGAATGGTCGGTGTGCTGCGAGCGGCCATGTCAGGATTATCCACCGAGGATGAACAGCAGGGTGCAGCGGTCGGCTTGCGCCGCGTGCTGCATGCCGACCAGCGGAGCAAGACGCGGAACCATGCCGAGATTCACGACGCCAGCTCCGCGGCAAGTCCGATGCGCATCGAGCGCAACCAGCGATACCAATCCGACAGGCCCGCGCCATCGACCGTGGACAGGCGCAGACACTCGATGTTCGGATTGACCTCGCGCGCATTCGCCTCGGCGCGCGCCGGATCGAAACTCACATGCGGCAACAGATCGGTCTTGGTCAACAACATCAACTGCGCGGTGCGGAACATGTGCGGATACTTGAGCGGCTTGTCGTCGCCCTCGGTCACCGAGAGCACGACCACGCGCGCCTGCTCGCCCAGGTCGAACAGCGCCGGGCAAACGAGGTTGCCTACGTTTTCCACGAACAGCACACTGCCTACCGGCGGCGACAACTCGTGCAGCGCGCGTTCGAGCATATCCGCTTCGAGATGACAGCCGGCGCCGGTATTGATCTGCAGCGCACGCGCGCCGGTGGCGCGAATGCGTTCGGCATCGGCGCTGGTTTCCTGGTCGCCTTCGACAACCGCCATCGAGATCTCGGCGCGTAGATCGGTCAGCGTGCGCACCAGCAGACTGGTCTTGCCCGCACCCGGGCTCGACATCAGGTTGAGCGCGAGCACACCGCGCCGCACCAGCCAGCCGCGGTTGCGCTCGGCGATGCGCTGGTTCTTGTCGAGCACAGCGACTTCGAGCTGGACCAGCTCGGCCGGCTGTTCGCGGCGCATGGCGTGCAAGGGCGCGCTCGCCGGCGCCAGCACGTTGGCGTGGCGCAATTCCACCGCATGCGGATGACTATGGGCATGCGCATGATCGTGGTCGTGCAGGTGCTCGTGGCGATGCGGATGATCGTGATGCTGGGTATCCGCGCCCGTGTGATCGTGGTGGTGCACGACGCGCGAGCCATCGGCCAGGATATGCTCATGTTCACCGTCTGCGTGCCCTTCGATGCGCACGTCGCCCGGCTTGCCGCAACCGCAGGTCACGCACATAGCTCCACCTCCATCGCCTTGATATTGAGTTCGTCGCCGCTGCGCTGACGCATTCGCGACGAATGGCATTGCGCGCAATCCGCAGCGATAGCATCGGGATTCGCATAGGCGCCACAGTCTTCGCATTGCAGACCCGGCGCGATTTTCAGAATATCCAACGCCGCGCCTTCGAGTACCGTGCCCTGCGCGACGACATCGAAACAGAACAACACGGCATCGGGCAGCAACGCGGTGCGCTCGCCGATCTCGAGCCAGACGCGGCGTACGCGCTTGCCCTGCGCCTGCTCGCTGACGATGGCGACAAGATTGCGCGTGATGCCGAGTTCATGCATGGCTGCGTCGCGTCCTTCAGCAGATTCGCGGGAGTTGTTCGCCGTCGAGCATGTCGACCATGCGCTCGCCGCCGAAACGCGTGCGCAGCACGACCAGACCCTTGCGTTCAGCGCGCGACTTCGCCGACCACGGCCGCGTCGGCACCAAGCGGATGCGCGCGCATCGCGGTCAGCACACGATCGGCAATCGGCCGCGGCGACCACGCGCCACGAGCTTGCCCTCGTTCGCCAGATACAGCGGATCGAGGCCGAGGATTTCGCAGGCGCCCTGCACCTCCTCGCGCAACGGCAGTGCGGCCTCGTCGAGGTGCGGATGCCGAAATCCGACGCTGATGCGCGAATCTCGTTCAGCACCGTTGCGAGCCGCCGCGCGTCGCGATCGCGCAGGCAGCGGATCGCCGGGCGCCGCGGCGAGCATCGTCGTCGACCAGTCCATCCAGCGGCGCGCAGTCGCTGTGCGATCGGCAGTCTCCAGCGCGAGATCGTTGCGCGCGGTCAGGATCGCGGTGCCGTGATCGCCGAGCGCGCCGTTGACGATCACCACGTCGCCCGGCGCGCGCCTGGCTCGCCGCGATCGCACGCCCGTGCGGCACCACGCCGATGCCGGCGGTGTTGACGAACAGCTTGTCGGCGGCGCCGCGCTCGCACGACCTTGGTGTCGCCGGTGACGATGGCGACGCCGGCCTTCGGCGCCGCGCTTCATGCTGGCGACCACGCGGCGCAGCAGTGTCGATCGGCAGACCTTCCTCGAGCATCAGCCGCACGACAGGAACAGCGGCCGCGCGCCGCCCATCGCCAGATCGTTGACCGTGCCGCCACCGCGAGCGTGCCGATGTCGCCGCCGGGGAAGAACAGCGGATCGACCACGTAGGTGTCGGTGGTGAACGCCAGCCGGTCGCCGCGCCGGGTCAGCTCGCGCCAGCGGCGATCTGCGCCTGGTCCTCCAGCGCGCCAAGCAGAGGATTGTCGAACGCCGCGACGAACACGTCCTCGATCAGCGCGCGCATCGCCTTGCCGCCGCTGCCGTGCGACATGTTGATGCGGCATCGCCGCAGCGTGCCGCCGCGTCGAGCGCCGGTCGGTGCCGGATCGTTCACGCCGGCGTCGCTCCGATCGCGACAGCCGGTTCGCGGCGCTGTCGAGCCGGCCGTAGTTGTAGTAGGCCGCGCAGGCGCCTTCGCTGGACACCATCAACGAGCCCAGCGGCGTCTCCGGCGTGCAGGCGGTGCCGAACACCTTGCACTGATACGGCTTGATCACGCCCTTCAGCACTTCGCCGCACTGGCAGGATTGCGGATCGGCGATGCTGATGTTCGGCACGGCGAAGTTCCGTTCGGCATCGAAGCGGCATAACGTTCGCGCAAGCCGCACGCCGGAATGATCGATCGACCCCAGGCCGCGCCATTCGAAGAATTCGCGCAGCTCGAATACCTCCTGCGATCGCGGCGAGCGCGACTCGGATTGCCGTCGCCGGGTACGACCACGCGCCCATACTGGTTCTCGACCTCGCAGCGCCCCTCGTCGAGTCTGCCTCAGCACCATCCATAGCGCGTGCAGCACGTCGAGTGGCTCGAACCCGGCGATCATCATCGGCTTGCGATAGTGCCGCGCGATGAACTCGTAGGGCGCGGTGCCGATCACCATGCTGACATGACCCGGGCCGAGAAACCCGTCGAGCTGCAGGTCCGGCGAGTCGAGGATCGCCTTGATCGTCGGCACGATGGTGATGTGGTTGCAGAACAGCGAGAAATTCGTCGATGTCCTGCCGGCGCTCGCCTCGATCACCGTCATCGCGGTCGATCGGCATCGTGGTCTCGAAACCCAGGCCGAAGAAGATGACTTCCCGATCCGGATTGGTTGCGCGCCATCGCCAGCGCATCGAGCGGCGAATACACCATGCGCACATCGGCGCCGTCCGCCTTCGCCTTCAGCAGGCTCTTGCGCGAACCGGGCACGCGCATCGCATCGCCGAACGTGGTGAAGATCACCTCCGGCCGTTCGCGCAAGCGCCACGCAGTCGTCGACACGGCCCATCGGCAGCACGCAGACCGGGCAGCCCGGACCATGCACGAACTCCACTTCGTCGGGCAGCATCTGCTGGATGCCGTAGCGGAAGATCGAGTGCGTATGCCCGCCGCACACTTCCATGACCTGCAACGGATCGCTCGCGCTCGCGCGCGAGGCGATCGCGCGAAGCAGGCGAATTTCGCGCCAGCAGCGACACGCGCCTTTGCCGGGTCGCGGAACTCGTCGACGTATTTCATGACGCGCGCCTCCCGCCGGCCGCCGCGATCCTCGGCCAGCAGCGTGTGCACCAGGTCCCACAGGATGTGATAGATCGCCACGTGCGTCTCCTGGATCGCGATGGATGCTGTCGCTGCGCACCACCAGGCAGTGATCCACGTCCGGCGTCGCGCGCCATCTTGCCGCCGTCGTTGCCCGGCCAAGCCGATGCGTGACCAGGCCGAGCTCCTTCGCCTTGGCGAACGCCGCGCAGCAGGTTCTCGGAATTGCCGCTGGTGGAGAACGCCGATCAGGCCGTCGCCCGCGCTGCGCCTGCGCGATCAACTGACGCACGAAGATGTGGCTCGAAGCCGACATCGTTGCCGACCGCGGTCAGCATCGCCATGTCGGCGGGCGAGGTTGATCGCGGTCAGCGCCGGCCGCCCGGCGGTGACCGGATGCAGGAACTCCACCGCGAAATGCGCGGCATCGCAGCTCGAACCGCCATTGCCCATGCTGAACAGCCGGCCGCTGCCGCGGTAGCACGCCGGCGATCGCCTCGCGCCGCCGCGACCACGGCGTCGGCATTGCTCGGCGAAAAAACGCTGCTTGACGTCGTCGCTGTCGCGCGCCTTCTGCCGCACCGAATCCAGCAAGCGCGGCGTCGCAGTCGCGCCGGATCCTGCCGCGTCGCCATGCAGGAACGGATACAGCTCGTGCCAGTGCGCTGGTCATGCGTCGCGCTCATGACACGGCGCTCGTCTTGCATGGCGTCGCAGCTCCGCCTGCGCCTCGCCCAGCTCATGCAGCAGCTCCAGCGTGCGCGCCGCCTCGGCCTCGTCGATGCGGCTCATGGCGAAGCCGACATGCACCAGCACCCATTCGCCGATACAGGCCTCCGGCTGTCCGGTCGTCCACGCGATGAAGCTGATGTTGATCGGCCGCCGCACGCCGCCAACGTCGACCATGGCGAGCTTGCGTGCGGCGTCGGTGATTGCGACGATTCGTCCGGGAATGCCTAGGCACATGGTGATTCATCTCCTTCGATCGCCGACGGTAGCCCGCGCCGCGGCGATCGCCGCCTGGCCGAGCGCCAGCCCGCCGTCGTTGGCGGGCACCTGCGCGTGGCGTCAGCACGTGCAGGCCCACGGCTGCGCAGTCCGTCGCATCAGCTGCTCCAGCAGCACGCGGTTCTGCAACACACCGCCGGACAACGCAACGGTCGTCGACCGGCGCTGCGGGATCGCGCTGACGCAGCTTGTCGACCATGCGCGCGATCGACCGCAGCGAGCCGCTTGATGGAACGCGCGGCGATCACCGGCACCGGCATGTCCTGCGACCAGATCACCCAGCAGCGCCTGCCACATCGGCAGCGGTTCCACATAGGGCAGGTTGCGGCATTTCAGCCGCGGAATCGCGAACGGATAGGCGAGACGCCGTCCTCCTGCGTCGAGAGTCGTGCGCGTCCACCAGCGCCTCGAACTCTACGCCGCTTGGCCTTCATAGTCCGCGCGCTCGCGGCAGATGCCGAGCCGCCGCGGCCGACCGCATCGAACAGGCGTCCGCAGGAACTTGCCAACGCGGTTGTTGACGCCCCGCGCGATCATGCCGTCGAGCAGCGCACGGGGCTTCGCTGCGGCAGGAAACGCAACAGCGTCGAGTTCGGCATAGTCCATCGCGAACCGCGCCCAGCCCATCCCCGCCATGAGATGCGCGTAAGTGTTGCGCCACGGCTCGCGGATCGCCTGGGCGCCGCCCGGCATGCGCGACCGGCTTGAAGCGTGCCAGCGCGTCGCAGTCGCGGTAGTCGCGCCAGCAGGAATTCGCCGCCCCAGAGCGTGCCGTCAGCGCCGTAGCCAAGCCCGTCCAGCGCCATGCCGATCACCGGGGCGGCATCCAGCGGCGACGCCGTTCTCGCCAGGCAGGCGGCGATATGGGCGTGATGGTGCTGCACCTCGACGATCGCTGGCCGCGATCGCCGCGCAGCAACGTTCGGCCCCAGCTTGGTGGACAGATAGTCGGGATGGCGATCGACAGCGATGATCGCGGCGCGTGCTCGAACAGTCGCTGATAGTCGTCCATCGACGCGCGTAGTCGGCGAAGGTCCTGGCGTTCTCCAGATCGCCCATATGGTGCGACAGAGATGGCCTGGCCGTCGCGCAGCAGGCAGAACGCCGTTCTTCAGTTCGCCGCCCATCGCCAGCACCGGCGGCGCGGCGGCGAAGCCATCCGGCAGCGGCAGCGGCGCCGGCGCGTAGCCGCGCGCGCGCCGCATGATGCGGGGTTTGCCGCCGATGACGCCGCACGATGGAATCATCGACCCGGCGCGCGATGTCGCGGTCGTGCATCAGGAAGTAGTCGGCGATGCCGCCGAGCGCTGCTCGCGCCTCCTCGTTGTCGATGCATTGCGGCTCGTCGCGACAGGTTGCCGCTGGTCAGCACGATCGGCCGAGCCGACCGCCGCATCATCAGATGGTGCAGCGGCGTGTTCGGCAGCATGACGCCAAGCGTGGCCGAGCCCGGCGCGATGCCTCGGCCAGCGCCGGCCATCGGCACGCCGCGGCAACAGCACGATCGGCGCGCCGCATCGGTGCAATGCGGTTTCGCCGCCTCGCGTCGATGTCGCACCAGGCGCGCGCGACGTCGAGATCGCGCACCATCAGCGCGAGCGGCTTGCGCGGCCGCCGTTTGCGTGCGCGCAAGCGCGCGACGGCCGTCTTGGTTGGTCGCATCGCAGGCGAGTTGGAAACCGCCCAGCCCCTTGATCGCCACGATCTCGCCCTTGTCGCATGAGCAGCTGGTCGCCGCATCGACGTCGTCCAGCGCGGTCATGGCATCGAGCGCGAATGCACGACCATCAAGGCGTTTGAGCCATGCGCGCGGCCCGCAGACATGGCAGGCGATCGGCTGCGCGTGGAAGCGGCGATCGTCGGCATTTGTATACTCGGTCGCGCAATCCGCGCACAGCGGAAAATCTGCCAGAGTAGTATTTGCGCGATCGTACGGCGTGTGCTGGAAAACGGAAAGGCGCGGCCCGCAATCCGTGCATGCGGCGAACGGATAGCGGTAACGGCGCGCGAACGGATCGAGCATTTCGGCAACACAAGCCGGGCAGGTCGCCCAATCCGGCGCGACGCCCATGCCCGGCTGCGCCTGCGCGCTGTGCGCGATCTCGAACGCCTCGGGCATTGGCGCGACCGGCGCGATTGCCTCGCTGTCCAGCGCATCGACGCGCGCGCCGCCGCGGCGCAGTGCGGCGACCGCGGATTCGAATGCCTGCAGCCGCTCGTTGTCGCCGAACGCCTCGATCACCACAGCGGTGCCTTCGTTGCGCACCGAGCCGACGATCGCGAATTCGCGCGCCAGTTTGAGCGTGCCCGGGCGAAAACCCACACCCTGCACGATGCCGCGCACACGCAGGCGACGACCGGCGGCAAGTGGCGTGACGGCACTCATGCGCAAATATCCCAGAGCAATACGCGGTTGTTACCGGAATCGGCGATCACGCAGGTGTCTTCGTGCACGGCCAGCGCATACGGCCAGCACAGTGAATCGCGCGCCGCCGGCAGCCAGCGGTTGTCGCCCTTGTCGGTGAAACCCTGCTGTCCGGCCAGCGCATCGGCGGCATCGATGTGCGGCGCATCGAAGCGCAGCACGCGCGAGTTCGCAGTGTCGGCCACCAACAGACGCTCGCGATGTACCGCCAAGCCATAGGGCATGTTGAAGCTGCGTGCCGTCGGATAGTATTCGCCACGATTATGGTCGACGCTGACGTCGTCGCCCTGACCGAGCAAGCTATCGCTCGGCGCATGGTCGTGCGACGGCGTGCGCGCCCATAGCAGGACACGATTGTTGCCCGCGTCGGCAACGCATAAATGTCCTTGCCAGTGCGCGATCGCGTGCGGCCAGCGCAGACTTGCCGCGTTGACGGTGCCCGCGTTCTCGTCGCGATGCTCGAAATCCGGCTGGCCGAGCACGCGGTCGGCCGGTCGGCCATTGCGCCCGGGCAATCCGTTCCAACGCAGCACGCGGCGATTGCCGGTATCGGCAACCCACAGGTTTGCGCCGTCCCAATGCACGCCATACGGCCAATACAGAGTATCGGCGGCCGGAAGATCGCGACCGCGATTGATCGCCGCGCCAGCGAAGTCGGCCTGCCCGAGCACGCGATCGGCGGGCTGATGGCTGTTGCGCGGTGCGCGCTGCCAGATCAGCAGGCGATGATTCCAGGCATCGGCAACCGCCAGTCCCTCGCCGCAGGCGCAGATACCGGTCGGTACATTCAGACTCTGCGCGCTGACCTCGCGATGCGCGTTGCGCCCTTCCGCAGAAAAATCCGCTTGCCCGATCAGCCAGTCGGCGTCCGCGCCGTCGCGTTGCGGCAGTTGGCGCCAGCCAAGCAGACGATGATGGCCGGTATCGGTTACCCACAGAGCGCCGTCCGCGGTGACGGTTGCGCCGCGCGGACCGAACAGCGTGTTCGCCGCCGGTGCGATCGGCGTTGCGAGCGCGGCATCGATCGCCGCCGTGCCGGCCACCGCACCGAGCACGACGCGCGCACCACTCGTCGCAAACGCAGCAGGAGCTGCGACGCGCTCGCGCGGGCGAGCGAGCGAAACGCGCAAAACGCTGGTAGCCATCTGATTCATCCGCTGGCCTTCACGGCAACGCGGCCATCGCGAACGCGTACCGCGTGCACCACCAGCTGCACCTCGGGGACGTTGAGACACTCGCCGGTATCGAGCCGATAACGGAATGCGTGATGCGGGCATTGAATGATGCCGTCGACGATTTCGCCGGCGTCCAGCGGCATGCCCATGTGCGCGCAGGCGTTGTCGAGGCAGGTGACCTTGTCGTGATCGCGATAGAGCAGCACTTCGCGATCGCCAACCGTGCGCACTTGTATACTTCCGGGGGTCAATTCGTCGAGCGCGCAAGTGTCGACGAACCCGGCGTCGCTGGCCTTGGCGAACGGACTGACGAAATGCAGCGGAATGGCTTTGGCATCGACCGGACCGCGCACCTGCAGCACGTGCTTGATCTCGGGTGCATGTTCCTTGACCGCGCGCTCGACGCCTTCGCGCAGGGTCTGTCCCGACGCGGGGCAACCCTGACACGCGCCGGTGAGCTTTACTTCGACCGTGTCGGGTGGCTTCACCGCGACCAGCTCGACGCCACCGCCGTGCTGCGCCATAAAAGGTTCGACCGACACCAGCGCGGCGCGCACGCGCGTTTCCAACGAGTCGCGCACGAGTCCGTGCAGACGCAGCACGCCGTACACGATCGGATCGCAGACGACCTGCTGCAACCGCGTTGCCGCTGCCGGATCCTCGCGCAGACCGCGGATCAGACGCAGCAGCGCCTCGCGATGCAGAGCCTCGATCGCTGTCTTGAAGCGCTCCATCGTCGCCTGTTGCTCGGCCGGCCAAGCTTGCGCGACGGTTTCGAACAGGGCTACTTCGCCGGCCAGCGCGGCAAGCTGCTCGGCGGCTTGGTCGGGTTGCAGGCTGGCGGCGACGGCTGACATGGCGGATGGATCAGGCGTACTTCAGGCTGCGCAACAGATAGGGCATCAGCGCACCGCCGCACAGACCACCGAGCGCCGCGCCAATCCAGAAGTTGACATACAGCGCGAGCAGCAGGACCAGCGCCGTGGCGACGACGAATCCGATCAGCCACATGCGGATCACCGCAGCGTTGTCGCGAAACAACCTGCCGCGCAGGAAGAGCTTCACCGAATCCAGAAACATGTTGAACATGCCCGTGTCCTCAATGCGCCGCAAACAGGAAGTAAAGGCCGGCGACAATCGCCGCCGGCAGCGCCGACATCAGTCCGTAGAACGCACCCATCATCGAAGCCAGATCGTTGCCCAGATCCTTGCCGCCAAGGCGCAATCCGCTCAACGCGCCGCCCGCGGCACCGGCGGCAATCACGACGATCGCGAATAACAGCGTCAGCATTACTGAATCTCCCGGGCTGAAGGAACGATGGATTCGCCGAACGAGTTCGGAGTGGTCAGGTCTGCGATCGCTTCCGCGACGGCGGCGGCGTTGGCGGCCATGCCGTGCTGCGCAAACAGCGCGTGTGCTTCGGTGTAGAGCGCGCGCGCCGCGGCGAGATTGCGCGCATGCCCGAGTTCGGGTCGCTGCGGATCGTCCGGCAGGTTGCGCAGCGCGTTGGCCTTGTTGGCGATCGTATTGGCGTATTCGACCGGCATCTCGCGCGGCGTGCGCACCTTGAGCGCTTCGTCGTAGGCCTCGATCGCGCGCAGCAGGTTGGCGACCGGATGGCTGCTCGGTGCGTACTGCAAGGCATTGCCGAGATTGTTCTGCGCCATCGCAAACTCGACCGGATGATCGATCAGCGTGATCACTTCGAGCACCTGCTCGAACGATTGTACGGCAAGCGCCTCGCGCAGCTTACCGGCGTCGTCGACCGCCGGAATCGACAGATAGGCGATCGCGAGGTTGTTGTGCAGGATTGCGTATTCGCGCGGATGGCGGGCGCGATTGAACACACGCAACGCACGATGATAGTGAGCGATCGCGTCCTGAATCTTCGCGCGATGCAAGCCTGCCTGGGATTGCACGACGAGACCGAGGTTCATGTCGAGCTCGGCGAGCTCCTCGGGCAGCCCATACGCGAGCAGATGCGGGCGTGCCTGCTCGTAGCAATCCTGCGCGGCATCCAGCGCCGCCACGCCGCCGTCGGGCAGGGCCTGATGCGCGGTGCCTTCGCGCGCACGAATGCGCGCGGCGAGCAGCAGATCGGAATCGCGCGCCGATTCGGGTAGCAGCGCCAGCGCGCGCTGGTACAGCGCAAGTGCATCGTGCAATTGCCGCGCCGAGCGCGGCTTGAGTTGCAGACCGCGGGCGATCTCCATCAGCATTTCGGCGCGTTCGGCCTGGCTGGCGCTCGGGTCCTCGGCCGCGGCCAGGGCCGCACGCACCTGGGTTTCGGACAAACTGTCGGCCTGCGTGTTGGCAGCAGAGTCGACGGGCTGTTGGCTGAACATCGGTTCCGCCTCGGGCGTAATTTCTAGGGTCGACCGAGGCTGCGACTGCACCCGCGTGATGTCAACACGCTACGCAACATTGCTAACTTGGTTAGCAGTTGAGCTAGGCTATTGCGGTCATCAGCGTGGCGCAGGAACTTCCTTTTAGACTTTCCAAAGTCTGCACCACCAGTCCGGCTTGACCGGAACAGGCAGCTCCGGCAAGTCGCACCATTGGCGATTCGGCAGGTAGTAAATGCATTCCTGGCAACGCTGCATGACGCCGCCGATCTCCATCGGTTTCGGCATGAAGCCACCGATGTCGAGACGATTGATCAAGTCGCTCGCATCAAGCGCTCCGAGTTCGTCCAGAATCGCCTGGAACTCGACCTGCGTTTCCGGAAACGGCTCGACCGAGGTTTGCATGCCGCCTTCGAGCAACCCGCCGATGCGCAAGCGAAGCAAATTGAGGCCAACATGGTCCAGCGATACCCAATCGAGCGCGGGATACGGCCGCGGCTCCTTGTACAGGAGTAGTACGCGATCGGGATCGAACGGCAATCGCAGGGCCGGAAAGTACGGCGTACGCAACCAGTAAAAATCGAGATCGCCGATCTGCACCTGCACTTTGCCGAACTCTGCGCCGGCGAAACCCATTGGATTGATTACGCTGTGCAGATCCAGGTTGCCGGAGAACAATTCCTTCAGCGCGGCGATCGTCGCCGGCACGTCCATGTTGAACGTGCGCGCATTGGGTGCACGATACTTGTTCAGATGGACGCGTTTGTTCAGGTCGAACAGGTCCCCGGCGATCACGTGATCGTCGACCCCGAGTGTATTGGCCAGCACTCCGGGTGAAGATGCTTCGCTGAAACTGGATTTGCCCAAACGCGCGATCAAGGCTTTGAAGAGCGAATTCCAGAGCGAATAGGAGTGCTCTATTTGCTTCTCGGCCCGCACGGCGGCATGCCCTTTGCTCAAGGGGTCGAGCTTGCCTCGAATCGCGCGCCCGCGCAGAACGCTGTCGGAGACCACGGTGCCTGCATAGTGATGGCGGATGACCAGACTGATCACGCGCGACGAACTGGGCAGCTGGGCGAGGAAAAGATCGCAATCCTGCATGAGCACCACGACCATGCTGATGCCACCCATATTGCCGATCGTGTCGCGGGAACGATCCCATTTGGCCGGGCCCACCCGCTGCGGAGCAAAAATCAGGCAGCCGAATGTGGCGATCAGTTGCTGATCCAGAGGCGTATGTCGCGGGTTGCCCCTGCCCAGTATCCAGGCGTTGCACGTGGAGATATCGACCAGCGCGGTGCGCGACTGGCTTTGCCCTCGTGCAAGCACCTGGTGCAACTCACGAATGTGCAGGTCGGCGACGCGCCGCGACTGGACTGCAGTATTCATTCTGGTTTCCCTATCTCGCTACTGCGTTTGCAGAGAGGTGGACCGTTCGCCCATGGGACATAAATCGTCACGCACGCCACCCGTCGGTTGCCAATGCAAAACCGGCGTCGAGAGCACCTACGCTGAGATAAGTTTGCGAATGGGGCCCTGTTCCCCGATTTCCCCAAAAGTTATATACCCCGAAGATGCGAATTACCGTGGCGTACTGCACACAAATCCGCAAGTGCTAACGTCTGGTTGCAGCCACGCTGCCTGGGTACCGACCTGCGCCGACGCTACTTTTTTTGGTACTCCAACGACCAACGATGACTCCACAATGCGGCGAACTGCGCAGCGATCGGCGACGTCGCAGAGAGCGCTTCCAACTTCGCCACGGGCACTGCGAACCCCGGCCACTGCTAGTATCGGCCACCCTTACACGACCCTCTGCCTGCGATCGATAGCGTGCCGGTCCTGCCTCGCAAGATCATTCATGTCGACATGGATGCGTTCTACGCCTCGGTCGAGCAGCGCGACGATCCGCGCCTGCGCGGCAAGCCGGTCGTCGTCGCCTGGCGCGGCGCACGTTCGGTCGTCTGCGCGGCCTCGTACGAGGCGCGCCGGTTCGGCGTGCGCTCGGCGATGCCGGCGGTGCGCGCCGAGCGCCTGTGCCCGGACGCGATCTTCGTGCCACCGGATTTTATCCGCTATCGCGCCGCGTCGAAACAGGTGCGCGAGATTCTTCTGCGCCACACCGATCTCGTCGAACCGCTGTCGCTCGACGAGGCCTATCTCGACGTCACCGAAACCCGAACCGCGTTCGCCTCCGCCACCGCGGTCGCCTCGGCGATCCGCGCGGAGATCTTCGCGGCGACGTCGCTGACCGCCTCGGCGGGCATCGCACCGAACAAGTTTCTCGCCAAGATCGCTTCGGACTGGCGCAAGCCCAACGGTCAGTTCGTGATCAAACCCGGACAGGTCGAGGCATTTCTCGCGCCGCTCGCGGTGGCGCGCATTCCCGGCGTCGGCAAGGTGATGGATGCCAGGCTCGACGCGCTCGGCATTCGTACCTGTGCCGATCTGCGTGCATTCGACGTGCGCGAACTGGAACGCCGCTTCGGCCGCTTCGGTCAACGCCTGCATCAACTCGCATATGGCATCGACCAGCGCGCGGTGAATCCGGATCAGCCGGTGCAGTCGATCTCCACCGAGGACACTTTCGAGCACGACCTGCCATTGAGCGAAATCGAACCGATGCTGCGCCGGCTTGCCGCGAAGACCTGGGCGGCGACGCGCAAGACCGAACGCGCCGGTCGCACCGTGGTACTCAAGCTCAAGACCGCGGACTTCCATATCCTTACGCGCAGTCACACGCCGCCGCAGCCGCCACGATCCGAAGCCGAGTTCACCCGGATCGCGGTCGCCTTGCGCGAGCGCGTCGAGCTGCCTGCACGCACGCGCTATCGCCTCGTCGGCGTGGGCATGAGCAACTTCCGCGACGAACACGAACTGTTGCCGCAGGCTGAGTTGTTCGCGCCGTGACGATGGATGCGGCGCACGCCTAGACGATGCGCTGCTGGCTCTGCGCATCGAAAAAATGCAGGGCGCTCGGCGCGTAGCCCAGCGTCACGGTGCTGCCAGGCTCGGGTAGCGCGGCGGGCGGCGTGCGCACCACGAGTGCGGTGCCATGAAAGTCCAGATTGAGGAATATCTCGTTGCCGACCGGCTCGATCACTTCGAGTTGCGCTGCAAGACTGGGTTGAGGTGTCGTCGGCGCGGCGAGCGGACGCAGGTCTTCGGGGCGGATACCGACCACGATTTTCCTGCCCGCATATTGCGCCAGCCGCCGCGCAATCGCCGGCTCGTCGCCGAGCGACAGCCTCGCAGCGCCGCAGTCCAGAGCCAGACCGCCAGCGAGCGTACCGTGCAATAAATTCATCGCCGGACTGCCGAGAAAGCCCGCAACGAAAACGTTCGCAGGCCTTGTATACAAATTCATCGGCGTATCGATCTGCTGGATTTCGCCCGCGTTGAACACGACGATGCGCTGACCGAGGGTCATCGCCTCGATCTGGTCGTGGGTCACGTAGATCATCGTCGCGCCGATGCGCCGGTGCAGACGCGCGATCTCGACGCGCATGCTCAGGCGCAATTTCGCATCGAGATTCGACAGCGGCTCGTCGAGCAGGAACACCTGCGGCTGACGCACCAGCGCGCGCCCGAGCGCGACGCGCTGGCGCTGGCCGCCGCTCATCGCGCGCGGCTGGCGCTCGAGCATCTCGTTGAGGCCGAGCAGATCGGCGGCTTCGCGCACGCGCTGCGCGATCGTTGCGCGCGATTCGCCGCGCAGTTTCAGGCCGAACCCCAGGTTCTCGGCCACGGTCATATGCGGATACAGCGCGTAGCTCTGGAACACCATCGCGATATCGCGGTCCTTCGGCGCAACGTCGTTGACGACGCGATCGCCGATCGACAGCATGCCCGAGGTGATCGATTCGAGACCGGCGATCATGCGCAATGTCGTCGTCTTGCCGCAGCCCGACGGGCCGACGAGGACCAGCAGTTCGCCGTCGCGCGCATCGAAGCTCGCCGCGGCCACGCCGACGTGGCCGTTCTCGTATACTTTGCGCACTTGTTGCAGTTTTACACCCGCCATTGCGCCTCACTCCCGCTTCGCCGCGCGGCTGCGGCCGCGGCCTTGTCGGCACACATTCTATGCCGCAACGCATCAATCCGGACGCTTGACGAATCTCGCTACAAATCGCCGGGCGCTTCGGTTATTCTGCCATGTAACCGTTTTCATTTCGTCTGAGTCGAGGGATCAGCCGCATGTCGCACCGGGTGCAATTTCCCGCGAATTTTCTCTGGGGTGCGGCAACATCGGCCTACCAGATAGAAGGTTCGCCGCTCGCCGACGGTGCTGGTCCAAGCATCTGGCAACGCTTCGCCCACACGCCGGGCATGATGAGCAACGGCGATACCGGCGACGTGGCCTGCAATCATTATCGGCTCTGGAAGGACGACGTCACGCTGATGAAACAACTGGGCCTCAAGGCCTACCGTTTCAGCATTTCCTGGAGCCGCGTGCTGCCCACGGGCAAGGGCCAGGTCAACGCCAAGGGTCTGGACTTTTACGACCGCCTCGTCGATGCGCTGCTCGAAAACGGCATCGAACCACTGGCGACCTTGTTTCACTGGGACCTGCCTGCGGCGCTCGACGATCGCGGCGGCTGGCTCAATCCGGATATCGCGCCGTGGTTCGCCGAGTATGCGAGCGTGATGTTCAACAAGCTCGACGGCCGCGTGAAAAAATGGGCGACCTTGAACGAGCCCTGGGTGGTCACCGACGGCGGCTATCTGCATGGCGCGCTCGCACCGGGCCACCGCAGCAGGTTCGAGGCGCCGATCGCCAGCCACCATCTGCTGCGCGCGCATGGCGCGGCGGTGCAGGCCTATCGTGCGGCAGGCAGGCACGACATCGGTATCGTGGTGAATCTGGAGCCGAAGTACGCGGCCACGCAAAGCGCCGACGATCTGGCCGCAGTCAAGCGCGCGGACGCCTACATGAACCGGCAATACCTCGATCCGGTATACTTTGGTACTTATCCACAAGAGCTGCGCGACGTCTTCGGCGAGGCCTGGCCCGATTGGCCGGCGGAAGATTTCGCACTGATCAGGCAGCCGATCGATTATCTCGGCATCAACTACTACACGCGCAATGTCACACGACACGATCCGAGCCACTATCCACTCAAGGTCGCATCGGTAAAGCAGCATGCGACCTACACCGAAACCGGCTGGGAAGTTTTTCCGCAGGGGCTGACCGACACGCTGACCTGGGTGCGCGACCGCTACGCCAATCCGCCGGTCTATATCACCGAGAATGGCGCCGCGTTCTACGATCCGCCAGTCGTCGAAAACGGCACGCTCGACGACCCGCTGCGCGTGGATTATCAGAGAAAGCATCTCGCCGCGGTCTCCAGCGCGATCGCGCAGGGCTGCGATATCCGCGGCTACATGGCCTGGTCGCTGCTCGACAATCTGGAATGGTCGCTCGGGTTTTCCAAGCGCTTCGGCATCGTGCATGTCGATTTCGCCACGCAGCGGCGCACGATCAAGGCCAGCGGCAGGCACTATTCCAAGGTGATCGCGACCAATGGTGCGGTGCTGAACGAAGCGGCTGTCTGATGCGTCAATTCAACTTGCCCGACGCCGGGCGTTTGCCCGCGTTCACCCAATCGACCAGTTCGTCGAAGGCACGGCCGATCTCGGCCGGCGTGAACACACAGTGACCCTCGCGATTGACGAACTGCTGCACGAAGTCGTCGCCATGGCCGGCGCGTTGCGCGATCAGCGCGTACTCGAACGCACTCGAGGCCGGCACCAGCGGATCGCCGCTGTCGTGCAGCGCCAATAGCGGCCGCAGCAGTTTTCCACTCGGCGTGTACCAGCGCGACATGTAAGTTCGCGCGCGCTCCTCGGCGCGGTAGCGACGCACGCCGGCGTTGAGCGCGAAATCGTCGTCCGTGCCGGTGTAGATCAAGTCCGCGTTGCCGAATGGATTGCCGTGCGTGCGTCGCTGCATTTCCAGAACCTCGTAGGTGATGTCCGCGATCACCGGTGCGAAATTCCGCGTATCGGCCGCGCCGTAAAGGCGCAGCAGGGACTGGGTCGCACGCGGATTCGCGGCGAACGCGGCCGCGATCTTCCTTTCGATATTTTCGTCCGGCAGATAATCCGCCGGCACCGGCACCAGCGCGCCCAGGACATGCGGAAAGTAATAGTCGAAGGCGGCGCGCAGGGCGAAATCGCGCTGCATGAAGCGATCGGTCGGTTCGATCGCGCCGCATAGCGACAATGCGCCACTGTATACTTTTGGCATATTTTCGATGGTCATCGCGGTGAGTGTGCCGCCCATCGACATGCCCATCACGAAGCTCTGCTTCGGCGCGCCGTATCTGGCGACGAAATAGCGGCGCAGACGCTCGCTGTCCGCGTAGCCCTGCTCGACCGCCCAACCCGCGGCCGAGTACGCCGACTGGATCACCGCGTAGCCGCGCTTGAGCATCGGCTCGAACATCGGCGAGACCGGTTCGCGGGCATCGAACGCGACCGGCATGATCTCATAGCCGTGGTAGTAGACGATCAGGCGGCGATTCCAGTTGGCCGGAATATCGATGCGGTATGCGGCGCCGGCGTGCGTGCCGATGTCGATGATGGCTTCGCGCTGGCTGTTTGCCGCAACGGGTGCTGCGGCTTGTACGCGAACCGCCAGCGGTGCGAAAAAAATACCGATAACGCACAGCAATTGCAGAATTCGTTTCGTCCAGCAAGGCAAAGCCTTCCTCGGTAACCGATTTCTGTCGTCATTCACGAAGGCAAAGTCGCTGGATTCCCGCCTGCGCGGGAATGACGAGCAATGAGCACCAACCAAGATGTGCATCATCCTTTAACGCTCCCGAGTAACAAGCCCTGGATATAGTGGCGCTGCAGGATCAGGAACAGCAGCAGCACCGGCAGGATCGTGACCACAGAACCGGCCATCATCAACTCGTTGTCCTGCACATGCTCACGCGACAAACCAGCCAGCGCGACGGGCGCGGTCTGCCAGGCCTGATCGCTGAGCACGATCAGCGGCCACATGAAATCGTTCCAGCTCGCAAGGAAGGTGAAGATCGCCAGGGTGACGACGATGGGTTTGAGCAGGGGCAGCACGATGCGCAGAAAAATGGTCCATTCGCCCGCGCCATCCAGGCGCGCAGCTTCGAGCAGCTCGTCGGGAATCGAGCGCGCGTACTGGCGTACCAGATAAATGCCGAACACCGACGCCAGCGCCGGTACGATCACACCGCCGTAGCTGTTGACCAGGCCCAGCCACTTCATCAGCAGGAACAGCGGAATCATCGCCACCTGTGCCGGGCACCACGAGTGCGCCGAGCAGGACCTGGAACAGGCGCTCGCGCCCGGCGAAACGCAGCTTCGCGAACGCATAGCCGGCGCTCAGGTTGAGGGCTAGCGACAACAAGGTGATCGCAGTGGCGATCAACAGGCTGTTGAACAGATAGCGGCCCATGCCCGCGCGTTCGAACAGTTCGCGATAGTTCGCGAGCGTTGCGTGCGCCGGCAGCAGCGGCGGCGGGAACGCGCTCGCCTCGCCCGGCTGCATGAAGGACACCGACAACATCCACAGCAGCGGAAACAACACCAGCACGGCGGCAGCGATCAGCGCGCCGTTGACCAGGATCGCGGCGCCGCGAACATTCATGTCGCATCCTCCTGCGTGCGCGTCGCACGCAGCAACAGGCGCGTGACGATCAGGGTCAGCGCGAACAGGATGAACGCGATCGCCGAAGCGCGGCCGAGATTCCACCACTTGAAGCCTTCGTCGTACATGTAATACAGCACGCTGACCGTCGATTGCAGCGGGTCGCCGCGCGTCATCACATACGGTTCGGCGAACAACTGGAAGTAACCCGCCACGGTGATGATGCCGACGAGCAGCAGTACCGGCCGCAACGACGGCAGGGTGATATGCCGGAACTGTTGCCAGACCGAAGCACCGTCGATGCGCGCGGCCTCGTACAGATCCTGCGCGAATGCCCTGCAGGCCGGCCAGCAGGATGATCATGTTGTAGCCGAAGTTTTTCCACACCGCGAACAGGATGATCGCCGGCATCGACCAGTGCGGATCGCCGAGCCAGTCGATCGGCCCGATGCCGAGATGCGCGAGCGCGTAATTGATCAGTCCATAGCGCGTATGGAACAGGTAGCGCCAGATCACCGCGACCGCGACGACCGTCGTCACCACCGGCGCGAACAATGCGGTGCGGAAAAATCCCCGCCAGCGCGTGAGCGGCGAATTGAGCAGCAGCGCCGCGCCGAGCGAGGCGGCGATCGACAACGGCACGCCGACCGCGACGAAATACAGAGTGTTGATCAGGGATTTCCAGAACAGCGGCGTGTGCAGCACATCGAGGTAATTGCCGAGTCCGACGAAGCGCAGATTCTTCAGATCCGCAAGCGCATACAGATCGAAATCGGTGAAGCTCAACAACAACGATCCCAGCACGGGCAATGCGAAAAAAAAACCGATCACGCAGACGGCGCGGGGTGACGAAGGTCCATGCGGTGCGCTGGCTGTTCATCGCAAGAATGACTCCAAAGCGATTCGCGCGAAGAGCGCCCCCTTCCGGCTGCCGCCACCTTCCCCCGCTGCGCAGGAGAAGGGTTGCCAATTGCTACGTCTGGTCTTTCCGTTCCCCTGCGCAGCGGGGGGAGATGCCCGAAGGGCGGAAGGGGGCGCTCCTGATCTCAGCTGAAGAAATACGCTCATGGATGTTCATTCCTCACCAGCAGCGCGCGCCGCTTGGCCAGAATTCCATCGACCGTCGCATCCAGATTGTGCAGGGCTTGATCGACCGGCACGCCGCCGCGAACCACGCGATCGGCCATCAGCTGCATCTCGTTGGCGATGCGTTCCCACTCCGGCACTTTCGGCGTCGCCTTGACCAGTTCGAGCTGTTCGCGAAACGCGCGCGCATACTCGTCGTTCGCCAGTTCCGGATAATCCCACGCGCTGCGCCGCGCGGGCAGGTCGCCGGTCAGCTCATAGAACCGATCCTGCTGCTTGACCGCGGACAGGAATTCCGCCAGCTCCCATGCCAGCTGTTTGTTTTTCGAACTGCGGAAAATGGCAAAGCTCGAACCGCCGGCCGCGCCACCGCCGGGACCGTCGACGCCCGGCAACGGCGCCGTGCCCCAGCGGCCGAGCAAGCCGCGGCTCGCGGCGCTTGAATTCGCCGATATTCCACGGCCCGCTGATGTAGAACGCCAGATAGCCGCGCGCGAACTCGTCCCAGATATTCGGCAGCTGGGTATTGCTCAGTTTCGGCGCCCATTGCTGGCGGAACATGTCGACGTAAAAGGCGAATGCACGGCGGAATCCCGGGCTTTCGAAATTGCCGCGCGTGCCGTCGTCGCGCAGCAAGCCATCGGATTGCTGGATCGCCAGATTGAGCAGCGGCTCGAATTCGTTGAGCGGCAGGAAGACGGCGTACTTGTCCTTGCCCTGGTCGGCCTTGATCGCGGCCATCGCGCGCCGCCATTCTTCCCAATTGCGCGGCGGGCGGTCGAAGCCGGCCTGCGCCAGCATATCCTTGCGATAGAACAGCAGACGCGTGTCGACGTACCAGGACACGCCATAGAGTTCGCCGTCGACGAGATTGGTATCCCAGATGCCGGTGAAGTAATCCTCGGGGCGCACGACCCTGGACTTGTCGACGTAGGGCTGCAAGGGTTCCAGCGCGTGCAGCGCGGCGAACTCGGGAATCCAGGTATTGCCGAGCTGGCACATGTCCGGCAGCGCATCGCCCGCAAATGCGGTGAGCAGTTTTTCGTGCGCTGCGGTCAGCGGCATGTTCTGCACAGTCACATGCACGCCCGGATGCGCGCGCTCGAACTCCGGCAGCAGCTGACTGACCACTTCGCCTTCGCGGCCGAAGGTCCAGAATTTGAGCGTGGTGCCCGCCGGATTGCCGCTGCAACCCGCGAGCATGCAGATCAACAGCAACGGCAAACCGAGCGAACGCGGCGCACGCGCAATCCGCCGCGAGCCTTTTCCCGAGCGGGCGGCCTGCGTCTTCGGATCCATGGGCCGGTTCATGCGTGTCGGACTTTACCTCACTTTTGCGCCGGCGCGTCCAGCCAGCCGCCGGTAAATCCCGCATGCTTCAGGCCTTCGCGGATATAGGGATTCCGGCGCATCACCTTCCAGACGAAATCGCTGCGGTAATTTTCCAGCATCAAGACGATCGGGCCCTGATCAATGCCGATGTAAACCGTGTCGAACCAGCCCACGTCGGGAACGACCTTGCCGGTACGGATCGGGCGATCGGTGTAGGTGAAGCTCGGATTGAAAGCATCGACGAACCCATAGCGCGTGTAGACATTGTCGCCGTAGCGCTTTTTCATTTCCTCGATCGCCGGGATCACGATCTCGGGCACAAACGCGATCGACGAAACCGCCGCGGTCGGCGCAATCGTGCCGTCGTCGATGTCGTAATTGATGGCGGCACCACGAGCGGTATAGCCATAGAAGCGCTTCGGATCGCTCGCATAGCGATCGGGCTCGCCCGGCGGCGTGTGTCCGCGCGGACCGTTGCAGGCGGTCAGTCCCCAGATCGCAGGCCCGTAATCCTTCCATTGCATCGGGTTGTGGATTGCGTACTCGCGCTGCGAAAGCGTCGCGCGCTGGCTGTTGGTGAAGTAGTCGATGCCCTTGCCGCGCATGTAGTCGTCCTGGATACCGCGAAAGTCGATCCACGACTGCGCGTATTGATGCCAGAACAGCGGGCCGCCGCCGAGCTGCGTCTGGCCCTGGAATTCGCCCCAGGTGCTTGTCATAGGTTTCGGTCCAGCGCTTCCAGGTTTCCGCGCCGAGCGCGTAAGTTGGCGAGCCGAGCGCGAGGATATACAGACCCAAAGCCTCGTTGTAGCCGCGGTAATAATTCAAGTCGAAACCGTGTTCTGGGCGTCCAGCCGCCCTCGACCAGAGGATTGCCGTCGGTGAACCATTTCCAGTCGACGCGGCGATAGATACTCGTCGGCGAGCTGACGGATTTGCTTTTCGTCCCTGCTGTCGCGGTCGTAATAGGACTGCGCGAACAGCACGCCATACAGCAACCATGTCGTATCAATCGACGACAGCTCGACCCATCGCGCGCTGTGGTAACGCCTGCCGGTCTGCATGTCGAGGAAGTGGTAGAAAAAACCGTGCGCGCCGCTGGCATCGGACGCATCGCCTTGTTCGGCGTCGTGGAAAAACTTCAACGCCGCCAGCGTGCGCCTGACCGCTTCGGCGCGCTTCATCCAGCCGCGTTCGACGCCGATGCCGTAGGCGGTCAAACCGAAACCGACCGAGGCGATCGAGGAAAAATAGTCGTTGCCGGGTTGCTGCGGCCAGTGATCGGGCATCTGGCCGTTGGCCGGATTGGCGCTGTCGCGGAAAAACTCGAAGGTGCGTTTTTCGAGTTCGTCGAGCGTCGCCTGTTGCGCCTTCGGCAGCGCGGCGAAGCCGCCCGGCGGTCCCTTGGCTGCAGCCGCAGATTGCCCGCCCGCGCCCAACACAAGAGCGGCGATGAAAACGTTTACATTCAACGCGCGAAAAAGATTTTTAACGGCCATCGGAACTCTCGATCGAAAAACGAAATCTGCGGTCAGTCGCGAAGGACCCGCCGGGAGCGCTGATTCATCGCTTCCGTCATGGCGCGGCCTTGCAGTAGCGGTCGATGAACGCCTGATGCATCGGCATCGCCTCGACGCAGGTGGCGACGACTTTTTTCACGCCGCCGACCAGCTCGTCGAGCTCCTTGTCCGGCAACTGATCGACCACCGGATGATAACGCTGCGGCAGGATGCCCTGCCCGATCATCACCTGCACCCAGCTGGTGATCGCGAACATTTCATCGGCGTCGCGGAAGAAGCGGCCGCTGTCGCGGAACAACCGCATATAGCCGCGCAGCGATTCGGGAATATCCATTGTGCGGCAGTAGTCCCAGAACGGCGTGTCGCTGCGTTCGGTCGCGTTGTAATGCAAAATCAGAAAGTCGCGGATGCGCTCCCATTCGTCGATCTCCAGGACCTTGTTGAACAGCTTAAGGTGCGGAACCGTCGACTCGCTGACGCCGACGATGCCGATTTCCTCCGATTCGATCAGGCGGATCGAATAGCTCGCGTCGAGCACTTTCGAAAACGCAGAGGCGGCCATCCAGCCTGCGCTGCCGCCGCCGACAATGACGATGTTCTTGATGCGGTTGTCAGTCATATTGCAGTCGATGCCCTGAGCGAAATACCCGATCCGGGAATCCTGCACGCAATGCCATCACTTTTTCAACGTCGCCGCGCTGCTGTCATGCTCCGGCATGAGCCAGGCAGCACGACTGTCGCCCTCGGCGAAGCGCGTTTGTCCGTAGGCGCGCACCGCGCTATCCGGCACTTTGGCCAACGGCGTATAGCGCGGATGGTGCGAGTCCTTGTACGGATCGTTGCACGCTGCGTTGTAACAGCAAATCATCGACCAGCGCGGCTGCGATGAGCGATTCTGGTCGGAGCGGTGCAACAGATTGGCGTGGAAGAACAACACATCGCCGGGATCCATCTCGACATGCACCACTTCCAGACGCTTGAGAATCTGCTCGACGCGCTCGGGATCGGCGCCGGCCTGCTCGCCGCTCAATCGATGCTCGATGCGGCCCAGCCGTTGCGAGCCGCGCACGACTTGCAGACAACCGTTGGCGGGCGTGGCGCGGTCCACCGCAATGAACGCGCTGACGAGGTCTGGAAACAAGACGCCATTCTGATACCAGTATCCGTAATCCTGATGCCAAGTCCAGGCGCCGCCCACTTCGGCATCCTTCATCACCATTTTGGAATGGTAGTGATAGACCTCGCCGTCCAGTAACTGCTCGGCGATGCCGACGAGGCGCTCGCCGCGCGCGACCACGCCGTAGATCGTGTCGGTCGGATGATTCCAGAGCGACAGGCGCACTTCGCCGCCCTCGCCATCCGAGCGGCTGAACGCGTGCGCATCGAGCACCCGATCTTCTTTCGCCGCATCGCGCAGCAATTGGATTTCGTCGGTCGCGAACAGCGCACGCTTGAGCAGATAGCCGTCTTCGGCATAGGCGCGGATTTCGGCATCATTCAAAATTTGCTGCGCCATATTTGGCTCGACGTTTGCAGCGCCATTGCAGGCAGGCCGTCAGTGTATCCTGCCGTTTCCGAGACCGAAATGGGGTGTGGCGCATGAGCGGCATAAGCACTGCGATGATCTCGTGGCTTGCGCGGATGTCGATTGCGGCACTCCTCATAGCGTCTATTTCGGCGCCGCCGGCGCAGGCGCAATCCACCTACTATCGGCATGTCGTCTTCGACAACAGCGCGCAGGGGGGCGCCTACTGGAACAGCACGGCCGTAGCGAGCGAGCCGAGCACGCTCGAAAACCAGAATTTCCGCCTGCCGGTCGAAAAGGAAATTTTCCGCACGCCGCCCAATGCTTTGCGCATCGCCTGGCAATCGAACGCGAACGGCGCTTGGGACGCGGAAATTCATCTGCTGGACTTTCCCAATCGTTACCCTAGCCTGCTGGGTAAACATCTCTATTTCTGGCTGTACTCGAAACAGGCGATCGCCAGCGCCGATCTGCCCGACATCGTTCTCTCCGATGCGCACGACGGGCTGCAGGTCGCCACCTCGCCGGGCAGCTTCACCGTAGCCGAGCCTTTGGGCAAGTTCTCGGGCGACATCCCGGCGGCCCGCTGGTTACGTGTGAGCGTACCGATGGACTCGCTCAAAACGGCGTCGGTCTATCCATTTCGATCCGAACATTTGCAGAGCGTGGTCTTTCATCAGGCCAGGGCTGACGGCGCCAAACACGTGCTGATCATCGACGATGTCCGCGTCGACGACGACACACCGGACGATGTGCCGATTCCGGCACTTGCCGCTCCCGAGCAGATCCGTGCCACAGGCTACGACCGTCACGTGATCGTGCAATGGAAGGGACACGACGAGACCAATCTCGATCACTACCTCGTGTACCGCGCGCTCGACGGCAAGCCGTTTGCACCGCTCGGCATTCAACCGCCAGGCATCCATCGCTATGCGGATTTCATCGGCCGCACCGGCGTGCACGCGCAATACAAAGTCGCTGCCGTGGACAGGCAAGATCGCGCATCGCCATTTTCCGCAGCGGCGGGTGCAGCCACTCGCGAATTGAGCGACGATGAATTGCTGACGATGCTGCAGGAAGCGGCGTTTCAATATTATTGGGAGGGCGCGGCGCCAAATTCGGGCATGGCGTTCGAGAATATCCCTGGCGACGACCGCATCGTCGCCACCGGCGCGAGCGGCTTCGGCATCGGCGCGCTCGTCGTCGGTGTCGCGAGACATTTCATCACGCGCGAGGAAGGGCTCGCACGGCTGGAGAAAATCGTCGGCTTCCTCGAGCGCGCTCCTCGCTACCACGGCGCATGGTCGCACTACATGAACGATGTGACCGCCGAGACCATGCCGTTGTTCGGCATGACCGACGACGGCGGCGACCTCGTCGAGACCTCGTTCATGATGCAGGGCCTGCTCACCGCGCGCCAATTCTTCAACGCCGAAGACGCTCGCGAGCAGGCGTTGCGAGCGCGCATAAGCGCGCTGTGGCAAGGCGTCGAATGGGACTGGTATCGCGACAACGCGCAAAGCGACTTTCTCTACTGGCACTGGTCGCCGCAATGGGGTTTTCAGATTCACCACCCGCTGATCGGCTTCAACGAAACGATGGTGACTTACCTGCTGGCGATCGCCTCGCCGACGCATGCGGTGCCCGCGTCGATGTACTACTCGGGATGGGCCGGGCAGAATCAGCGCGCGCTCGAATATCGCGTCGGCTGGTCGGGCAGTACCGACGGCGATCGCTACGCCAACGGCAACACCTATTTCGGCATCAAGCTCGATGTCGGCGTCGGTAGCGGCGGCCCGCTATTCTTCACTCACTACGCCTTTCTCGGCTTCGATCCGCGGCAACTGCACGATCGCTACACGGCCTCGTATTTCGAGAACAACCGCAATATCGCGCTGATCAACCGCGCCTGGTGCATGGACAACCCAAAGCACTACAAAGGCTACGGCGCCGATGCCTGGGGACTGACTGCGAGTTTCGGCCCGAAGGGCTACGCGACGCCCGCTCCCGACAAGCTCAATGACGATGGCACGATCACGTTGACCGGCGCGCTGGCGTCGTTTCCGTATACGCCGGACGCGTCGATGGCGGCGTTCAAGCACTACTACCGCGATCTCGGCTCTGCGCTATGGGGCATCTATGGACCCAAGGACAACTACAACCCGACGCTCGGCTGGGTGTCGTCCCACTACATGGGACTCAATCAGGCGCCGATCGTCGTCATGGTGGAAAACTATCGCAGCGGGCTGGTCTGGAAAACGTTCATGTCGAATCCGGAAATAGCGCCGTTGCTGCGCAAACTCGATGCGGCGAGCGCAGCCGTGCCACAGTAACGGTGCGTCACAGGCGCCTGCAAGGAATGACGTATCGTCATGCCGCCTTGCACCACTTGTCGATGAACGCTTGATGCGGCGGCATCGCGTCGACGCAGTTCTTGATGATCTGCTCAACCCGCCCGACGAATTCGTACAAATCCTTGTCGCTCATGCGATCCACGATGGGATGATATTTTCTCGGCACGATGCGCTGGCCAACCATCACCTGCACCCAGCTCAACTGGCCGAATAGTTCATCAGCATTGCGATAGTAGCGACCGGTGTCGCGGAACAGGCGGATAGTGTCGGCGAGCGGCTCGGGCAAGCTCATCGTGCGGCAATAGTCCCAGAACGGCGTATCGCCGCGTTCGGTCGCACAGAAGTGCAGGATGATGAAGTCGCGGATGCGCTCGATCTCGAACGTGGCCTGCGCGTTGTAGCGATCGATCGTAGATTGATCGAACTCGCGATCGGGGAACAGGCTGAGCAAGCGACTGATCGCGGACTGGATCAGATAGATGCTGGTCGACTCCAGCGGTTCAAGGAATCCGCTTGCCAACCCGATCGCAACCACGTTCTTGTCCCAGCATTTCCTGCGTTGGCCCGGCGTGAAGCGCAGCACGCGCGGGTTGCCGAGCGCGCGTCCGTCGAGCCAGCCAAGCAAATTGCTCGCGGCCTCGTCGTCGCTGATGTATTTGCTCGAATAAACGTAGCCGTTGCCGGTGCGATGTTGCAACGGAATGCGCCACGTCCATCCGGCCTCGCGCGCGGTGCAGCGCACGAACGGCGTCGGCGGGCCGACGTTCTCGCACGGTGCGGCGACCGCGCTGTTGCACGGCAGCCAGTGGGACCAGTCTTCATAGCCGGCCTTCAAACTCTGCTCGATCAGCAGGCCGCGGAAGCCCGAGCAGTCGATGAACAGATCGCCGCCAATCTTCTCGCCATTTTCCATTACGACCACATCGATGAAGCCATCTTCCGGGCGCTGAATCACCTGCTTGATCTTGCCCTCGGTGCGGCGCACTCCGAGATTTTCCGCATACCCGCGCAGGTAGCGCGCATACCGACCCGCATCGAAATGATAAGCGTAGGCAATATCGGCGAGCGGCGATGAAGACGGCACATCGCTTGCCGAGGTCATAAACTTGCCGAGCGGCGCGGCCATCGTATGCAAGGTGTACGCGCCGATGTCCTTGGCGCGGCCTGCCCGGCGCGCCTTGATCCAGTACTGGTGAAACGGCTGGGAGCCGAAATCGACACCGATTTTTGTGCCGAAGCCATGCATGTAGAGATCACCGATGCGGCCCCAGTCGACAAACTGGATGCCGAGCTTGAACGTACCTTGCGTCTGCCGCACGAATTCGGCTTCGTCGATTTCGAGCAGTTTGTTGAAATGGGCGAGGTGCGGCACCGTGGCTTCGCCGACGCCGACCGTGCCTATTTCCTCGGATTCGACCAGACGAATCGATACTTCGCGCCCAAGCACCTTCGCCATCCCTGCCGCGGCCATCCAGCCAGCCGTGCCGCCGCCGACAATCACTATGTTTTGTATTTGATCATCCGCCATGACTCACCTGTATTCGAACCCGTGCAAAAGCATATCTGAAAATTTTCCGACTGCTCCGAGCGTAGCGCCGAAGGCGCGAAGCAGAAAATCGGCATAATTTCGATGTTTCGACTTCGCGAAGCTGCGCCCAACACCAACGGTTTTCGATTTTGAGACGCACTCTAATACGACAACCGTCAGCTACTGCTCGCATTGAAAGCAACAGTGATGCGCGGCGTGTCGCTTTCGTGCGCTTCAACATAATGCTCCAGCCAGCATGGAAAGATCACAAGCAAACCTGGCTCGGGGACAAGCTGGATATCGTTGTGTCCGTTCGGCACCATGCCCTTGAGCAGTCCATGCACGACACCGGGCCGCGGTTCGCGCAAAACAAAACTGCCTGAGCCGGCAGGAACCTGTATATAAACGCTGCCGGAGAGCAACGAACCTTCATGCACATGCGACACATTGAAGCCGCCTCGGTCGTGCAGATTAATCCAGCTTTGCAACCGAAAGGCAGTGTTGCCGATTCCCATTTCGTGCAGTGCTGCAGTGCAACCAGCGTGCACCGCCAAATTCAGATCGGCAAACTCCGGGCGATCAAGCACGAACATCTCGGTGCTGTTCCAGCCCCGGCGGTTGGTGCGGCCGCCCGTCTCAGGTTTGGCCGCGCGCATCGCGCAGATCAATTCGGCCCATTTGGGCAACTGGTCGTATAAAGGCAGCAGTCGCGACTGCCAAATGCGTGTCGCAAATAAATCGTAGCGAGCGAGCTGGGGGACCCAGCTTTTGGCTTGTGAAGGTGTTGCGCTCAAACAACTCTCTCTTGCTGCTGCGTCTTTCCTGCCCAGGAAGAGCCATCCGTGGCTCATGCGTTCCCTACATTTGAAACCAGGTCCGCTTCGACTAGAACGTGAATTTGGCCGAGAAACGGAACGTACGCGGTACGCTGTAGATATTCCCTGTCGTGTTGTAAGTGGCCGCCGCTGGATAAGGCCAGTTGTAGTCCGAATAGTTCTTGTAGTTGAACAGATTGATCGCATCCAGGCGCAATTGAAAAGCCATACCGCGCGTCAGATCAAAGTTCTTGATTGCCGAAAGATCGATCTCGCGATAATTGAAGATGGGTCCACCGAGTAGGAAGCTCTGCCCGGCCGGTATGGTCGTACTTGGGAAGCATGGACCACCCGCGCCGTTCGCGTTGCCGGTGCCGCAGTTGATTTGCGTCACGGGCCTTTCTGCCTCGAGGACCAGCTTGCCAGTCAGCGTCACTTCCCACGGTACATCGATCGAACCGACTACGACCAAACGATGCTTGGCGACAAGGTTGGAATCGGTGAACGGATAGTCCGAGATCGACGGCAAATCGAAAGCATAGCCGTCGGTGACGAGTCGGTTTTGCTTCGCATCGGTGTAGGTATACGAGATCGACGCATACCAACCGTCTTCCTTCGTGTACGGCTTGTCGACCGACACGAGCAGTTGCGAAGTTTTCGATTCTACGCCGTTGTCGAACACTACAAAATTACCATTAAAGCCTGGCGGGCCTGAGGTGCCCCACTGATTACCGCCGACGGTGTTATAGAAGGCGCCATTGGCATAACGGTTGCCAAGCTGTCCAATAATGCCGTCGAAACCCAGAATTCGCGCAACTCCCACGCTGGTATTCCAGTCGCCAATCTTATTGCGCATGCCGAGGCTAAACTGATCCGAATACGGCGCCTTCAAATTATTGTTCAGCATATTTATTTCGCCGCCGACATTCGCCGCGGCGTATAAATTGGCTGGCATGAAATACTTCGGATCCCACGGTACGCAGGTATTGGAAACTGGCGTAGTCGGCCCGCAATTACCCGTTGCAAGCGGATTCTGAAAATACAATGTCGGCTCGGCGAGTGAAAACTTGGTATTCTCGAGCGATAAAGTTTCGAACAACTGACGGTCGTAAGCGCGCCCGGCGCCACCGAAGATGACGTGCGCTTCGTCACCGTTGAGGTCATAAGAAAAACCGAGGCGCGGCTGCCATTCGTTCTTGAACGCACTGCGGTTGTGGCCGGTGCTGATGTAATTATTGACATTTACCCCACCGAGCGCATAGGCCTGCGCAAGCGTTTCGCCTGGGGTAGGTTGCGGAAACCCGTTGGTGTTCGTGGGATACAGCGAATTGAACGCCGCGATCACGCTGGCGGGCGTCACCCAATTTTGATAAGTCGGCGAGGACTCGTAATCGTTGCGCACGCCGAGGTTCAGGGTGAGATGATCGTTGACCGCCCAATCGTCCTGAATATACGCACCGATTTGTTTGTCTTTTGAAGTGACCTGGGGATTATATCCGGTAACCGGGTTGCCAAAAACAACTTGGTAAGGGGTTGCCGAAGTTCCATTTTCCGTGACCGAATAGTAGTAGAGCGGATCTCCGCTCAGGGCGTCGGCATTGGTCAGCGAAACATCCTTGTATTTGAAACCCGCCTTGATGACGTGATCGCCCGCAAAGCTGAAGTCGTTGAAAGTTACGTCGTCTTGTATGCCCGTTCCTTTCTGCGCCGAAGAGAAGTACGAACGCGCGTCTTGTCCGTTGATTTGCAGCAAGGTCTGGTTGTTGCCGCCGGTTCCCTGCCATACGTAAACGTCACCGGGCGAGCCGGCCCCTGGTGGCGTCGGCAGGTCCTTGGTTTTTTCGTAAGTGATCGTTAGATCGTTGCTCCAGGAGTCGGCCGAATGCTGCCAGCGCAGTGTCGGCCGAGTGACTTGGTTGACATAGTGGTATGCCGCCGATGAAGCGATTTGCTCGCTCGCGCCGGTGATTTGGTCTTCCTTCCGCTCGCTCGCTTCAAAATCGATACGGTCGCGATCGGAAAACTCCCAATCGATCTTGCCGAAATAGAGATCTTCATGAAACGGCTGCGCAGCGGGCCCGTACTGCGCCTGCACACTGGCCGGCAGGAAAGTGGATGCATTCACGCCGTTGTAAAAAACCGAGGGCGGAATCACAGCCGTGGGATTGGTGATGCCCTTGCCTTCGTAGGTGAAGAAGAAATGCATCGCGTCCTGAATGATCGGACCGCCGATGGCAAAGCCATATTCATTGTCCTTGGACGCCGTTTTTGTACCCGATTGTTGCTCGGCTGGCGTCGACGAGCGCCAGTTTTGATCCGTCGTCGTGCCAAAAACTTCTCCATGAAATTCGTTGGTACCTGACTTGGTTTGCGCGACGATGGCCGCACTCGAAATCTGGTCGAATTCCGCCTTGTAATTGGACGTGATGACCTTGTACTCGCCGATTGCAAGCTGCGGGAATGGATTACCCAAGTCGCCGCCACCGGTGGTATCGCCATGGCCGCTTGGGCCGGACTGCCCTGCTATCCCGCCCGATCGAATATAGTTTTTCTGCCCGACACCGTCGACGTAGACATTAATATTGCTATTGTCCTGCGCGCCGCTCTGAATAGACGTGTGGCCATTGTTGCTGATAAACACCATGCCCGGCACGGTATCGGCAAACTCGAGGAAGTTGCGTGAAACTTGGGGGATCGTATTGATCTGACGCAGCGAGACCAGTCCGCCGACCTCGGAGGTTTTCACCTCGGCCTGCACGATACCCGTCACCGTAACGCCCGCGAGCGTCTGAGGGTTGCCAGATGCGGCGTTGCCGGCCGCCGGTGCCGCGAAGTCAAGCGTACCGGTCGAGGCCACGTTCAAGGTGATGGTCTTTTCGGTACCCGGCCCTGCATCGACCTGGTAGGTACCCGGCGGTATTCCCACCAACGCATAGGCACCATCGGGTCCGCTCGTCGTTACCCGGCGCGCGCCGGTTGCGATGTTCTTCGCGGTTATCTGCATATCCGGCGCCGCTTTTCCGCGCAACGTGGCATCCGACGACTGCGCCCAGACGATCGCAGGCACAGTGGCCAACGACACGACCGCGGCCGTCACCATCGATGCAAGCAGTTTCTTTCTCAACGGCAAATGCTTTTTCATGGTTCTCCTCCCGGGGGTACTTATTGAAGTGATTGATCGCCCATTTTCTTGCGTACTGTTTTTTCGTTGACTTTCATGCCACAGCTGCTGCGCACGACGATTTCGCAGGCCAGCGTCTGCACTGGCGCCGCTTGATCGGATTTTTCCAGCGTGGATGCCAGACGTTCGAGCGCGCTGCGCCCGAGATCGACGATGCGCACACGCACGGTACTCAACGCTGGCGCGATATAGCGTGCGATCGGAATATCGTCGAAGCCGGCCAGCGCGATATCGTCGGGCACGCGCACGCCGGCTTCCTCGAACGCGTGCAGGCAGCCCACCGCCATCATGTCGTTGGCGGCGAACACGGCGCGCGGCCGCGGTTTTTGCGCGAGCAGTTTGCGACCCGCAAGGTAGCCGGCCTCTTCGCTGAAATCGCCGTCGACGATATTGAGCGGCATCTTCGGCGCGTATTGCGCCATCGCCGCGCGATAGCCCTTGTCGCGCTGCTGCGCATCGAAGTTGCCCGCAGGTCCGGCGATGAAGGCGACATTCGCGTGGCCTGCATCGAGCAGATGACGCGCCATCGCGCAGGCGCCGCCATAGTTGTCGACATTGAGCACCGGATACTGCGCATTCTTCGCCGCACTTAGCAGCACGGCCGGCAGCGACTCGGGCAGATTGGCGCGCAGGAAAGCCGCATCGACATGCGGCGAGAGAATCAGCATGCCATCGACACGGCCCTGCATCGAGCGCAGCGCCGCGGCCGCTTCGTTCGCGTTGCCGTGCGATGACGATACGAGCAGATGCAAGCCGCGTGCGCGCGCTGCAAGGTCGATACCGCGGATCAATTCGGAAAAAAATTCACCGTACAGATCGGGCAGCAGCGCGCCGATCGTCTGCGTGCGCCGCGTGATCAGACTGCGCGCCGCGCTGTGCGGCACATAGCGCAGGCGTGCAGCGACGTCGGCGATGCGTCCGCGCGTCTGCTCGGTGACGCTCGTGTGTCCGTTGAGCGCGCGCGACACCGAAGCCACGGAAACCCGTGCCTCGCGCGCGACGTCGCGGATCGTTACGGCCATGCAGTCCGCACTCCAGCTTTCCCCGCACTTTGCAGATGTTTACAACTTATTAACGCCGGAATGTAAACGTTTTCATTTTCGATTGCAAAAGCACTGCAACATAAACGCCGGCGATTGCCCAGGCCGGCGCTGGCGCCTTCGCCGGGCACTACAAAAAGCCCGCGCTGGCGGGCTGCAACGGGAAGCTTGCGCGAAGGCGCGCCTTATTTGAGGAAGTCGTGGAATTTCTTGCGGAACTTGGCCACCTTGGGTGCGATGACGAGCTGGCAATAAGGCTGCTCGCCATGCAGCTTGAAGTATTCCTGGTGGTAATTCTCGGCCTTGTAGAACACCGTGAACGGCTGCACCTGGGTGAGGATCGTGCCGTTCCACTCGTGGCTGTCCGCAGTTTGCTTGATCGCGTGCTCGATCGCCGCCTTTTGCTCGGGATTGCGATAGAACGCGGTCGAGCGGTATTGCGTGCCGACATCGTTGCCCTGGCGGTTGAGCGTGGTCGGATCGTGGATCGTGAAGTACGCACGCAGCAGGGTGTCGAGTGGGAGGACCTGCGGATCGAAGGTGATCTGCACGACTTCCGCATGCCCGGTATCGCCGTCCGAGACCTGCTCATAGCTCGGATTGGCGACATGGCCGCCGGCGTAGCCGGACACGACCTTGGTCACGCCTTTGAGTTCGTCGAACACCGCTTCCAGACACCAGAAGCAGCCGCCGCCGAGCGTGATGGTTTCGGAGTTTGGCGCCGCACAGCGGTCGCGCCGGCGGGCGATGCGGCAAACGTCGCCGCGATGATGAGTAACAGAATGGAAAAAAAGCGCACGGCAATTCCTTGAGGGTGGTTGCCCCACCAGACCGGCGTCGACGCGCGGGGCTTTCGCGCCAGCGATCGAGCTTGTCGTCCGCCTGGAGGACGCTGCTGCGCGACGATCAAGGCGCGTTTTCGACAAAAGTGCAGCTGCCTTCGTAGGTTGGGTTGAACGAAGTGAAACCCGAACATCAGCCCTCGCCCGGAGTTGTTGGGTATCGCTGCGCTCAACCCAACCTACAACCGTGCAGTGATTAACGCAATACATGCAACTCGATGCGGTATCTAGCTGTCGATCAAAACAGCTTCGTCAAGAATCCCGAATACCCAGATCAAGAGACTGACCAAGGCGACATCGCATCGAGTTTTGTTCGGAGGTAAGGGAGCGCGCTGGACAGTTTCAGAATCGGAGCTGGCCACTGGTCATAGATCACGAGCCAGTTACGCGCAAAACGCATGTGGCCCGGCTGTCGCGCTGCAATGAATTTCCTTTGAATAAAGTGCGTAGCCATTGCCTCGGCCAGCCATGCTCGCCGGTAATTGCCACGACCAGCCAGGACCCATCTCGTCGGCTTCGATCTCAGCCCTAAGCTTTTGCGATGACTTCAGGGCTCGGTGAGGGAAGCTGGCTTGACGAAGTGCATCTCAGGACCAATGCCCGCATCACGCAATGCTGCCGCCTTGGCATCGTTCTGACTAATAGCTTCAGTGTGCTCGATCCCCACCTCGTTTCCATTCAGTGTTAGGACGAAATCGGGGCGCTCCTGCTTGAGCAGCTTCAGCGGGAAATCCGCCAATCCGTATGGCCGCGTCGCAAGCAAACGAACTATTGAGTAGATCTCCACATGCTCTGACGTGCGTCCACTTGCGCGTCCTGGTACTTCGACATTTGCAGAGCGAAGCTGAGAGTGGAGTTCGTCGATCCGGTTGGCTTGAAGGATGACGCGACGGGCAGAAAGCTGAGTCGACATTTACATCTCGGGGAACTGAATTTCCGCCGTATCAATATGGCTGCGCATTTTCTGCCCTGAAAATCACCCGCACTTGCTATACCCGCAATTCAAACAAGTCGCGCAGCCATCCATCAGGATGACGGCGTTGGTGCTGCACTTGTTGCACATCGTGGCGCCGAGCGGGAACGCGCGGACGGTGGCGTCGGGCTTGTCGGTACTGGCTGACGCTGCGTCTTCTTCGAGCGTCCTGCGTGCGGACTCGCCGCCCGCGCCGGCGAGATCGCCGGGAGGAAGTCGGTCGTGACCTTGGCCTTGGAACTTATTTCAGGCTTTTTTTTTGCGCTGTCCTTGTTCGCGCGCGCTTCGTACGCGGCGCGCTTCTCGGCGATCAGGCGGCGCTGTTCGGGATCGAGATCGGGATCGTGCAGCAGGCCGATCATCTTCAGGTGCTGCTCGATGATCGCGCCGAGCTCGGCCACGATCGACGGCATGTAGACGCCGCCGGCCTTGAAGTAGCCGCCGCGCGGATCGAACACGGCTTTGAGTTCCTCGACCAGGAAAGTGACGTCGCCGCCCTTGCGGAACACGGCCGACATGATGCGCGTCAAGGCCACGATCCACTGGAAGTGGTCCATGTTCTTCGAGTTGATGAAGATCTCGAACGGACGGCGCATTTCGTGCTCGGTGCCCTGGTTGAGCACGATGTCGTTGATCGTCACATACAGCGCGTGCTCGAACAGCGGCGACTTGATCTTGTAGGTGGCGCCGATCAGCGTGTCCGGACGCTCGACCTTTTCGTGCATCTGGATGACTTCGGCCTTGGCCGGCACCTCGATCACGTCGCGCGGATCGGGCTTGACCGTCGGGAAATGCGCGGTGTCCTCGGGTTTGCCGACGCTGTAGCCTTTGATCTTTTTTGAAATCTTGATGCTCATGCTGTCTTCGGTCTTGAGTCTTTATGGACAAGTGCGGCCAGAGATGCCCGCTTTGCGATCTTCGCGCCCGGGGACGAGCGCACGAGCCACGACGAAGCCGCGCACGCACGGCTTCGTCGTGCGTGGTTACTTCTTCCTGGCTTTTTTCGCGCCTTTCTTCGCCTTGGCGCGGGCTGAGCCCTTCTTCACGACTTTCTTCGCTGCTTTTTTCACCGCCTTCTTCGGCATCGCTTTATGCCGGGCCGCTTTCTTCACGGCTTTCTGCTTTGCTTTCTTTGGCGCGGCTTTTTTCGCAGCTTTCTTGGCGGCCTTCTTTACGGCTTTCTTCGGTGCGGCTTTCTTCGGCACGGCCTTCTTCACCCTGCTCACCGCTTTCTTCGCCGCTGCCTTCACCGTTTTCGCCGCAGCCTTGGCTCTTTTCACAACTGCTTTCTTCACCACGGCCGCCCTTTTCACGACTGCATTCTTCGCCGCGGTGGCGTTGCTGGCCGCGGCGCTGGCGGCCGCGCTTGCGCTGTTGACGACCGCGGTTTTCATATCGGCTACGACCGCACTGGTTTTTTCGACCGCTGCCTGACCGACTTCCTGCGCTTTCGAGACAACTGCGTCCACCGCATTCGCGGCGCTTTCACCCATGGGCGTATGTTCGCTCTGCATAAATTCCCTCCGAAGATGCTTAGGCTATGGACCTGAAACTGACGGCAATCAACCCGAATGGAGACGACGCGATTCGGTATTGCGAATTTACCCTTTGTAGGCCGGCAATCAAGTCCTTTGTTAGCGAACGCATCAATATCGACGCAGTGCCTTTACCGGCGCCGCGCAGAAGCAATCAAAATTTACCGTAGTAGCCTTCCTTCAGCGCATCGAACAGGTTCGCAGCGGTATGCGTTTCGCCGTCGTATTCGATCTCTTCGTTACCCTTGACCTCGACGATGCTGCCGTCCTCGAGCTCGAAGCGGTACAGCGTGTTTTCCAGATCGGACTCCTTGACCAGCACGCCCTGGAATGCGGCCGGATTGAAGCGGAACGTGGTGCAGCCCTTCAGACCCTGTTTGTGTGCGTAGCGGTAGATGTCCTTGAAATCTTCATACGGATAATCGGTCGGCACATTCGCGGTTTTCGAGATCGACGAATCGACCCATTTCTGCGCCGCGGCCTGGATATCGACGTGCTCGGTCGGCGTCACCGCATCGGCGGCAACGAAATAGTCGGGCAGTTTCTCATCGGCCTGCTCGGACAGCGGCATCGCCTTGCTGTTGATCAACTCGCGATAGGCGAGCAGCTCGTAGCTGAATACCTCTACCTTTTCCTTCGACTTCTTGCCCTCGCGGATCACATTGCGCGAGTAGTGATGAGCGAAGCTCGGCTCGATGCCGTTGCTCGCGTTGTTGGCGAGCGACAGCGAAATCGTACCGGTCGGCGCGATCGACGAATGATGGGTGAAGCGTGCGCCGGTCTCGGCGAGCTCGGCGACGAGTTCGGGCGCGGCCTCGGCCACACGCTGCATATAGCGGCTGTACTTCGCGTGCAGCACTTTGCCGGCGATCCTGTCGCCGATCTTGCAGCCGTCGGCGACCATTTGCGGACGCTCGCGCAGCATCGCGGCGGTGACCTCGAAATGTTCGACCATGATCGGCGCAGGACCTTTTTCCTTGGCCAGCGATGCGGCGACTTCCCAGCCCGCGATGGCCATATCGCGTGCGATCTGCTCGGTGAATTCGCACGACTCCTTCGAGCCGTACTTCATCTTGAGCATGGTGATCGTCGAACCCAGGCCGAGGAAGCCCATGCCGTGTCGACGCTTGCGCTGGATCTCGTCGCGCTGCTGCGGCAGCGGCAGGCCGTTGATCTCGACCACGTTATCGAGCATGCGCGTGAATACGCGCACGACTTCCTTGTACTCATCCCAGTCGAAACGCGCCTTCGGCCCGAACGGATCGCGCACGAAGGTGGTCAGGTTCACCGAGCCGAGCAGACACGAACCGTACGGCGGCAATGGTTGTTCGCCGCAGGGATTGGTCGCGCGGATGTTCTCGCACCACCAGTTGTTGTTCATCTCGTTGACGCGGTCGATGAGAATGAAGCCGGGCTCGGCGTAGTCGTACGTCGAGGTCATGATCATGTCCCACAGATGCTTGGCGCGGATATGACCGTAGATCCTGCAGGCGACAAGGCCGTCGTCGCGGGTGACGTAGTTCTTGTGCGTCGGCCAGTCGCGCCAGATCACCTGCGCCGGATCGTCGACATCGATCTCGCCCTGTTCCTTGGCGTTGATCGGAAACACCAGCGGCCAGTCCTCGTCGTTCTCCACCGCGTGCATGAAGCCGTCGGTGATCAGCAACGACAGATTGAACTGGCGCAGGCGTCCGTCTTCGCGTTTGGCGCGGATGAAATCCTTGGCGTCGGGATGGCTCACGTCGAACGTGCCCATCTGCGCGCCGCGGCGGCCGCCGGCGGAGGACACGGTAAAACACATCTTGTCGTAGATATCCATGAACGACATCGGCCCGGACGTGTATGCGCCCGCGCCCGACACGTATGCGCCGCGCGGGCGCAAGGTCGAAAATTCATAGCCGATGCCGCAGCCGGCCTTCAGCGTGAGACCCGCTTCGTGGACCTTTTCGAGAATCCCGTCCATCGAATCCTCGATCGTGCCCGACACCGTGCAGTTGATCGTCGAGGTCGCCGGCTTGTGTTCGAGCGCGCCGGCATTCGAGGTCACGCGTCCGGCCGGGATCGCGCCGCGGCGCAAAGCCCACAGAAAGCGTTCGTACCAGTACTTCTGTTTCTCGGGAGTCGCTTCCGCGTCGGCCAGCGCCTTGGCCACGCGCTGGTAGGTGTGGTCGATGCTGGCATCGACCGGTTCGCCCTGCTTGGATTTGAGGCGGTATTTCTTGTCCCAGATATCGTATGAGGCAGGCTGCAGCGGTATCTCCACCGCGCCACGATCCAAAGCCTCCACGCGCACCGTACTCATCTTGATCCTTCTCCCAACTCGCCATGTTTTTTTGGCATCCTGCCGCCGCGGCTCTTCAATATTCGACCGCGTATCTGCATATACATTGCGGCGTTCAGGGGAAAACTCCACCGCAAGCGCCGGTGTCCGTTTTGCGGACCAGGCACCCTTTATGTTTAGCCTTTGATTACCGTCTCCGAATCGCGCCTCGCGACCGCCGCCCCAATCGTGATCCCGTGCTCGCTTGTCGTCACAAACCCAATCTCTTGGGGATACAATGCTGACTTGTACACAAGATGTTGTGATTGCGAGCGGAGGCAACCGTACGCCTCCCGAAAAACGTTGTCAAAGGTTTTTTTTAATGGCGAACAATCAATACCTTATGACGCTGTTTTGCGACGTCACTTGATATGACGTCATGATCCTGTCGCAAACCGCGATACGACGCCGTTTGCGTGTTTGTCAACCGCCCTTGCGGCGGAAACTGCACGCCCAAACTGCGGTCTGTAAGGCATTCCAACTCACTTCGAAACGAAGGAAATCATGCGCAAGATCGCTTCACGTTTTCGCCGCCGCCTGCCGACCCTCGCGGGCTTTGCCTTTGTTCTACTCAGCGCTGGTCTCGCGGTGTTTGCTTTCGCCGCACTGCCAGTCGCCGTCGATGGCCAGCCCCTGCCTTCGCTCGCGCCGATGCTCGAGCGCGTTGTGCCCGCGGTGGTCAATATCAATTCGAAGACGCATGTGCGCGTCAACAATCCGCTGATGAACGATCCGTTTCTGCGCCAGTTCTTCGGCATGCAGAACATCCCGCGCGAGCGCATCGAACAATCGCTCGGTTCGGGCGTGATCATCGATGCGGCGAAGGGTTACGTGCTGACCAACAACCACGTGGTCGACGGCGCCGACGATATTTCCGTGACCCTGCACGATGGGCGCAACCTCAAGGCCAAACTGATCGGCAACGATCCGGACACCGATATTGCGGTGATCCAGATTCCCGCGCAGAACCTGACCGCGCTGCCGCTCGCCGACTCGAGCCAGCTGCGCGTCGGCGATTTCGTCGTTGCGGTCGGCAGTCCTTACGGCCTCAGCCAGACCGCGACTTCTGGCATCGTCTCCGCGCTGTCGCGCAGCGGCCTGCGTGGCCTCGGTTACCAGAACTTCATCCAGACCGATGCCTCGATCAATCCGGGCAACTCCGGCGGCGCGCTGGTCAATCTGCGCGGCGAACTGGTCGGCATCAATTCGGCGATCTACTCGCCGTCGGGCGGCAACGTCGGCATCGGTTTTGCGATTCCATCGAACCTGGCCAGCAATGTGATGGGTCAGCTGATCGCCACCGGCAGCGTCAAGCACGGCACGCTGGGCGCACAGGTGCAGACCCTCACCGCCGAAATCGCGCGCATGCTCGGCGTCAAGGCCGATCAGCAAGGCGCCGTGATAACCCAGGTGCGGTCGGAGTCGCCCGCCGCCGCCGCCGGACTGCTGCCGGGCGATGTGATCGTCGCGGCCAACGGCAAGGCGGTGCACAGCGAAGACGATGTCTACAACGCCGAAGGCATCGCCCCGATCGGCACCGCGATCGAACTCAAACTGCTGCGCGAGGGCAAGCCGCTGACCGTGAGCGCGCGCCTCGCCGCCGAGGAGGTCAACAGTCTCGATGGCGCGAAACTCGACGCGCGTCTGGCCGGCGCCGAGCTCGCCGACGTCAGCGAACGCGAACGGCGCAGGGATCTCGGCGGCGTCAGCGTGCGGCGCATCGTCGCCAACAGCGCGGCGGCGAAGAACGGGCTCAAGGCCGGCGATCTGATCTTCGGCGTCAATCAGGTGCGCATCAATACGCTGGCCGATCTGAAGCCGCTGTCCGCGCGTGCGCCACGCCAGCTGCAGCTTGCGATCGTGCGCGGCGGCGAGCAGTACCTGCTGAACATGCAATAGGCCGGGACGATGCGGCGGGAACGGGACTGGGTGATAATGCCCTCCCGTGCTCTCGCCTGCGGAATCCTGAAGTGAAAATAGTTTATAAGTATACATTCCCGGTTCTGCTCGGGCTGGTTGCCGTGCTTGTGTTCGTCGCAACGAACGAGCGCGCACAGGCGCAGACCGCCGGCGCCAAGGCGGTGGCGAAGAAAGCCGCGGCCACCCACGCCAGGCCCAGGGCAGCGCCCGCGACGCCTGGCATCATCTGGCGCGGCGATCGCGCCACCGAACGCGCCTTTGTCGACGATCTGGTCAAGCAGTACGAGTCGAGCAAACTCGGCAAGGTGACACTGGAACCGTTCAGCACGATTTCCGGCATCGACGCGGTGCACGACGGCGGCGCCGACGTTGCCGGCAGCGCGCGGCCGGCCATGCCCGGTCGCGCCGAGGAGACCGGCCTGACGTTCTACCCGGTAGCCTGGGAAGCGTTGGTCCCGATCACCTCGCCGGAGAATCCGGTCGACAACGTCACCCTGCATGAGCTGTATCAGATCTACCTGGGTTACATCACCAGCTGGAAAGATCTGGGCGGAGCGGACGCGCGGATCAATCTCTACTCGATCGCCAGCCCGCTCGACGGCGTCGAGTACAGCATGCGCAAGCTGCTCTTCCATCATGGCGACCAGCCGGTGGCGGCGCCACGCCTGTACCTCAATACGGCCAAACTCGAGGACGGCATCACCATCGACCCGCACGGCCTGGGTTTCAGCACCCTGTCGGCGGTATATGGCAACAAGAAAATAAAAATTCTCAGCGTCGAAGGCTGCAACGCAAGTTCCGCGACCATCGCCGACGGCAGCTATCCGCTGTATTCGATCCTGTATCTGGCCGCGCGCGACGACGGCAAAAACCATGAAGCCGCGGAGAAATTCATCAAGTACGCCAGTTCCGACACGGGCAAGGCGATCATCCGCAAACACCATCTGGTGCCCTACGACGACGCGCCGAACCTCGTCGGCAACGAAAGCGCGCGCGATGCGTTTGTCGATGCACACGTCGCGACCGTGCCGGCAACCGCTGTAGCGGTAGCTGCATCCACACCGGTGTCGGCCCCGATCGCGACCGCGGACAATCTGCGCACGCAGCCCGATTCTGTCGAAGCCCCGCAAGCCAAGCAGCGCGCGGCCAACGCGGCGGCCGACATGAAAAAGGCCAAGGCGGCAGACAAGAAGGACTGACGCCGGATCATGCGCGTACGCGCCATCACCTTCGATCTCGACGATACGCTGTGGCCGATCGCGCCGGCGATGCTCAACGCCGAGCAACGACTGGACGACTGGCTGCGCGCACATTGTCCGCGCAGCGCGGTTGCCTATCCCATCGAGACGATGCGCGTGCTGCGCGATCGCGTCGCCGCCGAGAATCCGCAGCTGGCGCATGACTTCACCGCGCAGCGGCGCCTGTCGCTGCAGACCGCACTGCTCGCACACGGCTACGACGAGGGCCATGTCGAGGCGGCATTGAGCGCGTTCTACGCCGCGCGCAACCAGGTACAGTGCTATGCCGATGCACTGCCGGCGCTGCAGCGGCTTGCCACACGCTATCCACTGGCGGCGATCACCAACGGCAACGCCGACCTCGCCGCGATCGGCCTGAATCATTTGTTCCGCTTCTGCCTGTATGCGAGCGATTTCGGCGCAGCCAAGCCTGCGCCGGAAATTTTCCACGCGGCCTGCGCGCGTCTGGGCCTGCCACCCGAAGCGGTGCTGCATGTGGGCGACGATCCGCAGCTCGATGTGGCCGGTGCGCACGCGGCCGGGTTGCGCTGCGTCTGGCTCAATCGCGGCGGCGCAGGGCAGCCATGTGCAGCCGTGCCCGACCTGGTCGTAAGCGATCTGGCCGAACTCGCCGAAGCCCTGGATCAATTCAGCGCAGCCGCCTGAGTCAGCCTGCGGCAGGCCGTGCCGCGTCGTCGCCCACCGTCGAGGACATTGCATGCAAGGCCTGATCGAAATCCAGCGCGCTGCGCACACCACGCCGCTGACCGCAGTGACGAAAAATTCCCTGCGCACGTTGTCGGCGACGCTCGGCAAGAGTGCCGCACAATGGATCTCGGCGACCGATTTCCGCGCCGAACCCGGCACCTTCTGCCTGCTGCCCGACACACGCGGCGGCCTCAAGCGCGTACTCGCCGGAGTCGCCGCGACCGACGATCTTTATGCGCTCGCTGCGCTGCCGCTCAAACTGCCGCCGGGCAACTATCGTCTCGACGACGATGGGATTGCGCTCGCTGGCGAGCGTGCCGCGCTCGGCTGGGGACTCGGTGCCTATCAATTCACGCGCTACCGCAAGGCCGCGCGCGCGCCGGCGAAACTCGCCATCGACACGCCGACGCTGCGCGCCATCGAGGCACGCCTCGACGCCACGCGGCGCGTACGCGATCTGGTCAACACGCCGACCGAAGACATGGGTCCGGCCGATCTCGCCGCCGAGGTGAAATCGCTGGCGCAGGCGCACGCCGCCACATATCGCGAATGGGTCGGAGACGAACTGCTCGCGCACAACTTCCCGACCATTCACGCGGTCGGCCGCGCCAGTCATCGCGCGCCGCGACTGGTCGAGCTGCACTCACGGCGACGCGAAGCATCCGCATCTCGTGCTGGTCGGCAAGGGCGTGTGTTTCGACACCGGCGGACTGGACCTCAAATCCGCCGACGGCATGCGCTGGATGAAGAAGGACATGGGCGGCGCAGCGCATGCGATCGCGCTCGCCGAACTCGTTCTGCGCGCGCAACTGCCGGTGCGCCTGACCTTGCTGATTCCAGCTGTCGAGAACTCGCTCGCCGGCAACGCCTACCGACCCGGCGAAGTGATCCGCACGCGCGCCGGGATCACCGTGGAGATCGACAACACCGATGCCGAAGGCCGCCTCGTGCTCTGCGACGCGCTGGCTTACGCGAGCGAGTCCAAGCCCGACCTGATCATCGATTTCGCCACGCTGACCGGCGCGGCGCGCGTGGCCCTGGGGCCCGACCTGCCGGCATTGTTCGGCAACCGCGAAGATCTCGCAAACGCCGCTGTTGCGGCCGGCCGCAGCGTGCAGGACCCGCTCTGGCATATGCCGCTGTGGGCACCGTATCGCGCGCATGCTCGATTCGCGCATCGCCGATCTCGCCAACGCGAGCACATCCAAACACGCCGGCGCAATTACCGCCGCGCTCTACCTCGAGCGTTTCGTGCCGCAGACGACGCCATGGCTGCATCTCGACACTTATGCCTGGAACGACGCCGAGAAACCCGGCCGGCCCGCCGGCGGCGAGGCGCTGGGTTTGCGTGCCTTTTTCGCACTGCTGACGCAGCGCTACAGCGGCTAGTTGCTATTTATACAATGCGGCATAGTGGAAACTGGCTTGCGCCGTGCCGCTTTTCGCATTCACCGCTCTCCGGGACAGAGGCTGGCCGTGTATCAGTCCACGACATCCTTGCCGACCGTGCTGTGCGGCAGCACGTGCGCGGCGAGCTTGGTGTCGGCGTGCAGTATGTCGACTTCGTCGGCGAGCACATGTGCAGCTTCGTCGAGCACAACGTCCTTCTCCGCCTTGCGCTTCTTCTCTTCGGCAAGGTCGGACTTCAGGCTGCGCTCGTCGGCCTGCAAACCGTCGTCCTGATCGGCATTGGCACCGGGAGCGCGTTTGCTGGACATCGCCCTGGCGGCGCTCGACGGCGCGACCGCGGCTTGTCCATGGTCGGCACCGGCGTTGCTTCGTCGATACCCACGCGCGGGATGTTCTTTTCGCCGCCTGACTGCGGCTCCGGCCTGTTCGCCGAAGCTACTTCCTTGCCCGTAGCTGCGAGCGGCGCTTTCGCTGCGTTGACAGCGGTCGGCGGTCGCGAACTGATCCGGATGCCGCTCGCGGCGCTTGGCTTCCTGCTCGTCGCGTTCCGTGCGGCGCACCTGTTCGTTGAGCGAGATCGTGGTTTCCTTGCGCAACTTGCGCACATCGGCGATATCGGCTTGCAGCGCCAGCCATTGCTTGTCGCCGGCTACGCGTTTTTCGTGGCGCGCTTCGAGCATCGGCACAATCGTCTTGACATCGCCGGCTGGCGCGTAGTCCGCGGCCGTTATCGACGTCCACGGCAGCGCGTTGTCGTAGGACTGTTCGCCGTTCTGATCGAAGTCGCCGGTGATCGGGAATTTGATATCCGGCGTGACGCCGCGCAGCTGGGTGGAGCCGCCGTTGACGCGGAAGAATTGCGCGATCGTCATTTTCAGCTCGCCGATAGGTCGGCTTCTCGTTACCGTGCATCTGGTCCAGATCGAGCAGGTTCTGCACCGTGCCCTTGCCATAGGTCGGTTCGCCGATGATCAGGCCGCGGCCGTAATCCTGAATCGCCGCGGCGAAGATTTCCGAAGCCGACGCCGAGTTGCGGTTGACCAGCACCGCGAGCGGACCGCTCCAGACCATGCCGGGATGCTCGTCCTCTTCCTCGGTCGACCCGCCCGTCGGCGCTGCGCACCTGCACGACCGGCCCCTTGTCGATGAACAGGCCGGTCAGATCGGTCGCCTCGTTGAGCGAGCCGCCGCCATCGTTGCGCAGATCGATCACCACGCCCTCGACCTTCTGCTTCTTCAGGTCGGCGAGCAGCTTGGCGACATCGCGCGTGGCGCTCTTGTAGTTCTTGTCGCCGCGGCGGTGCGCGTCGAAATCCTGATAGAACGTCGGCAGGGTGATCACGCCGATACGGTGCGTCACACCGCCGTCCTTGGTTTCGATGATCGAACTCTTCGCCGCCTGCTCCTCGACGCACGACCTTCTTGCGCACCAGCGCGACCAGCACGTGCTTGCCGTCCTGGCCGGCATCGGCCGGCAGAATTTCCAGGCGCACGGTGGTGTCCTTGGCGCCGCGGATCTTGTCGACCACGTCGTCCAGGCGCCAGCCGATCACGTCGGCTATCGGTCCGCTTTCGCCCTGACCGACGCCGACGATGCGGTCGCCGATCTTGAACTTGCCGGACATCGCGGCCGGCCCGCCCGGCACGATTTCGCGAATCGCCGTGTAGTCGTCGTCGCGCTGCAGGACCGCGCCGATGCCTTCGAGCGAAAGTTTCATCGCGATATCGAAATTCTCGGCCTGGCGCGGGTCCCAGATAATTGGTGTGCGGCTCGATCGCCATCGCGTAGGCGTTCATGAAGGTCTGGAACACGTCCTCGCTGTTGAGCTGCTGGATGCGCTCGACGTAGTTCGCTGTAGCGCTTGTCGAGGGTTTCGCGGATCTTCGCCTCGTCCTTGCCGGCCAGCTTCAGGCGCAGCCAGTCGTTCTTCACGCGCTTGCGCCAGATATCGTTGAGCTCGTCGACGTTCTGCGCCCACGGCGCCTTCTCGCGCTGGTACCGGTAGCTTTCGTCCTTGCTGAAATCGAAGCCCTTCTTGAGCAGCTCGCGCGCGTACGCGGTGCGCTCGCCGACGCGCTCGGATATAGAATTGAAGATCGCGAACGGAACGCGACAGATCCTCGTCGTAGATCGCATCGCCGAGCTTGTCGCGCGCGGGCATGAAACGGTCGATGTCGGATTTGAGGAAAAACAGCCGGTCGGCATCGAGCGCGTCGAGATAGCGATCGAAAATCTGCCGCGACATCGCCTCGTCGAGCGGCTCGGCCTTGTAGTGCAAGCGCGTGAGGAAGCGCGCCGCCATCAGCGCCGTCTGTGGCCTGATCCGGCGTCGGCTTGAGCGCCAGAGTGCCTGCATCGGCCGCGGGCTTTGCGCTCGCGGTCGCGAGCAGAACCAGGGTCGATCAGGACCGGCGCGATCCAGAAGACGCGCTTGTTACGCACTACCATTTCAATTTCTCCACTCAATCTGTACTTTTGCGTTCGTCCTTGACCGCGAAGATCACGACGCAGGCATCCATGCCTGCACTTTTCACCTCAGGCGTCCACTTCTTCCACATAACCGGCCGCATGCGCCATCCGGTCGGCGTGGTACGACGAACGCACCAGCGGACCGGACGCGACGTGCTCGAAACCGAGCCTCGCGCCGTATTCGGCCAGCGCATCGAATTCGCGCCGGTGTCCCAGTAGCGCAATACCGGATGATGGTGCGCCGTCGGTTGCAGATATTGGCCGATCGTGACCATATCGACCGCGTGCGCGCGCAGATCGTTCAACGCGCCATGCACCTGCTCGAGGGTTTCGCCAAGGCCGAGCATGATGCCGGACTTGGTCGGTACCTGCGGATGTTGCGCCTTGAAACGTTGCAGCAGGCTCAACGACCAGTCGTAATCCGCGCCGGGGCGCACGTTCGGATACAGCTCGCGCACGGTTTCGAGGTTGTGATTGAACACATCCGGCGGCGCCTGCGCGAACACTTCCAGCGCGCGCTCCATGCGGCCCTTGCCGCGGAAATCCGGGGTCAGGATCTCGATCCTGATCGACGGATTGAGCGCGCGCACTTCGCGGATGCAGTCGGCGAAATGGCTCGCGCCGCCATCGCGCAGGTCGTCGCGATCGACCGAGGTGATGACGACGTAGCGCAGGCCCATGTCGCGGATCGTTTCGGCAAGATGGCGCGGCTCCTCGCGCATCGGGCGGCTTGGGCCGGCCATGCGCGACATCGCAGAACGAGCAGCGCCGCGTGCAGACTTCGCCGAGGATCATGAACGTCGCCGTGCCCTTGCCGAAACACTCGTGGATGTTCGGGCAGGATGCTTCTTCGCAGACGGTCACCAGACGGTTCGCGCGCAATTTCGCCTTGAGCCTCGCCACCGCATTGCCCGGCGGAATGCGCACGCGAATCCAGGCCGGCTTGCGCAGCATCGGCGTCGTGCCGTCGAAACCCGCGCGGTTGCGCGCGATCTTGTCTTCGCCGAGCTGTTTCGCGCCCGCCTCGGGCAGACTCGACGCAAACGCCGTCTTGTCCGCATCGAGCAACGCGATCGGAATGGTTTTATCCAGGGAATTCATGCGTCCACGCTAACATCCGCAACGGGTTTTGCGCCAGCGCCAAAGGTCACGGGCGGCGGCGCGATGCACGCGCGCAAGCCGAATTGGCGCGCCAGTTCGCGCGATCAGCACGGCCTCCACCTCGGCCAGCCGCGACGGGCCGCCCAGATCCAGCATCTGCGTCACCTGCAGGCCCTGGAAACCGCAGGGGTTGATGCGCTGAAACGGCTCCAGATCCATATTCACATTGAACGCCAGCCCATGAAACGTGCAGCCGCGGCGCACGCGCAGGCCCAGCGCGGCGACCTTGGCGCCAGCCACATACACGCCCGGCGCGCCGGGCTTGCGCTGCGCGCCGATATTCCAGGCGGCCAGCGTGTCGATGATCGCCTGCTCGATGCGGCAGACGAACTCGCGCACGCCGATGCCGAGCCGGCGCAGGTCGACCAGCGGATAGGCGACGATCTGACCCGGCCCGTGGTACGTCACCTGGCCGCCGCGGTCGACCGGCACCACCGGAATCTCGCCCGGCATCAGCACGTGCTCCCATTTGCCGGCCTGGCCGAGCGTGAACACCGGCGTCGTGCTCGACGACCCACAGTTCGTCCGATGTATCCGCGGCGCGCGCATCGGTGAATGCCTGCATCGCGCGCCAGATCGGTTCGTAGGCCTGCAGGCCGGGCAAGCGGCGCACGAGCAAGTGCCCGGGCTCGGGGCTCGGGACTCGGGACTCGATGGAACCTGCGAGATTCATGTTGCTTCGTCGTTTATCAACAAACTCATGTCACGCCTCGAATGTGGAAAATCAAGAGCGCAACTTCTTTTCCGAGCCCCGAGTCCCGAACCCCGGGTCTGTCACAAGGTCCAGCGCACCGCCGGATCGGCGCGCAACGCGGCATGCGCGGCCTCGTATTTCTCGCGCGAAGGACAGGTGAAGGTGACGCTGACCGAAACGTAATGGCCTTCGCTCGACGGCCGCGTGCGCAGGCTGCCATTGAGCACGGCTACGCCGAGCGCAGCGATGAGTTCCGGCACACGCTTTTCGAGCCCGTTATTCGCCTTGCCGACCGCGGTGATCTCGAACGCGCCGGGAAACTGAAAGCCCTGATCGGAATTTCGCGCTTGGATATCGTCGAGATTTTTCATGGCTTGGGCGCCGGCGTATTCGGCGCCACCGACGTTTCCGTGGTCGGCGCGCTCTTGAACCACAGCGCCACGCCATCGGAGAAACGTCGCCAGAGGCCACCCTCGGGTTCGTCGGCAAGCACGATCAGCGGGCGCTCGATCAACACCTTGTCGTCGAGCTTCACCCGCAGCGTGCCGATCTTCTGACCCTTGGTGTAGGGCGCGATCAGGCGGCTGGGCAGTTCCATCGTCGCCTTGAGGTCGTTGTAGCGCCCGCGCGGCAGAGTCACCAGCATGTCGTCGGCCAGACCCAGGCCGATCGTGTCGTTCGCGCCACGCCAGAGCACCGGCTGCGCAAGCGCCTTGTTCGCGTCGTAAAGCTTGTGCGTTTCGAAAAAGCGGAAGCCGTAGTTGAGCAGGCTCTGGTTCGCATCGGCGCGTTCCTTCTCGCTATCGGTGCCCATGACCACCGCGATCAGGCGTTGGTCGCCACGTTTGGCCGAGGTCGCCAGACAGAAACCGGCTTCCTTGGTGTGCCCGGTCTTGATGCCGTCGACCGAGGAGTCGCGCCACAGCAGTGCGTTGCGATTGTGCTGCTTGATCCCGTTCCACTCGAATTCCTTGATCGCGTAGATCTTGTATTCCTCCGGGAAATCGTGGATCAAGGCACGCGACAGCATGGCGATGTCGTGCGCGGTCGTGTATTCGTCGGGCGCGGGCAGACCCGATGGATTGACGTAGTGCGTGCCGGTCATGCCGAGCTTGCTGCGCATATTGATTCATCAGCGCGGCAAACGTCTGCTCGGAGCCGGCGACGTGCTCGGCGAGCGCGATCGCCGCATCGTTGCCCGACTGGATGATCATGCCGTCCAGCAAATCCTTCAGCGGTACCTTGGAATTGAGCGCGAGAAAGCTGGTCGAGCCGTCGGTCTTTGCGCCACCGCCGCGCCAGGCGTTTTCGCTGATATACACCTCGTCGTCCATCTTGATCTTGCCGGCCGCGAGTTGCGCGCCGATGACGTACGAAGTCATTATTTTGGTGATCGATGCCGGTTCGACGCGCATATCGGCGTTGGCGCCGGCAAGAATCTGCCCGCTCGCGTAGTCCATCAGCACCCAGCTCTTGGCGTTCAGGGTCGGCGCGGGTGGCACCGGCACATTCAGCGCGCCCACGGGCGGCAACGGTGCGGGCGCAGGTTGTACGTCGGTCGGAGCCGGCGTCTGCGCGGACTTGGCTTCCTGCGCCGGCTGCTGCGCTGCCGGCGCCTTGTGCTTGAGGCGCGCCTCGACCGCCATGGATGCGGCCAACATCGTCAATGCACAAATACACAATGCCACTTTCTGTAAAAATTGCAAATGCTTCATTCTATCGGTATTCCATATTGAAACAGCGCCCACATGCACCTGCGGTGCAGCTCGGGCAGGAAGGTAAAAGCGAAGTTTACACGCCAAAGCATGAACGCTTCGAGCATCTTGCGGACTCAAACCTGTCCGCAAAGCGCAGCGAGCGAAGGGAGTTCGCGTCCGCGCGGAGCGCAGGAACCGGAGTGTACATGCGAGTACATGAGGATTCCGAGCACCGCACGGATGCAAAATACAGGGCGCAGCAGCTTTGCGGACAGGTTTTAGTTCTCCACCGCCGCGCGCGGCTCGCCCAGCCCCAGCGCACGCACTTTCGGCGTCAGGCTGTCGACTTCGTCGACGTCCTTGAGCGGCCCCAGGCGCACGCGCTGGATCTTCCTGCCGTTGACTGCGCCATCGACGATATGCACCTCGCCCAGCCGCAGATTGCGCAGCGCCGCAGCCGCGCGCTCGGCATTGGCGTGATCCGAATACGCGCCGACTTGCAGATATAGCGCGGGTTTGGGCGCTTTTCGTGGCACATCCGGGGCGCCGATCCGCGCATCGCCGCGCGGCGGCGGCGCGGCGGCCATCGCTGGTCGCGCCGCAGGCGTTGCCGCGTGCAGCATCGCGGGACCGCTGTCCGGATGCGCCGGATCGATCGCGCGCACTTCGACCAGACCCGTGCCTTTCTGCCAGATGCCGAGCTTGATCGCGGCGACATAGGACAGATCGATGATGCGGTTCGCGGCGAACGGACCACGATCGTTGATGCGCACGATCACGCTCGCGCCGTTTTCCAGATTGGTCACGCGCGCATAGCTCGGCAGCGGCAGGGTCTTGTGCGCGGCGCTGTAGGCGTACATGTCGTACTTCTCGAAGTTCGACGTGGTATAGCCGTGGAACTTGTTGCCGTACCACGAGGCGATGCCGCGCTCGACGTAACCCGAGGCGCTCGGCAGCACGTTGTAAGTGTGGCCGAGTACCGTGTACGGCGACTTGTTGCCGTAAACCGACCGCGCTTCGACCTTCGGCACCGGCTCGGGAATCTTGCTCACGTCAGGCAGCGGGCCGCCGGGCCCGGAATCCTCATCCTGCGCGTAGCGCCGATCGGATTTCGCCGCCTGCGACGATCCCCGCGCGGCGGACGTGGACGGCCGTGTCGCCGACCGCCGCGTGCAACCGCTCAGCGCAAGCAGTGCCGCGATAGCACTCGCCTGCAACAGCCGCACAGTCGCACGCAGCTTCATTGCGCGTCGGATTTTTCGCCGATTTGTGCGGCGATTTCCCGGCTCAACTGAAATGCCGCGAGGCTGTACAGCGGGCTGCGGTTGTAACGCGAAATCGCGTAGAAATTCTGAAACGTGATCCAGACTTCGGGGCCGTCCTCGCCTTCGAGCTTGACGATCGTGGCCAGGGTTTGCGGGTCGATCTTCGCCGGCGAGGTGTAACCCCACTGCGCCAATTGCTGCAGCGAATAGGCCGGTTGGAGATTTTCCGGATTGACCCCGTGCGCACCCGCGCTGACGCGCGCGCGTACCGCGACCGGCCCGCCGCTCTGCCAGCCGTTGCCGACGAAATAGTTCGCCACGCTGGCGACGATATCCGGCAGCGAATTCCACAAGTCGATCACGCCATCGCCGTCCTCGTCACGCCCGTAGCGCGCGATGCTCGACGGCATGAACTGGCCCCAGCCCATCGCGCCCGCGTACGAACCCATCAGGTTCTCGATCGGGATCGGGAAATTCGCCCCGTGCAACAGAAACAGCTGGCGCAATTCGCTGCGAAAAAATTCCTGGCGCGGCGGATAGTAGAAAGCCAGCGTCGTCAGCGCATCGAGCACATGATAGCGGCCGGGGTTTCTGCCATACGCGGTTTCCACGCCGATGATCGCGGTAACCAGGGTCGCTGGCACGCCGGTTTCCCTCTCGACGCGCTTCAATAAGGCCTCGTTCGCCTGATAGAACGCCACGCCGTCGTCGATGCGCCGTTCGGTCACGAAGATCGGCCGGTATTCGCGCCAGGGTTTCGCTTCGGTCGGCCGCGAAATCGCGTCGATCACGCGCTGCTGAAAGTGCGCGCGGCCCAAGGTCGCGAGTACGTCGGCGGCGGAAATGTCCGTATCGCGTTCGAGATCGGCGGCGAATTTTTTTTCGGCGGCGGCCACCTGCGCCGCATCCGGCGGATCGTAGGCATGCACGGCACCTGCGACAAGCGTGGCGATCAGGCCTGCGCGCAGGGCAAGAAAACGAAAGGTCATCGAGGGGCGGGCGGCTGGTTTAGACGGTAGCGCAAGGGTAACATGCGAGGTCAATTCAGCGCGCCTGAGAACGTGTAGCGACGAGGCGCAACCCGTTTGCGCAAGAGGCCACGCGGCAAGATCTGAAGAAATGCCCGAAAACTGGAAGCTCCTATCACTCAAATCCGCTTTAGGATCCAGGATGAGTCGATATCTGACCCTACTAATGCGTAAGTCTCAGAAGTCATGAAAGAGCCTCGCGTCGTCGCATTGCGCTATACAGTAGTGTGTGCGGCGGATACTGACTTTGACTCGGCGCCAGCGTTCGGGTTCGTATCTACAGAATTCCGAGGTGAACTGGTCGGCTCGTCGCTACTGCTGTATCCGACACGCAAGTTTGACAGCGTCGACAAAGCACTGGCAGTTGCGGTGCCATTTATTCGAGCTTGGGAGATCGGCGCCGGTGTGCAGTACTCATCCCCGAGGGATTTTCGGTTAGAGTTTGCTGGCGCAGACATAATTGATGATGCCCCCGTCGCCGGCACTGTTTCGCTGGCAGTCCAAGAAATAGCTCGCGTTACTGACGGGACGATTAACCATGTATCTCGCGCCGCATATCCGATGCCGCCAGTCGATTCGGCACTCGGGCCCGAGCTTGATTACCTTTGGAATCGGGTGTCACGATACCTCGAAGGCAAGGAGCCGCTCACATCGGCTGCGTACTTCTGCGTGAGCGTCTTGAAGATGCGCGGCGGATTCCCAGCCGCATCAGCGCACTATAAAATTTCAGAAAGCATTCTGCGACGGATGTCGGAATTGAGCTCAACGCGTGGCGACCCATCTACAGCAAGAAAGCTGACAACAACTACACAGTCCCTGCAGCCTGACGAAGCGACGTGGCTGCGCAACGCTCTACTCGCGATCGTCGGTCACCTACTCAGGGGCGATCCTGCAGCAATATTGACAGGCGTTCCCTCACATCACAGTCCTTGGTACGTCACGCCGAAACCGTAGACGCGCCAAGGCTCTTGCATCAAATGTAAGTTCTAATATAGCCAAGCAAGGCAAACCGGTAGAATATGTGCGCGCCACGCATTGATCGAATGCAATGCCAATACATCAGCCAAGTGTGTCTCTGCCAGCTAAGGAAGCGTTCGAACGCCTATACGATGGCAATAGGCTCAAAAAAGGTACTTGCCAGAGAGTAGTGTCGGAATCTGCTTGGTGGCTCAGCCATCCAACAGGGCCGGTACGTTCCGCAGGTGACAGCTCAAATGTATTTGACGGCCATCACGGATGGACCATTCAGTACGGATCGAACTCGCTTTGCTTGGAGCGAGCAATTAACCAGATTCTTAATGCGCTGGGGGCCCTTAGCAACCCTATTTCTTCTGAATCGCTCCAGCACCTTGCCAACATTAAGCACGCGCTTAGTGAAAACGTGGAGGACCGCCACGGTAATTTCATTAGGTATCCAACTCAGAAACTCATCAAGAGAGAGTTTCTCGTCTTTGGTTCCCACGGCATTGAGCCTCGGGCCGCCTGGGCATTTTTACTTGGCTGGTTGGGACACGATCAATTGGCTGACATTGTGGATCGGATGTAGGCGGCTGAAACGTTCAGCTGCACCCACTAAGGGGAGGGACACGCACGAGCCAAACCGAAAGGTCAAGCTCGATTGATCTATCTTAGAACCAGAACATTAGAACATTGTATAAATTGCAGCATTCCACCCAAGCCCCGCGCCGAGCATGCGTTTGTAAGCACGCGTGCGCACACACGGATCGATTCGCTACGCAAACACACGCTCGCGCAACCACTTCGTAGCTATCCATTTTTCCCCGGCCAGCACGGGCGCGCCGCCGTGCAGAGTTCGCGTCGACGGATCCGGCTGCGCATAGCTGAAGAACACGGCGTTGCCCTGCTGCGGCATGACGTCGACGCCGACGTCGGGGAAGATCGTCGCGCCGCCGCGCTCGGGCGTGTTCAGATACATGATCAGGCTGGCGACGCGATGGCCGCCGTGCTTGAGCACCACCGACGTGCCGGGATCGTCGACATCGAAATAGTCGTAGTGCGGCTCGTACTCGGCGCCGGGTTCGTAATGCAGGATCTGCAGGCCTTCGCCATTTTCAGCGGGCCAGTTAAGCAGTTTCGCGATGCGCTGTTCGACGCGCGCAATCAGCTCGCTTTCGCCGCGCTGGAAAAACATGCCGCGGCTGGTTCGTCCCGGATCGATCTGCACGCCGCCGGTCTTGCGGTCCAGCGTTTCCGAGCGCTTGATGCGCTCGCTCGATGCTTCGATCAGGCCCGCGCATTCGTCCGCATCGAGCAGACCGCCGAATACGACGAGTCGCGGCTTGCGCATCGCTGCGAGCACGCGCACCTGGCGATCGCCTGCGTCGACGAACAGCGGCGAGTTGAGCAGGTTGGGTTCGGGCACGGGTTTGTCGGACACCGGCGCCACCGGTTGCGGCCGCGCGCCCGCCGCCGGCTTCGCGTTGCCGGCGAAGGCGAGCTTGAGCGCTTCGAGCGCCGTCTTGCGCTGCCAACCCGCCGCGATCAACTCGCTGATTACCTCTTCCGCGCCGGCGCCGGCCAGGGTGCGGTTGACGATCCACTGGCGTGCCTCCGGGCTGAGTACGAATGGCGGCATGTTTTTTACCTGTCGTTGATATTATCTGCGTGCTCAACGCGAGTGGAAGGTGCGATGGCGATGGATCGACATCAGCACGCCGAACCCGGCGAGCAGCGACACCACCGACGTGCCGCCGTAGCTGATCAGCGGCAGCGGCACGCCGACCACCGGCAGCATGCCGGTGATCATGCCGCCATTGACCATCACGTAGACGAAGAAGGACATGCTGATCGAACCGGCGAGCAGGCGCGAATAGGTGTCGCGCGCGTTCGCCGCGATCCACAGGCCGCGCCCGACGATGAAAATATACAGCGCGATCAGCGCGATCACGCCGATCAGTCCCCATTCCTCGGAGAACACCGCGAAGATGAAATCGGTGGTGTGCTCGGGCAGGAACTGCAAGCGTCGACTGCGTGCCGTGATGCCAGCCCTTGCCGAACACGCCGCCCGAGCCGACCGCGATTTCGGACTGGATGATGTGCCAGCCGTTGCCGAGCGGATCGGACTCCGGATCGAGAAACATGCGCAGGCGGTTGCGTCTGGTATTCGTGCATGAAATGCCACGCCAGCGGCGCCGCCCCGGCCGCCGCGCCGAGCACGAGGCCGATGCGCCACCAGGCCATGCCGGCGAGGAAGATCGCGAACACGCCGCTGGCGACGACCAGCAGCGCGGTGCCGAGATCGGGCTGCCTGCCGATCAACCAGGCCGGCAGCGCGATCAGCACGCCGACGACGCCAGCGAGGCCAAGCGCGGCGGCAGTTCGCGCCGGCTGCAGCGTACCACGCGACCATCATCGGCAGGGTCAGCTTGACCAGTTCGGACGGCTGGAAGCGCAACACGCTTGAGATCGAGCCAGCGATGCGCGCCGCGGCCTTCGCCGAGCACCGCGACGACGAGCAGCAGCAGCGATGCTGCCGGCGTACAGCCACGGCGTCCACTTGCGCAGCATCTGCGGCGGTACGCGCGCGATCAGCAGCATCAGCAGCGTGCCGAGCATGAAGCGCACGCCCTGATTGAGCAGCATGCGCGTATCCAGATCGCTCGCGCTGTACAGCGTCGTCAGACCGACCGCGGCGAGCAGCAGGAGTCGCGCAGGCGAGCGGCAGATCGACGCGCGGCCGGCGCAGCAGCGCCAGAACAAATGTGCGCGCGCGCAGGGCGAGAGTCCCGCTCACGGCGCGGTGCCTGCGACGTGGCGCGCGTCGTCGTCGAATTTAAGCCAGCCATCGAGAATCTTGCGCGCGATCGGCGCGGCATCGCTGGCACCGCTGTGGCCGGCTTCGAGCGCGACCACGACCGCGACGCGCGCGTTGTCGGCCGGCGTGAAGCATTCGAACAGCACCTGATGGCGCTCGGCCGATGAGGTCGCGATCGATGGTCCAGGTTTCGTCGGTGCGCGAGTAGCGCTCGGCGGTGCCGGTCTTGCCCGCGATCACATAGGGAAAGCCGTCGCCGAGACCGTGCGCGGTACCGTTCGGCGCGTTGACCACGCCGACCATGCCCTGTTCGATCGTGGGCCAGGTGCTCGGATTGTGGATGATGCTGCCGCGCGGCAGCGGCGCGGGCGCGGGCTGCGGCGCGGTATTGATCCCCGCCTGCACGGCGCGCAGCAGATGCGGCTGCCGGCGTTCGCCCCTCGACGCGATCGTCGCCAACGCAGTGACGAGCTGGATCGGCGTGACCACCCAGTCGCCCTGACCGATGCCGGCGATCACCGTTTCGCCGGGATACCAGGTCTGATTCATGCGTCGCGCGTTTCCACGCCCGCGACGGCAGCACGCCGATCGATTCGCCGGGTAGGTCGATGCCGGTCTTCGCGCCGAAACCGAAACGGCCGAGAAAATCGCTGAAGCGATCGATGCCCATGTCGAGCGCGAGCGTATAGAAATAGGTATTGACCGACTCGGTGATCGCGGTCGCCATGTCGACGCGGCCGGCCGGAAAGTCGTCGCGGTAGCCGCGCGCCTGTCCGGGAATGTGAAACTCGCCGGTCGAGACGACCGTATCGTGTGGCCTGCGCAGGCCCAGTTCGAGCCCGGCCACGGCGACGTACGGCTTCATCGTCGAGCCCGGCAGGAAGCTGCCGGCGATCGCGCGGTTGAGCAACGGTTTGCCCGCATCGCTCGATCAGGCGCGCGTAGTCGATCCGGCTGATGCCGTTGACGAACAGGTTGCGGTCGAAACTCGGCACGCTGACCATCGCCAGCACTTCGCCATTGCGCGGATCGATCGCGACCGCGGCGCCGGCGCGGCCGTCGAACGCGTCCTCGGCGACGCGCTGCAGGCGCGCGTCGATCGACAGGTACAGGTTCTTGCCCGGCGTCGGCGCAACGCGCTCGATCTCGCGCTGCACGCGCTTGTCGGCGTTGACCTCGACTTGTTCGTAACCCGGCGTGCCGTGCAGCTCGTCTTCGTAATAACGCTCGATGCCGGTCTTGCCGATGTGCGTGGTGCCGGCGTACAGATCCGCATCGAGGCTGCGCCGCTTCGTTGACGTCGATGCGGCCGACATAGCCGACCACCTGCGCGAACGCGGCACCGAGCGGATAGGTGCGCGTCAGGTACGGCACGACGTCCACGCCGGGGAAGCGCCAGCGGTCGACCGAGAAGCGCGCGATCTCGTCCTCGCTGAGTTTCAGGCGCAGCGGCACGCTGTCGAACGGTTTCTTGTTGCGCCGCGCCGCGTTGAAGCGTGCGATATCGTCGTCGCTGATCGCAATCACCGAGCCGAGATCGGCGAGCATCGCGTTCATGTCCTTGACCTGCTCGGGCACCACTTCCAGACGGAACGCGGCCGCGTTGTCGGCGAGCAGCACGCCGTTGCGGTCGTAGATCAGGCCGCGGCTCGGCGCGATGCCGCGCACCGAAATGCGGTTGGCATCCGCGCGCGCGGCGAACTCCCTGGCGTGCAGCACCTGCAGAAACACGAAGCGCGAAACGAGCAGGCCGAGGCAGACGACGATGCCGAGGAAACCGATCAGCGCGCGTGTGCCGAACGCGCCCGCCTCGTGGCGGACGTCCTTGATGCTGCGCTGATCCGACCGCGCCGCATCAGCTTTCTTTCGCGCGCAGACGTGCGCGCACATCGTCGAGCAGCAGGAACAGCCATGGCCACACGACCATGCCGGCCACCGGCGCCAGCCAGAAATCGAGCGCCGGCAGCGGGTCGCCGGCGAACGCGTGCACCATCAGATAGACGATGCGGTCGTTGAGCAGCAGCGCGAACACCGCAAGCGTCTGCTGCCAGATCGGAAAAAAACGCAGGCGCGAGCGGAAACGCAGCACGATGAAACAAAGTATACAAAGGCGCAAGGCCTGCTCGCCGAGCATTTCGCCGCCGATCAGATCGCCGCCGACGCCGAGCAGGAAAACCAGACCCAGCGGCACGCGTTCGGGCAGTTCCAGCGCCCAGTAGATCAGCACCAGGGCCAGCCAGAACGGCTTGAACGGCAGCAAGACTGCCGGCAGCGGCAGAAGCTGGGCGAAGTAGCAGGCCGCAATGCTGCCCCAGAACAGCCCGCCGAGTACGCGCTCGCGGGTCACGGTTGCACCTGCTGCTTCACCGCGGCTTGCACCGGTGCGGCCACATCCGGCGCCGGCATGGCCAGCGATTTCGGCGGTCCGAACTCGTCCGCCCGTGCCGGCGGCCCGACCGGCTCGGCCAGCGTATGCAGCACCAGCACTTCGCAGCTGCGATCGAGCGCGGCGGCCGGTGTGGCGATCGCCGCAGCGAACATGCCGGTCGCATCGTTGCTGATCGAGCGGATCACGCCGACCGGAAAATCCGCCGGAAAATGTCCGCCAAGGCCCGAGGTGAGCAGACGGTCGCCGATCCTGACATCGGCGCTGACCGGGATGTTCGGCAGTTCCAGCGCGTCCAGCGTGCCGCTGCCGCGCGCGATCGTGCGCAGCCCGGTGCGCTCGATCTTGACCGGGATCGCATGTGCCGCATCGGTGATCAGCATCACGCTGCAGCTGTGCGGGCGCACTTCGACCACCTGACCCATCACGCCGTGCGCATCGATCACCGCCTGCCCGACTTCGACGTCGTTGGCGCTGCCGACATCGAGCATGATGCGATGGCGGCGGAATGCGCCAAAATCCACATTGATCACTTTTGCCAGTTGTACACTAAGGGACAGGCTGCGCTGCACGGCGAGCAGCTCCTGCAGGCGCTGGTTCTGTTCCTGCAGCGCGTCGTAGCGGCGCAGGCGCGTCTGCGCGAGCATGCAGCTGGCGGCTGAGCTCGGCGTTCGCCTCGGACAGCTGACTGCGATCGGCGATCGCCAGACGCGCGTTGCGCGCCAGTTCGGCCGGCAGCGCGGCGATCCGGTAGACCGGTTCCATCAGTATGCCAGCGCCCTCACGCACGTGCTGCGAGATAGTCGCCGCGGCGGTCGGCCACCATCAGCGCGATCGCCGCCGCCAGATACAGGATCAGGCGCAGCGTGCTCGATGCGCCTTCGCTGAACAGGGGGGCGGAGCTGTTGGGAGCAATGGCCACGGCGTGACAGAGTAGCGGGAAACTTCGTGGCTCTATTCTAAGGGCTGGCGCTCAGGGCTGAGGAATCAGATGCGCCGCGCCGCTGATTTCTTCCGCTCTGGCCCTTGACTCGCTCGTGCTCACTCCGAGGCGAAAAAATCGCCGCCGTGCTGGTCGACGAGTTCGAGCGCGCGCCCGCCGCCACGCGCGACGCAGGTCAGCGGATCGTCGGCGACGTGCACGTGCAGGCCGGTTTCCTCGGAGATCAGGCGTTCGATGTCGCGCAGCAGCGCGCCGCCGCCGGTCAGCACGATGCCGCGTTCGGCAACGTCCGAGCACAGCTCCGGCGGCGTCTGCTCGAGCGCCGAGCGCACCGCCGCGACGATGCCGGCGAGCGGTTCGTGCAGGGCTTCGAGCACCTCGTTGGAGTTGATCTTGAACATGCGCGGCACGCCTTCGGCGAGGTTGCGGCCGGAGACTTCGATTTCCTTGACCTCGGTCTGGCGCGAGGCGCAGCCGATTTCCATCTTGATGCGCTCGGCCGTGGACTCGCCGATCAGCGTGCCGTGGTTGCGGCGCACGTAGTTGATGATCGCCTCGTCGAAACGGTCGCCGCCGATGCGCACCGATTGCGAATAGACGATGCCGTTGAGCGAAATGACCGCCACTTCCGAGGTGCCGCCGCCGATATCGAGCACCATCGAACCGCGCGCCTCATGCACCGGAATGCCGGCGCCGATCGCCGCGGCCATCGGCTCCTCGATCAGGATACACGTCGCGCGCGCCGGCGCTTTCGGCCGATTCCTTGATCGCGCGGCGTTCGACCTGGGTCGAGCCGCACGGCACGCAGACCAGCACGCGCGGACTCGGCCGGAACATGCGCGCGCGATGCACCTTCTTGATGAACTGCTTGAGCATCTCCTCGGTCATCGTGAAGTCGGCGATGACGCCGTCCTTCATCGGCCGGATGGTGACGATATTGCCCGGCGTGCGCCCGAGCATGCGTTTGGCGTCCGCGCCGACCGCGGCGACCGAGCGCGGCCCGCCGGGCCCGCGATCCTGGCGAATCGCGACCACCGATGGCTCGTTGAGCACGATGCCCTGGCCGCGCACATAGATCAGGGTGTTGGCGGTGCCGAGGTCGATCGACAGATCGTTGGAAAAAAGTCCGCGTAAACCTTTGAACATTAGGGATTCCGGTACTGCTGAAACGAGTGATGCCGCGTCTTGCGGAAAAGCGCGACAGTGTAGTGAGCGCGCACAGGCGAAGCAAGGAAAAAAGCCGTTAAGAGCAAGGCTCGCGCCAGCCGGAACAAGCCGGCAATGGCGGTTCGCCGGGCGCAAATGCGGCCGCGCAAGCGCCTGCCCTTTGTCTTCCTGTGCTATCGTCGACGATCCAAGTCCCGCAGCCCTTTTTGCCGCATGTCCATCGACAGCGCCACGGTGCGCCACATCGCCCGTCTCGCGCGCCTCGCCATCGGCGATGAGTGAGCATGGCGCCACGTCGCCGGTGAACTCGGCCGCGTGCTCGAACTGGCCGATCAGCTCGGCGCGGCGCAGATCGACGGCGTCGAACCGCTGGCGCATCCGCACGAGCAGGCGCTGGCCTGGCGCGCGGACGCGGTCACCGAACCCGATCGCGCCGATGCGTTTCTCGCGCTCGCGCCCGAAGCGCGCGGCGGCCTTTACCTCGTTCCGAAAGTCATCGAGTAGCGTGGCGATGAGTTCAGCCATCGCGCAACTGGCGCAGGACGCTGCGTGCGCGCGAAACGTACCGCCGTCGGAACTGGCGCAGCGCGCCGCGACGCGCGCGCAGACGCACGCCGATCTGAATGCGTTGATCACGCTGGACGAAAGCGGCGCGTTGGCCGCAGCCGAGCGCGCCGACGCGCGCTGGCCAGCGGCGGTGCGCCTCCGCTGCGCGGAATTCCCTTTGTGCACAAGGATATTTTCTGCACAAATGGAATGCGCACGACCTGCGCCTCGCGCATGCTGGAAAATTTCGTGCCGCCGTACGACGCGCCGTGTCGTCGAGAAACTCGACGCGGCGCACGCGGTGTCGATCGGCAAGGCGAACATGGACGAGTTCGCGATGGGTTCGTCGAACGAAAATTCGTATTTTCGGCCCGGTGCGCAATCCCTGGGACGCGGACGCGCGTGCCGGGCGGTTCGTCCGGCGGTTCGGCCGCCGCGGTCGCGGCCGGCATCGTGCCGTTCGCGACCGGCACCGACACCGGCGGCTCGATCCGCCAGCCGGCCGCGTTCTGCGGCATCACCGGCCTGAAGCCCACCTACGGCCGCGTCTCGCGCTGGGGCATGATCGCGTTCGCCTCGAGTCTCGACTGCGCCGGCGTGCTCGCGCGCAGCGCGGCGGATTGCGCGCACGTGCTCGCCGCGATCGCCGGCCACGATGCGCGCGACGCGACCAGCGTCGACGCGTCCGTCGACGACTATCTGGCCGCGTTGTCGACAGCCGCTGGCTGGTCTGCGCATCGGCGTCGCGCGCGAATATTTCGGCGCAGGCATCGACGCCGGCGTGGGCGCGGCCGTGCAGGCGGCGTTGCGACGAATACGAGAAACTCGGCGCGACGCTGGTCGATATCTCGCTGCCGAACGCGCAGCTGGCGATTCCGGCTTATTACGTGATCGCGCCGGCGGAAGCGTCGAGCAATCTCGCGCGCTTCGACGGCGTGCGCTACGGCCACCGCTGCGCCGAGCCGCGTTCGCTCGAGGACTTGTACACGCGCACGCGCGCCGAGGGTTTCGGCGCCGAGGTCAGACGCCGCATTCTGGTCGGCACCTACGCGCTGTCGGCCGGCTACTACGACGCGTATTACCTGCGCGCGCAGCGCGTGCGGCGGCTGATCGCGAACGATTTCGCCGAGGCATTCAAGTCGGTCGACCTGATCGCCGGTCCGACCGCGCCGACGGTCGCGTTCAAGCTCGGCGAGAAATCCGCCGATCCGCTCGCGATGTATGCGGCCGACGTCAACACGGTCGCGGTAAATCTCGCCGGACTGCCGGCGATCTCGCTGCCCGCGGGCTTCAGCGAGAATCTGCCGGTCGGCCTGCAACTGATCGCGCCGGCGTTCGCCGAAGCGCGCCTGCTCAATGCCGCGCATCAATTGCAGCAAGTCAGCGATTGGCACACTGCGAACCCGGAGCGCGCCATGACTTCTGAGTCCCGAGTCCCGAGCCCCGAGTCCCGCGGCGCGTGGCAGCCCGTCATCGGCCTGGAAATCCACGCCCAGCTGTCGACGCAGAGCAAGCTGTTTTCCGGCGCCTCAACCGCTTACGGCGCGGAACCGAACACGCAGGCCGAGCGCGATCGACGTCGCCCTGCCCGGCACGCTGCCGGTGCCGAATCGCGCGGCGCTCGACAAGGCGATCCGCTTCGGCCTCGCGATCGACGCGACAGATCGCGCCACAAAGTATATTTGCGCGCAAAAACTACTTTTATCCCGATCTGCCGAAGGGCTATCAGATCAGCCAGTACGAGCTGCCGATCGTCGGCGAGGGCCAGCTTGCCGGTGCGCCTCGACGACGGCCGCGTGATCGAGGTCGAGATCCAGCGCGCGCATCTGGAGGAAGACGCCGGCAAGTCGCTGCACGACGCGTTTCACGCGGCGACCGGCATCGATCTCAATCGCGCCGGCACGCCGCTGCTGGAAATCGTCTCCGCGCCGGTGCTGCATTCGGCGGCCGGAAGCGGTCGCCTACATGCGCACCGTGCATACGCTCGTGCGCTGGCTCGGCATCTGCGACGGCAACATGCAGGAAGGCTCGTTCCGCTGCGATGCGAACGTATCGGTGCGCCGCGGCCGGCGACGAGCAAGCTCGGCACGCGCACCGAGATCAAGAACGTCAATTCGTTCCGTTTCGTCGAGAAGGCGATCGAATACGAGATCGAGCGCCAGATCCGCGCGCTGGAAAACGGCGAGACGCATCGTGCAGGAGACGCGGCTGTACGATCCGACGCGGCATCAGACGCGGCCGATGCGCAGCAAGGAGATCGCCGACGACTACCGCTATTTCCCCGACCCCGACCTGCCGCCGCTCGCGGTGACGACCGCGGACATCGCCGCGGTACGCGCGGCGATGCCTGAATTGCCGGAGGCGCGCCGCGCGCGCTACATCGAGTCGCTGGCGCTGCCCGAAGCGGATGCGACGCAACTGTGCGCGGACAAGGCGACGGCGATTATTTCGAGACCGTGCTCGCGTCGCCGGGACTCGGCACTCGGGGCTCGGGACCCGGCAACACGGCCGATGCGAAGCTGGCTGCGAACTGGGTCTGGGCGAAGTCTCCGCCGCGCTCAACAGGAGGGCTGCATTTCGAGGCGACGCGCGTGTCGGCGCCCGCGCTCGCCCACCTGCTCGCGCGCGTGCGCGAGGGCGTGATTTCCGGCAAGATCGCCAAGGACGTGTTCGCGGCGATGTGGGCCGGCGCAGGCGATGCGGATCAGATCATCGAAAAACGCGGCCTGAAGCAGATTTCCGACTCCGGTGCGCTCGCCGCAGCGATCGACGCGGTGCTCGCGCGAATATCCGACCCAGCTCGCCGACTACCGCGGCGGCAACGACAAGCTGTTGCAGTTCTTCGTCGGCCAGGTGATGAAGCGCACGCGCGGCCAGGCCAACCCGCAGCAGTTGAACGCCCTGCTGCGCGAGAAATTGAAGGCATAGCGAAAAATCACCTCTCCCGCTGGCGGGAGAGGTCGCGCCGCAGGCGCGGGTGAGGGTGGTGCATGGAGTTACGACAAGGTACCGAGCAAGCCAGGCGCCTGCGCTCGACGACAACGGACGCGGAAGCGAAACTGTGGCGACACCTGCGCGGACGAGGGTTGCAGGGTTGCAAATTTCGCCGCCAATTTCCGGTCGTGGGCTACACGGTTGATTTTGTCTGTCTCGAAGCGGGACTCGTCATCGAAGTCGACGGCGGTCAACATGGCGATCGTGTCGAGTATGATCGGCACCGCACCGAAATATTGAACAAGAACGGATTCCACGTGCTGCGCTTCTGGAACAACGATGTGCTCCAAAAAACCAGCGATGTACTGACCGAAATCCTTGGGCATCTTCAAGCGCCACCCTCACCCCAACCCCTCTCCCGCCAGCGGGAGAGGGACTAGCGGCGATACTTCACAGGACGGAATATCCATGTCGGCACTGATCTGCGGTTCGCTCGCCTACGACACCATCATGGTGTTCCAGGATCAGTTCAAGAATCACATCCTGCCGGACAAGGTGCATATCCTCAACGTCTCGTTCCTCGTGCCGCGCATGCGCCACGAGTTCGGCGGCTGCGCGGGCAACATCGTCTACAACCTGAAACTGCTCGGCGACGACCCATGCCGATGGGCGACCGTCGGCCAGGACTTCGCACCCTACCGCGCGCACTTGACCCGCTGCGGCATCGACCTCGACCAGGTACGCGTCTACGAGGACCTGTTCACCCCGCAGTGCTTCATCACGACCGACCTCGACAACAACCAGATCACCGCGTTCCATCCGGGCGCGATGTCGCGCTCGCACGAAAACCACGTGCGCGACGTGCCCGGCATCACCTTCGGCATCGTCGCGCCGGACAGCCGCGAGGGCATGCTGCAGCACTCGCGCGAGTTCGCCGAGCGTGGCGTGCCGTTCATCTTCGATCCGGGTCAGGCGATGCCGCTGTTCAACGGCGAGGAATTCCGCACGTTCATCGAGCAGGCGACCTACGCGATCGTCAACGATTACGAATCGCAGCTGCTGCAGACGCGCACCGACTGGAGCGCGGCCGAGATCGCCACGCGCGTGAAGGCGTACATCGTCACGCGCGGCCCGAGCGGCTCGACCGATGCACGCAGGCGCGAAAACCTACGACATTCCGCCGGCGCAAGGAAACGCCGCATCGTCGATCCGACCGGTTGCGGCGACGCCTACCGCGCCGGCCTCGATCTTCGGCCTGATGCGCGGCATGGACTGGCCGACCACCGGCCGCATCGCATCGCTGATGGGCACGCTCAAGATTGAACACCCCGGCACGCAGAACCAGCGTTTCACCTACGCCGAATTCGCCGATCAGTTCAAGCAGCAGTTCGGCTACGCGCTGGATTGAGTAGGCTAAGTGAATCAGCCCCGTCGGACATCTAAGCTCTTGAGGCGTTTGGTCATGAAACAACTCAACATCAGCGATGCCAAGGCACAGTTTTCTGCGTTAGTCGATCGGGCAAGCAGAGGTAGGAGTTTCGTCATCGCGAAGTCAGGACTGCCGCTGGCCATGCTCGTTCCTCTCGATGCCAGTCGGCGCGCAACGATCAAACTCGGTCTGATGAGAGGTAAGATCAGATTCGCCAAGGACTTCGACGCGCAACTGCCCAAGAACATTCTCAAGGCTTTCGGTGCGAGTAAGTCGCGCCACGTCCTCAGCGAAGACGGTGTGAAGTGCGTGCCGCGGTCAAAGTAGTCCTGCGCTCTTAAATCGTCGACGACTTGTCCTAGGGCATCAGATCAGACGAAGTGATCGTTGCGTTGGAGCTTTGGGGGTGCGTTGGAACCCCCCATCTTTCGAAAGCAGCGAATTGTCCGCAGCGCCGTTCAAAGAGCACGGTGGAAAAATCTGGTAGGGCACGTTGTCTCCTTTCGGCAACTTTGGTTTCACGCCAACGAATCGGGACAGCGCTCCCTTGAGGTAGCTCTCATCCAATTCACAGCACGCCCACCTCCGGCTCAATGACTCCGCTACTTCGCCCGTGATACACGACCCTCCAAATGGATCAATAACCAAATCTCCCTCATCTGTGAGCATGCGGATAAAGTACTCAGGTAGTCGGGAAGGAAATCTTGCTGGATGCACCGGAAAGTTGTTCGCCCTGCAATACTCTTGGTAGGTCCCATTTGATTCTGTGTTCGCCAGCGCCAGTAGATTCGGTGGGACTGAGCCTCCGTTGTCCTTTCCGAATTTATCCGAGATATCGTGACCGGACGGACGAAGTTTCGGCGTGTAGCCGTTCGTCAACAGGGCCTTCATGGAATCACTATACGGGGCCAGAATCCTCTTGTTGGACGCCTTAGGCCACGGTGTCTTCGATAGCCACCAGATGCAATTAACGGCATCCTTGACCCGAATTCGTCTAATGTTTACCCACTCTGCTGGTGTTGGAAGTTTTGCTGGATTCCACCAATAGTGCTCTTGGCAGAGGTGAAATCCATACTCCCTGCAAAGAGTTATTAGCAACTCAAAATGGTAGAGAGAACGTGTTGGCGTACCAGCCTTCCAGGCACCACCGATATCGATGACAAGACTGCCTTCTTCCTTGAGTACCCGGCTCATTCCTTCGGCGAACGGTCGAAACCACTCGATATATTTGTCGGCGTCTTCATTCCCATAGCTTTTCTTTCTCACGAGCCCAAACGGGGGCGACGTCACAATTAAATCAACGGAACCTTCCTTCAGGGTTTTGTGCAGCAGTCCCAGCGAGTCACCGTGGAATATCCTGCCGCGCTCTGTCTCAGCGTACAGGCGGGGCTCGACCATCCCGTACACTTGGGAATCTTCGCGCACTCCAGCCGTGGCGGGAACCGATGAAGTCTGTGATGCGTGAAGGTGTCGAAGGTAGTCGCTGAGAGATTCGAATCCAGCGATCTCGGCCGAATGCTGCATGTCTGAGTGCTCGTCATCCGTGAGGCGGAAGTTGACGAGCCGTTTACGTGGGTTGCTGGCTTTGGGTCGCGGCATAGCGAAAGTGTAATACGAAAACTCCGCGCGTCAAGAGCGTTTTTGTATTACGTTATCAATTCAGGCTCCGAAACTCGTTAGCTGCTCGAATAAATTCAGCTTTCGGCCATTGCTTTCTATCGGGAGGAAGGAGTATCTCCCGTCCAAGGTGGGCTTCGAAATCGCGGAGTCCACCCCCGACGCCCAGGCGAACGAGTTCGTCCTTCTTTTTTGAATTAATCAGCATCCTCCGGCTTTCATCGAGATAAATGAGTCCGCGGTCATATGCCCGATGATAGGTTGGGGAAAGGCATAGACCGTTTCGGACGTCTTCCGTGCTCCCCTCAGCCCCAACCGGCAAAATATGTGCGGCGTCTATGAGTCGCAGTTGTAAACCCGTAACGCAACACTTTCGATCGTATGCAACTATCACTTTTCGGCGAAAGTCGCTGTCACGCGCCAAACGAGACACCTTCGCAACGATCCGCCTTCGCTCCGCTGGGATTGTCGCCAACTCGAGGTCGGTCACAGGCTCAAACCGCCCGACTTTCGAGAGCAACAAGGACACAGACGCATCTGCGCCGCTCTCGTGCAAACTCTCGCAATTCAGGCAATAGGCCAACATGTTGTCCGCACGGAACGCCACTGCAATTTCGTTATTTCCCTTGCGTGTGAATGCAAAACCGTCGCGGACCGCGTCTCTGAGAGTTCAGATGTTTATCTGTAGGGACGGTGATCGCCTCGAAAACGCCCGATGCTTTCTGAGATCGAAACCTGCAAAGCATCCTGTGTTCGGCTCATAGCCGAGCAGCACTGTGGGTCCATCAGGGTTTTCTGGCAGCGGCGGTGTCACCGAGGTCAATTGAATTCGATACTCGGCCTTTGGTCGCGCTGCGCCGCCGCCATGAGTCAACGTCCATATGTAAATCCAGAGTGGGAAGGATAACTCTCCAGCGGCGACGTAGAACCGCCTCGGATGACTCCACGGTTGTGATACGAGTAACGCGTCGGCAGATGATTCTGCAAAAGCGTCCTCGATCGCACGAACAATTCCAGTGGAGCTTAACGCAGGCACTTATTTTCTCCTTCGGTCAGATTTGCGCACCATTGAAATCGCGGGTGGACAATTAGACCCAATATCCGCTGCAGAGCCCGGGACGTCCGCGATCACGCGCCCAGCGAGAACGGCGTGAAGTGCGTGCCGCGGTCGAAGTAGTCCTCGTTCTCGGCGCGCTTGAGCGCGGCGACGATGCGGTAGGTCAGCGGCGTGGCGAGGATTTCCCAGAGCACCTTGAGCGTGTAGTTGGAAACCATCACGGTCAGCACGAGTTTGGTTTCCCAGACGCCGAGGAACGCGGCCGGATAGAACACCAGCGAATCGACGCCTTCGCCGCAGATGGTCGAGCCGACGATGCGCGACCACAGCGCATTGCCATTTGTCCACAATTTCATTTTTGCCAATGTATAGGAATTGACGAACTCGCCGCAGAAGAATGCGGCGATCGAGGCGAAGACGATGCGCGGCGTCTGGCCGAAGATGCGACTCGTAGGCTTCCTGGCCATGCCAGCCGGCCGCCGGCGGCAGCTCGACCACGACGGTCGCCATGATCGAGGCGAAAACCAGCGCGGTGAGCCCCGACCAGATCACGCGGCGCGCGCGCGCGTAGCCGTAGACCTCGGTAAGGATGTCGCCGAAGATGTAGGAGATCGGAAAGAACAGCACGCCGGCGCCGAAGGTGAATTCTCCGAGCAGCGGCAAATGCACCTGGGCGACCTTGGCCGGCCCGATCAGGTTCGAGCACAACAGCACGCAGACGAACGCGCCGAGGATGAAGTCGTAGTAGCGGTAGGTGCGCGGCGCGGCGTCGGAATTAGTCATCGGCTCGTTAGCTTGCGAAGAGGTTGCATGGAGTGTATCGGCTTTTCACTTCGATGCCGCGAGGACGCAAGGCTGACGGCTGAGAATCCGAAAACGCTTGCACTCCGGCGCCGAAGGCGCCTGCTTTCGCGCGCGCTACCCCTCTCCCGGCCCCTCTCCCGCAAGGGGAGAGGGCTCAAAGGCAGTCGCAGTTGTAACCATTTCAACCGAAAACGTTCTAGGCCATCAGCCCTGCATTTGAGTCAATGCGCAACGAACAGCGGCAGGTCGCTGTGCTGAAACAGGTAGCGCGTGGCGCCGCCGAGCACGAGCTCGGCAATGCGCGAATGCCCCCAGGCGCCCATCACGATCAAGTCGGCGGCCATCGTGTGCGCGTTGTTCAAGATACCGGCGCCGTAATCGGTGGTCGGCGCGAACGCCCGGAATTCGGCAGCAACGCCATGGCGCGCGAAATACGTGGCGAGATCGAGCTGTGGCAGATGACGCGCACCGACCAGGCTTTGCTGTTCGGCGCCGTCGAGGACGAGTATCTGTTTCGCCATGCGCAGCACGGGCAGGGCGCCGCTGATCGCGCGCGCCGCTTCGCGGCTGTGATTCCACGCGATGACGACACGCTCGCCGACTGTCGCTGGTTTCGCCGTCTCCGGCACCACCACTAGCGGAATGCCAGCGCCGAATACGGTACGCGAAACCGTGCCCCAGCCGATCGGCGCGTCGGCGGTCAATTGCGGCCGCTCGGCGACGATCAGATCGCACCAGCGCGCGGCATGGCAGATCGCTTCGACCGGCTCGCCCTGCGCGACCAGCCATTCGCCGGCAACGCCATGCGCGGCGAGACGTTTCTCCCAGTCCTCGCGTTGCGCAAGCGCAGTCTCGTAGAGGTCGTCCGCCTCCTGCACCTGGAACACCACGGTTTCGAGCGTGCTGTAGGCAACCGAGCCAAGTGCGGCGACGTAAAGTCCAAGTACATGCGCCTGCAAGCGCCGGGCAAGGCTCAGGGCCACGGTTGCGGCCAGCGAATCGCCCTCGTAACGGCGCACGTGAACAAGAATATCGAAGTCAGCCATCTTGCGCCCCTCCGCCTCGCACGCCAGTGACTTTAGCTTACGCCTTGCGAGCGAGCTTGAGCACGGCGATGACCTTACGCACATGCGGTTGTGCCGGGTACGCGCTATGCTCTGGCTGCCGATTCGGGCAATGCTTGGACGGAGTCGATAATGCTCAAGTTCCTGATTCTGTTTCCGCTTCTCGTGGTGGGTTGCGCCATTGGCGCCGCGCTGTTGCTGCCCCTGCTCGCACTCGCGCCATTGCTGTTGGTCGTTGCGCTTATCGCCTTGCCGCTGCTGATCCTGCGCGTAATGCTCGGTGTGATCATCGGTATCGGCGGTCTGATTGTCGGCGCGCTCGGCATCGGGCTGGCGATTGCCGGCGCGGTGCTGGCGTTGACGCTCGGCGTGCTTACCGCACACCTGCTGTTGCCACTGTTGCTGATCGGGTTCGTGGTCTGGCTGATTCGGCGCGCCGCGAAACCGGCTCCGCCGCTGCAGCTGGAGCACCGCCCAAGCTGACCGAAACGTGAACCGCGGCTGGTAAACCAATCGCCGCTGAACGCGGATCGGCCTGTGCGCCCTTCGTTTACAATACCTTCACCCAGCCCCGGTAAGATCAATCCCGGATCAACCAAGAGAAGGAGTGCACCATGCGTTTACGTATTCTCGCACCTGTTGTTCTGGCCGCCGCAGTCTCGGCCAGCCTGTGGGCGGGCCCTGCCGATGCCGCGGGCAAAACCGACTGTAAAATGAAATTCGACCTGAGCGGCTGGTCGGCGATCTACAAGCACGCCGAAGGCCACGGTGTCATCACCTGCAACAACGGCCGTTCGTTCAGAGTGAATATCGTCGCGGTCGGCGGCGGTCTGACCGTCGGCAAGTACCATGTCGAAGGCGGCACCGGCAAATTTTCCGATGTCAGCAACACCGATGAGCTGTTCGGCAGCTACGCGCAAGGCGAAGCCAATGCCGGCGTGGTCAAATCCGGCACCGCGCAGATCTTGACCAAGGGCACGTCGTCGCTGGCTCTGGCCGGCGCAGGCGAAGGTGTCGATCTGGGCATTTCGTTCGGCAAGTTCACGATCACACGCGCCAACTAAGTAGCGTTCGGTAAATATTCTTGCGCAGGGTCGCACGGCGGCAAGCGTAAGGATCGTTCTCGGCCCCTCCCCCTCGCCGGGGAGGGGTTCGTCTTAAGCGGGCAGCCGGCCTCCTCGGCCGCGCAACGCCTCTGTACTCCTCCCGTGAGGGAAGAGGCGGACAATGGATGCGCACCCGGACCGCCGTCATCGGCAATTGCTGAAACTGAAACCGAAGCCGGCTTCACCCTTCGATCGCAAACCTCTGCAATTGCCGGTGCGCGCGTCAACCGATATCGTGCGTGCATGTCGCAATCCGTCAGCGATCTCTATAGCGACGGCGAGGAACTCGCCAACAGCCTGACCCACGCCTTCGGCGTCGTGCTGAGCCTGGCCGGTATCGCCGTTCTGCTGGTCGCGGCGCGGGACATGCCGAAGGCGTTCGCCGCCTGCGCGATCTACGGTGCGACGCTGGTCACCCTGTACACCATATCGACGCTGTATCACGCGATTCGCGATGCGCGCTCCAAGCGGGTGCTGCAGACGCTCGACCACATCGCTATTTTTCTGCTGATCGCCGGCACCTATACACCGTTCGTGCTGATTACGTTGCACGGCGCCTGGGGCTGGGGCCTGTTCGCGCTGATCTGGAGTTTGGCCGCGCTTGGCGTGATCGTCGAGCTCACCGCGCTGCGCCGGTTTCGTGGCGCGATGGTGACGCTGTACATCGCGATGGGCTGGGTCGGCCTGATCGCGATCAAGCCGCTGGTCGCAGCGTTGCCAAGAGCCGGCCTTTGGCTGCTGTTCGGCGGCGGCGCGGCGTATACGTTCGGTGTGCTGTTCTATCGCATGCACCGTCTGCGCTATCACCATGCGTTGTGGCATTTGTGCGTGCTCGCCGGCAGTGCACTGCAGTATTTCGCGGTGCTCGACTACGTGCTGCCGCAGGCGCGTGCATGAGCCAACCCGCACTGGTCACCCATCGCGGTAGCTGTCATTGCGGCGTGGTGCGCTTCGAAGTCGACGCGCCTGCGCACATCGCTGTGCTCGACTGCAATTGCAGTATTTGCCGCATGGCCGGATTCCTGCACCTGATTGTCCCGGCGACGCGTTTCCGCCTGCTAAGCGGAGCCGACCTGCTGGCCGAGTATACTTTCAACACCGGCGTCGCCCGCCATCGCTTCTGCCGCGTGTGCGGAATCAAGCCGTTCTATATTCCGCGTTCGAATCCCGACGGCGTCGATGTCAATGTGCGCTGTCTCGATCCGGCGACGATCGCAGGCATCGACGTCACGTTGTTCGACGACAGCGACCGCGAGAACGCCACGGCGGCGATCGCACATCTGTCGCGCGCGCAAAACTGAGCGATCGGCGCCTGCTCTGGCGCGCGGCGGCAACCGACTAAATCACAAACGCCAACGCAAATACGCCGAGCATGGTGAAGCACAGCGCGATTTTCGCCAGCGTGCCGAACAGCAGCCCGAGCCAGGTGCCGATACCGACGCGCGCGGCATGATCCATCCTGCTGCCGGCGCGCAGTTCGCCGGCGAGCGCGCCCAGAAACGGCCCGAGCACGAGGCCCGGCAGGCCGAAGAAAATGCCGACGACGGTACCGAGCATGGCGCCCCACAGCGCGTACTTGCTCGCGCCGACGCGGCGTGCGCCGAGCAGGCCCGCGACGAAATCGACCAGCAGCGCCAGCACGCACAGCGCGCCGAGCAGGGTCAAGGTGAAGACGCCGACATGGGCAAATCCATCCGCCCACGCCGCGAGCAGCATGCCGGCAAACACCAGCGGCACACCGGGCAATACCGGCAGGACGCTGCCGATCAGACCCACGACGATCAGCACGCCGGCCAGGATGAAATACGGAGTCTGCGGAATCTGCATGCGTCCGGCGCGCGCGATCGTCGGTTACAGCGCGACTGTCGACGACGATTCGGCGGCGTGGATGTCTTCTTCGTCCACCGCAAAGCAACCCTGGTATTCGGCCTTGAGCATCGCGTAGAAAATCTTCGCCGGCACCTCAAGCTGCTGCGTACCCTGCGCCGCGCCGGCAATCTGACCCGGCCGAAATTGCAGGTCGAGGCCGATCGCCTTGCCGTCGACACCGTCGATCAGGAATGCGGAAAAGTTCTGCGGATTCGCCGACGTACCCAGCTCGATCGCTGTGCGCATCGCCTTCAAGCGCTGGGCCAGTTGCGCATCGGGCAGATTCTGCTGGCGCAGCCGCGCCTCGGCATCGGCCTCGAAGCGGCGCCTGGCTTCCGCGCTCAGGCGTTGCACGGCGGCGGCCAGGTCGCTGAACAGGTCGTCGAGTGCAACGATCCTGGCACTCGGCAGATGTTCGGTAAACGTCGCAGCCAGCGGCTGCACATGCCCGTCGCCGGAATCGACCTCGCCGCTGGCGATCGCGCTGACGAAATCCTCGGTGCGCGTCGCAACGCTGAATTCCAGACTCAGATGTGGCGCCAGCGCCTTGCCGCCATGGGCAACATCGTCATCGAATTTTTCGCGCACATTGTCGGCGTAGGCGTGCAGCGCCTGATCCAGCACGGCAAGCTCCGGGGCCAGTGCAGGAAACCGGATCGAATACTTCGGCGCAGCGATTTTCGCATTGGTTTCGGCGCCGGGGGTCGCCACCATCGACGTCGAAGACGAGCGATTGCAGCCCGCGCAGGCGAGGACGATCAGCGCGAGCATCAATGCAAGCGAACTGCGCGCGGTGCGGCGCGCAAGAAGAATCAGCAGCATGGGTTACGGTCTGGGACGGACAAATGGTCGGCTAGTGTACGGGCGCCGCAGTGCGGGCGCCATGCGCCGATGGTAACCAATCGATTGCTAAGTTTTTGGCAAGCCGCGGGGACTTCGTTGCCCGGCTTCAGTCCAGGCGCTTGCGCGTGCGCAGCACGGCGATGGTCAGCGTTACCGCGCAGAACGCGGCCAACGCGGCGAGTTCGGGCCATAAATCCGCCAGGTGCGCCCCGCGCAGCATGATGCCGCGAATCAGGCGGATGAAATGCGTCATCGGGAAGATTTCCGCAAGGTACTGCGCCGGCCGCGGCATGCCGGCGAACGGAAACATGAAACCGGACAGCAGGATCTGCGGCAAAAATGTGAAGAACGCGAGCTGCATCGCCTGGAACTGGCTTTGCGCAAGCGTCGAGATGAACACACCCAGCGACAGCGAGGCGATGATGAAGGCGAGCGCGGCGCCGTAGACGTCGAGCAGAGACTGCCGCGGATCGGCACCTGGAAAATCGCCACGCCGAGCAGCAGCACTACGGTGACCTGCACCAGGCCGATGCCGACGAACGGCAGCACCTTGCCTATGGTCAGTTCGCCCGGCGACACCGGCGTGGCGATCAGGAATTCGAGATTGCCGCGTTCGCGTTCGCGCACGATCGCCATCGCGGTGAACAGGACCATGGTCATGGTCAGGATCACGCCGATCAGACCCGGCACGGTGTTTACCGGCGCGCGCCGCTCGGGATTGTAGAAATTCACAATCTCCACGTTTTTCGTCGGCAACGACTGGCCCGGATTGACCAACGCCTGCAACGGCAACAGCGCCAGTTGCGCCGCAGCCTGCTGCACGACCTGATCGGAGCCGTCGACGACGATCTGCAGCGGCGGCCGCGGCCACGGCCGCGCGTCGCTGCCCTGTTCGATCAGCCGGCGCTCGAAATCCGGCGGAATCACCAGCGCCGCGCTGATTTTGCCAGCGCGCAGCAAAACGTCGAGTTGCTGCGGGGTCTTCAGGCAATACTTGAAATCCATCACGCCGGTCTGGCCCAGGGCGGCGACGACTTCGCGCGAGTGCGCGGTCTGCGCCTGATCGAGCACCGCGGCATCGAGATTGCGGATATCCAGATTGATCGCGTAGCCGAACAGCAGCAATTGCATGGTCGGAATGCCGACGATCATCGCGAACGTGAGCCGGTCGCGGCGCAATTGGCGCAATTCCTTGACCACGATCGAGAGCAGGCGGCGCAGATTCATGCGTGACGCCTCCGCGTCAGCAATCGCGGCGGGCCGCTTGCTGTGTCGCTGCGACGAAGACGTCTTCGAGATTCGGCGCTGGTCGGCTCCACGCGCGCGTCGATGCCGGCCTGCCGCAATTGGCCCTCTATGATGTTCGCGCTGCTGCGCGCCAGGTTGCGCGAGCACGCGCAGACTGCGCGCCGATCTGCGCCATCGCCGATGATTCCGGGCAGGCCTTGCAGCGCGGTCTGTACGCGCGCGCGGATTATCGCACTCGACCAGCAGCGACCTGCGCCGGGCAATGCGTCGCAGAGTTCGCGCGGACTGCCGTCGGCGACCAGCTTGCCGCGATCGAGTATCGCCAGCCGGTGGCAGCGTTCGGCTTCGTCCATGTAGTGCGTGGAAACCAGAATCGTCGTGCCCGCATCGACGAGTGCGAACAGCGAATCCCAGAATTCGCGCCGCGATTGCGGATCGACCGCGCTGCGTCGGCTCGTCGAGCAGCAGCAATTCGGGTTCGTTCAGCACCGCCGCGGCGAGCGCGAGGCGCTGCTTCTGTCCGCCCGACATCGTGCCGGCAAGCTGGTCGCGCAGTTCGCCGAGCCAGTAGCGTTCGAGCAATTCGGCGATGCGCGTGTTTGCGCGCGCGCGGGTGAACTCGTGCACGGCGGCGACGAAATCGAGATTTTCGTGAACGGTCAGATCGTCGTACAGCGAGAACTTCTGCGTCATGTAGCCGATGCGGCGCTTCAACGCCTCGGCCTGCTGCGGAATCTTGTAGCCGAGCACTCGATGTCGCCGCGCGCTCGGCAGCATCAGCCCGCACAGCATGCGGATCGTGGTCGATTTGCCCGAGCCGTTGGGCCCGAGGAAACCGTAGACCTGGGCGCGCGCCACGGTCAGATCGATATGATCGACCGCGACAGACTTGCCGAACGCTTGGTCAGGCCGCGCGCGACGATTGCATCGTGGGCTCCCCCGCTTGCATGGGAAGATTCGCGGCAGGTGGAATGCGGCCGGTCTGCGCGGACATCACTGGTCCGCGCGCGCCGGGCCGCCAGCGGCGTTGCCCGACAGGGAATGCCCGCGGGCAGATTGCCGGTGTCCTGGTCGCATCGAGCGCGAGTTCGGCGCGCCAGGCCAGCCGGCTCGCGTCGTCGCCGCTGAGCGCGTAGTACGGCGTGAAGCTCGCTTCGCTCGCGATGCGCACCGCGGTTGCAGTGAACGCCTGCGCCACGCCGTCGACTTGACGCTGAAATGCGCGCCCTGGTGCAGGCTCGCGCGCTTGGGTTCGGGCACGAACACGCGCGCATACGGCGCGTCGCCGACCAGCAGGCTGACCACGCTCGCACCGGCTGCGGGCCGGTCGCCGAGCTTGAACGGCAAGGTGTCGACGCGTCCCGCGCGCGGTGCGCGCACGCTCAGGCGCTGCAGCGTGACCTGCAATTGCGCCAGCGTTGCCTGTGCCTGCGCCAGTGACGCTTCGCCCTGCGCCAGATCTTCCGGCCGCGTGCCGTGCAGCAATTCGTCGAGATTCGCCTGCGCCGCTTTCGCGTCGGCATTGGCCTGGCGCAGCGCTGCGTTCGGCATTGTCGAGATCGGCCTGGCTGTTGAGGCCGTTCCTGCGCACCTCCGCGGCGCGGTCGCGCGCGAGTTTGCGCGTTCGCCGCGGTCGCCTGCGCGCGCGCAAGCGCGGCGCGCGAGGCGTCGATCGTTTCGATGCGCGCGCCGTGGCGCAATTCGTCGAGCGCGGCAGCTGAGGCGCTGCACATCGGCCTGCGCCGCATCGAGCCTGCGCCTGCGTGCGGCGCGGATCGAGCGTGAGCAGCAGCTGGTCGGCGGCGACATTGTCGCCTTCCTTGACCAGAATCTGCGTGATCGGCTCGGACACCTCGGCCGGCACCGCGATACGGTCCCATTCCAGGGTGCCGAGCAGCGGCGCAGGGCCGCTGTCGCGCGCGCAGCCGGACAGCGCGATGATCGCGCATAAAGGTACAAATATACTATGGCTTCGGTTTTGCACGCGGTTTCTCCAACATGCTGTCGAACAAGGTCAACGTGTGCTCGATCAGAAGGTCCGTGCTCGGCATTCCTTGCCGCGAGGCAAGCAGCGTGGCGACACGCTGAGCTTGCTTGGCGACGTCCCCAGGCACGCCCTGGAATATCGACAGCGCCACCTCGCGCCACAGCGGCGCCGCGGCGAACGGAAACACCGCGAGGCTGATCAGGGAAATTCCGGTCAATAGCGGATTGAGATCGGTACGGATTTCGCCGCGGCGTTGCGCCGCGACGATCAGCATCAGCGTCTTCGGCGAAATGACCGCGCTGAACTGCGCCTGCATATGCGCGCGCAGCGAGCCGCCTTCACTCAACACTTCACGCAACATCAGGCGCGGCATCCAGGGATTGGCGGCGAGATTGCGCATATGTGTTTCGAGGAACTTGCGCAACGTCGCGCGCGGACTCGGCAACGGCGCGAGCAGCGGCGCCACCGACACCGCGACGAATGGCGCGATGCGCTCGGCCAGCAGCGTTTCGACGAGGCTGTCCCTGGTCTTGAAGTAGTAGTGCAGCAGCGCCGGCGTCACTTCGGCGCGTTGCGCGATCGCGCGCAGCGGCGTCGCCGCGATGCCACGTTCGGAAAACAGCGCAATCGCCGCATCGAGCATGCGCTCGCGCTGATCGATACCGCCGGCCGCGATCGGCCTGCCCGGGCGACGCGGCTTGGCGGCCTTCTTCGCAGTCTTCTTCGCGGGCTTTTTCCCGATCATGGGCATAATTTATTTGAATATTTAATTAATTTCAACCGAAGCGGACCGATGGCGGCTTGGCAACGCGGATTCGACGCGGCGCTTGCGGCAGTGCAAAGCGCTGCGGGCCGCCTGGCGTGGCGCAACATGTCCGCCCGCGATTTCGCCATATCGCGCCAAGCTCGCTCTAGAATACGCAGATCGCAGTCGATGCAAGCGCATGATCAAATCACGCAGAAACGTTCTCGTCGCCGGCTCGGCGAATCTGGATTTCGTCGTGCGCGCCGCGCATGTGCCGGCGCCGGGCGAAACCGTGCTCGGGCGCGAATTCAACACGTTTCCCGGTGGCAAGGGCGCGAATCAGGCGGTCGCCTGCGCGCGTGCGGGCGGCGCGCCGACACAGATGCTGCTCGCACTCGGTGACGATGCGTATGCTGCGCCGTTGGAAGCATCGTTGCGCTCGGCGGGAGTGACGCTGCATATCGTGCGTGCGCATAACGTTGCTACCGGTACTGCATTCGTCTGTCTGTCCGACGATGCGGAAAACGCGATCACGGTGGCGCCCGGCGCCAACAATGCGCTGCGCGGCGAGCATCTGCCCGATCTCGGCGGCATCGGTTATCTGCTGTTGCAGCTGGAAACGCAGATCGACGCGGTCGTTGCGTTTGCGCAGACGGCGCGCGCGGCTGGTGTCAAGGTGATACTCAACGCCGCACCGGCGCGCGAATTGCCCGATACGCTGCTCGATGCGCTCGATGTGCTGATCGTCAACGAAGGCGAACTGGCCGCGATCACCGGCGTGCGCGGCCGGATCGCGGACGCGCTGACCCATCTCAAGGTGCCCTGTGTGATCGTCACGCTCGGCACACGCGGCGGTTGCGCGCGCACTGCGCACGCTGACGGCAGCAGCGGTTTTCATCTGCAGACCGCCTATCGGGTCGAGGCCGTGGACACGACCGGCGCCGGCGATACCTTCTGCGGCGCCTTCACTGCTGCGCTGAGCCAGGGCGAAGCGCTGGCGGCGGCGATGCAGCGCGCGAGTGCCGCGGCGGCCATCGCCTGCACGCGGCTCGGCGCGCAGTCGAGCATTCCGACGCAGGTGGAAGTCGACGACTTTCTGCGCTTACACGCCGGCGCAACGAATGCGCCGGACGAACTGCGGCAACTTGCGGATTATTGCGGCATCCCCGGCTAGCCCGCCTCTCCCGCCGCGCTGCGCGCGCCGACCCCGGATCAAGTCCGGGGCAGGCTCTCTCCCGCGAGGGGAGAGGTGAACAAGCTGACGCGCCAAGTTGCGGTATCTCGCCAGTGGGGCGCCCTGTGCAACACTCAGCCGTGCGGCGCCGCACGCGCGGCAGCGATCAAGCCGGCCAATTCGCGCATGTTCGCAAGTTGTTGCGCTTCCTTCGATGCCCCGTCGATCAGCTTGCTGGCTTCGGCCAGGTCGGCATTGCGCTGCGCACGGCCCGCGGCATTGTCCGCGCGGGTCAATGCGCTGACGTACAGCGCAGAGGCGAAATCGCCGCGAAACCAGGTGTCGTGCGCTCCGGCTTGCTGCTCTTTATGGTAGTAATCGAGTGCCGGCTGCAGTGCTGTCCGCGCGTCCTCTGCGCGGCCCTGCATTACGATCGCGCGCGCAAGTACCGTGTCGGCCGGAGATATTTCGGCCTTCGGGTCTTCCTCCGAGGTCGGATCGGGAGGAACAGCCAGCCGGCGCCGTGCCAACGCTTCGGCTTGCGCATAGCGGCCGAGTCGAATCGACGCTTGTGCCGCGACACCGAGATTCAAGCTCAGGATTCTGTTCTTCATCAAGGTGGAACCCATGTCACCGGCCGGCACCTTGACCGGCTCGACAAGATCGATCGTCGCGAGGGCACTGGCCAAGGCACCCTGTGAGTCGCCTTCGATCAATTGCACGGAACTGCCGATGTCCTGCTCCGGCCTGCTCAGCATCTGACGCTTTGGATCGTTGGGCGCGAGCTGCGCCAGAACCTCGCCGACGTCGCGCACTAAAGCCTTCAACGCTTGCGCTGCCGCGGCTGAATCGCCGACCTGCGCTTCGAGCCAGGCGAGCTGGATCCAGTGATACCAGACCGTCGGACCCAGACTGGAAGGCCGCCGCTTGTCCTGCTCCAGCGCCAGCAGCGAACGCAAGGTGGCGATCGACTGCGCTACCTCGCCGCGCTCGAACTGCAGGTCGGCGACTTCCTGTATTCCGATTGCCCAGCGCTGCCAGGAGGTCAGGTCGGAGGGATTGAAGCGCACTTCGTCGGCGCCCGACTGCGCCGTCCGCTGCGCATAGTCGGCGGCGGCAGCGTCGTCGTGCTCGCGCGTTGGCGATTGCGCCGAGCAACTCGGCGGCGAAGGAACGGTCGGCGAGGGAGTGCAGGTCGCTGGGACGCTGCGCCAGCACCTTCTCGGCCAGATCGTAGACTTCCTGCTCCAGCTTCTGCGCCTCGGCGACGCGGCCGAGCGACAGCAGATAGCGCGCCTCGGAGTCGGCGGTGTCGGCATACGAAGAGGCGGCATTGAGATCCGAAAGATCCAGCGCACCGAGCCCGACCAGGACTTTGCGCGCCTCATCGCAGGTTGCCACCGCCGTTGCCAGCGACGCTTGCGTGTGGCTGAGGTAATTCAAGGTATCCGCGTACAGTTGCCTGACTCGGCGCGAACCATCGGGCGCATACACCAGCGGCCGCAACAGGTCGGCCGCCTGCGTCAACTGCTGCGGCGGTGCCGCGCCCATTGGCGCCACCGATTACGGTGCTGCCCTTGCTGTACAAAGTCAGGGCCAGGCCATAGGTGACTGCTTCGCTGTGGTCGCCGGCGGCGCGCAGTTTTTCGAACACGGCCTGCGCCTCGTCGAAGCTCTTGTAGGCGGCATCCATCTTGCCGCTCGCGTTCTGCGCGGCGCCTTCGCGCACAAGCGCCATCGCGCGGTTGATCTGCGTGCGCGGCGTGACCAGTTCTGGCGGCAGACCGTCGTAGTAACCGACTGTCATCTGCGCGAGCTTGCCGAGGGTTTCCAAGCCGGCCGGTCGGCGCGAGCTCGGCGTAGAAATCCTCGATCAGGAAGCTGACCAGTTTCTCGGCATCGCTGCGCGAGTTCTGCGCCTCGTGCTTCGCGCCGCGCGCGGCGCGGCGCAGGTTGATCCAGCCGAATACCGCGCTGGCGACGGCGACGAGCATCAGCACGGCGCAGACGCTGGCGATCATGCGTGCGCGCACGCAGCGCGCGATGGGTTGCCGCCTCGCGTTCCTGCTGCGCGGCGAGCTGGCGCTCGCGCTTCGTCGCGCGCTTCGCGTTCCTGGCGCAGGTTGCGGCTGGCGAGCACGACGCTGCACAGCACATCGTGGGTCAGTTCGACGCGGCGCATGTCGAGGCGTTCCTCGATGCGCAGCAGGCGCCGGTCGACCAGGGTCGCCAGCGCATCCGGCGCCGCGCCGGCCGCGGCCAGCGCCTTGCTCACGCGCTCTTCGGCCAGGCTCTCGCGATAGCCGGATTCGGTCAGCAATTCGTCTTCGATCACGCGGCGCACGCCGGCCGGCTGGTCGGCGAGCGTGCGTTCGTAGAATTCGCTGAGGATGGTGTCGCGCGAACCGGCCAGCAGGTCGGCGGAAATTTCGCTGCGGCCCTGCGCGAGGCGCACCGTATTGAGCTCGCGGCAGACCAGGCTGAGCAGCGATGGCTCGATCTCGGCGTTGACCAGTTCCGAACCGCCGGCGACGAAGCGCACGATCGATTCGGCGACTTCCTGCGACACCAGCCGGCCGCCGGGCTTGACCACCGCGCTCAGCGCCTGCGCACCGTTCATGCGCGCCAGCCGCATGCGGTTCTGGGTGATCGAGGGCATGATGTCCTTCACGCCTTCGAGATGCGCGAGATAGTCCTCGCGCAGCGCGATCAGGATGCGGTAATCGGCGCGCGCGAAATCGAAATGCCTCCGCGGCATTGTCGTCCTGCTCGAGACGCGTTTCCAGCGCCGCCGGCGGACGGTTCTCGACGAGATCGGCGAGGTCTTCGAGGAATTGTTTGGCGCGCATGCCGGCCGGCGTCGTCGGCCTGGCCGAGGGTGAAGATTTCCTCGAACTGGTCGAAGATCAGCAGCGGCATCAGCGTGTGGCCGTCGGCGTCGCGCAACAGATCGCCGCGATGGTGCAGGAATTCCCACAGCGATTCGCCCTCGATCGCGGTGCCGCGGCCGCGTCCAGTAGCCGGCTGCCGCGGTGGCGCGGAAGATCGCCTGCTTGATCTGTTCGGAAGGCGCGGGCGATTCAGGCGCGTAATCGATGCGCACGTAGACCGGGCAAAAACCTTCGGCGCGCAGGCGCGGCACGATGCCGGCGCGCAGCAGCGAAGTCTTGCCGAGCCCGGACTGACCGAACAGCACGGTCAGCAGTTTGCGCTGCACGCGGCGCGCGAGCTCGGCGGCTTCCTCGTCGCGTCCGTGGAAATAGGCGCGCGTTTCCTCGGAGTAGGAGAACAGGCCCAGCCACGGATTTTCCGGATCGATCGTCACCGCGTCGCGGCCGTGCCCGGCGATCGGTCGTCTCATGCGTGCCTCCCGCTGAACAGATCCGTGAGCCGGCGCAGGAACTCCGGTGGCGGCTCGCCGCCGGGCATGCGCACGATGTGCAGCGCCTTGAAACTGCTCCGGCACCAGCGCTGCGGATTCCGGCGTGTCGTCGATGCACACCGGCAGGATGAATACGCGCGCCGTCGGCGATGTTGCGCGCGCGATCGACCGCGTAACTCCATTCGCGGCGGAAATAGGCTTCGTGCCGGCGCTGCGTCGTCGCCGAGATCACCGGCACGAAGAAACTGCAGCGCTCGATGTTGGCGTGGATCTTGCGGTCGTAGTCGTCGCCGCCTTCGAGGCGGTCGAGATCGAACCAGGTGGTGAATCCGGCAGCGTCCAGCGCGGCCTTCAGACGCTGCACGGCGGGCAGGTCCTCGCGCGCGTAGCTGATGAAGATCGCGTTCTCCGGCATCTCGCGCGCCGGCGGCAGGAAGCGCTGCGGTGCGCTGCCGAACCGTTGGCTGGCGCCGCCGGACGCTGGCGCTCGCTCCAGCGCGCGTGCAGTTCGGCGACGAACGCTTCGGCGCCGCCGTAGACGCGCGTGCGCACGCTGACCTGCTGCAGGAACGCCACCAGCCGCCCGTCCTGCATGGTGTGGTCGTCGGCGAACACTTCGCGTGACATCGCGCGGATCGGACAAGCCGCTTGCGCTTGGCCATGCGCAGGAACAACCGCGCCAGCCAGTTGGAAAAATCGCTGCCGATCAGCAGCAGGTGATTGTGTTCGAGTTCGTGGAAAAGTTTTTCCGGCGTCAGGTGCTCGGACTGCAACGCGCAGATGAACTCCAGCATGTCCTCGTCGGAGAGCGACATACGTCGGCGAAGCGGAAAGCCGGCCGAGCAGGTGATAGACCACGCGTGCGCTGCAGCTGGCTGCGTTCGGCCGGCAGGTCGGCGACGCGATTGGGCGCATACGCGATGACCTCGGCCGCCGGCTGGCCGCCATAGCGTTCGAGATTGATCGCGTTTTCGAGCAGCGGATCGAACGTGGTGGTGACGAACAGATCGAAATCGGTGATCTGCGCCAGCTGCCGCAACGCCAGCGGCGGCTCGAACTCCACTTCGCGCATGATCGAGCGCAGGCGCGTGTACGCTTCCTCGCGGCGGCCGTGCTGGCCGAGGTAACAGCACATCACGTCGTTGAGCGTCAGCGGTTGCGGCAGTCCGACCGATGTCCACCGACAGGCGCGCGGCCAGTTTCTCGGCCAGCCATTCGTACAGCGGACGCAAGCCGCGGTCGGTCTGCACGCGCAGCAGGTCGGGCCCGATGATCGGGATGACCCGGCGTTCCTCGATGTAATTGAGCAGATCGTCCCAGGCATCTTCGTCGAAGGACTGGAGCGAGCCCATAACCGCCGGAAGCGTAGTCATATTTCAGTTACTCGAAAAGTGAGTATCAGCCCCGCGAAAGCAAGAAGCCGCACCAGGGTCGGACCTGACCCCGTGAGCCGAACCCCCGGTTGAACCGCGCCGCTGCCCGGCGACGCACCCCTGCCACAGTGTAGCAATTCCGCGAGCAAATCCGCTGCGCCGGACGATCGACGGCAATCAGTATTCCGATACTCGCGAACACCGACGCTCGATTAAGCCGCTGCGCATGAACTCGCCAGCCCCTGCCTTTGCGTTATCCTTCCCGCTCATCTGACGGGTTCGCAAATGGCAGCCAGGGGCTTTTTTGGAATGGGGCGCAACGCCCAGCACGCGGCATCCCGGAAGGCGCTTTCGGCGGCACCGGAAAGCCAGCGCTTCGCAACCCTGGCAGTGGCTGTCGTTGGCGTGGTGTACGGCGACATCGGCACCAGCCCGATCTACGCGTTGCGTCAATGTTTTACCGGCGCGAATCCGGTTCCGGCCAGCACCGCCAATGTCCTCGGCATCCTTTCCCTGGTGTTCTGGACCTTGATTCTGGTGATCTCCCTCAAATACATGACGTTCGTGCTGCGTGCGGACAACCGCGGCGAAGGCGGCATCTTCGCCCTGCTCGCGCTGCTGCGTCCGCAGCGCGGACGCGAGCGCTGGCGGCGGCGCGCACTGATCCTGCTCGGCGTTGCCGGCGCGGCGATGCTCTACGGCGGAACCATGATCACGCCTGCCATCTCGGTGCTGAGCGCGGTGGAAGGTCTGCAGGTGGCGGCGCCCAGCCTGCACGACTATGTCATTCCGATCACGGTGGGAATCCTGCTTGCGCTGTTCGCCGTGCAACGCCACGGCACGGCGGTTTTGGGTGCGCTGTTCGGTCCGTTGATGCTGCTGTGGTTTTTCGTATTGGCGATGCTGGGCATCCGCGGCATCCTGGCGGCGCCGCAGGTATTGCTCGCGGTCAATCCGTGGTACGCAGTGCAATTTTTTCAAAGCAACCGCTTCATCGGCTTTCTCGCCCTGTATGCGGTGTTTCTGGTCACCACCGGTGGCGAAGCGCTCTACGCCGACCTCGGCCATTTCGGCCGTCAGCCCATTCGCCGAGTCTGGTTCTGCTACGTGCTGCCGGCACTGCTGATCAATTACTTCGGTCAGGGTGGAATGCTGCTTGCCGCGCCAAAGCCGGAAATCCACCCGTTCTTCGACCTCGTGCCCGCATGGGGACTGTATCCGCTGGTGCTGCTGGCTACCGCCGCAACCTGCATCGCCTCGCAGGCGGTCATCACCGGTGCCTATTCGCTCACGCGCCAGGCGATCCAGCTGGGCAAGCTGCCGAGTCTGAAAGTCAAGCAGACCTCGGCCGAGTCGCGCGGACAAATCTACATGCCGGTGGTCAATTGGGTGTTGATGTTCGCGGCCATCGCCCTGGTCCTCGCCTTCCGCTCATCGAGCAATCTGGCGGCCGCGTATGGCGTTGCCGTCAACTCGACGATGGCCGTCACCACGGTACTGGCCTTCAACGTGGCGCGCGAGCGCGGCGGCTGGAGTCTGCTGGCGGCGAGCGCGTTTCTGGTCGGCTTCCTCGCGATCGATCTGGGCTTTCTCGGCTCCAACCTGATGACCATTCCGAATGGCGGCTGGTTGCCGATCGCGATCGGCATCGCGCTGTTTATCGTCATGACCACCTGGCATCGCGGCAGCGAGTTGCTGGCCGAGCAGATCGCCGGCGAAACCATGTCGCTCGAGACGTTCATGGGCCGCCTTGGCGGAGACCCGATCGTGCGCGTTCCGGGTACGGCGGTGTTCTTCACCGGCCGCCTCGAACAGACGCCGCCGGCGCTGGTGCAGCTGATACGCCATACCGGCGTGGCCTATCATCGCGTGATCCTGGTCACCGTGATCGTCGAGCACGTGTCGAAAGTCAGCAATGAGGAGCGGCTGGAGGTCACCAAACTGGAGCACGGTTTCTACCGGGTGATCCTGCGCTACGGTTTCATGCAAGGCCCGAACGTGCCTTCGGACCTCAACCGCTGCGCCGAGCAAGGCCTCGATCTCGACCTCAACCAGATCCACTACTTCATCGGTCAGGTCGACATGCTCGCCGGCCGCAAGCAGCACGGCATGGCGCATTGGCGCGATCACCTGTTCGCGTGGATGGCGCGCAATACCGAGGATGCCACGGCGTCCTACCATATCCCGTCGGCGCAGGCGATGTCGGTGGGGTTGCAGGTGGGTATTTGACTGGCTTGCCCGGGCTTGCGCGAGCGCCCGTTGTCTTGCTGCTGAATCGGATGGCCGGAAATCGCGAGCGCCGTGAGACCCGTTGCATTTACCCAACCGCCGTCGCGCATGGATGCCGTCGAGGTCAGCTCAGCAGTACGCTCAGTTTGCAATCGCCTCGCGCGCCTGTTCTTGCAGAGCCCGATACGAGCGCTGCCACTGGCCATCCGGCGGCGGCGTATGAGCGATCCGTTGCAGAAGTTCGCGGGCAACTGCGATGCGCCAGCCTGCGGGTTCTCGGCAGCGCCGATGCCTTTGTCGCGCGACTTGGCGCCCTCAGCTGTTGCCGCGTGGAACGCCTCCGGGTTTAGCCGCGTCGCAATGCCGTATCGGAACCTATGCGGAGAAGTAGATGAACCAACCACGCGGATTGTGGGTGATCGCGACACTGATGATAAAAGCGAAAACCAAAAGGGCCGCTGCGAGAAATCCGCCACGGACCGCGCGTGTTCTGCCGCGGCGCAGGGCGAATACGCCGAGCACGATGTAGACGATCAAAAGCAACACTTTGACGGTCAGCCACGATTGCACGAAGGGATACTGGCGCAGAATCGATACCAGAAGCAGCGCGGATACCAGGAGCGTGGTATCGATGGCATACGCTGCAAAGCGCAGAAGCCGATGATCGGTATGCCGCGAGCCGGCCAGCATCATGAGTCCGCGCGTGGTGAACAGACCGCCCGAGAGCATCACGCACGCCACATGGACGGTCTTGATCTGCAGATAGAATTCAAGCATGCGGAAACAGCGCGGCGAAAGCCGATGATCCTAACCCGGCCGGCCGTCGATGCGCGGGGTGAGATAAATCCAAAGTGAGTGCAACACCCACGGCGCGAATGCAATCAGCCATCCGCAGGCGGCAACCACGAGCCACAGCGACGGGTTGGTCGCGACCTCGGCGTAGATGCGCGTGAATGCGACCAGCTGCAGCAGGGCAAACGTCAACCACGCGACCAGACCCATCTGCAACAGCCTCCCGGAATGTCCCTGCGTTACCCGTGTAACCATCGCCACCAGCATCGATCCGAAGAAACCGACGGTGAGCGCGTGCACGGGAGCGCGTCCGAGCACGAACGTGCCGTCGGCGTGCAGGATCAAACTTTGTGCGCTGAATAATATGAAGGCGACGGGCAGCCAGGCGAACGCCAGATACAACGCCAGAAGCACGCCCGGGCGAGTGCATTTCCACGGCTGCCACGCGAGCCAATGAAAAAGGAACAGCACGGTCAACGGGATATCCGCCAGCCACAGCCATTCGTAGTTGTGGCTGAGGTCCAGGACCAGGTGAATCAACAGCAGCGACCACAGAAGCGGCAACGACCATGCCGGTTTGCAGACTCGGTAGCCTGGGCCCACCACATTCGCGCTGAAGAACGGAATCATGCGGTGGCACACGGTGAAGAAAATCGGCAACAACAGCCCGAACGTGCCGATGCGGATGGCAACGAAGGCGAGCTGCCACGGCGCACCCAGCACGAATGCCAGGAACGCGGCCAGACCGCAGGCGCCGAACACCAGGGCGAGATAGCATGAAAGCGCGTGCCGGTCCCTGGCCCCGATTGCGCAACAGCACGGTGCCGAGCACAAACAACGCTGCGAGCCATCCCGCCAATATCATCGCGATCCCGCGATCAGCAACGGCTTGTGATCGAGCAGTCCCGCGTGGGCCACCAGATAGCCGCCAAACGTTCCCGCAAATACGGGCACAAAATGACGTTTCGTCAATGCGGGCTGATTCATCCAGCGCGGAAACACCGTGAGCAGGAAACCAAACATGAACATCGGCAGCATGCCGAACTGGGTGAGCACCGCATGCGCCCATCCGGCCGGCACGGGGGCAGCCGGGAAGTCGAGGTGGAAGTAGCCGGCGCCGAGCAAGCATGCCCACCACAACATCGACACCAGGATTGCCGATGCGCCGGCAAAAAACATCATGCGATGAGGCGCTGCCATGAAGGCTTTCGGCAACCCCTGCAGGGCGGGAAAAGAAACTGACATGTCGGTCGAAGTTTTGGCGATCACCACGGTCACGAACGGGATTTTCTGCGCGGCGGCGGAATCGATGCGCGCATCCGGCATTCGATGTGCGGCCAGATCATAATTGCTGCGAAATCACTGCGCCCTGACGCAGGTCAAGCAAGCGCAAGAGAATACCTGGTGCGTGGACTCAGGCCGGCAGAACGTTGCGCGCGAGATGGCGCAAGGCGGCCATGTCCAACAACTTGAGTTCACGCCCATCCACCTGGACCAGATGCTGATCCTGGAACCGCCGCAACACTCGGCTCACGGATTCCGCGGCAAGACGCAGGTAGTTGGCGATGTCGGCGCGTCCCATGAGCAGGTGCACGGTCGTTGGCGAAAAGCCTCGCCTGGCGTAGCGGCCGGCCAGATCGAGCAGGAATGCGGCCAGCCGCTCATCGGCGGTATGGTCGCCTGCCAGTTGCATGGCCTTGCCGATGTCGGCGCTGAGCATCCGAAACAGACGCTGCTGGACATCCGGAATTTTCGCCGCCAGCGTGGCCAATGCCGGAAACGAGAAGCGGCAGAGGTAGACCGTGTCCAGCGCAATCGCTTCGCACGGGTATTTTTCAGGATGGATCGCATTCAGACCGACCATCTCTCCAGGCAGGTGGAACCCGAGGACCTGCTCGCGGCCATCGTCGGTCAGCACATGCGTTTTGACCATCCCCGCACGCACCGCAAAGATCGCCGTGAAGCGCTCGCCGCTGCGGAAAAGGATGTCGTCCCGGCGCAACGGACCTATATGCTCGACCAGCATGTGCAGTTCGTTCAGAGCGCTTTTGTCGACACCGACCGGTACACAGACGGAACCGAACGCACAGGTGGAGCAGAAATGCAGTTCGTCGCCATCGTCAGCTATTGGATTGGCGGGCAGGATATTGCCCGTGCGTCCAATCTTGTTCATTGAAACCCTCCGCCCGGCGCGGAAGGGCCGGCTACAAGGTGCGTGAGTAGCGCGCGTCAACGAGCTTCGACGGCGCCCTGTGCGCGTCGAAGCACATCGCGATGATACGCAACAGGAAACGCCCGCGCGAGGTGACGACGATATGCTGCGGGCTCATCTGCACCAGTCCATCGCATTCAAGACGTTTCAGCGCCGCCAGTTCGTCGGCGAAATACGCCGCAACGTCGATTTTGTGGCGCGTCTCGAATGGGGCGATGTCGAGTGAACCGTGACACATCAAGCGCTGGATCACGTCGGCGCGAATACTATCGTCCTCGCTCAGCACAAGACCGCGCGCAACCGGCAGGCGGCCGCAATCAAGGGCTTCGTAGTAGGCGGGCAAGCTGCGCGCGTTCTGGCTGTAACTCGCCCCCACATGCGAAATGGAGCTCATGCCGAGGCCGATCAGGTCGCAATCGCCGTGGGTGGAATAGCCCTGGAAATTGCGCTGCAGCGTTTCGGCGTCCTGGGCGCGTGCCAAATCGTCCGCGGGTCGCGTGAAGTGATCCATGCCGATGTAACGGTAGCCGGCACCTGTGAGCGTGGTCACGGTCAGGTCCAGCAACGCGAGACGGGCCGCCGTGTCGGGCAGTTGCAGCGCGTCGATTCGACGCTGCGCCCTGAAGCGCTCGGGCAGGTGTGCATAGGCGTAGACAGCTATGCGATCCGGCGCCAGCTTGATGACCCGCTCGAGCGTATGCGCAAACGTCGCCGGCGTCTGTCCGGGCAAACCGTAGATCAGATCCACGCTGGTGGAGCGGAATCTTGCGTCGCGCGCAGCGTCGAGCACCACACGCGTCTGCTCGAAGGTCTGCATCCGGTTGACCGCCTTCTGAACTTCCGGGTCGAAGTCCTGGATGCCGACCGAAACACGATTGAAGCCGTGCGCGCCGAGCATGCGCACGTAATCCGCAGCGCAAAACCGCGGATCGAGCTCAACCCCGAACTCGCGCTCCGGCGCACGGCTGAAGGCGAAATGCTGAGCCAGTGAATCGACCAGCTCCCCCATTTGCCCGGCATCGAGGAAGTTCGGCGTGCCGCCGCCGAAGTGCAGCTGCACGACCGGTCGATCGCGGTCGAACAGCGGCGCGACGAGTTCGATCTCGCGATACAAATGCTCCAGATAGATTTGCGACTTCGCCCGATCGCGCGTAATCAGGCGCGTGCAACCGCAATAGAAGCACGGGCTCGTGCAGAACGGTATGTGCACATAGAGCGACAAGCGACGCGGAATGGGATCCGCGTTGGAGTCGTGCGCAACGGCCCGGTAGCTCGCCTCACCGAAGCTCGAATGAAACTGCGGTGCGGTGGGGTACGACGTATAGCGCGGACCGTCGACATCGTAGCGCGCGATGAAATCGGCGTCGAAGCGGGCGTTGGCGGTCATGCTTTGCATGTCGGCATCGTGTCTCGCATCCGCGCCTTCACGCACTGATCCGCATCAACGCCACGCGACATCGCGCCGCGTCCGCCTTGGTCCCGGGCTGCCGTGGCGGTGGCGGCGCTTTACGCGGGGCGCTTTCCGGCAAGCGGCTGCCGCAGCGCCCGGAGTTTCTGCACGAAGTCCCAGGCCATCAGTACGGCGCCGACCGCGAACACGACATCGCCCGGCATGCGCATCCACTGCCAGAACACCGTCGTGTCGTAGAACTTCAGGCTGCGTGCATAGGCATAACCATGCGTATACACCGCTTCCAGCTGCGGCCAGCCGATCGGGTAGAAGTTCAACACGATCCACATCACCATACCGGTGTTGTAAAGCCAGAAGGCCCACACACCCGTACGATCGCTCCATTGGCGCTCCCCATTCAAGTAACGCAGGACCATGTAGAGCAACCCCAGCGCCAGCAGGCCGAAGGCGCCGAACATCGCCGTATGCGCGTGGTTGAGTGTCAGGAACGTGCCGTGCTCGTAGTAGTTGACCAGCGGTGCGTTGAGCGTGCCACCGCCGAACACGCCGGCGCCGACGAAGTTCCAGAACGCCGAGCCGAGGATGTACAGGTAGGCCAGGCCGTACGGAAAATCCTTTTGTCCGGCAATGTGCCGGCGCTGATCGATCGCTTCCATCACCAGCAGAAACAGCGGCAATACCTCAAGGAACGAGAACATGCTGCCGACGCCGATCCACAGGTCCGGCTCGCCGGCCCAGTACAAATGGTGTCCGGTACCAAGGATGCCGCCGACCAGGATGAGTATCCATTCGAACAACACGGCGCGCTCGACGAGCTGGCGCGAGACCAGACCCAGACCCATCAGGAAGTAACCGGTCACCGCCGCGGTGAACAGCTCGAAGGCCCACTCGACCCACATGTGCACGACCCACCAGCGCCAGAAATCGGTGATTGCAAACGACGGATGCGGCTCAGCCAGCGGGATCATGCCGAACACATAGATGACCGCGACGCCGAGTGTGCTGTACCAGAGCAGGTGTTCGATGCGAAACAGGCTGAAAAACGAACCGTCCTGCTGAAACAGTCCCTTCAGCGTCGGCCAGAACGCGCGCAGGAGGACCAGACTCCACACCAGCAGGCCGACGAAAAACAGGATCTGCCAGAAACGTCCCAGCTCCAGATAAGACAAGCCTTGATTGCCGAACCAGAACCAATTCTTGTCGACGAGACCCATGACGCCCAGATAGTTGCCGATCAGCGCACCGGCCACGATCACCACCAGCACCCAGAAGATCAGGTTGACGAGCAGTCGCTGGCCACGCGGCTCGCCCTTGCCAACCAGCGGCGCCAGGAACAGCCCGGCACCGATCCAGCTCACGCCGATCCAGACGATCGGAGCCTGCAGGTGGACGCTGCGCAGAAAGGCGAAGGGCAGCCAGCTGTCGACGTCGATACCGTAGAAACCCGCACGCTCGGTGTAGTAATGGGCCATGATCGAACCCACCAGGATCTGCAGCAGGAGCACCGCCGCGACCACGAGGAAGTACTTCCACAGCGCCTTCTGGCTGGGCGTCGGCGGTTGGAATACACGCAGAACGGGCTCCAATGTCTCGCCGGCGGTCCTAGGCTCGATCCACATACGGAAGATCACCAGCACCGCGCCGATACCGAAGAACGCCAGGGTGAACGAGGCCCAGGTCCACTGGAACGTGGCTGCGGTGGGCGCGTTGCCGACCAGGGGTTCGGCGGGCCAGTTGACCGTCCATGAGTAGTCCGTGCCAGGACGCCGGGCGACCGTGGTCAGCGACGAGTACAGCAGAAAATTGGCCGTCTGTTCGGCACTGGTCGGATCGAGCGCACGCGCACGCGTGTAACCCTTGGCGAAGTTGTCGGTCAGCAGGGCTGTCGCGATTTGTCCGCGCAACGTGACGATCGCCTGCGCCACCGCGTCGGGCAGCACCACGTTCGAGCGGCTTAGATCGATGCCCTGCAGCGCCGCCTGCATCCGGCGCTTGATGCCTGCCTGCTGATCGGCATCGAGGTCGGCAAATGCCTTGCCGAATTGTGCCTGCGCCAGGTTCGTCTGCACCTGTTGGCCCAGTTGCACGAGATACTCGGCCGTATAGTCCTCGCCGAAGTACGAGCCCATGCCGTACAGACTTCCGTAATCCATCAGGTCGGCTTTCTGGAAGCCCGACTTGCCCGCCACGATGTCGGCGTAGGCCATCACCGGAGCGCCGCTTTGCGCGACCATCTGCTGGGGCAGCGGAGCCGCCTGCTGATAAGTGGCGTAAGTCGCAGCAATCATGGCCGTCCAGCACGCCACGGTGACGATGAGCAAAATGCAAACAAGGACCCGACTCGTGCGGTCCTGTTTGCCGGCATGGCTTGTCGTTGCATTGGTGGTGGTCATGCACACTCCGAGGGGTAATTGGGCGACGTCAGACAGCTTGTGCGGGCGGGGCACAAACTTCACTGATCCAGATCAGGCAATCTGCGGCTGGCAGCCCGACGATCGAGTAGTCACTGCGGCTTTGGTCCGGCTTGCACGATGCGCAGTCAACCGGCACGCCGCGCTGGCGGGCTGGGTCGGTCGCCAAAAGCAGCGCCTGGCTTGCTGCTGGTCCGCCGGTGCGCGATGCGCCGAAACTTTGATACGAGGAAATTTTGCTGCGCCGTTGCTACAGTTGCTCCGGGAAATGACGGGAAAACGCGAAAAAGTGCGCGAACAACAGCAATGACCGACACGACTTCGAACCTGACGAAACCGCACGAGGACAGGCAATTCGGGCCTTGGAGTCTGTGCGTAGCGCCGATGATGGACTGGACCGACCGCCATTGCCGGTATTTCCATCGCCTGCTCGCGCCGCATGCGCGCCTGTACACCGAAATGGTGACGACCGGTGCGGTGTTGCACGGCGATCGCGAACGCCTGCTCGGCTTCGACGCGGCCGAGCATCCGGTCGCGCTGCAGCTCGGCGGCCACGAGCCAGCAGGAACTTGCCGCAGGCCGCGCGCATCGGCGCGGACCTGGCTACGACGAGATCAATCTCAACGTCGGCTGCCCGTCCGATCGCGTGCAGTCGGGACGCTTCGGCGCCTGCCTGATGCGCGAGCCGGCGCTGGTCGCCGACTGCGTCGCGGCGATGCGCGCTGCGGTCAAGACATTCCGGTGACGGTGAAATGCCGCATCGGCGTGGACGAGCAGGACGATTACGCCGACCTGCAGCGCTTCGTCGAAACCCTGATCGGCGCCGGCCTGCAAGTGCTGATCGTGCACGCGCGCAAGGCCTGGCTGCACGGCCTGTCGCCGAAGGAGAATCGCGAGATTCCGCCGCTCAATTACGAGCGCGTGTATGCGGCTCAAGCAGCGAATTTCCGCAGCTGACGATCGTGATCAACGGCGGCATCACGACGGCGGATGCCGCACGATCGCATTTGTGCAACAAGTGGACGGCGTGATGCTCGGGCGCGCGGCGTATCACGATCCCTACGTGCTCGCGACGCGTCGAGCACGCTTTGTACGGCACGCCATTGCCGCAGCGCGACGAGATCCTGCAGCGCCTGGGCCGTTACGTCGACGCGCAGCTCGCGCGCGGCGACACATCTCAACCACGTCGCCCGGCACATGCTCGGCCTGTACCTCGGCCTGCCCGGCGCACGCGCATTCCGCCGTTACCTGAGCGAACACATGCATCGCCCGGATGCGGACTTCCGCGTGGTCGAGCAGGCCATGCGCCATGTGCGCGAACTTGCGCGGCGCGGCCTGACATGATCGTCACCACAGCCGCCGAATTTCTCGCCGCCTACTCGCCCGAACGCTTTCCGGCGAGCGCACCCGCGACCGCGCGCGCGGCATTTCTCGTCGCGCCGGCGGGTTTTTCGCTCGCCGCGGAATCGGCGAGCGACAATCGCTACATGGCGATGTCGAGCACGCGCCGATACCGCGCGCGCATTGAGCGAACACGCAGCACTCGCCGCGCGCCTTGCGCGAAAGCGTGCCGACGCTCGTGTTCCCCGGCGATCCGCAGACGCCCGATGCGGTGTTCCCCAACAACGTATTCGCGCACCGCGCCCGGCAAGCTGATCGTCGGCGCGATGCGCCACGCCGTGCGCCGGCGCGAGGCCGCGCGCACGGATATCCGCGCGTTCTTCCGCGACCTGCTGCATTATGAAATGGTGGATCTGTCCACGCAGCCGCTGGTCGCCGAACTGACCGGCGCGCTGGTCATAGATCGTGCGCGCGGTATCGGTTTCTGCGGTCTGTCCGAGCGCTGCGATCTCGCCGGTGCGCGCGCGATGCACGCGGCGTTCGGTCTCAAGCTCACGTTCTGCTTCGCGCTCGCGCCCGGCGAATACCACACCAATGTCGTGCTCGCCCAGCTCGCCTCGCGCGCGCTGATCGTCGCTCCCGACGGCTTTGCCGACCCCGCCGCGGCCGATGCGATCGCGCGGGTCTACGCGCCGCGTGTGCTGCGCCTGACACCAGCGCAGAAGGCCGCATTCGCCGGCAATGCGATCGCGCTCGACGCGGGCACGGTCTGGATGAGCGCGCGCGCCGCTGCCGCGCTCGACGCCGGCCAACGCGCGCAACTCGCCGAATGGGGCTTCGAACTGCGCAGCGTCGCGCTCGACGAAATCGAGAAAGCTGGCGGCAGCTTGCGCTGCTGCGTCGGCGAGATTTTCTAAAGGTAATCCGGCACCGGAGTGCGACGTCGTCCGCAGCACACCGGGAGTTCAGCCTCAATTCAATCGCCCCCGTCATAGTGGCGGCTAATGCGGCCGCTGCGCGCCGAATTCGTTAAACTCGACTCCATGATGCCATCGTCTTGCCATTTTCTGCCTCACCGCTGGCTGTCACATTGACGCCGTATCACGCGTTTGCCGCATCGCTGACCAAGGCAGGAAGCGATCGCGAAGGTGCGAGCGCGAAACCGGCGGCAAGGTGCTGTCGGCGGAGACCAAGCACCTGGGCAGGCAAACCATCTATCGGATCAAGGTGCTGACCCACGACGGTCAGGTAAGGATCGATCGAAGTGCCGGCGGGCGATTGACTCGGCACAAGAGGCGCAGGAAACGATTTGTTTACACGTTTATACATGCGGCATCGAGGAGGTACAATGCGCGTACTGCTGGTCGAAGACGAAGCGCCGCTGCGCGAGACGCTCGCCGCACGCCTCAAGCGCGACGGCTTTGCGGTCGACACGGCGGCCGACGGCGAGGAAGGCCTGTACCTCGGCCGCGAGGTGCCGTTCGATATCGCCATCATCGACCTGGGCCTGCCGAAGATATCCGGCATGGAACTGGTCAAGGAGCTGCGCGACGCGGGCCAGCGCTATCCGATCCTGATCCTGACCGCGCGCATCGAGCTGGCAGGACAAGGTGCAGGGCCTGAAGCACGGCGCCGACGATTATCTGGTCAAACCCTTTCACGTCGAGGAACTGCTCGCGCGCATCAACGCGCTGGTGCGCCGCGCCAGCGGCTGGACCAAGCCGATGCTCGAATGCGGGCCGATCGTGCTCGACACCACCGCGCAGACCGTCACGTCGACGGCCAGCCGGCCGACCTGACCAGCTACGAATACAAGGTGCTCGAATACCTGATGCTGCACGCGGGCGAACTGGTCTCCAAGGCCGACCTCACCGAGCACATCTACCAGCAGGATTTCGATCGCGATTCCAACGTGCTCGAAGTCTTCATCGGCCGCCTGCGCCGCAAGCTCGATCCGGACAATGCGCTCAAGCCGATCGAAACCGTGCGCGGCCGCGGCTACCGCTTCGCGATTCCGCGCAGCGACACGCACGACGAACCCGCAGCCGAGGCTTCCAGCGAGACGGCCGCAAAGTAAACAAGTGTACAAAGCCGCATGGCGCGCCGCCCGCTGTCGCTGCAAGCGCGCTCGCTGCTCGCGGCCGGCATCGTGCTGGCGGCGTTTCTCGGTCTGACCGGCTTCGCCCTCGATCAGGCGATCTACGCAGACCCTGCTCAGCACCCTGCACGATCGCCTGCAGAGCTACGCCTACGGATATCTCGCCACCTCGGACGTGTCGCGCTCGCGGCGCTGGATGCCGCCCGAGGTCGAACCCGAGCCGCGTCTGCGATCAGCCCCGGCAGCGGTCTGTATGCCGGCGTCGTCGGTCCGGTCGAAGTCGACGGCGCACGCTTCGACAGCTGGCGCTCGCCCTCGGCGCTGGTCGCGAACCTGCCGTTCGACGACACGCTCGAGCCCGGCGCCACGCACGTTCGCCGGACCGCTCGACGGCGCCGGCGGCAAAGTATACGTGTACAGCATGGGCGTGGCGTCTGGGATGCGGCCGAATCGCGGCTCGGTCGACCTGACCCTGCACGTCGCCGAAGACGCAGCGCAATCTCGACGCGCAGCTCGACGTGTTCCGGCGCAGCTGCTGATCTAGCTCGGCGGCCTCGGCATCGGCTGCTGCTGCTGCTGCTGCTCGGCCTGCTGCGCTGGAGTCTGCGGCCGCTGCGCCGCGTCGTCGCCGAGCTCGCGCGCGTCGAACGCGGCGAGCAGGAGCAGCTGTCGGCCGGCTATCCGCTCGAACTCGACGGGCCTCGCCGGCAACATCAACGATTTCATCGACAGCGAGCGCGAGCACCTCAAGCGCTACCGCAACACGCTGTCCGATCTCGCGCACAGCCTGAAGACGCCGCTGGCCGTGATGCGCAGCCAGCTCGAATCCGGCGCCGACGGCGAGGAATTCCGCTGGACCGTGCTCGAACAGGTCGGGCGCATGGACCAGATCGTCGCCTACCAGCTCTCGCGCGCGGCGACGTCCGGGCCACACGACGTTCGCCGCGCCGATCCGCGATCGAGCCGCACGCCGAGGAAATCGTGCGCAGCCTGGAAAAAGTATACGCGGCGCAAGAATATCCTGTGCGAATTCGACATCGATGCCGCGCGCGCGTTTCTACGGCGAGCAGGGCGACCTGCTCGAACTGCTCGGCAACCTGCTGGAAAACGCGTTCAAGTGGGCGCAACCACCGCGTCGTGCTCAGCGCGCGCGTGCTGCCCGGCGCCGGCGCACGGCGCAGCGGACTGGAAATGGTCGTCGAGGACGATGGCCCGGGCATCGCCGACGACCAGGTCGAGCGCCTGTTGCAGCGCGGCGTGCGCGGCGACGAGCGCGTGCAGGGCCACGGCATCGGCCTGGCCATCGTGCAGGACCTGCTCAAGGCCTATCGCGGCAGCCTGAGCGTGACGCGCTCGGAGAATCTGCGCGGTGCGGCAATCACCGTGCGCTTCGCCGCGGGCTGAGCGCGGGAAACATCGGACAGCGACGCGGGGCGTCCTGCATCTGCGCCGGTGAATATCCGGCGAATCGGTTACGGAGCCGTTTTCGCCGGCGCATCCGCAGCGTACTTCTTCAGCAATGCCACAAAGAGTGGGTCGTGGCGGATCGGGTCCCACACCGGGTCGATCGGCAGCAAGCGCGGCGCGTAAACCTGGCCGCCGCCGGGCGCGGCGAAGACTTGTTCGAGCAAGGCTACGGCCAGATCGGCGCGGTGGGCTAGTGCGTAATTCGTCGCGTTGCTGAAAGTGGCTACCGGCCCGTACACCTGATCCGTGCTCTGGGCCGCCAGCGCCTGCGATTTGACGATCGCGGCCAGCGCCGCATCGGTCTGACCCAGTCCGAGTTCGGCGCTCGCGATATTCGACCAGACGACGGCGAGCTTGATCGGGATGCCGGCCTGCGCGGCGAGCACGGCGCGAAGCTGCGGCAGCGCCTGCTCGAACAACGGCCGCGCGTGCGCCATATCGCCCGCGACCAGGTACAGATTGGCCAGTTGCAATGCCTTGGGACCGCCCTGGTAATTGAAGTTGTCGGGCGTGTCGGGGACGCTGTCGAGCAGGGTAATCGCCTCATGAAACTTGCGTTGCAAGGCCAGCAAACTCACGCGCTGCGCCGTCAGTACCGGATCGTCGCCCTGCACCTGCGCCAGCGCGCGCCCCAGATCGCCGCTGCCGTACAGGATAGCGGTGGCGTACAGGCTCTTCGCCTGGACGTTGGTCGGGTCCAGCGCCAGCGCGCGTTCGCATCCGCGCTCGGCATCGGCGTAGCGGTGCACCATCAGCTCGGTCGTTGCCAGATCGTAGGCGTAGCCGGTGTTGCGCGGGTCGCGCTCCAGCGCGTCCTGGAATTGCCCGATCGCCGCGTCGAAGTGCCCTTGCCGACGCAGCACGTAGCCGGTCGCCGCCATCGCGCTGGCGTCGTTGGGCCGCGCCTGCAGTGCCGCCGCAAACGCGCCGAGCGCGCTCGCGTAATCCTGCTTGCCCCAGTATTCGCTGTAGCCGATGGCCAGCTGCGCATCGGCCAGACCCGGCTGCAGCGCCTGTGCGCGTTCGGCGTTGGCGCTTGCGCCGGCGATGAGTTGTGGTGCATCGAGACCGCCGCCAAGCCAGGCCAGCTGACTTTGCCCGTAGGACAGTCGCGCCCAGGCCAGTGCGAACCCCGGATCCGCCGCCACCGCCTTCTGGTACAGATCGACGGCTTGCTTGAGGCTGACCGTGTCGTAATTGATGTTGCCCTTCCGGGCCAGATATTCGGCGCGCAGGAACAGATCGTAGGCGGCCGGGTTCTGCGTCGGCTTGTCGGCGACGCGCGCGCTTTCGGCGGGCGTGAGTTTCGTCTTCAGCGCCGTGGCGATCTTCTGCGCCACCTCGCCCTCGACGCCGAAGATGTTGTCCAGCGTGCGCGGATAGGCGTCGGCCCACAGGTGGTTGTCGGTCTGCGCATCGATCAGCTGCACGTTAATCAGCACCTGATTGCCGGACTTCTGCACGCTGCCTTCGAGGATCGTGGCCACGCCGAGTTGCTGAGCAATGGCTTTGAGATTCTGCGGGTGGCTGCCGTACTGCAGGGTCGAGGTGCGCGAGATCACCTTCAGCTCGCCGATGTCGGACAAGCGCGTCAGGATCATGTCCTGCATGCCGTCGGCGAAGTAGGCGTTGGCCTTGTCTTCGCTGAGATTGTCGAATGGCAGCACGGCAATGGATTTGGCCGGGACGGCGGCGATCGCGCTGCCGGCGGCGGCGCCGGCTTGCTTGTGCGCCGTGAAACGATCGGCGAGCAGCAACACGATCGCCGCGGCCATGATGCCGACGATCCAGCGATCGAGCTTCTTGCCGGTGTGGCGCGTGATCGATTCGCGCGTCTGGATCTCGCTCTCGCGCTTGAGCCCGTCCGGCGTGATCTCGTAAACCCAGGCGAACGCCAGCGCGCACGGAAAGCCCAGCGCCGCGGCAACGACCACCCAGCGCACCGCGCCGTCGGCGGCGTGAAAGAACGGCATGACTCGTGTGGCCAGCTGCACCACCAGCCATGCGCCGACCGCGTAAAGAGCGGCGGCACGCAGCACGTTGCGCCGTTTGAGTTCGGCGAAAAACGACGGCGCACTTTGCGCGTGAGGCCCTGTGGCCTGGCGCATTGCATCCGCGCCGGCGCCAAATTGCGGACCGGAGATGCGCGTCGCTGCCTGCTGCGGCCATTGGTGCAACGGCTGCGGGGTGGTTGCGCCCGGCATCGATGTCGGCGTCGCCAGCGCCGCACGTTCGTTGAGTTCGATCGACTCGATCTGCGCCACCACTTCGGCGCCGGTCGCCGCGCGATCCGCCGGTTGCTTGGCCAGCATGCGCGAGAGCAATCCCTGCAGCATCCGATATTGCGAGGGCAACTCAGGTATCGGCGCGCTCATATGCTGCATGCCGACCGCCCATGGATCGGTGCCGGCATACGGCACCGTGCCGGTCAGCAGTTCGTAGAGCACGATGCCCAGACTGTACAAGTCGGCGCGGCCGTCGAGTTCGCCGCCGCGCCACTGCTCCGGGCTCATGTACGCGGGCGTACCGATGACGCTGCCCTCCCCACTGATCGTGGCGCCCTTGTTGTTTATCCGCGCTATGCCGAAGTCGGCAAGCAGATACGTGCCGTGTTCGTGGCGCAGGATGTTCGACGGCTTGACGTCGCGATGCACGATGCCGTGCATGTGCGCGTAGTCGAGCGCGCTGGCGATCTCGCGCACGCAGCGCAACGCCTCGCGCGGAGAAAGCTGGCCGCCAGTGCTGGCGATCGCACCGAGCGGCAGATACTCCATGGCGATGTACTGCGTGCCCTGATGCAGACCGACGTCGTGAACCGCAACGATATGCGGATGATGCAGGCTGGCAACGGTGCGCGCCTCGCGCAGCAGACGTTCGGTGAACGCCGGATCGATGGCCAGTTGCGGATCGAGCACCTTGAGCGCGACCTGGCGACCGAGCGAGGTCTGCTCGGCCACATACACAGTCGCCATTCCGCCACGGCCAAGCTCGCGCGTAATATGGAACCCTGGCAGATCCAACACGACGTTACTCGCCCCTGATATGTGCGCGGGGAGTATACGCCGACCGCTGCGGAAAAAGTCCGCGGCGAGCGCGACTGGCAGCGCGAGACCATGCGTCGTTGCATGCTTGGCGCACGTTTGTCGTAACGCGCGACGGCGCGAGCGGATCAGTCCTCACCGGGCATCGTCATCCAGTCGCCCTCGGCGTCGATCGGCGAACCAGGCGGCACTGCGACGCTGCGCGCTTCTTTGGTCAGCAGCTTGTCCAGCTGTCGTGGATCGAGCAACTGCCGCGACAGGCTGGCGCCCCAGGCGCGATCGGCGGCGCTGCCATGGCGCTTGCCAAGTGCGAGCGCGACGTCGTGCACGCGCTGGTCGAGCAGGGTCGCCACGCCGGGCGTGGTCTTCGGGTTGTGCGCCACTTGTGCGAGTGTGATCAAGCTGCGGTAGGCGATGCGTCGCGACAATGCATCGGTATCGTCGGGCAACGTCGTGGCCAGCAGGCGATCGAGCAATTCTTCGACGCCGAGCGCTTTGGCATCGGCGGCGTGCTGCGCATCCAGCCGGGCCAGTCGTGCGGGTGCCAGCAACGCACCCAGAGTCAGCTCGGCGGCGGCATCGGCGGCGACGAGCGGATCGAACGGCGTACCGTCGGAGTCGGCGAACAATTCGATTTGATACTGCCGGTTCGGACTGGCGTTGCGCGCCGCCGACAACAGCGGCACCAGCCGCTCGGGAACGCGTAACAGGTCCGGCGAAAGTGTGGCGAGCACGGCGTCGAGCGCTGCACGTTGCGCGTCGGGTGGTACCGCTGTCGAAGACTCGCGGCCGCCGCCGTTGACCGCATAGCTCAAATTCACTCCACCGATGGCCTTGGCCGCGGCCACCATCTGGTAGCGGTGCAGTAGCCAGATCGGTACGAAACGCCGGCGCAGGTTGGCCACCGGTTCGCCCGGAGCAAGTGCGTTGAGGCCAAAGTGGTCGATCGCCGCACGTCGCACGCCCATCAGGCGGATCAGTTCGGCAGTCGGATCAGCGCCGTCATCCCACAGCGACGCCCACGGTTGCGCGGTATCGGCGGCGCGGGCATTTTCGTCCTCGATGTAGCGAAGTCCGGATGCGACGACCGTTTGCGCCTTGGCATCGGCAAACTGCTGCGCGTCGTTACCCGGTGCCGGCTCGCCATAAAGCCAATCGACTGTCGCCATATCCCAGCGGCCGACTCCGACGGCGTAGGCACCGGTGAGGTCGGGACGGCCATCGACAAGGCCGATGCGTGGCGGCGGATAATCCATTACCGACGCACGATCCTGCGTGCTCGCGGCAAAATTGTGCGCGAAGCCGAGCGTGTGTCCGACTTCGTGTGCGCCGAGTTGGCGAATGCGCTCCAGCGCCACCTGTACGGGATCGTTCGGTCCGCCTTTGCCGATCTTGTCGGCGCCGACCAGACCTTCGAAGATCTGGATGTCCTGGCGCACGCGCAGCGATCCGATCACGACCATGCCCTTGACGATCTCGCCGCTGCGCGGATCGACGATCTCCTGGCCGTACGACCAGCCGCGCGTGGCGCGGTCCACCCAATTGACGACGTTGTAGCGCACGTCCATCGGATCGATATCGGCAGGCAGCAGCTTGACCTGGAACGCATCGATGTAGCCGGCCGCATCGAATGCCTTGCTCCACCAGCCGATGCCTTGCATCAGCGCGGAGCGGATCGGTTCGGGCGCATTGCGATCGACGTAGTAGACGATCGGCTTGCGCACCTTGGAACGTGGCGCGGCCGGATCGATCTTGTCCAGCCGGAAGCGGTTGGCGTAATCGCGCACGACATCACTACCGAGGGGTTCGTTGAAATCCACCACCTGCGTGGAGAAGCCGCCGATGCGCGGATCGAAACGGCGTGGATGGAAACCCGGTCCCGGCAGGCGCACGAAACTGTGATGCACGGTGAAGCTGATCTGGTTGGCGTCGGGTGCGATGTTGGCGACTTCGTCGCCCGGCGATTTCGACGCATAGGTTTGCACCGCGTCGATTTCGAGGTTGTCCGGGAACAGTTTCACCGATGCGGCATCGGCGGCGCTGAGTTTGGCGTCGAGCGCGAAGCCCTTGCCGGCTCCGGTTCCGGCGCCCACGCCGAATGTGTCGGCGCTCTGATCGAGCGATGTCGCGATCCCCAGCGTATCGGCGGTGAGAAAGCCGGACAGGTCCACGACGATCCGGCCATCCGGCAACGTCGCCGCGATATCGCCCATCCAGACAATCGAGGTGGCGAAGTCCGGGCTGGCCGAGTCGCCACTGCCGGCGGCGCGAAAACGCGGGTTCTCGAACACTGCGGCGATCTTCTTGCCGTAACGGCGGAACGCGATCACCTGCGTCTGGCCGACCCGGCCGCGGTCGAGAAACGTCGGCGCGGCGCCGAGTCCGGTGCGCAGCGACGTGGAATAGAGAAAGCGCGCCGAGATGCCTTCGCTCGGCGCGACCGGCAAGGTGACGAGGATGCGCCCGTCGCGCTCGTCCACGTGCACCGGCACAAGGCCATTCAGCGCCCATGTGTGCTCGAAGATTTTCTCCGCCTTGGCCGTGGGGCGAGTTGTGTCGGCATGCGCGGGCGCCGACTCGGCGTGCAGCGGAAGTGCGCTGGCAAGCAGCGCGCTGATCAGCAGTGCGGCGATTGACTTGCCGGAAAAAGCGGGCATGGTGATTTCCTTGGGCGGATTGCGAATTCGGAAATTGCGCCAGAGATGGATCAAGGCGCGGATGATCGTGATGTGCCGCTGGCGAGCGCGCCGGTCGCGCCGAGGCCGAAGCGACGCCGCGTTTGCGACCGGGCACTGGCCGACTCCTGCCGCGCCCGATCAAGCTGCGAGCGCGGCATACAGCGCACCGCTACGGCGCATAACCGAGATAATCCAGACTCGCCTGCAGCATCGCCGTCGTGCCGATCGCGAGCGCGCCTTCGTCGAGGAAGAATTTCGGCGAGTGGTTGGTCGGTGCAGTCTGCGGCGTCCTCGCCCTGCCGGCGTCGCGCCGACGAAAAAGTATACCGCCGGCGCGTGCGCGCCGATGCCGAAATACGGAAAATCCTCCGACGCGGTCCAGCGCTCGGATTCGATCACCTTGTCCTTGCCCAGCGCTTTCTCAAGGCTCGCACGCACGCGCGTGGTGAGTGCCGGATCGTTGTAGTTGACCGGGTTGGTGCTGTCGCCGGCCGGAATCTGCGCATCGACGGTCGCGCCATTCGCCGCGGCAATGTGCTCGGCGATATTCCGCAGGCTGTCCATGATCTGCTTGCGCATGCCTTCGTCGAAGGTGCGGATCGTGCCGGACAGCTCGGCCGTTTCCGGCACGATATTGAAGCGCTGGCCGCCGTTGAACGTGCCGAAGGTGAGCACGGCGGGCTGCTTGTTGATGTCGAGCTGACGGCTGACGATGGTCTGCGCGTCGATCACGATCTCGGCTGCGGTGACGATCGGGTCGATGCCTTTCCACGGCATCGCGCCGTGGCTCTGCCGGCCGTGCACGGTGATGCGGAACGTATCCGAGCTGGCCATCGTGCCGCCCGCGCGCACGCCGACGATGCCGACATTGAGCGAGCTGACCACATGCATGCCGAAGATCGCGTCGGGCTTGAAGTCCTTGAACACGCCGTCCTTGACCATCAGCGAAGCGCCGCCGACTTCGCCCGGCGGTGCGCCCTCCTCGGCCGGCTGGAAGATCAGCATGATCTGGCCGGGCAGATCTTTTTTCATGCCGGCGAAAATCTCGGCGAGGCCGAGCAGCATCGCCGTATGCGCGTCGTGACCGCAGGCGTGCATGACGCCGACTTCACGGCCGAGATATTCGCCCTTCGCTTTCGAGGCGAACGGCAGATCGACCTGTTCGACGACCGGCAGCGCGTCCATGTCGGCGCGGATCGCCAGCTTCGGCCCCGGCTTGCCGCCCTTGAGTATGCCGACCACGCCGGTATGAGCGATGCCGGTGTGCACCTCGTAGCCGAGCTTGTTCAATTCATCGGCGACGATCTTCGAGGTACGCACTTCGCGATTGCTCAGTTCGGGGTGCTCGTGGATATCGCGGCGCCAGGCCGTGACCTGCGGCAGCACGCTCTGCGCGAGCTGCGCAGTGGATTCCACGGCGCTACTTTCTCCGGAAAACATCATCAACATCGAAATCAACGGCAACATTTTTTTGCACATGTTCAACGGCCTTCCCGATTATTGTCGTATCCAAGCTCGTCATTCCCGCGTGCTCTTGGCGGGAATCCAGTGGCTTTCGCTTTACCGGCTCCAAACACAGCGCAAAGACACTGGATTCCCGCCTTCGCGGGAATGACGAGGGTTAATGTTTCCTCCAAGTTTCACTTATTCCCTGCGCTTCTCAAACACCCAGTACCAAATCTTCGGCCTCGACCCGATCGAGGCGGATGCGATTGGCAAACAGCGAAAACGCCAAGGTCCCGGCGAGCCCGTTCGCGCGCTGCACCCACGGTGGAATATACAGCGGCGCAGCGATATAGCCCGAATCGAAATACGCTTCGAGCGCGAGCACATCGTGCAGGGTCATCTTGCCGGCGAACAGACTGCGGCAGAGTTTGAGCTTCTGATTCTTCAGCGCCCAGCGGAAAAAAGTGTGCACCGACAGCAGCCCGTGCAGGTACACCGCGTCCTTGGTGAACGCCGCGCCACCACTGGTTGGAGCGCCGCGGAATACGCGCATCGCCGATGTGAAACTGTCCGCTTCGTTCTGACCGGAGTCGAGGAAGAACTTGAACACCTCGATGAAATCCGCGCCGCTCAGCGCCATGTCGATCGCCAGGATGCGCAATGAGATGCGCTTCATGCGGCCGATATCGATCGCACCGGACATCAGTTCGGCGAACGTCGCCAGGCCTTCCTGGGTCGCCGTGATGCGCGGCGAATTCAGGGCCAGCGATTTCAGATTCGGCTGCTCGCGCCCGTTGAGTGCGGTCAGTGAGTGCACGAACGCTTCGTGCTCGAGGAGTTGATGGCGGTCGTACTCGGAAAAGCTCGTGCCCGCGCGCAGACGGATGCGCGTCGGGCCCGCGGCCGCCTTGGCGATCAGGTTCGGGTCGAGCTCGACGGTGATCTTGTTGTGCATGAAAAACGCGCTGATGCGCTGCTGCAGTTCCGTGCACAACTCCTCGGCCGGGATGCGCTGCGTCTCGTCGGCGGTGCCGATCTCGCGGCCGAGTTCGTCGGCCAGTTCGATGAAATGCCGCGCCGCATCGAGATTGCTCACGCTGCCGCCGGGCAGGCGGTCGCCGGGACGGCCGAACAGACGTGCCGAATGTTCGCTGATATCCATCGTGCCGGCCGCGTCGAGCAGCTCGGTGGCGTAGAGCCACGATTGCGCGGTGCGACGCAGATAATCGCCGACCGGATGCTGCGCATCGGCGGCGAGGAAAATTGCTTCGAGTTCCTCACGCGTAAGCGAGAAATCGGTTCTTTCGTATTCCACGTGCGGCAGCTGCGGGTTGCCGCGCCGCCATGCATCGAGAAACTGCGCCTGCGTCGACGCCGGCCAGCTCAGCGCAGCGAGCAATTTGATGCCCTTGACCGCCACCACCAGACGGCGATCCAGCTCGGCCAGGCGGTCGAGGATCGCGTCCGTCATGTGCGCAGCGCCGTCGCCACGTGCGGCGCCGAGAACGCCGGCAGGTCGAGCGCGGCGCGCAGCGGATCGAGCAGCGCGCCATATTTTTCCGCGCGGGCGGTGTCGCTGCGCAGTGGCTCGCGCACCTGCGCGGAACTGATGTTTTCGACCTTGCGTCGGGTCATGTAGAAGCGCAGGCAGGCCGGATCGAAGTCGAGTCCGCAGAATGCGAGCAGATCCCTGGTCTTGCCTTCCTGGTCACTGACAAGGTCCTCATAGACGAGATCGTAAACCTGGCCGGGATGCAGCGTTTCCCAGCATCTGCAGGCACGGTCGAAATCGCGCCAGTAGGCTGCCAGGTCGTGAAAATCATAGCTGTGGTCCTGGGTGTGTAGGCTGAAGTGCTGCCGATAGCACGAAAATGCGGTTTCGACTGGATCGCGTCTGCAGACGATCACTTTGGCATCGGGAAGCATCGCCAGCGCCGGGCCGATCAGGCGCCAGTTGGCCAGCGCCTTGTCGGCGAGATACGCACGCCCCTGGCGAGCGGCGCGCCGTCGCTTCGAGATAGCGCTGGCCCAACTTCTGCCACTCCTGCGGCGTCGCCGCGCGCGCCCAGTCTGCCACGCGGGCGCCACGGCGCTGATCTTCCTCCTCGATAATGTTCCGCAGATCGTCGCGCTCGCCGCCGCCGGCGACCTGCGCATGCGAGGCCAGTATCTGCTCGACGAGGGTGGAACCCGAACGCGGCAGGCTGACGATGAAAATAACCTCTCTGCCTTGTCGCACGTCAGTACCCCGAGGCGCCGGCGAGAAGGCATCGAGCACGGCATCCAGCCAGGCGCTGAACTCGCCCGCGTCCCAATTCAACTGCCGATGCGCGTACGCGTTGGCTTCGTCGAGCGCGGCAAACGCTTCGGCGTAGCGCTCGTTATCGTCGAGCGCCTTGGCGAACGCGAACAACAGCACGGTGCGGGCGTCGCTCGCTTCGCGGTGATGGCTCAGAGCGCGCTCGATGCCCTCGACGTCCGCCTGGCTCATCGACATGTTCCGAAGATTGGCAAGGCCGAACCATGACCCCGGCGAATAAGGCTGCCTGGCCAGCGCTGCGCGGTACTCGGCGCCGGCCTGCTGAACGCGACCTTGTCTGCGCAGCATTTCGCTGCGCACCACGCGCGCCTGTTCGTAGCCGGGTGCGAGAAAGATAACGCGATCGATCGCCTTCAACGCCGCGTCGGACTCGTCCAGCATCGACAGCACGATCGCGTAATTGAACCAGGCTTGTGGCAGATGCGGGGCCAGTTCGCAGGCGCGCTGAAACGCCGCACGCGCGCCGTCGATGTCGCCGAGCGAACGCAGCACCGCGCCCATGCTGTTGTGTACCAGGGCATTGCCCGGTTCACGCTCGGCGAGTGTGGACAACAGGTCGCTGGCTTCGGCCTGACGTCCGCAACCGCTCAGGCCTGCCGCCAAAAGCCGCGTCGTCTCGATGTGTCCCGGCGCGACGGCGAGGATGACCTGCGCCCTGTCGACGGCGCGTTCAAACTCGTTGTGCTTGAGCGCCAGCTCCAGCTCTCGCAAATCTTGGTCGATCGGATTCATGCACGAATTCATTTGCGCCGCAAGCGGCAGACGCAAAGATATCGCTGCCCGACCCGGGGCACCAGCAGCAAGGGCCGCATGGGCAGACGTTTGAACCGTTCAACGCCTGCCGTACTTGTCGATCAGGCGCTTGCCCGGCGCCTTGTTGGCGACGCGCAGCTGCGTCTTGCGCTCCAGTTGCGCTTCGAGCGAGCCGCTCGCTGCAGCGAGTTCGTCGCGCAATTTTCTGAAACTGGCCCAGCGCACCGGGTCGAGCGCGCCGGATTCGAGCGCCGCGCGCACCGCGCAGCCCGGTTCGTTGCCGTGCGTGCAGTCGCCGAACCGGCATTGCAACGCGAGCGTTTCGATATCGGCGAAACTCGCGGCGGCGAGGTCCTCGTCGCCGGTAAGCTTCAGTTCGCGCATGCCTGGCGTATCGATCAGGCAGCCGCCGCTCGGCAGCGCGATCAGCGAGCGGTGCGTGGTCGTGTGGCGGCCGCGGCTGTCGTGTTCGCGCACCGCGCTGGTGGTCTGCCGTTCGCGACCGAGCAGCGTGTTGGTCAAGGTCGATTTGCCGGCGCCCGACGATCCGACCAGCACCGCGGTATCGCCGCGTTGCAGGTAGCGCAGCAACGGCGCGATGCTTGCCGCATCCTTGGCGTTGACCGCGTGTATCTCGATGTCCGCCGGCAACTGCGCGCGCAGCGCATCGAGCGAAGTATACAATGCCGCTTCTTCCACTTTGTCGGCCTTGGTCAGCACGATCAGCGGGCGCGCGCCGCTGCCCTGGATCAGCAGCAGGTAACGTTCGATGCGGCGCGGATTGAAATCGCCGTCGAGGCCCATCAGCACGAAAACGGTGTCGATATTGGTCGCGATGATCTGACGCGCATAGCGCTCGCCGGCCGCCGCGCGGCTCAGGGTCGTGCGCCGCGGCAGCACCGCGTGGATCACCGCTGGCGTCGCGTGATCGATCAGCACGAAATCGCCGACCGCCGGACGCAAGCCGGGATCGGCGCCGCGGCGCAGGAAGCGCGGCGCCGGCTGCGCGCTGAAATCGTCACGGCCGTCGCGCGTCGCTCCATCGTTCAACACATACGCGCTGCGATGCTGGGCGACCACGCGCGCGAGGCGCCAATGCGCATGCGCCGCGGCCGGTAGCGGCGCGTCCGCGCGCCAGCCGATCGCGCCCAGATTTCGCTCCCCATCCGACTCCGCTGCCATGCGGCCATTCTACGCGCGGCCCGCGCAAAGTCAGCGAAATGCTTGAATTCGCGCCCTGTTTCGCTAGGATGGCCGGCCACGATCAGCAATCGCAACGGCCCCGCCCCGCCCATGTCCATTCCGATGCCGGTGAACACCAACAACGCGCCGCTGCCAACCAGCAGCCGGATCAACGAAGTCCGCTACGAAATCCGCGGCGAGCTCGCGCAGCGCGCGCTCGAACTCGAAGCCGCCGGACGCGAGATCGTCAAGGTCAATATCGGCAATCCGGGCGTGTTCGGTTTCACCGTGCCCGAGCATGTGCGCGCGGTGATCCAGGCCAATCTGGCGTCGAGCGAAACCTATTGCCATCAGAAAGGCATCCTGCCCGCGCGCGAGGCGATCGTTGCGCAGCAGCGCGAACACGGCGTGCCCGATGCGCATGTCGATCGCGTGTTCATCGGCAACGGCGTCAGCGAACTGATCGACCTGTCGTTGCGCGCGCTGCTCAACGACGGCGACGAAGTGCTGCTGCCGAGCCCGGACTATCCGCTGTGGAGCGCGGCGACCGTGCTCAACGGCGGCCGCCGTGTCTACTACCCCTGTCCGGCCGAGAGCGCGCACGTACCCGATCCCGACGAAATCGAAGCGCGATCACGCCGCGCACGCGCGCGATCGTCGTGGTCAATCCGAACAATCCGACCGGCGCGGTCTATCCGCGCGCGGTGCTTGAAGCGATCGTGCGCATCGCCGAGCGCCACCGCCTGATCATCCTGTCCGACGAAATCTACGACGAGATCGTTTACGACCGCGCCGAATTCATTCCGCTCGCGCGCCTCGCGCGCGATGTGCCCTGCCTCACCTTCGACGGCCTGTCCAAGGTGCAGCGCGCCTGCGGCTATCGCGTCGGCTGGCTGTCGCTGACCGGTGCGCACGGCGCCGCTGGGCGAAATGGAGCGCGCGCTCGATCTGCTCGCCTCGTTGCGCCTGTGCGCGAACGTGCCCGGCCAGTGGGCGATCGTGCCGTCGCTGACCGGCCCCGACACGATTTCGCCGCTGACCGCGCCGGGCGGACGCCTGTACGAAACCCGCCGCGCGGTGATCGACGCCTGCGCGCAGAGCCGCTTCCTCGACGTGGTCGCGCCGCGCGGTGCGCTGTACGCGTTCCCGAGCGTGCAACACGATCTCTGCTGCCACACTTCGACGACGAAAAATTCGCGCTCGATCTGCTCGAAAGCGAAGGCGTGCTGGTCGTGCCCGGCTACGGCTTCAACTATGCCCGGCGCAACCATTTCCGCACGACCCTGCTGCCGCTGGCCGCGCAGATGCGCGACGTGTTCGCGCGCATCGAGCGCGTGCTCGAGCGCATGGCCGTGCGTGCAGTCGAAGCAGCGGCAGGTTGCGTAAGGTCGAGAGCGCCCCCTTCCGCCTTCGGCACCTTCCCCCGCTGCGCAGGGGAAGGGAAGTCGAAAGCATTGCAGGTTGGAATCCTTCCTCCGCGCGCGGGGAAACATCGGCAGGATTGCCGATGTTTGCAGCGAATGCTGCCCACAGGGCGAGCCATATGGACATGGCGAGTACAAGGTGGCGGCAGCCGGAAGGGGGCCAGCGGCGTTAGTAAGACACCTTCGATCCTCATGCCTACTCCCGCTCCACATCGCTTTCTCGCGCTCGGCGATTCCTACACGATCGGTGAAGGTGTGGCCGAGCACGATCGCTGGCCGGTGCAGCTGGCCGCCGCGTTGCGCCAACATGATGTCGGCATCGAGGCACCGGAAATCCTCGCGCAAACCGGCTGGACCACGGACGAACTCGCCCACGCGATGCAGCAGGACAGGTTTCATCCGCCGTATGCGCTGGTCACGCTACTGATCGGCGTCAACGATCAGTACAGGTCTTATCAAGACGGCGGCCGCGGCCTCGCCAACTATCGCGAGGAGTTCGGTGCGTTACTGGCGCGCGCGATCGAACTGGCCGGCGACCGCCCGCAGCGCGTGATCGTGATCTCGATTCCAGACTGGGGCATGACGCGCTTCGGCCGCGAGAGTGGGCGCGATGCGGCGCGGATCGCACACGAGATCGATTTGTACAATGCGGCAAATGCGCAAATTGCGGCATCGTCGCACGTGAACTACGTCGATGTAACCGCACTGTCGCGCGCCGGCGGCACCGCGCCGAACATGCTCGTCGACGACGGCCTGCATCCGTCCGTCGCCATGTACCGGCGCTGGCTGGAGGTCATCCTGCCCGCCGCGAAGAATGCGCTGTCAGCGCACTGACCCTCACTTGCGATCGCGGTCGCCCGACGAATAAGCACGCGGCTGCCAGCAGCGCTTTGAAGCGGCGCTCCGTGCGCGCCATTGATAACCCGGCAGCCGGCCTCATGTCGGCTATGATCCATCACAGCCGATCGCCGGAACCTGCCATGCCGCTCAACGAAACCACGCGCACCCGCATCGAAACCCTGCTCAAGCAGAATCCCGTCGTATTGTTCATGAAGGGCAATCCGCAGCAGCCGCAGTGCGGCTTCTCCGCCGCCGCATCGGGCATGCTCAACGAACTGCTGCCGGACTATGCGACGGTCGACGTGTTGCAGGACGCGGAAATTCGCGAAGGCATCAAGCAGTACGGCAACTGGCCGACGATTCCGCAGCTTTACGTCAAGGGCGAACTGGTCGGCGGCTCGGATATCGTGCAGTCGATGTATAACAGTGGACAATTGCAGGAACTGTTCGGCCTGCCCAAACCCGATCGCACGCCGCCGAGCATCACGATCACCGACAAGGCCGCCGCTGCGATCCGCAGCGCACTGGCCGATGCCGAGGCGGGCCTGGCCCTGCATCTGTCCATCGACGCGCGCTTCCAGCCGCAGTTCCATCTGGCCGAACCCGGCGACGACGAGATCCGCAGCGAATCCAACGGCATCGATATCCTGATGGACATCGCCAGCGCACAGCGCGCGCGCGGAATCCGCATCGACTGGGTCGAAACCATGCAGGGCGCGGGCCTCGTCGATCGACAATCCGAACGCGCCGGCCGCGGTGCAGGAACTGTCCGTGCAGGAACTGCAAGCGCGCCTCGACGCCGGCGAGGCCATCACGGTGGTCGATGTGCGTCCGGCCGACGAGCGCGCGCTTGCCGCGCTGACACAGCCGTTCCGCACGCTCGACAACGGCGTCGCGTCGCTTGCCGACCTGCCCAAGGACGCGCCGCTCGCGTTCCTCTGTCACACCGGCAACCGCAGCGCACGCGCTGCGGAGCAGTTTCGCGCGCTTGGGTTATAAAAAAGTATACAACGTCGCCGGCGGCATCAGCGCGTGGTCGCGCGAGATTGATTCTTCGGTTCCGCAATAGTGCTACCGCGCTCTCCGCCTTCAGCGAGAATTTCCGCTCGTCATTCCGGCGAAAGCCGGAATCCAGTGTCTTTTTTTTGTGCTCTGCTACAAGAGCAAAGGCTTTCACTCGCCTGCGGCGAGCGAGTTACTTTTGCCATCGCGCAAAAGTAACCAAAAGGCTAGGCGCCCGACGCGGAGTTCTGATTCGCATCGTGCGAATCAGGGAATCCCCTTGTCGCTTCTCGGCTGCGGCGGGGTTCGCTTGACGCACATCCCTGTAACGTTCGCTCACTGCGCGCGCATCCTGCGTCGCGCCCCTGCGGGCATTAACCGCCGCAGCCTGCGATGCTCGGCACCGCGAAAGGCGCCTGTTTTTCCGTACTAACCCGTCCCATCCATGGACTGCGCTCACCAGCGCTCTAGTCCAGCCGCAACCAGCGGAGACTACAAAGGGGCAGACCTATCGGCGGAAGGCTGTCAGCCGTTTACGCGCACCGATTCGACGACCTCAACACCGAGAAGATTTTTAAGAGCGACCAGCTTGGGCGATAGCTTTGTTTCAAGGGCCAAGATAGCTCGCGCGTTTTGCGGAAGGCCTGAAGAAAGCTGCATAGCCTCTCAGTACGGGGCCTTGTACTTTACACACTGAAAAAGATTCCCCTCGCTATATCTGCATCGGTTCGAAATTGCTTGATTTGACTTCCACTGCTACCCAGTCCTTTTTGTCCTGAAAGTGGACATCGGCAGCGTCCCCGGAAGCGAGCGCAAACTCTGTAGCGCCGGCCGGTGTGTTCTTAGGCAAACCGACAGAGGCCGGGTTCTTTGACACGTAATTCTTCAGGCGCAAATGTGCGTCGCTTTCACCACCGCCACCAAATGATGCAGCCTTCTTGACCTGAGCGGAGAAGTCCAACTTAGTCGGCTGGAGTGATAACTCCGATAGAACAGTGCGCCACTTCGCGTAGGAATAGATACGCTGAAGCTCAGCTTTAACAATAGCGCGCTGCTGGCGTCTATTGAGAGAGGAATAATCTTCTTTCTTCACCAGAAACCAGCCGATACCCTCACCAGGCAACCCAGTGCTCTTGCTCACGACCAAGCATTGGATGGGAGGGATTTTTTGCTTCCATGCCTTAGATAGATTTTCTATAGTTGTGCCAATGCTACCAAGCACGTAGTTGAGATTTCGTGGATTCGGAATCCCTACCTCTTCTGCCAATGCGGAGTAGAAAATTGGAATGCCAGCCTCTGCTTGGCGCACGAGGACAGGCAGAACTTTCCTGGCCCGAATTTGATATAGCTTGTCACCCGAAATAGGTGCCGAAATCTTCGCCGTTTCCATACCTCCCTCCCAATGGCCATTGACCTTAATCGTTGAATCCGGACGTGCATAAATTTACAGCATTGCCTCGGGCAAGTAACTGAAGGCAATCCGTGCGCAGCAACGACGTAGTCCATGGATGGACGGGTTAGTAGAACAAACGGCGCCTTTCGCGGTGCCGAGCATCGCAGGCTGCGGCGGTTAGTGCCCGCAGGGGCGCGCGCACGATGCGCGCGCGTGAGCGAATGTACACGGATGTACATCAAGCGAACCCCGCCGCAGCCGAGAAGCGCAGGGGATTCTGATTCGCACGATGCGAATCAGAACACCGCGTCAGGCGCCTAGCCTTTTGGTTACTTTTGGGCGATGCGCCGCAGGAGCGGCGCGAACAGCGAAGCTGGCCGCGGAGCGGCGGCGGGCAGGACGCCCGGAGTCATGCCAAAAGTAACTCGCTCGCCGCAGGCGAGTGAAAGCTGTTGCTTCTAAGACACATAAGCAAGACTAAGACACTGGATTACACGCGGCTCCTGCCGCGTGCCCTGCGGGCCATTCGCTGCGCGAATGTTCGCTCCGGCATCCTGCCTGCGCAGTCCCGCTTGCGCGGGAATGACGAGCAGAAGCGACGGCGGGAGCGACCCCTCTCCCGGCGTTGCGCGCCACCCTCTCCCGCAAGGGGAGAGGGGAACTCCAGGCAGCGTCAGCCGGGCGTCAGCCGGCCGACACCCCAAACAAACTTCCGATCGCGGCCGTCGCCGCCATCGCCAGCGCACTCCAGAACAACACGCGCAGCGCGCCGAGCGTCACTGGCGCGCCACCCGTACGTGCGGCGACGGCGCCGAGTATGGCGAGCGAAATCAGCGATGCGATCGCGACTGGCCATACCAGGTCCGTGGGCGGCGCAAGCAGCACCGCGATCAGGGGCAAGGCCGCACCGATGGCAAAACTCAGCGCCGAGGTGAACGCCGCCTGCAGCGGTCGCGGCTGTTGTTCGTCGGTCAGACCGAGCTCGTCGCGCAGATGCGTGCCGAGCGCATCGTGCGCGGTAAGTTGATCGGCAACCTGCTCGGCGAGCGCACGGTCGAGCCCGCGGCCGATATAGATATTGACCAATTCGATATGCTCACCGTGCGCATCGGTGGCGAGTTCCTTGCGTTCGAGTTCGCGCTCGGCGTTCTCGGTGTCGGCCTGCGAACTCACCGATACGTACTCGCCCGCGGCCATCGACAGCGCGCCGGCGACGAGGCCGGCGACGCCGGCGATCAGTACGCTGCTGCGCGCCGCTTCGGCGCTGGCCACGCCGATGACCAGGCCTGCCGTCGACAGGATGCCGTCGTTCGCGCCGAGCACGGCCGCGCGCAACCAGCCGATGCGCTCGTTCTTGTGCCGCTCGCGATGGCGCTTGGCGGCGCGGTCGCCGTGTCTGGCGCGCATCAGATCTCGTGCTCGCCGCTCAGATCGTCGTCGTCGGCGTCCTCGACTTCGAAGCGCAGATGCTTGACGCTGCGGCCGTGACGACGCACCAGCTTCAAGGCTTCGATGCCGACCTTGATGTGCTTCTCGACGATAGTTGGCTGTCACCGACTTGTCGCTGGCTTCGGTCTTCACGCCTTCGGGAATCATCGGTTGATCGGAGACGAGCAGCAGCGCGCCGGACGGAATGTGATTGGCGAAACCGGCGGCGAAGATGGTCGCGGTTTCCATGTCCACGGCCATGCTGCGCGTGCGCCGCAGCAGGTCCTTGAAGCCTTCGTCGTGTTCCCAGACGCGGCGGTTGGTGGTGTAGACGGTGCCGGTCCAGTAGTCGTGGCCGAGATCGCGGATCATCGTCGACACCGCGCGCTGCAACTGGAACGCAGGCAGCGCGGGCACCTGCGGCGGCAGGTAGTCGTTCGAGGTGCCTTCGCCGCGGATCGCCGCGATCGGCAGGATGAAATCGCCGATCGCGTTCTTGCGCTTGAGGCCGCCGCACTTGCCCAGAAACAACGCGGCTTTCGGCTGGATCGCGCCGAGCAGGTCCATCACCGTCGCCGCGTTCGGACTGCCCATGCCGAAGTTGATCAGGGTGATGCCGTCGGCGGTCGCATTCGGCATCGGCCGGTCCGCGCCGTGCACCGGCACGTCGTGCCACTCGGCGAACATGTCGACGTAGTTGCCGAAGTTGGTCAGCAGGATGTGCTCGCCGAACTCGGCCAGCGGCGTGCCGGTGTAGCGCGGCAGCCAGTTTTGCACGATCTCTTTTTTGTCTTTCATTGCGTTTTCCGCTGGGGCGTCTAACAAAATCGTCGCGAGCGAAGAGAATTTGCGCGTCGCCGGAGCGCAAGAACCGCAGTGTACACGCCAGTACATGAGGGTGAGCAAGCGCAGCTTGGCTCGCATGCGAGCCGCGCGAGCGAACGCCCACACCCCTGGCGTGGGCCGGGGAGCACCGCCGGCGCGCAAATTATCGAGCGCAGCAGATTTTGTTAGACGCCTTGGTTGCCGATGACGACACATCGGCGGGATGACAGGTCTCGATTCGTCGAGCCAGTTTAGTCCATAGAGTCCTTCCTCCGCGAAGCGGGGGAAGGTGGCGCAGCCGGAAGGGGGCGCTTTTGACCTCCGGGCGAGCCAATGCGCAATGCCTCGATATTCGATTTGCCCCCTTTCGCCCTTCGGCACTTTCCCCCGCACGCGGGGGAAAGAACTATTGGCACCGCAGCGCAGCTTTGCTTTTTGCGTGGCGCGGCGGATGATGCTCGCTCTTCTCGCCGCAGTCGGGAATGCGCATGCTCGTTACCTTTCTTCTCGCCCTGATCGTTCTCGCCGCCCTGCTGTTCCTCGGCCGTGGCTTTCTCGGCTGGCTCGCCGCCGCCGGCATCTGGCTGATCGGCTGGCGCGCGACAGGCGTGAGCTCGCCACTGCTGTTCGAGACCTGCGTGATCGTGCTGGTCGTGCTCGCCCTGCTGTTCGGCGTGCCCGCGATCCGGCGCCACGCGATCACGCGCTTCGTCATGCCGATCTTCGCCCGTGTGCTGCCGCGCCTCGGCGAAACCGAGCGCATCGCGCTCGAGGCCGGCACGGTGTGGTGGGACGCGGAATTGTTTTCCGGCAAACCCGACTGGCAAAAGCTGCTCGATTTCCAACCGCAGAAATTGAGCGCGGACGAGCAGGCGTTTCTCGATGGCCCGGTCGCCGAACTGTGCGCGATGCTCGACGACTGGCAGATCAACCAGCTGCGCGATCTGCCGGCGAACGTGTGGGCGTTTCTCAAGGCCAACGGCTTCTTCGGCATGATCATCCCGAAGGAATACGGCGGCCATGGTTTCTCCGCGATCGCTCACTCGCGCGTCGTCACGCGTATTTCTTCGCGCTCGGTCGCCGCCGCGGTGACGGTGATGGTGCCCAACTCGCTCGGCCCCGGCGAGCTGCTGCTGCACTACGGCACCGACGAGCAGACGCAAGTACTATCTGCCGCGCCTGGCCAAGGGCGACGAGATGCCATGCTTCGGCCTGACCGGTGCGGAAGCCGGCTCCGATGCGGCCGCGACGCAGTCGACCGGCGTCGTCGAGAAACGCATCGTCGACGGCAAGGAAGTGCTCGGCCTGCGCCTGAACTGGAAGAAACGCTACATCACGCTCGCGCCGGTCGCGACCCTGATCGGTCTCGCCTTCCGCATCAAGGATCCGCGATCACCTGCTCGGCGACAAGGACGATCTCGGTATTTCCTGCGCGTTGATCTCCGCCGGCCTGCCCGGCATCGAAATCGGCATGCGCCACGATCCGATGGGCGTGCCTTTCATGAACGGTCCGATCGTCGGCAACGATGTGTTCGCGCCGCTCGACTGCATCATCGGTGGCCGTGAAGGTATCGGCCAGGGCTGGCGCATGCTGATGGAATGTCTTGCGGCGGGCCGCTCGATTTCGCTGCCCGCGCTGAGCGTCGGCGCCGCGCAGATGATGACGCGCATTTGCGGCGCGTACGCGACGGTGCGCGAACAGTTCGATACGCCGATCGGCCGCTTCGAAGGCATCGAGGAACCGCTCGCGCGTATCGCCGGCAAGACCTACATGATGAGCGCGACGCGCACGCTGACCTGCGGCGCACTCGATGCGGGCGAAAAACCCGCGGTGCTGTCGGCGATCGCCAAGGCGTATCTGACCGAAGGCATGCGCGAAGTGGTGACCGACGCGATGGATATCCGCGCCGGCTCGGCGATCCAGAAAGGACCGCGCAACTCGCTCGCGCGCGCGTGGGACGCGGTGCCGATCGGCATCACCGTCGAAGGCGCGAATATCCTCACGCGTTCGATGATCATCTACGGTCAGGGCGCGATCCGCTGCCATCCGTTCGTGCAGAAGGAAATCAGCGCGGTCGCGGACAAGGATCTGAAGAAGTTCGATGCGGCGCTGTTCGGGCATGTCAATCTGGTCGTGCGCAATGGCGTGCGCGCGAAGTTGCTCGCGTTGACCGGCAGCCGCCTCGCCGCCGCACCGCAGGTGCAGGACACCGCGCGCTACTACCAGCACCTGTCGCGCTTCTCCGCCGCGTTCGAGTTGCAGCTCGGACATCGCGATGGGCACGCTCGGCGGTTCGCTCAAGCGGCGCGAGAAAATTTCCGGACGTCTCGCCGATGCGCTCGCCAATCTGTATCTCGCATCGAGCGCACTCAAGCGCTATCACGACGAAGCCAAGACCACGGCGAACTACAACCTGGTCTGCTGGAGTGTCGAGTTATGTCTGTATCGCCTGCAGGAGGCGCTGCGCGGCGTGATCGAAAATCTGCCGACGCGCATCGCCGCAGTGATTCTGCGGTCTTGCGATCTTCCCGCTCGGCGCGCGCTTTCGTCCGCCGTCGGACAAACTCGGCGCACGCGTCGCGCGCGACATCCTCGAAGATCGCGAGGCGCGCATCAACCTCACCGAGGATATCTTCGTGCCACCGCCGACCGAGGTCGGCCTGGGCACGCTCGAAGCCGCGCTCGACAAGGCCGTGCGCGCGCTCCCGATCGAAACCAAGTTGCGCGACGCGGTGCGCGCCGGCACCCTCGATCGCGCGCCGGGCTACATGCTCGACGAGCTGGGCCTTGAAGCAGGCGTGATCACCCGGACAGAGTACGACCTGCTGCAGAACGCCGAAGCCGCGCGCAACGAAGTGGTCGCGGTCGATGCGTTCGACCCGCAGACGTTCAAGAACCTGCATTGAAGGAAGATCGTCGCAATGCAAGACCACTGGTATTTCGATTTCATTGCGCATCCGGATCGTTTCGACAGCGCCGAATACCGGCGCATCGCGAATCTGCCGCTCGGCATCGAACGCCGGCGCTGATCTTCGAGGACGAGCTTTGCGCCTATACAATGCACGTCGTTTCATCAACGTAGCATGACTCCCATCGATACCGAACGCGTACCCCTGCTCGAACTCGACAACGCGCGTCTCGTGCGCGGCGGCAACGAAATACTGTGCGGCCTGTCGCTGCGTATCGAGCAGGGCCAGCACACGGCGATCCTGGGCCCCAACGGCTCGGGCAAATCCTCGCTGGTGCGCATGATCCATCGCGACGACTACCCGCTCGCGCAGGCGCCGGATCGTCCCGCGCCGATCCGCCTGCTCGGGCGCACGCGCTGGGATGTGTTCGAGTTGCGCAAGCAGATCGGTATCGTCTCCGGCGACTTACAGCAGCGTCTGGTCGGCGACGATCTGGTCAATGCGCTCGATGCGGTGGTTTCAGGTTTTTTCGCCAGCCAGGTGCTGTCGTTCAACCACAATGTCAGCGGGCAAATGCGTGCTGCGGCGCGCACCGCGCTTGAACGCCTCGGCGCCGCACATCTCGCACAACGCCGCTTCGCCACGCTGTCGACCGGCGAAGCCCGGCGCGTGCTGATCGCGCGTGCGCTGGTGCACAATCCGGGGGCCCTGTTGCTCGACGAACCGACCACAGGCCTGGATTTCGTCGCCCAGCGCACCTTGCTCGAAAGCCTGCGCCAGTTGGCGCGCGCAGGCACGACCCTGATCCTGGTCACCCATCATCTGGAGGAAATCCTGCCTGAGATCGAGCATGTGATCCTGCTGCGCAACGGGCGCGTATTCGCCGCCGGCGCCAAGGCGGATATGCTGCGTTCGGCCGTGCTCAGTGAGCAGTACGCGGCGCCGATCCGCGTGCGCCGGGACCATGGTTATTTCCATGCCGAATTCGAGCATTGACCGGCACATGCGACACCAACGCCGCTGCGCGTAGAATCACCCCGATGCCGTCGCGCCTGCTCGTTGCCGCCGCCCTGCTCGCCGCATTCGCCGCGCGCGATGCGGCAGCGCGTATTGTGTACAAATGTACAACTGCGCACGGCGATATTGCTTTCCAGGACAAGCCTTGTGCGAAGGGCCAGCACGAGACGGCGATCGACGTCGGCGAACCGCCACCACCTCCGCCGGCGGTCGCGCCGCCGGTCGCCGCTGTGCCGGCGCCAGCTCCGCCGCCGCCCGAGCCGCCGCCACCGCGCAAACCGCTGCCCGCGCTGTGGATGTGTGTGCGCGCGGAAGACGGTTCGAGCTACATCAGCCAGAATGGCTCGCCGCCCAGCCGCCTGGTTCCGGCCGGCATCCTTGGCTATCCGCCGAAAAGCCTGGCCGAGGTCTACGGCCCGGGCGCGAACAAGGCGCCGACCGCCGGTGGGCGCAACACGATAGCCGGCGATTACGTCGAGGTGCGCGACGCCTGCGCGCCGGCAAGCGCCGATCAGACCTGCACTTACCTGCGCGGCGAGCTCGACGCGGTCGACAAGAAATTGCGCAACGCGTTCAAGGACGATCGCGCCAAGCTCGAGCCGCGCCAGCAGGAACTGCGCGACGAACTCGACGGCTGCTGATGGCCGAAACGGGCTGTTGACGTGCGCCAGCCGGGCCGTTCGATTCACGACGCAGGTCGTCAAAGCGGCCCAACTTCATCGGCAACGGCGTGGCCGCCATCGTCGTGTCGAAATGGGAGAAAGAACTCGACAGCGAAACCCTGCAGCGCGAACTGGCGGACCCGACCTATGTCGAAGCGGCCGAAGTGGCCTGATCGCTACTCGAAACGATTCCCCGCGCCATCGCCATCGCCGTCGCCCGCGCCATCCGCATCGTCGAGCAATCCCGCTGCAGCGGTGTCGGAGTCGCGGCTGTCGCGTGTGCGCGAATCGCCGCCGCGTTCGCTGCGTTCGACCTGTTTCTGCCAGCGCGTCTTGATCGGATTGGCCGCCTCCGCCGATTCGGCCGCAACCAGCAGCGCGCTTTTGCGCTCGCCGGGCAGATCGGCCCAATGGCAATTGGCGAGCGCGCCTTCGAGCGCGTAGAGCAGATTCAGGCTCGGCCGGAAGCCGGCGCGCTTGACCTTCATGAACGCCTCGACCGCGCCCAGCCGCGCGAGATCGTCCTGCGTGCGCACGCCGACCTGACGCAGCCATGCGGCCGATTTCGGGCCGACGTTGCGGATTTTCTTGTCCGTGGCCGTCTTGTCCATCATCTGCTCTCCAGGGCGGCGATCAATCGCCGCGCAGCGAATCCAGGTATATTTTTGCCACAAGTTCCATGCCGGCACGGTCGTCGTCGTCGAAGCGCGCGGGCAGCGGGCTGTCGACATCGAACACTCCGAGCAGCGTATCGCCGACAAACAACGGCACGACGATTTCCGAACGCGATGCCGCATCGCAGGCGATATGTCCGGGAAACGCATTTACATCGCGCACGAGCTGGGTGCGCCGTTCGACCGCGGCCGCACCGCACACGCCGTTGCCGAGCGCGATGCGCACACAGGCGGGTTTGCCCTGAAACGGGCCGACCACGAGTTCGCGACCATCGAAAAAGTAGAAGCCGGTCCAGTTGAGATCGGGCAGCGCAGCGTAGACCAGCGCGCACAGATTCGCCGCATTGGCGATGCGGTCGCGTTCGCCGTGCAGCAGACCACGTGCCTGTTCGGCAAGCTCGGCGTACTGCTCGGCCTTGTCGGTTGCGCGCAATGCGCTGGCGGTGAACATGCCCGGTCCCGGATTGAATCGGCCTATTCTAGCGCAGCGCAGCGGCTTTGCTTTGAGTAGCACAGCACCTATGCTGCACCGGATTTCAACACGATCCCCGATCAGATGCCGAATCCGCCAACGCTCGACAGCGCGATGCGCGTCCGCCGCCACGAGCCGACCCGGCTCGAAGGCTTCGTCGACGCCTCGTTTGCGTTTGCGCTCACCATGGTGGTGATCTCGTTCGGACATGTTCCGCAATCGGTACCCGAGATGCTGCAGGCTTTGCGTGGCGTGCCGACCTTTGCGGTCTGCTTTGCCCTGATCGCACGCATCTGGTTGAGCCATCGCAACTGGAGCCGGCACTACGATATCGACGATACGACCACGACGGTGCTGAGCCTCACCCTGGTGTTCTTCGTGCTGGTCTATGTCTATCCGTTGCGCCTGCTGTTCGCTCTCATGTTTGCGGCAGTCAGCAACGGCTGGCTGATGGATCAAGCGGTGGATCTGCACAGCTATTTCGAGATGCGCGCCGCGTTCGTCGTGTTCGGACTCGGTTATGCCGCGATCTGGTTCATCCTCGCGCTGCTCTACCGGCACGCATTGAAACTGCGTGCGACGATCGGACTCGACGACGCCGAAGTGCTGGCAACGCGATTGCGCCTGGCCATAACCTGCTGGTTCTGCGCGATCGCCTTCCTCTCGGTCGCACTTGCCCTGTTCCTGCCATTTGCACAGAGCCCGTGGACCACTCCCGTACCCGGCATGATCTACCTCGCGATGATACCGATCGCGCGTGTGCTGAAACGCGGCTATGGCCGGCGGGCTGCCGCGCCTGGGCCGGGTGCGGCCGCGTCGTGAATCGCGGCGTCTATATCACCGGCACCGATACCGGCATCGGCAAGACGGTGGTTGCCGCGTCGCTGCTGGCGGCATTGAATGCGCAAGGCGTGGTCGCGGTCGGCATGAAACCGGTCGCCAGCGGCTGCACAGCGACGCCGCTGGGGCTGCGCAATGCCGATGCGCAGCTGCTGATTGCGCATAGTGCGAATGCCCCGGACTACGCTCTGGTCAATCCGTATGCGTTCGCCGAACCGATCGCACCGCACCTGGCCGCCGCCGATACCGGCGTCGAAATCGAGATTGGGCGGATCGGCGTTGCCTTTGCCGCATTATCCACAATGTCGCAATTTACCGTCGTCGAAGGCGTCGGTGGCTGGATGGCGCCGCTCGGGTCTGCGCTGATGCAAAGCGCACTGGCGCAGGCTTTGCGCCTGCCGGTGATTCTCGTCGTCGGCCTGCGCCTGGGCTGCCTCAATCATTCGCTGCTCAGCGCACGCGCGATCAAGGCCGATGGCTGCGAGCTGGTGGGCTGGATCGGCAACTGCGTCGATGCGGACATGCTGCGCCGCGACGACAATCTCGCCACCTTGCGCGCGCACCTGCCCGCGCCATGCCTCGGCGTGCTGCCCAATGTGCAAGCGGCGGACCCGTCCGCGCTCGCAGCGCATCTCGGGGTGGCGCTGTCCGCGTTGCGACGCGGCCGCTAACGCGCTCCCGCCAGCAGCGGGATCCTGACTGCGATCGGCAAACTGGTAAACTGCGCATTCCACTTTGCTGCGGAGTTGTTGATGACGGCCATCAATCAGTGTTTCTACCTGGTCATTCCCGATCTGGCCCAGGCGCGCGGCAAGATTCAGGCGCTGTCGTTCACCGGCGCCTCCGCAGAAAGTTTCGCCGGCGAACTGCAAGCGGCCTTGCGCGAGCCATCGCTGATGCAGCGCTGGCGGGCGATGCAGTCCGATCCGGATGCGGCCGACGACGGCCTCGGCGCCTGCGATCCGCAGGCCAGCGTGGTCGCGCAGCAAGCCGATCTGCACACCAACGCCAAGGTGACGACTTCATTGTCGTATGCGCTGCTCAAGCATCGCCTCGGCCTGCTGATTGGCGCACACTGGACCTTGCGCGACGTGCACGCGGTCTGATCCCGGCGGCCGCCCAGGCAAATAGGCCAAACGGCACATGCCCGGCGCAACACCGCACCGCTATTCTGTTGGTTCGTCCAGCGCCGGCGCGGCTTGTGCGTGGGCGGCCTTGCCCAGTGAATCTCCGATCGAGGAATTCCCTACATGCTACGTATCCGCCCCCTGCTTCTCGCCATGACCGTCGTTCTCGCCGCCTGCGCGCAAGCGCCGCAGAAACCCGAACCGGTGAAACCGGTGAAAGTCGCCGCCGCTGCGCCGGTCGTCACCAATCCGCTGTTCAGCGCAAGCACCCTGCAATATCAGGCGCCGCCTTTCGACAAGATCACGGATGCCGATTACCAGCCGGCGATCGAGGAAGGCATCAAGCAGCATCTGGCCGAGATCGACAAGATCGCGAACAATGCCGCCGCGCCGACCTTCGACAACACCATCGTCGCCATGGAGCGCTCCGGTGCGCTGTATATCCGCGCGACCAAGATTTTCGACGCGGTCGCCCAGGCCAATACCGACGCCACATTGCAGAAGGTCCAGGCGGAGGAAGCGCCCAAGCGCGCCGCGCACGACGACGCGATATTTCTCAACCCGCAACTGTTCGCGCGCGTGAAGTCGATCTACGATCATCGCGACAGCCTCGATGCGCCGTCGAAATTTCTCAGCGAGCGTTACTACCAGCAAATTCGTGCGTGCCGGCGCGCAACTCACCGCGGCCAACCAGGCCACGCTGCGCGCGTTAAACACCGAAGAGTCCACGCTGGCCACCACGTTCGGCAATAAATTGCTCGCCGCGGCCAAGGACAACGCGCTGGTCGTCGACAACCAGGATGCGCTCGCCGGATTGAGCGCGGGCGACATCGCCGCCGCCGCGCAAAATGCAGCGGCGCGCAAGCTCGAGGGCAAATGGGTCATCGCGCTGCAGAACACGACGCAGCAGCCGGCGCAGACCTCGCTGACCGATCGCGCCACGCGCAAGAAGCTGTTCGAAGCCTCGGTCGAGCGCGCCGAACACGGCGACGCGGACGACACGCGCGCCACCATCCAGCGCCTGGCCCAGCTGCGCGCGCAGAAGGCCAAGCTGCTCGGCTATCCGGATTGGGCGGCCTACCGGCTGGCCGACCAGATGGCGAGGACGCCGCAACGCGCGATCAAACTGATGACCGACATGGTGCCGGCGGCGCTGGCCAAGGCCAGGCGCGAAGCCGCGCAAATGCAGGCGCTGATCAACAAGCGCAAGGGCGGCTTCAAGCTGGCGCCGTGGGACTGGCAGTTCTATTCCGAGCAGGTGAAGAAGAACCAGTTCAAGATCGACGAAAACGAGGTCAAGCAATACTTCGTCCTCGACCGCGTGCTGCACGACGGCGTGTTCTTTGCCGCCAACAAACTCTACGGCATCACCTTCAAGCAACGCTTCGACCTGCCGGTGTACCAGCCCGACGTGCGCGTGTACGAGGTGTTCGATGCCGACGGCAATCGCTGGCACTGTTCTACACCGATTATTTCAAGCGCGACAACAAGGCCGGCGGCGCCTGGATGGACAGCTTCGTCGACCAGAGCGGCCTGCTCGGCACGCATCCGGTGATCTACAACGTCTGCAACTTCACCAAACCGGCGCCGGGCGAGCCGGCACTGATCAGCCATGACGACGTGATCACGATGTTCCATGAATTCGGTCATGCCCTGCACGGCATGTTCTCGAACGTGAAATATCCGCTGCTGGCCGGTACCAACACGCCGCGCGATTTCGTCGAGTTCCCGTCGCAATTCAACGAGCACTGGGCCGACGAACCGAGCGTGTTCGCCAACTACGCCAAACACTACAAGACCGACGCGCCGATGCCGGCCGAACTGGTCGCCAAGCTCAGGAAGCTGGGAACCTACGGGCAGGGTTTCGACACGACCGAGGCGCTCGCGGCGATGCTGCTCGATCAGGCCTGGTACGCGCTGCCCGCCGACGCGCCGTAGCAGGATGTCGACGACTTCGAGACCGCGGCGCTCAAGCGCTACCACGTCGATTATCCGCTGGTCCCGCCGCGTTACCACTCCAGCTACTTCCTGCATATCTGGGGCAATGGCTACGACGCCAGCTATTACGCCTATCTGTGGACCGCCGTGCTGCGCGACGACGCGTTCTACTGGTTCAAGGAACACGGCGGCATGACGCGCGAGAACGGCCAGCGTTTCCGCGACATGATCCTTTCGCGCGGCAGCACCGAGGAAATGGACGCGATGTATCGCGCCTTCCGCGGCCGCGACCCGAGCGTGGAACCGTTGCTCGAAGTGCGCGGTTTGAAGCCGATAGAGCGGCAAGACCAAATAGGCACGCGCGTCCCCTGCGAACCGTCGCCTCGCCAGCGGCCGGTTCGCTTTTCAGTATCTGTCGGAGGGCATCGAGCATGCTTCGTAGTCGGATATCCTGTTGCTTGCCGTCGGCCTGACGCTTGCCGCCTGCGCCGCGACGCCGAAGAAAGCCGCACGCGCCGAAGCCGCAAGCCGCTGCGCCGGTCGCCGTAAATCCGTTTTTCAGCCCAAGTACCTTGCCGTTTCAGGCGCCGCCGTTCGACAAGATCAAGGACAGCGACTTCGAGCCGGCGCTCGAAGAGGGCATGAAGCAGCAACTCGCCGAGAGTCGACAAGATCGCCAATCAAGCCGACGCGCCGACCTTCGACAACACGATCGTCGCGATGGAACGCAGCGGTGCGTTGCTGACAGCGCGTCGGCAAGGTGTTCTTCGCCCTGGCCCAGTCGAACACCAACGACACGCTGCAGAAGGTGCAGGAGGAAGACGCGCCGAAACTCGCCGCGCACCACGACGCGATCTATCTCAATCCGCAAACTGTTCGCGCGCGTGAAGGCGCTGTATGCGCAACGCGACACGCTCGGCCTCGACGCCGAGTCGAAGCGCCTGGTCGAGCGCTACTACCGCAACTTCGTGCGCGCGGGCGCGGAGCTGTCGCCTGCCGACCAGGCGCACGCTGCGCGACCTGAACAAGGAGCTGTCGTCGCTGAGCACGACGTTCCGCAGCAAACTGCTCGCCGGCACAAAAGCCGCGCGCGCTCGTAGTTCGACAATACCGACGCACTGGCCGGCTTCAGCGACGCCGACATCGCCGCCGCGGCGGAAGCGGCCAAGGCGCGCAAGCTCGACGGCAAATGGGTGGTCGCGCTGCAGAACACGACGCAGCAGCCGGCGCAGGCCTCGCTCCAGATCCGCGATGTGCGCGAAAAGCTGTTCAATGCGTCGATCGACCGCACCGAGCACGGCGACGACAACGACACGCGCACGACGATTCCGCGCCTCGCCGAACTGCGCGCCGAGAAGGCGCAAGCTGCTCGGCCTTCAAGACCTACGCCGCCTACGTCCTCGAAGATCAGATGGCGAAGACGCCCGGCGCGCGCGATCAAGCTGATGACCGACATGGTGCCCGCCGCCATCGCCAAGGCCAAGGGCGAAGCCGCGGCGATGCAGAAGCTCGCCAGCAAGGATCACGTCAAGCTCGCGCCGTGGGACTGGCAGTACTACTCCGAGCAGGTGAAGAAGACGAACTACCATCTCGACGAGAACGAGATCAAGCAGTACTTCGAGCTCGACAAGCGTGCTGCAGGACGGCGTGTTCTTCGCCGCCAACAAGCTCTACGGCATCACCTTCAAGGAACGCCACGACATTCCGGTCTATCAGCCCGACGTGCGCGTGTTCGAGGTGTTCGACAAGGACGGCAACTCGCTCGCGCTGTTCTACGCCGACTACTTCAAGCGCGACAACAAGGCCGGCGGCGCCTGGATGGGTTCGTTCGTCGACCAGTCCGGTCTGCTCGGCACCAAGCCGGTCGTGTTCAACGTCTCCAACTTCACCAAGCCCGCGCCGGGCCAGCCGGCGCTGATCAGTCACGATGACGTGATCACGATGTTCCACGAGTTCGGCCATGCGCTGCACGGCATGTTCTCGAACGTGAAATATCCGCTGCTCGCGGGCACCAGCGTGCCGCGCGACTTCGTCGAGTTCCCCTCGCAGTTCAACGAGCACTGGGCCGACGAACCGAGCGTGTTCGCCAACTACGCGAGACACTACAAGACCGGCGCGCCGATGCCCGCCGCGCTGGTCGCGAAGATCAAGGCCGCCGGTACCTACGGCCAGGGCTTCGCGACGACCGAATATCTCGGCGCCGCGCTGCTCGACATGGCCTGGCACACCCTGCCGCAGAGCATGACCCAGCGCGACGACGTCGACGCCTTCGAGCGCGCCGCGCTCAGGCGCTATCACATCAACTACGCGCTGATGCCGCCGCGCTACCGCTCGAGCTACTTCGCCCACATCTGGGGCAGCGGCTACGCCGCGGGTTACTACGCCTATCTGTGGACCGCGGTGCTGCGCGACGATGCGTTCTACTGGTTCAAGGAACACGGCGGCATGACGCGCGAGAACGGCCAGCGTTTCCGCGACATGATCCTTTCGCGCGGCAACAGCGAGGATCTCGACGTGGCCTATCGCACGTTCCGCGGGCGCGGTCCCAGCGTCGAGCCGCTGCTGATCGAGCGCGGGCTGAAGGAAGCGGCAAGGAAGAAAAAGTAGCCCGCTCGGCGCTGCCCGCCAAAAGCGCCGCGATGCCCGGCTAGGCGGCGCGTTGGCGTCCCAGAACCACCAGCGCGATACCGCCGAGAATCGCCGCCGCGGCAATCAGCAGGCGCAAGCTGAGGTGCTCATCGAGAAAGACGATGCCGCCGATCGCGGCGATCACCGGCACGCTGAGCTGGACCGTCGCGGCGTGCGTGGCCTGCAGTCCCGGTAACGCCGCGTACCAGATCGCATAGCCCAGGCCGGAGGTCAGCGCACCCGAGGCGATGGCGTAGCAGATGCCGGTGGGGTCCGGCGACATCCACGACAGCGCGATCAGGCTCAGCGCCAGCGCAAACGGCACCGCCTTGATGAAATTTCCGGCGGTCGCGCGCAGCGGCTCGCCGGCATTCTTGCCGCGCAGCGAATAAACGCCCCAGGCCAGTCCCGCGCCGAGCATCAGGATCGAACCCGCCAGCGGCGGCGCAGAAATCCCCGGCAGAAGCAGCGCAACGAGGCCGGCGAATGCCAGCGTCAGTCCGCCGATCTGGCGTGGCTGCAGACCCTCACCGCTATACAGACCGAAGCCGATCATCGTCGCCTGCACCGCGCCGAACAACAGCAAGGCGCCGGTGCCGGCCGGCAGACTCGTATACGCGAACGAAAACGCGCAGGCATACGCGAACAGCGCGAGCGCGGAACGCCAGCTTCCCGCATCAACGGCTGCGCCACCGCGCAGACGCACGATCAGCCACAGCACGATGGCGCCGGAGAGGATGCGCCCGCTGGTGAATGTCGCTGCATCGATACGCGTGGCCGTGAGCGCGATGCGGCAAAGCAGCGAATTGCCCGCGAAGGCGGTCATCGCCAAGACGACCAGAACGAACGAGCGGGTGCGCGACATCAATCCCTGCTCGGACCGTCAGAGGTAAATAGAGCGCACGAGTCCCCGAGTCGAATCATCAGCCGCTCCGATAGTCGTGAAAGCTTGGCGATAGTAGCGACTGGTGATAGACAACAACAGTCAAATTGGATGATTTCACGGAATCCATTTTCGCCTGCTATTTTTTTCGATCCAAGGGTTGCCGGGCCCACGCTGGCGAATTCCTTCGCCAACTTGATTCGCCATCGGAGACCACTTGTCGTTGTGGTCACACTTAATCGCAACAATTGAATTTCCTTATGCTAAAGTAAGGAAACTTTCTTTAGGTAAGGATTGACATGAGCACTGCAACCTTGACCAGCAAGGGCCAGACAACGATCCCGAAAGAAATCCGGGACTATCTCGATCTGCAGCCCGGCGACCGGATCGAATTCACGGTTCGCGAAAATACGGTCGAGTTACGCGCGGCCACGCGCAAGGTGACGGACCTGAGGGGCTTCCTGCCCAAGCCTGCGAAACCCTTGTCGCTCGCGGCTATAGACGCTGTGATCCGCAAGCGCGCGGCACGCCAATAACCAGATGATCGGCATCGACACGAATATCCTCGTCCGCTATATCGTGCAGGACGAACCCGCGCAGGCGCGCGCGGCCACGCACTTTGTCGAGCACGTGCTCGGCAAAGCCACTCCCGGCTTCATCAATCGCGTCGTACTGTGCGAATTGGTCTGGGTTCTGGAAAGCGGCTACGGCTACGCACGCGAACAAATCGCGGCAACCTTGCAGCGCTTGTTTGAGATCGATCGCATTCGCCTTGAGTCGCACGATCTGAATTGGCGTGCACTGGAGGCGTACCGCAATGGCATCGATTTTTCCGACGCATTGATTGCGCTGATCAATGCATCATTGGGCTGCGAGCATACCGTCAGCTTCGATCGCCGCGCCGCACGCCACGGCAAGATCAAGCTCCTCACCTACTGAGAAGTGGTAGCCTGACCAGAGTTTTTGTTTGGGCTTATCAAGAGGCTAAATTCATGTTGATGCCGCCTCCTTCGGTTGAAGAAAAACGTGCAGAGAGGCGCCGTGCACTTCTGGGAAGAATCAAGCAGTTTTATTCCGAACATGGCCCAAAAGCGCTATCCAAGCCGTTCTTGATGAAGCACAAGATATACGATGCGCTGATCTACCATAAGATAAATCGCACCATTTTATTTGTCGAACTAGGGATCACTGAAAGTGTTGAAGAATGGAGCAAGAAGCATCGCTTCTACCGTGGCCAATTCAAGCCGGAATGGTCATGGGAGCAGATCGTAAAAGTCGCCAAACAAGTGGCCGAGGAACACGACGGCAACCTGCCAACTTTGACATGGCTCCGAAAGAACAATAACGGATTGGCCGCTGCGATTTTTAATCACGGCCACACGTACGAAAAACTGCGAACCGAAGTCAACAGCTTCAAATCATCCCACTTTCGGCAATCGCGCAACGGAATGCGTTGGCGTAGCCAACCCGAATGTTGCTTGTCGGATTTCCTGTATGCGCGGGGCATTCAGCACAAGCGCGGCGAAGGTTATGCAGCCCTGAACCCGGAGCATGCCGGGCACAACAAATACGATCTGCATTTCCTCAATCCGAATGGTGAATGGATCGATGTGGAGATTTGGGGAAATATGGACTATCTAGCCGGGGGCAGGTACACGAATACTCGCCACAAAAAAGAAGCATGGCGCGAAGGCGACCCCAAATTCCTCGGAATCGAATTCACCGATTGTCTTGTCGAAAAGCGACTGGAAGATATTTTGGAGCCTTACATCGGGCGCATCGCACCGTTCATATTCGACAAGCCGACCGACAAGCTCATCGAAACGGCACATTGGTCTTCAAGTGACGAGCTGATCGAAAGCTGTCGGCAGATCGCAGCAAGGCAGCCCGATGGCCTGTTCCCGAACGAACAGTGGCTCAGAAAGCGCGGTCGCTATGCAGATCGTGCCGGCGAGGCCTACAACACGATGGCTGTTTACATCAACCGATGGCTGGGCGGAACTCGCAAGGTTCGCGAGATTTTGGGGCAGGGCCATGCCAGCACAAGCAAGTGGACGCCGGAAGCCTTGGTCACGGCTTGGGAAGCTTTCGTGCAAGAGCATGGGATTTCTCCAGCGCAGGCGTGCGGTAGGAAAGGATATGAGCATTTGCCAATCGAGGTATTGCGCAGGGGCGCCCAGATATATCGATCTGCGCATCGATATGGTGTCGTCGCGCAGGCGTGGGCCGATAGCACAAGACCCAAGATTTTAGGGGGCCAGATCAAATGGACTCCCGATTCCGTTGAGTCGGCATGGAAGGCATTTGTGGCAAAGCATAGCAAACGACCTAGTCAATGCATGGGGCCTGCTGGGCGCAAGACCTTTCCCGGGAAGTGGTCGTTGAAGCGCAAAATATTTACAGCGCGGCGCGGAAATTGAATCTGGTTAAGAAGCTGCGCGGGGAGCCATCGTCCCTTCAGTAGGCGAATTCCGCGAACAGCGGATCGACGCTGCCATTCCACTGGCCGTGGAACAGTTCGAGCTTGCGCTCGGCCGGCGTCTGGTTGGCGTCGACGAATTCGATCAGCGGTTCGAGGAAGACGGCTTCGCTGGCGCCGGTGCTGATTGAGGCATGCGCGCCGCGCGAGGCCGTGGCCGGCGATTTTCAGCGCGCTTCAGCGCGAGATCGCGCACCGTGCCGTTGCGGAACGGCAGCTTCAGCGCGTGCTTCGGCACGCCGTCGCGCAGCGCGTGGCGCTCGGCCATGCGTGAAATCCTTGACCAGATCCCAGGCCGCATCGAGCGCGGTCTGATCGTAGAGCAGGCCGACCCAGAACGCGGGCAGCGCGCACAGGCGATTCCACGGGCCGCCGTCGGCGCCGCGCATCTCCAGATATTTCTTCAGGCGCACTTCGGGGAACGCCGTGGTCATGTGATCGGCCCAGTCCTTCAGCGTCGGCTTCGCGCCGGGCAGCTCGGGCAATTTGCCGGCGAGGAAATCGCGGAACGATTTGCCGGCGAGATCGATGTACTTGCCATCGCGGTAGCTGAAGTACATCGGCACATCGAGCAGGTAATCGACATAGCGCTCGAAACCGAAGCCGTCCTCGAAGACGAAATCGAGCATGCCGGTGCGGTCCGGATCGGTGTCGGTCCAGATGTGCGAGCGATAGCTCAGGTAACCGTTCGGCTTGCCTTCGGTGAACGGCGAATCGGCGAACAGCGCGGTCGCGATCGGCTGCAGCGCGAGCGACGACGCGGAATTTCTTCACCATGTCGGCTTCGTTGGCGAAGTCGAGATTGACCTGCACGGTGCAGGTGCGCGTCATCATGTCGAGGCCGAGCGTGCCGACCTGCGGCATGTAGCGGCGCATGATCGCGTAGCGGCCCTTGGGCATCCACGGCATGTCGTCGCGCCGCCATTTCGGCTGGAAGCCCATGCCGAGAAAGCCGAGCCGCAATTCGTCGGCGACCGTTTTCACTTCCTTGCAGATGTCGGGTGACTTCGCAGCAGGTGTCGTGGATCGTATCGAGCTGGCCGCCGGAAAGTTCGAGCTGGCCGGCCGGCTCGAGCGTGATCGAGGCGTCGCCGCGCGTGAGCGCGATGAGGTTGCCGTTCTCCTCGACCGGCGCCCAGCCGAAGCGCGTCAGTGCCCTCGAGCAGCGCGCCGATGCCGCGCTCGCCTTCATAGGTCGGCGGACGCAGATCGTCGAGGCGGAAGCCGAACTTCTCGTGCTCGGTGCCGATATTCCAGTCGGCCGCGGCGCGCGCGCCCGACGGCGATGTATTCGACGAGCTGCGTCGCGGCTCGGTCGATCGGCGTTTCCTTGACGGCGCTGGGTCCGGACACGAGTCTGTCCTCGACGTGGCGGTTCGCGGACTATGGGGCCATCGCTGCGGCGGTTGAAAGAGGCAGCCCGATCGACGGCGCGGCGACGCCGGCGCTTCGACGCAGTCGCTAATAAGGCGGCGACGCCGTGAATCCAGAGTCCGTGGCGGACGCGATGCCCGGCGACGTCACGCACGGCCCGGCAAGAGCCGATCAGGCACGCGCGCGCCTCGTCGACTCCGGTTTTTCCAGCGACGAGAACAACTGCGCGCTGGCATTCGGACCGCAACGCGGCGAGTTCCTTGCGCACGGCGCCAGCGTGCGCGCCGCTTCGCCGCGCGAGAGCTTGTCGGCCTTGGTCAGCAAGACATGGCAGTCGCGCCCGATGTCGCGGCAGAAGGCCAGCATCTGCCGATCGAATTCCTTGAGCGGATGGCGCGCGTCCATGATCAGCACGACGCCGCGCAGCGATTCGCGCTCGCGCAGATACGCGTCGATCACTGCGCGCCAGTGCTCGCGCATCTTTTCGGGGACTTTCGCGTAGCCGTAGCCGGGCAGATCGATCAGGCGATGCGCGTCGTCGAGCGACGAAACACGATGAGCAACTGCGTGCGGCCCGGCGTTTTCGACGTGCGCGCAAGACCCGTCTGATCGCAGATCGCGTTCAGCGCGCTGGATTTGCCCGCGTTCGAGCGCCCGGCAAACGCGATCTCGGCGCCGGTGTCGGCCGGCAGCTGGCGCAGTCGGTGCGCGCTGAGGACGAATTGCGCGTGCGCGGAACGGATTGGTTTTCATGCGTGCATCGCTAGCGTTTCTTGAATAGTTTGACCGTCCGCCGGGCGACTGGGATAATTTGTGCGCTTGCGTCCGCGCCGCAGCAGCGCGCGCAATTGCGGCAACCTGGAGTGAAGTGTATGAGTTTTCGGCAGTGATTGCGTTGTCGTGCTGATCGCCGCGGATCTGCAGTGGCCATTCGCCCGCCCGTCGAGCCGGCGCCAGTCTGCTCGCCGCACGCCGGTCGGCACGCGCCGCAGACGCGCCTGCGGCAAGCCGGGCGACGCCAAGGCCGGCCAGGCCAAGGCCGCCACCTGCGGCGCCTGCCACGGCATGGACGGCAATCCGACCGATCGTCGCAGTATCCGAAACTGGCCGGCCAGCACGAGGACTACATCGTCCGCCAGATCGAGCTGTTCAAGACGCGCAAGCGCGCAGAACGCGGTGATGATGGGCTTCGTCGGCAATCTTGAGCCGCAGGACATGCACGACATCGGCGCCTATTTCGCCAGCAAGACCTCGTTGCCGGGCGTAGCCGACGGCAAGCTGGTCGCACGCGGCCAGGCGCTTTATCGCGGCGGCGACGGCAAGGATCGGCGTGCCGGCCTGCATGGCCTGCCACGGTCCGGACGGTCGCGGCAATCCCGGCGCGGGCTATCCGCAGCTCGCCGGCCAGTATGCCGATTACGTCACCGCGAAACTCAAGGACTGGCGCGACGGCAAGACCTGGGGCGACGACGATCGCGCCAAGATCATGCCGGCCGTCGCCAAGCCCTGAGCGACGACGAGATCGCCGCGCTGGCGTCCTACATCGAAGGCCTGCATGCGGCCGCCGCGAAAACGACTACCGTCGCGAAATAGTTCCGTCGCTTGCCGTCGGCTCGAGCCAGGGGATACCGCTGAAATTGCGCGCATGCGACGGCGCGGAAACTTTCCGCACCGATGCGCGTCTTTGAGTCTGCGCCGCGCCGGTAGCTCGCGCGATCCGCGTGTTTCGTATTGCCAGGATTGAGGAATTCGCATGTCGTTGCAGTCTGCTTTGTTCGGCGCCCTGACGCTGACCGCGGCCACGGCACAGGCCGCCGACGCCGTCGGCGTGCGTGGAAGGCAGGCAAGAACTATTTCCTGATCGATCCGCCGCAGGCGACACGACCGGCGAGCAAGATCGAAGTGACCGAGGTGTTCTCGTACGGATGCCCGGCCTGCAATTTCGCCTATCCGTGCGTCGACAAGATCAAGAAGAACCTGCCGGCCAATGCGCTGATGAACTACGTGCCGGCCGCGTTCAACGCCAACGAGGACTGGCCGATGTTCCAGCGCGCCTACTTCGCCGCGCAGGCGCTCGGCATTGCCGACAAGACGCACGACGCGATGTTCGACGCGGTCTGGAAAGAAGGCTCGCTGGCGATCTGAACGACGACGGCCGCTCGCTGAAAAGACCGCTGCCGACGATCGAGGATGCGGCGAAGTTCTATGCGCAGTACGGCGTCAAGCCCGAGGATTTCGTCGCCACCGCGAATTCGTTCGCGATCAACACGAAGATGAAGCGCGCCGATGCGTAGATCAAGGCGACCGGCGATCGATTCCACGCCGACGATCATCGTCAACGGAAAATACCGCCTGACGCCGTCATCGGCCGGCGGCTGGGACAAGGCTGATCCCGCTTGTGCACTACCTGATCCAGCAAGGAATCCGCGGGCAAATACAGAACCTCGCGCGCCGGACGCACTCGATCCATCTCGAGGAGACATCATGCTGAAGCGTCTCGCCATCCTTCTCGTCGGCCCTCGCCACCTGTCGGCCTGCCATGCCGACCAGAACGCGCGCCGCCGCAGCGCCGCGCCGCACGCGTGTGGAAGTCGGGCACGGATTACTTTCCTGATCGATCCGCCGCAGCCGACCTCGACCGGCGACAAGGTCGAAGTGCTCGAAGTGTTCTCCTACGCGTGCCCGCACTGCGCGCATTTCCAGCCGTACGCCGAGCAGCTCAAGCGCAGCCTGCCCAGGATGCGCAGTTCGTTCTCATGCCGGCCGTGTTCAATCCGAAGTGGGAACCGTTCGCGCGCGCGTACTACACGGCCGAATCGATGGGCGTGGTCGACAAGACGCACCAGGCGCTGTTCGATGCGCTGCATCGCGATCATCTGCCGCTGCGCACGATCGACGATCTGGCCAACGTCTTCTATGCGAAATACGGCGTCAACCCGGCCAAGTTCCTCTCGACCGCCAGATCGTTCGTGATCGAGAGCGAGCTGGCGCACGGCGCAGCTGATCTGCGCCGACGGCGTCGATGCGACGCCGACCCTGGTCGTCAACGGCAAGTATCGCGTCGACCGATGAACGGCGCGCGCAAGATCGGCGCCGGCTGAGATCGTCGACATCGCGTTGTAGCTGGTCAAGCAGGAAGAGGCCCGGATGCGCACGGCGAACAAGAAATCGCCCTGATCGTTGACAGCGCAATAATGCGCTCTGCGGCGCTTGCGGTCGCGCATACGCGCGCCGTAGCCTCGCGCCATGATCCACCTCAAGCCGACATCCGCCGAGGCTGAAGCCGAAGCCGCAACGCCTGCAACTGCTCAGCTGCAACATCCTCGCCGGCGGCAGCATGCGCCGTTATCGCGATTACGTGACCAAAGCTGGAAGCACGTGCTGCCGACCGCGCAAGCGCGGCAATCTCGACCGGTTCGCCGCGTGCTCGCCGAATTCGATCTGGTCGGCTTGCAGGAAGCCGACGCCGGCAGCCTGCGTTCGGGATTTCTCAACCAGACGCAATATCTCGCCGAGGCGGCCGGCTTTCCGTTCTGGAGCCATCAGCCGAACCGCAAGATCGCGCAGTTCGCGGCATCGAGCAACGGCCTGCTCACGCGCATGAAGCCGCACGAAGTGCTCGACTATCCGCTGCCCGGCCGCATTCCGGGCCGCGGCGCGCTGTGGGCGCGTTTCGGCAGCGGCGACGCGCGCGCTGGTCGTGGTCATCGCGCATCTTTCGCTCGGTCCGCGGCGCGCATGCGCCAGCTCGATTTCATCGCCGAGCTGATCGGGCGCCATCCGCATGTCGTGCTGATGGGCGATCTGAATTGCGCGCTGGAAGCGCCGGAGCTGGTCGGCCTGTTGCGCGCACCGGCCTGAGCCGGCGCACGAGGTGCGCCGGCGACGTTCCCGAGCTGGCGTCCGCGCCGCGCGATCGACCACATTCTCGTTTCCGAAAAAATGGAAATCGAGCAATTGTGTACTTTGCCGCATCCGGTATCCGATCATCTGCCGCTGGCCGCGACGATTCGTCTGCCGGAGCCGCTGCGGCGCAGTGCCTGAACATGCGACAGATGCCGATGAAATCCTCATTGCGAGCGCCGCGGGGCCGATGCCATCTTCGCCAATGGCCTTGGCGGCGAGGAGGAGATTTGTGCAAGCACACACTGCGCACCTTGCGTCCGGCCTTGATTCTCGCGGCAATCACGCTCAGCGCATCGGCGCCCGCCGGAGCCGCGCAACCCGATCCTGCGAAAACCCTGGCCTATATCCATCGAGCCTGGCCCACGCTGACGCGCTCGCTCGGCGATTGCAGCGCGCTCGCCGACAGCAAGGTCGCCACGCATCCGGTGCTGTATGTGCCGGCGGACGTGCCGATCTCCGCCGATCTCGCCAGGATCGGACAGCGCTGCCGCGTCGACGTGCGCGCGCTGCCGCGCACGATCGAGCACATCGGCGATCTGCCGCCGCAGGAACTGCCCGCGCAGGGCGTGCTCTACCTGCCCAATCCCTATGTCGTACCCGGCGGCTTCTTCAACGAGATGTACGGCTGGGACAGCTATTTCATCGTGCTCGGTTTGCTCGCAGACCAGCACAACGATCTTGCGCGCGGCATGGTCGAGAATCAGCTGTTCGAAGTCGAACATTACGGCGCGGTGCTCAATGCCAATCGCACGTATTACCTGACCCGCTCGCAGCCGCCATTTCTCAGCTCGATGATGCGCGCGGTGCTTGCCGACCCGGCAAGTTTCCACAATGCAGATGAGGCACAGGCCTGGCTCAAGCGCGCCTACCCGCTCGCCGTGCGCGATCACGATCTCTGGACCAGCAGGCAGCACCGGCTCGGCAGCACGGGCTTGGCACGTTATTTCGACTACGGCAGCGGCCCCGTGCCGGAGATGGGCGATGCGAAATATCTCAAGGGCGTGATCCGCTGGCTGCGCGCGCATCCCAGCGACGACCCGGGTTATCTGATCAAGGCCTCGGCCAAACCAGACGCCGCCGAAGCGGCGCAGCTCAGGCAGACGAGTTGCGATGTGCGCAGCTCGCAGGTCTGCGCCGATGCCTGGCTCGACGGTTATCGCCTGAGCGCGGATTTTTATCTCGGCGATCGCGCGATGCGCGAGTCCGGTTTCGATGTGACCTTCCGCTTCGGCCCGTTCGCCGGTTCGACCCACCATTACGCACCGGTGGGTTTGAACAGCCTGTTGTTTCGCTACGAACTGGACCTGCGCGACTTCGCCACAAGGCTGGGCCTGAGCGCGGACGCCAAACGCTGGGATGCCGCGGCGAAAGCACGCCACGCGGCGATCGACAAATACTTGTGGCAGCCCGATCAGGGTATCTACGCCGACTACGACGAACGCACCGGCAAAGCGTCGAGCTATGCCTACGTCACCGCGTTCTATCCGTTGTGGGCCGGCGCCGCCAGCACCGAGCAGGCGGCGGCGATGCGCGCGAAGATCGGGCTGTTCGAGCGCAAGGGCGGCCTGTCGATGAGTACTAACAATTCCGGCGCGCAATGGGACGAGCCGTTCGGCTGGGCGCCGACCAACTGGCTCGCGATCGCCGGTCTGGATGCCTACGGTTTCCACGACGACGCGCGCCGCCTCGCGCGCAAGTTCAGCGCGACGATCGACCGCGGCTTCGCCGACGACGGCACGATCCGCGAGAAATACAATATGCTCAGCGGCGATGCGAAGGTGCGGATCAAGGCCGGTTACAAGGACAATGTGATCGGTTTTGGCTGGACTAACGGCGTGTATCTGAAAATGCATGAATTGCTGAGCGCGCCGCCGTCCGCACACTGAGGCAATCGCTACACTGCCACGATGCCGATCCTTCCGCGAACCATGACTCGTCTTGGGGGTTTTTTCATCGGCGTGCTGCTCGTCGTCGGCGCGCTCAAAGCGCGCGCCGACGACGACGCGCAGCTTGCGCGCCAACGCGAACAATTTCCCGCGGTCTGGGAACTGGCCAAACACGATCCGACCGGATCATGGAGCAGCCTCGCCGCCGGATTGGAAACCTATCCGCTGTATCCGTATCTCGGCCTCGCTTCGATGCAGCTGCGCATGCAGCAGCTGACGCGCGCAGAAGTCGAGGCGTTTCTCAAAGCCTGGCCCGATTCGCTGCCGGCGGCGACACTGCACGACGCGTTTCTGCTCGAACTGGCCAGACGCGAGGACTGGAAAGATTACCTCGCGCTCTACGACGCCGCGACGCACAACCGCGAACTGCGCTGCGATGCGTTGCAGGCGCGCCTGGCGCTCGGCAAAAAACTGGATTTCGCCGGCGATGTCGAGCCGCTCTGGCTCAGCGCCAATGCGCTGCCCGCGGCCTGCGATGCGGCGACGCACTGGGCGCAGGATCAGGGCAAGCTAACCAGTGCGCTGGTCTGGCAGCGCATCGAGCTGGCCGCGGCGCATGCCAACGCGGGCGTGATCGCCGCGCTGGCGCCGCTGCTCGACGGTACCGAACGCGCTGCTGCCGAACATACGGCGCTGGCTCTGCGCGATCCTTCCTCCGCGCTCAAGCATGCCAGCGGCTGGCCCGACGCGCCGCATTCGCGCGCGGCCATTACGCTCGCAATCGAGCGTCTCGCGCGGCGCGATGCCGACGCAGCCGATGCGCGCTGGGGCGCGTTGAACAAACAATTTCACTTCGATAGCGCACAGCGCGACCGTGCATTGCGTGCGCTTGCGCTGTATCACGCGACCAGCTACTCGCCCGACGCCCTCGCGCGCCTGACCGCACTGCCCGCGGACGCGACCGACGACACGACACGCGAATGGCGCGTGCGTTCGGCGCTCGCGGCGGGCGATTTCAAAGCGACGCTGGCGGCGCTCGACAGCATGCCCGAAGCGCAGCGCAGCCAGACACGCTGGCGTTATCTGCGCGCGCGCATGCTCGGCAAGCTCGGCCATGGCGCGCGAAGCGGACGCGCAGTTTCGCGAGCTCGCCGGCGAAGCGAATTTCTATGGTTTTCTCGCCGCGGACCGGATCGGCGCGGCGTACACGATCTGCCCGGCCGAGCTCGAGCGAAGACAAAACCGTCGAGGCAGCGCTGCGCAAGGACCGCAATCTGGCGCGCGCGTTCGAATTCTTCGCGATCGAGCGCCTTCCCGAAGCGCGCCGCGAATGGGACTTCGCCCTGCAGGATCAGAGTGCGCAGCAGCGCCGCCAGGCGATCGTGCTCGCCGCGCGCGCAGGCTGGATCGACCGCGCCGCGTATGCGTTCAATCGCGGGGACGACCTGCGTTTGTATACTTTGCGTTTCCCGCTTGCGCATCGCGACGAGATCGTGCGCGACGCGCGCGCCGCTGACGTCGATCCGGCCTGGGCCTACGCGATCATCCGCGCCGAAAGCGCGTGGACCGCCGACGCGAGATCGGCGGCGAACGCCTACGGTCTCATGCAGCTGCTGCCCGCCACTGCCGCGCGCCTCGCGCGCGAACAGCAACTGGAGTACGGCGGCGCGGCGGACCTGTTCGATGCGGAGCTCAATATCCAGCTCGGCACGCTTTATCTCGGCCAGATGGCCGCGCGCTACGACGGCAGCCCGTGGCTAGCGAGTGCGGCGTACAACGCCGGCCCCGAGCCGGTCACGCGCTGGGTCGATGCGCGCGATTCGCTCGACCCGGATTTCTTTATCGAGACGATTCCGTATCAGGAAACACGCGAATACGTCTCAAGAGTGCTTGCTTTCAGCGTGATCTACGACTGGCGTTTGCACGGCGCGGTGCAGACACTATCGTCACGCCTGCCGCGCATCGGCCAGGCCTACGATCCGCCCGGCGACACGGTGATGCGCAGAGCGGTTGCGTGCCCGGCGGCGCCCGCGAAAATAGCGACGAAATAATGCTTCCCTTCTCCCACCGGGAGAAGGTGCCGAAGGCGGATGAGGGATGTGCAGCGCAATCCGAAACGCGTTCGGTTCTGCGCGGCCCTTCCCTCATCCGGCGCTCCGCGCCACCTTCTCCCGGTGGGAGAAGGGAAGCCAAGGCATAATGCGCCGATGAAGACCTATCTCGTCGGCGGTGCGGTACGCGACCGCCTGCTTGGCATCGCGGTTCGGGATCGCGACTATGTCGTCGTCGGCGCGCAGCCCGAAGATCTGCTGCGCGCCGGCTACAAACCGGTCGGCAAGGATTTCCCGGTGTTCCTGCACCCGCAGACCGGCGCGGAGTACGCGCTTGCGCGCACCGAGCGCAAGACCGGGCGCGGCTATCACGCCTTCGCGTTCGATACCGCGGCGAGCGTGACGCTGGAAGACGATCTGCGCCGGCGCGATCTGACCATCAACGCGATCGCCGAAGACGAGAACGGTGCGCTGATCGACCCGTTCGACGGCGCGCGCGATCTCGACGCCAAACTGCTGCGCCATGTCTCGCCCGCGTTCGCCGAAGACCCGGTGCGCGTGTTGCGCGTCGCGCGCTTCGCCGCGCGTTTCGCCACGCGTGGATTTCGCATCGCCGACGAAACGCTGGCGCTGATGCGGCAGATGGTCGTCGATGGCGAAGTCGATCACCTCGTGCCCGAACGCGTCTGGGCCGAGACGCAAAAGGCGCTGACCGAATCGACACCGAGTGCGTTTCTGCGCGCCCTGCGCGAGTGCAATGCGCTGGCGCGACTGTTTCCCGAAATCGACGCGCTCTACGGCGTGCCGCAGCGCGCGGAATATCACCCGGAAATCGACACGGGCGTGCATACCGAGATGGTCGTCGATATGGCCGCGCGTCTCGCGCCGGGCGATGCGCTGATCGGCTTTGGCGCGCTGATGCACGATCTTGGCAAGGCACTCACGCCGGCTCAAGTGCTGCCGCGGCATATCGGCCACGAGCATCGTGGCGGCGCACCGATCGCCGCCGTATGCGAACGTCTCAAAGTGCCCGCGGAATACGCTGCGCTCGCGCAATCAGGCTGCAAACTGCATCTGCTGGCGCATACCGCGCTCGAACTGAAACCCGCGACCGTGCTCGGCCTGTTCGAGCAGCTCGACGCGTTCCGCCGACCCGGGCGCGTCGCGCAATTCCTGCTGGTCTGCGAAGCGGACAAGCGCGGGCGTTTGGGACTCGAAGAATCCGCATATCCGCAAGGTCATTTCCTGCGCGAAGCGTTTGCCGTCGCCGCCAAAATCGGCGCGCAGCCGTTCGTCGATCAGGGCCTGCAGGGGCCCGCCATCGGCGAAGCCATGCGCAGCGAGCGAGTGCGCGCCATCGGCACCGTCGAGCGCGGCCCGCTATAGATTCTTGTCATACGCCAGGCGCGCGAACAAAATCAAACTGGATTTACGCGTTCGCGGAAATGACGATGTTGTGGCCGTTCGCCAGTCAGCCGCGCTGCAACTCCATCACGCGAAACCGCTCGCCCATCTCGCCCGGCAAGGTCAGACGCTTGACCTGCTGCGCGAGCGCATAGCGCGCGCCTTCGTCCGGCGCTTGCGCATGCGCTTGCGCGAATACTTCTTCGAGACCGTGCGCGATCAGGAATTCCGCCTGCGTGCCGTGCGCAGCGATTGTCAACCCAGCGGCGGCGCCCGCGCGCGCGAGCGCATCGAAATCGACCCAGGCGGTGATGTCCTGCACACCCGTAAGAATCAATGGGTCGTTGTGCGCGCGATGACGATAGTGACAACGCAAGGTGCCGGCGTTGCGCTGCGGATGATAATAGTCGCCCTGCGCGTAGCCGTAGTCGATCAGCAAGACGCTGCCGCGTTCCAGTGTGCGCGCGATTTCCGCCAGCCACGGCGCCAGCAGCGTGCAGACTTCGGAAATGTATGGGCGCGGCAGCATTTCGATCGCCGCACCCAGCGCCGCATTGACCGAAGCATGCAAGGCGCTGTCGCCTGCAACTTCGCGCCAGACGAAATTCCCCTCGTCGTTGACGCCGACCTTGCGCTCGAAGATGCCCTTGTCGCGCAGCGCGAACAAGCGCACCGGCAGGGCGTCGATCACTTCGTTGGCGACCAACACGCCGCGCCATGGCTCTCGTGGCGGCGCATCCAGCCACTCGACGCGCTCGAGCAGATGCGCGGCATGCCGTGCAATCGTCTTGTGCTGACGTTCGCGCAGATCGGCGCTGCGCTCGAGCAGACGATAGCGCGCGGGCAAGGCGTCGAGGCGTTCAAGTTCGAGCAGCAAATCGACCGCAAGCGCGCCGCTACCCGGACCCGGCTCGAGGATATCGCAGTCGGACGGATCGCCGGCAGCGCGCAGCGCAGGCGCGACCGCGCGCGCGAGGCAACGCGCAAATACGCCGCCCAGTTCCGGCGCGGTCACGAAATCGCCGGCGGCGCCGAACTTGGCGGCTCCCGCGCTGTAGTAGCCGAGGCCCGGCGCGTACAAGGCCAGTTCCATATAGCGCGCGAAATTCAGTGCGCCGCCGGCAGCGGCGATTTCGTCGCGGATAAGGGCTGCGACGCGCTTGCTGTGCGCACGCACTTCGGCGCTGGGTTCGGGCAAGTCGACGCGCATGCGAGCGATGTGAAAGAATCCGGTCGAGTATCCGCAAAGCAGCGTGCAGCATAACGTGCGCTCCGAGGGAGAGCGAATGACCGACCCCGCGCAATCGCGCCCCGTCGCCCTGATCACCGGTGCCGCCCGCCGCGTCGGCAGCGTGATCGCGCGCACGCTGCATGCCGCCGGCTACGATCTCGCCCTGCACTACCGCAATTCGCAGGCCGAGATGCTGGCGCTGTGCGCAGAACTGGAAATTGCGCGCGCAAACAGCACTTGCGCAATCCAGGCCGAGCTTGCCGATATCGAGCGCCTGCCGCAAATCGTCGCTGCGTGCGTGGCCCGCTACGGTCGCCTCGACGGACTCGTCAACAACGCCTCGGCGTTCTTTCCGACCGAGGTCGGCAAGACCAGCGTGCAGCAGTGGAATGAGTTGTTCGCCAGCAACGCGCAGGCGCCGTATTTCCTGGCCCAGGCTGCCGCGCCGTTGCTAAAAAGTACACAAGGCAGCATTGTCAACATTGTGGATATTTACGCGGAACGCCCGCTCGCCCGGCATCCGGTCTACAGCATGGCCAAGGCGGCGCTGGCGATGATGACCCTGGCGCTGGCCAGGGAACTCGGGCCCGAGGTGCGCGTCAATGCTGTAGCGCCTGGCGCCATTCTATGGCCGGAGTCCGGCAAGGCGTATGCCGATCAGGCCGAGCTCGTCGCACGCAGCGCGCTCAAGCGCACCGGCACACCGGAGGATGTCGCCGGCGCCGTGCTGTTCCTGCTGCGCGACGCGAAATTCACCACCGGGCAGATCCTGAAAGTGGATGGCGGACGCGCGTTGCTGATCTGATCGCGACAGCCTAACCGCGAATGCGAAACACGCCGTCGTCGGTCTTGGCCGCGAATGCGTCGGCGATCAGCGACTCGTCGAAACCTGCGCCGGTCGTGCCTTCCGCCGCGTAGCGATATACCACCGCCGCGTATATGCCCTGCAGCGCGGATTGCACCAGCGCCAGCATTACGACCGCGACGATCAGGAAGGCAACGACCACGCCGAGCGTGAGCGCGGATTTCGACGCAGCGGCAGGAACGATCAACGCCATCCCGCATACGATCAGCAGGAACATGATCAAGCCGAACACGACGCCGATGCCGGCATTGCCGACCAGGTTTTCGCCCCAGGTTCGCTTGAGCAATTCGGCGCTGCGCTTGATCGCTTCGAGCGGATAGACGTCGTTGCTGACCAGAATCGGCACGACCAGGAACGTCGCCAGCGACCAGGCCATGCCGATCAGGCCGACGATCCAGCGGCCGATGAAGCCGGCGCGTTCCTGCAGGGAACGCAGAATCATGCCGACCGTCGCGGAAATCAGCGCATAAATGAGGATCGACGGCAACTGGGCGATGGCACAGCGCAGACCGTCCGCCAAGGTCGGCATACCACCGCGCAGGCGAATCAGGGCAGCACCGACCAGTGCGCAGTTGAAGAAAATGATGATGAAGTACTGCACGAGATAGAACACGAACCACAGCGGTAAGCGGTCCGCAGTCAGATGGCCGTGGTCGATATGGCGGAACAGGCCCGCGGCGCTTGCCTGGAGCAGAAAACTCGCCGCGACCAGCAGCGTGCACAGCGCAGACAGCGCCGGGAATACGAGCAGCTTCTTTTCCGCCTGAAGGACGGCCGCGCTGGCTTTTACCAGGGCCCAACTGCGCTCGAGTTTTTCGAACATGATGTCGTCCCGGTTGTGGAAATAGGGCCAGGATTCGCAGCCAACGTTTTAGCACTGCCGCTGATGTGACGTAAAGAACAGGTGCGCGCGCTTCTACCGCACGATCTACAAATCGGCCGCGCGCTGTATCGAAGAATCCATCGACGGCAAGCGTTCGCTGCAAAGCTGCGCAAGCGTCTTACCGAGCAATGGATGCACGACATCGGGCGCGATATCGGCGAGCGGCTTGAGCACGAAGGCGTGCTCCAGTTCCGGCCTCGGCACCTGCAGATTGCCGGGCCCCTTCAACACGGCATCGCCATACAGCACGATATCGACATCGAGCGTGCGGCTGGAAAAGCGCGGCACGTCGCGGCGGCGACCGTGGCGATCTTCGAGCGCATGCAGCCAGTCGTTGAGCGCAAGCGGCTCGAGATCGGTGTCGATGCCGACCGCGAGATTGAGAAAATCCGGGCCATCGAAACCGACCGCCGGACAGCGATAAACCGGCGACACGACGATGTCGCCGAATTGCGCGCGCAGTTCGGCCAGCGCCGCGCGCAGATGTTTTTCCGGCTCGATATTGGAGCCCAGACTGAGCTAGGCACGGGTCATCACGACGATGAGCGCAGAAAAGCGCCCCCTCACCCGACCCTCTCCCCCGACTCAGCCGGGGAGAGGGCTTGAGCGCGCCGCGTTCGATCACGACGCCGACCGCTTTCGAGCCGCGTACCGCACCGGGTTTGGAGAGCTTGAGCCGCAGCCAGTGCACGTCGAATTCCGCAAGCACGATTTCGCGCACAGCGCTCGGCCAATGTTTCCACGAGTTGAAATGTTGAGCCTTCGACAAACGCGATCAGGCGCTTGGCCACGGCCTTGTAATCGAGCGTGTCGTCGATGCGATCGCTGGCGGCCGGCTTGCGGTTGTCGAACGCCATCTCCAGATCGAGCGCGACGATCTGGCGGATCTTGCGCTCCCAGTCGTAAATGCCGATCACGGTTTCGATGCGCAGGTCTTCGATGAAGACGAGTCCATGAGGGATCGGGATCGGGATTCGGGATTCGGGATCGGGACGGGAAACGGAATTTTAGTCTCCGTCATTCCCGCGAAAGCCGGAATCCAGCTTCTTCTATAGTGTCTTTCGCGAAGCGAGCGAAAAGCTGGATGGCCAGCCATTCGCCGTTGAGAACGCCGCTCGCGGGAATGACAAGCACGGTGCTATCCGACGGCGGCAGCGATGCGAGATCCCAGCGCGGCGCACCTTGATCGCCGGCGTCTCGTGCAGGCCTGCCTGCAGCCGCAGCGCGCCGGCCAGCGCGATCATCGCGCCGTTGTCGGTGCAGAACTCCGGGCGCGGAAAATACACGCGGAAGCCTTCGCGCTCGCCGGCTGCGGCAAGTTGCGCGCGCAGGCGGCGGTTGGCGCCGACGCCGCCGGCGATCACCAGCCGGCGTGCGCCGGTCTGGCCTGCAGCGCGCGCCGGCACTTGATCGTCAGCGTATCGACGATCGCATCCTCGAAACCGCGCGCGATATCGGCCTTGGTCTGTTCGCATCGTCCGCGTGCGCCTGCCACGCCAGCAGGACCTGGGTCTTCAGGCCGGAGAAACTGAAATCCAGCCCCGGCCGGTCGGTCATCGGCCGCGAGAACTTGAACGCGCCCGGCGTGCCCGGTTTCGGCCAGCTTGGCGAGCGCCGGGCCGCCCGGATACGGCCAGACCCATCAGCTTGGCGGTCTTGTCGAAGGCCTCGCCGGCGGCATCGTCGAGCGTGTCGCCGAGCAGCCGGTAGCGGCCGATGCCGCTGACTTCGATCAGCATCGAATGGCCGCCGGACACCAGCAGGGCGACGAACGGCGGCTGCGGCGGGTCGGCTTCGAGCAACGGCGCCAGCAGATGGCCTTCCATGTGGTGCACGCCGATCGCCGGCACGTCCGAGCGCCCAGGCCAGCGCGCGCGCGCACGGAGGCGCCGACCAGCAAGCGCGCCGACCAGGCCCGGGCCCGGCCGTATAGGCCACGCCGCCCAGGTCGCGCGACGGTCAGGCCGGCCTCGGCCAGCGTCTCGCGGATCAGCGGCAGCAGCTTGCGCACATGGTCGCGGCTGGCCAGTTCCGGCACCACGCCGCCGTAGTCGGCATGCATGCGCGATCTGGCTGTACAGCGTGTGCGCGAGCAGGCCCGCGCGCGCGGGTCGAACACGGCGACGCCGGTCTCGTCGCAGGAGGTCTCGACGCCGAGCACAGGCCCGATCGGCGGCTTCTGGTTTTGCAATTTGCTGGTTTGTCACGGTAAAATATGCGGCTCGCCCGTCCGAAACGGGTGCGATCATATCAGATCGGAGTCAGTCTATGCCCAACGTCAAAGTTCGCGAGAACGAGCCGTTCGAGTTCGCTCTGCGCCGTTTCAAGCGCACCTGCGAGAAGGCCGGCGTGCTGGCCGAAGACCGCAAGCGCGAGTTCTACGAAAAGCCGACCCAGGAGCGCAAGCGCAAGGCCGCCGCGGCGGTCAAGCGCCATCTGCGCCGCGTGTCGCGCGACGTGACCAAGCGCCAGCGCCTGTATTGATCGCTGGAGAAGCTCAGCGGAGCCATCCGCGGGAAGACCGGCCATCGAAAGCCGGCCTCTTCTGAAGACGGCCGGTCACGTGCGAGCGTACCGGCCGTTTGCATTTTGACTTGTCGGTGCGTTCATCCTTGAACGCGAAGATCACGAAGCGACCATCCTTGGCCGCACTTCCCAGAAAACGAGCTGCCATGACCCTGAAACCGCCTCACCGACGACATGAAGACCGCGATGAAGAGCGGCGACAAGGAGCGCCTCGGCATGATCCGCCTGATCAACGCCGCGATCAAGCAGCGCGAGGTCGACGAGCGCATCCTGCTCGACGACGCGCAGGTGCTCAGCGTGCTGGAAAAGATGCTCAAGCAGCGCCGCGACTCGATCTCGCAATTCGAGGCCGCCGGGCGCGACGGATCTGGCCGACAAGGAGAATTCGAGATCGGCGTGATCCAGGCCTACATGCCGGCGCAGCTTCGGCGACGCCGAAGTCGATGCCGCGATCGCCGCCGCCATCGCCGAATCCGGCGCGACGAGCGCGAAGGACATGGGCAAGGTGATGGGCCTGGTCAAAGCCCAAGGTCGCCGGGCGCACCGACATGGGCAAGCTGTCGGAGCTGGTCAAGGCGAGGCTTGCGGCACAGGGCTGAGGCGCCCGCAGCGGCTACTCTTTGAGGCGCTTGCTTGCGGCTGCGTAGACTGCGCTTTTGTCGCGCTTGCCGATCGCAATGACCTCAACGGTGACGAGTTTTTCGATCACGCGATAGACCAATCGATAGCCGGACGACTTGAGTTTGATCTTGTAACAATCCGGCATGCGGTGCAGTCGCGCTGCAGGCACCAGCGGTGCTTGCAGGCGCTCGGCAAGTTTGTTTTTGAGTTGCAGCCGGGTTGGTTCGGGAAGCTTGCGCCATTCCTTCAACGCCGATGGCTTGAACGCAAGGCTATAGCTCATCGAGCGTCACCCTGACGCTGCGCTCCTTCTCGCGGCTGCGCACCAGGGCGGCGAGCTCCGCGTCCTCAAGCTGCTCCATCATCAGCTGGAACGTCTCTGCCGGTACCAGATACGCTGTCGGCTTGTTATGCACGAGCACCGCAACCGGCGCACCCTCGGCGGCGCCGATAATGGCATTCGGATTCTTCTTCAACTCGCTGATGCTGACCGAGGCGCTGGCAAACAAGGCTTGCATAATTGGCTCCAAATTTAGCACTAAATATAGCTCATGAAACGACTCGCTGCAACGACCACCCGAACGAGGCTGGCCGCTTCACAACGCCCTGTTCGTCAGGCAAGACGAATAAACTAGACGATCATGTCCGGCCGCATCCCCGAACAATTCATCGACGAACTGCTTGCGCGCATCGATATCGTCGATGTGATCGAACAACGCGTGCCGCTGCGCAAGGCCGGGCGCGACTGGTCGGCGCGCTGCCCGTTCCATGACGAGCGCTCGCCTTCGTTCACCGTGAGCCCGGCCAAGCAGTTCTATCACTGCTTCGGCTGCGGCGCGCATGGCAGCGCGATCAAGTTCCTGATGGATTACGACCGCATGGAGTTCGTCGATGCGGTCGAAGATCTCGCCGCGCGCGCCGGGCTCAAGGTGCCCTACGAAGGCGGCGGCAAACGCGCGCCGACGGAAGATTCGACGGATTTGTACACCGTGCTCGACGCAGCGGCGAAGTTCTATCAGCGCGAGCTCAGCGAAGAACGCGAACGCACGTGCGTATTTCGACTCGCGCGGGCTCGATGCACAGACGATCGAGCGCTTCGGCCTCGGTTACGCGCCGGATCAGTGGGATGCATTGAAGTCCGCACTCGGCACCAACGAGAAACGCATCGCCCTGCTGGAAAAATCCGGCATGCTGACCAGTGGCGAGCGCGGCGAAGTACGACCGCTTCCGCGATCGCGTGATGTTTCCGATCGCGGACCGGCGCGGACGCACCATCGCGTTCGGCGGAAGAATCATTGAGAAGTCCGGCGAGGGAGAGCCGGTTCTTGATTCCGGCGCGCGGGATGCGCGCAAAAATGATGGTCCGAAGTATCTCAACTCGCCCGAGACACCGCTGTTCCACAAGGGCCAGCAGCTGTTCGCGCTGTGGCAGGTGCGCCAGGCGCACAGCAAGATTCCGCGCCTGATCGTGGTCGAAGGCTATATGGACGTGATCGCGCTGTTCCAGCACGGCGTCACCCAGGCCGTGGCGACGCTCGGCACCGCGACCACGCGCGATCACGCCGAACTGCTGTTCCGCAATTGTGCAGATGTATACTTCTGCTTCGACGGCGACCGTGCCGGACGCCAGGCCGCATGGCGCGCGGTCGAATCGGTGCTGCCGCGCATGCGCGACGGCCGCCAGGCGTTCTTTCTGTTTCTGCCCGACGGCGAGGATCCGGATTCGCTGGTGCGCAAGGAAGGCCCGGCCGGTTTCGAAGACCGCCTGAAAATCGCCACGCCGCTCAGCGAGTTCTTCTTCGGCGAACTCGGCAAGGACGTGAATCTCGCGAGCCTCGACGGCAAGGCGCGCCTGGCCGAACGCGCGCGGCCGCTGCTGGCCAGATTCCCGACGGCGCGTTCCGCGACCTGATGCTCGGCGAACTCGATCGCATTGCCAACGTGAAGCTGCGCATCGACGCGCCGGCTGCTAACGCGCCGCGACCGGAACGCGCGCCCGCAGGAGCGCACGCTGCTGCGCACTGCGGTCGCCTTGCTGCTGCAGAATCCCGGCTTCGCCGCCGCGATCGAGCCGCCGCATCTGTTTTCGACTCTGCGCCAGCCAGGCATCGCACTGCTGGTCGAACTGATCGCGCTGTGCCGAGAACGCCCGGAAATTTCCACCGGCGGCGGTCATCGAGCATTTCGGCGAACGCGACGAGGTACGCGCGCTGCAGAAGCTCGCGGTGATGGAATTTCCGGGTGGCGAGGACCAATGGAAAACGGAATTTCTCGATGCCTTGGGTCAGCTCGATCGCCAGACCTTGCAACAGCGCGTCGACGATCTGCTCAAGAAACAGGGCGAGACAGCACTCGCGGACAAAGAAAAGAACGAGTTGCGCAGCCTGCTGGCGAATCGCGGATCGAAGAATTGATGTTCTGAAGACGATCATGAAGGCGGGATTTATCGGCCTTGGCGATGAGCAAGGCATCGCCGAGAATCTCGTCAGGGCTGGCCGCGCGGTTGTCATCTGCAACCGCACGGCGACAACGCTGGACGGTGCGACCGTTGCGAAAACGGTGGCCAAAGCGGGGCAGACCCAGTGTCCTGCACAACATGCTCGCCGGCGACAGCGCGCTGGCCAAGGTTGTCGCGTACCGCGTCCCCCTCAACAACCCGTCGCTAACGAACCACTCGGCTTCGTGTTAACGGTCGCGTTCTATGGCCCATCCGTATGACTCCTCTCGGCCAAAAGCGGCCACTCGCAATTCAAATCGGGATCGCTAATAGCGGTCGTTCGACACTCACTATTCCTCGCATTGCGTCCACGTATCCTACGCATGTAATTTCGACGTCCACGCACCCAAAGGTTCATGTAACCAGTGCCGTAAACGAATCGAGTTTGAATCAAACTCAAAGTCTGCGGACTGTATTCAGATACCCAGCCTTGGCATTTGCGGATTTGAGGTCTGATCGCTTTTTCGTCGCGGCGTGACCAGCGGTTCGCCGTTGACGACGAACCACACGTTTTCGGCGATGTTGGTGGCGTGATCGCCAATGCGTTCAATATTCTTGGCCATGAAAAGCAGATGCGTGCACGAGGTAATGCTGCGTGGGTCTTCCATCATGTAAGTCAGCAACTCGCGGAACAGGCTGGTGTAAGCCTCGTCGAGCTGGACGTCATCTTTCCAGACTTCGTGCGCGCTCTCCGCATCGCCATCCCGGTACGCCTCCAGCACCTTGCGCACGGCTGCGGCAGCAAGAATCGACAATTGGCGCAACCCGCGCGCGGGCGCGACTGGCGCGACCATCGACAAGGGAATCGAGCGCTTGGCAACGTTGGCGGCGTAATCGCCAATACGCTCGATGTCGGCGGCGATGCGCAACGCGGCGAACACCTGACGCAAATCCCTGGCAATCGGTGCGCGCAGCGCAAGCAATCGCACGACGTCGTGACTGATGACATGCTCCATTTCGTCGATGGCGTCGTCGTTGTCCGCCACGCGTTGTGCCGCGCGTTCATCGCGGCGTTCGACCACGTCGATCGCAGCCTCGAGTTGTGCCGCCGCGAGTTCGCCCATGCGTACGATCTCGCCGGTCAGGCGACCCAGTTCGTCATCGTAACTCTTGAGGATATGTTCCTTGGATGTGCTCATGTTCGTTTTCCTCAGCCGAACCGGCCGGTGATGTAATCTTCAGTTTGCTTCTTGTTGGGCTTGGTGAAGATCTTTTCGGTGTCTCCGAATTCGATCAGTTCACCCATGTACATGAAGGCGGTGTAATCCGAAACCCGCGCGGCTTGTTGCATGTTGTGGGTAACGATGACGATGGTGTAGTCGTGCTTGAGTTCCTGGATGAGCTGCTCGATGCGACTGGTCGCAATCGGATCCAGCGCTGACGTTGGTTCATCCAGCAACAGCACTTTCGGGCGCAAGGCGATGCCGCGGGCAATGCAGACGCGCTGCTGCTGTCCGCCGGACAATCCCAGGGCACTGCGCTTGAGCTTGTCCTTGACTTCATCCCACAACGCCGCGGAGCGCAAGGCTTGTTCGACACGCACATCGAGCTCGGCTCGCGACAATTTTTCGTGATGGCGAATTCCGTAAGCGACATTTTCATAAATTGTCATCGGAAACGGGACGGGTTTCTGGAACACCATGCCGACCTTGCTGCGCAGACGGTTCATCGAATAGCTTGCATCGAGAATGTTTTCGCCGTCCAGCAGAACTTCACCCTTGGCAACCAGTTTCGGATAGATCGCGTAGATGCGGTTGAAAATCCGCAGCAGGGTGGATTTGCCACAGCCGGATGGGCCGATAATTGCGGTGACTTTCTGCTCAGGAATATCCATGTCGATGCCCTTGAGGACATGGAAGTCCTGATAGTAGAAATTCAGTCCGCGCACGGCGATCTTGGTCCGTTCCTGTGCGTTGGCGGTCGCCGTCGCCGTCGCAACTGCAGCGGCAGTGAAATCATTCATGACGGATTCTCTTGCGCGTGAGGAACAGCCGTGCCAGCAGACTCAATCCGAGCACGAACAATGTGATCAACAACGCACCCGCCCAGGCAATGGCGTGCAATTCCGGATTTGGGTCGTTGGTGTACTGGTAGATCGACGCGGGCAGGCTGGCCATCTTGTCCAGTGGCCCGTAGGTCATGTAGTTGTTGCCGAATGCGGTGAACAGCAGGGGCGCGGTCTCGCCGGCCAAGCGGGCCAACGCGAGCAGAACGCCGGTGAGAATGCCCGAGCCGGCCGAGCGCATCAGCACCTGCGTGGTGAGTTTCCACTGCGGGATACCCAGCGACAGCGCTGCTTCGCGCAACGTCGACGGAACCAGCCGCAGCATTTCGTCGGTGGTGCGCACGATAACCGGCAATCCGATCAAGGCGAGCGCAACGGAGCCGGCAAAAGCGGAGAACGTCGTGCTGCCATGCGTCAGTGCCGTCATCGGCAACACCACGATTACATACACGAACAGTCCCATCACGATTGAAGGAGCCGACAACAGGATGTCGTTGAGGAAACGAATCGTGGCACCGAGTTTGGTGCGGCTGGCGTATTCGGACAGGTACGCGCCCGCCATCACGCCGATCGGTGCGCACATAAGCACCGCCATCAGGTCGATGATAAGACTGCCGACAATCGCGTTGGAAAGGCCGCCTTGATCCGCGTACGCGGTGATCTTCGTGAATAGCGGTATTCCGATCGCGCTGATGCCGCGACTGATCGTCACCCAGAGTATCCACGCAAGGAATATCAAGCCGAGCAGCGTGGCCATGCTGCTCAGGACCAGCGCGACAACGTTGAATGCGTGGCGGCGACGGTAGATGGAGTTGCTCGACGCCATCATTGCCCTTCCTTGCGTTCGAGCGAACGCAACATCAATCGCGCGATCAACAACACGATGAAAGTAACCACGAACAGCAGGAAGCCCAGCGCAAGCAGCGCGGAGCGATGCGTGCCGACGGCTTCATTGAATTCGTTGGCGATACTTGAAGAAATCGAAGTGCCGGGCATCAGCAGCGACGCGGTGATGTCGTAGGCATTACCAAGCACAAACGTAACGGCCATTGTTTCACCCAGCGCGCGACCCAGGCCGAGAAACACGCCGCCGATGACCGCGGAGCGCGTATAGGGCAAGACGATATCCCAGACCACTTCCCAGGTAGTCGAACCGAGCGCATAAGCCGATTCCTTCAGTCGCGAAGGTACGGTCTGGAATACTTCGCGCATGACCGAAGAAATGAATGGAAGGATCATTATTGCAAGCACAATGCCCGCGGTCAGGATTCCCAACCCGAGCGGCGGTCCCGCGAACAAAGCGCCGACCAGCGGCAATCTGCCGAGGGTGTCGTTCAGCCATGGATCGACATGGTTTGCCATGAACGGCACGAACACGAATAAACCCCACATGCCGTAAATGATCGAAGGAATGCCGGCCAGCATTTCGATGGCCGTACCGACTGGACCACGCAACCAGGCTGGAGCGATCTCGGTGAGGAACAAGGCAATGCCGAAACTCAACGGCACGGCGATGATGATGGCAATCAACGACGTCACCAGTGTGCCGAAGATCGGTGCCAGAGCGCCGTATCGATTTTCGACCGGATTCCATTCCGCGCTGGTAAGAAACGCGAAGCCGTGGCCGAACAAAACTTCGCGTCCGCCCCACAAGGTCGACAGCGCCGCACCCACGAGTGCCGCAAGCACCAATAACGCGCACGCTTTCAGCGCCCGGCGAAACAGCCGATCATGCCGCGCATCGCTGCGACTGCGCTGATCGATTTTCTCCGCTGGCGTCGTCATCGCTGTGGTCATGGTACGTAGCGCTCACCTAAAAAAATGCGTCGCGCCAAAGAATAGCGCGACGCGGAGGGGGAAAAGAAACTTACAGCTTGAACTGAGTTTTCCAGTAGGTCTCGATCTGGTTGACCAGGCTGGCCGGCAGCGGCACGTAATCCAGTGATTCGGCCTGCTTTTGCCCGTTTTCCAGAGACCACTTGAAGAAGTCGAACACGCCCTTCGCGTTTTCCGCATTCTTCGGTTGCTTGTACATGATGACCCACGTCGTCGCGGTGATCGGCCACGCATCCGCACCCGGCGCGTTGGTCATGATCAGGTTGAAATCCGTGGCGTGACTCCAGTCGGCGGTTGCGGCCGCAGCCTGAAACGTCGAGCCCTTTGGCTTGACCGTGTTTCCGGCCGCATTCAGCATCAACGCGTAGTCGATGTGGTTCTTCAGCGCGTACGCGTATTCGACATAGCCGATCGAACCCTTGATCTGCTTGACGTAGGCAGATACGCCCTCGTTGCCCTTGCCGCCGATGCCGGCCGGCCATTGCACGGCGGTGCCTTCGCCAACCTTGCTCTTCCAGTCGGCGCTGACCTTGGACAGGTAGTTGGTGAAGTTGAACGAGGTGCCCGAACCATCCGAACGATGCACCACATTGATCTTGGTCGCCGGCAGCTTCATGCCCGGGTTGAGCTTGGCGATCGCCGCATCGTTCCACATCACGATTTTGCCGAGGAAAATATTCGCCAGCGTCGGGCCGTCAAGAACAAGCTTTCCGGATTCGATGCCTTCAACATTGAACGCCGGCACGATGCCACCGATCACGCTGGGGAACTGGCCAAGGCCAAACTGGGTCAGGTCGGCAGCCGAGAGTGGTTTGTCCGACGCGCCGAAATCGACCGTGCCGGCCTTGATCTGGGCGATGCCGCCACCGGAGCCGATGGACTGGTAGTTGACGTGATTGCAGGTCTTCACGGCATACGCGGCAGACCACTTCGACAATACCGGGTAGACGAAACTGGAACCGGCACCGGTTACGTCGGTAGCGCCGGCCGACAGGCTGAATGCGATTGCCGCCGCCGCAATGGCGAGGCGAAGGGTGATGGACTTGTGCACGATGACTCCTTGGTTTCGGAAACGGTTTGGATTCGGAATCGCTTCGAATCTGAAATCGGCGGTATCCGCCGCAGCACCGTTATAGGCAGATGGTGTTGCAATTAGATGTGTCGAATGCTTCATTTGTATTACAGCCCCGAAAATTGACGGGGCGTCATCTCGCCGGAACCGCGTGCGCGGTTTCGTCGATACCCTCGACATCGAGCAGCCAGGTATTGAAAAGACCGTGACGCACGGTCACTTTCGGCGCATGCATGGTCGCAATACGCATCGGTTCGTCGTCGGTAACACGCCAGTGCTGGCCGTTGTCAAGAATCAGGATCGCGTCCTGGCTCCAGCCGGAAAAATCACCCGTTATGCGGCTGTGAACCGGGTTGGTCGCCGGCTCGCGTCCATCCGTGGAATTCGTGGCAGCTCTTTCAGGAGCCGCAGCCAATGACTTGCCGCAATCAGCTTGCGAGCCAAGCCACGCATTCAAACCTTTGAGTTGCTCCGCGCTGAGCTGATCAAGGCCGAGCTTGCGAAATTGCGCGTAGGACATGCGTTCCTGCAGTGGCGCACTGACGCCGTCGGCGAAAACGTTCGGACTTGTGTACACGCAAGCGAGTAACAGCATGACGATTGTGCAGCGCTGAGAATATCGGTGGACCATGTGCGAATACTCCTGACCTTGTGCCGACGGTGGCACAACGGGTGGACAAGAGTACGTTGCCTTCGATGACAGTTTGGTTGCAGTAACGCGTGTTTTACACACCAGCGCGCGGACAGTGGCTTGTCACAATCCTGTCATCCAAATCCCATCGTCCCGTAAAAAATCCGACGCAATATGCGCGCCATCACGTCGTCGCAAACGAACGCTGATGCTGGCCCGCGCGAAGTGCGCAACCGCGTACCTCGACAGAACAAAATCTCAAGGAGTCATCCCGATGCGTCGCAACCTACTTGCAGCTGCCCTGATCGCCGCTGTTGGCACACTGAGCATCAGCGCTCATGCCGATCCTGGCGATACCACGCTGGGCGGGAAAATGTATGTCGATTTCACCAACATCGACCAGTCCGATTCGGGCCACAAGACCGATGCTTCCGGCACGGGCCTGGATGTGAAGCGCTTCTATCTGAGCGTCGATCACAAGTTTGACGACATCTGGTCGGTGGATCTGACCACCGATTTCAACTACAGCAGCAACGATGGCGAAACCCAGTTGTTCGTCAAGAAGGCCTATGTGCAAGGCAAATTCGACAAGGCGTTCGTGGTGCGCGCCGGTTCGGCCGACATGCCATGGATTCCCTTCGTCGAGAATTATTACGGCTATCGCTACGTCGAAAACACCTTGATCGACCGCTTGAAGGAAGGCAACTCCGCAGACTGGGGTGTGCACGCAGGCGGCGATCTAGGCGGCAACGTCAACTATGCGGTGTCGGTGGTCAACGGTGGCGGATACAAGAATCCCAGTCGCAGCGGGAGTGTCGATTTCGAAGGCCGCATGGGCTTCGCTCCAGTGGATGGAATGATTCTCGCCGTGGGCGGCTATTCCGGCAAACTCGGGCACGATCTGCAATCTTCGACCAACTTGAATACTGCCACGCGCATGGATGCGCTGGCCGCATACGCGAGCAAGCAGTTCCGCGTCGGCGTGGAATATTTCCAGGCGAAAAACTGGGCAAACGTCACCACGCCGTACGCCGACAAGACCGATGGCTACTCAGTTTGGGGCAGCATCAGCGTCACCGACAAAGTCAGCATCTTCGCGCGTTACGACAACGCGAATCTGAGCAAGGACATCGACGACAACGCCAAGGACAAGTACTACAACGCCGGCGTGCAATACCAGGTCACCAAAGGCTTCGTGCTGGCGGCCGTGTACAAGCATGAGCAGCAGGACGGCAATCCGAACCTGCTGACGCCAATCAGCATTCCGACCGGCGTGCATTCGGATCGTTCGACTGACGAGGTCGGTGTGTGGGGCGAAGTGAAATTCTGATCGGGTAGGACAGCTGCGCTTTCGTCAGGTTGGCGCAGTCGTCGGTTCGGGACAACCACCGATTGCGGAACGGTAGCCATGGATGGCTTCTGTTCCGCACTTTTTTACACGGAAGAAAAGATCGAGGATCGCACTAGCGTGGGCGGTGAGCAACTAGACCTTCCTTCCTCCGCAGGGCGGGGAGGATTTTGATCTTTCTTCCCCCGCATGGCGGGGCAAGGTGCCGCAGGCGGAAGGGGGAGGCGCTCTTGATCTTGAATGCGGAAAATCAAATGCGCCCCCATCAGACCTCCGTACAGCTTCCCCCGCTGCGCCGGGGAAGCGAAACATCAGGTCCGCGATTATCGATTGCCTCTCGCGCGATGATGCGCGAGCGATCGAAAATGCAGGCGAACGTTGAACCCTTGCCGGGTTCGCTGCTGATCGTCAGACGTGCCTGGTGCAGATTCAGTACGTGTTTGACGATGGAAAGTCCGAGTCCCGTTCCACCCGTTTCGCGCGAGCGACTGGATGACACGCGGTAAAAGCGTTCTGCGAGTCGAGCGATATGATTTGCAGGTATCCCATAGCCTGTATCGGCGACGGAGTATTCGACACCTTCAGGATTCAGGCGCCAACGAACGTGGATTTCTCCGCCGGTTGGGGTGTAGCGAACTGCGTTGCTCACCAGATTGGAGAATGCACTGTGCAACTCGCGGGTCCATCCGAGCAAATCGACGCCAGCCGTATCCTCGATACAAATGCGATGGCGTCCCTGACTCAGGGCCTGTGCCTCTTTGCGCAAACTGGCCAGCATGGCCTTGATCGCGATCGGTTCTTCTTCGGGCAATCGCTGCTGCATCTCGAGCCGCGACAACGTCAATAGGTCCTCGACAATCTGGCCCATGCGCCTGGATTGCGCGCGCATCTCTGACAACACAGGGGCGAGTGCCGGGACATCTTCTTCGTCGAGCAATTCCAGATAACCGTGGATCACGGTCAGCGGCGTGCGCAATTCGTGGGAAACGTTGGCGACGAAGTCGCGGCGCACTTGCTCGAGTCGACTGACATGGGTGATGTCGCGCGCCAACAATAGTCGCTTGTGCTCGCCGAATGGGATCAGCATGACGCTGAGATTCAATTCATCGTCGGCTGGTGCCATCAGATCGGCTGATTCTTCGCACGAACGTGTCCGAAGCCACGCACCGAGGTCGGTTTCTCCCAAACGTTCGGACAGAATGGTGCCGCGATCCTGGGGCCAGTTCAGACCCAGCTGGCGTTGCGCCGCACGATTGAACCAGCGAACGCGATCGGTGCTGTCGAGTAACACCAAAGCATCCGGTAACGACGCGGCGGCATCGAGCAGGTTGCGCAATTGCGCCACCAAACGCCGCGCGCGCGCCTTGCTCATTCGGTGACGGAAAAGCGATAGCCAGCGCCTCGGACCGTCTGAACCAGACTGTCCAGCTGCCAGGGCTCCAGGGTCTGGCGCAGGCGGCGGATGTGCACGTCCACCGTGCGTTCTTCCACGTATACGCTGCCGCCCCAGACATGGTCGAGCAATTGTGAACGCGAATACATGCGCTCGGGATGAGTCATGAAAAAGTGCAGCAGCCGGTATTCGGTCGGGCCAACCTGGACCGCGCTTTCGCCGACCGACACCCGGTGTGCCGGACCGTCGATCGTCAAACCACCCAGACTGATGACTCCGGATCCGTCGTCACCGTGGCTGCGTCGCAACACCGCCTTGATGCGGGCAATGAGTTCACGCGTTGAAAACGGCTTGACGACATAGTCGTCGACGCCGGCCTCCAGACCGTTCACCCGATCCATCTCTTCTCCGCGTGCGGTGAGCATGATGATAGGAACTTCGGCGCTGAGAGTTTCCTTGCGCAGACGCCGCGCCAGTTCCAGCCCGCTCATCCCAGGCAGCATCCAGTCTAGCAAAATCAGGTCCGGCACCGTCGTTGCGATCGCAAGTTGCGCTTCGCGTGCATCGGCCGCCAAGATCAGTTCCATATCGGCTTTGTTCAATGCGAACGCGACCATCTCGCGTATCGATGCTTCGTCTTCGACGATGAGAATGCGACTTTGCACGAAGCGCGACCTTTACGAACTGACGATGACGCGATTATTACAGCTTGCGGTTGTTACAATCTGATGACAACAGGCGACGCGTTGTTATCGCAGTAACGGGACCGGCATATTGAGCGAGCGTAACCGAAATGCACACCCTAGTCTGCGCGAGGCGCGAATTACTGCAGCAAGTTCGCAGGCACGACAAGGGATGCCTGAAATTGACGTAGCCGTCGCGGGCAGTGGCAATGTCTTCTTCGCGATTTTGGCAACAATACGGTGAAGAAAATACTGGCGCCGTTGTCCCGCCCGTGTTGGATCGCTGGGTGCAGCTCACGCGCGGTGTTTGCCGATCAGCAATAGCGCGATCAGCGTGAGCAGCGCCGCCGCGGAGAGGTAATAGCCCACGTACTGCAATCCGTAATGACTCGCGAGCCAGGTCGCTATGCCGGGCGCCAGCGAGGCGCCGAGGATGCCTGCCAGATTGAACGCGAGCGAGGCGCCGGTGTAGCGCACCGCAGTCGGAAACAATCCCGCCAATGCCGTGCCCAGTGGGCCATAGGTGAGGCCCATCAGGAACAGGCCGAGTGCGAGAAAGATCAGCACCGCACCTGGATCGTTGGCGACGAACATTGGCGCGAACAGCATGCCGAATGCGAGGATCGCCAGCGACGCCGCGATGAGCACCGCGCGCGACCCGTACCGGTCGGCGACGATGGCCGACAGCGGAATGCCCAGCGCGAAGGCGAGCATCGCCGCCATCTGCAGAATCAGAAACTGCCCGCGCGGATAATGCAGCGCCGCGGTCCCCCAGCTCAACGTGAACACGGTCATCAGGTAGAACAACAGGAACGTGGCCAGGCACGCGAACATGCCGAGCGTCAGAATCCATGGATGGCGCGCGAACACTGCGAACATCGGCAGACGCACGCGCTCGTTGTTTTCGAGCGCACGCAGAAACGCGGGCGTTTCCTGCAGCTTCAAGCGCACGTAAAGTCCGACGATCACGAGCAGCGAGCTCAACAGAAATGGCACGCGCCAGCCGAACGCAAAGAATTGCGCGTCGCTCAGCGTATTGCTCAGCAGCAGAAAGATGCCGCTGGAAAACAGAAAGCCGATCGGCGCGCCGAGTTGCGGGAACATGCCATACCACGCGCGCTTGCCCGGCGGCGCGTTCTCGGTCGCAAGCAGCACAGCGCCGCCCCACTCGCCGCCGAGACCGAGGCCCTGGCCGAGCCGGCATAGCGAAAGCAACAGCGGCGCGGCGACGCCGATCGAGGCATAGGTCGGCAACAGTCCGATCAGCACTGTCGACACACCCATGGTCAGCAAGGCGGCGACCAGTGTGGCCTTGCGTCCGATGCGGTCGCCGAAATGGCCGAACAGCGCCGAGCCGATCGGTCGCGCAAAAAATGCGAGCGCAAAAGTGGCGAACGATTGCAGCGTCGCTGAAGTCGGATCGCTGGCCGGAAAGAACAGTTTCGGGAACACGAGCACCGCAGCGGTCGCATAGATGTAGAAATCGAAGAATTCGATCGTCGTGCCGGCAAGGCTGGCGAACAGCACGCGCCATTTCGAATTCACTGCGGCTTCGGCCGCCGCGTCACTTGTCATCGCCACACACCTCGCTGCCCTTGTCGAATACGATGCGCCACACACCCGGCGCTTCGCGGCGCCAGATCGAGTTGAAGTTCGCGATGAGCTTGCCGTCGGGATCGTGCACCGGCCCCGTGCTCAGAGCCAGCGTGCCCGAATCCAGCACCTCGACCTGCGCCGGCTCCCATGAGAACGGCGGCTTGGGTTCGGTGTAGAAGCGCTTCCACGCAGCGGCGACCTGCGCCTTGCCGCGCAGCGGCCCCTTGCCACCGAAGAAGATGGTTTCCTCGGCGAGGAAGGTCATGAAGGCAGCGTGATCGCGATCGGCCATGGTTTTGGCGAACGCGCGCTCGGTGGCCTCCACCTCATGCTTCGCCTGTTCGTTCGAAATGCGCGGCGGTGCCGTTGCGCAAGCTGCGATCAGCAGTGTACCGAGCGCGATCATCACTCCGGGAACCGGTCTTATTGACATAGCCCTCCCCTTCTTTCGCTTTCAGCGCCCTCGACGCAAATCCGCGCCTATCACCTTCGCCGCATTGTGCCCCGGCGCGCCGGTGACGCCGCCGCCCGGATGCGTGCCCGCGCCGCACAGATACAAGCCCGGCAGCGCACCGCGATAGTCGGCCTGGCCGAGCATCGGGCCGCGCGCTGAACAACTGGTTGAGCGACAGCGCGCCGTGGAAGATATCGCCGCCGATCAGGCCGAAATCGCGTTCGAGATCGAGCGGCGACTTGATCTGCCGGCCGAGTACCGAAGCCTTGAAACCCGGCGCGTAGCGGTCGACCGTCGCGATCATCAGATCGGCGACCTCCTCGCGATGATCGTCCCACGAGCGTCCGTCCGGCAGCTCGGGCGCGACATGCTGGCAGAACAGGCTCGCGACATGCTGGCCCTGCGGGCGCAAGCGAATCATCGAGCGTCGACGGAATCAGCATCTCGACGATGGGCTCCTTCGACCAGCCCTGCGCGCGCGCATCGAGATAGGCGCGATCCATGTAGTCGAGACTCGGCGCCATGATGATGCCGGCCGTGAGATGATCGCCCGGCTCGGGCAGCACGCGTGAAACGCGGCAACTGCGGACAAGGCGACATTCATGCGGAACGTGCCCGAGCCGCAGCGCCAGTTCGCCATGCGCTCGCGCGTCGGCGCGCGGCACGACGGCCGGATCGAGCAGGCGTTCGTACAGCAGTTTCGGATTGACGTTGGCGACGATCGCGCGCGCGCGCAGGACGTTCGCCCTTGTCGGTGATGACGCCGACCGCGCGTCCGTTCCTCGACGATCACCTCGCGCACGCCCGCGCCCGTGCGGATTTCGACACCGGCCGCGGCCGCCGCTTTCGCCATCGCCTGCGTGATCGCGCCCATGCCGCCGATCGCATGGCCCCACGCGCCCTTGACGCCGTTGACTTCGCCGAACACATGATGCAGCAGCACGTAGGCGCTGCCCGGCGTGTACGGACTCGCGTAGTTGCCGACGATGCCGTCGAAACCGAGCACGGCCTTGATCGGCTCGCTTTCGAAAAAGCGGTCGAGATATTCGGCCGCGGAAATCGCGAACAGGTCGAGCAGATCGGTGCGCAGCGTCGGCGTCGAGTTTCGTGCAGGCGCTTGCCGAGCCGCCCCGCGCGCAGCAGTTCCGGCAGAGCCTTCAGCCAGCCGGCCGTCGGTCACGTTCGGCGGCGCTTCGAGCGCGAGCGCGCGCAGTACGTCGGCGATCGCTATCGAGCCGGCGCTCGTACTCGGGCAGCCGCTCGGCATCGCGTGCGCGAGAACTTCGCGACTTCGGCCTTGCGTGCGGCCGGCGCCGGTCAGCAGATAGCGGCCGTCGGGCAGTGGCAGGAAATTGTTCGCCTTGCGCAACACGATGTTGAGTCCGTGCGCGGCGAGATCGAGATCGCGGATCACCTTCGGCTGCAGCAGCGACACGGTGTATGCCGCCACCGAATTGCGGAAGCCCGGATGGAATTCCTCGGTCACCGCCGCGCCGCCGACCACACCGCGGCGTTCGAGCACGAGCACTTTCAGCCCGGCCTTGGCGAGATAAGTCGCGCAGACGAGGCCGTTGTGGCCGCCGCCGATCAGGATTGCGTCGAGTTGCGTTGAGCCGTTTGCCATCCGTGGATTATGGCCAGACGCCGCCAATCGTGTCATCTCGCGCGCTCGACAAGCTTGGCCAGATCGATGGAATGTCCATGCCGATCACGGCGCGGGTGCCGCGCGGCGATCCCCGATAACCAGCGCCACGACGATGCCGACCACACACAATGCCGCGACATAGTGCGCCGGCGCGAGCGGGTTGGACTTGAGCAGCAGACTCACGACCAGCGGCGTCAGTCCGCCGAAAATGGCGTAGGCCATGTTGTAGGCGAACGAAATGCCGGAGTAGCGGATCGGCGCCGGGAACGCGCGCACGAGCAAAGTCGGTATCACGCCGACCACGCCGACGCAAAAACCGGCTATCGAATACAGGCCATCCAGATGCTGCGGCACGGAGCCAAGTCCGGAATACAGCCCGTAGACCGCAAAAAACAGCATCGCGCAGCCGATCACGAGCGTGCGCGCCGCGCCGATGCGATCGGCGAGCAGGCCGAATGCGACGCAACCGATCGCCAGACACAGGGTCGCAAGGCTGTTCGCCGCGAGCGCATCCACGGGCGCGATATGGAACAGGCTCTGGATCAGCGTCGGCGTCAGCAGAATAACCACGACGATCGCCGCCGTGAGCACCCAGGTCAGCAGCATCGACACAATGACGGCGCGACCGTGCCCGGCAAGCACCGTCTTGAGCGGCAGGCCGCGCACGAGTGCGCCACGCTTGCGCATCGCCTCGAACACCGGCGTCTCGGCAAGCAGACGGCGCAGGAATACGGCGAAAAAGCCGAACACCCCGCCGACGATAAATGGAATGCGCCAGCCGAATGCAAGCATGTCGGCAGGGCTGTAGCTCTTGTTGACCGCGGTGGCGATCAGCGAGCCGAGCAGGATGCCGATGGTCAGGCCCGCGGTCAGCGTGCCGCAAGCGAAGCCGACGCGGCGCTCGGGCACATGCTCGGCGACAAAGGTCCACGCACCGGGCACTTCGCCGCCGACCGCGGCACCTTGCAGCACGCGCAGCAGGAGCAGAGCCAATGGCGCGGCATAACCGATATTCGCGTAGGTCGGCAGCAGTCCGATCAGCAAGGTCGGAACCGCCATCAACAACACGCTGAGCATGAACATGCGCTTGCGCCCGGAGCGATCGCCGAAGTGCGCCATGACGATGCCGCCGAGCGGGCGCGCGAGATAGGCCACGGCGAACAAGCCGAAGGTCTGCAGCTGGCGCAGCCAGTCGGGTGTGTCCGGCGGAAAAAACAAGGTGCCGATCACCTTCGTCAGGAACACGAAGATGATGAAATCGTAGAACTCCAGCGCGCCGCCGAGCGCGGCGAGCGCGAGAGTCTTCAGATCCTGCCGGTCGAGCGTGCTGCGCGCAGTCCGATCCATGCCGGGCACATGCCGCTCAGAGCAGCGCGGCGATATCCTTTTCGATGCTCTGCGGCGTGTCGGTCGGCGCATAGCGGGTCAACACCTTGCCGTCGGCGTCGATCAGGAACTTGGTGAAATTCCACTTGATCGATTCGCTGCCGAGCAGGCCCTTGGCTTCCTGCTTGAGATACCTATACAAGGGGTGCGTGTTCGCGCCGTTCACCTCGACCTTGGCGAACAGGGGAAACTTCACATCGTAGTTGAGCGCGCAGAAATTCTTGATCTCGGCTTCGTCGCCGGGTTCCTGGTGACCGAACTGGTCGCACGGAAAGCCGAGTACGACGAGACCCTTGTCCTTGAACTTTTCGTACAGCGCTTCAAGGCCGGTGTATTGCGGCGTGAAGCCGCACTTGCTCGCCACGTTGACGACCAGCATCGCCTTGCCCTTGTATGCGGTAAAACTCTGGTCGTCGCCGTCGATAGTGCGGGCGTTGAAGTCGTAGATGCTGGTCATGCAGCGGCTCCGATCGGATTCGAGTCGTTTAATGTGCGCACGTCGCGCTGGATTGTCCAGAGCTGTGTCGAGCGCGGCTCGGCGGTAGCGCCAGCGGATCAGGTCGGCCGGCGCGGTTTTTCGCCTGCATGGCGCCCCCTTACTTGCCGATGCGCGATGCTAACGTGCGCGGCGCCACGCGTCGACCTTGTCGGTAAAAAAGTCGAGCGCGGCGAAGGTGTAAACTAGCGTTATCCGATCCTTCGCGCGGCCGAACGCTGCGCCGACCCCTTCAGCTTCGATGGCAATGCCTCATTCCCTGCGTCCATTACTCAGCTTGCTCTTGGCGTTCGCGCTGACCGCATGCAGCGGGTCCGCAACGCAGTGGCAGCTCGACGATATCAGCGGACATCTGCCGGATCTCGCATTCAACCTTACCTCAGATCATGGCAGCGCGGTCACGGCCGCGGATTTCAGCGGCAAGTTGACCGTGCTGTATTTCGGCTACACCCACTGTCCGGATGTGTGCCCGCTGACGCTGACCCATCTGCATGTGGTGCTGCAGCATCTCGGCGCCGATGCCGCGCAGGTGCAGGTGTTGTTCGTCAGCGTCGATCCGGCGCGCGATACGCCGGCGCTGCTGCATCAGTACGTCACCGCATTCGATCCGCATGTGACCGGGCTGACCGGCACGCCCGCCCAGATCGAGGCCTTGGCGCGGCGCTATCGTGTCGCCTACAACCGCGAGGCGATCGACAGCAACGGCGACTACGACGTCAGCCACAGCTCGGGGATTTATATCTTCGATCGCAAGGGCCGCGCGCGGCTGCTCGCGACTTCGGCCGATTCGATCGCTGCGATCGTGCACGATCTGCGTGCGCTGCTCGGAACGCCGGTGTGAAAGGCGTTGCGCTTCTCGCCGCAATTCTGCTCAGCGTCGGCGCGCAGGCAGCCGGCGATGGCGTCAGCGTGACTCACGCCTGGGTACGCTGGTTGCCGGGCAATCTACCCGCCGGCGGCTATGCGACGATCGAAAACCGCGGCGACCGCACGATCCGCCTGCTCGGTGCGGACAGTCCCGACTATGCAATGGTGATGCTGCATCGCTCGGTGGAGCAGAACGGCGTCGAACGCATGCTGGCGGTGGACGGCATGGATGTGCCCGCGCACGGCAGCGCGGCGCTGGCCCCTGGCGGCTATCACCTTATGCTGATGCAGGCGCGCCACACGATCGCGCCCGGCGCTGCCGTACATATGCGCCTGCATTTCTCCGATGGCTCGTCCGTCGCGGCCGATTTCATCGCACGGCCGCCCAGTGCCGACACCGGCGGCGGTTGACGCGCGCGTCAGGATGCGGCAACGCGCGCCGGCCGACGCAGGCGTCCGCGCGACGACAGCTTGACCCAATGATGGAACGCGAGCAGCGCCGCGATCACGCTCATCATTGAGCTAGGTATCCACAGGATCAAGCCACCGAGGTACTGGTCGGTGGCTGCGGGGATGCCGCCGAATGCGCGCCCGCAAAGCGCGTAGATCGGATACAGATCGCGGTGGGTGAAGGTGAGGAAGGCACCAATCAGAATCTGCGGAAAGATGACCGCCAGCGCGAGCAGAATGCGCATGCCCGGAGCGAGCCGAGCCGGGGGGTGCGGGCGCGGATCGAGAATCAGCCACCAGAAGATCAGGCCATCGACGAACATGCTCCAGTTCATGACCCGATACAGGCGCGCGTCGAGCATCGCGACGAAATGCAGCGACGGCCACAGCCAGAAATAAATCAGCCCGACGAACAGCAGGCCGGCCACGGCCGGATGCAGGAGCACGTTCAACGGCCAGCGCAACGCACGGCTGGCCAGCGCCGGACGCAACCAGCGCACGCGCCAGCGCAGCGGAAGGGTAGCGCGCAGCACTACGCCCGGATACGCGAGCGCGATCAGGAACGGTCCCAGATGATGCAGCAGCAGGTGTTGCAGGCGGTGGACGAAAAACTCGTGTTCGGCGTAATAGTCCAGACGCGTGTGCAGCGCGATGTAGACCAGCGCCAGACCGATCCAGAAAGCCAACCGGCGTGGCCACGGCACACGGCGCACCTTGCAGCCGCGCCAGTACAGCCACGCGCCCGGCGCGAACGTCAGCACGACCAGCCAGGATGGTTCCCACGGCACCAGCCAGCCGAATACGGGCCACGAGAGATTCATCGCGCAAGCAATTCAGCGTAAGCCATCATATGCCGGGCGCGGCACCCGTCAGCCGAGCCGTTGCAACTGCAATACATCGTGATGCAGGGATGGCCCATCGAGGTAATGATCGACCAGCAGGAACGCGAACAACGCCATCAGGTAGACGATCGAATAATTGAACACCTTCATCGCGAACAGTTCGTCCGGGCGGGTTGCAGCAGCACGATCGCGTAGTAGAGAAATCCCGCGCCGAGCACGAGCGCGCCGCCGAGATAGAACAAGCCGCTCATGCCGGTCAGGTACGGCAGCACGCTGACGACGAGCAGCAGGATCGTGTAGATACAGCACATGCCAGCGCGTGTAGACCACGCCATGCGTAACCGGCAGCATCGGCACCTGCGCACGCGAATAGTCGTCGCGGCGGAAGATCGCCAGCGCCCAGAAATGCGGCGGCGTCCAGACGAAGATGATCAGGCACAGCAGCAGCGCATACGGATGCACGTGGCCGGTGACCGCGGTCCAGCCGAGCAGCGGCGGCGCCGCGCCGGCCGCGCCGCCGATGACGATGTTCTGCGGCGTCGCGCGCTTGAGCCACGCGGTGTAGACGATCGCATAGCCGATCAGCGAGGCGAAGGTGAGCGCCGCGGTCAGCGGATTGACGAGCGCGATCAGGATCGCCATCGACAGCGCGCCGAGCGCGACCGCGAACGCGAGCACCTTGCGTCGGCGTCAGCGCGCCGGTCGCCAGCGGACGGTTGCGCCGTGCGCGCCATCAGCTTGTCGATGCGCTGATCGATCAGATGATTGATCGCCGCAGCCGAAGCCGCCGCGAGCCAGATGCCGATCGAATCCCGCGACCGAAGCGCGCAGCGGCGGCCAGCCCGGCACGGCGAGAAACATGCCGATGATCGCGGTGAACACGATCAGCGCGACGACGCGCGGCTTGGTCAGTTCGAGATATTGGCTGAGCGATGCATGGACATGCGTGGAGTTTGAGCAATGAGGCGAGGTCGGGATTAGTCTCCGCGGGAGAGCGTGGGATCAGGGCAGAGCGTGCAGACGGAGAAAAGAACGACCGCGCACAGCCTCTGCCGGACTATTCGTCTACGCATCGCATCCGTCTTTCGTCTGCCCGTTCGTGACGAGCAGCGCGAGCAGCGCAAACAGCAGCAGCGCGGCGACGCCGTTGTGCGCGGTCGCGACCGGCAGCGGCAGGGCGAGCATGCACGTTGCCGATGCCGAGCGCAATCTGCAGCAGCAGCGCGGCGCCGATCGCGACGGCGAATGCACGCGTTTCGCGACGGCGCACGGCGCACGCGACGATGGCAGAACACGATAGCCGAATACGAGCAGCGCGCCGATGCGGTGCGACGACCTGGATCGCGGTGCGTGCGGCGCCGTCGAGCACGCCGCCTTCGTAGTTCACGCCGATGCCGCGCCACAGCACGAAGGCCTGATGGAAATCCATCGGCGGCCACCCACTGCCCTGGCAGGTGGGAAAGTCGGGACCGCAGGCAAGCGCGGCGTAGTTCGTCGAGGTCCAGCCGCCGAGCGCGATCTGCACGGCGACGAGGCCGATGCCGATGATCGTCATGCCGTGCAATCGGTTCCTGTGTGCCTCGGTAAATTGCTGCGTAATGGCGAGCGCGGGTACGCTCAGGCGCAAGGCCGTGTAGGCCAGCAGGGCGAACATCGCAATACCGCCGAGCAGGTGCGCGGTCACCACGGCCGGCAGCAACTTCATGCTGACGGTCCACGCACCGAGCGCCGCCTGAAAAAAAATCAGCACGGCGGCGGCAAGCGGAACCCGCAGCAGCAGTCCCAGATCGCGGCGGCGCCGGCAGCGCCCAGCCGGCGAGCGCGAACGTAAGCACTCCGAGGCCGCCGACGAGGATGCGATGCACCTGTTCGCGCCAGGTCTTGTCCGATTCGACCGGTCGATCCGGAAATGCGGCGTTGGCTGCGGCGATATCGTGCGCATGCGTAGGCCAGGTGATTTCGCCATAGCAGGTCGGCCAGTCGGGACACGACAGACCTGCATTGGACAGCCGCACGAAGGCGCCGAACACGATCACGACGAGGGCGAAGGCCGCGCTGATCCAGGCGAGGCGGGTGAGGCTGAGTAGATTGTTGTTTTGTGCGGACATTTGGGGGAGGTGGAGAGATGGATCCCGTGTCATCGCACATCCTGTGCTGCACGGGATGACTACATCCTGTAGTCAATCGATCACTTTCGGCAGGTCCCGGCGCACGCCGGCGACATCGTAGCCTTGTGCGTAATGCAGCATCAGGTAGCCGCGCGGATCGACCAGGGCCAGGGCCAGCGCGTCGTCGCCCTTCGCCCGCCATTCGGCAAACCTGCCCGCCTCGTCGCTGCCCTGCTGCAGCGGTGCGAATGCGGCCAATGCTCCGGGCGGCAGCGCCGGACCGAGATAGATCACGCGCAGGCGTTCGGCGTTGCGGCCCAGCGTGGCGCGCATGCGCAGCGCATCGCCCAGCGCGGTCAGGCAGTGGCTCGCACAGTTTGCACCCGGCAGCGCGAGCAGGGTCCACTGCCACTGCGGATCGCGCCAGACGAGTTGACTGCCGTCCGCCAGCAGCACCGGCGCTGCACTCACATCGCGCGGCGGATCGATCAGCGTGCCGTAGGCGCGCGTGCCGGCAGGCCGCCAGCCGGACAGGCTCAGGGCAAGGGCGATCAGGATCGGCGCAGCGAACAGCGCGACAACGGCGAACAGGGTCCAGCGGTTGCGCGTGCGGGCGCGGATAGCGGGGGCGTTGGCTTCGGGTGCGTTCATCGATGTATATAAAGTTATTTCTGTACTTTGCGAAAATGCAGCACGCCGAAAATGACCAGCGCGGCGATGGCGAATGCGAACCACTGGAACGCATACGCGCGATGCCGCTGCGGGCTGCATCACGGCGGGCGTCCACGCGCGCGCGAAGCCCGACCGCTGCTCGGCATCGAGCAGTAGTACGCGCGGCAACAGCGCCTGCTTGAGATCGGCGGCGATTTCGCGCGCGTCGATTGCCAGGGTCAGCTTCGGCCACGCGCTCTGCGTAGTCAGAACATCGCCGCCGACGCGGATGCCATTGCCGGGGAACGGCGCGTACACGCCGCTCAACTCGACTTCGTCCGCGGGCAGCGGCGGCAACACCGCCTGCGTTCCGCTTGCGTGCGACCATGCAACCCAGCCGCGATCGACCAGCAGCAGCGCGCTTGCGCCGTCGGGCGCGAAAGCGGCGAACGCCTCGACGCCCAGTTTGCCATTGCGCACCTGCTCGTCGCGCAAATATCCGCGATCCGCGACAAAATGCCCGCGTACGCGCACATGCGGGTAGCGCGCGTCCGGCGGCGCGGCTTGCACGCGCGCGAAGTCCTCATACGCAGCGCTCGGCGCCGCAGCGAACGCTGCGAGAATCCGCTGCGCCTGATCGGCACGATCGAGCTGCCAGATACCGAGGCGCACAAAAGCCAGCATGCCGGCCGCGGTCAACGCAATCGCGAACAGGGAAGGCCGCAGCCAACGCCGCGCAGTCATGCGCGGCTCGCGGCGCTATACTGCAACGCCTTCATCAGCCGCGCGCTTCTCATGCTTGTCAAACTTGTCATCGTCGGCTTTCTGATCGTGATCGTATACAACCTCGGCGCGGGGTTGTACTACATGATGACCGACAAGGGTCAGACCGACCGCACGGTCAAGGCGCTCACGCGGCGCATCGCCTTGTCGGTGCTGCTGATCCTGCTGGTGATCCTCGGTATCTGGCTCGGCATCATCAAGCCGCACGATATCGGGCAGTGAGTCTTTCCTTCTCCCCTCGGGAGAAGGTCCCCGGCTTAAAAGACGTGGCGGATGAGGGAGGGCCTCTCACTTCGGTCGCGGTCTTTCCAAAATGAAACGCTTTCCCCTCATCCGGCGCTTTGCGCCGCCTTCTCCCGATGGAGAAGGCAAGATCAAAGTACGTAGACGAACAGGAACAGCCCCAGCCACACCACGTCGACGAAGTGCCAGTACCAGGCGACGGCCTCGAAGCCGAAATGGTGGTCCTTGCTGAAGTGGCCCTTGGCACAGCGCAGCCAGATCACCGTGAGCATGATCGCGCCGAGAGTCACGTGCAGACCGTGGAAGCCGGTCAGCATGAAGAAGGTCGAGCCGTACACGCCGCTACCCAGCGTGAGATTGAGGTGCGTCGTAGGCTTCCATGTACTCGTGCGCCTGAAACCAGAGGAAGGACGCGCCGAGGAAAATGGTCGCGGCCGAGCCAGATCAGCAGCTGCTTGCGCTTGCCGCGCGCGCAGCGCATGGTGCGCAATCGTGATGGTCACGCCCGACGAGAGCAGCAGCAGGGTGTTGAGCAGCGGCACGCCCCAGGCCGGGATCGTCTCGAATGCGCCGCCGATATGTCCGGGACCGTTGGTCGGCCACGCCGGAGCGTAACCGTTCCACAGGAAGAAGTTGGTCAGCGCGCCGTCGCCCTCGCCGCCGATCCACGGCACCGACATATTGCGTGCGTAGAACAGCGCGCCGAAGAACGCGGCGAAGAACATCACCTCGGAGAAGATGAACCACATCATGCCCATGCGGAACGAGGTGTCGACCTGCTTGTTGTAGATGCCGCCCATCGATTCGCCGATCACCGTGCGGAACCAGCCGAACATCATGAACACGATCGTGGCGATGCCAAGCAGCATCGAGAATCTGCCGACTTCGAACTCGTTGAGCCACAGCGCCGCGCCGCCAAGCGTCAGGATCAGCCCGAACGAGCCGACGATCGGCCATTTCGTGCCGTGCGGTACATAGTAGGCGCTGGCTGTGGGGGTGGTAGCGTCTGACATGACAGATTCCGGTTGAAAGTTGATGGTCAATACTGCGCCGCGGTTTCAGCGGCTGCTTGCTGCGCCGCGCGGCACCGGGTTGCCGGTGTTGCAGAAAGTATACGACAAGGCGAGCTGCGTATCGCGGCGACGGGATTCGTGTGCATCAGCGCCAGAACGTTTTGACGAGAAACAACACGAAGATGGTCAGCGCCACGCCGGCCATGATCAATGCCGTACGGCGTGCGGCCGCGCGGCGCAAGGCAGGATCGAAGTTGGCGAGTTGTGTCATGTCTGGCGGGTCCGGCCTAGCTCTCGACTTTGCGCTCTGCAGCCGGTGACGTGGACGTCATCGGCGTGCCCGGCTCAATGGCTGACATCGCCGTGCGCGAGCATCCCCGGCTTGATCACCGGCGGCTCGCTGAACGTGTGATACGGTGCCGGCGAAGGCAATTCCCATTCCAGGCCGACCGCGCCTTCCCATGCGCGCGGCGCAGCCGGTACGCCGGATTTCTTCGCGCTGTAGAGGATCAGGAACATCATCAGCGGCGTGAGGAACATGCCGAACGCGCCGATCGAACTGATGAAGTTCCAGTCGGCGAACGCGACGTTGTAGTCGGGGATGCGCCGCGGCATGCCGGCAAGGCCGAGAAAGTGCTGCGGGAAGAAGGTCAGGTTGACGAACACCATCGTCCACCAGAAATGGAACTTGCCCCAGCGCTCGTTGTACATCCTGCCGGTCCATTTCGGCCACCAGTAGTAGATCGCGCCGATGATCGAGAAGATCGCGCCGGTGACCAGCACGTAGTGGAAATGCGCGACGACGAAGTACGTATCCTGGTACTGGAAGTCGGCGGGCACGAGCGCGAGCATGATGCCGGAGAAACCGCCGATCGAGAACAGGATGACGAAGCCGATCGCCCACAGCATCGGCGTCTCGAACGTCAGCGAACCGCCCCACATGGTCGACACCCAGTTGAACACCTTCACCCCGGTCGGGATCGCGATCAGCATCGTCGAGTACATGAAGAACAGTTCTCCGCCGAGCGGCATGCCGACGGTGAACATGTGATGGCCCCAGACGATGAACGACAGGAAAGCGATCGAGGCGATCGCATAGACCATCGCCTGATAGCCGAACAGCGGCTTGCGGCTGAAGGTCGGAATGATCTCGACTGATGATGCCGAACGCCGGCAGGATCATGATGTAGACCTCGGGATGGCCGAAGAACCAGAAGATGTGCTGGAACATCACCGGATCGCCGCCACCGGCCGCATTGAAGAAACTCGTGCCGAAGAACTTGTCGGTCAGCAGCATGGTCACCGCGCCGGCCAGAACCGGCATCACCGCGATCAGCAGGAACGCCGTGATCAGCCAGCTCCACACGAACAGCGGCATCTTGAGCAGATCCACGCCCGGCGCGCGCAGGTTCAGGATCGTCGCGATGATGTTGATCGCGCCCATGATCGAGGAGATGCCCATCATGTGCACCGAGAACACCAGGCAGGCGACCGACGCGCCGCCTTGCAGCGCCAGCGGCGGATACATCGTCCAGCCGCCGGCGGGCGCGCCGCCGGGCATGAACAGCGTGCTGAGCAGCAACGTGAACGCGAACGGCAGGATCCAGAACGACCAGTTGTTCATGCGTGGCAGGGCCATGTCCGGCGCGCCGATCTGCATCGGAATCATCCAGTTGGCGAGGCCGACGAAGGCCGGCATGATCGCGCCGAAGATCATCACCAGCGCATGCAGCGTGGTCATCTCGTTGAAGAAGTATGGCTGCACGAATTGCAGTCCCGGGCGCATCAACTCGGCGCGGATCACCACCGAAAAGCTCGCACCGATGCACACCATGATGAAGGCGAACACCAGGTACAGCGTGCCGATGTCCTTGTGATTGGTGGTGAACAGCCAGCGATTGAGAAACCCGGTCGGTTTGCCGCCGTGATCGTCGTGCGTGTGGTCGTCGTGGGCGTGATGATCGTCGTGGGTGGCAGCGTAATTAGCCATGATGTGACCTCTGAATATTTAGCCGTTCGACGATGCGGCGGCGGACGTTTGTGTAGCGGATGTCGCAGCCGCGGGAGTTGCCGGCGCCGGCGCGGCCGGAGCGCTGATCGCAGCTTCCTGCTGATCGAGCCACTGCTTGAATTGATCCGGCGGCAGCGCCTTGACCACGATCGGCATGAAACCGTGGTCCTGGCCGCACAACTCGGCGCACTGGCCGCGATAGATGCCCGGCTCGCTGATATTGGTCCATGTGTCGTTGATGATTCCCGGGATCGCATCGACCTTCCAGCCCAGCGCCGGCACCCACCAGGCATGGATCACATCGGCGCCGGTGACGACGAAGCGCACCTTGGTATTGGTCGGCAGCACGAGCGGATGATCGACGTTGAGCAGATAGGTGTGCTCGCTACCGACCTTGACCGCGTAAGGATCGAGTCCGGATCTCAACTCGCGTGTGCGGTCGCTGTCGCGATCGAGTCTGGAAATGAAATGCACGTGATACGGCTTGTCGCCCCAGTTGACGTAGTCGTAGCCCCACTTCCACTGATAGCCGGTGACCTTGATCGTCATCTGCGATTTGTCGGTGTAGGCCTCGTTGATCAGGATCCTGGTCGCCGGCCAGGCCAGACCGACCAGAATGAGAATGGGCGCGATCGTCCAGATGATTTCCGCCTTGGTGTTATGCGTCCAGGTCGCCGCTACGGCGCCCTTCGATTTGCGGAACCTCAGCATGGCGACGAACATCGCGCCGAACACGACGATGCCGATCGCGACGCAAACCCACAACGCCAGCATGTGCAGGTCGTAGACTTCGTGCGAGGTCTGGGTAACGCCCGGATGCATGTTCAACTGCCATGGCACGCGCTCGGGAGTCGCCGCCAGCGCGGCTGTGCCGGTCAACGCAACGGCCGCCAGCGCGGTACCGATTCCCCTCTTGCTACGCAGTCGCATCATTACGTTTCACCATGCCTTGAGAGTACCCACCCGGCGCCAGGTTTCTTGCCTGCGCCAGCAACGCTGACAATCGTTGCGCCAGATCGCAGCGCTCCGCCTCGTTCAAAAACCTGCCGATCTCGATGCTACGCCCGTGCGAGCGTAACAGCAGACGGCTCGGCCAGCCGTACCAGCGTCCCGGCTGCAGCGCAAGCCGCACCCAGTACGGATGAAACCTTGCCGGCGGCGCGTCGTCGCCCATGCGCGCAATCTCCAGCATCGACGCCGTCAGCGTAATCGCCTCGCCACCCGCGCTCGCGCGCCAGACATGGATCAGGCAATACGCGACCGCAAACAATTCCAGCACCGCGAACGCCGGCGCGAATACATTGCCGCGCCATGCAGCCAACCCCGCAAACCCGCCTGCGGCAACGCTTTGCGCCACAAGAAACAGCCACAAGCCGGCTCGCGACAGCGAGCGATGCGGCAGGATCATCAATCTCACCGCCCCGTCTGACACCGCTTTCAGTGCCTGCTCCATCGTCTACGCCAAGCAGCTCAAGCCGATGAATGATAGTGAGCGCGTCGAAGACCGGCAAGAGACGCGCGCCGCGACGCCTCCGTCATGCGCACCCGAAAGCGCGACATTTTGACTCAGCGCCGGCGCATTTGCTGCACGAAGCGCGCGGCCGCGATCGGCAAGCCGTCCCTGGCCATCAAGATAAAGTAGCGGTGATCGTGCCGAATACGTATGCAAAACGCTGCCTTCTCGCGCCGCAGACGGCTAAGCTGTTCGGAGGGCCGCGCCGGGACCGCGGCGGTCGACCGATTAAATGGCGGCAAGGCGGCGTGCATCGAACGCGCCGATCGCTACGGGGAGGAGTGTGTGCATGGCCGATTCAATCCATACCGTCGCAGACTGGTGGCGCGGCGCCGTCATTTATCAGATTTATCCACGCAGCTTTCTCGACACCAACGGCGACGGCGTCGGCGATCTGCGCGGAATCATCGAGCGCCTCGACTACATAACCGGTCTGGGCGTTCGACGCGATCTGGATTTCGCCGTTCCGGCCGGCTTGAAACTGCAACCCATCGAATGTCCGGGGCCCGTGCCCGGCAGTCTGCGGCAAGCCGACCTGCACCTGCCCGGGTATGCTGCACTGTGTGCGCGGATCACCGCATAGATGCGAGGCGGGTGACGGATGAAATTGGCAAAGACAATTCTACTCGCGGCAATTGCGACCCTCAGCACCGCGGCCATGGCCAGCGGCGAGTGGCAGACTGAGATCGCTTATCAGGGACGGCACGCAAGCGCCGTGGCGGAGGCGAACGGCTACCGGCTCGACTCGAATGGCGTTGTGCGCACCATCGCAAGGCAAGCCATGCGCAGCGAAACCGCGAGCCCGCTGGTCGACGCGCTGTTTGCCCTGACCCAGACCGAAGCCGCCGACGCGCGCGTCAAGGACCTGGTCGACGGCGCCTACAACCACGGCAAGCCGATCGCCTGCGATTGCTACGTGACCGGGGTGAAGTGGCCGTTCGTGTGGACGCGCGATTCGGCTTATTCGATCGACCTTGCGCTCGCCTGGCTCGATCCCGCGCGCTCGCGACGCACGCTCGAGTTCAAGCTTTCCGATGTACGCGAGCCCTCCGTGCCGCAGGGACTCTATGTCGTGCAGGACACCGGTTCGGGCGGCAGCTGGCCGATCTCGACCGATCGCGTCGTCTGGTTTCTCGGCGCACGTCATCTGCTCGACGACACGGCCTTCGCCGACAAAGTATACAAAGCCCTGAACGATACCCTGGCGCAGGACCGGCAATATGCGTTCGACGCCGCGATGGGTCTGTATCGCGGCGAGACTTCGTTCCTCGACTGGCGCGAACAGACCTATCCGACATGGACCGCGAACAACGTGCGCTTCATCGCCGAATCGTTCGCATTGTCGACCAATGTACTGCACTACGAAGCGCTGGGTCTGGCGGTAAAGATGGCCGGATCGCACAACGACTCCGCAGCAACCGCGCGCTATCAGGCCGAAGCCGACGCGCTGCGCAGCGCGATCGACCGCCACTTCTGGCGCGAGGATCGCGGCCTCTACATGAGCTACATCGGCTCGGCCTCCGACCCGCAAACGATCGAAGCCTACGACCTGCTCGGCACGGCGCTGGCGATTCTCGCCGACATTCCCACGCCCGAGCGTGCGCGCAAGGCGCTCGCGAACTACCCGACCTGGCCCGCCGGCAGCCCGGTGATCTGGCCCGAACACAAGGATGCGGCGATCTATCACAATCGGGCGATCTGGCCCTTCGTCAGCGCCTACGCGCTGCGCGCCGCGCGCAAGCTCGACGATCCGCAGCGCATCGCGCATGAATTGCGCTCGATTCTGCAGGGCGTCGCATTGTCCGGGTCGAACTACGAAAACTACGAACTGGTCAGCGGCGCGGTGCATGTGGAGGACGGCAAGTGGAGCGGCCCGGTGGTCAATTCGCCGCGCCAGCTCTGGTCGATCGCCGCGATGCTGCAAGCGGTGAGCGAAGGCATATTCGGTCTGACCGACGACAACCAGGTCGAGCCGAAGATTCCGCTCGAACTCGTGCCGATGCTGTTTGGCAAGCGCAGCGACATCAGTCTGCTGCTGCCGGATCGGCGCATTACCCTGGTAAGGCCGGCGCAGCTCGCCAAAAACGACAATCTGCTGATCGCCGGCGCGACCCGGCGCGACGGCAAAAACCTGCGCGTGCAATTGCGCGGCACGCAAGTCCCGGCTCTGCCGCTGCGAGTCAACGCCTCCGAATTCGCGCCGAACACGCCCGACATCTCGCCCGTCGCGCCGAAGATCGAGGACACCAGCTATGCACCGGTGCGCTTTTACCTCGACGGCAAGCTCGTGCAAACCTGGACGGGCGGCAGTGATCGGCGCGCAAAGAGCGTCGATGTTTCCAGCAGCCCCGCATTGCAGACGCTGTGGACCACCCGCGTCGATGCGTCGACCGAGCTCGAATCCCTGCCGGGTCCGATCGTGCGCCTCGGCCAGTTCGAACAGGTCGGCGGCGCCTGGCCGCGCAGCTGGACCGCGCGCCGCGACGGCCGCTATCAGCTGCGCCTGGTTTACGAAAACACGCATGGTCCAATCAACACCGGCGTCACCGCCGCGGTGAAGATGCTCGCGATCGCCTGCGCCGGTCAGGCGCAACAGCGCGCGCCGATCGTGATGCCGCACAGCGTGGCCAAGGATGTCTCCAGCGCGGTCGCGTTCGCTGCGCTGGCCGGCAAAAAGTGTACTTTTACCCTCGAACAGGGCTTCAACATGAGCTTTCTCTCGCGCAACCAGCTGTATACCGGAGGGCAAGGCGGCGCAAGCGGGCCGGTGAACGCGGCGGATTATGGCGAGTTGCAGATAGTGCCGCTGCAGTAAGCCGCCGAAACGACGGGAAACACGATGACCACGAAACCGACCTTGACCTTCTGGCAGATCTGGAACATGTGTTTCGGATTTCTCGGCATCCAGTTCGGCTTCGCGCTGCAGAACGCCAACGTGAGCCGCTTCTTCCAGACCCTCGGCGCCGGCGTCGATCCGATGGAACCCCGCCGGATGTTTCGGCGGGGGTTTTTATCGCCTGGGAAAAATCAGCAAGCGTTTCTGCGGCAAGTGAAAAACCCGTTGAGGGTAAGGCGCCCGCTCGACGGATCGGCGCTGAGCAGATCCGGTGAGACGATGTCGCCCGAATGCAGCATGCTGCCGTCGTAGAAAATCAGCCGGTTCCATTTCGCCGCCACGCTACCGATCTTGGTGAAGTAGCGGTTCGACTGATGCATGTAACCGGGCTCGAGCGCATGCTTCGCGGCGAACGCTTCGCGCGACAAGGTGTTGGCGTCCTGATAGAGCGAGGCGATTTCATCCGCCGACCGCGCCGGTTCGTAAAAACCGGTGCCGCCGAGATTCTCGTTCTTGAACAGATACAGCACCGAAGCCTGGATCGATTGCTGCGGCGGAACGTTCTGGCTGTCGCGATGACAGACGCGCTGGTAAGGCCGCAGGCTATGAGGCGGCAGGGTCACCATCGAGTAGCGGCAGTGCGTGCCGAGCATGCGTCTTGCGTCGAAGCGGTTGCGGATATGGCGCAGGAAGAAATCGTTCAATGCGCCAACGACCGTATCCGGCGCCAGCAGGTAAATTCCCGGATAGGCATTGAAGTCGACGTCGCGAAACGCGTCGCGCTGCGCGGCCGCGAATTCGACCGCGCGCTCGGGTTCGACCAGCGCATCGTCGATGACCAGGCACGCCTGGCCATTGGCCAGCGGCATGCGCTCGATGCGTGGGTTCGGATTGAAAATCGCGGCGCTCAGCATCGGCACATCTTACGTCGCCAACGCGCCGGTGTTACTTGTTCACCCCGAACAGCCAGTTCACGGCCTGCGCAAACTCGGCACAGCCGCACGCCTCAGCCGCGGTCGGTGGAGTGCCGCAACACCAAGTGGACCGGTATCGTCTGGTTCTCGATTGGTTCGTCATTGTGGATCGACTTAAGCAGGGTTTCGACCAGCATTGCGCCGCCAATTTCGGTGTCCTGCTGCACCGTGGTCAGGCTTGGATTGACGAAGGCCGCGAGCGGGATATCGTCGTAGCCGGCGACGAGAATGTCATCGGGCACGATCAGCCCGCGCACCTGCAGAGCCTTCATCGCACCGATCGCGATCAGATCGCTGGCGCAGGCGATCGCGTCGAAGTTGCCGCCATGATCGAACAGGGTTTGGGTCGCCGCACGACCGGATTGTTCGGATGAAATTGCGCCGACCTGCATCCTTTGGTCGGGCTTGATGCCGTATTCGACCAGGGCGGCCTCATACCCTCGATAGCGCTGCAGGAATTCCGGGAAAGACGGCAACGCATCGCCAAGAAACGCAATGCGCCGCGCGCCGCGTTCGAGCAGATGCCGGGTGATATCGCGGCCACCCTGAAAATTGTCGCAGCCCACCGAGATCTCGGCCTGACCCGACACCGCCGAGCCCCAGCGCACGATATGCGTGCCGCGATCGACGATGTGCTGGAGCCGCGCGCGATAGTCGAGATAGTCGCCGTAGCCGAGCAGGATGATGCCGTCGGCTTTCTTGTCTTCCTCGAAATCGGCCTGCCAGTCGTCGTTGTTAGGCAGCTGGAACGAGATCAGCAGATCGTAACCGCGCAGCGCGCAGGCGCGCGTGATCGAAGCGAGCATCGACACGAAAAACGGATTGCTCAACGAATCGTCCGACGCAGGGTCTTCGAAGAACAGCAAGGCCAAGGTGGCGGTATGTTGACAACGCGGATTGGAGGCGTTCTTGTCGACTTTGCAATTAAGCTCCGCTGCAATCTTCTGGATACGACGGTGCGTGAGTTCGTTGACCATCGGACTGCCGCGCACGCGCGCGACACCGTTGGCTGGGAGACCCGGCCAGATGCGCAATCACCAGCGATGTGACTTTACTCTTTGCTGCGGATGGCCTCTCCTCCCAGCGCGCCGATTATAGTGAGCGCGGGTCGCGCGGGCAAGGGAGCGTGCACAAGAAGGTTGGCCCGAGGCAGCGCACGAACGGTACCAAAATCGACATTTATCCGGTTTCGCCCGCTGCTAGACTACGCAGCCCGGCCGCCCTTTCGATCCGCCATCCGTGAGCGCAATCCTCAGCCCCGAACTTCCCCGCGCAGGCGATGCCGCGCAGGCGCGCATGACCGCCGCGTATTGCCGCGACGAAACCGAAAGCGGTCAACGAGTTGCTCGACCAGGCCGCACTGCCCCCCGCAGAGCGCGATCTGGTGCTGGCGCGCGCCAGCGAACTCGTCGCGCGCGTGCGCGCCAAGGCGCACGAGCAGTCGGCGGTCGAATCGTTCATGCGCGAGTACGATCTGTCTAGCGAGGAAGGCGTGCTGCTGATGTGCGTGGCCGAAGCGCTGCTGCGCATTCCGGACAAGACCACGGCCGACAAGCTCATCTCCGACAAGCTCGGCGAGGCGAACTGGGAAGCGCATCTGGGCAAGAGCGATTCGCTGTTCGTCAACGCGGGCACCTGGGGTCTGATGCTGACCGGCAAACTGGTCAATCTGGCCGATGAAACCCAGCGCAATTTCGCCGGCGCGTTCAAGCGCCTGATCGGCCGCACGGGCGAACCGGTGATCCGTCTCGCGGTGCGCCAGGCGATGCGCATCATGGGCCATCAGTTCGTCATGGGCCGCACGATCAAGGAAGCGCTCGACCGCTCGCACGAAAAGGAAAACCGCGCCTACCGCTATTCCTACGACATGCTCGGCGAAGGCGCGCTGACCACGCCCGACGGCGAGCGCTATTTCCAGGCGTACAAGGACGCGATCGCCGCGCTCGGCGCGCGCGGACCGTTCACCGACGTGCTCGATGCGCCGAGCATCTCGATCAAGCTCTCGGCATTGCATCCGCGCTACGAAGTCGCCAAGCGCGCGCGCGTGCATGCCGAACTGACGCCGAAGTTGCTCGAACTGGCGCAGCTGGCGAAGAAGAACGGCATCGGCCTCACCGTCGATGCCGAAGAAGCCGACCGGCTCGAACTTTCGCTCGACATCATCGCCGCCGTGCATGCGGATCCGTCGCTCGATGGCTGGCAGGGTTACGGTCTGGCCGTGCAGGCCTACCAGAAACGCGCGCCGTTCGTGATCGACTGGCTCGCTGAAGCTGCGAAGAGAAGTCGGTCGGCGTTTCTGCGTGCGCCTGGTCAAGGGCGCGTACTGGGATTCGGAAGTCAAGCGCGCGCAGGAAGGCGGCCACGCAGGTTATCCGGTCTATACGCGCAAGCCGAACACCGACGTGTCGTATCTCGCCTGTGCGCGCACGTCTGTTCGAACACGGCGATGCGTTTTATCCGGCGTTCGCGACGCACAACGCGCATACCATCGCGGCGATTATCCACTCGCGCACGGCCGCCCGTTCGAATTCCAGCGCCTGCACGGCATGGGCGCGGACCTGTACGACGAAGTGATCGGCAGCCAACATCTGAACGTGCCCTGCCGCGTCTACGCGCCGGTCGGCTCGCACGAAGACCTGCTGCCGTATCTGGTGCGCCGCCTGCTCGAGAATGGCGCGAACACCTCGTTCGTCAATCGCATCGTCGACGAAACCCTGCCGATCAGCGATCTGGTCGCCGACCCGGTCGACATCGTGCGCGGCTTCGCCAGCAAACCGCATCCGCGCATCCCCCAACCGATCGACCTCTTTCTCAATCAGAATTCTGCGGGGGCGCAGAATTCCGGCGAACAACGGAAGAATTCCATGGGCGTGAATTTCGGCAACGACAACGAACTGCGCGCACTCGCCGATGCGGTCGCGAAAGTCTCGACCAACTGGAACGCGACGCCGCTGGTGCCGGGCGCCAAACCGACTGGCGAGAAGCAGGACGTCACCGATCCCTCCGATCGCCGCGCGCGTGATCGGCACCAAGCAGCAGGCCGACGCGGCCACGGTCGAGCGCGCGTTGAGCAACGCCGTCGCCGCACAGCCGGCGTGGGATCACCTGCCGGCCGCCTCGCGCGCGAAGATGCTCGAATACGCCGCCGACCTGCTCGAACAGCACCGCGCCGAGTTCGTCGCGCTGCTCGTGCGCGAAGCCGGCAAGACGCTGCCCGCCGCGATCTCCGAAGTGCGCGAGGCAGCCGACATCTGTCGCTACTACGCTGCGATCGCACGCAAGCTGCATGGGCCAGCCCGACGCGCTACCCGGCCCGACCGGCGAATCGAACCAGCTGTCCCTGCACGGGCGCGGCGTGTTCGTCTGCATCAGCCCGTGGAATTTCCCGCTGGCGATCTTCACGGGCCAGGTCGCCGCCGCGCTCGCCGCCGGCAACGCGGTGATCGCCAAACCCGCCGACCAGACCGTGCTGATCGGCCACGCCGCGGTGAAATTGCTGCACGAAGCGGGCGTGCCGGAAGACGTGCTGCAGTTCGTGCCGGGCAAGGGCTCGATGATCGGCAACACGCTGCTGACCAGGCCCGAGGTCGCCGGCGTGTGCATGACCGGCTCGACCGAAACCGCGTGGACGATCAATCGCACGCTCGCCGCGCGCAATGCGCCGATCGCCGCGCTGATCGCCGAAACCGGCGGCCAGAACGCGCTGATCGCCGACTCGTCCGCGCTGCCCGAACAACTGGTCAAGGACGCCGTCGCCTCCGCATTCGACTCCGCCGGCCAGCGCTGCTCGGCCGCGCGCGTGCTGTTCGTGCAGGACGATATCGCCGACAAGGTCATCGCGATGCTGTCCGGCGCGATGGACGAACTGAAAGTCGGCGATCCGGGTCTGCTCTCCACCGATGTCGGGCCGGTGATCGACGAACCCTCGCGCAAGGGCCTTGCCGATCATGCCGCGCGCATGGACAGGGAAGCGCGGCTGATCAAGCAGGTGAACCTCGGACCCGACTGCGCCAACGGCACTTTCCTCGCGCCGCGCGCGTACGAACTCAAATCGCTGGCGCAACTCACCCACGAAGTGTTCGGTCCGATCCTGCATGTGCTGCGCTGGAAAGCCGACGAACTCGACGCCGTGATCGACGCAGATCAACGCGACCGGCTTCGGCCTCACCCTCGGCATCCACAGCCGCATCGATTCCACAATCGCACATATTGTACAAAGAGCAAAAGTGGGCAATTGCTACGTCAACCGCAACCAGATCGGCGCCGTGGTCGGCGTGCAACCGTTCGGCGGCGAGAATCTGTCGGGTACCGGGCCGAAGGCCGGTGGACCACACTATCTGCTGAGGTTCGTGACCGAGCGGACGTTGACGGTGAACACGACCGCCGCGGGCGGCAACGCTTCGCTGCTCACGCTCGGCGAGTGATTTTCTTCCCCTCTCCCCTTGTGGGAGAGGGTGGCGCGCAGCGCCGCGAGAGGGGTCGCTCTCAACGTCTTCTTTGTTTGTTCTGCCTAAGAGCAAAAGCTTTCACTCGCCTGCGGCGAGCGAGTTACTTCCAAGAGCAAGGCTTCCGCGCAGCTCCGCTGCACGGGTTACTTTTGGCATTGCCCAAAAGTAACCAAAAGGCTAGGCGCCTGACGCGGTGTTCTGATTCGCATCGTGCGAATCAGAATGCCCTGCGCTTCTCGGCTGCGGCGGGGTTCGCTTGATGTACATCCGTGTACATTCGCTCACGCGCGCGCATAGTGCGCGCGCCCCTGCGGGCATTCTCCGCCGCAGCCTGCGATGCTCGGCACCGCGAAAGGCGCCGTTTGTTCCACGAATCCGTCCATCCTTGGACTGCTTGTTCGTAAATTCCCGAGGAACAAATAGCAAAGCCTTACGTGCCCAAGATTAAGAACAAAAGAGAAATTGCCGATGAAAAGCGAGATGCTTCCGTTGCCCGAGGCTGAGCCGCAGCCTGAGACCCGATGGAATTCTTAATAACGCCCTTTCCTTCGGCGGAATCTTGGATGAAACGAGCATCTTTCCACTATCTGCAAATGAGATTAGTCCAGCGTCAAATAGGGCATCTAAGGTGGCTACAAGTGGAATACCATTCTCTGGATCAAGACGCTCGGTGTTACTGGATTTGCTCCACGGTTTTGCATGAGAAGCACGAACTGCTTCCAAGACTCGACACCCAGTAACTGCACATTGATTGCCCCACATCGCAAGAAGCTGTTTGCGAAAGAGTCCTTGTCCAAGCCTGGCTTGAATCAGAGCTTTCTTGCTCCGTCACCGTCATTGCTGCGCGCCTTATTTCGCCAATGTCTCGCGCGACATCGTCCGTTTCATAACCATCTTCGAGATTCAAGGAATGAGCAGCAAGAAAGGCCCTGATCTCTCCCAACACGTCGGTCGCGCTTGAAAGCGTTGGTCGTTTCATCATCTGCAAGCCGAGTGCTTTTGGAGCGTCAGCACGCAAGAAAGGCTTGCGATCGTTGAGCCATCGAACTTGGCGTTGGTAATATCGGGTAGAAGAACCGCCTACGAATTTGTAGTCGGGCTGACTGGAAACAACGCCGACGTAGAACTGTTTTTTGTGCGGGACAACTACTACATCTCCCGGCACCATCTCCCGAAGGAACGGCCAAACTGTGTGCGCAGCCGCTCCAGCCTTCCGGAATGTTGTTTCGTTCGAGTAGTGGTCCTCTCGGAGAATTCGACGAACATCTGTGCGCGTGAGCGAACTTTTCAGCAATCCCTTCGATTTCCCCCATCCGATAATAATCACATCTGATTCCAGTGCCTCTGGAACCATATCTTTGCCGCCCGGTTTGATGTTGAGGATGAAGGCCTGGGTCATTGCGAATAAATCCCAATCAATTTGCGGTACCGGACGACGGTAAACAGTATACAGACGTGACCGTGTCATCACTTGGGCTGGGCCGCACGCCCAGCATTTCGAGAGATATGCAATAGCCCGTTCTTCGACAATTGTCGGTCCCAAGCTGGAGCACGCTGGGCTTGTCAGCCCAGCCTACAAAACGTCGGCGTAGTCCATGGATGGACGGATTAGCGGAAGAAGGGCGCCTTTCGCGGTGCCGAGCATCGCAGGCTGCGGCGGTTAATGCCCGTGAGGGGCGCGCGCACGAGGCGCGCGCGTGAGCGAACGCACATGGATGTGCGTCAAGCGAACCCCGCCGTAGCCGAGAAGCGCAGGGCATTCTGATTCGCACGATGCGAATCAGAACGCCGCGTCAGGCGCCTAGCCTTTTGGTTACTTTTGGGCAATGCCAAAAGTAACCCGTGCAGCGAAGCTGCGCGGAAGCTTTGCTCTTGAAAGTAACTCGCTCGCCGCAGGCGAGTGAAAGCTTTGCTTTCGGCAGAGCGAAAAAGCAAGGAACTGGATTCCGGCTTTCGCCGGAATGACGAGCTGGGGCAAAGACACTGGATTACACGCGGCTCCTGCCGCGTGCCCTGCGGGCCATTCGCTGCGCGAATGTTCGCTCCGGCATCCTGCCTGCGCAGTCCCGCCTTCGCGGGAATGACGAGCTAGGATAAGGCGCAGTCCCGCTTTCGCGTGAATGACGACCCTAGCAGGAGAGCGTGCGCTATAGTCTCACCGGCATGATTGGAATACTGGGGAGAAATCCGGACATGCAAAAACCTGTGACGATGCTGCTGATTGCGCTCGTCGTGTTGCTCGGCCGCGCCGGCGGCGCGCGCGCCGCGACCAGCGTGCACGTGATCGAGACCGACCCGTCGGGCGACACGGTAACGCTGGGCCGCAATCAGAATTTCTATCTGCGCATCGGCTACCACACCGATCAGCCGGTCGGCATCTGGACCGAGCCGTACTTTCAAGGTCAGCCCGCCCACGCGGGCAGCAACCCGTCCGCTACGTACAGCGGCGATGGCGAGGCGCTCGGCTGGTTCTTCCTGATGAACCCCGGCGATCAGGTGGATGAAGTCCGCATCCGTGTGGGCGACGGCTCGACCAATGGTACGCAGGTGCTCGCCAGCTATCCGGTGCAGGTCACCGCTGGCGATCAATCCGCTGCGGCACATACCGAGCCGACGTGGGTCGTCGAAATGAACAAGCAAAACGCCGCGGCGCAGCGAGCCGCCTACGAACAGCGGATGAACACGCCGCCGACGGCCGGCAGCATGCTGCTTTTCAGCGGTTTCATGCTGGCCATGTGCGTTATCGGCTTGCTCGGTTTCGCTGCGCCAGCGTGGGGTTTGTGGCGCTGGCGCGGCGGCTGGCGCCTCGCCGCGGTGGTGCCGGCGGCGATGATGGCGTTCGTGGTGCTGCGGGTGATGATCGATACCGCAGTCGATCCGACCTCGCACAATCTGTGGCCGTTCGAGATTCTGCAAACAGGCCTGCTCAGCGTCGCCGTCATGCTCGGGCTGCTGATCGCGCAAAAAATCGCCGGCGCGCGGCGCTGAACCATGCCGCGATTGCTCAGCGCATTTTTTCTCCTCTTTTTCGGCGCCGGTTTGCTGGCCGTCGCCTGGCACGGCTATAACGCCGGCGAGTTGCCCGCCGGCAGAAAGGGTTTCAGCGCCTACCGGCCCAATCGCGAGGACAACCCGTTCGCCTTCCACTTCTTCCTGATCCTGTATCTGTGCAGCGGCGTTGTGCTGTGCGTGTGGGGACTGCTCGCGCTGCTGGGCCTGGCGCCGGCCTTGAAGTGGCGCTGACCCGGCGTTGACCTGCACCGGTCGGCAACGCGCGGAATTTACACGAATTTGGCCAGCGGCAAGGTAAAGTAGGCTCATGTACCTTGAGTTCTACGGCCTCAAAGAAGCGCCCTTTTCGATCACCCCCGACCCGCGCTACGTGTTCCTGTCGGAGCGCCACCGGGATGCGCTCGCGCATCTGCTTTACGGCGTCGGCAAGGGCGGCGGCGGCGGGTTCGTGCAGCTGACCGGCGAAGTCGGCACCGGCAAGACGACACTGTGCCGACTGCTGCTCGAACAATTGCCGGAGAACACGCGCGTCGCGCTCGTGCTCAATCCGAAGCTGTCGCCGATCGAGCTGCTCGAATCGATCTGCGACGAGCTGCACCTGGCCATCGTCGACAAGAAGGGCAGCCTCAAGGGACTGGTCGACACGCTCAACGCCTATCTGCTCGACGCCTATGCGCAGGGTCTGCGTGTGGTGCTGATCGTCGACGAGGCGCAGAACCTGTCGACCGAGTCGCTCGAACAGGTGCGCCTGCTGACCAATCTGGAAACGCCGACGCAGAAGCTGCTGCAGATCATCCTGCTCGGCCAGCCCGAACTGCGCGAAAAACTTGCCGATACCGAATTGCGCCAGCTCGCCCAACGCATTACCGCGCGCTATCACCTGACGCCGCTCGACCGCGATGAGAGCGAGGCCTATGTGCGCCATCGTCTGGCTGTCGCCGGCTGCGTGCGCTCGCCGTTTTCGCGTCTCGCCTTGCGTGCCCTGTACGCGCGCTCGGGCGGCGTGCCACGTCTGATCAACGTGATCGGCGATCGCGCACTGATGGCCGGTTATGCGCGCGAACAAGGCACGATCGGCGAGCGGCTGGTCAATCGCGCCGCCGACGAAACCCTGCCCGGCACGACGCGCTACTGGCTGTATCGCTACGGGCGCTGGGCCTTGGCGGCGCTGATTGTGCTGGCCTTCGCCGGCGCGGCCAGCGTCTTCCTGCAACATCGCGCCGAGCAAGAAGCTGCCGCCGCGGCGGCGGCTAAAGCGGCGGCGGCAAAGGCGGCGGCTCCGGCCGCGCCGGTGGTCGATCCCGGAAAGATCGCCGTCGAGCGCCTGCTCGCCGCGCTCAAGGGCAATCCGGATTCGGAACTCGCCGCTTGGTCGCAACTCCTCTCGCGCTGGCAGGTCACATCCAGCGAGATATCCGTGCGCGATGCGACGCGTTGCCAGACGATCGTGTTTCCGGGTCTGGATTGCCTGCGCGGCCATGCGACGATCGACCAGCTCGCGCGCTTCGACCGGCCGCTGATCCTGGTGCTGGTCAAGGACGATGCGCAGGGCTACGCGCTGCTGCAAAGCGCGGCCGGCGATCAGGTCCGGCTCGACTTCGCCGGCGAAAGTCTGGCACTCGAAAAAGCGCGCCTGGGCGAAGTGTGGAAGGGCGAATTCATCGCGCTGTGGCGCCTGCCCGCCGCGGTACCGGCGAAGCTGCGCAACGGCGACGCCGGCGATGGTGTGGCCTGGATCAAGACCGAACTCGCGCGCATGGATGGCAAGGCGGCGGATGCGGGACCTGCGTTTTTCGATGCGACGCTGGACGAGCGCGTGCGCAAGTTGCAGATCGCGTACGGAATCCAGCCCGATGCGATCGTCGGCCCGGAAACGCTGTTCGCCTTATCGGCGCTGGATCCGGCCGGTCCGCATCTGGCGCGCAATCTGCAGTAGATGCCGGGAGTCGAACCGCGTGCGTGCGGCGCTGGGGTAATTTGTAGAATAATATAGAAGTGTAAAGGTAGATTTTGCAGCTCGCACACGCATGCAGCGCGGCGCCAGCACACCGGAAAAGCTTATGTCGTTGATTCTCGAAGCCTTGAAGAAATCCGAATCGCAGCGCCGTCTCGGCGCGGCACCCGATCTGGGCACGCCTTACACGGCGCGGCGCCGGCGGCGCAGTCCGCTGCCGTGGCTCCTGCTCGCGATCGCGGTCGCCGGCGTGGGCGGCTGGTGGTTGCTGCGCTCCGAGTCCGCGCCGGTCGCCGGCGATCGCACAAACAACGCCTCGATCAAACCGGGCGGCACCAGTCCTGCGGCCGCAACCCGGGTCGGCGCGACGACGCGACCCTTGAACAGCGCGCCCGTTCCGCGTGCCATGTCACCCAGACCCTCCCCACCCATGCTGAGCAGCAACGCAACGACCGCACCCGCGAGTAGCGCCCAGGCGAACGCAGCGCGCGTGCCGTCACCGTCGCTTGCATCACCGCCGGCTGCGCCAAAGTCGGGCACGATCCGCGCACCGAGCATGCCCGTTTCGGCGCCTGCGGTTTCTTCCGCGCAAGCCCCGGTGCCTCCGCCGGCGGGCGCAAACGCAGGCACAACCAACGCGACGGCAGCGGCGGTCATGCCTGCGCACCCCGCCGCAGCGGATGCGCTACCGTCGATCGACGAGATGCCCTACAGCCTGCGCAAGGATCTGCCCGACATCCCGATCAGCATGCAGGTGTACTCGCCCGACGCCGCGCGCCGCTTTATCGTGGTTGGCGGCGAACGCAAGGTCGAAGGCGACACGATCAAGGATACGGTCGCCTTGCGCGAAATCCGTGCGAATGGCGTCGTCCTAGAATTCCACGGTCAGCGTTTCTTCGTGCCGCGTCCGGGCTCCTGACGCGCAGGGCACAGGAGAGCCGCCGTGTTCATCCAGGTCGATCGGCGCCGCAAGCCGGCGCCACCGTGGGCGACGTTCGTCATCATCAGCACGTGCGTCGCGGTGTTTCTGTGGCTCGCCTACACCCCCGAAGCCGCGCGCGTGCAATTTGTGCGCGAATGGGGCACGGTGCCGGCCTGGCTGTTCGACGCCAACGTGTCGCCGCTGCAGCAGTTGGCCGAGCTGCGCTGGCTGCGGCTGCTGACCGCGTTGTTCATCCATGCCGGCTGGTTGCATCTGACCGGCGACCTGCTGTTCCTGATGATTTTCGGCCTGCCCGCCGAGCGTGCACTCGGCGCCTGGCGATTCCTGTTCCTGTTTCTTGTCGGCGGCGCGCTGGCGAATCTGGCCGAGGCCTTCATCCTGGCCAGCGCGAATGCGCCGATCGTCGGCTCCAGCGGCGCGGTGTCGGCGATCATCGGCGCTTATCTGGGCCTGTTTCCGCGTGCACGCCTCGGCCTGGTCCTGCCGCTGGGCATGTTCCTCGAGTTCGTGCGCATTCCCGCACCGCTGCTGATCGGCTTCTGGGCACTGCTGCAGGTCGCCTTCACCTTCGTCGGCCCGGCCTTCGGCGCCGCGGTCGCATGGTGGACGCATATCGTCGGCTTCGCGATCGGTATATTTTTTGCCCTGATTTCGCGTCCGGCAATCGCCAGGCGCTTGCGCCGATGATCGGCGCCGGTGGCGGCTTCTCGCCTCCCACCACAGGCCGTGTGACAATACGCGCATGAAAAGCAAAAAACTATACAAAGTCACATTCCTGAGCCAGGGCAAGACGCTGGAGCTGTACGCCCAGCATGTCGGCTCGAGCTCGCTTTGGGGTTTCACCGAGATCGGCGACATCCAGTTCGATCAGCACGGCGACGGCGTGCTCATCGATCCGACCGAGGAGCGCCTGCGCGACGAGTTCAAGCACACGCGCGTGCTGCACCTGCCGATCCAGTGCATCGTGCGCGTCGAGGAAGTCGAGAAGCGCGGGCCGCTGAACATCCGCGACGCGGTCAGCGGCGAAAAGATCATGCCGTTCCCGATGGCGCCGCCCAGGCGCGGCGGGCAGTGAGGAATTCTAATCGCGGCCGCCGAGGTAATAGGCGACGATCGACGACTCCTGCGCGCGCATCAGTTCGACGATCGTGGCGCGTGCGGCGTGCCCGACTTTTTCGCGCAGCGCGGGGTCGCCGGTCAGGCGCTCGATCAGATCGAGCGCCTGCGCTTCGCTGTGAACGATGAATCCGTTGCGACCGTGCTCGATCAATTCCGCGCCACCACATTGTTCGGGGAACACGATGACCGGCAGGTCCATCGCCATCGCTTCAAAAATTGCGGTCCCCCCGGTCTCGAACAATCGCGGATGTTTGCGATAAACGAACACGTCCAGGCTTGCCAGAAAATCCCCGGCGGGTTCCGATCCCAGCGCCAGCAGCTCCGGCAGCGTGCCGCTGTCGTTCGCGAATGCCGTCTCGATGACCGTTCCGCCGAGAATCCTGACCCGGTGTCCGCGGGCGATCAGGGCACGGAAAAAGGATGGATCGTTGGGGTGAAATTTCAATTCGTAGGCACGTCCGTGGCGGCCGATGGTCAAGGCGGCGGTTTTTGCGGTTCGCGGCGCGGAACGCCGGAAGGCGTTGACATCCACGAATGAGTGTTCCACGACGCCCGGAAGTCCCGTGCACTCCTTGAAGAGATTTGAGGGAAGGGTCAGCGTGATCCACGGCCGCGACGGGTTCGCTTCGATTTGCAGCAGTCGCTTGCCGAGGTTCTCGTATTGCTCGGAGAGGTTATGGCAGATGACGATGCGCTCGAACGGCGCGGTCTCCAGCCAGGAGCCGCAGGCGAAGTAGGTTCCGATCAGCGCGAGATATCCGCCCGACGGCACTGCGTTGGCGGTAATTTGCCGAATCGGCGCGCTGACTGCATGCACCGGCAGCACCGGGGTCGTCGACCACAACGTCACGTCGGCATGTGCCGACAGGCAGCGATACAGGTTCAGCGCCCGGCGCTCGGTGCCGCCGATCGTGTCCAGTTTGCACACGATATGCAGGCGCGGCGGCGTCAACGTCTGCTGCACGCGCGCACGCGCATTGATCCGATCGAGCGCCGCGCGCAATGTCTGGCCTGCCGCTTGCCATGCCGACGCGCGCGACAGCAGGCGCTTGCATTGGTCGTGCACCGCGAGGGTTTGCGCATCGCCGGGAGCCAGTTCGACGGCGCGCTGCAACATCGCCTGCGCCGCTTGCAGCAGGTGCATATGCAGACAGGTTTCGCCTGCCTCAAGCGCGAGCCACGCGCTGCGGATGTGCTGCGGCTGCAGGCGCACGAGCAGTTGAGTCGCCTTGTCCGCTTCGCCTGTATGCGCCAGAAAGTCGGCCTGCTGGAGCAGGACCTCGGCCTGAATTTCAGCGTTCGGCGCGGTATCGATCTGCGTGCGCGCGCCATTGGCCACGCGCCCATGACAATTCTTGTAGCGTTGCAAACTCCCGCAGGAACATGGCGCGGTGCGCGCCAACCCCGCAGCCGGTCCGGCGATCACCGATACGAATGGCGGCGGTGCCGTCTCGCAGGCTGCGAGCGTGCGACTCGGGCGCGACTCAAACACGACGCCAGCCGTGCCGATCACCGCGGGTGTCTCGCCCGATCGGCCACGACGCGGGCTAGCCTTTTTTCGGTGCCGCAGCCGCTGTGGTTGGCGCAGCCGCCGGCTTGCGCTGCAACGCCAGGCCCTTGAGCACGTTGAGCGCCTCGCTCAGCGCATAGTCGTCGATATTGCGCGCCCCGCACTGGCCTTTTCCTCGACGCCCTCGTTTGCGCCCTTCAGATGATTCGGCAGATCGCGTTCGCCGGTGATCAGGCTCGGCTCGGAATCGCGCACGACGAGTTTGAGATCGCCAAGTTCGATATCCGGATGGATGCCCTCGGCCTGGATCGAAATGCCGCTCGGCGTGTAGTAGCGCGCCGTGGTGAGCTTGATCGCGTGCGTGTCGTCGAGCGGCAGCACGGTCTGCACCGAGCCCTTGCCGAACGTGCGCCGGCCCATGATCAGCGCGCGGTGGTTGTCCTTGAGCGCGCCGGCGACGATCTCGGCCGCCGATGCGGTGCCGTTGTCGACCAGCACGACGATCGGCGCGCCATCGGCAAGATCGCCGGGCGTGGCGTTGAAACTCAGGTCGGATTCTTTCAGGCGTCCCCTCGTCGTGACGATGATGCCGCTGTCGAGGAAGTCGTCGCTGATTTCGACCGCCGACGTGAGCAAGCCGCCGGGATTGCTGCGCAGATCCAGAATCAGGCCGCGCAGCGGAGCCTGCTTCTCGCGCAACTTGGCCAGCTTGCGCCGGACCTCGCCACCGGTGTCTTCCTGGAACTGCACGATGCGCAAATAGGCGTAGCCGGGCTCGACCCAGCGCCCGCGCACGCTGGCGACCTTGATCACCTCGCGCGTGAGTTTGATATCGACCGGTACCGTGGCGTTCTTCGTGCAGCACGCCCAGCGTGACCGTAGTGCCGGTCTTGCCGCGCAACAGGTTGACTGCCGCGCCGGAGTTCTCCGGCGTGATCGCGGTGCCGTCGATGCGCACGATGATGTCGCCGGGCTTGATCCCGCCACGTTCGGCGGGCGTGTCGTCGATCGGCGCAACCACGCGCAGCGCACCGTCGACATTGATCACTTCCAGACCCAGGCCGTTGTAGCTGCCGCTGGTGTCCTCGCTCAGCGATTCCATCGCTTTCGCGTCGAGATATTCGCTGTGCGGATCCAGATTGCCGAGCAGGCCGCGGATCGCCGCCTGCATCAGGGTCTTGTCGTCGACCGGCTCGACATAGGCCTGCTTGACCAGATCGAACACGGCGGCGAACGCGCGAATATCGTCGAGATTGACCGTTTTCTGCGCGGCCGGCGCGACGGCAGCCGGCGCGACCGGTTTCGCCTCGTCCGCAAACAGCGCGCACGGCGCGATGAACAACGCCAGCGTGGCGACAACGACTTTGGCCGACATAGACGCGTTCCTTTGAAGATCTACAACGACATCCGATTATAAAACTGCAAACCCGGTACACACCTTAAACGCAACAAGGCTGCGCGCGCGGACAATCAAGGCTTGAGCCACGCGCGCGGATCGACCGGCTTGCCCTGCGCGCGCAGTTCGAAATACACGCCCGCGGTTTTCTGCCCGCCGCTCACGCCGCTGCTGGCGATCGTCTCGTTCGCGCCGACCCAGTCGCCGACATCCTTGAGCAGGGTTTCATTGTAGCCGTACAGGCTCAGGAAACCGTCGCCGTGATCGACGATCAGCAGCAGGCCGAAACCGCGCATCCAGTCGGCGAACACCACGCGCCCGTGCGACACCGCATGCACGTCGCTGCCTTCTGCCGCCGCGATTACGATGCCGTTGTTGACGCGGCCGTCGCCTTCCCTGGCGCCGAAACGGGCAACGATCCTGCCGCGCGCCGGCCAGTTCAATCGACCGCGCAACTGGGCAAACGGTTCCGCGCCGGCGATCTGTTTCGGGATGTCGGCGAACACGTCGCGCAGCTTTTTGAGCAGATCGACAAGACCCTTCTCGTCCTTGCCCAGCGCCGCAAGACGCGCCTGTTCGTCCTTGAGTTGGGCGTCGAGATCGGCCAGCAGCGTGCGCCGCTGCGTACGCTCCGCCTCGAGCGCCAGCGCCTGCGCCGCGCGTTCGTCGCGCGACGCCTTGAGCGCAGCGGTCTCCTGATCGATCGCGTTCTGCACCAGCTTCAGCGCATTCAAGCTCCGCAGCAGACTGTCGATTTCGCCGACACGTGCATGCTCGAAGTAGTGCAAATACGCGAGCATGCGGCCGATCGCGGCGCTGTCCTCCTGCGCCAGCAGCAACTTCAACTCCTCGTTGTTGCCCAACGCATAGGCCGAGCGCAGCAGTGCGGCAAGTGCGTCGCGCTGCGACTGCAATTCGACATTCAACGCATCGCGCCGGGCCTGCAGATCCGTGAGTTTGTCCTGCTGCGCCGCGAGTTTCTGATCGATCGCGTGCAGCTCCTTCGCGCTCGCCGCGATCTTCAGTTCCTGCTCGCGCAGGGCGGAGTCGGCGTCGTTCTTCTGACTCTCCATGTTTTTCTGCGTTGCGCTGATTTTCCCGATTTGCGCACGCACGTCGTCAAGCTTCTGTTTGGCTTGCGCCTCTTGCGTGGTGCGTGGGGTGGCGTCGGCCTGCGCGCGGGCCTGGGTTGTTCCCAACATCGAGCCGATGGCGATGAGGAATGTCGCAGCAATTGCGTTGCTCGTCATTCCCGCGAAATCGGGACTGCGTAGGCAGGATGCCGAAGCGAACATTCGCGTAGCGAATGGCCCGCAGGGCACGCGGCAGGAGCCGCGTGTAATCCAGTGTCTCCACTCTTTCTTCGTCCTGAAAAAGCAAAAGCTTCTACTCGCCTGCGGCGAGCGGGTCACTTTCTCTTCAACAGCCAAGAGAAAGTAACCAAAGAGAGGCCGCCCCCGATGCCGCGCTCTACGGGCTTCGCCCTTCGAGTACGCGAGGTCCCGGCGGGGTTCGCTCGATGGACATCCATGTCCATTCGCGAACTGGCGCGCATCCTGCGCGCCCTCCTCACGGACGATTCCGCCGTGCCCTCGCCGCGGCAAAGGGGGGCCCGGATCAAGAGCAAAGCGGCACGGTGTCGCTTTGATCTGCCCTTTTTCTCTCCTTCGAGGCAGACAAGCGTAGTCCACGGATGGACGGGTTCGTGGAATAACCGGCGGCCTTCACGGTGCCGAGCATCGCAGGCTGCGGCGGTTAATGCCCGTAAGGGGCGCGCGCAGGAGGCGCGCGCGTGAGCGAATGTACACGGATGTACATCAAGCGAACCCCGCCGCAGACGAGAAGCGCAGGGGATTTCGCTGCGCTGATGCGCAGCGAAACACCGCGTCGGGCGCCTAGCCTTTTGGTTACTTTTGGGCAATGCCAAAAGTAACTCGCTCGCCGCAGGCGAGTGAAAGCTCTGTTCTAGTGCTGAACAAATAGAAGAAAAGACACTGGATTCCTGCTTTCGCAGGAATGACGGGCTAGGGCGAAGACACTGGATTACACGCGGCTCCTGCCGCGTGCCCTGCGTGCCATTCGCTGCGCGAATGTTCGCTTCGACATCCATGCCTACGCACTCCGGCATTCGCAGGAATGACAAAAGAAAATCGAACAGCGCGAGCAATCTCAAGCCAAGCGGACGAGTGAATGGCCGGTCATCTCCGCCGGCTGCGGCAAGCCCATCAGCGCCAGTGCGGTCGGCGCGAGATCGCGCAGCGCGCCGTGCTCGAGCGTGGCCTTGCGGCCGACGTAGACCAGCGGCACCGGGCCGACCGTGTGCTGGGTGTGCGGCACGCCGTCGGCGTCGAGCATCTGTTCGAAATTGCCGTGGTCGGCGCTGATCAGCATTTCTCCGCCTGCCTCGAAGTATGGCTGCGGTCAGGCGGCCGAGCGCGCCGTCGACCGCTTCGGCGGCCTTGATCGCCGCGTCGAGCTTGCCGGTGTGGCCGACCATGTCGGCGTTGGCGATATTGCAGACGATGAAATCGTACTCGCCTGTCGCGATCGCCGCGACCAGCCGATCGGTGAGTTCCGGACAGCTCATCTCGGGTTTGAGATCGTAGGTCGCGACTTTCGGGCTCGGCACGAGAATGCGCTCTTCGCCGGCATACGGTTCCTCGCGGCCGCCGGAGAAGAAGAACGTCACATGCGCGTACTTTTCCGTCTCGGCGATGCGCAGCTGGCGCAGGCCGAGCGACGCCAGATATTCGCCGAGCGAATTGGACAGCGACTGCGGCGGATAGGCGATCGCGGTCACCGTCAGGTCGGCGCTGTATTCGGTCAGGGTGACGAATGCCGACAAGTGTATCTTGCGCGCTTTTGCGAAATCCGGCGAAGCTGTCATCGACGAACGCCTGCGTAAGCTGGCGCGCGCGGTCGGCACGGAAGTTCATGTAGATCGACCGCATCGCCATCGGCGAATCCGGTGCCGCATCGGTAGCGGCCGAACTATCACCGTCGGCTTGACGAACTCGTCGTTCTCGCCGCGCGCGTAGGCCGCATCGAGCGCGCGCAACGCGTCCGTCGGCATGAAACTCCGACTCGCCCTCGGCGATCGCGTCGTAGGCGAGCTCGACGCGTTCCCAGCGCTTGTCGCGATCCATCGCGTAATAGCGGCCGCCGATCGTCGCGATGCGCGCATTGCCAAGCGCCGCGCATTTCGCTTGCAGTCTTTCCAGCGAGGCGCGTGCGCTCTGCGGCGGCGTGTCGCGGCCGTCGAGAAACGCATGCACGGCGACTGCGGCAACGCCTTGCGTGCGCGGCCAGTTCGAGCAGCGCGAAGAATATGCTGCTCGTGGCTGTGCACGCCGCCGGGACTGAAAGCAGGCCGAACACATGCAGCGTGTCGGCGCGCGCTTGCCGCGGCGCAGGCGGCGAGCAATGCGGGATTGGTGAAGAAACTGCCGTCCTCGATCGCCGCATCGATGCGCGTCAGGTCCTGGTAGACGATGCGGCCGGCGCCGATGTTCATGTGGCCGACTTCGGAATTGCCCATCTGGCCGTCCGGCAGGCCGACGAACTGGCCGTGGGTCTCGACCAGCGTATGCGGGCAGGCGGCGAGCAGGTGCCGCCAGTTCGGCAAATTCGCCTGCGCGATCGCGTTGTTCGCGGCTTCCTCGCGATGGCCCCAGCCGTCGAGAATCAGCAGCAGCACGGGTTTCGGTCCGGGCATGACTTTCTTCACGTCCACGACTCGATTCGATCGCAGTGCATGGTAACGGAATTGCGCCCTCGCCCGCGACGATCGCCGCCTGCGCTTAAACCCGAGTGGCGCTTCGCTGCATCTCAACCGGGCATTCGCCGACTTCATCTGTACACGGGAGAACTCCATGATCCGCACCGCTTTCGCCCTGCTGCTCGCCCTCGTCGCCGCGCGCCGGCATGCGCCGACGACAACGATATCGACAAGGTCAACGGCAGCATCCACGTCGCCGACGGCAGTACCGCCGGCAAACTCAGCACCGTCAACGGCGGCATCCATGTCGGCGCCGAATGCGCATGCGCGCAGCGCGGAAACCGTCAACGGCGGCATCGACATCGGCGCTGGCGCCAGCGTCGATTCGCTCGAAACCGTCAACGGCGGCGTGCAGCATCGGCGAGCAAGACCAGGTGGCGAAGACCGTCGAAACCGTGAACGGCTCGATCACGCTCGACAGCGGCGCCGATGTCGCCGGCAAGCTGAGCAACGTCAACGGCGGGATCAAGCTCGACGCCGCGCATGTCGGCGGCGGCATCGAAACGGTCAACGGCGACATCACGATCGGCGCGAACTCGCGCGTCGAAGGCGGCATCTTCGTCAACGAGGATCACAGCTGGTTCCACTCGGGCACCTCGCACAAGCCGCGCATCGTGATCGGCCCGCACGCGATCGTGCAGGGCACGCTCACGTTCAAGCGCGAGGTCGAACTCTACGTCAGCGACAGCGCGACGATCGGCAAGGTCGAAGGCGCGACGCCGAAGAAATTCCGTGCAGAAATTCAGCGGCGATCAGCCGCCGCAGTAGGCGCGCAAACCGATCAGTCGGTGGTCGTTGACGAGTCGCGCGCCGGCTTATTGCGCGGGCCTGTCTGCCGGCAGCGTCACCTTGAACTCGATCTTCGCCAGTTGCTCGGGCGCCTTGCCGATCTTGCGCAGGAACGGCAGCCAGCGCGGGTCTTGCCGGATGTTGTCGAACAGGTTCTGGGCCGGTATCTCGGACAGGCCCGGATCGGCGTACTGCACCGTCTTGTCGAGCCATTCGAACGCGTGGTCGGCGTCGCCGCGGAACGCGTAGACGTAGGCGATGTTGTACGGCCCGTCCTTCTCGTACTTGGCGATGAGCTGCGCCAGTGCCGCGTCGGACTCGGCCTTGCGCCCCAGTGCGTGATACGCCATCGGCAGGCCGAACATGCGCCAGACCTCGCTGGTCTCGGCTTGCATCTCGGCCAGCGCGGCCTCGGGCTGGCCCTTGAGCAGCAGGGCTACGCCGATCTGGTAATGCGCACTCCCACGGCCCGGGGCCAGGCTCAGTGCGGTGCGAAGCCGGGCAATCGCGTCGTCGGGCCGGCCAGCCTGCATATAGGCATAGCCCAGGTTGAACAACGTCGACACATTGACCGGATCGCGCGCGGCGAGAATCTCTTGCAGCGCGATCGACTCCTTCAGGCGACCGAGGTCCTGGAGCAGGGTGGCGGCGTTGCGAAGGACGTCGAGGTCCGCCGGATCCAGCGCCAGCGCCCGCTCGTATTCCCGCGCGGCGCCGGCCAGATCGCCTTGGACCATCGCGATAAACCCGAGTCCGGCGTGGGCCGGCGCGTAGTCCGGATCGATCGCCAGCGCCTTGTCAGCCGCTTCGCGGCCACGGCGAAGCCCTCCTCGTTCGGCAGCAGGCCCGCACCGGCCTCGTTGATGAAGTTGGTGGATAGGTGATCCCACGCCGGCGCGTAGCGCGGATCGATCGCCAGCACCTGCTGCAACAACGCGTCGGACTGCTTGTATGCGTCGGCTGTGTCTTGACGGCCGAGCTGCGCCGCTTGCAGGTACAGCGCATACGCCCGCGGGTCGGTCGTGCGCACCGTCGGCGCCGCGCCGAGCAGCGTGACCTTGAGCTGCTCGACCACCTTGCCCGCGATCTCGTCCTGGATCTTGAACACGTCGTCGAGCTGGCGGTCCTAGGTCTGCGACCAGAGATGCGTAGCCGTCGGCGGCACGCACCAGTTGCGCGGTGATGCGCACCGTATTGCCGGCCTTGCGCACCGAGCCTTCCAGACATTGGCCACGCGCAACGTGCTGCGCGATCTGCGGGATGGCGATTTCCTTGCCCTTGAACGAGAAGCTCGATGTGCGCGCGGCACGTGCAATTGCGTGACCTTGGCCAGCAGGTTCAAAAGGTCCTCGGAAATGCCATCGGAGAAATATTCGTTGCCCTTGTCATCCGACTCGTTCACGAACGGCAGCACGGCAATGGACTTGTCCGAAATGGCCGCTTGCATCGATGGCGTGGATTGCCGCGTGGTGGCGATGATGCCGATCGCCAAGACAGCGATCAGCAGCGCCGCGACCGCGAGCTTGCGTTCGCGCCGCACCCAGTGTTCGAGGCGTTGCAATGGATTGAGCGGCCGCGCCATGACCGGTTTGCCGGCGACGAAGGCCTGCAGGTCGTCGGCCAGTGCCGCGGCCGTGGCATAGCGCTGCGCCGGATTGCGCGTCAGGCATTTGTCGACGATCGCGGCCAGATCGACCGGCAGTTTGGGTAGCAGGCTGCGGATCGGCCGTGGCGTGGCATTGCGCACCAGCTCGATCGTGTCGTGTGGCGTTGCGCCCACAAATGGCGGCTGGCCGGTTAGCAGTTCATGCAGGATCGCGCCCAGTCCCCACACATCGGTGGCCGGGCTGATCTTCTCCAGTCCGCTGGTCGCTTGCTCGGGTGCCATGTAGCTGGGCGTACCGCTGACTTCGTCGTTGGTGAGCGCCAGTTCGCGTTCCATGCGGCGTGCCAGACCGAAGTCGGCCACGTGGGGTATCCCGTCGCCGTCGATCAGCACATTGGCGGGTTTGAGGTCCAGGTGCAGCACGCTCAGGTGGTGGGCATAGTCGATCGCCCGCGCGATCGGCAGCATCAGTGATGCGGCCGCCTGCGGACTCAGAACACCGTCGTACTGCAGTTTGCCGGCCAGGGTCTGCCCGCGCACCAGGTGCATGCTGTAGAAGTGCAGGTCCTCGGCCGTGCCGACCTCGTGGATCGCCACGATGTTGGGGTGTTCCAGACGTGCGGCGTTCTGCGCTTCGTGATGGAAACGCTCGGCGAAGTCCTTCGTGGCCCATTGCGCCGACAGCACCTTGACCGCCACGTCGCGATCCAGGCTGACCTGGTGTGCGCGATACACCGCGCCCATGCCGCCTTCGCCCAGCAGTTCGCGCAGTTCGTAGTCGCCCAGTCGCCGCTGATAGGTGTGCTCGACATCCAGGCGCAGCGAATCGCTCCTGCGCGCATAGGCCACCAAATCGGCCGGTGGATCGGTGACGACCGTCTGCTTCGGCGATCCGCTGTCCGACGTACTCGTCACCGTTGGCCCCCCGTTGCTTGCGGGCATTGTCGTGCCTGATCGCGGGCGATTACAAGCGGATCGCAGCGCAAAGTGGTCACGATCCGGCGTGTGGCATGCCGAGCGTTTTCTGTTGGCAAGAAATTGTGGCTAGCCCGCGGCCGCAGTTGGCCCACCTTTTGCCGAACGCTATGTCTCGACCGCTACCAGTTCCGGCCTTGCCTATTTCTTCGCCAGCGCCTTCTCCACCGCCCCACGCGTCATCGGGTGATAGCCAGGCTTGGCTTCAGCGTAAATCTTTTTCGCGAGCGCCTTGCCTTCAGGCGTTTTCACCAGCGCCTCGTACAGCGGCACGACGAGTATCAGCCGACCGATGCGCAGCATGTGCTCGCGCATCGCCGGAAATGCAGCCTGATAATCGCTGCCGATCGCGAGCCGATACCAGCGGAACGCGATCTCCGCATTGCGCGTGCCGGTCAGATGATAGGTATCGTCCAGATCCTGCATCTGCGCGGCGCCGAGTTTCGCCGGCAGCCGGTCGAGGAAATACTGCCACTCCTGCGTGCGCCAGCCCTTGGCGCCGAGACCGGCGGCGTCAAGCTTGCCGGCGACGAACTGCTCGCGCAGCCTGTCCTGTTCGGCAAAGCGCGTCGAGGTCGGCAGCGGCGCATCGGCCGGAATGCCGGGCGCGTGCAGCCACACGTTCACCTCGTCCATGCTGAACTTGCCCGGATATTTATCGAGCAGATTCGGCCTTGAGATACGCGGCAAACTGATCGGTGGTGATGCTCTGGAAGGCGAAGTGATCGAAGTAGCCGCGCAGAAAGCGATCGAACGTATCGCGGCCGAATTTCTTCTCCAGCGTCTGCAGGAACCACGAACCTTTCGTGTACGGCACATCGGAAAGACTGTCGTCCGCGTCCTTGCCGTCAAGGTCCGGCACGAGAATCTGTTCGTCGGGCCTGGCCTTCGCGAACGCGTTCCGCAGCTCGTTCGCGGCGACGAGAAACTCTTCGTCCTTCTGCTGCTTGCCGTACACCGCCTCGACGATGCGGCCCTGCACATAGGTGGTGAAGCCTTCGTTCAGCCAGACGTCGCGCCAGCGCGCCATGGTGACCAGATTGCCCGACCAGGAGTGCGCAAGTTCGTGCGCGATCACGCTGACCAGCGACTTGTCGCCGGCGATCACCGTCGGCGTGGCGAACGTCAGGCGCGGATTCTCCATGCCGCCATACGGGAACGACGGCGGCAGCACGAGAATGTCGTAACGCTCCCAGCGATACGGGCCATAGAGCTTCTCGGTCGTCGTAATCATCTTCTCGACGTCTTCGAACTCCTTCGCCGCGGCGACGACTGTGCCGGGTTCGGCGTACACCGCACTGCGCGGCCCGGTTTCCCTCACCGCGATATCGCCGACCGCGAGCGCGAGCAGGTACGACGGAATCTTCTGCGGCATGACGAAGCGGAAGTCGCCGTCGAGTGCATGCCTGGCGTCGTTGTTCGCGCTCATCACCGCGCGCAGCTCGTTCGGCGTGCGGATATGCGCGGTGTACGAGAAACGCACGCCCGGCGTGTCCTGCAGCGGCACCCAGCTGCGCCCGGCGATCGATTCGGATTGCGAATACATGAACGGAAATTTCTTGCCCGCGGTCTGCGCCGGATCGAGCCATTGCAGGCCGGCCGCGCCCGGGCTGGTCGTGTACATAATGCGCACTTTTGCACTTTGCCACGCGAGCGCGAATATGCAGCGCCGAGCCGCGCAGGGCTTCGGGTTGGTCGAGAGTGAAATTCTCCACCGGCTTCCATTCGCCGGACTTGTCCGTCGCTTCGATCTTGTCGATCTTCAGGTCGCGCGTATCGAGCACGAGTTCGCGCGCGGCCGGATCGCGCCAGTCGAGACTCAGCACCGCGCTGCCGGCCAGCTCGTGCCTGTCGAACGACACCGTCAAATCCAGATCCAGCGCACTCACGCGCACCTTGTCCGGCTGGGCGAAGGAATGCGGATCGAGTTCGGCATGAAGTGCGGGCATGGCGGCAAGGCTCAGGGTACCGGCGAACAATATGCGGCAGATGAAATTCATGATGCGCTCGCTAAACAGGAAGTTTTCTCTACCATGCGGCGCGGGCCTGCACGGTGGGGAACGTCGAGGCCGACCTGCGCGCGCGACCGCGCAACGCAGCCGTCGCGTCGGGTGCGGAAAACCGGCGCCGCGAATACGTTACTTGATCGTGCAGAAACAATAGGCAAACACACCGACCTTGTTGGCATCGAGCGAGCGCAGCAATTTGAACTGACCCTGGACATCGGGTTGCGCTAGCAGCATGCGTGCGGCTTCCGGGACCAGCGCGCGGCCGATGCGCGCGAGCGCATCGTTGCTCATGCTGACCGCGAATCTTTCCCAGGCCGACAGCGGTTTCTCGACGTAGCGCACGCTGGTAGTTGCCGCCGAGATTCGCCGCCTGCGCGGCGGCAGCGGCGGCTTCGCGCAGGCCGCCGATTTGATCGACCAGGCCGCGTTCCTTCGCCTGCTCGCCGCTCCACACGCGGCCGCGCGCGATCGCGTCGATCTGCTGCCGGCGTCTTGTTGCGCGCGGCGGCGACCTTGCCGATGAAGTTCTGATAGCCCTTGTCGATGATGCTCTGGATCATCGCGCCGACTTTCGGATCGAGCGCCCGGCGCGGATCGATCGCGCCCGCAAACGGCGTGGTGCCGACGCCGTCGGTATGCACGCCGATCTTGGCCAGCGTGTTCGGGATGTTCATGAACAGGCCGAAGATGCCGATCGAGCCGGTGATCGTCGTCGGCTCGGCGAAAATCTGGTCGCCGTTCATCGAAATCCAGTAGCCGCCCGAAGCGGCGACATCGCCCATCGACACGATCACCGGTTTGCCGGCGGCCTTGCGTCAGTTCGACTTCGCGGCGGATCAGTTCCGAGGCGAACGCATCGCCGCCCGGCGAATTCACGCGCAACACCAGCGGCCTTGACCTTGTTGTCCTCGCGCGCGCTGCGGATCAGCTTGGCGGTCGATTCGCCGCCGACCGTGCCCGGCGGCTGATCGCCGCCGAGGATTTCGCCTTCGGCGACGACGACGGCGACCTGCGGGCGCGTATCGCAGCGGGTGTTCGTGCTCGCACGACGCCGCAGATAATCCTGGAAATCGATCTGGCGGAAACTGTGTTCGTCCTTCACGCCCTTGGCGATCAGCAGCGGCCTCGGCCTCATCGTGCGTGGCCAGCTTGTCGACCAGCTTGCTGTCGAGCGCGAGCTTGGCCAGGTCGCCGTTCGCGGCCTTGATCGAAGTCGGCGTAGTTGTCGATCTGCGCGGCGATGTCTTTCGGATCGAGCTTGCGCGCCGCGCCGATGTCCTTGAGATAGTCGTTCCACACGCCGTTCATCCAGTACAGATCGGCTTCCTTGGATTCGGGCGAAGCGTCGTTGCGGATATAGGGTTCGGCGGAGGATTTGTATTCGCCGACGCGGAACAGGTGCACGTCGACGCCGAGCCAGTCGAGCGCATCCTTGTAGTAGGTGCGATAGCGGCCGAGGCCCTCGAGCAGCAGACTGCCGTCGGGATGCAGCAGGATCTGGTTGGCGTGCGCGGCCAGAAAGTACTGACCCTGGCGTCATGCCGAATTGGACACCGCGATGACATCCTTGCCGGCGGCCTTGAAGCGATCGATCGCCGCGCCGATTTCGTGCAGGCGTCGCCATGCCGGCGCTGGTGATTTCGTCGGGCTCGATCACCAGGCGCTCGATGCGCCTGTCGCTGCGTGGCGGCGTCGATCGCGCGCAGGATGTCGCGCAGCTGCACTTCCTTGACCTTGTCGCCGAACGCGCTGGCAAACGCGCGCTGCGCCGGCGCGGAAGTATACTGCTCCACGATGCTGCCTTTCGGATCGAGCACCAGCGCGGTGCGGTCGGCAAGCGTCGACGCCGGTGCTGCGCACGGCGAGGATGAACCCGATCAGCAGACACCAGGGCGATCAGATTGAACATCAGGCGGCGGGTGAAATTGAACAAATTCCACAGCCCACACAAACAGGCGTGACGAAAACGCCGCGATTCTTCTCCGCCATACGAACTCTCTTGTCGAAATTTCACGCGCTAGCCGCGCAGCGTACCCGAATCGCGCCGCGCCGGCACACGCGCTGAAGTCATGCCCACGCGCTTGCCGCGGCGATTCGGCTGCGGCGCATAAAGCGCAGCAACAGCAGCAACGCCGCCGCGGTGAGACCGGCGATCAGGCCCATCCACATGCCGCGCGCGCCGTAGCCACGATGAAACGCAAGCCAGTAGCCGACCGGCATGCCGATGCCCCAGTAGGCGAGCAGCGTGATCACCATCGGCACCGTCGTGTCCTTGAGTCCGCGCAGCGCGCCGTTCGCGGTGACCTGGATGCCGTCGGAAAACTGGAACATGGCCGCGAGCAGCAGCAGTTGCGCGGCCAGCGCGGCAACGTCGGCGTCGTCGGTGTACACAGCGCGCGATCGCATGCGGGAACAGCGCCATCGCCAGCGAGGACGATCAGTCTGCGTCGCCAGCGACAGACCGATGCCGGCGAACCCCGCGCAGCGCACGCCGTGCGCGTCGCCGCGACCGGCGGCGTGGCCGACGCGCACGGTCGTCGCCATCGCCAGGCCCAGCGGCACCATGAAGGTGACCGAGGCGACATTGATCGCGATCTGATGGCTGGCGACCGTGATCGCGCCGAGCGAGCCGATCAGCAATGCGGTGCAGACGAACAGGCCCGCACTCCATGAGCACCGCCACGCCCATCGGCACACCCAGACGCAGCAGCGCGCCGATATCGCGCCAGCGCGGCCATTCGAAATGCGCGAACGGCGCAATCTCGCGATAGTGGCGGCGCAGGTGCAGATACAGCGCCAGCGCGCCGAACATGCAGCCACAGCACCAGCGCGCGTCGCCATCGCCCGAACCCTGCGCGCCGCGCGGCGCGATGCCGAAGCGCCGTACATGAACACATATCCGATCGGCGCGAGCAGGGCCAGCCCGAGTGCGCCGAAATACATGGTCGGACGCGTCAGTGCGAGGCCTTCGGACAGACCGCGCAGCGCGAGATAGCCGGTCAGCGCCGGCGCACCCCAGGCGATCGCGCGCAGGAATTTGCCGGTATCTTCGACGATGCTCGCATCGACGCCGAACGCGCCGAGCAGCCATGGCCCCGCATAGCGCACCAAGAGCAGCAGCGCGACTCCGACGATGGCCGCCAGCCATAGCGCCTGGCGGAATATCGGTCCGATCTCGCTGCGCCGCCCGGCGCCGGCGAGGTGTGCCACGGTCGGCGGCAGCGCCATGATCACGCCGATCGCGGCATTGATCGCCAGTGCCCATACGCTGGTGCCGACCGCGACCGCGGCCAGTGTGTGCGCATTGAGGTGGCCGGCGAGCAAGGTATCGACCACGTTCATGCCGATCGCGGACAACTGACCGAGGATCAGGGGCAGCGCCAGCGTCGCGGTAGCGCGCAGTTCGCGACGGAAACCGGACGGATCGAAAGACGACTTGTTCAACATCGCTGAATCCGTGCCCGGAGATGCTGCCATCGGCCGATCAACGCAAAACAAGGCCGCCTAGTCTAGCCGAACGCGCGCGCCGCGGCCGTTGTTCCACGCTAGGATATGCGCATGCACAGTCCTGCCGACGATCCGCCTTTCGAGCTCGTGCCGCTTGCCCCGATCGATGCGCCAGGCGTGGCGCCCGCGCCCAGCTCCGCGCCCGCTCTGGCCCAATGCGCGAACTGCGGCGTCGAACTGCTCGGCCCGCATTGCTATGCCTGCGGCCAGCCGGTCAAGGGCATGGTGCGGCATCTGTCGAGCATTCTCGCCGACGCGGCGGATACGATCCTCAATATCGATTCGCGCATTTTCCGCACGCTGTGGCCGCTGTTCGCGCGGCCCGGCTTTCTCACGACCGAGTATTTTGCCGGCCGCCGCGTGCGTTACGTGACGCCGTTTCGGCTGTACGTTTTCCTCAGCATTGCGGCGTTCTTTCTGATCCAGTTCGCGCTCGGCGATATCGCCGTGAACAGCGTCAACATCGAAACCGACGCGAGCGATGCGATGACCAAAGCCACCACCGCAGCCGAGGTGATCCAGCAGCGCGATGAGGCGATCGCCGCGCTGCGAAAAGCCGAATCCGCGCCGCTGATGCCGCCGGGAGCGAGCAAGGGCATCGAAAAGGCGGTCGCCGCGATCCAGAAGAAAGCCGATCAGCGCCTCGACTATCTCGGCAAAGTCGACGCGGCCAAGGCCAGCGGCGCGGCGCCACCGCCCGATCCGACGCTCGAGGACAAGAGTTTCGAATTCAACGGCAAGCGCTGGGACCCCAAGGCCAATCCGATCGGCATCGCCTGGTTGCCGCAGTTCGCCAACGATCGGCTCAATCAACTCGCGGTGCGTGTGCGCGCCAATATCTCGAAGATCGGCAAGGACCCCAAACCGTTTCTGGCCGGCGCGGTAAGTGTGCTGCCGCAGGTGCTGTTCGTGCTGATGCCGCTGTTCGCATTGCTGTTGAAAATCTTCTATATCTTCAAACGCCGGCTGTACATGGAACACCTGATCGTCGCCCTGCACAGCCACAGCTTCATTTTTCTGGCCCTGTTTCTGATGACGCTGATCGGTTTGGCCAAGACCTGGGCCACCACCGCCGCACCGTGGCTGCTGGTTCCGCTCGCCTGGCTGCTGTTCGGCCTGGGCTGGTGGCTGCCGATCTACCTGTTCATCATGCAGAAAAAAGTATACAAACAGGGCTGGACCCTGACCGCAATCAAGTACAGCGTGATCGGCATCGGCTACTCGGTGATGATCGGACTCGGCGTCGGCGCGGCCTTTCTCGTCAGTCTGGCGACGACTTAGAAAATCCCGACCGGCAGTGCCGATGCCGCTTGCTTCTATTGCGCCAGCGCCGCGCCGCGCCGCTCGGGCGACAGCATCAGGATCCGGCGGCGATAAGCGTCGCGCTGCGCCTCCGGCAAGGCGTGCCAGGAGCGGATGAACGCCGTGCGTTGTTCGGGAGTGAACGCCTCGAACATTGCGCGCGTGGCCCGGCGTTCCGCCCCGGCGGGTACAGTTTGCAAGATCTGGTGCACGGCGGCGGCACGTGTCTGCGCGCCCGCGCCCTGCAGAAACGCGGCGCGTTCTGCGGGGCTCATGCGTTCGAAGCGCGCGCGCAATTGCGCGCGTTCGCTTTCGGGCAACGTGTCGAAACGCTTGAACGCGTTGCGGATACGCGCCCGCTGTGCCGGTGGCAGCCGCTGGAATTGCAGATAACGCTGATGCATCCGGTCGCGTTGCTCCGGCGTCAGGCTCGCCCACTTCTGGATACGCTGGCTAAGTAGATCGCGCTGCGGAGGCGTCAGCTTCGGCCAGCGCCGCGCTGCATTGCGCAGATGCTGTTGCACATCGGGCGCCAGTTCGCTCCAGATTGCACGCACCGGCGCGAGGACCTGCTGCTCATCGTTGTCGAGCGTCGACCAGGCCAGCGCCTGCGGCGCCGCGGCCGCGGCCACGGTGAGCGGCGGCGATGATGTGGCTGCGTCTTGCGCAGCAGAAATCTGCGCGGCACACAGCAGCAGGACTGCGCTTATGCCATGGCGCACAAATTGGCGCGGGCGGTTCAACCGTTCCCGTCCTTCCCCTGCGCATCCAGCCACGCGTAGAACTCCAGGTTCTGATAAAACTCGAGCGTATCCTCCGCCGGCGCCGCATCGGCATCGGCCGCCGCGCTGTCCGCGCCCGCACTCTTTGCCGCGGAACTCGAAGAGTTCGGCGTAACAACCGACCTCGGCGTGGAATGATGCGGTTGCCAGATCGCGATCGCAAGCAACAGCGCCGCGCAGGCACCGGCCAGCCCGGCCGGCAGCAGCAACGATCGCGGCTCGCGCTGTGCGCGCAGCGCGAGCGCCGTCTGCCGCGCGCGATTCAGGCGCGAGGCGGTATGTGCGTCGAGATCGCGCGTGGATTCGTCGAGAACTCGCTTCGCCTGCGCGATCCACGCCGCCTCGATGGAGTCGGAACTGCGATTGTCGCTCATAAGTGCTGCTCCAGCGCCCGGCGCAAGGCGGCAAGCGCGCGCGACAAATGTGTTTTCACGCTGCCCTCGCTGCAACGCATGCTGCGTGCCGTCGTCGCCACATCGAAACCTTCCCAGATACGCAACAGAAACGCCTGGCGTTGGCGCAGGGGCAATTTTTCCAGCGCCTGGTCGAGCGCGGCGGCGGCTTCGTCGCCGGCAAGGCGCAGCAGCGGGCCGGGCTCGTGCAAATCCGGCGCCTGCGCGATAAGGTCGGTTTCATCCTCGGCGCTATCGCGATTGAACACCGCCAGCCAGCGCCCGCGCACATTACGCCGGCGATGCCAGTCGTTGAGCCGGCTGTCGAGGACGCGGTAGAACAGCGGCGCCCATTCGGCTTCCGGTTTGTTCGCATAATGACGCACGAAACCGCACATCGCATCCTGCACCAGATCGAGCGCCTCGTCGCGATTGCCGCTGGCGAACTCGGCCATGCGCAACGCGCGCCGTTCGACTCCGCGCAGGAACTGATCGAGCGCGCGCTGATTCGTACTGGCGGTTTCCACGCTGGCGGTGTCGGGCAAGGAGGTGCTGATTGTGCCAGCAATGGCGTTCATGACGTATGCTCTAAGGTACGCACAAGGGTAACGCCAGAGCGCGTTGGCGGTTGACCTTGGCGTGCTCCGCAATCCAGGTTTGTGCACAAGCGCCGAAAACACCCTGTCAGGCTACCGATTGGGCAAGAAATCGGCTCGGACCGCGGTAGATTTTCCCTCTAACCCATTGACTCGAAGCCTTTATTTCAAAGTGGTTAAAGATTCACCAAGCCAAGCGCAGGCACGCAGCCATGCGCCTTGCGCCGCGCTCGCGGCAGGCTCATCCACAGACTTATCCACAGCGATTGTGGATAAGCCAAAAAGCTCAATTGCAGCGACCACTTGTAGGTTAATGCTCAGAGTTCCATCAAGTCTTTCATGCAAACCATGATTCTCAAGGAAAACTGCGAGTTGAGTCACGGCTTTTACGTCTTTCTGGATCGCGCATGCCGGCTGTCCTGCGCGTAGCTGTCCCTGTACCGCTGGCGCAGATTTTCGATTATCTGGCGCCGGACGGAGTCGAGGCGGACGCGATTGCAGCGGGCTGTCGTGTCGCGGTGCCGTTCGGTCGCTCGCAGCGCGTTGGTGTGGTGATCGGCAGCGCCGCCGATTCGAGCGTCGACGCACGTCGGCTCAAACGCGCGACAAAGCTGCTCGATGTGCAGCCGCTGATTTCCGCCGAACTTTGCGCAAGTCTCGCCTGGGCCTCGCGCTACTACCAGCACCCGCTCGGCGAAGTGCTGGAAAGCGCGCTGCCAGTCGGCTTGCGTCAGGTGAAGCCGCTGCCGCCTTCGGCTGCGCCGGCGTTGGTGCGCAGTGCCGCGGTCGATGCAAGTAGCCTCGCGCTGCGTGCCGGCTCGCAGGTCGCAACGCTGTTCGATCTGCTCGCCCACGGACCGCTCACGTTCGACGATCTGGACAGCCGCATGCCGGGCTGGCGCAGCGCGGCCACGCGCTTGCGCAAGCGCGGTTTGATCGCAACAACCGAACTGGCCTTGCGCGCCGCCCCACGTCCACACGTCGCCGGGCCACCACTCAGTGGCGAACAAATTGATGCGATCGCCCAGGTCGCCGGGCACTTCGGCACGTTCGCGCCGGTGCTGCTGGAAGGCATCACCGGTAGCGGCAAGACCGAGGTTTATCTTGCGCTGATCGAACAGGCGATCGCACGCGGCGCACAGGCGCTCGTGCTCGTGCCCGAAATCGGTCTCACGCCGCAGGCCTTGCGCCGTTTCCGCGAACGCCTTTGCGGCCGCATCGAAGTGTTGCATTCGGGCTTGAGCGAGGGCGAGCGTACGCGCGCCTGGCTGGCGGCGGCGCGCGGCGAGGCCGACGTCGTGCTCGGCACGCGTTCGGCGGTGTTTGCGCCGCTTCCGCGCGCCGGCCTGATCGTGATCGACGAGGAACACGACGCGTCGTACAAGCAGCAGGAAGGCTGGCGTTACTCGGCACGCGATCTCGCGCTGGTGCGCGCCAGGGCGCTGATTGTTCCGGTGCTGCTCGGTTCGGCGACGCCGTCGCTGGAAACGCTGGCGAATGTCGAGGCAGGGCGCTATCGCCAGCTGCACTTGAGCGCGCGCCCGGGCGCCGCGCGCCTGCCGGATTTCCACTGTGTGGATATGCGCGGCAAACCCTTGCGCCACGGCCTTGCCGCCGAAACCATTGCCGCTCTGCGCGCCTGCGTCGCGCGTGGTGAGCAGGCCCTGGTGTTTCGCAACCGGCGCGGCTATGCGCCGCTGCTGACCTGCCACAGCTGCGGCTGGCACGCGACTTGTGCGCGCTGCGACAAACCCCTGACCTGGCATCGCGGCGCCGCACGTCTGCGCTGTCACCACTGCGGCGCCGAACAACGCGTGCCGGCACTTTGTCCACACTGCGGCAATGGTCACCTCGCAGCGCAAGGTCTCGGTACTGAGCGTATCGAAGAATCCCTCGCGGAAATTTTTCCCGGTACGCCGCTCGTGCGCATCGACCGCGAAACCACACGGCGCAAGAATGCGCTCGACGATCTGCTCGCTGCGCTCGTTCCCGATCGAGCGGCGTTGATCGTCGGCACGCAGATGCTGGCCAAGGGGCACGATCTGCCCAACCTGACCCTGGTCGTGATCGTCGATGTCGACGGCGGCTTGTTCAGCGTGGACTTCCGCGCCGAAGAACGTCTGGCCCAGCTCGTCGTCCAGGTCGCCGGGCGCGCCGGGCGCGCGCGCAAGCCAGGCGCAGTGTGGCTGCAGACGCATCATCCCGAACACCCGCTGCTGCAAACCCTGTTGCGTCACGGTTATGCCACCGCCGCGCAACGCCTGCTGTGTGAACGCCGCGCCGCCGGATTGCCGCCGTACGCGCATCTTGCTTTGCTGCGCGCCGATGCCAAATTGCAGACTCAGGTGGACGAGTTCCTGCACGCTGCGCTCACACTCGCCGGGCAACCCGATGGCGTCGCCCTGCTCGGACCGATGCCCGCACCGATGCCGCGCCGCGCCGGCCTGCAGCGCGGCCAGTTGCTGCTCAGCGCCGACGAGCGCGCGCGCCTGCATGCGCTCCTGCCGGATTGGGTGGCGCAATTGCGCGTGTTGCCGCTTGCGCGCCGCGTGCGCTGGTCGCTGGATATCGATCCGGTCGATTTGTACTAAGGAAATTCCGTGCGGCTTTCCGCAGCACAGCCGCGACTTGCGACAGTTTTGGCACAGCCTGCGCGCGCGCTTGTCGAAACACGGTAAAAGTATACACTTGCGCAATGACTGGCGCTTCCGCTCTTCCGCACATCGTCATCGTCGGCGGCGGCTTCGGCGGCCTGTGGGCAGCGCGTGGACTGGCCAAGGCGCCGGTGCGCGTCACTTTGGTCGATCGCTGCAATTACCATTTGTTTCAGCCGCTGCTGTATCAGGTCGCGACCGCGGGCTTGTCCGCGGTCGATATCGCCGCGCCGCTGCGGCATATCCTGCGCGATCAGGCCAACGCGAGCGTATTGATGGCCGAAGCGACGCAAGTGGATCGCGTCACGAACACGTTGCAACTCACGGACGGCGCGCGCCTGCATTACGACACGCTGTTGCTGGCGAGCGGCTCGACGCACGCCTACTTCGGGCATGACGCTTGGGCCATGCATGCGCCGGGCCTGAAAACGCTGGACGATGCGTTGGCGATTCGTCGCCGCGTATTCGGCGCGTTCGAGCAGGCCGAGTTGCATGCCGCTGACGACGACGCGCGCGATACCTGGCTCACCTTCGTCGTGATCGGCGCCGGGCCGACCGGTGTCGAGCTTGCGGGTACGTTGATCGAAATCGCGCGGCATACGCTCAGGCACGAGTTCCGCCGCATCGACACGACCAAGGCGCGCGTGCTGCTGGTCGAAGCCGGCCCGCGCGTGCTGGCGACGTTTCCGGAATCCTTGTCGGCAAAGGCGCGCGCGCAACTCGAGCGTCTCGGCGTCGAGGTGCTCACGCGCAGCGCGGTCACCGCAGTCGATGCAAGCGGCATTGCGATCGGCGACCGGCACATCGGAGCGCGCACCGTGCTCTGGGCCGCGGGCGTTGCCGCATCGAGACTCGGCGCGACGCTTGGCGCGACGCTCGACCAGGCCGGGCGCGTGCAGGTGAATGCGGACCTGAGCGTAGCCGGCGCGCCCAATATTTTCGTCGCCGGCGATCTCGCCGCGCTCGTGCAGGACGGCAAACCGGTTCCCGGTGTCGCCCCCGCTGCGAAACAGATGGGCGCCTATGTCGCACGCGCCATTGCCGAACGCATCGCGGGCCGCACGCCGCCGCCGTTCCGCTACCGCGACGACGGCGCGCTCGCCACCATCGGACGCTGGGCCGCGGTTGTCGACCTCGGCCGTATACGCCTGTCCGGTGCGCTGGCCTGGTGCTTCTGGCTCGCGATCCACATCTTTTTCCTGATCGGCTTCCGCAACCGCCTGCGCGTGATGATCGACTGGTCATGGGGTTACTGGAAGTACTACCGCGGCGCGCGCATCATGGTCGGCGGCGACGGCGACGGCTTGAACTGAGCTGCCGCGGCTGCCGATCCCGGCATCGTCGGCTGCCCTCGCATTGAAGTTTGCTTTGTCCCGGGTTCGACCCTGCTTTAGCGCGACGCCATCGCGCCCATGGACGCCAATGGCTCGGGACGTTTTTTTCGTGCGCCACGGGCACATGCTTTTCCACGACAAGCCAAAGCGGAATGCCGCATGACCAGCTCGCTGTTCGATCTCACCGGAAAAATCGCGCTCGTCACCGGCGCCAGCCGCGGCATCGGCGAAGCGATCGCCAGGCTGCTCGCCGCGCACGGTGCGTACATGATCGTGTCGAGCCGCAAGACAGCCGATTGCGAGAAGGTTGCCGCGGCCATCCGCGCCGAGGGCGGTCAGGCCGAAGTGCGCGTCTGCCATATCGGCGAGATGGATCAGGTGCAGAACATCTTCACCGGCATCGAAGCCACGCATGGACGGCTCGATATCCTGATCAACAATGCGGCGACGAATCCCTACTTCGGTCCGATCGTCGATACCGATCCGGGTGCGTTCCAGAAAACCGTGGACGTGAATATTCGCGGCTATTTTTACATGTGCGCACACGGCGCCAAACTGATGGCGAAGAATGGCGGCGGCAGCATCGTCAATGTCGCATCGATCAACGGCGTAGTGCCGGGCGACCAGCAGGGGATCTATTCGATCACCAAGGCCGCCGTGATCTCGATGAGCGAAGCCTTCGCCAAGGAATGCGCAGCCAGCGGCGTGCGCGTCAACGCGCTGCTGCCCGGCCTCACCGATACCAGGTTCGCATCCACCCTGGTGAAGAACGCAGCGATCCTCAAGCAAGCGATGCAACACGTGCCCATGCGCCGCGTCGCCCTGCCGGTGGAAATGGCCGGCGCGGCGCTCTATCTTGCTTCGGCAGCGGCGAGCTACACCACGGGATCGAGTCTGGTGGTCGACGGCGGCTATCTGACGGTTTGAGTATAAGGCAAGATCGAGTGGAGCCGCCGCGCTGCGGCACAGGGCGAACGTGCGCAGAGGGCAAACGCGCTTTCTGAGGAATCGACATGAATACGACCGTCAACCGCCAGTTCCGTCTCGCCGCACGGCCGGTCGGTCTGCCCAGGCGCAGCGACTGGAATCTGGTCGAGGAACCGGTGCGCGAGCCGGGCGATGGCGAATTTCTCGTCCGCATCCAATATGTCTCGCTGGATCCGGCGATGCGCGGCTGGATGAACGAGGGTAAATCCTACGTGCCGCCGGTTGCCATCGGCGACGTGATGCGCGCGTATGCGGCTGGCGAAGTGATTGCATCGAAGCACCCGAAATTTGCCGCGGGCAGCCATGTCGCCGGCGTGTTCGGCATGCAGCAGTACGCCGTTTCCAGCGGCAAGGGCGTCACCCTGGTCGATACGGGCTTTGCTCCGTTGCCGGTGTATCTGGGCGCGCTCGGCATGCCGGGCATGACCGCGTATTTCGGCCTGCTCGAGGTCGGCGAAGCCGAAGGCCGGCGACACCGTCGTGGTTTCCGGCGCCGCCGGCGCGGTCGGCTCGATCGTCGGCCAGATCGCGAAAATCAAGGGCTGCCGCGCGATCGGCATCGCCGGCGGCGCGGACAAGTGCAGCTACATCGTCGACGAACTCGGCTTCGACGCCGCGATCGACTACAAGAGTGCGGAGCGTCAAGGCCTCGCTGAGGCAGCATTGTGCCCAAGGAATCGACGTATACTTCGACAATGTCGGCGGCGAGATCCTCGACGCCGCGCTGACCCAGCTCGCCATGCATGCGCGCATCGTCATCTGCGGCGCGATTTCGCAATACAACGCACCGCCCCGGTCAAGGGACCGGCCAACTATCTGGCGCTGCTCGTCTGCCGCGCGCGCATGCAGGGCATGGTCGTATTCGACTACGCCGAGCGCTATGCCGACGCGGCGCGCGAGATGGCCGGCTGGATCGCGCAGGGCAAACTGAAGACGCGCGAGCACATCGTCCACGGCTTTGAAACGTTTCCCGATACGCTGCTGAAATTGTTCGCCGGCGAAAATACCGGCAAGCTGATTCTGCAGATCGCTTAAGCAAAATCGATCCGGATAAAACGACAACGGCCCGCTGCGGGCCGTTGTGTTGAATTGCCTGAAAGTCGGGTGCGCGTTATGCGGCGAACAGCGTGCGCATCTTCTTCATCGCGTTGACTTCGATCTGGCGGATGCGCTCGGCGGACACGCCGTATTCGTCGGCCAGTTCCTGCAGCGTCGTCTTCTCGCCGTCCTTGAGCCAGCGCCGGCGGATGATGTCGCGCGAACGTGCGTCGAGCTTGCCCATGCCTGCACTCAGCGTGTCGAGATCGGATTCTTCCTGATTCGCGCTTTCCAACGCATGGTACGGATCGGCCGCGTGATCGACCAGATACGCGACCGGTGCCGGCCTGGCATCGTCGTCCGCGTCGCTCGGCGCATCGAAAGCCATGTCCTGGCCGGACAAGCGCGCTTCCATTTCGAGCACGTCGGCGACCGGCACGCCGAGATCCTTGGCGACTGCCTGCACTTCGGCCGAGTTCATCCAGCCGAGACGCTTCTTCGACTTGCGCAGGTTGAAGAACAGCTTGCGTTGCGCCTTGGTCGTGGCGACCTTGACGATGCGCCAGTTGCGCAGAATGAATTCGTGCATTTCGGCGCGGATCCAATGCACCGCGAACGACACGAGGCGCACGCCCACGTCGGGATCGAAACGCTTGACCGCCTTCATCAGGCCGATATTGCCTTCCTGGATCAGGTCGCCGATCTGCAGGCCATAACCGGAATAACCGCGCGCGACATGCACGACGAAGCGCAGATGCGCCATGACAAGCTTTTTCGCCGCATCGAGATCGTTCTCGCGCGGAAACGCCGGGCGAGCGACTGTTCTTCATCGACGCGTCAGCACCGGAAAACGATGCACGGCGCTGATATAGGAATCCAGACTGCCGAGCGCACTCGGAATCGGCAGATTGTTTGCAACCAAAGCAGTAGTAGACACGGCAGATGACATTAGGGTCTCCATTGGAGCGCATTTTAGCACTCGCGTATTGAGAGTGCTAAGAGCGAGCTTAGTTCCCTTCTCATAAAGGCGTCCATGGCTTGGCAGCTTTGCCGCTTGGGCCTTTTGATCGCAAGGGCCACAAGCCATGATCGCAGTTCCTGTACCGAATAGTACACGAAACGAGTCGGGCTGGCATTAAACTTCATTCTTCCGGGCGTGCCGCCCATGGAACGCTGAGTTGCGCCCAAGGCGCGAAAGCAAATCAGTCCAGGGCTATTTCGTCGGCCGGCGGCAGGCGCCAGTCGATTTCGCTCTGGCCATGTTCCCTCAACCAGTTGTTCGCACTGGAAAAATGGCCGCAGCCGATAAAACCGCGGTAGGCCGATAGCGGGGACGGATGCGGTGCCTTGAGCACCCGGTGGCGGCGCGCGTCGATCAGCTTGCCCTTGGCTTGCGCAGAGCTGCCCCAGAGCAGAAAAACCAGGCCTTCGCGCTCGCGATTGAGCTGGTCGACCACCGCATCGGTGAAGCCTTCCCAGCCGTTGCCCTGATGCGAACCGGCCAGTCCGCGTTCTACCGTCAACGTCGCGTTGAGCAACAACACACCCTGGCGCGCCCACGGCAACAGGCAGCCGTGTGCGCGGACGCGCAATGCCCAAATCGCGCTTCGATCTCGACAAAAATATTTTCCAGCGACGGCGGCGGCGCGACGCCGGGCAGGACCGAGAAGCACAGCCCATGTGCCTGACCGGGTCCGTGGTATGGATCCTGGCCGAGTATCACGACTTTGACCGCGTCGAATGGGGTCGCGTCGAGCGCGGCGAAGATGCGCCTGGGCGGCGGGTAGATCGCCTTGCCGAGTTTCAGCTCGCTGCGCAGGAATTCGCTGAGCATGAGCATTTCGGGGCGTTCGAGATAAGTGCCGACTCGCGCGCGCCACGAGGCATCGAGTTTCACGCGCGCGCGCTCGCCTGAACCGGCGCGATCCGAACCCGGCTGGATCAGGTCGGGCTGGATCGAGTCAGAACTCACGTCGCATGTGTGCCGCGCGCCCGCCAGTCCTGCGCAATGCGCGTCTGAAATGCGAGCTTGGTAATCAACAGGCGCTCGTCGACCGGCTTGAGCACGAGATCGTTGGCGCCTGCGCGCAGCAACGTGGTCTGGTTGCCGCGGATTGTGGTCGCCGGTCATGATCAGCACCGGCAACTCGCCCTTGCCATAGCCGAATTCGTCGCGCACGCGATCCAGCAGATCGCCGCCGGTGAGCTTGCTCTGCAGACTTGACGTCGGACAGCGCGACATCCACGCCGGGACCAGCGCCCGCCGCGCGCGCCGCATCCAGCAGTTCGAGTGCGTCCTCGACGCTGGTCACGTGGCGCACGGTAAAACCGTGACGTTCGAGCAGGCGCCGGGTCGTCACCGCGACGACGCGGCTGTCTTCCACATACAGCACTGTGCCGGTCGCATGCGCGCGCGGATTGACGTAGCCTTGAATGAACGCCGCCAGCGCCGACAGGCCGAGCGCCTTGTCGAAATAATCGGTGACATGCCCGGACAGTTCGCGGTTGACCAGACGCTCGTCGACATCGCCGGAGACGATCACGATCGGCACGTAGGTCTGCGTCGCCGTCTGCTCACGCACATGGCGCGCGAGTTCCATGCCGTCCATATCCGGCAGGCGCAACGCCGTACTGACGAAATCGACCGGACCGGCAGCAAGCGCGTGCATCGCCTCGGCGCCGGTCGCGCAGGCGACGACGCTGACGCCGGCAAGATCGGCCCTGAGCAACTGTTCGAGCAGACGGCGCACGACCTTGGAGCCGTCGACGACCATGACGCGCGGCTGCTCGCTGGCGATGTAGGTGAGCGGCTTGGCTTCCATCGTCATTTCCTGAAGCGGCGGAGCCGCGGCGTAAAGTATACTATGTCAGCTCGGCTGACCGAGCGCGAGATGGCGCGAAGTGGCCAGCCACGCGCCGAGCCAGCCGAGCACGGCACTGGCCGCAAGCAAGACCAGCGCCTGCGTCGCCGAGATGCCATGCACGGCGAAGCGGTGATCGTAGCTTGTGCTGAGCTGGGCCAGCGGGCCGCGCCAGCGCGATCTCGACGATACCGATCGTGAGCAGCGCGAGCAGGCCGCTGACCACACCGTAGCACAGGCCGCCGTAAAGAAACGGCCGCCGCACGAACGCATTATTCGCTCCCAATAGTTGCACGACCGTGATCTCGTCTGCACGACTGAGGATATCCAGGCGCACGGTGTTGCCGACGACGAGCAGCGCGGCGAGCGCGAGCAGGATCGCCAGCGCTGCGGCCGCGCGCGTGCTGAACTCGATGATCGCATCCAGACGCTGGCGCCAGAGCGCGTCGTACTGGACCAGATCGACGCCACTCTGTTTTTTGAGCTCGGCGACCAGCGGCGGCGGCGCGCCTTTCGCCAGCCCGGCCAGTTTCGGCGTGACGATCAGCACGCTTGGCAGCGGATTGCTTTGCAGCACGTTGAGCGCTTCGGCAAAACCCGAACGGTTGCGGAAGTCCTGCAAGCCCTGCTCGGGTGTCTGCAAAATGACCTGCGCGACATCGCTGCGTGCGCGCAGCGACGTGGCGAATGTTTGCGCTGCGGCGGCATCGACATCCGCCTTGAGAAACACGCTGATTGCACGCGCATCGTCGAGATTGCCGCCGAGCGCACGCGCATTGTCGAGCAACAGCCAGAGCAGCAACGGCAAGGTCAAAGCGAGACTCATCACGAGCAAGGTCAGCGCCGATGCCCACGGGCGCGCGGCGAGGCGGCCCAGGCTAGAATAAAAACTCTGCGCGTGCTGCTCGCGCCAGGCGCGCAGGCGCGGGCGCGTACGTTTCGGCGCGCGCGGCGCGGCGCGTGCCGCCGGCATCGGCGCCGCGGCGGGTTCCTTGATGCGCGCATTGGGCTTGCGTCGATTCATGCGCGTGGCGCAGGCCTGAAGTCGTCGATCAAACGCCCGTGATCGAGAACCAGCACGCGCTTGTGCATGCGCTTGATCAGGGCCAGATCATGGCTGGCGACGAGCACCGTGGTACCGACCTGCTGGAACTCCGCGAACAGGCCCATGATCTCGGACGACAGCATCGGATCGAGATTGCCGGTCGGTTCGTCCGCGATCAGCACCGGTGGCTTGGCGACGATGGCGCGCGCGATGCCGACGCGCTGCTGCTCGCCGGCCGACAGCGTCACCGGCGCCGACGCCTCGCGCGCGAGCAGGCCGACCTTGTCCAGCGCCGCGCGTACGCGCTTGCCGAGTTCCTCGCGCGCGACACCGGCGATGCGCAGCGGCAGGGCGACATTGTCGAACACGCTGCGATCCAGCAGCAGGCGATGATCCTGGAACACCATGCCGATGCCGCGACGCACCTGCGCAACGCCACGGCGTCTGGTCTGACCCAGATTCTGCCCGTTCACCGTGACCTGCCCGCGCGTGGGCCGGTCCATCAACGCAATCAGGCGCAGAAGTGTACTTTTACCGGCGCCCGAATGTCCTGCGACAAAAGCCATCTCGCCGGCGCCGAGCTCGAACGACAGATCGCCGAGCGCCTCCTGTCCCGATGGGTAGCGTTTGCTGACTTGCTCGAACTTGATCATGAAGCTGAGGAGCCGGAACCCGGGACTCGGGGCTCGTGACTCGCCAGAACGGCTTCGTCGCCAAAATCCGGCGTGTCATGTCTGCAAATCAAATGCATATGCACCATTCTATAGTTCATTGCTGATTCGAGCCGAGCCCCGAGCCCCGGCCTCATTTCACCATCTGATTCAAATCGAAAATCGGCAACAGTATCGCCAGCACGATGAACAGGACCATCGCGCCGACCAGCAGAATCACCAGCGGCCCGAGGATCGCGGTCAGCGTAGTCATCCAGCGATCGAGTTCGCGCTGCTGATGGTTTGCCGCTTCATCGAGCATGTGCTCGAGTTCGCCCGCACGCTCGCCGCTTGCGATCAGGCGCAAAGTGACGGGGGGGAAATAGCCGCTCTCGCTCAGGCTGCGCGAGAAACCCGCTGCCTTCGCGTAGCTTGACCGCGGCGCGGCGCACCGCCGCGCGCATCGGCAGATTTGGCATCACCTGCGCGCTGATATTCAACGAATCGAGCAGCGGCACCGCGCTCGCGGTGAGCAGGGCGAGCGTGCGTGTGCAACGCGCCGTATTCGCCGCGCGCACGAGCCGGCCGGCCAGCGGCACGCGCAGCAACAGCGCATGCCAGGCCGTGCGCACACGCTCGGTATGCAAGGCCAGGCGGCCGCCGATCGCTGCGATCACGACCAGCGCGAACAGAACCAGACCCCACGCCTTGACGAACCCGCTCAACGCAATCAGCGCGCGCGTCGGCCACGGCAACGCCTGATGCATTTGCGTGAACACGCCGACGATCTGCGGCACCACATAGACGAGCAGCCCCGTTACCACCGCGACGGCCACCACGCTCAGCAATAATGGATACGATCAGCGCAGCCCAGATTTTCTGATTGAGCGCATCGCGCGCTTCGCTGTAATCGGCAAGCCGCGCGAGGACCTGCGTCCAGACGGCCGGACTGCTCGCCCGCGGCGACCGATGCGCGGTAGATTTCCGGAAAACTTTCCGGCGCTTCGGCCAGCCCCGCAGCGAGCGACGAGCCTTCGAGCACGCGCGCGCGCAAGGACGCGATCAGCGCACGCGAACGCGCGTCTTCGTTTTGTTCGCCGAGGGCGGCAAGCGCTTCGTCGACCGGCAGCCCGGCCTTGAGCAGGGTCGCGAGCTGGCGCGTGAGCAGGGCGAGTTGCGCAGCGCTCAAGCCGCGCCGGCCGAACAGCGAATGCGATTGCGATTCGCCGACCGGCGCGACCTCGAGCGGATTCAAGTCGCGTTCGCGCAGGGTCGCGCGCACCGCACGCGCCGTGTCGCCCTGCATCACGCCGCGCTGCGTCTTGCCGTCTCGATCCAGGGCCTGGTAGGTAAATGCGGCCATGCGCGGCGATTATTTGCCTTGCGCCAGCTTGCTGTGTCGAATGCCGTAGGCAAAGTACACGAGAGCGCCGAAACTCACCCAGGCGAGGAACACCATCCAGGTGATCGCGGCGAGTTCCGACAACAACCAGATCGAAAAAAGTATGCCGATGACCGGAACGACCGGCACCCACGGCGTACGAAATGCGCGCGGCAGATCCGGTTTGCGCGCGCGCAGCAGCAGGACCGCGCTGCAGATCACGATGAACGCGGATAGCACGCCGATGTTGACGAGCTTGGCGACCTCGCCGAGCGGGAACAGGCCGGCGACGAGCGCGGTGAACAAGCCGAGCACGATCGTCGGCCGGTGTGGCGTGCCGTAGCGCGGATGCACTTTCGCGAACCAGGCAGGCAACAGGCCGTCGCGAGACAGCGCGAAGCAGATGCGCGCCGCCGCCAGCATGAATGCGAAAATCACGCTGAGGATGCTGGCGATCGCGGTGGCCGAAATCGCCGCGCCGATCCATTTCATGCCGAGCGCCTGGAACGCCTGCGCAACCGGCGCTTCATTGCCGAGTTGCGAGTAGGGGACCATGCCGGTCAGCACCAGCGTGATCGCGATGTACAGCGCCATGGACACGCCCAGCGACAGCAGGATCGCACGCGGCAGGTCGCGCTGCGGGTTTTTCGCTTCCTCGGCTGCCGTTGTCAACGTGTCGTAGCCGAATACGGCGAAGAACACGACTGCGGCCGCGGTAACGACGCCCGACCAGCCGAAATGGCCGACGCCTTGCGCATCGATTACACGTTGCGGAACGAATGGATGCCAGTTCGCCGGATTGACGTAGGCCATGCCGACGGCGATCACCAGAATCACGGCGACGATCTTGATCGTGACGATCAACGTGTTGGCGCGCGCGCCCCACTCGGTGCGCAGCGTCAGCAGCGCGGCGACCGACATCGCCACCACCGCCGCGATCAAATTGAACGCGTGACCCTGGCCGGAATCGGGCGCACCGCGCAGCGCGACCGGCAGATGGATGCCGAACGCGTCGAGCAGGTTGAGGACGTAGCCGGACCAGCCGCTCGCGACCGCGGCGACGATCAGCGCGTACTCGAGCAGCAGGTCCCAGCCGATCATCCAGGCCACGCCCTCGCCGAGCACGGCATAACCGTAGGTGTAGGCACTGCCGGTGACCGGAATCAGTCCTGCGAATTCCGCGTAGCACAATGCCGCGGCTGCGCTGGCGATGCCGGCGATGATGAACGACAACGCCACCGCCGGTCCCGCGTTCGCCGCAGCCTGTTGCCCGGCCAGCACGAAGATGCCGACGCCGATGATGCCGCCAAGACCGATCGCGGTGAGCTGCCAGAGTCCTAGCACACGCCGGAAATCCTTGCGCGTGCCGAGTTCGGACTGCAATTGCTCAATGGATTTGTGGCGCGTCAACTGTTCGACAAGGCTCATGCGTTCCCCTCGGAAGGTTTTAGTTAGACGTCATTCGCGCGCGGGCGGCGATCATTCGTGCTGCCGTTCGATCAACAGGCACTCCGGCGCGAAGGTACCGCGATTCTTCCCCGTTTTTCCGAGGGCGATCATACCGGAGCGGGCGGCTCAGGTCGCAACCTCGCGCACTTGCAGCGAGACCTGCTTCTTGCCAGCGCCGAGCCACTGCGTGCCGACTTCATGAAAACCATGGCGCTGATGGAATCTTGCCGACGCCGGATTCGGCGGATCGAGATCGAACTCGCAAGTCAGCTGCGCAACGCCGCTCGCGGCGGCGACGGCGATGATATCGTCGTAGAGTTTCGCGCCAAGACCCTGCCCCTGCGCCGCGCGCGCGACAACCACGCGATCGACGTAAAGAAAACGCGGATAACGTTGCGCGAACCAGCGATAGTTCGGACTGTCGTAGTCCGCGCCTTCGCGCAAGGCGAGCAGGAATGCCGCGACGCGGCCTTGCATCTCGACCACGCGATGATAAGCGGCCTGCGTGTGCAGACGGCGCAGCCGCGCTGCGTCGAGCGGGCTCAGGAAATGCACCGACTCGGCATTCAAGGCAAGCAGCGCAGGAAAGTCGGCGGCAACGGCAGCGCGGATCATCGTGCAATCGCGCGCAGGCCGGTGCGGCGGGTTTGCGCGCGCGTCACTACTCCTCCCGCGTGACGCGCAACACTTCCTCGATCGAGGTGATGCCGGCAACGCATTTGCGCCAGCCGTCGTCGAGCATTGCCGGCGTGCGCGTGCGCGCATGGCGTTCGAGGTCGGCTTCGGCGGCGCTGGCGTGGATCAGGCGGCGCATGGTTTCATCGACGACGACGTATTCGTAGATGCCGGTGCGGCCGCGGTAGCCTGCATGCCGGTTGCCGTTCGCTGCGGCAGGCCGATAGACGTTCGCGCGGGTATCGGCCGCCTGGCCGAATGCGGCGAGCTCGCGCGCACTGGCTGTGTACGCCTCGCGCGTAATCGGATCGAGCACGCGCACCAGACGCTGGGCAAGCACGCCGAGCAGCGACGACGACAGCAGGAAGGGTTCGACGCCCATGTCGCGCAGGCGCGTGACCGCGCCGACGGCTGAATTGGTGTGCAGTGTGGACAGCACCAGATGTCCGGTCAACGACGCCTGCACGGCGATCTGCGCGGTTTCGAGGTCGCGGATTTCGCCGATCATCACCACATCCGGATCCTGACGCAGGATCGCGCGCAGACCACGCGCAAAGCTCATGTCGACGCGCGTGTTGACCTGGGTCTGGCCGACGCCGTCGATGTAATACTCGATCGGATCCTCGACTGTCATGATGTTGCGGCTGCGGTCGTTGAGCTTGAGCAGCGAGGCGTAGAGCGTCGTGCTCTTGCCCGAGCCGGTCGGGCCGGTGACCAGGAGTATGCCGTGCGGACGTTCGATCGTTTCGCTCAAGTGGGTGAGCGTCTCCGCACCCATGCCGAGCTGGGCGAGATCGAGCTTGCCGGCCTGCTTGTCGAGCAGCCGCAGTACAACCCGCTCGCCATGACCGGCCGGAATCGTTGATACGCGCACATCGACGGGACGTCCGCCGATGCGCAAGGAAATACGGCCGTCCTGCGGCAGGCGCTTCTCGGCGATATCGAGTTTCGCCATCACCTTGATGCGCGAAACCACGGCGCTGGCGATCGCCTTCTGCGAGGCGAGCGCTTCGCGCAGCACGCCGTCGATGCGGAAACGCACGACCAGGCGGTTCTCGAACGGTTCGATATGGATGTCCGACGCGCCCTCTTTCACCGCTTCGGTGAGCAGCGCATTGATCAGGCGGATGATCGGCGCGTCGTCCTCGGACTCGAGCAGGTCGTCCGGTTCTGGCAACTCGTCCGCAAGCGCCTTGAGATCCAGATCGTCATCGAAATCCGCGACCATCGCGCGCGCATCGTCGCCCTGTTCGTAGAGCGCGCGCAACAGACGCTCGAAACCCGCGGCGTCGTGTCGTTGCAGTTGCAGCGGTACGCCCAGATAACGGCGCAACTCGGCCAGTGCCTCGGGTTTCACGCCGTCGCGATAGGCGACCTCGGCCGCGTCGTCGCGCCAGGCGACCAGCGTCGCGCCATTGCGCCGGGCGAAACCGAAGCCCGGACGTGGCGGATGCGCGCGGGCGGTCATCGCGCCGCGCTTACCGGTGCTTGCCCGCCGGCGCCGGCGTCGGTGTCACGTCGAGCGGTGGGCTGGCGAGGAAATCGTGCACATCGGGCAGCATCGGCATGCTCGCGCGCGGTGTGACGATCTCGTTGTTCTCGCGCATTTGCAATTGCTCAGTGCGTATATAGTTATACTTTTCGCTGGAAACGGACGCTTCGGTTTCCGCATCGCGCAAAATGCGCGGATGCAGAAACACCATGAGATTCTGCTTCTGGTGGCTGTTGCTGCGATAGCGGAACAGGTTGCCGATGAGCGGAATGTCGCCGAGGCCGGGCACTTTCTGCACGTTGTCCTGCACGTTGTCCGAAATCAGCCCGCCGAGCACCAGCACCGCGTCGTCCTTGACCAGCACCGTGGTCTGGATCTCGCGCTTGTTGGTGACCAGATCGCTGGCGCCGCTGACCGGCGGCGCCAGCGACGAGACTTCCTGGTGGATATCGAGCTTGACCGTATCGCCTTCGTTGATATGCGGCGTCACGGTCAGCGTGATGCCCACATCCTTGCGCTGGATCGTCTGGAACGGATTGCTGATACCGGTAGTCGTGCCGGTGGTACCGGTGTTCACCGTGGTGCCGGTATTGGTCGCATAGGAGCCGGTGACGAACGGCACTTCCTGGCCGACCTTGACGATCGCCTGCTGATTGTCCAGCGTCGTCACCGAGGGCGTGGACAGAATATTGTTTTTGCCGTTGCTGCGCAGCGCGGTGACCAGCGCACCGAGCTGGGCATACTGTTTGCCGGCGATCGTCACCGCAGTCAGATAGCCGAGGTTGAGTCCATTGCCGACCGTGACGGACGGCGGGGTGCCGTTCAGGCCCGCGGTTGCGGTGATGATATTGTTGCCCGCGGCGCTGCTGTTGCCGCTGCTGAAATTGGTGCCGCCGATGTAGTGCTGGTTGGCAAGCTGCCATTGCACGCCGATCTCGTTTGCGGTGTCCTCGGAAACTTCGGCGATCACCGCTTCGATCAACACCTGCTCACGCCGGATGTCGAGCTTGCGGATGACCTCCGCCAGCGAGCGGAATATCGCCGGCGGCGCGCTGATGACGAGTGCATTGGTGTCTGCGTGTGCCTGTATCGTCGCCAGACTGCCGCCCTGTGCGCTGGCGCCAGTCAGGGCGTTGGCCGCCACCGCCGAGTTGGCCGCATTGGCGCCGCGTCCCGGCACCGCCTCGCCGGTCAGCGTCGCGGCGACCCCCTGCAGGATCGGCACCAGATCCTTGGCGCTGGCATAGTGCAGATAAACGACATTGGTGTCGCCGCCGTTGGCGACCGGCGTATCCAGATGCGTGATCAGTGCGCGCAGCCGCAGGCGCCCGCTCTTGCCGCCCGACAACAGGATCGAATTCGTGCGCGTGTCGGCAAGCACCCTGGGCGCATCGCCGGTCGCCTCGGCGGCCTTGTTCTCGCTGAGCTGGGTCAGCGTGCGCGCGATTTCGGCCGCGTTCGCGTGCTGCATCGGAATCACTTCGATCTGCGCGTCGGATACCGTATCGATGCGCCGCACGATGCTCGCCAGACGTTCGACATTGCCGGCGCGATCGGACACGACCAGCGAATTGGAGCCCGCATGCGCGATCAGCTGCGCGCCCTGCGGCATCAACGGGCGCAGGATCGGCACCAGTTCGGTCGCGCTGACGTGCTTGACCGGGATGATCTGGGTCACGAGTTCATCCGGGCTGAGTGCGGCCGCGCTGCCGAGACCGGCCGACCCGTCCTGCTGTGCGGCCGCTTCGGGCTCGATCTTGATCATGCTGCCGGCCGGAACCGCGGCGAAGCCGTGCACGCGCAGTACGGAAAGAAACACGTCGTAGATTTCGTCCGGGCGCATCGGCTTGGCCGATATGACGGTGACCTTGCCCTGCACGTTCGGCGCCAGGATGAAGTTCTTGCCGGTGATTTCCGAGACCGTGGCGACGAGTACGCCGATATCGGCATCCTTGAGATTCAGGGTATGCGTGCCCGGTGGATTCTTCGCCTCGTTGCGCGCGCCCGCGTTCTGCGCGGCGCGCGCGAACGGCACCGCCGCCGCCAACACGAACGCCGCAACGACCAGAATGAAAATCGTAGCCAATACGGCGCGCATCGGGCGAAGTGGCATTTTATATTTCTCTACAAATGGAATCGCTGCGGGAACAGGGCAAACGCAGTGCATCAGGTTTGCGCCAGCGTGCGCGAGATTATCGCAAATTGAGCGTCAGTGTTGCGGGTCTGCCGTCACGCTGCACAGTGATCTGCAGGCTCGACGCGCTGCCGAGCTGGTCGAGCAGTTGTTGCGGATTGGACACGCTCGACAGCGGCGTGCCGTTGACCGCGGTGACCATGTCCGTGGGTTTCAGGCCGATCTGGTTCATCAGCGCCGCCGCAGCGCCGCTGCCGGACAGGCGCGCGCCCGCAATCCTGCCGCCGTCGAACACCGGCTCGAAGCGGACCTGGCGCATGAGATCGGCAGCGTTCGAGCGCACGAGTGCGCCGGGACTGCGCGCACGCGCGGAGTTTGAATTTGAGGTACTCGACGCATGGCCCGGCGGCACGCTCGCGGCGGTGCCCGGGGCGCGAGCGACGCTGCGCTCGGCGCCCGGTGCGGCACTGCGCTCTTCAGGGCGCGGCAACAGCAGGCTTTCGGCCACTCCGTCGTGGCTCAACACGACGTGGTCGGTGTACACCTCGGCCAGTTTCGCGCTGCCGGCAACCGTATCGCCGACGTTGTAGCCGTGCTCGACATTCTGTTCATCGGCGATGATGGCGATGCCGTGTTTGGGATCCGGCAAAGCCAACGTGCCATGCAGAACCAGCTTGAGCGCGGTCTGCGGCGCATTCAGCGCGCGCGCGGCAAGATCGACGCTTTGCGCATTGCCGAACAAATGCCATTGCGCGACGGAAGCCGCCGGCGTGGCCGAGGTCGCGGTCGGCATGACCGGTGCGGCGGCGGAGTCGCTGCCGCGCGGTACCAACAACCAGATCACGCGCACCAGCAACCAGATGCAGAGCAGCCCGGCGAGCGCGCATGCCGCAAGCGCCGCGAGCTTTGAGGTGCGACCGATGTCGGCAGCGGACAGCGGATTGATCATGCGCTTCGACGTTCAGCGTTTGAACAAGCGGCCGAGACGATGGAAGAATCCAGGCTTTTTCGATGCGGCCTTGCCCGCGCCTTTAGCGGCCGGTGCGGCGCTGGCCACGGCGACGGCGGGCCGCGCCGATTCGGAGGTCGGGGCGTCGCCACGCTCGATGCGTTCGCCGCGCCGCCGGCCGCGGCCACCGCGCCGCCGGCGTTTGTCGCCTGCACTATTTACTGTGGAGTCGCTCGTCCGTGGTCCTTTCGCTGCGGATTCATTCGCCGCGGCCGGACTTCCCGCAGCAGCGACGATCGGCGCCAAGGCAGTAGCGGCAGCGACATGCGGTCGCCGCACAGCTTCGCGCGAGGATCCTTCACGCCGCGGACCCGATGAACCGCGACGTTGACGCGGCGGCGGTCGGCGGGGCGCGCCGCGACCGCTCGCTGCGGCCGCAAGCGTGGTTTCTTCCTCGTCGTCGTCCTGATCGACGCTCGACACAAACGACGCGGGTCGATGCCGTGGCGGCGGCAGAACCAGCATCGCCGGATCGATAGTGCCGACCGGGATCTTCTGGCCGATGTAAGCCTCGATTTCCGGCAGGCTCTGCGCATACAGATCGCAGGCGAAACTGATCGCGTCGCCGTCGGCGCCGAGGCGCGCGGTGCGGCCGATGCGATGCACGTAATCCTCGGCATCCTGCGGCAGGTCGTAGTTGATCACATGGCTGACGTCGGGAATATGCAGACCGCGCGCGGCCACGTCGGTGGCGATCAGCACTTCGATCTCGCCGCGCTGGAACTTGCCGAGCAGGGTCTGGCGCTTCTTCTGCGGCACATCGCCCGAGAGCATGCCGACGAGGAAGCCTTGGCGCTCGAGACGTCGCGCGACTTTCTCCGCGGCGACTTTCATGTTCACGAAAATCATGCTGCGCGTCGCATCGATGCGCGACAGCAGGCTGACCAGCAGCGGAATCTTCTCTTCGCTGGCCGGAAAATAAATGGTCTGGCGCACGCGGTCGGCGGTGATGTTGTCAGTCTCGACCGTGAGCTTTTCCGCCTCGTTCATATGCTCGTAAGCGAGTTCGAGCACGCGATGCGAGAGCGTCGCGGAGAACAGCAGGCACTGGCGGCGCCCGCGTTCGGGCAGACGGCGCATGACGAAGCGCACGTCCTTGATGAAGCCCAGATCGAACATGCGATCGGCCTCGTCGATCACCATGACTTCCACTGCACGAAATGAGAACACATGCTGCTTGAAGTAATCGAGCAGGCGGCCCGGCGTGGCGATGACGATGTCGACGCCGCCGCGCAATTGATCGCGTTGCTTGTCGTAGTCGACGCCACCGTAGATCAGTGCGGACTTCAGGCCGGTGTTGCCCCCGATGGCCTGGAAATCCTTCTCGATCTGGATCGCCAGCTCCCGCGTCGGCGCAATGATCACCGCGCGCGGATCGGTCGCAGTGCGTTCGGGCAGCGCCGGGCGCGTGAGCAGGCGGTTGAGCACGGCGACCAGAAACGCGGCGGTCTTGCCGGTGCCGGTCTGCGCCTGGCCGGCGACATCGCGTCCGATCAACGCCAGCGGCAGGGTCAGCGCCTGGATCGGCGTGCAGCGGGTGAAGCCGGCCGCGTGCAGGCCGGAAAGGACGCTGGGATGCAGATCGAAGCTTTCGAAGAAAATATCAGTGAGCGTTTGTTGTGGCATGCGTTCAAATCATTGATGGCGCGAGGACTCGCGCGAGTGGCGGGGCGCAGGCATATTGGGCATGCTTCATCAGACGGGCCAGCCGATCCGGGCTTGAAACCCGTCGACACCGGCCCAAACTAAACCCCATATCCGCTTGCAATGCTGCTGCTTGAATTACGTTGACGCTTGGGCTGAAATAGGGACGACCCGCCGCATATCAGCGCCTTGGCGCTTCGTGTAAGCTGGTGAGTGTAGCCTAAGCCGGATCAATCTGCCGCTTTCGACGCGGCCCTAACCCGTTAAATCCATGCCGGAGCCAAAGCCGTGAGCGACACCATTACCCATATCAGCGACGACCAGTTCGACAGCGAAGTCTTGAAATCCAGCGAACCGGTGCTGGTCGATTTCTGGGCCGAGTGGTGTGGTCCGTGCAAGATGATTGCGCCGATCCTCGACGAACTCGCGCAGAGTTACGCGGGCAAGATCAAGATCGCCAAGGTCAATATCGACCAGAACCAGAAGACCCCGCGCAATTACAATGTGCGTGGCATTCCGACCCTGATGATTTTCAAGGACGGCAAAGTGCAGGCGACGCAGATCGGCGCGGTCGGCAAGAAGCAGCTCGCGCAACTGATCGACAACGCGATTTGACCAGACATTATTTGATGAGTCGCAGTCCGCAGGCCGCATGGCCGGCAATATTCGTTCCGGTCTACGCAAGCTGGCAACGCCGCAGCGTCGACCTGACCCGGGCCGTTGCTGAACGGCGGCGCCAGCTTGCTGGACGGCGCTGCCGCAAAGTGCTAATGTATACTTAAGACAGAGGGGTGTACCGCCCCCGCCCTGCAACACCCCATCCCCGCTCCAATCCGTATCCAGCCAAAACGGCGCCCAAGAGGTTTGCCCGTGTCCGAAACCGAATCCAAAGAAGACGGCGGCAACAGCCGCGACAGTAATTCCAACGAAGCCGCGCCGCGCGCGCAGCAAGGCGACGGTAACGTCGCCATGCCACAAAGCGGCGGCGGCGAATCCGCTCCGCGGCAGCAGAACGATGGCCGTCCGCAACGCGACGATCGGCGCGGCCCGCGCGGGCGCAACCGCCATCGCAATCAGCAGCATCAAAACGGCCAGAACCGCGACAGCGAAGAAGAGTTCACCGAGATCCAGGGCCCGAACACCGGTGTCGTGATCGATCTGAACGAGCTCAAGCGCAAACCTGCGCATGCGCTGCTGACCATGGCCGAAACGCTCGGCATCCAGGAAGGCGTCGCGCGTGCGCGCAAGCAGGACATCGTGTTCCTGATCCTCAAGGCGCACGCACGTTCCGGCGGCAGCATCTTCGGCGAAGGCGTGCTCGAAATCCTGCAGGACGGCTTCGGCTTCCTGCGTACACCGGACGAATCGTACCTAGCCGGTCCGGACGATATCTACATCTCGCCCTCGCAGATCCGCCGCTTCAACCTGCGCACCGGCGACTCGATCACCGGCCGCGTGCGCCCGCCGAAGGAAGGCGAACGTTACTTCGCCCTGCTCAAGGTCGATACGATCAATGCCGAGCCGCCCGAAGCATCGAAGAACAAGGTGCTGTTCGAAAACCTGACGCCGCTGTTCCCGCGCAAGAGCTTTCGCCTCGAACGCGGCAATGGTTCGTCCGAGGACATCACCGGACGCATTCTCGACCTGATCTCGCCGGTCGGCCGCGGCCAGCGCGGCATGATCGTGTCGCAGCCGAAAGCCGGCAAGACGATGATGCTGCAGAACGTCGCCCAGGCGATCGTGCACAACTATCCGGACGTGCATTTGATCATCCTGCTGATCGACGAGCGTCCGGAAGAAGTCACCGAAATGCAGCGCGGCGTGCGCGCTGAAGTAGTATCGAGCACATTCGATGAGCCGGCACTGCGTCATGTGCAGGTCGCCGAAATGGTGATCGAGCGCGCCAAGCGTCTGGTCGAGCACAAGCGCGACGTGGTCATCCTGCTCGATTCGATCACGCGTCTCGCGCGCGCCTACAACACCGTGGTGCCATCGTCGGGCAAGGTGCTGACCGGCGGCGTGGACGCGAATGCGCTGCAGCGGCCGAAGCGCTTCTTCGGCGCCGCGCGCAATGTCGAGGAGGGCGGATCGCTGACGATTCTCGCCACCGCGCTGGTCGAAACCGGCTCGAAGATGGACGAGGTGATCTACGAGGAATTCAAGGGCACCGGCAATATGGAAGTGCACCTGGATCGCCGCATCTCGGAAAAGCGCGTCTATCCGTCGATCAATATCAACCGCTCCGGCACGCGCCGCGAGGAACTGCTGATCGAGCCGGACATGCTGCAGAAGATCTGGATCCTGCGCAAACTGCTGCATCCGATGGACGAACTCGCCGCGATGGAATTCCTGCTCGACAAGATGAAGAACACCAAGTCGAACGACGAGTTCTTCAATTCGATGAAGCGCTGAGTTTCATCCATTCCGCGAAAAAGCCGGCCTTGCGCCGGCTTTTTTCTGACCAAGTTCTGCGCGTTGCGGAAAGTTATGCCGCTTTACGCGCCGGCATAATGCGCGGACGTGGGCCGCGCCCGGCCTGCCACAGATCGTGCGCCGCCTGCATGCGCAGCCAGACTTCGCCGCCATTGCCCAGCCATTCGCCCAGGCGCAAGGCCAACTCGGCGGAAACCGCGGCGTGCCCGTGCAGCACGCGCGACAAGGTCACGCGCGAGATGCCAAGCGCCGCCGCCGCCGCCGTAACGCTGAGACCCAATTCGGGCAATACATCGTCGCGAAGTATTTCGCCGGGGTGTGGCGGGTTGTGCATTTTCATCGGTGTGCTGCGCATCGTCAGTGATAGTCCTGATAATCGACCAAGATCGCATCCGTCCCATCGAAGGTAAAGGTCAAACGCCAATTGGCGTTGACCCAAACCGACCAATAACCGGCAAGGTTGCCCTTCAGCGCATGCAATCGCCAACCCGGGATGTCCATGGACTTTGCACTTGCGGCTTCATTCAAAAGGGCGAGCTGACGCCGCAGTTTGGGTGCATGCGCGGCGTTGACGCCCGAGGTTGTGCCGGTGGCGAAAAGTCGTTCAATGCCTTTGTGCCGGAACGATTTGATCACTCGTCTGAGTGTATCGCATAACGACACAGAAAATCCAGTGCCCCGCGAGAGCAGATGCTACGTTCCGAGCCACCGATCCTCACTCGATGCGAAACTCCAGCGTCGCGCCGACCGCACGCTTCCAGCCAGCGTACAGCGCTTCGCGTTCGGGCGCGGACAGTGCAGGCGAAAAATGCCGACCCGCATCCCAAAGCTGCGCGATTTCGTCCTTGCTCTTCCAGAAGCCGACGGCCAGGCCGGCGAGATAGGCCGCGCCGAGCGCCGTCGTTTCCGTCTGCCGCGCGCGCTGCACGGGCACACCGAGGATATCGGCCTGGAATTGCGCGAGAAAATCATTCGCGCTCGCACCGCCATCGACACGTAATGTTTTCAACTCGATCCCGGCATCGGCCTGCATCGCGCTGAGCACATCGCGCGTCTGATAGGCCATCGATTCCAGCGCGGCGCGCACGAGGTGTTCTTTGCGCGTGCCGCGGGTCAGGCCGAAGATCGCACCGCGCACGTCGCTGCGCCAGTACGGCGCGCCGAGGCCGACGAAGGCCGGCACGAGATAGACGCCTTCGTTGGAAGTCAGGCGCCGTGCGCAAGCGTTCGATTCCGCAGCGGTCGCGATAATGCCCAAGCCATCGCGCAACCACTGCACCACCGAGCCGGCGACGAAGATACTGCCTTCGAGCGCGTATTCGACCTTGCCGGCGATTTCCCAGGCAATCGTGGTAAGCAGGCCGTTTGCAGATTTCACCGCCTTGTCGCCGGTGTGCATAAGCAGGAAGCAACCGGTGCCGTAGGTGTTCTTGGCCATGCCCGGGCTGAAGCACGCCTGGCCGAACAGCGCGGCCTGCTGATCGCCGGCGATGCCCGCGATCGGCACGCTGTCTCCCGGCGTCAACAATGAAGTATGCGCATAGACTTCACTCGACGACCGCACCTCAGGCAGCATCGCGGCCGGCACCTCGAACAAGGCAAGCAGATCCTCGTCCCAGCGCTGCGTGTGAATGTTGTACAGCAGCGTGCGCGAGGCATTGCTGACATCGGTGACGTGCACCTTGCCGTCGGTCAGATTCCAGATGAGCCAACTGTCGATGGTGCCGAACAGCAGCTCGCCGCACTGTGCCTTTGCGCGAGCACCGTCGACGCGATCGAGTATCCATTGCACTTTGGTCGCGGAGAAATACGCATCGATCAGCAGACCCGTGCGCTCGCGCACCAGAGCGTCGTGGCCGCCAGCAATCAGCCGGTCGCAGATCTCGCGCGTCTGCCGCGACTGCCAGACGATCGCGTTGTAGATGGGCTTGCCGCTGTGCCGGTCCCAGACCACGGTCGTTTCGCGCTGGTTGGTGATACCGATCGCGGCGACGCGGCGTCCACGCATGCGCTCGCTGGCGAGCGCTTCGGTGACGACCGTCTGCACGCTCGCCCAGATTTCCAGTGCGTCGTGCTCGACCCAACCGGGCTGCGGAAAATGTTGCGCGAATTCGCGCTGCGCACCGACGACGATCCGGCCATCATGATCGAACACCAGCGCGCGCGAACTCGTCGTGCCCTGATCGATGGCGAGGATGTACTCCCTCACGCTGGCGTACCCTGCAATATGGAGCCGAGCCGCGCGCGTTCGGCGGCAGTCAGCCGCAGACCGAGCTTGGTGCGGCGCCAGAGAATATCGTCGGCGCTGCGCGCCCACTCCTCGCGCACGAGGTAATCCACTTCGGCTCGATACAGATCGCTGCCGACATTTTCGCCGAGATCGCTCAGGTTGCGCCGCATGCTCCAGCAACGCGTGGATGCGCGTGCCATAAGTGCGTGCATAACGCAGCGCGAGTCCGCCCGGCAGCCACGGATAGCGCTGTACGACGTTGTGCAGAAAGCGGTCGAAGTTGGTGTTGTCGGCCAGCCGCTGGTTGTCCAGATCGCCGCCCGGCAGCGGCGGCCCGTCCGCGGTCCACGCAGTCGCTTCGCTGCCCAGCGCCGGCGCAAGCCAGTCGAGCGCTTCTTCGGCAAGCTTGCGGTGTGTGGTGATCTTGCCGCCGAACACGTTGACCAGCGGCGCGCCGTGCATCATCGAAATCGAGCACGTAGTCGCGCGTGACTTCCGTCGCCGCGCGGCCTTCCTCTTCCAGCAGCGGACGCACGCCGCTGTAGCTCCAGAGCACATCGGCGGGCGTGATCGGGCGGGCAAAGTAGTTATTGATCGCGTTGCACAGATACATCGTTTCGTCCGCGTCGATGCGCACCACGCCGGGATCGCCGCCGAACTCGACATCGGTGGTGCCGATCAGGGTGAAATCGTGCTCGAACGGAATCGCGAACACGATGCGCCGATCCGCCTGCTGAAACGTGTAGGCGTAGGAATGCTCGTAGAGTTTGCGCACGACGATATGGCTGCCCTTGACCAGCCGCAATGCTCGCTGCTGCGGCAGCCGCGCAATGTCGGCGAGGAATGTTGCCGCCCATGGTCCACAGGCATTGACCAGACTACGCGCGTGTACTTCACGCACGTTGCCACCGGCCGCGCGCAGCCGCACGCTCCAGCCATGCTCATTGCGCAATGCGCTGTTCGCAGCGTGTACGGGTGAGAATTTCCGCGCCGCGCTCGGCAGCGTCTTTTGCGTTGAGCACGACCAGTCGCGCATCGTCGGCCCACGCGTCTGAATAGATGAAGCCCTTGCGCAACTGCGGCTGCAAAGGCACGCCGGCTGCGTGTTGGTGCAGGTCGACGCGGCGCGACTGGATCAGTCTGTGCGCGCGCTGGCGGCCGAGATTGTCGTACAACAGCAGCGCGGCGCGGATCATCCACTCCGGGCGCAGATGCGGCTCGTGCGGCAGGACGAAGCGCAGCGGACGCACGATATGCGGCGCCAGGCGCAGGATGACTTCGCGCTCGGCGAGCGCCTTGCCGACCAGCGCGAATTCGTATTGTTCAAGATAACGCAGGCCGCCGTGGATCAGCTTGCTGCTCGCGCTCGATGTGTGCGCGGCGAGATCGTCCTGCTCGCACAGCAGCACCGACAAGCCGCGACCAGCCGCATCGCGCGCGATCGCCGCGCCGTTGATGCCGCCGCCAACGACAAGGATATCGAACCAGTTGCGCTGTGCAGCTGCCGCAGTCATTGCGGCACGATACGCAAGCGCGGGCCGCGAGGAAAGACGCGGGCGCGCGGACTCGATTCAGGATTTTGCGCGCGGACGAAGCACCGGCGCTTGCGCATCGGCGCTCACCGGCGCTGAGCGCACGCAGGCGCCGCAACTCGAACAGCCGCCGCCGCTGCCGCAGCCGGCACCGCCGGCAACTTGCAACGGCGTGATCCGGTCGCCGAGCGTGCGCAAAAATGGACTCGGTGAGACGGCGAGACGTTTCGCGAGTGTCGCCTGCACGCCGCGATAGCTGCGCGGGAACAATCGCTGCGCCGCGAACCACGCGCTCCATGCGACGACGAGCGTAATTACCAAAGTCTGAAAGATCGCGTAGATCACGACAGCGCTCTGGCAATTTGATAGGTGGCCAGTGAGGCGAAATAGGCGAGGCCGAAAAGATAACCGGCGATCACCCAGACATTGCGCCAGGAATTCGTCTCGCGCCGCACTGTGGCGAGCGTGGAAATACACATCGGCGCGAACACATACCAGGCGAGCAGCGACAACGCGGTGGCTAGCGACCATTGCGCTGCAACCACCGCCTGCAGGCCATCGCCGCTGCCGGCAAGCGCGTAGACCGTGGCCAGCGACGACACCGCGACTTCGCGCGCGGCGAGGCCCGGAATCAGCGCGATGCATATCTGCCAATTGAAGCCGAGCGGCGCAAACACGACGTGCAGACCGCGGCCGAGGATGCCGGCCAGACTGTAATTGATCGCCGGTTCGCTCGCGCCCGCGGGCGGCGCGGGGAAGCTCGAAAGAAACCACAGCAGCACGGTCAGCGCGAGGATGATGCCGCCGACGCGCTTCAGGAAAATCATCGCGCGCTCGTAGAGGCCGATCGCAATATCGCGCGGATGCGGCATCCGATACGCGGGCAATTCCATGATCAGCACATGTTCGCTCTTGTCGCGGCGCACGCGCTTGATCACCCAGGCCACGAGCAGCGCCGAAACGACGCCGGCGACATACAACGTGAATAGCACCACACCCTGCAGATTGAACACACCGGCAACCGTGCGCCGCGGAACGAAGGCTGCGATCAACAGGGTATACACCGGCAGGCGCGCCGAACAGGTCATCAGCGGCGCGACGAGGATCGTGGTCAGGCGGTCGCGCGGATCGGCAATGCTGCGCGTCGCCATGATGCCCGGAATCGCGCAGGCGAAGCTCGACAGCAGCGGAATGAACGAACGCCCCGTCAGCCCGGCCATGAACATCATGCGATCTAGCAGGAACGCGGCGCGCGGCAGATAACCGGATTCCTCCAGCGCGAGTATAAAAAGGAACAGGATCAGGATTTGCGGGAGGAACACCAGCACCGCGCCGAGTCCGGCGAACACGCCGTCGACGAGCAGACTGCGCAGTGCACCGGTGGGCAGCAGCGCGCCGACGCCGTTGCCCAGCGCCGACACGCCCGCACCGATGCCGTGCTGCAGGGGCGTCGCCCAGGAGAACACGGCCTGAAAGATAAGAAACATGACGGACGCGAGTATCGCCAGGCCGAATACCGGGTGCAGCACGATGCGGTCGATCGCGTCGTCGACCGCCGCCGCGCCGCGCGGCACGCTGACCGCGGTCGCGAGCAGCGCGCGCACCTGCGCGTGCAGATCCGCATCCGCATTTGGTGTCTGCTGGTGGGGCCGGCATCGTCGCATCGACTTGCGCGATCAGCGCGGCCGCACCGCCGCGCTTGACCGCCACCGTCTCGACGACCGGCATGCCGAGCGCCCGCGCCAGGGAGTCCGTATCGATACGAATTCCGCGGCGCGCGGCCGCATCCATCATGTTCAGTGCAAGCAGCATCGGCCGGCCCAGGCGCGCAAGTTCGAGCACGAAACGCAGATGCAGGCGCAGATTGGTCGCATCGGCGACGCAGACGATCAGATCGGGCACGGCCTCGCCGGGATAGCGGCCGGTGACGATATCGCGCGTGATCGCTTCGTCGGGACTCGCCGCGGCGAGACTGTAGGCGCCGGGCAGATCGAGCACGCGCACGCTGCGCCCCGACGGCGCCATGATAATGGCCTTCCTTGCGCTCGATCGTGACACCGGCATAGTTGGCAACCTTCTGCCGGCGTACCGGTGAGCAGATTGAACAACGCGGTCTTGCCGCAATTCGGATTGCCGACGAGGGCGATCTGGATGGCCGCCGCGCTCATGCTTCAGCCCTTCCCGTTCACGAGGCGAACCCGTGCGGCCTCGGTGCGGCGCAGCGCGAAGCGCGTGTAGCCGATCTGCACGAGCAATGGATCGGCGCCAAGCGGCCCGCGCGCGACCAGCCGCACCGGCTCGCCGGCGACGAAACCCAGATCGCGCAGGCGCTGCGCGATCGCGTCGTCGGGCCCGTTGTCGTCGACTTGCGACACCACGGCGGAATCACCCTTCGCCAATTCCGAGAGCAGCACGGTATAACCAATCTAAATAAGAATGGTTCGCATTATACTCTAGAATCGGTGCCGGCGAAACGGCAGGCGCGGGATTGCTAACCCGCCTTGCGCAGAATGCACTTGCTATACGGATTCACCACGCCCGCCACCGAGGCGTAGTCGAGCATCGCCGCATAGCAGAAGGCGTGATGATTGCAGAGCAGATCGTTGTTGATCCTGGCCTGGGCGTCGTTCGAGGTGATCCACGTCGCCTTGGGCAGCGGCTGGAAGCCGAATCCGAGCGGCAGACTCGGCGGCACATGCGGCACGATATCGAAAATATAATTGTACACTTTGTAGAGGGGCGCGTCGTGGTCGACACGCTCGACGAACGTGCGGTCGCCCGCGTGCGGCGATGCAATCAGACACGCGTCGAGAGAGAACTGGCGTGGCGCAATCTGCGCCAGATCGCACAGCAGATAGGTACCCAGCGCCGACCCCAGACTGTGTCCGATGACGGTCAACGATGCATTCGGCGGCAACGCCGCTGCGATGCCGACCGCACCTGCGGTGTCACCTTCGGCTTGCGCACGCGCGAGCGTTCCCGCGCCGGCCGCGCTGTAGCGCAGCGACTGATAGATGGAGAAAAAGCCCTGCTCGACCTGCCCCGCGAGCGGATGCGGCACGAGCAGCCCTTCGAGATTCTCCAGCCACTCGATCGCAGACTCGGTGCCGCGCACGACGGCGACATACTGGCTGGGTGTGGCGATCGAATTGGCGAGGAAACCGAAATAGACCCGTTCGCCGAGTTGGATCGTTTGCGCGCTGAACAGCGCGTTCGCGGCCGTCAGATAGCCCACGATGCGCCAGGAATCGCTCGCGCGGGGATCCAGCGGTGGATTCAACGCGTCGGCTTCAGCGGGGTTGTACATGTCCTCCGCGTACATCGCGAGTAACGCGCGCTGCGCGGAAAGCGGATCGCTGATCGTGGCCACGTCGATCTCCTTCTGCGTGCTGCTGTGAAGGCTGTCTGCTCGGTCCGGACCTGCGGCTTTCTTTTCGTCGGAGCCGACGAGCGGACTTGTCTGCAACCCTATACCACGACGCGATGCGGTGTCCGCTACTTGGCTCGCGTTTTCGTTCACAGCCAAATGTCAGTTCCTGCGTCCGACTGGCGTAACCCCCATATGGGAATTGTTGGGCCGCTGCCGGATGCACTCGGCCAGCACAAATCCAAGACTCCCGAACGAACGCGGATGATGCGCGCCATTTCCTGATTCGGAGAATCCAGCATGAAAATCATGACCAGCGACAGATCAAACCTGATCAGCATGATATCCATTCCAGCTCTTTGCCTGGCCTTGGCGAGCGCCACACCGGCAAGCGGCGCGGGCAACAAACCCTCGCAACCAGTGCTCGTCACCAACGACACGACGCAGCCGGTACCGGTAGCCTTGTCGGGCACAAGCACCATTTCCGGCGCGGTCACGGTCGCCAATTCCGCGGCGCAAGCCGTACCCGTATCGGTTCAAGGTGTGATTTCGGTTGCTCCGGCGGCGCCCGCGCCTTACCAACAGTATTTCGAAATCGACTTCCCGAATTGCTCCAGCAGCCCAAACGGGTGCACTGGGGTCTTCTACCTTCCCGCTGTCTCGGCAAGCCAGCGTTTGACCATCACTTACGTAAGCTGCGGTTGGCCCTTCGTCGGTACGCCGAACGGGCTCCAGCTGATGGTGGCAAGTATTCAGGGCGGCGGGCAATGGAGCTCGGCAATGTATATTCCCGCACCCTATCAAGGTGCCACGGCTATCTCTGCGCCGGCGACCTTTTACGTCAATGCGGGGGAGATTCCTTTCGTCCAGGTAAGCGGGGATGGTGTGCTTGCTGGCTCGCACGTCTACTGCAACATCAGTGGGTATTTGACACAGATACCCCCTGCGTGAGCGGAAGCCCCCGGCAACTTGAAAACTATTCTTTTGCGCGGCGGTGCAGGTTGGGTAAGAGCGCGGTTAACAGGCCGATCGCCGGCAGGAACGCGCACAGCTGGTAGACGTATTCGATGCCCTTGATGTCGGCGAGTTCGCCGAGCACCGCCGCGGCGATGCCGCCCATGCCGAAGGCGAAGCCGAAGAACAGGCCGGCGACCATGCCGACCTTGCCGGGCAGCAGCTCCTGCGCATAGACGAGGATCGCGGAAAACGCGGACGACAGGATCAGGCCGATGACCACGCTGAGCACGCTGGTCCAGAACAGGTTGGCGTGCGGCAGCAGCAGGGTGAACGGCAGCACGCCGAGGATCGAAACCCAGATGACCAGCTTGCGTCCGAAACGGTCGCCGAGCGGGCCGCCGACGAAGGTGCCGAGCGCGACTGCGCCGAGAAAGTAGAACAAGTGGATTTGTGCGCTTTGTGTACTCAGCCGCGAATTTCTCGATCAGATAGAACGTGTAATAGCTCGACAGGCTGATCAGATAGAAATACTTGGAGAAGATCAGCGCGAGCAGCACGGCGATCGCGAACGCGATCTGACGCCGTGGCAATGTCGGCGCGGATACGGCGGCGCTCGTGATCGCTTTTGGCTTCAGCGCCTGACGCGAGTACCAGCGCGCCGACGCGCGACAGCAGTACGATGCCGAGCAATGCGAGCAGGCCGAACCAGGCGAGACTGCCCTGCCCATGCGGCAGGATCACGAACGCGGCGAGCAGCGGCCCGAGCGCCGAGCCGGTATTGCCGCCGACCTGGAAAAACGACTGCGCAAAGCCGTGGCGTCCGCCGGAGGCAAGGCGCGCGATGCGCGAGGATTCCGGATGAAATACCGACGAGCCGGTGCCGACCAGGGCCGCAGCGACCAGCAGCAAGGAGAAAGTGCCTGCCTGCGACAGCAGCAGCAGGCCGCACAGGGTGAACCCCATGCCGACCGGCAGCGAATACGGCAGCGGCCGGCGATCGGTATAGGCACCGACCAGCGGCTGCAACAGCGAGGCGGTGATCTGATAGGTGAACGTGAGCAGGCCGATCTGGCCGAAATCCAGTGCGTAGCTGCTCTTCAGCATCGGATAAATCGACGGCAGCAACGACTGGATCAGATCGTTGAGGAAATGCGAAAAGCTCACCGCGCCGAGCACGCTCAGCACGGCGTTGCGCGCGGCGGACTCCTGGACTGGCGCGACGGCGCGACGTCGATGATCGTGGCGGGATTGATACTCATGGATCCTTCTGTTCGTCGCAGTCGCGCGCAAGGCGCGGGATTTTACCATCCTCCCGCTGTCGCAGATGTTGCCGAGGAGGTACGCCAACGTAACGTGCTGGAGGTTCTGCGCCACGCCCGACTCAGGACTCCTCGCCATCCGCGCGCCCGCTGTCGATATGCCCCCACATGAGTTTCCAAGTGAGCAGCAGCATGATCGCAAGGCCGACTGCAAGCAGGCATGTACCGAGCCGCTGCTGGTCGTCCAGCAGGTAATTGCTGCACAGGCGTACCGGTGAAATCAGGTACAGCCAGCCGAGGCGGAACGCGGTCGCGGTCACCTCGAGCAGGACCACGCCGCGCACCACGAATCCCGCACGCGGCCAACTCAGTGCGGCGGGTACGCCGATCAGCAGCGGCACGCTGAGGAATTTCGCCAGCGTGACGCGCGGATCATCGAGCGCGGCATCCATCGCCAGAGGCAGCATCCACACCACGCTGGTCAGCGAGGCCAGCAACAGCCCGCTGATCCCGAGGTGGTTCCAATCCGCGAGGCGCCGATCGAGCCGGGCCGGTATGCACCGCGCAAACCACCAACCGGCCAACGCCAGCAGCGGGATCTGCGCCAGCATTTGCAGAGTCATCGTCGATTCGAGCGCGTGGCGCACGGGAGAAACGGCGAGCACGGCCCACAGAATCGCGCCGCCAACGCAGCGGCGACTGGTCGGCAGCTTCATCAGATCAACCGCTGCGTGACATAGAGCGCCGCGCCCTGCGGATCATCCCAATCCAGTATCGCGACCAGCCGGCCCGTCGGATCGACCACCCCAATCGCCGCGTTATGCACGAATCCGCCCAGCCCGTCCGCTACCGCGACAACGCCGAAGACATGCATCAGCGCGACAAGATCCGCCTGATCGACCGGCCGCGCCGCGATCCAGCCCGCGCCATTGTCGCCGTGGCGGCGCTGGTAATCGGCCAGTGCAGCAGGATCATCATGTGCGGGATCGAAGCTGACACTCAGCAGGGCCAGCTTGCCCGCAGCGATCGGCCCGGCCAGCCGACGCTGCAAACGCGCGAACTCGCCGCCCTGCGCCGAACAGTACGTCATGCACCGGGTATAAATAAAATCGACCAGCAACCAGCGCCCGCGCAATTGTCCGAAACCGGTACGCTTGCCGGCGGCGGTCTGCAACGGCAGCGGCGGAACCGCACGCGGATGTTCCCGGACATCGATGCGGCGGGCGGTCTCGGTGGTGTAGGCGCGAAATCCGTCGGTAGCGCCAGCCAGTACGCCGATGCCCGCCGCCAGCAAGACCAGGCTAACCAGCAGCGTTCGCAGCACCGCCGCCGGGGTCCTCACGCGCGGGCGCTTTCAGCAAGCCCGCCGTGATGCGGATCGCGAAATACAGCATTCCCAGCACCACCAGCAGCGCGCCGATCGAACCGACTTTGTCGGTGTAGGTCCACTCCGGCAGGTGCGTCGCCATCCTTCGCGCCACGCTCAGATGCCCGGCATCGAGGAAGGCCAGCACGAAGATCAGTCCGCCGATCACGTATACGGGGAATCCCAGCCTGTCGGCGCCTGTATTCGGCGGCGCATCCGCACGGCTGCCGATCACGTGGAACATCAGGGCCAGCGCCATCGGCAGCACGCCGAGCAGCAGGTAGAAGTGGAAGTGTCCGGGCACCCACTGGGTGTTGTGCATCACCTGATTGATGCGAATCGTGCCGTCGAGGATGGCCGGCACGATGCCCGCCGCCCAGCCGAACATCGACAGGATCAGCAGGCGCGACGGCATCGTCCAGCGCATGTTCGAGCGATAGATGTTGGTCAGAGCGCCGTACACCGTGACCAGAAACACCGGGAAACCCGCACCCCACGACACCACCTGGCCCATGACCAGCGCCCAGTGCGGTTCGGCGTAGTCCATCATCAGGTGATGCGGAAACACGATGATCACGAACAGCGTACTCGCCGCCCACGACCACAGGAACGGCCGCGAGATCGGGTAGGGCTTTCCCGAGTAGCGCGGCAGCAATTCGTACACCGCGATCGCGCCCATGTAGATCGTGGCGTTGATGTACATGTGACCGAACCAGTAGATCAGGTTCTTGGCCATCAACGCATTCAACGCCATCTCCGGATAGAAGATGTTGACCATGCTCATCACCAGCACCACCGCACCGGCCAGGATACCCAGTGTGTTGGAGATGATCACCATGGTGCTGGCGACCACGGCCTTCGGGTGATCCGGGTCGATACTGCCGCCGAACAGCCAGTGCAGACCCAGGGCGCGTCCGAGATTGCGGTGCACCTTGATGATGGCGGCGGCGGCGTCCAAGTAGAACACCAGCATGCCCACGCCGATCAGCAGATAGCCCAGCATGAACAGCGCCGCGGCGTGCGGGCTCCACAGCCCCAGGCCGCGCACCGGCAACGGATACAGGAACGTCCACAACGCGCCGTAGCCATCGGCGAAGATCGCGAAGATGATGCACAACGCACCGAGCATGAACAGCACGTAGTTGGTCATGAACGCCCACAGGTGCAGGCTTACGTACTTGCGCAGGAAGAACCACATCACCGCGGTGGTCGCCAGCGCGGTGGTGCCGACCATGCCGGCACCGTGCATCGAGAGGATGCGGTAGAAGAGATCGGGCGGCAGCGCCAGCCAGGTTGCCTGCGACATGCGCATGCTCAGGCCGAGCAACATCATCAACAAGAACAACGCAACGGACGTGATGATGTACAGGTTGAACGCGATTCGGTTGCCGCCGTCGAGACGCTCGTTGTCGGGATACATCGTGAGTGCAGCCATGATCAGCCTCCGCCCGCCGCGACCACCGTGAACTCAGAGGTCATCGGCGCATGTCCGATACCGCAGTATTCAAGGCACATCACCCTGTAAGTGCCCGGTTGCACGAACGTGTGCACGATCTTGTTGGTGAAGCCCGGCATGGCCTGGGTCTGGGTCACGATGCGGCCGTCCGGTGCGTAGATCGCAAAACCGTGGTTCACGTCCTTGCTGGTGACCCGGAATTCCACCGGACTGCCGACCTGCACCGCGCTTGGATTGATCTGCCACGACCACTGCTGCCCGATCACGTCCACGACCTGATGAATGCCCAGCGGCGTGTCTTGTGGCGGAATCGGGAAGCGGTGGAGGGTGGCATACGTGCCGCCGACGAAGATGATCAGCAAGGCGCCGAACAGCCATCGTCGCAACACGTTGGAAGTATGCGCGGCTGTGCTCGCCGCTGCGTCCTCAACGGGTTTACCGGCCTGCCGGATCACGTAAATGAACCCCAGCGCGACCAATCCCATACCGACCAGCGCGATGATCCAAACCACGTTTTGGAGAATCACGGCAGTTCCCCGTAACAGCCAGGATCGAACAGGTGTATGCCGATCGACTCAGGCTGTCAAGCGGCTCCCCGCAGACTCGACCCTTTGCGCGGCGTACGCGACGGCGCAGTGAGATACTGTGCCTTCGTCAGGGTTGAATCATCCATGCGAATTCTCGTAGTCGAAGACGATGCACTGGTGGCCGATGCGATGCATCGTGGCCTGACCCGCAGCGGCTTCGCGGTCGATCGCGTGGCGAATGCCGAGTTCGCCGAGGTCGCCATGCAGCAGGAACACTTCGATCTGCTGCTCGTCGATCTGGGGTTGCCGGGCATCGACGGCTTCGAGCTCGTGCGCCGCGTGCGCCGCGCCGGCAACAGCCTGCCGGTGCTGATCGTGACCGCGCGCGACGGCCTCGCCGATCGGGTCAACGCGCTCGATATCGGCGGCGACGATTATCTGGTGAAACCATTCGCCGTGCCCGAACTCGCGGCGCGCTGCCGCGCGCTGATCCGGCGCAGCAAGACTGCCGGCAATCCGCTGCTGACTTTCGGCGATCTGCATCTGGACCTTACCCGGCGCGAAGCGCGGGTCAACGAGCACGTAGCCGATCTGACGCCGCGCGAATGGGCGGTGCTCGAGTGCCTCGCCCTGCACGCAGGCCGCGTCGTGCGCAAGGAACGCCTGCAGCAGGCCGTATCGAGCTGGAGCGACGACATCACCACGAACGCGGTCGAAGTATACATTTCGCGGCTGCGCGGCAAGCTCGGCGAGAGCGTGTCGATCCGCACCGTGCGCGGACTCGGCTATCGGCTCGACGAGTCCTGAACCGCTGCGCCATGCCGGCCGCTCCCGATCCACGCGCACCCTCGATCCGCCGCCGCCTGCTGCTGCTGCTGTCGGCGCCGCTCGCATTGCTGCTCGCGCTCGGCGTGTTCGTCGACTACCTGTCGTCGACCACACCGCTCAACGCCGCCTACGATCAGGTGCTGGCCAGCTCCATCGTCGCGGTCGCCGCACATCTGAATATCGGCACCGACGGCAAGGTGAAATCGGAACTATCCGATCAGGCGATCGCGGTCCTGCGCGCGGACAACGACGACAAGATTTATTACCTCGTGCTCAATCCGCGCGGCGAGTTCGTTGCCGGCGACGAGGGCCTGCCGACTGCGGCTCCCGGCGGCGAGAATCCGTCGTTTGTCGACGCCCGATTCCAGAACGAGCCGGTGCGCTCGGCAACCTATCGCCTCGACAACGCGGCCGGCGAAATTTCGATCACCATCGCGGAGACGACGCACAAGCGGCGTAGCGCGACACACGTCATGCTGAGCTACATCGTCGCCGGCGATCTGCTGGAACTGCTGGTCACGCTGCTGCTGGTCTGGCTCGGCGTGCGCATCGGCCTGCGCCCGCTGCTCGAGTTGCGCGACCAGATTGCGCAGCGCTCCGCGCTCGATCTGGCCGCGCTCGACGAAGCCGAGGTGCCGAGCGAGGTGCGCCCGCTTACGCATGCGTTGAATCGTCTGTTTTCCACGGTGGCCGCAGCGGCGAGCGCGCAGCACCGGTTTCTCGCCGACGCCGCGCATCAAATACGCACCCCGCTCGCCGGCTTGCAGGCGCAGCTGGAATTGCTCGCCAGCGATATCGCCGTGCCGGACCCGACCGGCGCTGTGCTGCGCGAACGTCTGATCAGGATCCACGCCGGCATGCAGCGTCTCGGCCACACCGCGAACCAGTTGCTCGCGCTCGCGCGCGCCGAGCCGGCGGCTAATCCGGCCGACGATTTCCGTCCGCTGCAGTTGCAGACGCTGGCTGAGAACGGCGTGACCGCGCTCTTCGACCACGCGTTGAAGCGACAGATCGATCTGGGCGTCGAAGCCGAACCGGCGCAAGTGCGCGGCAGCGTCTGGCTGCTGCGCGAGCTGCTGGCGAACCTGATCAATAACGCGCTGACCTACACGCCGGCCAACGGGCGTGTGACCGTGCGCAGCGGGATCGCGAAGAAATCCACTTTTGCGCATGCGGGCGGTGAAGCGGTCGCGTTCCTGGAAGTCGAGGACGACGGGCCCGGCATTCCGCCTAGCGAACGCAGGCGCGTGCTCGAACGGTTCTATCGCGTTGCCGGCGAAGGTCGCGACGGCAGCGGTCTGGGGCTGGCAATCGTCGATGAAATCGCACGCGCACATCGGGCCAGCCTCGATATTTCCGCTGGTGCGGACGGGCGCGGAACGCGTGTGCGCGTAGAGTTTCCGGTCGACGCGCGCAGCGCCACCGAATAATCCGCCAGCGGCTTGCGCCATTGCCGCGCGATCGGCGCAATCCGGCGCAATTGGCGGATTTCGCACAACCCTTACAGCATCGTCAGGTTGTTGCAAGCTTGATCCCGGTATCGTGCGCCCAGTGATGCAGGGACTCCCCACGTCGCTACCCCCGACGTCTGCATCGCGACCCCGAACGGCCCGCTCTCCCCAGCGGGCCGTTTTTTTATTTCGGTCTTGAACAACCATGCGGCCACTGGATCAAAAAACGGTCACCTCGGCCACACTTTCTCAGCGCCCTCCCATGGCCAGCGAAACGGCAATCCCGGCCCACAGCACCATGCCGACCCAGCCGTTGTTGCGGAACGCGGCGAAACAAGGCATCGCGCTCACGCGCACGCATGATCCATTGTTGCCAGGCGAACAGCAGCGCGGCGACGCCGAGTCCGGCGAAATACGGCCAGTGCAGATGGCCGCGCTGCGCAACCAGCGCCATCGTCAGCAGGAAGGTGACCATGAGCACGCCGAGAATCGGCAGATCCGCATCGCCGAACAGGATCGCCGTGGATTTTGCGCCGACGCGGATGTCGTCGTCGCGATCGACCATCGCGTACTCGGTGTCGTAGATCGTCGAGAACAGCATGTTGGCGAGAAACAGCAGCCAGCACAGCGGCGCGGCAACGAAGCTTCGTCACCTGCCGCGAACGCCATCGGAATCGACCAGCCGAATGCGGCGCCCAGATATACCTGCGGAAGATGGGTGTAGCGCTTGGTGAACGGATAGGTCACTGCGAGAAATGCGCCGACGACCGACAGCTCGATCGTCAGACGGTTGGTGAACAGCACGAGCACGAACGCGAACGCGATCAGCACGGCGAACACGACCAGCGCCTCGCGCGGCGACACCTTGCCCGCGGCGATCGGCCGTTCGCGCGTGCGCTTGACCGCGGGATCGAGATCGCGGTCGGCATAGTCGTTGATGACACAGCCGGCCGAGCGCATTGCGAACACGCCGAGGGTGAAAATGATCAGCGCCGGCCACGGCGGAAAGTCGCCGGCGGCGAGCCACAACGCCCACCAGGTCGGCCACAACAGCAGGGCCGCGCCGATCGGCTTATGCATGCGCGCAAGTTTGGCGTACTCGCCGAGGCGCGCGCGCACATGGGCCCAGTTCACCCGCGCCAGCCAGCCGTGCGTCGTATTCGGCGGCGATTTCCTTGCGTTCTTTCGCGCCGGTGGCGCGGCCGGCAGCTTCGTCGTGCCGTTGCGCGACGCTGCCGCGGGTTTGCGCGCGCCCGACGCGGATGCGTCGGCGCCGTTTTGCGGGAGGGGATTCGTTGGCCATTGCGCAAGTGTACGTCAGGCGCTGCACTGCTCGCATTGCGCGCGCGCCTCGGCGTATGCTCGGGCGATTCGCGCCACCGGAATCTCGTGATGGATAAACCGCTCGTCTCGCGCTACCTGCCGTTCGCACTTTGCCTGGCCATATTCGCGCTGGCGCTGGCGATGCTGTGGGCTGGCGCAATATGGTGGTGGCTGGCGGCGCTTTCAGCGGTGCGCTGAGCCTGCTCGGCATCGTCGATGTCACGCAGACGCGCAACACGCTGCGGCGCAATTATCCCGGTCATCAGCGCATATCCGCTACTTCTTCGAATACGTCCGGCCGATGCTGCGCCAGTACTTCGTCGAATCCGACACCGAGGAAGTGCCGTTCTCGCACGTGCAGCGCTCGATCGTCTACCAGCGCGCCGAAGAACGTCGCTGGACAAGCGCCCGTTCGGCACCGAACTGGACCTGTACGCGACGCAGTACGAGTGGATCAACCATTCGCTGGCGCCGGCGAAGATCGACAGCGCACGATTTCCGCATCGCGATCGGCGGCGCCGCAATGCACGCAGCCGTACTCGGCCAGCGTGTTCAACATCTCGGCGATGAGCTTCGGCGCGCTGTCGGCGAACGCGATCCGCGCGCTCAACGAGGGCGCGCGCCGCGGCGGCTTCTATCACGACACCGGCGAAGGTTCGCTGTCGCGCTATCACCGCGAGAATCGGCGGCGACATCTGCTGGGAAATCGGCTCGGGCTACTTCGGCTGCCGCAATGCCGACGGCAGTTTCAACGAAGAGCGCTTCGTCGAGAATGCGCATATCGCCGCAGGTGAAGATGATCGAGATCAAGCTCTCGCAGGGCGCCAAGCCCGGCCATGGCGGCGTGCTGCCGGCGGCCAAGGTCAGCGCGGAAATCGCCGCGGCGCGCGGCGTGCCGATGGGCGTGGACTGCGTTTCGCCGGCCGCGCACAGCGCGTTTTCGACGCCGATCGGACTGCTCGAATTCGTCGCGCGCCTGCGCGAGAAATCCGGCGGCAAGCCGACCGGCTTCAAGCTCGCGCTCGGCCATCCCTGGGAATGGTTCGGCATCGCCAAGGCGATGCAGCGAAACCGGCATCCTGCCGGACTTCATCGTCGTCGACGGCGGCGAAGGCGGCACCGGCGCGGCGCCGCTCGAATTCACCGATCACGTCGGCGCGCCGCTGCGCGAAGCGCTGCTGCTCGTGCACAACACGCTGGTCGGCCTCGAATCTGCGCGACAAGATCCGCATCGGCGCCAGCGGCAAGGTCGTCACCGCGTTCGATCTGGCGCGCACGCTCGCGCTCGGCGCGGACTGGTGCAATGCGGCGCGCGGCTTCATGTTCGCGCTGGGCTGCATCCAGTCGCAGAACTGCCACACCGACCGCTGCCCGACCGGCGTCGCCACGCAGGACCCGGGCGCGCTGGAAGAAGCTTGAACGTGCCGGACAAGGCCGAGCGCGTGAAGATGTTCCACGAAAACACGCTGCAACGCGCTCAAGGAGCTGATCGCCGCGGCGGGCCTGACCCATCCGAGCGAACTCGGTCCCGAGCATGTGATCCGGCGCGTCATCGTCGACCGAAGTGCGTTCGCTGTCGGCGCTGTACCAGTTCGTCAAGCCCGGCGAGCTGATCGACGGCGGCATGCCGAATCACGCGGTATTCAAGGTGTTCTGGCACGCCGCGCGCGCCGACACGTTTGCGGCGCCGCACAGCGTGCTGGAATTGCATCACACGAAATCGCGCTGAGCACGAACCAGCTCGGGACCGTTGCGCGATTTCCGCTCAGCCTGGCGTGGCCGGCGTCCGCCGCCGCGCCGGTGTGCCGATCAAGTCCAGAAAATTGTTGAACACCGCGTGCGCGGCATTCTGCATCGCGTCGATGCGCGCGAATGTGTCGGCGCGGATGGTGTCGGCATCGTGGCCGGGACCCGCTGCGATCAAATCGTCGCGATATTCGGGCAGGGCGAGCCAACGCTCGATCAGGGCTTGGTTCACTTCCAGATGGAACTGGAATCCATACGCGTTCGCGCCGTAGCGGAACGCCTGGTTTTCGCAGCTCGCCGTGCGCGCGAGATGTTCGGCGCCAACGGGAATATCGAACGTGTAGCCATGCCACTGAAAAACCGGCAACGCAGCGCCGAGCGGCGTCAGTACCGGATCCGTGCGGCCGTGGGCGGTCGTCGCAATGTCGTACCAACCGATCTCGCTGCAACGATGGCGCCGAATTCGCGCACCGAGCGCATGCGCGAGCAGTTGCGCGCCGAGACAGATGCCAAGCACGGGCTTGCCTTGCGCGAGCGCTTCGCCGATCACCTCGATCTCGGTTTGCAGATGCGGGCGGCCAGCGCGGTCCTCGACATTCATTGGACCGCCGAGCACGATCAGGCCGCGATAACGATCGAGCTTCGGCCGCGCGCCGGGATCGCGCTCGAAATTGACGAACTTGACCCGATGCCCGCGCCGGCGGATCAGCGGATCGAGGGTGCCAAGCGGCTCGGCGGCGACGTGCTGGAAAACCAGGATGCGGGACATTGAGTGAAAAGCGGCTGATCTTCGCTTTCGAGGACTGAACGCAAGGTACACGAAAAAACGGGCTCGCGAGGAGCCCGTTTTGCATCAACCGCGTGGAACAGTCGATCAGAAACCGTAGACGAGGTTCGTCGTCAGCAGCTGATCGGTCTTCTTGAAGCCCGCCTCCACTTGCGAATTGCTGCGTATCTGATAACCGACCTTGATCGCGAGCTTGTCGCTCATCTTCACCGCCAGGCCGGCATCGTTCTGGTAGAACTTGTTGCCGCTGCCGGCCTCGACCAGGAACGTATCGACAAACGAGGTAGTGGCGTTGAAGTTGTGCTTGTAGCTCATCAGGCCGCGCAGCACGACATTGCTGTCGGAATCCGGCTTGACGCTCAACAGCGGCGGTGGCGGAGTCGGATTGACGATATCGAACGATGTGGCCTGCGACACTTTGTAGCCCGGACCGGCCTCGAACGACAATTCGTCGCTTGCGTTCTTCAGCACTTGATAGCCGTAACCGATCGATGCGGTGTACTGATACTGATACGGCGAAAACTCGTCGTGCTCGTAGCGCAGCGCGCCGACAATGTAGCTGCGATCGTCGAACTTGTAACCTGCCGATGCGCCCGCCTCGTAGCGATTCGCGGTCAGCTCATAATTGCTGGCGCCGGTCGCATCGGTCACGTTGCTCTTGTTGCGCAGCGCGAGCAGATAGAAATCGTCCTTCCACTGGTCGTCGTTGTACTTGAGGTCGAGCTTGGCATTGAGGTTCTGCGACTTGGTGTTGCCGCTGGCGATGGCCAGACCGGCTTCGCCGGTACCCGACCAGCCCTCGGGCGGTGGCGGGGGCGGATCGGCGGCGCGCACGGCGAAAGGCAGAGCAAGCAGCAGCGCGCAGGCGAGCGGGGTCGTCTTCATCATGGGTCCTGTTGTTGGATTGCGGGGCGCGGGGCGCGAAGGGCTGCGAATTATGCCCACACATGCTGCGTCGCACAATGCGTTGCAGCCTGCTGCGTCAGCTTGCGTTCAGCGATGTATACAAAAGAAATTTACCCTTAAGTATACAAGCGAACAACGTATACTTCAGGACTGCTTCGCGCCGTAGTAAAGCGTCACTACATGCTTGGCTTCGGCGAAGAACAGCCAGCGTTCGATGAAACAGCCCGCGGTTGCACTGAGCGCAGCAAGAATTGCGCACAGCGGCGCGAACGGCAACGTCTTGATCGCCAGCAGCAGATACAGCAACGCCAGAAACGCGGGCAGCGGCCCAAGCAGGTTCGCAGCGATGGCGCGCAGCCGCTGCGCATGCTTGCGTGCGACGACGAAACCCATTTCACGCGTCAGATAATTTTCCTCGGTGTGCGGCGACTCGGCACTGCGCACGCTGCCGAAACGACCGAGGCCGGTGGCCGACTCGATCGTCGCCGCGTGCCGCGTCGTGTCGAGAAAGCGCCAGTACGCGCGCTTGACCACCAAGCAGATGCACGCAAGCACGACCACCAGCACGCCAAGGACCGTGCGCACCGCGCCGCCCTGGTCCGCGAACAAACCATGCAGCGCAAGCAGCCACGCCGCGCCACATAACAGGCCGCAAAAAAAGTACACCGGCGCCGCATAGACGTTGTGCCAGGCGTGAATGGTTTTCAGCGACGCATAAATCTGCGCCGTGCAATACACCGTCGTTGCCGCGAGCGTCGCGAGCGCCAGCGCGCAAACACGCAGGCGATTGGCGTCCGCATCGCGCCAGATCAGGACGGCGAGCGCGCATACGGGCACGAAGCTCGCGAGCGCCGCCACGCCTTCGCGCGACAGCCACGACGAACGCCACTGACTCAGCGCGCGCCAGGCCCGCTGTGGCTGGCCCAGGTGAAACAGCGATGCGGTCAGCCCCGCCGCGGCCGCGGCCGCACCGAGCCCGAGGACCAGCAGAATTTCGTTGCGCGCGAGCGAATGCGGATCGAGCGATCAGGCCGAGTCCGAGCAGAAACAACAGCCCATAGCCCGCGCCGGAAATGACCGTGAAGAAAATGACCGAGATGGCAGGATGCATGAATTGGCAACGGTCAGCGCGAAAGAATCTTGTCCATCCAACGCAACAGCGGTGGCAGCTTCATTGGACCGATAGTCTCCGGCGCCGCCGTGGCCGACATGCAAGTCGAGCCATCGCGCCGTGGCCTCGGCGGCAGATATTTGTTGACCGGCTTGTAGCCCATCTCCGGCATCAGATCGTAACCGCCACGTTCGGCAACGAGTTTCGACACCGCGGAATCCGCGTCGCCGAGATCGCCGAAGTGCCGCGCGCGTGTCGGGCAGGCCATCACGCAGGCCGGCTGGCGATCGACCTCGTCGAAACGTCTCGTTGTAGATGCGGTCGACGCACAAAGTACACTTCTGCATGACGCCGCGCTGTTCGGAATATTCGCGCGCGCCGTAGGGGCAGGCCCACGAGCACAATTTGCAGCCGATGCACTTGTCCTCGTCGACCAGCACGATGCCGTCCTCGGCGCGCTTGTAGCTGGCTCCGGTCGGGCAGACGGTGACGCAATCGGGCGTCTCGCAGTGCAGGCACGAGCGCGGGAAATGCACGCTCATTGCGGAAGCAGACACCGCAGGCGCGGCGCTTTTTTCCGCAGTTCCCGAAACTTCGTAACTGTGCACGCGGTTGAACCAGACGCCCAGGGGTTGCGCGCCGTATGGGTTCTCGTCCGGCAATGGACCGAAACGTCCGCCGTCGTTCCACTCCTTGCACGCGACCGCGCAGGCATGGCAGCCGACGCAGATATCCAGATCGATCACCAGACCGAGTTTTTTTTTCCCCGGCGGCGGCAGCATCGTCATGCGGCATCCGCGCCTGTGCTAATCGATTCGACGCGTTGCCCTGCCGTCCGCGCTGCTTCGTCGCGCACGATGCGAACGCGCAGATCGAACCACGCGGCCTGACCGGTAACCGGATCGGCGTTCGCATAACGATAGCCGTCCGCACGTGCCGGCAGCAGATCGTCGATCGCGTGATTGAGCAAAAATCCCTTTGTATACTCGGGTGCCGCAGGGTCGAGTTTCCATGCGCCCTTGTGCTTGCCGATCGCGTTCCAGGTCCACACCACGCCCGGCGCCGTGCCGCGGTGATGCCTGGCCTGCACGCGGATGCGCGCGTGCGCCGATTCGACCCAGATCCAGTCGCCATCGGCAATCGAATGTTGCGCAGCCGTGTCGGGATGCAGGTAGAGAAAATTGCGCGCGGCGATCTGCCGCAGCCACGCGTTCTGCGAACCCCAGGCGTGATACATGAACATCGGCCGCTGGCTGATCGCTGCGAGTGGGTATTTTTCCCCCTCTCCGGCGTTATGCGCCGGCTCTCCCGCAAGGGGAGAATGAGAAGCGGGTTGCGCTGTATTCGTGTCGGCGTACCAGAACGGCAGCGGATCGAAGAATTTTTCGACGCGCGCGCGCTCGCTTGCGGGCGGCTGCCGCGCACCGTGGCCCTGCGCGGCCAGACGGAATTTCTGCAGGCGCTCGGAGTACAGTTCGAGCACGATCGCGTCGGTGGAAATCAGGAAACCGAGCGACTTGGCCCATTGCAGATAGTCGCGGTTGGCCATCTTGTAGTAGCGCGCCGCGGCCGGAACCTTCGCTTCCCAGTGGCAGTCGTGCGCCTTGTAGGCGTCGAGCTGATGCGGGTTCGGCTCGCCGACGCCCTGCTTCGCGCCGTCGCGTCCGCGCCAGCCGGCGAGCAGGCCGACGCCCGGCGCGCGCTCGTGCTCGACCATGTATTGCGCATAGCCGCCCGGATATTTCGCTGCGCCATGCGCGTTCGTCATGCCGGGCAGTTGCAGGCGCGCGCCGAGTTCCAGCAGCACATCCTGGAACGGACGCACATCGCGCCCGCTGTTGTCGGCATCCGGCGGAACCACGGGCTGGCGAATCGCATCGCCGGCGCCATCGGCATCGGAAATCGGCCGGTCGAGCAGGCTGATGCAGTCGTGGCGTTCCAGATAGGTCGTATCCGGCAGCACCAGGTCGGCGAAGTTCACCGTCTCCGACCAGTACGCATCCACGTAAATGAAATGTGGAATTTTATACTCGCCCGTCTCGCTGTCGCGGTCGGCGAGCATGCGCCGCGTCTCGCCGGTGTTCATCGCCGAGTTCCAGCCCATGTTGGCCATGAACAGGAACAGCGTGTCGATACGGTACGGATCGCCCGCCCAGGCGTTGCGGATCACGCTCTGCAGCATGCCGTGCGCGGCCAGCGGGTACTCCCAGGAAAACGCCTTGTCGATGCGCCGCGGACGGCCTTCGGCATCGACCACGAGTTCATCCGGCGCGTGCACATAGCCCAGCGGCGCAGCGTCCAGCGTGCCGTTGTCGCGGCGCATTCTGCCGGGCCGGTTCGCCGGCGGCACCGGCTTCGGATACGGCGGCTGATAGCGGAAACTGCCCGGCGTATCGATCGCGCCAAGCAGCAGTTGCAGCACATGCAGCATGCGGCAGGTGTGGAAACCGTTGGCATGCGCGCTGATGCCGCGCATCGCATGCATGCGCGACCGGACGGCCGATCATCTCGCGCGTGTTCGCGGCCGAACGCGTCGGTCCAGCGTTGCTGCAGATGGATCGCCTGATTGAAGGCGACGTCGGCGATCTCGGCGGCGATGCGGCGGATCGTACCGGCATCGATACCGCAAATCGCGGCGACGTTGTCCGCTGCGTATTCGCTCGCCAGAAAGCGTTCGGCGAGCAGCTGAAACGCCGGAACTGCCGTGCTGCCGTCGCCAAGCACGTATTCGCCGACGATGACGGGCGCGATATCGACCGCGTTTGCGCGGCTTCGCGGCGGCGCTGGCCTTGTCCCAACACAGCGGGTTCGCCCTGCGCATCGCGCGCGAACGTCCCGTCGTCCGCCTTGCCTGGATTGCGCAACGACCAGATAGTGCGCATTTGTATACTTGACCAGATAATCGAAGTCGATCCAATCGTGCAGCAGCAGTTCCTGGATCAGCGCGCCGACGAACAAACCGTCGCTGCCGGGCCGGATACCGAGCCATTCGTCGGCGATCGCGGCATAGCCGGTGCGCACGGGATTGACCGCGACGATCTTCGCGCCGCGGCCCTTGAGTTTGCCGAGGCCCAACTTGATCGGATTGGAGTCGTGGTCTTCGGCCACGCCGAACATCAACAGATACTTGGACTGCTCCCAGTCCGGCTCGCCGAATTCCCAGAACGAACCGCCCAGGGTATACATCCCGGCCGCGGCCATGTTGACCGAGCAAAAGCCGCCGTGCGCGGCGTAGTTGATCGTGCCGAACTGCTGCGCCCACCAGCCGTCAGCGCCTGCGACTGGTCGCGGCCGGTAAAAAAGGCGAGCTGGTCGGGATTGGTTTGGCGGATATCGCCGAGCCATTGCGCCGCCAGCGCCAATGCCTCGTCCCACTCGATCTCGCGGAACTCGCCGGCGCCGCGTTCGCCGACGCGCAGTAGCGGTTTGCGCAATCGCGCCGGCGAATAGTGCTGCATGATGCCGGCCGAACCCTTGGCGCAGAGTACGCCCTTGTTGACCGGGTGCGCGGCGTTGCCCTGGATGTAGCGCACGCGACCGTTCTTCAAGTGTACTTTGATGCCGCAGCGGCACGCGCACATGTAGCACGTCGTCGTCTTGACTTCGTCGCCGACCGGTTCATGAAGTTTGAGATTTGCGTGCGGCATGGGCTGACAAGTGCGGCGATCGCCAATGGTAACGTATTGCCCGCGTGCAGCGGACCGAAGCCGTGCGTGCCAGGGCCGCGGCGTGCACAATACGTGCATGGATCGCTACGAACGCATTCTGTCCCTGCACCGGATTCTGAAATCCGCGCGCTATCCGGTGCCGCTCGCGCGCCTGCTCGACGAACTGGGCTGCTCGCGCGCGACCGCCTACCGCGATATCGCCTTCCTGCGCGATGCGCTCGGCGCGCCTATCGAAAGCGATGGCGACAGCGCCGCCTACAGTTATGCGGTGGACGAGGCCGAGCGTTTCGAACTGCCGGGCCTGTGGCTGACCAGCGAGGAACTTCAGGCGCTGCTCGCGTTGAATGAACTGGTCGGACGCAGCGGCCCCGGCGTGCTGGCCAGCGCGCTCGCGCCGTTCCGATCGCGCATCGACCGGCTGCTGTCGAATCAGGCCGACGGCGCGCCGAAACGTTTTCCGCTCGAACGCATTCGCGTGATCGGTTACGGCACGCGCAAGGTCGACGAGGCGACGTTCCGCCATGTCGCCAGCGCCGTGCTCGAACGCAGGCGCCTTAAATTTCACTACCGCGCGCGCTCGACCGATCAGCCCACCGAGCGCAGCGTTTCGCCGCAACGTCTGACGCATTACCGCGATAACTGGTACCTCGACGCGTTCGATCACGGCCGCAATGCGTTGCGCAGTTTCGCCCTCGATCGCATCCATCACGCGCAGGTGCAGGATGAGGCTGCCGACGACAAGGACGAGGCCGAATTGAACCAGCATCTGGCTTCGAGCTACGGCATTTTTTCCGGGCCGCCGAAAGCCTGGGCGACGCTGCGCTTCTCGCCGCACACGGCGCGCTGGGTCGCCGACGAGCACTGGCATTCGCAGCAACAGGGCACCCGGCTCGCCGACGGACGCTACGAGCTGAAGCTGCCGTACAGCAACTCCAAGGAGTTGCTGATGGACGTGCTCAAGTACGGCCCCGATGTCGAGGTCGTCGCGCCGGTCAGCTTGCGCGAGGAGATGAAAATCCTGTTGCAGTTGGCAATTGGCGCATATCAATAGAGCACTCAGCTTCTGCTCAATTGATTAGGTATTACGCAAAGAGCGTTGCCTATTCGTCCTACCCCATGGTACGAATTTGGAGCTTCCAGCGAAACTCTGTTGTACAGGGCTGCCATCGGCGTTGTGTTACCCGCGCCATTGAGACGTAATAACCGTCAAAATTCAGATCATATTTGAAGAGCCATTCCATGTGTTTCAAGCGAGACTCTGTCCATGTTGCCCCGCTCACACCGCCCGAGCGAATACCCATGAAAACGAGTCTCGAACGCCGAGGCCACGACAGCATCAGGGTGTCTGCAAGATCAAGACTTGCGTCAGTTTCTGAGAAGAGCAATTTTCCGCGTCCGTCGTAGAAATTGAAAGTCGGCTTCGACGGCCAACGATACACTCCCGTCCTCATTGAAGTGATCTCCCTACGTCGTGAACAGAATCCTTTTCATGAGATATCGCCCTCGGCACAGGATGCCTCTTGTGCAGACACGGCGACTGACGTACCAAGTGGCGTGACTCACTTTTTAATTTTCCTGCCGTTCGCTTCCATGTATGCAGCGAAGCTCGGCAGCGAAACGCCGTACCAGTCTTTGCCATTCTTGGGAGACCAGAGAAGACCACTAGGCTTTACTCGGACATGACCGACAACTTTGCCGCCTCCATCAACGATCTCGTGGTCCTCAAACTTGCGTGGGCGAAACGAATTCAACGCCATTTTGCACCCCATCGGTTGGACTATCGAACGGGCGATCGATTACTTCAACGCGCCCCATGCTTCCCACTTGTTGCAAGTAGCAGTTGCCTGCTTGTCTTGACCTTTCCACGGCCCTCCTTGGCGTAAGCATTTTCCTTTCGAGCCCGACGAATCAACAGTCACACGTTGACCGAACGTATCAACTTCGCGACTTCCACCCCAGTAGTCGCATACGGCACAATTTTTGAAGCTCTTTGGGAAGCCTTGGGACATGACTCTCTCCTACGGATCCATTCCGTGTCTTCGGTTCGCTCGCTCAATTTACACGAAATTCTAATATGCAGGGCAGATGACGAACACAAAAGGAGATTTCGTATCGTTGAACCCGACCCGACTTCGCGACTCAACTCGCCGATGAAGCGGACGATGGCGCTACCGCTCCACCGTCCTTGGCCTTCTGCGTCAACTCGCGGAACTTTCCGGACATCGATTCGAGCTTCGCGCTCCATTCCGGATTCGGCGTCTGGCCAACGGTCAGCTTGTCGTACATCTGGATCAGCGCGGCCGTCGCGAATGGATCGATCAGTGCGGCCTTCAGGCTCAACGCGGCGATCACGGCGAGAGCAAAAGTCCAGATTCCGGCGTGCACATGAAACAGCCCGATCAGCGCCGCGATCGGCGTGGCGACGAGCAGCAGAATCAGCAGCGTGAACCCCCAGATAATGAAGGTGAGAAATGCCGCGTTCTTGAGTACACCTTTATAATTTTGCGCATACAGCACGACGCTGTCGCGCGCGGTCGCCCACGGATTGTCCGCCGGTTTGCGCAGGATTTGCGCGAGGATGACTTGATCGAGATGGCTCAGCCCGGTGTTGATGATCTTGTCGATCAGCTTGACCAGGGTATCGAGTCCGGGGATCGGCAGCCACGACGCGATGCTCAGGGTCAGACTGTTGAACGCGCGCAGGATGCCGCGGATCAGCTGGTTCAGACCGAACAACATCGACGACGTGGCGAAATGCTGCTTGACGATGCCGGTTGCGTAGTCGATCTGACTCTTGCCGCCCGGAATCTGCTTGCCGTCGAACAGCTCGACCAGCACCGCGACATGCCCTGCCTTGACCAGATACAACAGATATTCGCGCGCCCAGTAGAGCAGGCCGCTGACGATACCGAAGCCGATCAGGCCGCCGAGCGCGGTACCGCCGCCGCCGCTGCCGCCGATCTTGCCGAACAACAGGCCGATGCCGCTGCCGACACCGACCGCGAGGACATAGGCGATCGTGATGCCGATATACACGACGAGGCGCAGCAACACGAACGGCAGCGTGCGCACGAGCAACCCGAGAATCTGACCGGTGCGGAAGTCGAGCATCTGCAACTCCTGACAAATCCGAAGAGGAAGCGCTAGGTTAGACTAAACGCCTTCGCTGCGGTTGCACGTGTGAACTGTACGCCGCGTGGTGGTTACGTCAAATGGCAGGTGGAAATGACATCGCCCACGGTTTCCCTTGTGCTCGGTTCCGGCGGCGCGCGCGGCTACGCGCACATCGGCGCGATCGAGGAACTGCACGCGCAAGGCTACGCCATCCGCAGCGTTGCCGGCAGTTCGATGGGCGCGCTGGTCGGCGGCATTTACGCGGCGGGCAAGCTCGATGAATATCGCGACTGGAGCCGCTCGCTGCAGCGTCTGGACGTGCTGCGCCTGCTCGACTGGACGCTTTCCGGCGGCGGCTTCATCAAGGGCGACCGCGTGCTCGAACAGATCAGGAACCTGATCGGCGATATCCGTATCGAGGAGCTGCCGATCAGCTACACCGCGGTGGCGGTGGATCTGTATGCGCAACGCGAAGTGTGGTTTTCGCGCGGGCCGCTGTTCGATGCGATTCGCGCCTCGATCTCGATCCCGACCGTGTTCCGCCCGCATCACTACGAAGGCCGCACCCTCGTCGATGGCGGTCTGCTCAACCCGGTGCCGATCACGCCGACCCTGCGCGATCTGACCGATTGCACGATCGCAATCGACGTCAACGCGCCGGCCGACGCACTGCATGGCAAGGCAAACGAAGCGCTCGATCTGCCGATGCGCGATTCGACATTCGGCAGCGTCGGCGACGGTCTCCCAGGAGCGGGCACAGCGGACGCCGCAGAAAGCGTCGATCGGCTTGGCGCGCCTGCGGCAGCGGCGGCGAGCGAAGCGGTGGCGACCAGCGGTTACCGGCGCAGGATCGCGGACTTCATCGACAACCTGCTGGAGAAGCGCGAAAGAAAACAGGCGCTGGCCGACGACCCGGGCGTGCTCGAATTGTTTGCGCGCTCGCTCGACGCCGTGCAGGAAACGCTCACGCGCTTCAAGCTCGCCGCGCAACCGCCCGACCTGATTATTTCGATCCCGCGCAACGTCTGCGCGTTTTATGAATTCCATCGCGCCGAGGAAGTGATCGAACTCGGCCGCGCACGCACCCGCGAGGCGCTGGCGCGTTGGCAGGTGCCCGCGCGGCGTTGAGACTCTGCGCACGGCAAGGCGCCGAGCAGACGAGCAGAATGAAAAATGAACGAGGGTTCGCCAATCCGGTCAACTGCCGCCGCGTCCGTGCATTATTGGAGTTCGAATCACCCGAATCGCCGATTTCTTCATAGCACGGCGCAATTCGACGCAGCACCATCTTCAACCACTACGGGAGTCAACATCATGCGTGTACAACCTGCCATTTTCGCCATCGCTCTCGTCGCCGGCGCAGCACTCGCACCAACGACCAGCCAGGCGCGGGTATTTGTCGATATCGGTGTCGCCCCGCCCGCGGCACGCGTCGAAGTCGTGCCCGCCGCGCGCCGGGGTTACGTCTGGGCACCCGGCTACTGGGCCTGGAACGGCCGCGCCCATGTCTGGCACGGCGGCTACTGGATCCGCGCGCGCCGCGGCTATCACTGGGTGGCGCCGGCGTGGACCCCACGCGGCGGCCGTTGGCATTACGCGCCAGGGTATTGGGCGCGTTGATCGTCCCCGAGCGTCGATTCCTCAACAACGCTAACAGGTAATCCCCCGGTCGACGCCGGGGATTGCCTCGATGCGTTCAGCGCACGCGCGGCGCACGCGCCAACGCCCAGACCTCCACGCGCGCGATGCCTGCGCGCTTGAGCGTGCTTGCGCATTCGCGCAGGGTCGCCCCGGTGGTCATCACATCGTCGATCAGCGCAACATGCGCCGGCAACGTCGCCGCACCTTCAACGCCGTTGCGATCGAACGCGAACGCGCCGCGCAGATTCTTGCGCCGCGTCGGCGCGTCGAGATTCGCCTGCGCCGGCGTCGCCCGCGAACGCGCGAGCAGGCCGGGCGCCAATGCGAGGCCGAATTCGCGCGCCAGCGGTCTGGCCAGTTCCAGCGCCTGGTTGTAGCCGCGTTCGCGCAGGCGCGCGGCGTGCAGCGGCACCGGAATCAGCAGCTCCGGCAGCGCCGCCAGGACTCCTGTCGTCAGCGCTTCGCGCAATGCGGCGATCCACAGCTCCGACAGCACGCGCCCGGCCGCGAGGCTGCGGCCGAATTTCAGCTTCGTCAGCAGCAGATCGAGCGGATGGCCGTAGACCAGCGGCGCGAATGCCGCATCGAATGCCGGCGCGTGCTTGAGGCATTCGCCGCACAATGCCGCTGGCGCCGGCAGCGGCAATGCACAGCGTGCGCAGGCACAGCGATTGGGCACGAGATCCGCAGCACAGGCTGCGCAAAGGTCGCGCACGCGATCGCTGCGGCGGCCGCAGAGCAGGCAATGCGGCGGCAGCAACGCGAACTGCAGTCGCTGCCAGAGACCGTCAACCGGCATTGACCTGTTCAAGTTGACAGTCGCGGTTTGCGTATCCACACTCGCTCAAGTTTACGCCAAGCGATACTTGCCATGACCGTCACTGCGAGCGACTCTTCCTCCAGACCACATTGCAACGCGAATTATCGCGCCGCGCGCCGGGCGATCGGCCGCGATGAAGTGCTCGAGCTGCTTGCGCTGCCGTTCAACGATCTGCTCGAACGTGCGCACGACGTGCATCGCGCGCATCACGACGTGAATGGCGTGCAGGTATCGACTCTGCTGTCGATCAAGACCGGCGGCTGTCCCGAGGACTGCGCCTACTGCCCGCAAAGTGCGCGTTACGCGACCGGCGTGAAGGCGGAAAAACTGCTGCCGCTCGACACCGTGATCGCCAAGGCGCAGGCGGCCAAGGCGGCCGGTGCGACGCGCTTCTGCATGGGCGCGGCCTGGCGCTCGCCGAAGGACAGGGACGTGGAAAAAGTCGCTGCGATGGTCGACGCCGTGCGCGCGCTCGGCATGGAAACCTGTGCGACGCTGGGCATGCTCAGCGCGCCGCAGGCGGCGCGGCTCAAGGCGGCCGGACTGGATTACTACAACCACAATCTCGACAGTGCGCCGGAGTTCTACGGCGAGATTATCCACACGCGCGAATATCAGGACCGCCTGGACACGCTCGAGCATGTGCGCGAAGCGGGTCTGAAAACCTGCTGCGGCGGCATCGTCGGCATGGGCGAATCGCGCGAACAGCGCGCCGGCCTGCTGCAGACTCTGGCCGAATCTGCCCGAGCAGCCGCAATCGGTGCCGATCAACCGCCTCGTGCAGGTCGCCGGTACGCCGCTCGCCGGCACGGCGCTGCTCGATCCGTTCGAGTTCGTGCGCACGATCGCGGTCGCGCGCATCCTGATGCCGCAGTCGATGGTGCGTCTGTCCGCTGGCCGCGCCGAGATGAGCGACGAATTGCAGGCGCTGTGTTTCTTCGCCGGCGCCAATTCGATTTTCTACGGCGAGAAACTCCTGACCACCGGCAACCCCGACGTCGAGCATGACCAGGCGCTGTTCACGCGCCTGGGCATTCACGCGCTGGAAATTCCGGCCACGCAGAACGCACACGAAGCCAACACCGTACACGCGGATATCGCCGAAAGCGCAGCAGCCTGAAAGTCCTCTCCGTCACTGGCTTTATCGTCGGCAGAAGGCTGGGGTGAGGGGCGCTTTTGGGTACTGCTCACGCCGCAAACCTTGCCATGTCAGAGCAAAAACACCCCCTGACCCCAATCCTCTCCTCCGACAACGAGCTTGGCGAGGAAGAGGGAGCGAAGCGACCCGATCTTCTGCAACGCCTCGCGGTTGCTCAAGCCGAACGCGCGCGCCAGGGTTTGCTGCGCCGCCTGCGCATGGTAGAGGCCGTCGACGGGCCGCGTATCGCGGTAAGCGGAAAAGTCCTGCTCAATTTTGCCAGCAACGATTATCTCGGGCTCGCCCAGCATCCTGCGCTGCGCGAGAGCCTGATCCGTGCGGCCAGACAGTGGGGTGTCGGCGCGAGCGCGGCGCATCTGCTCGGCGGGCATCGCGAGGAACATGCGGCGCTGGAAGAACAACTCGCACGCTGGACGCGCCGTGAGCGCGCCTTGCTGTTCTCGACCGGCTATATGGCGAATCTCGGCGTGATGCAGGCTCTGCTCGGCACAGGCGACCTGTGTGTGCAGGACAAGCTCAACCACGCCTGCCTGCTCGATGGCGCCAGACTCACGGGCTGCGAATTGCGGCGCTATATGCACGGCGATGTCGACAGTGCACTGCGCCAATTGCAGTCGCGCCCCGGCTGTGCGGCGCTGCTGGCCAGCGACGGCGTATTCAGCATGGATGGCGATGTCGCTGCGCTGGCGGACCTTGCTGCATTGTGCAGAACCCAGCATGCGACCCTGATGATCGACGATGCGCACGGCATCGGCGTGCTCGGCGCCGAAGGCGGCGGCAGCGTGGCCGCAGCGGGTCTGGCGCAGGGCGACGTGCCGGTGCTGATGGCGACGCTGGGCAAAGCGCTTGGTGTCGCCGGTGCATTCGTCGCGGGCAGTGCGGCGCTGATCGACGGGCTCGTGCAATTTGCGCGCACGCATGTTTACACGACCGCGATGCCGCCGGCGCTGGCCGCCGCGACACGCGCGGCAGTGGATATTGCGCGCTTCGAAACATGGCGGCGCGAAAAGCTGTCGCGCCTGATCGCACATTTCCGCCACGGCGCGAGCGAGCGCGGCATTCCACTGCTCGACTCGCACACGCCGATTCAGCCCCTGCCGATCGGCGCGAGCAAGACCGCATCCCTTGCGGCGGCCAGACTTGAGAGCCAGGGATTTTTTGTGCCCGCGATCCGTCCGCCGACCGTTGCCCAGGGCAAGGCCCGCCTGCGCGTCGCGTTGTCGGCGCTGCACGAGGAAGCCGATATCGAGCGCCTGTTGAATGCGCTCGCGCGTGCAGTCGCACACGCACGTCGCGTGCTGCACAAGGAATCGTGAGCATGCTGCATGTCGAAACCAGCGGCGACGGCCCCGATCTTGTGCTGCTGCACGGCTGGGCCATGCACAGCGGTATCTTCGCGCCGCTGACGCTTTTGCTGGCACGGCATTTTCGCGTGCATGCGGTCGATCTGCCCGGGCATGGCTTCAGCCGTACCGACGACGGCGCGGTCGATGCGCGTACATGGGCCGCACGCATCGCGGCGACATTGCCAGCGCGGGCGCTCTGGGTCGGCTGGTCGATGGGCGGACTCGTCGCCTTGCATGCTGCGCTCGACAGGCCCGCGCAGGTGCGCGGCCTCGTCGAAATCGCCGAATCGCCGCGCGTGCTCGCCGCGCCGGATTGGCCTTACGGCGTTGCCGAGCCGGCGCTTGCAGAATTCGGCGCCGGATTGCAGCGCGACTACCGCCGCGCGATCGCGCGCTTTCTCGCACTCGAATTGATCGGCGCCGCGAATGCGCAATCGACCCTGCGCGATTTGAAGGCGCGTGTATTCGAACGTGGCGAACCGGCGTTGCGTGTGTTGGTCGACGGCCTGCGCGTGCTCGAAACCAGCGATCTGCGCGCACGTCTGCACGAGCTTTCGGTACCGAGCCTGTGGATCGCCGGGCGCCGCGATCGGCTCATTTGCGCGGCGGCGATGCAGTGGTCGGCTGAGCGCGCGCCTGCCGGCCGCTACATCGAAATCGATTCGGGGCATGCGCCGTTCCTGAGTCATCCCGCGGCGGTCGCGAACGCGATCATCGCGTTTGCGAAGGACCTGCCGCCGCCATGACGCCGCCGCTCGACGCGCAACAGATCCGCCGCGCCTTCGGTCGCGCCGCAGCGAGCTACGATGCGCATGCGGTCCTGCAGCACGAGGTCGAAAGGCGCTTGCTGGAGCGGCTCGACTACCTCGAACGCGCGCCTGCGCGCGTAATCGATATCGGCTGCGGCACGGGTCGCGCCGCTGCGGCGATGCGCAAGCGCTGGAAAGGCGCGCAGGTGATCGCGCTCGACATTGCCGCGCCCATGCTGCGGCAGATCAAGTCCGGCTGGTTGCGTCCTCTCATGCCGGTGAATGCGGACGCAGGCGCCCTGCCGTTCGCGGATGCGAGCATCGATGTACTGTTTTCCAATCTGTGCGTGCAATGGATCGACGATCTGCCTGTGCTGTTCGACGAATTCCGTCGTGTGTTGCGCGCGGGTGGATATTTTGCTTTTTCCACGTTTGGGCCGGACACGCTGCATGAGCTGCGCGCGGCGTGGGCGCAGGTCGATCGCACGCCGCATGTAAGCGCGTTCGCCGACATCGCTCGGGTCGGCGATGCCCTGATGCTTGCGGGCTTTCGCGACCCAGTGCTCGATGGCGAGCACTTCACGATGACCTATTCCGATGCGCTGTCGATGATGCGCGAATTGAAGGCGATCGGCGCCACGAATGCCGATGCGCGACGCACGCGCGGACTGACCGGCCGGCAACACTTTCGCCGCGTTGCCGACGCGTACGAGGCTTGTCGCTCCGGCGGTGTGCTGCCCGCGACATACGAAGTGATCTATGCGCACGCCTGGGCGCCCGATCCCGGCCAGCCGCGGCGCGCGCGCGGCAGCGATATCGCGAGCTTCCCAATCGAACGCCTGCGCGGCTCGCGGCGATAGAAACTCAAAGACTCAGCACAAAAACACGAAGAAAGAAATTGAATAAAGAACCTTAGCTTTTCCTTCGTGTCCTTTGTGTCCTTTGCGGTAAATCTTGAGCTTCTCTTTACACCTCAGCCTCGCGGAAGCAGTCGACCAGATGATCGTTGACCATGCCGGTCGCCTGCATATGTGCGTAGATGATCGTCGAGCCGACGAAGTTGAAGCCGCGTTGCTGCATGTCGCGGCTCAGGCGATCGGAAAGTCCGGTGCGCGCGGGTACGTCGCCGCGGGCGCGCGGGCGATTGCGCATCGGCTTGCCGTCGACGAACGACCAGAAATAGGCATCGAGACCGCCGACTTCGCCGATTACTTTGAGTGCCGCCTGCGCATTGCGACGCGCCGAATATATTTTCAGACGGTTGCGGATCAACTCGGGATTGCGCAACAGTTTTTCCAGCGCGGCATCGGTCATGCGTGCGACGCGCGCGATATCGAAACCGTGAAATGCGCTGCGATAAGCCTCGCGCTTGTTCAGCACGGTGCGCCAGCTCAAGCCGGCCTGGGCGCCTTCGAGCACGAGGAACTCGAACAGCTTCGTATCGTCGTGCAGCGGCACGCCCCATTCGCAGTCGTGATAGACGCACATCGCGACATCGTCGCCAGCCCAGAAACAACGCTTGCGCGGTTCGCGTATTACGGACCCTTGCATGCCGGTCTGCGGCGTCGCCTTCACACGCGCCGTTGCCATCAGGATTTGCCCACCACCTGCGCGGTCCAGTCCGGCAGGTTGTAGTAGTTGGTTACGCGTTCGATCCGGTTGTCGCGCACATCGAAAAAAGCGCCGGCCGGCAGCACATACTTCTGCCCGCTTGCGGGCGGCAGGCCTTCGTCGGTGACGAGATAGACGCCGTGCACGACGAACTCCGCGGCGGCGCGCGCGCCATCTTCGCTCGCCATCGCCACGATAGCGTCCAGTTGCTCGCGGTAGCAGCGTTCCATGTGCGCAAGGAACGCGCGGAACGCGGGTTTGCCCGTCTCGCGCCGCCCCTGATTGATGTCGTGCACGACATCGTCGCTCAGACACGCGAGCATGCTATCCCAGTCGCGCGCATTGAACGCGGCGTAGTAGCTTCGAATCAGGGCAACGCTGCGCTCGGCGGCGCGCGCTTGCGGGTAGCTCATGATTGCCTTCTGGATTGGTGGTCGCGAAAAGAATCTTGAACGAATTCCGGGCAATGTCGAAGCAACGGCGAAACTACCACGGCAGGTGATCCAGATCGACGTTGCCGCCGGAGAGAATCACGCCGACGCGGCGGCCCTGGAAATGTTCGCGATGGCGCAGCACCGCCGCCAGCGCCGTGGCCGCGGAAGGCTCGACCACGATTTTCATACGCTCGAAGATCAGGCGCATCGCGGCAACGGTTTCGGCATCGCTGACGCGCAGCACGCACACGTCGTATTCGCGCATCAGCTGAAGATTGATCGCGCCGATCGTGGCGCGCAGGCCGTCGCTGATCGTTTGCGGCACGATATCGGTCACGCGCACGCCACGATGCAACGATTCGTACGCATCGGCCGCGCCTTCGGGTTCGGCCGCGAATATTCGCATGCCTGGATTGCGCGCCTTGGCCGCGATCGCGCTGCCGCTGATGAGTCCACCGCCGCCAACGGGTGCGATCAATGCTTCGATGTCGCCAGCTTCATCGAGCAGTTCCAGAGCCACCGTGCCCTGCCCGGCGATAACCGCCGGATCGGTAAACGGATGCACGAGGGTCGCGCCGGTTTGTGCGCGCAGGCGCTCGGTCGCCGCTTCGCGCGCGGCGAATGTCGGCGCGCAGGTGTGCAAGTTCGCGCCATAGGCCGTGATCGCCGCGAGTTTGGATTTCACCGAGCCCTCGGGCACGACCACATGCGCGGCGATCCCGCGCGTGCGTGCCGCCAATGCCAACGCAGCACCATGATTGCCGGAGGAGTGCGTGATCACACCGCGTTCGGCGACAGCGTCCGCCAGCGACCACACGGCATTGCAGGCGCCGCGGAATTTGAAGGCGCCGGCGCGCTGAAAATTCTCGCACTTGAAGACGAGATCAGCTCCTGCCATGACATCGATCCCGCGCGCGCGCAGAACCGGAGTGCGTGCGATGTACCTCGCAATGCGCGCCGCGGCACGCTCGATGCTGCCCGGCGTAACGGTGTCGGTATCACCTGTTGCGATTGTGGACGCCGCGAGCGGCAGCGGTATTGTCTGGGCGCGCGTCATGCGCGGATTCTACGGGATGGCGAGCGCGTATGTTTGTCGCACCGCTCAAGCACCAGCGTGAGCTGGCGCGTCGCCGCGGACGGTTACGATCCTGCTTGTCTGCTGCCGTGCGCGGCAGCGCACCGCTCAGGCTTGCTGCGTGAGTTTGCTCAGCGCCGCCGCAATCCGGTCGCGCTTGGCTTGCAGGCTTTCCAGCGCATCCTCGTCGTTGATGCCGCGGCGACTGCAGGCCTCTTCCATCGCCATTTCCAGGCGCCCGAGCTCGACCATCAGGTCGTGGCGCATAAAGATTTGATTTGTTGTACTCGGTGGAACCTTCGCCGAACATGACTACACCCCTCACCTGGAGATCACTACCTGATCACCCAAACAGTTTATGAGCATAGTTTGTGCCAACCGCACGCACACCCGCGCGTGCGGGCTGCGCGGCTCGACGGGTGACGCAAGAGGTCAGAAGCTGACGCGGATCGCGGCTTCACGCATCATTCATATTCTGAACAAGCGCGTGATTTACACTGCGCGCGCAATCACAGTTTGCGGGATTTGTAGCCGTTAAGCTCGCAAACACGGGCATGCAGCCCTTGAAGTTGGGTACGATTGCGCGCAACCTGTCGCCGCAGAATTGGGTTACTGGCGCCCGGCATACGGTCCTCTTGGATTCCCCCTGTTCCTAAGACCGCCGGGCGCCAGCCTTTCTTCCTGAAATCCCTACCTCGTTCATCCCTTACCGCTTCCTCGCGTGCAGACGCAAACCGGCCCCTGAGCCCAATTGTCAGCGCGCGCATGCGCAAGCTGTGCGTTGCAAGGAGTGCGGGCAGTAGCAGCAGAAACCGTGCCAAGCCAGGTTTGGTATTATTTCCGCCCGCACAGACAGTGCGACGCTCAGGGGCGTGGTAACCGGCGCAGCCGGCTGAACCGTGAACATGCATCTTCACAGCACTCAATACGACGTCATCGTGATCGGCGGCGGCCACGCCGGCACCGAAGCCGCGCTTGCGGCCGCGCGCGCGGGCGCGCGCACCCTGCTGCTCACGCACAACATCGAGACGATCGGCCAGATGAGCTGCAATCCGGCGATCGGCGGCATCGGCAAGGGCCATCTGGTCAAGGAAATCGACGCGCTCGGCGGCGCGATGGCGCGAGGCCGCGGATCGCGCCGGCATCCAGTGGCGCACGCTGAATGCCTCGAAGGGACCGGCCGTGCGCGCGACGCGCTGCCAGGCCGATCGCGCTTTGTACAAGGCGGCGATCCGGCGTCGGGTCGAGACCCAGCCGAATCTGCAGCTGTTCCAGCAGGCGGTCGACGACCTGATCGCTCGAGGGCGAGCGCGTGGCCGGCGTCGTCACCCAGATGGGCCTCGACTTCCGCGCCGCGAGCCGTCGTGCTGACGGCCGGCACCTTCCTCGCCGGCAAGATCCACGTCGGCTTCGCGCAACTACGCCGGCGGCCGCGCGGGCGATCCGCCGGCGCAGCAGCCTGGCCGAACGCGCTGCGCGAGCTGCCGTTCGCGGTCGAGCCGGCTGAAGACCGGCACGCCGCCGCGCATCGACGGGCGCAGCATCGACTATTCGCGGACTTGCAGCGAACAGCCCGGCGACGATCCCGCGCCGGTGTTCTCGTTCGTGGGCTCCGTCGCGGAGCATCCGCGCCAGGTCAGCTGCTGGATCACGCACACGTCGCGAGCGCACGCACGACGATCATCCGCGGCGCGCTCGACCGCTCGCCGCTTGTACACCGGCGAGATCGAAGGCGTCGGCCCGCGCTATTGCCCGTCGATCGAGGACAAGGTCGTGCGCTTCGCCGACAAGGCCTCGCACCAGATCTTCATCGAGCCCGAAGGCCTGGACACGACCGAGATCTATCCGAACGGCATCTCGACCTCGCTGCCGTTCGACGTGCAGCTCGAGCTCGTGCGATTCGATCAAGGGCTTCGAGCACGCGCATATCACGCGGCCCGGTTATGCGATCGAGTACGACTATTTCGATCCGCGCGGACTGAAGGCATCGCTGGAAACCAAGGCAATCGACGGCCTCTATTTCGCCGGCCAGATCAACGGCACCACCGGCTACGAGGAAGCCGCCGCGCAGGGCCTCATCGCCGGCCTCAATGCCGCGCGCGCGGCGCAGGACGAGGAGCCGTGGACGCCGCGCCGCGACGAGGCCTACATCGGCGTGCTGATCGACGATCTGATCACCAACGGCACGACCGAGCCGTACCGCATGTTCACCTCGCGCGCCGAATACCGCCTGCATCTGCGCGAGGACAACGCCGACCTGCGCCTGACCGAGACGCGGCTTCGAACTCGGCAGCGTCGACGCGCGACGCTACGACGCGCTTTGCCGCAAGCGCGACGCGGTCGAGCGCGAAAGCGAGCGCCTGCGCGGCGATCTGGGCGACGCCGGGCAATGCGCTCGGCGCGCGAGGTCGAGCGCGACGCTCGGTGTCGCGTCGTCGCGCGAGACGCATGCGCTCGATCTGTTGCGCCGGCCGGAACTCGACTACGCGCGAGCTCGATGCGCGTCGACGGCATCGGCGCCGGCGTCGACGATGCGCGCGTCGCCGAACAGGTCGAAGTGCACGGCCAAGTACGCGGGCTATCTCGAGCGCCAGCGCGAGGAAATCGAGCGCCAGCGCCGCCACGAGGAAACCGCGATTCCCGCCGACTTCGACTACGCCGGCGTGCGCGGTCTTTCCGCCGAAGTGCTGCAGAAACTGCAGCGCAGCGCAGCCGCAGACGATCGGCCAGGCGATGCGCATCTCGGGCGTCACGCCGGCGGCGATTTCGCTGCTGCTGGTGCATCTGAAACGCCGGCCGTCGCCGCGTCGCTTGAGTGAGAAGCGCACCTGCGGACTCGCTTGCATTGCGGCAATCTGTACGTCGCTCGCGCTGGGCGTGCCGATATCCGCGCTCGCCGATGACGATAGTTCCGACACTGATCTGACCGTCACACCATATCGGCCGACCGTCTCCAACCCCGCCAGCCTGCCCAATCCGGGTTGGATCGAAGGCGAGTTCGGCGGCCTGTATACTTTTGCCGAGAACGATGCGCGCGATGCCGGCGTTCCGTGGCTGGTCAAATACGCGATCGCGGAGAACTACGGCATCCTGGTCGGCGGCAATGCCTATGTGATCAGCACGCCGGTCGGAGCATTGACCAGCCGCGGCGGCGGCGATCTCAGCGTCGAGTGGAAGCAGGCGTTTCCGCTGAGCGAGCATTCGGCATTCGGCTTCGAAGCCGGGGAAATCGTGCCGACCGCGGCGCACGATTTGGGTGTCGGCAAACCGGCGACGGTGGTTAATGGGATCTACAGCGTCGACGCCGGGCCGGTACATGTCGACGTGAATGCCGGCGGCACGCACTACACGACATACTCGTCCAGCGTGTCGAGCTGGCAAACTGCCTGGGCTGGCGCCGTATCCTGGTCGGTTAAACAAAATTGGGGCGCCGCGCTGGAGCTTTCCGGTACTCAGCAGCACGGCGTGGCCACGCAGAGCCAACTGCTCGGCGCGATCAATTACAACCGCTCGGCACATCTCGTGTTCGATTTCGGCATGGCGTACGGTCTGGCGCATGCCACGCACGATGTCAGCGTGTTCGCCGGCGCAACAATGCTGTTGGGCCGCACGCACCAAGGTACGTCGGCGACCAGACACTGATCTTCGCCAGGAAAAGTTCGCTACCTTCGGCACGCAGCAGACGTATACGGACGAAGGATGTCGCGCAACTCAAACGCGGGACGCCCTCGCTGCAATCGCCTGCGCTTATCGGCCCCTTCTTTTCCTGGTTTGCGGAACCGTCTTCTGCGGCGGCGGCGCACGGCCCTGCGAGATATCCAACTCCGCCTGCGCATGACTGTACAATTCCTTCGCCTCGTCCGCAGAGATTTCGCTGGTCTGGCCGTTCGCGGTTTTCTCTTTCAGCACCAAGGTGCCATCGTCGCTCCAGCCCGCCTTGGTCGTAGCATAGGCGTGGTTCGAGTGGGCGGGCGATTCATCCTCTACCACAACCCATGGCTTGTCGTTCTGAAAGGCCATCCTGTAGGTAATGCGACCCTTGTCGTCGTCGAGTTCGGTAACCTCGCGCATTATCTTCACCTTGCCGTTCGACAAGAAGGCATCCCAGGCGGTCGTGGAATGCTCGTTGAGCGACGAGCCGCTGATCTGTCTGAGCTTCCCGCTCCCGGTCTGCTCGAACGCCTTGCGATATTCCTCGTACATCTTCTCGCCCGGAGTCGGCTCGGGCGCGAGTACCACATCGGCCTTTGCCGGGTTCTTTTTGGTCAACACCGGATAGTGCAGGACCGGCAAATAGCGCCGGTCGCCGTCCGTCAGCACGCTGGCGATTTCATAGGTGCGCGCCGGGTCCACCTTGGCCGGATCGATCGGCAGATTGAAGCTGACCGGCAACTTGCTCACGTCGGTGATCGTCGTCTGCGCAAGCACCATATCGGGCTGCGCCACGTCGACGACTTTCAAATCGAGCTTCGCCGCAGAACTCAGCTCGTGCGGATCGCGCAGCGCCACGGTGCCGGTGACGGCGTTGGCGATCACCGGCGCGGCGGGCGGCGGCGGTGGCGGTGGCGGAGAACTGCAACCCGCCGACAACGCTGCGATCAGCAGAGTACCGGCAATCAGAATGCGCATGACGAGCCTCCTTTGGAAATCAGCGTATTTTCTTGCAGCCGTGTGCAGCGCTTGTTCGATGCCGGCACCTGAGTGCAATGGATCAGCCTTCGGTCCGATTCTAGCCCCGCTGCGGTGAGCTTGCCCAGCACCGGCTGCACCAGCTTGCGAGCAGCAAGACAAATGGACTGTGAATAATCGGGGTTAACCTTTTGTTATGCGCGGCGGGCGGCTTATTGCCTGTCCGCCGTGCTCGGGTTTGCCGGCAGACTCGCCGCGATACTCGCGCCGAGCGCGTCGTAGTCGCCGTTGTAGTGATGCGCACCGGGCAGTTCGACAAGTTGCACATTCGGCTTGCCGGCGATACTCGGACAGAAGCTGTCGGCGCCTTCGTCGGCGCCATGCACGCAGATCACGCGGAACTCTGGTGCGCGCGATTTCCGGCGCGAGCGGCAGGGCGCCCTCGTGATGCGGTAGAGCCGAACCAGTCGCCGACATGGATTTCGAATACCGCTTCGGCATCCGGCGAAATCAGCACCTGCGCGGCGATGCGCGCGCGCGCGGCTTCGGCAAGCGGTTGATCACGACCGGTGCGAGGCCTGCGCCGAACGAATAACCGATGACGATGAAATCCGCAGCGGGATGCTGCGCGCCGTAGTGGCCGATGATGCGCGTGAGCGCGTCGGCCGCCGCCGCGGGCGTGCGCGTCTGCCAGAAAAACTTCAGACGTGTTCAAGCCGACCACGGCGATCCCGCGTGCGGCCAGCTGGTCGGCAACCGCAACGTCGAGTCCCGCCCAGCCGCCGTCGCCGGTCAGGATGATCGCGATGCGCTGGGCAAAGCGGCCGCGTGCCGGCACCTCGATCAACGGCAGATCGGCCACATCGCCGGGCAACGGTTTAGCGGCGGCGACCGGCGCCGTGAGCCAGGCGACGCTTTGCACCAGTTCAGTCGCGGCTTCTGCCTGCGACGCTAGCGCCCGCGGTGGCGGCGAGACGAAATTTTTTTCCAACGTGCCCAACGCAGCAAGTGCGCCATCGCGCCGCGCGCCGGTTGCAAACGGCAGCGGCAACCAGCGATTCGGCAATGTTGCCACCGGTATGAGATGGAACTTGCGGTTTGCGCCCGCGGACATCTCGCCCGCATCGCCCTTGCACAGCGGCTTGGGAAAGCGCAGGGAAAAATCCCATCCCAGCGTCACGAGTGCGGCGAACGTGCCCTTCGGCGCCTGCGCATCGACCGCGTACGCGAACGCAGCGCCCGCGCCATCGCCGATGAGAACCGGGTAACTGAAATTTTTCAGATTCTGGTGGCGCTGCATCCAGTCGCTCATCTCCTGGATATGCGCGGACGGAAACGAGCATGCATCCTTGATCGACAGCATCTGTTTCAGATACGCCGGCAGGTCGATGCCGAACACGAGCGCGCCGTCGCCGCTCAGGGCCACGGCCAGCGATTCGGCGCGCGCATCCCAGCCATTCTTGTCCGAGAAGAAAACGATCGTACGTCTGGGCTCGCCCTGCGGCGCAGCCACATGCACATCGCCGAACAGGCCGTAATTCACCGGCGTTGTCGCCGCAGATGTACTCGCGGGGAGAAGCAGGGCGATTTCGCCGCACAGGGCGCACAAGACACAAAGCGACGACTTCATTGCGTCTTTGCGCCCTTCGCGTCGTTTGCCGCCGATCCGCTGTTCGCTCGCGCCATCAGCGCTTCGATCTCATCCGGATCGCTCGGCACCGCGGCGGTGATGACCTCGGGCTCGCCGCGCGTGACGACGACATCGTCCTCGATGCGGATGCCGATGCCGCGCCATTGTGCCGGCGACGCCTTTTGCATCCGGCGCGATGTAGATGCCGGGTTCGACCGTCACGACCATGCCCGGTTCGAGTTCGCGGTATTCGCCGTCGATGCGGTAGTCGCCGACATCGTGCACGTCGAGACCCGAGCCAATGCCCGGTCTTGTGCATGTAGAAGCGCCGGTAGGTCTGCTCGCGGATGTTCTTGTCGACGCTGCCCTTGAGCAGGCCGAGCTTGATCAGGCCCGCGGTGATCACGCGCACCGCGGCATCGTGATAGGCGATGAATGGGCGGCCGGGGCGCACTTCGGCGATCGCCGCGCGCTGCGCGGCGAGCACAATGTCGTACAGCGCGCGCTGTGCCGGCGAGAAGCGGCCGTTGACCGGAAACGTGCGCGTGATGTCGGAGGCGTAGCACTCGTATTCGGCGCCGGCGTCGATCAGCAGCAGATCGCCGTCGTTGCAGCGGCGCGTTGTTCGCGCGGTAGTGCAGCACGCAGCCATTCGCGCCGCCGCCGACGATCGGTTCGTACGATGGCACCGCGCCGCGGCGGCGGAAGGTGTGCAGCAGTTCGGCTTCGATCTCGTGCTCGTTCATGCCGGGCCGCGTCGCGCGCATCGCGCGCAAGTGCGCCTCGCTGGCGATCTTCGCCGCCTTGCGCATCACGCGCAGCTCGGCGCGCGTCTTGTACAGGCGCAGGTCGTGCAGGATGTGACCGAGCGCGACGAACTCGTGCGGCGCGCGTGCGCCCTGGCGGACCTGCCCGCGCACGCGGTTGACCCAGCCGATCAGCTTGACGTCGAATTCGGCGTCGCGGCCAAAATGGTAGTAGACGCGCGAGCGGCCTTCGATCATGCCGGGCAGGATGTCGTCGATGTCGCCGATCGGAAATGCGTCGTCCATCGCCGTAATCGGCGACCGCGCCTTCGGCACCCGCGCGCGCGCCATCCCAGGCTTCGCGTTCGGGATCGCGCTCGCGGCAGAACAGGATCGCTTCGCCGTGCTCGCGACCGGGGATCAGCGCGAGCACCGCTTCGGGTTCGGGAAAGCCGGTCAGGTACTGGAAATCGCTGTCCTGCCGGTACGGATAGTGGCTGTCGTTGTTGCGCAGACGTTCCGGCGCGGCCGGCACGATGCAGATCGCGTCGCCGCCGATGATGCGCATCAGCTGCCGGCGGCGGCGGACGTGTTCCTTGCGGTCGATCATGGATGCTGGCGCGATGGCGAAGGTCCGGAAAAGATGAAATAATAAAAGTGCAAAAGTACACTGCGCAAAACCCGTTCCCGCGCCTGCGCCACGAGCAGCGGTCCCTAATGCAACGTCGCGCCCACGGCGGGCGCCGCATGCAGCTCGGCGTGCAGCAACAACGCACCGACGCGGATGAATTCGATCACTTCGGCCAGCGCGCTTTCGTCTTCCTCGGCGTTGTCGTATTCGAACCGCGTGCCGGCGATCGCGGCGAAGTCGCGCAGGATTTCCTGCGCTTCGTCGGACAGCGCGTGCGCATGCCCGGCGCCGGCCAGACCAAGACCGCCGAGAAAGCCGCGGCACCATTCGACCAAAGCTTGCGCACGCGCATCGAGCGCGCTATCCGCGGACGGCAGCAACGGCTCGAAACCGAGTTCGGGATCGTCGAGCCAGCCTGCGCATTCGGCGTACAGGCGCTCGAGCACGGCCGGTGGAATCGCCACCGGCGGCACCTCGCCGGGCGCCAGTTCGAGCGCGTCGAGCCAATGCCGCGCATCGGCGCTGCCGCCGCCGCACAGATAGCCGGTCAGCGAGCCGTGCAGGTCGCTTGCGCCAATGCCGAAGTGCGCCCGGGCAAGGATTTCGCCCAGTTCGGCGTAAGTAATCGGAGCAGTCACGCCAGATGATCGATCGCCATGAATACGCGCATTGTAGCAGCGCCCGGGTGGCGGCCAGCGCACGCGTTGACCGTCCGCGATGGCGCGCATATAGTCTGCCGATGCAGCAAACCGCCAGCGTGCTCACCGATCTTGCCGATATCAGCGGACGTCTGGATCGCCTGCTTGAGGTCGTCCATCGCCTGAACGAAGAAAACCGCAGCCTGCGCACCAGCCAGGAGCAACTGAATGCCGAGCGCCAGAATCTGCTCGCCAAGAACGAGCAGGCGCGCTCGCGCGTTGAGGCGATGATCGTGCGCCTGCGCTCGCTGGAGAACAACGCGTGAGCGAAGCGACGCCGGTGGCGGTCAACATTCTCGATCGCGAATTCCTGATCGCGTGCACAGCCGAGGAACGCCCCGCCCTGCTCGCTGCGGCAACGTATCTCGACGGCAAGATGCGCGAAGTGCGCGGCAACACGCGCACGCAGGGCGTCGACCGCATCGCGGTGATGGCCGGCCTGAACATCGCGCACGAGCTGATGCAATTGAAACAACGCGACGAAATCGACGGCGGTGCGTTGGCACAGCATCTGCACGCGCTGCGCGCGAAGCTTGATGGCGCACTCGCGACGCCGGTAAGATAGCCACGCGTCCCCTGCGGTGCACGATAAGCGCACCAAACAATATTGCCTTGTTCCTATATACGACCCCGGGATGGCAGTGCCAAGATCCGTGTGCATGTCCGCCATGAGCGGAAAGCCTGACGATCCGCGAGCCTTCCCACCTGATCCTCGGGATCAAGGTCGTTCGGTGTGCACCGGCATCGCGGAGGACGTGCTTCTTGCGCAACGCTTGCGCGCGGCGTCCGCGGCACGGCCAACAGCGGCGTGAAGCCGCAATCTTCCCTTGCTTCACTGCGCAGACGTTTGCGCGCGGCACGCGCACGGCTGGCGCCGGCAGAACGCATCGCTGCGGCGAACGCGGTCGCTGAACGCCTCGAGCAACTCGCGGAATTTCTCGTCGACCAACGCGTGGCGGGCTATTGGGCAGTCGGCGGCGAATTGCCGCTGCACGCCGCCGTCGCGCGCCTGCGCGCACGCGGTCAAAGTTATCACCTGCCCGTCGTCGCTGCCGATCACAGCATGCGCTTCGCGCCGTTATTGCCGAACGCAGCGTTGCACGCGAATCGCTACGGTATTCCCGAACCACACTGCGCGGAAAGCGAATTGCTTGCGCCGGGCGCGGTCGATCTCGTGCTCGTGCCGCTGACCGCGTTCGATCGGCGCGGGCATCGTCTCGGCAGCGGCGGCGGCTATTACGACCGCAGCTTCGCATTTCTGCGCGAGGCGGCGCGGCCCGCATCCCCATTGCTCGTCGGAATCGGCTACAGTTTCCAGGAACTACCCGGGATCGAATCCCAGGTGTGGGATGTGCCGATGGATTACATTGCGACCGAGCGCGAATTGATCGATTGCACCCTCCAGCCACTGCCCGAGCCTGCGCTTCCAGGCTCCTGAGACCGGCCCATGAACTACTGGTTGATGAAATCCGAACCCGACGAATTCTCGATCGACGACTTGCGCCAGCGCAAGACCGAGCCGTGGAGCGGCGTGCGCAATTACCAGGCGCGCAATTTCATGCGCGCGATGCAGGCCGGCGATGGCGTGCTGTTCTACCACTCGAGTTGCGAGGTGCCAGGCGTGGCCGGGATCGCGAGCGTTGTCGCCTCGGCGTATCCCGACCCGACCCAGTTCGATCCGCAGAGCGACTACTTCGACGCCAAAGCCACGCGCGCGCAGCCGCGCTGGTCGCTGGTCGAGGTCAAGTTCAGGCGCAAGCTCAAACGGGTGATCGCGTTGACCGAGCTGAAGGAGCGGCGCGAACTCGCCGATTTCGCCCTCGTGCGTCCGGGCAACCGGCTGTCGGTGCTGCCGGTGACGAAGGCGCAGTGGGATTTCATCCTCGCGCTCGAAGGCGCGGCGGCATCGACTGCGCAGGAACGAGCAAAAGCGCCTGCGCCGCGCAGGCGGCGGTCCGCTACGTCGAAGACGGCAGCATCGTCGGCGTCGGCACCGGCTCGACGGTTGCGCACTTCATCGACGAGCTCGGCAAGATCCGCGAGTGCATCGAGGCGGCCGTGTCGAGTTCGGAAAAAAGCACGGCGCACTGCAGGCGCTCGGCATCCGCGTGATCGATCTGAACAGCGCCGGCGAACTGCGCGCTCTATGTCGATGGCGCCGACGAATGCGATCGGCGCAAGAATCTGATCAAGGGCGGCGGTGCGGCGCTGACGCGCGAGAAGATCATCGCCGCGGCTGTCGCGCAAGTTCGTGTGCATGATCGATGCGAGCAAGCGCGTCGATGTGCTCGGCAGGTTCCCGTTGCCGATCGAAGTGATTCCGATGGCGCGCAGCCACGTCGCGCGCGAAATCGCCCGTCGCGGCGGCCGGCCGGTCTGGCGTGAAGGCGTCGATCACGGATAACGGCAACATCATTCTCGATGTGCACGATCTGGCAAATCGCCGATCCGCCCGCGCTCGAAAGCGAACTCAATCAGATCACCGGCGTGGTCTGCGTCGGCTTGTTTGCGCAGCGGCGCGCCGATGTCGTTCTGATCGGCGGCGAGTTGATGCCGTGATCGCTTCGACGGCCTGGGCCAGGCAGGCGATCGGCGCGGCGGGTCTTCTCGCATCGGCACTGACCGGCGCGGCGGCGCCAGCCGCGGCCCATCCGACGCCGATTTATTCGTACCAGGTCGTTCACGCCTACCCGCACGATCGCGGCGCGTTCACTGAAGGTCTGCTGTTTCGCGACGGCTATCTGTACGAAAGTACCGGCCAGAACGGGCACTCGTCGATCCGCAAGGTGGAACTGCAAACCGGCCGCGTGCTGCAGCAGCGCAATCTGCCCGATGCGGTGTTCGGCGAAGGTATCGTCGACTGGGGCGATCGCCTGATCGGCGTGACCTGGCACAGTGGGACCGGCTACGTCTTCAAGCTGAAAACCTTCGACTACGAAAAAAATTTCGCGTACCCCGGCGAAGGCTGGGGAATGACGCGTTCCGACAAGCGGCTGCTGCTCAGCGACGGCACAGCGACGATCCGCCTGCTCGATCCGCAGACCCTCGCGCAAACGGGCTCGATCACCGTGACCGACCAGGGCGCGCCAGTCACCGAGTTGAACGAGCTTGAGTGGATCAAGGGCACGATTTACGCCAACGTCTGGAAGACCAACCGCATCGCGCGCATCGATCCGAAGTCAGGCCGCGTGACGAGCTGGATCGATCTGTCCGGACTGCTTGCCCACAGCGGGCGGACTACCGATGGCGCCGACGTACTCAACGGCATCGCCTACGATGCGCAACGCGATCGCCTGTTCGTCACCGGCAAATACTGGCCCGACGTGTTCGAGATCAAGGTCGTCGACAAGCCCGTGAAGCATTGAGCCCGAAGCATCCGGCGCATGCCAGCACGCAACGCCGACCCGATACGGCACCAGCGGTCCGGGCGGACCATGCGCAGCGTACAGAACGTCATCCGACAGCGGTACAAATTGGCGCATTGTGGATTCCTCCATTTGTTGCGCCAGCAGTAAAACACGGTCGCGTGGATTGCGGATGACGCAGTTGAGGCATTTCGCTGACGTTCACGCAGTTTGCACATCCACTGCGGGTTTCGCGTAATATCCGAGCATGCTCCTGCCCTGGAGACTAGAAAAATGCAGAACACCATTCGCGAAAACCCCTGGCTGCATTTGCGCGGCGCCAAGGACGAAGACATTCCGCTGCTCTCCTCCGCGCTGTTGATCGCCAAGGACGAATATCCGGCGCTCACCGCCGCCGACTACGAAACGCAGCTGCAGGATTACGGCCGGCGTCTGCGCAAAGTGCTCGATCCGACCGAAACGCCGGCCGAACAGCTGCGCTGCCTCAACCGCTTCCTGTTCGAGGATCTCGGCTTCAGCGGCGACGAGCAGGATTATTACGATCCGCGCAACAGCTATCTCAACGACGTGCTCGATCGCCGCCTCGGCAATCCGATCTCGCTGGCCGTGGTGCAGATCGAACTCGCGCGCCGCCTCGATGTGCCGCTCGAAGGCGTGTCGTTCCCGGGCCATTTTCTCGTGCGCCTGCCGCTCGACGAAGGCATCGTCGTGCTCGACCCGTTCCAGAAGGGTCGTTCGCTCGACGCGGCGGAATTGCGCCGGCGCGCGCGCACGCATCTGGACACCCACGATATCGACGACGCGCGCCTAGCGCGCATGCTCGAACCGGCCAGCCATCGCGCGATTCTCACGCGCATGCTGCGCAATCTCAAAGGCGTCTACAGCGAACGCGAACAATGGGACAAGGCGCTGCGCTGCTGCGATCGCCTGCTCACACTCGATTCGCACCAGCCCGGCGAATACCGCGATCGCGGCCAGCTCTATCTGAAGCTCGATCACGTGCGCGCGGCGAGCGAGGATCTGCGCCGCTATCTCGCGCTGATGCCGCAGGCCGAGGATGCCGACAGCATCGCCATGCAACTGGCCGAACTGGGAACCGCGTTGCCGCGTCTGAATTAGACGCGCGCACCTTCCACCTCAAGCACCGCAGCCGAGGTGATAGCGGCCGTCGAACAATGATCCTCCGGCCAGGAAATGCTCCGCACTCCACGCACCGCTTCGGGCGTGTCGCGCGAGCTGCATGCTGGCCAGGTCGGATTCGCTTTCAACACGCAGCATTCCTATACCGTCACTTCCGAGCAGAGCAGCCGCATCGGGGAAAAATTTCTCGAGCGGTCCAAATGCGGTCGCGTGCGGGGCCAATGTGGCGTCGAGAATCTGGCGTTCGCCCTGGCCGTTTTCAAGTTGCAGGCGGTATTCCACGGTGCGCGCATAGTCGAGCGTCGTGCCGGGATTGGTAATCGCTATCCACGACACGACATCGCCGCCGTGCCAGACCCGAAAATGACTGCTCAACATGAGCCCCGGATGCAGCAAGACCTCTTCGGGCCAAAGCTGGTCCGTGATCCGACGGTCGAAGGCGGAAGCCAGATCGGTAACGCGCTCGCGCGCATTCCAATGGTCGCTCCATGCCATTACCCGTGCCGTGCCACGTGCGCTGCGGTATTCCATCAGTGCCTGCAAATGACGCGGATAGAACGTGACATCGGCCGGGGAAAAGCTCAGCGCGAGATGGCCGACGAACGCTTGCGCTGGATCGGGCAGCAGCTCTGCGAGCTCACCGCGCGACAGGCCGTGCCGGCGCGCCAGCAGCCAGCGTTCGCGTGTCGCCACGAGGCGCCCGTCTGCGGCGTATACGCGCGCGTCGATCCAGTAGTCGGCCTCAAGATCGGCATGCGAATTGAGCAGGTTGACCGTGGTGGTGAGCTCGTCGCCGTGCAGCGCCAGCATCGGATTGACTTCACCGCGCCCGAGCAGCCGGTACGCGAACGCCGGCATGGGCGTCCATCGATAGCGGTCGCCGCCGTGGTAGCCACCGCGTTGCGCACCTTCGGTGATCATATACGGACGCGTGTAGATGCGTCGACTGGCGAAATTGCCGCACACGGTGATATGGCCGTCAGCGCAGAATTCAGCGAGTGCGGGAATAATTCGGCCAGAGCGATCTTGTGCAGCGAGAACGGCGCCATTGCCGTCGCATATTGCGCCGTGCGCATTGCACCAGCGCCATTGGTGATCTGCACGGTCAGGCAACCGGCAACCTGCGCCTGCGGACCGTTGACGATCACCAGGCTATTGCGGACATCAGCAGTTTCGCGCACCACGATCTCGGTGAATTCGCGCGGGAAGTCACGCGCGAGAAACGCTTGGTCGTTGTGCAGCGAGATCAGATCGCCGTCTTCGGAATGCCAGTCCAGCAGGCTGTAGAGTCTCGAGTATTTCCTGCAAACATCCGCGGCGAGCGCGCTCTGCGGCCACAGGCAGATCGCGAGTACGCCATCATGCACAGCAGTGATCGAGCGTCCGAAAGTCTGCACGAGCCGGCGCGAATCCAGGAACAGGCTCTGTCTGCGCGACAGCGTGACTGCCTGCGCGTCGCTGGGGCTGCCGTCGGTGCCGAACCACACCAGCAACAGGCGTGCTTCATCGAGGCTGCCGGGCGGCAGTTGATTGTTGGCCTCGATGTCGCCATCGATCGTGATGTGGGTATGCCAGTGGCCATTCTCGCGCCACCAGAACAGGTCTCCTCCGGGTAGATCGGCCAACGCCGGCATTGCGTCGAGCGGTACCCGGAAGGTTTTTTGCGTGATCGGGCGAATCATACGTGCGGAGTCGAGAAAAGCGAGCCTCGCTGGGAGGCCGGCCTATGAGATCTGCATCATCTCGAAATCCGACTTGGTCACGCCGCAGTCGGGGCAGGTCCATGTTTCCGGCACGTCTTCCCAGCGCGTGCCTGGCTTGATGCCTTCCATCGGCCAGCCTTCGGCTTCGTCGTAGATGAACCCGCACACCACACACATGAATTTGCGCAACGGGGTGGTATCGGCCTGCGGGACTGCGCTGTCATGAATCGGCGTGCAAAGGGAAATCGAAGGCGCGCATTCTACCGGTACACTAGATCGCATGCACGAGCGATTGCCGCGCCAGGGCCTGTACGCGATCACCGACGGACCTCGTTCCGATCTGCTGCACGCGGTCGAAGCGGCGCTGCGCGGCGGCGCGGCCATGCTGCAATACCGCGACAAGACCGACGATCGCGCGCGCCGAGGCGCCGAGGCGCGTGCACTGCGTGCGTTGTGCGCGCGCCACCGCGTGCCGCTGATCGTCAACGACGACGTGGACCTTGCTCTCGCCGCGGGCGCCGCGGGCGTGCATCTGGGCGAACACGATGGCGACCTGGCGGCTGCGCGTGCGTGCCTCGGCAGGGACGCGATTATCGGCGTGTCGTGCTACGCCTCGATCGAGCGCGCGCGACAACTCGCCGCAGCCGGCGCGGACTATCTCGCGTTCGGCGCATTTTATCCGTCGCCGACCAAGCCCGACGCAACACGCGCGACGGTCGCATTGCTGCGCCAGGCGAAACCGCTCGGCCTGCCGCTGGTGGCAATCGGCGGCATCAACCCCGACAATGCGCAGCCGCTGCTCGATGCGGGCGCGGATTTTATCGCGGCGATTTCTGGCGTGTTCGCTCAGACCGACTGCATGGTGGCCGCGCAGCGTTATGCGGCATTATTTACAAATTAGCAAAGTACATTTTTTATGATCAGCAGTCACGAATGGTTCCAACGCGCCCAACCTCTGATGCCGGGTGGCGTCAATTCTCCGGTGCGTGCATTCAAGTCGGTCGGCGGCGAACCGTTTTTCACCGACCATGCCGATGGCGCTTATCTGTGGGATGTCGATGGCAAGCGCTATATCGACTACGTCGGTTCGTGGGGGCCGATGGTCGCGGGACACAACCATCCGCAGGTACGCAGCGCAGTCGAACAGGCGGCGCGCGCGGGTCTGTCGTTCGGTACGCCGTGTCCGGCCGAAGTGCGCATGGCCGAGGAGATCACGCGCATCGTGCCGTCGGTGGAGATGCTGCGCATGGTCAATTCCGGCACCGAGGCGACGATGGCTGCGATCCGCCTTGCGCGCGGCGCGACCGGGCGCGACAAGATCGTCAAATTCGAAGGCTGCTACCACGGCCACGCCGACGCCTTTCTGGTCAAGGCGGGCTCGGGCGCGTTGACTTTCGGCGTACCGACTTCGCCCGGCGTGCCGAAGGCGCTCGCCGATCTCACGCTGACCCTGCCCTACAACGATCTCGATGCCGCCAGGACCTTGTTCGCACAATGCGGCGAGCAAATCGCCTGCCTCATCATCGAACCCGTCGCCGGCAACATGAACTGCATCCCGCCGCGTGCGGGATATCTTGCAGGGTCTGCGCGAGCTGTGCACGCAACATGGCGCGATTGCTGATCTTCGACGAAGTGATGACCGGCTTTCGCGTCGCGCTGGGCGGCGCGCAGCAGCTCTTCCGCATCACGCCGGACCTCACCACCTTCGGCAAGATCATCGGTGGCGGTATGCCGGTCGGTGCATACGGCGGCAAGCGCGCGATTGATGGAAAAAATCGCGCCGGCAGGACCGGTATATCAGGCTGGCACGCTGTCGGGCAATCCGATCGCGATGGCTGCGGGACTGGCAATGCTCGAAGTGATCCAGACACCGGGTTTCCATGCCGAGCTCGAACGCAAGACCAACCTGCTCACCGATGGCCTGACCGCAGTCGCACTGGACGCCGGCGTGCCATTCACGACCAACCGCGTCTGCGGCATGTTCGGCCTGTTCTTCACTGCGGAAAAAGTGGAAACCTATACGCAGGCCACGGCTTGCGACGTGCCCGCGTTCAACCGCTTCTTCCACGCGATGCTTGAACGCGGTGTGTATCTCGCGCCAAGCGCATTTGAAGCGGGCTTCATGTCCAACGCGCACACGGACGACGATATCGCCGCGACCTTCGACGCCGCACGCGCCGCTTTCCGGGAGGCTCGACATGCGCCTTGAATCGCTCGCCGTGCATGCCGGCGCCGAAGCCGATCCGGCGACTGGCGCGATCGCACCCCCGCTGCATCTGTCGACCACGTTCAAGCACGCGCCGGCGGGTGAGCGCATTGCCGGCTTCGAGTACGCGCGCGAAGGCAACCCGAACGTCAATCGGCTCGAGCATGCGCTCGCCGAACTCGAAGGCGGCGGCGCGGCGCTGACGTTTTCCTCGGGCATGGCCGCCATCGACGCGCTGCTGGGCGCATTGCCGGCAGGCAGCCACGTGCTGATTCCCCACGATGTCTACCACGGCGTGCGTGTGCTTGCGCGCGATTTTCTCGCACACCAGAGCATCCGCGTCGAACCGGTCGACATGACGAGCGCGGCGGCCGTCGCCGCGGCGATCACACCGGCGACGCGTTGCGTGTGGATCGAAACGCCGTCCAATCCACAGATGCAGATTGCGGATATCGCGGCGATTGCCGAAATCGCACATCGTGCCAACGCGGTGCTCGCGGTCGACAGCACGTTTGCCACGCCCTGCCTGCAGCAACCGCTCGTGCTCGGCGCCGATGTGGTGATGCACTCGACCACAAAATATTTCGGCGGCCACAGCGACGTCATGGGCGGTGCGCTGATATTCGCGCAGCGCGACGAGCTGCACGAAAGCATTGCGCATGCACGTCATGTGCGCGGCGCCGTGCTGGCGCCGTTCAACGCCTGGCTGACGCTGCGCGGCCTGCGCTCACTGCCTGCACGCATGGCATGGCACTGCCGCAACGCGCACGCGATCGCCGAGTTTCTGGCCGCGCATGCACGCATCGAAGCAGTGCATTGGCCGGGATTGAAAGCGCATCCGAATCACGCCATTGCGGCGCGCCAAATGCGCGACTTCGGCGGCATGCTCAGCGCGCGCATTCGCGGCGGGCGCGCGGCCGCGCTCGCGGCTGCCGGGAAACTGCGTTTGTTCACCAACGCAACTTCTCTGGGCGGCTGCGAATCGCTGGTCGAACATCGCGCTTCGGTCGAGGGGCCTGCTCCGGTTTCGCCGGAAAATCTGCTGCGCTTTTCGATCGGCATCGAACATCCCGACGACCTGATTGCCGATCTCGCGCAGGCATTGAGCTGAAGCCTGCCGAATCATCTGCACGGCACGCGCCGCGTCCAGCCCTGCGGCGCCGGATAAAATCAGCGCTGCGCCCGAGCGAAATCCCGCAACGCCAGCGCCAGCCGAGTCAGCCCTTGTGCAATTTCGCTATCATCGATATTCAGCGGCGGCACGAAGCGCAGCACGTCAGGGCCGGCCTGCAACAGCAACAGGCCCTGCTGCGCGGCGTGATCGAGAATCGCGCCAGCCTTGCCGCTGTATTTTTCCCCGAGCACGGCACCGAGCATCAAGCCGCGGCCGCGCACTTCCGTGAACAGCTTCAACTCGCCATCGATCGCAGCCAGACCGGCGCGCAAGGCCGCCGATTGACGTGCGACGTTGGCGAGGATTTCCGGCGACGATAATTTGCGCAACGCCACGCGCGCGACCGCCGCGGCAAGCGGATTGCCGCCAAAGGTCGAGCCGTGCGCGCCGAACTGCATCATCTCGGCGACCTTCGGCCCGGCCAGCATGGCGCCGATCGGAAAACCGCCGCCGAGTGCTTTCGCCAGGGTCACGATGTCGGCAACGATGCCATCCTGCCAGTGCGCGAACAGCGCACCGGTGCGTCCCATGCCGCATTGGATTTCATCGAGTGCAAGCAAGCGCGCCGTGACGATCGCAAAGGGCGCGCAATCCATCCAGAAAGCCAACGGCGGCAGGCATCACGCCGCCTTCGCCCTGGATCGGCTCGACCAGCACCGCGGCGACATCGCCGCGCGCCATCGCCGCTTCGACCTGCGCCAGGTCGTTGAAATCGACGTAGCGGAATCCGCCGGGCAGCGGCTCGTAGCCTTCCTGATACTTCGGCTGCGCGGTCGCGGTGACCGTGGCAAGCGTGCGGCCATGGAAGCTGCCGCGGAACGTGATGATCACGCGCCGCTCCGGCGCACGGCCCTGCGCCGCGGCCCAGCTGCCGGACCAGCTTGATCGCCGCCTCGTTCGCCTCCGCGCCCGAGTTGCACAGGAACACCCGCTCGGCGAAACGCGAGGCGCGCACCAGTTCCTCGGCCAGGCGCAGCGGCGGTTCTGAATAAAACACATTGCTCGTATGCCAGAGCTTGCCGGCCTGTTCGGTCAGCGCGGCGACGAGGTCGGGATCGTTGTGGCCGAGACCGTTAACCGCGATGCCGGCGGAAAAGTCGATATATTCCTTGCCGTCGCGATCCCAGATGCGCGAGCCCTGACCGCGTTCGAGGATGACCTCGCGCGGCTTGTAGACCGGGACGTAATAGCGCTTGCCTGAAGCGAGCAGGTCGGCGGTTGTGTGCATGCAAGGACTCGGGTGTTGTCGAATGATTGCGTCATTCCCGCGCAGACGGGAATCCAGTTCTTGCTCCGGCACCGTATCGACAAGAATTAAAAACAAGGGCTGAATTCCCGCTTTCGCGGGAATGACGAGCAAAGGCAAAGCTGGGAAAAGCTACCACGTTGCAACGTTCGGCATCGACGCCCACGGCTCCCGCGGCGGCAGATGTCCGTCCTGCAGCAACTCGATGGAAACCAGATCCGGCGAGCGCACAAAGGCCATATGCCCGTCGCGCGGCGGCCGGTTGATCGTTACGCCCATCGCCGCCAGATGCGCGCAGGTCGCATAGATATCGGCGACGCGAAACGCGAGATGGCCGAAGTTGCGCGCCGAGCCGTAGTCCTCCGTCGCGTCGCCGGCGGCGGGCCAGTTGTAGGTTAGTTCGATTTCGGCATCGAGGCTTTCCGGCGCTGCGAGAAAGATGAGGGTGAACTTGCCCTGACGGCGTTTTCCTGGCGCCTCGTCTCCACGAGCCCGAGACCCTCGCAATAGAAGCGCAGCGAGGCATCCAGGTCGCGCACGCGGACCATGGTGTGCAGATAGCGCATTTTTACATTCTCCACTTTTATCTATTCTTGCCTGTAGAATCTCAATCCAGGAACAGGTCCGGCAACAGCGTTTTTGTCGCATCGACAGCGTACATGGAAAAATCGCTGACCCCTGCTTCGCGCAGTACATCTTCGTCGAGCAGGAACCTGCCGGAGAATCCGCGCGCGCTGCGCGTCAGGATCGCATGCGCGGCATCGGCGACGATCTCGGGTTTGCGGCAACGCGCAGATATCGACGCCCGCAATCATGTTCAGCGCATCGGTGGCGATGATCGTGCGTGGCCACAGCGCATTGATCGCGACGCCCTTGCGCGCCGAATTCGGCGGCGAGGCCGAGGGTGACGAAACTCATGCCCATCTTGGCCAGGGTATAGCCCGTATGCGGTGCCCACCATTTCGGTTCGAGCGAGGGCGGCGGCGCCAAGCGTCAGAATATGCGGATTGGACGCCCGCAACAGATGCGGCAGGCAAATCTGCGCGCAAAGGAAACTGCCGCGCATATTGACCTGGCTCATCAGGTCGAAGCGCTTCATCGGCGTATCCAGCGTGCCACGCAGCCAGATCGCGCTGGCGTTGTTGACCAGGATATCGATACCGCCGAAATGCGCGATGGCCGCCTCGACCGCGGCGCGTACTTCGTCTTCCTCGCGGATATCGCATTTGATCGCCAGACCCTTGCCGCCGGCCGCTTCGACGGCTGCCGCCGCACTGTGGATCGTGCCCGGCAATTTTGGATTGGGCACGGCGGACTTCGCCGCGATCGACCACATTCGCGCCGTCGCGCGCGGCGCGCAGCGCAATCGCCAGACCGATGCCGCGCGAAGCGCCGGTGATGAACAAGGTCTTGCCCTGCAGTGTGCTCATGCGCTGATTACCGGAGGCGACCGAAGAGATTCAGGCGGATTGAAACCGCGGCAGATAATGCACCAGTTGCGCGAGCCTTTCGAGCGGATCGATCATCTGCAGCAGATGCTGGCGCTCGGAATTTTCCAGCGGCAGCGCCTCGGCGAGGCGAAACCCGACCCAGGCCGCATCGTCGAAGCAGGCGCGCGCAGCCTTGCTGTGCGGACCGCTGGTTTTCTCCAGCAAGCGTTCGAGGATGGTCACCAGCAGCAGAAATTCCGGCGGGATCGACACATTCGGCTCGTCCGGCCATATCTGCACGAGCGCATGCGCGAGCCCGTTGTCGCGCACGCGCGAACGGTCGACACGAAAGCGCCGGCCGCCGCTCGCGCGGATGCCGAGCAGGCCGTCGGGCAGAGTATAAAAATCCACAATATGCGCAAGCGTGCCGATCGCCGCGGGCATCGCCGGTTCGCCGACTTCGCTGCCCTGCAGAATCAGGCAGACGCCGAAACCGTCGCCGCCGCGCGCGCAATCGCGCACCATGTCCAGATAACGTCGTTCGAAAACACGCAGGTTCAACAGACCGCCGGGGAACAGGACCGTGCTGAGCGGAAACAGCGGAATATCTGTTGTCGGCCCGATCGCCATCGCGGGCAGTTTAGCATCGCCGGGGAAACCGCCACGCAGCGATGGCCGGCTACTTCGAGCAATGCATCTGTTTCGTGGCAGGAGGGTCGAACGCGCGCCGCGAAGTTGCCTGGACGCCAATCTACGCCGGCGCGGTCGGTGCGCCCGTTACTGCCCGGCTGGCGCTGCAGAAACGTGACGCTGCGCTTGCAGCGCGTCGACGAACCGCCGCGGCGCATTGTCGAAGCCGCCGTTGGACATGAAGACCACGTGATCGCCGGCACGCGCCTGCTCGTGCAGCGCCGCGATCAACGCAGCGACCGTCGCTGCGATGCGCCCGCGGCCGCTCAATGCCGCGGTGACTTTCTCGGCATCCCAGGCGAGCTCGGGGCGCTGCAGGAAAACCACGGCGTCGGCATCGGCAAGGCTCGGCGCAAGTTGCGTGGCGTGCGCACCGAGCCGCATCGAATTGGAGCGCGGCTCCATGCCGACCAGAATGCGCGCCGTGCCGACGCGCGCACGCAGGCCGGCAAGCGTGGTTGCGATCGCGGTCGGGTGATGAGCGAAGTCGTCGTATACTTTTATACCGCCGCTCTCGCCGACCAGTTCCATGCGCCGTTTGGCGCTGCGGAAATCGGCGAGCGCACGCAAGCGCTTTGCCGATATCGACACCACCCGCATCCGCGGCCGCGAGCGCGGCGAGCGCGTTCATCACATTGTGCCGGCCGATCAGCGGCCAGCACACGACGCCGGCTTCATGGCCGTTGCGCAGCACCGTGAACGCGGACCCGTCGGGCGCAATCAGGCGCGCGCGCCATTCGCCCTGCTCGATGCCAAACGTGGTCATGGGCGACCACGCGCCCATCGCCAGTACTTCGGCAAGGCGCGCATCCTCGGCATTGACGATCAGCCGGCCGTTGCCCGGCACGCTGCGCACGAGGTGATGGAACTGACGCTGGATCGCGGCCACGTCGGGGAAAATATCGGCGTGGTCGTATTCGAGATTGTTGAGAATCGCGATCTGCGCGCGGTAGTGCACGAACTTGCTGCGCTTGTCGAAGAATGCGGTGTCGTATTCGTCCGCTTCGATGACAAAATCATCGCTGCCGCCCAATCGTGCCGAGACGCCGAAATTCTCCGGCACGCCGCCGACGAGAAATCCCGGCGCACGGCCGCAGGCGTCGAGTATCCAGGCCAGCAGCGCGCTCGTCGTCGTCTTGCCGTGTGTGCCGGCGACCGCGAATACGCGGCGCGTGGCGAGCAGGCTCTCGCCGATCCATTGCGGCCCGGAGGCATACGCCAGGCGCGCATTGAGCATGTACTCGATGGCCGGGTTGCCACGCGACAGCGCGTTGCCGACGATCACCAGGTCAGGCACCTGTTGTGGATCGGCGCTGCCCAGATGCTCGGCGCGATAGCCGGATTGCAGCGCGATGCCGAGCGCGGTGAGCTGATCGCTCATCGGCGGGTAGATATTCTGGTCCGAACCGGCGACGTCATGGCCCAGCTCGCGCGCCAGTGCGGCGACGCCACCCATGAATGTGCCGCAGATGCCGAGGATGTGCAGTTTCATCGCGCGACGCTCATGTGGCGGCGGGCGCGCCGGCGAATCCGCTCAATATCAGGGCGGCGATAACCCAGAGCACGGCGATCAGCACGCCACCGGCAAACGGCAGGTTGAGGCTGTGACGAAACACGTGCGCATCGACCACGACCTTCCAGATCAGCAGCGGCAGCGCGATCGTGCCGAGCACCAACTGCAGCGAGGTCAGCTGCTCGGGCGTCGCCGGCGGCTCGCCCGCGAGCAGGGCGATCGGCATGCTGATCACGGCGAAGACCAGGGTGCAGCTGAGCAATGCCGTCGCCGTCTGCACGAAACGGCTGCGCAGGCCGCGCATGCTCAACAGCAAGTTCAAGGTCAGCAGCGTGAAGCAGAGCCAGAGCAGCGCACCGCCGAGCACGCCGCCCAGCGAAGCCTGACGCGCAATCAGGGCGGCGCCGATCTGCACGACGATGCAGAGCGTAACGACCGCCGCCAGCGTCGGCGGGGAATAGGGCAGATCCTGCGGGCCGCGCCGCAGCAGCAGAATATCGCGGATAACGAGGATCAGGGGTGGCATCGCGTGCGTCCGAGACTGCGCCCTCACCCCTTGCGCTTTCCCGCCGGCGGGAAAGGAGGAGTGATCGCCGCGCTAGCGCGCGACCTCGGTGTTTGATTGAAGCGGCAGCGCAGCGAATATGCGCTGCGACACCTCGTCGACCTCGCCCACTCCGTCGACATGGCGCAGCTTGCCGATCTGTTCGAAATGCTCGGCGACGGGCGCGGTCTGTTCGCGGTAGATATCCAGTCGCTTGCGCACGATGGCCGGATCGTCGTCGGGCCGGTGCTCTTTCTGAAAGCGCAGTTCGCAGCGCGCGAGGATGGCGCTGTCGGGCACGTCGAGCTTGATCGCGACATCGAGCGGTTGGCTCAGGCGCGCAAGCAAGGCTTCGAGCGCGCTGCACTGGGCCAGATTGCGCGGATAGCCGTCGAGGATGAAACCGTTGCGCGCATCGGGCTCGCGCAGGCGTTCTTCGAGCATGCCGAGCACGATGTCGTCGGATACCAGATGCCCGGCGGCCATGATTTCTTTGGCCTTCAGGCCCAGCGGCGTGCCGGCCTTGACCGCGGCGCGCAGCAGATCGCCGGTGGAAATATGCGGTATCTGCAGCGCGTTCTTGAGCGCTCGGCCTGGGTGCCCTTGCCCGAACCGTTCGGGCCGAAGAAAACGATGCGCATAGGCGTCTTGAGTTTATCCAGCGAACATACCGGCGCGAAAGATCGCGGCTCTTTTCAGCGCGGCGTGCGCGATCGGCTAGACTCGCGACCTTGAGCGCCGGGTTAAGCTAGCGGCAGCCGCAGTGTTAGTCAAACCTGCAACCGCACACGGTGTCCCGCATTATGAGCCAAAGGCAATCTCCTCTACGCCCAATCCGGCGGCGTCACCGCGGTCATCAACACGACCGCCTGCGCGGTGATCGAAACCTGCCGCAGACATCGCGATCCGCGCCTACGCCGCACGCAACGGCATACTCGGCGCGCTGCGCGAGGAGTTGATCGACCTGTCCAAGGAAGACCGCAGCGGCGATCGCGGCGTTGCGCCACACGCCGGGCGGCGCGTTCGGCTCGTGCCGTTTCAAGCTCAAATCGCTGGAGATCGATCGCGCGCGCTACGAGCGCCTGATCGACGGTGTTGCGCGCGCACGACATCCGCTACTTTCTCTACAACGGCGGCAACGATTCGGCCGATACCTCGCTGAAGATTTCCGCAATCGGCGAGGAGCTCGGCTATCCGCTGCAGGTCATCGGCGTGCCGAAAACGGTCGACAACGATCTGCCGGTGACCGATAGCTGCCCGGGTTTCGGCTCGGTGGCCAAATACACGGCAGTGTCGATCGCGCGAAGCCAGCCTCGACGTCGCGTCGATGTGCGAATCCTCGACCAAGGTGTTCGTGATGGAGGTGATGGGCCGCCACGCGGGCTGGATCGCCGCGGCCGCGGGCCTGGCCGCGACGGGCAGGGACGCGCCGCCGCATATCATCCTGTTTCCGGAAGTGGCGTTCGACGAAGCCGCTTTTCTGGCACGCGTGGAGGCGACCGTCGAACGCGTCGGCTACTGTTCGGTCGTGGTTTCCGAAGGCGCTGAAGAATGCCGAGGGCAAGTTCCTCGCCGAGGCGGGCAGCACGCGACGCGTTCGGCCACACCCAGCTCGGCGGCGTCGGCCCGCTGATCGCGCAACTGGTCAAGAGCAAACTCGGCTACAAGTACCACTGGGCCGTGCCGGATTATCTGCAGCGCTCGGCGCGGCATCTGGCCTCCAAGATCGGATGTCGAGCAGGCCTATGCGGTCGGCAAGGCCGCGGTCGAATACGCGCTGGCCGGCAGGAATGCGGAGATGCCGGTGATCAAGCGCCTGTCGACGACGCCGTTCAAGTGGAAGATCGAGCCGGCGCCGATCACGAAGATCGCGAACATCGAAAAGAAACTGCCGAAGAATTTCATCACGCGCGACGGCTTCGGCATCACCGCCGCCGCGCGCACGCTATTTCGAACCGCTGATCCGCGGCGAGGACATGCCGCCGTATGACGCCAACCACGGGTCTGCCGAAGTACGCGCAGCTCAAGCGCGTGCTGGTAAAGAAGAAACTGCCGGCGTACAGCATCGCGGATAAGTGAATCGGCCGCGCGGGACGGTCTAGCCGCCGCGGTGGCCGTCAAAAGACGCGGATCGCCAACGTACTTTCACGTCCGGAACTGGCGTTCCGCCGCGCTCCCGCTATACTTCGTCGTCTCGTTTCGTCGCACCCAATGTGGTTTATCCGCGAATTGCCTGATTTTCCGAGGGAGGATGCATGTTTTGCAACAATACGGTTACTGGATCGCACCAGCCTGTGCATTGCTGGCGATCATTTACGGCGTCTGGTCGCGCAGCTGGATCATGAGCCCAGTCTGCCGGCAATGAACGCATGCAGCAGATCGCCGCCGGCGATCCAGGAAGGCGCGCGCGCCTATTTAATCGCCAGTACACGACCATCGCGATGGTCGGCGCAGTCCTATTCGTGGTGATCGGTTTCGCCCTCAACTGGCCCACCGCGATTGGTTTTGCGATCGGCGCGATCCTCTCGGGCCTGACCGGCTTTATCGGCATGAACGTGTCGGTTGCAGCCAATGTGCGCACGGCCGAAGCCGCGCGCTCGGGCATCGCCGCCGCACTCGATGTCGCCTTTCGCGGCGGCGCGATCACCGGCATGCTCGTCGTCGGCCTCGGCCTGCTCGGCGTCGCCGGCTACTATCTCGCCCTGCTGCATTTCGGCCGCAGGAACACGCGCTGCATGCGCTGGTCGGCCTCG